>NZ_LT699744.1:0-249858 GCF_900155385.1 Vreelandella massiliensis
AGGCGCTCCTCGCCGCGCACGGGCACCAGAATACGGGCGCCGCGCGCCGAGAGCTGCGGCTCAAGGGCCTCCCACTGGTAGCGCCCGGCGAGAAGCTCCGGGTCACGCTCGGGGGGGCGCGACTGCACGTGTAGCACCTGGCTTGTCTCCGGTGCCGGCGCCTGGGACGTGGGTGGCTGCAGAATAAACCAGCTCGGCTGACCCGCCTCGTCGCCCTGCCACGCGTAGTAGTCCACCGGTACGCGCGTGCGGTGCGGCAGATCGTCGGGCCGGGTATAGGCGTTGGCGAGCAGTGGCTGGCGGCTTGTGACCTCAAGGCGAACCGCGTCGGGCGGCAGTCGCAAATAGAAACGTGCCGGGTCGGAAAGATCCGCTATCGGCTGCGTATTCGCCACCCGGTCAATCATCGAGGGCATGACATCGGCCGCGAGCCTTCCCTGATCCACTTCCTTGCCTTGCGCATCCAGCAGCCGGTACTCGGCCTCAATGGTCTTTTCTTCTGGCAGGGGCTCGCCCTCGCCGTGAGCGCGAAGGTCCAGGCGCAGAGACGTACCCACTTCATCACCGGGCAGTAGCTGAAACGCCGCAGATAGCCCCGGCTGCACGCTCCAAGCCCGCAGAAAACGGGGTTCGGGCAGCGCGCTCTGCTCGGGCTCCTCGACTGGCCAGAGGTCGACCATGCCGGGCTGATTCGGCGTGACCACCAACAGCCCCGGCGAGAGAACGTGCTCGCTTGATAGCGGCTCGCCGGAAAGCGTCACCCGCTCTTCAGGCGGCGCTTCGAGCTGCTCGGTGACATGGCGCAGCGAGAGTTCGGGTTCCAGGCCCTCATCGAAAAGCGGCGTGAACTGAAGGCGGTAGCGCCCCTCTTTTTCAATGGGCAGCACGCCGAGGCGATCCGGCCCGGCATAGAGCCCGGGCGAGCGAGGCATGAGGTTTGGGTCGATGTAGGCGTCGGCGCCCTGGATGCTAAACAGTACGCCCTGGGCGGGGTTGGTGCCGAGTGGGCCGACCGGCTGCCACTGACGCTCCAGCAAATTCAGGCGCTCCTGGCGCGTCAGTAGCTCCGGCGGGTAGAGTGCCCCCTGGGACAGCCGCTCCTTTTGGGCTTGGCTCAGTCGCTCCCAGGCCACCGAGGCCTGCCGCTCGCTCATGCGCTCCTCGTAGTAGACACGCACGGCGACGTTCTCAAGCGGCGGAGCAAGCGGTTTCAGGCGCAGGCGGACATAGGCCGTTTGGGGCAGCGCCTCCAGCTGCACGTTGAAGGATTGACCGGCGGCCACGGCAAGCGCCCTGTCGCCATAGAGGTTGCGCGGCACCGGCACGCCGTCCTTGATAAGCGGCTGAGGTAAGCGGGTCTCCTGGGTATAGCGCCCCGCATGCAAGGGCTCGCGATTGCCGTCCAGCAGCTCGTACTCGAGGGCGTAGCGCATCGGGACGTCCTGCTCGGCCGCGGGATCGGCGCCCGCGTGGGTAAGCACGCGTAGCCGTTGGGCCTGGCTGATAACGGGGAAGGTGAGCCAGTCGTCTTCGGGCAGGAAATAGACCGTCGAGGCGCGCGCGTCGAGACCGAGCTGCTGGACCACGGCGGGCGCCGGCGGCGGCACCTGAAACAGCGCGCGCAGAGGCGGGTAGAGAAACGCTGCCACGATGACGAGCAGCAGTATTAGCAGCAGGCGGCCTAGTAGTCTCATTGCTCGCCTCCCGTGAGCAGTAGAAAGGCTCGGCGGTCAATGAAGGCCTCGACCTCCCCGGTCCAGGGGCTATCCGGCGTCAGTTCGGTGACCGCCTGACTCAGCGGATTCAGGTTGGCGATGGCCAGGATCGCGCGTGGGGCATCGGCTGCCGCCACCAGCAGAAAGGCCTGACGGGAATCGGGGTCCAACACACGGGCAAGGCGGTACCCCCGGTGCTGCAGTGTTCGTAGCGCCACGATGTCGTCGGTCGCCACGTAGTGCTCAAGAAGCGATGCCGCGCGCTCGGGCAGCGGCGCTTTTGACAGGCCATCGCGCGCGACCTGCTCGGCAAGAGGGGTATTGAGCGTCTCGATTTCTAGCGCCTGGAACTGCAGCTGCTGCTGACGATCGTCGGTGGGCAACGCGAAGGCGCGCCGAACCGAAGGGGCGATCCAGACGGTGGCAAAATCCGTGTTGCGAGCGGCGGCCAGATAGCGCGTCTGGGCACTGCTGCCCACTTCATACCCGGCAGTCGATGCGTCACCGAGCACCTCCTCGGGGGCAAGGCCCATGCTCTCCAGTGACCGGCGCAGCCGCTCGCGCAGCGGCAGTGGCGCGGCATCCGGGCGTAAGCCATCGGCGAAAGCCAGAAGACTCGGCGCCTGGATGCTCTCTCGCTCCCCCATCCCCCTTATCTGGGTGACGAGAAGCGGCGCGCCGCCTGCTTCACGCACGAACACCTGATGCATCAGATTGAACACGCTGCGCGGGTTGCGTGGGTTCAACACATCCGCACTCCCCGCTGGGTCAAGGAAGGGGTGGCTACCCGCGATCAGCAGCGCGCCCGCTTCGAGGGTTTGAAATAACTGAGTGCCAGCCTCCAGGGTATTGCGTTCAAAGCGCGGGCGCGGCACCTGGACAAGCTGGGACGACGCTCCACCGGTGGCGATCACCACGCTGCCCCAGGGCTGGGTGGGCGTGGCGTCTAGGGTATTTTCCAGGATCAGGTAGCGCTGATCGTGCGTGCGATCATGAAAGCGAGTGATGCGATAGCCCAGTCCCCGGGCCAGGTCATTGAGGTAGCGCAGCTCACCCAACGCGTCTTCGTTCCAACCGCGCTGAGGGCCGCTCACGGCGAGCTCAAGAAGTGGGCTCAACACTTCAAGATCAAGAAACAGCAGCTCGTCAAGACGGGGTGGGCGAAAATCGCCCCCGCCCACCTCGCGGATCAGCGCGGTTCTTTCTAGCAGGTAGTCGCTCAACGCTCCCGTGTGCTGCGCCAGCGGCGTTGGGGCCGCCTCTTGACGGTGGCTGCGGGCCAGCAGCGGGCGCAACGCATCCGGGTTGAGGTAGAGCTCGGCAAAGCCCGAGCGGGTGCGCTCGCGCTGCACATTGGGAATGCTTGGCGCCTCCCAGCGTAGGGTCAGCTCGCCCAGAAGCCGCTCAAGCGACTGCAGTTTTAGATCCTCGGGCAAGGCCTGCTTCACCCGCAGCTGGCTTGGCAGGGCAAGCAGATTGGTCTCAGGCGCACGCCCACCCAGCAGCTCGCGGGCTGCAGTCCGGGTAATCAAGCGCACCTGAATGGCATTGCCCGGCCCGAAAGTCTGGTGAAACTGATGAAAGAAGCTGCCGGGATTGCGCGTCACGTCGATCGTGCCCGCCGTGCTTTCACGCAGGCGCACGCTGCTCACGGCAAGGGCCGCAGCCTTCTGGTCACGAAATAGCGCCAGTCCCGCTTCGGTGATACCGCGCTCGTTGATGGCCGCAGGCACCTCGACCACCAGCCGGCTTTCGAGCTGGGTATCGATAACAAAGGTCCCCCATCCCCTGGGCGCCCCCACTTCACTCAGGACGAGGTAGCGCTCCTCGACCCGTGAGATGGCGTAACCGAGTTCACTTAGCCCCCGCCGGGCCTGCTCGAGCTCGGCAGCATCGCCTTCTCTTTGATAGCGCTTGAGCGCTAGGAGCGCTGCCTGAAAGCGGGCGAGCTCAACGCCGCTAGGTTGCGGCAGATTTTCCCGCCCGACCACGCCGTAATCCACCACCCGCTGGCGCAGCAGCACATCGCCCAGTGTGGCTTGCGTTTCCGGTGGTGCCACCCGCGCCTGAGTGTCGGCGCCCTCCTCGATCAGCTGGGCGGGAATGAAGCTCAGCGCAAAGCCCACGAAACTGGCCACCACCACGGCCGTGAGCGAGGTCTGCAGGGTGGCGCGCGTGACCCGGATGCCGATGTCCTTGTCGTGCATCTTGAGCGCAAGCAGCGTCGAGATGAGATAGCCAAAGGCGAAGAAGTCGGTGACCTTGATCCAGGGCGCAAAAAACTGAAAGCCGTAACCGAGCAACAGCTTGTAGACAAAGCCGACGCTGAAGAAGAAGAACAGCTTGCGCGCCCCGGAGAGGTTGATGTTGCCGAAAAAGGGCAGCTTGAGCAGCAGGTGCACCGCGGTCAAAATCACCGCCACCTCGGCGAAGGTGAGCAACAGCTTAGTCGGCTGATACCACTGCAGTGCCAAGAGCGAGGGAATCAGGATGCCGTTGAACTCCCAAGCGTAGTGCAAATTCATGCGCGAGGCGATGAAGGCCGTGGTCAGCAGAATGATATAGGCCTTGGGGCTTGCGAGAATCGAGCTGGCCACGTCCTCGTAGAGGTAGTTCAGGTTGGAAACCGAGAAGTTGGTCAGCTCCATCAAGCCCAAGCGCACCAGCACGAACGTCGCGGCCAGGGTCACCAGCAGCCAGAAGGTGCCACGCACCATGCCCGGCTTCCAGAAGTTGTTGGCGATCAGCGCAACGATAATCAGGCCGAAGCTGTGCAGGTTGTTGGCGTAGTCGAACTCCAGGCCGAAGTTGGCATCGAGAAAGGCCCCGAGCCCCGGCAGCCAGTAGGCGTCGAACACCACTCGGACAATCACGCTGGTGAGTACCAGGGCAAAGAAACGGTCGCGGCCAAAGAAATCGGCCAGCCCCAGATAGCGCGCGCCCAGCAGCGAAAAAGCGTGAACGAGCAGATAGGTGACCATGCCCTCGCCGATGATCACCGCCACGCTCCACGGCTTGATTAGCAGTAGCGGCACCAGATAGCCGGGCACCACCAGCCCGGCCAGGCTCCAACCAAAACGCAGGTTGAAGAAGGCCACCACCGCCACGCCCACCCAGACGGTGGTAATGACGGAGCTGGCAAGACTGCCCTCGGGAAAGAGGTGGAAAGGCAGCAGATCCCAATTCATTCTTCCAGAAGCCCCCGCACCAAGGCGTCGAGCGCTTGGATATTAAGGGGTTTGTGCGCCACGGCATCGGCGCCGGCGGCCTTGAGTTCGTCTTCGAGCCCCGGGCGCACGGTGCCGGTAAGCATCATGATGGGCTTTGTGATCTTCTGCTCCTCTCTGAGCCAGCGCAGTAGGTATTCACCGTCGAGTTCCGGCATCCACAGATCCAGAATAAAGAGGTCGGGCAGCCGCTTGGTCGTCACCTCCTCCATGGCCTGCTTGACGCTTGGCGCATGGCTGACCTCGAAGCCGGCTCGGCGCAGCACAAAGCCGAGCAGCTGGGCCACGTCGGCATCGTCGTCAACCAGAAGGATGCGTTTACTGATGGTCTGAGAGTTGGTCATCTAGGGAAAATCCCGGTAGTCGTAGTTCAAAACGTATGCCCTCACCGATGGCGGTCGTTGCGCTCAATTCACCGCCCCAGAGGGTGACCTGATCAACGGCCTGTTTCAGCCGGTGCATGGCGGGGGTGGTATCCCATGCGGCCCCCTTGATGGCGGCTTGCAGCCGCTCTTCAGGCATGCCGTAGCCGGTGTTATCGAAGATAAAGGTGGTCCAGAAGACGTCGCCTGCGTGTCGCTCCTCAAGCTTTAGGCGAATCACGCCGCCGGGGCTTGCATCATCGGCAAGCACGGCGACAACAGCGTCCAGGATGTTCTCGATCTGGGTCACGTCGACCCGCACGAAGGCATTGAACGGGGGGCTCTCGAGTTCGAAGGCAAGCTCGCGCGTGGCAAGGCGTGGCTCCCAGCGCCGGGCCAGGTCTTCCGCCAGCGCGGTGACGTTGACGGGAAAGTCCGACAGCCGGCTGATGTCCTGAACGGCGTTGAGAATAGCCTGAGAACGGGTCAAGGTACGCGACATCTGCTGAAGCTTGCGCTCGACAAGCTCGCCGAAGGCCGCCTTGTCCGCCGCTGCCACGTCCTCTTGGCGGCCAAGCTCGGCGGCCAACAGCGCGGCTTCCAGTTGATTACGCAGCTCCGCGCTGACCTTGTTGCCGAGCTCATCCTTTAGCCGCTCAAGGCGCACCAGATAGGTCACATCCACCAGCTCAAGCAGAAAGCCGTGTATCCGGAAAGGGGTCGCGGCACTGCCCGACGCCTCCCCTTCCGCGCCCTTCAAGGGGCGCACGTTGAGCGAAAAAGCCCCCTTCACGCCGGGCAGGTTGGCCGCAAATGTCACACTCTCGTCAGTCAACACCATGTGCTGGAGATGCTCGCGCGCGGTGGCAAGCGGCATCCCGCCGAGGGTCGCGATGGCGTCGGCGGCGGTCATGCTGAACACGGAGAGCCCCGAACGCTTCACTAGCTCCTCCATTTTGCGGTTGACCTGCATCACCTGGCCAAAGAGGTCGTAGAGGATGGTACTGGTATGCAGCGAGTTAAAGACGTTCTCCAGAAGCGCGAGCCGACGCTCGAAAAGCTGCGACACCTCGCTTAAGGATTCATACTCGGACTCCACCGACTCCAGGCGCACCAGCCGCTTCCAGGGGCTCGCCTCGCTGCGCTGGCGCGCCTGCCACAGCTGGCGCTGATAAAGAAGCTCGCCAATCTGACTGCTGAAGTCCCGTAGCAACGACAGAAAGAGGGGATTATTTTCTAGGGTTTCTTCGGCCATCTCACCGCTCAAAAAGCCCAATAGCTGGCCGTTGAACTCCAAGGGCACCAAAAACTGTCGACTGCCCGCTGCCGGATGCTTCAAAAAGGTCTTGGATAGCACGATAGGGCCGCCCTCTTCCAACGCGGTAGAGTAAGGCGTGCGCTCGAAGTCGCGCCGGCGCTCGTCGATATCCTCAATGGAGCAACCATAGGCCTTCACCTCGCGAAGGTGCTTGGCGTTGCCCGCGCGCTCCAGCAGGATGGCGCGGTCAAGATGCAAAATCTGGGTGGTGAGCAAGATGATCTGCCCCCAGGGATCCTGGCTTGAGTTGAAGTCCGCGGGCAGCAAGCGGTCATGCAGACGACTACCGCTGGCTCGCAGCAGCTTACGCACCATCGCCGACTCGCGCCGCTGCTCGCGCCGGGAGAGCCAATACCAGAGCAGCAGATGGAAGGCGACCAGCTCGACCACCGGGAGCACAATCCCCAGAAGGTGCAGCGAAAGCCAGCCCGTGCCGAACAGAAGCAGGCCACCCCCCAACGACACCCCGAGCGAGCGCTTTACGCCCAAGCGAAAATAGAGCAGCACCGAAACACTCAGCACGCCAATAGAGAGCAGCAGGTTCTGCCACCAGGTCGTGCTCTCAAGCGGCTGACCCCGCAACAGGGTATCCACCGCATAGCCGGCGTATACCAGTCGCGACACATTGGCTTCCTGCGGCAGGGGCGTCAGCAGCGGCGGATTGGTCGGGTCGATGCTACGCCCCACCAGCACCACGCGTCCGCCCACCAGATCCCGGGTGAGATCGCCACGCAGCACCCGCTCCGCCTGTACCACCGGCAAGTAGTTCACCCCCGGGCGAAAATCGATCAAAAAGTCATCCTCGGGCACCGCTCGGTTTTCGGCTCGACGGGCAACCATCGCCTCGGTGCTGAAGTAGCGCTCACCTTCGTCGATCACCTGGGGCTGGTGCACGCCCAAGCTATCCAGCGCTTGTGATGGGGGAAGGGTTAACACTTGGCTTTCGCCGTCGGCCTGGGCGGCTGTCTGCCCCACCACCACACCCGCCTCGCGCAGTCGCGCAAGCTGCGCGTCAGTGAGCTCGGTGGGCTGGTGGAGAAGGCCAATGCTGGCGGGATTGAAATGCTCAAGACGCTCGACAAGCGCCAGCCACTCCGCTTGCTGGCGCTGTTCGAAGTCGGCCTCTACCAAAAGTACCTGGGGAACGGGCCTCTCCCCTAAGTTGAGGCGGTGGAATTGCCAATACGTCCAGGCATTGGGCAGTTGAAAAACACCTAAAGCGCTTGCCAGCCAGATGGCCGCGAGGGTAATCAAGGCAATCCAAGGGCCGGCAAAACGCCAGCGGTTCAACGGAACCAGAAGCATATCAATCAACCGGGTTGAGGGGCTTATTACTCCCCATGGCCATCAAAAAGGCTTAATGGCGTGGAAAATAAACGATCAATTTCCTGAGCTTAGCACCGTCACCAGCACTCTTGTACCCAGGGTATCAACGCCATGCGTTCTTGTTTGTTGGGTAAATACCCACGCCTGCGTTAGAGTTCTATGCGTGCCAAGGCCGCTGACACTCGGTCAAAGCAGACGCGTTATCAATAAGGGAACCCTGAGATGCAAAAGCCTCCTTTGCCCGCCAATGAAGCCGCTCGGCTTGCCAGTCTCGCTGATCACTACATTCTCGATACGCCCAGCGAGCCGGTGTTTGATGCCATCACTACGCTGGCGGCGAAGATCTGCGACACGCCCTATGCATTCATCGCCTTGCTTGACTCGCGCCGACAGTGGTTCAAATCCACCTATGGCATGGAGCTAAAAGAGTCCAACCGAGACGATAGCTTCTGCGGCCATGCTATTCTTAATAAAAATCTTATGGAAGTACCCGACGCCAGCCGGGACCCGCGCTTTCACGACAACCCCTTCGTGGTCAGCGACTTTCATGCCCGTTTCTATGCCGGCAAGCCGATTCACAGTGCCGACGGCCAGGCCCTTGGCACCCTGTGCGTGATGGATCGCGAGCCCCGTGAGCTGGAGCGCGAGCAGACCGACGCCATGGAGGCGCTGGCCCAGCTGGTGGAAACGCTGCTCAACACGCGACGGCAAGAGGCTAAGTTTGCGTGGCTTGGCTCGGTGCTCGACGGCATGTCGGAGGAAGTCGCGCTTTTTGATATGGAGAGCCTGCGTTACGTCTACGCCAACGCCAGCGCCTTGGAAGAACTCGATACCGACATAGACGCCCTCAAAGAAGCCACCCCCCTGGACATGATGCCAGAGCTCGACCGAGAAGGCCTTGAGGCGCTGCTAAAGCCGCTGCGCCAAGGGGAAAAAGAGGTCGTGATCAGCGAGCAGATGCGCCGGCGCAAGGGAGGGGTGCTGTATCCGGTGGAGATTCGGCTTCAGATCGTAAAAACCGCCGTGCCCGTGTTCGCGAGCGTGGTGCGCGACATCAGCGAGCGAAAGGCGATCGAACGCGCCCAGCGCGAGCTTATCTCCACGGTGAGCCATGAACTACGCACCCCGCTGGGCTCCATCGACGGCGCGCTCTCGGTGATCACCTCGGGCATGGCCGGGCCTGTGCCGGAGCCGGTGGCCGAGATGGCCACTCTCGCGCAGCGCAACAGCCAGCGGTTGGTGAGGCTGGTCACCGAGTTTCTCGATCTTGAGAAAGCGGAGCTTGGCCGGGTCGACTTCAACATAAAACCGCTAGATCTTAACGAGTTCCTCAACGAGGCGATCAGCGCCAACCAAGGCTTCGCTCACAAGCATGGGGTCAAGCTTGAACTGGGCGCGATACCGCCGGTAGCGGTACTTGCCGACGCTGATCGTCTTCAGCAAGTGCTGACCAACCTGCTTTCCAACGCGATCAAGTTTTCTCCCGAAGGCGAAACCGTCAGGGTAGCGGCCCAACGCCTTGATGAACGTCATGGCGACGGCGACCGGGTGCGCATCAGCGTTATCGATCGCGGCCCCGGCATTCCCGAGGCGTTCAGGCCCTACCTCTTTGAGAAATTCAGCCAAGCCCAAGGCAACGAGGCCAAAAGGCCGGGGACAGGCCTCGGGCTAGCCTTGGTAAAAGCCTATGTCGAAGGCATGCAGGGGCAAGTGCATTTTGAGTCGCAAGTGCAATCAGGCACGACGTTTCACGTCGATTTACCGATGGAGGAGACGCCGTAGCTCGCCGGGGCGAAATCACCCCTTCCAAGTGCGGACACGTCCGAAGAGGTCGTTGGTGCCCCAGACACCGGCGCGCATGGCTTCGAGTTCGAGCACCTGAGAGTGGTCGACAAAGAGGTTGACCTCGGGGCCGAAGCTCTTGATATACCACTCGTAGACGGCAGGGTCCGCGGCCTCGAAGACGGCATTCTCGATACCGATGCCGTCGGCTAGGCTTGAGATGATGTCGGTGCGCCACTCGCGCACCTGCTCGGTGATGCCCTCCGACTCCACCATGATTTTATAGGCCCCTGCGTCGAGGTTGAACCGTACCGGCTTTCTCGGAGACCCGTTTGTTTGAGTCAGGCAGCTTTATTAGCCTGACCCTGGTGCTCATAATACAGGGCTTCTCTCTCTGCCGGTGGCATGTTGCCAATCGGCTCCAATATCCGCCGATGATTGAACCAGTCAACCCACTCTAACGTAGCAAACTCAACCGCTTCTAGATGCCGCCATGGTCCGCGTCGGCGAATCACTTCGGTCTTAAAAAGGCCGATGACTGTTTCAGCCATTGCGTTATCGTACGAATCGCCCACGCTTCCGACTGAAGGCTCAATGCCGGCATCTAACAAGCGCTCTGTGTACCGAATCGACACATATTGCACTCCCCTATCGCTATGGTGAACAAGGTCACTTTCAGGCCGTTGAGGACGCTCATGGAGTGCCTGTTCAAGCGCATCCAACACCATATCAGTTCGGGGTGTACTGGATACTCGCCAACCAATGATTCGGCGAGCAAAAGCATCAATGACGAAGGCAACATAAACAAAGCCCTGCCATGTCGCCACGTACGTAAAATCGGATACCCACAGGGCGTTTGGCTGAGCCGGCTGAAACTGCCGCTTGACCAAATCCGCCGGACAGGCTTTGTGGGGATCGGAAACGGTCGTACGGATCGGCTTACCCCGTATCACGCCGCGCAGCCCCAACTGGCGCATCAGGCGAGCGATAGTGCAGCGAGCTGCCGAAATACCTTCTCGGTGCAGTTGACGCCAGACTTTGCGGATGCCGTAGACGCCAAAGTTCTCGTCCCACACGCGCTGGATTTCGGCCCGTAGCCAGCGTTCACGTTGGTGACGGGGAGGCGCTCGGTCGGGCTCACGTAGGCGAGCTTGGTGTTCATAGTACGTTGACGGGGCGATCGGCAGGACACGGCAGATCGGCTCGACCCCGTATAGCGCTCGATGATCATCGATAAAGTTGATCATCACTTGCTTCGGCGGTCGAGCTCCGCCTGGGCAAAATACGCAGACGCCTTTCGCAGTATCTCGTTGGCCTGCTTCAACTCTCGATTTTCACGTTCTAGCGCCTTAATTCGATCACGCTCAGAGGTCGTAGTGCCTTCTCGACGACCGGCGTCACGCTCCGCCTGGCGGACCCAGCTGCGCAGTGTTTCAGGATTACAGCCGATTTTAGGCGCAATGGCACCGATAGCGGCCCACTGGGAGGGATAATCAGCTTCATGGTCGAAGACCATGCGTACCGCCCGCTGGCGGACTTCAGGGGAATATCGATTTGATTTACTCATAGCTCCATCCTCTCAAGGTTTGGAGCCTCCGGGAATCCCGGAACGGTTCAAGGTGGCGCTTGGCCTCGCGGATAGCCTCGTTCGGGTCTTGGAGTCCCTGCTGCTCAAGCGCCTCGACACTGCTGGTGCCGCCGGCGCCAAACTGGACGTTAACCTCCGGCTTAGCCTTGAGTCCGTGCTGGATCACCCGCTCGGTGAGCCTGACCAAGTCGTCCTGGGGAATGGCAAGAAAGCCGCTGGAGATTTCGACCACATCGAATCCCAGGCGCTTGCACTCCTTCAGGTAGTCGTCCACTTTCTCCGGGCAGCGCTCAAGTACCCGCTCGATGAAGCCACCGGTGGAGACATGCACATCGTGGGCGTGGCTCAGCGCTATGATCTCCTTGAGTACCTCCTCGGGCATTAGGGTGAAGGAACCACCGCTGAATTTGAGAATGTCCACAAAGTCGCCACAGGTTTCGTAAATATCGGCCAAATGGCGCTTGCCCAAGGGATCGTAATAGGGTCCGCGGATTTCGGTCAGTCCACGGTTACGGGGCTTTTCCTCACGCTCATTAATGGGCAGAAAGCTGAAGGCGCGCTCTGAATTTGCCATGTAGAGCCTCTCTGTTGATGAATAAATGAGATACTCCTGAGCGTAGTTCAAAGAAATTCAAACGTGAAATACCCACCGGCGGGGAGCAGAAAAATTAAATAAAAATTGTTCGCATTAATGTTGAATAGATAAATGAGAATGGTTATAGTGCCTGTGTGGTGCTTGATGAGGCATCACAGCCAGGCAGAAACCGCCAGTTTCCTGCCATGGTTCTCCCTCTCATTTCATTGCTAGTCACGGTCTTTTTGCCGCCCTCTCGGGCGGCTTTCTTTTTTGTCCCGCAGTTTTAATCCAACAGTGCTTCGATGGTGATCGGCAGGTCGCGGATTCGCTTGCCAGTGGCGTGATAAACGGCGTTGGCGATCGCCGGAGCGATACCGGTCAAGCCGATCTCGCCGATACCGCGGGCGCCAAACTCGTTAAAGCGAAAGTCGGGATAGTCGAGCAGCTCGACATCGACCTCCGGCATGTCGGCATGCACCGGCATCCGATAGTCGGCGAGGTTGGCGTTGATCATGCGTGCGTCGCGTGGATCATACTCAAGTCGCTCCAGCAGCCCCATGCCGATGCCCATCGTAATCGCCCCCTCCACCTGGTTGCGCGCGGCAAGCGGGTTGACAGCGCGGCCGACGTCGATACTGCTCACCACCCGGGCGACGCGCAGCCGCGAAATCCCTGGATCCCAGCGAACCTCCACGAAGTGCGCGCCGAAGGAGCGAAAACTGTACTCGCGCCGCTCACCGCCAGGCGCGGCGCTGCCCTGACCGGAGACGCTGCCAAGGCGGTGTCGGGCAAGGATCTCGGCAAAACCGCAGCGTTTCTCCTCGGCGATCAGGGCCCCTTCCTTGACCTCCAGCGACGCGCGCTTGTAACCCGCGAAGTGGCTACCTGGGCCAATAGCGACTTCTTTTAGAGCATCCAAGGCATCGCGAGTCGCGGCAGCCACCGCCGGGAGGACGGTTGCCGTGGTCATCGAGCCGCCGGAGAGCGGCCCGGCGGGCAGGCTTGTCTCGCCAAGCCGCACATCGATGCTGGCCACTGGCACGCCAGTGAGCTCGGCTACTGTCTGAGCAACGATGGTATAGGTGCCGGTGCCGATGTCCTGTGTCCCGCAGGCGGCGAGCAGCGAGCCATCGGCACGGATCTCCACCCGTGCCTCACAGTGCTGGCGACCGGCGAACCAAGTCGCCGAAGCCATGCCGTAACCGATGATTTCGTCTCCTTCGCGCATCGCGCCGATGCGCGAGTCGCGCGCCGCCCAACCAAACCGCTCGGCTGCGCTCTTCAGGCAGACATCAAGCTGTTTGCTCGACCATGGCAGATCGCGCTGGGGGTCGTGATCGGCATAGTTGCGCAGACGCAGTGCCAACGGATCCATGTCCAGTTTCAGGGCCAATTCGTCGATGGCGCACTCCAAGGCGAAGATGCCGGATACCTCGCCCGGGGCGCGCATCGGACAGGGCGTGCCGTGGTTGACCGCCAACAGGCGCTGGCGGGTGGCCACGTTGGCACAGTCATAAGCACTCGGCGTGGCCCCACCGCAGCCGTCGACGTGGCGATCAATCAGCGACGTCTCACTGGTGCTGTCGTGGTGGATTGCCATCAGCTGGCCATCCCGCTCAGCCGCCAGGCGGATGCGCTGGCACGAGGCCGGTCGGTGCCCTGTGTTCATCATATCCTGCTGACGCGGCAGCACCGTCTTGACCGGGCGACCGGTCATACGTGCCGCCGCCACGGTCGCCACCGCATGGGGCCACATGAAGAGCTTGTTACCGAAGCCCGAGCCGATGTAGTGGGAGATCACCTCGACCCGCTCCACGGGCATATCGAAGATGCGGGCCAAGGCATTGCGCTCATAAAAGACGCCCTGGGTCGACTCATGTACGATCAGGCGCTGCTCGCCATCGCGCCACTGCGCCAGGGTGACGTGCGGCTCAAGCGGCACATGGCTCTCGGCGGCGATGCTGTAGGTGGCATCATGGGTCACCTCGGCCGAGGCAAAAGCAGTGTCGGGGTCGCCACGGGAGTAGTGGCCGACCGTTTCGCCCTCGGCACCGCTTGCCAGCAGGCCGGGCTTGGCATCGTCTTCATGCCGGTAGCGGGCGCGAACGCAGAAGGCGGCGGCTCGCGCCTGTTCGAAGGTTTCGGCCACTACCAGGGCGATGTACTGGCCATGGTAATAGATACGCTCGTCCTCGAAGGGCAGACGCACCTCGCTGACCTGATCGCCGTGCTTCATGCTATTGGGGCTGCGATGCAGCCGAGGAAAATGTCGGTGGTGAAGGATATCCACCACGCCAGGCATGGCACGTGCTTCATCAAGCTCCAGCGCCTCAAGGGTGCCATGGGCGATGGTAGCGGACACCGGATAGCCGTACAGCATCCCGGTGGCATGCCAGTCGACGGTATAGGTGGCGCGTCCGGTCAGCTTGTCTTCACCGTCGATGCGTGGCGTCCGATGACCGACGACGGTGGGGTCGTTTATCTCGCTCATGAGTGTCTCTCCCGGGCGTCGCGCAGGGCGCGCACGATGGCTTGACGTGCCAGCGTGATCTTGAAGGCGTTGTGAGAAAGCGGCTTTGCCTCGGCAAGGGCGGTATCCGCCGCCTCCTTGAAGGCGGCCTCATCGGCACGTCGGCCAACGAGGAGTGACTCCGCCTCGTGACAGCGCCATGGCCGCGTGGCCACGCCGCCCAGCGCCAGGCGTGCTTCGCCGATCATCCCGTCGTCCAGCGAGAGCATGGCCCCGGCTGAGGCCAGGGCAAACTCGTAGGAAGCGCGGTCCCGAAGCTTGGTATAGGCCGTCCCCAGCGGCCGCAGTGGCGGGTCCAGGGTCACCGCGACGATCAGCTCACCTTCACCGAGCGCGTGCTCCCGGTGCGGCGTGGTACCGGGAAGATAGTGGAAGTCGGCGAAATCGATCTCGCGCTCACCGTCCGGGCCTTGCAGGGTGAGCGTGGCACCGATGGCGGCCAGCGCCACGCACATATCCGACGGGTGGACGGCCACGCAGGATTCGCTGCCGCCGAGCACGGCATGCATGCGGTTGATGCCGTCGATAGCGTCACAGCCGCTGCCCGGTGCGCGCTTGTTGCAGGCCGCCGCCACATCGCGAAAATAGGGGCACCTCGTGCGCTGCATGATATTGCCGCCGGTGGTCGCCATGTTGCGCACCTGGGTCGAGGCGCCGGCCATAATCGCCTGTGCCAGCAGCGGGTAATCCTGTTTTACGTCGGGGTGGCGGGCTAGATTAGCGTTGGTCACCAGAGCGCCAATGCGCAGGCGGTCATCCTCTAGCCGCTCGACTTCCTTCAGCGGCAGATCGTTGATGTCGATCACCCGTGAAGGACGCATCACATCGAGCTTAGCCAGGTCGAGAAGCGTGGTACCACCGGCCACGAAGGTGCTGTGCGGTTCGGCCTGGTAGTGCTGCACGGCGCTCTCAATGCTGTCGGCGCGTGAGAAGGCGAAGGGTCTCATAGGTGATCGCCCTCCCGTGATGCCTGGCTTTCGAGATGGCGGCGGGCATCGGCGATGGCAGCCTGAATATTGCGGTAGGCACCACAACGGCAGAGATTACCGCTCATCGCCTCGCGTATCGCGGCATCGTCGGTGGCGGCATTCGGGTCCTCAAGCAGCGCCACGGCCGACATGATCTGCCCTGGGCTACAGTAGCCGCACTGATAGGCGTCATGGACGAGGAAGGCCTCCTGAACCGGGTGCAGTTTGCCTTTTCTTGCAAGCCCTTCGATGGTGGTGATCGATTGGCCCTCGCACATCACCGCCAGGCGCAGGCAGGCATTCATTGCGCGGCCATCGACATGCACCGTACAGGCACCGCACTGCCCATGATCGCACCCCTTCTTGGTGCCACCGAGTTGCAACTGTTCGCGCAGTACGTCGAGTAGGACGGCCTGCGGCAAAACGTCGACGGTGATGGGCTCTTCGTTCACGATCAGCCGAACGGTCATGGGGGTATCGGGAGGCGAGATAGACGTCTGCATTGCCAGCTCCGTATCGGATATCGATTCCGAGCAAAGAAACGCTCGGTTCAAAGGTGCTGACTTTCAGCGTAGCAGCCTATCGTTCGAAGGGGGTAAGCGGCCGCGTTACGGCATGGTATGAGCCGCGATAGGCAATGCGGATGCCGTAGATGCCGAAGCTCTCGGCACATGCTGCTAGACGTAATACAGTGGAAGGATCGAAACGCAAATAACGCTTTGACTTACTTGGCGTCCCTGGCAGGAGTCGAACCTGCGACCTGCCGCTTAGGAGCGGGATTTCAGTACGTTTTATGCATTATCAAACGTACCTATGCCCACTCATAAAAAACTTAAAAATCATATATTTAAGATATTTTTTGTCTTTTTGTGTCTTACTTGATACCACGCTATACTGTGCAAATCTAGGGGAACCAATAGGGGAACCCGAAGTGGGTACCAAGAAGGCAATAACCACCCCGGCAGAAGTCTCTGCTTTCGCACTCCCGGAGGGCAGGTTGAAGGCACGCCGCGCCGTGAAGTCAAAACATGGCGCTGGTTTGTCGTTGGAAGCACGCGCGGGCAAATCCACGAAACTTTGGATGTATCGTTTCAATCTTGGCGGGCAACAGCGTGAAATGATGTTGGGCAGCTATCCTGCCATGACATTAAAGCGTGCCAGAGAAGAACACGCCACTGCCGTTGAATTAGTAAAAAAAGGGCTGGATCCACGTAAACAGCGCGCGTCTGAAAAAGCTAATAACTTGTCCGCTTGGACAATGCGAAATGCCTTTGAACGCTGGATAGAGCACTATCAACAAACACCCGGCCGAAAACAGCAGCAACCACCTACCGCCAAGACGGTATCGCAACAACGGGGGCGCTGGCGTCGTAACCTTGCGCCACTGCTGGCCGATTTTTATGTTCGTGATGTATCCCGGCGCTTGATTATCGACGTGCTGGAACAAGCGTCAAAAAAAGGCAAAGTAGAGGCGCGCCATAGCCTTAATCTACTTCGTCAGTTACTACGTTATTGCCAAATACGTGAACAAATTGAAGTAAATCCGACTGATGGGCTAACGCCCTCTGATATTGCGGCCTCTGCATCTCCACCGCGTAAACGTTACTTATCATTGTCAGAATTGCACCAGCTGTGGCAGGCAATAGACGATGCGCGTGCAGATACGGAAGGCAAAGCAACTACAGCCGTACTAAGTATTCCCGTTGCCAATGCGCTTAAGCTTTTAATTTTGACGGGTGCACGCCGTGGAGAGGTAGCGTCCATGCGCTGGGATGAAATCAAAAAGGATATCTGGACAATTCCCGCTGAACGCACCAAGTCCCGCCGCCAGCATCAAGTATACCTCAGCCCCCTAGCACTTAAGCTCCTAGACGAGCAGCGCCATCTAGGCGTGGGGGAGTTCGTCTTTGCCTCCACCCAAGGAACTGGTAATCCCATTCATCCAGACAGCCTAAGCACTACCATTGCTCGACTACAGGGTCGAAGCAGCAAAGAACACAATGTGGCCGCGCCGCTAAACCATCTACATCATTTTACGGTCCACGACTTACGGCGTAGCTTTGCTACACAAGCAACAGAAGTTCTTATGGCGGATCCATTTCTAGTAGAAACCATGCTAGCCCACGCGCCACCTAAGCTAATCGGCACTTATAACCATGCAAAGCGATGGAAGTCTCAAGTAATCGTCTGGCTCAGTTGGGGAGAACTTATAGCTCAAAAAGTCGCAAGCTCCCCCACTTCAAACGCTAATAGCTTTAAGAGTGTTAGCCCTACCATGATGACAAGCTCTGAAAGTGAACCAGAGTTGGATGCGTCACCAAATAATCAGCGAAGTGCGGGAACAATTGTGTCAAATAGCCAGGCTTCTGCGCCACCTGATTTCATTACCTTTATCGATATTGAGGCCTCCGGCTTAAAGCAGCCAGATAGCTACCCTATCGAAATCGGCTGGGCCGATACTCTCGGTAATAGCGACGCCTTCCTGATTTGCCCTCTTCCCCAGTGGACGTATTGGGATGAGGATGCCGAATCCCTGCATGGCATCACACGCGAGCAACTTCAGGAGGAAGGCGTCTCCGTGGACGAAGCAGTTAAACGGCTAGAAGAGATGCTAGGTGTTGAGACTGTCTTCTGTGACGCGCTGGCATTTGATGGTTTCTGGCTCGATCGACTATTCAAAGCTGCGGGCATAGAGCCTTCGTTCCAGTTGGCTGATGTTTACCAGCTATATGGTGCATTAGGCGCCGAGCGAGCGACACGATTGGGAAATATTATCCCGTCTTATTCATGAGGGCAGCCTGAAAACGAAGATGACGGATGGTATTCTCTTGAGAAATCAGAACGTTCCGGCAAGAACCTGATTCCAGAGGACCATCCGCCATGGGTGAAAGCGTATCTCCCTGGATTCCGTCCTGCAACGGGTCCATTCGCGTTGAGCTTGATGGCCAGCGCACCACAAGCGATAGCGGCGCCTTGCTGCTGCGTGAAGCTCTCGACAGCAGCGGTGTCATAGACGCACTGGATGAAAACCTGATCGACCAACGTAACCCGCTGCGCGTCCGCCATTCGCTGGCCAACCAGCTGCGCACCCTCGTGCTGCAGCGTGCGATGGGCTGGATCGATCTCAGCGATACCGACATGCTGCGCCACGACCCGCTCTGGCAACTGGCCTGCAGCGATGCGCGCGGGATGACGCCATTGACGCAGGACCGGCCATCCCAAGCCACGCTGTCGCGGCTGCTGACGTGCCTTGGACGTAGCGACAACATCGATGCCGTACACGAAGGTTTGCTGCGGTTGGTGGTCTGGCGTCTGACCTCGCTGGAGAAGGGCAAACGCCCGGATCAACTGACACTGGACATCGATGGCCTGCCGATTGAGGTCCACGGTCACCAGGGCGGCTCGGCCTTTCATGGTCATTACGGTGCCCGCATCTACTCACCGCTAGTCGCGTCGTTGGCAGAGACCGGCGACATGGTGGGCGGTTTGCTGCGGGAGGGCAATGCTGGCCCGGCCGAGAATGCCGACACCTGGGTCCCGCATCTGGTACGGCGACTCAACGAGAGCACCGGCGCCCAGGTGCGAGTGCGCATTGACGCTGGCTTCACCGACAACGACACGCTGGAGGCCCTGGAAGACCGCAACATCGAGTACCTGGGCCGACTGCGCAGTCACACGGGACTGCAGAAGCTGGCAGCGCCGTACCTGAAACGGCCACGGGGCCGGCCACCCGAGCAACCTCGGGAGTGGTGCCACGACCTGGAGTACCAAGCCGGTTCCTGGCCGTCGTCACGGCGCGTGGTGCTGGTGGTGCAGGAACGTCCCGATGATCTGCTGCTGCATGCCTTCTTCCTGGTCACCAACCTCAACAAGTTCCACTGGCCGCCGGAGAAAGTCCTGGCGCTCTACCGCAAACGCGGCAGCGCCGAGGCGCACATGGGCGAAGTGAAGTCAGCACTCGACGTACATCTCTCCTCGACCGACCGCGGCGCTTCTACTGTTCAGGAGGTGATGGCTCGCAACGAAGTGAGTCTGCTACTGAGCCTCTACGCCTACCAGACCCTGCATGGCCTGCGCTGCCTACTCACGCGGCAAACCCGCCAAGGCTGGAGCCTGAGCCGGATGCGCGAGCAGGTGCTCAAGGTCGCTGCCACTATCTCACGGCACGCTCGGCGCATTACTGTTCACCTCGGTGACGCTGCTGACAAATGGTGGCCCACTTTACTGAAAGGGCTGCCGAAGCTGACTGCGCTAAGCTGACCTTCCGGCGATACTGACTGAGGCAAGATCAAGGCGGCCACAACGGTGGCCGGCGGATATGGCTACCCTGATGGCCGAGATCAATGCCAGAAAGTTATAAATAGCTGAGTTAAGATCACCATTGGAGCATTAGTCAGCAGATGCACACGCCATAAATACGGCTACTGAAGACCGAAGCTGGCAACCCGGGGCTGTAAAAATGCTCAATCGGCGTTCTCATGAATGAGGCGGGATTATCAGAAACAGCCCAACACCGCATCGCGCACGGGAAGACGCCAAGCGTTACGCTTCAGCTTACCGGAATGTCATCACTGACCTCCCCCGATAAATAGCTGAACAGTGACCGCTCGCCCTTCACTGGGCGAGGGTTTACGAGATTTGACTAAGTAGATAAAGTGACTTTTATCCCCCACTCCGCCGGTGTTCGACCATCTTTCACGAGGCACCATATAACGGTATAAAAAGGAGATGTTTCAGGTACGGTAATAAAGCCATCGGTAAACACCACCAGTAGCTCAGGCGGTGAGACTTCCAAGGCAGTAAATACCGGCCGCACATCGCTCCCCCCTCCCCCACAACACTGCCACTGGCTGAGTTCATGGAGCTGACCTTCATGTAATTGACGCTGCTGGGTGATTCGCGTGTCGAACTCCATGACGTTAACCGTGACACGGTCACATGCGCCAAGGATGCCAACCAGTTCACTCAAAAAATGCGGCAAATCTCGCTGACAGCTTCCACTGGTATCAATCGCCACCGCCAATGACAATGTTTGACTGCGCTGGCTGGGCAAATAAAGCCCCCGATATATATGCCGTCGTGATGGCGGGAGCCATTGTCGATTACCGCTCAACGTTTGCTTAATAAATTGCGCCAGCACCTGTTGCCAGGGGATCACCGGCTTGCGTAGGCGCTCCACCAGACGCGCCACATGCCCGGGTAAGGTTCCCTGCTGTCGCTCGTGCTGCTGGGCCGTAGCGACCAGGCGTTGCTGCCAGGCGCGCGCATTTTCCGCCGATACTGGGCGGGGCATGAAATCGGGATCATGCACGTCACCGGCCTGCGCCTGCAGGGCCTGTTGCACATCGTGAATATCCAGCACATAACCGCGCAGACGGCGACTCTTTTGACCGAGAAGGGCATAGATCTGCTCGGCCGACTGTCCATGAAAACATCGATCAAACAGGGCATCTTTCGGGCAATGGCCGAGCTCCTCCTTGAGCAAAGCGTTAATTTCGTAGTCGCATGCATGATTCCAGCGTTCATGCGCTCGGCTAAGCTGGCGGCGATGATGCCCCAGCGCACAGTGCCATACCTCATGTGCCAGAATGAAACGGCGATCCTCGTGACTACGCCCCGCCATAAACGCCGCGTTAAAGAAAATACTTTCCCCGTCAGTTCCTGCGGTAGGAAGCCGATCATCCACTACAGCAGCAAGCCTCAGCTGCATCAGTAGCTTGGCAGTAAACGGTTGGAACGTGAGCAGCCAGGCCCGGTCGGCTTCGCACAGTTGCTGCATCCGCTTCTTTAGATGCTGCTCCTCGGCATTAGGCGCACGCGGGGCGAAAGGCATTTGAGCCTGGGCTTCCGTTTGGATAGGCGCATTAGGCATTAGACGATGCATCCGCTTGATCCGTGGGCATTTCCGCCGCAAATGACAGCCCCATCTGCGCGCTTAGGTGCTGCTGAAACACCTCGCCATGCTGCTCGCTCCAGGCAGAAAAATCAGGATGCCCTAGAAGCGCCAGGGTGCGCGCTTGCGTAGTCACGTCGTCTGGGCCTTGCAGCGCGTCCAGAAGTGCCAGCGTAGCAAAGTCGGCCGTGAGCCCCCGGCTAATGGCAAAGAAACGCGCCAGGCGCTGCTGAGTGCTAGGTGTTTCAAGCTCATCAGCTTCAATATTTTTCCATAGCGCATGCGCCAACCCCGCACAGAACGCATAACGTTGATCCGCCCGTTCAGGAATTTGGATCGGCACTTTACCGGCAAGCATGGCGGGGATATCCGGGAGTTTGAGCGCCCAGTCACGGAAAGCCAGAAATTCCGTACCGGCGCCCTCACCCACCAAGCCATGCACTATCAGCGCCTGAACATCAGCTGGCAGAGAGTCCGCTTGACGAAGTGACTGCGCAACACGCGCCCAACTGCGCGGGCTGGGCCAGCCCTGTTCGACGGCCCCTTCCATGGAAAAGAAACACTCGGGACGAAAACGTAAAAAAGCGATGACCTCAGGATGCAATCCTTCCGAACGCGCCCAACGGGTCCAGTTATCCAGATCGGGCGTGAGGTTGAGATGGCAAAAACGGTTGGCCAGCGCACTGGAAAACGTCTGTGCAACGGCGCGATCCTCTAGGCGGTTACCCGCCGCGACCACCAGCCAGCCGGGAGGCAGGCGATAAAGATCGCCCAGGCGTCGGTCGAGAATCAGCTCATAAGCCGCCACCTGAAGGCTACGATCCGCGGCAGTGAGCTCATCAAACAACAAAATACCTCGGCTATTGGGATCACGGGGCCACTCCCCCGCGAGCAGCCAATCCACAACGCCACGTTCATTATCAGGAACAGGCAAGCCGCGTAAGTCCACAGGCTCACGTTGCGCTAGACGGATATCGATAAAACCTATGCCTTGCTCCTCAGCCACCTTGCGTACAATCGCGCTTTTGCCCACCCCGGGTGCGCCCCATAGCATGACCGGTGGTAATTGCTCGGCAAGTGCCGGCGTATGCGCCAACTGCTGGGCCTGGTGGGATAAAAGCGTCATCGCCTGATCGGGTGTCGCGTACATAAAGAGCCTCCTGGCGCGATAGTCGATATGTCTAGCTTAATCTGCGAATGCGACAATCGATGTCGCAAGCATCGACTTTCCCTAACGGGATAAAATTTGCTTTTCAGGTTTATCGCCTTCAAAATTTTCCCTATAGGGAAAATTTGGCTATCATGGCTGTGTCATCCTCATTAATTTCCCCTTAAGGAAAATCCGGAGCCCTCCATGCATCCCTCTATTTCCTCAATGGGTCAAGCGTGTCAGCCAATCGATACTGCTGAACGTCTTGGCTTGATCATCCGCCAGGCACGTAAACGCCAAGGGCTGACGTTGGAAACGCTGGCGGGGCTCTGCGGTGTCAGCATTCGCTTTTTGAGCGAACTGGAAAACGGGCGGCAGTCTTGTGGCATGGGGCGAGTCTTGCGCGTACTGGAAACGTTAGGTGTTGAGCTCTTCGCCCTACCGACGGATATCAACGCATGAATCACGATACGTTAAGCGTATGGTACGCAGAGCGCCGCGTTGGCACTTTATGGCGCGGTGAAGACGGTCGATTGATGGGGTTTGAATATGAAGAAGATTGGCAACGTCATGGCCATGCCATCTCTAACAGCCTACCGTTTAGCCAGCGCACATGGCCGCCTGAAACGCTGACGGCTCATCACTGGTTCGGCAATTTGCTCCCTGAAGAGCAAGCACGGACCGCCTTGATACGCCAACTCGGTATCCCCGATGACGACTTCTCATTGCTTGCCGCCATCGGGGGCGATTGTGCCGGCGCACTCACGATTTTGCCACCCGGCCATGCACCTGACTCCGCTACACTTTCTTCAGAAGATGTTGTGCCATTTTCCCAGGACAAATTGCATCAGTGGGCTGCATTTAAGCAGCGCTACACATTGTTCAAGGAAACTTCCACAACGGCCAAGCCGCGCCTTTCCCTCGCGGGGGCACAAGATAAGATTCCGGTGGTTTGGCTCGATGAGGCCTTCTATCTGCCCAGAGGAACCACAGCCTCATCCCATATCATCAAGTTTGCCGTAGAAGGCCGTGAGCAAGTGATATTTAATGAGCTCTACCTCAATACGCTTGCGGCGTTAGTGGGTCTCGACTGCCCCAAAACATACGTACGCTATGTCGACCGCTATCCCTTGCTTATCATTGAGCGCTACGACCGCCAAAAAGAGGGAGACGTTTTTAAGCGTATTCACCAAGAAGACCTATGCCAGGCCATGGGCATATCCCGCACACGGAAATACCAAGAACATGGCGGCCCGACCTTCGCTGATTGCATCCAAGCACTCCGAGAAATATGCAAGCCGCCGGCACGCTCCCTCCAACAGCTGCTGCGTTGGCAAATATTCAACGTCTTGGTGGGTAACAGCGACGGTCATGCAAAAAATGTGTCGTTACTGCAAAATGAAAAAGGCAAATGGCGTATAGCGCCGGCCTACGATCTCGTGGGTACGATAGTACTGGGATACGATCCTCGGCTCGCCTTCTCCATTGGTGAGCAATACAACGCCATGCAGCTTTTGACCCGCGACTGGCAAGCTTTCGCCGATGCTTGCCAGCTGAGCTATCCCTTCATTAAGCGTGAAATCGAACACATGCGCATGAGGCTCTCCGAGCATGTTGACTCCACCGATATACAGCATGCAGTGGCAGAAGCGGGGTTACCCAAGAATGCCTGGCCTCGCTTGCAGCAGCAGCGCCACCACATTGTCAAACAGTGCAAAAAATCCGCTCAGTGGTAACGTAAGGCGTTTAACGTCCGCCTGAGGCTGGCTGCCGCTGCCTTAGCTGATGACGGATAACAGGCGGAAATGCCAACATGTCATCATCGTTATCTTCCTGTATGACTTCTTGCCCCATGGCCACCGCCGTTTGCACCGCCGCAGAAGGCGGCATCAACGCGAGCTGCATAAACTGCTGTTGGACTTCACGAATGTTTTTCGAAGTGGGAAACCCTGGCAGGCGCCACTGAAACCAGTCATCCGATTGGCGTGCAAGCGTCATCAATAGCGCGCGTACGGGACCTGGGTACATTTGAAGTAACTCTGCGAGTTGTTGGGGCAAGCTGGCCCAGGGTGTCATTTCAGCAATGGCGTGCAAAACGGCCTGACGCTGGGCTTGATCAAGGCTTTCCTCCTTTAGCAAGCGCGGCAGATAACGCGCAGTGCCTTTTTGCATAGCGGGCAACGACAGCTGAGGCCATTGTCCGCTGCCGTAAAGCGAGACCAACACCTCATGCATTAGCGCGATCAATGCGGGATGGGCGTTTTCCGCCGTGGCGGCACGCACAAAATATCCCAGATTATTGCGCTTCATTGCCTCCTTAAGCAGCGTTTTTCGAAAGGCTTTCGCGTGTTCGCTTTCGGAGGCACATAGCGCCCACAACTGAAGGTCGGCGTTTAACCCTTCATCCAAGCGATCCGCTGGAAACTCCCACCCCCAACGCGTGTCAACACGCTGATAGTCGCCGTCACGCAGGCTGGGACGCTTGCGTTTGCGCCCCCCTTGACGGTGCCAGGCACTCAACGTTCGCCGGCACTGCCAAAGCGCGTCGAGCGCCATGCCTTGTTTCGCCAGATGCAACAGCGTGGTTAGGCTATGAAATGCGGCCTGCGGTGCATAGCGCTGGGACAGCACGTTGAGTACGCCTTCGAGCAAGTCGATTTCGCCCGCTTCCAGCCGCTTTAGGCTCTGCTTTAGCGTGGCTTCATCGATAAAAAAGCGCGCCTGGTGCAAAAGCGGTGTTGGCACACTGCCGTAACAGTCCACGGGCAGTCCGTCGGGTAGCGCGACGTCAGTTAGCGCATCGCAGTGATAAAGTGCCAGGTGCTTGGCCCAGCTCACAGTAAGACGTTCAAGTCGCGGCGCATGCAGCTGCACATGATCCCAGGCGTCGGTCAGCTTGAGGTTTTTCATATTGCCGCGCAGCGTCAGGTGTTTACGTGAACCGTGACGCAGTGGCATGGGAGCACGCTCAGAAGGCGCTTGGCGCGATCGGGCAAACGCCCCCTTCACCTCGGTCAGCGCCTCTAAACCTTGTGTTTCGCATACGCCAAGCGTGTGCATACTCAGCGTTTCTAGAGCGGTAGCTTTGTTCATTCGCACACGCTGGGGCCCATCGATCACGAGCTGCGTTAATGGGGAGGCATCCGTAATCAACCACTCACCCTCACCAGAAAGGTGGAGCGCCGATGGCAGAATGGTTGGATTGATGACGACAGTGAGCGGCAATGGGCTAGGCGTCGCTACCGGGGAGGGTTTGCTCAAGTTACTCGGACATGACCAACCCCAACGTAATGCCATATCGTGGGTTTTCGCCTCATGGCCAAGGAGCCGTACGCCCTTCCATGGCGCCTGTTCTGACGTGAGCCGCAGTATATCCGTTTGCCAATCCGCATCCAGCTCATACACCACGCCATGTACCATAAGCGTGCGTGGCATACTCAGACTAAACAAGTGGACGATCGCGCCTTTGGAAAGCGCTGGCAGATGAATCTCGCGCAGGTTAGGCAACTGATTTAACTGTAGATGCAGGTAGTCTTGCGCACCGCAGCCGCGTAAATCCAGCACTTCCAGCTGACCGTCCTCATGAAGATCCAGCGCGCGCAAATTCGGTTCAGCGAGCACTAATCGCGTGCCTTTCTCGGCATTACCGCACGGCCCGATGAGGGCGGTGCCGCCATTGCTATCCAGCGTTAGTGGGTCCATATTCGCCTCCCGTTGCTGATATCGAGATAACAGCTTAACGGGCCGGTGCGACGTTCCATGTCGCAGTTAACATGGATGGCTTAAGCGCCCCAAGTGTGGATAGGCCTATCGCCGTGGTGTTCAGTGCCCTGCCAGATTTTCTCTTCCCATGGCACATCGTCTGCGCGGTTGAACACCACAAGATGGGCTTCATCGGCACCCACTTGGTCCGCATAACCGGCTGTTTGCGCGACGCCCTTCGCTACGGTGGCCTCCCGGCTGTCGCGTTGAATTTTGAGCTCAATCACCACCCGCTGTACCGGGCCGTTAAAGCCTTGCGCCTGACTCAGCGGCCACTCGATCAATAAGTCGATGCGCTTGCGCCCCAGGCCATATTCGCGCGTGATACGCCCGCCGCCGTTGATAATGCGCTGCAAAAATGCCTGCATCACAAGCTGCGGCCCGGCTTCTTTATACTGAAAGCGCTCCAGCCAACTCTCGGCGTGCTCGCGGAAAAACTGCTGAAATCCTGCCAGCAGTTTGGGCACGTCCAGCCGACGTTCAGGAGTGAGGTACCAGGCCTGCTCCTGATTGGGAATGCGCGTCTGCATGATCCAGGTAAGATCGCGCGGGATGACTTCGCGATAGATACGGTTACTGATACGCAGGGACGGGTACGTCTCGATCAGGCCCAAGTCTTCGACATACTGCTGGTCGTCCGGCTTGATCGCATCAATATCGACACTCTCTTCGCTGGTAAGTAACGCACTCATCACCCGCTGCACGCGCGGCTCGCGCAGCTTGTCGGTGAGCTGATCCAGGTGCGTGGTGCGGGATTGAATCAGCGTCTCACGCGCGGCGCGGTAATCCTCCAGCGTGAGCAGGCGCGTGCGATCGCGGGCGGGCCTGAAGCGCCAGGTCAGCTCGTAACCCAAGGCGTTGACCAGCCAAGGCTGGCCTCGGGTGTCTTCCCATAGCTCCGGGAAAATCGCCGGGTCCAAAGGCTGCCCGGTGGCTTCGGTATGCTGACACCAAAGTTGCTCGCACTCTTCATAGGAGAAGTTGCCCATGCGCAGCGATTCGGCCTTGATGTTGAAGGCGCTGCCGCCGGTGATCACCTCCGCGCCCTCCTGGTGCATGCGGTAATCGCGCACGTCGCGTACACCGCATAGAATGATCGACTGGGGGAAGGCGTTGGGCCGCTGGGCGTACCCCGCACGGATTTGTCGCAGAAGCGATATCAGCGTATCCCCGACTAAGGCATCGACTTCGTCGAGAAACAGAACGGTAGGTTTAGTGGCATGCTGTGTCCACATCTGCAGTAATCTAGTCAGTCGCTGCTGGGGCGAAATTGTGTATTGCTTGGCTTCATACCACGTGACCAGTGCATCCTCATCAAGATAGAGCTGAATGGCATTGATCACCGCATCACACACTGCCCGCATGCCTTTTTCTTCGTCTCCCCGAGCGGCTTGGGCGCCTTCGATATTGGCGTAAGCACATGCATAGCGACCTTCTTCATTGAGCGCCTGCATCATCGCCAACAGCGTGGTGGTCTTGCCCGTCTGGCGCGGCGCGTGCAACACGAAGTAGCGCTCTTGCGCGATCAGCGCTTCAATCTCTTCCCAGTCGACACGCATCAGCGGATCAATATGATAATGCTTGTCTGGCTTAGTTGGGCCGGCGTTATTAAAAAAGCGCTCCATCGAATAGCACCTTGAAAAGGAAAACTTTCTTCACTTTAGCACGGGTAACTGCCTATCGTTGCCACAAGGAAAAATAGCCATAACGTGAAAGCAAAATGTTCTCAATCGCGCCAGCAACTCTCTAACAGACCCAATAGCTTGATACCCTGAAGGTAGGTACACAGCTACGAAAGGACAACGCGTATGTCTCAGCTCGCACGGCAGTGGGCGATTTTATGCCACCTTGTTCCCCCCCACGGCCCCATCACGGTAAGTGAGCTCTACCAAAAGCTGTCGGATCACTTCCCGGCGAGTAAGCGCACTTACGAGCGGGATCTTCTGCATCTTGCCGATACCTTTCCCCAAGCGGTTATCAGTGAGGACGGCGGAGGTGATAACGGGCGAACTACCTACTGGTCCCTGCGTTCGCGGCGCGGCCTTATCCCCGAGGTGTTGCTCAATGATGCCGATATTGCGATGGCACTGGTGGTACTCGAACAACAGGCCCATAGCCGCTTGCCCCGTAGCGTCATGCAACGTCTACAAAAATGGTGGGAGCAAGCCCATGGCACCTTGGCGCATGCACCGGATATTCGACTCGATCATTACCGGGCATTAATCCGCTACTTACCCGATTCGCTTCGCCCGGTACCGCCTACCGCACCAGAGGCCATTCAACTCACTGTCGAGCAGGCCCTTATGGAAGGCCAAGCCTTGAGGCTCACACGAGATACTCTGGATGGCGCTGAGACGCTAACAGGCTTAGTGCCACTTCGCTTATTGCTGCTAGAAGAAGTGATGTACCTACTTGCCGAACACCCTAAAGCCGAAAGCGCTGAGGCGCGGTTGTGCAAAATCCCATTGCACCGTGTCACTCATGCTCAATGCATCGGCCTTGCCACCGGGCGGACGAGGGATCCCGACCTTGCCCAACAAGAGGTACTCGGCACCGGTGGGCAGCAACCTATCGAAATGGTGGTATCTCGCGAGGTGGCAGAGATGCTTTTTGAACGCCCGATGGGTCACAACCAAATACTGACACCGCTTGGCAACGGTCACTACCGACTCACCACAACGCTGGATGACAGCCACCAGCTTCGTCACGTTTTAGCGCAAAATGGCGGCATGTTCAGCGCTTAATCAGCGATGACCCACAATACGACAGATGACGTCGCACCACTGCAATAAGCTAGAAAAAACGGCCGCGTTTACCCTGGCACAAAAGGCATAGCATAACGTGCCTACCATGCCCGAGTGCCTATGGAGTGGCTGAATAACCGTCCTGGACTTGAGAGCACCGTGAAGCGATTGAGCTGCCACAAGCACGGCCGCCTATGCCTTCACGGATTGCCCGATAGCGACAAAATCGCCTTGCCGAAGTGCCTTTTCAAGCGCTTGGACAGCAAATTGACCGACGTTCACACCAGCGGCATGCTAGATAAATTCGCTGGGGGGACAGAAGAAAATTCGGGTTGCTTGCTGAAATAGCGTCGCGAAAAAAAGGCCGTACTGCGATGTAACGAGGTGGATACCCTGCTAATGCAGCAGGATAACGAGATACAGAGCTGGGAAATTTCGCGCACTAATTGAAACGGAGAAAATAAGCTCATGGATCACTTACAACGCGATATAGATCGCTGCCCTCGCGTCGCCGTGTACGGCACGCTCAAGCAAGGCTGCCACAACCATCATTGGCTTGAAGGCGCTATCCTGGTTGGACATGACCGCCTTACGTCCCTCACCCTCTATGACCTTGGCCCTTACCCCGGTGCCAAAGTGGAAGCGTCAACCGGCGCGGTCGTTGAGATTTACGCGATCAATGTCGAACACTTGGCTTTACTGGATCAGCTGGAAGGTTACGTCACGCATGCACCATGCGAAGGGCTTTACGATCGTGCTGTTTTTCCCACTCAGCATGGTGAGGCGTGGTGTTACCTCTACAACGCAGGAACTCAGGGCGAGATGCGTATCGAGGATGGGGAATGGTGACAAAGCATAGGCAATCCATGCTTGAGCATGTAACCACTTGGCTACGTCGAAAGGGGTGGATTCGCCACCGCGGAGACCGCTACAGCAACTTTTCGGCGCTGGCATGCGAGCAACCCAATGGGGCATTTTCGATTACGTATGCCGATCGGGGCTCGCCGATCACCATCATGGCCATTCACGGCGGCAAAATCGAGCCTGGCACCTCCTCCCTGGCAAAACGAATCGCAGGTAAGAGGTTCAACTATTACAGCTTCAGTGGAGACAAGAAGCGCCACAACTGGGATTTACACATCACTAGCACGGCGTTTGATGAGCCCGTTGCCTTGGCATTGGCGGACCGTTCCGCTGTCGTGGTAACACTTCACGGCTGCATGGGCCGAGGCACTGTTGCCTATACCGGAGGCGATAACGTTGAACTGTGTCAACAGATGGAAAACGTGTTGAACTGCGCGGGTGTAAAAAGCCGTCCGCACCCTATTTTTCATGGCCATGGACGCAACAATATCTGCAACCGGGGCCAGCATGGGGGGCTTCAACTGGAGCTGACTCCAAGGCTACGCCTCTGCCCTTATGCCTGGCGAAAACGGCGTATCTTGGTCGATCGTATCCAGAAACTGCTGGACGACGGTGCTAACCTTAACGGGTAGGCTCGATCCCAGCGCCACCGTTCAACCTGCAAGCGAGACCGGTATGTCATTACCCGAGGCATTTCCCCTAGAAGATATTCCCCACATTGAGGCCAGCCCCGACGACTACCGGCTGCTTGAACGCGTACCGTTAACCAAAAGTGATGCCACTTTTCCAGTGACGCTACACCCGCCCGCCGGTGACGAACGGCCTTTCGTCGTGGCCGACGTGGAAACCACTGGGCTTGATACAGAGGCGGATAGCATCATCGAGCTGGGCTTGGTACGCGGTGAATATAGCCCGCGTGAAGCCCGTATTACGTCAATCACTGGCGCACTGAGCCGGTTTGAAGACCCGTAAACGATCCACTAACCACATCTGGGCAGGCATCGCTCAGTCGGGTAACGTTTTCTTCCAGTGCCAGGGTAGCAGCGTAGTGAGCTCGTCATCATTGAGCGTGGGCAGCGTTTCGAAGACGTACTGCAAGTAGTCGTAGGGTGAGAGGCCATTGGCCTTGGCGGTTTCGATCAGGCTGTAGATTGCCGCGCTGGCTTGAGCGCCGCTCGGTGTGTGGCTGAACAGCCAGTTTTTACGCCCCACCACGAAGGGGCGGATAGCGTTTTCGGCCAGGTTGTTGTCCAGCGGGATTCTGCCGTCCTCAAGGAAGCGGGTCAGGCGCGGCCATTGGCTATCCAGGTAATGCAACGCCTTACCCAGCGCGCTTTTGGGCAGCACTTGCGCCAGGGACTTATCGAGCCAGGTGCGTAGCTGAGCGACCAGTGGACGGCTCTTCTGTTCGCGTAAAGCCTGACGTGCTTCTGGCGCCAACGCTTTGGCTTGTTTTTCGACACCATAGAGCTTGCTGATCTGGTTCAGTGCCCAGTCAGCCTTGCCGGTTTTACCGGCTGGCTGTACTTTCTGGGCCTCGATGAACTTGCGTCTTGCATGTGCCCAGCAACCGGCGTGGGTGATGCCATTACGTCGCACCACCTCGGCGTAGCCTTCATAGCCATCGGTCACTAGGCAACCGGCATAGTGGCCCAGCAGACGCATGGGCACGCTTCCCGCACGGCTGGGGGCATAGCCGAACAGCACCACCTGCTGGCCAGGCGGCCCACCTCGTTGTACCCACATGTACGATTTGGCACTGGCCTTGCGTTCCTCTTCCTGGTTGACCTGGAGGGTGGTCTCATCCATGTGGATCAGAGGCGCTGTTAACAGGTGTTGGCGCAGTGTCTCAATGAGCGGGGTGAGGCGCTCACCGGCTTGCACCATCCAGCGGGCTAGCGTGTTGCGCGGGATCTCCGCGCCGTGTCGGGCAAAGATCTGACTTTGCCGGTAGAGCGGCAAGGCATCCTGGTACTTGGCGGTGGCCACGTAGGCTAACAAGGTGGCGCTGGCATTACTCTTGGGCAGCAGTTTGGCCGGTGCAGGGGCCGTTTTGACGTTTTCTTCGCAGGTTGGGCAGGCATATTTGCGCCGCACATGGCGGATCACTTCGACGCGAGCCGGCACCACATGAAGCTCTTCACTGACGTCTTCACCGATGACCTTAAGCTCGGTTCCGTCTTGGGCACAACAACGTTCTGCTTCGTTTAGCTCATGAACCACCTCGACGCGAGGCAGTTCTGGCGGCAGGGCCACACGCCCACCGCGCGGGCGCTTTTTGACAGGAGCGGTAGCGTTATCGGCCAATGACGTTGCGTCGGCGTTCTCCGTCGCTTCATCATCCGCCGCACTGTCCTCTTCATCAACGGCCAGCTCAGCCTCATTGATCAGCAGGTCACCCTGTTGGATGCCGTACTTTTCCGTGGAGGGACCAAACTGGCGCTCCAATGCCAGGCGGAACTGTTCGTACAGGGATTGCTTGGCCGCTTCCCACTGCGCCTCTTTCTTCTCCATCAGGCGATGCAGCTGCGCGTTCTCTTCCTCCAGCGCCTGAACCTGGCGTTGCAGTTGAGAGACGTCATGGGCGGAAGCAGTGGCGTTTTTCATGCCGCAGAGTATATCAAAAACGCCCGTAAAAAAGGAGCAAGAACATCAGCCAACAGACTGAAAATTCAGTGCTTTATGCGGTTGCATCGCTTTCAGGTCGTAGCCATCCAGCAGCCAGTTAAGTTCCTGGCCACTCAGTGTCACCGAGTCCCCATCCAGGTGGGTTGGCCATTTAAAACGTTCGCGTTCTAGGCGCTTGTACCACACCACAAAACCATTGCGCTCCCAGAACAGCAGTTTCACCTTGTCACGCTGCCGATTACCGAACACAAACAGCGCCTTATCGAACGGATTCAACTCCATGGCTTCCTGAACCAATAAGGCCAGTCCGTCGATCTGCTTGCGCATATCCACCGGTTCGCGGCACAGATATACGTTCAAGTCGGTACTGGGACGGATCATGGCGCCACCGCCACTTCGACAAATCGCGCGGGACGATAGCGTGGTGGCACGGGCAACGCCTGGACCTTGAGCCGCCCTTCCCAGGCCAGCAGATCGGCTAACGTTAATCCCTGATGCGTGGCGTACTGGCTTAGCGGCATCTCCAGTACTGAGGCATGGTAAAGATGACCGAGCCAAAAGGCTTGTGTAGCGTTGAGTTCGCGACTCATGAGGCTCTCCCAAATAAAAGAGAGCCTCAGTGTGGTTGGCAACATTCAGCCTGAGAAGATGTGTTTAGTGGACCGTTTACCTTTTATGTGTTATTGGTTTTTTTTCAAATACAGCGCCACAGCCCCCCTAAGGATTCGAGGCGGAGACGGTATCCACATGATCATAGCCACGGCTTGTAAGATGCTTCTCGCGCCAGCCATTACCCCGCCTCATTCATGAGGGTGCCGATTGAGCGTTTTGGAGCCATGGGTTGCCGGCTTCGGTTTTTCGCAGCCGTATCGATGGCGTGTTGACACACAGATTAATGCCCAAGTGTAGCGCTTATCTTCGTTGTCTATAACTTTCAGGCATTGATCCCGGCCATCAAGGTAGCCATGTCCGCCGGCCCCCGTTGTGGCCGCCTTGTTCTTGCGTTAGTTATGAGTTTATCGCCGTATTAGCTCAGTGCGGTCAGCTTCGGCAGCCCCTTGAGCAAGGTGGGCCACCATTTTTCAGCGGCGTCACCGAGGTGAACGGTGATACGTCGAGCATGTAGCGAGAGGGTGGAAGCGACCTTGAGCACCTGCTCGCGCATCCGGCTCAGGCTCCAGCCTTGGCGAGTTTGTCGCACCAGAAGACAGCGCAGGCCATGCAGGACCTGGTAGGCGTAGAGGCTCAGCAGTAGACTCACTTCGTTACGAGCCATCACGTCTTGAACGGTGGAGGCGCCACGATCCGTCGAGGAGAGATGCACGTCGAGGGCTGATTTTACCTCGCCCATGTGCGCTTCGGCACTGCCGCGCTTACGGTAAAGCGCCAGGACTTTCTCTGGGGGCCAGTGGAACTTGCTGAGATTGGTGACCAGGAAGAAGGCATGCAGCAACAGATCATCGGGGCGTTCCTGCACCACCAGTACCACGCGCCGTGGTGACGACCAGGAGCCGGCTTGGTATTCCAGGTCATGACACCATTCACGAGGCTGTTCGGGTGGCCGGCCACGGGGTCGCTTGAGATAGGGCGCGGCTAGCTGCTGTAGACCTGTATGGCTGCGGAGCCGGCCCAAGTACTGAATGTCACGCGCTTCCAAGGCCTCCAGTGTCGCGTTGCCTGTGAAGCCAGCGTCAATGCGCACTCGCACCTGGGCGCCGGTGCTCTCGTTGAGTCGCCGTACCAGATGCGGGACCCAGGTGTCGGCATTCTCGGCCGGGCCAGCATTGCCCTCCCGCAGCAAACCGCCCACCATGTCGCCGGTCTCTGCCAACGACGCGACTAGCGGTGAGTAGATGCGGGCACCGTAATGACCATGAAAGGCCGAGCCGCCCTGGTGACCGTGGACCTCAATCGGCAGGCCATCGATGTCCAGTGTCAGTTGATCCGGGCGTTTGCCCTTCTCCAGCGAGGTCAGACGCCAGACCACCAACCGCAGCAAACCTTCGTGTACGGCATCGATGTTGTCGCTACGTCCAAGGCACGTCAGCAGCCGCGACAGCGTGGCTTGGGACGGCCGGTCCTGCGTCAATGGCGTCATCCCGCGCGCATCGCTGCAGGCCAGTTGCCAGAGCGGGTCGTGGCGCAGCATGTCGGTATCGCTGAGATCGATCCAGCCCATCGCACGCTGCAGCACGAGGGTGCGCAGCTGGTTGGCCAGCGAATGGCGGACGCGCAGCGGGTTACGTTGGTCGATCAGGTTTTCATCCAGTGCGTCTATGACACCGCTGCTGTCGAGAGCTTCACGCAGCAGCAAGGCGCCGCTATCGCTTGTGGTNGCGCTGGCCATCAAGCTCAACGCGAATGGACCCGTTGCAGGACGGAATCCAGGGAGATACGCTTTCACCCATGGCGGATGGTCCTCTGGAATCAGGTTCTTGCCGGAACGTTCTGATTTCTCAAGAGAACACCATCCGTCATCTTCGTTTTCAGGCTGCCCTCATGAATAAGACGGGGTTAGGCAATAGCGAGACGTACCTACTCACCGCTCAAGTGCCCAATGACCAACAAACCCTGTGGTGGTTAATGGGCATGGGCGCGAACGTTAAAGTGCTCGCTCCGGCCGCCTGGCGGGAAGCCTTAAAGACCAATGCGGAGCAGGTGTTAGCCCATTATCGCGACGTGCCAGTATCGTCAGAGACTAGCGACACGCGTTAAGCCATTACGTTGCGTTACCCCATAGCGCTATCAAGGAGCCACCTATGCTGTGTTTTGCTTACGGGTCGAACATGTCGACTCAACGTTTAGCCGCGCGAATTCCAGCACGCTTTGTCACCACCGCCCTACTGCCCGCGTACCGATTGGCGTTCCATCAGCGCAGCGCTGACGGTTCGGGTAAGTGTGACATTGTGCCGGCATCCGAGCAGGCGGCTGTGTACGGGGTGATCTGGGACGTCGCCTCCCACCACAAACCGGCACTCGATGCTTATGAAGGGCTTGGACACGCCTACGAAGAGACTTGGCTGACCGTCACCGATCTCGCCTCATCGCGCCCATTTGAGGTGCAGGCGTATGTGGGCAAAATGACGGCACATGGCATGCGCCCTTACGCCTGGTATAAGCACCACGTACTTGCTGGGGCGCAAGAACACGGCTTACCGCCCGCGTATATCCGGGCGCTAGAGCGTATACCCGCACTAGACGATCTGGATGCGGCACGCCATGCACGTGAAATGGCTATTCACGCCGAGCTAAAACGAAACGTTTAACCGCCCTACGGCGCGGGAAACTTGTAAACAATCGGATAAACGGATGAACGGATAAAGGGAAGAGCAAGAAACAAAGCCGCTACACCAGCTGAAACGGCGTCACATCACGAAAAATGCCGGTTTTGGTCATATCGCGACGCAAAGTGAAGGCCTCAACGGCAGCAACGGGGTCGACCTGAGCAAGCTTATCAAAGTGAATGCGTGCCCACTGATCACGAGTGGCTTTGATACTGTACAGGTATTGATCCCGTTCACCACCTGTCGCTGGGTCAATCACAGGGCGATAACCGGAAACGCGCGCTTCTTGTACGTTTGGCAACCGCGCAAACACCGCCCCCAGCACGCGGAACGCCACACCATGCACATAATCCCGGTAAAGTTTGCGCTGACGTGTATCACTCAGGGGCTTGGGGCTAAGTTTCAGCGCTTTGGGCGGCATCGTCCATTCACGCGTTGGCATTTCACTTTCACCCGGTAGTTCGATATCTACCGCGATAGTGCGCTCATCGCTACCGAGGTCAAAGTCGATCAGCGTTTCTCGTGGCCAGTCGATTTCCTCGAGGCGCTCGCGCAGTGTTTGCTCCATTGCCGCCATATCACTGAACACGCCCTCCTCTTCACGCTGTTGGCGAGCGAACTCTTCCGCATCAAATTCTGCCTTGCGCCACTCCCATTGACGGTAATCATCGTCGAAAAGCGTTTTTTGCTGCGCATTATCTAATTCAAGGCGGCGCTTGAGAGGTGGCCATAGCCGATGCCACCAGCGAACAGGGGTAAACTCCGGGGACGTGGGTGGCGCTTCCGGAAAAGGCTGTGGCACATAACCGCGAGTCTCGGGGCAAGGCGTCTCCCAGTGCAGTTGTCCAAGGTGAGTGATATCCGCATTCAGTTCGTCGCAAAGGCGAGCCAAGCGCTCGCGTATCGCGGCGTCGGCATGCCGACGAATCAGCCGTGCTTCTTCATCGCTAAGGGGCGTACCATCTTCAAACAAGTAGTGCACACGACCTTCGCTATCGACCTTGAGCGTGAACGCGAGCGTCTCACCCTCGCCGATACGTTCTTCAAGTGCTGAAGTGGCAGAACGCTCAATGACACTGGACGAGCGTGGTGAGGAACGTTTTCGATCTAACTTTGTGTGATAGGCAAGCCCCGTACCGGGGATGCCGGCATGCGCATGGACCCCGCTGGGGCCAACGCTTACACTGGCCCCGCGCGGCCCAACAGAGAAGCCAATGCCCCGCTTGCTGACATTCAAACGCACACCGGGCGCTAGCGTAATACGGCGTTGAAATCGAAAAGCCAAGCCACCTCCTTGTGTTGGACGGACACTGAACCGCGTCTGCGATAGTGCTGTCGAGCACTTATCCTAGGTGAGCGGGATTACGACGACAATCATGGCAAACCAACTTTTAAACTAGAAGCCAGCCGTCATAACCATTTCACAGTCCTACGCTGCAGTAGGTGGCCGAAAGACTGGTGGATACCACTCAAGGGCGGCTGTCCAAGACCAGATAACAGTCGTTTAGGGAATCATTAATGCCTTAAGCACCGCTCCATTGCGCGCAAATTCTTGCCGTTACACCTTACCTTCCGGTGACAGCGGTAATCCCCCCGGTTCTAAATAGGAGGAATTACCATTGTCGCGGATCAAATCATCGACACAGTCTGTTAGCAATAAGCCATTTTCCATTCTGGCATCGTGAAGCGGAGGTTATGCGCCATGGTGATCCAACCCTACAACGCCGAGTTATCAATCTGCTTGAGACCGCCTGGGCAAAACTTCCTTGATAGGATAATGACAGCACGTCAGCTCGGCTACTTCGCAGCTATACACTGGATAATATCAGTAGCATTCCAGCCACCGGTTATGCACGAACATGTCCGGTGGCTGAGCAAAAGAGCGCGCCATAGGTGCTACTCTTTCGGCTTGGTGCCTACCTTAGATAAATTATTGTGTGCTGGAATCTTTAATATCTTCTTCTTTTTTGACATTAAAAATTTGGCGATTTTCATAGCACCAAGCAACAAAATTCTCCTTTTTTACTAATGAAGATAACGGCATAGGTAGAGATGCGTAGAGCGAACTAGCTAAGCGTTTGAATTGCTCCTCATCATTTATAACATCTACTGCTACGGGACCTAAAACAGTATCCCATAAATCTTTCAATCTTGGAGAGAAGCCGTTTAAAATTAGTATCTCATCAGACTCATCGAGAGCATTAGCATCAATTTCAACTCCGACTACCTCTTCCGCTTCTTCAACAGCTTCTTCCTCGATGATTTTCTCATCCATCGTACCACCACCGTGCTGATCGGCACTCATGCCCTCTACCGGTGCTTGCTCAATAAAAGTTTTTCGTGCGACATTTCCCACGATATTTGTTGAAACTGAGTCAAACGTTCCACCAATAATGCCTCCTACAAGTGGCACCATTTTCCCAAGGTTTACAGCCCCTTTGCTTCCAAACTTAGTTACCAGTCGAAAACCAACCTTCTGATTTATTTTGGTGGTAACAGTGGCAGGAATCTTCTTGATCATACTGACAGTTAAGCGAGTGCCTATATTAATACCAGCCTCCTTAACAATATCCTTAGCCGCACTTCCAGTTAAGCACACATAAACAAGCGAGCGAACGCGATCATCACGAACATCGTATCCACCCAAATAAGCAATGGCAGCAACCATTCTGATTTGCACATATAACAAAGAAGCTATACTTGCTGGAATTGCTACGGGCATAGTAATCACGCCACCCAATCCACTTACAAAGCCAGTGGTGCCCGTTTTAGCATTCTGCCAACGTATAAGCGAATTCGTGCAGGCAACTAAATCATCGCTTTTTTTGTAGTTTTCAGCTAAATCTTCCGCAGAATCAAATCCAGGAATGCCTTCAATGGCTTTATCATAGGTCCAATCCAGCGCCTTCATCATCTTTGATTGTGTCAGTTTTTCGCTCATGTTATTCCTTGTATATGTCGGCATTGATACTATTTTTATAGCGTAACCTAGCAATATTCGGAGCCGGTCTGCGCATGTGCAGTTCAGCATATTTAAACTGGTGCATTTCTCTTTATCGGCAGCCAGAAAGTAAACTTTATTGCCTTGCAGGCCTGCATTGTGAATAATTATGGATTAAAAATAAACAATATAGTTAAACCAACGCTCCAACAGCTCGCGCTCTTCCGCCTGAAAGTCCCCACTGGGAAAATTGAGCTGAGATTCTTGATAGCCTCGCGCAGTGCACCGGAAATTCGCAAACGGAAACCGGTTATTCAGCCTCAAAAGACTGATAACCCGTCTTATTCATGAGGGCAGCCTGAAAACGAAGATGACGGATGGTATTCTCTTGAGAAATCAGAACGTTCCGGCAAGAACCTGATTCCAGAGGACCATCCGCCATGGGTGAAAGCGTATCTCCCTGGATTCCGTCCTGCAACGGGTCCATTCGCGTTGAGCTTGATGGCCAGCGCACCACAAGCGATAGCGGCGCCTTGCTGCTGCGTGAAGCTCTCGACAGCAGCGGTGTCATAGACGCACTGGATGAAAACCTGATCGACCAACGTAACCCGCTGCGCGTCCGCCATTCGCTGGCCAACCAGCTGCGCACCCTCGTGCTGCAGCGTGCGATGGGCTGGATCGATCTCAGCGATACCGACATGCTGCGCCACGACCCGCTCTGGCAACTGGCCTGCAGCGATGCGCGCGGGATGACGCCATTGACGCAGGACCGGCCATCCCAAGCCACGCTGTCGCGGCTGCTGACGTGCCTTGGACGTAGCGACAACATCGATGCCGTACACGAAGGTTTGCTGCGGTTGGTGGTCTGGCGTCTGACCTCGCTGGAGAAGGGCAAACGCCCGGATCAACTGACACTGGACATCGATGGCCTGCCGATTGAGGTCCACGGTCACCAGGGCGGCTCGGCCTTTCATGGTCATTACGGTGCCCGCATCTACTCACCGCTAGTCGCGTCGTTGGCAGAGACCGGCGACATGGTGGGCGGTTTGCTGCGGGAGGGCAATGCTGGCCCGGCCGAGAATGCCGACACCTGGGTCCCGCATCTGGTACGGCGACTCAACGAGAGCACCGGCGCCCAGGTGCGAGTGCGCATTGACGCTGGCTTCACCGACAACGACACGCTGGAGGCCCTGGAAGACCGCAACATCGAGTACCTGGGCCGACTGCGCAGTCACACGGGACTGCAGAAGCTGGCAGCGCCGTACCTGAAACGGCCACGGGGCCGGCCACCCGAGCAACCTCGGGAGTGGTGCCACGACCTGGAGTACCAAGCCGGTTCCTGGCCGTCGTCACGGCGCGTGGTGCTGGTGGTGCAGGAACGTCCCGATGATCTGCTGCTGCATGCCTTCTTCCTGGTCACCAACCTCAACAAGTTCCACTGGCCGCCGGAGAAAGTCCTGGCGCTCTACCGCAAACGCGGCAGCGCCGAGGCGCACATGGGCGAAGTGAAGTCAGCACTCGACGTACATCTCTCCTCGACCGACCGCGGCGCTTCTACTGTTCAGGAGGTGATGGCTCGCAACGAAGTGAGTCTGCTACTGAGCCTCTACGCCTACCAGACCCTGCATGGCCTGCGCTGCCTACTCACGCGGCAAACCCGCCAAGGCTGGAGCCTGAGCCGGATGCGCGAGCAGGTGCTCAAGGTCGCTGCCACTATCTCACGGCACGCTCGGCGCATTACTGTTCACCTCGGTGACGCTGCTGACAAATGGTGGCCCACTTTACTGAAAGGGCTGCCGAAGCTGACTGCGCTAAGCTGACCTTCCGGCGATACTGACTGAGGCAAGATCAAGGCGGCCACAACGGTGGCCGGCGGATATGGCTACCCTGATGGCCGAGATCAATGCCAGAAAGTTATAAATAGCTGAGTTAAGATCACCATTGGAGCATTAGTCAGCAGATGCACACGCCATAAATACGGCTACTGAAGACCGAAGCTGGCAACCCGGGGCTGTAAAAATGCTCAATCGGCGTTCTCATGAATGAGGCGGGTTAAAGACTAACTAATTTATAAAAACATACAATACACCGCCTACCTGTGGGATTCCTGATGGTCACATGAACTATAGAAGTTATCCTCTATTGGCCGCTAGAGAGCTTCTACAGCAATGCATCCGGGAGCAGGCCTATGGACATCAAACTGCATAAGCAAGCAACCACGACACCCAAAATCTGTGCTGATATTCAAGCAGCACCTGCCGATATCAGTGATAGTGAATTGGCGCGCCAGTTTAACGTGACTGATTCGGCGATCCGGCGCTGGCGATACCGTGACGACGTTCATGACCGGCCGCACACGCGGCGTAATTTGCTCGCTACCCTAACGCCTGAGCAGGAAGAAATTGTGATCGCTGCTCGTGAACTCCTTCGCCTTGGCTTGGATGTTAATTGTGGCACGCGAGTTTTTGAATCCTCGTTTGTCACGTTCTGCACTGCACCGTATGCTCAAGCGGCGCGAGGTGCAGACACTGGCAGAACTCGCCCGACAAGATGCTGGTGATAACTGTAAGCCCCGGCACAAGCCATTTAAGGATTATGAACCGGGTTATATACACATCGATATCAAGCATCTCCCGCAGATGCCTGATGAACAGCAGAAACGCTACTGTACGTTGCCATTGATCGGGCCACTCGCTGGGTGTATTTAGAGGTCAGGAGCAGCTAATCTTCTAAGGACGCGCAAGCGTTCATAACGCGTATGGAAGAGAAGGTGCCCTTCAAGATCCAGACGGTGCTGACCGACAATGGTAAATCGTTCACGGACCGCTTCACGCGGGCGGGTGAACGACAACCGAGTGGTCGCCATCCCTTCGACCAAGTGTGCCAAAAGAAAGGCATTGAGCACCGTCTGATCAAACCTGGGCGACCTCAGACAAATGGCATGGTAGAGCGCTTCAACGGCCGTGTTAGCGACGTTCTCGCTACCCGTCGGTATGAATCAGGCGAGGATTTGGAGCAGACACTGAAGCGCTACAATTGGCTTTACAACCACCATATACCCCAGAAGGCGCTGCACCATCAGTCGCCGATCTCAGCGATGAAAGAATGGCAAATTAAGCGCCCCGAATTATTTAATAAACGGGTAATTATTCACGCGGGATCCGACACTGGTCCGGTGCCGGCAGGTCACGTTGTAGACGCTGCTTGTCGATGGTCTTGACGGTATGCCAGTGCAAGCCGACCAGGTCCGCGACATGCCGAATCGGCAGCAACGTGACCAGCCGCTCCACCCATTGGCGCAGCGTGGTGGAGACCGACGAGCGCCCGGGTAACCAGTCGATGCGCTCTCGCGTTGGGCCACAGGTCGGGCAACGCAGGCGTCGCACCGGGACGTCGAGCGCTATCCGATAGATCAGCAGCGGTGCTTCGCGGACGCGCCGGCGATGCACGTCATGCACTCGAAAACAGGCGCGGTCGCAGCCACTGCAGACGGGCGTGACCCGGTCATCGGGCTCCAGTTGGAGCCGCAGCGTCTTTGAATCCAGAAACTCGTGGTGGGTAACGGTGAACCCTTTCCAGAAGAGGCAGAGCGGGGTAGCATCCATAACAACGGCGGTGTCCGTAGGCTGACGTTTTGGCGAATATCAGCTTACCCGGATTTACCGCCGTTCCTCTATTCTGCCCTAGTCTCAAGCCCTCCCTGTTTCACGCTGATCTGCGATGAACCTGAAAAAAACACCATCGAAGATTCATCTCAACTGCCTGATCTCAGTGGCCTATCGGCCGCCGAGGTAGTAGATCTCGTGGCGGTGCTTCAGCCACAGGTGGCCGCTTAACAGTCGGCGTTACAACAGCGTAATCTCTATACTCAAATTGTTCGAATAGAAGCTGCGCTTGCAGCGCATTCAGTAGTTCGCCGCGCACAGTGAAAAGTCCGCGAATCAGGCCCACTTGTTCGATGAGACCGAGCTGGAAGCTGACATCGAGGCGCTACGCGATCAGTTGCCGGACGATGTCGAAGCGCAAGACGCGCCACGTCCCTCACGTCAGCGTCGCCAACGGGGCTTCTCCGACACGCTGGTCCGTAAGCGTATTGAGCTTACGCTCAGCGAAGAAGAAACCAAGAGCTTCTTCGTCAAGGTAAAAGAAGAGCTCCAGTTCATCCCCGCTCAGGTGAAAGTTCTCGAATACTGGCACGAAAAGCGGTGTTCCCGCTTGAGGGCAACGACCATCTCCTCGCTGCGGAGCGTCCGGTTCATCCGCTTGGCAAGTGCACTGCGTCAACGTCACTGCTAGCGTACGTGATCACGTCCAAGTACGCCGACGGTTTACCGCTGTACCGGTTGGAAGGCATGTTCAAGCGGTTAAGTCACGCCGTTAGTCGCACGCAGATGGCCCACTGGATCATCCGCTTGGATGACGTCTTCACGCCCATGATCACGCTGATGCGCGAGGTGCAAAACAGCAGTGCGTATCTGCAAGCCGATGAAACGCGGCTGCAAGTACTCAAGGAAGACGGCAAGACCGCTCAATCCGATAAATGGATGTGGGTCACCCGAGGCGGCCCGCCGGATCAACCGTCGGTGCTCTTTGCCTACGATCCGTACCGCAGCGGCAGCGTGCCGGTGCGCCTACTCGACGACTCCTCAGGGAACCTGCAAGCCGATGGCTACGCCGGTTACGGTCAGGTATGCCGTGCCAATGGCATTACCCGCATTGGCTGCTGGGACCATTCACGGCGTAAGTTCGTGGAAGAGTCTAAGGCGGCCAAGGTCAAAGCAAAAGGCAAGAACGCCACGCCGGCCAAGGCTGAGGTAGGGCTTAGCCATATCAACAAACTCTACGCTATCGAACGGCAGATCAAGGAGCTTAGCGAAGGGGAACGCTACCGTGTCCGCCAGGGAGCTGGGCCTTCCGCGCCTTGAGGCCTTCAAGGCCTGGCTAGAGGCCAATGTCACCCGCGTGATGAAAGGCAGCCTGACGCGTCAAGCGATGGAATATACGCTGAACCAATGGAACTTCCTCGTTGGCTATTGTGCGCGGGGATCTGCGCATCAGTAACAGTCTGGCAGAAAACACTATCCGCCCGTTCGCAGTTGGCCGAAGAGCCTGGCTGTTCGCGGATACCTCCCGCGGAGGGCACGCTAGTGCCACCTGCTACTCGCTCATCGAAACAGCCAAAGCCAATGGCTTGGAGCCTGCTGCCTATATCCACCACGTGCTAGAGCGCATCGCTACCGCTGATACGCTGGAGGCACTGCTGCCCTGGAACGCGAGATTAGCTTCCGTCGCAAAAAAAAAGACAAAACACGGCTAGGTCAGGTGTGTCGATTTAGGGGCGCTCACAAAAAAGAAAAGCGCTGGCACTTTTGCCAGCGCTTTGTTGTCTGGCTGATTAATGCTTAGCCTTCTCCCATAAAATCAATGTTTGTAACGACCATCGTACCGCCCGGGGCCCTAAACGAACGGGCGGAGGCACACGGCCGAGGCTACGCCAACGCCACAAAGTAGAACGTGAAATATTATAACGCTTACAAACTTCGAGATCGCATAGATATCGATCTTCATGCAGATTATTCATAATGCACTCCTTTAAAAACAATCATAATTTTTGTGAAGCACAAGTAGAATAAATAATCCTCAAAAAAATGACGTGAATAACCGGCTCAAAAAACGGTGCTAATCAGAAATCCTCTAAAAATATACTAAAGTCTAAGCCAAAGCCCCTGGCTATAAAATCGGATATCTGTGAATACGTGTTTAGTATACCGGACGTTTGTTCGACCTAGCTTCCACAGACGGACGTGCGCTACTGACGCATCCGGCTTCCACAATCATCAGTTTCGCCGAAGGATTCACATAAATACACGATTCATGGCACCAGAAGTGATTGCCCAACTTTTACCAATAAGCTAATAAACCACAGCTATCTGGGTGCTGATACGCATTAAATAACCATCTTCAATGCTTGCAAATCTAGGGGAACCACTAGGGGAACCGAAGGCAAAAGAGGCATTACTTAAGAAGTAGAGTAACAATAAATCATTGATTTTATTGGCGTCCCTGGCAGGAGTCGAACCTGCGACCTGCCGCTTAGGAGGCGGCTGCTCTATCCTACTGAGCTACAGGGACGTGGCGGGGCGCACAGTATAACGTTTGGCCGCTAAGGCGCCAACCGCCCCACTGAGACGGAGAGCGCTTTGTGGCTAAATCCACCCGAGGCCGCGTAGTAAAAAAATCCCCAGTGTCACCGTCACGCTGGCCATGAGTGTCGTCATGGCGATGATATTCGCCGCCAAGGCCGTATTTCCGCCCAGGGCTTTTACCATCACAAAACTGGCAGCGGCGGTGGGGCTGGCAAAAAACAGAAACAGCAAGCCAAGCTCTTGGCCCGAAAAGCCTACAAGCCAAGCGGCTAACGTCGCCAATATGGGTAACACGACCATTTTCAATAGGCTTGCCCCAAGCGCCGCTTGGCTCTCTTCTCTTAATGAAGAGACCGAAAGTGTCGCGCCGATGCAAATCAGCGCCAGCGGTAGCGTTAGGGAAGCAAAATAGTCGCCTGTGGTCAGTAGCCAGCTTGGCAGCGGTAACGTAAGCGCCGCAAACGGTGCCGCCGCAACGACGGCGATAATCAGCGGATTAGTAAGAATACTCCGCAGCAGACTATGCCAATCGGTGGTTCGGCCAGGTTGAAACATGGCCAGCGCGATGACCGAAAGTACGTTGTAAGTCAAAATCACCACGCCGAGTAACACCCCACCGGCGGATAACCCGTAACTGCCATACATCGCGGCGGCAAGCGCCAAGCCCACAATGCCGCAATTTCCGCGAAAAGCCCCTTGTATATACACACCGCGATCCGCGTATGGCACCCGGTAGTGCGCCCATATCCAGCTGAGTAAAAACTGCACCAGCGTGGCAAGAGCAAAAAAGAGCAATAGCGGTGGATTGAGCGCAACGCTCAGGTCGGCTTGCACGAGACTCATAAAGATCAGCGTGGGTAGTGTCGCCTTGAACACCAACGCCGATGCGGTAGAGATAAAGGCGGTATCAATCCAACCCAGCCGCTTGAGCCCCAGGCCCACAAACACCATCGCAAACACCGGTAAAGTGACATCAAGTGTTCGCGCAAAAAGCGCTAACAAGTCCACAACCGCCTCTCCTTACAGCGAACATTTTATAGCGAACATTGCCAGCCGGGGTCACACTGGTAACAGAGGAAGCACTCAGTCAAACAAGGTATCCGTCAGGGGTTTGCCAGGCACGCTGACGACCATCGCGTTGCGCCCTTGGGCTTTAGCATCGTAGCTTGCAGCATCAGCACGCTTTACCGCCTCACTCACACTATGGTCGTCCTCATCAAAAGCGGTAACGCCGATACTCAGCGTGACGCGATACTCTTTACCCTCGTGCGTCACCGATATATCGGCGACAGCCTGACGCAGCGACTCGGCGATCTTCTGTGCTTGGCCTAACGTACAGCTGGGTAGCAGCACGCCGAACTCGTCGCCCCCCTGCCGGGCGACGTGATCGCTGCGACGAACTTCCCACGCCACCACTTGAGCGATACGGCGTAGCATTTCATCGCCTAAAGCGTGGCCGCCTTCGTCGTTGATCGGTTTGAAGTGGTCTAAATCGAAAAGTAAAAGCGCTGATGGCGTACTGGTCTTTTGGAACTCAGCGAAGGCTTCATCCAAACGGCGCTCAAAGCCACGACGGTTTAAAAGCCCCGTCAGCGGGTCATGCTCGGCCTCCCAGCGCTGCAAGGCTTCCTGCTCGCGACGCTCGGTGATGTCTTTCACCATCCCCACCATCCCAAGCGAAAGGCCGGCTTGCGACACCATCACCGCTCGCGCATGCACCTCAAGCCACAGCGTTTCTTCCTTGGTATCTGGATGTTCAGGGTCACGGCGAATAAAGCGCAGCTGGCGGACAAACTCGCTGCGGGTTTTCAAGCTATGACGCCACATGTCCATAGCACCCTCGCGGTCGTCAGGATGCACTTGCTTGAGCCACTGTGACATCGGCACGGTCGCGGAAATACCCAGCAGATCAAGTAGCGCTGGGTTCATGTAGGTAATTTCACCGTCAAAATTGGCCACGAACATCCCTTGCGGCGTGGCTTGCAGAATGGAGTTTAAAAACGCCTCACGCTCTTGCAGGCTGTTCAGCAGTGCTTGGCGCTCGTCTTCCACGCGGTTAAACGTTGACGCGACTTGCTTGAGCTCCGCCATGTTGGTCGCGAGCGACACCCGCTGGCGACGGCCAAGACCCACCTCACCAATTTGCGCTTCCAACTGGCGCAGCGGACGAAGCAAGCGGCCCAGTAACCACCATAGCAGTGGCAGCATCAAGACAGCCAACAGCGCCCAGAGCCACCAAAGTTTGGTGATGTAGTCTGAAAGGGGCAGGTGTGCTTCTTCGTGGGTTAAAAATCGCCCGACGACCCAACCGGCGGGCCAAACTTGACCATAGGCTTGCATACCGGTTTGCCCATTCATTAAAGGGCCAACGGCACTCCCCTGCCAGCCATACAGCGCCTCATTCAACCACCGGTTTTCACTGCGCGGGGGTGCCTCTGTCATGATGCGCTCACGCTCAGGGTGATAAAGCACTTTGCCCGATGCGGTAAAAATCACCGCGTAGCTCCCTTCGCTTTGCTGCATGCGAGAGAGGCGTGAAAACAAGCCGCTGGTCCTCAGGCTCACTATGCCGCCGATCATCCCGGCGAACTCCCCTTGCGCATCGAACCTGGGCACACTGACGAGCACCATCGGGTATTGGCTGACCCGGCCTATAAACGGCTCGCTCACATAGGGACTCTGGGTGCCTTTTAGCATACGGAAATACTCCGTATGCGCAGTATCCAGCCCTTGCCGTTCGTTCACCACCGGCCAATCGGCCCGTACCCGCCCGTTTTCATCAATGATGACCACCCCTTCGAACCACTCCAGTAAGGCGTCATTACGGCGTAGTGTGTTTTGCAGCCACGCTTGTTGCTCTCGGCCTGCGACAAACGCCGAGATACGCTCTAACGCGCTGATACGCGAGCTCATTTGCTGTGTGATTTCATCAGCGAGCATATTGGCTTGGTAATCAAGGTGCGACAAACTGGTGCGCTGCACCATCGACTGCCCCAGGTGCCAGGCCATGCCCAAAACAAGCGCAACGACTAGCACCCAAATGAGCGCTAGCCCAAAAACTAGGCGCCCCCGTAGCGTGTGTAGAAAGCGTAGTGGACTCCGTTGGGGTGGTTGAGCCAAGCGATATCCTTCTTACAACTCAAGTTAAACAAACTGATAAATAGGTACAGTTAACGCATCAATAAACGCTTACGACTATGCCATAATCACCGCGCCAAAACCTCCCCTTTCCCTTGACGCGGCTCATGCTTGATGTCGGTCAAAAGGGCATAGAAAGGATAGGCGCGCCATATCTTCACACCTTACAAAGAAGTTCCTCGTTCTTTGGTCGTAATACATCTGTTATGTGATTGTCACTTACCTGCTGCCTGGTTATGTTAGGCACAGATAGCAAACAGTGTTCACACGCTCAGGGCTATCTGACTGATGCTTGACCACTACAACAACAACCCGCTGGCTGACAGCGGTCATCTATCGAAAGGAATAGCACGTGACAATTCAAAAAACCTTCAAGAAAGCTTCACTTTTCTCGGCAAGCGCCCTTGCCCTCGCCGTGGCCTCTAGCTCACACGCCGTAGATTTTGAAGTGGGGAACACCACCGCTAGCGTTTATGGCTACGCCAAGTTAGATATGATTTATGACGTTGATGCAGACTTAGGGTCTGCTGTTACCCGCTCTAGCATTCGCTTGGATGGGGAAAATGGGTCTGACGGACATGCGGATTTTCTAGCTTATCAAAGCCGTATAGGCTTCAAGACCTCCACTCCCTTGAAGGGCAGCACTCTTAATACCACCATCGAAGGGGATTTTTACGGCGCGGGCGGTGGTGAGTTTCGTCTACGTCACGCCTTTGGTGAATGGAATGGCATTCTTGCCGGCCAGACTTGGACTAACTTCGGTGGGTTCCTGGGCATGACTCCTGCTATCGACTTCAACAGTCAACCAGGTCAGGCTAATATCAGTCGCCAGTCCCAGTTACGCTACACTACAAATGGTTTCTCAGTAGCATTGGAAGACCCCGGTACTATTGGAACCAACCTAGACATTAGTAATAGAACAACTGATGAAGATACCGTCAAAAGCAGCTTACCCGACTTAACATTGCGCTATCAAGCCAGCGCAGGCAATGTGAAATACGCTGCTTCTACGGTCATGCGTCAACTCGAATATTACAACGCCGCAAGAGACAGCGACGAAAGCACTTTTGGTTGGGGGATTAACCTAGAAGCCAGCGCTGAAGTCGCTGAAGGGATTACCCTCCGTGGTGCTGTTACCCATGGCGATGGTTTGGGTGGTTACCTGTGGCTACCTCCTACTACTCAAGCTGGCTACATTGATAATAGCGGCGATGCAGAAGGAATCGAAGGCTCCGGTGGTACTATCGGCATTAGTATGGCGGCAGGTTCCGGCAACATCAATTTAGCATATGGCATTTCCACAGTTGACCTGGATGATGTCGTAGATGAAGGTAGTTCTACTGCTATTACTGCTAACTCTAATGATAAGTACGAAGGCATTCACCTCAATTATATCTGGTCGCCTGCTGATCGCATTAGCTACGGTATTGAAGCTGGTTACCATACTCGCGAAACTCATGCTGGTGACGATGGAGACGCAATCCGCATCCAAGGCATGGCGATGTACAGCTTCTAAACAAAGCTAATCAAGCGAGTAGTTTGACTTAACAGTACAACGAATTCGATCTTTGAGCCCCGGCCAGCCGCCGGGGCTTTTTCGCTCATCCTCTCTTTCGATAAGCTTAGTATGGTTAGATTAAGATCGTGCTTAGCTGAGATAACATGCTTTCACGTTATTAGGCTGTTAATCCAAGCGCTCAACGTTTAATGCATAATTTTGCATGCCGTCATGAGCAGAGCCGTAGCGGTGACCATTGACCCAGACAGTGTATCGACCCGGAGGAAGATCAACGGTCATATCAATATCACCGGCAAAGCGTTCGCCTTCTTCCCGCGCCACCACGCCGTTTTGCGCATCCATTAGGAGGGCTTCCACTTTATAGTTTTTTTCCACACCAACGAGTGAGGTGGTATAAATGCGCACGCGCCCCGGCTCTTGCAGGATGAATTCAAGCGCTTCGCCCTCGTAGCTCACATCCACATCCGCAACAACGCGCGAGAAGGTTTCCGCAGGTGAAGACTTAGTGCTATCACTGGTACCTTTCGCGTCGCTTGTGCCTTGCGTCGAGGGAGCTAGTGCAACTTTCTGCTCGGTGTCTGATGAATTAATGGCTTTTTCGTTATTCATGTTCTCGCTGTCTAATCTTGTCTCAGCTTCACCTCTTTTACCGCTGCCTGTTAGCGTGGACACACCTTGCGTGAAAGCGGAGGACAAGCGGCCAACCGCCTCTTCCAAACCACTTCCCGCTCTTCCCAATACGGGGGGCGTTGACGTTTTTTGCGCCAAGCCCTCACCCGACACTGTTACCACAAAGCGATTTCCTTTGCGCGCCGTATCGGTATGCTCTGAGGCCTGGACAACCAACTCATATTGCCCTGGTTCAAGCTCAACACGTTCCGACCAAGGTTCGGCATTGACATAGTGCTTATCGCTTAATAACGCCTCGCCTTTGGCATTACGAAGCGTCGCCTCAAACCAATAGCGCGCCTCAAAGGCAGCCAGGGTTTCCGCGCCTAAAGTGTAGCGCCCACTCTCTTCCACTTCAAAACGATGGATATGTTGGCCGCCAAAATTAAATGCTTGGCTGCGTTGATCACTGCGAGACTGTAGTGTGGAGGTTAAGTCTATACGCTGATCCAGCGCTGGAGCTTTTTCATCCTGTGCCTGGGCCACGCTCAATATACCTACCAGAGGCAACCCTATCAGGTGTTTATAACGCATCCCATTACTCCCATTTAAAACCAAAAAAAGCCAGCCCCGAGGGGCTGGCTGGCTTGTGATACGGGGCTCTAAGAGCAGTCTAGCAGAAGCTTAGAATGCGTACAGCAGGCCGGTACCGACGAAATCGCCCGCATCATTTTCTCGGTCTTTCATCAAACCTTCTACGAAGAAGGTGACAGAAGAACTGAGCGAGTAGTCGATACCCATCAGGATTTCGGTATAGCTGTCATCACCGGCAGCGGTATCCACATCAACGTTTTGTACTGCAGTGTAGACATTACCCATGCCATAAGCATAGTTGCCTTTTACGCCATAAAGATTTTGGTCTGTATCGCCATCATCACTGTTGTGGATATCAACCTTGCCAGACAAAGTAAACTCAGGAGTCAATGCGTAGGCAGCACTTACACCATAAAGCTCGCCCTCTTGGCCAGAGGCATCAGTACCCTGATCATCAAACGCGGCAGCCAGTGTCAAGGGTCCCATAGTATACTTGGTACCTAACACGAAGGAGGCCTGATCGCTGCCGTCCGGATCGCCCGGAGTAAAATTCTCAGTAAAACCAATCACTTCTCCGGTTTCGTCGTCAAAGATGGGTTCTTCGTCCAGTCGACCAACTTCCTCGCCATCACCTTTGAGATTCGTGGCGATCATGAACTGGAAGCCGTTGAAAGAGGGAGAGGCGTAACGAATCTGATCAGTCTCACCGCTATCACTAGTTTCGCTCGGCCCAAAAACCCAAGCACCATCGATGGAATCATGGATCAAGTCATCATAAATACTGTCGTAAGAACCAACGCGAACATCGCCGAAGTTACCTTTAAGGCCGGCATACGCCTGATCACCAGAATCGCCTGCATCGTCGTAATTCTTCATCTCATCGGCGGCGAAGTCGTCCATTTCTAATTTTAGATAGGCCACCAAATCACTAGAGATCTGGTGCTGGGCGGCAATACCTAAGGTTGTGCCGTTATCGCCCAGCTGCTCTGTGCTTTCGCCATCGCTTCCGGTGATGCTGCCATAAACCATCTGAATATTACCGTACAGATCAACCTGGGTACCGTCTTGGTTGTAAACGGTCGCTGCTTGGGCGCCAGAGGCGAAGGCCGCACCGGCGATAGCAGTTGCTAAGAGTGTCTTTTTCATGAGTAGGTTCCTTAACTAGCTTACTGTTTCGATCGTTTTTCAGGCTTTCGCCTGCTTTTTTGGCTTGGTGGCATGCTTTTTTTAGTACCTCTTTGCCGAGGAGGGCATGTCCTACGCAAACCTTGTTATAGTCCAATGCTCGCAGGTAGAACTCTATACCGGGATTTCGAGGAACGCAATAGAAAAAAACACTGTTTTTTAATTATTCACGCCTTTTTAATGGAACCCCCACCTTGAAGGCATGTCTTAGGGGCGCTGAAACTTGGCCTGCAGGCTTGCCAGCTTCTCTTCCAGGGTGAGTTCTCTCTTCCCAGCTTGCTGATCTTTCTCTTGCTTTTCCACTCTTTGCGATTTCTGACGCTTTTTCTGCGCATGTTCTGGGCGCTTGTTTTTACTGGGTGTTTTTTCTGCGCCCAGCGCCGCCTGTGAGCTCTTTTGAGGTGCTTTTTTATCGGCCGGCTCGCTTAACTTGCGCTTTTCAGCAGCAAATTGCGCCGCCTGCTGATCGACCACGCCAGAAGGGTTGCCCGCCAAATCCACGCGTGTCGCCCCTTCGCGCATCGCTTTGACATAGCGAGGCAAGTTGACGTAGTTGGCAAGGGCGCGGCGAATCAGTTTATTCGACCACGGCTCGCGCTCGGCAAGATCTTGGTGAATGCCGACTTTCAGCGGCTTGGTGTGGCCTTTGAAAAAAGCGTCTGGATAGCGTTCGTACCACTGGTTCAATAACGCATGGGGAGAGGGCGGTTTTGGTGCCTCCGCTGCTGGCGGCTCGGATGAAGCATCGGGCTCAGGTGGCATCGTTTGGAGTGGAGGCAGCGCTTCTTCGCGATTACTCTGCTCTTCACGGCCCCCCTGCTCCCCGAGTTTTTGTCTTAGCCGCTGGTTCTCCTCTCTCAACACGTTAATTTCATGCTGAGCGTGCTCTAGGCGGGCTTCTAAGTCATCCAGTAACTGCATCACGTGGGCTGCCATGCGTAAGCTCCTCTTTTATGGCGTCAAGCACGCACTCTGCGCTCATAGACGACAAAATCGTAATCGGGTTGCCCCTCTTTGGGCTTACCCGCTACGCGCTGTACCTCTTGCCACTCGTTTACATCAATCTCAGGAAACAGGGCATCGCCCGCCACTTCAACATCAACCTCGGTAATATACAGCCGCTGCGCCTGGGGTAACGCTTGCGCGTAGATCTCGCCGCCGCCCATCACCATAATCTCTTCCGCTGCCTCGATGGTGGCCTGCTGATCCGCGAGCGCTAACGCATCTTCTAAGCGATGGCACACGCGAACCCCTTCCTTTTCCCAGCGGGTATCACGAGTAATCACGATATTCAGCCGATTGGGGAGCGGCTTACCGATGGACTCAAACGTTTTGCGCCCCATCACCAACGGCTTGGCTTGGGTCATACGTTTAAAAAACTGTAAATCTTCCGGCAGGTACCACGGCAGCTTGCCTTCTACGCCGATCACTCGATTTTTGGCCATCGCCGCGATCATAGCGACCGGCACCAGGGGCTCGGCCACAATGGAGTGGGTCGTTGGGGAAGAGGTTTGTGAGGTCATACCGCCACCTGTGCTTTGATATGCGGATGCGCGTCGTAATTTTCGATGCGAATGTCGTCAAACTGAAAGGCAAATAGATCCGTCACGTCGGGCGCAAGCACTAATCGGGGAGGTGTTTTTGGGCGGCGCGTCAGCTGCTCACGGGCTTGTTCAAGGTGGTTGCTATAAAGGTGGGCATCGCCGAGCGTGTGAACAAACTCTCCCACTTTCAGGCCGGTGACTTGCGCCACCATACTGAGAAGCAGCGCGTAGCTGGCGATATTAAACGGCACGCCGAGGAAAATATCCGCGCTGCGCTGATAGAGCTGACAGGAGAGTCTTCCATTGGCGACATAGAATTGAAACAGACAGTGGCACGGCGGTAGCTGCATGTCATCGACCTGGGCGGGGTTCCACGCGGAGACAATCAGCCGCCGCGACTGCGGATGAGTGCGAATCTGCTCGACCACCTGCTGGATTTGATCGACACTTCCGCCTTCCGGTCGCGGCCAGCTACGCCACTGGTAACCATAAACCGGGCCAAGATCGCCATTTTCATCCGCCCATTCGTCCCAGATCCGCACGCCGTGCTCTTTCAAATAGGCGATGTTGGTATCACCGCGCAGAAACCACAACAGCTCATGAATGATCGAACGTAGATGCAGCTTTTTAGTCGTCAACAGCGGAAAGCCGCGCTCCAAATCAAAACGCATTTGATGGCCAAACACTGAGCGCGTCCCTACACCGGTACGATCACCACGATCGACCCCGTGATCCAACACGTGCTGCATTAGGTCAAGATAAGGTTGCTCAAGCGCTTGCTGAGCTGATCCATTTTTCAAGGGCTGTTTCAAAGGCTCTCTCGGCGTCACGGCTTATCCATTCGCGGGTGAAGTTTGTCAGATACTAGCAAACTTGGCTTTTATACATCAGCGTTTGTCTGTTGTTTTCACATCCACCGGCTGTTTTTGCGACCAAGCAATCAGCAGCACGCCAAATAGCATCATGGGCAACGTAAGAAGCATCCCCATGGTGACCCAACCAAAGGCGATATAGCCGATATGGGCATCGGGCAGGCGAACAAACTCCACTATGAAGCGGAAGGCGCCATACCCAAGCAAGAACACACCGGAGACAAAGCCGCGCTTTTGCGGTTTGGCCGAGATCCACCATAAGAGCACAAACAGTACCGCTCCTTCGAGAAGCGCTTCATACAGCGCCGAGGGGTGACGTGGCTCTGGCCCCATCCCCGGAAATGGCATGCCCCAGGGTAGCGAGGTCACGCGGCCGGGCAGTTCGTGGTTAATGAAGTTGCCAATGCGCCCGGCGCCTAAGCCAATCGGTGCCAACGGCGCGACAAAATCGGCCATGGTGAAGAAAGCGAGAATTTTCTTGCGCGCAAATAGCCACGTCGCCAAGATGACGCCAAGCAAACCACCGTGAAAGCTCATGCCGCCATCCCACACGCGGAAAATCCACAGCGGATCCGCGGCGAACTGCTCTAAGCCGTAAAACAGCGCGTAGCCAACTCGTCCACCGGCAACAACACCGATAGCGGCATAGAAAAGGTAATCGCCAATATCATCGCGCGTCAGCCCAATGCGTTCGGCGCGCTTACATCCTAACCACCAGGCGGCGACAAACCCCACCACGTACATTAAGCCGTACCAGTGCACCTGAAAGGGGCCGAGGGAAACGGCAACGGGATCGATCTCGGGATAAGACAGCATACAAACGCCCAAAAGAGTAAGGTGGGTAAGTGGTCGCTAGCCCAACACAAAGCGTAAACCGACGAGGGTTAACAGCGCAGCAAAGGCGTAGCGCACTATATGCCCCGGTAGCGCATGCGCCAGCTTAACGCCAACGCGGGCAAAGGGCACGCTCGCCAGTACAATGCCCAAAAATGCCGGCCACATCACAAACCCGGTTGCCGTCGAGGGCACTAGCGGATGGCTCCACCCAACGATAATAAACGTGACGGCGCCGAAGAGAGCAATGGGCAAACCGCAGGCGGCTGATGTCCCCACGGCTTGGGTCATGGTAGCGCCACAGCGCAAAAACCACGGTACGGAAAGCGTCCCGCCACCGATACCGAACAGCGCGGAAATAGCGCCAATCACGGCACCGGCGAACGTCATCAGAGGTTTACCCGGCGCGATAGTGCCTGGTTTGGGGGCAAGGCCCAGCGCCATTTTGACGGCCACTAACAGAACAAACACCCCAAAAAGCGTTCCCAGCAGCGTACCTGATAGGGTATCAGCGACGAAGACACCAGCGACGGCCCCCAACATCAACCCTGGCAGGAGCGCGATAAACCATGGCTTATGAATGCTGCCCTTTTGCAAGTGGCCAAACGTAGAGGAAGCACCGGTGACCACAATGGTGGCAAGCGAGGTGCCAATGGCTAAATGCATGAGCACTTCAGGGGCAACGCCTTGCAGCTCGAACGCGAATGCGAGCACAGGGACAATGATTAGCCCGCCGCCCACGCCAAAAAGGCCCGCCATGGTGCCCGCCACTGCCCCAAGCGCCAGATAACCCAACAACGTGATTAACACTGCCATTATGAAGAAACCTCTTGCACATCATCCGGAAACCAAGCAGCGACTTTATTCATGAGGCTTTCGGGCTGATAGGGCTTGGTGATCAAGTCGTTCATCCCCGCCTGTAAGCAGCGCTCGCGACCGGCGTTATCCGCATTCGCCGTCAATGCAACGAGAATAGCGCCGGGTATGCCGTGGTTTTTTTCATACGCACGCCAGCGGCGGCTCGTTTCCAGCCCATCCATCTCGGGCATAAAAATATCCATAAATACTAAATCAAAAGCACTGGCTTGCTGAAGCGCGAGCGCCTCTTCGCCACTGCTGGCGGTCTCTACCTCCAGCCCATGTTTTTCCAACACTTGCTGAGCGAGCATTAAATTGACGGGGCCATCATCGACCACCAGCACCCGACGCTGCCGAACAGCTGCCGCCTGTGGCGATGCATGGCTTGGGGTATCGTCGACCATGTTGGCAAGCAATGCCCGAATATCGGCCAAACGCTCGCGCAGTTCGATAAGGTCAGGCTGGCGATCCTCGGTCGAGGGGCCGGCGTCTAAATCTCCCAAGTACTCAAATAGCGCATTGGTTTCGCGCTGAAGCAGATGTAAGTAACTGGATTTTAACCGTGACTCTTCCCGCGCACGATCACGCCCCTGCAGCAATTGTTCGAGCTGCTGCTGTTGACGCGTTAAATCATCGCGTAGGGCTTGTTCCGCAGGAGTCGCCGGCTCCCCTTGAGGCCCCCTTTGGGTACGCTGTTCAAGCTGTGCCAGTTGCGCGCTAACCCGCTGAATACGGACAGAAGGGCGATACAGCGTTATCTCTTGGGCCTCCCCCTCTGTCACCCTGGCATGCCCACTAGGTTCGCACAGCGTAGAAACATATCCTTCCAATTCGCTTAGCACCTGCTCAAACTCAGCTTCAATGCGCCTTGCGCGGGCACGCAACAAGATAATGAACGCGCCGGCGTTGAGGCTACTGCCGAGCAACAGCGCGGCCATCATCGCCACGACCGTGCCCCAAGAGGCTTCCTCAGGGTTCAGCCCCCATACGACGAGACCCACGATCAAGCAGAGCCCCACCAACGCGAGCTGCGCCAGCAGCCATGGCCATAAAATTGGCCACATAATAGCGTTCCAGAAGTGCTCCTGACGGTGATAACCTTGCATGGTAATGCCTTCCCGTTGGCGCTAGGCTCCGGTTGGATAAAAAAGGGGAGCGAGTGCGAAATAATAGCCGCGGACAGTGTACGTGGCGCGTACGTGACTGTCATGTTGGTCGCATCGCCACCATCAACGGGTATTTAACCGCTTTTACAACATCAACAGAGTTTTGCAGTCATGTGTCTACTTGCCTTCGATTGGCAACCCGGCGCGCCAACGCCCTTGCGGCTTATCGGCAATCGCGATGAGTTTTACGCGCGCCCGACTAAAGCGCTCCACCACTGGGGTGATATGCCGATCACCGGTGGGCGCGATCTCGAAGCCGGCGGCACCTGGCTCGCGGTTAACCGCCAAGGCATGCTAGCCACCCTGACCAACGTGCGCGACCCCACGTTGACAACACCGTCTGGTGCCCCAAGCCGCGGCGAGCTCGTGGTGCAAGCGCTCACTTGCACATATTTGCCCGGCTGGCTTGAGCAACTGAAAGAAAAAGCCGTTCATTACGCCGGATTTAACCTGCTTGTCGCGACCCCACGACAAATGTGGCACCTTCACCACAGCCGCGAGTGCACGGTGCTGCGCCAAGTGCCTCGAGGCGTTCACGCACTGTCCAACGCCGACCTCGACTCCCCCTGGCCCAAAACGGTTAAGTTGGGTGAGGCCGTGACACAAGACACCACGCCGCCCATCACATGGCCGGAAACAGCGCGCCAGGTGATTCAACAAAGTGAAGAAGCCCCCTCTCACTTACTCCCCGATACCGGCGTGGGTATGGCGCTCGAACAGCGCTTATCCGCGGCGTTTATCGTGGGGGATACGTATGGCACTCGGGCGACGACCTGGGTAACGCTTGACCAGCAAGGAAGCGCCGCCATCACCGAGCAGCGCTTCGGGCCACATGGGCGCTTCGAGGGTGAGGCAGCGCTGCACATCACCCGCTCAGCGCTGACAACTTAAGCCATTAAGGCGCGATGTTAATCCTTGGGCGGCATTAGGTGCGAAAGCTCCCAGGCTTCCATGCGCGCTTCCAAGTGCTCATGCACCTGCGAGGGGGTATCAAGGCACATGATCTCCTCCAGCAGCTTTTGCGCATCGCGAAACGACACACGGCGAATGGCCGCACGTACTTTGGGCAGGTTCGGCGCATTCATCGACAGGCTGGTAAACCCCATTGCCATTAGCAGAAGCGCCCCAGCAGGGTCACCTGCCAGCTCGCCACACAGCGAAATGGGTTTGTTCAAGCGTTTCGCATCCTGGGAGAGCTCCACCAGGGCACCCAAAAGCGCGGGATGCATCGCATCATAAAGATCCGATACACGGGGATTATTGCGGTCAACGGCCAACAGGTACTGGGTCAAATCGTTGCTGCCTACCGAGAAGTAATCGACCCGCTTGGCCAACGCATCCATCTGGTAAATCGTCGCGGGCACTTCGATCATCACGCCAACCTGCGGTCGCTGCACCGCAATCCCCTCCTCTCCTAGCTCCACAATCGCGCGATCCAAGAGTTTAAGGGCTTCGTCCACCTCCTCCACATTGGTGATCATGGGAAAGAGCACATACAGATTATCCAGCGCCTGCGAGGCTTTTAGCATCGCCCGCAGTTGCACCATCAATACTTCAGGGTGATCCAGGGTGACGCGCATTCCGCGCCAACCCAGAAAAGCGTTCTCCTCTTCGATAGGAAAATAGGGCAGGTCTTTATCACCACCGATATCCAGCGTGCGCATCACCACCGGCAGCGGTGAGAAGCTCTCCAACTGATCGCGATAGAGGCGCATCTGCTCTTTTTCACCGGGAAAGCGCTCGGTAATCATGAACGGCACTTCGGTACGGTAAAGCCCCACGCCACTGATACGACTTTTGAGCAGAGCGGCGGCATCCACCGCCAGCCCGGTATTCACCATGAGGGGAACCGCATGGCCATCCGTTGTGATGCTGGGCAGATCCTGCTCATGCTCTAAGAGCGCGTTGAGCGCGTCCTCTTCGGCGATGAGCGTTTCGTAGTAGCTGCGAAGCTCATCCCCCGGGCGCACAAACAGCCGACCACGGTGGCCATCAAGCACGACAGGCGCGCCAGAAAGCCGTGGCAGGGGCAAGTCCACCATGCCCAACACGGTGGGGATGCCCATCGCCCGCGCCACAATCGCCACGTGCGATGTGCTTGAGCCTCGCACAGAGACAAGCCCTTTGAGTTTGTCGCGCGGCACCTCGCCCAACATGGCCACGCTGATTTCATCGCCCACTAAGATGGCGTTATCGGGATACGTGTTGGGCGTATCGGGCGAGTCTTCCTGTAGATGCGCCAGTACGCGACGACCGAGATCACGAATATCCGCCGCCCGCTCGCGTAGGTAGTCATCGTCCACGCGCTCCAAATACTGCACGTGGCGACGCACCACATCGGCAAGCGCGCCCGGCGCCCACTGCCCTTCACGAATGCGCTTTTCCACCTCCTCCGAGAGCGCCGCCTCACCGAGCATTTGCTGGTAAACATCAAAAAGCGCCAACTCCTGGCTAGAAATACGGTTTACCAGCCGCTCGGCCGCGGCGCGAATCTCATCGCGGGTTTTAGCGATGGCCTCTTTTAGTCGGGCAATTTCAAAGGCCTCATCGTTGGGCACCAGATCCGGCACGCTATTGAGGTCCGCAGGCGGGGCAATCACCAGCGCCTCCCCCATCGCAATACCAGGTGACGACGCCACCCCTTTAAACATCGCCTGACTACCCGCGAGCGACGGCCGGGTGAGATTGCCAGTCGCCAGCGCGTGGGCAAGCACACCCGCCAACTGCGCGGCCATGGTGACCAGAAACGCTTCATCTTCATCATCGTAACGGCGCTTTTCGGCCTGCTGTACGACCAGTACGCCGAGCATTTGGCGCTGATGAATAATGGGCACGCCAAGAAAGCTTGAGTAACGTTCCTCTCCGGTCGCCTCAAAGTAACGAAAATGAGGGTGAGAGCGAGCATCTTCCAAGTTCAGCGGTTCGCTACGCTTAGCCACCAAGCCCACCAGGCCCTCGCCGAGCGGCAGCACCACGCGGCCAACGGCTTGCGTGCGCAGGCCGATGGTTTCCATCAGCACCAGCGACTCAAGCTCTTTATCGTAGAGATAGAAGGAGCAGACATCGGTCTGCATCGCTTTGCGTATGCGGCGCACCATCGTCGCCAGCGCCGCATCCAGATTACGCGCGCCATTGACTTCCTGAATAACGCGTCGCAGCACCTCAAGCATGGACGTTTTACTTTTCACTGTTATTGGCCTCGCTGAGGAAAATGAGAGTTCACCCTGGCGGCCGCGAGGGCGCTGCGACGGAGTGAAACGGCGACGCTTCGCCCTCCTGGGCAATACGCTGGAGACGAGGGGAGAGTTCGCGTAGCGCCCGGCGATAGACTTCGCGTTTAAAGGGCACTACCTGGCCTAGCGGGTACCAGTAGCTCACCCAGCGCCAGCCATCAAACTCTGGCTTGGGGGTAGCCGTCATGCAGATACGGCTCTCTTGGCAACGAATCTGCAGTAAATACCATTTCTGTTTCTGGCCGATACATACCGGCCGCGCGTGGGAACGAATCATGCGTCGTGGCAGGCGATAGCGCAGCCAGCCCCGGGTACAGGCAACAATATCAACATCCTCGGCGGTCAGGCCGATTTCTTCGTGAAGCTCACGAAAAAGAGCTTGTTGCGGAGTTTCGCTTGCTTTGATGCCTCCCTGGGGGAACTGCCACGCGTTCTGCCCTACACGACGCGCCCAAAGCAGCTGCCCCTGGGCGTTGGCAATAATGATACCAACGTTAGGGCGAAAGCCGTCAGCGTCGATCACGGACGTCACCTTATTAAATTTTCAGTTGCGACCATTTTTCCACAAGGGCGATAAACCTATCAATACATTCTCCACTTTACGCTCAAATTGCCGCTATCCCGTTAAAACTCACGCTTTAATCAAGTTGTTAAACCTAGCTATTTGGTGGGAAAGGAGAAATGACTCTGCGATAATCCCCGACATCGATAACGACGAAAAAAAGCATGCGATAAGGGGAGTACTGTGAGCCTGGCCATTTTTGACCTGGATAATACCTTGCTATCCATCGACAGCGATCACGCTTGGGGGGAGTTTCTGCTCGAACAGGGCGCCGTCGACCCGGTTGAATACCGCGAGGCAAACGAGCGCTTCATGGCCGATTACAACGCTGGCACGTTGGACATTAACGCTTTTCTCGCGGTGGCTTTAAAACCGCTGGCGGAGAATACCCCAGAGCAGCTAGCCGCGTGGCACCAGCAATTTATGGCCAGCAAAGTTGAGCCGCACATCCTGCCAAAAGCCGAGGAGCTGATTGCCCGCCATCGCACCCGGGGCGATACCCTGTTGATTATCACCGCGACCAATCGCTTTATTACCGGGCCGATTGCCGAGCGGCTCGGCATTGATCACTTAATTGCCGTTGAGCCGGAAATTATCGATGGCCACTACACTGGTGAAGTGACGGGCGTACCGAGCTACCGCGAAGGAAAAGTGGCGCGTTTAGAGGCATGGCTGGAGAAGCAGGAAGTCGTACTCGATGGCGCGTGGTTCTATAGCGATTCGCATAATGACATTCCACTGCTGGAAAAAGTCGATCACCCGGTGGCCGTCGACCCCGATGACACCCTGCGCCAAGTCGCCGAAGAACGCCAATGGCGTATTATTAGCTTGCGCGATTAAGCCTTCACTACCCCCGAAACACAAAACGTCCATAGCGCAAAAACCCCGCGTGAGCGGGGTTTTCAACGCATGAGCTATTAAAGCACCGTTTAGCCCAACAGGTGCTCGACCGCCGCACGCTCTTCGCGCAGCTCTTTCTCGGTCGCCTGCATTTTTTCTTTGCTGAAATCGTCTAGCTCAAAGCCTTGCACGATTTCGTACTTGCCGCCCTGGCAGCGTACCGGGTAAGAGTAGATGATGCCCTCTTCGATGCCGTAGCTGCCGTCAGCCGGGATCGCCATGCTGACGATACCGTCGCAGCCCAGCGCCCAATCACGCATGTGATCGATGGCCGAAGAAGCGGCAGAGGCAGCGGAGGACGCACCGCGTGCCTTGATGATCGCCGCGCCGCGTTGCTGCACGGTGGGGATGAAGTCGTTTTCGTACCAGTCGCGCTCAACCAGATCAAAGGCCGCTTTGCCGTCGACTTTGCACTGGGCGAGATCCGGGTACTGGGTCGCGCTGTGGTTGCCCCAGATGATCATGCCTTCCACGTCGTTAACGTGCTTGCCGGTTTTCTGTGCCAGCTGCGTCAGCGCGCGGTTATGGTCCAGACGCGTCATCGCGGTGAACTGACCGGCATCGAGATCCGGCGCGTTGCAGGAAGCGATCAAAGCGTTGGTGTTGGCCGGGTTGCCCACCACCAGCACGCGCACATCACGGCTAGCGTGATCGTTCAGCGCCTTGCCTTGAACGGAGAAGATCGCGGCGTTGGCTTCGAGCAGGTCCTTACGCTCCATGCCCGGGCCGCGCGGACGCGCACCGACCAGCAGGGCGAAATCGGCATCTTTGAACGCCACGTTAGGGTCGTCGGTTGCGACGATATCCTGAACCAGCGGGAAGGCGCAGTCGTTCACTTCCATCACCACGCCGTTCAGGGCATCCATCGCCTGCGGGATTTCCAGCAGCTGGAGAATGACAGGCTGATCCGGCCCCAGCATGTCGCCAGCGGCAATACGGAAAATAAGAGAGTAGCTGATCTGGCCGGCACCGCCGGTAATCGCAATACGTACGGGATCTTTCATCATAACTCCTTGGTTGATTGGCCTAGCTATATTCAGTAAGCCAAGAGTAGGATGCCGCTGATAGCGCGGATAGCCATCGTCGACGCAACTCAAGACGTCAAGATGGTATGCGCGCTGCAACAAAAACTCAATCAGACCTGCGACTAGTGGTAGCACTTTGAGCGTCGACGCTTGCACTTATATAGCCCTTTAGCGCAGGCTTAGATCCGCCTATGGAAGCGTGCAGTACCTTGCTCGCAGTCAATGACCAGAACAGACAGGAATCTCGCCCCATGCGGCGCTTACAACGTTTCCAACACGCCTTCCCCTTTTCTTATGTACTCGCCAGCCTTCTGCTGCTGGCGTTAGTGCTGTGGATGGCCTTTGGCGATATGCAGCGCTTTCGCAGCGAGCCTCCCGAGGCAAGCGAAGCCGCTGACGCCACGATACGGGTCGAAGTAAGCGAGCGTTCGCGCCAACCCTATGTGCCGCAGTTGGTAGTGCAAGGGCAGCTAGAAGCGGCCCAGGAAGTTGAACTGCGCGCCAAGGTGGCCGGTTTTGTGGAGGAGAAGCCGGTGCGTTTGGGCGAACAGGTTCAAGCGGGTGATACCTTGCTGGTGCTCGACCAAAACGCCCTGCCCGAGCAGTTGGAACAAGCGCGCGCCAATATCGCGCTGGCGCAATCGGAGCTTTCCGGTGCTGAAAGCTTGCGTCGTCGCGAACTGATTTCCCAGCCTGAGTATCTGCGCTTGCAAGCGGCTCTCAGCCGCAGCGTGGCGGAGGTCGCCGACCTATCGCGCCAGCTGGATGATACACGCCCGACCGCCCCTTTCAGCGGCACGCTTGACCGGCTCGATGTGGAGCTCGGTGAACTGCTGCAACCTGGGGAAACATGGGGGCGCCTTATCGATGACCGCACGCTCACCGGCACCGCCTTTGTCTCGCAACAGCAAGTGGGCCAACTCAGCAGCGGCTTGCCCGTGACGGCGCGACTGCTCGGCGGCGCCATGCCCAGCGCTACGCTCGCGGGCACGCTTAGCCACATCGCCAGCCGCGCCGAGGAAGCCACGCGCAGCTTCTATATAGAGGTGTCGCTTGATAACCCCGAGCAGCGGCGCCTAGCCGGCAGCAGCGCCGAATTCACCGTTACCCTTCCCCCTAAGCAAGTCCACGCTTTTTCGCCCGCGCTCTTGACCCTCACTGCGCAAGGCGACTTGTCCGTTAAGCACCTCGATGACGACAACACAGTGTTGCAAACCCCGGTCACGCTGATCAGCGCCGACACCGAACGCGCTTATGTCACCGGACTCCCTGACCCGGTGCGGCTGATTACCTTGGGCGCGGGGCTCGCCGAGGTGGGTCAGCGGGTTAATGCCGTCGCCGCTGACGCCTTGGATGAAGCGACCCGCGATGCACAGGGAGAGCGTTGATGCGTGCGCTGATCAATGCCGCCATGACGTATTCACGCACCACCCTCATGCTATTGGTGGGGCTTTTTCTGGCAGGTGGTGCCGCATGGCAGGCGATTCCGAAAGAAGCGAACCCGGATGTCACCATACCGCTGGCTTATGTCTCGCTCTATTTGGAAGGCGTGAGCCCTGAAGATGGCGAGCAGTTACTGATTCGCCCGATGGAGCAGGAGCTGCGCGGCATCGAGGGCTTGCGCAAATTCACCGCGCAATCTAGCGAAGGCCATAGCGCGATCACGCTCGAATTTGACGCCGGGTTTGACCCTGATAAAGCGCTTTCCGACGTGCGCGAGCGGGTCGACATCGCCCGCAGTAGCTTGCCTAGCGAGGCGGACGAACCCCGGGTCACCGAAGTCAACGTATCCGAATTCCCCGTGCTGACCATTGGCCTCTCCGGACAACTCGACGTGCGTGAGCGCATGGCGGTTGCCCGGCGGATGCAAGAAGAGATCGAAGGCATCGCCGATGTATTGGAGGTCGACATTGCCGGCGAGCGTGAGAACCTGCTCGAAATCGTCGTCGATCCGCTGGTTATCGACAGCTACGGCGTCGATTTCGACGCGCTGTTCAGCCTAGTGAGCAACAACAACCGCTTGGTCGCGGCGGGCAGCCTGGATACCGGCGCCGGTCGCGCCGCGCTAAAAGTCCCGGGTCTGATCGAATCGCTGAATGACGTGATGAACATGCCCGTCAAAGTCGACGGTGATCGCGTGGTGACATTTGGCGATGTGGCATGGATCCACCCGACCTTTAAAAACCCCCAGGGGTATGCACGCATCGACGGCGAGCCGGCGGTAGTGCTGGAGATTTCCAAGCGCGCCGGGGCCAATATCATTGCCACCATTGATGCAGTGGAAAGCCTCGTTGACCAAGCCGGCGACAACCTACCTGACGCCCTCAATGTCACGACGATTCTCGATCAATCCACCACCGTTGAAGACATGCTCTCTGAGCTTCTCAACAATGTGCTCACCGCGGTGGTCTTGGTGCTGATTGTCGTGGTGGCCGTGATGGGATGGCGGACCTCACTGCTCGTGGGCCTGACCATACCGGGGGCCTTTCTTACCGGCATCATGCTGATCTGGGCGTTGGGCTTCACGCTCAACGTTGTCGTGCTCTTTGGCTTAATCCTGGTGGCGGGGATGCTGGTTGATGGCGCCATCGTGGTCAGCGAGCTGGCCGATCGCCACCTGCGCGAAGGACAAAGCCCGCACAGTGCGTGGCTCAATGCCGCCGACCGCATGAGCTGGCCGGTCATTGCCTCCACGGCAACCACGCTGGCGGTGTTTTTACCGCTCCTTTTTTGGCCGGGTGTGGTGGGGCATTTCATGAAATACCTCCCCGCCACGGTGGTACTCTGCCTACTCGCCTCCCTGGCGATGGCCTTGCTGTTTTTGCCGACCTTGGGCCATCTCTTTACCCGTCGCGCCCAAGCTGCGCCTGTGGCGTCCGCGACCGTGACCCCCACCGCTGCCGGACGCGGCTACCGCGCACTGCTCTCGGGGTTACTGCATCACCCCGCTTGGGTACTGTTAATAGCGGTGCTGTTAATGGCCGCCGTCTATACCGGTTACGCCCGCTTTAACCATGGCGTGGATTTCTTTCCTAACGTTGAGCCAGATAGCGCTCAGGTATTGGTGCGCGCCCGGGGGGATTTCTCCGTGGAAGAGACCGATGCCATCGTCCAGCGCGTTGAGCGTGCCTTCACCGGAATGGGAGAAGTCGAAGCACTCTATGCCCGCTCTTTCGCCACCCCCAACGAGCAGCTGGGCAACGATGTCATCGGGGTGCTGCAGTTTCAGCTTATCGACTGGCATCAACGCCGCCCCGCCCGTGCGATCCTCGATGAGATGGCCGAACGCAGCGCCCATATTCCCGGCGTGGTACTTGAGTTTCGTGAGCAAGAGATGGGGCCCGGCGGCGGCAAACCCATCGTGCTAGAGGTGAGTGCCAGCGACCCGGACGTTGCCGATCGCACGGTCGATGCCCTTAAAGCGCAGATGCGCGCCCTGGGTGGCTTTGAGGATATTCAAGACAACCGCAGCCTCACCGGCGTTGAGTGGCGTATTCAGGTCGACCGTGAAGCCGCCGCGCGGATGGGCGCCGACGTGACAACGATCGGTAGCGCGGTACAGCTACTCACTACGGGGCTGCAGGTGGCCGACTACCGACCCGCCGGCGTCAGTGACGAAGTGGATATTCGCGTGCGTTTGCCCGAGGGGTCACGCTCGTTGAATCAACTAGAGCGCCTCACCATCAATACGCCCCGAGGGCAGGTACCCATCACGCACTTTGTGGCGATTACCCCAGCGCCCAAAGTGGGCACGCTGCACCGTATCGACGGTCGCCGGGCGATCACCGTGGACGCTGACTTAGCCCCGGGGTATCAGGCAACCGAGCGATTAAACGCGCTATGGGAGGTCGCGGACGGCAATATTCCCGAGGGAGCTATGATCAACGTCGCCGGCGAGCAGGAAGATCAGCAAGAAGCCACGCAATTCCTGGTCAGCGCTTTTGCCGTGGCCATCGGCCTGATGGCGCTGATTTTGGTCACCCAGTTCAACAGCTTTTACCAAGCGGCGCTGGTATTGTCGGCGATTATTTTCTCCACCGCAGGGGTGCTGATCGGCCTACTTGTCACCGGTCAAGCATTTGGCGTGGTGATGGTCGGCATGGGGATTATTGCCTTGGCGGGTATTGTCGTGAACAACAATATCGTCTTGATCGATACTTACAACGAACTGAGAAAGCAGGGCATGGCGCCCACCGATGCCGCCCTTGAAGCGGGCTGTTTGCGTTTGCGCCCGGTGCTCCTCACGGCCATTACCACCGTATTAGGGCTAATGCCCATGGTACTCGGCATCAACGTGGATCTATTCGCGCCGTCACTGGGGTTCAACGCCCCCTCGGCACAGTGGTGGACGCAGATGTCGAGCGCCATTGCCGGCGGCCTCACCTTCGCCACGGCGCTCACCCTACTCCTCACGCCGTGTATGCTAGTGCTGAATCGGCGGGCTTAAGCGGGTGAGACAGCTTTTGACTGTGGACTGTGCGCGGCGTGTAGCCGGGCAATCAGCTGATCTTCCAACATAAAGCGCTCGGTCAAGCCTTTGGCTAAGCGGTCAATCCACGCGGGAAGGCGCGCTAAGTTCTGCTGGCAGCGGATGGGCGTGGCGAAATCGGTATCGAACTCAAGCGTCATTTCGGTCGACATCTCCAAACGCTCGAGGAGTTTCGCCGCGATCACCAGCGCCGATTCATCACCGAAGGCTTTGGCTTCTTCGGCCAGTTGGGGATACACCTCAAAATGGCCCGCGCTGATGTAATCCATCAAGAGTTCACTAAAGGTGTCGATGCGCGCCTTGCTCACCGCCTCAAGCTCGGCATCGCACGCCTCTTTGAGCTCAATAAAGCTCACCAGCAGTGCTTTGCGCTGCTCAAGCCAGCGATCTATTAGGGTATGCACCCCACCCCAGCGCTCCAGGGCATTTTTACAATCTTCGAGCATGGAGCTTCTCCTTGCTAGTTACCACCATTGGAAAGCTAGCGTCGCTTTTCCGCCCCACCCTGTCAACCCGTCTTATTCATGAGGGCAGCCTGAAAACGAAGATGACGGATGGTATTCTCTTGAGAAATCAGAACGTTCCGGCAAGAACCTGATTCCAGAGGACCATCCGCCATGGGTGAAAGCGTATCTCCCTGGATTCCGTCCTGCAACGGGTCCATTCGCGTTGAGCTTGATGGCCAGCGCACCACAAGCGATAGCGGCGCCTTGCTGCTGCGTGAAGCTCTCGACAGCAGCGGTGTCATAGACGCACTGGATGAAAACCTGATCGACCAACGTAACCCGCTGCGCGTCCGCCATTCGCTGGCCAACCAGCTGCGCACCCTCGTGCTGCAGCGTGCGATGGGCTGGATCGATCTCAGCGATACCGACATGCTGCGCCACGACCCGCTCTGGCAACTGGCCTGCAGCGATGCGCGCGGGATGACGCCATTGACGCAGGACCGGCCATCCCAAGCCACGCTGTCGCGGCTGCTGACGTGCCTTGGACGTAGCGACAACATCGATGCCGTACACGAAGGTTTGCTGCGGTTGGTGGTCTGGCGTCTGACCTCGCTGGAGAAGGGCAAACGCCCGGGGGCGATGTGCGCCATGGGTCGCGCCACGTCGCCCGGCTGCGGCTCGCCGCTGGGCGGAACCTTTAACTGAGTCAGTAGGCCAATCGCGACAAGCGCGAGCAGCGCGATGACCAAGTAGGGGCCACCCGACGGCACTTCAGGCACCCAGCCGAGCGTGGCGCTGGCATTCCACGGGCCGAGAAAGGCCGCGACCACGCCACCGGCCATCACCAGCGAAATCGCTTTGCTACGAAAATCGGGGCTCGCCACGTCCGCTGCGGCAAAGCGGTAGTACATGGCAAAACCTTGGTAGAGCCCGAGCAGCAAGTTACCCACGCAGAATAGCCAGAAAGAGCCCGCCGCAATGCCCGCCAAGCTCACAAGCCCGCCGCCAATACCGCCCACCGAGGCGCCCACGATAAACCCGAGCCGCCGCCCGGCCCGCTTCATAAATAATGAGGCGGGCAGCGTCGAGGTCACGGTGCCCAGCATCATAATCGCAATCGGCAAGGTGGCGTAGGCGGGATTGGGGCTAAGCTGTTGGCCGACCACACCGCTAAGCGTCATGACCGTGATGGTGGCGACCATGAACAGCGTCTGGCTGACGACCAGAATGCCAACGTTGGCTTTTTCGCGCGGGTGGGATGAGGAAGAGGCGGCGGACATGCGGGTTCCTTACAAGTAGGGGTGAGAAAAGACAGATTAGAAGATCAGCACTTTGTCGGCCTGCTCGGTGAGCTCAGCGAGTTCGTCCATGGTGCTACGTTCGGCGCCTTTAACCACTTCTTCTTCGGTGATGCCACGGGCATCCATGCAGGTGCCGCACAGCAGCACGCGTCCCTATTGCGCGCTTTCCCATGAAGCCGTGATGTGGCTGCGCGAACGCGGTTTCCATGTTAGGCGTTTCGCGGAAGGCTTTCCCGAGTGGAAAGCGGCGGGCCTACCTACTGAGAAACAAGCGCTAGCGCATTAACCTGCCTGCCGCTCCCAGTAGCGTAGCGTCGAGGGGTGAACGCCGAACGCCTTGGGCAGGGGAATATCCAGGGTTTCGCATAGCAGGCTAATAAGAGCCATGTGGTGAACGGTATGGCTGGTTAAAAAGGCCAGTTCGCGGCCGAGACTCGTGGGGAACGTCGCCGCACTGTCGTCCACCGGGTAGTGCAGGGTGAGCGGGGTGGTGGGGGGTGTGGTGGTCAGCGAGGCAAGGTTTTCCTGCACGGTTTTGACCCGCGCCAAGGCCTCAGCGGGGTCGTTTTCGAGTACCGTTTCACGTTTGCGCTGCTCATAATCCAGCGTGGTTTGCAGGGGTGATGCGGAGCAGGCCTCCAACAGGGTTTGGTAGTGCTCAAGCACATGGCGAACGTGCTTGCCCAGTGACTGAGTAGCATGGGCGCCTAACAGGCGCTGATACGCCTTGGGGTCGACGCGCTTCAAAAGCCCTTCAAGCTGGGCAAGCACACGCTGATTCTCGTCGATGAGCAGTAGGCTGGATGGTGCCGACATAACGTATTGCCTCCTTACTAAACGGCGCCGGTGCAGGCACCGGCGCGGCGGTTGCACTAATTCTCCGCATCGAGGGGTGAGCCGGTGGCTTAGCCAGCTTCAGGGCTGCCTTCTCCCTCGCCTTCGCCTTCGCCTTCTCCCTCGCCTTCGCCTTCACCCTCAGCTTCCCCTTCACCTTCGGCTTGGTGGGCTTCGGCGAGCATCATTGGCGCGTCTTGCATGTCGGTGAATCCTTCCGTGGGCTCGTCGGCATGGGCTTGAAACGCGACCCCGCTTGCCACTAAGGCAAGCGCGGGTGCGGTGTAGCCGAACTGGCGGCTTAAGCGGCTGAGTAAACGGCGCTTTGCTTCGTGTTGTGACATGGTGCTTCTCCTCGGTGTTAATCCTTAGTAGATCAGATGCGCCCTAAGGCGCGACTTCCAGCTGCTAAACAGCAGCGCGGGAAGAGGGTAAAAGTGACGTTTGGCTGAGCCACTGCCCGATGGCATCAAACTCGGTAAGCGCAAAGCGAGCGCTAACGGCGCTTTGGCTAAGATGCTGCAACGCTGTGAGCGCCTCAGGGCTTAAGCGATTTTGCTCTTCCAAGGAAAAGGGTAGCAGTTGCCCGAGTACGTCAAGTGCCGCGAGTGGCGCGTCTGTTGTCTCCGTGGTGTCGGCATCAAGCCATAAAAGCCCGCCACAGCGCCCTGGCACAGCGTGTGTCGGCGTGCCCAGGCTGTCTTCTGTAGCGGCGACGGGTAAGTTGAGCGGCGCCAATACATCGGGGGTATCGAGTGCCAGTCGGGCGCCGCGCGAGAGGCTTAGCCCGTGGGTGGCGGCGACGGCGTTGAGCGTGGCAAGCGCGCTTGAAGCTTCCCGCGTGGGGAGAAGGCAGACGATGTGCTGGTTACCTTGGCTTAATAAAGTGACGTCGAGCACGAGATGCCCCGGACGGGTGGTCTGCCCCAGGCAATATTGCGCCAAGGCCGGCAGCACATCATCGACGTGCAGGCGCGAGCGAATCACCCGGGTGTCATTCGTCAGGCAGTAACCGCTGGCACTTTCGAGAATATGCAGTGTCTCTTCGCTAGCCGACCCATGCGCGCGGGATAACAGCGCGGCGAGCGAGGCGGTAAGCCTGTCAGCCACCGGGCCACTAGGCGCGGTTAGCGGCCAGACGCGGTCGTCAAAATGTAACGCGCCGCGCCAGGTAGTGGGGATGTCGCGTTTGGGCGTTGGGGGCTCAAGCGCGGTGTCGATGCGATCCATCGGGGCGAGCAATCCGCTTTGCCACCACGGCTGTAGCGTGGCCCATAGGTCGTTTTCGAGCTGTGTGCGTGTCACCCCAGGGCCGCTGGCGGCCTGCAAATGCGCAAGAATCGCCTCGACCGATTCGCCTTCGCTGATCAGCAGCCAGATCAGCGCGGCGCTGTCGTTGAGTTGATAGTAATGCCCGCTGTCGTGGTGGTAGAGCGCCAGCCGTTCATCCTCGATCAACTCGCTGACGTTGTGCGCCTGAAAGGCAAGGGCGGGCGGCTCGTCGGTTGCGCGCAAACGGTAGTCGGAAAGGCTCGGCAGCCCGATAAAGGGCATGAAGCGGCCATCCGACGAGGGATAGAGCGGGGCAAAGCCACCGGCGCGGTCGCGCTCGGCGGCCAAGGCCTCGGCATCGAAGGTTTCCGGGGCAGCAGTGCCATGCCCGGTGAGGGCGAGGGTATCGCGCACTAAACTCTCTTTGACGCGCGCCTCGACCACACCGCCGTGTTCGGGCGCGGCGCAAACGCCAAGCGAAGGGCTCAGGTTGCACTCCAGAATCCACGGTTTGAGCGTGTCATCCACCAGGCAGTCAAGGCCGATGAGCTCATAGCAGCCGCGCGGGTCGGCGCCTGCCTCGCGGCTTCTTGCACGCATCGCCTCCACGCCGGAAAGGGCGGTGAGCGCGGCAAGGTCGTCAAGCTGGGCAAACAGCGCTTCGTCGTCGTGACCCTGCTCGCGCAGCCAGGTGCGGTAGCGATCTAGGTCGATAAACTCCACCGGCACTTCCGCTTCTTGATTACGCGCGTTGATATCGGGGTTGGTGAGCTGGCTGTAGACGTTATCGACGTCGTCCGGGTCCCACGGCGCCGACGCCAGCTTGGCAAAGCCCTGGCGGTAGAGGTAAATCCGCAGCGGGTCAATGCCGGCGATGAGCATATAGAGGCGCAGCACGTATTTGTGGCCGCGAATGGTATGCGGGTTGCCGATGTACTCTTGCACCAGCCAGTTGGGAGAAAGCGGCGCCGCCTGCGGGTCGCGCAGTACGCGCACGCCCTGGCCCTTGGAGGCGTTGGTGGGTTTTAAAATCCAGCGCTTCTCCGGGTGCGCTTCGGCGTCTTCCACCAGTGCCGGGTAGTCGTGGGGCATTTCGTAGGCGCGCGGAAAAAAATCGAGCCGCTGGGTGTGGGGGTGCTCGGCGCCGAAGTGGCGCGCTACCCGCGCGCGCAGGGCGCTTAAACTCTCGTGCAGGCGGCTTTTGACCGTCAGCGCCGCGTTGCCCGGGATGTGGTTCATCCGCCGTTCAGGCGAGGTAAGGCGAAACGCCGCCTTGGGCGGCATGCCCGTGACCCAGGCCGCCTGCCAGTGCTGATCATCGCCTTCTTGCCAGCCTTGATCCTCTAGCGCCTGGCGAAAAAAGTGATCCTGTTCGGCGTGGCGTTGGCCACTTAACCAAAATCGTGGCGATGTCGGGGTGGACGCACTCATCTACAGGCTCCTTAAACGGGTCGTATGGGGTTGGGTGGCAAAGCCGCGCGATTACTTACATCCATAGCAGAAAAAAATACGCGAGGTAAAAAGTCGCGTTAAGAAAAGTCGGCCGGTGCGAGGTGAAAGATGACATCTGTCTATACGTTTATTCTAAAAATTCATTTCAATAATGTTTTTATATAGCTCAATATCATATTAAAGGACCGATCGTTTTTTTGCCACGTTGGCAAGCAGAGGCCGATCCGATGATGCGTCGGCACTTTTATCCTTTGCTAAGCCCTAGGTGAACGCGCGATGGAAGTGGCTAACCCGTGATAGACCTGTTTTCCCCTGACCCCTTTGGAGGTTTTATGTCCCGCTTACTGTTTGGCTTGATAGGCGCGCTAGGGCTTTCGACCCAGGCGCTTGCCGCTGATTTGACACCGCTGGTGGATGCCGAGTGGCTTAACGCGCATCGCGGTCAAGACGACTTGGTGATTCTTGACGTTCGCTCGTCGATCGATAACGGCGGCGACGCCGAGAGCTTTCGTGAGGCGCGCATTCCCGGTAGCCGCTACTCCAGCTACACCGAGGCGGGCTGGCGCGAAACCCGCGACAGCGTCGCGGGTATGATGCCCGCGGTGAGCGAGCTGGAAGCGCTGATCGGCGGTTTAGGCATCGATAACGAGAGCGATGTGGTTATCGTGCCCGCCGGCACCGGGCCGACCGACTTCGGCAGCGCGGCGCGGGTTTACTGGACGTTCAAGACCCTGGGGCACGACGATGTTGCCATCTTGAACGGCGGTTTTGCCGGCTGGCAGCAGCAGGGCTTTGAGGTGGCAAGCGGTGAGCCGCAGGACTACCGCGAGGCCGCGTTCGACGCCACGCTGCGCGAAGAGCTGATTGCCTCGACCGAAGCGGTGGAAGCCGCACGTGAGAGCCAAGCCCAACTGGTGGACGCACGCCCCGCCGACTATTTCGCCGGTGAAAATCAGTCGCCCGCTGCGCGAGTGGCCGGCACCATCCCCGGTGCGCGCAACCTGCCGCACCACTCGCACTTAAACGCTCAAAACGGGGCTTACTACCTGGATGTTGACGGTCTGCAATCGCGTATCAACGCCGCTGAACTGGACAGCAAGGAGCGCACGATTGCTTTCTGCAACACCGGGCACTGGGCCGCCACCGACTGGTTTGTGCTGAGCGAAGTCGCCGGGTTCGACAACATCGCCATGTACGACGGCTCCATGGCCGCCTGGACGGTCAGCGATTCGCGCCCTGTGCAGCTTGCCCGCGAAGGCATCAAACAGGTGAAGGAGCTGCTGAACTAACAAGTCCGACGTCAGGCATAAGGATATGCGTTTTGGTGTCTAATGTGTCCAGGGTGGATTGCGCCGCTCTGTCTACTCCCCCTAAAATGCGCCCACCTCTGGTGGGCGCTTGTCTTTGCGTCTGTCATCCTTGATCCTCCGCGTATATCGCCGGGGGCGATTAGGGTTGTACGTCCACTTTTTATCCCCACAAGCCAGCAACGCACAGGGAAATACACACGCACATGGAAAACACGGTAGTAGTGGGGTTTCTCGGCAGTCTCATTGCGGGGTCACTGACCGCCGTAGGCGCTGTGCCGGTGCTGCTGGGTAAAACCCCCGATCGCGGCTTTCGCGACCTCGCGTTAGGCTTTGCCGCCGGGGTAATGCTCGCGGCGTCGTTTTTCTCGCTGATTATTCCGGCATTGGACGCCGCGGAAGAGTATTACGCCGGCGGGGCGGTGCCCGCGGCAATCGCGTGTATCGCTATTTTGGTGGGGATGGGGGCGATCGCGCTGCTTAACGAGCGCCTGCCTCACGAGCACTTTCAGCAAGGGCGCGAGGGTCCCGAGGCCGCCTCACTGCGTCGGGTGTGGCTGTTTGTGTTCGCCATTGCGATTCATAACTTCCCCGAGGGGCTGGCGGTCGGCGTGGGCTTTGGCGCCAACGGCATCTCCGGCGGTATGCCGCTTGCCATCGGTATCGGCTTGCAGAACATGCCTGAAGGCTTGGCGGTGGCGGTCGCGCTCATGGGTGAAGGCTATTCGAAGTGGCGTTCTTGGAGCATTGCGGCGCTAACCGGACTCATTGAGCCGGTAGGCGGGTTGCTCGGGGCGAGCGTGGTCAACGTTTCCCAGGCGCTTTTGCCCTGGGGGCTGGCGTTCTCCGCTGGCGCCATGCTGTACGTGATCAGCCACGAGATTATTCCCGAATCCCACCGCAGCGGGCACCAGAAAAAAGCCACCTTTGGCCTGGCGATGGGGCTGGTGATCATGCTGTTTTTGGACGTATGGCTGGGGGCTTAGCCGAGTTCAAGCGGCGTTGGGGAGCATGCCGGCTAACTGACGGCGCAGTGGCTTGACCGCCAGCCCCACGAGCACCAAAAGCGCGGCGGCTTCAAGCCATCGCGGCAGAAGCTCATCGACACTCTCGACTTGAGCGATGACGTTGACGCCAAAAAAGTCGATCGCGCCATCGACGGCCAACCCCACCAGCACCGCGCTGGCCAAAATCCCTCCCAGGTAGCGTACCAGCATGGGCGCGCCGAATTCGCGTCGCACGATGCCTAAGGTGGCGACACTCGTGACCGGCCCCGCGATCAGAAACACCAGCGCCGTGCCGGGTGAAACGCCGGCGAGTATCAACCCGGCGGCAATCGGCGTGGCGGCGGTGGCGCAGATGTACAGCGGAATGCCAATCACCGACATCAACAGCATGGCGCCCAAACCGCTGCCATAGGCCGATAGCGCCGTGGCTGGTACTAGGGTCGTCAATACGCCGGCGAGCAGCAGGCCGATCCCCAGCCACAGGCTGATATCGTCGAGCACGTCGGTGAAGGCGTAATGGATCCCCTCGCGTAGACGCGCACCCAGAGGAGCGGAAGACTCGGGCGCTGACGGAGCACAATCGCTATCACAACACCCGCCGCAGCTTCCTTTTGAGGTGGGTTCGGGCGCGGGTTCGGGCTGTTTTGTCGCCACGCCAATGCCCGTGGCGATGGCAACCACCACCGTGCCGCCTAGCCGCGCCAACAGCATAAACGGCCCGAGCAGGGCATAGGTGATGGCCAGCGAGTCAACGCCCACGCCGGGCGTACCGATCATAAACGCCGTGGTGGGGCCGCGACCGGCGCCTTGGCGATACAGCGTCAGCGCCGTGGGGATCGCCCCGCAGGAGCAGAGCGGTAGCGGCACGCCCAATACCGCTCCCCGCGCCACGCCCGCCAGCGAGTTGCCGCCTAGCCAGCGCGTCAAGTAACGTTCATCCACCAGCGCCTTGATCAGGCCCGCCGCCAGTAGACCCAGCAGAAGCCAGGGAGCCGCGGTGAGCGCGACATCCAGTAGCGAGGTGATCAAGGCCATGCGGTTCTCCTGATGCTTTTACAGCGATAGCTTTTACGACAATAGCTTTTACAACGATAGCTTTACGACGCGCTTTTTACCTGTTCGACCAGCGCATCGGCGAAGGTATCGGTGGTGCCGCTGCCGCCCATGTCCGGCGTCACCCTGTCGCGGTGGCGCTGTAGCACGTCGCGAATGCCCTGGCGGATGGTGGTGCCTTTGCCGTTCATGCCCAAATGATCCAGCATCTGGGCGGCAGCGAGCAGCAGCGCGCAGGGGTTGGCGAGCTTTTTCCCCGCGATATCCGGGGCGGAGCCGTGCACCGCTTCAAAGATGGCGGCGTTCTCACCGATATTGGCCCCCGGCGCCAGGCCCAGCCCGCCCACAAGACCGGCGCATAGGTCAGAGAGGATATCGCCGAAAAGGTTAGTGGTGACGACGACATCAAACTGATGAGGGTTCATCACCAGCTGCATGCAAGCGTTATCCACGATCATCTCTTGGAATTCGATCTCGGGGTACTCTTTGGCGATCTCTCGCGCCACATCCAAAAAGAGCCCGGAGCTTGTCTTGATGATATTGGCCTTATGCACGGCGGTGACTTTCTTGCGGCCGTTGTTTTTTGCCAGCTCAAAGGCGTAGCGCACTATGCGCTCGGAGCCCTTGCGGGTGACCTTGATCACCGAAAGCCCGGTGTCGCCGCCGTCGACAAACTCCTGCCCATCGGAGAGGTAGGCGCCTTCGGTGTTTTCGCGCACGGTGATCATGTCGATGTCGTCATAGCGCGACCGGGTACCGGGGAAGCTTACCGCCGGGCGCACGTTGGCGTAGAGGTCGAAATGGCGGCGCAGCTGCACGTTGATCGACGAAAAGCCTTTACCAATCGGCGTGGTGAGCGGCCCTTTTAGTGCGATGCCGAGCTTTTCAATGGTATCGAGCGATTCTTGCGGGATCAGCGTGCCGTGTTTTTCCAGCGCGGTGAGGCCGGCGTCGATAAAGTGGTACTCCAAACCGCAGTCTAGCGCGTCAAGAACGCGCAGCGTGGCCTCCATGATTTCGGGGCCGATGCCATCACCTTTGATCACTGCAATAGACTGGCTCATGTCGTACTCCTTTTATTTAATAGCGGCAAATGTTGATAGCGGCGGATGTCGGTAAGGATAAGTCGATCGGCGGGGGTAGCCGGATCAGCGTGGGCAGATGGGTTTTGTCATGTGCGCGAATGGTACGCCAACGCGCGCCGAAACGTCACCCTGCGAAGGCCGTAGGAAAAAGTGCTGATGCGTGGTTAAGCCGTTATTCATGAGCAATGCGTTGAGCCAATCCCGGCGCAACCTCGGGTGCTTTAGCTCCGAGTCAAGCCGGAGCGGCCCAGGGAAGGTCGCAAAAATGAAGGCAGACAATTATTTGACATGCCATCGGTCACTTACTAGAAGTATGTATATTTACACAGAAAAGGCTTCACATGCTCACTGGCATCCGCTATCGCGCTTATCCCACACCTGAGCAGGCTCAGCGCTTGGCTCAATGGGTCGGGTGCGCTCGGGTGATCTATAACGGGAAGTGTGATGATGCCTTTTACCAATACAGGTTCGCCAAAGCCTATCTTCCGGCAGGCCATTATCCTGCCCATGACAAGACCTACCGCCAGTACAAGACGGAATTGACCCCCTGGCTCAAGGATTGCCCGTCACAGATCCTGCGCAACAGTGCCACGATCTGGCATCGTTCTTATCAGCGGTTTCTTAAGGGATTAAGCCGACCACCTAAGCGCAAGAGTCGCGCCACCGGCAATTACATCTGGCTCACCCAGGAGCTCTTCGATATTCGCAAGGAAGGCGGCGTTTACCGTCTGTTCATTTGCGAAGGAAAGAAGAAATTCGATCTTGGCGAACTGAAGCTAGGCTGGTACCGCAACCCGCCAGCCAAACCGAAATCGATCTGGATCAAGGTAAAGAATGGTATATGGACGGTGTCGTTCAGCTACGAAGATCCTGTGACGAGAAATCAGCCTGTGCCGCTGGAGCTGCCTGAGCATATTGAATGGCTCAAGGGCGCATCCATTGAAGAGCTGTATGCGATGGTCGACGCTATCGATATCGGCGTGGAAGTACCGATTCAGTCAACGCGGGCAACATTCTTCTTTAGTGAGCGAGAGAAGCAGAAGAAGAAAAATCGCACCAAGAAGATCAAGCGAAAGCAGCGGAAGATGGCGCGTCAGGCGCTAGGCAGTAAGCAGCGAGTAAAGACCAAGAGGCAAATTGGTCGCCTAAAGAAGAAAGAGACTGACTGCCGAGAAGACTTCATTCAGAAGTCAACGCATGCCTTGGCCAATAATTGCCATGTGCTGGCTATGGAAGCGCTGAAGACCAAAAACATGACGCGCCGTGCCAAGGCCAAGCAGTGCCCCAAGACAGGAAAGTGGCTGAGAAACAATCGCTCGGCCAAGGCGGCGCTGAATCGCTCAATGCTGGATATCAGCCCAGGCCGTATCAGGACGGTTCTGGCGAATAAAATGTATCGGCATAACAAGCCACTACTCCTCATTCCCCCGGAATATACCAGTCAGACGTGTGCTGCATGCGGCCACACGCACGCCGAAAGCAGGCTGAGCCGGTCGGAGTTCAAGTGCAAGGGGTGTGGTCACGAAGCTCACGCTGACGTGAACGCGGCCTTTGTCATTAAACAGCATGCTATCGATTTACTTCTACACTCTGGGACAGAGTTGCTGGACAACGGGTCACTCCGAAATCCAGTATTGGGCGCCCCAGGAGCCTTCGGGCAACTGGCTACGGAGATAAGACGCTGTTGGGAAAATCCTGCCTGCGCATCCGTCGACACGTCAACAAAGATAGGAAGTGACTTGCTACGCAGTTCAGTAGCCTGACACGACCTTGAAGTTCGGTGGCTTTAGCCCCGAGTAGTTCACTAAAAAAATCGGAACCTGCTAGCCTGAAAGTGAGCTTGAAAAAGGAGTGCGCATGCCCACACCACGATGGCGAAGGTTTATCCAATGCTCCGCGCTTTGCTGTTTGCTACTAGGCACGCTGCTGCTCGCCTGGCACGCCGTGGCCCAAGAAAGCGCCTCCAGTCGCGATGAAAGCGCGCTAGTGATGACCCTGGAAGGGACCATCGGCCCTGCCTCTAAAGACTACTTTGAGCGCGGTTTGCGCACCGCACGAGAACAGGGCAGCGAAGTGGTGATTGTCACTCTCGACACCCCCGGTGGGCTGGTCGAAACCACCCGCGATATGATTCTGGCAATGCTCAACGCCGATACTCCCGTGGCGTTTTATGTCTCCCCCAGCGGCGCGCGAGCGGCGAGTGCAGGCACCTATTTGCTCTACGGCAGCCACGTCGCGGCGATGGCGCCGGCGACCCATTTAGGTTCCGCCACGCCGGTACAGATGGGCGGCGGCGGTTTGCCCGGCACCGGCGATAGCGACGAGGCCGCGCCGGATGAGACGAGTGATAACGGCACCGAAACGCAGCCAAGCGGCAGCGCCATGGAGCGCAAGGTGATGGAGGACGCGGTCAGCTTTATCCGCAGCTTGGCCGAGCGCCACGGTCGCAACGCCGATTGGGCCGAAAACGCGGTGCGCGAGGCAGTGAATCTTACCGCTTCAAATGCGCTGGAGGAGAATGTGATCGATATCGTCGCCCGCGATATTGATGACCTGCTGACCCAGATGGACGGCAGGACGGTGGTAATGGCGCATGGCGAGCGCACGCTCAATACGGCGGATTTGCGCATTGAGCGCTTCGACCCGGATTGGCGCACCCAGGTACTCTCATTGATCACCAATCCCAATATCGCCTACTTTTTAATGATCATCGGCTTTTACGGGCTGGTGTTTGAACTCTCTAACCCCGGTAGCCTGTTTCCCGGCACGATCGGCGTGATTTCGCTACTGCTGGCGCTGTATGCGTTTCAGGTGCTGCCGATCAACTACGCGGGGCTTGCGCTGATTGTGGTGGGGCTTGCGTTAATGGTGGGCGAGGCGTTGATGCCGAGCTTCGGTGTGCTTGGCGTCGGCGGTATCGCCGCTTTTGTGTTCGGTTCGGTGATGCTGATGGATAGCGAGTACTTGGCGATTTCCTTGCCGCTGATCGGCGGTGTGGCGCTGCTTGCGGGCGGAGTGATGCTGTGGACGCTCACGCGCTTTATGAACCTGCGGCAGCAACCCGCGCACACCGGTTCCGAGGAGCTGAAGGGGGCAGAGGCCGTGGCGCTGGAGGACTTTGGCGGAAAGAGCGACGGCAAAGGCCATGTGCGGTTGCACGGTGAGCGCTGGAATGCCGTTTCTGATGCCCCGGTGAAAAAGGGCGATACGCTAAAAGTGGAGAGAGTTGAAGGTCTTACGCTACACGTGACGCCGGAGAAGTAGCCGGCCGCTGCTGTTTATTTGCCAACGGCTACGTATTTTCAATGACGAATCTTCAATGACGACATAGAGGTGCCCGATGCTGATTTCTTATCTTGTCCCGGTTGTTTTGGTGGTGTTGCTGATCGCCGCCTCGATTCGCATCCTGCCTGAGTACAAGCGCGGCGTGGTGTTTTTCCTGGGTCGCTATCAGTCGGTAAAAGGGCCGGGGCTGTTTATCATTATTCCCGGCATTCAAAAAATGGACGTGGTGGATCTGCGTACGATTACCATGGATGTGCCCGAGCAGGATGTGATCTCCCAGGATAACGTCACGGTGAAGGTCAACGCCGTGCTCTACTTCCGCGTGGTTGACCCGGAAAAGGCCATTATTCAGGTGGAGGACTTCAGCCAGGCCACCAGTCAGCTGGCGCAAACCACCCTGCGCTCGGTGCTGGGCAAACACGACCTGGACGAAATGCTCTCCGAGCGCGACAAGCTCAACGACGATATTCAGGAAATTCTCGATACGCAGACCGAAGCGTGGGGGATCAAGGTCGCCAACGTCGAGATCAAACACGTGGACCTGGATGAAAGCATGATTCGTGCCATTGCCCGCCAGGCTGAGGCCGAGCGCGAACGCCGCGCCAAGGTGATCCACGCCGAAGGTGAACTGCAAGCCTCGAAAAAACTGGTCGAGGCAGCCAACGTGATGCAGGAGAACTCCGCCGCGCTGCAGCTGCGCTATCTGCAGACCATGAGCGATATGAGCACCAAAAATGCCTCTACCATTGTCTTCCCGCTGCCCATGGACATTATGGAAGCGTTCAAGGATATGAAAGCCAAAAACACGCCGGCAAAAAACGCGGATAACGGCAATAAAGACGACACCGATAAAGACAGCGCGTGAACCAGGCCAGCGTGATTAACGCCCAAGTCGACGGCAAGGCGCTTCGTCAGCAGGGGCTTTTGATGACTGCTGGCGGGGCGCTGATTATCTCCCCCGATGCGCTGCTGATTAAGCTGATTGGCCTGCCGGATACGGATATTCTGCTATGGCGGGGCCTGCTGACCGCGCTGGGCTTTATGCTGATCGTGGCACTGCGCCAGGGTCGTGGCTTTGTGGGCGCTTACCGTCGCTGTGGCTGGACCGGCATCGGCGTTGCCGTGCTGTTCAGCTTCTCCACCTTTGGTTTCGTGCTTGGCAATCAGTACACCAAAGGCGGCAACGTGCTGATGATTCTGGCCGGCGCGCCGCTAATTGCCGCCGCGCTCTCGCGGCTTTTCCTTCATGAACGGCTGCCACGCCGTACCTGGGTGGCGATCTTTCTCTGCCTCTTTGGCACCTCCCTGATCGTGCTGGACGACGCGGGCGCGGGCTCTTGGGTGGGCAACGCCTTTGCGCTGCTGGCCGCGACGTCACTGGCGGCTAATTTCACGTTGTGTCGCACGCGCCCCGGGGTGGATATGAGCCCGATGCTCACGCTCGCCGGGCTGATCGTGGCCACGGTGGCGTTCGTTGTCAGTGGCTTTGGCGCGCGGTTAATCGTGCCGTCTCCGGCGAGCTGGGCATGGCTTTTGCTGTTGTGCATAGGCCTTTTGCCGCTGGGGTTTACGCTGATCCAGCGCGGCCCGCTCTATCTGCCCGCGGCCGACGTGGGCCTTTTGATGCTTCTCGAAGTGGTGGTGGGCACGCTCTGGGTGTGGTGGATACTCGGTGAGCAGCCCGCGCCCATCGGGCTTTTGGGCGGGGCCATCGTGATCGGCACCCTGCTGGTGAAGGGGCTTTATGAGCGCGAGCGGGAGATGCGGCAGCGCAGCAGGGTGCAGGCGGGGTAATTTACTGCTAAAATCTTGCGCCTTTGTTGCGCGGCAATGGTGCGCCGCCCTTAAAAATCGTCCTTAAAACAGCGTTAACCACGCACAGGCGCAGATCACCTCCATGTCGACTCCTCTCACGACATCGAACACTCTCTCAGGGCTGATGACTCCGCCCTAGGTATCCTGTCTATCGCTTATGACCGCCCGGCGTCCACGACGCTGTCACGGCGGCATGGCACCCTTGTGTGGCTGACCCGCACAGCCTGCGTTACCTCCGCCTCCGCGGTTCTCTTTTTTTATTGATGTTTTCGTGCGACTCAGCGCGCCCGCGTGCGCTGTCATTTGAGTCGTTTGTTTTCACTCCCAACCCTGGACCCTTGCATGTACGAAAAATTCAAACTCTCCTGGCTCTCCAACCTGAAGGGCGACACGCTCTCGGGCATCGTCGTCGCGCTGGCGTTGATTCCCGAGGCGATTGCCTTCTCGATTATTGCCGGCGTTGACCCCAAAGTCGGTCTCTACGCCTCCTTTGCCATCTGTGTGATTATCGCGTTCGCCGGCGGTCGCTCGGGCATGATTTCTGCCGCGACCGGCGCCATGGCGTTGTTGATGGTGACGCTGGTGAAAGAGCATGGCTTGCAGTATTTGCTCGCCGCGACGCTTCTCACCGGGGTATTTCAGATTATCGCCGGCTATTTGCGCCTGGCGGATCTGATGCGCTTTGTGTCGCGCTCGGTGGTCACCGGTTTCGTTAACGCGCTGGCGATTTTGATCTTCATGGCGCAGCTGCCCGAACTCACCGGCGTAACCTGGCACGTCTACGCCATGACGCTGGCGGGCCTGGCGATTATTTACGGCTTCCCCTACCTGCCGGCGGTGGGCAAGTCGATTCCCTCGCCGCTGGTGTGCATTGTGGTGCTCACCGCCGTGTATATGGTGACGGGAATGGAGATCAGAAGCGTGGGCGATATGGGCGAGCTGCCCGATAGCCTGCCCATCTTCTTGTGGCCCGATGTGCCGCTGAACCTCGAAACGCTGATGATTATCCTGCCCTATTCGCTAATGCTGGCGGTGGTGGGGCTTTTGGAGTCGATGATGACCGCCACCATCGTGGATGATCTCACCGACACCAAAAGCGACAAAAATCGTGAGTGTAAAGGCCAGGGGGTTGCCAATATCGGCGCGGGCTTGATTGGCGGCATGGCGGGTTGTGCCATGATTGGTCAGTCGGTGATCAATATTAAATCGGGCGGTCGTCGTCGGCTCTCGACCTTGATCGCCGGTGTGGTACTGCTGATCATGGTGGTATTTCTTTCCGACTGGGTCTCGCAGATCCCCATGGCCGCACTGGTGGCGGTGATGATCATGGTCTCGATCGGTACCTTTAGCTGGGAGTCGATTCGCGATCTGAAAAAGCACCCCATGAGCACCAATATGGTCATGGTGGTCACTGTGATCGTCACCGTTAGCACCCACAACCTGGCGATCGGGGTGTTTGTCGGTGTGCTACTCGCGGCGATGAACTTCGCCAACAAAGTGGGCAACATTCTCTACATCGGCTCAAAAGAAGTGGAGCCGGGCGTCGAGCGTGAATACCAGATCGTTGGTCAGGTCTTCTTTGCCTCTTCCGAGCGCTTTAGCGCCGCCTTCGATTTTAAAGAGAGCATCGATAAAGTCACCATCAACCTCTCCCGCGCGCACTTCTGGGACATCACCGCCGTTCAGGCGCTGGATCGCGTGGTGATCAAGTTCCGCCGTGAAGGCACTGAAGTCGAGTTGATCGGCCTGAACGAAGCCACCGCGACCATCGTTGACCGCTACGCGGTACACGACGACCCCGAAGCCGTGGAAAAACTCATGGGCGGCCACTAAAAACGCGTCAGACAAGGAGAGAAGGATGAGTGATCACGTAATGGCCGCGATCGATGGTTCGCGGTTTTCCGAGAATGTGTGCGACTACGCCGCGTGGGCGAGCCTTGCGCTGGATGCGCCGCTGACGTTCGTGCACGTGGTGGATAACCATCCACAAACCGCCGAAGACGCCAACCTATCGGGCAATTTACGCCTCGGCGCGCGGGAAAAGCTGATGAAAGAGCTCTCCGAGCTCGATGAGCAGCGCGCCAAAATCAACCGCGAGCAAGGCAAGCTAATGCTCGAAGCCGCCAAGCAGCGCGCGATTGACGATGGCGTGGCGGAGCCCGTCACGCGTCAGCGTAATGGCACGCTGGTGGAAAGCCTGGTGGAGCTTGAGAAAGACGTTCGCCTTTTGGTGGTTGGCAAGCGGGGCGAGACAGCCGAACACGCCAGTGGCCACTTGGGCTCAAACCTTGAGCGGGTAGTGCGTGAGATGCACCGGCCGATTCTGATGGTGCCGGGCGCTGCGTTTAAAACGCCGGAAAAAGTGATGATGGCGTTTGATGGCAGTAAAACTGCGCGGAAAGGTATTGAAATGCTGGCTAAAAGTCCGCTATTTCAAGGGATTGCCTGCCACGTGGTGATTATAGGCGCGGAGACAGGGGAAAATCGCTCGCAGCTGGAGTGGGCGCTTGCGACGCTGCGCGACGCCGGGCACAGCGCCGAGGGCGCGATTCGCGCGGGAGAGGTGGAAGCCACGCTTCACGCCTACGAAAAAGAGAACGGCATCGACATGATCGTGATGGGGGCCTATGGGCACTCGCGCATTCGTCACCTGCTGGTGGGCAGTACGACGACCGAAATGCTGCGCAATAGTCATATTCCGGTGCTTATTTTACGTTAAATTGATTTCGCGCAACGAAATCGTCCAGCCGGCCCGCCTTGTGCGGGCCGGCTTTTTTTTATGAAATGCGAAATCCCGACTAAGCTGATTATTCAAGGAGTGGCCTTTCCCAATGGCAGGAGGTAACTGTCTTGAACATGACCCTGTTAAAAAAAAGTGACGCGAGTTTTGATCCGTCCCTTACTTCCCACCGCTACGTGGCCGACCTTCTCGAACAGGCCAATATTGAGATAAACGGTGACCGTCCTTGGGATATGCAGCTGAACGCCTCCGGTGTTATCGAGAACGCTCTATCACGGGGCAATCTGGGGCTGGGTGAGAGCTACATGAACGGCGATTGGGATGCCGAGTCGCTGGATCAATTTTTCTATCACCTCACGCGCGCCAAGCTTCACTTAAGCGTAAAACCCACTCAACTTGTATATCACTCGCTGCGGGCCAAACTGGTCAATCGCCAAAGCGCCAAACGCGCCTGGGAAGTGGGGGAGAGGCACTACGACCTGGGCAACGAGTTCTACGCTGCGATGCTTGATCAGCGCATGACCTACACCTGCGGCTACTGGAAAAACGCTGCCAATCTGGACGAGGCCCAAGAAGCTAAACTCGACCTGATTTGCCGTAAGCTGGCGTTAAAGCCTGGTATGCGCGTGCTGGATATCGGCTGCGGCTGGGGCAGCTTCATGGCCTACGCCGCCGAGCATTACGGTGTGGAGTGCGTGGGGTTAACCATCTCCAAAGAGCAGGCGGAGTTCGGCAAGCGGGTGATGAAAAAGGGCCTGCCGGTGGAATTTCGGCTGCAGGATTACCGCGCTGAAACGGAGGTTTTCGACCGCATCGTCAGCATCGGGATGTTTGAGCACGTCGGACATAAAAACTATCGCGAATATATGGACGTGGCGCACCGCTGCCTGAAAGAGGATGGGCTCTTTTTGCTCCATACCATTGGTAAAAACGTCACCAATACGCCCCCCGACCCGTGGATCGATAAATACATCTTTCCCAACGGCGAACTGCCTTCGCTAAGCCAGGTCACCGATGCCGCCGAACCGCTGTTTGTGGTCGAAGACGTACACAATTTCGGCGCCGATTACGATAAAACCTTGATGGCGTGGCATGAGAACTTTGAAGCCAACTGGCTGGAGTTTCGCGACCGGTTCGACGATACGTTTTACCGCATGTGGCGCTATTACCTGTTGAGCTGTGCCGGTGCCTTCCGCGCCCGCCAAATTCAGCTCTGGCAGTTGGTGCTCAGTAAACAGGGGGTCGTGGGCGGTTACTCGCGGGTGAGTTGAAGGCGTATCCTGGCGTTTTACTTCCACTGAGGTAGACACATTTTTAATGCGAGAAGCGCTGGAAAAGTACCAAGTTTGGCTCTACCTCGTGGCGATCATTGCCGGTATTAGCACAGGCATGCATGGGCAGGCGGTTCAGCGTTTTGAAAGCGTGCTGTGGCCGCTACTTGGCGTTCTGCTTTACGCGACTTTTACCCAAGTCCCCTTTTTGGGCACTGCTTTAGCGTTTCGCGATCGGCGTTTTTTGGCAGCCCTCGTACTGGGCAACTTTGTCGCCATGCCGCTGGTGGTGTGGGCGCTGGTGACGCTTTTCGCCTTGGACAACGCCTTGATGCTCGGGGTGTTGTTGGTGCTGCTTGTGCCTTGCACCGACTGGTTTATCAGTTTCACCTATCTGGGTCGGGGAGATACAGCCCGCGCCATTGCCGCATCTCCCGTGCTGCTTTTGCTGCAAATGGTGCTGTTGCCGCTCTATCTCTCGCTCATTATGGGGCAGCAATTTGTCGGGAGTGGGCTTTTAGGACAGTTACTGCCTGCCTTTGTTGGGCTTATTCTCACGCCGCTTCTGCTCGCCTGGTTCACCGAGAAGGTGGCCCTGCGCCGTCGTGCCTTTCAGCGCTGGGTCAGCGTGATGGTGTGGCTGCCGGTGCCGCTGCTCGCTGCCGTGGTATTTTTGATTGCCGCCTCGCAAGTTCACCTAATCATGGCCACACGCGAAAGCCTGTGGCCCGTGGTGGCGATATTCGTCCTCTATCTACTCACAGCCGCGCTAGTGGGAAAAAGCCTCAGTACGTTGTTTCGCTTGCCAGCTCCCTCGGGCAGGACGCTGGTGTTTAGTCTGGGGACCCGCAACTCTTTTGTGGTGCTGCCCTTGGCCATTGCGCTGCCTGAGATTTGGGCGCCGGCGGTCGTGGTGATTGTGCTGCAGTCACTGATCGAGCTGTTTGGCATGCTGGGATTGCTCAAGTGGGTGCCGCGCTTCATTCATTAGTGGCAGACCGACACATGACCTATCGCTTGGGGGCGAGTTGATGTAGAAAAGAGGGTGTCTTGCTACAACACGCTTTTTATCACAATACATCGCCATGCCCCGTTAAGGAGACGCGCGTAATGACCGATAAGGTGTTGGCCGCCATTGATAGCTCGCAATTTTCCCAAATCGTGTGCGACTACGCCGCTTGGGCCGCGCAAGCGCTTGAGGCACCGCTGGAGTTTGTCCATGTGATCGACAATCACCCGCAAACCTCAGAGCCCGACATGACCGGGAACTTGGGCTTGGGCACCCGCGAGCATTTGTTAGAGCGCCTGTCAGATATCGAAGAGCAGCGCGCCAAAGTGGCCCGCGAGCAGGGGCGCTTGCTATTAGAGTCCGTGAAGGAGCGCGCGATCAACGCTGGCGTGGCAGCGCCTACCACGCGCCAGCGCAACGGGACGCTGGTGGAAACCTTGGTGGATTTAGAAGGCGATATTCGCCTACTTGTGATGGGCAAGCGCGGCGAAACAGCGCACAAGGCCAGCGGTCATCTGGGGTCAAACCTAGAGCGTGTGGTGCGCGAAATGCACCGCCCCATTTTGATGGTGCCACGCGGCGAGTTCAAAGCGCCGGAAAACGTTATGATGGCGTTTGATGGCAGCAAAACCGCGCGCAAAGGCGTGGAGATGCTGGCCAAAAGCCCGCTGTTTGAGGGGGTGGCCTGTCATGTCGTGATTGTCGGAGCGGAAACGGGCGAAAACCGCTCGCAGCTGGAGTGGGCGCTTGGCACCCTGCGCGACGCCGGGCATGACGCCGACGGCGCGATCCGCGCCGGCGAGGTGGAAGCCACGCTGCGCGCTTACAAGGAGCAGAACGCCATCGATATGCTTATCATGGGCGCCTACGGCCACTCGCGCATCCGCCATCTGCTTGTTGGCAGCACCACCACCACGATGCTGCGCAACGCCCATTTGCCGGTACTGATTTTGCGCTAGATAACCAGCCGCCAACAGCGCTAGTCGTTGCTATGTGCCACTCTCAATACTGGCTGCGCCAGCAGCCAGCCGACGATAATAAAGGCGAGCATGCCGGCGAGAATTACCTCAAAGCTGACGCCGGCGCCAAGCAGCACGCCAAGCACGGCGGGGGCGATGCCGGTGGAGAACACCATCGAAGCGCTCAGCGCGGAGCGCACCCGGCCCAGGTGCTCAGCCCCCCAGAGTTTGATTAAAAGCCCGGAAGCCACAAGCTCTTGCGCCCCCATGGCCAGGCCACCGCCGACCATCAGCGCCCAGACGCTGAGGTGCCCGCCTAGCATGAGCGCAATTACCATTGCTATCGCATAGGGCAAGAGATACAGGCGAGCAAGCCGCACCGGGCCGAGTCTATCCACCCAGCGCCCGCCTAGCAGCGCCCCCGGTAGCTTGGCAAACCCCATGCCGGTCAGGGCCAGCGCGTAGACGGTCAGCGAGCTATCCAGTGCCTCGGTCAGTTGCGCTTGGTAGATAAAAAGTCCCGTCATGGTGATCGGCAGTGACATCAAAAGCGGCAGGAGCTGCCAAAAGTGGCGCTCGCGAAAAGGCTTTGGGCCTTGGGAATCGCGCTGGGTGGGCTTGATGCCAGGGGCATTTGGCCACGGTGCTTTGATCAAAAGCCACGCCCAGGGCAGGGCAATGACCAGCGCAAACAGCCACCAGAACTGCTGCCAGCTAAGCCATAACAGGGTGACGGCAACCAGTGGCGGCAGTGCCGCCTCGCCAAGCGGAATTCCCAGACTCACCAAGCCCATGGCGCGACCGCGCAGTTGGGTAAACTCCCGCGCCGCCAGCGTATTCCCCAAGTGCGAGAGCATCCCCTGTCCGCACAGGCGCACGATGCCAAGGCCGAGAATACCGAGCCACCACCAGGGCGAGAGCGTCAGCAGCGCAATCCCACAGGCGAGCAGCAACAGCACGGTCACGGCAAAACGGCGCGGCGAAATCCAGTCAATCGTCGGCCCGAAGCGCAGCATGAAAAAGCCGGCCGTAAGCGTTACTACCGCGTAGCCGGTGCCGAACTGGCCAACGCTTAAGCCAAAGTGCTCTGAGATAGGCGCCTGGAACAGGCCGATAAAAAAGCTCTGTCCCAAACTTGAACTGAACATCGCCAAAAAGGCGATAGCAAGCAGCGGGCGGTGTTCACGCAGCAGCGTGCGGTATCCCATAACAACGTCTCAACAGCGGCGGTAAAAGCCGTTAGTGTAGCAGGCACAGTGCCTTTAAAAGCGACAACGAGGAGGCGGGCATGAATCATCCCGAACTGGATGCCGATATGATACGCGAAAAGCTTTTGGCGCTGCGCGAAGAGTTGCAGGCGGAGAGCGCAAGCAGTGCATCCTCGCGCGACACCGTCGTGCTGGACCAAACCTCAGTGGGGCGGCTTTCGCGTATGGACGCATTGCAAGGCCAAGCGATGGCGAAAGCCGAGGAGGAGCGCCGCCAGCTGAAGCTCAAGCGTATTGTCGGTGCGCTGCAGCGGCTCGAGAACGGAGAGTTTGGCGAGTGTATTGAATGCGGCGAATGGATCGGCGCCAAACGCCTGAACTGGGAGCCGCTGGTGCTCAAGTGTATCGACTGCGCTGAGTAAAGGGCGCCGACTCAGCGGCGGCTGCCTACCCTTGCCGTACCGCCTCTTCCACCGGTGCCAAACGCTCGGGCGTTAGCGCGTCCTCCAGCGCGGTAATGCGTAGCACGTTGGCGATCGATGGGTGCCCAAGCCGCGCAATCAGTGTGCCCTCGTTGAGAAGCGTCTTATGAACGCTACCGGCAAGCTCAGCGCTAGGCAGGCGGATACCCACAAAGTTGGTGGCGCTGGGCAGCACGTCGGCGCCGAGCGCGCGAAAATGCTGGGCCAGTTTCTCCCGCCGTGTCTTCACCGCTTGGATATGCGCCTGCGTCTCTTGGGGATGGTCGAGTACGACTTCGGCCGCGGCTTGGGTCAGCGTGGACACCGCGTAGTGAATCCTCACTTTCATCAGCATCGCCAGGGTTTCCGGCGCGGCGATGGCATAGCCGATACGCAGCCCCGCAAGGCCGTGGGCCTTGGAGAGCGTGCGCAGACGAATCACGCCGGGCAGTACGTTAGCTAACACGCCGCTTTCGGCATCGTCGCGAAAATCACCATAGGCCTCGTCGAGCAGCAGCCAGCACGCTTCGGGCAGTTGAGCGCGTAGCGCGCGAATATCCGCATCGGTGTGCAAATGGCCGCTGGGGTTATCGGGGTTGGCGAGATACACCAAGCGCGCGTTTTCGGCATGGGCAGCGCGATTGAGTGCCTCCAGGTCGGGCGCCAGCAAGCCGGGGGCTTGCCGATAGGCCGGTTCCACGAGTCGACACCCCTCGCCACGGGCAAAATAGCCAAAGGTGGGGTAAGTGCCCGCCGTGGCGACCACCGCACATCCTGGCGTGCAGGTGGCGCGCAGTGCTAGCGCCATCAAGCTATCGGCGCCAGCATCCACCAAAATCGATTCCAGTGGGATCGCCTGCTGATGGCTAACCCGCTGGCGTACCCCCAGCGCTTCGGCATCGCCATAGGCGTATGCAAACTCGCTCATGGCATCGCCGAAGTGCTCGCGCAGCGCGCGATGGGGCATGTCCAGCCCTTCGTTGGAACCCAAACGGTGAGGAATGGGGTGGCCGAGCTTGCGCTCCAACACCTTGATACCTGGGAAAGGATTATGCGGGCCGTCACCCTGCAGATGGTCGGGAAAGCGTGGCATGTTGTCTCCTTGCGGGATGGCGTAGACTCATCAGCATACCATTAGGTTGTAATAGGCAAAGTCGAATACAATTGCCGCAAATCGCCGCGTTAAATGCCCGTGATGGCCATGTCCAGGGCGCCAACAATCTGGTCTCTGAAATGCGCTAGAGAGCCCACCGGGTTTTGGAGTTGCTTTTCAGAAACAGAGGAAATTTGCGGGGTCAACAACAGAAGCTCTTGTTCTGCAAAGCTGATTGCAGGCGTGAGCCCTTGCATGGCGTTGCCACCCAATGCGGAGCGTTTCCCCAAAGGGATGACGATGCGAGTTGTCAGCTCGCTCAGCAGGCTGCTCTGAATATCGACAAGGTAAGGGTAGTGCGCTCGGCTGGTTGTGCTTGGGTTGGGGTATACATCGAACTGTGCCATCAAAATTCCCTGAATTCATCGCCGAAGCAGCCATGTTGTTCGACAAAATCGTTGTAACTTTGGATCGCAGCGCGATTTTCTTCGGCCCATTGGGCTGCTTCGCGTTTGGAGAGCTCTTCTTTCAGGGCTCGCTCCAGGGTAGCGGACAGGTTAATGTTCAGTTCGCGGGTCTTACGCAGCAGATCGCTATTGACTGAGAGATTCGCTGCTTTTTTCGGTGCGGCTGCATTGTAGAGTTCGGCCATTGGAGCCTCCCAGTGGCAATTTAATGTATGGCCTAATTTTATGCGCATGGTAGTGCGCATTCAAGCATGCGCTTGCTGCTTCGGACGTTAATCCGTCAAAGCCCATTGTTAGCACGCCAACACGACACTATTTGGGTTGGCAGTGTGTTTACGCTGGGCTTGTACGTAAGAGATCACGAACAAACGATGAATTTACTCTTCCTTGGAACATCCGCCGGTGTGCCCACCAAAACCAGAAACGTCTCCGGCGTCGCGTTGCGCGAGAGCCAGGGGAAGGGTTGGTATCTGATCGATTGCGGGGAGGGTACCCAGCATCAGGTTTTGCACACGAAACTGTCGCTGAATTCACTGAGAGCCATCCTGATTACCCATGTGCACGGCGATCACTGCTATGGCTTGCCGGGGCTACTGGCGAGTGCGGCGATGAACGGCCGGACGGAGCCGCTTACCATCGTGGCACCCGCAGGCGTCAAGGCATGGCTGGACGCCACTTTTGAGGCCACACAGGTTTGCTTGCCCTTTGCCCTGGCGTTTATCGACTCGGACGAGCTGCCAACCGTTGAGTTTGAGCGCATCGCGGTTACCACTTCTAGGCTTTCACACCGGGCGCCGTCCTATGCCTATGGGTTGACGGAGACAAAGGTTGACGCCGCCTTGAATATCGAAAAGCTGACTCTCAAAGGCATTCCCAGAGGGCCGCTGTGGGGGCAGTTGAAGCAAGGGTTTGATGTTGAGTTTGGGGGCGAGCGGTTAAAAAGCCGTGACTTTCTGATCTCCAAACACAAGCCCAGAAAAGTCGTAATCGCCGGGGATAATGACCAGCCTGATCTGTTGTCTGAGGCGTGCGCGGGGGCGCAGGTGCTGGTGCATGAAGCCACCTACACCGAAGCCATGGCCGAGAAGGCCGGTGACGTGGGGCATAGCTACGCCAAGCAGGTCGCTGCGTTTGCTGAATCGGTAGCGCTCCCCAACCTGGTGCTGACGCACTTCAGCCCCCGCTACCAGCCCAACCCCCATGCGTCGCCTTCCATCGAGGACATCCGCAAAGAAGCCCAACGCGTCTATTTGGGTTCGCTTTACCTGGCGCGGGATTTTGGCGAATACAGCCTGGATAAAGCGGGTCACTTTGCTGAGATAGAGGGCGAGTCGCTTTCTGCGCGTTGATCAGTCGTGATAGCGAAGCCGAGCGTCTGTCCAAACTTCTTCCGTATCAGCAAGTAAAAAATGCGAGGCTTACGGGGCTGGTTGCGTTTATCTCGATGGACGTTACCAAAGAGTCAGCGCTAACTCCCTTACTGCAAAAACGCTCGCAACGTTTCGCTCGCCTGATCAATGGAAACGACACCATCCAAATGACCACGATTGCCTTCCAGGGGTTCAAGGGTCACGTCGCTGCCGCCTTCATACAAGCCGAAGCCGCAAACGTGGTCTTGTGAGGGTTACTGCGTTATAGTTGTACGGACTATCCGTACGTTATGGTGGGGCTATGAACATCGTCAGTGTCAACAAATTCAGAGATAACCTGAAAAGCCTTGTGGAACAGGTTGTGAGTAGACACGAACCCCTCAAGGTGACGCGTCGCACCGGAGAGGCTTTCGTTGTCATGAGTGCTGAGGATTGGGAAAGAGAACAAGAGACCCTGCACATTCTTCAGAACCGAGACCTGATGCAACAGATTGCGACCTCCCTCGATACTCACAGCCGTGGCCAGGGATACACACCTAATGGTGAGCAGATAAATGAGATCACTGGTATTTGAGGGCAATACTTGGGAAGCCTATGAAAAGATGCGCGAGAAAGACAAAAAACTGCACAAAGCTCTCTGCAAAATCCTGAAAGAAATGCTGCGTTCTGAAGATCCATCTACCGGTGTCGGCAAACCAGAGCCACTCAAACACAACCTATCAGGCTTGTGGTCAAGACGTATCTCACAGAAAGACAGGCTCATATATCGATTCGACGACACATCCATTTACGTTTTCGCTATTGGTGGGCACTACGATTCATCCTAACGCTTTGGCTTTACCGCTAACGACGCTGCGACTTGCGTGCGAGTTTGTGCTGATACATGGCATTGTCAGCGGTGGTAAACAAGTCATCCATCGTGCGGCCATCGCTGGGGTAGAGGGCGACTCCGACGCTGAGCGATAACGCTACGGAAAGATCGCTATCGATCTCAATGGGGGTTGTCGTGCAGGCGATGACTCTGTCGCGCAGCAGGGGGATGTCGTCGGGTTGAAGCGGTGGCGCGTACAGGATCACAAACTCATCCCCGCCAATGCGGGCCACCGTGTCGGTGGTGCGTACGCATTCACACAGACGCTTTGCCGTTTCGGCGAGCATCTGATCGCCCGCGGCGTGGCCGTGGGTATCGTTGATGGGTTTAAAACCGTCGAGGTCGATCACGGCCAGCGCGAAGTGTTGCTGATGGCGCTCGGCGTAGGCCAGAGCCTCTTGCGCGCGCTGATGGAGGTATTGTCGGTTTTTCAAGCCCGTGAGAGTGTCATGGGTCGCCTGGTGTTCGAGTTGTTTTTGGCTTAGGTGGAGAAGGCGATTCGCTTCCTCCAGGTCATGGGTGCGTTTTTTGACGCGCTGCTCCAGCTCTTCTTTGTGTATCCGCTCGTTTTCCAGCAGTTTTTGGCGATTGGTGATGGCCTCGGCTTGCGCTTTTTGTTTTTGTCGCTGCAAGTTCTGAATACGATCCGCCAGCGCTAACGAAAGCAGCAGCATCTCCACGGCGGAGCCGATCATCATGGCATTGGCGATAAGAAAAGAGCTGGGCAAAACGCCTAGGTTATGCAGGGCAATCACCATCACCCCGAGCAGAAAAAACAGCCAAGCCACGACGAAAAAACGCGCGCCGGGCTCTTTGCGTATCAAGCTCGCAATCCCCATGGAGGCGGCGGATACCACAAACACCAGGGAAATAAGGTTTACGGCGATGGCGGCGACGTTGTAGGAGACAAAGAGGGCGGTCAGCAGGGTCAAGGTGTACGCCACGCTAAGCGTGGGCATCAGCCAACCCAGGTGTAACCGGCGCGGCGTCGAGCCTAAAAAGCGCTGCACAAAGAGGGTGCCAAAAATCCCCGCCGCTGACACGCCGGCGGTGGGCGTCATGTGCGTCAGCCATCCCCAGTTGGGAAACAGAAATTGCCCGGTGACACCCGAGAGCCCCGCCTGGCCAATGGCGAGGAAAAAGACGTAACCCGAGTAGGTGATATACAGCGTATCGCGCAGGGCGAAATATAAAAACAGGTTGTAGATCAAAAGGCTGAGAAGAATGCCGTAATACAGGCCCAGGAGCATGTAACGGTGTTGATCGCGCTGCCAGAGGGCCTCCTGAGTCCAGAGCGTCAAAGGGACCGTCAGCGTGCCTTCGGAGCGCACGCGCAGTAGCAGGTCTTGCGAGGTATCACCGGCTTCGTGTTCAGCCAGAGCAAAGACATGGTGCAGGTGCGCCACGCTACGCGAGGAGAAGGGCAGAAGATCGCCGGACACCTCCTCACGCCAGGCGGTAGTGCCCGGCACGCTTTGAAACAGCGTGACTTCATCCAGCGAGGCGTGCCCCACTTCTAAATACCAGGGCTCGCCGGCGTCAGACAGGCGCCGTAGCGGGATGTGCAGCCAAATGGTATCGCGGGTCAGGCCAAAGTTGCGCTCGCCAAGCTGGGTAGCGCTGTGAGTGGGGTCTTGAAAGCGCTTTAACGCCTCTTGGGGGCTGAGTTCTTCGCCGCTGTGGCGGAAATAGGCCACTGCGCTCGACAGTTCTATGGCTTGTTGCTGCCCATCAAGTAAAAGTGGCGTTTGGGCGAGCGACTGGCCCGGCAGGCAGAGAGTCAAAAACATCGCAATGGAAAGCATCCATCCCTGCATCCGCCATACCCGCATTGCCACTTTATCCTATCCGTCGCTGAAAACATGTTGTCACCGAAATATTGCATAAGCTTACCAGAGTCGGGCCATCGTGGCGTTTCCTATCTTCGCGCGATAGCCCTCTACCGGTGACGTTATGCCAGCGCTTTAGCCGCGCTTAAACGGATTCAGCCCGTTGGCCTGTTGCATCATCATGCGCTTGGCGAGCGGGAAGCGTTCGGCGAGCTGCAGGCTGGCATCGCCGAGGCGGCGCAGTGGCGCGCTGCCGGTGAACAGATGATGGAAGCTGTCGGTGGCGCCAATCATCGCTTGGTTGGCCAGCCGGCGCTGAATTTCAAAGCGGTGAAGCCCCTTGGCATCGCCCATATCGCGCTGGTCGAGCAGAATATCGGCGAGCGCATCGGCGTCGTGCAGGCCGATATTAAGCCCTTGGCCGGCGAGCGGGTGCACCACATGCGCCGCGTCGCCAATCAGCGCGAGACGTTTGGCGATATAGCGCTTGGCGTGCTGGCGCTTGATGGGGAAGCTGGCGCGCCCGGTCACGCGAATCAAGCTGCCCAGCCGCTTGGGAAAGGCCGCTTCGATGGCCGCTTTCAAGCCCTCATCGGAGAGCATTTCCCGGTCGCGGGTGGCCGCCTCGCTGTCGTACCAGATCAGCGAGGCGTGATGCCCCGGCAGGGGCAGCATCGAGACGGGGCCGGTGGGGGTGAAGCACTGCCAGCTCACGTCCTGCTGGGGCAGCTCGGTTTCCACGTTGGTGATCAGCGCGCGCTGATGATAGTCGTAGGTGGTGATATCGATACCCGCGAGCTCGCGCAGCGTCGAGCGCGCGCCGTCTGCGCCGACGACCAGCTCCGCGTTGAGGGTTTTGTCGTTATCCAGCTCGACCAAGCGCGAGTCGCTGCTGGTGAGCGTGGCAATGGGCGCGCACTGGGTATAGCAGGTGACGCCGGGCAGCGTTTTTAAACGCTCCCAGAGCGCGTATTGAAGGGTGCGGTTCTCGATAAAAACGCCAAAGCGCTCAAGCCCGCTATCCTCGGCGGAAAACAGGCTATGGCCCTTGCCGTCTTGGTTCCACACTTCAATATGGCGAAACGAGCAGCAGCGCGCCTCGGGCAGCTCCGTGCCGCTGGCTTCGATAAACGCCAGCGAGCGGGCGTTGAGCGAGGAGATACGCAGGTCAAAATCGCCGCTAGGCGCGGTGGGCGCGTCACCACGCTCAATCAGCCCCACGTTTAATCCCGCGTAGCCCAGTCGCGCGGCCAGCGCGGCGCCAACCATCCCACCGCCGACAATGACAACTTCATGATCCCGTTGCATGCTATATTTTCTCCCACAAACTCCCGCAAAATTGATGACCAACGCAAACGATGACGCTGACGTTTACACGGTTTCTTCAAATCTCTATTAAACCCACTGTATAAGACGGTATGTAAGATAGTATCTAAGACCGTACTTGAACTCCTACTTGAGACCGTATCTAAGAGCGTACTTGAGTTCGTATTCAAGACAGTATCGTTGAGATGTATAAAGCTTGCCTAGGGGCGAGCCTTCCACGCGCATAAAACAGTGGGAAAACATTGATGCAGGTAGGGAAAGTTGTCGATACGCCAGAGTCCACCGACGTTGAGCAGGCGGGCGATGCACTGGCGGCGTATATCGCCCGCCACCCGAAGCTCTGGGTGCTGACCGGCGCCGGGGTCAGCACCGATAGCGGCATTCCCGACTATCGCGATGCCGATGGCCAGTGGAAGCGCTCGCCGCCGGTGCAACACGGTGATTTCATGGCCTCGGAAGCGGTACGCAAGCGCTACTGGGCGCGGGCGTTGGTGGGTTTTAAAGCCCTCAGCGACGCGCAGGTGAGCGGCGCGCACAAGGCGCTTGCCGCGCTTGAAACCATGGGCCATGTGGAACTTCTGGTCACCCAGAACGTCGACCGGCTGCACCAGCGCGCGGGTTCAAAGCGGGTGATTGACCTGCACGGCCGGGCAGATTTGGTCAAATGCATGGGCTGCGGCTACCAGCTCATGCGTCACGCCATGCACGCCGAAATGGCGCGGCTCAATCCCGTCTTCGCGGCCTTGGATGCCGAGCACGCGCCGGATGGTGACGCCGATCTGGAAGCCGACTTCAGCGCCTTTCAGGTAATGGACTGCCCGCGCTGCGGTGGCATCTTAAAGCCGGACGTCGTCTATTACGGCGACGTGGTGCCGCCCGAGCGTCGCCGCGCCGCCGAGGAAGGGCTTTCCCGCGCGCAAGGCGTGCTCTGCGTGGGCACCTCATTAATGGTCTTTTCCGGCTACCGTTTCTGCCGTGCCGCCCACGATGCCGGGTTACCGCTGGCGTCGCTATCGCTTGGCGTCACCCGCGCTGATGCGATTTTAACCCACCGGTGGCGCGCGCCACTCACGCCGGTGCTAGAGCACGCGGTTAACGTGCTCGCGGCTCAGCGGGGGGAGGTGTCTTAGGGTGGCCGCTAAAACCTGATTAAAATAGTCGGGTATTTTGCTATCCTACTCGCACAGCCAACGAGGAGGTCATCGTGCTCACCTTTGACACATCGTACACACGCTTGCCCGAGATGCTTTGGTCCGCCTGCCAGCCCACCGCGGTCAAGGCGCCCGAGTTGATAGCGTTTAACACCGATCTTGCCGCGAGCCTGGGTGCCCAAGAGCCGCCGGATGACGCAACGCTCGCCGCCTGGTTTAGCGGCAACCAGCTGCCGCCGGGGGCGGAGCCGGTGGCGCTGGCTTACGCCGGGCATCAATTTGGGCACTTTGTCCCCCAGCTTGGCGATGGTCGCGCCGTGCTGCTCGGCGAAGTGGTCGACCCGCAAGGGCGTCGCCGCGATGTACAGCTAAAAGGCAGCGGTCGTACCCCCTACTCGCGTGGGGGGGATGGCCGCGCGCCGCTTGGGCCGGTACTGCGCGAATACCTGGTCAGCGAGGCGATGGCGGCCATGGGCGTGCCCACCACGCGTGCGCTGGCGGCGGTGACCGCGCCAGCTCGCAGAGCCGGGGGCTGTGCTCACTCGCGTGGCGGCGAGCCACATCCGCGTGGGCTCCTTCCAGTTTGCCGCCGTGCATCAGGATCACGCCGCGCTTAAGGCGCTGGCGGATTACGTGATCGAGCGCCACTACCCCGAACTCAAGGGGCTGGATTCACCCTATCTGGCGCTGTTTGAGGCGGTACTAAAGCGCCAGGCGCAGCTGGTGGCCAAGTGGATGAGCGTGGGCTTTATTCACGGCGTGATGAACACCGACAACATGAGTATCGCCGGGGAAACCATCGACTATGGCCCCTGCGCGTTCATGGAAGCCTTCGACCCCCAGAAAGTCTACAGCTCCATCGACGAAGGGCGCCGCTACGCCTTCTCTAATCAGCCGGTCATCGCTCAGTGGAACCTCGCCCGTTTTGTCGAGTGCCTACTGCCGCTGCTTGAAGGCGACCAAGACGCCCGCATCGAGCAGGCCACCGCCGTGCTGCGCCGCTTTAATGACACTTTTGACCCTGAGTGGGCGCGCATCAGCGCCGATAAGCTCGGGCTTGCCGAAGGCAGCGATCAGGCCGAGCCGATGATGGCCGCCCTACAAGCGCAGATGCAGCAAGGGCGCATGGACATGACCGCGACGTTCGACGCGCTAACCCGCTACGCCAGTGAGCCGAGTGGGGAAAGCCGCGACGCGCTGCTGGCGCTGACACAAAAGCCCGAGGCGCTTGCGCCGTGGCTCGACGAGTGGCAGGGCGTACAGGTTGCCGGACAAAATGCAACGCGCCGGCAGGCGATGCGCCAGGCCAACCCGGTAGTGATTCCGCGCAACCACCGGGTGGCAGAGGTGATTCAAGCAGCACTTGATGGCGACTTTGCTCCCTTCCATGCTCTGCTGGCCGTGGTCACGCGCCCGTTCGACGATACGCCCGAGGCGCGGGAGTGGGCGCTACCGGCAAGCGAGCAGGAGCAGGTGCTGCGCACCTTCTGCGGCACTTGATACACCACACCGATGAAAGGGCGTGACTGTTTGCCGCGTAAAATCATCCACTGCGACTGTGACTGCTTTTTTGCCGCCGTCGAGATGCGCGATAACCCTGCTCTCAGGGATATTCCCATTGCCATCGGCGGCAGCGTCGAACAGCGCGGTGTGGTGGCCACCTGCAATTATCCCGCCCGAAAGTACGGCATTCATTCGGCCATGCCCATGGCGCAGGCGCTCAAGCGCTGCCCGCACCTTACCTTGGTGCGCGGTAACATGGCGACCTATAAAGCCGTCGCGCGGCAGGTGTTTGCCATCTATCGCGATGTGACCGAGCTGATAGAGCCGCTCTCGCTGGATGAGGCGTTTTTGGATGTCTCCGCGGTGACGCTCTATCAAGGCAGCGCCACGCGCATGGCCGAGGCGATTCGCGCCCGGGTGCAGCAGGAAGTGGGAATTACCGTCTCGGCGGGCGTGGCGCCCAACAAATTTCTGGCCAAAATCGCTAGTGATTGGCACAAACCCGACGGCCTCTGCGTGATCACCCCGGCCGAGGTGGAGACGTTTGTGACCACGCTGCCGGTGACCAAGATTCATGGCGTGGGGCCGCGCACCGCCGAGAAGCTGCATGCACTGGGGATTCACACCTGTGCCGATGTGCGTAAGCGTCCGCTGACCGAGCTGGTCGAGCAGTTTGGCCGCTTTGGAAAGCGCCTACATGAGCTCAGTTATGGCCACGATGAGCGCCCGGTGAAAACCCAGCGCGAGCGCAAATCGGTGAGCACCGAGCAGACCTACCCGCAGGATCTACCCACGCTTGACGCCTGCCGCGACGCACTGCCCGAGCTGATCGCTGACTTGGAGCGCCGCTACGCACGACTGGACCCCGCGCCCGCGGTACGCGGCGTGATGGTCAAAGTAAAGTTCAACGACTTCACCCAAACCACCGTGGAGCATGCCGACCCGGCGCCCGATACGGCGCAGTTTGAGGCACTGCTCAAGGTCGGCTGGCAGCGCGGCAAGCGCCCGGTGCGTCTTATCGGCGTGGGTTACCGGTTGGCACAAGCGCCGCCGGAAACCCAGCTGTCGCTTTTTTAATCACTTTTTACATACCTGCCCTTCGACAGGCTCAGGGCGAACGGTACTGTAAAAAGCCAATCCGCTCATCCTGAGCTTGTCGAAGGACGATATTCGCCACCATTGACGCTTGGAGCGCGTCGCGTTAAAACGAGTGTATGAAAATGATGCAATCACAATGCCCTATAACGATAAGAGCCTGCCCATGATCAGAGCTTCGTCGCGCCCGCGGCTGGTGTTTGCCCACGCCAACGGCTTTCCCGGCCTGAGTTACAAGAGCCTGTTGGCCCCCTTAAGCGATCAGTTTGACCTGCACCCCATCGACCGGCTGGGGCACCACCCGGACTACCCGGTGAACGCCAACTGGGCCAATCTGGTCGAGGAGGTGCTGGCGGCGCTACCGGAAAGCGAAGCGCCGGTATTTGGTGTGGGTCACTCGCTGGGGGGTACGCTGATGGCGATGGCGGCGGCAAAGCGCCCTGAGCGCTTTGCGGGGGTGGTCATGCTCGCCCCGCCGCTCATGCTCGGCGTGGATGCATGGGCCATGAAAGCGGCCAAGCGCTTTGGCTTTATTGATCGCATTACGCCGGCGGGGAAAAACCAAGGGCGGCGCACGGGGTGGCCCAGCCGCGAGGCGATGGCGATGTACCTGCGCCGTCGCGGGCTATTTCGCCGTTTTACGCCGGAGGCCCTCAACGACTATATTGAAGCGGGCACCCGTGAACTGGACGATGGCCGCGCTGAGCTGACGTTCGACCCGGGCATCGAAGTGGACATTTTTCGTCATCTGCCAGACCATCTCACGCGCCTACCCAAGCGGCTCCGGGTGCCGGTCAGCGTGGTCGCGGGAAAGGATTCGGACTTGCTCACGCCAAAGCGGATCCAGCGCCTAAAACGCAATGGGTTGCGCGTCGAAACGGTGCCGGGCACGCATATGTTCCCCATGGAACACCCGGAGGAGACGCGGGCGGCAATACGCGCTGCCTGGCGGCAGATGACGCCATCATAAGGAGGCACTATGTATCTCTCCGTACAGCTTAGCTACTACCCCCTCGCCGATGATTTCAAACCGCCGATCAAAGAGGTGGTGACCAAACTCCAAGCCTCGGGGCTAGAGGTGTACCCTAACCGCATGAGCACGCAGGTATTCGGTGAGTTCGACGCCGTGATGGGCGCGCTTTCCGAGGTGATGAAGTGGTCGTTTGAGACCTACGGCAAGGCGGTATTCGTGGCCAACTTTCTCCAAGGCGACCGCCGCCCCAAGGACGCATAAACACACAGCACATCAAAACAAAAACGCCGCCCGGGTGGCCGGGCGGCGTTGAAAAAGCGCTAACCGATGGGGTTAGGCCTAGGGGTTAGGTCAGCTCGTCGAGGCAGGCTTCGACGATATCCAAGCCTTCATTGAGCACACTGTCTTCGATGGTCACCGGCATCAAGAAACGGATGGTGTTGCCGTAGAGACCGCAGGAGAGCAGGATGAGCCCCTTCTCGCGGGCCTTACCGCACAGCTTGGCGGCAAGCTCCGGGTCGGGCGTGTGGTGGTCATCTTTGACCAACTCGAACGCGGCCATGGCACCCATGTTGCGCCCGTTATCCACGCAGGTGAACTTGTCTTCCCAGCCGCCGAAGCGTTGGGCGAGCTTCTCACCGAGCGCTTGGCTTTTTTCCAGAATGTTCTCTTCTTCGAACACTTCCATCACGGCCAGGGCCGCGGCGCAGGCGGTGGGGCTGCCGGTGTAGGTGCCGCCCAGCGAGTTACCGCCCGAGGCGTCCATGTGCTTGTCGGTGCCCACGACCGCGGAGATCGGCATGCCGTCGGCCATGGATTTCGCCATGGTGATCAGATCCGGTTCGACACCGCTGTGCTCGATGGCGAACATCTTGCCGGTACGGCCAAAGCCCGACTGCACCTCGTCGATGATCATCAACATGCCGTGCTCGTCGCAGATCTCGCGGATTTTCTCCAAGAAGCTTTTCGAGGCGGGGTAGAAGCCACCTTCGCCGAGCACCGGCTCAAGAATGATCGCCGCGGTGTCCTTGGGGTTGGCGTCGGTCTTGAGCGCCATTTTGAGGCCACGAATGGCTTCGTCTTCGCTGACGCCGTGATACGGCACCGGATAGGGCGCGCGGAAGACGTTGCCCGGCATGGGGCCAAAATCGGTGGCGTAGGGCGCGACTTTACCGTTCATCGCCATGGTGAAGAGCGTGCGGCCGTGATAGCCGCCGTCAAAGCAGATGACGTTGGAGCGACCGGTGGCGGCGCGGGCGACTTTCACCGCGTTTTCCAGCGCTTCGGCGCCGGAGTTGGCCAGCATGACCTTGGCATGCCCGCGCACCGGCGTAATCTGGCTGAGCTTTTCGGCTACTTTTACGTAGCCTTCATAAGGCATCACCGTTTGACAGGTGTGCATCACTTTATCCAGCTGCGCTTTCACCGCCGCGACCACCTTGGGGTGGCGATGGCCGATATTGAGCACGCCGATGCCGCCGGCGAAGTCGATAAAGCGGTTGCCGTCGGCGTCCCACACTTCGGCGTTTTCCGCGCGATCAGCGAAGGCCGTGGCGGGGCTTGCCGCACCCGCGGCGACGTATTTTTGTTTAAGTTCGTTAAGCTCTGCGTTACTCATTGTGACTCCTTCAATGGGTGACGTATGAGTGAGGGGCGTTGAGCAAATAACGCCCGAGTATGACATGCCTTAAGCATAGCGCGTAAAACGCTAAGATACCTCCTCGGCCATCATAGCGCGGTTACGTCCGGCCTGCTTGGCCGCGTACATGGCCTTGTCGGCGCGATCCAAAAGCTGCGTGGAGGAGCTTTCCCGGTAGCTTGCGACACCAGCGGAGAGCGTAACAGGCAGCGCGTGTTCCGTCATGGACGTTTCGGCGACGCACTGGCGTAGGCGCTCGGCGGCCTGGTAGGCCGAGGCGGCGCTGACTTCGGGCATGATGATTAAAAACTCCTCACCGCCTAACCGCACGAGAAAATCCGGCGAGCGAATCTCTTTCGCCATCAGCTGGGTCATCTCTTGGAGCACCTCATCGCCGACGCTATGACCGTAGGTGTCGTTGATATGTTTGAACTTGTCCAAATCGTACATCATCACGCTCAACTCATTGCCGTAGCGTTTGCAGCGCTCTAGCTCCTGCTCCAAGCGCTGCAGTCCGGCGCGACGGTTAAAAATGCCGGTGAGCTGATCGTGGTGGGCCAGATAATCCAAGCGCTCGTTGGCTTGTTTTAACTGCTCTTCAAGGCGTTTGCGGCTGGTGATATCCACCACGTAGGTGACTTTACGCGGCGCGCCGTCATCGCCGTGAACGCGGGCGGCTTCGGCGATGATGGTGCGCGTTTCGCCGTTTTTACACCGCACTTCCCACTCTTGGCGGAGCTCAATGTCATCGCCGGCAATAAACGTATCGTGCATTTGGCTAAGCTGGTCGCGATAGGCTTTGGGGACAACCAGGGTGAAGTGCTGGCCGATAAGCTCCTCTTTTTCATAGCCGTAAAACGCGCAGTAGGCGGGATTGACCATCTCAAAGTTGCCGTTGGCATCGGTAATGCAGATGCCGATCGGGGCGGCATTGATCACATTTGCCGTGTCGCGCGGCGACAGGGCGATCAGGTGCTGAAACGGATCAGCGGTGCGGCGCTCGGCCATCTGGCTCTCCTGTTTTGTAAGCCACGTCTAGGCTGATGCCGACGGGCAATCAATGATACAACATAGAGCGCTTATCGCGGCCGTTTCAACAGGAGGTGGGTATGTGGGATGTGGTGATCGTTGGCGGAGGCATCTTAGGCATGTCCACCGCCATGCAGCTTAAGCAGGCCTACCCGGATAAACGCATGGTCGTGGTGGAGAAAGAGCGCGGCCCTGCCCAGCATCAAAGCGGGCACAATAGCGGCGTGATTCACGCGGGCGTCTACTACGCGCCGGACAGTCTGAAAGCGCGCTTCTGCTTGGAGGGTAATCGCGCCACCAAAGCGTTCTGCGACCAGCACGGCGTGGCGTACAACACCTGCGGGAAACTCTTGGTCGCGACCAACGCGGTGGAAGAAAAACGCATGCAAGCGCTTTGGGAGCGCATCACTCAAAACGGCCTTGAGCGGGAGTGGCTCACTGCCGAGGCGCTGGCCGAGCGAGAACCCCATATCACCGGGGTGGCGGGGATTTTTGTGCCCTCAAGCGGCATCGTTGACTACGCCGAGGTGACTCGCGCCATGGCCGCCGAGTTTGAGCGTCTAGGGGGCGAAGTGCGCTACGGTCACTGTGTCACGGCCCTGGACGAGCGCCGCGATGAGGTGGTCGTCACCACCGAGACAGACGAAGGCGAGGCGTCATTCAGCGGGCGCTATCTGGTGACGTGCTCGGGGCTAATGGCGGATCGCGTGATTCGGCTTTTAGGGCAGGACCCCGGCTTCACCATCTGTCCGTTTCGCGGCGAGTATTACGTGCTCCCCGAAACGCATAACGCCATCGTAAACCATTTGATCTACCCCATACCCGACCCGGCGATGCCGTTTCTGGGCGTGCATTTGACGCGCATGATCGATGGCAGCGTCACTGTCGGCCCCAACGCGGTGCTCGCGTTCAAACGCGAGGGGTATCGCAAACGCGATGTGTCGCTTAGCGATATGCGCGAGATGCTGGCCCATCCGGGCATACGCCGGGTGCTGGCCAAGCACGCCAAGGCGGGGCTTTTTGAAATGAAAAACTCGCTTTTCAAACGCGCTTATCTCGCCCAGGTGCAGAAGTACTGCCCAAGCCTTGCGCTGGACGATTTGAAGCCCTACCCGGCGGGCGTGCGCGCTCAGGCGGTGTCCCACGAGGGTAAATTGGTGGATGACTTTCTGTTTGTGAACACCCGTCGCACGGTCAATGTGGGTAACGCACCGTCGCCCGCGGCCACTTCGGCGCTGCCGATCGGCGCGCATATCGTCAAAGAGGTAAAAACGCTGATCGATGCCTAGCTCTTGGCGCCGGCTAACCCAACAGCAAGCGCAGCAAAATCGCCGCGATCACGGCCAGGGTGAGGTACTTAATCCAGAGCGCGCCGCGCGGGCTCATGTTGACCTTCACTGCCAGCCACGCCCCGGTCATGCTGCCCAGCGCGAGCAGCAAACCGTAGTGCCAGCGCACCTGGTCAAACCACACAAACAGCACCAGCGCCGGTACGCTGTAAACCAGGACAATTAGCACCTTGAAGACGTTGACCTGGACAAGGTCGATTTTAAGCAAACGGTAGAGCACGACGATAAACAGAATGCCCACGCCGACTTGGATAAAACCGCCGTAAAGGCCGATGCCGAACATGGCGAGATAAATCAGCGGCGTCAGGCGCTCAGGCGTCAACGGCCGCGTATCCCGCTTAGGCTGAGGCAGCAGCATCATCACGGCAGAAACGCTCATTACCACGATCAAAATCGCCTCGAACAGCACATCGCTCACCTGAAGCGCCAGCCAAGCCCCGAGCAGGGAGCCCGCCACCGCCGGCAGCGCAAGCCGCAGGCTCAGCCCAATATAAGCCGCCCCCGCGCGCAAGAAGTTGCCTACGGCGGAGACGCTCTGCAGCACAATGGTGACGCGGTTGGTGCCGTTGGCCTCCTGCGGTGGCAAGCCCAAAAGCATCAATAGCGGCAGTGTCATCATCGAGCCGCCGGCGGAGAGCACATTGATAAATCCGGCCGCAACGCCGATGGCGACCAGCGCCGCCGCTTCCCAAATGGGCATAAGCAAGACTCTTGGTGGCAAGAAAGCCAATAAGGGGTGAAAAAACGTGCCCAGTATAGTCGCGTTAGCCGCCGTTGGGACCGTTTGTATTTAACAGGTTGGCGACTAACGCGAAAGGCGTGCTAAGTTCATAACACTGAGCGTTTAAGCGCACAGTAATGATTCACCTCCTTTTTTATAACCACTAACAACTCCCTTTTAAGGGCGGAGGAATGTTTATGCGGACGCTTCCCTACGTTGCGGCGGCTTCTATCCTGGCGGTGGCACTGCCGGCCTCGGCACAGCAAATGTCCATCGCGACCGGCGGCACCGGCGGCACCTACTACCCCATTGGCGGCGGCTTCGCCGAAATGATCAACGAGCACATCGAAGGCGCGCAGGCGACAGCCGAAGTGACCGGTGCCTCGGTGGAGAACATGGGCTTGATCATGCGCGGCGATGCCGATATGGCCCTGGCGTTGGCGGATACGGTTTATCAGGCATATACCGGCACCGGCGATTTTGAAGGCCGCCAAATTGAAGCGACCCGGGCGCTGGCCTCGATGTACCCGAACGCGGTGCAGCTGGTGACCCTGGCAGAGTCGGATATTCACTCGCTGGATGACTTGGAGGGCAAGCGTGTCTCCGTGGGGGCGCCGGGTAGCGGGACCGAGCTCAATGCGCGGGCGCTGTTGGAAGCCAACGGGATCAGCTACGACGATTTCACGCCGCAGCGTTTGAACTTCAATGAGACCGCTGATGCGATTCGCGACGGCGATATCGATGCCGGTTTCTGGAGCGTCGGCCCGCCCACTAGCTCGATCATGAACCTGGCGACCACCCGCGATATTCGCCTCATCGGGCTTTCCGATGAAGAGATTGCCAACGCGCGGGAAGAGGTCGCGGTCTTTGCCCGCTACTCGCTAAGCGAAAACCTCTACGAAGGCATGGACGAAGCCGTGCCCACGATCGGTGTTCCCAATGTCCTCGTCGTCAATGCGGCCATGGATGAAGCGCTCGCCTACCAGCTTACCGAGCTGCTGTTTGAGCACACCGACGAACTCATTGCGGTGCATCCGGCCGCTAATGACACCACCGTCGAATTCACCATGGAGTCCACGCCGGTACCGCTGCACCCGGGCGCCATCCGCTACTTTGAGGAAGCGGGCGTTGAGGTGCCAGACCGCCTGCGCCCCTAAATGGCGCGTATTAACCCATCTAGACGACTCCCGGCGCTTGCGCTGGGAGTGTTGGCCTGTCTGGCTGCCACGCTATCACTGCTCCCCCATCCGGCGCTGGCGGACCGGCTGGTGGTGACCCGAGCGCAGGGCGAACCGCTTTGGCACACCGCCATGCCGGAAGGCGAGCGCTGGTGCGTTGAGTGGAACCACTCGGTTGCGCACTTCACCGTGCGCGACTGCTATCGCAATGCCGCTGGGCGCATGCAGCTTGAACGCAGCCATCAACCCGATTTCGCCGCAGGGCTTGGGCATACGCCGGGGCGCGGTAAGCAGGTCTCCGATGGCCAGGGTGGCTACTGGATCGAGCAGATCAATGAGCCCGTACCGGATAACCGTTACCCGCTACGCGTGGGGGCCACGACGGTGAACCATCGCTTGGTGTGGCAGCAAAACGACGCGATGCAAACGTACAGCTTAAGCCGCCACGCCGCGGGCGAGCGGGTATGGATTCAACTGGTGAATACGGATGAAAAACGCTGAACACTCCACCGTCATAATGCCCGGTGGCAATATCCAACAGCCTCGCCCGGTGCTTTGGTGTATCACCTTGGTGGCGGTGGGGCTGTCGCTGTTTCAACTCTACTCCGCCGGTATTCAGCCGCTGGGGCTTTTTTATCAGCGCAGCATTCACCTGGCGCTGATCATGATGCTTGCCTTTTTAATGTTCCCGGCGTTTGGGCCAACGCGCGGCCGAGGGGTTCTGTGCTGGGCGATTGATGCCCTCTTTTTTGCCGGGGCGGTGATCACCGGCGGCTATTTAGTGCTCTTTCTGGATGAGATCATCGGTCGCGCCGGCTTCTGGAGCCAGACCGATATCGTGGTGGCGTGCATTGCCACGGTCACGGTGCTGGAAGCGAGCCGCCGCGCCGTGGGCATGAGCATGACCATCATCGGCGTGATCGCGATTGCCTACGCCATGGCGGGGCCGCGCGGGGATTTGGCCTGGCTGGGGGAGTGGCTTCCGGGTATTTTGGCGCACCGCGGCTATAGCCTGGACCGTATCGCCGGCCAGCTCTATCTGGGACAAGAGGGGATTTTTGGTCTGCCACTGGGGGTGGCGGCCACCTATATCTTTATTTTTGTGCTCTTCGGCGCCTTTCTGGAAAGCACTGGCGCGGGCAAGTTTTTTATCGATCTCGCCTATGCGGCCACCGGGCGCCAGCGTGGCGGCCCGGCGAAAGCGGCGGTTTTGGCCTCGGCCGGCATGGGCTCGATTTCCGGCAGCGCGATTGCCAATGTGGTGACCACCGGTGCCTTTACGATTCCGCTCATGAAGCGCTTGGGTTACAAGGGTAAGCAGGCCGGCGGTATTGAGGCTGCGTCCTCCACCGGCGGGCAGATCATGCCGCCGCTGATGGGCGCGGGGGCGTTTTTGATCGCCGAGTACACCAACACCCCTTACCTGGATATTGTCAAAGTCAGCATCTTTCCCGCGGTGATGTATTTCGCCACGGTGTATCTGTTCGTGCATATCATCGCGCTAAAGCAGGGCATGCAGGGTATGGCGAGAAGCGAGTTGCCAAGGCTTGGCGATGTCATGCGTGAGGGGTGGCACTTTTTGCTGCCGCTGGCGGTGTTGGTATGGCTGCTGGCGATGAGTATGTCACCGATGCGGGTAGGGTACTACGCCGTGGTGACCATGGTGCTCGTGGCCGTGCTGCGCTATACGCTGTGGTTTCTTTTCGTCGCCCCGCGCCAGGGGCAGCCAGTGACGCTCAGCCGGATAATGGAGGTGAGCGCGCGCGGCCTGCGCAAGTTGATCGAAGGGCTGGAGCTGGGCGCGCGCAATGCCGTGGCGGTCTCGATGGCGTGTGCCGTGGCGGGGATTATCGTGGGCGTGGTGGGGCTTACCGGCTTGGGGCTTAAATTCTCCTCCATGATGCTGGCATTCTCCGGCGGCAACCTCGTGCTCGCGCTTATTTTGGTGCTCTTGGCCAGCTTGGTGCTGGGCATGGGGCTCCCGGTGACGGCAAGCTATATCGTGCTGATTGTGCTGGTCGGCCCCGCCTTGACCCAGGAGTTTGGCATTCCGCTGTTGATCGCTCACCTTGTGGTGTTTTGGTACTCGCAGGACTCTAACGTCACGCCGCCGGTGGCGCTCGCCGGCTTCGCGGGGGCGGCGATCGCCGGCAGCAAACCCATGGAGACCAGCTTTCAAGCGTGGAAGTTTGCCAAGGGGCTCTACCTGATTCCGCTGTTCATGGTCTTCAACCCAGAAATTATTATCGGCGGACCGGTGGGCGTGGTGCTCTGGAACGGGGCGATTGCGCTGCTCGCGCTGGGGGCGTTTGCCGCCGCCCTTGAGGGGTATCTCTTTACCACCATGCGCTGGCCGTCGCGCCTAGCGATTGGTGCGGCGATTGTTGGCGTGTTTTACCCCAATGCCATGACCGAACTCGCCGGGGTGGCGGTGATGGTCATCGCCATTGTGGCCAATGGCGTGGCCGCGAAGCGTCAAGCGCACTCGGCCACGCAAGCCTCAGCGCCTTAGAAGATCGATTCGGCCGCCCCTGAACCTTCCGAGCCACTTGCCTCTTCCAGTTCGCGGCTGATCCGGCGTGATTGGAAGTCGGGCAAGTGCTCGACGTCAAAGAGCTCGCTAATCCCGCCCGGCTGGTCGTCGTGCAAACGGCGGCCGGTGTCGGGATCGACGCGAGCGGCGACCACTCCTTCCGGGCGCTCAGGCCATGCTTCTGGCTCGCCTTCTAGCGCTTTGCCCATAAAGTCAGTCCAGATCGGCAGCGCGGCATTGGCGCCGTATTCGGCGATGGTGTCGTTGCTGTCTTTGCCGACCCAGACGGTCGCGACCAAATCGCTATTGAAACCGGCAAACCAAGCGTCGCGCTGATTGTTGGTGGTGCCGGTTTTGCCCACGATATCCTCGCGATTAAGGCTCAGGGCGGCACGGCCGGTACCACTTTCGATCACGTCGCGCAGCATATCGCGCAGGATATACACCGCTTCGGCGTCGGCGACGCGCGGGGCAATGGGGTGCTCACGGCCGTTGATTTCCACCGTCTCTTGCTGCTCGTCGCACTCGCGGCAGGCAACGGCGGGGGTGGCTTCAAAGATATTGCTCGCCTCTTCGCCGCCCTGCGTGACGCGGTCGATGAACCAAGGGCTGACCTGAAAACCGCCGTTTGCCAGCACGGCGTAGGCGTTGGTCATCTCAAGCGGGGTCAAATCGGCGCTCCCAAGCGCCAGCGAAAGTCCGCGGGGAAGGCGCCCAGGCTCGAAGCCGAAACCTTGCAGGTAGTTAATGGTGTAATCCAGCCCCATGCTGCGCAGTACGCGAATCGTGACCAGGTTGCGCGAACGGGCAAGCGCCGGGCGCAGCCGTATAGGCCCCAAAAAGTCGCGGCTGGAGTTGACCGGGCGCCAGAGCGTATCGCTGCCATCCTCTTGCACCACCGGGGCATCGTTGACGACGCTTGCGGCGTTCATTTCGCCATCCTCTAGCGCGGCGAGATAGATGAACGGCTTGAAGATGGAACCGGACTGACGCTGCGCCTGAACGGCGCGATTAAACTTGCTGGCGTTAAAATCAAAGCCCCCCTGCAGGGCCACAATCGCCCCGGTTTGCGGGTTTTGCACCACCAGCGAGCCCTCGGCATCGGGAAGTTGCGAAAGCCTAAGATCCCCCTCTTCGTCTTCCACCACGCGGACAAGGTCGCCGCGCTCAGCGATTTGGTCGGCCGAGGTGGGGGCCGCGCCGCGACTGCGCGGGCTTAAGTAGGGCTCGGCCCACTCCAAACCTTCCCATTCGATAGTGCGTATGCCGCTGTCGCGGGTGATGACGTGCATTTCGCGGCCGCTGCTTTCGACCACAATGGCGGGCTTAAGCACGCCGTAGCTCGGCGTGCGGCTTAACACTTGCACCCAGTTGCTCACATCGCCATCAAACCCTTCCACTTCGGTTTGGCTGCGCTCGGCGGCCTGGCGGGCGGTTTCGCGAATCTCAGGCGACTCAGCGAGCTCCTCTTCAAGGCCGCGGGTTTCAGTTTGCTCCTGTGCTTCCACCAAACTTGCCGGGATGTCTTGCTGTTCCGGGCCTCGCCAGCCGTGGCGGCGGTCGTAAGCCAGCAAGCCTTCGGCCAAGGCGCGGCGGGCATAGGGCTGTAGCTCGCTATCCAAGGTGGTGTAAATGCGGTAGCCGCCGGTGTAGGCATCGTCGCCGTACTCGTTAATGGCGTATTGACGGGCCATTTCAGCCACATAAGCCGCCTCGACTTCAAGCTGTGTTTCGTGGCGCTGAGCGGTGACCGGCGCTTGCACGGCTTGCTCGTAGGCGTTTTCGTCGATAAAGCCGAGTTCGCGCATGCGAAACAGAATCCAGTTACGCCGAATCAGCGAGCGCTCCGAGTTGGCCAGCGGGTTAAACGCGGAGGGGGCCTTGGGTAAGCCGGCGATCATCGCCGTTTGCGCCAGCGACAGCTCCGCCAGCGGCTTGTCGTAGTACGTCTCTGCCGCCGAGGCGATGCCGTAAGCGCGATTGCCCAGGAAGATTTTATTGACGTAAAGCTCAAAGATTTCCTCTTTGCTGAGCACCTGCTCCATCTGCAGGGCGAGCAGAATCTCGCGAATCTTACGCGTGAAGGTTTGGTCGAGGGTGAGCAAATAGTTTCGCGCCACCTGCATGGTAATGGTCGAGCCGCCGGACTGAATGGTGCCGCCGCTTTGTGCGAGTTCCACCGCGGCGCGAATCAGCCCGCGGGGGTCAACGCCGACGTGATCGAAGTAACTTTGGTCCTCCGCGGCGATCAGCGCGTCAATCATGGGTTGCGGAATGGCGTCGAAATCGACCGGAATCCGGCGCTCTTCACCGAATTCGCCCATCAACTTGCCATCACGGGTGTAAATACGCAGCGGTGTGTGCAGCTCGACGTTTTCCAGTTGGCGCACATCGGGTAAGCCGGGGGCAAAGTAGATGCCCGCGCCGATAACGGCCAGCGCTGTGGCTCCCACCAGGGCTACGAGAAGGGAAAATAGCGATAAAATCAGTGTGCTAAAAAACTTCATGAAAACAGAGTACCCGTGGGAAGCGTGAAGTAAGCCCAAATGGCGATGGCGGCGCGATAATGAAGCAGCGCAAGATAACCGTGGCATAGCGCCCATATAAGGTGAACGGCTGCCATTATAGGAAGCTCACGCGGCGCTCACCAGTGTTGATATGCAGTGAGCCGTTGCGCGTGTGCCTTAGGTTAAAATCATGTAACCTCGATTTACCCGTCATCACAGCCGGAGCCAAACACCCTAATGCGCTTGCTCAAATCCAATAACGGCTTGATTGGCGTCGATATTACCTCGGCGACGGTCAAGCTCTTGGAGCTTAAGCCCACGGCGGATAACTACTGCGTCGAAAGCTATGCCGTGCGCCCGCTACGCGAGGGCGCGGTGATCGAGCGCCGTATCCAAGATATTGACGACGTGGCAAGCGTGTTGAGCCGCGCCGTCGAGCATGCCAAACCCTCGACCCGCAAAGCCGCCGTTGCCGTTCCCGCGAGCGCCGCGATTACCAAGACGCTCAACTTTCCCGCTGGATTGAGCGAAGACGATATCGAAGAGCGCATTATCGCCGAGTCAGACCGCCATATTCCGTTCCCGTTCAACGAAGTGGCGTTTGATTTTCAGCGCCTAGGCCCCTCGCCTTACGATGAAGGGGAGCAGCGGGTGCTGCTGGTGGCTTGCCGCCAGCACGATGTCAGCCAGTTGACCGAAACCCTTGAACGCGCCGGCCTTGAACCCGCGGCCGTGGATGTTGAAACCTTTGCCATGGAGCGCAGTTTTGAGGTGCTAAAACGTCAGCTCAGCGTTGAGTTGGACCCGTCGACCTGTGTGGGGCTGGTCGATTTTGGCGCCAATATGAACGCCTTTCACGTGATGCGCGGCGGACATATCGTTTACAGCCGCGATACGGTGTTTGGCGGACGGCAGTTAACCGATGCGATTCGGGAGCGTTACGACCTCTCGATGGAAGAAGCCGGGTTTGCCAAAAAACGGGGCGGACTGCCCGACGATTACCAGGAAAAAGTGCTAAATCCATTTCTGGAAACCGTGGTACAGCAGGTAGGCCGTTCGCTTCAGCTCTACTACACGGCGGGGCGCCACCACGAGGTGAAAGAGATCGTCCTCGGCGGTGGGTCGAGCGTTATCCCCGGCCTTGCCGAGCGCATCGCAGAAGATAGCGGCATGCGGGTGACCATTGCCAACCCATTTCAAACCATGCAGATTAATAAACGCTTAAACATCGAAGGGCTGACCAACGACGCGCCCGCCATGCTGACCGCTTGCGGTCTGGCCATGAGGGCGGGCCAATGAGTGTCATGATTAACCTGCTGCCTTGGCGCGAAGAGAGGCGTCAGCGCCAGACCCGCCGCTTCCATATACTGCTGGTGGCGATGCTGGTGCTGGGAACGGCGCTGGGGTTTGTGGTCGCGCGATTGTATCAGGCGGAGCTAGAGACGCAGCGCGAGCGAAATCGCTATATCACCGCGCAAATCCAAGAGCTGGAAGCGGATATTAGCGAAGTGCGCGGCTACGAAGAGGACGCGGTTGAGCTCAGCAACCAACTTGAACTCTTCCAAACGCTGCAAAATGAGCGGATCAAAACCGTGCGTGTCTTTAACGAGATTGCCCAAAGCGTGGCCAACGGGGTGATTTACCAGCGTCTGTCCCGTAGCGGTGACACCTTGAGCGCGACGGCAGAAGCGGGCAGTGACCGCCAGGTTTCCGAACAGCTACGCCGTATTGAGCAGATGCCAGGGCTTGGGGTGGCGCAATTTACCGAGCTTGAGAGCGATAGCGACAGCGCCAGACGGGTGTTTCGCTTTGAAGTGAAGCAGCAAAGCGTCGCATCCGACGATGATGGAACCGCCGACGGCGACGCCGACGGCGACGCCGAGGGCAGCGATCAGGAGAGGGATAATGAGGCTTGATCGTGACTGGTGGCTAGACGAGTGGCAGCGCTTGCATGAGGTGGATATTCAGGCGCTGGATATCAAAGAGGCCGGGAGTTGGCCGCTGTTGCTGAAAGCACTCTGCCTGGTGTTGGCGCTGTTGCTCTCACTCGGCGCCATGTACTGGTTTGTGATTAGTGAGCGCCGCGATGGATGGGCGGCCGCGGAGCGGGAAGAAACGCGGTTACTGGAAGAGTACCGCAGTAAAGCCGCGGAGGCCGCGCACCTGCCGAACATGGAAGAGAAGCTAGAAGAGATTAATGCCCAAATGACCCGCTTGCGCGCGATGTTGCCGACAAGCGTTGAGATTCCGTCGCTGCTCGATAGCATTAGCGACGCGGCGGTGGACAATCAGCTCAACATTGAAAATATTCGGCTGCGCTCAACGGTGACGCAAGAGCACTATGTGGAGCATCCTTTCGATATTCAGGTGCGGGGGGAGTACCACCAAATTGCCCAGTTCGTGGCGGACATGGCGGCCCTCTCGCGGATCGTCACCCAGCATGACTTTACCCTAGAGCCGGTAGAGGGGCAGGGCAGTACGCTGCGTCTCTCCATGTTGGCGCGCACCTATAGCGATCTGTCCCGTGTGCAAGCATCGGAGGATGATGCATGACGTGGCGCCAAGCGAAACTCATGGTCCTGTCAGGCGTGGCGTTGATGCTCGCCGGCTGTGCCGACGCCAATATGGCCCAACTCAAACAAAAGCTGGCGGACATCCGTGAGGCGCCGGGCAGTCAGCCCATGATCGAGATTCCCCGTGTGCCCGATTACGAACCGCTACCGTACCGTTATAGCGATGCGCGCAGCCCGTTTTTAGCCCCCGATGCGGTAGTGGAAAACACGTTCACGCAGCCAGGCGACAGCGAGTTGGCGCCCAATCAAGAGCGCTCACCTGAGCCTCTGGAGCGCTACGCGCTGCAAGAGCTGCAGCTTGTGGGGACACTGCAAATGGGCCAGCGCCAGCGCGCGCTGATACGCACGCCGGACGAGGAAGTAGTCAGCGTCGGCGTGGGCAATTACGTGGGATCGAATTACGGGCGGATCAGCCGCATCACGGAGCAGCGCATCGACATCAAAGAGCGCGTCTTTACGCAGCGCCAGGGATGGCAAGTCCGTGACGCCGCGCTGACGCTTGCCGATGGCGAGAACGCCGACGAATAAATAGGGCCGCGGCCAAAAGAGCAAATTAGGAGAGGGTATGGGCGTAACCGTGTTGCGAAAAGCGTTGAATCAAACACTGCTTACCACCCGCCGTTGTTTAGGGTGTGCGGCAATGGCGCTGTTGCCACTGCTGCCCGCCTGGGCATCGGCGACCGTGCTTACCCATATCAATGTTGATGATAACGGCAGTGAGCGGGTTAATATCGACCTGCAGTTTTTTGGCAGTGTGCCCGAGATCAAAAGCTACCGCCTGGACGATCCACCGCGTTTGGCCATTGACCTTCCGAATACCAGTAGCGGGTTAGCCACACGCCGCTTAGACGTTGCAAAGGGAGGGGTCGAGCATATCACCGCGATTGAGGCGGGCGAGCGTACACGGCTGGTCATCAATCTCGCCGAGGCGTACGACTACACCACAGAGCCCGGTGACGGCCGGCTGCGCATCGCCTTTGCTACAGATGCGCAGGCACCTGCATTAGAGCCGGACGCGCTCGCCACCACGGAAGGGCCTCAGATCGAGGAGATCGACTTTCATCGCGGCGAAAAGGGCGCGGGTAGATTAGAGGTGATCTTTGATCGCGACACGATCGACCCGCGCGTAGAAGAGCGCGGTGGCGAGGTGGTGGTGAGCTTACGTGATGTGGCGATTCCAGATTCGCTCAACCAAATCTATGACGTGACGGATTTTGCCACGCCGATTACCCGGGTCGTGCCACGTGCCAGCGCTCGCGGCACCGAGTTAGCCCTGGAGACTCAAGGCGCTTACGCCATGGTCTCCTCGCAGAGTGGGCGCACGCTGACGGTGGAGGTGCAACCGGTCAGCGAGGCGCCGCAAGAGCAGCGTAAAGCCAAGGAAGAGGCGTTCACCGGCGAGCGCTTAAGCCTTAACTTTCAAGATATTGAAGTGCGCTCGGTGCTCTCCACCCTGGCGGATTTTTCCGGTTTCAATATTGTGGCAAGCGACGGCGTGACCGGGCGCGTGACACTGAACCTCAACGATGTGCCTTGGGACCAGGCGTTGGAGTTGATTCTGCAAAGCCAAGGGCTCTCTAGCCGCAAGCGGGGCAATGTGATCGTGGTCGCCCCGGCCGCCGAGCTTGCCGCGCTGGAGCAGCAAGAGCTTGAAGCGCGCCAGCAGCGCGAGACGCTATCGCCCTTGGTCACCGAGTTTGTGGAAGTGAAGTATGCCCGCGCGGAAGATTTAGCCCAACTCTTGCGCGGTGAAGAGGGGTTTGGCCTGCTGACTGACCGCGGCCGGGTAACCACCGATCAGCGCACCAACACGCTTCTGGTGCAGGATACCCGCGAGCAGCTAGAGCAGATTATGAGTACGCTGGATCGGCTTGATGTCGCCGTGCGCCAAGTGCAAATCGAGGCGCGTATTGTCATTGCTCGCGATACGGCCTCCCGGGAGTTGGGGGTTAACTGGGACGCATCCAGCACGCGGGGATTTCAGCAGGCGGAGGACGGTACTTACGCAGCGCGTGATATTAATCCGGCCGGGTTAAACCGTGCACGGGGCGGTCTTGACGTGGATCTGGGTAACTTCGCGGGCAGAACATCGAATTTTAGTTTCGGGTATTTGGCGGGCGATATTCTGCTCGATCTGGAGCTGCGCGCCCTGGAGAGCGAGGGCAAAAGCCAGACCATTTCACAGCCGCGTATCATCACCGCCAACCAGCGCTCTGCGACCATCAGCCAAGGGGAAGAGCGCGCCTACCAGAGTGTTGACGAACAAGGTAACCCGGATACCGAGTTTAAAGAAGCACTGTTGGAGCTGGAGGTGACACCTCAGATTACTCCCGATAACCGCATTATTATGGACTTGGTGATTCGCAACGACAGCTTCCGCGACTCCGAGTTTGGCGGCGAGCCGCCCATCGATACCAATACCATTGAAACCCAGGTGCTGGTGGACAACGGCCAAACTGTGGTGCTGGGCGGCATTTTAACCACCGAAGAGCTACGCCAAATCGCGAAAACACCGCTGCTGGGCGATTTGCCGTTAATTGGTAGACTGTTCCGGTACAATGAAGAGAGTAATGAAAAGGTCGAGTTACTGGTTTTCATTACGCCACGACTCCTTGATGACGCCCTGACGGTTCCCTAATGCAGGATTTACCCAACTTATTTCTGATTGGCCCCATGGGGGCTGGCAAAAGCACCATTGGCCGCCTGTTGGCGGGCGAGCTGTCGCGCCTTTTCTACGATAGCGATCATGCCATTCAAGACCGCTGCGGCGCGGATATCCCCTGGATTTTTGACGTCGAGGGCGAGGCGGGCTTTCGTCAGCGCGAAGTGCAGATGATCGACGAGCTGACCCAATACCCTAATGTCGTGGTGGCCACCGGCGGCGGAGCGGTGCTGCGCGAAGAGAACCGGCGCGCGCTACGTGAGCGCGGCACGGTGATCTACTTGATGACCACGGTGGAGCAGCAGCTTAGGCGCACGGCGAAAGACCGCAACCGGCCGCTTTTACAGTGCGCCGACCGCGAACAAGTGCTTTACGACATGTTCGCCAAGCGCGACCCCCTCTATCGTGCCACGGCCGATATTACCGTACGCACCGACCGTCGCAGCCCGCGCGCCGTGGTTAACGAGATTTTACGTCGCGTCCAGCGGTTGGTGGACCCCTTGCAAACCGCCGGCGCGGTGCGTAAAGCGGGCGCGGCGCAAAAATAAGGGATTAACATGACACACCCAAACGGCGTGCTACGCACGCTTCAGGTCGCGCTCGGCGAGCGCAGCTACCCCATTCATATTGGCACGGGGCTGTTGAGCCGCTCCGAATCGATCGTGCCGTATCTTGCCGGCCAGCAAGTGATGATTGTCACCAATGAGACCATCGCCCCGCTCTACCTTGAGGCGTTGACCCAGTGTCTGCCCGAGACACTCGACGTGCGCAGCGTCGTGCTGCCGGACGGCGAGCAGTACAAAAGCGTCGAGCAGGTGGGGCGCATTTGGGATGCGCTATTGGAAGCCGGGTTTAATCGTCGCTGCACGCTAATCGCCCTCGGTGGCGGCGTGATCGGCGATATGGTCGGCTTTGCAGCGGCAAGCTACCAGCGTGGAGTGGCATTTATCCAGATACCCACGACGCTGCTCTCCCAGGTGGATTCGTCCGTTGGCGGCAAGACCGGTGTCAATCACCCGCTGGGGAAAAACATGATCGGCGCGTTTTGGCAGCCCAAGGCGGTGGTAGTGGCCATCGATTCGCTCGATACCCTGCCTGATCGTGAGCTTTCGGCGGGGCTTGCCGAAGTGATCAAGTATGGCTTTATCCGCGACGCGGCGTTTTTGAGCTGGCTTGAAGCGAACATGACGGCACTTCGTCAGCGTGACCCCGAGACGCTAGCCGAGGCCATCGCGCGTAGCTGCCAGATCAAGGCCGATATCGTCGCCGAGGATGAAACCGAGCAAGGGGTGCGCGCGCTTTTGAACCTAGGGCACACCTTTGGTCACGCCATCGAGGCGCATCAAGGCTACGGCAACTGGTTGCACGGCGAGGCGGTGGGGGCCGGCATGGCCATGGCGGCGACGCTATCCCGGGAGCTTGGCGCTATCGATGACGCCGCCCTTGACCGCGCGCTAGCGGTGATCGAAAGCGCTGGCCTGCCGCTTGCCGCGCCCGCCGAGATGACCCGCGAGCACTTTTTGACGCACATGCGCCGCGATAAGAAAAATATCGATAGCCGCTTGCGTCTGGTGCTGCTCAACGCCTTGGGTGACGCCTGTATCAGCGATGCCACCCCGCCTGAGCGATTAGCGGCGCTATTGGACGCCTACCCGCGCGCTTAATCAGCTCTCCTCGCCGGGTTGCCCCGCCTTTCCCTATTCCCTTGTCTCAATAAGAGGTAACACCTGTGGCTCACTTCTCACTTATCGAGGGGTGGGCTTTTTTGTGTGGGCTGCACTCGATGGCTCACTTCCAATAAGACAATCGGCATGCCTTATGCGCTATCGGCATGGGGTTTTAGTGTCTTTTTAGACTAAAGTCTATGCGCTTTTGGGGTTCGTTAAAATAGCGTTATACGCTGTTACAAGTCGTTGAAGTGTATCGGTTTTTTGACTTTGCTAGAGCGCAACGCTGCGATTTGCCAAGGTTTTTTGCGGTGCAAAAAGGGGAATGCGATTGCGCGAGGTGGGGGGTGATGGCTATGCTGAGCGGCCATTTTCTCATCCCGGCGAGCACCAAAAGCGGCCACTAAAGGCCAGAAAGGTAAGCGGTAAAAATACAAAAAAACCTTTCTTTATATCATGGGCTCGCTGTTAATAAAATACGCTTATCAGAGGCACGCCCATGAACAGAGGTCTTCATCAGCCCGGCGAGTTTCGCGACAACTGCGGCTTCGGTTTGATCGCCCACATGGAGGGAGAGGCAAGCCATGACTTGCTGAAAACGGCCATTGAGTCGCTGACTTGCATGACGCACCGTGGCGGTATCGCGGCCGATGGCAAAACTGGCGACGGCTGCGGCCTGCTGTTAAAAATGCCCGTGCAATTCATGCGCGACGTGGCGTTTGATGCGCTAGGCGTTACCTTGGGCGAGCGCTTTGCCGTGGGCGTGGTGTTTCTGCCCGACGATGATAGCCGCGCCAAGCATGGCCGTGAGGTGCTGGAAAGCGAGCTTAAACATCGCGGCCTGAAGGTGGCCGGCTGGCGCGAAGTCCCGGTGGATGCATCCGTTTGCGGCCCGATGGCGCTCGACTGCCTGCCGCGTATCCACCAGGTGTTTGTGGAGCCGGGCAGCGGAGCGCATTTCGACGTGGACCTTTACATGGCGCGTCGCCGGGCCGAGCAAACACTGCGCGATGATGACGATTTCTATGTCGCTTCGCTCTCAAGCGAGGTGGTCTCCTATAAAGGCTTGGTGATGCCGGAAGATCTGCCGGCGTTTTATCACGACCTGAATGATTCGCGCTTGGAAACGGCGATCTGCGTTTTCCACCAGCGCTTCTCGACCAACACCGCTCCGCGCTGGCCGTTGGCGCAGCCGTTCCGTCTGCTCGCCCACAACGGCGAAATCAACACCATCGAAGCCAACCGTGGCTGGGCGAATTCGCGCAAGCAGAACTTCGTCAATGACCGCTTGCCGGATATCGCCGAGCTAGACGAGATCGTCAATACCACCGGCTCCGACTCCTCAAGCATGGATAACATGCTTGAGGTGCTGCTCACCGGTGGCATGGAGCTGCACCGTGCGGTGCGCATGATGGTGCCGCCGGCATGGCAGAACGTGGAAACCATGGACGCCGAGCTGCGCGCTTTCTACGAATACAACTCCATGCACATGGAGCCGTGGGACGGCCCGGCCGGCGTGGTGATGACCGATGGCCGTCAAGCGGTCTGTATGCTCGACCGTAACGGTCTGCGTCCGGCGCGCTGGGTGATCACCAAAAACGGTTACATCACGCTAGCCTCCGAGATCGGCACCTACGACTACAAGCCCGCGGATGTGGTGGCCAAGGGCCGCGTCGGTCCGGGGCAGATGCTCGCCGTGGATACTCAAACCGGCGAAGTGCTGCATACCGAAGAGATCGATAACCGGCTGAAATCGGCCTACCCCTACAAGCGCTGGTTGAAGCAGGAAGCCAACTATCTGGAGTCCGCCCTCACTGAGCTGGCTCGCTTTCAGAGCATGGACACCGACGCGCTTAATACGCAGCAAAAGATGTTCCAGGTCAGCTTTGAGGAGCGCGACCAGGTGCTGCGCCCGCTCGCAGAGAGCGGCCAGGAAGCGGTGGGTTCCATGGGCGACGACACGCCCATGGCGGTGCTCTCCAGTCGTCCGCGTCTGCTCTCGGACTACTTCCGCCAGAAGTTCGCCCAAGTCACCAACCCGGCGATCGACCCGCTGCGCGAAGCGATCGTGATGTCGCTTGAGACCTGTATCGGGGCGGAGCTTAACGTCTTTAAGGCCACGCCGGAGCACGCCCACCGCATCATTCTGACCACACCGGTTCTCTCGCCGCGCAAGTTCACGGCGCTGGTGAGTCATGAAGACCCGGCCTTCGCTAGCGTGACGCTCCCCATGGGGTACGACCCGGAGCAGCAGTCGCTCAAGCAGGCGCTCAAGGCGCTGTGCCAAGACGCCGAAAACCAGGTGCGCAGCGGCAAGGTACTGCTGGTGCTCTCGGATGCCGAACTACCCAAGGGGCAGATCCCGATTCAAGCCGCGCTCGCGGTGGGGGCAGTGCATACTCACCTGGGTCGCCTGGCGCTGCGCCCCGACGCCAACATCGTGGTGGAAACCGGCTATGCGCGGGATGCTCACCAGATGGCGGTGCTGTTTGGCGTGGGGGCCACGGCGGTCTATCCGTGGCTGGCGTATCAGGTCATGGCCGATATGCATCGCGTGGGCGAGCTGACCGGCAATCCGGCGGATGCCCGCGAGAACTACCGCAAAGGGCTACAGAAGGGGCTGTTCAAGATTCTCTCCAAGATGGGGATCTCGACGCTCGCTTCCTACCGCGGTTCGATGCTGTTTGAAGCGGTGGGGTTGAGCGACGAGATCATGCAGATGTGTTTCCCCGGGATGGCGTCGCGGATTCAGGGCACCGGTTTCGCCGAGCTGCAGTTGCAGCAGGAAGCGCTGGCGCGTGACGCTTGGATTGCGCGCAAAGGTATCTCGCAAGGCGGCATGTTCAAGTACGTGCATGGGCATGAGTACCACGCCTATAACCCGGACGTGGTAATGACCCTTCAGCAGGCCGTGCAGGAGGGCAGCTACGCCAAGTGGAAGAAGTTTGCCCAGCTGGTCAACGAGCGTCCGGTGGCCACCATCCGTGACCTTTTAACGCTCAAACCGGCCGAAACGCCGCTGCCGCTGGATGAGGTGGAGTCGGTCGACGAGCTGATCCCGCGCTTTGACAGCGCCGGGATGTCGCTGGGCGCGCTCTCGCCGGAAGCCCATGAGGCCTTGGCGCAGGCGATGAACGAGGCGGGTGGACGCTCCAACTCAGGTGAGGGCGGCGAGGACCCGGCGCGCTACGGCACGATTCGCTCCTCCAAAATCAAGCAGATCGCCTCGGGCCGCTTCGGGGTCACCCCGCACTACTTGGTCAACGCCGAAGTGCTGCAGATCAAGGTCGCACAGGGCGCCAAGCCCGGTGAGGGCGGGCAGTTACCGGGCGGCAAGGTGAATCAGCTTATCGCCCGTCTGCGCTACTCGGTGCCCGGCGTGACGCTGATCTCGCCGCCGCCGCACCACGATATCTACTCGATCGAGGACCTGGCGCAGCTGATCTTTGACCTCAAGCAGGTCAATCCCGACGCGCAGGTGTCGGTGAAGCTGGTCTCCGAGCCGGGGATTGGCACGATCGCCACGGGGGTGGCCAAGGCGTACGCGGACCTGATCACCGTCTCCGGTTACGACGGCGGCACGGCGGCAAGCCCGCTGACCTCGATCAAGCATGCCGGGAGCCCCTGGGAGCTTGGCTTGCCCGAAGTGCATCAGGCGCTGCGCATCAACGGCCTGCGCGACAAGATTCGCCTGCAGACCGATGGCGGGTTGAAAACCGGCCTAGACGTGGTGAAAGCGGCGATTCTAGGCGCCGAGAGCTTTGGTTTTGGCACCGCGCCGATGGTGGCGCTGGGCTGTAAGTACCTGCGTATTTGCCACTTGAACAACTGCGCCACCGGCGTCGCTACCCAGGATGACTTCCTGCGCGGCGAGCACTTCCGGGGCACGGTCGACATGGTCAAGCACTACTTCCGCTTTATCGCCGAAGAGGTGCGCGAGCTGATGGCCATGCTGGGCGTGCGCAAGCTGACCGATCTGATCGGTCGCACCGATCTGCTTGACGTGCTCGAAGGCAGCACGGCTTCGCAGCGCAAGCTCGACTTGACGCCGCTTTTGGCCAACGACTTTGTGCCCGCCGATGCGCCGCAGTTTTGCCAGGTGAGCCGCAACGTCCCCCACGACCCGGGGGCTAAAAACCAGGAAGTGCTGGAAGCGGTGCGCGACGCCATCGAGTCAAAATCGGGCGGCGAGTTTAGCTTCAAGATCACTAACTGCGACCGTAGCGTGGGGGCGATGACCTCCGGGGCGATCGCCAAACAGCACGGTGAGGCGGGGCTGGAAGAGACGCCAATTGTCGCGCGCTTTACCGGCGTGGCCGGCCAAAGTTTCGGCGTGTGGAATGCCCGTGGCCTGCACTTGCATCTGGAAGGCGATGCCAACGATTACGTCGGCAAGGGCATGAACGGCGGCAAGATCGTGATCGTGCCGCCGAAAGAGAGCCAGTTCGAGAGCCACAAGACGGCGATCATCGGCAACACCTGCCTTTATGGTGCCACCGGCGGCACGCTCTTTGCCGCAGGCATCGCCGGTGAGCGTTTCGCGGTGCGCAACTCCGGCGCGCACGCGGTGATCGAGGGCGCGGGGGATCACTGCTGCGAGTACATGACCGGCGGTTTGGTCTGCGTGCTGGGAGAAACCGGCGTCAACTTCGGCGCGGGCATGACCGGTGGGTTTGCCTATGTGCTGGATGAGGATCGCACCTTCGTGGATAAGTACAACCACGAGCTGGTGGAGATTCACCGCATCAATACCGAGGCGATGGAGGCGCACCGCCGCCATCTGCGCGAGGTGATCGAAGCCTACGCTGTCGAGACTGGCTCAGCGCGCGGGCTGGCGATTCTGGAAGACTTCAGTGAGTATGCGCGCCATTTCTGGCTGGTGAAGCCCAAGGCGGCGAGCCTGGGTAGCCTGCTTGACGAATCCCGGCGGCGGCCGGAGTGAGCTTGGCCCCGGGACACCGGGGCGTGCTGAAAATCAGAATCCGATGCCGGCCGAGAGGAGAGACAACATGCCTAACCGTTTAAATAACGACTTTCAGTTTATCGACGTGGGTCGCCAAGACCCGAAAAAGAAAGACGCGCGCTCGCGGGCCAAAGAGTTCGCCGAAATCTACGAGCCGTATAAGCCCACGGAAGCCGCGAGCCAGGCGCATCGCTGCCTGCACTGCGGTAACCCGTACTGCGAGTGGAAGTGCCCGGTACACAACTATATCCCCAACTGGCTGCAGCTGGTGGTGGAAGGCAATATCATCGAAGCCGCCGAGCTTTCGCACAAGACCAACTCGCTGCCCGAGGTGTGCGGGCGCGTCTGCCCGCAGGACCGCCTGTGTGAAGGCGACTGCACCCTGAACGACGGCTTTGGCGCGGTGACCATCGGCTCGGTGGAGAAGTACATTACCGATACGGCGTTTGCCATGGGCTGGCGCCCGGATATGTCCAAGGTCGTGTGGACCGACAAAAAAGTCGCGGTCATCGGCGCGGGGCCTGCGGGGCTGGGCTGCGCTGATATTCTCGCCCGCAATGGCGTCAAGCCCGTGGTGTTTGATAAATACCCGGAAATTGGCGGTCTTCTGACCTTTGGTATCCCCGAGTTCAAGCTCGAAAAGAGCGTGATGGAGCGTCGCCGGGCGGTCTTTGAGGAGATGGGCGTTGAGTTTCGTCTCAACACCGAGATCGGCACCGATATCGAGTTCGACACGATCCTGCAGGAGTACGATGCCGTCTTCCTCGGGATGGGGACCTACAAGTACATGGAAGGCGGCTTCCCCGGCGAAGACTTGCCGGGCGTCTACAAGGCGCTGGATTTCCTGATCGCCAACGTCAACCGCTGCCTCGGCTTTGAGAAGGACCCCGCCGATTATATTTCGATGGAAGGTAAGCGCGTCGTGGTGCTCGGCGGTGGCGATACCGCGATGGACTGTAACCGCACCTCGATCCGTCAAGGGGCGGCGAGCGTGACCTGCGCCTATCGCCGTGACGAAGAGAACATGCCGGGCTCGCGCCGCGAGGTGGCCAACGCCCGCGAGGAGGGGGTTGATTTTCTCTTTAACCGCCAGCCGGTCGCCGTGGTCGGCGAAGGCAAGGTCGAAGGCGTCAAGGTGGTGCGCACACGCCTGGGCGAGCCGGACGAAAACGGTCGCCAGCGCCCCGAAGTGGTACCGGGCTCCGAGGAGGTGATTCCGGCCGATGCGGTGGTGGTGGCGTTTGGTTTTCAGGCCAGCCCCGCGCCGTGGTTTGAAAGTGCCAATATCCAGGTCGACGAGCGCGATCGGGTAAAAGCGCCGGAGCATGGTGAGCTTGCCTTCCAGACCAGCAACGCGAAAATCTTTGCCGGTGGCGATATGGTGCGCGGCTCGGATCTGGTGGTCACCGCGATCTACGAAGGCCGCCAGGCCGCCGAGGGGATGCTGGATTACCTGGGGGTTTAAAGGGTTTTGCCACTTACGCATAAGCGGCGCCGGGGATAGAGCGTAGCGAGGGTCTTTTGGCATGGATGCCAAAAGTAGCGCCCAGGGATGGGTTCACAGCGCCCTCGCTTAGCTCTGTCGCCGGGGAAGCCGCCAAACGTCCTTGAGCGCTAATTGAGCCTTTAGGCGTACTCTGCTATTCTGCCCTCCCATCCTGGTGTGGCATTCTGCCGTGCCTTTTGATCACGTTTCGACAGGTTTTCCATGACACGATATATCTTCGTGACCGGCGGCGTTGTGTCCTCCCTTGGCAAGGGCATCGCGTCGGCCTCGCTGGCGGCGATTCTCGAGGCCCGCGGCCTTAAGGTCACCATGCTCAAGCTCGACCCGTACATCAACGTCGACCCGGGCACCATGAGCCCCTTCCAGCATGGCGAGGTGTTCGTCACCGAAGATGGCGCCGAGACCGACCTTGACCTGGGCCACTACGAGCGCTTTATTCGTACCAAAATGACCCAGGGCAACAACTTCACCACCGGCCGCGTCTACGAGCACGTGCTGCGCAAAGAGCGCCGCGGCGACTACCTCGGCGGCACCGTGCAGGTGATTCCGCACATCACCGACGAGATCAAGCGGCGTGTCTACGAGGGTGGCGAAGGCTTCGACGTGGCGCTGGTGGAGATTGGCGGCACCGTCGGCGATATCGAGTCGCTGCCGTTTTTGGAGTCGATTCGCCAGATCAGAAGCGAACTAGGCGCTAGCCGCGCGATTTACATGCACTTGACGCTGGTGCCCTACATCAAGACGGCGGGCGAGACCAAGACCAAGCCTACCCAGCACAGCGTCAAAGAGCTGCGCTCGATCGGTATTCAGCCGGATATTCTCATCTGTCGCAGCGAAGTCGAGCTCGTAGAGAGCGAGCGGCGTAAAATCGCGCTGTTCACCAACGTGGAAGAGCGCGCCGTGGTGCCGCTGCAGGATGCGGATACTATCTATCGCATTCCGCTAATGCTCCACGAGCACGGCTTGGACGAGATTGTCTGCGACAAGCTGCGTTTGGAAGCGGGCGAGGCGGATCTTTCCGAGTGGATCAAGGTGCTCGATGCCAAGCTCAACCCGCTCAAGTCGGTCAGCATCGCCATGGTGGGCAAATACATGGAGCTGCTGGACGCTTACAAGTCGCTCAACGAAGCGTTGATTCACGCCGGTATTCAGGGTCGCATCAAGGTCAATATCGACTTTATCGACTCCGAGGATATCGAGCACCACGGGACCGAGCGCTTGGCGGGCAAAGACGCCATTCTGGTGCCGGGCGGTTTCGGCGAGCGCGGCGTGGAAGGCAAGATCATGACCGCGCAGTTCGCCCGCGAAAACAAAGTGCCCTACCTGGGGATCTGTCTCGGGATGCAGGTGGCGGTGATTGAGTACGCGCGCAACGTCGTCGGCTGGGCGGATGCGAACTCCACCGAGTTTACCCGCGATACCCAGCACCCGGTGGTGGGGCTAATCACCGAGTGGATCAATGCCGAAGGCAAGATTGAGCTACGCGACGCGGCGTCCGATTTAGGCGGCACCATGCGCCTGGGCGGCCAAGTCTGCCATCTGCGCGAAGGCACCAAAGCGCGCGAGGCCTACGGCGGCGATGAAATCGTCGAACGCCACCGCCACCGCTTTGAGGTTAACAACCAGTTTGTCGATGAGCTGGAAAAGGCGGGCTTGATCATTTCGGGCAAGAGCGTCGATCAGTCGCTGGTGGAAGTGGTCGAGCTGGCCGATCACCCTTGGTACGTGGCGTGCCAGTTCCACCCCGAGTTTACCTCCACACCGCGTGACGGCCACCCGCTCTTCTCTGGTTTCGTCAACGCCGCCTTTGAGCACAAAACGGCGCGCACCCGCGCCCAGTCCTCCCATCAGGAGTGAGTGTGATGTCGGCGATCAACGCATCCGCCCCCGAACGTCATATCGCATTTGCCGGCCTAGAGGCCGGCAATTCTTTGCCCCTCATGCTGCTAGGCGGCATGAACGTACTGGAATCCCAAGAGCTTGCCCTGGAAATCGCCGAGACCTACGTCGAGGTCACCCAAAAGCTTTCGATCCCCTACGTCTTCAAGGCCAGTTTCGATAAAGCCAACCGCAGCTCTATCCACTCGTTTCGCGGCCCCGGGCTGGAAAAGGGGCTTGAGATACTCGCCGAGGTGAAAGCACGCTTTGGCGTGCCGATCATCACCGATGTCCACGAACCCTGGCAGGCAGCGGCAGTGGCGGAGGTGGCGGATATTATCCAGCTGCCGGCGTTTCTCGCCCGCCAAACCGACCTGGTGGTGGCCATGGCCAAGACGGGGGCGGTGATCAATATCAAGAAGCCGCAGTTTCTCGCCCCCCACGAAATGCGCCATATCCTCACCAAGTTTCAGGAAGCGGGTAATGATCGGCTGATGCTCTGCGAGCGCGGCGCAAGCTTTGGTTACAACAACCTGATTGTGGATATGCTCGGCTTTGGCGATATGAAGGAGACCGGCTTCCCGGTGTTTTTCGACGTGACCCACGCGCTTCAGCGCCCGGGTGGGCGCGCCGATAGCGCCGGTGGTCGCCGCGCCCAGGTAGCGGAGCTTCGGCGTGGCGGTGGGGCTGGCGGGGTTGTTTCTGGAAGCGCACCCCGACCCGGACAGCGCCAAGTGCGATGGCCCGTGCGCGCTGCCGCTTGATCAGCTGGAGCCGTTTTTGACCCAGGTGGCGCAGTTGGACGCGCTGGTTAAAGGTTTTGCCCCGCTTGCCATTCGCTAAGCGGGCCATTGAACGTCAATCGACCCTTTTCGCCCATAAAAAAGGACGCAGCTATGACCAAAATTGTTGAAATTCGCGCCTTGGAAGTGCTGGACTCCCGAGGTAATCCGACCGTTTCGGCGACCGTTCGCCTGGAAAGCGGTGCCATGGGCGAAGCCTGCGCGCCAAGCGGCGCCTCCACCGGCTCGCGGGAAGCGTTGGAGCTACGCGATGGGGATAAATCCCGCTATTTAGGTAAAGGCGTGCTCAAGGCCGTTGACGCGGTGAATGGCAAGATCCGCGAGGCGCTGCTGGGGATGGATGCGCGCGATCAGCGCGGCCTGGATAACGCCATGCTCGCACTCGACGGTACCGGCAACAAAGCCAATCTTGGCGCGAACGCGATTCTCGCCGTCTCCCTGGCCGCCGCCAAAGCCGCGGCTAACGCCAAGGGTGTACCGCTATACGCTCACATCGCCGAACTCTACGGCCAGCCGGGTCAGTACAGCATGCCGGTGCCGATGATGAACATCCTCAATGGCGGCGAGCACGCGGATAATAACGTCGATATTCAGGAGTTCATGGTGCAGCCGGTGGGCGCGCCGAACTTCCGTGAAGGGCTGCGCATGGGCGCGGAAATTTTCCACGCGCTGAAAAAAGTCCTCGCCGCCAAAGGCCTTTCGACCTCGGTGGGCGACGAGGGCGGTTTTGCCCCTAACCTTGCGTCCAACGCCGATGCACTGGCGGTGATCAAGCAGGCGGTGGCCGATGCCGGCTACACGCTCGGTGGCGATGTCACCCTGGCGCTGGATTGTGCCTCTTCCGAGTTCTATAAAGACGGTCAGTACGACCTCGCCGGCGAAGGCAAGCAGTACGACGCCAAAGGCTTTGCCGATTATCTCGCCGGCCTCTGCTCAGAGTACCCGATCGTCTCCATCGAAGACGGTATGGATGAGTCGGACTGGGACGGCTGGAAAGCGCTGACCGAGAAGCTCGGCGACAAGGTGCAGTTGGTCGGCGATGACTTGTTCGTCACCAACACCAAGATCTTAAAGCGGGGGATCGACGAGCAGATTGGCAACTCCATTCTGATCAAGTTCAACCAGATTGGCTCGCTCTCCGAGACCCTGGAGGCGATTAAAATGGCCCAGGACGCCGGTTTCACCGCCGTTATTTCGCACCGCTCTGGCGAAACCGAAGACACCACCATCGCCGATCTCGCCGTGGGCACCTGCGCCGGCCAGATCAAGACCGGGTCGCTGTGCCGCTCGGATCGCGTGGCGAAATATAACCGTCTGCTGATGATCGAGGCGGAACTCGGGGATGTCAGCTACCCTGGTTTGAAGGCGATCAAGGGGCAATAAGGCCATTGCCCATCGCTGCATGTAAGCGATAGCTTCAGTTGTTGTAAGAGATCTCTTACAAAAGCCGACGATATTGGCGCTAAACGCTGTATGAAAAAGCGCAATAAGGCGCCGATGCTCACCTAACATACTGTTTTTATTAGCCACCCTCCATCAAAAGCGGACCGATCGGTCCGCTTTTGGCGTTTTGGGCCGCCTTGAGCCTAAGCGTAAATCTGACACAATGTGCTCAGGACAAGGGGAGGCAAGGACGCTTTCAAGCAGGATGCAACGGGATGTTAGGGTGCGCCGGGCGATACAGTGACGTAGGCCCCGGCAGGGACAGCACCCTAGGAAGTATTGATGCAGGGAGCATCAAAGGGAGTGCTTGGAGCGGGCGGCCTACGGGCCGCTTTTTTTATGCCTGAAACTTTCTTCGAACGTCCTATCCGCTCACATCAAAAGAGTAAGTCGCAAGCGAGGGTGGCCAGCAGAAGGCGGCTCTGGCATCTTGAGCGGACACGACGGAGCGGAGCTGGCCCCCATGTCATCGAGTAAAACAGAATCGAGTAAGGCAGAACCGACCAAGACGCTGAGCAAGACCAAAACAAGCTTTTACCGCCGCCTCTATGTGGCCCATCTGATCGCGCGTGGCATTGCCAACGTTCCTGCCCTTATGGCCGCTACCGGCATGCCCCGGCGCACCGCTCAGGATACCCTGAATGCCCTGGCCGAGCTCGATATCCACTGCGAATTCGAACCCGAACCAGGAGAGCGCCACAACAGCGGCCGCTACGTGATTCGCGACTGGGGGCCGATCAAGCCGGAGTGGGTGGCTGAGCAGGCCGAATGCCTGCGTCTAGCGCTTGGCTACCCCGCTTTATGACGGCCAGGTTTCTCCCTTGCGGCCTTGCCGTGCTTTTGCTGAGCATGCTTTTTCTGACTGCTTGCGGCGCGGCTCGCCCGCCGCTACCCGATAGGGGTGACAAGAACAGGGGTGACGAGAACGTAGGCGGCGAGACGGCGCGCCTGGCATCAGGCCGAGTCATTGCCGAAGACGGCTACGCGCTGCCCTTGCATCGCTGGTCGGCGCGGCAGGAAAGTGGCCAGCCGGCGGCGATCGTGCTGGGCGTACATGGCTTTAACGATCACGGCGGAAGCTTTGAGCGGCTCGCTAACCGCCTCACTCCCCAAGGCATCACCCTCTATGCCCATGATCAGCGTGGTTTCGGCAACACCGCAAGCCGTGGCCGCTGGCCTGGCCACGAGCGGCTCGTGAAGGATGTGCGCTTGATGGTGCGCCTCTTGCGTGAGCGCCATCCCGATACTCCCTTGTACCTGGCGGGCCACAGCATGGGGGGAGCGGTGGTGCTACTGGCCATGGAGGATGGCCCCCTTGATGTTGCTGGGAGCGTGCTGATTTCACCGGCGGTTTGGGGGCTTGCGGACATGCCGTGGTATCGCCGCTTTGCGCTCTGGCTTGGCGTACGGCTCTTTCCCGGGCTCAGTTTCTCCGGCGATATCGTGGAGACGCTAGGCATAAGGGCGACCGACGATCCGGAGATTCGCCGCCAGCTGGCAAAAGACCCAAGGGTATTACACCATGCTCGAGTGGATGCCCTGCATGGGGTGAGCGTGGCGATGGAGCGCGCGCTTGAGGCCGCGCCCGCCCTGCAGGGGCCGGCGCTTCTGCTCTACGGCGAGAAGGATGATCTCATTCCCCCCGAGGCCATCTGTCATCTGCTCGAAAAGCTCCCGCCAGCCGACGAGGGCCGCTGGCGTATGGCGCTCTATCCCGAGGGCTATCATATGCTGACCCGCTACACGCGGCGTGAACAGACCGCCGCCGATATTGGCGCCTGGCTTTTCGACCCTGCCGCTACGCTGCCTTCGGGGCATGCGCTGGATAAAAAGGCGGCTCAACGGCGCCTATGTCGCTGAGCGTTACGCGTCTCGCTCAAGCTTCTCCAGCTTGCCGGGCTTGCCATCCCACTCTTCGGCGTCCGGCAGCGGGTCTTTCTTCTCGGCGATGTTGGGCCATACTTCTGCGAGTTCGGCGTTGATCTCGACAAAGGGCTCTTGCCCCTCGGGCAGTTCATCCTCGGAGAATATCGCCTCGGCGGGGCATTCGGGCTCGCACAGCGCGCAGTCGATGCACTCATCCGGGTGGATTACCAGGAAGTTAGGGCCCTCGTAGAAGCAGTCGACCGGGCAAACTTCCACGCAGTCGGTGTATTTGCATTGGATGCAGTTCTCGGTCACGACAAAGGTCATCTCGGTATCCCTCTTGCGACGCCGGGTGAGGCCGGCGTGGTTAAATGGCGAATGTTTTTAATCACGGATGGTTATAGATTGATTGTTGCTTATAAGTTAAATGCTGGGCGTCATTTTAGAGGCGCCACCGCCTAGCGGCAAGTTCCGTGTGCTCAGCCCTCTGCCGTTCACACTGAGCCTGCCGAAGTGAGCCTGGCACAGCGCGTGCCGGGTTCGGCCTCACACTTGAGCGCGCCACTGATACAGAAGCTCCAGCGCTTGCCGCGGTGAAAGGTCATCGACATTAAGCGTCTCTAACGCTTCCACCACGGGGTGAGGCGCTTGGGCAAAGAGGTCGTTTTGCAGCGGCGCCTCATGGCTTTTGACCGCCCCGGGGCCTTCGGTATCGCGCTGCTCAAGCGCCACGAGCTTTTCGCGGGCGCGTTGTATCACCTGCGGGGGCACACCGGCGAGCTGCGCGACCTGTAGGCCATAGCTCTGGCTTGCGGGGCCGGCTTCGATGCGGTGCATAAACACAATGCGCTCACCGTGTTCGGTCGCCGTCAAGTGAATGTTGGCCACGCCTTCGGCCTGCTCGGGCAGGGCGGTCATCTCGAAGTAGTGCGTGGCAAAGAGCGTCAGCGCCTGCGTGTTGGCCAAATGCTCGGCGCTCGCCCAGGCAAGCGAGAGGCCGTCAAAGGTGCTGGTGCCGCGGCCGATTTCATCCATCAGCACCAAGCTGTGCTCGGTGGCATTGTGCAGGATGTTAGCGGTTTCGGTCATCTCGACCATGAAGGTGGAGCGCCCGCCGGCCAAATCATCCGAGGAGCCAATGCGGGTAAAAATGCGGTCCACCGGGCCGATCTTGGCGGCGTCAGCGGGCACAAAGCAGCCGCTGTGGGCGAGTAGCGCGATCAGCGCCGTCTGGCGCATGTAGGTGGATTTCCCCCCCATATTGGGGCCGGTGATGATCAGCATGTGCTGCTCGGGGGTGAGCGTGACATCGTTGGGCACAAACGGGGTCTCGCTTACCTGCTCGACCACCGGGTGGCGCCCCGCGTCGATGTTAAGCCCGGTCTCTTCGCTTAGCGTGGGGCGCACCCAGTTGAGCGCTTCGGCGCGTTCGGCGAAGGCGCACAGCACATCAAGCTCTGCAAGCGCGCGTGAAGTGCCCTGAAGCGCGTGCAGCGTGGCGTTGAGCTCCTCCAGTAGGCGGTCGTAGAGCCACTTCTCCCGCGCCAGCGCCCGGGATTTGGCCGACAGCGCCTTGTCCTCGAACTCTTTGAGCTCGGGGATGATGAAACGCTCGGCATTTTTCAGCGTCTGGCGACGAATATAGTCGGCGGGGGCCTGCTGGGCCTGGGCGCGGGGCAGCTCGATAAAGTAGCCATGAACGCGGTTGTAGCCGACTTTTAAGTGGCTAAGGCCGGTGCGCTCACGCTCGCGGGTTTCGAGCTGAACCAGGTAATCGCCGGCGTTTTCGGCCATGCCGCGCTGCTCATCGAGATCGGCGTCGAAGCCAGCGGCAATCACGCCGCCATCGCGAATGATGACCGGCGGGTTTTCCATCAATGCGCGCTGCAAGGTGTCGGTGATCTCCGGATAAGGCCGGATATGCGGGCGCAAATTGTCCAGCGCGCTGCCGGTATCGATAGCGCTAAGCGCGCGTTCGAGCTCGGGCAAAGTGGCAAGCGCATCGCGCAGGCGGGCCAAATCCCGTGGACGGGCGCTGTAGAGCGCCACGCGGGCGAGAATCCGCTCCACATCGCCGACGGCGCTTAGGGTCTCGCGTAGGCCCATATAGGTGGCATCGAGGGTCAAGAGCGCCACACCCGCCTGGCGCTTTTGTACCACCTCACGCTGGCGCAGCGGGCGGTTGAGCCAGCGCTTTAGCAGCCGCGAACCCATGGCGGTGGTGCAGGTATCCAGCACGCTCGCGAGGGTGTTCTCCTGGCCGCCACCCAAGTTGGTGTCGATCTCTAAATTACGCCGACTGGCCGCGTCGATCACGACGCTATCGTCGCGATTCTCCACAGCGATCGCGGTGACGTGCGGCAGGCGTGAGCGCTGAGTGTCGCGGGCGTAATCAATCAGCACGCCGGCAGCAACCAGCGCGGTACTCAGGTGGGCGCAACCAAACCCGCGCAGGTCCTGCACTTCGAATTGATCGCATAGGCTGCGCGTGGCGCTTTCAAGGTCATAAAGCCACTCGCCTTGGCGGCGCAGGCCGCGTTCGCGGGCAAGCGATTCGGGCAGCGCCAGGTTTTCCGGCACCAGCAACTCCGCGGGGGAGAGGCGGGTGAGCTCGGCAAGCATCTCCTCTTCGTTTTCCACTTCCAGTACGCTAAAGCGCCCGCTGGAGAGTTCCAGCCAGGCAAGCCCCCAGCGCTCGCTTCCCGGGGCGATCGACGCGAGTACGTTGTCGCGGCGCGCATCAAGCAACGCTTCGTCGTGCAGCGTCCCCGGGGTGACGATGCGCACCACTTGGCGGTCGACGGGGCCTTTGCTGGTGGCGGGGTCGCCTATTTGCTCGCAGATGGCCACGGATTCGCCGGCGCTGACCAGGCGCGCGAGATACCCTTCAGCGCTGTGGTAGGGAACCCCTGCCATGGGAATGGGCTTGCCGCCCGATTGGCCGCGCTGGGTGAGAGTGATATCCAAAAGCGCGGCGGCACGCTTGGCGTCGTCGAAAAATAACTCATAAAAATCCCCCATGCGGTAAAACAGCAATACCTCGGGGTGTTCGCGCTTGATCTTTAAATACTGTGCGATCATCGGCGTATGCGCCGGTGTGCTGGTGGCCATGAGCGTCCTGAAAATGCGCGTGTTCGTCGAGTATGTGAAATCGTCGGGTGAAACCCGCTATTCTACGCTGAAGTGATGATCGACATGAAGGAGAGACCATGGCAGCAAGCGTTGAGAGTCTAAAAAACCTGGATTTAACCCTGCTGGCGCAACGCCTCGGCAAATTATGCACCACCCACCAAGTGGAAGTGAGTGCCGCCGAGTCGTGTACCGGCGGTGGGATCGCCAGTGCCATCACGGCGGTGCCGGGAAGTTCGGCCTACTTCACGACCGGCTATGTCACCTACTCCAATGCGGCCAAAACACGCCTGTTGGGCGTGCCGGAGGAGATGCTCAGCCACCACGGTGCGGTCAGTGAGGCGGTCGTCAAGGCGATGGTAGCGGGAGCCTGTCGCGAAAGCGGGGCGGATATGGCCATCGCGGTGAGTGGCGTCGCCGGCCCCGAGGGGGGAAGCGACGAAAAGCCGGTCGGCACCGTCTGGCTTGCCTGGGGCAGCGTGGACGCGCAGCAGGCGGAGTGCTTGCACTTCTACGGCGATCGCCAAGCCGTGCGAGAGCAGGCGGTGCGCCAAGGCATCGCGCGCCTGGTCGTGGCGCTGGATAAGCGCGAGTAAAAGAAAAGCGTAGAAAATGCCGCCGGGCATTTGTTTATCAGCCAATCTTTGGCATACTGCTGGCTAACTATACAGTTTATGTAAACAGCTTTCATGAGGACTCTCCAGATGGCTCAGGATGAAAACCGCACCAAGGCGCTAAACGCCGCGCTTAGCCAGATCGATCGTCAGTTTGGTAAAGGCACCGTGATGCGCCTGGGCGATACCCCGCGCGTGGTGATGCCCTCGGTGTCCACCGGCTCGCTGGGGCTGGATATCGCGCTGGGCATTGGGGGCTTGCCCTTTGGCCGTGTGGTGGAGATATTCGGCCCGGAATCCTCGGGCAAAACCACGCTGACGCTTTCGGTTATTGCCGAGGCGCAAAAGCAGGGCAAGGTGTGCGCCTTTGTCGACGCCGAGCACGCCCTGGACCCGAGCTACGCGGAAAAGCTGGGCGTTAACCTGGATGATCTTTTGGTCTCGCAGCCCGATACCGGCGAGCAAGCGTTGGAGATTACCGACATGCTGGTACGCTCCGGTGGTGTCGATGTCATTATTATCGACTCCGTGGCCGCGCTCACGCCGCGCGCTGAGATCGAGGGTGAGATGGGTGACTCCCACGTGGGCCTGCAGGCGCGTTTGATGTCGCAGGCGCTGCGTAAAATCACCGGCAATATCAAAAACGCCAACTGCTTGGTGGTGTTCATCAACCAGATCCGCATGAAGATCGGGGTGATGTTCGGCAGCCCTGAAACCACGACCGGCGGTAACGCGCTGAAATTCTACTCCAGCGTGCGTTTGGATATCCGCCGCACCGGTTCGGTGAAGTCGGGTGATGAAGTCACCGGCAATGAAACCCGGGTGAAAGTGGTGAAAAACAAGGTAGCACCGCCCTTTAGACAGGCTGAGTTCCAGATTCTCTACGGTAAGGGGATTTATCACGCCGGCGAGGTTATTGACCTCGGCGTGCAGTGCAATCTGGTCGATAAAGCCGGTGCCTGGTACAGCTACAAAGGCAAAAAAATCGGCCAAGGCAAAGCCAACGCCGCGCAGTACCTGGAAGACAACCCCGAGACCATGGAAGAGATCGAGAGCCAAATCCGCGGGCAGCTTCTCGCGCAGCCCGAGCCGAATAAAGAGGGCGACAAAGGGGATGGCAAGAAGGGCACGGCTGAAAAAGCCGCTGAGCAAGCGCCGCTTGAGTCAGGCAGCGACGAGCTGCTGTAACCATGGCGTTTGGCGCTTCACGCCCCGGTGAGCGCAACCCGCAAGCGCGCTCACCCCGCGATATCGCCATTACCCTGCTGGCTCGGCGCGAGTATTCGCGCGCTGAGCTAGCCGATCGCCTTGCGCATAAACAGGTGTCGCCTGAAGAGATCGACACCTGTTTGAACGCCCTAGCCGAGCAGGGGCTGCAGTCCGATGCACGCTTTGCCCAAAGCTTTATCCGCGCGCGTATTTTGCGCGGGCAGGGCGTTCGGCGCATTGATAGCGAGCTGCGCCAGCGCGGTATCGACGCCGCCACCTACGCCGCCGCGTTGGCCGAGGTGGAGGCACAAGAGGGCGTCGACTGGTTTGAACTCGCCGGCGAGACCCTTTCCCGACGCTTTTCTTCTCCCGGTGATAGCCCCAAAGAGCGGGCCAAGCGCGAACGCTTTCTGGCCAATCGCGGCTTTGATTTTGACCAGATTCGCTACGCGCTTTCCATGCTTTGACGCCACCCAATATGGCGTTTTTCGCGTACATCCCACTAACTGCGGCTTTAGTCGTTTGACAACTGCGCTATAATGGCGCTTTTGCGACCCCGGCGGGTAGCGGCTAAAGCGCCCTGGGGCATCACGCTCTCTTGTTACGGATACCCTATGAAAAGCGCAGAAATCAGAACAGCCTTTCTCGACTATTTTGCCCAGCACGGCCACACCATCGTGCCGACTAGCTCGCTGGTACCGGATAACGACCCGACGCTGCTCTTTACCAATGCGGGCATGGTGCCGTTTAAAGATGTCTTTCTCGGCCGTGACCCGCGCCCCTATGTGCGCGCTACTTCGGCACAGCGCTGCGTGCGCGCCGGCGGCAAGCATAACGATTTGGACAACGTCGGTTATACCGCGCGCCACCACACCTTCTTCGAAATGCTGGGCAATTTCAGCTTCGGCGACTACTTCAAGCGTGATGCCATCCGCTTTGCCTGGACCTTTCTGACCGAAACACTCGGCCTGCCCAAAGAAAAGCTCTGGGTGACGGTGCATATCAGCGACGACGAAGCCGAACGTATCTGGAAAGATGAGATCGGTATCGACCCCGAACGCTTCTCCAAGCTTGATGAAGATAACTTCTGGCAGATGGGCGATACCGGACCGTGCGGGCCAAGCTCCGAGATCTTTTTTGACCACGGCCCCGAGGTGTGGGGCGGGCCGCCGGGAAGCCCCGAAGAGGATGGCGATCGCTACATCGAGATTTGGAACCTGGTGTTCATGCAGTTCGACCGCGACGCCGAGGGAACGCTGAATCCGCTGCCCAAGCCGTCGATCGATACCGGTATGGGTTTGGAGCGTGTCGCCGCCGTGATGCAGGGCGTTCACTCCAACTACGAAATCGATCTGTTCCAGAACTTGCTCCAGGCGGCGGCCCAGGCCACCGGCCACAGCGATACCACCTCGCCGTCGCTGCGCGTGATTGCCGACCATATCCGTTCGTGCGCGTTTTTGATTGCCGATGGCGTGTTGCCCTCCAACGAAGGGCGGGGCTATGTACTGCGCCGGATCATTCGTCGCGCGATTCGCCACGGCCATAAGCTAGGCGCCGCCGAGCCGTTTTTTCATACGCTGGTGGGTGCGCTCGATGTGGAAATGGGCGAGGCCTATCCGGAACTGCGCGAGGGGCGTGACCAGATCGCCCGCGTGCTGCTCAAGGAGGAGGAGCAGTTTGCCCGTACGCTCGATCACGGCATGGGGCTTTTGAACGCTGCGCTCGAGGAGCTTGAGGGTAGCGTCTTGCCAGGCGAGACGGTCTTCAAGCTCTACGATACCTACGGCTTTCCCTATGACCTGACCGCCGATGTGTGCCGTGAGCGCGAGGTCACCCTCGATGAAGTCGGTTTTCAGCGTGAGCTACAAGCGCAGCGCGAGCGTGCCCGGGCGGCGAGCCAGTTTGGCGCCGACTACAGCGCCAAGATCGAGCTCGACGGCGAAACGGCGTTTACCGGCTACGAGCGCTTGGAAGATGAGGCCAGCGTCACCGCGATTGTGGATAGCGAAGGCAATGCGCTTGCCGCGTTAGAGGCCGGGCAAAAAGGCGTTGTCGTGCTCGACCGCACGCCGTTTTACGGCGAGTCCGGCGGCCAGGTTGGCGATACCGGATATTTGCATTTGGATGATGGCGGTCGCTTTCAGGTCTTGGATACGCAAAAACAGAGCGGTCATCACCTGCATCAAGGGGTGATGGTCGGGGGCGTGCTCAACGTGGGTGGCCGCGTGCGCCCGCAAGTGGATGCGACGCTGCGCGGTGCGACCGTGCGTAACCACTCGGCGACGCATTTGCTGCATAAGGCGCTGCGCATGGTGCTGGGCGATCACGTTCAGCAGAAAGGCTCGCTGGTGACGGCCGAGCGGCTGCGCTTTGACTTCAGCCATTTTGAGCCGATGACCGCCGAGCAGCTGGATGAAGTCGAACGCCTGGTGAACGAACAGATTCTCGCCAACGCGCCCACCATAACCGAGCAGATGACCCTCGATGAAGCTAAGGCCAAGGGGGCTGCGGCGTTATTTGAGGCGAAGTATGCCGATAGCGTGCGCGTGCTGACCATTGGCGCGGATGATTTCTCCATTGAGCTTTGCGGCGGCACGCACGTGGCGCGCAGCGGGGACATCGGCTGCTGCCATATTGTCAGCGAAGCCGGTATCGCCGCAGGCGTTAGGCGGATTGAGGCGATTACCGGTGAGAATGCATTGGCTTATTTCCGCGAGCAAGAGGCGCGTGTTCAGCGTATCGGCGAGCGTTTGAAAGCCAAGCCTGAGCAGGTGGAGTCGCGCGTCGAATCGCTGGTCGAGCGCACCCGCCGTCTGGAAAAAGAGCTTGAGCAGGTGAAAGCCAAACTGGCGAGTGCGGCGGGCAGCGATATGCTCAGCCAGGCGCAAGAAGTGGCCGGCGTGAAGCTACTCGCCAAGGAGCTAGAGGGCGTCTCCGGTAAGGAGTTGCGCGGCGTGATGGATCAGCTCAAAAACAAAATCGGCTCCGGCGTCATCGTGCTCGGCGTGGCCGATAAGGGCGCCGGCAAGGTCAGCTTGATCGCGGGGGTGACCCAAGACCTCACTGGGCGCGTGAAAGCGGGCGAGCTGGTCAACCATGTCGCCTCACAGGTAGGCGGCAAGGGCGGCGGCCGCGCGGACATGGCGCAGGCGGGCGGTAGTCAGCCGGAGGCGCTGCCCGGCGCACTGAAGAGCGTGCCTGCCTGGTTGGAAGGCGAACTCACCTGATTGCAAAGGCCGGTGGCACGATGTCGCCGGCCTTTCTGTTGGCTACTAAGAGTTGAAGAGTAACGGTTTTAAGAGCCGCAGTTTTCAGAACAACAGTTTTAAGAAGAACGGTTTTACATTTCACCCTCCATTCCCGACGTAATAGGAAAACGGCATATGGCACTATACGTACAGAAGTTCGGCGGTACCTCGGTGGGCTCTGTCGAGCGCATCAAGGCCGTGGCGGAAAAGGTCAAAGGGTTCCGCGACCAAGGCCACCAAGTGGTGGTCGTGGTCTCCGCGATGAGCGGCGAGACCAACCGCTTGACCGACATGGCCACGTCGCTCAACAGCGACCCTGATCCGCGCGAGATGGACATGCTGCTCTCCACCGGTGAGCAGGTGACGATTTCGCTGCTGGCAATGGCGCTGCAGCAGTTGGACGTTCCCGCTACATCGCACACCGGGGCGCAAGTGGGTATTCACACCGACAGCGCCTACACCAAGGCACGCATCCAGCGCATCGAAACCGATGAGCTGAAAGAGGATCTGGATGCGGGCAAGGTTGTCGTGGTGGCAGGCTTTCAGGGGGTCGATGACGAGGGCAATATCACTACCTTGGGCCGCGGCGGCTCCGACACCACCGGCGTTGCGCTCGCGGCGGCGCTGAACGCCGATGAGTGCCAAATTTACACCGATGTTGACGGCGTTTACACCACCGACCCGCGCGTCTGCTCCAGAGCGCAGCGCCTAGAGTCGATCACCGTGGAAGAGATGCTGGAGCTGGCGAGTTTAGGTTCTAAAGTCTTGCAGATCCGCGCGGTGGAATTCGCCGGCAAGTACAACGTTCCGCTACGGGTGCTCTCAAGCTTTGAAGATGGCCCCGGTACCCTTATTGTTGCAGACTCAGACGAAGACGAGGACTCCATGGAAGAACCGCTGATTTCCGGTATCGCCTTTACCAAAAACGAAGCCAAACTGACTCTGTTGAACACCCCCGATGTGCCGGGCGTGGCCTCGCGCATTCTGGGGCCGATCGCCGATGCCAATATTGAAGTCGATATGATCGTGCAGAACGTAGCGCCTGCCGGTGACTACACTGACTTCACCTTTACCGTTGCCAAAGGCGACTATAAAGCGACCAAGAAAATTCTCGAAGAGCAGGTGATCCCCGACCTCGGCGGCGGCGACCTGCGCGGTGACGACAACATCGCCAAGGTATCGCTGGTGGGTGTCGGGATGCGCTCGCACGCGGGCGTGGCGTCGAAGATGTTCCGTGTCCTGGCCGATGAAAACGTCAACATCCGTATGGTATCGACCTCGGAAATCAAGATTTCCGTGGTGATCGATGAAAAGCATATGGAGTTGGCGGTGCAAGCGTTGCACAAGGCGTTTGGCTTGGATAAATCGGATATCGAATCCGAGTAAAGCGCCATTTAGCTAACGTAAGACGGGTAAAACCTTCTACGCTGTATGCAGGTCCGACATAAGAGAGCTCGCCGCCGTGGGGTGGTGAGCTCTCTTTCAACGGGGCGTTAAGTTGAAGATAGCCGCGTACCATTGGTGACAGCGGCGTCATGGCGCATAATGGCGTTGCGCCGCCTTGGCGGACACATCCCGTTGCAACAAAAAACGTCTGAGAAGGAGATCAGCCATGCTCATCTTAACCCGCCGCGTTGGTGAAACCCTGATGATCGGCGATGAAATTACCGTTACCGTGCTCGGAGTAAAAGGCAATCAGGTCCGTATTGGCGTTAACGCGCCGAAGGATGTTGCTGTTCACCGTGAAGAGATTTATCAACGTATTCAGCGTGAGCGCAGTACCGAAGGTGACGACGAGTAAGCACCAAAAGAGCGGGTTTTTGCCGATGGCACACAAGGTTAGGTGCCGTAAGCCATGCCCGCTTTTTATCGCGAGCGCGAAAAAATTTGGCACAAGGCTGGACAGAGTCAGGCTAAATCGGTAATATTCGCGCCGTGCCGTTAAGGAGAGGTGGCCGAGTGGCTGAAGGCGCTCCCCTGCTAAGGGAGTATAGGGTTTATAGCCCTATCGAGGGTTCGAATCCCTCTCTCTCCGCCAACCGGTACGCTATCCCAGCAACGTAATCGTTAACTGAGATAGCAAAAGGTAAGCGCCCGTAGCTCAGCTGGATAGAGTACCTGACTACGAATCAGGTGGTCGGAGGTTCGAATCCTCCCGGGCGCGCCACCTAGCAAGTACGCTTAAAGTGAAGTTTTGTTTTGCGCCCGTAGCTCAGCTGGATAGAGTACCTGACTACGAATCAGGTGGTCGGAGGTTCGAATCCTCCCGGGCGCGCCAGATTACCAACCCGCTCTCAAAGAGAGCGGGTTTTCTGTTTGCTAGGCGCTCTCGCCTCTCTATCGTTCTGTTTTCCTGGCTAGGTCGGCAGTGCTCGCCGCCGATCTTGCGATCGTGTATAGCGCCCCCGTTCGTTGCGGTAGGGCGCTTTTTTTGCTCCAGGGGTGGAGGGTCAGGTTACATCTTTGGCTCGTGCACGGGGGCGCGATGGGTGGGCGCCTCTACCACCAGCGCATCCAGGAGGGTGGTTAGGTCGGTGATGCGCTTTACCCGCTGAAAGTGGCGCTCGGCGTCAGCGTTACCCTGGCGCATCTGGGCAAGCCACTGTTTGACCAGCGAGGTAACGATGCGCTCCGGCAGGTGTTGGCGCTGAAGGCAGGCGTACTCTTTGAGGACGCCAGCGCGCATGGGCCAGGTGGTCTCGGGTAAACGCGCACCGGTTCGCTGCCAGTGGCGAATACGCGGGGCAAGCCAGGGGTCGGCGAGGGCGCTTCTGCCCAGCATGACATCGCGACAACCCGACAGCGTGCGCGCCTTCCAATAATCCTCCAGCGTCCAGATATCGCCGTTTGCAACCACGGGAATTTTTACCCGATGGCGAATTTTGCCGATCCACTCCCAGTGCGCCGGTGGTCGATAACCCTCATCACGCGTGCGTCCGTGCACCACGAGCTGGCAGGCACCGCCTGCCTCCGCCGCTTGTGCGCACGCAATCGCTAGGCGGCGATCGGAAAAGCCCAGGCGAATTTTTGCCGTGACCGGAATCTGCTCTCCCACGGCGTCAAAGACGGCTTTGACAGCCGCGTAGACCCGCTCAGGGCGGCGTAAGAGCGATGCGCCGCCGTCATGGCGGTTGACAAGCTTGGCGGGGCAGCCAAAATTGAGGTCAATGCTCAGCGCGCCCAATGAGAGTGCCTGACGGGCATTGGCTGCCAGCGCTTGCGGGTCAGAGCCGAGCAGCTGTAGGTGAACGGGTACGCCGCTAGGTGTCGCGGCGAGGAGTGTTTGTAGTTCGGGGCAGTGTTTATAAAACACACGCGGCGGCAAACGGGCATCGACTACACGGACAAATTCGGTCACCGTCCAATCAAAACCTGCTTTTCGCGTCAATAGGTTACGGGTCAGCGCATCGATCACGCCTTCCATCGGCGCAAGGCCGATTTTGCCCTTTTGTAGTAAATTAACAACTTTGACTTCCACTATGGCGCCATTGCAATCTTTTCTGAGTGTGGCAGTTTATTGTACCACCCTTATTGCGCCAACCGTGGTAATGCCGCTGGGTTTGCTACATGAGACGCCATGATTCGGCGTGAATTTAGGAGAATACCAAATGCAAAATGCTGAGCTATTGAACGAAGGGCTTGCCTTGATGGCGTTAGGCATGGGGTTCGTATTTGTTTTTCTTACCGTTCTGGTCATCAGTGTCACCCTGATGTCGAGCGTCGTGCGGCGTTTTCAGCCCGCGCCTGCTCCATTAGCCCCCGTTAAGCAGGCGCCATCCGCCGCCTTGCAAGATGATGAAACGCTCGCCGTCATTAGCGCGGCCGTTCATCGTTACCGGCACCAGAAAGGGCGCGACTAACTAAGGCGGTCGCGAAAAAACGTTAGGTTTGTTCGTAAACTAACGACACGTTCAAACACCGATACCACTTTCCTCACTTACGCTACTCACTTATCAATACGAGATAATGTCATGAATGAGACAAAGCGCCCTTTGGGTATTACCGACGTTGTGCTGCGTGACGCTCATCAATCGCTCTTCGCGACGCGGATGCGCCTTGATGACATGCTGCCCATCGCCGAAAAGCTGGATAAAGTGGGCTTTTGGTCCTTGGAGTCTTGGGGCGGTGCCACCTTTGATGCGTGTATTCGCTACCTGGGCGAAGATCCGTGGGAGCGCATCCGCGCGCTGAAAGAGGCGATGCCCAATACGCCTCAGCAAATGCTGCTGCGCGGCCAAAATCTGCTGGGTTATCGCCACTACGCCGACGACGTGGTGGATAAGTTCGTCGAGCGCGCCAAGACCAATGGCGTTGACGTATTCCGCGTTTTTGATGCCATGAACGATCCGCGCAATTTGGAGCGTGCGCTTAAGGCCGTGCGCGACGTTGAAGGTCATGCCCAAGGTACGATCTCCTACACCGTGAGCCCGGTCCATACCCTGGATAGCTGGGTCGATTTGGCCAAAACCATTGCCGATATGGGCGCCGACTCGCTGGCGATCAAGGATATGGCGGGGCTTCTGACGCCGTACACGGCTTTTGACCTGGTGACGCGCTTAAAGCAGGAGCTGTCGATCCCGATCCACATGCAGTGCCACGCGACCACCGGCCTTTCCACCTCGACGATTCTCAAGGCTGTCGAAGCGGGTATCGATAACGTCGACACAGCGATTTCGTCGATGTCGATGACCTACGGCCACAGCCCCACCGAGTCGGTGGTGGCGATGCTCAAGGATACCGACCGCGACACCGGGTTGGACTTGGAACTGCTGGAAGACATCGCCGCGTATTTCCGCGATGTACGCAAGAAGTACGCCGCCTTCGAAGGCTCGCTCAAGGGGATCGATTCGCGCATTCTGACCGCGCAGGTGCCGGGCGGCATGCTGACCAACATGGAAGGCCAGCTCAAAGAGCAGGGCGCCGGCGATAAGCTCGACGACGTGCTCAATGAGATCCCGCGTGTGCGCGAAGACCTGGGCTTTATCCCGCTGGTCACGCCCACCTCGCAGATCGTCGGCACCCAAGCGGTGATGAACGTGATGATGGGTAGCCGCTATAAGTCGATCTCCAAAGAAGTGCAGGCGCTGCTCAAGGGCGAATATGGCGCGGCCCCGGCCCCGTTCAACGCCGAGCTGCAAAAGCGCGTGCTCGACGGCGGCGAGCCGATTACCTGCCGGCCGGCGGATAACCTAAGCCCCGAAATGGATAAGCTTGCAAGCGAACTCAAAGAGAAAGCCAAGGCGGAAAATATCCGCTTGGCCGAGGGCGAGCGCGAAGTGGACGATGTGCTGACCTATGCGCTGTTCCCGCAGATCGGCCTGAAATTCCTCAAAAATCGTGATAACCCGGACGCCTTCGAGCCAGCACCGCAGGCGCCGGACGCTACCGCCCAGGCGCCCGCGAAGCAGGAGCCGAAAGCGCCGGCTGCGGCGAGCGGCCCTGAAACCTACACCGTCAAACTCAACGGCAAGGCATTTGTGGTCGAAGTCGCCGAAGGCGGCGAGATTGGCCAGGTGCAGGAGCAGGCGAGCGCTGCCACCGCCGCACCGCAAGCGGCGGCCCCGGCGCCAAGTGGCGAAGCAATTACCGCGCCGCTGGCGGGCAATATCTTTAAGGTCAACGTCAAACCCGGTGATACGGTTGCCGAAGGCGACGTGGTGATTATTCTTGAGGCCATGAAGATGGAAACCGAAGTACGGGCGGCAAGTAGCGGCACGGTATCCGCGGTGAAGGTCAATGAGGGCGACAGCGTCGCCGTTGGCGATACGCTGATCGAACTCTAAGGGGCTTTCACGCTATGGATAAGTTAATCACGTTATGGGAAGGCTCGGGGCTTTATAACCTTGAGCTGGGCCAGGCGGTGATGATCGGGGTGGGGCTTGGATTGCTCTATCTGGCGATCTACAAAAAGTTCGAGCCGCTTTTGCTCGTGCCCATCGGCTTTGGCGGGATTTTGGCCAATATTCCTGAAGCGGGACTCGCGCTGCCCGCGCTTGAGCAGGCGATCGAGGTGGCAAAGCCGGCGGTGTTGCAGCAGATCGCCGCGGCGCTTGGCGTGGGGCTCGACCCGCTGGCGGATATTGAGAGCTGGCGCGTGGCGCTGAAAAGCGTGGTAGACGGGGGAGATGCATCGGTTGAGGCGCTGCGAGAGGCGCGTGACGTGGCCGCGAGTTTTGGCTATAGCAACGGCATGCTCTACAGCTTTTACTCGGTGGCGATCGGCTCCACGATTGCACCGCTGCTGATCTTCATGGGGGTCGGGGCGATGACCGATTTTGGCCCGTTGCTGGCCAACCCGCGGACCTTGTTCTTGGGAGCGGCGGCGCAGTTTGGTATCTTTGCCACGCTGTTTGGCGCCGTGGCGCTCACCTCCATGGGCGTGATGGATTTTTCGCTCAATCAGGCGGCGGCGATCGGGATCATTGGCGGGGCGGATGGCCCCACCTCAATTTACGTCTCCAGCGTGCTGGCACCGGAACTTCTCGGCGCGATTGCGGTGGCGGCGTACGCTTACATGGCCCTGGTGCCGCTGATTCAGCCGCCCATCATGCGCTTGTTGACCAGCCAGAAAGAGCGCGAGATCACCATGACGCAGCTGCGTCCGGTCTCAAAGCTTGAGAAAATCATTTTCCCGGTGATGCTGCTGATCTTGGTCGCGCTGTTTCTCCCCGATGCGGCGCCGCTTTTGGGCATGTTCTGTTTTGGTAATCTGATGCGCGAGTGCGGTGTGGTCGAGCGCTTATCGGATACCGCGCAGAATGCGCTGATCAATATCGTCACCATCATTCTGGGGCTGTCGGTCGGCTCCAAATTGATGGCGGATAGCTTTCTCTCTGTGGAGACCCTCGGTATTCTTGGGCTTGGCATGGTGGCTTTTGGTATCGGCACCGCGGCTGGGGTGCTGATGGCCAAGCTGATGAACACGATGAGCAAGATGCCGATCAACCCGTTGATTGGCGCGGCGGGGGTATCGGCGGTGCCGATGGCTGCCCGCGTGGCTAACAAAGTGGGGCTTGAAGCTAACCCGCACAACTTTTTGTTAATGCACGCGATGGGTCCCAACGTCGCCGGTGTTATCGGCTCGGCTGTGGCGGCCGGGGTGATGATTAAGTACTTGGGTTAAGGGTTAAGGGCTCCCCTAGAAATAACACTGCTCGTTAGGGAGCGGTTGTAACCCCCAGGATACGCGGCACGCTTTCAAGCGTGCCGCGTTTTTTTCGTTGGGCTAACGGTAATAGGCGCCTTGAGCCGATTTTCCAGCTCGCTAATCTCAAACGCCCGATCCCTCGGCCATCCAATGGTGAGTTGGACGCCGGCACTGTCGTATTCGGCCTTATCAACGGGAAGGGCTTTGTCGCGACACCAGGCGCGTGCATCGGCTTCTTGAGCGAATGTCAGGCGTAGGGTGTAAGCATCGCGTTCGACAATCTCGCGGGTGGGTAGCGTTTCTAGCGCCGCGCTCACGGCTTGCGCATAGGCGCGGGCTAAACCGCCGGTACCCAGTTTGGTGCCGCCAAAATAGCGAATCACGACGCAGCCGATTTCGCCCATGCCGCTTCCGCTTAAGACCTGGAACATGGGGCGCCCGGCTGTCCCGCCGGGCTCACCGTCGTCGGCAAAGCCGATGCGGTTTTGCTCGCCCGGCGCACCGGCAATATAGGCGCTGCAGTGGTGGCTGGCATTGGGGTGCGCCTGCTTGGCGGCGGCGAGCAGGGTTTCGAAAGCGCCAACGGTGGGAGTGTGGCACACCCAGGCGATAAACTGGCTTTTCTCGACCTCAATGCGCTCTTCATGCCAGGCGTTCTGTGCAAGATGGGGAACGGAGTAGCGCATCAATGCTCCTGGTGATGAGGGTGAAGGATAGAGGGCTATGTGGCCTGATGCCCAACCCCCATGACCAGCCCAAGTACTTGAATATCACGATTGTGCAGAAACATGGCGGGCGTGCCCGCTGGTTCCGGCTGTAGGTAAACGCCGTCGCGGCCGATAGCGAGATGTTTAAGCGCGAGGGGGCGGCGGTTTATCTCGGCAACCGCGGTTTCCTCGTGTGTATCGTGCTGAAAACGGCGAATAATAATGACATCACCGTCAAACAGGTTGCAATCGTGCATTCGGTTGCCGCGCACTTTGATGGCGTAGGTATTACGCCGTATGACACCTTTAGTGGTGGGGGCGGAATACAATGGGGCGATAGCGGGCAAGGCGGTCATGGAAGTCTCCCGGGGCAAGGTTTGGTAGCGACATCCTGTGGCTTTAAAAATGTTTTTTAGTACAGTCTGTTGTTATGTACATGGTTAACTGTATCGGTGTTTTTCTATACAGTCTAGCCCTGGATAAAAATGCCTTTAAGGACGGTCGTGCCGATGCAAAAGCCGACGTGAAAGACATAGTTGATCAAGGTCAACCTGCGACCGGGCGCCGCAGAGCACGACTGGCGAGGCGGGCGCTTTCCGTGTAGAGTTCGACGCGAAATCATTATGCCTGGAGTGCCCTTTGAGCCTGCGCCTACAAGCCCAACAGTTAGCCTGTGAACGCGACGATCGTTGGCTGTTTGAAGGTCTCGATGTGGATATCCAAAGCGGCGAAGTGGTCCGAATCGAAGGGCCCAACGGCAGCGGCAAAACCACGTTACTGAAAATTCTCTCGGGGCAGCTAAGCGATTACCATGGCGAGCTGTACTGGAATGGCCAGCCCATGCGCGAGGTGCGAGAGCATTTTTTGACCAATTTGCTTTACCTTGGCCATGCGCCGGGAGTCAAAACAGGGCTTACGGCGCTAGAAAACCTGGCGTGGTACCAAGCGCTCGATGGCCAGCGCGGCAGCGAGGCCGAGCGGTTGAACGCGTTGGCCAACGTAGGGCTTGCCGGGTTCGAAGACGTGCCGGCCGGCCAGCTTTCCGCCGGCCAGCAGCGCCGCATTGCGCTGGCGCGGTTGACCCTTACCCCGCGTGCTTTATGGGTGCTCGACGAGCCCTTCACCGCCATTGACCGTCACGGTGTCGCCGCGCTTGAAGCGCAACTGGTGACGCACGCGCTAAGCGGAGGCTGTGTGATCGTGACCACCCACCATGAATTAGCCTCATCCCCGGCGTTACGGCGTATCGCGCTGGGCTGAGTTAAGGGCTAGGTATGAAGGTCGGTATGAAGGAGAGTGTGGTGCAGCAGGAAACCACAGCGGTTGCCCCGCATCTAAAAGAGCCCGGTGAAGGGTTGTCACTGGCATTAACCGCGACACTGAGGCGCGATCTGGTATTGATGCTACGTCGGCGTGGCGAAGTGCTTAATCCGTTGGTCTTTTTTGCCCTGGTGATCACGCTGTTTCCTATCGGTATTTCCCCCGACCCCGATTTGTTAGCGTTAATTGCACCGGGGCTTTTGTGGGTTGCCGCGCTGCTGGCGGCGTTGCTGTCGCTGGATAGCCTGTTTCGCAGCGACTTTGATGACGGTAGCCTGGAGCAGCTACTGCTGGCGCCTCAGCCACTGGCCGCTTTAACGCTTGCCAAAGTGGCGGTGCACTGGCTGTTGACCGGGCTGCCGCTGGCGTTAATGGCGCCCGTTTTGGGCATCATGTTGGCGCTGCCGGCGGGGAGCTACTTGATACTTGCCGTGTCGCTAGCCCTTGGCAGCGCGACGCTAAGCCTTATCGGCGCGATAGGGGCGGCGCTGACGGTGGGACTTGCCCGGGGAGGGGTATTGTTGTCGCTGCTGGTACTACCGCTTTATATACCCGTGCTTATTTTTGGCGCCGGGGCGGTGCAGGCGGCGATTGCCGGCGATAGCGTCAGCGCGCATTTGGCCATTTTGGGCGCGCTGCTGGCAGCGGCCCTGATGCTTGCCCCCTGGGCGATTGCCGCATCGTTGCGAATTAGTATTAACGGTTGAGGACAGACTCACTATGTGGGCTTTTATTCATAAACTGGGCTCGCCCAAGTGGTTTTACGGCATCAGCGCAAAACTTGAGCCCTGGTTCTGGGTGGCAGCGGTGCTTTGCATCGGGGTAGGCACCGTTTGGGGGCTGGCCTTCGCCCCGGCGGATTATCAGCAGGGCAATAGCTTCCGGATTATTTACGTCCACGTGCCCGCTGCGTTTTTGGCGCAGTCCATTTTTGTCTCGATGGCAATCGCCGGTCTGGTGTTCATGGTCTGGAAAATTAAAGTCGCGGATATGGCGGCGGCGGTGATGGCGCCCTTGGGCGCGGCGATGACGTTTGTGTCGCTATTTTCCGGCGCCGTGTGGGGAGTGCCGACCTGGGGAACTTGGTGGATGTGGGACGCACGTCTCACCTCGATGCTGATTTTGCTGTTTCTGTACTTAGGGGTGATTGCCCTGCGCGGCGCTTTTTCTAGCCGAGATAGCGCCTCCCGCGCGGCCTCCGTGCTGGCGATGGTGGGCGTGATCAACATCCCCATCATTAAATACTCGGTGGACTGGTGGTATACCTTGCACCAGCCCGCGACCTTCACGATCACTTCGCGCCCGGCGATGCCCACCGAAATGTGGCTGCCGCTTTTGATCATGGTGTTAGGGTTTTATAGCTTTTTTATTGCCTTGACGCTGATGCGTACACGAAACGAAATTTTGCGCCGCGAATCCAACAAGCGTTGGGTGCGAGAGCTGGCTCAGGAGAGATAAATGGCGTTTGACTCAATCGCAGCCTTTATTGCCATGGGAGGCCACGCGCCCTACGTGTGGTCTGCCTGGGGCGTGACGCTGTTTTTCATCGTGGCCCTGGTGTGGCATGCACGGTTTGAACGCCGTCAGCTTATTCATAGTTTAAAGCGCCGTGAACGGCGCGAGCGCGCCAGGGAGCAGCAAAATCCCTCCCAAGCGCCATTTCAATCGGTGGGAGAGTGAGGTCAGCATGACGCCTAAACGTAAACAGAAACTGTTCGTGATTCTCGGCTTGGTATCGCTTACCGCCATTGCCGTGGGGCTCACGCTGTATGCGCTGCGCGCCAATATCAACTTGTTCTTCAGTCCGGTGCAGATCGCCCAGGGCGATGCGCCGCTTGAGCGCACGATCCGCGCCGGGGGCATGGTGAAAGAGGGGTCGGTAGCGCGCGATCCCGATAGCCTTAACGTGGAGTTTCAAGTCACCGACTACGTCGATGATCTAGACGTCTACTACAGCGGCATTTTGCCGGACCTGTTCCGCGAGGGGCAGGGCGTGGTCGTGGTGGGGCAGCTGCAAGCCGACGGCCGGATGCGAGCGGATGAAGTGCTGGCCCGCCACGATGAGAACTACATGCCGCCGGAAGTGGCTCAAGCGCTTGAGGAGGCAGGCTACAAGCCGGCCGACTTCCAGGCCAAAGCCGCTGAAGTCGGCAAGCGCCTAGAGGCTGAGGGCGTGCCCAAAGCGAGTGAATACTAGTGCCACGTCCTGCCAACTGCCTATGCCGACTGTTACGTGCTAACCCGGAGTGCGCATGTTCACTGAGATGATTCCCGAAATCGGCCACTTTGCCCTTGTTATCGCCCTAATTTTGGCCGTGGCTCAGGCCATCATGCCGTTGGCAGGGGCGGCAACCCGGCGTCCGCTGTGGATGGCGTATGGCCGGCCCATGGCGGCGGGGCAGTTTCTATTTTTAGCGATTGCCTATGCCTGCTTAACCGCCAGCTACATGCTCGATGATTTCAGCGTGGCTAACGTGGCGAATAACTCCAATTCTATGCTGCCCTGGTACTACAAGTTGAGCGCCGTCTGGGGCAACCATGAAGGCTCGGTGCTGCTCTGGAGCCTGATGCTGGCCGGCTGGGGATTTGTTGCCGGTGTCTTCTCGCGGCAGCTACCGCGCGATATGGTCGCCCGTGTGTTGGGGATTTTGGGGGCCGTCAGCGTCGGGTTTTTGCTCTTTATTCTGGCCACCTCCAACCCCTTTGAGCGCTTGCTGCCCAATATCCCGCAAGATGGCGCCGACCTTAATCCGCTGTTGCAGGATTTTGGTCTCGTCGTGCACCCGCCGATGTTGTATATGGGCTATGTGGGTTTTTCCGTGGTGTTTGCGTTTGCCATCGCCGCGCTTCTGGGCGGGCGCCTGGATGCGGCGTGGACGCGCTGGGCCCGCCCCTGGACGAATATCGCCTGGGCCTTTCTTACCGTGGGTATCGCTTTGGGTAGCTGGTGGGCGTACTACGAACTCGGTTGGGGCGGCTGGTGGTTCTGGGACCCGGTAGAGAACGCCTCGCTGCTGCCTTGGCTGACCGGTACCGCCCTGATTCACTCGCTAGCGGTGACGGAAAAGCGCGGCTCGTTCAAGAGTTGGACGGTGCTTTTGGCGATTGCCACTTTCTCGCTCTCGCTGATGGGGACCTTCCTGGTGCGTTCGGGGGTGTTGACCTCGGTACACGCCTTCGCCAATGACCCCTCGCGCGGCTTTTTCATTTTGATGCTGCTGGCGATCACGGTCACACTGTCGCTTTTGGTCTTTGCCCTGCGCGCGCCGCGCGTTAGTCACAAGGTTGGTTTTAACTGGCTGTCGCGGGATGCGCTGCTGCTGATCAACAATATCCTGCTTGTGATCATGACCGTCACGGTGCTACTGGGCACGCTCTACCCGCTGATTCTGGACTCGCTCGGGTTAGGCAAGATCAGCGTGGGGCCACCCTACTTTAATGCGCTATTTGTCCCGCTGATGGCCATCATGTGTGTCTTCATGGGCCTGGGGCCGGTGGCGCGCTGGAAGCGTATGGCAGCCAAAGAGCTGTACACCAAGCTTTGGCTATCGGGCGTCGCGGCGCTGGTGCTGGGCGCTTTAATCCCGCTCTTTTATGGCTCCGAGTGGAACGTATGGGTGGCGCTTGGGTTGCTCATGGCGCTATGGATCGTGCTGCCGATGCTGCGCGATATTTGGGACAAAACCCGCCATGCGCGCTCTTTTGGCGCAGGCCTGAAAAAGCTGTCCCTGACCTACTGGGGCATGGTGCTAGGGCACTTGGGCGTGGCTTTTACCATTGTAGGCGTCGCCGTGGTCTCTAATTACAGTATCGAACGCAACGTGCGAATGGGACCGGGCGATAGCGTCGAGGTGGCCGGCTACCACTTTACCATGACCGAGCTCACTAGCCGCCGTGGACCGAACTTTCTCGCCGATACGGCCGAGATTGAGGTTCAGCGCGGCGAAAGCGGGCGTACCTTCACCATGAAGCCGGAAAAGCGCCTCTACCTGGCCACCGGCATGCCGATGACGCAAGTGGCACTGCGGCCTGGCTTTTTCCGTGACCTCTATGTGGCGATGGGCGAGGACCTGGGTGATGAAAGCTGGGCCATGCGCGTTCAGTACAAACCGCTGGTGCGTTGGCTGTGGCTGGGTGGTTTATTGATGGCCGCCGGCGGTCTTCTGGCCGTGGCGGATAAGCGCTACCGCCGAGCGCGCGTTCGCCAGATGCCGCGCGACGCGGTAGGCAATGCGGCTTCCCCCAACGACAGCGCATCCAAGGAGGCGCTAGCATGAAGCGTCGCTTACTGCTCTTTTTGCCCCTGGTGGGCTTTTTACTGCTCGCGGTGTTCCTCTATTTGCGGCTTTCGGAAGACCCGTCCCATCGTGACTCTGCGTTGATGGCGCGCGACTTTCCTGCCTTTGAGGCTAGCACGCTGGAAGACCCAGATCGCCGCGTGGATCAATCGGTGCTAACCGGCGAGGTGACGCTGGTCAATGTCTGGGGCGAATGGTGCCCCGCCTGTAAGCAGGAGATGCCTCAGCTTTTGGACCTGGCTGACCGGGGTGTGCGCCTGGTGGGGATCAACTACCGCGATACCCGGGAAAAGGGGCGCGAATTCTTAAGCGAATTCGGCGATCCTTTTGAGTTGAATATTTTCGATCCCGAGGGCGATATTGGCTTCGATCTTGGGGTTTATGGCGCACCGGAGACGTTTTTGGTCGACGCGGAGGGCATCATTCGCTACCACCATACAGGGTATATTTCCCCCGCTGACGTGCGCGATACCATTATGCCGGAGGTAGAAAAATGGCGTTAACCCGCTGGCTGATGGCCATGCTGCTTTTGCTTGCAAGCAGCGCACTGGCAGAGACGATTGAGTTACGCGAGTTCGACGACCCCGTGACCGAACAGCGTTACCACGACCTTACGGCGTCGATGCGCTGCCCGCTGTGCGAAAATCAGGCGATCAACGACTCCGACGCGCCGATCTCTGGTGATATGCGCGAGCGCGTTTACCGCTTGCTGCAGGATGGGCAATCGGACACCGAAATTATCAACCATATGGTCGAGCGCTTCGGCGAGTATATTCTCTATAACCCGCGCTTGGAAAACCGCACTTATCTTTTGTGGGGCATTCCGGTGGGCTTGGTACTGCTGGGTACCTTGCTCGTGGTATGGATGGTGCGGGCGCGGCGCAATGCATCGGCGGCAGCGCTGAGCGCGGAAGAGCGTGCTCGCCTGGATGAATTAATCAATCGCGAGAGGTCCTCATGACGCTGCTGTGGATTGCGTTCGCCGTGCTGCTGTTGCCGGCTCTGTGGCTTTTGGTGTTGCCGCTGCGCCAGGCGCGCAAGCTGCATGACAAGCAAAAAGACTTCGAAGACAACGACACCTCGGTAGAGCAAAATATCGCGATCTTTGAGCGTCGACTTGCCTCGTTGGAAGCAGCTCGCGAGCGCGGTGATATCGATGAGGCGCGTTTTGATGAGGATCGGCTGGAGCTTGAGCGTAACCTTTTGGAGGATACGCAAAACCTGAAGCGCCGCCCGTTGAAAACTTACTCCTCCGGACGCTTTGTGGTGCCGCTGGTCATGGTCAGCGTCGTGGCGGTGAGCGTGGTTTGGTATCAGTTTCAGGGCGCTGAAGGCGACTTAATGCTGCTGGAAACCCGCCGCGAGGTACAGGCAGACCCGGAAGCGTCGCTTGCCCTGTACATCGAGCGAATGGAAGCGCAGGCCGAGCGTCAGCCGGATAACCCCAATGTATGGTCGGAGCTTTTTCCCCTCTACCGCGAAACGGGCCAAACGCAAAAAGCGGTAAATGCGCTTGAGCGGTTGATCGATATCGAAGGCCGCCAAGCCCCGCTGCTGGCTCAGCTTGCGCAGCTGCGCTTCTTTATGGAGGGGCGTGAGCTCACTTCTGAGGTGCAGGCATTGGTGGATGAGACGCTGGAAAAGGATCCGCGTCAGCCCACTGTGCTAGGGCTTTTGGGCGTACACGCCTTCGATCAGGGCGAGTATGAAACCGCCATCGATCGCTGGCGCCGCGCCATCGCCAATATTGAGGACCAAGCCACGGCGGACTCGCTGCGAGAAGGGATTCGCGTTGCCCAGCAGCGCCTGGGTGTTGCACCGGAGCAGACCCAAACCCAAGACCAGGGGAGAGCCCCCGGTATCGTGGTCAATGTATCGCTGGATGAAGCGCTGGCCGACAGCGTACCGGATGATGCGACGGTGTTTGTTACCGCCCGCGATATGGAAGGCGAGCTGCCCCCGTTGGCCGTGGTGAGAGCGCAGGTGTCGGAGTTACCCATGACCGTGGTATTGGATGAAACCAACGCCATGTCTCCTCAAGCTTCGTTGTCGCAGGTTGAGCAAGCGCGTTTGATCGTGCGGGTCTCCTCCTCCGGGCAGGCCACGCCGCAGCCGGGTGATCTGTTCGGCGTGCACGAAGGCGCCAACGTGGCGCCGGTCGACACGCAGCAGGGCGTCGATGTCGTGGTCGACCGTGTTGTTGACGAGCCCACCCGTTGAGTCATCGTCGCCCCCTGCTATGCGTTTAACCTCCATCCGCCTGGTCGGATTCAAATCCTTTGTCGACCCCATCACGGTCCCCTTCGATGGCAATATGACCGCCATCGTGGGGCCCAATGGCTGTGGTAAATCCAATATCATCGACGCGGTGCGCTGGGTGATGGGCGAGTCCTCGGCTAAAACCCTGCGCGGTGAGTCGATGGCGGATGTTATTTTCAATGGCTCCACGGCACGCAAGCCGGTGGGGCAAGCCGCGATTGAGCTGAAATTCGACAATCGCGAGGGCGTGATGGGCGGCCCCTACGCGCAATACGCCGAAATCGCGGTGAAGCGCCAAGTCACCCGCGACGGTCAATCTCACTACTTCTTCAATGGGCAAAAGTGCCGTCGGCGCGATATCGCCGATCTCTTCATGGGAACCGGCCTTGGGCCCCGCTCCTACGCCATTATCGGCCAGGGCATGATCTCGCGGCTTATCGAGGCGCGCCCCGATGACCTCCGCGCCACCCTGGAAGAAGCCGCCGGCATTTCCAAATACAAAGAGCGCCGCCGCGAAACCGAAAATCGCATGCGGCGCACCCAGGACAACCTGGACCGCCTCGACGATATTCGCGAAGAGCTGGATAAACAGCTAGAGCGCTTGAAGCGCCAGGCCGAGGCCGCCAAGCGCTATCAAACCTTGCAGCAGCAGGAGCACCGGCTCAAAGGCGAGCTTGCGTTGCTGCGCGGGCGCGCGCTTAAGGCTGAGCAGCAGCTCCAAGAAAGCCGCGTTCGCGAGCTTGAGATCAGCGTGGAGAAAGACGTCTTTGGTGTGCGCGAGTGCGAAGCGCGGCTAGAACTTGCGCGCGAGCAGCACGACGAGCTCGCTGAAGTGCTAGAGCGCCACCAGCAGCAGTTTTACGACACCACGACCCGCATTGCCCGCCTTGAGCAAGATCAGTCGCACCGGCGTAGCCGCCTGGCTCAGCTTGCCAGCGAGATCGATAACGCCCGCCGCGAACTCGATGAGCAGCTTAAGCTAGGTGAGTCAGACAGTGAGCGCTTACTGGCGATTGAGGAGCGCCTGGATTCACTGCTCCCGGAGGCGGAAGCGCTGGAAGAGCAGCTTGAAACGCTTGAAGCGTCGATGACTGAAGCGGCCCCGGCGCTGGAGCGCGCCGAAGCGGCCTGGGTGGACGCCGACGAAAAGTGGCGTCAAGCGAGTCGTCACGCCGAGCGCAGCCAAGATCAGCTCCGCGATATCGAGCAACAACTGCAGCGATTGCATAGCGAACAGCAGCGGCGCCGTCAGCAGCGCAGCGATATCGCCGATTTGAACGCCCTGCGCGCCGAACACGCGCAGGCGCAAGAGCAGCTCAGCGACGCCGATGCCGAAACCTCCCGGCTCAGCCTTGAGCGCGACACCTGGCAGCAGCGTCTTACCGAGGCAAAGCGCGAGCAACAAGCCGCTAACGATGAGCGTGATGAAGCGCGGGCGCTGCTCAGCCGCTTGGAGGGCGAGCAGGCCTCGCTCAAGGCGTTGATTGATGCCCAGCTAACCGATCACGATCCCGCCCTGGAGGCAGCGCTTGAGGCGCAGGGCCTGAGTGATGCCCCGCGCTTGGGCGAAGTCATCCAGGTCGCGCCCGGTTGGGAGAGCGTGGCCTCCTGGCTGCTTGCCCCGTGGATGAACGCCAGGATGGTCGCGCCAGAAAAGCTCGCCGCCTTGCCCCAAGCGCTGGCAACGGACTGGTGCCTGCTGGCCGAGACGCCCAGCGTCACCGTGCCGGAAAACAGCTTTGCCGCCTTGGTGGAGGGTGCGGGCGCGCTACGTGGCTGGTTAAGCACTATCTATTGTGTCGAAAAGGCAGGACTGGTGGAGTCGCGGCTGGCGACACTATCGATCGGTGAAAGCGTCATCAGCCGCGACGGTGTCTGGCAGTCCCGAGGCTGGCTGCGCCAGCAAGCCGAGGGAGAGGCGATCGACGCGCTGTTGGTGACGCGCCGGCGTTTCGCTGAGTGCCAAACGCAGTGCCAAGCACAACAAGCGAGCGTAACACTAGCGCAAGCGCGCTGCGATGAAGCGCTCGCCGCGCTGGAGTCTCTTGAGGAAGCGCGCGAAGCGCACGCGCGAAAGGAGCGCGAAAGCAGCGAATCACGTCAGCGCCTAGCGCTTAAAGAGCAGACGCTCGCTCAGCAAGTGAAGCATCTTGAGGACCGTGCCACCGAGTTGGATGAAGAGCTAATTCAGCTCCAAGAGGATGAGGCTGAGCTTGCCCTTACCTTAGAGGAGCAGCGCGCACGCTGGAACGAGGCGATGGAGCGTCTTGAAGAGGCGGCGTTGCAGCGAGAAGACGCGAGTGCCGCGCGTGAGGAGCAGCGCGAGCAGCGCCAGCGTCTCACTCACGAGCACGCACCGCTTAAAGCCGAACAGCAGCGTTTGGCGCTTGAGCGTGAACGTTTAAGCACCGAGCAGGCGAGCCTAAGCGCGCAAAAGACGCGCAGCGCGGAAAGCGAAGCGCGGTTATCGCAGCGTATCAGTGAGTTGGAGCAAACCCGCGAAGCCCTTATCGAGCCGGATGAGCTCGCGGCCGAAGAACTTGAGGCGCTACTTTTTCAGCGCGAGCAGCAAGAGCAGCGGCTCAACGCGACGCGCGAGCAAGCCCACACCATCGCTGAGCAGATGCGCCACGATGAGCAAGCGCGTCAATCCCATGAGCGCAACCTGACCCAGAGCCGCGAGCAGCTGCAAAACCGCCGAATGGAAGTGCAAGCGTTGGCGCTGAAGGCCGCCACCCAAGACGAGCAGCTAGCAGAACTGGGGCACGATGCCGATGCGCTGGCGGCGGAATTACAAGAAGGGGCCACAGAAGCTCGTTGGCAGGAGATGCTGGACGCCACCAGCGATAAAATTCGGCGCCTGGGGGCGATCAACCTCGCAGCGATTGAGGAGTACGATCAGCAGGCCGAGCGGCGACACTATTTAGAGGCGCAGCACGCCGAGTTAACCGAAGCGCTGGAGACCCTGGAGCGCGCGATTCGGCGTATCGATCAAGAGACGCGGGTGCGTTTTAAAGAGACCTTCGAGCAGGTGAACAGTGGTCTGCAAGCCCTTTTCCCGCGAGTGTTCGGCGGCGGTACCGCCTGGCTGACCTTAACCGGCGAGGACTTGCTGGAAACGGGCGTGGCGATCATGGCGCGGCCACCGGGCAAGAAGAACAGCACTATCCACCTACTTTCTGGCGGTGAAAAAGCGCTAACCGCGCTTTCGCTGGTATTTGCGATTTTCCAACTGAACCCGGCGCCGTTTTGTATGTTGGATGAAGTGGACGCACCCTTGGACGACGCTAACGTGGGGCGCTACGCTAAGCTGGTTAAAGAGATGTCAGAGAACGTGCAGTTTATTTATATCACCCACAACAAGATTGCGATGGAGGCGGCAGAACGCTTGATGGGGGTAACCATGCAAGAGCCCGGGGTATCCCGCTTAGTGGCGGTCGGCGTGGACGAAGCCGCGGCACTGGCGGATGCCTGACTCATGCTTTAGGACTAATAATACCGCATAAAAGCAGTATTCAAGCCCCCACAAATAGTGTTAATAAATGCGAGAAACTGTGCTAAAACGTGAAAAATAGCAAAAAAACGGCCCTAGCTGTGGTAATAGCGCTATGCTTGGCTAAAGAGATTGGGCAGACTGCACTTTAAGATAATCGATATAGACAATCTCAGTGTTCATTGCGTGTTGTGTAAAGTGCGATGTATTGCGATTCGGCGTATTTAGAGTAAGGTCTTAAATCGGCAAAACGACCCATGGAACGTGCGACATGGAACTAAGAGAATGGCTAATAGTTTTAGGGCTAGCGTTGGTTTCGCTGATTGTCATTGACGGCGTTCGCCGCCTTCAGCGCCAACGCCGTGTTCCTCGGCTAGATCAAGCGGCGGAAGGGGACCTTGGCGGCGAAAATAAAAGCGCTTCCGGTCCAGATCCCGAAGAGGCGCAGCGTCACGCAGAGCTCAATTGGGAACTACCCAACGGTGGCGCCCGCGTGGTGAAACCGGCGGACTATAGTGGCTTAAACGGTAAACCCAAACTAGAACGCCAAGAGCATCCGGGCCCTTCGCGGGTGCTCTCGGAGTTTCGCCGCTCGAAGTCCCAGGACGAAACCCCGTCCGACACTGACGCTAAAGCCCCCGAAGTCGGTACAGCGACAGCTGAGCCTCCCCGCCACGCCGAACCTACGCTATCGGTACCTCCGGTGGACGCTACTAACGAACCCAAGGCGCATGAAGCGCGGCACGAAGCCCGGGAAGCGCCGGCAGCTCACGCAGAAAGCGGTGAGGCCGTTGAAATTCCCCCTGCGGCAACAACTGATACAAGCGAGCCGCCGACCCTTAGGGCCATCCGTGCCGACGAGGATGACATTAAAGCCCACGCTGGGAAAAGCGATACCCCACGCCGCCAACTGCGCCCTGATATTGCCGGTGAGCGCGAGGAAGCGTCGCACAATGACGAGCAGTACGAAGATGACAGCTACCGGCTGGTTGATTTTGACGGCATCAAGCACTCGTTCATTGAGCGCATGGCCGAACGGCGTAAGGCCAGGCAGCTAAAGAAAGAGGAAAAAGCGCGTCGGGCCAAAGCGCTGGCTCAACAAAAAGCGGAGCGTAAAGCTCAAAAAGAGCGGCAGCGCCTTGAAGCGCAGGCGGCCGCCGAGGCGGAGAAAGCGCGTCTTGTCGCCGAGCAGGCCAGCGCTCAAGAAGCCGCTGCGGCCAAAACCGCTGAGGCGATGAATGAGCCGCCGATAAGGGCGCAGTCTCAAGAAGTTCAACGCCACGCCGCTTACTCAGCGGGTGAAGATGAAAACGGGCATCGTGACGACGCTGAGCCCGCTTTTGATAACGGCTTTGACGACACCGTGCGTCCGCACCCCACGTTGGAGAAGGCGCTGCGCCACGATGTTTGCGGCGGACATGCGCGTAAAACGCTCAGTAACGCAGAAGAAGTGATCGTGATTAGCGTTATGTCACGCAGCGAAGAGGGGTTTGATGGCAGCACGTTGCTTGAGCTTCTCATGGCGTGCGGCCTGCGCTACAGCCGTGGCATGGGGATTTTCCACCGCTTCGAGACCGAAAGCCCCGATAGCGAGCTGCAGTTCTCAATGGTGAATGTGGTCAAGCCGGGCTCATTCCCGATCGAAGACATGGATGAGTTTGTCACACCAGGCGTGACGTTCTTGATGCCGCTGCCCGGTGCCGAGGATAGCAGTGCTGCTTTCGAAGCCATGGTTGAGACGGCGATGGTGGTGGTGCGCCACTTGGGCGGGGAACTCAAAGACGAAAACCATAGCGTGATGACCGCGCAAACCATTGAGTTTGCTCGCCAGCGTGTGCACGAATTTGAGCGTCGCCATCGCTTGCACCAGCAAATGCAGGCGCACTGATCCGGTTTTAACGATCACTGCGTAAGAAAAACACCCGCTGCCTAACCGGCTGACGGGTGTTTTTTTGTATAATTGATCCTCATTTTTTCTCCCTTGCTTGGATTCGCCCTCATGAGTCAGCCCGATGCCGCCGTGCTTAAGGAAATTGCCACGCTCCGTGCCGAGCTAGAAGAGGCCAACTATCGCTACTATGTGCTCGACGACCCGACGCTCACCGATGCCGAGTACGACCGTAAGTTTCAGCGTCTCAAGCAGTTAGAAGAGAAGTACCCCGATCAAGTCACGCCGGACTCTCCCACCCAGCGGGTGGGAGCACCCCCTGCAGAGGGCTTTCCGGAAGTCACCCACGCCATTCCCATGCTGTCGCTGGATAATGCCTTTAGCCGCGACGATATCGTCGCTTTCGCCCAGCGTGTGGCCGAGCGGCTAGAGTGCGAGCCGGACGATATCGCTTTTTCCTGCGAGCCAAAACTCGATGGCGCCGCAGTGTCATTAGTGTATGAGCAGGGCGTCTTGGTCAGCGGCGCTACCCGAGGGGATGGCCGCACCGGCGAGGGCATTACCTCGAACCTGCGCACGCTGCGCTCGGTACCTCTGCGATTGCGAGGCGAAAAAGCGCCGTCGCTTTTGGAGGTGCGCGGTGAGGTGATTATGCGCCACTCGGGATTTGAAGCCCTCAACGAGCGCGCCCGGGAGGAGGGCAGTAAGGTCTTTGCCAACCCACGTAACGCCGCAGCGGGGAGTTTGCGCCAGCTTGACCCACGCGTCACCGCGACACGGCCGCTGGAGTTTCACGCCTATCAAGCCGCGCGAATCGAGCCGGATATGAACGATAAGACCCACAGCGCCTTGATGCAGCGTCTCTCCGACATTGGCTTTCGCACCAGCGCGGAACTGAGTGTCATGCACGGCCCCAGCGCAGTGGTGGATTACTGCGATGCGTTAGGCGAGAAGCGCGACCGCTTGGGGTTTGATATCGACGGCGTGGTGATCAAGGTAGATGACCTTCGCCTGCAGAGGGAGCTTGGGTTTGTTGCGCGTGCGCCGCGCTGGGCTATCGCGTTCAAATTCCCCGCCCAGGAAGAGACCACGCAGCTAAACGATGTCGAGTTTCAAGTGGGGCGTACCGGTGCGATAACCCCCGTGGCGCGCCTGGAGCCGGTGAACGTCGCGGGCGTCACCGTCTCCAACGCCACGCTGCACAATGCCGATGAGATAGCCAGGCTCGATGTGCGCATTGGCGATACGGTTGCGATTCGTCGCGCGGGCGATGTGATCCCTCAAGTGGTCCGTGTCGATAAAGACAAACGCCCAAAAGATGCCCGTGAGATTGAGTTCCCCCGCCGCTGCCCGGTATGCGACTCCGACGTTGAGCGGCTAGAAGGCGAAGCAGTGGCGCGTTGTTCTGGTGGTCTCTACTGCCCGGCGCAACGTAAAGAGGCGATTAAACACTTTGCCGGCCGTCGTGCCCTGGATATTGACGGGCTGGGCGAAAAGCTGATTGATCAGTTAGTGGAGCGTGACTGGGTCGAAACGCCGGCGGATCTTTTCCATTTAAGCGTTGAGCAACTGCAAACGCTGCCGCGCATGGCGAAGAAGTCGTCAACGAACCTGGTTAACGCGTTAGAGAAAGCCAAAAACACCACGCTGCCCCGTTTTATTTATGCCTTGGGCATTCGCGAAGTGGGCGAAGCCACCGCGGTCAATCTGGCGACGCACTTTGGTACGCTTAGCGCCTTGCAAGCGGCCGACCAAGACGCCTTGGAAGCGGTGGAGGATGTAGGACCCGTGGTGGCGGCGCACGTGCATACGTTTTTCCGCCAGGAGCATAACCAAGAGACCATCGAGGCGCTGCTGAAATCAGGCGTACGCTGGGAGGAGAGCGAAGTCGAGCAAGGCCCTACGCCGCTAGAAGGGCAAACCTGGGTACTCACCGGCACCCTAGAGAGCATGACCCGCGACGACGGCAAGGCGCGCTTGCAGGCGCTGGGCGCCAAGGTCGCCGGTAGCGTGTCGAAAAAAACCGCTTGCGTGGTCGCGGGAGAGGCCGCAGGCAGCAAGCTGACCAAAGCCGAGGAGCTAGACGTGCCCGTTATCGATGAAGCGACGTTTCTTGAGCGCTTAAAAGCGTGGGAAAAAGGCGAAGAGGAGGACGCATGAGCCGATTTATCCAAGTCCCCGCCCGCATGCTGCCGGCCGACACGCTGGATGCCTTGCTGGAGACCTTTGTCACCCGTCAGGGCTACGACACCACCGATACTGGCGAAGGGATGCGCGGCTGGGTCGCTGAGTTAAAACAGCAGCTTGAGCGGGGTGATTTGATCATTGCCCATGACTTGGAGCTGGAAATGACCGAAGTGATGACGCTGTCGCAGTGGCAAAGCTTTGGCCGTGATGTCGGCGATGACGAAGAAGAAGGTGACTATAGTTGATGTAAATCAATCTCAGGCGCGCTTTTGCCGCTCTGCGACCAAAAGCGTCTTTATCCCCGCCTAACGACTGACATAATCTGCCCTTTACGCTTTGTATTAGTACTTTTTACTTAAACATAATTTTAATTAAGAAAGCGACAGGCTACGATGCGCTCTTGGTATTTCCGACTTCTACAGCCGTTCAGCACGCTGCGCGGCTTTGTTTTTTGCGTCATTTCGGCGTCGGCACTCGCCGTCTTTTTAGGCGTGACGCTCGCGGCTTCGCTGCTGTACGAAGACATCATGCGCCGGCAGGCGTCGCAGACATCGCAAAATATCGCCGAACAAACGTTTAATTCTATGTTTGAGGTGATGCGTCGCGGCTGGAACCGGGAAGAGCTGGAGCGCTTTGTCGAGGCAACAAAATCGGCCCACGAAAACTCCCCCTTTGATCTCGAAATTTATCGCGGCGCGCTGGTGGCGGAGCTTTACGGCCATATTACCCAGCCGGAGATGGATCGCCCGATTCAAAACGCCTTCGCCGAGGGCGAACAAAGCGTCACTTACAATGACAATATCACCCGTCGCATCTACCCCATGACCGCCCGCGCCGAGTGCCTGGCTTGCCACACCAACGCCGAGGAAGGCGACGTGCTGGGCGTGATTGATATTCAGCACGACATGAGTCCGCTGACCTCTGAGGCGCGTCAGGGCTACGTGGTGCTGTTTGTGATTGTGTCGTTGATTATGTTGCTTGCCGCCGGGCTTGTCTCTTCGCTGGCGGCGCGGCGGGTCAAGCGGGCGCTGGATCTGTTTCGCAAGCGCTTGAGCACCGTTAACACGGTGAAGGATTTCCGTACCCTGGATGTCAGCGACGTGGATCTCTCCTTTGATGAGCTTAACCACGCCTTTGGCGATATCAACGCCTTGGCGCAGCGGCTGAAAAACGTCGCCGTGGATAAAGACATCCTTGAGTTTGAGATTCGCCTTCTAAGCAAGTTTATTATCACCTCGGACGTGGTGCGCGACTGGCGCGAGTTCATCAAGGATCTGCTCGTCGATATCAATACCATTATCGACGCGCATACCTTGATGACCATCTTCCAGGTAGAGGATGAGGGGTATGAGCTAGAGATTTTCTGGTACCGCGAGCCGACCAAAGGCGACCGGACGCTATTGGAGTCCATTGTCACTCGCCAACTAGAGCAGAATCCGCACTTCCAGGAAGACGTAGCGATCGTGCGCATCACCCATCACAGCGTCGAGCACAACGGCGCCGTGGATAGCCCGGCGATCACCATCAGCCCGGAAGAGATCGAGCTTGAAACCAAATCGCTACTACTTGATGCGCCGCGTATCGGCGGTGTCGTGGGCATTGGCGTGCAGTCGGAAATCGCCAAAGACCCGATCCGCCATATCGTCATCGACGGTATTCTCTCGACGCTTTTGAATCTCGTCGGCTCGGTCAAAGCCATTTACAAATACACCCGCGATCTTGAGTTCTATGCCACCCGCGATCCGCTCACCTCGCTGCACAATCAGCGCGTGTTCAAAGACCTGCTTCACTACGAAGTGGGGCGCGCCAGGCGCCATAACGAGTCCTTCAGCCTTTTGATGCTCGATATGGATAACTTCAAGCTGGTGAACGACCGCCACGGTCACGCTTTCGGCGATCAGTTTCTGCAGGCCTTTGGCAAAGCGCTCTCCGAGGCCGTGCGGCCGGGGGATTTCCTCTCGCGCTACGGCGGTGACGAGTTCACGGTCATCTTGCCCGACGCCGGCGCCTCGCAGGCGTATTCGGTGGCGCAGCGCATTACCCGGGAGCTCGCCGAGCTGGTGCTGATGGCGCCGGATGGTTCCCCTGTGCGGGCGACCACATCGGTGGGCATCGCCGTCTTCCCCGAGCACGCCGAGGATCCGAAGGATCTGTTCCTGCTCGCCGATAACATGATGTACAAGGCCAAGCGACAGGGCAAAAACTGCCTCGCGCTACCGGAGGAGGACGAAGTCGCGGCCATCTACCGCGAAGTCGGCGAGAAAAACCAGATGGTGCTTAACGCGCTGGAAGAGGAGCGCATCGTGCCTTACTTCCAGCCGATTGTGGACGTGGTTAGCGGCGAGACGCGGATTCACGAGCTTTTGATGCGCATCGAGCAGGATGGTCGCATCGTGCCCGCCGGGGAGTTTATCGATATCGCCGAGAGCATCGGGGTGATCCACCGCATGGATTATTTGCTGATCGAAAAGGCTTTTCAGCAGATTCACGCCCAGAACTACAGCGGCACGCTGTTTATCAACCTTTCGCCGCGCTCGCTGATCATTGGTGAATTCATCAATCGCATTCACCAACTGGCACTGGATTACGCCATCGACCCGCAGCGGATCGTCTTTGAGCTCACCGAGCGCGAAACGGTCAGCAACCTGCAGCTACTGGAGAAGTTTGTCCTCGACCTCAAGCTGCAGGGCTTTAATTTCGCCATCGACGACTTTGGTTCTGGGTACTCATCGTTTCACTACCTTAAGCAGTTCCCCATCGACGTGATCAAGATCGAGGGCGAATTTATCCGCAATATGATCACCGACGACAAGTACTTGGCCTTTGTGAAGAGTATCGTCACCCTGGCCAAGAGCCTGCAGGTCGAGACGATCGCCGAATTTATCGAGGATGAGGCAGTGATGAACGCGGTGCGGGAGCTGGGCATCGATTACGGCCAGGGTTACCACCTAGGCCGCCCCGGCCCTAACTTTATCTCCTAAGCGCTATTTCTTGCGTTAGCCCGGCGAGGTTACGCCGGCTTTGATAGCGCCTGACGGCGAATCAGCGCGCTGATCAGGCGCCGCCCGGGGTGCAGATGATCGGCAAGCGGCCCTTCAAGGGGCAGCGGCTCGTCGCATAGGCGCGAGGCGATCACTTCCGCGCATAGTGGCGCGCTGGCCAAGCCGCGCGAGCCGTGGGCCGCGCTGATCCAAAGCCCAGTATGGTGCTGGCCTGCCTGCGCCGGTACTCGGGTGGCGTCCTTACCCAGCACGGCGTAATCGGTTTGCCATGCAGCGGCGTCGGGCACGGGCCCGGCGTAGGGGGATTTATCCGGGCTTGCCGCGCGCACCGCCGCGCGGCCCGCGAAATCCTCGGCGTTTAGGCCTGCGCTTTCCAGTGCGTCGGCAAGCGCGGGCACGCTCTGGCGAAGCTCGTCGAGATTGCGTTTATGCTCCTCGCGACGCAGCGATGTCGTGTCACTATTAGGCACAAAGCTTGCACCGAAGGTGAGCACCCCCTCCAGCGCGGGTGGCACGTACCCTCCCGCGCAGACCACCGTGTCAGGGCCTTTCACGCCGTCTGGCAGGGCCACGCTTGACACCTGGCCGCGCACCGGCTGCAGCGCGAGCCACTCGGTTTGGGCGAAACGGTTGGCGAGGTGGGCGCTGGCAATCACCACCTGATCCGCCGCCAGGGTGTCACCGCTTGCCATCACCAGCTGCCAGCCGTCGTCAAGGCGACGCAGATCCGTCACCTCGCCCTGGCGATAGCAAATCCCCGGCGTTTCCAGTAAGCGCTCGCATAAATGCTTGGGGCGCACCCAGCCAGCTTGGGGGTAGAAAAGCCCCTGTTCGCCTTCCACGGGGACTCCCGCCGTTGCTTCAAGCGCGTGTGGCGAGTGGAGCGTGACCAACGCGTTGGGCAATGGGTGCGCCTCGATAAAGCGGCGCTGACGGTTGGCCTCTTTGTCATTGAGCGCCAGCTGCAGCACGCCGCTCTCTCCCCACAGCGTCCGCGTCGGGTCGAGCCACGCAAGCCAGCGGCGGCTGTACGCAAGCCCGCTGAGATAGACCCGACTTTGGGCGTTGGTTTCAGCGGCGAGTTTGACGTAGAGCGCGCCCTGACGATTGCCCGAACCGCCCGCGGCCGGGGCGGTTTTCTCCACCACCGTGACCGCCACGCCGCGTCGAGCAAGTGCCGCAGCCACGCTTGCCCCCGCAATGCCGGCACCAATTGCCGCGACGCGCTTGGCCGGTTGGGGCGGGGGGGGGGTGAACCACGGCGTATCGTGGCGGCGTGTATCCGCAGGCGGGGAATCGATCTGGCCGGCGAGCATTTCGCGCTTGCGCCCAAAGCCTGGCACTTTCTGCCAGCCAAAGCCGGCGGCTTTCAGCCCGCGCTTGACCAAGCCCGCGCAGGTGAAAGTGGCAAAGGTTGCTCCGGGCCGCGAGCGCGCCGCCATGGCATGGAACAGCGACGGCTGCCACATCTCGGGGTTTTTTGCCGGCGCGAAGCCGTCGAGAAACCAGGCATCGACTTGGCCGTCGAGGAGCGCAAGCCGCTCAGTGGTATCGCCAAAATGCAGATCGAGCGTTACGCGCTCGCTTAAGTGCAGACGGTGGACACCGCTCACGGGCGCCGGCCACTGCGCGCATAGCGGCTGGGCATAACGTTCAAGCGTTGGCCAAGCGCTGAGCGCTCTCTCCAAGGCATCGCGCGGCAGGGGATATTTTTCCGTGGAGACAAGATGCAAGCGTGCCCCGGCGGGAGCGTGGCGCTCAAAGCACGCCCAGGCGCAGAGCATGTTAAGCCCAGTGCCAAAGCCGGTTTCGCCGATGACGAACGCGCGCGCCTGCCGCCAGGCGGCAAATCGCTCGGGCAGACGGTTGGCGTGGAGAAACACATGCTCGCTTTCGGCGCGCCCGTCTTCACGGGAAAAGTACACGTCATTAAAGGTTTGCGAGTGAGGCGCGCCGTTCTCCCACTGCAGCGCCGGTGCGTGTAGCGTGGCGAGCGCGGGCAACGGAGGAAAACGCAAAGGGTCATGGGAGGGTGTCACGTGAGAGGGGGGCACAAAAGTCTCCGCCGGCGAGAAGCGCTATGGAAGGTGTGGTGTGGTTAAAAAATAACCAATTTGATGCGCCGGGCGCTGTTTCTGGCTTAGCGCAAGGCGTCCGCCGAGTTTTCACAGAGTTTTCCACAGCCATTGTGAAGAAAGCCACTGTGGAAAAGGGCGGTGCATAACCGCGGACGCGCTCGCGGTTAAGGCAGCACTTTCTTAAACGGCTTCACCGTGACGTGGGCATAAACCCCGGCGATCACGTAGGGGTCGGCATCCGCCCAGGCTTGCGCTGCGTCCAGGCTTTCAAACTCGGCCACCACGAGGCTGCCGCTAAAGCCGGCATCACCGGGGTTATCGGCATCGATGGCCGGATGCGGGCCGGCGAGCACCAAGCGGCCTTCATCGCGCAGCGCCTCCAAACGGGCGAGGTGGTCGGGGCGAGCGGTCAAGCGCCGCTCTAGGCTATCGGCAACGTCTTCGCTGATAATGGCGTACAGCATGGGCATAACTCCTTGATATCGAAAGCGTGCCATTGACCCTTTGGTGGGCAGCACGCACTATGGCGGCATATTCCGCCCTGTGTGAGCCGCTATTTTGACAAACTCCTCCAACGGCGTCATGCCTATTACCGCGCTTCCTGCAACGCTTGCCGCTGATCAGCACTACGGCGTCGATTTTCACATGCACTCCACCGCCTCCGACGGCGCACTCTCGCCGGCGGCGCTCGTGGCGCTGTGCGCTGAGCGGGGGCTTAGCCATATCGCGCTGACCGATCACGACACCATGGCGGGCGTCGACGAGGCTGAAAAGGCCGCGCGCGAGGCCGGGGTGGGTTTGCTGCCGGGGTGCGAGATATCCACACGCTGGCAGGGCGTGGGGATTCATGTCGTGGCGCTGATGCCCAACGGCTTGCAAGGCCCGCTGGTCGAAGGGCTCGCGCAGCAGCGCCAAGCGCGAATCGAGCGCGCCTTGGTCATCGCCAAGCGGTTGGAGAAAATGGGCCTGCCCGATGCGCTCGCCAAAGCCCGCGCCCATGCCGGCAGCGAGCGCCCCCTGGGTCGCCCGGATTTCGCCCGCGCCCTGGTCGCTGAAGGCGTGGCCAAGGACTGGGCCGATGCCTTCAAGCGCTATCTCGGCAGCGGCAAAAAAGGCGACGTAAAAGCCCAGTGGCCCGAAGTCGGCCAGGCGGTCGAGTGGATCGTAGGCTCGGGTGGGGTCGCGGTGATCGCTCACCCGCTGCGCTATCAATTAACGCGGCGTAAGCGCGGGCTGTTGATGGATGCCTTTTGCGAGGCCGGTGGTCAAGCGGTGGAGCTGGTCAACGGCCAGCAAAACCCCGACGCCACCCGCGACTTGGCGCGTCAACTGGTTGAGCGGGATTTGTACGCCTCACTCGGCAGCGATTTTCACTTTCCCGGTAGCCACGCCGCCCCAGGCAGCATGAGCGTTGTGCCCCGTACCGCCGCGCCGCCGGTGTGGTGCCATCCGCGTTTATCCGCGCTCGGCGCTGTCGGCTAGACTGAACTACCCTATCCCTTGTTTTCTTCTGAGTGCCAAAAAGGAGGCTGACAAATGAGCCAATTTTTTCAGATTCACCCGGAAAATCCGCAAAAGCGCCTGATCGACCAAGCCACCGAGATTATTCGCAAGGGCGGTGTGGTGGCGTACCCCACCGATTCCGGCTACGCCTTGGGCTGTCACCTGGGCGAAAAAAAAGCCATCGAAAAGATCAAATGGCTACGCTCGCTGGATGACAAACACAACTTTACCCTGGTGTGCTCGGACCTCTCGGAAATTGGCACCTATGCCAAAGTCGATAACGATGTCTTTCGCCTGCTCAAAGCGCATACCCCAGGGCCTTACACCTTTATTCTCGAGGCCACCACCGAAGTGCCGCGCCTGCTTTTACACCCCAAGCGCCGCTCGATCGGCGTGCGCGTGCCGGATCATCGCATAACCCATGCGCTGCTGGATGCCCTCGGTGAGCCGCTGATGAGTGTCACCCTGATTCCGGTGGACGAGACGCTGCCCATGACCGACGCCGAAGAGATCCGCGACCGCTTCGGCGCCCATCTGGACCTGGTGATTGACGGCGGCGCCTGCCACCTGGACCCGACCAGCGTGATCGATTTACGCGATCTGCCGCCCAAGATTGTGCGCGAAGGGCGCGGTGATGTGGCACCGTTTCAAGCGCTTTAAGTGTCGGGCTTTTTCTCCTCCTGCGCTGAAGGCTCGCGCAAGCGCGGGTCTTCCGTATATTCATCCAGCCACGTGCCGCAGCGCAGGCAGTAGCGGGCGCGTTTTTCGTGGCGGTCATGGCCGCAGCCAGGGCACGCCTCGTCGGAGTAGCGCTCTTCGCGAATCGAGCGAATCACCTGCGCGGAAAACACCCCGGTGGGCACCGCGATAATCGAGTAGCCCAGTAGCATCAACAGCACGGTGATGGCTTTACCCAGCGGGGTAACCGGCACGATATCCCCATAGCCTACCGTGGTCATGCTCACAATGGCCCAGTAGATTGACATCGGAATGCTGGTAAAGCCGGCTTCGGGCGTTTCGATGGCGTACATTAAGGTGGCAAAAAGCGTGACCACCATCAAGATGCTGGAAAAAAACAGCATGATCTGCCGCAAGCTGCGCTTTAGCGCATCGATCAGCAAACGCCCTTCACCGACAAACTCCATTAGGCGCAGAATGCGGAAAATACGCAGCACCCGCAGCACGCGTATCATCACCAATGCCTGCGCACCGGGAAGCACCAGGACCAGCCAGGCCGGCACGATCGCGATGAGATCCACAATGCCGTAGAAGCTTTTTAAATAGAGCCAAGGCCGCTCCAAGCAGTAGATCCTTAAGCCTATTTCGATAGTGAAAAGCAGCGTGAATGCCCACTCGATATGCAGAAATAGATCACCAAAGCGTTGATGGTAGGCATCGACACTATCGAGCAGCAGTGCGGCGACGCTGATCAAGATGGCCACGATCAGTGCGATGTCGAATCCTTTCGCGGTCGGTGTGTCGGATTCGAATATGACGTGGAAAAGCTGGGTTCGCAGCCCATTGCCGGCGGGTTTCAGGCTCATCGTCTCTCCTTAGGTCATCGCCGTATCTAGGTGACGCGTTGAGTTAAGCCATTCGCCGGGCGAGCGTTAGTGCTGCGCTGCCGTAGGCAGTGCTCGGTTGGCCGTTTTGATTGAGCGCTTGGGGCAGTTTTTGCGCCAGCGGGCGTAGCGCATCATCGAGCGCGGGATGCTCGGCAAGTGCCTTTAGCGCATCAAAAGCGGCGGTGAGAAACGCGCTCTGCCCGTTGTCGTGAAAGGCATCCAAGGCCAGGGTGGCGCGGTGAAACCACTCACTGGGCGTGTGGGCTTCAGGCAGCGGCCAGTGTTGGCGGCCAAGTGCGGTGCCGCGTGCCGCTTTGCTGCTATCCGAGGGGCGTAGCGCCACCTCGGCGGCCAATTTCGCGGCGATGTCCCACAGCGTTTCAGCAGAGCCACTTTTAAGCTCAAGCTCCATTTCGAGAATCGGTGCCCGATAACCGTCGCAGACAATATCGCCCTCATCTAACGCCAGTTCTACCTGGCTATCCAGGTGGAGAATATCCCACTTTGTACGGGTGAAGTCGGTGCGCAGCTGCGGTTCCAGCGTGGCGAGGATGTCATTATCGAGCGCTTGAAAAGGGGGCAGTGTTTTCAGCCCAGCGATGTCGAGCTGATGGCCTTCCACTTCCCACTCCCATTCGTCACGAGAGGAGAGCCCGCCACTCCCTTGCCCAGCGGTTTTCACCGTTTGCAGCGTTTGACCATTGATGTGGCGCAGCCGAAGCGCCACGCGGGCGGCATCAAGCGCGCCATCGGGGGTGTCAAAGTAGGTGTTGGTCAGCGTTAGCCGTGTCGGCGCGGCTGAATTTATAAGCGGATGCGTGGTCAGTTGCGCAGGCCCGCTAGGGGCGAGGGCGAGCTTAAGCTCTACCTCATGAGGCGCTGCGGCGGGGGGTTGGGGATTATCCATGACGTTTGCCACCTCCGAAGTATGACACTAAGATTAAGTTTTAATGACAATGTGAATTTTTTGTGACGGAGGCGGAGCCGATCTTTATACTGGCGCCCGCCATTTTCAGGCTTCCCAAAAACAGGCTAAAAGGCATTATGGTTACCTCCAATCCTTTTTCTGCAATGTTTGGCCGTTCGCCATTCCAGCCATTGTTAGCGCACATCGTCAAGGCTAACGAGTGTGCCGACCAGCTGCTGCCGTTCTTTGAAGCATCGCTTCAGGGCGACTGGGAGACGGCCGCCAAGCTGCGTGAAAACGTCACGCGGTTGGAGCACGACGCGGATGTGCTCAAAACGGAGCTGCGCCTCAATCTACCCAACACCATGTTTTTGCCCGTGTCACGCTCGGATCTGCTCGATCTGATTAGCGTGCAGGACAAAATCGCCAATAAGGTGCGTGATATCACCGGCATCATGCTAGGGCGCAAAATGCGCATCCCAGAAGCGCTTGCCGAGCCGATGCGCCAATACATGCATACCAGTGTGGCGTGTGTGGCTCAGGCGCGCGAGGCGCTGGAGGAGCTGAAAGACCTGCTGGAATCCGGCTTCGGGCGCAACGTTTCGGACGTGATGCAAAACATGATTCGTGAGCTGCACACCCTGGAGCACCAGGCGGACAGCCAGCAGGTGGAGATTCGTCGCCAGCTTTTCGAGCTTGAAAGCGAATTGCCCCCGGTGGATGTGATCTTTCTTTACAAGATTATCGATTGGGTGGGCGAACTTTCCGACCGCGCCGAGCGAGTGGGTAGCCGCTTGCAGATTCTGACCGCTCGCTAAGGGGGCCGTATGCAAATTATTGCGCAGCACGGCGAGGTCTTTATCATCCTCGCCTGTCTATTTGGCTTTTTTATGGCCTGGGGCGTGGGCGCGAACGATGTCGCCAACGCCATGGGCACCTCGGTGGGCTCCAAGGCCATCACCATCAAGCAAGCGATTCTTATCGCGGTGATATTCGAATTTCTCGGCGCCTGGCTTGCCGGCGGGGAAGTCACCAATACCATTCGTAAAGGCATCATCGACCCTGAACTTTTGCAGGAGGATCCGCAGCTTCTGGTCTACGGCATGCTTTCCGCGCTACTGGCGGCGGGTACATGGCTGTTGATCGCCTCGATGAAAGGGTGGCCGGTTTCCACCACGCACTCCATCGTGGGCGCCATCGTCGGCTTTGCCGTCGCGGGCTTGGGTGCTGCCACGGTGGATTGGGGCGGTGTGAGCAAAATCGCCGCGAGCTGGGTGGTATCGCCGCTACTGGCTGGCACGGTGGGTTTTGTGCTGTTCAAGTCAGTGCATCACTTGGTGTTCGAAGCCCGCGATCCGCTCGCGGCGGCGAAAAAATATCTGCCTGCCTATGTCTTCCTAGTGGGCTTCGTGGTGGCCATGGTCACCATGACCAAGGGGCTTAAGCACGTTGGCCTGGATCTCTCGTTCGCGCAAAGTCTGGTGATCTCGGTCATTCTGGGGCTTTTGCTTGCGTTCGTGGGCGCGTGGATGGAGCGCCGTGTGACGTACGTTAAATCCAGCGATGACCACTTCGGCTATGCCAACGTGGAGCGTGCCTTTGGCGTACTGATGATCTTCACTGCCTGCGCAATGGCGTTTGCCCACGGCTCCAACGACGTCGCCAACGCCGTGGGGCCGCTGGCGGCGGTGATTAGCGTGGTCCAGAGCGGCGGTGCCATCGAAGCTGCTGCGCTGGTGCCCTGGTGGGTGCTGGTGCTGGGGGGTGGCGGTATCGTCGTGGGCCTTGTGACCTACGGCCATAAAGTCATCGCCACCGTGGGTACCGGCATTACCGAACTTACCCCGAGTCGTGGCTTCGCGGCCACGCTGGCGGCGGCCACCACGGTGGTGCTGGCCTCGGGCACGGGGCTGCCGATTTCCACCACCCACACCCTGGTCGGCGCGATACTTGGGGTCGGCATTGCCCGCGGTATGGCGGCACTCAATATGCGCGTGATTGGCACCATCGCCATGTCGTGGTTGATCACCCTGCCCGCGGGCGCGGCGTTGTCGATTCTGTTCTTCTTTATGTTCAAGGGCATGTTCGGCTAACGATTTAATGCCCTCAGCCCAAGCGGTACCTTTCTGATCGTTGTCGGGGTCAGACGGGTGCCGCTTTTTTTTGTGCTCTGCTAACGTTTTGCGCTCTGTTAAAGTAAGCGTGTCGGTTGAGCCGGCACGCGATTTCATTCACCTGCTGCCGGAGAGCGGCCCTTGGATACACGCTTCCCTTTCGTTGATTGGTTCCGTAATGCGTCGCCCTACATCAATGCGCACCGCGGGCGAACCTTCGTGATTCTGATCGAAGGGGAGGCCATGGCGTCTGGGCGAGGCGAGCAGCTGATTCAAGACTTGGCGCTTTTGCACTCGCTGGGCGTGCGCATCGTGGTGGTGTTCGGCACTCGCCCCCAAGTGCAGACGGCGCTGGCGGCGGCGGAGGTCACGACGCGTCGCGTGAACGGCCGCTGGGTGGCCGACCGAGCGGTCATGGCCACCGTCGAGCAGGTCGCCGCGCGTCAGCGCTTGTGGCTGGAGGCGCGGCTCTCGCTGGGGTTGCCCAGCACGCCGCTGCACGGGGTTGAGCTCAACGTGATCTCCGGCAATCTAGTGACCGCGAAACCGCTCGGTGTGCGCGAAGGCGTTGATTTCGACCACAGCGGGGAGGTGCGCCGAGTGCGCGCGGGCGCCATCGAGGGGCTATTGGACAAAGGCGCACTGGTGCTGCTGCCGCCGTTGGGGTTTTCCTCCACCGGCGAGGTGTTTGATCTCGATGCCTCCGAGGTTGCCCAGCACGCCGCCGTGGCACTGAAAGCCGACAAGCTGATTCTGCTCGGGGAGTCGGAGGGGCTTGAGGACGAGTCCGGTGCGCTCCTGCGTCAGCTGTCGCCCTTTGAAGCCGAGCCGCGCTTAAGCCAGGCCACGCCGGGCAGCGAATTGGCCCGCCACCTACAAGCCGCCTGCCACGCCGCCCGCGAAGGAGTCGCGCGGGCGCACCTGCTGTGCTGGCGCAACCATGATGCGCTTTTGGGCGAGCTCTTCACCCGCGATGGCGTGGGTACCATGATCACCCAGCACCGTTACGAGCAGCTACGCCCGGCAACGCTCAACGATGTGGCGGGGCTTTTGGACCTGCTTGAACCGCTTGAGCAGCGCGGCATGCTGGTGGCCCGCTCCCGCGAACGTTTGGAGCATGAGATCGACGACTACCTGGTGATTGAGCGTGACGGCATGGTCATTGGCTGTGCCGCCCTGCACGCTTTTCCCGACGCTGATCTCGGCGAGCTTGCTTGCGTGGCCGTGCACGCGAGCTATCGCGGCGGCGAGCGCGGCGAGCGACTGGTCGAGGCGGTGGAGCCCGTCTCTTTTCCCCCTCTTGGTTGGTATAAGAGAAACCCCCCGGGCCTTACACCTTTATTCTCCAGGCCCCCCCCCAAGGGCCGCGCCTTCCTTTTCACCCCACGCGCCGCNCAACGCTCAACGATGTGGCGGGGCTTTTGGACCTGCTTGAACCGCTTGAGCAGCGCGGCATGCTGGTGGCCCGCTCCCGCGAACGTTTGGAGCATGAGATCGACGACTACCTGGTGATTGAGCGTGACGGCATGGTCATTGGCTGTGCCGCCCTGCACGCTTTTCCCGACGCTGATCTCGGCGAGCTTGCTTGCGTGGCCGTGCACGCGAGCTATCGCGGCGGCGAGCGCGGCGAGCGACTGGTCGAGGCGGTGGAGCAGCGCGCACGGGGTCGCGGTATTGCCAGGCTCTTTGTATTGACCACCCACACCGCGCACTGGTTTGTCGAACGCGGCTTTGCGCCGGCGAGCCTGGACGACTTACCGCCGCTCAAACGCGAGACCTATAACCACGCGCGCAAATCCAAGGTTTTGATCAAGGCGCTAACGTCAACTACCTCTGCCTGAAGGCAGAGGCTTGTGAAAGCAAGCCCGGTTGACCAGGGAGAGCGGTAACCAGCCCGCTACGTTGATAACAGGTCGCCAAGACTCACCCCACCGTTCTTCCTCAGCGGTGGGCACTGAAAGGTCAGGATCATGCACGCGCAAGGTAAAACGCCGAAGGTCTTGATCGCTGCGGAAACGCAGGAGCCGGTTATCGACATTCCCGAGGGGAGACGGGGCACAAGCCCCGCGATACCAGACCCGTAAGGGTTCTATTTTAGGAGGAAATCACATGGCGGTTTTCGTATTGGATAAACAGAAGCGTCCGTTGATGCCGTGCAGCGAAAAGCGCGCGCGGTTGCTGCTAGAACGCGGGCGTGCCGTGGTGCATAAGCGCTACCCGTTCTGCATACGGCTGAAAGATCGGGTGGGTGGCGATACCCAGCCGCTACGGTTGGGTATTGATCCCGGCAGCAAGACCACTGGGCTGGCGCTGATGCGCGAGTCGGACGGTGAGCAGTGCCATGTGCTGTGTCTGTTCGATCTGGTGCATCGTGGCTTTCAGATCAAAAAAGCACTAGCGCAGCGCGCCGCCTTTCGTCGGCGTCGCCGCTCAAAGAACCTGCGCTATCGAGCCCCGCGCTTTGACAACCGGACGCGCAAAGCCGGCTGGCTGCCACCCAGCTTGCAGCACCGGGTGGATACGATCATGGCGTGGGTGGAGCGGCTGTCTCGGCTGGCGCCGATCACTGGCATCAGCCAGGAGTTGGTGCGTTTTGATACCCAGAAGATGGAAAACCCGGAAATCAGCGGCGTCGAGTACCAGCAAGGCACCTTGCTGGGCTACGAAGTGCGCGAGTACCTGCTAGAGAAGTGGGGTCGGGAATGTGCGTATTGCGGAGCGACGGAAACTGCGCTGGAAATTGAGCATGTGGTGCCGCGCACGAGCGGCGGATCGAACCGGGTCAGCAACTTGACGATAGCCTGCCACGACTGCAATCAGGCCAAGGACTCACTGCCCTTGGCGACTTTTTTCGCCACCGACAAAGGCCTGAAAAAGCGCCTGAAAGCCAACGGCCACACCGCTGACGCACGGCTGGAGCGCGTGCAGCGTGAACTCAAACGCCCGCTACGGGATGCTAGCGCGGTGAATGCCACCCGTTGGGCGCTGTTCAACGCGCTCAACGCCATCGGCCTGCCGGTGGCCGTGGGTACGGGTGGTCGCACCAAGTTCAACCGTAAGCGCCTCGATATACCCAAAACCCATGCCCTGGACGCGGCTTGTGTCGGTGTTTTCGACACGCTGCACGACTGGACAGTGCCGACGCTGACGATCAAATGCACCGGACGCGGCAGCTATCAGCGCACCCGCTTAACGAAACACGGTTTTCCGCGTGGCTACCTGATGCGCCAGAAGCAGGTGCAGGGCTTCCAGACCGGCGACATGGTCAAGGCCGTCGTGCCTTGCGGCAAGAAAGCGGGCACGCATACCGGCCGTGTCGCCGTGCGTAAAACCGGCAGCTTCAATATCCAGACCGACCACGGTGCCGTGCAAGGCATTTCGCACAAACACTGCACCGTGATCCAACGCGGTGATGGCTACGGCTATCACCACACACCATCCATTCACCACAAAGGAGGCGCGGGACAGACGGTGGCGTAACCCAGTCGCTCTGCGAGCGACGCGCTATTCCTCCCGGCACTAGAAGTACCGGGTATCCCGCGCAAAATCTGATGAACGCCCTTGAGCCGCGAGCAATCGCCGGCACTCCGTATGCAATGGGCCGTCAACTGGGTGAATACGGTCTTGAAGCCGTTCACGCCGTGCTGGTACACGACCCCGCTTGGCAGGCCATTCAGGAGAGAGCGCGACAAAACGCGCCGCTGATAGCGCGCTTGGCCGCCAATACCCAGCGCGACTTCCCCGCTATTTGGCAGGAACTTCGTGGGCTTGCCGATGGCTTGGCGCTGCCGCTGGATGAGGTCTTCGCCTGGAACTGCCGGGGAGAGCTTTTGGCCACGGAGGCCGATGGCTGTACCAGCGTTCAGATGCCGGGAGGCGTGCTGGCGCATAACGAAGATGGCCTGCCGTGTCTTCAGGGGCGCTGCCTGTGGGTCACGGCGCAGCCGCAAGACGAGGGCGCTTTTAGCGTATTCTGCTACCCCGGCTCGCTGCCGGGGCATACGGTTGGCGTTTGCCGTGGACGTTTCGCCTTTGCGGTCAATAACCTGCGCTTTGCCAATCTTGCTCCGATGCTTCCCCGAATGGTGGTGTGCCGCGCGCTTTTGCGCGTGAGGTCGGTGAAAGACGCCGTGGCACTGCTGGAGCGCTTTAATCGCTGCGCCGGCTTTCATATCACCCTGGCCGAGCGCTCCGGCGCGTCAATGGTTAGCGTGGAGTTTGGCGCGGAACACACCGCCGTAAATACGCTTTCCACGCCGGCTATTCATGCCAACCATGCGCTTTATCATCCGGGCAGGCAGTGCATTACGCGCTCATCCGCCGATCGTCAGCGCCGCGGTGAGGCGTTGCTCGCCCAGGGCGTGGATAACCCTCTCACGATTCTCCACGATCAATCGCCCGAGGCGCTGCCTATTTTGCGCCGTGCCCTTGACGATCCAGATAACGAAAACACCCTCGCCAGCGTAGTGATAACGCTTGGGAGCGCGCCGACTTGGCACTGCTATCTGCCCGGCGAAATCACGCCTTGTCAGCAGGGCATCTGGTGAGCATTTAGCGTCGATGGCAAACGCAGAGGAAACGACTATAGTGAAGTGAGCTAACGCGTATTCAGGCTAGTCAACGCACCCTATCTATCCGTTACGGACGGTTTGGAGGCAATAACTGTTATGAGTGCAGATCCCAAAGAGAACGCAAAGAAAGATCAGAGAGATCAGCGTGAAGATCACTATGATGATGCCAATCCCATGCCCGATACCCATCATGTGAACCCCAAAGCCGAAAAGGACAAGGCCAACCCTAGGCCCGAAACGCACCACGTGAACCCCAAAGCCGGAAAGGGCAGTGACGTCACCGACAAGAAGTAGTCTTATACAACATCATCCGGATTCACCCAGTACACGGCGCTATTGTTTATAGCGCCGTTTCACTTCCACACTGAGCCTACCTTCCCCGAGACGCAACCTAAGCGCCTGCCCCGGGCGCGTATCCTGCGCGCGGCGAATGATCTGGCCGCTCTCATCTTGCGCCAGGGCATAGCCCCGGCCGAGCACGGCCAAGGGGCTGACCGCATTCAACTCGCGCGCCGCACTGGTCAGGCGCGTTTGCTCAGACGCAAGCGCGCGCTGCATGGCGCTGCCCAAACGCTGCCTTAACTGCTTTATGCGCGCCTGTTCCGCCCGGTGCAAACGGCTTAGTTCCTGGCTTGCCAGCCGCTCCTCAAGTTGCGTTACCCGCTCGCGCTGGCGCGTCAGCCGCATATCGATGGCACGCGTTAAGCGTTGGCGGAGATGGGCGAGGTGTTGGCGCTGCTGCTTGAGCTGTTCACCGGGATGGCGCAGCCGGGCGCGAAGGCTATCCAGCCGCTGGCTCTCGCGCTGAAGGTGCGTTTGCATGGCCCGTTGCAAACGTTGCGCTTGGGCCTCTAGTTGGCGTTTGAGCGCGTCCTGGTCGGGCACCAGGCGCTCGGCGGCCGCCGACGGCGTTGGGGAGCGGGAGAAGCTCACAGGAACGCAAAATTGACAAGGCGCATAGCCGTAGCGACGCTGGAACCAACCTGTGCAGAAACATTAAAGACCACGTCGACCACGACATGTCACTTAAAAGCGTCTGGATGTGTATAGAAGACAGCGGCCGCCTCGGGTGATGAGTACCGCGTCGCGCTCAGGGTCAAGGCGCGTTTGGCGATTGAGTAGCCCGAGCGTGGCGATCATCGCGGGCGCGGCGTCACTGCCTTGAACCGGCACCGGGATCAGCGTGACCTCCACAAGCGGCCAGCGCGCGCCGACCACGGCCAGCACGTCACGAATCGCCGCGCCGGTGGCGGAGCTTAAAATCATCAGCCGCCGCGGCGGGTAGGGCAGCGGGCGCGCGTTGGCAAACACCCCCTCGGCGTCGAGTGCGGTTTTCAAACGCTCGAACGCGGCCAGCAGTTCGCCCAGCCCCGCCGCCTGCACCGCCTCGACAATCAGCTGATAATCGCCGCGCGGCTCAAACAGCGAGACCCGCGCGCGCAGCTTGACCTGATCGCCATCGCGCATGGGAGTGGCGATAAACCGCGCCTGCTTGCGAAACAGCGCACAGCGCACCTGAGCGCGGTCATCCTTTAGGGTGAAATAGACATGCCCCGAGGCCGGGCGCGACACATTGGAAAGCTCCCCCTCGACCCACACCTCGCCCATATCCCGCTCCAGCGCCTTGCGCGCCTTGAGGTTGAGTTCGCTGACGGAAAAAGCGTCTTTGGCAGCTGGCTTCATGACGCTGGATCCCCGGCCAATGCGTCTCTGTCTAAAGAGTGGAGCATGGTAAGAAGCGAGGGAATATCATCTCGAATGATGCTCCAGAGCGTGTCATCGTCAATGCCTAAATAGCCGTGAATTAAGCGATTGCGCGTTGCAATCACCATGCGCCAGGGAATTTCTGGACACGCGGTCCGCACATGGAGAGGAACGTGGGTGGCGGCCTCACCAATCAATTCTAGGTTACGAAGGGTGGCGTCGTAGGTAATGCCACTTGCAACAAAGCGAGCCTGGTCGAGACCCTCGGTATAGGTGAGTACCTTACCGGCGAAGTGGGCCATATCCTGGAGGTAAAAGCGCCATTCACGCTTTGGCGATTCAGACATTAACGCGCTCCTTCTCGATATAGGGGCGTAGCTCCGGGCGAAGCGCTTTTTCTGTGACAAGATCGACAGGGCAGCCAAGTAGGTCTTCAAGGTAAAACTGGACACCGAAGTAGCGTTTGGATGTTGCCGGGCCGTCAAAACCAACAAGGATATCCACATCGCTTGCCCCCGTGGCTGTATTTCGGGCGGTGGAACCAAAAAGGGCCAGCCGAGTGACGCCGTAGCGAGCTTGCAACTCTGATTTGCTGAGCTTTAGTAGTTCAAGAACGCGATTTCTTTCCATGATAAATCCTGGCCATTTTGCGCTGACATCTAAAGGCGTCGTTACCTCTTAGAGTAGCATTTGTCGCAGCGCCTTCGGCGAAGGTAAACGCCACGCAGCCACGGCGTGCTTGCATTGCTGCCTTGGTTGCATAGGCGTTATAATACGCGATTAACCTTTCACGCCCCATCTTCCCACTTCAACATTGGGTGTTGCCGCTATGCTACGTATGGCTCAAGAAGCACTTACGTTCGATGACGTATTACTGATTCCCGGCTTCTCCGACGTCCTGCCCAAGGATGTCAGCCTAAAAACCCGCCTGACGCGTAACCTTTCGCTGAACATTCCGCTGCTCTCCGCGGCGATGGATACCGTCACCGAGGCGCGTTTAGCGATTGCGATGGCCCAGGAGGGTGGCATCGGCATCATTCACAAAAACATGTCGATTGCCCAGCAAGCGGCACAAGTGCGTAAGGTGAAAAAGCACGAAAGCGTGATCGTCAAAGACCCCGTGACCGTCAGCCCCCAAGCCAAGCTAGAAGATCTGCTCGCCATGGCGCGGGAGAACGGTTTTTCTGGCTTCCCGGTGGTGGAAGGCGAAACCCTGGTGGGCCTGGTGACCGAGCGTGATATGCGCTTTCAGCCCAATCACGGCGATAGCGTTGCCGATATCATGACCCCGCGTGAGCGTCTCGTCACCGTCCCGGAAGGCACCGACCTTGAAGAGATCAAGGCCAAAATGCAGGAGCACCGGATCGAGAAGATGCTGGTCGTGGACGCGGATTTCCACCTGCGTGGTTTGGTTACCTTCCAGGATATCGAAAAAGCGCGCACTTACCCCAACGCGGCGAAGGATAGCGACGGCCGCCTGCTCGCCGGCGCTGCCGTGGGTACCGGCCCGGAAACCCCGGACCGTATCGCGGCTTTGGCCGAAGCCGGCGTGGACGTGGTGATCGTGGATACCGCCCACGGTCACTCCCAAGGCGTTATCGACCGCGTGCGCTGGGTCAAGGAGCACTTCCCGCAGGTTCAGGTCATCGGCGGTAATATTGCCACCGGCGAGGCGGCGCGGGCGCTGGCGGAAGCCGGGGCGGATGGCGTGAAAGTGGGCATTGGCCCGGGCTCGATCTGCACTACGCGAGTGGTGGCCGGCGTGGGCATGCCGCAAATCACCGCCGTCTCCAACGTCGCGGCGGCCCTTGAGGCCTACGATATTCCGCTGATCGCCGATGGCGGCGTGCGCTACTCTGGCGATCTGGCCAAGGCGATCGCCGCTGGCGCCAGCGCGGTGATGGTAGGCGGTCTGCTCGCCGGCACCGAAGAGGCGCCGGGCGAAGTGGAGCTTTACCAGGGCCGTACCTACAAAGCGTATCGTGGCATGGGGTCGATGGGGGCGATGTCTCAGAGTCAGGGCAGCGCCGATCGCTACTTCCAGGATAAGAGCGCCGGTGCCGAAAAGCTGGTGCCGGAAGGAATTGAAGGTCGCGTGCCCTATAAAGGCATGATGGGCGCCATCGTTCACCAGCTGATGGGCGGCCTACGCGCTTCCATGGGTTACACCGGCTGCCGCGATGTGCAGGAGATGCGCACCAAGCCGGAGTTCGTCAAGATCACCGGCGCCGGCTTCAACGAATCCCACGTGCACGATGTGCAGATTACCAAAGAAGCGCCCAACTACCGCGCAAGCTAGGCGCAAATGCATGACACGGCGGCGAGGCTACCCCTCGCCGCTTGCTTTTGGTCCCGGTCACCCACGAGAAAATGCCATGACGGATATCCACGCCCACAAAATTCTGATTCTTGATTTCGGCTCCCAGTACACTCAGCTCATCGCCCGTCGCGTGCGCGAGATTGGTGTCTACTCGGAAATTCGCGCCTTCGATATCACCGAAGAGGAGATCCGTGACTATAACCCCAACGGCATTATTCTCGCGGGTGGACCGGAGTCCGTGATCGAGCTTAATTCGCCCCGCGCGCCCGAGTGCGTGTTTACCCTGGGGCTTCCAGTACTGGGTATCTGCTACGGCATGCAGACCATGGCCGAGCAGCTTGGTGGCAGCGTCGAAGGCTCCCAGCAGCGCGAATTTGGCTACGCGCAAATCCGTATCGACGCGGAAACCGCGCTGTTCAAAGACATTAAAGACCACGTCGACCACGACAGCGGCAAGGGCCTGCTCGACGTGTGGATGAGCCACGGCGATAAAGTCGCCAAGGCGCCCGCTGAGTTCACCGTGACCGCCTCGACTCCTAGCTGCCCGATCGCTGCGATGGCGTGGGAGGAGAAGCAGTTTTACGGTGTGCAGTTCCACCCGGAAGTTACCCACACCCTGCAGGGGCAGCGGATTCTGGAGCACTTTGTCCTGGGGATCTGCCAGGCAGAGCGCAACTGGACCCCGGCGCAGATCATCGACGATCAAGTCAATCGCGTGCGCGAGCAGGTGGGCGACCGCCACGTGCTGCTCGGGCTTTCCGGCGGCGTCGACTCCTCCGTGGTCGCCGCGCTGTTGCACAAGGCGATTGGCGAGCAGCTCACCTGCGTGTTCGTCGATAACGGTCTGTTGCGCAAAGCGGAGGGCGACCAGGTAATGGAAACCTTCGCCAAGCACATGGGCGTTAAGGTGATTCGCGTGGACGCCGAAGAGTTGTTCCTCGACAAGCTCAAAGGCGAAGCGGACCCGGAAGCCAAGCGCAAGATCATCGGCAACACCTTTATCGACGTTTTCGATGACGAAGCGAGCAAAATCGAAGGCGTTGATTTCCTCGCCCAGGGCACCATCTACCCGGACGTGATCGAATCCGCCGCCGCTAAAACCGGCAAGGCGCACGTGATCAAATCCCACCACAACGTGGGCGGGCTGCCGGAAACCATGAAGCTCAAGCTGGTCGAGCCGCTGCGCGAGTTGTTCAAGGACGAGGTGCGCAAACTCGGTGTCGAACTCGGCCTACCTTACGACATGGTCTACCGCCACCCCTTCCCCGGGCCGGGCCTGGGCGTGCGGATTCTCGGCGAAGTCAAAAAAGAGTACGCCGACATCCTCCGCGACGCCGACGCCATCTTCATCGAGGAGCTGCGCAACGCCGGCTGGTACGAAAAGACCAGCCAGGCGTTTGCGGTCTTCCTGCCGGTGAAATCGGTCGGCGTGGTCGGCGACGGTCGCCGCTACGAATGGGTCATCGCGCTACGCGCGGTGGAAACCATCGACTTCATGACCGCCCGCTGGGCGCACCTGCCCTACGAGCTTTTAGAAAAAGTCTCCAACCGCATCATCAACGAGCTGGAGGGCGTCTCCCGCGTCACTTATGACGTGAGCAGCAAGCCACCCGCGACGATAGAGTGGGAATGATCGCCGTGTAGAGTCGAGGAAAACGCCTAGCCCGCTGCATCATCTGCTTCATAAAGCCTGCCGTTATCGGCAGGCTTTATTGTTCAAGGCGCTAGTTGCTTAAACCCTACTTAATTACCCTAACAAGCTCCTGATTAGCCTATGAGCCGAATCTAACGCATAATCGGCTCATAATGTGATCTGAATAGGCTGTGTAATCGGCTCATGTACATCTGGGAACAGCGTAATTGGCCATGTTTTGAGTGGGACGAATCCGCGCTCCGGCCCACGTTGAATGTCATACGGTTACTGCAGGGTCGAGTGCTGGGCAAAACCGAGGCCGCACCCGGTCAGGCCGATCTGGACGTGGAAATGGATGCGCTTATCCAGAATGCACTTCGTACCAGTGAAATCGAAGGCGAACGTCTGGACGTTGGCTCAGTGAGGTCTTCCGTTGCCCGCCAGTTAGGATTGGATCGGGCCGGTCTATCCACCCGAACAACACCCGAAACGGAGGCGTTGGTCGAGCTATTGTTGCAATCCACGCATCAGTTGGATGAGCCGCTTTCGCGTCAACAACTCTGCCTCTGGCAATCGATGCTTTTTGTGCAAGGCCCCGGCGTGCTTGGCAATGTACGTGTAGGGCAGCTGCGTGGTGATCACCCCATGCAAGTGGTATCGGGGCGGCTTGATCGGCCGAATGTGCATTTTGAAGCCCCGCCCCGGGCTCAGTTGGATGCTGAGCTGGATGCGTTTATTACGTGGTTCAACTATCCGCCTCAAGGCCTTGATACGCTGGTGCGCGCCGGTATTGCCCACCTATGGTTGATCACGTTGCACCCCTTTGATGATGGCAATGGGCGTGTCACCCGCGCCGTGACAGATCGAGCGCTGGCACAAGCAGAACGGCAATCCGTTCGCTTCTACTCTTTGAGTGCGGCCATCATGTCGCGACGCAACGCCTACTACGATCACCTTGAAAGCGCTCAGAAAGGTAGCCTCGATATCACGCCTTGGTTGCTGTGGTTCCTGGATACGCTGAAAGAGGCACTTGAACAGGCGCTATTGAGGATCGATCGCGTGCTGATGAAAGCCGCTTTTTGGCAGCAACATGCCACGACGGTGCTGATCGAGCGTCAGGTCAAGGTGCTGAATCGCTTATTGGATACGGCGGGTGAGGAATTTACGCAGGGCATCAATGCGCGTAAATACCAGTCATTGGCGAAGGTGAGTAAGGCCACCGCAACGCGGGATTTGGCCGAGTTGGTAGAAAAAGGTTGCCTATATAAGCTACCCGGTGGTGGACGCAGCACACGTTATACGGTGCTGCTTGGGTGAGCCAGCTGAGGTATCTTTTATTCCTCTCCAAAATAAAGACTCGATAGTCAGCCCTTACTAAGACACTTCCCCCCACAGGGGGATCAGCGGGCCGCCTACCGGGTCGTCTTCGGGCATTGCCACGGCCGCCACCCGGGCTTTTGCTGCCGCAAGCTCGGCGGGGTCGCCCCGCTCTATTTCAGGGGTCTGCCCCGGTGGGTAGGCGCCTACCATGCAGAAATCAGCGTCTGCCTCTAGGCTGGCATGGCCAACGCCCGCGGGAAGCACCAGCACATCGCCGGCGTCAAGCGTCAGCTCGCGACCGTTTGGGCCACCGAGCCGTGCTCTGGCTTGCCCGCGAAAGATACCTAACGCCTCGTGGGCGGTGGAGTGGAAATGATCGAAAGCAAACAGGTGATAGCGCCATGCCGGCGGCCAGCCGTGGCGCTTAAACATGTTTTCAAAGGTAGTGGCCCCTTTCTCGGCATCGCGAGTGTCGATGACTTGGCGGTAGAGCAGCACGGGTAGCGGAGAGTTAGGGTAGCCGCTGCTCTCGTCGCTATCAAAATAGAGTGTCTCGGGCTGAGGGGTACGCATCATGGTCTCCTCTGTCGCGATGTTGGTTGGCTCGCTTTGTCATCTATCTTGCCATGAACATAGAACGTTTGCGGCGCCGGTCAATTTAGCGCGCCTTCTCTCGCGCCTTAAGCGCTGCTTGCTTTATACTCGCGGCGTTTTTTCTATCAGGAGCGTCGATGCCTTCGTCACTCGATAATACTATCGATCACCCTGCCTCAACCGGGCGCGATCCGGCGACGGGGCATCCGCGGCCGCCTCGGCGCGAGTTTAAAGCGCGGGGAAGCTTTGTTGAGCGCTGCCAGGGGTGCAATCTGCCGGTGTTGAACTGCCTCTGCCCGTATAAAGTCAGCGCCGAAAGCGTGGCACGGGTGTGGCTTTTAACGCACCCGCTTGAGCACCATAAACCGACCAACACCGGGCGGTTGATCGGCGATGTGCTGACCCAAACAGAGGTGTTTACCTGGCACCGCACGGCGCCGGATGCGCGTTTGCTCGCGCTGCTTGAAGATGCGCGCTTCGCGCCCTTTGTGGTCTTTCCCGATGACCAACCCGACTACGCAGACCGCGTGGTGTCGATTGACGCCGTGACGCAGGCAAAAGCCAGCGGTAAAACGCCGGTGTATATTCTGCTCGATGGCACCTGGCGCCAGGCACGGCGGATTTTTCGCAAAAGCCCGTACCTCGATGGATTGCCGGTGCTGCCGCTGCGCACCGCGCGGGAAACCCGCTACCGGCTGCGCAAGCCGGCCTCCAGCGCGCATCTGTGTACCGCCGAAGTCGCCGCCGAGCTGCTGCGCCAAGGCGGCGATGTAGAGGCCGCCGAGGTGCTGGATGATTATTTCGATGCGTTTAACGCAAGCTACGCGGCGAGTCGGCTTTATCACAAGATCGACGCGCCCACCGACGCGATGCAGCGGCTGCTTGAGCGCCGCGCATCACAAGGTTAAGCCGCACCGCCAAACAGCGCGCCGGCGATGCGAAAGCCGGCAATCCAGGTGCCCGCGGCGGAGCCTAGGGTGGCGAGCATAAAGACCAAAAGCGTGCGCGAGACGCGGTTTTGCCACCAGCCTTTGAGATGCACGACATCATGACGCAGCGTGGAGAAGTCGCGCACTTTGGGTTTGCGCACCAAAAGCTCGACCCCGGCGGCGACAAAACCCGCCCCGATGGTGGGGTTGAGCGAGGTGAGCGGGGCGGCGAAAAAGGTCGCGACCACCGTGACCGGATGGGCGAGGGCGATGATCGTCGCCGCGCCCGAGAGCACCCCGTTGATCAAAAACCACTCCAGCACAAGCTGCCAGCCGAGCTCGGTATTGCGCGAAAAGCCGATGGCAAAGCCGATGAGCACCAGCGCGGTAATGATCCACGGCAGGGCTTTCCACACCTTGGAAGGCGGGGGCGTGGCTTCCAGCGCTTCACGCTCGTCGCGTGGTGTCGTTGGCAGGGGCGCTTGTAAGTGTTCGCCGGTGCCTTTTAAGTGCCCCGCGCCAAGCACCACCAAAACGTGCTGATAGCGCCCGGGTGGAGCCTCTTCGGCCAGACGCAGCGCCATGTAGCGGTCGCGTTCGCGAATCAAGGGCGTGTAGAGTGCTTCCGACTCGGCGGCGAACTCGCTAAAGGTGGCTTCGAGAATATCGCCCTCTTTGAGCTTTTCAATCTCCTCCTGAGAGACGCTCTGGCGTGACAGTACGCTACCCATAAGCCCCGAGAAGAGAGAGAAACGCTGCCACCACGGCACATTGCGGTAGATGCGCTTTAAGGTAATGCCGACGTCGCGATCCACCAGCAAAAGCGGCAGGTCGCGGCGTTTGGCTTCGTCCACGGCGGCGCGCATTTCAGCCCCCGGCTGGATGCCGGACTGCTCGGCAAGGCGCTGCTGAAATGCCCCTAAGGCCAAGCTTGCAGCGACCATGCCCGCCTTGCCCTCTTTGAACACCTGGAACAGGTCTTGTTCGCCCATGGCGTCGGGGTTGGCCATGCTGTGGTGACGGGCATCACAGAGCTCAATGGCAACGGCATCAAACTCGCCGGTATCAATCAGCTGGCGCACATCGTCGGCGCTCTCCGAGGAGACGTGCGCCGTTCCCAGTAAAGTGTAGCGGGTGTCACCAATGGTGAAGGTTTTTAGCGGCCCGCTGGTGGCGGGAAGCGGGGATACGGTATCTGTTGGGCTCATTCAGCACTCGATAAAAATAGAAAAAAGCTAGCATGCCATGGGGTTAGCGGCGCCAGAAGGCGGGCGTAAACAGCACTAAAATAGTAAAGATCTCTAAGCGGCCCAGTAGCATGGCGAGCACTAAAATCCACTTGGCAAGCAGGGGCATATTGCCGTAGTGACCGCTCGCTTCGCCAAGTGCGGGGCCTAAGTTGTTGAGCGCGGAACCCACGGTAGACCAAGCGGTCACCTGATCCACGCCGGTGGCCATCACGCCAACCAGCATCAAGAAAAACAGCATGACGTAGGCTGAGAAAAACCCCCACACGGCTTGGGCAATGCTATCCGGCACGCTGACCTTGCCCACCTTGACGGCGATGACCGCGTTGGGGTGGATGAGCCGCATGACTTCGCGCATGCCCTGCTTCAAGATCAAAATAATCCGAATGACTTTCATCCCGCCGCCGGTGGAGCCCGAGCAACCACCGACAAAGGCCGCCACGAAGAGCAGAAATGGCAGCGCACCCGGCCAGGCGGAAAAGTCGGCTACCCCGAAGCCTGCGGTAGTGGCCACGGAAACCACTTGGAACAGGCCGTGACGCAAGCCGCGCTGAGTATCGTAGGTATTGGTTAGCCAAAGCGAAACGACCGTGATCACGGTCAGGCCGAGCAGAAACAGCAGCAGAAAGCGTGCTTCGGGATCTTGAAAGTAGTGGGTCAGGCTTTTTTCGCGCCATGCCATGAAATGCAGACTATAGCTAAACGCGGAAATCAGCATGAACGTCACGCAAATCAGCTCGATAGTGGCGCTGTCGAAGTAGCCGATACTGGCATCGTAAGTGGAGAAACCGCCGATCGCCACGGTGGAGAAGCTGTGCCCCAGCGCGTCAAACCAATTCATGCCCGCGGCCATGTAGGCGATCATGCAGGTGAGCGTAAGCGTGGCGTAGATGTACCACAGCGCCTTGGCGGTCTCGGTGATGCGCGGAGTGAGTTTGGAGTCTTTAAGCGGCCCCGGGATCTCGGTGCGATAAAGCGCCATGCCGCCCACGCCCAGGGTAGGCAGAATCGCCACGGCCAGCACCACGATCCCCATGCCCCCAAGCCACTGCAGCTGCTGGCGATAGTAGAGAATCGATTCAGGCAGAAAATCGATGCCGGTGATGACCGTGGCGCCGGTGGTGGTGAGCCCCGAGAACGACTCGAACACCGCATCGGTGAGTGATAGCGCCTGCTCGCCGAAGAGCATCAGCGGCAGCGAACCGAACAGCGCCAGCACCGTCCAGAACATCGCGGCGATAATGAACCCGTCGCGAATGCGCAGCTCCTTGCGTTCGTGGCGGTTGGGCAGGTAGAGCAAAAGCCCGGTCAGCACCGTGATCGCGGTGCCGATGATAAACGCATCCCACACGCCATCATGAAACCAGAGTGAAATAAGAATAGGCGGCATCATGGTGAGGCTGAAGAGCATCAGCAATAGCCCCAAAATACGCAGAATTACCCGCAGGCTCATCAGCCTTGACTCCCTAGAAGAACGTCAGCCCGACCTGGAACAGCCGCTCCACGTCGCGGATACGGCGTTTGTCGATCACAAACAGCATCACGTGGTCACCGGACTCCACCATCACATCGTCGTGAGCGATCAATACCTCTTTACCGCGCACCACGGCGCCGATGGTGGTGCCCTCGGGTAAGTCAATCTCACCGATGGTGCGTCCCACCACCTTTGACGACTGCCGGTCGCCGTGGGCGATGGCTTCGATCGCTTCCGCGGCGCCGCGACGCAGCGAGTGGACGTTGACGATATCGCCGCGACGCACGTGGGTCAGCAGGCTACCGATGGTGGCCTGCTGCGGCGAGATAGCGATATCGATATCGCCGCCCTGAACCAGGTCCACGTAAGCGGCGTTGTTGATCAGGGTGAGGACTTTTTTCGCCCCCAGCCGCTTGGCCAACAGCGACGACATGATGTTGACCTCGTCGTCGTTGGTGAGCGCGCAGAAAATATCGCAATCCTCGATATTCTCCTCTTCCAGCAGGCGTTTGCTGGTGGCGCTGCCGTGTAGCACCACGGTGCGGTCGAGGCGTTCGGCGAGCTGGGTGCAGCGCTCCAGGCTGTGCTCGATGATTTTGACTTGATGGCTGTGCTCCAGATGCTCCGCCAGGCGCTCGCCAATGTTGCCGCCGCCGGCGATCACCACGCGCCGGAAGTCGCGTTCGACACGGCGCAGCTCGCTCATCACCGCGCGAATATCGCGCCGCGCGGCGATAAAGAAGACTTCGTCGTCGGCTTCGATCACGGTGTCGCCGCGCGGGATGATGGGCCGGTCGCGGCGGTAGATCGCCGCCACGCGGGTATCGACGTTGGGCATGTGGCGGCGCAAAAAGGCCAGGTCCTGCCCCACTAGCGGGCCGCCGTAGAAGGCTTTGACCGCGACGAGCTGCACCAGGCCGCCGGCGAACTCCAGTACCTGAAGGGCGCCAGGGTGCTCGATCAAACGCCGCACGTGGTCGGTGACCACCTGTTCGGGGCTGATCAACACATCGATGGGGATCGCTTCGTGGGCGAAAAGCCCCTTACGGGTGAGGTAAGCGGTCGAGCGCACCCGAGCGATTTTGGTGGGGGTGCGAAACAGCGTGTGCGCCACCTGGCAGGCGATCATGTTGATCTCGTCGGCGCTGGTCACCGCGATCAGCATGTCGGCGTCTTCGCAGCCCGCTTGGCGCAGCACCATGGGGTAGGAGCCGGCGCCGGTAACGGTGCGAATATCGAGTTTGGTGTGCAGCTCGCGCAGTTTGTTCGCATCGGTGTCGACCACGGTAATGTCGTTCTCTTCCCGCGCAAGGTGCTCCGCCAAGGTGCCGCCGACTTGGCCGGCGCCGAGAATGATGATTTTCATCAGTTTGCCGTCCCGTTAGTGCGCAAACGCTGCGCTGCAATAGAAAGCGGCGGCTAGTGTAAACCAGCCGCCGCCAAAAAAGCAGGGGGAGGGGGTTATTCCAGCGTGAAGCCGACCTTCACCGTTACCTGCCAGTGGGCAACACGGCCATCTTCAATATGGCCACGGGTGTCGACCATCTCAAACCAGCGCATATGCTTTACCGATTCGGCAGCTTTGCCGATGGCGTTTTGCACCGCGTCTTCCATGCTCTTCTCTGAGGAACCGGTTAGCTCAATGTGCTTGTAGGTATGATGGCTCATACGTCGCTCCTGTTTATCTGTATGGCTTATTCGGGAAGTGATCCGTAAAGCGTTTTCCAAAGTGCATTGATCCACGTAAAGGGATCTAGGGTGATGAAAAGTTGCCGCTTTATTCCGCGGCTCGCTTTTCTAGTCTGGCATAAAAAAAGCCATCGTGACTGTGAGATTGCGGGAAAAGTTGCCGCCCCGCACCGCTGGCTTCTCCCCACGCGACTTCCGTTGGCGTGGTGACGCGGGCATCCGGGGTGCGCTGTAAAAACGCCGCTATCTGGTCGGCGTTCTCCTCGGGCAGCACCGAACAGGTGGCGTAGAGCAGCGTGCCGCCCTCATTGAGCAGCGCCCAAAGGTTATCCAAAAGCTGTGCCTGCAGCTTGGCAAGCGCAGGGATATCCTCTTTGCGACGCAGCTTCTTGATGTCCGGGTGGCGGCGAATCACGCCGGTACCGGAACACGGCGCATCAAGCAAAATGGCGTCGAAGGCGGTGCCTTGCCACCAGTCGCGGCGAGTCGCGTCGCCGTGGCGAAGCTCCGCCTCAAGCCCTAGGCGCGTCAGGGTGTCCTCCACGCGGGCGAGGCGCTGGTTATCGCTATCCAGCGCGGTCAGGGCGATCTCAAACTGCTCCAGCAGGTGCGCGGTCTTGCCGCCCGGGGCACAGCAGGCGTCGAGCACATGGGCGCCGGGGCGCGGCGCGATTGCCGGACCCAACAGCGCGGCCGAGAGCTGCGCCGCTTCATCCTGCACGCTCACAAGGCCCTCGGCAAAACCGGGCAGTGCGCTGACGTCGCAGGGCGTGTCCAGGGTAATGCCGTCGGGCGCGTGGGCGCAGAGGTGCGCGTCCAGGCCCTGCTCATTGAGCTTGGCAAGGTATGCCTCGCGGTCGTTATGGTGCTGATTGACGCGCAGCGTCATGGGGCCAGGCTCATTATTGGCCGTGGCGATATCGCGCCAATGATTGGGCCACGCCTCGCGTAGCGCGGTCAACAGCCACGGCGGGTGCTCCAGGGCGATGTAAGGGTCGCGGTCGACCCGCGCCTGCAGCGCGCCGGCTTCGCGCTGTAGGCGGCGCAGGCAGCCGTTGAGCACGCGGGTGGCCCACTCCTTGCCTAAAAGCCGCGCCGCGCCGGCGGTTTCCCCCACCGCCGCGTGGGCGGGAATGCGCATATAGAGCAGCTGATAGATCCCCAACAGCAGCAGCGCTTGAATATCCATGTCACGCTTTTTGAACGGCTGCTTAAGTAGCTCGCGGGCGAGAGCCTCCAGGCGCGGCAGACGCCGGCAGGTGCCGTAGCAGAGCTCTTTAAGCAGCGCACGATCGCGGGTGATCACGCTGTGTTCATCGAGCCCGGCAAGCGAGCCCTGATCGTTTAAGACCGGTGTGAGCGCGCGGGCAGCGGCGGCGCGAACTTCCTGACCGCTGCCGGTTTGGGGACTACGCGGTGAGTTCATCAAGCGTCTCCTTACGGCGTATTGTTATGCACATTGCCAAGAAGGCGACCGGGTGCCAAATGCGCGTGACGGGCATTGAGCAAGTCGCGCACCGCCATCGCCTTGCCGCCGGGTAGCTGTGCTGTGTGTACTTGTAGCACCTCATCGCCATTTTTGCCGCAGGCGATACGCAAGCAGTCGCGGCCTGGTTCAAGCAGCGTGCCGGGAGTAGCGGCGGCAGTGGAAGTGTTGGGCTCCTCCTCGGCGCTCGCCATCAACAGGCGCAAACGCTCGTCGCCCAGCGCGCACCACGCCACGGGCCAGGGGTTGAAGGCGCGAATTTTCGCCGCCAACGCCGCCGCCGGCTGGGTGAAGTCAAGCTCGGCCTCGGCCTTGGAGAGCTTGGCCGCGTAGGTCACCCCCTCTTGCGGCTGCGCCGTGGCGCTTGCCTGACCGTCTGCCAGGGCGTTAAGCGTTTCAATCAGCGCGGTGGCGCCAAGCGTTGCCAGGGTGTCGTGCAGCTCGCCGCCGGTGGTGGTGGGCGTGATCGGCGTGCGCGCCTCGCTGAGCACCGCACCGGTATCCAGCCCCGTGTCCATCTGCATGATTGCCACGCCCGATTCAGGGTCACCCGCTTCGATGGCGCGCTGGATCGGCGCCGCCCCGCGCCAACGCGGCAGGAGCGAGGCGTGAACGTTGATACACCCCAGGCGCGGAATATCCAGCACCGTTTGAGGAAGCAACAGCCCATACGCGACCACCACCATGACATCGGCATTCAGCGCGGCGAGTTCCGCCTGAGTGTCGGGATCTTTCAGCGATGTCGGCTGGAAAACGGGCAGGGCATGCTCAAGCGCCCGCTTTTTGACCGGGCTCGGGGTCAGCTTGCGCCCGCGCCCAGCGGGGCGGTCGGGCTGGGTGTAAACGCCCACCACCTCGTGGCGGCTGGCCAACAGCGCCTCAAGGCTTGCGGCGGCAAAGTCCGGCGTGCCGGCAAAAATAACGCGCAGTGATGACATGCTTAGGCATCCTGCGCCAGCTTGTGGCGTTTCTGCATCTTCTTGAGGACGCGGTTACGCTTGAGCGGCGACAGGTAATCGACAAACAGCACGCCCTCAAGGTGGTCGAGTTCGTGCTGAATGCAGTGTGCCAGCAGGCCCTCGGCTTCAAGCTCGTAAGGCTCGCCGTTGCGATCCAGCGCGTTTAGCGTCACCTTCAAGTAACGCGGCACCTCGGCGTAATATTCGGGAATCGACAAACAGCCTTCGGAGAGCGGCTCTTTGACGTCGCCAAGCGGCGTGTAACGGGGGTTGATCAGCACCAGCGGCGCGCTGTTGTCGTCGCTGACATCCATCACCACCACGCGGCGGTGAACGTCAACCTGCGTGGCGGCAAGGCCGATGCCGCGGGCGTCGTACATGGTGTCGATCATGTCGTCGACAAGCTGCTGCACCTCTGCGTCAACGTGCTCAACCGGCACCGCCTTGGTGCGCAGCCGCTCGTCGGGATACTCTAGGATGGGACGTATAGCCATGGCGTTGCAATACCGTTATGTGGAGTCGTTAATGTAGGCAGTTAAAGCGAACAAGGCGGTGCGTTGGGGGCATGGCCTATGTTCATGGTTACCGTTCACTATATCATGCTAGCAAGCGCTCGGCATTGGGCGCTAAACGGTACATAGGCCAATGGGAGAGCGCATGGCAAGGGTTCAAGACGCAGGGCGGCGACGTCCCCACCGGCAGTGGCAAAGGGTAAGCGCCGTGGCGCTTTTAAGCGCATGCCTGGCCGCGCCTGTTCACGCGTGGGAGCGGCTGCGCGACACGGCCCCCGAACGCTATACGGTGCAGGCGGGCGACACGCTATGGGACATCGCCGGACGGTTTTTGCACGCGCCCTGGCACTGGCCGGAAGTGTGGCGTGAAAACCCGCAAATCAACAACCCGCACCTTATTTATCCCGGCGACACGCTCACCCTGCGCGACTGCCAGGGCGCACCCTGTATTGTGCTTGAACGCGGCAAGCGCGTGGTGAAGCTCTCTCCCGAGGTGCGCACGCTGCCCCATCGTGAAGCCATTGAACCGTTACCCCAAGAGGTGGTGGAGGCCTTTTTGCGCCAGCACCGCATCGTCGATAGCGCCGAAGCGCTAGACGAGCTCGCCTATGTGGTGGCCGGCGACGAGACACGCTTGGTGAGCGGTGCCGGCGATATGATCTACGCGCGTCTCACCGAGCCACGCGGCGAAACCGGTCGCCCGGTACGTGGTGAAATCGTGCGTGGCGAGCCGCTGGGGATATATCGTCCGGGGGAGCGCTATATGGGGGCGAATGGTGAATCCCTGGGGCTTGAGTTGATCAACGTCGGCGAAGCCGTGCTGGTGCGCCGCGAGGGCGATATCGCCCAGTTAGACGTGCGCCGCGCCGCGCTGGAAGTGCGCAGCGATGACATCCTGCTGCCGCTAGACACGCCCTTTCCCGATGACTTTATGCCCCGCGCGCCGCGCAATGATGTCAGCGGCGCGATTCTCGCCGTGCCGGGCGGCGTGCGCTTTATTGGCCGGCTGCAGGTCGTGGCGATTGACCTGGGTACCCAAGACGGGTTGCAGCCGGGCCATGTGCTACGCGTGGATCAGCAAGGGGAGCGCGTCAACGACCCGCGCTCGCAGGAGGTATTACAGCTGCCCGCCGAAGAGGCCGGCACGCTAATGGTGTTTAAACCTTATGATCACGTTAGTTACGCCTTGGTGATGGAGGCATCCCGCGTGCTGGAAGTGGGTGATCGCGTGCTATCCCCGCAATAGGCGCGCTTATCAAATATACAGGAGAGTCATTTAATGTATGCCAAGGAGTGGTTGGTACTCAGTGCGCTACCCGGGCTGGGTGCCCAGCGTATCGCCAAGCTTGCCGAGCAGAGGCCCGAGTGGCCGCATGGGTGGCTTGCGCTACTGCCCCCGCAGGCGGCGTCTGAGCTGCGCTTGTGGCTCGATCACCCCACGCGCAGCCCGCTACAAAAAGCGGTGGAGGATAACCTCGCCTGGGAAGCCGCCGCCTCGAACCGCGCGCTACTGTATCCCGGCCACCCAGCGTGGCCCGCGCTTTTGAGCGAAATTGCCGATCCGCCGCCGCTGCTTTGGGCGCAAGGGGATTTGGGGGCTCTTCGCTTGCCTGGGCTGGCGATGGTGGGGACGCGCCGACCCACCTCCGAGGGTGCGGCCAATGCGCAAGCCTTCGCCCGCGATTTTGCCCGCCGCGGCTGGTGCGTGGTGAGCGGCATGGCGCTCGGGATTGATGCCCTGGCGCAGCGGGCGGCACTCGATGCCAGCGGGGTGAGTATCGCGGTGCTCGCCTGCGGCATCGATGTGATTTACCCGGCGCGCCACCGTGACCTGTATCAGCGTTTGAGCGAGACGCCGGGTGGGCTGGTGCTCGCAGAGCACCCCTTGGGCACCGCCGCCCGCCCGGCGTACTTTCCCCGGCGCAACCGCATTGTTACCGGCCTTTCGCTAGGCACGCTGGTGGTGGAGGCGGCCGAGAAAAGTGGCTCGCTCGTTAGCGCCCGTCTCGCCCTTGAGCAGGGCCGCGAGCTATTCGCCATTCCAAGCTCGATTCATAACCTGCAGGCCCACGGCTGCCTTAAGCTTTTGCGCACCGGTGCCACCCTGGCCCGCAGTAGCGGCGATATTCTTGATGAGCTGCAGCACTGGGCTGAAGCCTTTATGCCGCCAGCCCAGGCTGAGCACACTGCCCCCGTGCCGGATGCGCCGCGCGCCGATGAGCCGCTTCCCGATACGCTGCTCACAGCGCTCGGTGAGGTACCCACCCCAATTGATACGCTGGTGCAAAATGCGGCGATTTCGGTCAGCGAGTGCCAGCAGCGGCTTTTGATGCTGGAGCTAGAAGGCTGGGTAGCGCAGCAAACGGGTGGCTGGGTGCGTTTGCCGCGCGCGTGATAGGATTGGTCCCCCTTGTTTAGACGCTAGGCGTGAGGGTTACCCTCACGTTTCAGGACACTGCCAGGAGACCCTATGCCGAACCCCCCTGACTTCGCGGCACTTGCGCCCGCGGTTTCCGCCCTGCGCCAGGGCCAAGTGATCGCCTGCCCCACCGAAGCGGTGTGGGGGTTGAGTTGCGACCCGGATAACGATGAAGCCTTGGCGCACTTGATGCGCATCAAAGCCCGCGACCCGGCAAAAGGGGTCATTCTGGTGGCCGGCAGTATCGAACAGCTTCAGCCGTGGCTTGAAGGGTTGCCGCTGGAGCTGCACGCGCCGCTGGTTGCCAGCTGGCCGGGGCCCAACACCTGGCTGGTGCCGGATAATGGCCGCAGTCACGCATTGGTGCGCGGCGCCCATAGCCGGGTCGCCCTGCGGGTCACCGACCACCCGGTGATGCGCGCGCTGTGCGACGCCTTTGGCGGGCCGCTGGTCTCCACCTCCGCCAACCGGGCTAGCGAGCCGCCGGCGATGCGCCGTGACGAGGTCAGCGCTATCTTTGGCAGCGAGCTCGGCGCGGTGGTGCCGGGCGAGCTAGGCGGCAACCCGCGCCCCAGCACCATTCGCGACTTGGTCAGCGGGCAGGTGCTGCGTGCTTGAGCGCTACGCTGTAAGCTGAAATAACGCTATTCACCATGACGACAACGCCAGGAGCAACCTGTGGCTCACGAGCACCTTGACGACGTTAAACGCTACCTGCTGGACCTTCAGGACCGCCTCTGCGAGGGCCTGGCCGCCGTCGACGGCAAGGCCGGCTTTAAAGAGGAGAGTTGGACGCGCGAAGAGGGCGGTGGCGGCCGTTCTCGGGTAATAGAAAACGGCGCCGTATTCGAAAAGGGGGGCGTGAACTACTCGCATGTTTATGGCGCGACGCTTCCCCCCTCGGCCACCGCCGCGCGCCCCGAGCTTGCCGGTCGCAGCTTTCACGCCGTGGGGGTCTCCTGGGTGTTGCACCCGGAAAATCCCCACGTCCCCACTAGCCACGGCAACGTGCGCTTTTTTATCGCCGAAAAAGCGGGTGAGCCGCCGGTGTGGTGGTTTGGCGGTGGCTTTGATCTCACGCCGTTTTATCCGGTGATGGAGGACGTGCTGCACTGGCATCGCGTGGCGAAAGCGGCGTGTGAGCCGTTTGGCGATGAGGTCTATCCGCGCTACAAAGCCTGGTGCGACGACTATTTCTATCTCAAGCATCGCGATGAGACCCGCGGTGTGGGCGGGCTCTTTTTCGACGACCTCAACGCGGGCGGGTTCGAGCAGTGCTTTGCCTTCCAGCGGGCGGTGGGCGATAGTTTTCTGGATGCCTACGTGCCGATCGTCGAGCGCCGCAAACACGACGCCTGGAGCGAGCATGAGCGGGACTTCCAGCTCTACCGCCGTGGGCGGTATGTCGAATTCAATCTGGTGTGGGACCGTGGCACCCTGTTTGGCTTGCAAAGCGGTGGGCGCACTGAGTCGATTTTAATGTCGATGCCGCCCTACGTGCGCTGGGAGTATGGCTTTACCCCCGAACCAGGCAGCCCCGAGGCGCGCCTCACCGAGGAGTTTCTGCGCCCCCGCGACTGGCTCGATGAGGCCAGCCCGAGCGACGCTTGATACTTACTTAACAGGAGCCGACACATGACGGATCGCTACGCGGTATTAGGCAACCCGGTGACACACTCAAAATCGCCGTTGATTCACGCCGAGTTTGCCCACCAAACCGGTGAGGCGATGGAGTACACCGCCATCGAAGTGCCCCAAGACGAGTTCGCCAGTGCCTGGCAAGCCTTTGCCGCACAAGGCGGGCGCGGGGCCAACGTGACCGTACCGTTCAAAGAGGAGGCCTTTGCCCTGTGCGACACCACAAGCCACCGTGCTAAGCGGGCCAAAGCCGTAAATACGCTGATTGTGGGCGGCAATGGGCGCCTTTATGGCGACAACACCGATGGGGTGGGGCTGGCGCGGGATCTGGAATACCACCGAGTGGTGCTAAAAGATAAGCGTGTGTTGATACTAGGTGCCGGCGGCGCGGTGCGTGGCGCGCTGGAGCCGCTTCTGGCGGAGATGCCCAGCGAGATCGTCATAGCTAACCGCACCGCGGAAAAAGCCACTTCGCTTGCGCGCGACTTCGCCGACCTGGGCAACATTTCAGGCGGCGGGTACGACGCCATTGACGGTGAGTTCGACCTGGTCATCAACGGCACCAGCGCCAGCTTGAAGGGGGATTTACCGCCGCTGCCGGAAGGTATCTTCGCCAAGGGGGCTTGGGCCTACGACATGATGTACGACGTCGAGCCGACGGTGTTTCTGCAGTGGGCCGGCCCGCGCGGCGCTAAGCTGCTCGATGGCCTGGGCATGCTGGTCGAGCAAGCGGCCGAGGCGTTTTTTCTCTGGCGCAACGTCCGCCCCAAAACCGCCCCGGTACGCGAAATATTACGTCAATCGCTAAATTATTGACCGCCTAACATCAGGCTGCATGGCTGCGTAGCAACGGCCATGCGCCTTGTTTTGAGGCTTCGATAATAACCACTTCTACGACGGTGCCATCTTCTGCATAGCTAATATGGGTATTCCAATCTTGAGAAACCTCCTTTGCGATAGGTTTCTCTGACAGATGAATCACCAAAATATCGTCAGCTTCGTCATACGTTGTCCGCATTTTACGCCTCCCAGGAAAAATGATGCATCACCGTTTTGACCACTAGGTGACTCTCCAGAATGATGGCAGTACAGACCATGTTGTCGTCACGCTCTAAAACCTCTTTAGCAATCCATAATCGCTGTGTGTCTTTATAGCGAATATCACCCGTTTCGAGTATGTCCAACAAGAGTTCTCGCGTTATCGCGCGCTGGGCCATACGTTCCCAAGCATGGCGCGTCACATAGACTTCTAAACCAAAGCGGTGGCAAAACATAGGGTAGGCCCCTTGTCGCAAGATTGGTTTTACCGCCGCTTTTGGTAGAGGCCGACCATACACAGCACAAGCCCGAGGACAGAGAGCAGCAGGCCGCCGTTGACCAGCAGCGGCATGCGCTCGACCCAAGGCACGAACGGCTGGGGCGCGTCGCGGCACACGTTGGCTAGGTAGTCCCAGTGGCCGCCGCCAAGCTGACATTCGCGGACGTCGTTAAGCTCCCAAAAATACACGCCCATCAGCACAAACAGCGGCAGAATCAACAGCAGTAAACCTAAACGAACCATATATCCCTCGGTGGTGTTGTCTTTTGAACTGACCCATCAAGGGCGTGGGCAGTTGGGTGCTTGGCCTTGGCGCTGCGCCTGTTGATAGATCGCCAGGGCGCGCTGCATGTTGGCATCGAGGCCGTCAATGCGTTGGCCGTGGCTTGGGTGAGTCGACATCCATGCCGGCGGCTCGCCGCCGCTTCCGGCGCGCTGCATGTTCTCCCACACATTGATGCTGGCGCGCGGGTCAAAGCCCGCCTGGGCCATAAGCTCAAGGCCGATCACGTCGGCTTCGCTCTCGTGGCGGCGCGAGAAGGGCAGAATAATGCCGTACTGCGCGCCCATGCCTAAAAGCCCCATGAGCTGCTGACCGCCCGGGCTCTGCATGCCGGAGGTGCTGGAAATCACCGAAAGGCCCAGTTGAGTGGCGCTTTGCGTGGAGGCGCGCTCGTTGGCGTGGTTGGCCAGCACGTGGGCTATTTCGTGACCGATGACCGACGCGAGCTGGTCTTGATTAGTGGCCACGTCGAGCATGCCGCTGTTCACGCCCATATAGCCGCCCGGCAGGGCGAAGGCATTGGGCTGCTCGGATTCAAACACGCGAATCTGCCAGTCGAGCTGACGCTCCTCGGGGGGCAGTTCAGCCACAATCGCGCGCGCGATACACTGCGCGTAGCGCTGGGTCGCGGCATTGGCGGGCGGGAGGTCTTGCTGATACTGGTTAAACGCCTGCTGCCCCATTTGGTTAAGCTGGTCGTCCGATAGCAGCAGAAGCTGCGAGCGCCCGGTGGGCGAGGTCGCACAGGCAGCGAGCGATGTGCAGAGCACGGTAATGGCGAGCAGACGAAGCCAACGCATAGGGAACTCCCTTATCGACGAAAAGAGGTTTCTGAGAGCAAGATAGCCATTATCCTGAAATTTGCCCGGCTAGCATAGCCGCCGTACGCCCACCATAGTACACCGGCCATCGGAATAGCCCTTACCCTGAAATAGACCTTACCCAGTAGAGAGAAGAGACGTGTATGGATGCTGAACTCACCCGCCGTTTATCGCAACTGCTCGATCGCGTCGAGCACTGGCTGCCGCCGGTGCCGGAGCAAGTTGATTGGAGTATCCACGTGGCCGCGCTGTGGCAGCCGCATCCGCTGGGCGGACGTTTAATCCCTGTGCCGCCGCGCGACGCCCTGATGCTGGATGACCTGCTCGGTATCGAGCGGCAGAAGCTGGCGCTGGTCGACAACACCCAAGCCTTTTTGCAGGGCTTTCCGGCTAATCATGCGCTGCTATGGGGTTCGCGAGGCAGCGGTAAATCCTCGCTAATGCGGGCGCTGTTGAACTCCCTTGCCGGCAAGGGCTTGCGCATGATCCAGGTCGACCGCCACGACCTCAAAAGCCTTCCCATGCTGGTCGAGGAGCTGCGCACGGTGCCCCAGCGCTTTATCGTCTACTGCGACGATCTCTCGTTTGAGGGTCACGACGACGCCTACAAAGCGCTCAAGAGCGTGCTCGACGGGGCGCTGACCGGCCCGCCCGCCAATGTGCTGCTTTACGCCACCTCCAACCGCCGCCACCTGCTGCCCGAGTCGATGGAGGATAACGCCGGCACGCGCCTAGTGGGCCAAGAGCTTCACCACGGCGATGCGGTCGAAGAGAAGATCTCGCTCTCCGACCGCTTCGGTCTGTGGCTGGGGTTTCACCCTTTCAATCAGGATGTGTATTTGGAGGCGTGCTGCCACTGGGTGTCGCAGCTGGGCGAGCTCAAGGATTGGAACGCCGACGCGCGGGCGGAGGCCATTCGCTTCGCCACGCTGCGCGGTGGGCGCAGCGGACGCGCCGCTTGGCAGTTTGCGACTCAATGGGTGGGGCGTAAGCGCCTGCACGGCTCGCGCTAATGCGCTGGCGTTAACGGCGGCGTTTGCCGCGCGCCTCCTTGGTGCGGTTAAGCTCGCGCTTTTTGGCCTTCTCCTTGTCGCTTGCCCCGGCCATGTGATCAAAGGGGTTGCTGCCAGAGCGGAACTCAAAGCGCATCGGCGTGCCGCGCACTTTGAGCACCTTGCGAAAGGTGTTGATCAGATAGCGGCGGTAGGCATCGGGAAGCGACTCCGTCTGGTTGCCATGCACGACAATAATCGGCGGGTTGCTGCCGCCCTGGTGTGCCATGCGCAGTTTGATGCGGCGCCCGCGCACCATGGGGGGCGGATGCTGGCTGACGGCATCTTGCAGCAGCGTGGTCAAGCGGTTGGTCGACCAGTGCGCATTGGCGGCGTTGAACGCGCGCTCGATAGAGGGGTAGAGATCGCCGACGGCGGTGCCGTGCAGCGCCGAGATAAAGTGTAGCTCGGCGTAATCGGCGAACCCCAAGCGGCGCTTGATTTCCGCGCGCATTTTCTCTTTGGCGTCGCTCTCAAGGCCGTCCCACTTATTCACCGCTAGCACCAGGGCGCGACCGGTGGTGAGGACGTAGTCCAGCAGGTGCAGGTCTTGCTCGACGAGCCCGGTGCGGGCATCCAGCACCATGATGGCAACGTGGCACTCCTTGATCGCATCCAGCGTCTTGATAATAGAGAACTTTTCCGCCACTTCGCGGACGTTCTTGCGCCGCCGCACGCCGGCGGTGTCGACCAACACGTAGGGCTTGCCGCGCCGCTCAAACGGGATTTCGATCGCATCGCGAGTGGTCCCAGCTTCGTCAAAAACCACCACACGCTCTTCGCCCAAGAGGCGGTTGACCAGCGTCGATTTGCCCACGTTGGGCCGGCCGATCACGCCAATGCGAATGCCCTTGGTGCCGGTGTCGGCGGGAATACTCTCATCGCGCTCGGGAAAAGGCGCCAGCACGGTATCGATCAGCGTGGAGACGTTGCGCCCGTGGGCGGCGGCGATGGGCCACGGGTCGCCCAGACCGAGTGTCCAGAAGTCGGCCATGGCCGAGTGCTCTTCCAAGCCGTCGGTTTTATTCACCACCAGCCAGGTTTTCTTCTGGTTGACGCGCAAGTGGTTGGCGATCGCCTCGTCGGCGACGTTAAGCCCGGCGCGCGCATCGACCAGAAACAGCACGATATCGGCTTCGTCGATGGCGGCCAGTGACTGCTCGGCCATGGCCGCGTCGATGCCCTCCTCATCGCCGCTGATACCGCCGGTGTCGATCACTGTGTACGCTTTACCGCCAAGCATGCCGTTGCCGTACTTGCGATCGCGGGTCAGGCCGGGAAAATCCGCCACCAACGCATCGCGGGAGCGGGTCAAGCGGTTAAACAGGGTCGACTTGCCCACGTTGGGGCGGCCGACCAGCGCAATGACCGGCGTGCTCGGGAGGGGATTTGAAGGCGTATCTAACGACATATCGTCCAGCGTCATGGAGAGATTTCCAGCGTTTCTAGGTGGCCATTATTGGCTTGAACATGGACCGTGCCGCCTTCGGTCACCGGGCGCACGCTAATACCGGCGCTATCGACCCGGGTGCGGCCGACGATGTCGCCATCGCGTGCATTGAGCAGGTGCAGATAGCCCTCTTGATCGCCAAACACGAGACGGCCATCAGCGAAAGCGGGGGCGGTAATCCAGCGCCCTTCAAGCGCTTCGTTGCGCCACACTTCACGGCCATTTTCTGCGTTGAGCGCCACGACGTGGCTGGCATCGGTGGCGACAAAGAGAAAGTCCCCCACCAGTACCGGGGAGTGACGGCTTGAGAGCTCTTGCGCCCACAAGACCTCACCGCGTGTGGCTTCAAGCGCCATGAGGCGGCCATTGTAGCTGGTGACAAAGAGGCGACCGTCTTGGGTCAACACCGGTTGCGCGGTGATATCCACCAAGCGGTCCACGTCGCTGCGCCCGCTGGGGATAGCCACTTGCTGCTCCCACAAGGGCTGACCGTTGCGGTTATCCAGCGTGATCAAGCGGCCGTTGGCAAAGCCCACAAACGTCACCGGGTCGATGGTTTGCGGGGTGCCGGTGCCGCGCAGGGTCAGTCGCGGCAGCGAGCTGGTATGCACCCAGCGCTCCTGGCCGGTTGCGCGGTCAAGGGCGGTAACGCGGCCGTCGGTGCTTTGCACAATCAGTAGCTGCTGGTTGGCTTGCGGCGCGGCGAGCACTTCGCTGGAAACCCGGGCGCGCCAGTTAACGCTGCCGTCGCGTTGATCAAGGGCCAGGACTTCGCCGTTACGTGTGCCCAGATAGATCTCGTCTGCAACGGCGGTGAGCGCGCTGGAGATGGGCGTATCGAGTTCTACTTCCCATTGGCGTTCGCCACTTGCGGCAGCAAAGGCTGCCACGGTGCCGTCAACGCTGGCGGCGAAAAGCGTCGCGCCATCACGGGCCGGAGCGATTGGATAGCGGGCGCGCCCCAAGCCGTTGCCAACCTTGGTGCTCCACTGCTCCTCGAGAGTGGAGGTCGCGTCAACGTCGGTGAGCGCTTTGGGCGTATAGACAGGCTCGCCTTTGCTGGCGCAGCCGGCCAGCAGGGTCATCGCAAGCGCGCCCAGCGTTAAGCGCATACGGTGGGAAAACTGAACCGTTATCATGGTGCCCCCTTCTCGGTGCCGAGGTCATCCAGCTTAAGCTGAACGCCGTAAAGCGGCTGGTCCTGTTCTTGTGCGAGCGTCAGCGCCTGCTGCCACGCCTCGCGGGCCTCGGCCTCTTGCTTGAGGGCGAAATGGGCGTCGCCGCGCACGTTGGCCCGTTGGGCGGAAAGCGCCTCGGTGATCGGCTGATCCAGCAGTTCAAGCGCTTGCTCGGGGTTGTCGTTGGCCACGGCGATGCGGGCCAGCCTCAGCCAGGCGAGGCTTTGCACATAGGCGCGCGAAGAGCTCTCTGCGACGCTTTCAAGGGCTGATTGAGCGCCCTCTAGGTCGTTTTGGGCCACGGCGAGGCGCGCTTCCAGTAGCTTGGCGAGTTCAGCGTAAAGGGTGTCGGCGTGGTTATCGACGATGTCGTCAACCAGCGAGTGCGCATCGCTCAAAGTGGCCTCATCGAGCGCGTTGCCCGCGGTAAGGTTAACCAGCTGCTGATAGCGCACGGAGGCGGCTTCGGCTTGGTTGTCTTGGTAGTTCTGCCAGGCGTTCCAGCCAAAAACGCCCGCAGCGGCAATTGCCACGCCGGCGATCAGCGAGGTGCCGTTCTCTTTCCACCAGCGCTTGATCGCGTCTAGCTGCTCTTCTTCGGTTCTCAGCTCCGCCACGGGCGGCCTCCTTCTGTTTTTTAGCACGCTATGTTGTCAACACGCAGTCGTTTTGCACGCGTTTATATGTCACCGCAGGGGGAAGCGTGTCGCGCATTTAGCGTGTCGCGAGTAATTGGCGTAGTGTTGCGCCGAGTTCCGCCTGGGCGAGACGCTCTTGTTCGCGCTCATCGCGCAGGAATTTCAGCGTGATCTCTTGGGCTTGCTGTTCATCTTCGCCCAGCAGCAGCGCATAGCGGGCGCCGCTTTTGTCGGCTTTTTTCATCCGGCTTTTGAAGCTGCCGCCCCCGCAGTGTAGCTGCAGGCGAAGCTCGGGGAGCTCGCCTCTCAGCCGTTCCGCCAGGGTGAGGGCAGAGACGGTGGTACCCGCGTCCATCGGGACGAGGTACACATCGCACCCTCCCAAGGCGTCATCGGGGATCAGCGCAAGGGTTTCCAGCAGCAGAATCAGCCGTTCAATGCCCATGGCAAAGCCCACAGCGGGGGTGGGTTTGCCGCCGAGTTGCTCGACTAGGCCGTCGTAACGCCCGCCGGCGCACACCGTGCCTTGGCTGCCCAGCGCCGTGGTGGTCCACTCAAAAACGGTGCGGCAGTAGTAGTCCAGCCCTCGCACCAGGCGTGGATTGACCACGTAGGGGATGCCCGCCGCGTCGAGCATCGCCTTGAGCTGTTCAAAGTGCTCGCGCGATGCGTCGTCAAGGTGGTCCATCAGCCTCGGTGCGCCATCGAGCATCTTGGCCATCGCCTCGCTCTTGGAGTCGAGAATGCGCAGCGGATTGGTGGTCAGCCGGCGCAGTGAATCCTCGTCCAGCACGTCGCGGTGCTGCTCAAAATAGGCGACCAGGGTGTCGCGATAGGCCGCGCGCGCCTCGCTGGAACCCAGGGAGTTGATCTCCAGCGTGACGTGCTCGGAGAGCCCTAACTCTTGCCATAGACGGGCAGAGAGCAGAATGACCTCGGCGTCGATATCCGGGCCATCAAAACCGTAGGTTTCCACGCCGACCTGATGAAACTGGCGGTAGCGGCCTTTTTGCGGGCGCTCGTGGCGAAACATCGGCCCTTGGTACCAAAGCCTTTGCGTCTGGTTGTGCAGCAGGCCATGCTCCATGGCCGCCCGCACACAGCTTGCCGTGCCTTCGGGGCGCAGGGTGAGGCTGTCGCCGTTGCGATCATCGAAGGTGTACATCTCTTTTTCGACGATATCGGTCACTTCGCCGATCGAGCGGGCAAACAGCGCGGTCTGCTCGACAATGGGCGTGCGGATCTCGTCAAACCCGTAACGCGCCATGAGCGCGCGGACTTTGGCTTCAAAAAACTGCCAGCGGGCGCTTTCGCTGGGCAAAAGGTCGTTCATCCCGCGAATGGCTTGGATTTTCTTCGCGGGTTTTGCAGCGGACTGGCTCAATGAAAGCTCCTTGTTAGGCACGGGCCGTGTTGCCCAGACGATTTTTTAGACGATTTTCAGGACGCGTTAGACGCTGCGGGCGATGGTGTTCTTTTCGCGCTGCTCTTTCTCTTCGATCTTGTCGCGAATCAAACGCTCCAGGTCATCGACAAGGTGGTCGTTGCGCAGCTTGCTGGCGGGCTTACCGTCGATATACACCAGGTTGGCCGGTGAGCCGCCGGTGAGGCCGATATCGGTCTCCTTGGCCTCGCCGGGGCCATTGACCACACAGCCGATCACGGAAACATCCAGCGGTGTCATCACGTCTTCAAGGCGCTCTTCCAGCGCGTTCATGGTGCCGATCACATCGAAATTCTGCCGCGAGCAGCTCGGGCAGGCGATAAAGTTGATGCCTTTGGCTCGCAGCCTGAGGCTTTTGAGCATATCGAAGCCGACCTTGATCTCTTCCACCGGGTCGGCGGCAAGCGACACGCGAATGGTGTCGCCGATACCGTCCATCAGCAGCATCCCCAGCCCAATCGACGATTTCACCGTGCCCGAGCGTAAACCACCGGCTTCGGTGATGCCTAGGTGCAACGGCTGCTCGATGCGGCTTGCCAGGTCGCGGTAGGCGGCCACGGCCATGAACACATCCGAGGCTTTAACGCTGACCTTAAAATCGGGGAAATCGAGGCGGTCGAGGTGATCGATATGGCGCATGGCAGATTCGACCAGCGCGGCGGGCGTGGGTTCGCCGTACTTTTTCTGCAGGTCTTTCTCAAGCGAGCCGGCGTTGACGCCGATGCGAATCGGGATGCCGTTGTCGCGGGCCGCGCTGACCACCGCGCGCACGCGCTCCTCGCGGCCGATGTTGCCGGGATTGATACGCAGGCAGTCCACGCCCAAATCGGCGACGCGCAGGGCGATCTTGTAGTCGAAGTGGATATCCGCGACCAGCGGAACATTGACCTCGCGCTTGATCTTGCCAAAGGCCTCGGCCGCGTCCATGTCGGGCACGGAGACGCGCACAATATCGGCACCGGCGGCTTCCAGGCGACGAATTTGCGCCACCGTGGCCGCTACGTCCAAGGTGTCGGTGTTGGTCATGCTCTGCACCGAGATGGGGGCGTCGCCGCCGACCGGCACGTTACCGACGTGAATTTGGCGCGAAAGGCGGCGTTTAATCGGAGAAGGGGCGTGCATACGGCGGGTCACTCTCCTAGGGTGAAGCGGGCAACATTATTGGCGCCGGCGCGCTGTTCCAGGTCGATGGTATCGCCTTGGTAGCGCAGCTCAACGCCAGTGGCGTTGCCAATGGTTAAACGAAAGGGCGGCTCGCCCTCGACGCTCGCGCTGGTGCCGGGCTTTTGCAGGCCGACGAATACGCGCTGGTTGTTGGCGTCGAAAATTTCGGTCCACGACTGCTCGTTGAAAGTGAGCTCAAGGGTGTTGGCGACGGTGTCGGGCGCTACTGCCGCACGCTCTTCGCTCTGTTCGTTCGCATCGCTCCGTTCATCCTCACGTGCGACGGTCTCACGCGGGCCTTCCGCCACATCCTCTTCTGTGTCATTTATCAGCGAGGGTGCGGGCTCGATAGCCGGGGGTTGCGTGAGCGATACAGCGTCATCCGGTGGCGCGTTAAGCGCTGTTTCAGGCGTTGTGTCTGTGGGCTCAGCCGCGGGCGCAGGGTCGCTTGGCTCGGACGTGCGAGGCTCGGCGCTGGCGGTTTCCGTGGGCGCGCTTGCGTCGTCTTGTGCTTCAGCGTCGACGGCGTCGCTCTCCAGGGCGCCGGTATCCTCGACGCTGTTGAGTTCTGGCGGGGTAGTGCGCTGTGTTTGTTCATCTTCAAGCCCGGGCGGGGCGCTGCCGCCACGGCTTTGCCACCACATTACCGTCACCGCAATCAGCGCCGCAATAATCAGTAGCGTCACCAACTTAAACAGGAAAGCGCCCAGTCGGGAGGGCGGCTTAGCGACGGATACCGGCGTGATGGAGCGCTCAGCCTCCAGCGAGCCATGACGTTCGCGGTACGCTTCTAGTATCGGGGTTTCATCGATGGCGAGATATTTGGCGTAGGCGCGTAGATAGCCACGGCGGTAGGTGGCGATGGGAATTTCTTCGTAGTTGTCCTGCTCAAGCCCTTCTATGACGGCGGGGCGCAGATGCAGGGCATCGGCGGCTTCGTCAAGCGAGACGCCGAGCTTTTCGCGTTGACGCTTAAGCTGCTCTCCCGGTGAAGGAGTACGCGGTTCTTCGTGCAATTCTTTTGTGTGTGTGTCGCTCATGGCTGAGCATCCTTCATAAAAAAGCGGGTGATCAGGGCAGCCAAAACATTAACGTCACGCACCGGTATCATCGTGCGTTTAACTGGCCAAGCTGACGCTGGTAGTCGGCGGCTTTATCAAATTCGCCGCGCGCCTTCGCCATCTCGATCGCCATTTCGAGCGCTTCGCGATCGGGCGCTGACAGCTGCATGAACGTTTGCAGCGGCGGCCAAGCCTTGGAAATATTGCCCTGAGAAAACTCTAATTCGGCTAATAAAAAATAACTGCGTGCATGACGCGGGTCGATCTGCTGGGCGCGCTTGAAGCTGGCGCGCGCCTTGTCGGTTTTTTCTAACGCGTTATAGCACTGGCCTAAATTGGTAAATAGTTGGGCGCGGCGTGCATATTGCGCATCGTTGGATGCTCTCTCAAGCTGTTCGCAGGCGCGCGGGTACTCTGCTTGCTGGTACAAAAACGCCGCGTAGTTATTACGCGCCTGGGTAAAATCGGGGGCAGCTTCCAGCGCCTTCTGGAAGTGCTCGTCGGCGAGCGCCTCCTCGCCTTGACGCTGGTAGACCAGAGCCAGGGCCTGAAGGGCTTCCGGGTGTTCGGGGTCAATCTCCAGGGCGCGATCCAGCGCGTTGAGCGCACGCATGAGATTTTCGCGCTCTAAGTAGGCCACCCCAAGCCGGGTATAGGCGCTCACTGCCTCGGGTGGGTTTCCGGGGGATGTCTCGCTGACGGAAGCGCAGCCGGCTAGCCATAGCGTGCTGACCAATACGGTCAACATCGGTGCCCGAAGCGGGCGGTGGGGCCGGCGGCGACTGATCATCGATATCCTCAAAGGCGATACTAAAGACAGCATGAAAGACGGTGTTAATGAAAAACGTACCCATCAAAGCGCTGTGGCCGACGTAAGTCAAGCCAAGGGCGTAAGGCCACGTGTATTTAGTCGGCGTCGAGCTGAATCGATTGAATATAGCGGGCGTGGCGCTTGGTGCGGTCTTTGACGCGCCCCACTAGCTGGCCACAGGCGGCGTCGATATCGTCACCGCGGGTGGTGCGAATCGGCGCCGTGTAACCCAGTTCAAACAGCCAATCCTGAAAGCGCACGCACTGGTTGCGCGACGGTTTTTCATAGCCCGAATGCGGGAACGGGTTAAACGGAATCAGGTTAATCTTGCAGGGCAGCTCATTGAGTAGCGCGGCCAGCTCTTCAGCGTGCTGCTTTTGGTCGTTGACGTCTTTGATCAGCGTGTACTCAATGGTCACCATGCGCCGCTCATCGCCTTTTGCCAGGTAGCGGTGGCAAGCGTCGAGCAGGCTGCGAATGTTGTACTTACGGTTGAGCGGCACCAGCTCGTTGCGCAGCGCATCATTGGCGGCGTGCAGCGAGATGGCCAGGCTCACGTCGATGTCATCGCCAAGCTTATCGAGCATCGGCACCACCCCGGAAGTGGAGAGCGTGACGCGACGCTTGGAGAGTCCGTAGCCGTTGTCGTCGAGCATCAGCTTCATCGCCGGCACGACGTTGTCGTAATTCAGAAGCGGCTCGCCCATGCCCATCATCACCACGTTCGTCACCGGGCGGTGGGCGGTATCACGGCGCGGGCCAACGCTGCGCTGGGCTACCCACACCTGGCCGATGATCTCGGCGGCGGTGAGGTTGCGCTGAAAGCCCTGCTTGCCGGTGGAGCAGAAACTGCAATCCAGTGAACAGCCCACTTGAGACGACACGCACAGGGTGCGGCGCTTGCCATTATCCGCGGGGATCAGCACGGTCTCCACGTAGCTGCCGTCTTCCACCTCCAGCACCCATTTACGCGTGCCGTCATTGGAGGTGCCTTCATACACCACCCCCGGCCCGCGAATCTCGGCGAGGCGAGCGAGCTTTTCGCGTAGCGCCTTGGAGAGATTGGTCATGGCGTCGAAGTCATCGCACCCCTCTAGGTGAATCCACTTCATCACCTGGCTGGCACGGAACTTCTTTTCGCCAATGGAGAGAAAAAATGCCTCCATCTGCTCGCGCGACATGCCAAGCAGGTTGACGCGCTCAGGCGGGGCGCTGGCCGAAGGGGTGGCGGGCGTATGTTGGGCGGTGGTGGTCATGGCGGTCAGCGTTTTGGAGTAGGCGGGAGGGGTACCCGCGTAAATGGCCGGCAATGGACGGTGCGGCGGCGCAAGCCTGCGCCGCCGGCCTGCGTGTTTAGCGCGGGCAGATTTCGTCGTTGCTGAAGAAGTAGCTAATTTCGCGCTCGGCGCTTTCCGGCGAGTCAGAGCCGTGTACGGCGTTGGCGTCGATGGTTTCGGCGAAGTCGGCGCGGATGGTGCCCGGCGCGGCCTCTTTCGGGTTGGTCGCACCCATCAGGTCGCGGTTCTGGGCAATGGCGTTCTCACCTTCAAGTACCTGAACCACTACCGGGCCAGAGGTCATAAAGCCCACCAGGTCCTTAAAGAACGGACGCTCTTTGTGCTCGGCGTAGAAGCCACCGGCTTTTTCGTCGTCGAGCTTGAGCATTTTGGCGGCAACGACTTTAAGGCCAGCCTTTTCAAAACGGGAAATGATCTCGCCAATGGCGTTTTTGGCTACGGCATCGGGCTTGATAATAGAAAGAGTACGTTCGGTCGCCATGCGGGGCTCCTTATGTTGATAAAGCAATGGATGGATAACAGCAATCGCCGCCCTGGTAGGCCAGGGCGGCCAGGAAAGTGATTCAGCGGCGAGGCGCTGAGTGGGCGCGATTATAGCGCTTCAAAGTGGCAATGAATACGGGTGGTGTACGTCACGCCGCTTAAACGGTGAAGCTTTCACCGCAGCCGCACTCATCTTTGATGTTGGGGTTGTTAAAGCGGAAGTAGCGGTTTAACCCCTCATTAACGTAGTCGACTTCGCTGCCATCGAGCATCTCAACAGCCTCGGGGTCGACGAAGACCTTCACGCCGTGCTCTTCAAAGCTGACATCGCCTTCATGGGTTTCATCGGCGAAGTCGAGGACATAGCTGTAGCCCGAGCAGCCGCTTGGCTTGACCGAGACGCGCAGCCCCAGCCCTTGGCCGCGCTCGTCGAGCACGTGGTGGATCTGTTTGGCAGCAGCGGGGGTAATGTTGAGCGTTGCCATAAGGCACCTCCTAAAAATCGATCGCGGGTTAGCGCAGGCCGGTGACCGCGTGATGAAGGACGTCCAGCGCGTGGTCGATGTCGGCCTCATGGGTAAAACGGCCGAAGCTAAAACGTAGCGACGCTAGCGCCAGTCGACGCGGCACACCGACGCCGAGTAGTACATAAGACGGATCAACGCTGGCTGAGTTGCATGCCGATCCGGTGGAGACCGCGATATCGCGCAGCGCCATCAATAGCGCCTCGCCGTCCACGTTGTCGAAGGCGACGTTGAGAATGTTGGGCACGACGTTCTCCGGCGGCGAGTTAAGATAGACCCCGCCTAACGCCTCCAGCCCGGCGAGAAAGCGCTCTCTCAGGGCGGTGATTCGGGCTTGCTCCTCGGCGGCGTGGTCACGCATTAGGGTAAAAGCCTCACCCATGCCGGCGATCTGGTGGGTGGGCAGCGTACCGGAGCGCATGCCGCGCTCGTGGCCACCGCCGTGAATCAGCGCTTCGATGCGAATATCCGGGTGGCGTTTCACAAACAGCGCGCCCACGCCTTTGGGCCCGTACGCTTTATGCCCGGAGAGCGACATGAGATCGATCCCTTGCGCCACCACGTCCAGCTCAATGCGCCCAATCGCCTGCGCCGCGTCGGTGTGAAACGCCGCGCCAAATTCATGCGCGACGCCGGCGAGGGCGGCGATATCGTTGATGCTGCCCAGCTCGTTGTTGACCGCCATGAGCGATACCAGCGCGGTGTCGTCGCGCATCGCCTCGCGTAGCTGTTCGGGTTGAATAAGCCCATCGCGCCCGGGGGTAAGCCAGCTCACTTCAAAGCCTTCGGCTTCCAGTGCCTTGGCGGTATCGACCACGGCTTTGTGTTCGATGGTCGAGGTCACCAAGTGCAGGCCGCGCTCACGGTTGGCGCGCATAAAACCGATGAGCGCGAGGTTATCTGCCTCGGTGGCGCCGCTGGTCCAGACGATTTCGCGCGGGTCGGCGTTAATGCTATCAGCGACCTGGCGACGCGCCTGCTCCACCGCCTGTTCCGCTTGCCAGCCGAGCATGTGGCTACGCGACGCCGGGTTGGCAAACAGCTGGTCAACGGTTAAGTAGCGCTGCATCACCTTGGCCACGCGTTCATCCACCGGCGTGGTGGCGGCGTAATCCAGGTAAATGGGCAGCGAGGGTGTCGTCTGGGGCATGGTCACGTCTGGGTTTAGGTCACGTTGAGGGTGGAAATGCTGGCATCAACGCGCGCTTGCTGGCGCGACGCCACCTGGCGCACGTCACCGCGGCGCATCAACTGTTCAAGGGTGACATCATCGAGAAACTGACGAATCTGCCCCGATAGCTCGCACCACAAGTGGTGGGTCAGGCAGGTGTCGCCTTCTTGGCAATCGGAGAGCCCTTGGCAGCGCGTCGCATCGACGGTTTCGTTGACCGCGTCGATCACCCGCGACACGCTGATCTCTTGAGCGGGGGCTGCGAGTAAATAGCCACCGCCTGGGCCGCGCACGCTCTTGACCAAGCCAGCACGGCGCAAGCGCGCGAACAGCTGCTCAAGATAGGAGAGCGAAATACCCTGGCGCTGGGAAATATCGCCCAGGCTCGTGGGGCTTTCATCGGCATTGAGCGCCAGATCGAGCATGGCGGTAACGGCGTAGCGGCCTTTGGTCGTCAAACGCATGGCAACACCTCGACGCTGTAACCCAGCGTGCTTGCGGCAAATGTTGGGCCATTATGGGAAAGCCTGACTGCTTTGGTCAACCTTTACCCGAAGGGGGGTGTGCTTTTGACGCTTTGTCGGCGCTTGTGCCGGAGGCGCTGCGTTTGCCAACGCCAGGGCAGCCGGTATCCGCTTCGTCGAGAATCTCGGCGAAATCCTCGTCGCGAAGCTCGGGCAGGCGCCCCTCACGGTAGCTGGCATCGAGTTTGGAAAGCGTGGAACACATGCGCTCGATGCGCTCATCCACCGCGTGCATGTGATCAAGCATCGCCTGCATGGAGCGGGCGACGGGGTCGGGCATGTCTTGGCTGACGCCATAGGCATCAAAGCCGAATTTCTCGCGGATCGCTTCGCGTCGTGCCGGGTCGATATCCAGCATCTCGTCGCTATCCGGGTCGGCGCGCTTGACGATTTTGCCGGGGATGCCCACCACCGTGGCGCCCGCCGGCACTTCCTTGGTGACCACCGCGTTGGAGCCGATTTTGGCCCCGGTGCCCACGGTGAAGGGGCCAAGGATTTTGGCCCCGGCGCCCACAATCACGCCATCTTCAAGCGTCGGGTGGCGCTTGCCTTTGTGCCAGCTCGTGCCACCGAGGGTCACGCCGTGGTAGAGCGTCACGTCGTCGTGGATGATCGCGGTTTCGCCGATCACCACGCCCATGCCGTGATCGATAAAAAAGCGCCGGCCAATGGTGGCGCCGGGGTGAATCTCGATACCGGTCAGCCAGCGGGAAAACGTCGACAGCGTGCGCGCCAGCCACTTGGCGTTTTTATTCCACAGCCAGTGGTTGAAACGGTGCAGCAGCAGGGCGTGCAGGCCGGGGTAGTTGGTCAGCACTTCAAAAAAGTTGCGCGCCGCCGGGTCGCGGTCAAATACGCTGTTAATGTCTTCGCGCAGGCGTGGGAACATGAGGGCGTCCTGTGAAGCGGTCAGGCCCGGTATACAATACCGAATCGTGGTCAATGGCGTATGGTGGGGGCAGGGCGGGCGCCATTCAAGCGCTAGCGCTTCTCGCCCTGCTGCCGCGCTTTCTCGGTGGCACTCAAAATGCCGCGTAGAATATTGAGCTCCATCTGCTCGGGGCGCGCGCGTAGATAGAGTCGCCGCAGGCGTGCCATCAGCTGGCGCGGCTTGGCGGGGTCGTGAAACTCAATCGCCACCAGCGTGCGCTCCAAGTGCTCAAAGTAGCGCTCAAGGTCGGCGTGAGAGGCGAGTTCGCTGTCATCCTCCTCAAACGGTGCCGGGGTCGGCTCGGCGTCAAGCCACGCCAGGCGGCACTCGTAGGCGACGACTTGCACGGCGGCGGCAAGGTTCAGCGAGCTGAAATCGGCGTTGGTGGGAATATGCACGTGGGCGTGGCAGCGCTGCAGTTCGGCGTTGGTCAGCCCGCTATCCTCGCGGCCAAACACCAGCGCCACCCGGGCGTTGTCGTGCTGGCACTCGGTGGGCAGGCGAGCGGCAAGCGCGCGCGGTGAGACCATCGGCCAGGGCAGCGTGCGCGAGCGGGCGCCCACGGCGAGCGTGCAGTCGGCGACGGCGTCTTCCAGCGTAGGGTGAAGGCTCGCCTGGTGGAGCAGGTGATCCGCGCCCGAGGCGCGGGAAATGCTCTCTTGGGTGATCGCCTCACAGCGTGGCGCGACCAGGGCGAGATCGCTAAGCCCCATGTTATGCATGGCGCGGGCGACGGCACCAATATTGCCTGGATGACTGGTCCCGATCAGGACGACGCGAAGACGCTCAAGCATAAAAAAAGTCCGCTAAGGCTCACAAAAGATAGGGTTATCGCATCGGCGCGGGTTGCATAAGTGCCCGATGACGGTGAAACAGGGCGATGAAGTGTAGCATGAGGAGAGTGCGGCGTTGAAAGCGCATAGCGACTTTGGTCGGCTTTTGCTAGTATAGCGCCCCCGAATCGATGGCTCGCGCCATCCACTGATTGCCCCGTTCTTTAACATCATCTTCCACACAAGGTCCGTTCATGAACCCGATGGTCCAGTTTACGCTGCGCGCCACGCGCAGCGCCGTTGAGCAATTTCTCCGTATCCGTGAGCGCATTGAAAACGCCCACGACGAAGCCAACCTTGCCCGCCTACTCGATGAGGCGGCGCGCAAGGCCGAAGCCACCGTTGTTCAGCAGCTTGAGCGCGGCTATCCGCATCACGGCGTGGTGGGGCGCTACACCGCCCACAAAGCCGGCGAGGGTGAAGGCGCGGAGACCGTGTGGAAGATCGAGCCGCTGCATGGCTACTCTAACCTCGCCGTGGCGAGCAAGGGGTTTGCGTTCTCGGTGGTGTGTCTGGTGAAAGGGCGCCCCGAGCATGCGGTAATCATCGCGCCCTTTGCTGATGACGAATATATCGCCAGCCGCGGCCGTGGCGCTCAGTACAACGGCAAGCGCATGCGTGTCAGCAAAGCCACCGCCGTGGCCGGCACCCGGGTGGCCATGAGTCTGCCCGAAAGCGAGCTGCGCCAACGCCACCTGCCTACCTACTTAACTCTGATGCAACAGTTAGCCCCGCAACTCGATACGCTGATTGCGACGGGAAGTGGTCTGCTGGATATTTGCGAAGTGGCCACCGGGCGCGTGGACAGCGCCTTTGTGCTGGGGCTTGAAGAGCAGGATATGCAGGTCGGCACGCTGCTGCTCAAAGAGACCGGCGCGCTGATGGGTACTCCCGCCGGACAGCCGACGATCAAGGTGGAAGGCCAGCTGATGGCGGCCGGCCCGCGCCTCTATAAAGCCTTAATGAAGCAGCTTGCCCCGCATATGTAGCGTGAGCATCCTGTTTGGTCTATATCTGTTTGGCCTATATATAGGAGCGAGCGCGAAGGAGGTCGTGAACAAGCGCGAAGCGTCAACTACGCTGAAACTGTTGTTTTGCTGACCGAGTCGGGAGGCCCTGATGGCAAGTGAAAATAAACGTTCTCTAAACCGGGCGACTGAAAAACGCCCTGTGGCCCCCGCCCCTGAATGCACCCCTGATGAGCAAAAAGCGCACGCTGCCATGACTCACAAGGCGCCGGAAAGCGCTGACGAAGCGCGCGATATCTTTACCCTTTGGGATCAGCAAGCCCATGCCATGATTGCTCGGTTGACGGCCGGTGTATCGCCTGCATCGATTAGCCAGGCTTACGGTGATTGGTGGACGCATTTGCTGCTGTCGCCGGGCAAGCAGGCCGAGCTTGCCGCTCAGGCGCAGCACCAATGGAACCGCATGCTCGCCTTCTGGCCGCAGTCGTTATACGGGCCTGCCTGTGAGCCCTGTGTGAAGCCGCCCGCAGCCGACGATCGCTTTGAGGAGAGCGAGTGGCAACACTGGCCTTTTAACCTCATCCATCAGGGATTTTTGCTCCATCAGCAGTGGTGGGATGATGCCATGCGCGATGTTCCGGGTGTCGAGCAGCACCACGAGGAGGTGGCTCGTTTCGTCACCCGGCAGCTACTTGACCTCTTCTCACCCGCCAACACTCCCTTCACCAATCCGCGAGTGATTGAGCGCACCCAGCAGAGCGGCGGACTCAACCTGATCAACGGGGTGGCTAATGCCTGGGAGGACATAGCGCGCTTTATCAGTTATCGCCCGCCCGCCGGCGCTGATAAATACTTGCCCGGTGAGTCGGTGGCGGTTACCGACGGTCAAGTTGTATATCGTAACCAGCTAATGGAGTTGATCCAGTACTGCCCCGCTACGGATACGGTCCAGGCCGAGCCACTGTTGATCGTGCCGGCTTGGATCATGAAATACTACATTTTGGACCTCTCGCCAGAGAACTCCCTAGTGCGCTGGTTGGTGGCGCAAGGCCACACGGTGTTCATGATTTCATGGAAGAACCCAGGGTGGGAGGAGCGCGATATGGGCATGGCCGACTACCGGGAGCTGGGTATCATGGAGGCACTTAAGGCGGTGAACACGATCGTGCCGGACCGCCAAGTGCATGCCGTGGGCTACTGCTTAGGTGGCACCTTGCTGTGCATGGCCGCAGCCTTGATGGCACGCCGAAACGACGACCGCTTGGCCAGTTTGACACTGCTGGCCAGCCTTACCGACTTCGCTAAGGCGGGCGAACTTGAGCTTTTCATCGATGATAGTCAAGTCCACTTTCTTGAGGATGTCATGCGCCAGCAGGGCTATCTTGAGGCGTGGCAGATGAAAAGCGCTTTTCAGCTTTTGCAGTCCAACGACCTGATTTGGTCGCGCCTTGTAAGCGACTACCTTATGGGCGAGCGCATGCCCACCTTCGATATGATGGCGTGGAGTACCGACGGCACCCGTATGCCATATCGCATGCACGCCCAGTATTTACGTAAGCTGTATCTTGATAATGAACTGGCTCGCGGTCACTACTTGGTGAATGGTCACCCGCTGAACTTGGATAGTATTCAACTCCCTGCTTTTGTGGTGGCCACCCGTAAGGATCATATCTCGCCCTGGCGCTCGGTGTTTCGTAACCAGCTCTACCTCGGCGGGGATATCACCTTTGTGCTCACTAGCGGTGGCCACAACGCGGGAGTGGTCAGTGAACCTGGCCATGCGGGGCGGGTATATCAGATTGCCGACAAACCTGCAGATGCCCAGACCCCCGGTGCCGACCACTGGTATGACCAGGTGGAAGAGCGTGAAGGCTCTTGGTGGTTGGAGTGGCGGGAATGGCTTGACCAACACTCAAGCGGCAAAGTGGCCCCGCCCACGCTAGGCAGTGTCGAAAAGGGCTATGCGCCTCTTACCGCAGCCCCAGGACAGTATGTGCTTGAGCGTTGAGTGCGTGATGGCACGCATTGAGCTTGTCGAAATGCTGCCTGTAAACGCACACTCCCACCCTTCGACAGGCTCAGGGTGAGCGGAGAGTGAGTTTCAGTAAGTAAAACGCCCCGCTGGCAGGCTGCCGGCGGGGCGTTTTTTGATGAGAGGCGCGAGGGCGGCTAAGGCAGCTCCTCTTCTTCCTCGTCCGCTTCCTTACGTGCGGGGATCAAATCCTCGCGGGAGAGCTTCAGCGGTAGCAAAAGCGCCCCTGAGATGTAGATGGACGAGAACGTGCCCACCAGGACGCCGACCAACAGCGCGATGGCGAAGTTCTCGATCATGTCGCCACCCAAAAAGAGCAGTGCCAGCAGTACCAAAAGCGTGGTGCCGGAGGTGGCCAGCGTGCGCGACAGCGTGGCATTGATTGCTTCGTTAAAAATCTGCGGCATGTCATCGATCTGCGAGGTACGAATCGCCTCGCGGATACGGTCGTACACCACGATGGTGTCGTTGAGCGAGTAGCCGATAACCGCGAGAATCGCCGCTAGCACCGTGAGATCGAAGTCCAGTTGGAAGAGCGAAAACACGCCCACCACGATGATCACATCATGCAGCAGGGCCAAAAGCGCGCCGATGGCGAATTTGTACTGAAAGCGGAAGGCCACATACAGCATGACCACGCCCAGCGCTACCATCATGCCCGTACCGCTCTGGTCGCGTAGCTGATCCCCCACTTGGGCACCCACAAACTCGGCGCGGATGAGATCCACGTTGGCGCCCTGATCGCGCAGCAGGCTGACCACCTGCTCGCCCACATTCGGGTCAAAGGCTTGCTGCAAACGAATCAGCACTTCCGTGGAGGCGCCAAAGGTTTGTACCGCGACATCGCGAAAGCCGTTTTCTTCCAGTAGCTGGCGAATCGCGTCTAGCGACGGCGCGCTGCCATAGCGCACTTCGATGAGCGTGCCGCCGGTAAAGTCCAGCCCCAAGTTGAGCTGTTGAAGAAACAGGGCGCCAATCGCGATGAGCAGCAAAACGCCCGACACGATAAAGGCGAGCTTGCGCTGCCCCATAAAATCGATTTGCCGGTCTGTGATCGGTTTCATTACCACCTCTAAATGTCTGGGCTGAGCGGGATTAAATCCACAGCTTTTTGACCGGTTTACCGCCGTAGGTCAGGTTGACCATGGCGCGGGTGACCAGCAGCGCGGTGAACATGGAGGTCAAAATGCCGATAGAGAGCGTGACGGCAAACCCTTTGACCGGCCCGGTACCTACTGAGAACAGAATCACCGCGACCAGCAGCGTGGTGATATTGGCATCCACGATGGAGGTAAAGGCGCGCTCGTAGCCGGCGTGAATGGCTTGCTGGACGGAAAGCCCGTTGCGCAGCTCCTCGCGTATACGCTCGAAAATCAGCACGTTGGCATCCACGGCCATGCCCAGTGTCAGCACGATACCAGCGATACCCGGTAGGGTGAGCGTAGCGCCCAGCGTCGACATCACCGCGACCAACAGCGTTAAGTTGAGCGCCAGCGCCACGTTGGCGAACACGCCGAAGACCTTGTAACGCACCAGCATAAAGAGCACGACGAGCAGCAGGCCGATCTGCACCGACATGATGCCGCGGTCGATGTTCTCCTGGCCGAGGCTTGGGCCAATGGTGCGCTCTTGGGCGAAGTAGATGGGCGCGGCCAGCGAACCCGAGCGTAGCAGCAGCGCAAGCTCGGCGGCCTCGGTGGTGGAGTCGAGCCCGGTGATACGGAAGCTATTGCCCAGCGCGCTCTGAATGGTGGCGAGGCTGATAATGCCGCGCTCCACATACGGGTCGCGCACGGTGGTCTCTTCACCGGTTTCCGCATCGATCACGGTGCGCGTCTCGCTTTTATGCTCGATAAACAGCACCGCCATGTTGCGCCCGATATTGGTGCGGGTGGCGCGGTTCATCAGCGTGCCGCCGGTGCCGTCGAGGTCAATGTTGACCTGGGCGCGGCCGTTCTCGTCGAAGCTGTGGTTGGCGCTGGAGACGCTATCGCCGGTGATGATCACGTCGCGCATGAGCTCCGCGCTGCGCGAGGGCTCGTTGCGGAAAGAGAAGCTCTCGGTTTCGTTGTCGGGCGTATCGGGGCGCGCCTCAAGGCGAAACTCCAGGTTCGCCGTGGCCCCCACGATACGTTTCGCCGCCGTGGTGTCCTGAACGCCGGGCAGCTCGACCACGATTTGGTTGGGCCCTTGGCGCTGCACCAGCGGTTCGGCAACCCCCAGCTCGTTGACGCGGTTGCGCAGCGTGGTGAGGTTTTGGTTGATGGCGTAGTCCTGGATCTCGTTCACTGACTGATCGGTGAGCGACATCACCAGTTTGGCGCCGCGGCCCTCGCCTTCGCTTTGATAGTCAAAGTCGGGAAATTCACGACTGATCAGGCTTCGAGCGCGGTCGCGATCCTCGGCATTGATAAACTCAAGCGAGAGGGTGCGCGCTTCGATCTCGGTGTTGCGGTAGCGAATCCGCTCCTCGCGCAGCATCTCGCGCATGGCGCTGGCGTTGACTTCCAAACGCTGATTAAGCGCGGCTTCCATGTCGACTTCCAGCAGAAAGTGTACGCCGCCGCGCAGATCGAGCCCGAGGGTCATGGGTGAGGCCGAGAACGCTTGCAGCCAGCCGGGGGTGGCTTCGGCGAGGTTGAGCGCGACGGTGACATCGCTGCCCAGCGTATCGCTGATCAGGTCGCGCGCGCGCAGCTGGTCGTCGTCTTTTTGTAGGCGAATAAGCCACTGATTGCCCGTCTCTTCGACGGCTTTCACGGCGATGTCGTTGTCAGCGAGCGTGCTTTCGACGCGCTCAATATCGCGCTGTGTGAGCGCGGTAGCATTTTGAGCGCTGCTGATTTGAACGGCGGGATCTTCGGGAAATAGATTGGGAAGTGAGTAGATCAGACCGGCCACCAGGATGACCAGTATCAGTAGATACTTCCACAGGGGATAACGGTTGAGCATGCAGGCCCTGCCTTCAATGTCAAACGGAATGCCGTGTCGCGGGCGCGAACACGGCATAGTTCACCATCTTGTAGCGCTCACCATCTTTCAGACGATGACACCCCTGCCGGGGTGGCTGGCGCTAGCGCACTGGCCGGCAGGAGGGAGTGAGCTTAGATGGACTTGATGGTGCCTTTGGGCAGCACGGCGGCCACGGCATTCTTTTGCACGTTGACTTCGGTGCCGTCGGCCACTTCCATGCTCAGGAATTCGTCGCCGACCTTGGTGACACGGCCGACCAAGCCGCCTCCGATCACGATCTCATCGCCCTTTTCCAGGTTGCTGATGAGCTGTTTATGCTGCTTGGCGCGCTTGGACTGCGGGCGCCACAAAAGGAAATAGAAAATCGCCACGAAGCCGACCAGCATCACAATCTGCGCGATACCACCACCGGCGGCCGCGTCTTGGGCGTGGGCGGGAGAGATGAAAAATTCCAGCATTGCGTAAACTCCTAAGTTAACTGCGCGTTGTAGGGCAAGGTTGAGTGGAAGGTGTCAATCGGGCCGTAAGCCAAGCGGCTCGCGGCGCTTAATTCGGGTCGGGAGGCACGGGCAGGCCGCGCTGGGCGTAGAAGCCCTCCACAAAGGTCGTCAATGTACCCGCTTCGATAGCTGCGCGCAAATCCGCCATAACCCGCTGGTAGTAGCGCAAGTTATGGATGGTATTGAGCATCGAGCCAAGCATCTCGTTGCAGCGGTCGAGGTGGTGCAAGTAGCCCCGGGAGAAGTGCTGGCAGGTGTAGCAGTCGCAGCCCTCTTCCAGCGGGCGGGTGTCGAAACGGTGCTTGGCGTTGCGGATTTTGACCGTCCCTTCGGCGGTGAACAGGTGACCGTTGCGGGCGTTGCGGGTGGGCATCACGCAGTCGAACATATCCACGCCGCGGCGCACGCCCTCGACCAAATCCTCGGGTTTGCCCACGCCCATCAGATAGCGCGGCGTCTCTTCGGGCATCCAGGTGGGAAGATAATCCAGCACCTTGATCATCTCCTCTTTGGGCTCGCCCACTGAAAGCCCGCCAATCGCCAAGCCATCAAAACCGATCTCCAATAGGCCCTTCAGCGAGCGCTCACGTAGCTTAGGGTGCATGCCGCCCTGAATGATGCCAAACAGCGCCGAGGGCGAGTCGCCGTGCGCCTCGCGCGAGCGCTTGGCCCAGCGCAGCGACAGCTCCATGGATTTTTCCGCCTCCTCGAACGTCGCCGGATAGGGCGTGCATTCGTCGAAAATCATCACCACGTCGGAGCCGAGCGCGCGCTGAACCGCCATCGACTCCTCCGGGCCCATAAAGACCTTGGCGCCGTCGACGGGGGAGCGAAAGTGCACGCCCTCCTCGGTGATTTTGCGCATCTCGCCAAGCGAAAATACCTGAAAGCCACCGGAGTCGGTCAGAATGGGTTTGTCCCACTGGGCGAAGTCGTGCAGATCGCCGTGGGCCTCGATGACATCGGTGCCGGGGCGCAGCCACAGGTGGAACGTATTGCCGAGAATGATCTCCGCGCCGATCTCTTCCACCGCCGCCGGGGTCATCCCCTTGACCGTGCCATAAGTGCCGACCGGCATGAACGCCGGGGTTTCGACCGTGCCGCGAGGGAAGTGCAAGCGCCCGCGGCGGGCGCGACCCTCGGTGGCTAGGCGCTCAAAGCGCATAAAGCATTCGTTTCGCATGAAGTGACTCGTATACCGTCCAATAAATGTAACGCGTGGGGCATCGCCTGGCGGTGGATGGCTAGCGCTCGCGCGTCAAGAGCATGGCGTCGCCGTAGCTGAAAAACGCATAGCGCTCGGCGACGGCGACGCGGTAGGCGTGCATGATATTGTCATAACCGGCAAAGGCGGAGACCAGCATCAAAAGCGTTGATTCCGGTAGGTGGAAGTTGGTAATCAGCGCATCCACGCAGCGCCACCGGTAGCCGGGATAGATAAAAATATCGGTATCGCCGCTGAAGGGCGCTATCTGCCCGTCGGGGCTATTCATGCAGGCGCTTTCCAGGCAGCGCACGCTGGTGGTGCCCACCGCAATCACGCGTTTGCCCGCCTGTTGCGCCGCGCGCACTTTTTGGCACGCCGGCTCGGTGACCTCGATCCACTCGCTATGCATGTGGTGCTCGCGAATATCGTCCGCGCGCACCGGCTGAAAAGTGCCGGCGCCAACGTGCAGGGTGACAAAGGCGCTGTCGATGCCTTTTTCCGCCAGCGCATCCAGCAGCGGCTGATCGAAGTGCAGCCCGGCCGTGGGGGCGGCCACGGCGCCATCGCGGCGGGCGTAGACGGTTTGATAGCGCTCGCGGTCGCTGAGTTCATCCTCGCGGGTAATGTACGGCGGCAGCGGCATGTGGCCGTGCTTTTCCAGCAGCGCAATCATCGGCGTCTCGCCGAGAAAGCGTAGCTCAAACAGCGCGTCGCGACGGCCTTCGACCACGGCGTGAATATCGCCCTCAAAAATCAGTTCGGTGCCCGGCTTGGGCGACTTGCTCGAACGCAGGTGCGCAAGGCCCCGGTGGGCATCCAACGGCCGTTCGAGCAGCATCTCGACCTTGCCGCCGCTGGCCTTGTGGCCGTGCAGGCGCGCGGGGATCACGCGGGTGTCGTTGAACACTAAAAGATCCCCCGGCTCGAGAATCTCAAGCAGCTCGGGGAAGCGGCGGTGCTCCAGGTGGCCATCGCCGCCGTCCACGCAGAGTAAACGGCAGTCGCTGCGCTGCTCGGAGGGGTAGCGAGCAATCAGCTCTTCGGGAAGCTCGTAGGCAAAATCGGCGCGCTGCATGAAAAGGCTCTTATGAATAAAAAAGCGTATCGGTGGGTAAAACAGCCGCATAGGATAGCGCTTCACGCCGGGAAAGTCAGTCGGCTTGCGTGCCGATTGCGTAGAGAGTGGGTAACATGCTCTCGTTACATGCCGTGAGCGTTTCGGCGTTTTTTTCTCACTTATTTTTGGAGGTTGTCATGTCCATTCAGCGTCACGATACAAAGGCCCGCATGAGCCGTGCGGTGATTCATAACGGGGTGGCGTATCTATGCGGCCAGGTGGCCGGGCCGGAGGCGCGCCACGGCGATATCACCGAGCAGACGCAGAGTATGCTGGCGCGGGTCGAGGCACTGCTCAAGGAGATTGGCGCGAACCGCGAGCGGCTGCTGACGGCCACGATTTATCTCAAAGACGCCAGCGATTTTGCCGCCATGAATGCCGTGTGGGACGCCTGGGTGCCCGAAGGCCATGCGCCGGCGCGCACCTGCGTATGCGCGCCGATGCCCGCCGACGAGCTCAAGGTGGAAATTACCGTGACCGTTGCCGTCGACGCGTAACGCGGCGTTGCTTAGGGCTTTTCAGGCGGCTTCTCAGCGGGAAAGCGGGTGTTGCGCAGGCTATCTTTGATTTTTTTCAAGTGCGGGAGAAAGTCTTTGCCCCGGCGCAGGGTGACGCCTGTGGCGAGCGCGTCGATCAGCGTGAGCTGAATCATCCGCGAGGTCATCGGCATGTAGTGGTCGGTGTCTTCGGGGGTGGCGACATCGAGCGTGGCGGTACACTCAAACGCCAAGGGCGAGCCGGGCGCGGTAATGCCCAGCACCACCGCGCCTGATTCGCGGGCGAGGCGCGCGATATCCACAAGCTCCCGGGTGCGCCCGGTATAGGAGATCACCACCACCACATCGCCGGTGTGGCAGGCGGCGGCGACCATGCGCTGCATGAGCACATCGACGTAGGCCATCACCGGCAGGTTGAAGCGGAAAAACTTGTGCTGGGCATCTTGGGCTACCGCCCCCGAGGCGCCCAGACCAAAAAAGTGGATCTGCTTGGCTTGAATCAGGTAGTCCACCATGCGCTCAACGGCGTGGCTATCCACCGCGCGGCGCGCTTCATCCAGGGCGGCGATGGTGGCGCCGAAGATCTTCTGCGTGTATTGGCTGGCGTCGTCATCTGGCTCGACCGCCCGCGTGACGTAGGGTGTACCGCCCGCGAGGCTTTGCGCCAGCTTGATTTTAAAATCAGGAAAGCCCTTGGCGCCGAAGCTGCGGCAAAAGCGGTTGACCGTGGGCTCGCTGACGCTGGCGGCTTGCGCGAGGCTGGCAATACTCAAGCTGGTGGCGGCGGCGGGCTCGGCCAAAATGACGTTGGCCACTTTACGCTCTGAGCGGTTGAGCTCTTCTAGGCGTTGGCGTAAGCGGTCAAGCAGGTCGTGAGCCATTCAGGGTCTCCGAGCGTCGGGAGGGGGTAGGGGAGGATGTCGTTGTTGAAGAAGACGCGGTGTCGGGCACCCACGCGGCGCACCATTGGGCGAAGTCGGCCACCGGTAGCGGGCGCGAGTAGTAGTACCCCTGCGCGATCTCGCAGCCGATCGAGCGTAAATAGGCCGCCTGTGCGGCGGTTTCGATGCCTTCCGCCACCACATCGCACCCAACACCGTGGGCGAGCTGCGTAATGCTACGCGCCAGTTCGCGGTCGGTGGCGCTCTCTTCCAGGTCCATGACAAAGGCGCGGTCGACCTTCAGCGTGGAGACCGGCAGCGTCTTTAGGTACGCCAGCGACGACTGGCCGGTGCCAAAATCGTCAATCGCCACCTTGACCCCCGCCTCGATGAGCTGTGCGAGCTGGTGGCGGGCGTTGGCCATGTCCTGCATCAACCCCGATTCGGTGACTTCGATGCTGATCAGGCGGTGGGGGACACCGTGTTCGGCCAAGCGTGCGAGTAGCGCTTGGGCAAAGTGCGGGCGCCCGAGCTGGCGAGTCGCGACGTTCACCGCGATATGAAAATCGTCGCCCACCCAGGGCTCATGCTGCCAGGCGGCGGCCTGGCGAATGGCCTGTTCGAGCACCCATTCGCCAATGGCGAGAATATCGCCGCTCGCCTCGGCCAGGGGAATAAAGAGCCCCGGCGAGAGGGGGCCCATCTCCGGGTGCTTCCAGCGCAGCAGGGCTTCGGCGCCGGCGATGCGCAACCCTTGTAGCGAGAGCTTGGGTTGGAACACGAGCGCCATCTCACCCCGCACGGTGGCGCCGCGCAGCGCATTCTGCACGTTCAGGCGGTGGCGCTGCTGCGCTTCCAGGGTTTCGGAGTAGCACTGCACGCGTACGCCTTCGCTATGCGGCAGCGAAAGCGCGGCCATGTGAACCAGGCGCTCTGCATTAAAATATCCCTCTGCCCAGCTAATGCCGATGCGCGCATTGATCTTGAGCAAAAGATCATCAAGGGGTTGGTCGTGATCAAAGGTCTCCAGCAGATGCGTGGCGAGGGCGGTCAACGTCTCCGGTTCGCTCTCGGCGGTGAGCAACAGCAGCTCGCTCCCTCCCCAAAGCCCCAGGGTTTGGCTTTCGTCAAGCACTGCCTGCAGCGTTTGCCCCAGTTTTCGCAGCAGCTTTTCGGCGACGCTGTAGCCGTGCAGGCGTATCACATCGTCCAGCCCATCGAGGGCGATAAACAAAAGCCCAGCGCCGCTGCCGCTAAGCGCTGCCTCGCGCAGCGCCTGGCCCAAGCCCCGGCGATTGGGCAGTTGCGTGATGGGGTCGGTGCGCGACTGGCGGTCGAGCTCGCGGGTGCGCTTTTCCACCATGCGCTCCAGCGTTTCGGCTTGTTGGTCGCGGACGTGAAAGCGGTGCTCGATAGAGAGCGTGTTACGAATCCGCTGCAGCACCTCGTCATGCTTAAAGGGCTTGGTGAGAAAATCGCGCACGCCCATATCCAGCGCCCGATGACGGGTGGCGTCGTCAATCTGGGCGGTAAGCACGATGATCGGCGGCGTTTGCGGGCCAAAGTACTCGGTGAGCTGCTCGATAAGCGCATAGCCGTCGAGGTGCGGCATGCGGATATCGAGCAGGAGTAAATCCGGTAGCTGCTGCTGGCAATAGCACAGCACGTCGCGGGGGTCGCTAATGCCATGCACGTGGCCAAAGCCGTGCTCATCGAGCAGGTCGAGCATCAGCTCCACGTTAACCGCGTTATCGTCGACCACTAAAAGGTGTTTGTTAGCTAGGTTCATCAGGCGCTCCCTCGCGATGGGGTGTACCGCTGCAACGTATCCAGGAGTTTATCAATTTCCAGCGGTTTAGTGAGGTAGTCGTCAAAGCCCGCCTCCAATCCGTTTTTAATATCGCTCTGCATGGCGTTGGCCGATAGCGCAATGACGGGCAGGTGCTTAAGCTCAGGGTGACGGCGAATCGCCGCGAGCGCTTGGTAGCCGTCCATGCCGGGCAGGTGGAGGTCCATTAACACCAAATCGGGCAGGCGGCCACGTATCACCTCTAAACCGATTTCCGCACTGGGCACCGTCTGCAGCACGACATCATCGACATCATCGAAGATGTCCTCCATCAGCCGCTGGTTGGCGGGATTATCCTCAATATAGAGCACCCGGCGCTCGTGTCTAACGCCGCTTGCGGCCCGTTTGGGCGCGTTGGAAGGGGGCTTGGCGGCGGCCGCGCTGTCCCTGACGACAGGCAGGCTGAAACAGAAAGTGGTGCCTTGGCCGAGGGTGCTCTCCACGTGGATCTCCCCGCCCATGCGGTTGACCAGTTCCCGGGTGATGGCAAGCCCGATGCCGGTGCCTTCGGTGGTGCTGTTTTCGGCGTCAAGACGGTTAAAGGGTTCGAAGAGCTCGTCTTGGCGCTCCGGGGCGACGCCTGGGCCGGTATCGGTGACATGAACCCAAATCGTGCTGTCCTGCTGTTGGGCGCTGATCTCCACCCGGCCGTTGACGCGGTTGTACTTAATGGCGTTGGAGATCAGGTTGAGCAGCACTTGTTTGGTGCGGGTGTAGTCGGCGTAAACGTACCAGTTCGCCGGCACACGGCAGCGCAATAGCGTGATACTTGCCGCATTGGCGTTGGCCGCTAACGTATCGCACGCATCATCCAGCACGCTTTGCAGATGAATGGGCTCAATCGACAGCGGCAGTCTGCCCGCTTCAATCTTGGCGAGATCCAACACTTCGTTAATCAGGCTCAGTAGGTGCTGGCCGCTTTTGTCGATCTGATTGACTTGGCGCAGCTGCTTATCGCTAAGCGGGTGGCGCTTGCCGTTGGCGAGGATTTGGGCAAACCCCAAGATAGCGTTAAGCGGCGTGCGCAGCTCGTGACTCATGGAAGAGAGAAAATCACTTTTGGCGCGGTTGGCCTGTTCGGCCTGGTCGCGGGCATGGGCAAGGTCGCGGGTGACCTGTTCACGCTCGGCCATCTGGCGGTAGAGATTGATTAACAGCGCGCAGGTATCGGTAAACGGCTGCAACCAGTCGATCAGCTCCTGGCTAAGCGGCTGTTGGCTATTGGCGATGGCGAACATGCCGATGAGCTCGCCGGCGCTGAAAATCGGTACGCCCAGGTAGTTATTGATCGGCGGGTGGCCGGGAGGAAAGCCACCGCGCAGTTTATGCTGATAAAGGTCGTCGGTCATGATCACTTCGCCGTAGGCGAAAACGCGGCCGAGCAGCGAGTCGGGGTTGGTCAACATCATGTTACCGCTGCGCAGACGCTCCATCAGCTTGTGCGACTCTTGGCTCCAGGAGAGGTCGGTGATGGCGTGGATCTTTAAAGCACGGTTGGTCTCGGTCGGCAACACTTCGCCAATCAGCGCGTAGTCGCTATCGGTGAGGTCGCGCAGCGCTTCCATTAAAAAGGTCCAGAGGCGCTCGCCCGACATCAGCGCTTGGTAATCGGTAATCCCTTGATGGAGCACTTTGAGCAGGCTCTGCTCTTTTTGCATGCGCTGATGCGTGGCATGGATGTCGCTTAGGTCGGTGAGCACGCCCAAAAACTCATCGACGTTACCCGCGTCATCGTGGATGGCGTTGATGGCCAAGTGCACGGGCACCCGGTAGCCCGCTTTGTGCTGCGCTTCCACCTCGCGGCCCGTGCCAATGACCTTGGGGCGGCCCCCGGCCAGGTAGTGGTTAATGTAAGTATTGTGGTGCGCGGCGATCTCCGGCGGGGTGAGCACCGCGACGTTTTGGCCGATAAGTTCTGGTTGGCGATACCCCAGCAAGCCAAAGACTGCTGCATTAACGGCAATGATGGTGCCGGCGCGGTCAATCCGTACCTTGGCCACGGCGCTCGAGGAGAAAAGGGCCTCGTAGCGCTTGGCGGTGCGGGCCAGGTCGGCGCTGATTTTGTGCTGACGCAGCAGCTCTTCGGCCTGACCGGCAAGGTTCTCAAGCAGCAGGTGGTCGCGCGCGGAAAGCTCCCGCGGCTGATGGTCGATCAAGCAGAATGTCCCCACGGGAAGATCACCGTGGGGGCGTAGCGGGAAGCCGGCGTAAAAGCGAATATGCGGCGATGAGGTCACCATCGGGTTATCGGCAAAGCGCGCATCGTCTAAGGTGTCGGCAATGACGAGCGAGGCATCATTGGCCACGGCGTGGGCGCAAAGCGACACGCAGCGCGGGGTCTCTTCAGCACTTAAACCGAGGTGCGATTTGAACCACTGCCGATTTTGATCCACCAGCGACACCAGCGCGACGGGCACATCGAACAAATCGCGGGCGAGCTGGGTCAGCCGGTCAAAGGCTTGGTCGGTGGGGGTGTCAAGCACTTGAAGCTCGCGCAACGCTTGGAGCCGCTGAGCTTCGTTAGGGGGAGTGTCAGGTGCTTGCATAAACCCTCAGTGTCAAAAAATCAGGCAGTGGTCGCGCGTCGGCCGCGTCTAGTAGCCGAGCAGCTTGAGTAACCAGCGCCGATAAGGTGGACGAATAAGGACGGTTGGCGTGCGCTTCGCCTGGTAAAACACCCCGCGCCGATGACTAAAACGCTCAAACCCGTGGCGGCCGTGATACGCCCCATGGCCGCTTGCGCCAACGCCGCCAAACGGCAGGCCGGGCACGGCGTGATGCAAAAGTGTGGCGTTAAATACCAGCGCCCCGGAGCGTGTTTCGCCCATCAAACGACGCTGCAGCCCGCTGTCGCGGGTAAAGGCGTAGAGCACGAGCGGATGCGGGCGGGCGGTAATATAGCCAATCGCGGCGTCGATGTCTTTAACGCTTATCACCGGTAGCGCGCGGCCAAAAATCTCCTCCTGCATCAGCGCAAGGTCCTGGTTGGGGTCCACCACCAAGGCCGGCGCGTGTTCGCCCGGGTCCATCACCCGGCAGCCGTGATCACGCGCCTCGTCAAGCAGCGCATCAACGCGCTGGCGGTGGTGAGCCGAAAGCGGCGCGGTGGCGTCGCGGGCATCCGGGCGCTGCTTGGCCGTGGCGGTTTCAAGGGCGTGGAGCAGGGCGTCTAAGCGGCGACTTTCGACCAGCACGTAGTCGGGTGCGATACAGGTTTGGCCGCCATTGAAGCCTTTACCGAAAATGATTGCTTCGGCGGCAGCGTCAAGGTCGGCATCCCCAGCGACGAGGGCCGGCGATTTCCCCCCGAGTTCAAGCGTGGTGGGGGTCAAATTGGCGGCCGCGGCCTTGGCGACCTCACGGCCGACGGCGGTGGCGCCGGTGAACAGCAGGTGATCAAACGCCAAGGCGCTGAAAGCCTGGGCGGTGTCGGCGCCGCCTTGGATCACGCAGAACTCGTCCGGGTCGAAGTAGCGCGACACCAGTTCAGCCAGAAGCGCACTGGTCGCCGGCGTGTGCTCGCTGGGTTTGAGCATGACGCGATTGCCCGCGGCGATGGCGTCGATGGCGGGCAGCAGCGCCAGGCTCCAAGGGTAGTTCCAAGGGGACAAAATGCCCACCACCCCCAGCGGCTGGGGCGCGATACGCGCTCGCGCGGGGAGCAGCCGCCACGACACGCCCACTCGGCGCGGGCGCATCCAGCGTTTGAGTTTGCGTCTTGCGTAGCCGGCGGCCTGAATCACGGCGCCGGTTTCCGCCAAGCGAATCTCGCTCTCGCTGCGCTGGCCGAAGTCCTGGGTAATCGCGGCGATAATCTCGCGCTGGTGGCGCTTGGTCATGCGCGCCAAGCGCAAAAGCCGGTCGCGACGCGCGGCCAGGCTCGGGAAGGGCGCCTTCCGAGCGGCCTGGCGCTGGAGGTCAAAGCCGTGTTGAAGCGGTTGGTGGGGGGTGTGCGGCATCGGCGCGTCTCCAGGTGAATCCAGTCGGGCATTCCGCTAGTGTAGAGGGTTCGCGGCGCTGTTCGTATCTTAGTCAATCTTGGAGGTGCTATGCCCTCACTCACGCTGTCGTCCGATTCATCGCCGCTTGTGGGCACTATTCTACCCGGCATGGCACACGTGACCGCAAGCCAATGGGATCACCTGGTCGATCCGGACCAGCCGTTTTTACGCCACGCCTATCTTCACGCCCTGGAGGCGAGCGGCTCGGTGAGCGCGGCGACCGGCTGGGAGCCGGCGCACTTGGTGGTGTGGCAAGGGGAGGATTTAGTGGGCGCGCTGCCGCTTTATCGCAAGCACCACTCTTACGGGGAGTACGTCTTCGACTGGACCTTCGCCGATGCCTTGGAGCGCGCCGGCGGGCGTTATTACCCGAAAGCGCTAAGCGCGATCCCCTACACACCGGTGCCGGGGCAGCGCACCCTGGTCGCCCCGGAAAGCGATGCAGCGGCCGTGCGCCAAGCGCTGGCGCACGGCTGGCGCCGGCTGTGCGATGACGAAGGGCTTTCGAGCTGGCATCTGCTCTTTAGTGCCCAGGAGGACGTGGCGGCCTGGCAGGCGCTGTGCCCTGAGCTCATCGCCCGCGAGGGGGTGCAGTTTCAGTGGCGCGACGCGGGGCAGGAGGGCGCGCGCTTTGGCGATTTCGATGGCTTTCTCGCCACGCTGACCGCGAAACGGCGCAAGATGATCAAGCGCGAGCGGCGCATTGTCGCCGAGCAGGGTATTACACTGCACCGCTTGGAGGGCGAGGCCATCACGGCGGAGGCGCTTTCGCACTTCTACCGCTGCTATACCCGTACCTATCACGAGCGCGGGCGTCCGCCGTATCTCAACCGCGACTTTTTCCAGCGCCTTAGGCGCACCATGCCCGAGTCGCTGCTGCTGGTGCAGGCCCGGGTGGGCGAGCGCCCGGTCGCGGCGGCGCTCTATTTTCGTGGCACGCAAAGCCTTTACGGGCGCTACTGGGGCAGTGAAGTGATCGCCGATTGCCTCCACTTCGAGGCGTGCTACTACCAAGGGATCGAGTACTGCCTGGAGCAGGGGCTGACGCTTTTTGACCCCGGCACCCAGGGCGAGCATAAACTGGTGCGGGGTTTTCACCCGCAGCGGCTTTGCTCGCTGCACTATTTTGCTCACCCTGGGCTTTCCGCCGGCGTTGCCCGGTTCTGCGCGGAGGAGGCCGAGCACGTGGCGGCCTACCGAGAGGCAGCGAACGCAGCACTCCCCTTCAAGCGCGAGGATAAATAGCGTGATGGTTAGAGGTAGAGATGTGAAGAGAGAAGAGAAAGCGCGGCTCGCTGCGCCGGGTGCTTGGTGGCATAATGCGGCGCGGTATTTGACTTGCCATTTCACGTAACTTTTCCATGTAACTTTGATCAGCAGGCGGTGCGGTGAGTAGCGAAACGAACGGTAGCGCGATACAAGGCTGGCCTTTTCGGAAGTGGCTCGCGGTGGGCTTGACGCTTTTGTTGCTGCTTTTGCAGTACCAACTGTGGTGGGGCACCGGCGGCTGGTACGACCTTCAAGCGGTAGAGGCGCGGGTGGCCACGCAGGAGGCCATCAACGCGCCGCTGCGCGATCGCAACGCGCGGCTCGCCGCCGAGGTAACCGACCTCAAGCAGGGGCTCGCCGCGATCGAGGAGCGCGCCCGCAGCGACATGGGCATGGTGCGGGCGGACGAGCAGTTCTTCTGGGTGCCGGGTGTCGCCATCGAGCCGGAGTTGGTTGAAATCAATGCCGGGCTGGTGGCGCCGGTTGCGGAGCTCAGCGAATGAGCGCCACTACCTGGCTAATCGTACCCGCCGCCGGGCAGGGCAGGCGCATGGGTGCGGCGCTGCCCAAGCAGTACCTTACCCTTGGGGGGGAACCCATTCTCGCGTTAACACTAGCGCGTCTGCACGCCGCGCTGCCGCACGCGCGCCTGGCGCTCTGTCTCGATGCTGAAGATCGCTGGTTTGATCCGGCGTGGGTGCCGTTTTCGCATTGGCAGCGGGTGCCCGGTGGCGCCGAGCGGATGGATAGCGTGCTCAACGCCCTGGAAGCCATCGACGCCGACGAGGATGATGGCGTGCTTGTGCACGACGTCGCGCGCCCCTGTGTCAGCGCCGCCGATGTGCGCGCTCTCGAAAAAGCCGCTACGCACTACCCGGGGGGGGCGCTTTTGGCGATGCCGGTGGCCGATACGATGAAGCGCGCTGGTGGCGCGGGGATGAGCGCGCGCACCGAGCCCCGCGATGGCCTCTGGCACGCGCTAACCCCGCAGGGGTTTCGCTACGGGCTTTTGCGCAGGGCGCTTTCGCAGGCGCGCGCGAGCGGGACGCTTGTGACCGACGAAGCCTCCGCCGTCGAGGCGCTAGGCCATACCCCCAAACTGGTCAGCGGCCGGCGCGACAACCTAAAAGTCACCCACCCAGATGATTTGGCGCTCGCGGCGGCCATCTTGGCAGCGCAGCGCACTCCCCAACACCCAGGCGATAACCCAAAGGCTAGCACGCAAAAGCCGTCATAAAAGACAGTCGTCAAAGGCAATCATAAAAGGCAAGCATAAAAAGGAGAACTGCATGCGCATTGGCCACGGCTTCGATGTTCACCGTTTTGGCCCCGGCGATCACGTCATGCTCGGTGGGGTCCACGTGCCGTTTACCCACGGTTTTGTCGCCCACTCCGATGGTGATGTGCTGCTTCACGCGCTGTGCGATGCGCTGTTGGGCGCCTGCGCGCTGGGCGATATTGGCCGCCACTTTCCCGATACCGATGACGCCTGGAAGGGCGCGGATAGCCGCGATTTGCTCCGCCGGGTTTGGGCGCTGGTGCAGGACGCCGGCTGGGAACTCGCCAATCTGGATGCCACGATCATGGCGCAGGCGCCGAAAATGGCGCCGCATATCGACGCCATGCGCGCGGTCATCGCCGACGATTTGGCGCTGTCGCTTTCGCAGGTCAATGTGAAGGCCACCACCACCGAGCGCCTGGGGTTTACCGGGCGCGGTGAAGGCATCGCCGCTGAAGCCGTGGTGCTTCTCACCCGGCAGGGTAGGGCATGAGCGGACTGCCCGCTTGGTCGCGCGCGCTGGACGCCACCTTCGGCCCGCCGCTGCCGGGGCAGTATCGCGCCGCGCCGGAAGATTTTATCGTCGACGAGCAGCTCGATTTCACTCCCGAAGCGCACGGCGAGCACCTTTGGCTCTATATCGAAAAGCGCAACCAGACCACCTTGGAGGTGGTCAAACCGTTAGCCAAGCTGTGTGGCGTGACGCCAAGAGAGGTCGGCTACTCGGGCATGAAGGACCGCATGGCGATTACCCGTCAGTGGTTGAGCGTGCACTTGCCGGGCCGCGAGGCGCCTTTGGACCTTGCCGAGCGTTTAGCCGCCGTGAGTGTGCGGGTATTGGCGCAGGCGCGCCATCCGCGTAAGTTAAAGCGCGGTGTGCACAGGACCAACCGTTTCACCCTGCGCCTAAGCGGTGACGCCGTGGCAAGCGGCGAGCTTCCCGCGCGCTGGGAGGCGCTCTGCGCCAGCGGCGTGCCCAACTACTTTGGCCCGCAGCGCTTTGGCCCCAACGGGCGGAACCTTGCCCGCGCGGAAACGGTGCTGGCGCGCGGTTGGCGTAAGCGTGATGACCGTCAAGGAATGCTGCTTTCCAGCGCGCGCAGTTTTCTGTTCAATGCGCTTTTGAGTCAGCGGATCGCGACGGATAACTGGCACACGCCGCTGCCCGGCGACACGCTGATGCTTGACGGCACCCAGAGCCTTTTTCGGATCGACCAGGTGGATGACACCCTAAACGCCCGGGCGAGGGCGCTGGATGTTCACCCCACGGGGGTGTTGTGGGGCAAAGGCTATGCGCCGGATGACTCCCCCGCGCAGCGTATTGAAGCGGGCGTGGGCGAGCGTCATCCGCTGCTGTGTGACGGGCTTGCACGCAGCGGCGTCAAGCCGGCGCGGCGCGCCCTGCGGATGCGCCTGGGTGAGCCCGAACTGCGGATTGAAGCGGATCACGCGGTGCTAACGTTTTCGCTACCGCGCGGCGGTTTTGCCACTGCGGTGCTGAGCGAGCTGATCGCGCACCCCGACTTTGCCGGCGGTTAAGCAGGCGGGCCGGTGGTTCAACATAAGGAGAGAACAATGCGGCGACTGCTGCTTTCCAACGACGATGGCGTCCACGCGCCGGGCCTGCGCGCCCTGTTCGACGCGCTAACGGCACACGCGAAAGTGCGCGTGGTCGCGCCGGATCGCGACCGCAGCGGAGCGAGTAACTCCCTGACCCTCTCGCGGCCGCTGCTGTTAAGCGCGCTGGACAATGGCTTTTACAGCGTCGACGGCACGCCGGCCGACTGCGTCTACCTCGGCGTCAACGGCGTGTGGGACGAGAAGCCCGATCTGGTCATCTCGGGTATCAATCACGGCAGCAACCTGGGTGACGACGTGCTCTACTCCGGCACCGTGGCCGCCGCCATGGAGGGGCGCAACTTGGGCATGTCCGCCATCGCCATGTCGCTGTGCGGCGAGCGCTACTTTGAGACTGCGGCGAAAATGGCCGCCACCCTCGTTGGCGCGGCGGATCAGCTCTCGCTGCCCCCGCGCACGCTACTGAACGTGAACGTGCCCGACCTGCCCTGGGAAAAAATCCGTGGTGTGCGCGTCACCCGGTTGGGGTATCGCGGCCCGGCGGCAAGGCCGCTGGCGACCGAGGACCCGCGCGGGCGGACCCGCTACTGGATCGCGGCGGTAGGAGCCAATGCCGATGACGGCGAGGATACCGATTTCGCCGCCGTGGAGGCGGGGTTTGTCTCCATTACGCCGCTGCAGACCGATTTAACCCGCCACCCCGCGCGTGGTGATGTGCAGGATTGGTTGGATGCCTTTGCCTGAACTCTCTCCCATCGAGCTGCGCGGTCGCGGCATGACCTCGCAGCGCACCCGCGACCGCATGGTCGAGCGCTTGGCCCAGCAGGGCATTCGCGATGAGCGAGTCTTGGCCGTGATGGCCGACGCGCCACGGCACCTGTTTGTCGATGAGGCGCTTGCCCACCGCGCCTATGAAGACACCGCGCTGCCGATTGGCTTTAACCAGACGCTCTCGCAGCCGTTGACCGTGGCGCGCATGACGGAGCTTACCCTGCGCGAGGCGCCGCGCCGCGTGCTGGAACTGGGTACCGGCTCGGGGTATCAAACGCTGGTGCTGTCGCGCTTGGTGCCTACCCTCTATTCGCTTGAGCGTATTTATGCCCTGCACGAGCGCGCTAGCCAGCGCCTTAGGCGGTTGGACGCCAACGCCCACCTTGCGGTGGCCGACGGCAATAGCGGCTGGCCGCATGCGGCGCCTTTTGATGTCATTTTGCTTACCGCCTGCGCGCAAACGCTGCCGCCGACGCTGCTTGCGCAGCTAAGCGATGGGGGTGTGTTGATTGCGCCTCTTGAAGAAGCCGACGGCACCCAGTGGTTAACCCAGGTGCGCCGCGTCGGTCACGATTATGACAAGCGCCGGTTAGAGCCGGTGCGGTTTGTTCCCCTGTTGCAAGGAGTGGTGGATTGAAGCGCCAGACGGTTAGCCTCTTTTTTAAAGGCGCGGGTATGGGCGCCGCCGATGCGGTGCCGGGAGTGTCGGGAGGAACCATTGCGTTCATTACCGGTATCTACGAGGAGCTGATTCACACCATTCGCCAGTTCGGCCCCGCCGCCTTAGGCGCGCTGCGCCGAGGCGGTCTCAAGGGGGTGTTTGTGCACCTCAATCTTGCCTTCTTACTCCCACTACTGCTGGGCGTGGGGGTCAGTTTGATGAGCGTCGCGCATCTGGCCGTGTGGTTGATGGAGTCGCAGCCGCTGCTACTGGATGGGTTCTTTTTTGGGCTGGTCGCGGCATCGGCGCTGGTGGTGCATCAGGCGCATCGCGGGTGGAAGCTCTGGTATGTGCTGCCCTTGGTCGCGGGGCTTTTGCTGGCCAAGGCGCTCCCTTCACTGATGCCGTTTGTGCTGATGCTGGGCAACGAGTCATTGATCATTGCGGTGGCTGGGGCGATCGCGATTAGCGCGATGTTGCTTCCAGGGGTGTCGGGTAGCTTCTTGCTTCTCACCATGGGGCTTTACGGCACGATCATGCAGGCCATCCGAGGCTTCGATATGGGCGTGATCGTGCTTTTTGGCGCCGGCTGCGCCGTGGGGCTTGCGCTCTTTTCGCGGCTATTGTCGTGGCTTTTGGCCCGCCATCACGGCGCCACCATGCAGTTGCTGTTAGGCTTTATCATTGGCTCGCTGCCGGTTCTCTGGCCTTGGCGCGAGCTGGTAAGCTATCAGCTTGGCTCTAACGGACAGATGATCCCGCTGGCTTACCGCTACTTGATGCCCGATGATTACGCGGTACTGATCGGCGATTCGGCACAGGTGGGTAGCGTGATCGCGCTTATGCTGCTCGGGGCGGCGTTGGTTGTTGCACTCAACCGCCATGCCATCGGCGCCAATACGTCACGAGGCGCTCAACGTAGCGCTGAAAAGGAGTAAGAATTGCATGCGTAAGGTTTTGATGATGTCGGCGCTTGCTCTGGCCGTTGCCGGCTGTGCCAATCAGCAAGGCGCTGGCCCGCAAGTGCGTGACTTAAGTGACGCGCGCCGCGCGGTGGATAGCTCGCCGCAATACACCGTGGAGGCGGGCGATACGCTCTATGGCATCGCCTGGGAGCACAATATGGATTATCGCGACCTTGCCGCGCTGAACGATATTAAGCCCCCTTACAACATCTATCCCGGGCAAAGCATTCAACTGCGCGAGGGGGGCAGTCGCGACACCCCAGAGCCAGAGCGTGCGAGCGGCTCGCGCGCCTCTCAGGGGGCGGTTGCCACGGGGCTAGGCGTAAGCGGCGAGGCAAGCGTCGCGCCGAGTGAACAAGAGATGGATTGGCTGTTGCCGGATGAGTCGGCGATTGAGCGCAACCAGCGCCTCGCCGCAGAGCGTGACGCGGTGGAAGCCGCTGAAAGTGTCGCGGTCGCGTCCAATGAGCCAGCACCCGACCCCGAGCCCGCCACGCAGCCAGCGGCGGACGCGGAACCTGAAGCCGAGCAAGCGCCAGAGCCAGAACCAGAACCAGAGCCAGAACCGCAAACGGCACCGCCCGAGCCTGAAACCGAGTCCGAAAGCGCGGCGAGCCCCGCGCCGAGCGAGGATCGAAGTGGCAGAACCTATACCCCCGCCGACACCATTGAGTGGCAATGGCCGGCTGAAGGTGAGGTGGTGACGGCGTATGGCGAAGGGCAAAGCATCACTGCCGGGATTGATATCGCGGGGGAAAAGGGGCAACCTGTAAAAGCCGCCGGGCCGGGAATTGTGGTCTACGCCGGCAGCGGCGTGCGCGGGTACGGCAACCTGGTGTTACTAAAGCACAACGATGAATTTCTCACCGCCTATGCGCACAATGATAGCCTTCGCGTTAGCGAAAACGACGTGGTAAAAGCGGGAGAAACGATTGCCACGATGGGCGATAGCGACGCGGAAGACGTAAGACTGCACTTCGAGGTGCGTAAGGATGGCCAACCACAGGATCCCCTGGAGTACCTGCCATCACGTTAAGTGATCCGACTCTGTTATAACCATAAAAAAATAAACGCGTCTATGGCGCGCAATGTCCTAGACGTTTAGATACTTGGCGTTCAGGTAGTGGAAAAAGATGAGATAACGGGGGTAGAGGCGATGAGTATGCTGGAACGAGATCTACAGGAAGTAGACCTTAGCGCGGCGGAAGAAGCGCTAAATGAAGTAGATGACGAGGCGGTGGCCGCCGAAGAAGAGGCGTTTGAAAAGGCGCTTGGCCGTGAAGGCCGCCAGCAGCAACAGAGCCTGGATGCCACGCAGATTTATCTCAACGAGATCGGCTTCTCGCCGCTTTTAACGCCCGAGGAGGAGGTCTATTACGGCCGCCTGGCGCGCAACGGGGACCCCCTTGGCCGCTCCAGAATGATCGAGTCCAACCTGCGGTTGGTGGTGAAAATCGCACGGCGCTACTTGAACCGCGGCCTGACGCTTTTGGATCTGATCGAAGAGGGCAATTTGGGCCTGATTCGTGCCGTGGAAAAGTTCGACCCGGAGCGTGGCTTTCGTTTTTCCACCTACGCCACCTGGTGGATTCGGCAAACGATCGAACGCGCGCTGATGAACCAGACCCGCACGATCCGTCTGCCGATTCATGTGGTCAAAGAGCTCAATATCTACCTGCGTGCCGCGCGCGAGCTGACCCAAAAGCTTGACCACGAAGCCACGCCGGAAGAGATCGCCGAGCACTTGGATAAACCGGTCGAGACGGTGAAAAAAATGCTCGGGCTTAATGAGCGCGTCTCCTCGGTGGATTACCCCGTGGGCGGCGATAGCGATAAGCCGTTGATCGATACGCTCACCGATGACGAGGATCACGGCCCGGAAGCCTCGCTGGTGGACGGCGATGTCAAAGAGCACGTGGATGAGTGGCTGGGCGAATTAACGGAAAAGCAGCGCGAAGTGGTCGTTCGCCGCTTTGGGCTTCGTGGCCATGAAGCCGCTACCCTTGAAGAAGTGGGCGCTGAGATCGGCCTGACCCGTGAGCGTGTGCGCCAAATCCAAGTGGAAGCCTTGAAAAAGCTACGCCGCGCCCTGGAGAAAAAGGGCCTGTCGCTGGACGCTATTTTCGAGAGTTAACCTGACGACAGTTTAACCCACGTTTACCCACCGATGATAAGCGAGACCCCGCATGCGCCCGTTGGTAGCGGATATCGACCTGGACGCACTGCGTCATAATTATCGCCTTGCCTGCGCCTGCGCACCCCAAAGCCAATCCGTGGCCGTGATTAAGGCGAATGCCTACGGCCACGGCGCGGTGGCGTGCGCCCGCGCATTGGCCAGCGAGGCGCCGGCCTTTGCCGTGGCGTGCTTGGAAGAGGCGATCACACTGCGTGAAGCGGGCATTCAAACCCCTATTGTGCTTCTCGAAGGCATCTTTGCCGCTGATGAACTCCCTCTGGTGGATCAATATGGGCTGTGGTTGGCGGTTCACAGCCGGTGGCAGGTCCAAGCGCTTAAGGCGTTTACGCCAAGCGCGCCCATTCCTGTATGGCTGAAAGTGGACTCGGGCATGCATCGCTTGGGCTTTGCGCCTGACGAGGCGGCGAGCGTGTGGCGCACCCTCGCCGCCATGCCGGAGGTGGACGCCCTCCACTTAATGAGCCACTTCGCGACGGCGGATGCGACTGACAGCCGCTATTTTGCCCAACAAATGGCGATCCTGAACGGCTTAGCGACTGAGCTTGATGCGCCGCTTTGCCTGGCCAATTCTCCCGCGACCTTGGCGCGCCCGGAAGCCCACGGCGCCTGGAATCGCCCCGGCGTGATGCTCTACGGCAGCGACCCACTGGAAACCCCCAATGCGCTGACGCGCCAGCTCAAGCCGGTGATGACGCTGCGCTCGGAGATTATCGCCCTGCGCGAAATCGCGGCAGGCGAGCCGGTGGGGTATGGTGGACGCTTTCGCGCCCCGCGGCGTTCGCGTATCGCCGTGGTCGCAGCGGGCTACGGCGACGGGTACGACCGCCACGCCATCGACGGTACGCCGGTGCTGGTGGCGGGCAGGCGCGCCTCCCTGGCGGGCAAAGTCTCGATGGATATGCTCACCGTGGACGTCACGGATAACCCCGAGGCGGCCATCGGCAGCGAGGTGGTGCTATGGGGTAGGGCGCAAAACGGCGCCGTGCTGTCGGTCGACGAGGTCGCACATCACTGCGACACGATCAGTTATACCTTGCTCACGGGTATGCTGCCGCGGGTGCCTCGGCGCTACTCCGGGAGGTAAAATCCGCCGGGTGGTATTTTTTTATCGTTAAACATGAAGTTAACCGCATGGCGAAATCGCGCTTCCCCCACTCTTTTGCTCATCCCCGCTACTGGTCGACGTGGCTGGCCATTGGCGCCATGTACCTGGCGGCATGGCTGCCGTGGCGGGTCAAGATGGGGTTGGGAAAGGCGATCGGGCTAGCGGCCTGGCGCCTGGCAAAGCGGCGCCGGCGCATTACCCAAACCAACGTGGCGCTGTGCTTTCCTGAAAAAAACGACGATGAGCAGCGCCGCTTGGTCAAAGAGATCTTCATGGCCAATGGCATCGGCTTGATCGAAACGGCGACGGGGTGGTGTCGTGATGCCGAGGATTGTCGCCACCGCGTGGCGAGTGTCGGCGAGGAGCATCTCGCCCGGGCCGAGGCGCAGGGAAAAGGCGTGCTGATTGTCGGCGTTCACTTTTCGACGCTGGACCTTGGCGGCGCGCTGCATTCGCTGTTTTTTTCCGCCGATGCGGTCTATCGGCCGCACAACAATCCGCTTTTTGATCGCTTTATGAGGCGCGCGCGCCAGCGTAATTTCGGCCAGTTGATTGATCGCTACGACTTACGCACCGCGGTGCGGCGGATAAAAGCGGGGCACTCGGTGTGGTACTCGCCGGATCAAGACTTTGGCCGCGAGGCGAGCGTCTTCGCGCCCTTTTTTGGCCAGCAGGCCGCGACCATTAAGCTCACGATGAAAATTGCCCGCTTAACCGGGGCGCCGGTGGTGCCGCTGATGTTCCACCGTAACCCGGATAACCGTACCTATACGGTTGAATGGCTGCCCGCGTTAGACGACTTCCCCAGCGGGGATGACGTGCGCGATGCCACGCGTATTAATGCCTTTATCGAGCAGGCGATCCGCACCCATCCCGAGCAGTATCTTTGGCTGCATCGACGCTTTAAAACCCGCCCCGAGGGGGAAGAAAAACTCTATTGAACGGCGCTTAAGCATCGCTTAGGCATAAAAAAACGCCGAACCCGCATGAGTCGGCTCGGCGTTTTTTTACGGCGGATTCAACCCTAGTCCATATTGCGCGAATAGAAGATCTCTAACATCTCTTTGCGCAGGCGGCTTTCGATATCGCGGGCCTCTTCGAAGGTGATATCGCGACGCGACGTGCCGAACAGGTAGTTATCCAAGTTGAAGTCTTTCAACAGCATCTTGGTGTGGAACATGTTCTCCTGATACACATTCACGTCGATCATCTGATACTGCTCTTTGGTGTCCTCGGCCAAATAATCCTGGATCGAGGTGATCTCGTGATCGATGAAAAGCTTCTTACCGTCGACGTCGCGGGTGAAACCGCGAACCCGGTAATCCACCGTGACGATGTCGGAGTCGAAGCTGTGAATCAGGTAGTTCAGCGCCTTGAGCGGGCTGATATGGCCGCACGTTGAGACATCGATATCCAGCCGGAAGGTGCTGATGCCGTTATCCGGGTGCGATTCGGGGTAGCTATGCACGGTGACATGGCTTTTATCCAAATGCGCCACCACGGTTTCCGGCAGCGGACCAGGACCGGGCTCTGTCTGCCCAGGGTTGGTCTCGTCAAGCTCGTGCTCGGCGATCAGAATCGTCACGCTCGCGCCGTGGGGCTCGTAGTCCTGGCGTGAAATATTGAGCACATGGGCGCCGATAATATTGGTCACGTCCTTGAGGATCTGGGTCAAACGCTCCGCGTTGTAGAGCTCATCGATGTAATCGATGTAAGCAGACCGCTGCTCTTCGGTTTTGGCGTAACAGATGTCGTAGATATTGAAGCTCAAAGAGCTTGTCAGGTTGTTAAACCCGTGGAGTCGGAGATTATCTGACACGTCCGAACCTCCCTATGGCGGATGAAGACACCCCGACGAGCCAGCGCCGGAACCGAACCCCCTTATATATGGGTCACTTGCATGGGTCACAAGGGCAGAGTAAAAAAGCCGTAGAACCAAGCGCGCGTATTATGCCCGGCCGAGGGCAGTGATGCACCCGGCCAAGGCAATTTTTTCACAGAGGGGTTACCTAACGGCCTGCGATTAGGCCTCGGCAATTTCAAATGAGTGGGTGATCTCAACGCCACCTTGGCCCAGCATGATAGACGCGCTGCAGTATTTGTCAGCCGAAAGCTCGACGGCGCGCTGTACCTGTTTCTCTTTAAGCCCGCGCCCTTTGATGACAAAGTGAACGTGTATCTTGGTGAAGACCGACGGCACGCTATCGGCGCGCTCGGCGTCGAGCTCCGCCACGCAGTCGGTCACATCGGCGCGCGCCTTGTCGAGGATATTGAGAATATCAAACGCCGTGCAGCCGCCCATGCCCATCAGCAGCATCTCCATGGGGCGAGGCCCGGTATTGCGCCCGCCGTGGTCGGGCGGGCCATCGATCACGACGCTATGCCCGCTGCCGGATTCTGTGACAAATTGGCGACCATCGGTCCATTTAACCCGTGCTTTCACGTTGTTCTCCTCTTGCCCGTGCTTATGAGACGTGCAGCATAGCATTTAATCACCTGGCTGCGGACGGCTTTGCCAAAGGCGTTTAGGCGCGGTTACGCAGCGCCTGGTCGAGTCGTTTCAGCCGCTCCGGGGTGCCGACATCGACCCAGCGGCCGCGAAAATGCTCCCCGCTGACGCGATCACTGGCCATGGCCGCTTTTAACAGCGGTGCCAATGCGAAGGCGCCGGGGGCGTGCTCGGCGACAAGGGCCGGATGCATCACGCTCAAACCCGAGAAGGTGAGTTTGGGTTCCCCTTCGGCGCGAACGCGGCCGTTGTGTAAGGCAAAATCGCCGCCGGGGTGATGATCGGGGTTATCCACCAGCATGAGGTGGGCAAGATCACCGTCGGCAAGCGTCAGCTGTCTCGGAAACGCCTCGCACCACACATCGCCATTCACCAATAGAAACGGTGTCTCGCCCAGTAGAGGGAGTGCCTGACGGATACCACCGCCGGTCTCCAGTGGTGTTTCCTCCTGGCTAAAGTGCAGGCGTAACCCCAGCGCTTGGCCATCGCCGAGGGCTGTGATGATCTGCTCGCCGCGGTAACTGACGTTAATCACCACCTCCTCGAAGCCGGCCCGCTTTAAGCGCTCCAGGTGATGCACGATCAGCGGCTTACCCGCGACCGGCAACAGCGGCTTGGGGCAGGTGTCGGTGAGCGGGCGCATGCGTTTGCCAAGCCCGGCGGCCAGGATCATGGCTTTCATCGCCTAGGCTCCAGTTCGCTGTGTGCGCTCAGTTTTTGCTGAATCGCCGGGCGCAGCGTCTGCGTTACCCAAGCGGCGAAGTCGGCGTGCTCGGGGAGCATCGCGAGGCTCGCTTCCAGGTGGGCGAGAAAGTCGGGCAAGCGTTCGAGGTAGCCGCTTTTGGCGTCGCGCAGCGTCAAGCGGCAAAAAATCCCCAGCACTTTAAGCGAACGCTGTGCCGCTATTGCGTGACTCTGACGCAGAAACGTCGCCTCATCGGTGGCGCTTGATAGGCGCCCATCGCGGCGCGCCTGCTGGTAAAACGCGGCCATGAAGGCGTTAAAGTCGTCGTGCGTAAAGTGCCAGTAGCGCCCGCGTAAAAGCGAGATGGCGTCATAGCTCAGGGGGCCTTCGACGGCGTCTTGAAAGTCGATCATGTAGAGTGCGTCCTGATGCACCATCAGGTTCATGGCATCGAAGTCGCGGTGAACGGTGACCGCGGGCTGCGCGAGCGCCTGCTCGATCAGGTCGGCACGCAGCGCCCCCCAGCTATCCGGCACCGGTAGACCAAGCCAGGCGTGCACATGCCATTCGGGGAAAAGATCCAGCTCCCGGCCGAGGAGTGCTGCATCAAAGGCAGGCAGGGCGGCCGGGTTGGCGCGGTTTTGCAGTGCGCCGATGAGGGATAAGGCGTCATGGGTATGGGCGTGGACCGCTTTAGCGTCGGTGAAAAGCGTTTGCAGCGGTGTTTCGCCGAGGTCATCGAGCAGTAAAAAGCCCGCCGCTAGGTCGGCGGCGTGAATGCGGGGCACGGGCAGCCCGGCCGCTCGCCACTGCCGGGCGATGGCGACAAAGGATGAGGCGTCCTCCTGCTCGGGCGGGGCATCCATGATGACTTGCGTTTCGCCGCTTGGCAGCGTGAGGCGAAAATAGCGGCGAAAACTGGCGTCGCCGCCGGCGGGCGCGAGGTTAATCTCGTGCGCGGAAAGATCGTGCTGTGTCGCGGCCCAGTTCAAAAGGGCGTTTATCCGGGATGAGGACATGCAAGCTCCTGGCTGGTCGGGCATGATGCGAACTGTATAATACCGATTCTCGATGCCAAGGATAACGAACATGGGCAAGCGATTTTTGCGTACCGCGCCGCTGACGCTCGCCGGCGGTCTGCTCGCGGGTGTTTCAAGCGCCGCGATCGCCCAGAGCGAGCCGCTACCAGCGAGGGCGCTTGATTGGCAAGCCTGGGAGCAGAGTGAGGCGGCCAACCGCGTGTGTCGTGGGCGCTACGTCATGCCGGGCTACCGCCTTCCTGCTGGCCGTAACCCGCGCGAGTTGCAGGTGGAAACCAGCGAATCCGACTACGCGGCGGACGGAGAAGCCATCCTGCGCGGCGACGTGGTGCTGCGCCGTGGGGACGCGGAGCTTGAAGCCGAGTACCTCTACGTGCCGGCCAGTCGCGAACGCCTCGATGCCGAAGGGGCCTTCGCGCTACGCGATGGACGCGCGCTCTTACGCGGCACCGAGGCGACGCTATCGCTGGTGGAGGAGCGTGGCGAGGTCATTGACAGCCATTTCGTGCTTTACCAGGAGCGCGTGCGGGGCCAAGCCGAGCGACTTGAGCAAGTGGGGGAGTCCCAGTATCGCCTGCGTGACGCACGCTTTACCACCTGCGAGCCCGGTGAAAACACCTGGCACCTGGTCAGCAGTGATATCTACCTAGATCAGGCGAGCGGCTTTGGTAGCGCGCGCAACGCCCGTTTGGAAATCCAGGACGTGCCGGTGTTTTACTGGCCGTGGCTGCGCTTTCCCATTGATGACCGGCGCCATACCGGGTTGCTCTCCCCGACCATCGGTTTCTCCAGCGACCAGCTCGACTATACGCAGCCTTTCTACTGGAATATCGCCCCCCATCAAGATGCGACCGTGACGCCGCGCTGGATCAGCGACCGTGGCTTTTTGCTTGGCGGCGAGTATCGTTACCTGCTGGAGCGCCACGGACGCGGTAGCATTGAAGGCGCATGGCTAAGTAGCGATGACGGCGGCTCCGGCGGTGATGAGGGGCGCTACACCGGCGAAAACCGCTGGTATGTCGACGCAGGGCACCAAGGCCGTATCAATCACCGCAGCGATTACCAGCTACGCTACGGCGCGGCAAGCGACGGGCGCTATTTTGAAGACTTTGGCAGCGAGTTTGGCTCCAGCGACCGCCACGGCATGGAGCGCTTGGCCCAGGTGGATTACCAGGGCGAGCGCTGGCGCTTGGATGCCCGTGCTCAGGGCTATCAGCGCTTGGATGACCCTCTAAGCGATAGCGACAAGCCTTTCTACCGCTTGCCCAGTTTGACCGCCCAAGCGCGCTGGCAGCAGGGGAGCGGGCTCTATAGCGAGTGGAGCAGTAACGCCACCTACTTCTGGCGCGATGTGGATGAAACACTAGTGCCCGAGCGCGAAGCCGCCACCGGTAGCCGCGTGCATCTAGCGCCGGTATTGGGGTGGCGCTTGGAGCGTCCGTGGGGCTATGTGGAGCCGCGCACCGAGCTGTGGCACACCGCCTACGCGCTGGATTATGGCAACCGCGACACAACACTGGATAAATCGCCCGACCGTAGCGTGGCGATCAGCTCCATCGATGGCGGGCTTATCTTTGAACGCGAGCTGGATCTTGGCGGTCGAAGCTACCGCCAGACGCTTGAGCCGCGTCTTAATTACGCTTTTGTGCCGCGCACCAACCAGGTTGATTTGCCCGAGTTTGATAGCCGCGAACGCGCCTTCTCGTGGGGGCAGCTGTGGTCGGCCAAACGCTTTTCCGGCACCGATCGGGTCGGCGATCTAAACCGCCTATCGCTGGGCGTGCAGTCGCGGTTTCTGGAGAGTGAGTCGAGTCAAGAGAGCGTGCGTGTGGGCGTGGGGCAGAGTCTCTATTTCGCCGACCGCCGCGTGGGTATCGATGGCGATGACAGCACCTTGCCCGAACGCGCGACGCCGACTAACAACGTCAATCCGGAAAGCTACTACCAAGCCACCCGTGACCGCTCACCGTGGGTCACACGGCTTGATTGGCAAATCAACGAGCGCTGGAGCAGCGGCGTCGAGTGGCTTTACGATGATCAGCGTGAATTGACCGAGCGCTCAAGCGTCGATCTCGCCTATCGCCATCCGCGCGGCCACGTAGCGAACCTTGGCTACCGCTGGGAGATCGAAGGCTTTGACCCGAGCCTGGTCCCCGGTGACGACAGCTATCGTGACTACGCGCGGGAAGAGTGGGATGTGTCGCTGGCGTGGAAGGCGAGCCCGCAGATTGATTTGATTGGCCGTTACCTTCACGATCAAACCAATGAACGCCCGCTGGAGCAGCTATTGGGTGTGCAGTGGAGCGACTGCTGCTATGGGCTGCAGCTGGTTTGGCGCCAGTGGCTAGATGACAATGACACGGCGCGCGTAGAGGACGACTTTAACGACCGTGGCCTGTTTTTACGCTTCGTATTCCGCGGTCTTGGCGGGGTTGGCCAGGAGGCCGACAGCTACTTTGAACGCACTATTCCCGGCTATCGCCCAACGTCCCTGTAAGATCTGTCATAGCCATAGGTCTTTAAGGCGAGAGGCGCGGCCGGGTAACGATAAGAGATATATAGATGATGATGAGAAAGATGTGGCGAGATCGAGCGAAACACCTGTCGATGGGTAGCGCCTTGGTGCTGTGCTTGGGGGCCGCGGGCCTTGTGGCACCAAAGGTTCAAGCGCAGCAAGCGCCCTCCTCGGGTGAGCGCCAAACCCTCGACCGTATCGTTGCCGTGGTGAATGACGGCGCGATTATGCACAGTGAGCTAGAAAAGCGCCTTGATCGCGTAATCAACCAGATCGAGGCGCAGGGCAGTACCCCGCCTCCGCGCGAGCAGCTTGAAGAGCAGGTGCTGGAGCGCATGGTGGTCGAGGAGATTCAGCTACAAATGGCCCGCGACGCCAACCTAAGCGTCGACGAGACCGAGCTGAATCGTCAGGTGCGCGCCATCGCCGAGTCCAACGGCATGTCGCTTGAGGCCTTCGCCGACCGGCTCGAAGAGGATGGCACAAGCCTTGCCCAAGTGCGCGAAGAGGTGCGCCGCGAGTTGCTGATGCGCCAAGTGCAGCAGCGTCAGATCGGTCAGCGGGTCTCGGTCGACGAGCGCGATATCGAGCGTTTTCTCAGCCAGCAGTCACCCTCTTCAGGCGACACCTCGATGATTGAAGAGACACGCGTTCGGCATATTTTGGTCGAGATCAACCCCACGCGTGACGAAGAGCAGGCGCGCGCGCGGGCTTTGCAAGCGCGAGAACGGGTCATGCAGGGCGAAGACTTTGCCTCCGTGGCGCGGGACATGAGCGACGATGGTGGCAGCGCCCTGAGCGGCGGCTCGCTTGGCTGGCTACGCCCTGGGCAAACCGTGCCGGCGTTTGAGCAGGCGATGAGCGAGCTTGAACCGGGGGAGGTATCCGCGCCGGTGCGCTCGCAGTTTGGCTACCATGTGATCGAAGTCTTGGAGCGTCGCCGTGAGGATGTCAGCGACGAGGCCCGCCGCGAGCAAGTGCGCCAGGCGATTTTTCAGCGCCGCGCCAACGAGGAAATGGGCGCCTGGCAGCAAGAGATTCGCTCCCAGGCCTTTGTGGACATTCGCCTCTAATGCCACAGCAGGCGGGTATAGCAGGGTCCAAGCCTCTACCGGTGGCGATCACCACCGGCGAGCCGGCAGGCGTCGGCCCGGAATTGACGCTGATGCTGGCGGAGCGCGGCGCGCTGCCGCCGGGCAGCGTCGCGATAGGCGATATCACCCTGCTCTCCGAGCGCGCTAAGGCGCTGAACTTGAAGGTGGAGCCGGTGGCCTGTCA
>NZ_LT699744.1:249959-729910 GCF_900155385.1 Vreelandella massiliensis
GGCGGGTAGAGCCGGGGCGGTGCGGGCAGAGGCGGCGCTCACGACCACGCCCCAGGCGGCGCGCGAGGGCGTGCTGGTGGCGCTGAGCAATCCCAAGCTTATCTTGTTTTTTGTGGCACTGTTGAGCCAGTTTGTGTCGCCTGAAATGAGCCCGGCGGCGAAAGCGATTATTGTGTTGACGGCGATGATCATCGATGGCGCCTGGTACGTGCTGGTGGCGCTTATGCTCTCGCATTCGCGCGTGCTGCCATGGCTGCAACAGCATGCCCACTGGATCAACCGTGCCACCGGGGTGATGCTGCTCGCGTTGGCGCTACGCGTCTTGCTGGGGCCTTGGGTTTAACCGAGCGGGCTAGCTTCATACCGCCAGCGCTTGGTGCGGCTGAAAACTGGCGTGATCTTCGGCGGCGTGGCAGGGTAAGCGCTATAGTATAAGCACCGTGTTGCAAGGACTGTGTTGCAAAGACTGTGTTTAAAGATTGTGCCACTTGTTGCCAGAATGGGTCTGCTATGAGCATCTACGAGCATGATTGTTACACCCACGAAGGGCAGCCGTTTAACCTGCGCGCGCTACAAGGCCAAGTGCTGCTGGTGGTCAATGTCGCAAGCCAGTGCGGTTTTACCCCGCAGCTAAAAGAGCTGGAAACGCTCTATCAGCGCTACCGTGAGCGCGGCTTGACGGTGCTGGGATTTCCCTGCAATCAATTTGGTCGCCAAACCCCCGAGGACGCTGAAGCCTTTTGCACGTTTGCCAAGCGGGAATATAGCGTCGAGTTCCCCCTGATGGAAAAAGTGAAGGTCAACGGCCCTGACGCTCACCCGCTCTTTGTTCAGCTCAAAAAAGAAGCGCCCGGCGTGATGGGCACCAAAGCGATCAAATGGAACTTCACCAAGTTTCTCGTCGGGCGGGATGGCCATGCGGTGGCCCGCTTTGGGCCAAAAGCCCATGGGCCGGCCTTAGAGAGAGAGTTGGAGCGCGCGCTCGACGCCGAGTAAATGTGCGCTCAAAAAGGGCGCTCGCCGCGGGCGACCAGCACCCGCTGCATCAACTCGTGCCAGCGGTGGCGCACCATCATGGTGGTAAGGCCGGAAAACAGCGCCCAGCTCTTACGCCGCCAGCCGGTTAAGCGCAGATTGTGGCTGACCAACTGCTTCATGAGCTTGTAATCGTCGTATTCGCGCCACTCGCTGGCAATCGAGAGCTGGTGGCGCGACATGACCGGCGCGAGCTCCAGGCGAAACATCCACTCCAGCTCTTTCAGCGTCATATCATGGCGCTGAATCTCTTCGACCATGGCGGCAAAATCACGCTCGCTGGGCTCACGGTCGAGCCACAAGGGGGCCAGCGCCAACCATAAATCTCCGCGTTCATCGACCAACTGCTGTGCGTTCATGCCTTGCCTCTTTGCGCCCGTGTTTCGCCCGCTATCCTGCCGGGAATACGTGGCCATCTCAACCAGAAACCGCCTCTTCATTCCCGCAGGGGCGGACAGCGCAGCCGTTGGCGGCTAGAATAAGGCCACTGTTTATTTTAGCGCCTAACGGCAACACTGGATAACGAGGTTCGATGTGATTATTAAACCCAAAGTGCGCGGCTTTATCTGCACCACGACTCATCCGAAAGGCTGCGAGCAGAACGTTCGCGAGCAGATCGAAGCGACCCGCGCGCGCGGGCTGGATAAAAACGCCGGGCCCAAGAAAGTCCTGGTGATTGGCGCTTCAAGCGGTTATGGCTTGGCAGCGCGCATTACCGCGGCGTTTGGCTACGGCGCCGACACCCTGGGGATATTTTTTGAAAAGCCGGGTAGCGAGAAAAAGCCGGGCACGGCGGGTTGGTACAACAGCGCCGCGTTTGACAAGTTCGCCAAAGAGGAAGGGCTCTACAGCAAGTCCATCAACGGCGATGCGTTCTCGCACGAGGCGCGGGAAAAAGCCATCCAGCTGATCAAGCAGGACATGGGCGAAGTGGATCTGGTGGTCTACTCGCTGGCCTCGCCGGTGCGCAGGCTCCCCGATAGCGGCGAGGTCAAGCGCTCAAGCCTCAAGCCGATTGGCGAAACGTATCGCGCCACCGCCATCGACACCAACAAAGACGCCATCATGGAAACCGAAGTGGAGCCGGCGACACAGCAGGAGATCGACGACACCATCGCGGTGATGGGCGGCGAAGATTGGGAGCTATGGATGGAGGCGCTGGATAAAGCGGGCGTATTGGCACAAGGCGCGCGCAGCGTGGCGTTTAGCTACATCGGCACCGAGATCACCTGGCCGATTTACTGGCACGGCGCCTTGGGTAAAGCCAAGGAAGACCTGGACCGCGCCGCCGGCGAGATCGATAAAAAGCTTAACGAGAAGGGCGGTGGCGCCAACGTAGCCGTGCTGAAATCGGTGGTGACCCAGGCAAGTGCCGCGATCCCCGTCATGCCGCTCTATATCGCCATGGTGTACCGCATCATGAAAGAGAAGGGCCTGCACGAAGGCACGATCGATCAGCTTAATCGTCTGTTCGACGAGAAGCTTTACGGCGCTGATGCAAGCACCGACGATGCGGGCCGCATTCGCCTGGATGACTGGGAGCTGCGCGATGACGTCCAGCAGGCGTGCAAGGATCTGTGGCCGGAAGTCACCACCGACAACTTATTCGACATTACCGACTATGCTGGGTATAAGCACGAGTTCTTGAAGCTGTTTGGCTTTGAGCGTGACGACGTTGATTACGATGCCGATGTGAACCCGGTCGTGGAGTTCGATGTCGTCCAGTTGTGAGAACCTCGTGTGTCTCTTAACCAGACGTCGGGAGGTATCTTATGGATACCCGAGAAAGCAAGACACCGGAAGAAGTGAAAGAGCATCTGAGGAACGAGCTGATACCGGAGGATTACGAAACCTCCGAGCCCGAAAGCCAGCCCGAGGCAAAAACGCCTTCCGATGGCATACACAAAGTACTGCCGCTGATCATTATCGGGGTGGGTATTTTGGTGGTGGCGCTTTTGTACTTTGGCGGCGGGGCTGATTAACCGCCGCTCTCCGCGACAAACGTAAGGCCGGGCTTATTAGCCCGGCCTTTTCGTACGTCACATGCGTATTGCGTTTGAAAAAGCGTTTACGTGAGCGTGTCCACGATGCCGCCTTCCACCCGCAGGGCCGCGCCGGTCGTGGCACTCGCTTGAGGAGAAGCGACGTAGACGCTCATGTTGGCGACCTCTTCGGGGGTGGCCAGGCGCTGAATAATCGATGACGGCCGGTTCTCTTGCACAAAGCGAGCTTCAACTTCCTGCTGCGAGACGCCCTCTTTTTCGGCCATGTCGGCAATCATGTTAAGCACGCCTTCCGAGCGTGTGGGCCCGGGGAGAATCGCGTTAACGGTGACCTGGGTGCCGCTGAGTACCTTGGCAAGCCCGCGCGACACCGAGAGCACGGCCGATTTGGTCATGCCGTAATGGACCATTTCGCTGGGGATATTAATGCCCGACTCGCTGGAGAGAAACTGGATGCGCCCCCAATCGCGCTCGCGCATGCCCTGCGCGTAGTGACGGGAGAGGCGTACTGCGCTCATGATGTTAACGTCAAAAAACTGCTGCCAGGTGGCGTCATCGACCTCGAAAAAGTCCTGCGGGGCGAAGATGCCTAGGTTATTGACCAAAATATCGGTATCGGGCTGCTGCGCAATAAGCGTTTGGCACCCTTCCGCGGTGCCTAAATCCGCAGCGACTCCTTCTATTTTAGCGTTGGGCGTGCTTTTCTTCAGGGCCTCGATCGCCTCGTCGACCCGCGCTTGAGTGCGCCCGGTGATGACGACTTTGGCCCCCGCGTTGGCCAGCCCTTTGGCAATGGCAAAGCCAATGCCTGCCGTGGAGCCGCTGATGATGGCGTGCTTACCGCTCAGGTCAATATGCATACGTCTTCTCCTCTAGCGTTCGGGGTTAATACGCTGATAGGTGTAATAGCCTACTTTGACTATGGGGCATTTCAGCGCTTCTTCAAGGCGACGGTCTTGATCGGCCTGGGGAGCGATAGAGTGGTTTGTATATGCTTTTGACATATCCCAGTTTTCGGCTATGTTGGGATATACATTTGGCATATCCATCGAGGGTTGATCATGGAGCAAGGGGCTGTATTTAAGAGCAATCGGAGCCAGGCGGTACGCCTTCCTAAGTCGCTGGCGCTGCCTGAAGGCGTCAAGCGTGTCGATATTGTCGCGATTGGTCGTGCGCGCATTCTCACACCCGCAGGAGAAGCATGGGATAGCTGGTTTGAGGGTGATGGTGTTTCAGGCGATTTCATGTCGTCGAGGGAGCAGCCGTCCGCCCAGGAGCGCGAGGCGCTCTGATGCTCAAGTTCATGCTCGACACTAATATCTGCCTCTTCACGATTAAGCATCGCCCGCAAGAGGTGCGCGAGACATTCAAACTGCACCATGGGCAGATGTGCATTAGCTCTGTCACGTTGATGGAGCTGATCTATGGCGCCGAGAAATCTGCTTTTCCTGAGCGGAATCTAGGCGTCGTAGAAGGGTTTGCGGCTCGATTGGACGTATTGGACTATGACGAGGCTGCTGCAGCGCACACAGGCCAGCTCCGAGCCGAACAAGCAAAAGCAGGTAAGCCAATAGGTCCTTTTGACCAAATGATTGCGGCCCATGCTCGCTCAAAGGGACTGACTCTTGTCACGAACAACATGCGAGAGTTTCAGCGGGTTCCTGGTTTGCGCACGCAAGACTGGGTAAAGCCCGGCCAGTGATCCAGTAAATGTTAACGCTGTCATGTGGCACTTCGTGGGGCATAATTTTCGCCTCACCGAGAAACCGGTTAACCTAGTCAGCGTCTTTTTTATTTACGTCCCCCACTGGAGGTAGCGTCCCATGAGCCACACCCCGAGCCGTCAGGATTTTGATCACTACATGGCGCCCAACTACGCCCCGCAGCAGGTGGTGCCGGTGCGCGGTGAGGGGAGTTGGCTCTGGGACCAAGAGGGCAAGGCGTATATCGATTTCGCCGGGGGCATCGCGGTGAACGCGCTGGGTCACTGCCATCCGGTGCTGGTCGAGGCGTTAAAAGCCCAGGCCGACACGCTCTGGCACGTCTCCAACGTCTTTACCAACGAGCCGGCGATGAAGCTGGCCAAAGCGTTGGTTGAGCGCACCTTCGCCGACAAGGTGTTTCTCTGCTCCTCCGGGGGCGAAGCCAATGAGGCTGCGCTCAAACTCGCCCGCCGCTACGCCGTCGAGCACCACGGGGAGCACAAAGATAAAATCATCTCGTTTTATCACTCCTTCCACGGCCGCACCTTTTTTACCGTGAGTGTGGGCGGCCAGCCCAAGTACTCCCAAGGCTTTGGCCCGGTGCCGGGCGGCATTCTGCACGCCGAGTTCAACGACTTAGAGAGCGTGCGCAAGCTCATCGGCGACGACACCTGCGCGATCATGGTCGAGCCGATGCAGGGCGAGGGTGGCATCGTGCCCGCCGATCCGGCGTTTTTACACGGATTGCGCGAGCTGTGCGACGACCACCAAGCACTGTTGATTTTCGACGAGGTGCAGACCGGCGTGGGCCGCAGCGGCGAGCTCTACGCTTACCAAAACTACGGCGTTACCCCGGATATTCTCACCAGTGCCAAATCGCTCGGCGGTGGCTTTCCGATCGGCGCGATGCTCACCACCGACGCCATCGCCACGTCGCTGGCGGTGGGTACTCACGGTTCCACCTACGGCGGCAATGCGCTCGCCTCGGCGGTGGCGCTGGCGGCGGTGGAATTTATCGACACGCCCAAGGTGCTGGAGGGCGTGAAAAAACGCCACGCTCTGTTCCGTGAGCATTTGGAGGCCATTAATCGCAAGCACGGTGTGTTTAAGGAGATCCGTGGCATGGGGCTTTTGCTGGGTGCGCAGATGACGGCGGAGTACGAAGGCCGGGCGAAAGACATCCTGCCGCTGGCGATTGAGGAGGGGCTCATGGCCCTGATCGCCGGCCCCAACGTGCTGCGCATGGCCCCTTCATTGGTGATCCCCGAGGCGGATATTCACGCAGGGATGGCGCGCCTAGAGCGTGCGATTGCGCGCTTGGTCGCTCAAGAGTCAAGGACTGCCGAAGGATGAACCTCATCCGCCCCGTTGAGACGCGCGACCTTGACGCCCTGGCGCGATTGGCGGAAAGCGCCACGCCACGGCTCACCAATCTACCCGCCAGCCGTGAACGGCTAGCGGAGCGCATCGCGCGCTCCCAGCAAGCGTTCAGCGACGAGGTAACGTCACCTGGCAACGAGCACTATATGTTCGTGCTGGTAAGAGCCGACGCCAAGGCGGGAGCAGCGGAGGAGGTGCTAGGGACCGCCACCGTTCGCGCTAAGGCGGGCGCGACGGAGGCTTACTACACCTATCGCCAGGAGACGCTGATACACGCCTCCCAGCAGCTTAACGTGCGCCGGGAAGTCAAAACCCTCTCGCTCTCCCATGAGGTCTCCGAGGCCACGCTGCTGTGCGCGCTCTCGCTTGACCCGTGCTACAAAGGCACTCACGCGGAAAGCCTTTTGCGCCGGGCACGGCTGATGTTGATCGCCCAGTACCCCGAGCGCTTCTCGCGCACGCTGGCGGTGGCGTTTCCGGGCTATCTTGATGACCAGTCGCGTTCGCCGTTTTGGGAGAGCGTCGGGCGCCACTTTTTCGCCCGCGGCTTTCAGGAGATGAATCACATCGCCGGGGTGCGCTCGAAGAGCTTTATCGCCGAGGTCATGCCGCAGTTTCCGCTCTATTTGCCGCTGCTCGCAGGCAGTGCCCGCGCCGCCATTGGGCGTGAGCACCCGGCCCATGAAAAGGCGCTGGCCGAGCTGCTCGACGAGGGCTTTGTGCGCTCGCGTCACGTGGATATTTTCGACGCCGGGCCGGTCGTTGAAGCCGAGCGCGAACGGCTCGCCACATCCCGTCGCGCGGCGTGGCATCCGGTGCGGATTTATCATGAGCGCTTGCCTGACAGAAAACCGGCGATGGTCGCCAACCAGGGGTGCCGTACCTTTCGCTGTGTTGTCGCGCCCTACGTGCGCTCGTCCACGGGCCAGCTTTGGCTCTCCCCCGCGCATGCTAAACAGCTAGGGGTGGAAGAGGGAAGTGCCGTGCTGGCCGCGCCATTAACCCTGCCAAGCGCCACCTTTGATGAAGGAGAGCGGTAATGCGTCTTCGCCCCATTGCCCGCGATGACTTGGAGGCGCTTCAGGTGCTGGCGCGCGAGACCGGTGTGGGGTTTACCTCCCTACCGGATAACCGCGAGTTCCTGGCCAGCAAGATCGAAACCGCCGCCCGCGCGTTTGAGCAGCGCACGCCCAAAGATGACCGGCTCTACTTTTTTGTCTTGGAAGACGAATCCAACGGTGACTTGGCGGGCTGCTGCGCCATCGAGGGGCAGGTTGGCCGCGAAGTGCCGTTCTATAACTACCGCTTGGGGACGCTTGCGCACTCTTCGCAGCAGCTGGATTTGCACCGCACCATCGACACGCTGTTTTTAAGCTCCGACCACACCGGCGATGCCGAGGTCTGCTCGCTGTTTCTGCGCGAAAAGTACCGTGGCGAAGCCAACAAGCACCTGCGCAACGGCGCGCTGCTGTCGAAAGCGCGCTGGCTGTTTATCGCCCAGTTTCGTGATCAGTTCCCGGAGAAGGTGCTGGCGGAAATGCGCGGCGTGTTCGATGAGCACAGTAAAAGCCCGTTCTGGGAGAGCCTGGGCAAGCACTTCTTCCCCATGGATTTCGATGAGGCCGACCGCTTGACTGGCCTGGGCCAGAAGAGCTTTATCGGCGAGTTGATGCCCAAATTTCCCATCTACACCACCTTTATGAGCGAGCAGGCGCGTGCCTGTATCGGTCAGGTTCATCGCGATACTCGGCCGGCGCTGGCAATGCTCAAAAAAGAGGGGTTACGCTGGGAAGGGTATATCGATATTTTTGACGGCGGTCCCACGGTGGAAGCCTATATTGATGATGTGCGCGCGATTCGCAATTCGCGCCTCTATCAGGTGGTGGTATCAGCCAGCGCTCCCCAAGAGAGCGTTAGCCGCTGGCTGGCCGCGACCACCGATATGCTCACCTTTACCGCGGGCTGGGTCGGGCGCGCGCCTGGCGATGATGGCGTTATTGTGCTGAGCGAGCCGGAAGCGGCTCGGCTAGGCGTGACCAACGGCGATACCCTGCGCGTACTCGACACCTAGCCGAAGCGGATAGGGTAGATGACATCTAGGAGCATTTTATGCACGCCCAACAGCAGCAACTGATCAACGGTGCCTGGATCGCGGGCAGCGCTGAATCTTTCAGCAAACGCGATGGCGTCTCTGGTGCCGAACTTTGGCAGGGAAACGCCGCTTCCAGCGAGCAGGTGGCAGGAGCGGTGGAGGCCGCGCGGGGAGCTTTCCCGGGCTGGGCGCGCACGCCTTTCGCCGAGCGCCAAGCGCTGGCCCAGCGCTTTGTCGAAGCGTTGAAGCAGCACAGCGAGGCGCTGGCGGTGGCGATCGCCAGTGAGACCGGCAAGCCACTCTGGGAAGCACGCACCGAAGTGGGCGCGATGGTCGGCAAGGTGGCGCTGTCGATTAAGGCCTACCATGAGCGTACCGGCGAGCGCGAAAAAGACGTTGGCGGCGCGAAAGCAGTGCTGCGTCATCGCCCCCACGGCGTGATGGCGGTCTTTGGCGCCTACAATTTCCCCGGCCACCTGCCCAATGGCCATATCGTGCCAGCGCTGTTGGCGGGGAACACGGTGGTCTTTAAACCCAGCGAGCAAACCCCGCTCAGCGCCGATTTAACCCTGCAGTGCTGGCTGGACGCCGGTCTGCCCGCCGGGGTGATTAACCTGGTGCAGGGTGGCGTCGCGGTCGGGCAGGCGTTGGCGGGAAGTCGCGACATTGATGGGCTGCTCTTTACCGGTAGTGCCCAGGTGGGCGGCATGCTGCATCGCCAGTTTGCCGGGCAGCTGGATAAAATTCTCGCGCTGGAACTGGGGGGCAACAACCCGCTGGTGGTGAAAGATGTTCCCGACCAGCGTGCCGCGGTGCTCACCATTTTGCAGTCGGCGTTTCTCTCCGGCGGGCAGCGCTGCACCTGTGCGCGGCGCTTGATCGTGCCCCAAGGCGCTGTCGGCGACCGGTTGATTGAGGCGCTCGCTGATGCGATCGCCAAGCTGCACGTGGCCGGGCCTTTTGAGGAAGCGCCCGCGCCGTTTTACGCCGGTTTGGTGAGCGTGGCCGCCGCCGATGGCCTGCTCAAGGCCCAGGAAGCGCTTGAAGCGCAGGGCGCGACGGTGATCAACCGCATGCAGCGGTTAAAAGAGCACACCAGCCTGGTAAGCCCCGCGCTGATCGATGTCACCGGCTTGGAGGTGCCCGATGAAGAGCACTTTGGGCCGCTTTTGCAAGTTCACCGCTATAGCGACTGGGACGACGCGTTGCGGCTCGCCAATGACACCCGTTACGGGCTTTCCGCCGGCTTGATCGGCGGTGAAAAAGCCGATTGGGACGACTTTTTACTCCGCGTTCGCGCGGGCATCGTGAACTGGAATCGCCAAACCACGGGCGCCTCCGGCGATGCCCCCTTCGGTGGCGTGGGAGAGAGCGGTAACCATCGCCCCAGTGCGTTTTATGCCGCCGACTACTGCGCCTATCCGGTGGCCTCCATGGAAACCGATACCCTGGAAATGCCCGACACGCTGCCCCCGGGAGTCAACTTATGAGCCGTGTTCCTCTGCCAAATGTTCAGGAAGTGAATTTTGATGGGCTGGTGGGGCCGACCCATAACTACTCGGGGCTAGCCCTGGGTAACGTCGCCTCCATGAACCACCAAGGCCAGGTGGCCAACCCCAAGGAGGCCGCGCTGCAGGGGATTTTGAAAATGCAGTCGCTGATGGAGGCCGGCTACGCTCAAGGCGTGCTGCCCCCTCAGCAGCGCCCGGATATTGGCGCGCTGCGCGACTTAGGCTTTCGCGGGAGCGACCGCGAGGTGCTGGCGCATGCCGCGCGTGAGGCGCCGCCACTACTGCGCGCGGTCTGCTCGGCCTCCAGCATGTGGAGCGCCAACGCCGGCACCGTGACGCCCAGCGTGGATGCCCCGGATGGCCGGGTGCATTTCACTCCGGCGAACCTGCAGTCGAGTTTTCACCGCTTTCTTGAGCCGTTCACCACCGCCCGCGTGCTGCAGGCGATTTTTCACGACGAGCAGCGCTTTGCTCACCACCCGGTGCTCCCCGCCACGCCGGCATTCGCCGACGAGGGCGCGGCCAACCCGGTGCTCCCCGCCACGCCGGCATTCGCCGACGAGGGCGCGGCCAACCACACCCGCTTGTGCGGCGCGCACGGCGAGCCGGGCGTGCATCTGTTTGTCTATGGCCGCCGGGCATTTGGCGGCGGGCGCGAACCTAAGCGCTTTCCTGCACGCCAGACGCTGGAAGCCAGCCAAGCCGTGGCGCGCCAGCACGGGCTAACGGAGGCGCAAACGGTGTTTGCTCAGCAGCACCCCGATGCCATTGATGCGGGTGTCTTTCACAACGATGTGATTGCGGTGGGCAATGGCCCCGTGCTGCTTTACCACGAAATGGCGTTCTTGGACGAGGAGCGCACCCTGGATGAGTTGCGCGCCAAGATGAGCACGCCCCTGATTCCGGTGCGCGTGCCGCTGGAAGCGGTCAGCCTTGAAGACGCGGTGGCGTCTTACCTGTTCAACTCGCAGCTCCTCTCTAACCCGGATGGCAGCATGACGCTGGTGGTGCCCGGCGAATGCCAGGAGCGCGAAGCGGTGTGGCGCACCCTCCAGGATTACCTGCTCGCGGGCCATAACCCAATCAGCGAAGTGGTCGTGAAAGACCTCAAGCAGAGCATGCGAAACGGCGGCGGTCCCGCTTGCCTACGCTTGCGGGTGGCGTTATCAGAGGCGGAGCAGACGGCGCTCAGCGGTCGCACGCTGCTGACCCCAACGCTGGTGGCGGATTTGACCGCGTGGGTGAATCGCCATTATCGCGACCGCTTGGCCCCGGAAGACCTCGCCGACCCGCTGCTTGCCGAGGAGTCGCTTACCGCGCTGGATGAGCTCACGCAGCTTTTACAGCTTGGCGCGATCTACCCGTTTCAGCTCAATCACGCATAGTCGGCATTATCCCGGTAACGCGGGCAATCCCAACGTGCCATCGCCTGGAGTCTGAGCCATGTATATCGGCAGTATTTTTGTTGCCCTCGCCGCCCTGTTTTGGGGGATTACGGGGGCGATCGCCACGCAGCTGATGGCGCTAGGGTGGGATGCCGCCCTGGTGTCGCTATGCCGCGGCGCGATCGGGCTTCTGTGTTTTCTCGCTTGGTTGGCCTTGCGGCCGCAACAAAGTGGCCTATCCAACCCCCAGCTGTGGAAATGGTCGTTGCTGGCCGGTCTGGGTGTGGCGGGCAACTTTACGTTTTATTTTCTTAGCATCGCGGAAGGCAGCATCGCGATCGCGGCGACGTTGATGTACTGCGCGCCGGTGTTTGTCTACCTGGTATCGTTTGCCCTGAAGATTGAGCGCCCAACGGTGATTAACTGCGGCGCTATTTTACTGGTGATGCTGGGTATCGTGCTGCTTACCCGTCTTTATGATGTCAGTGCCGGGGATGTCACGGCGACGGGGATCGTCACCGGCCTGCTTGCCGGGCTCTCCTATACGCTGTTTATCTTTGGCTTTAAGCATGCGTCGGTGCACGGCAGTAACCAGGCGAGTTTGAGTATTTCCTTTGTCGTGATGGTGGGGGTGATGAGCGTTTGGTCCGGTCTTCGCACGGGGTTTGCGCTACCGGCGCTCGATTCCCAAACATTTGCGCTGCTGGCGGGCCTTGGCTTTCTCGGCGCGGGGCTCTCCTTCGTGCTCTATTTTCAGGGGCTTAAGCTGAGCCTGCCGACGGTGGCGTCGATCGTGGCGCTGGTGGAGCCGGTCACGGCCACGCTGCTGGGGTATGCGATTTTTGCCCAGCAGCTCAAAGGCTTACAAATCGCCGGCATGGTGCTCATCTTGGTGACGGTCACCGCGCTGACTATCTACTCCAACTGGCAGCGCACGCGCATGCTGCGTAAGCGGGGCATTGAGATCGAGCCACCCGCTAAGGAGGTATCATGAGCCTGACGTTAACGGGGCATAACCGCCCCGCTCAAGTGATTGACGCCATACAGCAGGCCAATGCCGCGCTCTCTCGCGCCGACCGGCAGGCCAAATTCGCCAAGATGGGGGGCTCACCCTACGCGTTTTTCCGCGGCACCAACCACCTGTACTGGGATGATATCTGGCACGACTGGCGCTTTGCGCTGTTTGGCGGCTGGCCGGAAACCCAAACCTGGCTGCAGGGCGATGCCCACGCCTACAACTTCGGTGCCTACGGCCACCACGACGACCTTATCCGTTACGGCATGGATGACTTTGACGATGCCGTGATCGGGGATTACCAGTACGATGTCTGGCGGTTAGCGATCAGCGTGGTGCTGGATGCCCGGGAAAACGCTGAACTCAACCGCAAGGCCACGCGCAAGGCACTGAAAAAGCTGCTATCAGGGTATATCGACACGCTTAAGCACTACCACGAAGGCGCGCCTTTGGAGGCGGTGACTCTGGAGAGCGCCAAGGGGCCGCTGAAGCCCTTTATGCAGAAAGTGGCGAACAAGCAGAGCCGTGCCAAAATGCTGGCGAAATGGACCGAGGTAGACGAGCAGAAGGGGCGGCGCTTTGCCCGGCGCCCAGGCAAGTTGGCGAACCCGCCCGCCGATGTCGCCAGCCAGCTCAAGCGCTTGATCGAACAGGCGTATCAACAGACGCTTGCGCATCCGGTCAAAGAAGCCGACCCCGAACATTTTCGCGTCAAGGACATCGCCCGCCGCCTGGATGCCGGCACCGGCTCGTTGGGGCTTGAGCGTTACTATGTGCTGATCGAAGGCGGGCGCGATCACGAACACGACGACGTGATCCTGGATGTAAAAGAGCAGGTGGCGCCCGAGGCGTATCGGCTGATGAGCCCCGCCGATCAGCGCGCTTGGCGGCGTAGCTTTCCCAACGAAGGCATTCGCCACGCGGCAGCGTTTCACGCCATTGCCGAACACCCAGACCGCTACCTCGGTTGGCTGACGTTGCACGATAAAGTGTTCTCGGTGCGCGAGCGTTCGCCGTTCAAAAAAGACGTGCCGACCCATAAGCTCTCGGGGGCCAAATCCTACCGCAAGCTGGCGCGCCAGTGGGGCGAAATCCTCGCCCGCGAGCACCTTCGCGGCGCCCAAGCGCTTCATCAGGGTGAGCATGCCCGCTTCGCTCAGGCCGTCTCCGAGCGACTGGAGGATCGAGAAGCGGCGTTTATCGACGTGGTGACCACGCTAGCGCACGCCTACGCCGACTGTGTGGCGCAGGATCATCGCGTGTTTGTCGATCACTTCTTGGCCATGTCGCGAGCTTAAAACAGGCGGGCTTAAAACAGACGGACTTAAAAAAGAAAGGAGACGCGCTTGCCAGAGGTTGTGTATTGGCTGGATATGGCCGGAGTGATTGTGTTTGCGCTTTCCGGGGTGATTCTGGCCTGCCGCAAGCGCATGGACCCGTTCGGCATGCTGGTGCTGGCAGCGGTGACGGGTATTGGCGGTGGCACGCTGCGCGATCTGGTGCTGGGCGTGCGCCCGGTATTTTGGGTCACCGACCCCACTTACCTGTGGGTGATTTTGGCCACGGTGGGCCTCGCGTTGTTGGGCTTTCACTATATCCACCGTCTCTCGCGCGGTTTTCTGCCGGTGGCGGATGCCTTTGGGCTCGCGCTTTTCATGGTGATTGGCACGCACAAGGCGCTTTTGCTCGGTCATGCCGGCGTGGTGGCGGTATTGATGGGCATGATGACCGGTGTGGCGGGCGGCATGGTCCGTGATGTTCTGGCCCAGCGCGTTCCCATGGTGCTGCGCGAGGAGATTTACGCCACCGCGGCCATCGCCGGCGGGAGTGTCTACGTCTTACTTCATAGCTTGAGCGCGCCCTTTATGCTGACGATGAGCGCTGCGCTAGCGACGACGCTGGCACTGCGGCTGGCGGCGATTTACTGGCACCTGTCGTTGCCGGTGTTTGCTTGGGTGACGCTGCCACCCAAGGCGTCGAGCGAGGTGCAGCCGCTCTCGACGCCGCAGAAAGCAAAAGAGCGCGTGCGTATGATACGGCGCGAGCGTAAGCGCCACTGAAAAGCGTAGTGTCACTGAAGCGCCGTAAATCGCTCCTTTTGGGTGCGGTTTTGTGGCATGATGCGCGCCGTTGTTTATGTTGGACGTTTAACTTTAACGCTAGGCAGGCAGCAAACGCCATGTTCAAGGATTTTTACGCACAGCGCGGAGAGTATGTGGTGATCTCCGCCGAGCAGGCCAGCCGCTTCGCCAAGGGCGTTGCCGGTGACTATAACCCCATCCATAACCCCGATGCGCGGCGCTTTTGTGTGCCGGGCGACTTGCTTTTCGCGCTGGTGCTTGAGCGCTTCGGGCTGTCGCAAACCATGGATTTTCGCTTTTTGAGCATGGTGGGGGCCGATACGCCGCTGCGTTTTGATGAGGCGAATGACGGCACGATCCACGTCAGCGATGAAGCCGGTAAGTGCTATTTAGAGGCGACCCGCAGTGGTTCGACCACCCACGAAGAGGCGGCCGTCGATGCGTTCGTGCGCTGTTACGTGGCGTTTTCGGGAAAAAACTTCCCGCACTACTTGAAGCCATTGATGGAAGCGCACGGAGTGATGTTTAACCCCAAGCGTCCGCTGGTGATTTACGACAGCATGGGGTTCACTCTGGAACGGCTAGACGGACTCTCGCCCGATTTGGCTCTGACGCGCTCATCGCTTGAGGTGTTGGGCAAGCGCGCCGATGCGCTGTTGGAGTTCTCGATTCAATCCGACGGCAATCCAGTGGGTGTGGGGTCGAAAAAGCTCGTGGTCAGCGGTCTTTGCGATTACGACCCCGAGGCGATGGAGGCGATTGTCGCTGAATTTTACCGCCTTAAAGCCGCTTACGAAGCCTCCAATCGCTAGGCTATACCACCACCGTGACCGGGCAGGGGGCCAGTTCGATGACTTTTTGGCTGACGCTGCCCAGTAAAGTTTCCCGCCACCGGCCAAGGCCGCGACGCCCCATCATGATGACCGGGCTGTCGTCGCAGTTGCGCGCCTGTTCAACGATGGCCTCGCCGTAGCGCTCAGCCTGCAATAAAGACTCGTGAACCCCTGCGCCCACCTCACCTAGCACGTCGCGGGTGTGGGCAAAAATGCGCTTGGCTTCCGCCTCGCCGCTATCTCTGTTGCTACTATCTCTATCGCTACCATCTCCCTCACTACTGTTCCCCGGTGGCACTTCGCTTGAGGGCTGGCAGTAGATGATCTCGACCGGGATATTGCCGCTGCGGGCTAAATCGCCTGCTAGCCGTGCGGCATTATCGCTTGCCTCGGAGCCATCTGAGGGCAGCAAGATGCGCCCGATGCGCGCCGTTTCGACAATTTCCGCATCGGCGTGCAAAACGGTGACGGGGCTTTGGGCGCGGTGAATCACCGCATTGCTGACGCTGCCTTTTATCCACTTACCGATTTCGCCCAAATGCCGGGCGCCCATCACCAGCTGCGATTTTGTCTGCTGCCGAGCATGCTCGACAATCGCCCGCTCGGGGTGCGAAACAAAGCTCTCACCGCGTAGGCGCACCTCTTCCACGTTTAGCGTTGAGGCAAAAGAGAGGTCTTTGAGTGCATGGCGAGCATGGTCAAAAGCCACATCGGCTTTGGCGTCTCGCTGTTCGCGATCAAAGTCCACTTCGCCTTCGCGGTTGGCGGGTAAATCGCTCAGTTCGGCGGGGTGGAGGGGGAGGACATTAACCAGCTGCAAGGTGGCGTGATAGAGGCTGGCGAGTAGCGCGGCGTGGCGCGTTGCTGCCTCGGCCTCTTGGGAACCGTCGATGGCCACTATCACCGATGAAATCTGCTCACTCATGCAACGCTCCTGGTATCCGTTCAGCCGATTCGGTCGCTACGTCGTTAGTTTAAGCGGGTGCCATCAACGTTGCCACTGCGGTATTCTCAACGGCAGCCCGCTCGCGTGCGACTTTCTTGCTGAGCACGACTTTTTCGCTGAATAAGGGATCACCATGAACCAACGCAAAACTGTAACGCTGGCCGTGGCGGCCACCGCCTTAGCGCTCTCTTCGCTATCGGCGCAGGCGCGCGATTTTCGTTTGGGCTTGATCACACCGCCGCAGCACTTGTGGTCAATGGAAGCAGAGGCGTTCGCCGATAGCCTAAACGCGCGCTCAGACGGCGAGCATAGCGTGTCGGTCTATCCCGCTCAGCAGTTGGGCAATGAAGCGCAAATGGTGCAGCAGTTGCAAACCGGCGCGCTGGACATGGCGTTTTTGACCATCGCCGAGATTTCCAATCGAATTCCCGATTTCGGTGCGCTCTACGCCCCTTATCTCGTCGATGACGTTAACCACGCCGCCCGCCTGTTGCGCTCCGATGCGGCAGGTGAGCTTTTGGATTTAATGCCCCAGGGCGTGGGTTTGGTGGGGGTCGGCTACGGCATGGTGGGGATGCGTCAGGTCTTGAGTCGCGACCCTATCACCACCGCCGAGGACTTCGAGGGGCTGCGGATACGCATTACCCCCTTCGAGCCGATTCGTGACTTCTACACCGCTACCGGTGCGGCGCCGGCGCCCATGCCGCTCTTGGAAGTCTACGATGCGCTGGCCAACGGCCAGGTGGACGCCATCGATATGGATTTTGATTCGATCTTGATTCTGAAATTCTACGAGCAGGCGGAGCACTTGCTGATTTCCAACCACATGATGTTCCCGATGGTGGGCGTGGTATCCGGGCGAGTCTGGAGCGAACTCTCCCCGGAGGATCGCGAGCTGATTGAATCGACCATGGCAGAGCATCTGGAGAATGTCCTGGCTGGCTTTGAGGCGAAGGATGCCGCGCAGGAAGAGGAGATTCGCGCGCTGGATCTGAATATCGTCGAGGCTGACGCTGAGTTCTTTAGCGAGGCGATTGCCGAGTGGGAAGCGATCTGGGCACCCAAGGCCCCCATGTTAGAAACGCTGCGTGAAGAGGCCGAGCGCTTGCGAGAGAAGTGATGCTACAGCGCTTATCCACCGGCCTTGCCCGCATCGAAGAGATCGCCGCCGCTTTTCTAGCGGCGGTGGTGACGTGTTTGATCCTTACCAACATCGCCTTTCGCGCCTTCGGGAGCCCGCTTTACTGGATCAGCGAGCTTTCCATCTACGCCATGATTTGGATGACATTTTTGATTGCCAGCGCTGTTTTAAAACGTCGCCAAGGGATTGCCGTGACGCTCTTGCCCGAGGCGCTGTCGCAAAGCGGGCGTAAACTGGTGAGCCTTTGGGTAGACGCCGTGGTATTGCTGTTCGCGCTTGTGATGGCGGTCCTCTGCTGGCAGTGGTATCAGCCTCTGACGCTCGCTCGGCTCGGTTTCGATACCCAGGCGTTTCAGGGTGAGACGTTTAATTTTATCTACGCCGAAAACACATCGACGCTAGGAGTGAAGAAGTTCTGGTTCTGGCTGATTGTGCCGTGGTTTGCGCTATCGCTGACGCTACACGGGGCGGCGAACCTTATCCAAGCGCTTTGGCAGTGGCGTGACCCGGCCGAAGAGCCCGGGACGGAGGCGCGGCCATGACCGCGTTGATCTTTGCGCTTCTGCTCCTTAGCGCCGTGCCGATTGCCCTGGTGCTGGCGCTGACCGCGATGTGGTACATCCAAGCCTCCGGCAATACCGTGCTCTTTGCCTCTTACCCGCAGCAGCTCTTCAGTGCGATTGAGAGTTACGGTTTGCTGGCGATTCCGCTTTTTATGCTCGCCGGCGAACTGATGAATGAAGGCGGGCTCACGCGACGACTGATTGCGTTGGCGCGGATTTTTGTTGGTGGGTTTCGCGGCGGTTTGGCCTATATCAACCTTGTCGCCAACATGATGATGGCGGCGATTATCGGTTCAGCGGCCTCGCAAATCGCGATCATGTCGCGGGCAATGGTGCCCGCCATGGAGCAGGAGGGCTACGATACACCCTATAGCGCGGCCATTACCGCCGCGGGCGGTCTGCTCTCGCCGATTATTCCGCCTTCGATGCTGTTTGTGCTCTTTGGCGTGATCGCGCAGGTACCCATTGCCGAAATGTTTATCGCCGGGCTTCTGCCCGGGCTTTTGCTGGGGTTTAGCTTTTTTGTGGTGATTGCCGTGGTGGGGCTTGTGCAGCAGTACCCCAAAGGCGCGTGGCCCTCGCGCGCCCAAGCGCTCTCTGATTTGGCCTGGGGGCTCCCCGCGCTCTCGATTCCGGTGATTATCATTGGCGGTATTCTGCTGGGTATCGCCACGCCCACCGAGTCCGCCGCGCTTGCATCGTTGGCGGCGCTGTTGATTGGCCGCTTTGTGTACCGCGACCTCAATCTTGGGCGCTTGCCGCAAGTGCTGCGTCGCACCGCGGTCAACGCCGGGTTGGTGATCATGCTGATCGCCGCCGCGGGGGTGTTTGGTTGGGTGGTGGTGTATGAACAGTTACCCCAGATGGCAGCTGCCTGGATCGCTGCATTGACCACCGATCCGTTTATGTTTTTGCTGCTGTTAATCGGCGTGCTGCTACTGGTCGGCATGGTGATTGACGGTATCGCCGCCTTGATTTTGGTGGTGCCGATTTTGCTGCCGATTGCGCAAAACCAGTTTGATATTAGCGTTTATCAGTTTGGCGTGGTGGTCTGCCTGACGCTTGTGATGGGGCTTCTCACCCCGCCTGTCGGCGCCGGGCTTTTCGTCGCCTCATCAATGACCGGGGCGCCGCCGCTGAAGATATTCCGTGCGCTGCTGCCGTTTTTGCTGGCAACGCTTATAACGCTGATACTGCTGGCTTGGCTGCCCTGGCTAACCGACGTTTTGATTAGCCGCTAGGGGACGTTTGGCCCAATGTCGGCGCACGGCGGAAGGAGCATTGACCCCACCGCGAGAATCTTGTTTACTCGCGTGACACCCAGTTGACGCTTACGTTAACTTACTGCCGTGCCCTTTAATCAAAACGTTTTTAAACGGTTGCTAAAACCGGCTCTAAGAACAAGCATAAAGACGATAGGAGAGAGTGTATGTCCGTTCGCGAAATCCCCATGTATATCGATGGCAAGCAAGTCACCTCGCAAAGCCAGGAGTGGCGCGATGTGGTGAATCCGGCGACGCAGGAAGTCGTGGCCCGTGTGCCGTTTTGTACCGCCGATGAGGTGGAGCGCGCGGTGGCCAGCGCCAAAGAGGCGTTTAAAGAGTGGCGTAAAGTGCCGCTAGGTAAGCGCATGCGCATCATGCTCAAGCTACAGGCGTTGATCCGCGACAATGCCTCCGAGCTTGCCGCGCTGATCACCGAAGAGCACGGCAAAACCCTGCCGGATGCCGAAGGTGAAGTGGGCCGCGGTCTGGAAGTGGTGGAGCACGCCTGCTCCATTACGTCGCTGCAGCTAGGCGAGCTGGCGGAAAACGCCGCCAATGAGGTGGATGTTTACACCATGCACCAGCCGCTGGGCGTGGGCGCGGGCATCACCGCGTTTAACTTCCCGATCATGCTGCCGTGCTTTATGTTCCCGCTGGCAATCGCCACGGGCAATACCTTCGTACTCAAGCCCTCCGAACAAGATCCCAGCTCCACCATGCGCTTGGTCGAGCTCGCCCACGAAGCGGGCATTCCGGCGGGGGTGCTCAACGTGGTGCACGGCGGGCCGGAGGTGGCCAATCAGATCGCTGACCACAGCGACATTAAAGCGCTGTCGTTTATCGGCTCCACCCACGTGGGGTCGCTGCTCTACAACCGTTCGGCGGCCGCCGGCAAGCGCATGCAATCCATGATGGGGGCGAAAAACCACTGTGTGGTCATGCCCGATGCCAACCGCAGCCAGGCGATCAACAACCTGCTGGGCTCGGCCTTTGGGGCCGCCGGCCAGCGCTGCATGGCCAACTCCGTTGTCGTGCTAGTCGGTGAAGCGCGCGAGTGGCTTGAGGATATCGTCGAAGGCGCGCGCAACATGAAAGTCGGCCCCGGTACTCAGCGTGACGCGGATTTAGGCCCGCTGGTATCGCCCCAGGCCAAAGAGCGCGTTGAGCGTTTGATTGCCACCGGTGAGAAAGAGGGCGCCAAGCTAATGGTGGATGGTCGCGGCTGCACCGTGGACGGCTACCCCGATGGCAACTTCGTGGGGCCGACGCTCTTTGCGGATGTCACGGCTGAGATGACCATCTATCGCGAAGAGATTTTTGGCCCGGTGCTGTGCGTGGTGAACGTGGAAACACTCGATGACGCGATCGCGTTCATCAACGCCAACCCCAACGGCAACGGCACGTCGATTTTCACTAACTCCGGCTGGGTCGCACGCCGCTTTGAAACCGATATCGACGTCGGTCAGATCGGTATCAACGTACCCATCCCGGTGCCGGTGGCGTACTTCAGCTTCACCGGCTCGCGCGCCTCCAAACTGGGTGATCTCGGCCCCAACGGTAAGCAGGCAATTGCCTTCTGGACCCAAACCAAAACCGTGACCGCCCGCTGGTTCGAGCCGGAAAACGTCTCTAGCGGCATCAACAGCACCATCTCGCTGAGCTAAACCGAGCGCGATTGACCTTGCCAAATAGCGATCTTGCCAAAAAACAAAGCCCCGCATCCGCGGGGCTTTGCTTAAAAGAGGCGCTGTGCTCTTGGGCGATGTCAATTTAGGTGATATCAAACAGCGGCGCGCTTTCGGTCAGCAAGCGTCTAAAAGGCTCAAGTTGGCTTTCATGGAGCACGAGAAGGGTTTTCTCGGTCGCGAAGTGCCGCCCAGGGGGGACCAAAAACGCGAACTCACCCTCTTCGAGGTGAAACTCATGAATCTCGCGCATGCCTTGCGGGGTACGGCACTGGCTACTGCGGTAGGCGTCGTCCTCACCGTAAACCAGCCGGTGATACATTTTGAACAGCGTATAAAGCGCAAGGCCGCCCTCAAAGGAGGGCCAGCGCGCCGGACGCGCTTTGGTTTCTTCATCGAGCACCTGGCCATCGGCTTCGGCATCGGCGATGGCGTCGCTTAGGGGCTTAGCGAGCAGCGAGCCGGCCTGTGCGGGAAACAGGGTGTTGTTTTTAATTGCCGTGGTAAATTCGTCGGCGGCGTGGTGTAAGTCTTTCATCTCGCTGAGCGAGTACTCCGCGTACTTGAGGTCGGCAAGCTCGCAGCCGCCGTTCTCCCAGCCGTAAATAACGCGTAGCGTGAGCAGCTCGCGTTGCATGGGGCGAATGGCCAATAGGTAGAGCATCACGCGGATATGCAACTGCCGCTCGTGGCTTTGGTTGTCAAACGCGTGGTAGGGGTCGGCAAATAGCTCGTGAAGACGGCCGGGGGTATGTTCCTTCGCTTCGGTGTAGCGCATGGGGCTTCCCTATAAACTCACGATGGCGCGGGGTAGCGCCTTTATAGCGGGTAAAAGTGCGGTAATAAAATCTATTTTCAGTATGGCGAGCCTAGCGCCAGATTAAAAGTGCCAAATAACGCAATAAAGCGTTAAGCACCCACAACAACAAGAGGAGTTATTATATGTTGACGCCCATCAGCCGGTTTAGTGTGCCGGCGTCGCTGGACGACCTGCCCGAGGATATTCGTCAAACCATACTGGCGGTGCAGGAGAAAGCTGGGTTTGTGCCCAATGTGTTTTTGATGCTGGCCCACCGGCCGGAGGAGTTTCGCGCCTTTTTTGCCTACCACGATGCGCTGATGGAGCGCGAGTCCGACACCCTCACCAAAGCCGAAAAAGAGATGATTGTGGTGGCAACGAGCGCGCGTAACCGCTGCCTTTACTGCGTGGTTGCCCACGGCGCGCTGGTGCGCATCTATAGCAAAACCCCCGAGCTTGCCGACCAGGTGGCGGTGAATCACCGCACTGCGGCGATCAGCGAGCGCCACCGCGTGATGCTCGATTTCGCCCTGCACTGCGGCCTGGAGGTAGGCGAGTTAACCGATGAGTGGGAGGAGAAACTCATCGGCGTCGGCTTCACCCGCGAGGATATTTGGGACATCGGCGCGATTACGGCGTTTTTCAGCCTTTCCAACCGGCTGGTCACCCTGACCGGGACGCCCCCCAATCCGGAGTTTTATCTCATGGGGCGCGTACCGCGTGATAAATAGCGCCTCCGCCACGGCTTTACTGCGCCACGTCTTTACTGTGTAGGTGAATTGCGTAACCATACGCCTCCTAAGCCATTAGGCGCGGCGCGAATAAGCGCTTCACAATTCAATTCACTGTCGCCAGGGGAGCCCAATCGGGCTGAGAGAGCGTGGGGCATTGCCTCACACTGACCCTGGAACCTGATCCGGTTCGTACCGGCGGAGGAAGTGCGACATGCCTTACCTAACCACTGCGGCTCTGGCCGCGGCACTTGTCTGTTTTGCTTATCTGGGCCTGCGCGCACGCCGCGCCGATGGTCTGCTCGATGATTACGTCACCGCGCGCAATTCGCAGTCGGCGAGCACGCTGGGGCTGTCGTTTCTGGCCTCGGGGATGGGGGCGTGGATTCTGTTCGCCCCGCCGGAGATCGGCGCCTTTGTCGGGCCGGTCGCGCTCGCGGGATACGCCATCGGCTCGGCGCTGCCGTTTATCGTGCTGGGCCTTTATGGTCCTAAAATCCGTCGTGCCCTGCCCGAAGGGCGCAGCATCGCTGAGTTCGCCGAGGCGTGTTACGGGCGCGGGGTTCGGCGCTGGGTATCGCTAGTATCGGTGGCTTATATGGCGTGTTTTCTCGCCGCCGAGTTGACCGCCATTGGCGCGATTACCGCTCTGTTATCCGATGTCCCGCCGGCGCTGGTGATCTTGGGCGTGGCATTGACCACGCTGGCTTATACCGCCGTGGGCGGTCTGCGGGCGAGCCTCGCTACCGACCGCTGGCAGGCGTGGCTGTTGATCGTGCTTCTGCTGGTCGTGGGCGGCGTGGCGCTGACATCGCTGCCCAAGACCGGGCAAGCGGCGCCACTGCCAAGCGCCCCGTTAGGCAGTGCGCTGAGCGTGGCGCTGACGCTGGTGATTGCTGTTACCGCAGCCAACTTGTTCCACCAAGGCTACTGGCAGCGCGTCTGGGCCGCCGAGGATAATCAAAGCTTGGGGCGGGGGGCTTGGCTTGGTGGCGGCGCGACCGTACTGGTGGTGATGCTGGTGGGAAGCCTTGGAATGGTAGCGGCAATGAGCGGCGTTGGCCTAGGTGAGCCGCCGATTCCCTTTTTTGCGCTGTTAAGCGAGGCGCCGACCTGGCTGGCGCTACCGGCGCTGGTGCTGGCGGTCACGCTGGTGGCATCGAGCGTGGACACGCTGCAAAACGGCATTGCGTCGTTGGCGGCGGGCAATAGCCGTAAAAGTCGCTGGTCGCTGGCGGCGGCGCGCTGGGGCACGGTCGCGCTGATGTTGCCGGTGGTGGTAGTCGCGCTGCAAGGGTACTCGGTACTGCGGCTATTTTTGATCGCCGATCTGCTCTGCGCGGCGATTGTGGTGCCGGTGTTGCTGGGTTTATGGCACCGGATGACGCCGCGCGCGGCGGTGCTTGGCGGTGTGGCGGGCATGCTCGGCGCCATTGTGCCGGGCTGGGTCGCGCAGGGTAGCCTCAGCGCCGGGCTTCTGGCGGCGAGTTTCCCTCAGAGTATCCCCACGCTGCCGCCGTTTTTGGGGGCGTTGGTGGCATCGACACTAGTAAGCGTGGTGATGGCAACCCTAAATCGGCGTAAGCGTTGACGGTTGCTGCGTGTCAAAGGCAGCAAGATAGCGACTAACACGTTATGCTGAAAGGAAATCTCAGCGTATAACCGTGCCTATGCTTAACTACCCAATTCCCGCGAATGAAGCACATCGCTTGGCCGTACTGCATAAGCTGAAGCTGCTGGATAAGCCCAATGATCCGGTGTTTGACCGGGTCACGCGTTTGACCACGAAGTTGCTTAACGTGCCAATTGCCACGGTGACGCTGATCGACGCCGAGCGTCAATGGATTAAGTCCGGTGTGGGCACTGATATCCGCGAAACGCCGCGAGGTGAAGCGTTTTGTGCGCACACCGTCACCGAAGGCACACCGCTGGTGGTGGAAGATGCCCGCGAAGACCGTCGGTTTCGCGATAACCCCTATGTCGATTGCGACGGAGGCATCCGTTTTTACGCTGGCATACCGCTACTGACCTCGGAAGGCTACGCCCTTGGCTCGCTGTGCGCCGTGGATATCAAGCCCCGCCGTCTGCGTCGGGAAAAACTCGACGCGCTAAAGGATTTAACCGACATCCTGAACGACGAAATTCATCTGCGTGAGCACGTCCTTCATGAGCAGCAGCGTCGTGAGGCCTCGCAGCGTGCGCTAAGTGCGCTGCACCGCAGCTTGGAAGAGCAGATCGAGCGACGTACCCATGAATTGAACCTGGTGATTGAGTCCGCCTATGACGCCTATATTAGTGTGGATGAGCGCTATCGCGTGGCGGACTGGAACCGCGCCGCGGAGACGATGTTTGGCTGGTCACGCGATGAGGCATTAGGGCAGCCGTTGAGCGGGCTGATTTTCCCCCAGGGGGTGCCGGTTTACGATGAAACGGCCCCTATTGAGCTTAACGCCTGTCGCCGCGATGGGCGCGAGCTGCCCGTCGAGGTGCGGATGCAGTCGCTAAGCGTGGAGGGGCGCAACCGCTATAGCCTTTTTCTCCATGACATCACCGAGCGCCGCCAACTAGAGCGCCTGCGCGACCGCGAAGCGCGTGAGGATGCCTTAACCCTGCTGCCCAATCGCCGAGCATTGGATGAGCGTCTACCGGAAGCCATGGCCCGTGCCCGGCGGCTGCAACAGCCTTTGGCGGTGCTGTTTTTAGACTTGGATGGGTTTAAAGCCGTGAACGATCACTACGGGCACGCCATGGGCGATGAGCTGCTGCGCGAAATAGCCAAACGCTTGAGCCTCAGCGTGCGTGAAACCGATTATGTGGCCCGCTGGGCGGGGGATGAGTTTGTGATTGTGCTAGAAGGCATGGCGCCCGAAGCGCGGCTGGGTTTTGCGGAAAAGCTGATTCGTACGATCGAAGCGCCGATCACCATAGGCGAAACCACGCTCAACGTGAGTACCAGCATAGGCCTGGCAAGCTATGCGCCCGAGAGCCAAGAAACCCCGCAGGAACTGCTAAAGCGCGCCGATGTCGCCATGTACGAAGCCAAGCATAGCGGCAAAGCGCAAGTGAAAGTCGCCGAGTAAGGAAATACATGATACGCGTACTACTAACGCTACCCGATGGCACCGAGCAAGAGGGCGATGAAACCCTGATAGCACGCTTTCACGACACACCTCAAAGCCATATCTGGGTCGATATTCGTGGCGAGGCGCAAGCGCGAGAGCGCGCACTGCTTGAAGATTTTCAGTGTCATCCGCTGGCCATTCAAGATGCCCATAAAGAGCGCCACCCGCCGAAGATCGAGGAGTTTGAAACCCACACTTTGATTATCTATCGCGGTATCTCCTCGTTTGATGCCGAGCTTAACTATGTGCCGCAGCAGGTGAGTTTTTTCGTCGGCGAGCGCTTTTTGATCACGCTGCACCCGGGGGAGGCGTTGAGTATCGAGCGGCTCTTCAACCAGGCGGGCGCGACGCTTTTACGTCAATCACCCGAGCGGGTGGCGCTGCGCGTGATGTACACCTCCGCCGGGTTTTATATCGATAGCCTGCTGCAGTTTGAAACCGCGCTGAGTGATATCGAGGATGAGCTACTTGAGGCGGGCAACGACGACTTGATGCGGCGCATTACCGCTTATCGCTCACGGCTAGTCAAAATGCGCCGCGTGTTTAGCTACCACAAGGGCATTACCCAAGAGCTTACCGCTTACGACTACACGCACCTACCCCGTGAGGATAACGAAACGCTGCACGCCATTACCGACGTGGAAGAGCGCTTTGAACGCCTCTATACGCTCACGCAGATGTATTACGATATCTGTGGGGACCTGGTCGATGGCTACATCTCCATCTCCTCGCACCAGCTCAATATCACCATGCGCGTGCTGACGGTGATTACCGCCATTTTTGTCCCGCTGACGTTTATCGCCGGTGTTTACGGCATGAACTTTGAGTACATCCCCGAACTTGGCTACCGCTACGGCTACTTCTTTGTCTGGGGCGTGATGCTGGGGATCGGCGCCATGCTGATTTGGCTGTTTAAGCGTAAGCGCTGGTTTTAGCTCGCCGACTCGTGGGCCAGCAGCCACTGCTTGCGCGTTAGGCCACCTGAATAGCCGGTCAGCTTGCCGCTTGCGCCGATCACCCGGTGGCAGGGCACGATAATGGGCAGCGGGTTACGCGCGTTCGCCAGCCCCACCGCACGGGAGGCGGTGGGTTGGCCAAGCGCGGCGGCGATGTCGCCGTAAGAGCACGTAACCCCAAACGGCACCTTGCAAAGGGCCGCCCATACGCGGCGCTGAAACGGGGTGCCCGAGGCGGCAAGCGGGAGGTCAAAGCGTTGACGCTCGCCAGCGAAATACTCGGCAAGCTGCGCTTTGCCGCGCTCAAGCAGCGGGTGCGGCTGTGCGGGGGGCTCAGCCGCTGTCTCCGCTGAACAGAAGGTGATGGAGGTTAATCCCGTGTCATCCGCTTCCAGGCGCAAACGCCCCAGCGGCGCGGGCGCTTCCAGGTAATCCCAAACCATGCGTTATGCTCCTCAACGCGCGCACGCCCATGGCGATACGGCATAAGTTTGCTATCGTCGTAGTGAAAAATGAGTGCCCGTTAGCAGTATATACAACCAAGAGGAGGCATTTATGGCAGACAACGCGACTCATCTACCGAATCGCATGGCCGCTATGGTGCTGACCGGCCACGGTGGCATCGACAAGCTTGAATACCGTGATGACGTACCCGTTCCCGCCCCCGGCCCGGGTGAAGTGTTGGTGCAAGTCACCGCGACAGCCAAGAACAATACCGATCGCAAGGCGCGCGAGGGGCTCTACCCGACCAAAGATAAAGCGGATGTGACCTCGTTCGCCATGGGCGGTGAGCCGACGCTGACATTTCCGCGGATTCAAGGCGCCGATATCGCTGGACGTGTGGCTGCCGTGGGCGAGGGCGTTGATCTTACCCGTGTGGGCGAGCGCGGCCTGCTGGATTTCAACCTCTATGCCGATACACGGCGCGATCTCAATCTGACGCCAGATTATTACGGCCATGGCGCGGACGGGGGCTTTGCCGAATACGTCGTCGTTCCCGCTGATCAGTTCCACCACATTCCCAACCCAGCGCTTGCGGACGCCGAACTCGCCGCCATGGGCATGTGCTCGTATCAAACCGCCTACCACATGATGACTTCCGCCAAGGTGAATGCGGGCGAGCGTGTGTTGGTTACCGGCGCCAGCGGCGGCGTGGGCACGGCATTGATTCAACTCTGCCGCGTGGTCGGGGCGATTCCCTACGCGGTGAGCAAACCCGATAAGGCCGACGCGCTGCTGGCACTCGGCGCCGAAGCGGTGATCGATCGCGGCGATTTACCCACCTTCGTGGATCGCGTGCTGGATGCCACCGATGGCGCCCCCATCGATGCGGTGATGGACTTGGTCGGCGGTGAGATGACCCACCTCTTTATCGACACCATGATCGGTGACATGAACGCGCGCAGCACCTACCCGCGCCTATCGATTGCCGGTGCTAGCGGTGGCAACGTCAGCGAAATGATGTGGACGCGCATCTACCTCTATCAGGTGCAGATTTTTGGTGTCTCCCACGGCACCCGCGAAGAGGCGGAGCAGTTGATGGCGTGGATTCGCCGTGGCGAGCTTAAACCGGTGCTGCACGCCGCGTTCAAGCTCTCCGAGCTGCACGAGGCCGAACGCTACTTCGTCAATCGCGGTAGCAATTACCTGGGCAAAATCGTGATCGTACCGGATAGCCAGTGGGAGGCCCACGGCGCCCCGTTTGCCCTAAATGCCGCTAATAAGCATACTGCTAACGAGTAAGTGAGCCGCGATGAATACCACTCATACCATTCAACTGATGGATACCCACGCAGGCGGCGACGTGAGCCGTATCGTCACCGGCGGCATCGATTTGCTCCCGGGCGCGACGGTGCGCGATCAGATGGAGTATCTGCGCGACGACGCCGATGGCCTGCGCCAATTGCTGCTGACCGAGCCTTACGGCATTCCCGAAATGTCGGTGGATTTGATCGTGCCCGCCACCCACCCCGACGCGGAGGCGGGGTACATCATCATGGAGGTGATGGGCTATCCGATCTATTCTGGCTCCAACACCCTGTGTACTGCCACCGCCGTGCTGGAACACGGCATCGTGAAGAAACAGGAGGGAGTGCAGCACTTCAAACTGGAGTCCCCCGCGGGGCTTGTGAATATCACCGCGACGGTCAAAAACGGCGTGGTGGAGTCGGTCACCTGCGAGGGGTTGCCGAGCTACATCGACACCTATCGCGCCACCATCAACGTGCCGGGTATTGGCAACGTCACTTACTCCATCGCCTATAGCGGCGGTTTCTACGCCCTGGTCGACGCCGAGGCGCTGGGTTTCAAATTGATTCGTGAAGAGGAGCGAGCGCTGGCCGACTGCGCCTACAAGATTGTCGAGGCGATCAAGGCCGAGCGGGGCTTCTCCCACTACACCCTGGGCGATGTGGGGCCGCTGCCGTTTTTGCACTTTATGGGGCCGGAGGAGCGCATCGCTGAAGGCTATGTGCGTTCGCGCTCGACCACCTACGTTCACCCCGGGGTTATTTGCCGCAGCACCACGGGCACCGGTACCTCGGCGCGGCTCGCCTTGATGCAGTACGAAGGGCGGCTGAATATCGGCGATAAGTTGGAAACCGTCTCGCTGCGCGAAACCGGCTTTATCGGCACCTTTACCGCCACCCATCAGGAGGGGGAGTATCAGGTGGTGGAGAACAACATCACCGGGCGCAGTTACGTGCTAGCCACCTCCAATATCGTCATCAACTGCGCTGACCCACTGGTCTATTGCGGTAACCTCCACCATATCTTAAGCGACCGTCACGCCAGTATTCCGCTGGGCGGCCAGTAGCCTTCTGCCTCTAGTCGCTCCCACACCGGGGCCTTCTCGGCCTCGGTCATACGCCCCCAACCGGCAATTTCATCTAGCGTGCGTCCGCACCCTTCGCAGGCGTTGGTGCCCTGATTGACACGGCATACCTGCACGCAGGGCGAGAGTGGGCGTTTGGGGTTAGCTTTCTGGATCATTCTCTCATTCCTCGGCAAGCGATGTGCCACCCTAGAGCACTCCATGTAATGGCTCAAGGGTTGAAGTTACCGCCTTTCAGCTACACTCATTTTGTGGATGCCACTGACACTGCATTCTCTTTCACCGCACTATTTTTCACTGCCTAAAGGCAAAGGAGCACAGACATGAGCGGCAAACGTATTCTAATGATTACCGGTGATTTTACCGAGGATTACGAAACCATGGTGCCTTTCCAAGCACTGATGGCCGTCGGTCACCAAGTCGACGCTGTTTGTCCGGACAAAAAAGCAGGGGATAGCGTTGCCACCGCGATTCACGATTTTGAAGGCGATCAAACGTATACCGAAAAGCCCGGCCACCGCTTTTCCCTAACCGCTGATTTTTCCAGTGTGAACCCCGAGGATTACGACGCCTTGGTACTGCCGGGTGGTCGGGCGCCGGAGTACCTGCGTTTAAACGGCGACGTGCTCAAAATGATTCAGCACTTTTTCGACGCGAATAAACCCGTGGCGGCGATTTGCCATGCCGCGCAATTACTCGCAGCCGCCAAGGTGTTAGAGGGTCGGCAGTGCTCGGCCTACCCGGCGTGCCAGCCGGAAGTCGAACTCGCGGGCGGGCGCTTTGCTGACATCGAGGTGGCGGACGCGGTCACCGACGGCAATCTTGTCACGGCACCGGCTTGGCCGGCTCACCCCCAGTGGTTGGCGCAGTTTATGGCCCTGCTGGATGCATAATGCCCATAACATCACCCACGATCGCCAAATGAGGGTCTTCGATAAGCCCGTTTAATCAAGGAACTATATAGATGACCGAAGTGAATGCCTACGCCGCCCACGCCGACGACCAACCGCTAGCCCCGTTAACGATCGATCGCCGCGCGCCGCGCCCTGATGATGTCGCGATTGAGATTCTTTACTGTGGCGTATGCCACAGCGATCTTCACTTTGCTAAAAACGACTGGGGCCTGACACGCTATCCGGTGGTGCCCGGCCATGAAATCGTGGGTCGTGTAACCCGCGTGGGTGATGACGTTACGCGTTTTAAACCCGGCGATGTGGTGGGCGTAGGGTGCATGGTGGACTCTTGTCGTACCTGCGCGGCGTGTAAGGATGACGTCGAGCAGTACTGCCTAAACGACTTCACCATGACCTACGGTAGCGATGACCGCCACGATGGCACCATGACCCAAGGCGGCTACTCTGAATCGATTGTGGTCAGTGAGCACTTTGTGCTGACCATGCCGGAAGGTATTGACTTGCCTTCCGCCGCGCCGATTCTTTGCGCCGGTATCACTACGTACTCACCGCTTCGTCACTACGGCGTGCGCAAAGGCCATAAGCTCGGTGTCATCGGCATGGGCGGGCTTGGACACATGGGCGTGAAGCTCGCCAAGGCGCTGGGCGCTGAGGTCACCGTCTTTACCCGCTCCGAAGATAAAGTCGAAGAAGCCAAGCGTCATGGCGCCGATCACGTGGTGATCTCCACCGATGAAGCGCAAATGAAAGCGGTGGCTGAAACCTATGATTTTATGCTCGATACCGTACCGGTGGAGCACGACATTAACCCTTACCTCGCTGCGCTCAAATACGATGGCACCCATATCATGGTCGGGCTGATCAACGGCCTTGAACCGCCTGTTCAAGGGGCCAACTTGATCTTTAAACGCCGTGTTCTGGCGGGGTCGCTGATTGGTGGCATCGCTGAGACGCAGGAGCTGCTGAACTTCTGCGCCGAACACAACATTACCTGCGATGTGGAAATGATTGACATGCAGAACATCAACGAGGCCTTTGAGCGGATGAAAAAAGGCGACGTGCACTACCGCTTTGTGATCGATATGGCATCGCTGAAAAGCACAACATAAAAGCAACGCGTCAACAGCAGCACGCGCGAGCGATCGCGAACAACGCCACCGGGCTCTCCGGTGGCGTTGTTGTCTATTTGGGCTGTTTTATTAAAGGTGCGCGCTGACCCTGAGGTAGACGTAATCCGCCGTCCAGTGGTCATAGCTATCGCGCAAACTATAACCCAGGGTGAGCAGGGCATTATCAATGATGGCATAGCGCAAATCCTCATCCAGACCGTGCAAAAACGGCTCGGCAAAGTGCGAAAGCCAGCGCTCCATCCCCGGTGGGAGCGTCTTCGGAGAGGGCACCAAGGCAATATGCTCGACCTTAAACCCGACGGTGGCTAACACGTGCCGGTACTCTTCCGGGGTGGGGAAGTACCATGGATAGCGCCGGTGGGTGCTGATGCCGCGAAACTGCAGCGCGGCGATCAGTGCCGTGCAGATGGCGGCGGTATTGCCATGCCCGCCAAACTCCGCGATGAAGCGCCCACCGGGTTTTAGCGCCCGTTTAACGCCCGCTAACACCGTTTGCGGATCCAACATCCAGTGCAGCAAGCCAATGCTAAACACCGCATCAAACTCACGATCGAAGGTCATTTTATAGGCGTCCATGACCCGTGCGTCCACTCCGCGCTCTTGCGCGGCGGTCACCCGCTCCTTGACGGTATCGACGCCCACCACCTCAACGCCCTGTTTGAGTAGCCGTTCGGTGAGCACGCCATCGCCACAGCCCAGCACCAAGATGCGCTCTCCGGGCTGAGGGGCCAAGAGATCGAGCGCTTCCTGGCCGTGGGTGGCGTGAGATGAGGTGGTCATAAAGTCCCCTAAGCGCATCCAGCGCGGTCATGGTGATTGATCTCACCAGTATAGTGCGGCGCCAGCGCCCTCGAAACCTCATTAATTCCAAGTGATTCAGCACCCTAAAGTCGTCATAGAGAGTTGCTATGGCGGCGTTTTATACGTTTTTGCCGCTTACCTGCTAGGCTGAAGGCAATGCACGCGCAAGACGTGCTGAGCCCTTAAAGACCGAGGCACCTAAACGAAAAGTCTTTTAAAAAAGTCATTTATAAAGAGTCATTAAAAAAGGACGTTAGCAATGAGCCAACCCATCGTGGCGGAAAATTCGCCCATTGATGTCGAGCTAAAAGAAGGCAAGGAGTACTATTTTTGTGTCTGCGGGCGCTCCAGTGATCAGCCCTTCTGCGATGGCTCCCATGCCGATACCGACTTGACGCCACAAGCGTTTACCGTCGACGAGAGCGGCGAGGCGACGCTCTGCCGCTGCAAGCACACGAAGAACCCGCCTTACTGCGATGGGTCGCACGCACAGTTTGACGATGACGATGTGGGTAAGGAAGGCCCCGGCCCGGATGCAGACGAGGAAGATAAAGAAGAGAAAGACGATAGCGAATCTGAGAACAAGGCCCCGGCCCCCAAAGCCACCAAAGAGGAGCCCACGGTCGAATTTATCCATCAGCTGGCCAAAGAGGGGCTGTCAAAAACTGGCCCCCACGGCCCAATAGACGCCATGGGGGTGCCCGGTCACACCTTGCCGAAATGGGACGATCTGCAGCTGATGGTCGCTCAATTGGCGACTAAGCCGCTGATGGAGGACGCCGAAGTGTCCACCGAGCTGGTCATTGGGCCGGAGGCCAAAAAGCCGCTCACGCTAAACATCCCACTGTTGGTCTCCGATATGAGCTTTGGCGCGCTATCTGAAGAGGCCAAAATCGCCCTAGCCAAAGGTGCTGAAATGGCGGGCACGGGCATTTGCTCGGGTGAGGGCGGCATGCTGCCCGAAGAGCAGGCGGAAAATTCGCGCTATTTCTATGAGCTTGCCAGCGCTAAATTCGGCTACGATGAAGCGCTTTTAGAGCGTGTTCAAGCCTTCCACTTCAAAGCCGGCCAGGCGGCCAAAACCGGCACCGGTGGCTATCTGCCCGCCAATAAAAACAGCGCCAAAATCGCCCAGGTGCGTAATTTGGAGGAGGGTACGGCGGCCACTTCGCCCCCCACCTTTGAAGACCTTACCAGCGTGGAGGATTTTCAACGCTTCGCCGGGCGCGTGCGCGAGTTAACCGGCGGGATTCCAGTGGGCTTCAAACTCAGCGCCAACCATATCGAACGGGATATTCAATTTGCCCTCGACGCCGGCGCGGACTACCTGATTCTTGACGGTCGCGGTGGCGGCACCGGGGCGGCGCCTTTGATGTTCCGCGACCATATTAGCGTGCCCACCATACCCGCCTTGGCGCGGGCGCGGCGCTATCTGGATCAAACGGGCGCCAGCGGCCGTGTCACTTTGATTGTCACCGGCGGGCTGCGCGTGCCGATGGATTACGTCAAAGCCTTGGCGCTCGGCGCCGACGGTATCGCCCTGGCCAATAGCGCCATTCAGGCCATTGGCTGCGTTAGCGCGCGCATCTGCCACACCAACAACTGCCCCGCCGGGGTCACCACCCAGGGCGAAACCCTGCGCAAGCGTCTGGATGTCGATGCTGGTGCTAAGCGGCTTTGCACCTTCCTGAACGCCTCGACCGAGTTGATGCAGGTGATGGCGCGCGCCTGTGGCCACTCGGCCTTGAGCGAGTTCAATCCGGACGATCTCGCCACATGGAACCGGGAAATGGCGCAGCTTTCCGGTGTTGTTTACGCCGGTATTCAGCAGCCTTGAGGCCTAGATACTTTGCTCCAAAGGTACCGGTAAGTGCCCCATTAAAACGAGGTATCACATGGCTCATATTGTGGTGTGTGCAGACGGTACCTGGAACCGGCCGGAAGAGGATTTAGACAACGATTTTCCGACCAATGTGCTGAAGCTCGCCCGCGCGGTGAGCCCTAACGCCGACGGCGTTAAACAGCGGGTGTTTTACGACTGGGGGTTAGGCTCCTACCACAGCGGGCTAAGCGCCGGGGCGACCGGCGTGGGCATTCACAAGAACATCCTCGATGGCTACCGCTACATCGTGCAGAACTACGCCCCGGGGGATCGACTCTACCTGTTCGGCTTTAGCCGAGGGGCCTACACCGTTAGGGCGCTCAGCGGGTTGATTAACAACTGCGGCATTTTAAAGCGCAACGATGCGAGGTTGGTGGTGGAGGCGTGGAAAATCTACAAAAGCCCTAAAGCAACCGACCACCCCGCTGGCACCGCTGCCCAACGCTTCCGTGCGGCTTACTCCCACCCAAGCCGCGACGTGTACTTTATTGGCGTGTGGGACACGGTCGGCGCGCTAGGCATTCCGTTCAGCCTCATGGGGTTGTTTGAAAGCGATGACGAATTTTACGACACCAAAATGGGGGCCAATGTCGCGATTGCCCGCCATGTCTTGGCGATCGATGAAAAGCGTGAAGATTTCAACCCCACCGTTTGGATGTCCCGCCCAGGTGTCGATTTAAAGCAAGTCTGGTTTGCTGGAGTACACGCTGATATCGGCGGCTCCTACAAGCCGGATAAAAACGGCCTGCAAGCCGCCGATACACCGCTTGCCTGGATGCTGGATGAGGCCAATGCCGCTGGTCTGGTGACGGAATCCCACATTCGCGACAACCTGACCGACGGCGCTAACGGGCAGATACACCGCTCGCGTAAACACGTTTATCGCGTAAAGCGCCCGCTGGATCGGCAACTGGTTATTGAGGATAAGCCCACGCTGATCCACCCGAGCGTTAAAGCCCGTTATGAGCGTGATACCCGCTACCGCCCACCCGAGCTGAAAGCGCTCGTGGAAGGGCGGGGCTGGGAAAACCTCAACGTCGGCGCGTGACAGCAAACGGCTACTCCACCACCTCTAGCAGGCGGTCAGGGTAGTTGGTGAAGATACCGTCAACGCCCCAATCCAATAGGCGCTGCATTTCCTCGCGCTCATTGACGGTATACACGTGTACGGGGAGAACGTTTTCCTGCGCCTGACGAATAAAGTCGGCGTCGATAACGTCCTCGCTATTCACGTCAACCTGGACCACCTGGTCCAGCTAAAAACACGTCGAGGTTGATGCCATTAAATGCAAAGTAATGTGAAACGAGTCGTTGGATGAACCTTTATAATGCTGTACCTCGTTTAACGAATATCGGCTAAAACAGCCGTTTTTGGTGTGAGGCATTTATAAGCCCAACGGCTCGATGAGGCATCCATCTTATTGGTGACGGCGTTTTACCAGCGCCAAGTAAATCCTGCACTTACGGTATCAACATCAAAGCTAGGTAAATTATCTGTCTCTCCGGCTTCGAAGTAGCGCGTGTAGCGACCGCGCAAATCGAGTTGCTCGGTCAAGGCAAAGGAAGCACCAAGGCCCAGTGTGGGTACCCACTCGCGGCTGTCGTCGCTTTGGCTGCCTGAATCGACAGAAGTATTGAAGTTGTTAACTTCTGCATGGTATTCACGCTCGTTTTCAAGGTAGGAAAGACCAGCAGTGCCCTGCATTGAGAAGCGATCATTCAGAGGCCATTGCCCGACAAGGTGCGCACCGAAGCCTGAGAGTTCTACTGTTTCGGTAGCATCAAGGGTGGCACTGGCCCCTTGAGAGCCAGTTCCTTCCAGAGTCATGCTTCCCGAGTACTCGCCCAAATTTTCGTAGAACAGCTCGACCGCCCAGTAATCATTCCAGGCATAGCCGGCGCCCAGGCGCCAGAGCGTATCTCTATCGTCGTCACTAACACGAGCACCCGTGGCGGTGGACGATGCACGCCAGTCTGTAGCGGCCTGATCGAATCTCTTAGTGGACAGGTTAGCGTAGCTAGCGCCTCCATCAAGCAATACATAGCCGGCGCCTTGTGCCTGGCTGATTACGAGCATGCCCATGGCTGCCACCAAGGCAACACGGTAACCATTTTGTTTCGTCATTATGTCGAATCCTTGTCGAGTCGAAATCATCCCAGTGTCTGCCAAATCCAGCTAAAGTCTTCCAGGCCCGGCGTTTGAGGGTCGAAAGGTGTCTCAGGTCCGGGTTCAGGTTCGGGTTCAGGTATTGGCTCTGGCATTGGCTCCGGAGTAGGTTCTTCCTCCTGACGAAAACCGATGGCTCCCGGATCGGCAATCACTCCGTTGGCAACGCCATCAGCATCGAATTCGCCACCATCTTCCAGCATGAAATCAAACCGCAGCTTGCTGCCTTCTTGCGAGAAATCACCACCAAAGTCTTCACTGGCGAGATTGACCCAATCTCCCCCAGAATCCTGCTTCCAATAACCATTGGCGTTGAGGTCATCATCCACAAAGAGCGTAAAATCGCGTGATCCACCGATGGTATCGATATCCGTTTCAAAGGTTATCAAACCGAGGGGCATCTCCAGGTCATCCGGCCGATCATCAGGGGCATCTAGCTGCTGTATATCGCGTAAATCCGATGCATTGCCATCTTCTGCTTCGGAGCCAATGGATGACAGGGTGACGAATACTTCTGGAACCCCGTCAGGGTTGGAAGATGGATCGGTGGTTTCCAGAAAAGACACCGATGCAACACCGTCCTGCTCTGCATCGGCAATGCCGTCGCCGTTACCATCACCTGTCGTGTCGCCATCGAGAGAAGGAACCTCGGCTTCCTCCTCAAGGGGAATACCATCAGGATCGGGTTCAGGCGTGGGCTCGGGCTCAGGTTCTGGTGTCGGTATTGGCGTTGGTGTCGGTGCTGGAGCGTCGGCGACTGGGCCTATGGCGTTAGAGGTCACCGCTTCCTCTGTACCATGGTCGTCGGTGTAGCTGGCACGCACGCTGATCTGATTACCTACATCGGCTTGGGTGAGGGTATAGTCTTCTCCGGTGGCGCTATCAATGGTGCTGCCATCGCGCAACCACTGGTAGCTGATATCCCCTAGCCCGTCCTTATCAGATAGCGTATTCGATGCTGTGAGTGTCTCGCCTTCCTCGGCAGTGCCGCTGATAGTGACATTGCCTGTGGGAAGTGCGTTGATGTCGAGAATCGAGCGAGTGGGTTCTGAGGTGAACGTCTCTTCCTTACCGTATCCATCCGTATAAGAAGCTCGAACGCTGATCTGACTGCTCACATCGTCTTGGGTGAGGGTGTACTCCTCGTCGGTAGCGTCATCGATGGTGCTGCTATCACGCAACCACTGGTAGCTAATCTCACCTAACCCGTCCTCGTCAGCGAGGTTGTGGCTGACGGTGAGTGTTTCTCGTTGTATCAGGACGCCGTTAATGGTCAAGCTTCCGGAGGGAGGATCATTGACATTGACGACAGGACCTACGCTGCTGGAAGTTACCGATTCATCCGTTCCTTGGTCATCGGTGTAGCTGGCCCGCACGCTGATCTCGGCGTCAACATCTTCTTGGGTAAGGGTGTAGGTGTTATCGGTGGCACCGCTAATGGCATTGCCTTCACGCAGCCATTGGTAGCTGATCGTGGCATCTGTTAGCCCATCATCATCTTCCAAGTTATTTGAGGCAGTGAGTTCCTCATCTTCTTTGGCGGTTCCACTAATGGTGACAGTACCTTCCGGGGACACATTGGTATCGGTAATTGGGCTGGTGGCGCTAGATGTCACCGACTCCTCTGTGCCCTGATCATCGGTGTAGTTGGCACGAACGCTAATTTTTTCGCCAACGTCGGTTTGAGTCAGCGTATAGGTCTCTCCAGTGGCACCGTCGATGACGGTATCATTGCGCAGCCACTGGTAGCTGATATCCCCAAGCCCATCCTCGTCGGCCAAGGAGTTACTGGCGGTGAGTGTTTGATTCTGTGTCGTGGTACCGTCGATGGTCACGCTGCCGGTGGGAGGATCGTTAACATTGGCGATAGGACCTATGGTGCCGGACGTTACCGATTCATCTGTTCCTTGGTCATCGGTGTAGCTAGCTCGCACACTGATCTCGGCGTCAACATCTTTCTGGGTAAGGGTGTAGGTATTATCGGTGGCACCACTAATGGCATTGCCATCACGCAGCCACTGTTAGCTGATCGTGCCCAGGCCGTCCTCGTCAGCCAGATCGTTGGAGGCTGTGAGCGTCTGATCTTCCTCGGCGGTGCCGCTGATGGAGACATCACCCGTGGGTGGTGAAGAGTTAAGCTCGATTCTGGTGTATGGGAGGAAGTAGGAAGGGTGGCGTATCCTGTTGATTGATCACGACCAAGATCTCAACCAACAAAAGTGGATACGCCATGACTGATTCTACCCTCCAAGCCGTGACACAGCCAGACAACGACATCACGGACCCGCTGCATGAGCTGCTACGCCAGGGAGCCCGAGACTTAATCGCCAAGGCCGTGGAGGCGGAGCTAACGACGTTTCTGGAGCAATACGCCGACAAGACGCTGGAGGATGGGCGTCGTGCCGTGGTCCGCAACGGCCACTTGCCCGAGCGCACGATCCAGACAGGCATCGGTGATGTTAGCGTGCAAGTACCCAAGGTACGGGACCGCAGCGGCCATGGCGCTTGCTTTAACAGCAGCCTGCTACCGCCCTATTTGAAGCGAACCCGCAGTATCGAGGAGTTGATCCCCTGGCTCTACCTGAAGGGAATCTCCACCGGCGACTACCAAGAGGCACTGGCCGCGCTGCTGGGTGATCAGGCCAAAGGCCTTTCGGCGAACACCGTGTCCCGGCTTAAGAAGCAGTGGGAGGACGAGCATGCTGACTGGCAGAAACGCGACCTATCAGAGCAGCGCTATGTCTATTGGTGGGTCGACGGTATCTACAGCAAGGTGCGCATGGATGACAGCCTGTGCCTGCTGGTGATCATCGGTGTGACCGAGCATGGCCGTAAAGAGCTGGTTGCCGTCGAAGATGGACGACGGGAGTCGGAAGCCAGCTGGGTAGAGCTGCTCACGGGACTACGGGAACGCGGACTCACCCATGCCCCCAAGCTTGCGATCGGCGACGGTGCCATGGGGTTCTGGGCGGCGTTGAGCAAGCTCTACCCGGAAACGGATCACCAGCGTTGCTGGGTACATAAGACGGCTAACGTACTGAACAAACTGCCGAAATCCGTGCAGCGCAAGGTCAAGGCTGACCTGCACGAGATATGGATGGCCGAGACACGCGACAAAGCACACAAGGCGTTTGATCGCACCGTGAAACGCTTTGACACCAAGTACCCCAACGCCATGGCGTGCTTGGTGAAGGATCGGGAGGCGCTGCTGGCGTTCTACGACTATCCGGCAGAGCACTGGTTGCATATTCGTACAACCAATCCGATCGAATCGACCTTCGCTACGGTTCGCCTGCGGAGCAAACGCAGCCGGAATTGCGGTTCTAGGGCAACGACCTTGGCGATGGTGTTTAAGCTGCTTCAGAGCGCTCAGAAGCGCTGGAAGCGGATAGCCGGGTTCAACAAACTGGAACTCGTCGTGAATAATGTGAAGTTCCAGGATGGTGAGCCTTTAACCGATCAATCAGACAGCAACGCCGCTTGACCGCTGTACACCAGACTTGACCATAACTCGGTGGTGAATTGCCGGAACCAGGTGTGCTGATTACAAAATTGTCAAATCCTAGTGAGAAGCTTTTAGTGTTTGCTGGCTTAATCGTAATTGAGGAAATGTCATCAAAGGCTGGGTTATCAGAAACGTCCACCACGGTGCCGACATCGGTATCCGCCACTTGAAAAGATCCGATAGCAATGCCATCGGCGTCGGATGTCGTGACATTGACCTTATTGTCAGTGGTGATATTGTTTGATGCGACATCGAAGCTTTCTAGACTAAAGGTATTCTGTGTTCCATCGGTGCCTGCATCGTATGTGATGGTGTAAAAGGGTACGTTATTACCGTCAACGGCAACGTTTTTGGCACCAAAATCAAGGTTTGGGAAACCTTGATCCGCGATGACGAATTGCGATTCGTCAAACAACTCGCCGCCATCAATGACCAGCGTGTTGCCGTTCAGGGTCTGCGTAAGAGTATTATCGAACTCTCCGCTGACGGTACCTTCTGGATCAAAGCCAAATGTCTGCAGCACACCGGGAAACCGCGTCAATGCCTCTGAGGCGATAGGGGCGGGCATGGCCGGCACTAGACTTCGTGTAGCAAGGCCCCAATTACCCCCCTTTTCTTTAGAGCCAACAAGAGTTGCAGATGCGGCGACATCCACCCCGAGTGCTTCTTCGAGCTGAGCTATTAGCGATGTGCCGATGGCACCTGCGCCAAGCCGGCACCCATACAGCAGCAGCTGGCCATCCGGACGCAAGGCCTGGCCAATGCGCGCAAAAAGTTCGGGGTGATGCTCAAGCGTAGCGGTATCCAGCGTGGCGGTACCAAGCTGCATCCGTCCTGGCTCGCCGTGGCCCAGAAGATGAGTGGAAGCTAGTTCATGTTGTCCTTCCAGTGCCTCAACCAGTTTGGCTAGGCCATTCTCGTGGGGTGCAATAAGAATAAGCCTTGCGTCTTGCTCAAGGCCTCGTGCCAACTCGCGCCAGCCATCCACATTGGTGTCCAGCACGACCAAATGCTTTGATTTTGGCGCTGTAGTTTCGTTAAGCCCGAGCCTTTGTCCGCCTTTTCCGGTGAGTTGCATTATGCTCTTTCCACACTGTTTGCCATTGAATAGGCAGATATGATCTTCGGCGGTAGTAGGGGTAACGACGATTTCATGGTGATGGTCTGAGGCTTTCATGACGGCTTCTCCTTGTCGCTCTCTGGTTCGGGCACTCATGGAGGTGGTGATGCCATTGGGCCGAATAGTGGTGACATGCAACCGCGTACCTTTCGTTTAAGGGCTTAATACCAGTGAAACTAAAAGCCTCACGCGGTAACTGCTGATACAGTGGCAATGCCTAAGAAAGTGCACCAGGTCAGTGAATAACGTTAGTTCGATCGGCGCTTTTTATTTTTAAGTAAAAGTTTCCTTTTCGCGGACTTATGGGAAGCAGTCTAGACACTCTATTCATTCGCACAAGCTGGCAGTAGGTAAAGCTGATTGAACTGGTTATCCATAAATCGTCTCTAGCCAAACGGGGCGCCCCACTAATGGCATGTTCTTCTGCGCCCCCCCTCTTTCATTATTGCTATTCAGTTGTGGCAACTTTGGCATGCCTAGCGAGAGTGCAGTCAAGCCATTGTTGACAGGTGATAAGAGAAACCTTGCTTCGTGAAAGCAACTGCTAGACTGGACGGTAACCAACGCACACCCGATGTTTTCAGCACCGACAGGAGAGCGCGATGCACAAGTATGAGAGGGCGAACCAAGCCGAGGTGCCGCTGGATAGAGCGCGGCGCTATCTGGAACCGGGGCCCGTGGTGCTGGTCTCGTCAGAGCACGAAGGCGAGCGCAACCTGATGACCATGGGTTGGCACATGATTCTCTCCTTCACGCCGTCGCTGTTTGGCTGCCTTATTTCAGCGGGCAATCACAGCTTCGAGCTGGTACGCAAAAGCCGCGAATGTGTCATCAATGTACCCACCACGGCGCTTACCGATGAGGTGGTGGGGATCGGCAATAGCAGCGGTCGCGAGATTGACAAATTCACCCACTTCAACCTAACGCCAGAGCCATCCGATAAGATCACCACACCGGGCGTGCGTGAGTGCTACGCCAACTTCGAGTGCCGGCTGTTGGACGACAGCATGATCGAGCGCCATAACTTCTTTCTCTTTGAGATCGTGGCCGGGCGCGCGGCAACGACGCCTGAGTACCCCGAGACCCTGCACTACACGGGCGACGGAGTGTTCATGGTGGCCGGCGAGATCATCGACCGTCACCAGCAATTCCTCCCCCAGATGCTGTGAGCAAGCGGGACTTCCGCTTTGCAACTCGGGCCTGCTTGACTACATTGAAGACCAGAAGCGTTGAAACTGAAGAGGTCAGCAAAAGGAGGAAGCGCAAATGGCGGATATGGGAATCTGTGCCTGCCCCGGATGCGAAAACAACGTCACCAGTGAAAATGGCGCCTTCCGGGAAGGCCAGGCCTACTGTTGCAACGGCTGCGCCGCCGGGCACCCAGAAGGGATGGATTGCCTCGACCCCGAGTGCCCGTGCAATGAACTCAACCGGCCGCCGGCGGGCGAGGAAGTACGCGAAGAGCCGAGCGAAGATCAGTTCTAGGTTCCAGTAAAGTGCCGTGAAGCACACGACCATTTTCCCAGTGGTATCAGCCGAAGGAGGTTTTATGCCCAAGGCAGACAATAAGCAAGCGCGCGTCGATCCCGTTTATGAAGCCGATGATCTCCACCAGAACATCATTGCCTGGAACGTCATCGACGAGACCGAGCCCGAAAACGAGGTCGTCGTCAGCCAGCACGAGTCTCGCAAGGACGCCATGCAGGCGGCAGAAGCCTTCGAGCAACGCGAGAATTAATCCTCTCACCGCCACAGGGAAGTGGCGGCCCCATTGTTGCCTTCTCTAAACCGGCAAACTGAAGGAAAGCCAGAACCTGCCACCTTACCTAATCGCATCGAAACCACGCCTTACCCAGCAAGTCATGCTTTAGGCTAACTAGCCCCTCCAGGCGAGCCCTGCTAGCCTGAAAGGACTAAACCAACAAGGAAGAGACCATGCCGCAGGATGCGCCCCGGATTTCGCTCCACCCCGTTAGCCAACGCGTGCAGGTGCATGTGGATGGTAAGCTGCTAGCCGACTCCACCCAAGCCCTCGAACTCCGCGAAACCGGCTACCCACCGCGCCACTACTTGCCGCGTAAAGACGTGCGCATGGAGTTGCTTGCCAAATCAGAAACGACGACTCACTGCCCGTTTAAAGGCCATACGGTGTATTTCTCGCTGAATGACAATAAAGACATTGCCTGGAGCTACGAGCAGCCGATTGAAGGGATGGAAGCGATAGCGGGCAGGGTGGCGTTTGGTGAGGACAAGAACGAATGACGCTTTTCGACCGAGGCTGTGTGAAAACGTGTTGGCCGCTATACTTTGACCAGGTCCGATGAGGAAATGGCGATGAAGCGATTCGTGGTAGGCGAGGCCCGAGACCAAAGCACCTTGTTCCCTGCGCTTTTGGACGACTTCATCGCAGACGATAACCCTGTCCGTGCCATAGAGGCATTCGTAGAAGGTCTCGACCTCAGAGAACTTGGTTTCAAGGGCGTCGATCCGCATGCAACAGGTAGGCCCGCCTATCATCCCGCTGTACTCCTGAAACTCTATATCTACGGCTACCTTAATCGCATCCAGTCGAGTCGCCGCTTAGAGCGCGAGACGCAGCGCAATGTCGAGCTGATGTGGCTGACAGAGCGCCTGACACCAGATTTCAAGACGATTGCAGACTTCAGAAAGGACAATGGCGATGCCATCCGCCGTGTGTGTCGAGAGTTCATCGTACTTTGCCGACGACTGGAGCTGTTCTCCCAAGCCATCGTGGCCATCGATGGCAGCAAGTTCAAAGCCGTCAACAACCGCAATCGCAATTTCACAGCGACCAAGGTGAAGCGTCGCCTTGAGCAGATCGAAGAAAGCTTCAATAGGTACCTTGGTCAACTAGACACAGCCGACCACGCGGAGCCCGCCTTGGCCGAGGCCAAGACGGAACACCTGAAGGAGAAAATTATAAAGCTCAGGGAAGAAACGGCTCGATTACAAACAGTTGAGGAACAGCGGCTGCAATCTCCCGACCAGCAAGTATCTTTGACGGATCCAGATGCCAGGGCGATGGCCACCAGTGGTAGAGGCACCGGGACGGTAGGTTATAACGTGCAGACAGCGGTCGATAGCCAGCACCATTTAATTGTGGCCCATGAGGTGACCAATATTGGTCACGATCGGGGGCAGCTCTTCAACATGGCGAAGCAAGCGCGTGAAGCCACTGGCATTAAGGAGCTGAAGGTCGTAGCTGACAGAGGCTACTTCAAGGGGGAAGAAATTCTCGCCTGCCATAAAGAAGGGATAACGACCTACCTGCCGAAGCCGATGATATCTCCAAACCAGGCCAAGGGCTTTTACCCAAGAGACGCATTCCGGTACTTGCCTGAAAGTAATGAATATTTTTGTCCCGCTGGTCAGCGGCTCATATGGCGATATGAAACGATAGAAAAGGGAATGAAGCTGCATACTTACTGGAGCTCGGCATGTGCAAGCTGCGCTATGAAAGAAAAATGCACGACTGGCAAGCAACGACGGATCAGACGTTGGGAGCATGAAGATGTGCTTGAACCTGCACAGTCACGTCTCGATTGGAATCCAGAGATGATGCGCCTAAGGCGACAAACGGTGGAGCATCCATTCGGCACGCTAAAGGCGTGGATGGGGGCGACACACTTCGCGACAAAGCGTTTTAGAAATGTGAGCACGGAAATGAGTCTTCATGTGTTGGCGTACAACCTGAAGCGCGTCATAAAGATCCTGGGCGTCAATGCGTTGATGAGGGCTGCGAGGGCGTAACAGCCCTTTTTTCTCTGTATTCTAGGGCCGTGATTGCGAATGCAGTGGGTTACTGATGATTCCATCATTTCCATATGTCACAACAGCAGCGGTCGGCGATTATCGTAGCAATGGCTCAGATGGGGCCAACGGGCAGTTGAAGGGGAAGATTCTTGTGTCATACCAGATTTTTTCTGTTTTCACACGGCCAGGACCCTGAGCGGTCTTCGCTGAGACCGGATATTCATAGGTACCTTTGGCTCACAATGCGCGTTTTTCTGGCAGGGTTTGAAATATGAATGCTTGTTTTTCTGGAGCGGCTTCTTCAAAGTTTATTTGAAACAAAGTGTTAGGTGAAAGCTATTGATGTTTATGTGCAATATCCAAAGAAAGGTGAGAGTGTTAACGCGCATGCGCATTTTTCTAACGAGCCTTACTAGGAGGAAATAGTATTTACCCCTTTTTTTATCAGTAGATTAGATGCATTTTGGCAAGGTGGGGCTTCCCAGAAAAACGCGCATGCGCATGAATAAAGCTGTTAGATTTTCGGAGCAGCGAACCCGAAAGTTTGATTTAAGGAATAATTTTATGTCAGGAAGTTTTAGCAAGCCATCAGCTTCGATCAGTGAAATAGTATTCTCTGGCGGCAATACGTTTGCGCTTAAGGAAGACGAAAAGGTTATTATCGTCGGCCCCAATAACAGCGGAAAATCTCAATCACTTCGTGAAATACTTTCTATATGCGAAAATGGAGTTAAGCCGAACAACCTCGTTGTTACTAATTTAACCGTTTCCAAATCAGGTAATGTCGAAGAGTTACGTAAATTTTTAGCCGATAATGCTGATTTAGTAGGCGAGATGTATCGATTTGAGGATTGGCAGATAAGAGAAAACGTTCTCCAATTTTGGGGGCAACCTTTCCTGACTCGGGGCATGGCTGGCGGATTTATAAGGAAAATTGCCGCTGATGATCGCTTAAGAATCTGCGATCAACAAAATAGCATCGCTCCTGGAGATCAAAAATCCAAACCGCAGCATATCCTTTATGACGATGAAGTTCTTATGGAGAAAATAAGTGAACTTTTTAGTCGCGCATTTGGGAAAGAACTCATGTTCGACTTCCGAGGGGGGAGCAAGCTTCCAATTCACGTAGGAGAAACCCCGTCTTATTCATGAGGGCAGCCTGAAAACGAAGATGACGGATGGTATTCTCTTGAGAAATCAGAACGTTCCGGCAAGAACCTGATTCCAGAGGACCATCCGCCATGGGTGAAAGCGTATCTCCCTGGATTCCGTCCTGCAACGGGTCCATTCGCGTTGAGCTTGATGGCCAGCGCACCACAAGCGATAGCGGCGCCTTGCTGCTGCGTGAAGCTCTCGACAGCAGCGGTGTCATAGACGCACTGGATGAAAACCTGATCGACCAACGTAACCCGCTGCGCGTCCGCCATTCGCTGGCCAACCAGCTGCGCACCCTCGTGCTGCAGCGTGCGATGGGCTGGATCGATCTCAGCGATACCGACATGCTGCGCCACGACCCGCTCTGGCAACTGGCCTGCAGCGATGCGCGCGGGATGACGCCATTGACGCAGGACCGGCCATCCCAAGCCACGCTGTCGCGGCTGCTGACGTGCCTTGGACGTAGCGACAACATCGATGCCGTACACGAAGGTTTGCTGCGGTTGGTGGTCTGGCGTCTGACCTCGCTGGAGAAGGGCAAACGCCCGGATCAACTGACACTGGACATCGATGGCCTGCCGATTGAGGTCCACGGTCACCAGGGCGGCTCGGCCTTTCATGGTCATTACGGTGCCCGCATCTACTCACCGCTAGTCGCGTCGTTGGCAGAGACCGGCGACATGGTGGGCGGTTTGCTGCGGGAGGGCAATGCTGGCCCGGCCGAGAATGCCGACACCTGGGTCCCGCATCTGGTACGGCGACTCAACGAGAGCACCGGCGCCCAGGTGCGAGTGCGCATTGACGCTGGCTTCACCGACAACGACACGCTGGAGGCCCTGGAAGACCGCAACATCGAGTACCTGGGCCGACTGCGCAGTCACACGGGACTGCAGAAGCTGGCAGCGCCGTACCTGAAACGGCCACGGGGCCGGCCACCCGAGCAACCTCGGGAGTGGTGCCACGACCTGGAGTACCAAGCCGGTTCCTGGCCGTCGTCACGGCGCGTGGTGCTGGTGGTGCAGGAACGTCCCGATGATCTGCTGCTGCATGCCTTCTTCCTGGTCACCAACCTCAACAAGTTCCACTGGCCGCCGGAGAAAGTCCTGGCGCTCTACCGCAAACGCGGCAGCGCCGAGGCGCACATGGGCGAAGTGAAGTCAGCACTCGACGTACATCTCTCCTCGACCGACCGCGGCGCTTCTACTGTTCAGGAGGTGATGGCTCGCAACGAAGTGAGTCTGCTACTGAGCCTCTACGCCTACCAGACCCTGCATGGCCTGCGCTGCCTACTCACGCGGCAAACCCGCCAAGGCTGGAGCCTGAGCCGGATGCGCGAGCAGGTGCTCAAGGTCGCTGCCACTATCTCACGGCACGCTCGGCGCATTACTGTTCACCTCGGTGACGCTGCTGACAAATGGTGGCCCACTTTACTGAAAGGGCTGCCGAAGCTGACTGCGCTAAGCTGACCTTCCGGCGATACTGACTGAGGCAAGATCAAGGCGGCCACAACGGTGGCCGGCGGATATGGCTACCCTGATGGCCGAGATCAATGCCAGAAAGTTATAAATAGCTGAGTTAAGATCACCATTGGAGCATTAGTCAGCAGATGCACACGCCATAAATACGGCTACTGAAGACCGAAGCTGGCAACCCGGGGCTGTAAAAATGCTCAATCGGCGTTCTCATGAATGAGGCGGGGAAACTCCTGATATAGAAAACGTAACTGATCGAGTTAGTAATCTTTATGTAAGTTCTGTGCGAGAGAATCCGTTGCTTGATAAGCAGGGTGACGGAATGAAAAGTTATGCAGGTATACTTTTTGACGCCATTTTTGCAAATCGAGATATAACACTGATCGACGAGCCAGAAGCTTTTTTGCATCCACCCCAAATGCGTCGCCTAGGAGAGACTCTAGCTGCAGAAGTTAAGGGGCAGTTGCTTGTGGCGACGCACAGCAGTGACATTATGCGAGGTTTTTTAGAAGGTACGCAAGGTAACGTCCGTATTCTTCGACTCCGTCGTGAGGGAAGTGCGAACTTAGTTTCCGAAGCATCTCCCGATGTGATTAAGGAGCTTTGGGAAAAGCCTGAGCTTCGTTATTCGAATGCTCTTGAAGGTATTTTTCACGAGCAAACGGTTATTTGTGAAGATGATAGTGATTGTCGTCTAATAAACTGTGTGGCAGATCATTTATCTTCTTCCTCAGAAGGTGTATGGCAGGACACTTCTTACGTTCCCACTGGTGGAAAGCATGGAGTTCCTAAAGTAGCAACAGTGTTACGTAAAATCGGTGTTCCAATAAAGGCTGTTTTTGACATTGATTTTTTGTCAGAACGCAGCTTAGTAGAAGCTACAGTCGGAGCATTTGGAGGTTCATGGAAATCTATAGAGCCGCTTTGGCGTCGTGTTGACGCGGCTGTTAGAGAAGGAATAAAGCCAAAAAAAGCAGAAGAAATAAAACGTGAAATTACTGCACTTTTAGAAGAAGCAGAGCCAGAAAAACTACCGAAAGGTGACGTAATAGAAGCGATGAAGCAAGGAAAACCTTGGGCTGAAGTAAAAAAATATGGTTCGCGTGGTATACCAAGAGGAGAAGCGCAGAAAGACTATGGCGCTCTTAAGGAAAGGCTAGAACAGATAGGTATATATCTTGTGCCAGTAGGTGAAATAGAGAATTTTTGCCCAGAAATCGGCAGTCATGGCCCGAAATATGTCACCAAGCTTTTATCCTCAATACCGCTACATGATGATCGTTTGGAGGACCTTAGAAGGTTTGTTGAGACAGTTCACATAGGGCGCCATGCTGTTATATAAACGTGACAATTATAAAAATCTAACAAGCACATGTTGTCGGACTGGTTTTCCGCTGCGCTCCAAACCAGCCGCAAATGCGGGCGTTATGCAATACAAGGAATCACGTCGTAATGATTGACGAGCTTTCGCGTTCAATTAGAGCTCATCTATATGAGCGAGTAACGAACCCATTGCTAGGTGCTGTCACTGTCGCGTGGGTGTTTTGGAACTACAAGCTAATCCTGATATTATTTGCGTCGTCTCCTCCAGCCGATAAGATTGCATTTATTGAAAATGTCTTGTATCCCAACTGGTACTTGAGCGTCATTTATTTTGTGTTTCTTCCAATGGTCAGCGGCATGGCATTCTTGTACGCATATCCTTTTCCAGCGAAGTATGTTTACCGGTACACGCGGAATCAACTTAAAGAGCTAAAAAAAATAAAGCTCGAAGTCGAGGATGAAACCCCAGCATCTAAAGAGGAGCACATTCAATTAAAAAGGAAGGTCAACGAACTTGAGACTCGTTACTATGTTGACCTTACTGAGAGAGATACTGAAATTGCGCGTCTGCAGGAATTGTTAGCAAACGGAAAACGGAGTGATCTAAAGCCATCTCCGCCTCGACCACGAAATGAGGCTGAGAGCGGGGCAGGAAAAGAAATTATAAGCAAAGCAGAGCACCAGCAACTCAACGATGATGGAAAAATATCGCATAAGAAAATAGTTGGACTGAATGTTGGAGGGCGGGATTACGTTCTAGGAAAGGATTTTAATAAAGAAGAGCCCGGAGAAGTAAACGTATTTGAATTGTCTGATAGCTACAACTACGAAGAAGAAATTTTAGTTCGAGTTCAGCTTTCTGATCCGCTTGAACCAAACCAAGTCGTATGGGTATTTGACGGGTACTCACATCGGCAACTGGAAGGTGTCGAGTTTAAGCTCCAGAAAGCAGATTTCGAGATGAAAAGCGCTCGTATTGCAATTCACCAACCGAATCCATTGAAGCCAGGCAAAGATGTTGTTGTCAGTAATATTGTACAGTTCCAGTACTAGCTTGGTGCATAACAATTTGCTGCACACGGAAAAATTACTCGCTGTGCTCCCAATTCTCCCGTGAGCAAGGCGTTAAACCGCTACATCAGAATCGCCTCAATGTCCGCAATTGGCCGAAAACCGTCACCACTAGCATTGGTAATGTCGGCTTTGATTACAACCTTCCCATCCCACTCACCCTCATCACTTCCCTCGTCACCGCATCATTCAATATCCCGCGTTTGGCTTCGATCAGCGTGAGCCAGTCGCGGGCGCGGGTGATGCCGGTGTAGACCAGCTCGCGGGTGAGGATGGGGTTGATGGTGGGCGGTAGCAGCAGGGCGGTGTGTTTGAACTCCGAGCCCTGGGATTTGTGAACCGTCATCGCGAAGACGGTTTCCACCGCGTGCAGGCGGGAGGGCAGCACCCAGTTGATGGTTTTTTCCGAGTCGCTGGCTGCACTTGTATAAGGAAAGGCGACGCGCAGTAACGATTTACCCGGCGTGCGCGGGTCGGGCACCGCCAGGGTAATGCCGATATCGCCGTTCATCAGTTTCAGGCCGTAGTCGTTTTGCGTCACCAGCACTGGGCGGCCTTCATACCAGCCTTTTTCCAGCGTGAAATCACTCCCGTACAGCAGCTTTTCGCTACGCAGCGTTTTAGCAATGCGCTGGTTCAGGCCTTCTACCCCCCAGGGGCCTTTGCGCAGCGCGCACAGCAGCTGAAAGTGGCTATAGGCGCTGAGTACCGCGCCGGCCCAGTCGTTATACGCCTGTTGATCTTCCTCAAACGTCAGTCCCTGCGGACGCTGCGCATTTAGCGTGTTCAGGTAGTGGCGGTAGCCCGTGGGCGGGGCGATGGGTTCGTTTTTATGATTCACGCGGTCCTCGCCGCCGTTGAGAAACTTATCGGGGCTGCCGTGAATGACCAGCTTATCCAGCGCGGCATCGTCGGTCAGAACAAGGTGGTGCAGGTCTGGGTAGCCTTGGCGTAGCACGCGGTTTATCGACTTCTGTTTTTCCTGATCGGTCTGGGTGTGGCGGGGCTGGTTGATCGCCTGGGCTAGCTGGCCGATGCCGCTGGCGGCGTTGAAGCGGTGGCTAACCCGCAGCATGGTAATCGCCTGGTCGAGCGGCTGGCCGTTGGGGTCCAGGTAGTGCTCGGGCAGCGGCTGGCCGGTGGCGCTTTCCAGCCACCGGGCGGTTTCCGGGGTGTAGTGCGCGGCCTCGGCGCGGCGGCAAAGATCGCCGAGCACCGACCCAGCCTCCACCGAGGCTAACTGGTCTTTATCCCCCAGTAGCACGCATTGGGCATCGGCGGGCAGTGCGCGCAGCACGGCGGCCATCATCTCGATATCCACCATCGAGGCTTCGTCGATCACCAGTACGTCAAGCGCCAGCGGGTTGGCGGCGTTGTGGCGGAAGTGGCGGGTGTCCGGCCTTGCACCAAGCAGCCTATGCAGCGTTGTCACTTCGGTGGGAATCGCTATTTCACTCACGACGCGATTCGTTAAGAGGGCTTTTAGCTGAGCAGTCGGTAAATCGTTCACCTGCCCGGCGATGGATTCGTTCAGCCGGGCGGCGGCTTTGCCGGTGGGGGCGGCCAAGCGAATGCGCAGCGGTTGGCTGGGGTGCTGGGCCAGTTGCAGGGTTTGCAGCAGGGCGAGTAGACGAACGACGGTGGTGGTTTTACCCGTGCCGGGGCCGCCGGTGATAAGGCCGAAGCGGCTACGGGCGGCCAGCGCGCAGGCGATTTTTTGCCAGTCCAGGGGCGTGGTTTGTTGGAACAGTACGTCCAGCGCCTGGGGGAGTAAATCAGGGGTTTTGGGGTCTTCCATCGCCTCAAGGCGGCTGGCGATTTCCTGGTGCAGGGTTTGTTCATACTGCCAGTAGCGGCGTAGGTAGAGGCGGGTGGTGTGTTCGCTATCGCTGCGCACTAGCGGGGTATTGCCGGAGCCTTGGTTGACTAGCGTGGGGTGGTCAAGCGCGGCCTTCCAGTCGGCCAGCGTGAGCGTGGCCAGCACGTCGCTTGGCAGCACCGGCGGGTCGGTGAGGTCGTCGCCTTCCGGCGGTAGCGAAAGCGCGAAATCCGGCGCGTTCAGCGTGGCGTTGAGATCCAAACACACGTGACCGCGACCGAGCTGGTGGCTGGCCAGCGCCGCGCCTAACAGTAGCAGCGCAGGGGCATCCGGTGCTTGCTCTGCTAAAAAGCGCACCAGGGCACGGTCCAGGTCGCGTAGCCAGCCTCGGGCGACCCAGCGCTCGCAGAGGGCCATTAGCTCGGCGGTGTCGCTCAGCGCAGGGTGAGTCAGGGCATCCCCAAACAGGTCGAGGGTGTGGGTGTCTTTAGGCTGACTCATACTAGCGCTTCCTGTGCGGGGGATGACGATGAAGCGCCTGTAAACAGACGATCCAGGGCGTTGATCAGCTCAACCGGAGCAGGCTCGAAAAATACCCCACGCTCCAAGCTGCGGCTGCCGCGCAGAAAGACCGTCATCGAGCCGCCCAAGTGCTGGTGCGGGTCGTAGTGGGGCAGGCGAGCCTTGAGCAGCCGGTGCATGGCCAGCAGATAAAGCGCGGCCTGGAGGTCGTAGCGCTTGGCCAGCAGCGCGTGGCGCAGGGCGTCCGGTTCATAGGCGCTATCGTCCGGCCCCAGGTAGTTGGATTTCCAGTCGAGCACGTAAAAGCGCCCCTGGTGCTCAAAGGCTAAATCAAGAAAGCCCTTGAGCATGCCGTTGAGGGTGTCAGCATCCAGTGCGGGTCGCTCGTAGCCCGGCAGTAAGTGCTTGCTAACCACTGCGTCAATGGCCTGGGTATTCACCTGCTTGGCGGCCAGCCAGAACTCCAATTCGACCTGATAGCGGGCAAGCTCGGTAAGCGCCACACTCTGCCCAGAGGCCATCGGCAGCGGGGTGGTGAGCAGCGCTTTCAGCCAGCCGGAAAGCGGTTCCTGCCATGTCTGCCAGCCGCGCAGCTGCACCCGCCGCCAGAGCATATCGTCGAGGGCATCGCTGTCGGTCGCGGCGGCGTCAAAGCCTTGCCGGCCCGCCCATTCCAGCAGCCCATGCAGAAAGGTGCCGGGGCCGGGGCCACGTGGAAACTTGTGTAAGTGAAACGCTTCTAGCTGGGATCGTTCTTGAGATAGTTCCTGGGGTTCGTCCAGCACCTCGAACGCGGTGGCTTCCTGGGCGGTGGTGGGTTCCAGCGGCGTTGTGATCGGGGCGGTCAGCGTGCCGGAAAGGCGCAGCGCCGAGTAGCTGGCAATCCACCAGTGCTCTTTTGCCGGGCGCAGCGGCGTGCGGGCATGGCCCAGCGTGGCGGTCTCCTTGAGGGGCGCCAGCCGCTGGGCGGTGGGCGCGGGCGGTTCGTCGACACGGATCTCGCTGCCGGCGGCTAGGTCGGCCAGTTTTTCGCTGAGCGTGTCCGGCGCCATGGCTTCGCCGCCGTTGATCAGGTGGCCGATGGCGCTGTCCTCAATGCCCTTGAGCGGCGCGAGCCCCAGCCAGGTGGCGTGGCGCGCGCGGGTCAGCGCGACGTAGAGCTTGCGCAGGTCCTCGCCCAGGCGTTCGCGGTCGGCGGTGGCCAGCGTGGTCTCGTCCGCCTCCAGGCTGAGTTGCAGGTTGCCTTCGCCGTCGTGCCAGCGCAGCGGTACGTCACCGGCTTTCACCGGCCGATGGTTGGCGATGAACGGCAAAAATACCAGCGGGTACTCGAGCCCTTTGGACTTGTGGATGGTGACTACCTTGACTAGATCGGCGTCGCTTTCCAGGCGCAGCTTGTGGGTGTCGCCGTGGCTGTCCGGGTCGGCGATGGCATCAGCCAGAAAGCGAATCAGCGCGTGCTCGCCGTCCAGTTCCTGGCTGGCTTGCTGGAGCAGTTCACCCAGGTGTAAAAGGTCGGTTAGCAAGCGCTCACCGTCTTCGAACGCCGCCAGCAGGCGGGCGGGGATGTCGAAGTCCACCATCATGCGGCGCACCAGCGGCAGCACGCCCTGGCGCTGCCACAGCCGGTGGTAGCGGCTGAACTGCTCCACTCGCTCTTCCCAGGCCAGCTCGCTCTGTTGCAGGTGGTCCAGGTCGGCGAGCGTCAGGCCCAGTACCGGCGTGGCCAGGGCCGCGCGCAGGTGGGCTTCGGCCTGGCGGGAGCTCGCCAACGGCTCGGCGCAGGCGCGCAGCCAGCGCTCCACCTGGGCGGCCATGGGCGAGCTGAAGACCTTGTCGTGGTCAGAAAGGTAGACGCTTTTGACCCCACGGCTGGCCAGCGCCAGTCGAATGGCGCGGGCTTCCTGCAGGCCGTTGACCAGCACCGCCATGTCCGACGGCTTGAGCGGTGTAAGCGCATCGCCGTCTTGAAAGCCGCTTTGTGCCTGCTGGCCTGCCTTGAGCAGTTCCGTCATGTACGAGGCGCAGCGCTCGGCCATCTCGGTCTGGTAGGCGGTTTTGGAGAGCGGCTCGTCGCTTTCAAGTGGCCACAGCGTCATCGCGGGCAGCGGCTGGCCCTGGTGCATCAGCTGTTCGTCGCGACCTTTGGCGCCCACCGGCTGGAAGGGTAGCGGGTTCTCGCCACTCTCTTCGCGGAACAGAAAGGCCCCGGCGGGGTACTGGTCGGCGTAACGGAAACAGTGGTTGACCGCTTCGACCATGGCGCGGCTGGAACGGAAGTTGGTGCCCAGCGTAACGTGGCGGCCGGCGGTGTGTCTTCTGGCCTCTAGGTAGGTGAAGATATCCGCACCGCGAAACGCGTAGATGGCCTGCTTGGGGTCACCGATCAGCAGAATGGCGGCATCGCGGCGCGGCTTGGCGACATCAAACACCGCGTTAAAAATGCGGTACTGGATGGGGTCGGTGTCCTGAAATTCGTCGATCAGCGCCACGGGGAACTGGCGCAGCATCTGCGCGGCCAGCGCGTCGCGGTTGGGGCCCTGCAGGGCGCGGTCCAGGTGGGTGAGCAGGTCATTGGGCCCCATTTCGGCGCGTCGCTCCTGTTCGCGCTCTAGGCGCACTTTGCACCACTGCACGGCATGAACCAGCAGGTCGTTGCGCGGCTCGGGCAGGGCGTTTAGCGCGGCGGGTAGCTCGGCCAGCGCTTGCCATATCTCTGGGCAGGGTGGCGCGCCATCTTTCCAGATCTCGGCCATGCCGTCCGGCGTCATGCGTTTCCAGGCGGCGTCGGTGAGTGCGGGGCGCTCCAGGTCGCTTTCGCTCCACTGGCGCAGCGCGCCCAGCCAGTTGGCGCGGCTTTTGGCGTTGAAGCTTTGGCCTTTGAAGGCTTTGCGCTTGGCAGCGTCTTCAAGAGCGGGGCCGAGTTCATCCAGCCAGGCGGGCCAGGGGGCTTTTAGCGCGTTTAACGTGGCGCGGCGTTCGGCCTCGGCGGCGCTGAGGGTGTCGGCGGGTGCGGGCCGCTCGCTACCCAAGGCGTCGCTTTCGGGCAGCAGTTTGCGCACGTCTTCGTGGAGTTGCTGCGGCGATTTCCAGTAGCGGGTGATGCTGCCCAGCGCTTCGGCGTCCAGTGGGTAGTAGAAGGTGCGCCAGTAGTCGCGGACGACTTCCTGTTCGAGTTCGTGCTGGTCGTTTTCCAGGTCGAGAGAGAACAGGCTGCCGCTATCGAAAGCGTGTTCGCGCAGCATGCGGTAGCACCAGCTGTGGATGGTGGAGACGGCGGCCTCGTCCATCCACTCGGCGGCCAGCTCTAGGCGGCGGGCGCAGGCGGGCCAGGTGGCCGGGTCGTACTGGTCGCGGAGCTGGAGTAGGAGCGGGTCAGCGGCCGGTGGCTCGGCAGCAGGCGTATGACGAAACACCGCGGCGGCTTCTACCAACCGGTGGCGGATGCGTTCGCGCAGCTCCTGGGTCGCGGCGTTAGTGAAGGTGACCACGAGGATTTCCGGCGGCGTGAGCGGGCGCACGAAGGCGGTGTCGTCGTCGCGGTGCTGGCCGCCCAGCACCAGGCGCACGTAAAGCAGCGCGATGGTGAAGGTCTTGCCGGTTCCCGCGCTGGCTTCAATCAGCCGACTGCCGTGGAGGGGGAGCGTGAGTGGGTCGAGTGGGGTGGGCTGGCTCATAAAAAGATACTGTCAAACTCAGTGGTGAAGTCTTGGCTTGCGGGATGAATCTGGAGTTGGTCAGCGCACCAGGCCACGAGATTTCGAGACGTATGCAGGAGTATGTCGGCGAGTTCGTTCAGAAGGTTGAAGTGTTCTGCTATCTGAGCGTAGGGCGTTGCGTAGTCGTGTGCCGCAATATTGCGGATAGCGCGGCAGCGTTGCCAATCACTTGTCGCGTTAATGACCTCTTGCTTTTCAAACAGCGCAAGTACCTTGAGAAAGCTGTCGGTGGATTCACCTGCAAGCAAGGCACTGTGCCGCATTGCTGACGCTAAGGAATCCTGCAGCTTGGCAAAACGTTCGTTGATGGCGGCGAGCGTCTCGAATAGCGCAACATCTTTCTTGTGATCTGCCAGCCACTCTCCGTCAATCGGCCAAGTCACCTTGTTGCGAGACTGTTGCAGAAACCAAGCGCAGCGCTGGATGGCTTCAAGTAACTGCGCAAGATGACGTTGCTGGTCGCTGAGAATATCCTGACTCATGCCGCTTCCTCACCATCAATAGGGATCGACTGCCCCAGCGCTATGGCCTGGAAAGGAGTTGGCTCATCCGTCGATACGCAGGTCACGATATCTACCGGCAGTTGAATGCGTTCCTCCAATGCCATTTTGAGCTCGGCAGTGGCAAGCAGAGGAATCGCTGTCCTGGAGATCAGTAGTAGGTCGATATCGCCGCCTCGCTTTGAGTCGTCCAGACGCGAGCCAAACAGATGAACGCTCACGGAAGGCCCGATGAACTCACGTACACCAGAGACAATAATGGAACGCTGTGATTGAGTGAGTCGCATGAAGAAGGCCTCTCCTTTCCTCTGAGCCTGTTTATAAAGTCTAGCACTGTATCGAGTCTAACCCTTGACCGCATAAAACAGCGGCGCGTAGAGCGCCTCGGTGAGCGTAGCAAAACGGTGGCCGTGTTGGGTTGGCTCGTTGAATAGCCGTTCGAAGCGGGGCCACTGGTGGCTTAGGTAGGCGCTTTGGGCGACTTCGCCGGTCTGGTAGCGCCCGCCTTCATAGGCGGCTTCGGCGGCGACGTAGGCGTCGCTTTCCCGGCCTTTCTCTTCCGCCATCTCCGGCGTGCCGAGTTTGGTCAGCCAGGCAAATGCCGCCTGAGGCGCCAGCGGCAGCGGGGCTTGTAGGCCTGCTTGCCAGGCGTTTAGCTGGGTGTGGAGATGGGCAAGGGCGGTATCGGCGGCGATGGGATCTAGCGTGATATTGCCCGCTTTGGAAAGCAGTTGGGTGGTCATCGGGCCGCTGAGATTGCCCGCCAAATGCGCGACCCAGTGGCGCAGCAAATGATGCCACTGGTACTTGCTTTTCTTGATCAGGCTGCTGCTGAGCAGCAGCAATCGGCATCGCTCACCGTGTTCGCTGTGGCGCAGCTCACCCAGCCAGTCTTCCAGCACGATGCCGTCATTACCTTCCAAGTGAATCGCTTCCGGCGCACTAAGTGCCACCGGCCATTGGGCCAGCGCGTCTTGGTAGGCGCTGAATAGGTCGTCCATCGGCTCGGCCAGGGCGTCGCGCATGCGATCACCAAAGGCGCCCATGGCGAGCACACCCTGGCGCTGGAAGCGTTCAAGCTCTGTGTTCAGTGCTTCAAGGCGCGGCTCGCCGTTATCCACCGCGCGGCGCTGGGCGGCAATCAGCCGGTCTTGCAGCTGCCAGTTTTGCAGGCCGTCCAGCGTGAAGGGTTCGGCATCCAGCTCGGCGATGGCTTCCTGCTCGAAATACACCCCTAGCCGAGTATTAAAGAAGGTGCGCACCGGCTCGCGTAGAAAGCCGCCCAACTGGCCGAGGTTGAGGCTCGCAGGGGCGTTTTCCGGTTTGGGTAGCGGCGCCTGGGCGCTTGGGGGCGTGCGCGGGGCGTACTCCTCTCGCCATTCGTGGGCCCCACGCCATTCATGGGCATAGGTGAACAGTCGGCTGGCGGCGTCGTTGAAGTAAACGCGGCTAAACGGCTGTAGCGGGTGCTCGGTGGTAAGCGCATCGAGTAGCGGCGTGCCGCTCTCAATCCGCCAGCCGGCTTCCAGGTGGTCACGCAGCTGGCCGACCAGCACCGAGGGCGGAAGCGTCGTGTTGTCGATCTGGCTGCGGCCCACCCAGCTGACGTAGAGCTGATCCCGGGCGGAGAGCAGCGCTTCCAAAAACAGGTAGCGGTCATCTTCCCGGCGTGAGCGGTCGCCGGGACGGTAGTCGCTGCCCATCAGGTCGAAGTCCAGCGGCGGCTGGGAGCGGGGGTATTCGCCATCGTTCATGCCCAAAAGGCAGACACGCTTGAACGGAATGGCGCGCATGGGCATCAGCGTGGCGAAATTCACCGCTCCGGCCAAAAAGCGCTGGGAGAGGCTGTGCTCGTCGATCTGCGCCAGCCAGTGCTCGCGGACCATGGAGAGCGGCAGCGGGTCGTCAAGCTTCGCTTCGCGGCTGCTTTCGAGGAGTTGCTGCAGGCCATTTTCCAGCTTGGTGAGCATCACGCTTTCCTGGGCGTCGTCGGTGAGGAAGAAGGTTTCCAGCAGGGCGCGCAGCCGCGCTACCCAACCGGCGGCATCGGTGGGCTGGCGAAACGTTTCCCAGGTGGCTTCAAGCTTTTCCAACAGCGTCGCCAGCGGCCCGGTGAGGCCCGCTTCGAGCCCGCCGATATCGTCGAACGGCTCGATGCCCTGCCAGGCGTGGCCTTCGCCCACGGTGTAACCCAGCAGCAGGCGGCGCAGGCCAAACGCCCAGGTGTTCTGGCTGAGCCCGCCGGGCAATTCGAGCGTTTGGCGCTGCTTGGCATTCAGTCCCCAGCGGATGCCCGCGCCCTCCATCCAGCGCTCGAGCACCGGCAGGTCGCGCTCGGTAAGCCCAAAGCGCTGGCGCAGGGCGGGCACGTCCAAAAGATCCAGCAAGTCGCTGACGGAAAGTCGTAGCTCCGGCAGGCGCAGCAGCTTTTCCAGCGCAATCATCAGCGGCAGGCGGTGGCGGCTGGCCTGGTCGGAGAGCGTATAGGGAATAAAGCGCGGGTCGTCCGAAGACAGCTGGCCGAACACCGCGTCGATGTGCGGCGCGTAGCGGTCGATGTCCGGCACCATGACGATGATATCCCGCGGGCGCAGCTCGGGGTCGGCGCTAAACGCGGCGAGCAGCTGGTCGTGGAGAATCTCGACTTCCCGCTGGGGGCCGTGGGCGATATGAAACACCAGGGAGTCGTCCGCTGGGTCGAGGGCGGGCCAGTGGGTCTGCGTTTCGGCCACCGGGCGCAGCTCGCGGATATCGTCCTGCAGCTGGCTGAGCAGGCAGCCGCGCTCGCCGGAGAACGGCTCGAACATATCGATGCGCAGCGCCTGCTGCTCAAAAAGGGTTTGGTAGTCGCCCGTGTCGTCGTGTTCATCCAGCAGGCGCAGGTAGTCGCGGCCCTGTTTGCCCCAAGCGGCAAGCAGCGGCTGGGCGTGGAGGTGCAGAGCATCAATGGCATCACCCGTGCCGAGCACATCCAGCGCTTCGGGCATGCCGGTCTTGCGTCGCTGGCGATAGCGGCTGGCGCGCAGCAGATCCTTGTGCTCGATGATATCCGCCCAGTAGAACTGACACGGGTTGTGCACGCAGAGCACGATCTGGCAGCAGCGCGAAAGCGCCGCCAGGGCTTCCAGCGTCTGCTGGGGCAATGATGAAATACCGAAAATAATCAGCCGCCGGGGCAGGCCCGGCGGGCAGGGTTGGCCATCCAGCTGCTCGGTGGCTTTCAAGAAGCGTCGATGCACTTGGGCGCGGCTGCTGTTGAGTCCCGCCCCGCCCTGGGTGGCGGCCACGTCGTCGCGCAGAATGCGCCACAAGGCAGGCTGCCAGCGCTGGTGGTCTTCCAGGGGGCGGGCCTCGCCGCGGGCGGTAATCAGCACGTCGTCGCCGTTGGCCCAGGCGTCCAGCCAGTCGGCGCGGTAGACCTGATACTGGTCGAACAGGTCCGCCAGCCGCTCGGCTAGCTGGTAGTGCTTGCGCTGGTCGCGGTCGGTTTCCAGAAACTGCGCCAGCGGCTTGAACACCGGCTGCCCGGCAAGCGTGGGCAGCAGGCGTAAAAGCCGCCAGACCAAGCGCGATTTATCGAACGGCGAGGTTTCCGGCACGGCGTCTTCATTGTGCCCTGCACCGTTCTGGACAGTGTGAGTCAGCACCGTGCGGTAGGCCTGCCACAAAAACCGCGCGGGCAGCATCACATCCAGCGCCGCTGCGATCCCCGCGCCGCCGTTGTCCGGGTCTTCCGCCAGCGCCAATTTCAGCCACTGCCCGATGCCGTTGCTCTGCACCAGAATGGTTTCGTTCTCCAGCGGCCCCAGCGGGTGCAGGCGCATCCACTGAACCGCCAACCCGCGCAGATCTTCCAGGCGGTTGCCATGCACCACCATAAAGCCCGGGGTTAACGGCGTTTGTGCAAGCAGCGAGTGTGTGGACATAAGGCAGTGTTCCTTCACGGCGGTGGTGGGCTAGCCGTATGGTGCCATAAGTGGTTGGCCAAAGCTCAATGCGTTAGCATCTTGGTTCTCAACTGCTATGACGAATATATGTTGTTTTTTAGTTGCATAAGCGTAGCGGGAGGCTTGTCATGGTGACAGCGATAGAGGAATCAAATAGCGACCCGATGGGCTATCAAGCCCCAGACTCCTTTGCTCGGTTTCTTGCTGACTTGAAAGGGGTCGCTCGGGAAGAGCGCCAGCCGCTCATTAATCCTAAACTGCTTGCCAGCGCCCTGAGCATGGATATTCAAACGTTGGCCAGTCACGCGCACGTGCATCGCACAACTATCTCTAGGGCGCAGGGCGCGGAGAAGCTCCAACGCTTTCTGCGTGATGCACTTCGGGTATTGGGAGCGGCGGCTGATATTAATGGCGATTTCCACGATGCATTGTTTTGGTTTCGCAATGAGCCTATCGGTGCCTTTGATTATAAAACCCCCGAGCAATTGGTGAGTGAAGGGCGTGCCGATGACCTTCTTCGTTATGTCAAAGCGCTGCAAGCTGGTGTGGTGGGATGATTGTACTGCCAGCGTTAAATACTCAGGCCTATCGTGTGCATGTGCCAAAATGGGCATTTTCGCCCACTAGCGGTGCTGGAGCGAGAGAACATGGTGGTCGATTAAACCGCCCCGGCGTGGCTGCCTGATATTTAGCGCTTGATGATCAAACAGCGCTGGCCGAGTACAAATGTATTAGAAGCCTTCGATCCGCGTGGTGATCTGCCTCGTGACGCTCGCTCTTGGCAATAATGTGTATTGGATAACTGAACTTATGGCGTCTTTAGCCTTGCGTGAAAGTGATGGCAACGCCAAGCTGTGCGGATACCGTGAACAATGCCGAGAGGAGCCTCCCATGACCGAATCTTCGAACACGACGCGCCGCCACTCTGCCCCCGTGGTCGACGGCCCCGGCAAAGCCGCCAGCCGCGCGATGTTGCGCGCGGTGGGCTTTAACGACGACGATTTCAATAAGCCCCAGGTGGGGGTGGCCTCGACCTGGAGCATGGTGACGCCGTGCAACAGCCATATTGGCGAGTTGGCCGAGTTTGCCCGCGACGGCGCCGATGCGGCCGGTGGCAAGGGCGTGATTTTTAACACCATCACCATTTCCGATGGTATCGCCAACGGCACCGAGGGCATGAAGTATTCGCTGGTGTCGCGGGAAGTGATCGCCGACTCCATCGAAACCGTGGCCGGCTGTGAAGGGTTTGATGGTTTGGTCGCGATTGGCGGCTGCGATAAGAACATGCCGGGCTGTGTCATGGGCCTGGCCAGGCTCAATCGCCCGAGTGTCTTTGTGTATGGCGGCACCATCATGCCGGGCAAGAACCATACCGATATTGTCTCGGTATTCGAGGCCATGGGCGCGCACTCGCGCGGCGATATCGACCTGATCGAACTCAAACAGATCGAGGAAACCGCGATTCCCGGCCCGGGCTCGTGCGGTGGCATGTACACCGCCAATACCATGGCCTCGGCGATCGAGGCGCTGGGCATGAGCCTGCCGGGTAGCTCGGCGCAAAACGCCATCTCCCGCGACAAGCGCGACGACTGCAAGGCGGCGGGGGAGGCCGTGCTCGCGCTGCTGGCCGATGACATCAAGCCCTCCGATATCATGACCCGCGAGGCGTTCGAAAACGCGATTACCGTGGTGATTGCCCTCGGCGGTTCGACCAATGCGGTACTGCACTTGATCGGCATGGCGCGCACCATTGGGGTTGAGCTCTCGCTTGATGACTTTACCCAAATCGGCAAGCGAGTGCCGGTGGTCGCCGATTTGCGCCCTAGCGGTCACTACATGATGAGCGAGCTGGTGGCGATTGGTGGCATTCAGCCGCTGATGAAAACGCTGCTCGACGCCGGCTTGCTGCACGGCGACTGCCTGACGGTTACCGGTAAAACGCTGGCGGAAAACCTGGCCGATGTCGAGCCCTACCCGGGGGATCAGCAAATTATCGCGCCGTTGGATAAGCCGATTAAAAGTGAAAGCCACCTGCGTATCCTCTGGGGCAACCTGGCGCCCGAAGGCGCGGTGGCGAAAATCACCGGAAAAGAGGGCACCCGTTTTAGCGGTTCAGCGCGGGTATTTGGTTCGGAAGAGGAGGCCCAGGCGCGGATTAACGATGGCACCGTGGTGGCGGGTGACGTGGTGGTGATTCGCTACGAAGGCCCCAAAGGCGGCCCGGGTATGCGCGAGATGCTCACGCCCACCTCGGCGATTATGGGTCGCGGTCTGGGGAACGATGTGGCGTTGATTACCGATGGGCGCTTCTCCGGCGGCAGCCACGGTTTCGTGGTGGGGCATGTCTCCCCCGAGGCGTACGATGGCGGCCCGTTGGCGCTAGTTGAAGATGGCGACACCATCACCATCGATGCCGAAGCCGACACCATAGAGCTTAGCGTAAGCGACGACGAGTTAATGCGTCGCCGCACGGCATGGCGCAAGCCCGCGCCGCGCTATGCACGCGGCGTGTTGGCGAAATACGCCCGGCTTGTGAGCTCCGCCAGCACCGGCGCGGTGACGGACTTCGAGTAACGTGGCGTAATTATCAGAGTGTCATAAAGCGATAAAGCGCAAGGCGTAACATCAACGCCTTGCGTTTTTTTTATGGGCTAAGCGGGGACACAATGGCAGAGCATTTACACAACCGCGGGCGCATCACTGAGGTGTTCAAGGCGTTTTTGCTCCTCGGGCTGACCTCTTTTGGCGGGCCCGTGGCGCACTTGGGTTATTTTCGCACGGAGTTTGTCGCGCGCCGCCAGTGGCTAAGCGAGCAGGCGTACGCCGATCTGGTCGCGCTGTGTCAATTTTTGCCCGGGCCGGCGAGCAGCCAGGTCGGCTTTGCGCTGGGGCTAATGCGCGGTGGGCCTTGGGGCGCGGCCATGGCGTGGCTGGCGTTCACGCTGCCCTCGGCGGTGGTGCTGGTGCTATTCGCGTTGGGCGCGGCGCTGTTGGAGGGCCCCGTCGCCAGCGGCATCGTTCATGGGTTAAAGGTGGCCGCGGTGGCGATTGTCGCCCATGCGGTATGGGGAATGGCGCGCAATCTCTGCCCGGACAGAACCCGCACGGGCATCGCGCTTGCGGCGGTGTTGGCCGTGGCGGCAGTGAGCGGGCCGCTGGGGCAGGTGGCGGCGATTGCCCTGGGCGGTGTGGCCGGGCTTGCCCTGTCTCTAACACACATTTCGCTGCGTATAACAGACAGGTGTGGCCGGGCTGGTTCTTTGCCGTCAGGCCGCGGCCGACGCGCCGAGCGAATCGCTGCATTTCGCGGTCACTGCAAAAGTCGGCGTGCTTTCGCTTGCACTCTTCGCGGGCTTATTGGTCGGTCTACCCGTGCTTGCCGCCGCGTTCGACCGGCAGACGCTGAACGTGATCGATGCGTTTTACCGCTCGGGTGCGCTGGTGTTTGGCGGTGGGCATGTGGTGCTGCCGCTGTTGGAAGCGGAAGTGGTGCAGTCGGGCTGGGTAAGCGCGGAGGCGTTTTTGGCCGGCTACGGCGCCGCGCAGGCGATTCCCGGGCCGCTTTTCACGTTCTCGGCGTATTTGGGCGCATTGATGCCGGGGAGCGGCGGCGTGTTTATCGCCATGGTGGCGCTGCTGGCGATCTTCATTCCCGGTTTTTTGCTGCTGGTGGGCGTGTTGCCGTTCTGGAACCGCTTTCGGCAGTGGGACAGCGCTCAGGCGTTGATGCGCGGCGCCAACGCGGCGGTGGTGGGCATTCTGGGTGCTGCGCTCTACCAGCCGGTGTGGACGAGCGCGATTATCGACACGCCGGAGTTTGCCTTGGCGCTGACTGGCTTTTTGCTGTTAGTGCGTTGGCAGCTGCCCGCCTGGGCGGTGGTGATCATCATGGCGCTGGGTGGACTGCTCATCGGTCCTTAATAGATAAAAAGCGCCCCAAAACGCGGTTGAATCACGCGGTTTGGGGCGCTTTGTTTGGCGCCACTCGACGGTGTGCGCTAAAGGCGATGGTCTCTTTTTAGGGCGCGTTAATGCAATGGCGCCTCCGTCTCCAGCGTGCGACGCAAAACGTAGAGTTCGTCCACGTTAAGGTGCTCAAGCCTTCCGGCGAGAATATCGCTTACCTTCTGCACCGGTAATCCGGCCCGCCGGGCAATCTCACGACTGCCGAGATCGGATACGGCGATAAGACGGATAATAATACGCATCAAGCGCGTACGTTTTTCTAGCTCCCTGACGTCTAATTCGTCAGGGCCACTTCGCGGAGGGTCGGTCAGTTCCGCGTTTGCATATGAGCGTGCCGTACTCATGAGGCTCCATCTAGTCTGAAATGACATCCACACAATGCCGCCACTTGGCGGGGTTTTCAATACTTCTTAGAGTTAATTTAGCGTGGATGGGTGTTTCTTCAACCCAGGAGCTGCGCACGCCCACGAATTCTCTACTTTCTCGATGTTTTTATACAAAACGTTCGTCTTGACGTACGTGCATAAGGGCGTACATTTGGTCATACGTTAATCACGCAAGAGGTGCGTCATGGCCGGAATCACTGCTACCGAGGCTCGCAGCAACCTGTATCGGTTGATCGATGAAACGGCGGAGTCCCACCAGCCGATCGTTATCATGGGCAAGCGAAACAAAGCCGTCCTGGTTTCCGAGGAAGACTGGTCTGCCATTCAGGAAACACTTTACCTGCTCTCCGTACCCGGAATGCGGGAGTCTATTCGTGAGGGGATGGATACCCCGGTGGATGAATGCGATGAGGAGCTGGACTGGTGACATGGACGTTGGTTTACACCAAGCAAGCCCAGAAAGACGCTAAGAAGTTGGCCTCCAGCGGCATCAAACCTAAAGCTCAGGCACTGTTAGCGCTGCTAGCGGAGGATCCATACCGCAAGCCGCCTCCGTTTGAAAAGCTAATTGGTGATCTTGCGGGGGCCTATTCGCGCCGCATTAATATTCAGCATCGTTTGGTTTACCAAGTGCTCGAGGACGAGCAAGTGGTGAAAGTTCTCAGGCTCTGGAGCCACTACGAATAGTGCATAACAAGCCCGCTGTTGCCGGACGATTTTTCCACCGCTTCGCGGCTCCAACATTGCCGCCAAGCGCCGCGCTAGGCAAAGGAATTTGATGGTCTTGCAAAGCGCCCGCTAGGGGGTGCGCTCTGTTAGACTATCGGCCCTGTTTTTAATGTAGCGTTAAACGCGCCGAGGAGTAGAAAATGTCGTCAAACAGCGCACCCAAAGTCGGGGTGATCATGGGGTCTAAATCGGATTGGCCGGTGATGGAGCACGCCGTGGCCATGCTGGAACGGTTAGGCGTGGCGTATGAAACCCGCGTGGTGTCGGCGCACCGCACGCCCGATTTGCTGTTTGACTACTCCAAGGGGGCGGCCGAACGCGGCCTACAGGTGATCGTGGCCGGCGCCGGCGGTGCCGCCCACCTGCCCGGCATGGTCGCCGCGCAAACGCCGCTGCCTGTTTTAGGCGTACCGGTGGAGTCCAAAGCGCTGAAAGGGCTGGACTCGCTGCTCTCGATCGCGCAAATGCCCGGCGGTATCGCGGTGGGGACCTTGGCGATCGGCAAGGCGGGGGCGACCAATGCGGGCCTTCTGGCCGCGCAGATCGTTGGCCTGCAAGACGCTGGCGTACGTGAGGCGGTCGAGGCCTTTCGCGCCGAACAAACCCAGGCCGTGCTCGATAATCCTGACCCACGCCCTGACGCGTAAAGGAGGCAGACATGCATATCGGCGTATTGGGCGCAGGCCAGCTCGGGCGGATGCTGGCGCTTTCGGGCTACCCGCTGGGCAACCGCTTCACCTTCTTGGATACCACCGGTAAGCCGAGCGCCGGGATTGGCGAGGTGATCGTCGACCCCGACAACCAGCACCTGGCGGCCTTTCTGGCTAAGGTCGACGTGGTGACCTACGAGTTCGAGCACCTGCCGGTTCAACTTGTGCGCGAAATCGAGCAGCACAAACCCGTCTACCCCGGCAGTCGCGCCATCGAGGTATGCCAAAACCGCGTGGAAGAGAAGGCGCTGTTTGATCGGCTCAATATTCCCACGCCGGCGTACCGGGTGGTCGAGAGCGCCGAGCAGTTAGAGGCCGCGGCGCGTGAGCTGGGCTGCCCCGTTGTGGCGAAATCGGTCACCGAAGGCTACGACGGCAAAGGCCAAGCGGTGCTGAAGGCTCCCGGGCAAGCGGGCGGGGCGTGGGAGAGCATCGGTCACACGCAACTGATCGTGGAGGCGTTTGTGGATTTTGTCCGCGAAGTCTCGATGATCGCCGTGCGCGGCCGCGACGGTGAGGTCAAGTTCTACCCCATGGCGGAAAACGTGCACGTTGATGGCATTCTGCGCTACTCGATCGCGCCGCTGCCGGATCTTGACGACAGTGTGCAGCAGACGGCGGATAGTTATATTCGCGCGCTGCTTGATGAGCTTGATTACGTCGGCGTGCTGGCGCTGGAGCTTTTTCAAACCCGCGATGGGGGGTTGCTCGCCAACGAAATGGCGCCGCGCGTGCACAACTCCGGCCACTGGACCATGAATGGGGCGGTGACCAGCCAGTTTGAAAACCACCTGCGCGCCGTACAAGGGTTGCCGCTGGGCGATACCCACGCCATTGCGCCGACCTGCATGGTGAATGTGATTGGTCGTGAGCCGGCAAGCGCCGATGTGTTGAAGCTGCCCAACGCGCACTTGCACCGCTATGACAAGAGCGAGCGCGCCGGGCGTAAGTTGGCGCATATCAACCTGGTGGCGAGCACCCATGAGGCGCTTTTCAAACAGGTGCAGGCATGCGCGGCACTGGTGCCAGATGCGCCGCCCCCGACCTTTCATTTTGTGCCCTAACGCGCATCCCCCTGGCGCTAACCGCTCTTTTGCGGTAAAGATAATTAACCATCTAGTCAGGTCGCCTGAGGGCGGCCTGACTGTCTGCTACGTTTAGATGAGTACATAACAACAAGCTCGTATCACGGGCGAGCAATGACGCCGATCGTCAGCGCATAAAAAAACGGAGTTTATATGCCTAACGCCGCATCCATCGCGACGGCTTCGGGGCTGCGCAGCGGGTTTCGCCGTGACCACTATGTCACGCTGAAGCGGCTGCGCGGTGAGAAAGTGCGTTTACTCTACGACAAGCTTTGGCAGCCGGTGCTGGCCAGTGTGCTGGCGGCTTTTTTGTTGGTGGCCGCCATGTGGCCGGTCATCTCCCCCGCTGTCTTACTGGGTTGGTTGGCGGCGGTGGTACTGGTCTCCAGCGTGCGCTTGGGGTTGGCGTACCGTTATCACCGCCTTCCGAGTATGCAGCAGCAGCGCTACCGGTGGCTGCGGCGCTTTAGCCTGGGGGCCATTGCGGCGGGCTGCGTGTGGGGCGCGGGGAGCGTGCTACTTTTTACCCCGGAGCACCACGGTCAGCTCGCGGCGCTCTCGATTGTGATGGCGGGCATTACCGCTGGCGGGGTGACCACGCTTTCCGCCGTGTGGTGGGTAGCGCTGGGGTTTGTGCTACCGATCATGCTGCCGCTACTGATCCAGTTTCTGCTGCTTGGTACCCCGCTAGCGCTATTGATTGGGGCGGTGCTGGTGCTGTTTTTGGGGTTGATTTTTGTGGCCAGTCGCCGCTTCAGCCGCATTATCCACGATAACATCGCCCTGCGCGTGAGCATGGCCGCGCGCGAGGCGCTGCTGCTGGAGAGCGAAAACCGCTACCGCTCGATCTTTAACCACTCGCCGCTTGGGGTGTTGCACTTCGACTGCGAGGGCCAAATTACCGACTGCAACGATAAGGTGTTGTCGATTTTGGGCGTGGAGCGCGGGCAGATGATAGGTTACGCCATGCTAGCGCCCTCCGCCAATCAAGAGGTGGCCCAAGGGGTGCGCGATGCGCTAACCCGCGGCACCGGCTACTACGAAGGCACCTATGTGTTACCCAAAGCCGAGCAGGGCACGCCATTGCGGGCGATTTTTAACGCCGTGCACAGCGCCGGCAACGAGAAAGTCGGTGGCGTGGCGATCATCGAAGACTTTACCGAGCGCAAGCGCTACGAGGCGATTATTTATCGTCAGGCCTATTACGATGCGTTGACCGACTTACCCAACCGGCGGCTGTTCATCGAGCGGCTCGAAACCCTCTGGCGGTCTCCTATGCCATGCCAGGGCATCCTGATGTTTCTTGACCTTGACCGCTTTAAGCTAATCAACGATACCCTAGGGCACGCGGCCGGGGATGATTTGCTGGTGCAGGTCGCCCGCCGGCTAGAGAGCTGCCTGGGCGAGGAGGATATCGTCGCGCGCTTAAGCGGCGACGAGTTTGTGCTCTTGGCGTGCTTTGAGGGTACGAAGCGTCGCGACGTAGAGGTCCGCGTCACGGCCTATGCCGAGCGCGTTAAGCAGGCGCTTTCGGCGCCGTATCGGTTAGAGAGCCGCTGGGTCGATGTGACTCCAAGTATTGGTTACACCTGTATCAATAGCGATGCATCCGACCACGAAGAGGCGCTCAAACAAGCTGACATTGCCATGTATCGGGCAAAGACAGCGGGGCGTGATCGCATGTGCCGCTACCAGGCCGAGATGGGCGATGATTTTCAACGTATCGCCGAACGTAGCACTGCAGCTCATCGCTAAGCTGACATGACTAACGCAAAAGCCCGGCGGATGCCGGGCTTTTGCGTGCTGAAGTACCGCTTTGAGACGTTACTCTTCGCCGAAATAGCGCTGGTAAATTTCGTCGTAAGTGCCGTCTTCTTGAAGCGTGTCCAGGGCCTCGTTGAACTTTTCGGCAAGCGCTTCGTCGCGCTGGCGGAACGCGATACCAAAGCCGTCGCCAAAGTACTCTTTCGGCTCGGTGATCATTTCGCCCACGACTTTGTAGTCACGGTTATCGCTATCCAAAAGCGTTGCCTTGCCCACCGGGTAGTCGAGGAAGAGGATATCCAGGCGCTCGGCTTCCATGTCGAGGACCATGTCGTCGGCGGTGGCGTAGCGGTTCACGTTAGCTGCATCGCCGTACATATCAGTGACGTAGTTGTCCTGCAGCGTGCCGCGCTGAACGCCAATGGTGAGATCCTCAAGCGAGGCCTCTGTCGTTTCCTCGAGGTCGCTGGTGGCCGGCGCAAACCAGGCCGAAGGCGGCGTAAAGTAGGGGTCAGAGAAGAGCACTTGCTCGCGGCGCTCATCGTTGATGGTCATCGACGACATGATGGCGTCGTACTTGCGCGCCATAAGGCCAGGGATGATGCCGTCCCAACCCTGCACGACCCATTCGCACTCGATGCCGATCTCGGCGCACAAGGCGTTGCCTAAGTCGATATCGAAGCCGGTCAGCTCGCCGTCGGGGGTGCGGTACTCCATGGGCTCGTACGGCACATCCACGCCGATGCGGATCTCCTCGTAATCGCGCGCTTGAGCGCTGGTGGCGGCAACGGCCAAGCCGAGAAGCGACAGTGACAGCACTTTTTTCATGGTGTTGCGTTGCATAGAAAAGCTCTCCGAACGTGATGGGTTCACCTTTTGGGTGATCCCCTTTAACTTACCTAAGCTTTGCGTTGAGGCAAAGCCCAACGTGCTAGCAGGCGCTTCGACAGGCTCAGCGCGAACGGCGCCAGGTTACCCGAACCGCTCACCCTGAACTCGTCGAAGGGCGTTATGCCATGGGCTGCAAATGCGCGAGTAGCTTTTTTTCCAAATAGCGGAATAGGTAGAGAATCGCAAAGGTGAGGCAGAGATAAATCGCCGCTACGAACAGAAACGCATCAAACGGCGCGTAAAAACGCGCGTACACAAAGCGCGCGGCGCCGGTGAGATCCATGATGGTGACCACGCTTGCGATGGCGCTGGCGTGAAGCATGAAAATCACCTCGTTGCCGTAGGCGGGCAGGGCGCGGCGAAAAGCGCTCGGTATCACGATGCGGCGCAGGGTGAGCGTCGGTGACATGCCGTAGGCGCGCGCGGCTTCGATTTCCCCTTTGGGGGTGGCCTTGATGGCGCCGTGAAAGATTTCGGTGGTGTAGGCCGCCGTGTTGAGGGTGAATGCCACCAAAGCCGGCACAAAGGGCTCTTTCAAAAGCACCCACAGCCACGTGTCTTGAATGCCATCGACAAACACCACGCCGTAGTAGATCAAATAGAGCTGGATCAGCAGCGGCGTGCCGCGAAACACATAGGTGTAGGCAAAAATCGGCCACTTGATCAAGCGCCGTTTAGCGCCACGGCCAATGGCCAGCGGCACGGCGGCAACCAGCCCGATCAGCAGCGAAAGAAAAACGAGTTGAACGGTGGTGACAAGCCCCTCGCCATAATACGAGAGGGTCTGCAGGGTAAAAATGCTGTTCTCGGCGAGCAGCGCTTCCAGGCGGTTTAGCAGGGCTTCCATTAGTCCGCCTCCCCGTAGCCGATGTTGTAGCGCTTTTGCAGCCGGGCAAACAGCCATTCGGAGACGCTGGCGATCAACAGATAAATCACCGCTACGATCATCATAAACACGAACGGCTCGCGGGTGGCTTTGGACGCTTCCGCGGCCACGCGCACCATGTCCGATAAACCGATAACGGACACAAGCGCCGTGGTTTTTAACAGCACCATCCAGTTATTGGAGAGCCCGGGAAGGGCGTGGCGCATCATCTGCGGAAAGCGAATGCGCCGGAACACCAGCGAATCGCTCATGCCGTAGGCTTTGCCCGCTTCGATCTGGCCCTGATCGACCGCCATGAACGCGCCGCGAAACGTCTCGCCCATATAGGCGCCAAAAATTAGGCCAATGGTGACAACGCCTGCCACGAAGGCGTTGATGTTGATGAAGATATCAATGGCCCACTGCTCGTAGAGCCAATCGCTGATCATGTTGACCCCGATTTGGCCGCCAAAGAACAGCAGCATCATCAGCACAAGGTCAGGTACGCCGCGGATCACCGTGGTGTAGAGCGTGGCGAGACGGTGCGCGAGCCAACTGCGCGACATTTTGGCACTGGCGGTCACAAGCCCCAGCACAATGGCTAAGGCCAGCGCGAGGAGGGCAAGCATAATCGTCACCCCCGCCCCCTCCAGCAGGCGCGGGCCGTAACCGTGTAGGTCAAGCATGGTGAGCCTCGCAAGACATGTCAGTATTTAGGCGCCAGAAACTGCTTTAAGCGCGGCGATTGCGGGTTACCCAGCACATCGGCCGGTGCGCCGGCCTCTTCGACCAAGCCTTGATGCAAGTAGATCACCTGGCTTGAGACGTCGCGGGCAAAGCCCATTTCATGGGTGACCACGATCATCGTGCGCCCCTCATCGGCCAGATCGCGCATTACCTTGAGCACGTCGCCAACCAACTCGGGGTCGAGCGCGGAGGTAGGCTCATCAAACAGCATCACCTCCGGGTCCATGGCCAGCGCCCGGGCGATGGCACCGCGCTGCTGCTGCCCGCCGGACATTTGCGCGGGGTAGGCCTCACTGCGGTGGGAGAGCCCCACGCGCTCAAGCAGGGCGTGCGCGTGCGCAACGGCCTCTTTTTTAGGCTTGCCGAGCACGTGAATGGGGGCCTCGATGATGTTTTCCAAAAGCGTCATGTGCGCCCAAAGGTTGAAGCTTTGAAACACCATCGACAGGCGTGCGCGCATCCGCACGACCTGTTTCCAGTCGGCGGGCTCGCGCCCATGCTTGGTAGATTTAAAGCGTATCTCTTCGCCGTGAACGATCAAATCGCCCTCATCCGGCTGCTCTAACAGGTTCATGCAGCGCAAAAAGGTGCTCTTGCCCGAGCCGGAGGCACCAATCAGCGTGATGACATCGCCCTTGTGGGCTTGGAGTGACAGCCCTTTAAGGACTTCCGTATCGCCGAAGCGCTTTTTGATATTGCGCACTTCAAGAGGGGTAGGCGTTGCGGCCATAGCAGGGCTCCAAGAACGTAAGCGCCGAAAAGGCGTGGCGCCGGTTGCGCGGTTGATTCGGTTGTCGTGGCGCTCAGCGCGAAAAAGGGGGCGATTCTATCACCGATTAGCGCCGTGTGGGGGCGCACTCGATCTTACTAACAAGCACGCGCGGGCGCCAATCTCCACGCAGGCGTTGGGAAAGACCACATGCAGGGGCGTCTCACCCACGCAGACTTCCCCCTGCTGTCCGTCTTGCGCGAGCAGCGTGCCCGGGGGAAAGGCGGTGAAATTCGGCGTGTCATCGGCAAAGCAGAGCTGAAAATCCTCGGCTTGGCGCCTAATTTCATGCGCCACGTGAAAGAACGCCATCTGCTCGGGGGCGGCTTGTGCCGGGGCCTGGCCGCTTGCTAAGGCGCTGAGCAGCTCAAGCATCGGCGCGAGAGAGGCAAGGTCATTATGACCAAAGGGCGCGACGCGACCGAGCTCAAAGGTGAACGCTTGGGCGCCGTGGTAGTGCTTGCTGTAGTGAGAGAAGGTAAAACTCGGCGTGCGCTGCTGTAGCACCGCCTGCATATCGGCGGCGGCCAGCCAGCGCCACTGTTGCGGTTCGGTGGCGGTGTCGGCGTACGGCTCGACCACAAATCGCGGGTAGCGACTCTCGCGAATGGCGGTGTGCAAATCGTAGTGCAGCGGGGAGAGCTTAGCGTGGCGGGCGTAAAACGCATCCACTTGCGCCATGAGTTCGCGGGCGCGGGCCGGCTCATGCCCCGTGGCGGATAAACCGCGCTCAAATAAGCGGTTAAGGTTGGTGCTGATAAAACGCTGGCTTTCGCGCAGTGCAGGTAGGTTGCCGAGAATTACCAGCACCGGCGCGCCCAACGGCAAGACGCCGGCCTCAATGCGGGCGAGTAGCTCGCCAAGAAGCTCCACCGGGGCGGTTTCATTGCCGTGAATGGCGGCGGAGAAAACGCAGGCATGAGCGCCTTCGGCCGGCGTCATCGGCACGAGCTCCAGCACGCCAGGGGCGAGCAGCGTGTAGTGGCCGGAAGGAAGCGGGCCGCTGCGGTGCGACGAGGGGGCGCCTTCGAGGGTTAAGTCGAGCCATTCGCTTAGCATAGCGAGCTCCTGTGAAGTAATTCGATGCTCTGTGTCGAAAACATTCGCTTTTATCTGATAGTGGGTCGGCTATTGTAAAGCGCACACACCGTGATCACCCATAACGGTAATCAGCAATAACGCAAGTCAAGAACGACGGTAAAGGAGCGATAGATGACAAAGGTACTGGTGCTTTACTACTCCATGTATGGCCACATCGATACCATGGCACACGCGGTCGCGGAAGGCGCAAAAAGCGTTGATGGCGTCGAGGTAAGCGTAAAACGCGTCCCGGAAACCATGCCCGAAGACGCGTACAAAAACGCCGGCGGCAAGCAGGATTTTGACACACCGGAGGCAACGCCGGATGAGCTAGCGGATTACGATGCCATTATCGTGGGCACGCCAACCCGCTTTGGCAACATGGCCGGTCAAATGCGCACCTTTTTTGACCAAACCGGCGGTCTGTGGGCAAAAGGCGCGCTGCGAGGCAAGGTGGCGAGCGTGTTTACCTCCACGGGTACCGGCGGTGGCGACGAGCAGACCATTACCTCCACCTGGACCACGCTCGCCCACCACGGCATGGTGATCGTGCCGATCGGCTACGGCTTGGAAGAGCAGTTCGATATCTCCAAAGTCAGCGGCGGCACGCCTTACGGCGCGGCAACGATCGCCGGCGGTGATGGCTCGCGCCAACCCGATGAACGTGAGCTGAAAATCGCCCGCTTCCAAGGCGAGCTGGTCGCGAAGACCGCCGTCAAGCTGGCCGGCTAAGAGTACCGCTTCCCTCGCACTAGGCGCTTTGAATACGCTGGGCAATCGCACTGCCCAGCGTTTTTGTGGTGCCCTGCCCGCCAACATCGGCGGTGAGCACGTTGGCGTCGCCCTCCGCGAGTACCGCTTCGATGGCGTCAACCATCGCCTTGGCCGCGTCGTTATGACCCAGATGTTCTAGCATCATCGCTCCCGACCAGATCTGCCCGATGGGGTTGGCGATGCCTTTGCCCGCGATATCCGGCGCGCTGCCGTGCACCGGCTCGAATAGGCTGGGGAATTTGCCCTCCGGGTTGATATTGGCCGAAGGTGCAATGCCAATCGTCCCGGTACAGGCCGGGCCCAGGTCGGAGAGGATATCGCCGAACAGGTTGCTACCCACCACCACGTCGAACCAGTCGGGGTGGAGGACGAAGTTGGCGGTCAAAATATCAATGTGGAATTTATCCACCGCGACATCGGGGTAGTTCGTGGCCATTTCCGCCACGCGCTCATCCCAGTACGGCATGGTGATCGAGATGCCATTGGATTTGGTCGCCGAGGTGAGCTTTTTACGCGGGCGGGATTGCGCCAGATCGAAGGCGTATTTCAGCACGCGATCGACCCCGGTGCGGCTCATCACCGTCTCTTGAATCACGACTTCGCGCTCGGTGCCTTCAAACATCTTGCCGCCGACGCTGGAGTACTCGCCCTCGGTATTTTCGCGCACGACGTAAAAGTCGATATCGCCCGGCTCACGGCCTGCCAGCGGGCTTTTGATCCCCGGCATCAACTTACACGGGCGCAGGTTAATGTATTGGTCAAACTGGCGCCGGAACTGCAGAAGCGAGCCCCATAGCGAGATGTGGTCGGGTACCGTCTCCGGCCAGCCGACCGCGCCGTAAAAAATGGCATCGACATCTTTCAGCTGCGCAAACCAGTCATCCGGCAGCATCTGGCCGTGTTCGAGATAGTAATCGCAGCTACCAAATTCAAAGGTGTGAAAGTCGAGATCAAGGTTGAAGCGCTTAGCGGCGGCTTCAAGGGCGCGCACGCCTTCGGGCATGACTTCGGTGCCGATACCGTCGCCGGCAATGACAGCAATACGCTGTGCCATGTTGTTGCTCTCCTGAACAGGTCAGATAAAAAAGAGGGGTGTCAGTCGGAGGGGCAGGCCTCGCCTTGTTTCACGTCGATAAGCTCGTCGGTGGGAAAGTCGAGTTCAGCGGCGCGTGCACGCAAGCGCGCTTCGGTGTCGGCATCCATCTGCGGGGTGCGCGAGAGAATCCACAGGTAGTCGCGGTTGGGCCCGGCCACCAGCGCCCACTGATACGCATCATCGAGCTCTAGAATGTTATAGCCGCCAAAGAAGGGGCCGAAAAAGCTCACTTTCAGCCGGCCGACCGTCTCATCCTCAATAAAATAGGCGCGTCCTTCGGCCTCGTCCCACCTCTGCTCTTCAATGTTGTAACCGCGGTTGATGACCTTGACGCCGTCGTCATCGCGCAAGCGGTAGTGGGCGGTCACGCAGTCGAGGCCGCGCTCGAAAGAGTGATCCAAACGGGCGATTTCATACCACTGGCCGAGGTAGCGGTCGAGCTCAAAATCCGTGACCGGCTCGGTGCCGGAAGGCATACCGGTACAGCCGGCCAGTAGCGCCGTCGCGGCGAGGCTGCCGCCAAGTGGTCTAAGCATGGTGAATCCTGGTGAGCGGTTGCTGATTAAAGTAGCGACAGAGTAACCCATACAGGTCGGGATACGCATCGGCGAACCGCTCAGGGTCGCAGAAAAACGTCTCGCAGCAAACGGCGAAACACTCACCGGGGTGGCTCGCCGCGTAATCGTCAATGGGGGGTGATTCGCCCTGGCGGATACAGCGCTGCAGGTCATTCCACACCTGGGTAAAGATACCGTGCCACTCCGCTGGCGTGATGCTACTCGGCAGGGGCGGGAAGCCATCGATATCGATGGAGTTGCCCATATCCAGCTTGTGCGCGAGCTCGTGAATCAGGACGTTGAAACCAGTGAAATCGCCGCTTTGCATGAGGTCGGTGAAAGCCACCACCACTGGGCCTTGGTAGGAGGTCTCGCCGGCACGCGTGTCCGTGAATGCGTGTACCACGCCAAATTCATCCATCTCCTCCACCTCGCGGGTAAAGCCATCGGGCAGTACCACGATTTCATGCACATTGGAAAACGCATCCGCGTGCTCGAAATCGCTCCACCCGAGCGTCATTAGACAGGCCTGCCCGGCCAACACCAGCTGTGCGGGGCGATCGAAAGGGGTTGTTTCGAGGGTAGGGTGCAAGGTGATGCGCTTATGCTCAAGAAAGTGCCAGGCGCGCTGGCCCAGGCGCTCGGCTTCCTCCTCTGTCAGCGAGCGCAATAGCGCCACGCGCTGGCACGCGGCTTGCCAATCAGCAACCGGAAACGAGCGTGAGGAAGAGCGCGTGCTGAACCAGCGAAACAGCATGAGCGTAAGCCTGTTAGTGGAGCGGATAGTGCTTTGAAATAGTGCTTTGAAATAGTGCTTTGAAATAGGACTGTGAATCGGGCCGTGGGTAGGGGAACGGCTTGACCAACTTATACTAACGGATAGGCTGATTTGCAATGCTTAGGCGGCTAGCCCACGGTTAACGTCGCCAGCCGCCTTATCGGAGGTAGGGTAGCGATTTACTCGCTGAGCGCTGCCTTGACCGCTGGCCAGGCCGGCTCGCCGTCGCGAGTGGTCACGCCGTCGAGCATGGTTTCGACTTTATCCCGGTTATCGCGGATCCAAGTAGCGGCAACGGTGTCTAGGTCACGCTCTTTTTGGCCGAATTGCTGAATCATCCAGCTCTGCTCTTCGGCGGTAAAGGTGAAGCCTTCAAAAAAGGCCGCCACATTCGGGTGCTTGTCGGCATACTCGCTACGCATGACCGTAAGAACGTCGCTCTCGCCGTTATTTTCACCAAATAAGTCCTTGGCGTCGTCGAGGTAGCGCATGGGAAGCTCAAGGTTCATCCAGTGCGGCGTCCAGCCGACCCAGACAATCGGCTCCTCGCGGGAGATGGCGTCGCGTGCGGCGGAGAGCATGCCGACCTCGCTGGTATCGACCACTTCCCAGTCGCCCAGGCCCCACACATCGTCATCGATCGCGTTATGCAGAATTTCGCTGGCGGCGGAGCCTGCGCCAAAGCCGTAAATCTCGCCGCCGAATTGCTCACGATGCTCGTCGAGGTCGGCGAAGCTCTGCACGCCGGCGTCATAGGTATAGGCCGGCACGGCCAGCGTCATTTGTGCGCCGTCGACGTTGTTACCGATGCCGCGAATCACGCCCGAGGCTTCGCGCGGAGCATACATCTCGCGTTGCGCGGGTAGCCAAGCGCCCAGAAAGGCGTCGATATCTCCGCTCTCAAGGCCTTGGTAAATCACCTGCAGGCCAATGTCGTGGGTGCGCGTGTCGTAACCTAGTGGGGCGAGCAGTTGCTCGGCGATGGCCGTTTTGACAGTGATCCCCGGCCACGCCGGAACACCGAAATCTAAGGTCTCGTCATCGGCGTGGGCGCTAAGGCCATATAGGCTCACTGCACTCAGGGCGATGGTAAGCGTAGTTTTGGTCAAGGAAGTCGGCATATCTATCGTTCTCCTTATTAAATGAGTGCTGCGATCAGGTTAACCCTGCTGGCGGGCAATGACGCGCAAACGTGATTCGAGCATATCACGGTCGAGATAGGTGCCCTGCAAGTGGCGCGGGCCGCTATTGGGATCGAAGGAGCGCCGCCCATGCAGCACGCGGCGGTTGTCGAAAGCCACCATCTGGCCGGGTTGGAGCGTGAACTCTAGCTCATGGGCGCTGCTATGGAAGAGTTGCCATAGCGTGCGATAAGCGCGGTACCAGCCCTCCATCTGTTCAGCGGGCAAGTGCAGGGTATCGCGAATCCAGTTGTTGAAGCGCAGCTCGCGCAGGGTGCCGTCCGGATTCAGGTCGATTAGTGGGGCGCGCACGGCGATATCGTGGGTCTCATCCTGAAAGCGGAAATCGATCGGCGTTTCGCTGAGAATCCGCAAAGCGCTGGGGTCCTGCGCGCGCAGCGCCTCTATCACCCGAGCGCCATCGGCAAAGGTGGACTCGCCGCCCGTGGCGCCGTTTTGTAGGCAGTAGAGGAGCTGAATGTCCGGCGGATGGCGCCAGTTGGGCAGGTCGATGTGCAGCGCCAGCTCGACCGGCGTATAGGCGGCGTTGTTGGGGTTGGGTTTGGACTTCACATCAAAGCGGGCGCCGAAGTTGGTCGCGCGCTGGGGGCCGATCTTCTCGGCCAGGCGGCTGACTTCTTCCTCTACCAGCGGCCCATCGGTAATCAGCGCCAGCCCGTCGCGCAGCATCGCGCTCAGCCAGGCTTGCTCGCCCTGCGGGGTCAGAAAGTCGGCGTGGGCGATGCGCTCGGGAGTAAAGTGGTCGCGCCACGGGGTGGCGTTAGGCAGCACGTTGGGCAGCGGGGTTTCCGGGCGGCGCTGGTGTAGCCAGCCGCTATGAAAAGCGCTGCGGTGGCCGTCGGCCCAGGTTAGCCACAGATGCCCGTCAATCACGTTAACGCTATCGGGCGCTTTCACCTCGTGCAGCGGCGTATAGAGCCGTTCGCGAGTTTGTGGGTGGCGGCACTCGGCGCAGGCGCAGTGATCGCGAAGCCATACCCAGGGAAGCGCCGTGGTATCGCCGTTTTGCCAAGTGAGCTTAAGGCTAGCAGTATCGGCGTCGGCCTCGGCGAGCAGAGGGCCGTCGGCATAGGGGTAAAGCTCCTGCATATCGGGGGCGGTGGGGGTCGCCACGCTGTTCATCGTATTCTCTCCGTTATCGCTGTTGTGGGCGCCGTGAAGTGCGTCCAGGATGGGGGCTGGCCAGGGCAGTGACAAACGATTAATCTGGCGTCTAAGGCCAAGCTCAGCTAATAGGTAGGTTTTTCATGAGCACACTTCCGCCCTTGATATGGCTGCAGGCGTTTGAGGCCGCCGCGCGCACGCTCAGTTTTACCGCGGCGGGGCACGAGCTGGGGGTTACCCAGGCGGCGATCAGTCAGCGTATTCGGCTCTTGGAGGATCGGTTGGGGCAGAAGCTGTTTGTACGCCATCCCCGCAGTCTGTCGCTCACCCCGGCCGGGCAGGCGTGGCTGCCGAGTATTCATGATGCCTTTGCCCGGCTTCAGGAGGGCACCTCGGAAGTGTTTGGGCATACCGGCGGCCAGCCGGTCACGTTGCGGGCCACACCGGTGATTCAGCAGGCGTGGTTGGCACCGCGCTTGGTGGCGTTCCATCGCTGGGCGCCGCATATCGCGGTGCGCACGGTAAGCGCGATCTGGCCGGACGATTTTGGCCCCGAAGGCGCCGACATCGAAATTCGCTATGGTCACGGCGACTGGCCGGGTGTTGAGGTTTGCTCGCTAGGAGATGAGGCGCTTTTGCCAGTGTGCTCCCCCGCGCTGGCAAAAGCGTTCGATACGCCTGCGGCCTTGGCCGGGCATACGCTGCTGCACGCCGTGGGCTTTGGCAGCGGCTGGCCGGCGTGGTTTGCGTTGGTGGAAATGCCCGAGGTGGAGCAGCAGTGCTATGCGCTGACCTGTGATAATCAGGTCATGACCTTGGCTCTCGCCGCCCAAGGGGCCGGTGTCGCGCTGTCTCATCAGCGCTTGCTGGAAGGACGAAAGGATCTTGTCGCGCCGTTTGATCAACCGCTGCCCAGTGAAGAGGGCTTTTTGCTGGTTCGTCCGAGCCGACGCCAGGTAAGCGATGAAGCCCAGTGGCTATGGCAGTGGCTGTGTAAGGGCGACACCGATGCAAATGCCGTGAAAAGGTAGGAGGCCGTTATGCCCCGGGCCGAGTTACTGGAGCAGATTTACACCATCGTGGATCAAATACCCGAGGGGCGCATTACCACTTATGGCCGCATCGCGGCGATGACCGAGGGCGCCACGCCGCGCTCGGTGGGCGCCGCGATGCGTCACTTGCCCGCCGGGCATCGTCTNAAGTCTTCGCGGTACTTCTCCACCATCGCTTTGGCATCGTCCTCGCTGACGACACCATCTTTTATCAGGCGTTCAACAAAGAGGGTGCGCGATGAAGGGTGCTGCTTGATTTTGGAGTACATCATCGGCTGGGTGCCGGAGGGCTCATCCGCTTCGTTATGGCCACGACGACGGTAGCACACCAGGTCAATCACCACGTCTTTCTTAAACTGCTGGCGGTAATCCAGGGCCACTTGGGTCGCATGCAGAACCGCGTCGGGGTCGTCGCCATTAACGTGGAAAATCGGCGCCTGAACCATCTTAGCGATATCGGTGCAGTACCGGTCAAGCGCGTCAGATCAAGGTCAGAGAACAGCACCATCTCGGTATTGGGCGTGGTTTCGGCCAGCACCGCGTCGTGGGGGAAGGCAAAATCCGATGGCGAGAACACCGCTGACTGAGCGTACTGGATATCCAGGTTCTCGATCGACGGCAGGTTCCCTACGCTGCCGCACAGCACCACGTAGCACTCGTTCTCGATGGCGCGGGCCTGGGCGCAGTGGCGCACGCGCAGGTAGCCGTTTTTGGTGTCGGTCCAAAACGGCACGAAAAGCATGTCCATGTCCTGGTCGGCCAGCAGGCGGCTAAGCTCGGGGAACTCGACGTCATAACAGATCAGCACCCCGATGCGCCCGGCGTCGGTGTCGAATACACGCAAATTATCGCCCCCCTCGATCACCCAGTCGCGGCGCTCCTGCGGGGTAATGTGCAGTTTGGCCTGGTGCTCGACGCTGCCGTCGCGGTGAAACACATACGCGACATTGTAGAGCCGGTCATCTTCCCCCACTTCAATCATCGACCCGCCGACGATGTTGATGTTGTAGGAGACCGCCATGCGCGAAAGCTCGGTTTTGAACTTATCGGTAAAGCCGGCCAGAAAGCGAATCGCGCTCATTTGATCCTGCTGGGCGGCGCGGTCCTGCAGGCCCATCAGCGGCGCGTTGAACAGCTCCGGGAAGACCGCGAAGTCGCTTTGGTAATCGGAGAGCGCATCAACGAAGTACTCAATCTGCTGAAGCGCGGCTTCCACCGAATCAAACTCGCGCATTTGCCACTGCACGGCGCCAACGCGCACCTGGGTGGGGCGCGTGTCGAGCACGTTCTCCGCCGGCTCGAAGAGGATGTTGTTCCACTCAAGCAGCGTGGCGTAACCCTTGGACTGCTCGTCTTCGGGCAGGTATTTGCGCAGCAGGCGCTTGACCTGAAAGTCATTGGCGAGCTGGAAGGAGAGGATCGGGTCGTGAATCTCCTTGCGCGCGACTTTCTCGATGTACTCGGTGGGGCTTAGCTCGTTGGCGTGCTGGTAATACTCGGGAATACGGCCACCGGCCAGGATGGCGCGCATATTAAGCGAGCGGCACAGCTCCTTGCGCGCCTCGTAAAGTCGCCGGCCGAGGCGGTAGCCACGGTAGTCCGGGTGTATCAGTACGTCGAGCCCGTACATGGCATCGCCATCGGCATCGTTGCGAATGATCTCGCGATGGCCGATCAAGTCGTCGTACTTGTGCGGGTTGGAGAACTCGTCGTAATCCACCCGCACGGTGAGCGCGACGCCCACAATGATACCGTCGTCCTCGATGGCGATCTGCCCATCGGGAAACTCCTGGATCAGTTTGTCGATGGTGTGCTTCGGCCAGGCACCGCCAATGTCGTGGTAGACGGCATCCATCAGCATTTTAAGCTGAGGGTAGTCCTCAGTGTTTAAGTTGCGCAGGTTTAAATGCAGGTCTTCTAAAGACATATCAGCGGGTCCCGTTGCTCAATAACATTGCCACCATCGTAACACCGGTGAGCGTTCACTGCTGAGCGCGCTTGACACCGCGCGCCGCGAGCGTCTGCTTGAACGGCTGGGTGAGCCGTTGCGCCATGATGACGCCGGCCAAAATCAAAAAGCCGCCGATGAGGTGGAAAGCCGCTAACCGCTCGGCCAGAAACACCATCGCGATCACCGCGCTGAAAAGCGGCATCAGGTTAATGAAAATGCTCGCTTGGCTCGCTCCGATCTGGCGCACCGCGCGCATCCATAAGAACGTGGTAATGATGGAGGCGGGAATGCCGGCATACACAATCAGCCCGATATTGTGGCTATCTACCGGCGTCATCGGCCCGATGAGATAGGGCGGTAGCAGAAACAGCACGGCAAAACAGACCTGGGCGTAAAGCATCACCCACGGCGGCAGTCCCATCTGCCAGCGTTTGAGCATCACGCCATAAAGCGCGTAGCAGGTCGCCGCGACGACCATCAGCGCATCCCCGGGGGAGACCTCAAGGCGCAGCAGCGAAAGCGGGTTGCCCTGCCCAAGAAGCACGGTGACGCCGAAAAACGCCAGCACCCCGCCCATGACACCGCCTATCGTGGGTGCTTCACGCAGGATCAGTGCGCTGAGCAGCACGGTTAACAGCGGCACCATGGCGGCGAGAATGCCCATGTTGGTCGCCGAGGTGGTTTGCGCGGCGACATAGGCAAGCCCTTGCCAAAGCCCCATGCCTAGCAAGCCGAGCAGCGCAAGCTTGGGCCATTCGCGGCGAATCTCAGCGCGATGGCGCCACGCGGCGGGCAGCACAAAGGGCGTTAACACCAAAAGCGCGAGCAGCCAGCGCAAAAACGCGATACTGCTGGGGGCGATCGCCCCCACGGTGAGCTGGTTGATGGTCATGTTGCCCGACCAGATCAGCACCGTGGCCAGCGGGGGTAAAAAATAGATCAGCGGCATGGTGTTCCTTATGAGGGTGTCACCTATTTCGTTAGCCGGTTAATGTGACCTGTCTTGCTTCCAACAGCAAGGGGTGTACGCCGCGCGCTGGATGTCATACGCTTGTTTGAAATTGGGTTCGAATAATAACCACTTCCTGTCAGGAGACCGTAATGACCGCTTACCCGCACCTGTTCCAACCGCTTACGCTTGGCCCGCTTAGGCTTTCCAACCGTGTGCTGATGGGCTCGATGCACACCAACCTCGAAGAGGCGCCGGACGGGTTTGCGCGCCTGGCGGCGTTTTATGCCGAGCGGGTGCGGGCGGGTGTGGGGATGATCGTGACCGGCGGCATCGCGCCCAATGCCGAAGGCGCGGTGTTTCAGGGAGCGAATGCCCTCACCGATGAGGCGCAGCTAGCGGAGCACCGTCAGGTGGTGGATGCCGTTCACCGCGAAGGCGGATATCTGTGCATGCAGATTTTGCACGCCGGGCGCTATGCGTACTCGCCGGAGCTGGTCGCCCCCTCGGCGATTCAGGCGCCGATTAACCCCTTTACCCCGCGTGCGCTCAGCACTGAGGAGGTCGAACAGCAAATTAACGACTACGTGCGCTGCGCGCGGCTGGCCCAGGCGGCGGGGTACGACGGCGTTGAGATCATGGGCTCGGAGGGGTATCTGATCAACCAGTTTATTTGCCGGCGCACCAACCATCGCGACGACCAATGGGGGGGCAGCTTCGACAACCGCTGCCGCTTTGCCCTTGAAATCGTGCGCCAGGTACGCGATGCGGTAGGGCCTAATTTCGCGCTGATTTTTCGCCTCTCGATGATCGATCTGGTCGATGAGGGCAGCAGTTGGGAGGAGGTGGTCACGCTGGCGAAAGCCATCGAAGCCGCCGGTGCGGATGCGCTCAATACCGGCATCGGCTGGCACGAGGCGCGCGTGCCCACCATCGTGACGAGCGTGCCCCGGGCGGCGTTCACCCAGGTGACGCAAAAGCTGCGCGCCGAGGTGAAGATCCCGCTGATCACCACCAACCGTATCAACATGCCCGAGGTGGCGGAGCGCGTGCTGGCCGAGGGCCACGCCGACATGGTCTCGATGGCGCGGCCGTTTCTGGCCGACCCCGAGTGGGTGGCCAAGGCCCGCGGCGGTAAGGCAGACGAGATCAACACCTGCATCGCCTGCAATCAGGCGTGCTTGGATCACACCTTCGCTGGCAAGCTCACCTCCTGTTTGGTTAATCCGCGCGCGTGCCACGAAACCGAATTTGCCCTTGAAGCCGCCGCAACGCCCAAGCGTATCGCGGTGGTTGGCGGCGGACCGGCGGGTCTTGCCACGGCGGTGAGCGCGGCCCAATGCGGCCACCGAGTGACCCTGTTTGAGCGTAATGCCGAACTTGGCGGGCAGTTTAACTTCGCGCGTAACATTCCCGGCAAAGAGGAGTTCAACGAGACGCTGCGCTACTTTCGTGTGATGCTCGAAAAGCACGCGGTGGAGGTGCGCCTCAATACATCGGCAAGCGCCGAGCAACTGGCCGATTTTGACGAGGTCGTGCTCGCCACCGGCGTTCGCCCGCGCGAGCTTTCGCTGCCCGGCGCGGACCACCCGAAGGTGCTCTCCTACGCGGAAGCGATTATCCAGCCCGAACGCGTGGGCCATAAGGTCGCGATTATCGGCGCGGGGGGTATTGGTTTCGACGTGGCCGAACGGCTCGTGACCCAAGAGGCAACGGCGCTGGATCTCGCCGCCTGGTGCGATGAGTGGGGCGTGGATTTAAGCGTCAGCCAGCGTGGTGGGCTGAAAACACCCACGCCGCCCAAGGTGCCCCGCGAGGTCACGTTGCTGCAGCGTAAAACCTCCAAGCCAGGTAAGCACCTGGGCAAAACCACCGGTTGGGTGCATCGCGCCTCGCTCAAGCAGCACGGCGTGGCGATGCTTGCCGGGTGCGAGTACGTCAAGATCGACGATGAGGGGCTGCATATCCTCCATCAAGACGTGCCACAGACACTGTCGGTCGATACGGTGGTGGTGTGCGCGGGGCAGGAGTCGGTGCGCGAACTATTAGGGCCACTTGAGCGGCGTGGCGTGCGAGCTCATGTGATCGGCGGGGCTTTTGAGGCGGCGGAGCTGGATGCCAAGCGCGCGATCGATCAGGGCATGCGTCTGGCGGCTTCCTTATAACGTTCAAATGGCGCTAGACTGATTCGCCCATGCGTTAGCCAACCCTAACGCGTGACGACGGCGCGAGTGGCACCCGGCCCGCGTCGGTTTATTGCCAGATAAAAGGACAATCGTCATGACCTCGGCGTGTACCCCGCGATTTTTAGCCAGTGATAATACCTCCGGCATGTGCCCGGAGGCGATGGAGATGCTGCAGCAGGCCAACGACGCGGACGACTTGGCGTACGGCAACGATCGCTGGACGGCCCGAGCGGCGGATCGCTTTCGTGAAATGTTCGACTACGACTGCGAGGTGTTCTTCGTCTTCAACGGTACGGCGGCCAATTCGCTGGCGCTTTCGGCGATGGGGCGCAGCTACCACAGCGTGATCTGCCATGAGCTCGCGCATATCGAAACCGATGAGTGCGGCGGGCCGGAATTTTTCTCCAACGGGGCAAAACTGCTGACCTCCGCCGGGGCCGACGGCAAGCTCACGCCGGAGGGCATCGAGGCGCTGGTGACCAAGCGCAGCGATATTCACTATCCCAAGCCCAAGGTTATCTCGCTCACGCAGGCGACTGAGGTCGGCACGCTGTATACGCGCGAGGAGCTTCTTGCGATCCGCGCGATGGCGGATAAATACGATTTGCGCTTGCATATGGACGGTGCCCGCTTTGCCAATGCCTGCGTCGGGTTAAACGCCTCTCCCGCCGAGTTGACCTGGCAAGTGGGGATCGACGCGCTCTGTTTTTCCGGCACTAAAAACGGGCTGGCGTTTGGCGAAGCCATTCTGTTTTTCAACCGTGACCTGGCCGAGGATTTCGCTTACCGCTGCAAACAGGCCGGGCAGCTGGCATCCAAAATGCGCTTTATCGCCGCGCCATGGCTGGGGCTTTTGGAAAATGACGTGTGGTGGCATAACGCGGCACACGCCAATGCCATGGCGCGTTATCTCGCCGATGGGCTGGCCGATTTGCCCGGTGCCTCGCTGATGTTTCCCGTTGAAGCCAATAGCGTTTTCGTTGAGCTGCCGCCAAGCGCTATTGAAGCGTTGAAAGCCAAGGGTTGGACCTTCTACACCTTTATCGGCGCGGGCGGCGCCCGCTTTGTGTGCGCGTGGAATACCTCGACCGCCTTGCTAGATCAGCTACTTAGCGATATCCGCGCGACCTTAAACGCTTGATACTGTCGCCTCTTATTTGGCTAGTTTTACTTTTCTTTATCGCCTTGCGAACTCTCCTATCTTACGTCGTTTGCCGCTTCGTCGCTTGGATGAGGCGGGCCTGCGTTCAATGGGCGTTGCCATATTCAACGCAACTTATTTTTTAGTTGGGTTCTCTTAGCTAGTAGCGACCGCATCAGCAAACGGCTAACGCGTCTGCGTTGAAGGGAATGCCATCACGTTTCGCTAATGCTGACTAAGCTGATAAAGCGACACTTGGGAGCGAATCAGCCCGCTGGTTTTGTAACTTCCGAGTCTGGGCTATAGGAGAGTTCCATGAGCATCTTTGATCACGTTCAAGACCGTTTCGCCCGTGTTCAGCAAGAAGACATGAGCCTGGAGGAGTACCTAGCGCTGTGTAAGCGCGACCCGTCCGCGTACGCCAGCGCGGCGGAGCGAATGTTGGAAGCGATTGGCGAGCCCGAGGTGATTGATACGGCCAAAGATCCCCGGCTTTCGCGGATTTTTTCCAACAAGGTGATCCGCCGCTACCCGGCCTTTGCTGAGTTTCACGGCATGGAGGAGGCCATTGAGCAGATTGTCTCTTACTTCCGCCACGCCGCGCAGGGGCTAGAGGAGCGTAAACAGATTCTTTACCTGTTGGGGCCAGTGGGTGGGGGTAAATCATCGCTTGCCGAGCGCTTGAAGCTGCTCATGGAGCGGATTCCCTTTTATGCCATTAAAGGCTCGCCGGTATACGAATCCCCCTTGGGCCTCTTTTCGCCGGAGGAGGATGGCGAGCTTCTGGAGCAAGAGTTCGGTATTCCGCAGCGCTACTTGAAGAGCGTGATGTCGCCCTGGGCGGCCAAACGCTTGAAAGAGTACGGCGGCGATATTTCCCAGTTTCGCGTGGTGCGCCTCTATCCTTCGCGGCTTAATCAAATCGCCATCTCCAAAACCGAGCCGGGCGATGAGAATAACCAAGATATCTCCTCGCTGGTGGGCAAGGTGGATATCCGCCAGCTAGAGCTTTACTCCCAGGACGACCCGGATGCCTACAGCTTCTCCGGCGGGCTTTGCCGCGCCAACCAGGGGTTGATGGAGTTCGTCGAGATGTTCAAGGCGCCCATCAAGGTCCTGCATCCGCTGCTCACGGCGACTCAGGAGGGCAATTACAACCCCACCGAAGGCATGGGCGCGATTCCGTTCGACGGCGTTATTCTCGCCCACTCTAACGAGAGCGAGTGGCAGGCCTTTCGCAATAACCGCAATAACGAGGCGTTTCTCGACCGGGTTTACATCGTTAAAGTGCCGTACTGTTTGCGCGTCTCCGAAGAGATCAAGATCTATCAGAAACTGCTAGAGGACTCTTCGCTTAGCCATGCCCCTTGCGCGCCGGATACGCTGCGTATGCTGGCACAGTTCTCGGTGCTGTCGCGCTTGAAGGTGCCGGAAAACTCCAGCATCTACTCCAAGATGCGGGTCTACGACGGCGAGAACCTGAAGGATACCGACCCGAGAGCAAAGTCAATCCAGGAGTATCGCGATGCGGCCGGCGTCGACGAAGGCATGGAGGGGCTCTCGACCCGCTTTGCGTTCAAGATTCTCTCTAAGGTGTTCAACTTCGATAGCACCGAGGTCGCGGCCAACCCCGTCCATCTTTTGTATGTGTTGGAGCAGGCGCTTGAGCGCGAGCAGCTACCCTCCGAGGTGTTCGAGCGCTACCTGGGCTTTATCAAGGAGTTCCTGGCCCCGCGCTACGTCGACTTTATCGGTAAAGAGATTCAAACCGCGTATTTGGAGTCGTATAGCGAGTATGGCCAGAACATCTTTGATCGCTACGTGATCTACGCTGACTTCTGGATTCAGGATCAGGAGTACCGGGACCCGGAAACCGGCGAGCTTCTGGATCGTCAGGCGCTCAACGAGGAGCTGGAGAAGATCGAGAAGCCGGCGGGTATTTCCAACCCCAAGGACTTCCGCCACGAAGTGGTCAATTTTGTGCTGCGGGCGCGGGCGCAAAACAACGGCATGAACCCGAGCTGGCAGTCGTATGAAAAGCTCAAGGGGGTGATCGAACACAAGATGTTCGCCAACACCGAAGAGCTTCTGCCGGTGATTTCGTTCAACGCCAAAGCCTCGAAGTCCGACCAGAAAAAGCATGAAGATTTTGTCGAGCGCATGAAGGAGCGCGGCTATACCGAAAAGCAGGTGCGCCTGCTTTCCGAGTGGTATCTGCGCGTGCGCAAGTCGCAATAGCGCCCTTTCTAGCGTGTTCAAGGAGGTCGTATGACCTACTTTATCGATCGGCGGCCCAATGCCAAGCACAAGAGCGCGGTCAACCGGCAGCGCTTTCTGGAACGCTACCGCAAGCATATCAAGCGCTCGGTGGAGGAGGCGGTCAACCGTCGTTCCATCACTGATATGGAGCGCGGCGAAAAAGTCTCGATCCCGACTAAGGATATCTCCGAGCCCGTTTTTCAGCACGGGCAGGGCGGGGAGAGAAGCATTGTCGCACCGGGTAATAAGGAGTTCGTTGAGGGTGACAAAATTCGCCGCCCCGATGGCCAGGGGGGCGGCGGTGGCGCAGGCGAGGGCGGTGCCTCTAATCAGGGCGATGGGATGGACGAGTTCGCCTTTACCCTAAGCCGGGAGGAGTTTTTGGAGTTTGTGTTCGATGGTTTGGAGTTGCCGCACCTTCAGCGTAAACCGTTGAAATCATTAGATGAAGTCAAAATGGTGCGGGCGGGGCTGGCGCGAGACGGTGTGCCATCGCGCATCAGTATTAGCCGTTCGATGCGCGAGGCTTACGCCCGCCGCATCGCCATGCGCGCGCCGATCAAGCGCGCCCTCAGAGAAGCTGAGGCGGCGCTTACGGCGGAAGAACGCAAAGACCCGGTGTTACGCAATCCTGCGCGTATCAGCGAGCTGAAAGCGGAGATCGAGCGGCTGCAAAAGCGCATCGAAGCCGTGCCGTTCATCGATACCTACGACCTGCGCTACCATCAGTTGCAGGCCCAGCCGCAACCTTCCAGCAAAGCGGTGATGTTCTGTGTGATGGACGTTTCCGGTTCAATGACGCAACACCATAAGGACATCGCCAAGCGCTTTTTTCTGCTGCTCTATCTGTTTTTAGAGAAGCACTACGAAAAGGTCGAACTGGTGTTTGTGCGCCACCACACCACGGCCCGAGAAGTGGGCGAGGAGGAGTTTTTCTACTCCCGCGAAACCGGGGGGACCATCGTATCGAGCGCGTTAACGCTGGTGAAAAAGATCATCGATAAGCGCTACCCGCCGAGTCAGTGGAACTTGTACGTGGCGCAGGCCAGCGACGGCGATAACTGGGACGACGATTCCGATACCTGCCGTGAGCTGCTGGTCAAAGAGCTGATGCCGCAACTGCAGTATTACGCCTACGTGGAAATTACCCCTCACGACCATCAATCGCTATGGCACGAGTATGAGGGCGTGGCGGAGCAGTTTCCCGAGCGCTTTGCCATGCGCCAAATCGTCGAGGCGGGCGAAATCTACCCGGTATTCCGCGAGCTGTTCAAGCGCCGTTTAAGCCAAGCCGGGTGAGGAGGTGTTGATGAGTGCCACTGGGAAAAAACGCCAGCCTATCGCGACTGGCTCCGACTGGAATTTCGACGTACTGGCACGATTTGATACGGAGCTTGCCAGGCTCGCCGACGAGTACCGCTTGGATACCTACCCTAATCAGATGGAGATCATCACCACCGAGCAGATGATGGATGCTTACGCCAGCGTGGGCATGCCGGTGGGATATCACCACTGGTCCTTCGGTAAGCAGTTTCTGGCCGTGGAGCAGGCGTACAAGCGCGGCCAGATGGGGTTGGCCTATGAGTTGGTGATCAATTCCAACCCCTGTATCGCCTATCTCATGGAAGAGAATACGCTCATGATGCAGGTGCTGGTAATGGCGCACGCCTGCTACGGTCACAACTCATTTTTCAAAGGCAACTACCTGTTTCGTACCTGGACGGACGCCGATTCGATCGTCGATTACCTGGTTTTTGCACGCAAATACATCGCCAAGTGTGAAGAGCGCCACGGGGTCGCGGCGGTGGAGCAGTTGCTGGATGCGTGTCACGCGTTGCAGAACTATGGCGTTGACCGCTATAAGCGTCCCTCCCCGATCTCCGCCGAAGAAGAGGTCAAGCGCCAGGAAGAGCGCGAGGCGTATTTGCAAACCCAGGTGAACCTTTTGTGGCGCACGATTCCGGACGTTCCCGAAGGCAGTGAGCCGCTGCCTGGGACGCTTTCCCTGGAGGATGACCCGCTCGGGCTGCATGCGGGCGCGGTCTACCCGCCGGAGCCACAGGAGAACTTGCTCTACTTCATCGAAAAAAACGCGCCGCTGCTCGCGCCCTGGCAGCGTGAAATTGTGCGCATCGTGCGCAAATTAGCGCAGTATTTCTACCCTCAGCGGCAAACGCAGGTGATGAACGAGGGCTGGGCGTGCTTCTGGCACTATACCTTGATGAATCGGCTGTACGACGACGGCCAGGTCGATGAAGGCTTAATGCTGGAGTTTTTGCAGTCCCATGCGGCGGTGATCAACCAGCCCGATTTTGACAGCCCCTACTACAGCGGCATCAATCCCTATGCGCTGGGGTTTGCGATTTTTATGGATATCAAGCGTATCTGCGAAGCGCCCACGCAGGAGGATCACGAGTGGTTTCCAGACATGGCGGGCAGTCCGTGGCGGGAGACGCTGGAATTCGCCATGCGCAACTTCAAGGATGAGTCGTTTATTCTGCAGTTCTTATCGCCCAAGGTGATGCGCGACCTCAAGCTTTTCATGGTGGTGGATAATGACCAAGAGGAGATGCTGAATGTGGCGGCCATTCATAACGAGCGCGGTTATCGCCGGGTGCGCGAGGCATTAGCGACCCAGTACGCGCTATCGGTGCGTGAGCCTAATATCCAGGTGGTCGAAGCCGCGATCCGCGGCGACCGCTCGCTCACCCTGCACCATGTTCAAGACAGTCGCCGGCCGCTTTCGCGTAGCGTTTACCCGGTGGTGCGCTACTTGCACCAGTTGTGGGGGTTTCCGGTGCAGCTCGTGTCGCTTCAAGAGGGGCGCGTGATGCGCCGCTACCACTGGCCGGTGGAAGACGAATCGGGATAAAGTGGGCGCATGATGCTTCGCCTAAACGCAACGAAGCCCGCATTAGCGGGCTTCGTTGCGTCTTAGCGTCAGTTTATAACGCGACGTTTAGCCTGCTGCAACCCAAGACTGGCACCAGCCGCCTGGCGCAACGCTGTTCTGCGGGAAGAGCTGACAACCTTGGTTTTCAGCCGTGTAGAACATGCAGTTGTCGCAGCGCTCGCCTTCTTCGTAAGCCGGGTGATCGCTGGCTTCGCTCGCTTCTTCGACATAGTTTAGCGCTTTAGCGTTGGCAGCCGAAGGGTCCAAGGGCGGCAGGTCTTGAGCAAAGGCTGTCTTTGACAGGATGCCGACACCTAGCGGCAAGGCGGCAAGGCCGAGCACGCTGTTACGCATAAAGTCACGACGACTTTGATTAGCCATGATGTCTCCTTAATCGTCACGGTCTGACGTTTGGTCACGGTGATCGGGTGGTTTTCCACCTCTTCAAAGCTCCGACAGGACCTGCTTAGCGGAGTTCATCCTATAGTAGCGGAAGGTATTGCGAAGTGCTAATAACCTTAGCGCGATAGCGACAATTCGCCACGCGGGTTCACTCAGTAGGCCAGGCTTGTGCAGGCTACGCGGCTTAGCGGGGCGCTGTTATACTGCTGGCCTGGTACTTTCTGGGTTATGTTTCCGTAGACAAGCGAGGCCGTGAAATGCAAAACGCTGTGATTTTAATCAACACCGAGAAGGGGCAGGTAAAAGCCGTGGCGGAGCGCCTAGCCGACGTTGAAGGCATTAGTGAAGTCTATTCGACCTGTGGCCGCTACGATTTGGTCGCCATTGCGCGCACGCGCGATTTTGAAAGCCTCGCGGATCTCGTCACCGAGCGCTTGAATGCCGTCGAGGGCATCAGCGATACCGAAACGCTAAACGCGATGCAGGTTCACTCCCGTCACGACTTGGAAAAGATGTTTTCCCTCGGCTGGTGATGCCGCTCGGTTAGGAAAAGCGATAGTGACTTGAGTCGCTACGTCAGCGGCGTAACCGCTAGCCGTAGATAGGGTCAACGATAGAGGTATGGTCAGTTTAGGAGTGTCACCGTTTGGGGATTTCGTTTTCGCGCTGGCGCCGCCAAGCGCGCCGCTTCGCCATTTCGTTGTTGTTCGTGCTGTTGGCCACCGTGCTTTGGCAGTATCAGGAGCGCCAACATCGGGATGATTATACCTGGATGGGCGTGCCGAGTTGGGAGGAGGTCACCCTCACGTCGCTACACCGTGTATTGCGTAACGACGGCTATTTAGTCGGCTGGTCGGATGTGCGTGCGGGAGCGCTATGGGTCAGCTACCAAGTAGAAGCGGTGGAGGATACCCGCATTGGCTCTCGCCCCGGCTTCGAGGCCGATTGGCGCACGCTTTGGCCGATTGGTACCGATAGCTATTCAGGCAGTGGGTACGACCGCGGTCATCTAGCGCCCAACTACGCCATTGCCGCTGTGCATGGTCGTGATGCTCAAATCGATACGTTTCTCATGAGCAACATGTTACCGCAAAAGCCCAACCTGAATCGGCAGCTTTGGCAGCGCCTGGAAGAGGCGGTGATGGACCATTTCGCGCCGCGTTATGAGCGTCTGCAGGTGGTAACGGGGCCGATTTATCCCGAAAACTTCATGGATAACGTCTTTAATCGTGTGGGGGTTGTCGAAGTGCCCGAGGCGTTCTACAAGATTATTGTCTCACCGCACCCCGAGTCACCGCGGGCACTGGCCTTTATCATGCCGCAAAACGTGAGCGGCAATGAGCCGTTAGACGACTACTTGGTCTCCATCGACGAGGTGGAAGCTCGCACCGGGCTGGATTTCTTCCATGAGCTTTCCGCACCGCTTGAATCAGCGCTAGAGGGAGCGGTTCAAACGCAGGGATGGGCGATCGAGCAAGTGGCGAATCGGCCGGGAAGATATCAATAAAAAGGGAGAGAGAAGTGCTCGTCTTTAGGCGGGCGCTGAGAAGCTCAATAGCGGTGGAATTCGTTATATAGGGGATGGGGAAAAGACAAACGAAAGATAGGAGGGCGTGTTACGAACGACTTGGTGCCCAGGAGAGGACTTGAACCTCCACGACCATGCGGTCACTAGCACCTGAAGCTAGCGCGTCTACCAATTCCGCCACCTGGGCCTTTCGTCTTTTGTACGGCTGTTTGTGTTCGCGTGGTGCCCAGGAGAGGACTTGAACCTCCACGACCATACGGTCACTAGCACCTGAAGCTAGCGCGTCTACCAATTCCGCCACCTGGGCGAACACAACTCTTGCCTGAATGCCTTGCCTGCACCAATGAAACATGCGGCTGAATACTCTGCGGTATTGCCAATCATTGGTGCCCAGAAGAGGACTTGAACCTCCACGTCCGAAAGGACACTAGCACCTGAAGCTAGCGCGTCTACCAATTCCGCCATCTGGGCAAGTGGCGCGTATGATACCGGGGCGGCGATGAAATGCAAGACTTTTTGCGGCCTTTTGCGAGGCGGAATGTGCATCGCCAAGCGATGCGTTATGCGCCCTAATTCAAAGAATTGACGAGGGTTTTCGCGCCTTAGACGGTTGGGTGATTGACCTGGCGGCGCTATACTGCGGGCATGACCAAACAAAACCACGCATTTTTTGGCGCCTATCGCGCTGAACCCACTCGCTCGCGGTGTACGGCACCCGCGATGTCTCACTGTCTGTCCATAACGCCATCAAGGATGTTGACTCTATGAAGCACTGGTCGTTAAGTGATGATCCGCACGCCAGCCGTGAAGCGCATAAATACGATAATCCCGCACCCAGCCGGGAATATTTGCTAGAAGCCCTAGAAGCTTACGGCAAACCGATGACACATGAAAACATGAGTCGCATGCTCGGTCTTGACGATGAAGACCTGCAAGAAGCGGTGCGCCGTCGTCTTGCCGCTATGGAGCGCGATGGCCAGGTATTGCGCGATCGTCGCGGTGCCTACGCCCTGATTGATAAGCTCGACTTGATCAAAGGGAAAGTGCTGGGCCATCGCGATGGCTTTGGCTTTGTGCTGCGCGATGATGGCAAAAAGCCCGATCTTGTTTTACCCCCGCGGCAGATGCGGCGCGTCTTTCACGGCGACCATGTGCTGGTGAGGGTCAGCGGCCGCGATCGCCGGGGTCGCGATGAGGCCACGATTGTCGAGGTGCTGGCGCGCAATACGCAAACCATGGTCGGCGTTTACCGCAGTAACACCCCCGAATTTGGCGTTTTGATTCCGGAGAATCCGCGCATTACCCAAGAAGTCATCATTCCGCACAGTGCTAATGGCGGGGCAAAAGATGGCCAGGTGATTTCCGCGACCATTACGCAGCAGCCGGAGACGCGCGTTCAGCCGGTGGGCGAGGTCGTGGAAGTGCTGGGTGAACGCATGGACCCCGGCATGGAAATTGACATTGCCATCCGCAGCTACGACATCCCCGCCGAGTTTCCGCCGGAGGTGATGGATCAAATCGCCACGATCTCCGCGGAAGTGGCCGAGCATGACAAGCAGAATCGCGTTGACCTGCGCGATGTGCCCCTGGTCACCATCGATGACGAATCCGCCAAAGACTTTGACGACGCTGTCTGCGCCTGGAAAACCAAATCCGGTAGCTGGAAGCTACTGGTGGCGATTGCCGATGTCTCCCATTACGTGCGTCCGGGTGCGCCGCTGGATGACGAGGGGCGCACGCGCGGCAACTCGGTCTATTTCCCCGGCCAAGTGGTTCCCATGCTGCCGGAGTTGCTCTCCAACGGGCTGTGTTCGCTTAACCCGCAAGTCGACCGTCTGGTGATGGTCTGCGAGATGAATATCTCCAAGACCGGGGCGATTAGCCGTTACCGCTTCTATGAAGCGGTGATGAACTCGCATGCGCGCCTGACGTACAACAAGGTCGCGGCCATCTTGGATCAAGAGAGTGACGAGGGCGCCACACTGCGCGAGGAGTATCGCGACCTCGTGACGCCGCTGCATAATCTTCACGAGCTCTATACGTTACTGCGCGAGGCGCGGGAAGCGCGGGGGGCGATCGATTTTGACACCACCGAAACGGCGATCATCTTTAACGAAGAGCGCAAGATCGAGAAAATCGTGCCGCGCAGCCGCAACGAGGCACACAAGATCATCGAAGAGTGCATGCTCGCGGCCAACGTAGCAACGGCACGCTTTTTGGATAAGCACGACCTACCGGCGCTCTACCGCATCCACGAAAAGCCAACCCCCGAGCGACTGGATAAACTGCGCCTGTTCTTGAACGAGCTGGGACTGACCCTGCCGGGGGGCGACGATCCCACCCCGCAAGATTTCCAGACGCTACGCGAAACCATCGCCGACCGCCCCGATGCCGACATCATTCAGACGGTGATGCTGCGCTCGATGAACCAGGCGGTCTACTCACCGCAAAACGAGGGCCACTTTGGCTTGGCGTATCAGGCCTATGCGCACTTTACTTCGCCGATTCGCCGCTACCCGGATCTGCTGGTGCACCGTGCGATTCGCTCGGTGCTGCGTGGCCCACGGCAAACCAATACCGTATTGCGCGTAGAGGGCGCGCCGGTCGAGCCGCCGAGTAAGTGGTGCCCTTATACCTTTGAGCAAATGGTCGAGCTCGGCGAGCACTGCTCCATGACCGAGCGCCGCGCGGATGACGCGACCCGCGACGTTGAGAGCTGGCTGAAGTGCGAGTTTATGTCCGATAAGCTCGGCGAAACCTTTGAAGGCACGGTGGCGTCCGTGACGCAATTTGGCCTCTTCGTGCGCCTCGATGAGTTCTTTGTCGAAGGGCTGGTGCATGTGACATCGCTACCGTCCGATTACTACCACTACGAAGCGGAAAAGCACCGTCTTAAGGGCGAGCGTACCGGCACCTCGTATCGCTTGGGTGACGGGGTCACGGTTCAGGTGGCGCGTGTGGATATGGATGAGCGCAAAATCGACTTCAGCCTCACTGACGACAAACCACGCCCACGCCGTCAGCCACGTAAGCGTCGGGCGGCAAGTGAAAAAAGCGCCTCCGAGGATAAGTCCAAGAAGGGGCGTCATTCGGGCCGTTCGCGTCGTGGTCCGCGGAGGTCAGGGTGAAAGCATCTTCTTCGCGTCGCGGGCCACGCCCGCCTGAGGGCTTAGAGCAGGTGTTTGGCGTCCATGCGTTGGAAAGCCTGCTAGAGCGCGGTGAGTCGCCGAAGGTGCTATGGGTGCAGCAGGGCGCGGGCAAGCGCCTGCACACCATTGTCGCGCGTGCCGAGTCCGCCGGTGCCAGCGTGAAAGAGCAGCCGCGCGAGGCGCTGGATCAGCTTACCCAAGGGGCCGCGCATCAGGGCGTCGTGGCTTTTTGTCCGCCGCTGACGCCAGAGGGGGAGGAGTCGTTACTGTTGAAGCTACGCGCTTGGCAGCCGGCGACGCCGCCGCTCTTTCTGGTGCTTGATGGCGTCACCGACGTACACAACTTCGGCGCCTGCCTGCGCAGCGCCGATGCCGCTGGGGCGCACGGCGTGATCGTGGCGAAGGATAAGGCCGCACCGCTCAACGCGACGGTGCGTAAAGTGGCGTGCGGCGCGGCGGAGACCGTGCCGGTTTACCAGGTCACCAACCTCGCGCGCACGCTGGGCAAGCTCAAGGACGCCGGGGTGTGGATCACCGGCACGGCGGGGGAGGCCAGCGCGAGCGTCTACGAGATCGACTTCACCGGCCCCGTTGCCCTAGTGATGGGGGCCGAAGGGAAGGGCATGCGGCGCTTAACCCGTGAAGCGTGTGATCATCTCGCTAAGTTGCCGATGGCAGGCCAAGTCTCCAGTCTTAATGTGTCTGTTGCCACCGGCATTTGCCTGTTTGAAGCGGTGCGCCAACGCCAGCTTGCAAGTTAACCCATGCCCCACTAAAATGCTTGCGCCTGTTTGCCTTGTAAACAGGCGCAGGCTGTTATACCGGCTGGTTCACGACCAGCACTGCTTGATGCCTTAGCACGACTGCTTAAGCGTTGGCGCTTAAGTGAGTGGTGCAAATTGCATTTCAGTTAACTCCTTGCTTCCTTGTGTGCGTGCCGCCAACGGTTAACGTCTCAATGGAAGCTGCCAAACCGCAAGGAGATTCCATGCGTCATTACGAAATCGTGTTTATGGTCCATCCGGATCAGAGCGAGCAAGTGCCGGCTATGGTCGAGCGCTACACCAGCATCGTGACCGAAAACGGTGGCACTGTGCATCGCTTAGAAGATTGGGGCCGCCGTCACCTGGCTTACCCGATCAACAAGATCCACAAAGCCCACTACGTGCTGATGAACGTTGAGTGCACCGGCGAGACGCTCGAAGAGATCGAGAACATCTTCCGCTTCAACGACGCCATCATCCGCAGCTTGGTTGTGCGCTGCAAAGAAGCGATCACCGAAGCCTCACCGATGATGAAGCCGGCTGAAGAGAAGCGTCCGCGTCGCGAAGAGAAGCCGCGCGAAGAAACCGCTTAATTCACCCTCACCGCACGTATAAAGGAGCTTATCCATGGCACGTTTTTTCCGTCGCCGTAAGTTTTGCCGCTTCACCGCTGAAGGCGTCAAGCAGATCGACTACAAAGATCTGGACACGCTAAAGGCTTACATCACCGAAACCGGCAAGATCGTTCCGAGCCGTATCACCGGCACCAAAGCACGCTATCAGCGCCAGCTGGCAAGCGCCGTTAAGCGCGCGCGCTACCTAGCACTGCTGCCCTATACCGATAGCCACCAGTAAGTTGTTAATGTGATGCTGGCACTCGCCCGTTGGTTGATGCAGGCGACGCCTTACGCTGTAGGCGGCGCGGCCCTTGCGTCATTAATCCCTTGGCTTTTTTGGCTGGGGGCGGCGATTGCTGGGCTTGTCACGTTACGTAAAGGGTTTGCACCTGCGCTACCCGTGATTATCGCTGCCGCGCTTCCCGCCGGATGGTGGTGGATGCAAGGCGATGTGATACCGCTGGCCAGTGTTCTGCTGGTGACCTTAATGGCGGTGGTGCTACGCGAGCGTATGCGCTGGAGCGAGGCGCTCATCGCCGGCGCTATCGCCGCCGCTGTAATGGTGCAGATAGGTATTTTTACCCCGCCAGGCAGCACCGAGGCTATGCTGACTCAGCTGCGCGAGAGTTCGCAAGAGGTCAATAGCGTGCTCAGTGAGCTGTCCCAGCAAGGCTATGATACGCAAACCCTGGCCGAGCTTGTGGTGGGTGGCGTCACGGGGTTAGTGGTTCTGATTGCGGCTACTGTTTGCTTGGTATTAGCGCGCAGTTGGCAAGCGGGCCTCTACAACCCGGGCGGCTTTCGCGAGGAGTTTCATGCGCTGCGGCTGGCGCCAAAAGAGCTAGCGGTTCTTGCGGTGGTGGGTGTGGTGAGTGTGCTCTTCGGACTACCCGCCTTTTCGATGCTTATCTGGGTGCCACTGCTGGTCGCGGGTATCGCGCTGGTGCATGGTGTTATTGGATTAAAGGGGATGAACGGGCTGTGGCTGGTGGCTTTTTATATACTGCTCATCACCACGTGGCCCACGATTCTCATTGTGCTGCTGTTAGGGTTAATTGATACATTCGCGAACGTTCGCGCACGCCTTGCCCGCAGCAATTGACAAGAGGTTTACGAGATGGAAGTCATTCTGCTCGATAAAATTGGTAAGCTGGGCGGCCTGGGTGACAAAGTCACCGTTAAGCCCGGTTACGGTCGTAACTACTTGGTACCTTACGGCTTAGCCGTTCCGGCCACCAAGGATAACATTGCCGCCTTCGAAGCCCAGCGTGCTGAGCTTGAAGCCCAGGCTGCAGAGCGTAAGGCAGAAGCCGAAGCGCGCGCTGAGCAGCTTAACGACATCGAGCTTTCGCTGGTATCGAAAGCCGGTGAAGAAGGCAAACTGTTTGGCTCAATCGGCCCGCGCGACCTGGCGGACGCTATCTCTTCCGCCGGTATCGAAGTGGCGAAGAGCGAAGTGCGTATGCCGCAAGGCCCGATTCGCCAGACTGGCGAATATGACATCGACCTCCACCTGCACGCTGAAGTGGATGCCGTTGTTCGCGTGGTCGTTGTCGCAGAGTAAACGCTCTCGCCAACGCTGACGCCTCAAAGGGCGCGGGAATTCCCGCGCCCTTTGTTTTTGTCTTAAAAAGAAACCCTATCCTTTTTGACGGTACATTTGTCCTTGGAAACAGCCCGTCACGCTAGTGATAGCATGCTCCCCCCGTTAGGATATTCCCTCTGTTTGGCCATGGCGATTGAGCGAAGGAGATCGTGATGCAAGACCCCGCTGATCAAGAAACGGCAGCGCTGAAACTGCCTCCACACTCCCTGGAAGCCGAGCAATCGGTACTGGGCGGGTTAATGCTTGATAATCAGGCGTGGGACAACATTTCGGATCGCCTCGTCGCCGATGACTTTTATCGCTACGAACACCGCTTGGTCTTCAACGTGATGAGCCATCTTGCCGAAGCAGGGCAGCCGCTTGACGTGGTCACACTGTCCGAAGCCCTCGAAGGGCGCGATCAGCTGGATACCGTCGGAGGGTTGGCCTTTCTTGCCGAGCTGGCGCGCAATACCCCCTCTGCAAGCAATATTCGTGCATACGCCGATATTGTCCGCGAGCGTGCGACACTGCGTAAGCTGATTCGGGCAGCGAACCAAATCGCCGAAGGGGCTTTTGCACCGCAAGGGCGCCCCGCCGATGAGCTGTTAAACGAAGCCGAGCGGCTCGTGTTTCAAATTGCCGAGGAGCGACCCAAAACCGGCGGTCCTATCGGCATGAGTGACCTTCTGACCAAAGCAGTTGACCGTATTGATGAGCTTTTCAATCTCAAAGGCGAGATGACCGGCCTCTCCTCCGGCTTCCGCGACTTGGACGAAATGACCTCCGGGTTGCAGCCCTCCGATATGGTCATCATTGCCGGACGGCCCTCGATGGGGAAATGCTTGATGAGTGGCTCGCGGCTGGTCGACCCGGAAAGTGGTGCGCTGGTCACCATTGATGAGCTAGTGGCTCGTCAACAAGCGCCGCTGCTGACGTTAACTGATGATTTTAAGCTGAGACGCTCACATGCATCGGCGTTTGTCGATGATGGTGAAAAGCCGGTTTTCCGTGTGCGTACCGCGACAGGCAGAGAAGTGGCGACAACGCTAACGCACCCGTTTTTAACCGGCGATGGTTGGCAGCCGCTGCAAAAAATAGCCGTTGGCGAGCGCATCGCGGTACCCCGCGAAATACCGGTATTTGGCCACGAGGCAATGCCTGAGCACCAAGTAAAAATCTTGGCCTATATGCTGGCCGACGGCGGCACAACGCAAACCTGCCCCATGTTCACCAACGCCAGCGCCGAGCTACGTGCTGACTTTGCGCAAGCGGTGAGCCATTTTCCTGGGGTAACGTGCCGTTTGGTAGAAAATACCCAAAAAAGCGTTGATCGAACACCTACTTTGCGGGTGAGCCGCGATGCGGCACGCTTAAAGCCATTGCGAGCGCAGTTTTCACAAACCTTACGTGAGAAGCTCCAGGCGCAGAGCATGACAGGGGAGGCGCTAGCTGCGTTGCTAAATGTGAGTAAAGCGGCGGTGAGTGCCTGGTGCAGTGGTAAGGCCGTTCCCATTGAGCCAACGTTTATGCGTCTTTGCGAGACGCTGAATATACCTTTAACGGTTGACGACTCTGCGTCTGACTATACCGCCATGGCCAAAAATGCCCCTAACCCCGTGAGGCACTTCCTTGAAGTGCATGGTGTATGGGCAAAAAAGGCATTAGATAAGCGGATGCCGGAGTGCATATTTCGTTTGCCCAAACAGCAGTTGGCACTATTTCTCAACCGACTCTTTGCCTGTGATGGCAGCGCCTTTGTCCAAGCAAACGGCCAAGGGCGCATCAGCTACGCATCGTCAAGCCGTGAGTTGATCCGCGATGTGCAACATCTGCTACTGCGCTTTGGTATTTTGAGCAAAATTCGTGAGAAAAAGAGCCGCGATGCCAATCTGTGCCAATCTCCTTGGGAGCTTGAAATCCTTGATCAGACTAGTCAAAAACGTTTTATCCGGGAAGTGGAGATCTTCAGCAAAGAGGGGGCATTAGAAGCGCTTAGCGCCTGTATTGACACTAAGCGCATACATAGCAACCGCGATAGCTTGCCTCCATCGGTTAATCGTTATGTGCTGGCTAAAAAAGGCGAGCGTTCTTGGCGCGAGCTGTTCGAGCAAACGCAGGCACCCTTACCGGTAGGGTATAACCCGCACTTATCAGGCCGTAGTGAGCGCTGTTTATCACGTCACCGAGCGGCTGAGTTTGCCCGGTTGTTAGGGGGGGATGCTTACCTCGAAAATTTAGCGGCTTCCGATATTTATTGGGATGAGGTTGTCTCCATTGAGCCGCTTGGCATGCAGCAAGTCTTTGATTTAACGGTGGATGAGACGCATAACTTCATCGCCGAAGATATTTGTGTTCACAACACGACGTTCGCCATGAATATCGTCGAACATGCCGTGATTTCCAGCGATAAGCCGGTCATGGTGTTCTCCATGGAGATGCCGGCGGAATCGTTGATGTTGCGGATGCTCTCTTCGCTGGGACGGATTGATCAAACGCGTGTGCGTACCGGTCAGTTAGAAGACGAGGATTGGCCGCGTCTAACGTCTGCGGTTAATCTGCTCAAGGATAAACAGCTCTTTATCGATGATACCGCGGCCCTTTCGCCCAACGAAATGCGCTCGCGGATTCGCCGGGTGGTGCGCGAGCACGGCAACATGGCGTTGATCATGATCGACTATCTGCAGCTGATGCAGATCCCCGGTTTTTCGGAAAATCGCACCGGTGAAATTTCCGAAATTTCTCGCTCACTGAAAGGGTTAGCCAAAGAGTTTAACTGCCCGGTGGTGGCACTGTCGCAGCTTAACCGCTCCCTTGAGCAGCGCCCCAACAAACGCCCGGTGATGTCGGATCTTCGTGAGTGTGTCACAGGCGATACGCGGGTGATGTTGGCAGATGGGCAAAGAGTACCCATTGCGGAGCTGGTAGGTAAAACACCGGCGGTTTTGTCTGTTAATGAGCAGGGAAGTATCCAGCCAGCTTATAGTGATTTAGTTTGGTCTGTTGGAAAAAAACCGGTTTTTGAAGTCAAGCTGGCGAGTGGTCGACAGATACGTTGTACCGCTGAGCACCGTTTAAAGGGGCTGTTTGATTGGAAGCGGATTAATGAGCTTAAGGTAGGCGATCGCCTTGCTGTTGCACGAAAGGTCAGTGAGCCTACTTCCCCCAAAGTTTGGAGAGAGGAGGCCATTATATTACTGGCCCATTTACTCGGTGATGGCAGCTACATTAAGCACCAGCCTCTGCGTTACACGACCGCATGTGAAGCCAATAGCCAAGCCGTGACTGATGCAGCTGAAGCGTTTGGCTCAACGGTGACGCGGCACGCCGGGCGTGGCAATTGGCATCAATTGGTCATTGCCGGGAACGGAAACCGTTGGCATCCCGCTGGAGTTGGCAGGTGGTTGAAAGACCTGGGAATATTTGGGCAGCGTTCGGCTGAAAAGCATATCCCTAATGAAGTATTTCAGCTCTCTGATGATCAGCTTGCTCTATTTTTGCGGCATATCTGGGCGACTGACGGAAGCATCACGCAAGATAAAAACCACCGTGTACGCCTCTACTTCACCACAGTTAGCCGCAAGTTGATCGATGATATCGCAGCACTCTTACTGAGATTTGGTATCGTCGGGCGTATCCGGAATGTGATCTCGGGTAATGGACAAGGTTGGTTTACCCTTGATGTATCAGGTGCAGAGCAGCAGCGTCGCTACATGTCTTTTGTAGGCGCATTTGGGCATCAGGCACCCATTGTGGAACGGCTTTTGAAAGAAGAGCTGAAGAGCAATACGAATCTGGATACGCTGCCGCGAGACGTCTTTAGTTATGTGAAAAATCAGATGCAGGCTCAAGGTATTAGCCAGCGCAAGATGGCTTCTTTACGAGGAACCTCTTACGGAGGTACTGCGCACTTTAATTTTGATCCCTCCCGGGAGACGCTTGAAAGTTATGCCAATCTTCTGCAAAACGACACGCTAAAACAGCTTGCCAGTAGTGATATGTTTTGGGATCGAGTGGTGGATATTCGGGCCTGTGGTGAGGAGGAGGTCTTTGACCTCACCGTGCCCGGTAATGCGTGTTGGTTAGCCGATGGCATTGTCAGTCATAACTCCGGCGCGATTGAACAGGATGCAGATGTTATCGCCTTTGTGTATCGCGATGAGGTGTACAACCCAGACAACCCGGATAACCAGGGGCTGGCGGAGCTGATTATCGGCAAGCAGCGTAACGGCCCAATTGGGACGGTTCACATGGCGTTTATCGGTAAATACACGCGCTTTGAGGACTTGGCGCCGGATAGCTACGGTGAGGCATTTGGCGACTGACTTGAGCCTTAGCGGCGAGCCCGTATAATGCGCAGCCCTTTACGCTTATTTATCCATGATTTCATACCAGAGGGGATTAGCGATGGCAGGTGGTTTTCGACGCGGTAATCGGCAGCGTACACCCAAACTTCAAGCGCGGGGCGAACTGCAAGCAATGGAGCGCGAAGGGCCGTTTAAAGAGTGGTTGGGTATGCCGGATCTCTACCGCTACTTTCTCACCGTCGATGGCGAGAAGTACAGCTATCAGACCGAAGATGCTGAGTTGCCGGTCGCGATTGGCGACCAAGTGGTCTTTCGCTATAAAGAGACCAAAGCGGGTAATTGGATTGACCGCAACTCGCTGGGCAAAGCGATCGACCCTTCGGAGTATCAGTAGTCGAAAGACGCGATGCAGCGCCCTGACGTGTGCTTTAACCCTGACCTAGTGTGAATAAGTGGGGAACTCTCCTATATTGTGATCGTCATAAGGTTGAAATGAAAACGCCATGGGAGTGTCACTAGGTCGCGTCATGCTAAACCCTACTAATGCAGACACCCAGTGGCACACCCAGCGATATGACATCAATAACTATAAGGTTCATAACAGGAGGGATCCATGGAACTCAAAGCGCTTAAGGCATTTGTCGAAAAGCACGATAACTTCGAAATTCGCGTTATTACGCATGCGGGCAGCCGTTTCTATCAAGCTGAGCTAGAAGACGTAGAGGGCAAGCGGCACATGTTGACCCAGCGGGGCAAGCCGATGCTGTTTCGCTCACTCGATGACGTTTACAACGAGTTAAAACGGGCCGGCATCCATCGCGCGTATCTGGTACAGCATGTGCCCCATGACGAGGTGATTGGCCGCGACGCTCACTACAGTGAGCCCCTAACCTCACGTATGCCGTTGGTTTTTTAACCTGCGTTTTTCCCACCAGCGACCCAGCTTGACCCGGCGTCGCGCAAAAAAGCGGTAGGCCGCGTCCATCACGCCGCGCAAACCGGGTAAGCAAGAGAGCCACACCAGCCGCCGGTAGCCCAACACAGCATAGAGGGCCCGGCTGGCATCCATTCCGATATACCACTGCCCTTGACTATCCAGCACATGCAGCTTTCCCATCATGGTGGCGAAGTCGGTCGCGTGCGCGTCGGCGTGAAAGGAGGGAGCTTGGATATCCACGAGCTTAACGTGCTCGCGGTGGCGGTGCTTGCCAAGCCAGGCAACCTCAACGCGACAAAAGGGGCAGTGACCGTCGTGAAATAGGGTGACGGGCGCCTTGGCGTTCAACGGATAAAAACGGCTCATTTCGCTCCTCTCGGGGTAGGGGTTAGTCGTTGCGTCCATCGTCGGATGAGTAGTAGCCCTTGACATGGAAGGGTTTTCCGTAACTTGATTCTGTCTCGAGTTGGGTCAGGAATGCTTCAGCCTGTTGCCGCATGGCGTCGCGTTTTTCCTCTTTCATTTTGTCGAGTGCGCCATATATCAGCTTCATACGCGGGTTGGCACGTAGTTCGCCTTCATGGGTGGCCAGAAAGTGCCAATAGAGGCTATTCAACGGGCACGCCTTGGGTCCGGTGACCTGTTTTGGTGTGTAGCGACAGTGTTGGCAGTGATCGGACATCTTGTCGATATACTTACCTGAGGCGCAGTAAGGTTTTGAGCCCATCAAGCCGCCATCCGCGTGGAGCACCATGCCGAGCGTATTGGGCAGTTCGACCCACTCACAGGCGTCGGCATAGACCGCCAAGTACCAATCACACAGTGCCTCAGGCTTCACGCCACACAGCAGCGCGAAGTTGCCGGTTACCATCAGGCGCTGAATATGGTGGGCGTAGCTGTTGTCGATGGTCATCTCGATCGCGCGCTGCAGGCAGCGCATATCGGTGTTGCCGTCCCAGTAAAAGGCCGGCAAATCACGGGAAAAACCCAGCCGGTTTTCGCGCTTGTAACCGGGCATTTGCGTCCAGTACAGGCCGCGCACGTACTCCCGCCAGCCAAGAATCTGCCGAATAAAGCCCTCCACTGCGTTAATCGGTGCGCGGCCTTTTTCGTACTGCTTCTCGGCGGCGGCGCATACCTCGCGCGGTGAGAGAAGGCCTATATTCATCGCGACCGCTAAACGCGAGTGAAACAGAAAAGGGTCGGTATCGCTGATGGCGTCTTGATAGCGGCCAAAATCGGGCAGGCTGTGATCAATAAAGTGGCGCAGATCCGCGAGCGCCTGTCGCCGCGTGACCGGCCAGTTGAACGTCTCAAGCGTCCCCATGTGATGGCCAAAATGCTGCTGGGCCACCGCTAGCGCCTCGCGGGTGAGGGCATCTTGACGGTGCTGCGGCGGGCGAGGGGGCTCTACGTTCTCGGATAGCGGCTCGCGGTTGTCGTGATCAAAGTTCCACTGTCCGCCTGCCGGCTCACCGTCTTTCATCAGAAGGCCGGTGTGCCTGCGCTGCTCGCGATAAAAATACTCCAGGCGCAGCTGCTTGCGCCCCTTGGCCCACTGGGCAAAATCCTCAGGCGTGGTGAAAAAGCGGTCGTCTTCGATCAACCGCCAAGGACGCTCGGCGGTTTCGCGTTTTTTCATGGCGTGCCAAAGCCGCCACTCGCCGGGTCGGACCGCTTCAATATGGTCACAGTCGTAAGCGGTCGCTAAGCGTTCGGCTTCGCTGATGATAGCGTGCGTGTTATCAGGATCGTCCAGGGCGGTGTAATGAACGGTGAAGCCCTTTTCGCGCAGGGCCTGGGCAAAGTGTCGCATTGCCGCCAAAAAGAGGCCGATTTTGTGAATATGGTGGGGGACGTAGTGCGCCTCATCCGCTACTTCGCACAGGGCGACTACAGCGTTTTCAGGCGCATGGCGTAGCGTAGGCAGTGAGAGCGATAGCTGATCACCCAACACAAGAATCAACGGCTTGGACATGGGTTTGCCTATAGTTATACAAATAATGTTGATAGTATAACTTCATGCCGCCCGTTTGCCGAAAAATGCTAAGCTAAACCCACAAATTACGTGTCCGCCCAAGTGGCGCTGCGAGAGGAGATTTGCATGACCACCGATGTTGCGATGGATCAGCCCGGTGAAGGCCGTTTGGCCCACGCCCCTAGTGATCACCCCCCTATTGCTCGAGCAAAAGTGGGGGTGGTGCTGGCAAACCTAGGGACCCCTGATAACACCGACTACTGGTCAATGCGCCGCTATCTCAGTGAATTTCTCTCCGATAAGCGTGTCGTCGATTATGCCGGCTGGAAGTGGCAGCCGCTCTTGCAGCTGGTGATTTTGACCAAGCGGCCTTTCTCTTCCGGTGAGGCGTACAAGGGGATTTGGAACACGGAAAAAAACGAAAGTCCTTTGTTGACCATTACCCGCGCGCAGACGGAAAAAATGACCGAACGCCTCAAGGCGCTTTACGGCGATGATGTCGAGGTGGATTTCTGCATGCGCTATGGCAACCCGTCCACGGAGAGCGTGCTGAACCGCATGAAAGAGAAGGGCTGCGAGCGGATCGTGTTCTTCCCCCTGTATCCGCAGTATGGCTCGCCGACGACGGCCACGGCGAACGATCAGGCCTTTCGCACCTTAATGAAAATGAAGTGGCAGCCGTCTATTCGCACCGTGCCCGCTTACTACGAGCATCCTGCCTATATTCAAGCACTGGCGAACTCGGTGCAGGAGGCTTACGACGGTTTGGAGGGGCGGCCAAGCAAACTTGTGGCCAGTTATCATGGGGTTCCAGAGCGCTACTTGCTGGAAGGCGACCCCTACCACTGCCAATGCCAGAAGACCACACGCTTGCTACGCGAAAAGCTCGGGTTTACCCAAGAAGAGGTCGACACCGCGTTTCAGTCGCAGTTTGGCCCGGAGAAGTGGGTGGGGCCGCAGACGGTGGATCACGTTGCGGAGTTGGCAAAACAAGGCCACAAGCATATCGCCGTGGTGTCCCCAGCGTTCTCCTCAGACTGCGTGGAAACCTTGGAGGAGATCCAGGAGGAGATTCACGATAGCTTCATGGAAGCCGGGGGTGAGACGTTTACCTATATCCCTTGCCTGAACGACCGTGACGACCATATCGAAGCGCTGCTGCAGGTGGTTAATAACGAGTTGGGCGGCTGGCTTGGCTAATCGGTGGCTGTGCAAAAAGCAGTGAACGCAACGGCGAGCGTAATGCTCGCCGTTTGTACTTCTGCTACGGCTATAATGAGTTACGACTTTTTGTTATAACCATTCATGCCTTTTCTCTTGTTGCCATGAAGAGGGTCTGCCCATGACGGTATTGCCCATGAGTTTGTTGCCCATGACGATGCAGCCAATAAGGAGAGTCTCTTGATTCAGGTGGCCGTGTTGCTGGGTTTTGTGTTGGCGGCGACATCACCGCTGCTGCAACGCTGGTTTGCGGAGCGAACCAGCATGGTGCTGGCCCTTTTTCCGGCGCTTTTGGCGGTGTGGTTGTTCTTGCAGGCACCGACGGTCTTCACCGAGGGGCCTTTGCTGCTAGAGTGGGCGTGGGTGCCGTCTCTGGGAATTAGCCTGTCGTTTCTGCTCGATGGGTTATCGCTGCTGTTTGGTCTTTTGATCACTGTCATTGGGACCTGTGTGCTGGTGTATGCCGGTGAGTATTTGAAAGGCCACCCCGATTTAGCTCGCTTTCACGTTGCCCTCATGGCGTTTATGGCGTCGATGCTGGGGCTGGTGCTGGCCGATGGGTTGCTGACGATTTTTGTATTTTGGGAGCTGACCAGCATCACCTCCTACCTTTTGATTGGCTTTAATCACGGCGATCTCGAAGCGCGAAAATCAGCGCGGCAAGGGCTTTTTGTCACCGTGGCGGGGGGCCTTGCCCTGATGGCGGGCTTGACGCTTTTGGGTGTGGCCAGTGGCAGTTGGTCGCTTCATGAGATTGCCGCTTTAGAGACTGACCTGCGCGAGCACACGCTCTATACGCCGATGCTCATCTGTTTGATGTTGGGCGCTTTTACCAAGTCGGCGCAGTTTCCCTTTCATTTCTGGCTTCCCAATGCCATGGCCGCGCCCACGCCGATCTCCGCGTATCTGCATTCGGCGACGATGGTTAAGGCGGGTATCTATTTATTGGCGCGGCTGCAGTCGGAGCTAGGCGGCACGGAGCTCTGGGTGGGGACACTGACGCTAGTGGGCGGTGTGACCATGTTTACCGGCGCCTTTATGGCCATTCAGTTCACCAATATCAAGAAGCTACTGGCGTACTCCACGATTATGGCGCTAGGAACGCTGACCATGTTGCTGGGCATTGGCACGCAAGGTGCCATGGTCGCCTTTGTCGGGTTTCTGCTTGCCCATTCGCTCTACAAAGGGGCGCTTTTTATGCTGGCCGGCATTTTGGATCACGAAACGGGCACCAAGGACGTGACGGCGATGGGGGGCTTGCGCCCGCTCATGCCGATTACCGCGGGCGTGGCACTGATCGCCGGACTGTCGCTTGCCGGAGTGCCGCCGCTACTGGGCTTTATTGGCAAGGAGTTGATGCTTGAGTCCGTACTGGAGGCGAGTCGCTTTCGGGGGCTTTTAATCGTGTTGGCTTTTGCCGCGGCGTTTCTGACCATTGCCGTGGCAGCCATTGTTGCGCTGCGTCCGTTTTATGGCAAGCGCCACCAAACACCGAGCGTACCCCATGAGGCACCGCTGGCCATGCTGATCGGGCCTGCCTTGCTTGCGGGTTTGTCACTGCTGCTTGGCGTGGTGCCATCACTTTTGACCGGGATAACGACCGCTGCAGTATCGGCGGTCGCGGGGGAGTCCGTCGAGGCGTATCTCTCGCTCTGGCACGGGGTGAATTTACCCCTTGTGATGACGGTGGTGAGCCTGGCCTTGGGCTACTGGCTCTTCAGGCGCTGGGATCGCATTCGCGCACAACTGCTGCTGCTATCCCCGCTCATGCGCTACAGCCCAGAAGCCGGTTATGAGGCCGTCATGGCGGCCATTGTGCGTTTTTCCGAGTGGCAAACGCGGCTGCTGCAGAACGGCTACATGCGCAACTACATTCTTATCATGCTGCTAACACTCTCTACGCTGGTGGGGACGTCGCTGCTGGTGCGCCATTCGCCAATTATCACCTTGGAGTTTGATGTACGTTTCCACGAAGTGGTGGTGGTGGGCATGATGGCCATGGGCGCGCTATTTGCCGCTATTTCGCGTTCGCGTCTGGGGGCCGTGGTTTCCGTGGGCGTCATGGGCTTTTCGATCGCGCTGATTTTTATCCTTTTCAGCGCGCCCGACTTAGGCATTACCCAGCTGCTGGTGGAAACCCTGACGGTGATTTTGCTGGTGTTGGTATTGTTCCGGCTACCACGTTTCTCCAATCTTTCCAGCAGTCTTGAGCGCATTCGCGATGGGATTGTGGCCGCTATTGTGGGGATACTGATCTGCCTTTTGATCCTTACCGCGTGGAGCATTCAGCAGTTTGAACCCATCTCCCAGTACATGGTGGAGAATAGCGTGCCCTTGGCCCACGGGCTGAACATCGTCAACGTGATTTTGGTCGATTACCGCGCCCTGGATACCCTGGGTGAAATGTTTGTCCTCGCGCTCGCCGCGATTGGCGTGATTGCCATGCTCAAACTGCGCCACGGGCACAACATAGCGGGCAATGGCCAAGCGGAAGGCAGTAAAGCGCCCGAGAACAAGCCACCGGCGCGCAAGGAGACTTACGATGGTTAAGTCAGGCACGATTATTCTCAATACCGCGGCGCGTTTTTTGATGCCGTTGCAGCTGTTGTTCTCGGTGTTTTTGCTGTTGCGGGGTCATGACGAGCCAGGAGGAGGGTTTATCGCCGGATTGGTCGCCGCCGGTGCGTTCACGCTTTACCTTTTTGCCTTTGGGGTGTCAGCGACCAAAGAGGTGCTGCGCATGGTCGACCCGCGTGACTTGATCGGCGTTGGGCTGCTTTTGGGCATGGTGTCGGTGTTTCCCGCGTGGTTTCTTGATCAACCCTTTATGACCGCGCAGTGGTGGACGATCCCGGTGATCGAGTTTAAAGCCTCTACCCCACTGATATTCGATATGGGGGTGTATCTCGCGGTGCTTGGCTCGGTGACGGGCATGGTGATGACGCTGATGGAGGTGGATAAAGATGAGCCATGAGCCACAGGTCATAACAGGGGCAGCTAAAAAGGGAGGTGACCTATGGAGCCGCTAATGGCGATGGGAATAGGGCTTTTATACGCCACCGCGATCTTTCTCATGCTGCGTCGCTCGATTGTCAAACTGGTCATTGGTTTGATGCTGCTCTCCAATGCCGCCAACCTGCTGATTTTCACCACAGCGGGTATGACGCGAGGCGCGCCTCCCTTGATACCCAAGGGCCTGTCCGCGCCGCTAGGCGAAGTCGCCGACCCGCTGCCACAAGCCGTGGTGCTCACCGCGATTGTGATTGCCTTTGGCGTGTTGGCCTTTGCGGTGGTGCTGATTCGGCGGGCTTACGAAATCGTCAAAGCGGATGATCTGGATAAAATGAAGGATACCGATACGTGAGGCCTGAAGTCGCGCTCCCTATCTTATTGCCCTTGCTCTCCGGGGCGATCTCGTTGCTGTTTTGGCGTTCGCGTCCGATGCAGCGCTTTATCGCCGTCACCGGCACTATCGCCCTGTTCGTGGTCAGCCTTTGGCTGTTTATCGTCACCTTGACGGATGGCTATATCACCATGCAGATGGGCGGCTGGCCCGCGCCGTTCGGGATTACACTGATCGCCGATACCCTAAGTGCTGTGATGGTGTTGATGACGGCCATCATTGGTCTGGCGATTGGGATATATTCGCTCGCCACCACCGGCCGGGGGCACGAAAAATTTGGCTATTACCCGCTGATGCATCTGCTGCTGGCGGGAGTGGCGGGCGCTTTTCTGACCGGCGATATTTTCAACCTCTACGTGTGGTTTGAAGTGATGCTGGTGTCGTCTTTCGCGCTGTTAATTCTTGGCGGTGAGCGACCGCAGATGGAAGGAGCGATCAAGTACGTCACCCTGAACCTGCTCGCCTCGGTGATCTTTCTCACCGCTATCGGCCTGACCTACGGTACCGTCGGCACGCTGAACATGGCTGATATCGCGCTGCGCTTTGATCGTGTGGCGCATCAGGGCATGCTCGAAGTGCTCGCCGTGATGTACATGATCGCGTTCGGGATTAAGGCAGCGGCCTTTCCGCTGTTTTTCTGGCTGCCGGCCTCTTACCACACACCGCCGGTGGCGGTGTCGGCACTGTTCGCCGGGCTTTTAACCAAAGTGGGCGTCTATGCGCTGTTTCGCGTCTTTACCCTGCTGTTCGACCAATCCATGGACTATATCCAAACCATCCTGCTATGGGGAGCGGGGTTGACCATGGTGACCGGGGTCTTGGGAGCCGCCGCACAGTACGAGTTTCGGCGCATTTTGTCGTTTCATATCGTCAGCCAGATTGGCTACATGATCTTGGGGCTTGCGCTCTATACGCCGCTGGCGATTGCGGGCGGAGTGTTCGCCGTGGTGCACAACATCGTGGTGAAAACCAACCTGTTTTTGATCAGCGGCATTACCCACCGGCTGCAAGGCACCTATCAGCTGAAAAAAATGGGCGGCCTTTACCGCGAGCGCCCATGGCTTGCCGTCGCCTTTTTTATCTCGGCGTTCGCGCTCGCGGGTATTCCGCCACTGTCGGGCTTTTTCGCCAAATTCGTTATCGTGCGTGCCGGCATTGAGGCCGAGGCCTACGTCATCACGGCCGTCGCGTTGGCGGTGAGCCTGATGACGCTCTACTCGATGGTGAAGATTTGGCACGAGGTTTTCTGGAAGGCGCTTCCCGATGACAATCGGGTACCTAAAGAGAGCACGCCGGCGGGCGATGACGGCCGCCTGGTGAAACCCAGCTTGTGGATGATGTATCTCCCGGTGGTGATTTTAGCGCTCTTGTCGGTCTTTATTGGCCTATTCGCCGAACCGGTGATGCGGGTGATGAACCTGATCGGCGATCAGCTTTTTCATCCCGCGGGCTATATTGAAGCGGTCTTGGGGGAGTCGGCTCGCTCTGACAACCAGGAGGTTACACCATGACCGGTGCCATCTGGAATTTGCTGCTGGGGCTCGCTTGGGTGGTGCTGAGCGGGGACTTTTCAGGCCTGAACCTGCTGGTCGGGATGGTGTTTGGCTATATCACACTGGTGCTGATTGAGCCCCATCTGGATTCGCTCAAAGGCTATCCGGCGCGAATACCGCGTATGGTGGGGTTTTTGGGGTTCTTTATGAAGGAGCTGGCGCAAGCGAATTTGCGCGTCGCCTTCGATATCGTGACTCCGCCCTGGCACATGCAGCCGGGGGTGATTGCCATGCCGCTATCCGCGCGCACCGAGATGGAAATCACGCTGGTGGCTAACTTAATTTCGCTGACGCCAGGGACGCTGAGCCTGGATGTCTCGGATGACCGCAAAGTGCTATATATCCACGCCATGTTTCTCGATGATGAGGAAGAACTAAGGCGTAACCTAAAAGAGATGGAGCACCGGGCACTGGAGCTATTTCGCTAATGGATCATGTCATTCTCATTAGCCAAGTGATTATGAGCTTGGCGCTTATTCTGGTGTTTGTGCGCATCGTGCGCGGTCCGAGCCTTCCCGACCGGGTAGTGGCGCTGGAGCTTTTTTCCACCACCGTGGTGGGATTAGTCGCGGTTTATACGATCAAAACCGATGTGGCAAGCTTTCTCGACGCGGCGATTGTGATTGCCTTGATGGGCTTTCTCGCCACGATCGGTTTTGCACGCTTTCTCGAACGCGGAGGCCCGCGAGATGATTGATTTTATTAAGGGGACGTTAATCATCCTGGGGGCGCTTTTGATTCTGCTCGCGGCGGTTGGCCTGCTGCGTCTGCCGGATCTGCTCACGCGCATGCACGCGACCACCAAAGCCGCCGCGCTGGGTGTGACGTTCATGATGTTGGCGGTGGCCATGCACTTTGCCGAGGTGGCGGTGGCGGCTCGCGCTCTGGCCATCATCATCTTTATTATTTTGACAGCACCGGTGGCCGCGCACGTGATCGGGCGTGCCGGCTATTTTGTCGGCTCCAAGCTTTGGAGCGGCACGGTCAAAGATGAGCTGCGGCCCAACTACGACCCGCTAACGCACGAGCTCAAAAGCGGCATGGAGACCCAGGAGAACGCCAAACGCCAACCGAATGACGCCGATCCTGATTAATCGCTAGCGCGCTTTCTCAATGGCCCGCTCTAGGCTCTCGACGCTGCGCTTTGTGTGGTGCAGTTTATCCAGGCCGAATAGTCCGATGCGGAAGGTCTGGAAGTTCTCGCCTTCATCGCACATCAGCGGCACGCCGCCCGCGACTTGCACCCCCGCCTGGGCGAGTTTGCCCATGATACCGCTGTCGTCGGTGTAGCACACCACGACGCCGGGCGCTTCAAACCCTTCGGCGGCGACACTCACAAAGCCCTGGCGTTTGAGCATGGCGCGGACTTCACGGCCAATCGCTTGCTGCTCCGCTTTCACCTTGGCGAAACCGTATTCGCGGGTCTCCTGCATGATGTCGCGAAGGCGGCGCAGGCTATCGGTGGGCATGGTGGCGTGATAGGCGTGGCCGCCGTTCTCGTAGGCCTGCATGATGCTGTGCCACTTGCCTAAATCGCAGGCGAAGCTGTTACTTTGGGTCTCCTTGAGCCATTCGGTGGCGCGTTCGGAGAGCATCACCATGGCGCAGCAGGGCGAGCCGCTCCAGCCTTTCTGCGGCGCGCTTACCAGTACGTCCACGCCCAAATCCTGCATATCCACCCACAGCGTGCCGGCGGCGATGGCGTCGAGCACGAACAGCCCGCCCACTTCACGGGTGGCCTGGGCCACGGTACGAATGTAGTCATCCGGCAGCAGAATGCCCGCCGAGGTCTCTACCTGGGGGGCGAACACTACCGCGGGTTTCTCGGCGCGAATGCGCTCGGCCGCTTCTTCAGCGGGAACGGGCTGGAAGGGCGACTGCGGGTTATCCGCGTCAAGGCGGCGCGCTTTTAGTACCGTATGCTGGTCGGTGAGCCGGCCCATTTCGATGATCTGCGTCCAGCGGTAGCTAAACCAGCCGTTGCGAATCACGAGGGTCTTCTGCGCCACGGCAAATTGACGCGCGACGGCTTCCATCCCGAAGGTGCCGCTGCCGGGAACGATCACGGCGCTATGGGCGTTGTACACCTCTTTTAGCGTCGCGGAAATGTCGCGCATGACACCCTGAAACTGCTGCGACATGTGGTTGAGCGAGCGGTCGGTGTAGACCACGGAATATTCCAGTAAGCCGTCGGGGTCGACGTTTTGCAGCAGGCCGGCCATGGCACTCTCCTGATCGTGATTAAGTCCGCGAGACAGCGCCAAGTTGGCGCTGTCTCGCAAAAAACGGCGCAGTAAAAACGTCGTGTAAGAATACGAATATTAGGACGGTTAGGCCACCCTGACCACATGCTGTTTAGCGCGGCGGCAAGTTCTCTGGGCCAAAGGCATCGGGCAGCAGCGCTTCCATGGTGTACGTCTTGAGGGTCTCCCCCTGATGGGAGAGCACAATGATGCGTGTACCGGGTGTGGCAAACTCACGAATGCGCTGGCGACAGTCGCCGCAGGGCGTGCATAGGTGCTCGCCGGGACCCATCACGTAGACACTCTTAAGCGCGCGCTGTCCGGCGTTCACCATGGCGGCAATCGCCGAGGCTTCGGCGCAAATTCCTTTGTAATGGGCCACCTCGACGTTGCAGCCGGCGAAGCGCTGGCCGTCCGGGCTCTCCATCACCGCCGCAACGGGGTGGTGGGAGTAGGGGGCGTAGGCATTGCCCAGCGTTTTCAGCAGTGTTTCGACCAGTACCGGATCGACGGGGTGCGTCATATTCTTTCCTCGCTGTTGGCCACTCAGGCGGAAGCGGCGTCGTCGCGCAGCACCGTATCCAGCGCGATGGTCATCATGTCATTGAAGGTGGTTTGGCGCTCAGCGCTTGAAAGCGAGTCGCCTTTTAAAATGTGGTCGGAGACGGTGCAGAGAGTCAGCGCGCGGGCGCCAAACTCCGCCGCCACGCCGTAGAGACCTGCCGCTTCCATTTCCACGCCAACAATGCCATAGCGCTTGAGCAACTCGGCCATCTCGGTTTGCGGGTTGTAGAACAGGTCCGCCGAGAAGATGTTGCCGACTTTCACCGGGACGTTTTGCGCGTCGGCCGCCGCCACCGCGTGCTGGGTCAGGTCAAAATCGGCAATGGCGGCGAAGTCATGGTCGTTAAAGCGCATGCGGTTGACTTTGGAGTCGGTGCAGGCCCCCATGCCAATCACCACGTCGCGCACGTTGACGTCGTCGCGCACCGCGCCACAGGAGCCCACGCGAATGATCGATTTAACGCCGTAATCGGTAATCAACTCCTTGGCGTAGATCGACACCGACGGAATCCCCATGCCGTGGCCCATCACCGAAATCTTACGGCCCTGATAGCGTCCGGTGTAGCCCAGCATGCTGCGCACATCGTTGACCTGGCGAACGTCTTCCAGGTAGGTCTCGGCGATGTACTGAGCGCGTAGCGGGTCGCCTGGCATCAGCACGGTATCGGCAAAATCGCCTTTTGCAGCGTTAATGTGGGGGGTGGCCATCTAAAGTCTCCTCTACGCGATTAGTGGACAGTGGCGCGGTTTATGCGGCATGCGATAAAAAGCTGTCGCCATCGGCCATGGCGGAAAGCGCGAAGAAATCGGCGAGCGTTTGGCCAATATCGGCAAAGGTAGCGCGCTCGCCCAAGGGGCCGGGCGCGAAACCGGCGCCAGATACCAGCACGGGCACGTATTCGCGGGTGTGTTCGGTGCCTTCCCAGCTCGGGTCGCAGCCGTGGTCGGCGGTGAGCAGTAACAGATCGTCATCGTCGAGCGCGGCGAGAAGCTCCGGCAGGCGGGCGTCGAAGTGCTCAAGGGCGGCGGCGTAGCCCGGCACGTCCCGGCGGTGGCCGTAGAGCGAATCGAAATCGACAAAATTGGTCATGATCATGGTCGCACGATTATGAGCGTCAGGGGCGGTGCGCGCCACCTCGGAGAGCGTGGCCTCCATCAACGCGTCGTGGCCGCTGGCTTTCACCTTGTGGGTGATACCGCAGTGGGCGTAGATATCGGCGATTTTGCCGATCGATACCACTTCGCCCCCGGCCTCGGCGAGCTTTTGCAGCACCGTGGGAGAGGGCGGCTCGATGCTGAAATCGCGGCGGTTGCCGGTGCGGGCGAACTCGTCTCTGTGTTCCCCCATAAAGGGGCGGGCAATGACGCGGCCGATGTTGTAGGGCTCAAGGAGCTCGCGCACGGTCTCGCACAGGGCGTAAAGCCGCTCAAGGCCGAAGTGCTCCTCGTGAGCGGCAATCTGAAACACTGAATCCGCCGAGGTGTACACAATCGGCTTGCCGGTGGCAATGTGCTCTTCGCCCAGGCGGGCAATGATCTCGGTGCCGGAAGCGTGACAGTTGCCGATCACGCCGGGGAGGTTTGCCTCAGTGACAATCTTGTCGAGCAAATCCGCCGGGAAACTCTCGGTTTTGTCGAGAAAGTAGCCCCAGTCAAAGCGCACCGGAACCCCCGCGATTTCCCAATGGCCGGAGGGCGTGTCCTTACCGCTGGAGATCTCTTTGGCGTGGGCGTACGCGCCTGTCAACGTATCCGGCAGCGTCACCCCGTCCGCGACGCTCCCTGTCGCATCGCGGTGGGCGTGAAAAAGTCCCAGTGCCGCCATGTTGGGCAGCTTCAGGGGGCCTGAGCGCTCGGCGTTGTCGGCCTCACCGCGGGCGCAGGCGGCGGCGATATGGCCCAAGGTGTCGGCACCCTGATCGCCAAACTTCGCGGCGTCCGGGGCGCTGCCGATACCAAACGAATCCAGGACTACAACAATCGCGCGGCGCATTAGGCGTCTCCTCGGAAGGTGTCTTGCAGCAGCGTGTCGGCGGTCGCGGGCGCCTCGCCCAGGGTAACCGCCGCGCGTAGCTGGGCGGCGGCGCGGGCGGCGGCGTCTTCGCTTTGTGCGTGAACACGCGCTAGCGGTCGCTGGCTATCGACATGTGCGCCAATTTCGGCAATGTCGCTAAAGCCCACGCGATGATCGACACGGGCGTCGTTGCGCAGGCGGCCGCCGCCGAGTTCCACCACGCTCATGCCCACCGCGCGGGTATCGATGCGCTGGACAGTGCCGCTCTGCTCGGGATACACGGCGTGAATCACCGGGGCGGTGGCCAGGTAATGCGCCGGGCGTTCGATAAAATCGGCCGGGCCGCCAAGCTCGCGCACCATGCGGGCGAACACGTCGGCGGCGGCACCTGAGGCCAGCGCGTACTCAAGCTTAACGAGCGCCTCTTCGCGACCCGCAACCAGCTTGCCGGCGATCAGCATTTCCACCGCCAGCTCGCGGGTCACCTGCATCACGCGGCTGTCGGAACGCTCACCGCGCAGCAGCGCCAGAGTCTCGACGATCTCCACCGCGTTGCCGGCGCAGGGGGCGAGCGGCTGGCTCATGTCGGTAAGAAGCGCCGTGGTCGGGGTGCCGGCCTGAGTGGCGACATTGGCAATGCTCTTGGCAAGCTCACGGGATTTTTCCGGCGTGGGCATAAAGGCACCGCTGCCGACTTTGACATCCATCACCAGAGCATCCAGGCCCGAGGCCAGTTTTTTGCCCAGAATCGAGGCGGTGATCAGCGGGATCGACTCCACCGTGGCGGTCACATCGCGTACCCCGTAGAGGCGTTTATCCGCCGGGGCGAGGTTGCCGGTTTGACCGATGATCGCCACGCCGGTGGATTTGACCACCTCGCCAAAACGCGCAGGCGAGGGGTAGGGATTGTAGCCGGGGATCGATTCAAGTTTATCCAGCGTGCCGCCGGTGTGCCCCAGGCCACGACCGGAAATCATCGGCACGAACGCGCCGCAGGCCGCGACCCAGGGGCCAAGCACCAGCGATACCAGATCCCCCACGCCGCCGGTGGAGTGCTTGTCCACGATCGGGCCGGGGAGATCCCACTGCATTACCTGCCCAGAGTCGCGGGTGGCGGTGGTGAGCGCCACCACCTCTTCGCGGCTCATGCCGTTTAAAAACACCGCCATGGTGAAGGCGCCAATCTGGGCATCGCTGATGCGCTCATCGGCAATGCCCTGCACAAAGGCGGTCATCTCCTCGGCGCTGATCTCCCCGCCATCGCGCTTTAAGCGAATCAGCTCTTGAGGGAGCAGTGTGTGTGCCATTAGTACCCTCCTTGCGGGGATGCCATGGGGCTGCCGCTGAGTGTGGCGAGCAGGTCGTCCAGCAGGCTTGAGGCGCCAAAGCGGAAATGCTTCGGCGTGATCCATTGCTCGCCCATGATGTCGCTTGCCAGGGTCAGATAAGCGGCGGCCTCGACGGTCGTGCGCACGCCGCCGGCGGCTTTAAAGCCGACCTCTTTGCCACTCGCTTTAATCGCGTTGAGCATGATCTCGGCGGCTTCGAGCGTGGCATTCACCTCGACCTTGCCGGTGGAGGTTTTGATGAAGTCAGCGCCGCCCTCGATCGCTAACTCGCTGGCGCGTTGGATCAGCGCGGGCGCTTTGAGTTCGCCCGATTCGATGATGACTTTCAAAAGCGCTTGGCCTCCGCAGGCGGCGTGGCACATCTCGACCAGCTCCAGGCCGGTCTCCTCGTCGCCCGCCATTAGGCTGCGGTAGGGAAACACCACGTCGACTTCATCGGCGCCCGAGGCGACGGCCTCGCGGGTGGCGCGGGCAGCCGCCATAATGTCGTCACCGCCATCGGGGAAGTTCGTCACGGTGGCGATTTTGACCTCGCCGCTGAGCTTGTGGGCGATCAGGGCGCGCCGCGCGGTCACGATAAATTGCGGGTAGACGCATACCGCGGCGGGGTGGCCGAAGGGCGTTTTCACTTTTTGGCACAGTGACTCAATGGTCCCGTCGGTGTCGTCAGCGTTAAGGCTGGTGAGATCCATCAGCGAAAGCGCTTGGCGCGCGGCTTGGGGAAGATTAATCGAAGCGGTCATGGGGTATCTCTGTATGGTGTAAACCTAACAATCAAAACGTCACGCCCGTTAAGCGATGGCGCCGCCTAGGGCGAGGAAAAAGCCGGCCATGGTGGCCGACATCAAATTCGAGAGCGTTCCGGCCAGCACGGCCTTGAGGCCAAAACGGGCGATTTCATGGCGGCGGGAAGGCGCGATGCTCCCCAAGCCGCCGAGCAGAATGGCAATCGACGACAGGTTGGCGAAACCGCATAGCGCGAAGGACAAAATGGCCATGGTGTGGGGCGTCATGACCTGCCCGGTGGCCGCCACCACCTGCTCGCCATCCAGGTAAGGGGCAAGGTTGATATAGGCGACAAACTCGTTGATCACGAGTTTTTGGCCGATAAACGAACCGGCAAGCGTGGCTTCTTCCCACGGCACGCCGAGCAAAAACGCCAAGGGCGCAAAGAGCCAGCCTAGAATCAGCTCAAGGCTTAATGACGCCATGCCAAACCAGCCGCCGATGCCGCCGAGCATGCCGTTGAGCAGCGCGATCAGGCCGATAAAGGCGAGCAGCATGGCCCCGACGTTGGCGGCTAGTTTAAGCCCTGAGGTGGCGCCGTTGGCCGCCGCATCGAGCACGTTGCTGGGTTTGTCCGCGCTCTGCTCCTGCTCCTCCTCGATCCGGGAGACACTATCGGCAGGCTCCTGGGTCTCCGGCATGATCAGCTTGGCGAACAGAAGCCCACCCGGGGCCGCCATGAACGAAGCGGCGACCAAATACTCCATGGGGATACCCAGTGCTGCGTAACCCGCCAACACGGAGCCCGCCACGGACGCCAAGCCGCCGCACATCACCGCGAAGAGCTGCGAGGGGGTCATGCGGGCGATAAAGGGGCGCACCACCAGAGGCGCTTCGGTTTGGCCAACAAAGATATTCGCCGTGGCCGAGAGCGACTCGGTGCGCGAGGTGCCGAGTGCCTTCTGCAGCGCGCCGCCGAGGAGGCGAATCACCCACTGCATAATGCCGATGTAGTAAAGCACGGCGATCAGTGAAGAGAAGAAAATAATCACCGGCAGGACTTTGATCGCGAACACAAAGCCCACCTCCTCGACGTTGGCCAAGCCGCCGAACAGAAACTCGATGCCGTCGTTGGCGTATAGCACCACTTGGCTGACGCCGCTAGAGATCGCTTGCAGCACGCTCTGCCCGATGGGCACGTAGAGCACAAAGGCGCCGATGCCCGCTTGAATCGCGAAAGCGCCGATTACGGTGCGTAGCCGAATGGCGCGGCGGTCGTAGGAAAACAGCAGCGCAATGGCAATCAGCGTCACCATGCCGACCAGGCTCATTAGCAGTGTCATGGGAAATATCCTTCGCTGTATCGAATTGTTGTTGTGATTACCGTAGCTGTCTAGGCGCGCTGCTGCGAAGACTGAATCGCGGTAAGCGCGATGGTGTAGACAATATCGTCCACCAGGGCGCCGCGGGATAAGTCGTTCACCGGCTTGTTCAAGCCTTGCAGCATGGGGCCGACACTGACCACCCGCGCACTGCGCTGCACTGCTTTGTAGGTGGTGTTGCCGGTATTGAGGTCGGGGAACACAAACACGGTGGCGCGACCCGCCACGGGTGAATCAGGCGCTTTTTGTTGGCCCACGCTCTCAATGGCGGCGGCGTCGTACTGCAGCGGGCCGTCGATCGCCAAGTGAGGGGCGCGCGCTTTGGCGATGCGTGTCGCCTCGCGCACTTTCTCCACGTCCGCGCCGCTGCCCGACTCACCCGTCGAGTAGCTGATCATCGCCACCCGGGGCTCGATGCCAAACGCCTCGGCGGAGCGAGCGCTTTGCAGCGCAATTTCGGCCAGCGTTTCGGCGTCCGGGTCGGGGTTGACCGCACAATCGCCGTACACCACGACCTGCTCGGGCAGCAGCATGAAAAAGATCGACGACACCTGGCGGTATTCGGGAGCGGTCTTGATCAGCTGAAACGCCGGGCGCACGGTATTGGCAGTGGTGTGAACGGCGCCGGAGACCAGGCCATCCACCTCGTCGAGCTGCAGCATCATGGTGCCCAGCACCACGTTGTCATGCAGCTGGGCATCCGCGGTAATGTCGTTGAGCTTGCCACGGCGCAGCGCCACCATCGGTTCGATGTAGCTTGCTCGGGTGCTTTCGGGGTCGATGATCGTGAGTTCATCGGGCAGCGTCAGGCCGCGGTGGTGGGCAATGTTCTCGATCTCTTCGCGGTTACCCAATAGCACACAGTGAGCGATGCCGCGGCGCTGGCAGATAATCGCCGCTTCGATGGTGCGCGGCTCGTTGCCTTCCGGCAGGACGATGCGTTTGTGGCCCTGCTGAGCGAGCTTCACCAACTGGTGGCGAAATGCCGACGGCGACAGGCGGCGGGTATAGCCGCGGTTAAGGTGATCTTTGAGGGTGTCTTTGAGCCAGTCTAAATCGATATGCGCGGCGACAAACTGCGCCACGCGCTCGGCGCGCTCGAAATCATCCACGGGGATTTCCGCGCTGAGCTGACTCAGGTGGGTCGCCGTGTCCAAGCTATTGGTCTCTACCGAGAGCACCGGCAGGCCCGTGCGCAGGGCCGGGCGGCACATCTCGATCATATCGGCGTTGGGCGTATAGCCGTTGGCGAGCAAGACACCGGCCAAACGCGTGCCGTTCATGGTGGCGAGCGCGGCGGCCAGCACCACGTCATCGCGATCGCCAGAGGTCACCACCAGACTGCCGGGCTTGAAGACATGCAGTGCGTTGGCAACGCTGCGGGCACACAGGCTGGTTGACAACACCCGCCGCTGTGCCGCTTCGCCTTCATTGAGCAGGGTGGCATTGAGCGCCCGGGCCACATCCATGGTACGCGGGGCGCTAAGCGCTCTGCTGTAGGGCACCACGCCAATTAGGTGGAAGCGCTCGGTGGCAAGCGCCGGCGAGTGGCGGCGAAGCTCCTCAAGCACCGGCGCCTCTAGTTGTGGTTTGATGGCACCCGGGGCGGCGGTCGCATCACCCAGCTGGGTATCGTCTTGCGCATAGGGGAGGTTACGCATGCGCATCAGCATGCAGCCCAAGGTGCGCGAGGAGCTGATGCCGCCGAAGTTTCTGGCGTGCATATCCAGCTCTTCAGCAAGCCGCTGCGGCGCTTCAAGGTCGCCGGTGCCGACCAGGATAATGCGCGCATTGAGTGCGTGCGCCAGTTGGGTGTTGGTCTGGGTGGCGTAGGTGGTGCGCGTCGTGGGCACGACCCCTTCCACCACGACCAAATCGAGCGCGGTGCCGTCACGTTCGGCCTGATGGGTCACCTGGTCGTAAAGCTCGATGACGCTTTCCATCAAGTCATCGATATGGTCATCGCGCAGCAAACGCTCCAGGCGCGCTTGGGAAATCGGTGACGGCGGGCGTTGGTGGAGCGTGCGCGACACCAGCGCGGTCGAGCGGTCTGGTCCCGGGCCGTTAAGCTCATCCTGCATGAACGGCTTTAAAAAACCCGCCTTTAAACCGATGGTGTCTAGCGCTTGAATCAGCCCCAGGCAGGCGGACGTTAAGCCCGCGCCTTCGCTGGTGGGCACCAGAAGAATCGTTTGTGGCTCACTCTGCGTCATCATGCGTGGGACTCTCAGCCTAAAGTTCGACCTTAGGTTAACATGCCTGCCTCGTAGGAAGCAGTGTCGAGCCACGCGGATTGATGCACTTCTTTGGTGCGAAAGAGGGCTCTTGTGGGGTGCGCCGCGTGTGCAGGGGTGCCTCTATCAGCGCCATGGCTTCTTCAAAACACGAGGGCAGCTTTGATTGGCACGAACTATGCATTGGCTTGTTAACGCTTTCGCAATGCGCTCCCTCTCTGCTGCAGGTGCTGCTATGCCTTCTATGAAAACGCCCACTACCGCCGCGAGTGCCTCGCCGCCCGCGCGCCTACTGTTTACCGATTTAGATGGCTCGCTTCTGGATCATCACAGCTACGACTGGTCGCCGGCGATTCCTTGGCTTTCGCGGCTTAAAGCACAGAGCGTGCCAGTGATTCCGGTGACGAGCAAAACTCGCAGCGAGATCTTGCCGCTGCGCGTGGCGCTGGGGTTGGAAAGCGCGCCTTTTATCGCTGAAAACGGCGCGGTGGTGGGGCTGCCTAGCGACTGGTGCCACGCGCGACTAGATCGCCAGCTCGGTCGCGACGGGCTCGCGATTCAAACGTTGGGAGTGGATATCGGCTTTATTCGTCAGCGGCTCAACGTCTGGCGCGGGCGCCTGGCGGATACGCCGGGGATGGCGTTCACCACCATGAGCGAGATGACCCTGGAGGCACTCTGCACTTTCACCGGCCTCCCCGAGCTCGAGGCGCGGCTGGCGCGCTTGCGTGAGGGCAGCGAGCCGCTGGTGTGGGAAGGCAGTGACGCGGGGCTCGACGCGCTGCGCCAGGGTCTCGATGGCGATGGGTTACAGCTTGTGCGCGGAGGGCGTTTTTGGCACGTGACCGGCCACTCGCACAAAGGCAGCGCGGTGCAGTGGCTGATCGAGCGCTTTGCGTCGCTTAGAGGGGTAGCGCCGCAAACGCTGGCGCTAGGCGACGGGCCCAACGATGTCGCCATGCTCGAAGCGGTGGATCAAGCGGTGGTGATTCGTGGTTTTCATGGGTTTGAAGTGGCGCCACAGCAAGCGGCGCTTTACCGCACCGAGGCCACAGGGCCAAGCGGTTGGGCCGAGGGGGTGGCCCACTGGTGGGGGCGAGCCGAGTGCCGGGTAATGCCAGCGGCGCTGAGTCAATCGGCGGCGGAGGTGACGCGATGAGCGACTTCCATCAAAACGGCATTATCACCGATTTTCATAACCTCACCCGGCGCCCGGTAGAAACGTTGGAAGAGGAGTTGCTCGGGTTTAGCCAGCGCCGCCCGATGAGTCTGATTCTGCCCTCGCTCTACTCAGAGCTAGAAGGTCCGGCGCTCAACGCGATCGTCAACGACATTGCCCAAGTGCCCTATTTGTCCGAGGTGGTGATTGGGCTCGACCGCGCCGACCGCAAGCAGTTCTTGCACGCGCGCGACTTCTTTTCGCGCCTACCGCAGCGCCACCGGATTTTGTGGAACGACGGTCCCCGGCTGCGCGCCCTGGATAAGGAGCTGGAAGCCCAGGGGCTCTCGCCGGGCGAGCCGGGCAAAGGGCGTAATGTCTGGTTTTGCGCCGGGTTTGTTCAGGCCTCGGGGCGGGGCGAAGTCGTGGGGCTGCATGACTGCGATATCTTGACCTACGACCGCGGTTTGCTGGCGCGCCTTTTCTATCCAGTCGCGCATCCGCACTTTAACTACGAGTTCTGCAAGGGCTACTATCCGCGCATCGCGAAGGGCAAGCTCAACGGTCGCGTCTCCCGTCTGATGGTCACGCCGCTGCTGCGTGCGCTAAAAAAGATCCATGGTCCGCTGCCTTATCTTGAGTACCTCGACAGCTACCGCTATGCGCTCTCGGGTGAGTTCTCGATGCGCGCGGAGGTGCTCGACGGTATCCGCATTCCCGCCGATTGGGGGCTTGAGATTGGGGTGCTCTCGGAGGTGCATCGCAACTACTCGACCAAACGGCTGTGCCAGGTTGACCTCGCCGATGCCTACGATCACAAGCATCAACCGGTATCGGAAGAGGATGCCACCACCGGCCTCAACCGCATGAGCCTGGATATCGCCAAGGCGCTCTACCGCAAGCTGGCCACCCAAGGCGTCACCTTTAGCGCGGAGGGGTTTCGCACCCTGAAAGCCACCTACTACCGCCTGGCGCTGGACTTGATCGAAGCGTATGACCACGATGCGGTGATGAACGGGCTGAGTCTGGATCGCCACGCCGAGGAGCGCGCCGTGGAGCTTTTCGCCGCCAACCTTCTGGAGGCGGGCAGCGCCTTTCTCGACAACCCCGGCGAGCGCCCGTTTATCCCCAGCTGGAACCGCGTGCGCGCGGCGATCCCCGGCATCCTGCCGCGCCTGCACGCGGCGGTAGAAGCGGATAACCAAGGCGATGTTTAACCGCTCACCCTGAGCTTGTCTAAGGGTGGCGGGCCTGGCGTCAACTGCCCACCAACCACAGCCCCGCATAGGGCGGCAGGGTATCCGTCGCCACCCAAGTGTCATGGCTTGCGATATCCTCCCAGCGCTTGTCATTGAATACGCCGGCCAGGGCATCGAGCGGCTGCGGGGTATCGGTCACGTTGTGAATCGCCAGCAGGCGGCGGCCATCGGTTAGCGGGCCGCGCTCAAAGGCCAGAAGCGTCGCGGGCGTCTCCAGCACACGCTGGGCGGCATCGGGGTGAAAGCAAGGCTCCCGCCGGCGTACGTCCAGTAGACGCTTGAGCGCAAAAAAGACGTCGTGGGTGGTGGTGCTGGGCGTGGCCAAAAGCCTCTCTAGTTCATCGCGCTGCCAACGGCGACGGTTGATCGAGCGCAGCCGCCCGCTGCGCTCCACGCCTTCTAGGTCGTTCAGCGTGCCAGTAAGGGTATGCAGGTAGACGGCGGGAATGCCTTGCAGCCCCAGCATTAACTGCTGGCCGCAGAGAAAGCGCGGCACTTGCCAGTGGTCCACGCCCCGCCGCGTGCCCTTCATGGCGTCAAACCAGGTGATATTGATTTCATAAGGCGTGTCGCTGCCATCAGGCTGGCGGCGCATGCTGACAAAGCCCCCAAAACGGTGCATCAACTCGGTCAGTGCTTCAATATCGTGCGGCGCGAGCATGCCCTCCAGCGGGCGCACGCCGATGCCGTCGTGGCTGGCGGTAAAGTTAAGAAAGCGACACCCCGGTGGCAACTCGGGCAGGCGTGAAAGCCAAGTGGCCAGGGTGCCCGCCTCGCCGCTGGTCAGCGTGTGCAGCAGAAGCGGGGGCAGCGGGAATTGATACACCAAATGGGCTTTGTCGGCGCCGAAATAGCTGATGTTCTCTTCATGGGGCACGTTGGTTTCGGTCAGCAGCAGCGTGCCAGGGGCGACGTGGTCCACCACCGCGCGCAGCAGGCGCACGATTTCGTGGGTTTGTGGCAGGTGAATGCTCGGCGTGCCGACTTCTTTCCACAGATAGGCGATCGCGTCCAGGCGAATCACCCGGGCGCCCTGCTGCAAATAGAACAGCAGAATACCGACAAACTCCAGCAGCACGTCGGGGTTGGCGAAGTTGAGATCAATCTGGTCCTCGGAAAACGTCGCCCAGACGTAGCGGGTGCCGCGCCGCGTGGCGATGGGCGCCAGAAGCGGCGTGCTTCGCGGGCGCACCACGGCGGAAAGGTCGGTCGCCGGGTCCATTTCGATGAAGTAGTCGCGCCCGGGCAGGCTGCCCGAGAGGTAATCGACAAACCAGAGCGACTCCCGCGAGACGTGGTTCAGCACCAGATCGACCGCCAGATCGCCATAGCGGGAAAGCGCACGCACGTCCTGCCAGCCGCCGAGCGCTGGGTCGACCTCGCGGTAATGAATCACCGAGAAGCCGTCGTCGCTGCTCCAGGGGAAAAACGGCAGCAAGTGTACGCCACTGAAGGTGTCGCGCAAGTGCGTGGAGAGACAGTCCGCGAGCACGGCAAGGGGTGGGGTATCGCCATCAAGCACGCTGTTGGCGTAGGTGATCAGCCACTGGTCGCGCTCGCTCCAAAGCGGTGCGTCGGGTTGGGTCTCCGCTGGTGGCGCCTGGTGCTCAAGAAGCACCATCAAGCGGCGCAGGACTTCATCGGCGCGCTCGCCGTAGAGCCGGCGTAAGTGACGGTGAGCGCGGGCCTGGAAGGCGTGCGCGTCAAGTGCGGTGGTAGGGGACGGGATAACAGGCAGAGGCTGCGGCATGGTCTCTCCGATAACGCGAGGCGGGCGTTCGCTGTAGGGAAGTAGCGGTAGAGCGCTATGCAGAGAGCGTGCCAGCCGCGCTAAGAGAGGCGCCTAAGATAGAGCCAGCGCACATCCACCGCGAAGGAGTAAACCAGCGTGAAGAGCGCGCTAAGCGCCAGTATCGCCGCCGTCTCACTGGAGGTGATCGGCGTTAGCGCCAGCAGCAGGGCGCTGACTTGCCAAACGCACACCGCTTTGCGCCGCCGGCTGGCAAAAAGCGGTGCTTTCAGCCACGGATAGACCCCGCCTGCCACCACAAAGGCGTAGCGTATGGCACCAATCGGCAGCACCCACGGGCCAAGCCCTGAGTGGGAAATCAGCGCAAGGCTAAGCAGCAGAATCAACAGCGCGTCCATCTCCATGTCAAAGCGGGCGCCGAAGGCGGATTGGCAGTGGGCTTTGCGCGCGATAAAGCCATCCACCCCGTCGAGCAGCAGGGCGGCAGTGGCGATACCCAGCCACTGCCATTGCGCCAGCGTCGTGGCTTCGGCCGAGAGCCCGCCGGCGACCAGGGCTACCAGCACGCCGCGCAGTAGCGTCACCCGGTTGGCCCACCCGAGCGCCCCGAGCGGCCAGAAGCGCACGATGCCTACCCCGATCACGCTATAGATCAAGAGCGCGAGCGCGCGCTGCTCCGCGCCTTCAATGACGCGAGGGAACGCGTAACTTAACAGCAGCAAGACCAGGCCGCCTACGACGACCTCCGCCAAGGTAGAGAGACGCTTGGAGAGCGTTAAGGTGGAGGGAGTAGGGCGGTACAGGAACATCGGGTCGCTCCCGGCGATAAAATGATAAAAGCTGTTGCAATACTGCTGCTATGTACCATTCTTGTAGAAGATGGTGCTGTTGTCGAGTAGAGTGATAGGTATTGAAGAGACCTTTAAATCCGCAGATACAGTAAGGATGACGCATGGCAAATCAAGATGCCACGGCTTTCTGGCTGAGCGCGCCCGGTAAAGGGGAGCTGCGCCAGACGCCGCTGCAACGGGCCGATATCGAAGCGCCGGTGGAAGTGCTAACGCGCTATAGCGGCATCAGTCGTGGGACCGAAGCGCTGGTGTTTCACGGACGCGTGCCGGTCTCCGAACAGAGGCGCATGCGCGCCCCGTTTCAGGAGGGCGACTTCCCCGCCCCGGTAAAATACGGCTACAGCAGCGTGGGCGAGGTAGTCGCCGGCCCGGCGGCACTCAAAGGGAAGACGGTCTTTTGTCTCTATCCGCACCAGGACCGCTATGTCGTCCCCGCCAGTGCCGTGCATGTGCTGCCCGAGGGCACGCCGGCCGAGCGCGCCATTCTCGCCGCCAACATGGAGACTGCTATCAACGGCGTATGGGATGCAAGCCCGCTGCCAGGCGAGCGCATCACGGTGATCGGCGCCGGGGTGGTCGGGGCACTGACGGCGTATCTCTGTCGGCGCATCATCGGCACCGAGGTGCAGCTGGTGGATATCGACCCTAAGCGCCAGGCGCTAGCCGACGCCCTCGAACTCCCCTTTGCGCTGCCGGCCAACGCGCACGCCGACCGGGACCTCGTCATTCACGCCAGCGGCCACAGCGAAGGGCTGAACACGGCGCTTGCGCTGGCCGGGACGGAGGCGCGCATTATCGAAATGAGCTGGTATGGCGAAGGCAGCGTGCCCGTATCGCTTGGCGGTGCGTTTCATTCGCAGCGATTGACCCTACGCGCCAGCCAAGTCGGGCGGCTGCCCACGCATCAACAGCCAAGGTGGAGTTTTGAAAGGCGCCTTACCTTAGCACTACGCTTATTAGCAGACCCTGCGTTGGATGCGCTCATCAGCGGTGAGTCAAGCTTTGCGGCACTGCCCAACGTTGCCGCCGATATTTTTGCCCCCGACAGCGGCGTGCTCTGCCATCGGATACGTTATTGAGCCGTCATAAAAAGCGACGCGCTCGCTCGATCGAGACAAGGAGTTTTCATGTACCGTCTTTGCGTTCGTGACCACCTGATGATTGCCCATAGCTTCAAGGGTGAAACCTTCGGCCCCGCGCAGCAGATGCACGGCGCTACCTACGTGGTCGACGTGGCCTTCCAGCGCCCCACGCTCGATAGCGACGGCCTAGTGATCGATATTGGCCTGGCGGGTGACGCGTTGAAAGCCATCTTGGCCGACTACAACTACCGCAACCTGGACGAAGTCGACGAGTTTAAAGGGCACAACACCACCACCGAGTTCATGGCCAAGGTGATTTTTGACCGTATTGCCGCGGCGATTAAGCAGGGGGCGCTGGGCGAGACGGCCACCGGCATCGAGCGCTTAGAGGTTAAACTCCATGAGTCGCATATCGCCTGGGCAAGCTTCGAGGGCGCGCTGTGAGCGAGCGCCTGTGCGTGATAGTGGCCGGTGACCCGAACCAGCGCACCGGCGGCTATCTCTACGATGCGCATATCGCTCAGGCGCTACGCGAGGCCGGCTGGCAGGTGGACGTGGTCGGGCTTGAGGGGCGCTTCCCCGACGCCGACACGACCGCCCGCCAAGCACTGAACGCCGCCTTGGCTGCTCAGCCAGACGATAGCCGCGTGGTGATCGACGGCCTGGCCATGGGCGCACTGCCCGAGGTGGTGGCACAACATCATCAGCGGCTGGATATCACCGCGTTAGTACACCACCCGCTAGGCGACGAGCAGGGGCTTTCGCCCGCCCGGCAGCGCCAGTTCCACTACAGTGAAGTGGCCGCGCTCGCGACGGTTGCGCGCATTATCGTGACCAGCCCCTTCACGAAGCGCCGCCTGGCCACACTCGCCGTGGATCGCGCGGTGACGTTGCCGGAAATCGGTGTGGTGGAGCCCGGCGTGGCACCCGCACCCTTGAGTGAGCCCAATGATGGCGCAACGGTGCGTTTTCTTTGTGTGGCCACCCTGGTGCCGCGTAAAGGGCAGGATCTCTTGGCGCAAGCGCTGGCGCCGCTGTCGCATCTTGAGTGGCGGTGCGACTGCTACGGCAGCACCGAGCGCGACCCGGCGTTTGCTCAGCGTGTGACGATGCTGATAGGCGAACAGGGGCTTGAGGGCAGGCTTAACCTACACGGCGAGTGCGACGACGCCGCGCTTGAAGCCGCCTACCAACGCGCCGATGCCCTGGTGCTGCCCGCCTGGTACGAGGGCTACGGTATGGTGATCACCGAGGCGCTTGCAAGGGGCCTGCCGGTCATCACCACCACCGGCGGCGCGCTGAACGATACCCTCCCCGACGCCGCCGGGATGAAAGTGCCACCGGGGGACGTTAATGCCCTGTCCGCCGCGCTAGAGCGCTTTTTAACCGACCCCGCGCTGCGCGGCAAGCTTCGCCAAGGGGCGAGTACCGCGCGCGAACACCTCAACGACTGGCAATCGGCGGGCGAGCAGTTTGCCCGTCTGCTGGGCGTTGCCGCACCCGGTAGCCACTTCACCGCCGACTGGCTCACCCTGCGCGAGCCGGTAGACGCCGAGGCGCGTAGCCAGCACTTAGTGGAGGCAGCGGCAGCATGGCTTTCCACCAAGCAGACACCGCTTGAACTGGTGGATCTGGGCTGCGGCCGGGGCAGCAACGTCTGTTTTCTCGCGCCGCACTTTCCCGGGCCGCAGCACTGGCAACTGCTGGACCACGACCCCATGCTGTTGCGACAAGCACGTCAGCGCAGCCAGCGGTTATGCGATCGCGACGGCCAGTCGGTCACGCTGGAGACATCGGCCCGCTCGCTCACCGAGCTGCCCTTGAACTGGCCCGCGCAGGCGGATGTGATCAGCGCCTCGGCGCTTTTGGATCTGGTCTCTGCCGAGTGGCTCGACGTGCTGGTAGAGCACTGTGCGACACACCGGCAGGCGCTTTTTTTCACGCTAAGCGTGACCGGCGACTGGCACCTGACCGACGCGCGTGGCACGCCGCATAACGACGCCGAGGATGCAACTATCCAGGCGCTTTTTAACGCTCACCAGCAGCGCGATAAAGGCTTCGGTGCCGCACTCGGCGGCCGGGCGCATGCGGCGCTGGTAAAGCGCCTCGATGCCGCGGGTTTTTATGTGGAAGAGGCGGCTTCACCCTGGCGGCTAAAGGCGGGCCAGGATGAGCACATAACCCTTCTGTATCCGCTGATCAATGGCTGGGCGGAGGCGGCGCTTGAGCAGGCACCGCAGCAGCACGAGTGGATCAAGGCGTGGCGCGCAGCGCGCCTAGCCCAGGTAGACGCCGGTGAAATCGGCGCCTTCGTCGATCATCGCGACCTGTGGGCGAGGCCCGCGCATGGGTAGCGGCATGATGAGTCGCGCGCTACCAACCGCCGCCGTGAAGCGGCTGGCGATCAGCGCCTTCGTGCTGATCGCCGTGGCGCTGCTGCTTGACCCCAGCGCGATAATGGCCGAAGTACAGGCGTTTTCGCTGCCCTGGCTGCTGGCGGGGCTGGCCCTCAGCGTTCTCCAGGTACTCTTGTGCGCGTGGCGCTGGCGGCTAACCGCAGGGCTGATTGGCGTGCCGCTGCGTTACCGTTACGCGGTGGCCGAGTACTACTTGGCGCTTTTCATCAATCAAGTGCTGCCCGGCGGCGTGCTTGGCGATGCCGGGCGGGCGCTGCGTCACGCGCAGCAGACAGCCCAGCAGGGTAGCGCCTGGCGCGCGGTGATTATCGAGCGCGCCTCGGGGCAGCTAGCCGTGGGGCTGTTAACGCTGCTGGCGCTAGTCAGCTCGCCGCTATGGCACGCGGCATTAGGGCCAAGCGGCTACCTTTGGCTCTTGGTTGGCGTGGGGAGTGTAGCGCTCTGCGTGGGGCTAACCGCCGCTTTCATACCCGAACGGCTGCGCTTGCCCGGCTGGGTGCGCGCGCTCTGGGCGGATATTCAGCGCGGGCTCTGGCAGGGCCGTGTGTGGGCCTGGCAGCTAGCGTCGTCGCTGATGATCGTGTTCAGCTACGCCCTGGTGATGCTCTGCGCGACCCGGGCGATCGGCGTCGAGCTGCCGGCGAGCATGCTCTTGGCGCTGGCGCCGCCGCTGCTGCTCTCGATGCTGATTCCGCTCTCCGTGGCGGGCTGGGGGCTACGAGAAGGCACTGCCGCCAGCGTCTGGGCGTGGGTCGGGTTGGCCCCCAGCCAAGGCGTGGCGGTGTCGCTGGCGTACGGGGTGATCGTGCTGCTGGCGACGCTGCCGGGGCTTTGGGTCGCGCTGATTCGGCGTCGCCGGGCAACGCCGGTGGAGTCTGGGGCGAGCGGGGCGTTGACGCGTCCTTCAACGGCTTTTCAGGCAGAGGTCAAACAGGGTGTCATCCCCACAGGCGAAGCGTCGCGCACGCGGGCGCAGGGCAGAGGCCAGGGTATCGATCGGTGTCATGGCAAGGCCGGGGCGGCCCGAACCAATCAGCAGCGGTGCCACCAGCAGGTGCAAGCGCTCCACCACGCCGGCCTCAATGAAGCGGGAGACGGTCACCCCGCCGCCTTCCACCAGTATGCGCGCATAGCCTTGGGCTTGCAGGTGGGCGATCACCGCCGCCGGCGGAAACTGCCCGTCAGCCATCAGGGGCAACGACTGGCGTTGAACATGCGGGGCCGGCGCGGGAAGCGAGACGTCAGGCCCCACCAGGTGCAGCGTGGGGGCCGCGTCGTCCTGAAAAAGTGTCAGTGTTGGCGGCACGCGCCCGCGCGGGTCGAGAATCACCCGCAGCGGATGCGCCCCTTGAACGTGGCGCACGGTCAGCTGCGGGTTATCCGCGCTGGCGGTGCCCGCGCCCACGACGACCGCATCGCAGAGGGCGCGCAAACGGTGCAGATGCACCAGGCTTTCGTGGCCGTTGATGTAGTGCGAGTGGCCGCTTTCGGTGGCGATGCGCCCATCCAGGCTCTGCCCCAGTTGAGCGATGACCCACTCCGGGTGCGACATCAGCGGGGCCAAGCAGTCAAGCTGATCGGTGGCGGGCGTCGGGGTGTCTTTGAGCGTAGCGTTAGGGTCGGTCATGGCGCCTCCGTGCGGTGCGAGATGGCCTCATCATGCGTGTCTACCAGCGGCCGTGCAAGCCGCACGATTACCAGCACGGCGCTTGTGAAGTGCTCATTTGAAGTGCTCTCTTGAACAGAAGGCGAGTCCGAATAAAAAGCGAGGAAGCTTCTATGTACCACATTGAACGCGCCATTTTTGATATTCGTCGTGGGCTGCCGGTGGTGATCCACGCCGGTTCAACGCCGCTTTTGGTGCAAGCCTTGGAGGGCAGCGATTCGGTGGCAACACTGGCTGAGCTATCGGGCTCGCGCCCGGCGCTGGTCTTAACGCGCCACCGCTTAGCGGCCATGGGGCATTCGCTCAGCGCCGAGGCGGCGCGGCTTCCCCTGGCAGCCGAAATGAGTTCGGCCCAGTTGCATACCCTGGCTGTCGCTGAGCCAAAAGGCGAAAAACAGCGCCTAAGCGGGCTCTCCGCGGCGGGGCCGGCCGAGCCTCACTATACCCAGCACCGCCAACACCATCTCTCTTTTTTTTTTTAATGATACGGCGACCACCGAGATCTACACTCTTTCCCTACACGACGCTCTTCCGATCTACAGGGCCGCCGGCAGCAGCAGCGGCTATCGATGCCAAAGTGGCGCGGGGCGAGCTTCTACGCTTGGATGCCGACGACGCTTTAAAGGCGTTGCATGGGGCGCCGGGAATGCTCAAGCGCGTCAGCGAAGCGGATATCCCGCTGGAGAACGCCCAAGCGTCGCGATTTGTGCTCTTTCGCGAGCCCGATGGGCTGCGCGAGCACGTGGCCGTGGTGATCGGCGCGGTGGAGAATGCAGACACGCCGGTACCGATCCGTCTGCATTCGGCCTGCTTGACCGGCGATCTGTTCGGGAGCCTGCGCTGCGACTGCGGCGATCAGCTGCGCAACGCCGTGGCGGAAATCAACGCCATGGGCGGCGGGGTGCTGCTCTATCTGGCGCAGGAGGGGCGCGGTATCGGGCTTGCCAACAAACTACGCGCCTACACGCTGCAGGATACGGGCCTGGATACCGTGGATGCCGATCAGGTATTGGGGTTTGGCGACGATGAGCGCCGCTACGGCGTCGCGGTGGATATGCTCAATGCCCTAGGCATTACCCAGGTGCAGCTGTTGACCAATAATCCGCTGAAAATGGCCGCGCTGCGCGACGGCGGTATTGAGGTGGTCGCCCGGCAAGCGCTTTACGGCAGCGTGACCGACCAGAACCAGCGCTATCTCACCGCCAAAGCGAACCGTTCGGGGCACTATCTTCACGATGCCCTGCGCGATGTCATCCATGGCGCCCGACCCAATGGGTAAGCGGGCGGCGTCAAGCCAGCGGCGGAAGCCGCGCGGTCTCTTCCACCACTTGGGCGAGCAAGCCGCCGTAGTGGCGCACCAACCGCTCGCCCAATGCCGGGGTGGCCTTAGTGGCATTGCCGGCAATGCCGCTGGGCGAGAGATCCTCGGCGAGCCAGGCAAAGGGTGCTATCCCCTCGGGGCCAACCAAGGCGCCAGGCGTCGGCGGCTGGGTTAACGCGTTCACCGTGTGCTGCATCTTGACCTGCTTAGGGGCTAGGTGAAGCATCATCGCCGTTTCCAGCGTCCCGCCGTGCAGGCCACGGCGCAACTCATCGCTATCGAGCGCGCCCTGCAGCGGCGGCAAGCGGGTATACGTGGCCTTGACCACGCGCATGCCGTGGCGGCGGCGCAGCGTTAGCGCGGCAAGGTCCATCACGGCTTTGTTGCCGCCGTGGCTATTGATCAGTACCCACCGTTTGATGCCCGCCCGGGCGATGCCCTCGCCGTAGGCCTCAAGCGTTGCGATGGCAAGCGAGGCGGGCAGGCTCAGCGTGCCGGGAAAGCTTGTGTGCTCGTCGCTGGCGCCAATGGCCATAGCGGGCAGGCATATCGCCGTGACCTCACTCGCGAGGGCGTCGCACATGGCGTGCTGCAGGCCAAGACCAATCGTGGTATCCGTGTTTAACGGCAGGTGGGCACCGTGCTGCTCCGTGGCGCCGAGCACCAAGACGGCCACCGGGTCGCGGTCAACAAGGGCGGTGAGTTCGGGGGCGGTAAGGTGTTGCCAATCAACGTGCATACGTGGGCCTTAAACGGATGAAATGGATGAGTGTTTGAGTAAAGCATGATCGACGCGACAGGCGTAGATATCCCCCGACGCGAGCCCGTCGGCCCCATTTTTTAGCCATGCGTGGATCTCGGCGGCGCTTTTCCACTGTGCCCACTGAAAGTGGCGCTGTTCGCCGGCGACGCAGTTGTAGCGGTAGTCACCCAGAATGCTTAAACGCTCGACAGAGGCGTGGCTAACGTCCAACGCGCCGGCGACAAACTCCACCGAGAGGGCCGCCACTGCTCGGCTCAGCCCGGCCAGCACGTCGGCTTCAAACCCTTCCACGTCGATCTTGATAAACGCCGGCTCGCCATACTCACTGATCAGCGCATCGAGGGTGGTGACCGCCACGCGCTCGCTTGCGGCCCAGTTGAGGTGGGCAAACCCTGGGTTATGCTGGCCAATCTGCTCGCGCCACTGATCCGCCAGTGTTGAGACGGTCAGGTTGGCCGGGCTGACGGCGAGCTCGGCATAACCGGGCGCTGCCCCGGCCGCCAAGGGGAGCAGCGTGATGTGGCGACCCACCATCCGCCGGCACCAATGCGCGAGCAGCGGCTGTGGCTCCAGTGCCACCACCCGGGCGCCAAGGGCGTGAAACGCCGCGCTGCGATCCCCCAGGTGAGCGCCAATATCAAAGGCGAGCGAGCCCGGCGGCACAAAAGGCCGATAGAGGGCTTTAAGCCCGCTTTGGCGGCCGGGGCGCCAGTAAATGATCAGCGAGCGCGCGATGCCTACGGTCCTTAAGCCGCGCTGTTTTAGGAACGCGAGCATCAATACGGCTCCTTTAGTGGTGAAGCGGGCGTGCGCTGTGCTGGACGGGTAAAACGCACAAAGGACTGGATAGGCATCTCGCCCGGCTGCTCCGGCGGGGGAGTGCGGGGGGAGCAAGCCGGCGGTTGGGGGCGCGCATGGGCGGCTTTCAAGTGCCGCGCATAGGCGTCGAGTACCGGCACACCGCCTTGACCGTGTTTTTGAAAACGGGGTTGTGGAAGGTAGGGCGTCGCGAGTAGCTGCCGGCGCGCGAACCACTCGCCGAGGCGCACGCTACTGGTCGCCTTGACCAGCGGCAGTGAGGCGATAAGCCCAAGCCACACCGGCGCGAACCACGTCAGAGCCGTCGGTGAAAAAATGCCTAAAACGAGCATCCAGCCGCCGCCGGCCAAGGTGACACCCCGGGTGTGCCGCCACGCTTCACGCCAGCTCAGCGAGCGCTCGCTTCGCGGTTGGGTGTGCCACTCAATCGCCCGCCCGCGCAAAATAGCGAGGATAAACAGGCTATGCCACGCCATCATCAGCGGGGCGAGCAGGGCAGCAAAGCCGATCTCCAGCAGCGCACTCACTATTAACCGGGCTCGGCCGCCAAAGGCGTTAGGCGCTTGGCGCAGCGCAAGTGCCAATCCCATGAGCTTGGGGGCGATCAGCATGGCCAGCGTCGTGCCGAGCAGACCCAGCGACAGAGGCGTGGCGTAAAGTGCTGCGGCGTCGGTCATGGCGACATAAGCGATCAATACGCTGGTGCAGACGAGCAGTGCCAACCAGACGGGAGAGGCCAGGTAGGCGAAAGCGCCGAAAAAGAAGTGCCATCGGCTTAGGGGGTGTAGCCCGGCGCCGTTTAATAGCCGCAAGTGCTGCAGGTTGCCCTGAAGCCAGCGCCGATCGCGCTTGGCGAAATCGAGTAAATTGCTGGGCATCGCCTCAAAGCTTTGCGCTATTTCAGATTGAGCGGTCGCGACACTTACCTGCGTATCCAGCAAGACCTTCCAGCCATGGCGGCGCATAAGCGCTGCCTCGACAAAATCGTGGCTTAACAGCTCGCCACCAAGCGGTGGTTTTCCAGGCAGTGTGGGGAGGCCGCTACTCGCCATAAAGGCGCGCGTGCGCACGATGGCGTTGTGGCCCCAATAATTGGCCGTGTCGCCCTGCCAGAAACTCTGCCCGGCGGCCAACATCGGGCTGTAAAGGGCGGACGCGAACTGCACCAAGCGCCCAAACAGGGTGACTTGCCCCACTGGAATCGGCACGCTCTGGATAAGCCCCACCTCGGGCTGATGCTGCATCCGCCTGACCAGCCGCAAGAGGGTCGCGCCGCCCATGATGCTATCGGCATCCAGCACGACAAAATAGTCATAGCGCCGCCCCCAACGGCGGCAAAAATCGGCGATGTTGCCCGCCTTGCGCCCATGGTTGTTGGGCCTGCGGCGGTAATGGAGAGAGAGCTGGCCTTTTAGACGACGTTGGAGCGCGGCGACATGCGCGGCTTCGCGGGTAGCGGCGTGCTTGTCTTGGGTATCGCTTAACACAAACACCTCGAAGCGCTCGGCGATCGACGTGTGGTTGCCAGCCGGCTGCGCGAGCAGGGAGCGGCAGCTCGCTTCGAGTCCGGCCAGGGTGGCCTCCGGGGGCTCCTGAAAAATCGGCATGATGAGCGCTGTGCGGCAAAAGGGCGTCGCTGCCAGGGTTTCGGGCACGCCTTCGTTCGGCGCAAGCGTTAGCGGGTCGCGGCGCGTCAGGCAGAGGATAAAGCCGCACAGCGCGCTCCAGAAGGCGAGCGCGACCCAGGTGAACGTCAGCACGAACAGCGTCATCAATACGGCCTTAAACCCCCATGCGAGGCCACTGGTAACGCCTAACATAGCCCAAAAGCCCAATGCACCGGTCGTCAGCACCAGCGCTGCCAGGCCCCAGCAGCGCAGGCGAGGCCACGGTGGGCGCTGCTCCGATAGGCATCGTGCGGCGGGCGCGCTAGGCATCCTCGGCTCCTGCTTTGGGCGGCGGGTCGATCACGTAGCTCCAGGTTTCGCTGATGGTTTCTCCGTTTAACGTCAAGGCAAGGCGCACATCAATCGGCAGCGCGATGGGATTAACGCGAAAAGTGGCGCGCCAGCGGTGGTCGGGTAGGGCTTTGACCTGCACCCATGGGATGACATCATCGTGTTGTTCAGGAGAGAGCGTTTCAGGGACTAGCGTTTCGAGTCGCACGTCGACGGCTTGATCGGCGCTGAGGTTCGCGAGCTCACCCCCGGCAAAATCGACCACCCACTGGCGCTGATCGGCGCTTGGGGAGTTGGCCTCACCGGGCACTGCGGCGCTACCTTGGCGCGTGCGAATCACCTTCGCTAGCAGTGGGTCGCTCGGGGGGAGCGTGCGTGTGTGGGTTTGGTAGCGAAAATGGCGGGTTTCGCCCGCTTTAAGCGGCGTCGCACCGACCCAGTACGCCACAATGTTATCGTGCGTCTCATCTGGGGAGGGTAGCTCTACGAGCTCCACATGTCCCGGACCCCAATCCCCTTCGGGGATGACCCACTGGCTCGGGCGGCGATGGTACTGGGCCTCTGCGTCCAGATAGCGGTCAAAATCACGCTCGCGCTGCATTAGCCCAAAGCCCCTAGGGTGATCGTCCAAAAACGCCGACACTCGAACGCGGTGCGGGTTATTCAGCGGCCGCCAGATCCACTCACCTTGTCCGGTGTGGGTTAAAAGCCCTTCGGAGTCGTGCACGCGGGGGCGCACATCATCCGGGCGATGGCGGCTAATATCGCCGTAGGCAAACATGCTGGTCAGTGGGGCGATACCCAGCTTTTCCACGTTGGCGCGGGCATAAAGGGTGGCATCCACATCAACACGGGTTTGGTGGCCGGGCGCGAGGCGAAAGTGATACGCACCGCTGAGCGATGGGCTATCCAGCAGCGCCATGATATGCACGGCGGTGTCGTCGGGGTCGGGCTTGAAGAGCCAGAACTGACGAAACGCGGGAAACTCTTCGCCGCCAGAAAGGGCGGTATCGATGGCAAGCCCACGGGTGGAGAGGCCGTAAACTTGATCGCGACCGACGAGGCGAAAATAGCTGGCGCCTAGAAACACCGCGAACTCATCGCGATAGTCGGGCGTATTGAGCGGGTAGTGCAGGCGAAAGCCCGCATGCCCCGCGTCCCGTAAGTCGGCTGTTTCAAGCGCTGCGGCCTTGCCTTCGTAAATAAAATCGTCCGGATCAAAGGCAAGCGGGGTGGCGTTTGCGTTCTCTATGATATGTAACGTGACAGGGTCGGGAAACAGAAAGCCGCGATGAAAGAGCTGCAAAGAGAAGCGGCTATCATCGCGCCAGTAGGCGCGCGTGGGGTCAAAGCGAATCTGGCGGTAGGTGTCGTAATCGAGTGTCCGGAGCGCCTCGGGCAGTGCGTTCTTGGGTGGGGCGTAGGGCTGTGCGGCCAGCGTCTCGGCGCGTTGACGCACGCTATCCAGCCAGCGATTCAGTTCGCTAGCGCTGGGCTCGGCCAGTGCGCTTGCGCTCACCATCAGCCATCCTAACGTCAGTAAGCGTTTTAGCACGGGCGCTCCTTGAAAGGGCAGGAAGTAAATTAAACAATACTTGTACGAATATTTATTACAGTACACGATGGACGCGTTTTCCAGTGCCGTTTTTGATCAGATAGGACGCTTTTTATGCCCGTTTGGGATTCATTCAGGTTCACAGTGCCATGCGACGGCTAGTTATAAGCATCGCTGTACTCAACGTGCTGCTGGTGGCGCCGCTCTGGTGGCGGTTTAACGACATCGACGCTCGGCTGATTGCCTGGGAGCCTTGGCTTGCCGTGCCGGTGCTGCTCCTGCTGCCGCGCGGCCTTTGGCGTCGCTTGGCCGTGGGGGCGTGGCTTGCGTGGCTGGCGCTGGTGAGCGTGGCCAATATCGGCGACGCGGCGACTTACACTGCCTTTGGCCGCTCTTTCAACCTTTACCTTGATCTGCCGCTTTTGCGCTCGGTGTTTCATCTGCTTGAGGGTAATGTAGGCCAACTGGCGGCACTGGGTCTAATGGGCGCGGCGATTCTGCTCTTTATGGGCGTTTTGGTGATAGCGGGACGCTGGCTGCTGCCTAGGCGGGCTTTTTCACTGCGGGAAACACGCGGCAAAGTGGCACTGGGGTGCGCGGGGCTTGCGGCGCTTTTGATCGTGCTGGAACTCAACGGGCAGCGTCTCGTGCCGTTTGCCCGGGTGCCGATGATCAACACCACGATGTTCCAGTGGCAGCAAGTGACGCAGACCCACGCCGCCCGCCAGGATTTCGCCCAGACGCTGGCGCAATCGCCGCTGCCGGTCAGGCCGCTACCCGGCCTTTTAGGGCGCAATGTGCTGCTTACCTTCGTCGAGTCCTACGGCGTGACGGCAATCGAAAATCCGCGTTATCGCGATGCGCTGCGCCCGACGCTTGAAAAGTGGCAGACAAGGCTTACCGCGCAGGGTATCCATGTCGCCTCCGGGCTTTTAAGCGCGCCCATTCGCGGCGGGCAATCGTGGCTTGCTCACGCAACGGCGCTCAGCGGGCGGGAAGTGGACAATCAAATGTGGTATCGGCTGTTGCTGGAGAGCGAGCACGGCACCCTGGTGGATGATTTCAACGCCACCGGGCATCGCACCTTGAGCGTGATGCCGGCGATTACCCGCGCTTGGCCGGAGGGGGAGGCCTACGGTTTTGATGCGATTTACGCCGCCAAGGATCTTCCCTACGCCGGGCCGCCGCTGCACTGGGTGACCATGCCGGATCAATACACGCTTGATTACACCGCACGCCATTTGCTGGATGACAGCCCGCACTTCGCGCAGATCGCGCTGATTTCAAGCCATGCCCCCTGGACGCCGATTCTCCCCGTGCTCGATGACTGGTCACTGGTGGGCGACGGCAGGGTTTTTGCACCGTGGGAAAATGCCGGCGATCCGCCCGATGTGCTGTGGCAAGACCTGGAACGCATCCGCGACCACTACGCTTGGTCAGTCGACTACGCGGTGAACGTGGCCGGGCGCTTTGCTGAACGCGTGGCGGATGAGCAGACGCTTTTGATCATCATGGGCGATCATCAGCCCGCGCCTTTAATCACTGGCGAAAACGCCAGCGCCGCCGTGCCGGTACATGTGATCAGCGCCGACCCTGCGCTAGTGGAGCCTTTTATCGAACGGGGCTTCGTGCCGGGTACGCGGCCGCCATCGGTGAATTCAGAGGACGAGATTGCCGGTATGGACGCACTTCGTCGCTGGCTGCACGCTGATTTTGCTGTCCCCGTTTCTGCCCCCAGACGAGAGAGTCCACCATGATACAGCCGGTGATTTTAAGCGGCGGCAGCGGTACCCGCCTTTGGCCGCTATCGCGCGAGCAGATGCCCAAGCAGTTTCTGTCGTTGCTCGGAGACACTAGCCTGTTGCAACAAACGCTTAAGCGGCTGGAGGGGGTAAGCGTGGCGACGCCAATGATCGTTGGCGGCCATGCGCAGCGCTTTTTGCTCGCTGAGCAGGTGCGCGAGCACCACGTCACGTTGGTGTTGGAGCCGGAGGGGCGCAATACCGCGCCAGCGACGGCCAGCGCGGCGCTGTTGGCGCAGCAAAACGGCGACGACCCGCTGCTTTTGGTGATGCCCGCCGACCATGTCATCGAAGATCTCTCTGCGTTTCAAGGTAGTGTGGCGAAGGCCGAAGCGCTCGCCGAGGCCGGTTATCTGGTGACGCTGGGTGTTGTCCCCACCCATCCGGAAACGGGCTATGGCTATATTTGCCGGGGTGAAACGCTGGAAGGTGGCTATCGCGTTGCGGCATTCCGCGAGAAACCCGATGCCGAGCGCGCCAGCGAATTGATCGCGCAGGGAGCGCTTTGGAATAGCGGCATGTTTCTGTTCAAGGCGTCACGCTACCTGGCCGAGCTTGCCGCTTATGAGCCGCACGTGGTCTCAGCGTGCGAAGCGGCGGTGGCGGGCGCCCACCGTGACCTGGACTTTCTGCGCTTGGGCGAGGCCGCGTTTAAGGCAGCCGCTTCCGTGTCCATCGATGTTGCCGTGATGGAGCGCTGCCGAAAGGCCGCCGTGGTAGCGCTGAACGCGGGCTGGCGCGATATCGGCAGCTTCGACGCTTTATGGGCCGCAGGCGAACAAGACGCCGAGGGCAATGTCGCTCAGGGTGATGCGCAGCTTCATGACACGCATCGCTCGCTGGTGGTGGCGCAGCAGCGCTTGGTCGCCACCCTGGGCGTGGACGATCTGGTGGTGGTAGAGACCAACGACGCCGTATTGGTGGCGCACCGTGAGCGTGCCCAGGAGGTGAAGACTTTGGTCGCTTCGCTTTCTCACGCCGGGCGCGTGGAGGCGCAGCAGTCGGCGCGGGTGCATCGCCCTTGGGGGCATTTTCAGACGGTCGAGCGTGGCGAGCGCTATCAAGTGAAGCACATTAGCGTGAAGCCCGGCGGGCGTTTGTCACTCCAGCGCCACTACCACCGCGCCGAACACTGGGTGGTGGTGAGCGGCACGGCCTTGGTGACGCTTGACGATCAGGTCTTTTGGGTGAGCGAAAATCAGTCTACCTATATCCCTATCGGCGCCGTTCACCGGCTAGAGAACCCCGGCAAGATCGCGTTAGAGCTGATCGAGGTGCAGTCCGGGGCGTATCTAGGAGAGGACGATATCGAGCGCTTGGACGATGTGTACGCCCGCCCGGATGGCGAGGTGTGATTCAACAAGGCGTGATCCGTGCGGGCAAAAGGCGCTACCACAGCCAACTGCCGGGGCGTGCCGGTGGTTCGTTTTTGCGCAGGGCGAGCCAGCCGGTCACACAGCGCACGCCTAGCCAGATAGCCAGCAAAGGCCATATCAGTGCTCCTATCAGTAACACGCTCAAGGTAAAAGCGAGACAGAAATAGAGCGCGCCTATCCAGAACGTGCGGATCAGGTAGCGATAGTGCTCGGCCAGCCAGGGGGCAGCCTCTTTGCGGTAGACGTAAGCGAACACCACGCCAATGATCGGGGTAATGTTGGCGGTGACGATTCCCGCCAGATAGAGCGCATACAGGATTTGCGCCGTGCGGGTGGATGCGCGTGCGCCATCGGTGTTGGACACATCATTGTTCGACATAGAGGACTCGCATTAATAAAGGCGATAATCGCGATAATCGGGACGCTTTTGCTGCTCCTCGACGACTTTGCGATAGCGCTTGTACTCCCACTGGTACTGCGCCGGGTCAAGGGCGATCGCCGCTTCGACACAGGCGTTGACGCCGGTGGCAGAGGTTGCATCGTCGGCGCTATAGACGCGCGCGTCGGCATCGAGAAAATGGATCTCAAAGCCCTGGCCAGGAACGCGCTTGGCCACTCCGGTGACCACCCGTGCCTGGGTGCGCGCAACCAGCTTGGGCAGAAGGGTGCCGGTGTAGGCGTCGCGATGAAAAAACGGCGCAAACACGCCGCTGCCCCAGCTAGGCTCCTGGTCGGGCAGAATACCGATGGCCTCGGAGCGTTTGAGCGCTTTGAGCAGTGCCGCGACACCCCGAGAGTTCGTCGGTACTAACGTTGCGCCCATGCGCTCGCGGCCCTCGCGAATCACCGGGTCTAGCGCGGCAATTTTGGGCGGCTCGTACATGGCGGTAAAAGGGAAGTGGCTTGAGAGCCAGAAGTTGAGTACCTCCCAGTTACCAAAGTGCGGCGCCAGCACGATCACCCCGCGGCCCTCGGCGCGGGCGCTGTCGAGCTTGTCGCGGCCGTGCACGGCGAGAATACTCGCCTCGACGCGCGCGGGCGGCGCCATCCAGGCGTGACCTAGCTCAAGCATCGTCGCCGTGGAGTGGCAAAGGCTTTCACGGGCTAGGCGCTGGCGCTCGCTTTCGCTGCGCTCCGGGTAGACCGCTTTCAGGTTGATCTGTGTCACCGAGCGCTCACGCTGACTAAAACGGTGCACCAGCGGACCCAGCCGGCTCGCCAGCCACCATAGCCGCGCCAGCGGCCAGCGGGCGAGCCGTCGCCAAAGCCAAGCGATCGCGCCGGCGCGAGAGAACCGCGAGAGCGCGCGTTGGGGAGCGTTATCAGAGGAGGCCATGGATCAGATTAGCCAGGTATCCACGTTGCTCGGTGCCCGCTTCTCCTGCAGGCCCTTAAAGCCCTTAACACAGCGCACGATCAACCACACCGCCAGGGCTAACAGCAGCGGAAAGCCGATCAGCACGAAGGTCAAAAGCGAAAAGAGCGTGGCGAAGAGAAGGCCAATCCAGAACGTGCGGATCTGGTAGCGGAAGTGTTCGTCTAGCCAGTGGGGGCCTTTACCGCGGTAAACATAGGCGATGACGACGCCGACCAGCGAGGTAAAGCCGACCACAAAGCTGGCGAGATAGAGCGCGTAGACCACCATGGCCATGGTGGTGTCTGGCCCTTTGCCCGATTCATTGATAATTTCGCCCTCGATGGGCGATTCATTCTCTGCACCCTGGCGCATAACGGTTTTATCCCTGGTACGTGCTCGTTGATGGCATTGGGCGCGCTATGATAACGCGCCGTGCGGTACTTGGCATTACTTGCGTGCTTGGACATTAACAGCGGGGCATTAGCGCGCCGGGCGTGAAATTTCCAGTAGGTTGCCATCCGGGTCGCGCAGGTAGAGCGACTCGATCGGCCCCGTGGCGCCTTGGCGATCGACCGGACCCAATTCAATCTCCACTCCTAGCACATCAAGGTGCTGCTTGAACTCGGAGAGGGGCAGTTGGCAGCGCAGGCATAAGTCGAGACTGCCGGGGGTGGGGGTGGCCGAGATAGGCGCAATATCGGTATCGGTTTGATGGAGCCGCAGCGCGGTATCGCCAAGCATCAAGTCGACCCGCTGGGCGTCGCGATAGCGCACATCGAGCCCTAACACGCGCGAATAGAAATCCACCGCGCGGGCCATATCGGTCACGGTAACGACAAGATGATCCAGACCTGAGAGCATGCCACAATCCTTAATGTGTGATATTTACCGAGAGAATACGATGATGTGGCGCTGTCCGCTATGCCTTGCCCCGACAAGCGAGCTTTACCACTGCGATCAGCGCCCTCAGTGCGTGCGTCACTACTATCAGTGTGCCACGTGTGCGCTGGTTTTTGTGCCCCCACCGTGGCATTTATCCGCGGACGAGGAGAAAGCCCACTACGACCGCCACGAGAACTCCCCGCTGGATGCGGGGTATCGGCGCTTTCTGGGGCGTTTGTTGACGCCCTTGAACGAAAAGCTTTTTCCCGGCGCGCGGGGGTTGGATTTTGGTTCGGGCCCGGGGCCGACGCTTTCGCTGATGTTCGAGGAGGCGGGCCACCCAATGGCCATTTACGACCCTTTCTACGCGCCCGACACGTCGGTCTTGAATGATCGCTACGATTTTATTACCGCGACCGAGGTCGTGGAGCACTTGTCGGCGCCGGGTGAGGTGCTGGCCATGCTCGCGTCGCGCCTGCCTCCCGGCGGCTATCTGGGGCTGATGACCAAACGCGTAAAAGACCCAACCGCTTTTGCCCGCTGGCACTACATTCAAGACCCTACCCACGTGGTATTTTTTAGCGAGTCGACGTTTCGCTGGTGGGCGCGGGAGAACGGCTTTGCGGTGGAATTTCCTGGCCCCGACACGGTGATCATGCAAAAACATTGACTTTCCTTCGTCCAGGGCAATAATTGCGCGCCGCCCTCGCCCGGCAGCCCTATAAAAAGTGGAGAAATGAGGTCGCGATGTCTCGCCAAATGCTGGCCATAGCGCTGGCGCCCCTGTTGGGGCTCTTTATTCTCGGGATCGGCAACGGTTTTCTGTCGACGCTGATCACCCTGCGCCTGGACTCGGCCGGGGAGTCGGCGACGATGATCGGTATCGTGTCGTCGGCCTACTTCATCGGCCTGTCGCTGGGGGCGATGTTCAACGATCGCCTGCTGCTGCGCATCGGCCATATTCGCGCCTATGGCAGTTTTGCCTCGCTGGTAGCCGTCACCGTGCTGCTGCAAGGGCTTGTGTCGGACCCGTGGGCCTGGTTTGCGCTGCGCTTGATCGGCGGTTGGGCGACCGTTGGCGTGTATCTCGTGATTGAAAGCTGGCTTTTGACCTCGGGTGATGCGAAGTCGCGCGGGCGGCTGCTCGCGCTTTACATGATCTCGCTTTACGCCGCCGGCGTGATTGGGCAGCTGTTACTCGGCGTCGTCAGCGGCATGGGCGAGACGGCGCCCTTTATGGTGATCGGCATGCTGGCCTCGCTCTCGGTACTGCCAATGGCGATGATTCCGCGTGTGTCACCGCTGATTGAGCACGCCGAGCCGCTGCCGCCGCATCGCTTGATCATGCTAACGCCTACTGGGGTGATGGGGAGTTTGGGCTCGGGCATGGTGGTGGCCGCCGCCTACAGCCTGCTCCCGCTCTATCTGCAGCGTATCGGCATGAGCGTGACGCAGGTGGGGCAGATGATGGCGGTGGTGATCCTCGGCGCCATGCTGCTGCAGTACCCCATTGGTCGCTGGTCGGATCGCCATGACCGCCAGATGGTACTGATCGCGATCAGCGCGTTCTGTGTGCTGATTTCGGCGGCCATGCTGTGGCTGCCGCTCTCTTTGGGGCTTTTGGCGGTTTTGCTGTTTCTGCTTGGCGGCGGGGTGTTTGCACTTTACCCGGTGGCGGTGAGTCACGCGGCCGACCGTGCGCCCGCCGGGGCGCTGGTGCGCATGAGCCAGGGGCTTTTGCTGATTAACGCCATCGGCTCGACCGTGAGCCCGCTGATGATTTCACCGGTGATGACGGTGGTCGGTGACGATGGTCTTTTCTGGGCGTTTGGTGGTTTGAGCCTCGCCTTTGTGCTGTTCTTCGCTTGGCGGCGTAGCGTGCGTCCGGCACCTATTCCGGTGGCGCCCTTTACCGCGACAACCCCCATGTCGGCGGCGGGGGCCGAGCTTGTGGTGACCGAGGAGTTGGTGCAAGGCGCCTTGGAGCATGAGCACCTTGAAGACCTCTCTGATGCGGTGCCGGATGTGGAGGTGGCCGAGCCAATCGTCGGCCCGCCGGCGGAAGATGAGAGCCACGTGACGTATTACGACGATGACAGCGACAAAAAGCATACGGTGAGCCCTCAGCGCTAAAAAGCGCAAACAGAGCGGGGCTTCGACTTTGGGGGAATGGCACGTGGTGTATAGGGAATCTACTATCGCGAGTAGATAATTTCCTATTGCCACGACAATTTCCCCCTAGAGGCCTCGTATGAACTACTACGCCGCGCCCGTGCGCGATCTGCGCTTTGTATTGGAAGAGCTTTTAGCGCACCGCTCGCTCGATTTGCCTGGTTTTGAAGAAGCCTCGCCGGATTTGATTGAGGCCGTGCTGGAAGAGGCGGCCAAACTCGCCAACGATGTCTGGGCGCCGCTCAACGACGTTGGCGACAAACATGGCACCACGCGCCACGGTGACGGCAGCATCTCTACGGCGCCGGGTTTTGCTGAGGCCTATCAGGCCTACGTCGAAGGCGGCTGGAACGGCATCGGCGTCTCTGAGTCACTCGGGGGACAGAACCTGCCCGAAGTAGTGGCGAGCTCGGTGCAAGAAATGCTCCACGGTGCCAATATGGCACTCGGCCTCTGCCCGATGCTAACCGCCGGCGCGATTGAGGCGCTTTCCCACCACGGCAGTGACGCGCAAAAAACCACCTACCTGCCCAAGCTGGTCGAAGGCAGCTGGACCGGCACCATGAACCTCACCGAACCCCAGGCGGGTTCGGATCTCTCCAAGGTGCGCACCAAGGCCACCCCCGAAGGCGACCACTACCGCATTCGCGGGCAGAAAATCTACATCACCTGGGGCGAGCACGACGCCGCCGAAAACATCATCCACTTGGTGCTGGCGCGTAAGCCCGACGCGCCGGAAGGCAACCGCGGCATTTCACTGTTTCTGGTCCCCAAATTCTTGGTCAACGAGGATGGCTCGCTGGGCGAGCGTAACGATGTCACCTGCGCTTCCATTGAGCACAAGCTGGGCATCCACGGCTCCCCCACCTGTACCCTGAGCTTCGGCGAACAAGAGGGGGCGATTGGGTATCTGGTCGGTGAAGAAGGTCGCGGCTTGAACCACATGTTCACCATGATGAACGAAGCGCGGCACAAAGTCGGCGTGCAGGGTATCGGCGTGGCCGAGCGCGCCTGCCAACACGCATTGGCCTACGCGGTCGAGCGCCTTCAGGGCCGCAGCCCGCGCTCGGGCAAGGCGGATTGCGCCATCAGCGATCACCTGGATGTGCGCCGGATGCTGCTCTCCATGCGTGCGCGCACCGAGGCGCTGCGTGCGCTGGCGCTGACCTGCGCCGCGGGACCTGCGCCGCGGAGATGGATACCGCGCGCCACGGCGAGTCGGAGAACGCACGCCGCGATGCGCAGGCGCGGGTCGATGTGTTGATTCCGGTGATCAAGAGCTTCTCCACCGATCAAGCGGTCGAGATTGCCTCGCTGGGCATTCAGGTCCACGGTGGGATGGGCTACGTTGAAGAGACCGGCGCCGCGCAACTGCTGCGCGATGCTCGGATTGCCCCGATTTATGAGGGCACTAACGGCATCCAGGCGCTCGATCTCGCCGGACGCAAGCTGACCCGCGACGGCGGCGAGGCGATGACCGCGCTCATCGATGAGGTCAACGCCACGGCTGAAAAGCTTAAAGACCATCCGCGTTTCGCTCAACTGGGAGAGGCGCTCGCCGCCGGCGGCGATGACCTGCGTGCCGCCATGGCGGTGGTGCTGGGGCAGGGCCAAGAGATCGGGCAGGACGCAGTACAGGCTTATGCCACGCCCTTTTTGAGCCTGGCCGGGCATGTGCTGTGCGCCTGGCAGATGGGTGAGGCCGCGCTAAAAGCCCAGGCGGCGATCGACGAGGGTTCAAACGACCCCTTCTATACCCAAAAGCTCGTCAGCGCTGATTTCGTCATCAAGCAGTGGCTGCCCGAAGGGCGCGCTCAGCGCGCCGTGATTGACGCCGGTATGCAGTGCTTAAGCGACTTTTTTTAAGACTGAGCCGTCAGCCACTAACCGTCACTCACTGGGCGCCCTATCGCCATCACCGCTATATGAGGTCACTATGTCGTCTATCTTTGAGCAGGACCTGCCCCAAACGCAGGCCAATCACGTCCCGCTGTCACCGCTGACGTTTATCGAGCGCTCGGCGTCGGTCTACCCCGATTACCCGGCGGTGGTACACGGCAGCACGCGTCGCACCTGGGCCGAGACCTTTGCGCGCTGCCGGCAACTTGCCTCCGCGCTGCAAAAGCGCGGCCTGAGCCAGGGGGATACCGTTGCGGCGATGCTGCCCAACGTGCCAGCGATGTTTGAAGCGCATTTTGGCGTGCCGCTCGCAGGCTGCGTGCTCAACACCCTGAACATTCGCCTGGATGCCGAGGCGATCAGCTACATGCTGGAGCACGGCGAGGCCAAGGCGGTACTGGTCGACCCGGAGTTTGCTGGGGTCATCCAGGAGGCGGTGGCCAAACTGCCAACCCAGCCGCTTTTGATCGATGTCGCTGATCTGGAGTTTGTCGGCGAAACCCAGGGTATCGGTGAGGTGGAGTACGAGGCGCTGCTTGCCGAGGGCGACGCGGATTATCCCTACCAGCTCCCCGAGGACGAATGGCAGGCGATTTCGCTCAACTACACCTCGGGCACCACAGGCAAGCCCAAAGGCGTGGTGTATCACCACCGCGGCGCCTACCTGAACGCGGTGAGTAATATCCTTGAGTGGGCGATGCCGCACCATCCGGTCTATCTCTGGACACTGCCGATGTTTCACTGCAACGGCTGGTGTTTCCCGTGGACCATCGCTGCCAACGCCGGGGTGAGCGTCTGTCTGCGCAAGGTGGACCCCAAGAAAATCATGCAGTTGATCGCCGATGAAACGGTCACCCACTTTAGCGGCGCGCCGATTGTGCTCAATGGCTTGGTTAACCTACCCGCCGAAGATAAGCGCGATTTCGACCATGTGGTGAAAGTGACCACGGCAGGGGCGGCGCCGCCGGCCTCGGTGATTTCCGGCGTCGAGAAGCTGGGTATCGAAGTGACCCACGTTTACGGGCTGACCGAAGTGTATGGCCCGGTCACCGTGTGCGCTTGGCATGACGCGTGGGACGAGCTGCCGCTTGAAGAGCGCGCCAAGCTCAAAGCCCGCCAAGGGGTGCGCTATCACATGCTCGAAGCCCTGTGCGTCGCCGACCCCAACACGCTTGAGCCGGTGCCGAAAGATGGCGAAACCATCGGCGAAATCCTGATGCGCGGCAACAACGTGATGAAGGGGTACCTGAAAAACAAGTCCGCCACGGAGCAGGCGCTAGAGGGCGGCTGGTACCATACCGGCGATCTAGCCGTGTGGCATAAGGATGGGTACATCGAAATCAAAGACCGCTCCAAAGATATCATCATCTCCGGCGGTGAAAACATCTCCACCATCGAAGTGGAAGATGCGATCTACGCGCACCCGGCGGTGGAGGAGGCCGCCGTTGTCGCCAAGCCGGACGAAAAATGGGGCGAGACGCCCTGCGCGTTCATCAAATTGAAAGTGGGCTATGGTGAAGTGACCGAAGCGGACATTATCGCCCACTGCCGCGAGAAGCTAGCAGGCTACAAAGTGCCCAAGACCATTGTGTTCAGTGAGTTGCCCAAAACCTCCACGGGCAAAATCCAGAAATTCGTGCTGCGCGAAGAAGCGCGCAATCAGTCCTCTTCGTCGCAGTGAATAAACAGGAGCCAACCATGAGCGAGACGATAATTGGTATTGTGGGTGCCGGCACCATGGGCCAGGGAATCGCCCAAGTGGTGGTCGCCAGCGGCTTTAGCGTGCGGCTTTACGATGTCGCCGACGAGCAGCTGACCCGCGCGCAGAAGAGTATCGACAAGGGCCTTGGCAAGCTTGTCACCAAGGAAAAAATCAGTGAGGAAGATAAAACCGCGGCCCTTGAACGGCTTAACACCTCTACCGCGCTAGAGGCGCTGTCGGATTGCGCGATTATCTTGGAGGCCGCGCCCGAACAGCCGGGACTCAAAGAGAAACTATTTCGTGATTTAAGCCATCTCAGCAGCGACGCTATTTTGGCCTCCAACACGTCGTCGCTGTCGCTGACGCGCCTGGCGGCGGTCTGCGAGCGACCCGAACGCGTGGTGGGCATGCACTTTTTCAACCCGGTGCCGGTGTTGAAGCTGGTCGAAGTCATCCGCGCCGAGCAGACCAGTGACGCCACCGTCGAGCGGATTGAGCAGCTCGCCCGCGATCTGGGCAAAACCGCGGTGCCGGTGGGCGACTCCCCCGGCTTTGCCGTCAACCGTCTGCTGGTGCCGATGATTAATGAAGCGGCGTTTCTGGTGCAGGAGGGCGCGGCAACGCCCGAGGCGGTGGACGAGGCGATGAAGCTGGGTGCCGCCCATCCGATGGGGCCGCTGGCGCTGGGGGACTTGATCGGTCTGGATGTGTGCCTGGCGATCATGGAAGTGCTGCAGGAGGGCTTTGGCGACCCCAAATACCGCCCCTGTCCACTGCTCAAGCGCATGGTGGATGCGGGCTACTTGGGCCGCAAAAGCGGGCGCGGTTTCCACGTCTACGAATAACCTCGTGGGCGGTGGATGTGGGTGTTCACCACGCTCGACAAAAGAAGTGATTGCCACCCAACCAAGCGTTCGCTAGGGTTGGGTGGTCAATAACCGCTTTAACCGCTTTTAACAATCGCTTGTTTAGAACCGATGCTTTCAGAGCAGGTCTTTTCAGAACAGGTGTTTTCAGAACAATAGGGAGCCCCCATGAGCGAAGCCGTGATTGAGAAAGTCGATAACGATGGCGTGGTCCGCCTGACGATCAACCGTCCCCAGGCGCTAAACGCGCTTAACAGCCAGGTGTTGACCGCACTGGAGAAAGAGCTCACCGAGCTGGAATCGCACCCGAGCCTGCGGGCGGTGTTGATCACCGGCGCGGGCGAGAAGTCCTTCGTCGCCGGCGCGGACATTACCGAGATGCGCGAAAAAACCCCGGAAGAGGCGCGCGCCTTCGCCGGGCAAGCCCTGCGCACCATCAAGCGTCTGGAAACGCTGCCGGTGCCGGTGGTCGCGCTGGTCAATGGCTTTTGCCTTGGCGGCGGCTGCGAACTGGCATTGGCCTGCGACTGGGCGGTAGCCAGCGATAACGCTATCTTCGGCCAGCCGGAAGTCCTGCTTGGGGTTATTCCCGGTTTTGGCGGCACTCAGCGTTTGCCGCGCCGCGTGGGTCCGGCGATGGCGCTGGACCTTTGCACCACCGGGCGCAAGATTGACGCCACCGAGGCGCTGCGCATTGGTTTGGTCAACCGGGTGATGCCGCAAGCCGAGCTTGAAGCCTACGCCGATGAGCTCACCAAGCAGCTAATGGGCAACGGCCCAATGGCAGTGCGCGGTGCCAAGCAAGCGATTCACGACGGCATGGACCAAGACCTCGGCAGCGCCTTGGCATTAGAGACCTCTTTGTTTGCGCTCTGCTTTGCCAGCGACGAGCAGACCGAAGGCATGAGTGCTTTCGTCGAGAAGCGTAAACCGAGCTTCTAAGCCCGCGTTCATTAATCGCGTGAATAAAAAAGAGGCGGGCCAAAAACGGCGCCGCCTCTTCTTATCTGACTTAGCTGTTCTGACTAACGATCTGCCATGTCGTCACTCATCCTGAGTGCCGATTTTATCCTGCGTTTTATGCTCGAAATCGCTGGCGTCGTGACGCTCATGTAGCTGCTCTTCGGGCTCGCCCCAAGTGCGGTTGACCATGCGCCCGCGCTGAACCGCTGGCCGGATATTGATGTCGTCTGCCCAGCGTTTGACGTGGGTATAGGTGTGCGCTTCAAGGAACTCGGCGGCATCGTAGAGCCGCCCTAGTACCAGGGCGCCATACCAGGGGTAGATCGCCATATCGGCAATGCTGTACTCGTCGCCGGCCATGTAGCGGTTTTCCGCCAAGTGACGGTCGAGTACGTCGAGTTGGCGTTTTACCTCCAGAGTGAAGCGATCAATGGGGTATTTCATTGGCTCCGGGGCGTAAGCGTAGAAGTGGCCAAACCCTCCGCCAAGCAGTGGCGCACTGCCCATCTGCCAAAATAACCACGAGAGGCACTCGGTGCGTTTGGCGCTCTCCTTGGGCAGAAAGGCGTCAAATTTTTCCGCTAAATAGAGCAGAATAGCGCCGGACTCAAACACGCGTTGCGGCGGGTTGGTGCTCTTGTCGAGCAGGGCGGGAATCTTGGAGTTGGGGTTGACCTCGACAAAGCCGCTACTGAACTGTTCGCCTTCGGTGATTTGGATCAGGTGGGCGTCGTAGTCGGCATCGTTGATACCGCGCTCCAGCAGCTCCTCCAGCATGATGGTGACTTTGACCCCGTTGGGCGTGGCCAGCGAGTAGAGCTGTAGCGGGTGCTTGCCTTCGGGCAGCGCCTCGTCGTAGGTGGGGCCGGCTTCGGGGCGGTTGATATTGGCAAATTTACCGCCGTTACCCGGTTCCCATTTCCAGACGCGGGGAGGCGTGTAGCTCTCTTCGCTCATATCGGTGCTCCTATTATGACGCATTGGCTATCAGTGCCTTAAGCCTAGCACGCTAATAGGTGGCGTCTACTAGTGGCCAGGGCTACCGCAGTTAACGCACAACACAATGTTGGTGCGATGGCCTCTGATATTTCCGTTCGTCCTGGGCCTGTCGAAGGACATATCAGCGTCAGCACATCACCCTATCCCCTTCAACACTCAGGGTGATCGGGTGGTGTGCCATTAAGTAACGAACTGCAATAACTCTGTACTAGTGGCTAAGCCAGTAGACATGGCGGGCGGTTTTCGCTTCTGCCACCATAACCTTTTAACCGTGATGCCGGGTGATGAGTTTCCAGACAGGGAGTGGTGATTTAATGCAGGCGCTATGGTCCTATATCAGTGAGCAGAGCCAGAGTATTAGTACCAGCGCCTGGACGCTGCTCATTTTGGGCGTTTTGCTTTCGCTCAGTATTGTGGTGGATACCATCTCGCGGCGAACGGCGCTGCCCCGCATTTCCTTGCTGGTGTTGGTCGGGGTCGGCTACGCGCTAATACAGCAATGGATGTTGGGAGGTGATGCCGAGCCGCTAAACGGGCTGCGCGAGCCGCTGATTAATCTAGCGCTGGTGATGGTGGCGTTTCTGCTCGGCGGTGAACTGACGCTGTCTCGGCTTAAATCGACAGGGCCTTTGATTTTCGCCCTCTCTGCGGCAGTGGTGGCTGGCTCGCTGGTGACGGTATTTGCGGGTCTCTGGTTATTGGGTTACTCCTTTGCCTTGGCGCTTTCATTAGCGGCTATTTCCGTGGCCACCGACCCTGCTGCGGTAAGCGAAGCGATTCAAGAGAGCGGGAAAAATAGCCTTGCTGCTCGGGTGACGCTGGGCATCGTGGCGATCGACGATGCCTGGGGCATTATTGTGTTTGGCCTGTGTATGGCGGTGCTTAGCTGGGTCGGGGCGACCAGCGGTGGAGCGTCTATCGTGCACGCGCTATGGGAGCTAGGCGGGGCTGTGTTGCTGGGAGTGGCGCTAGGGTTGCCCGCGGCGTGGCTTACCGGGCGACTAAAGCCAGGCCGACCCACACAGGCAGAAGCGCTGGCGTTGATGCTTTTAATGGCGGGGCTCTCCAGTTATCTCAACGTATCGGCGCTCTTAACGGCAATGGTGGCAGGGTTTGTGATCGTCAATGTCTCCTCGCACCATAGGCGCTCCTTTAGCGAGATAGAGCAAATCGAATGGCCGTTTTTGGTCTTTTTCTTCGTCTTGGCTGGCGCGAGCCTCAACCTGGCCCATTTGGGTACGGCATTGGGGCTTGTGGCCGCGTATATTGTGCTGCGCAGTATCGGGCGCTATGCGGGGGGATATTTGGGCGTGCTGGCGGTTCGCGAGCGCCACCTGCAAGCGGATATTGGCCTTGCGTTACTGCCGCAGGCAGGGGTGGCGATGGGGATGGCGCTACTCGCCGCTGAACGCTTTCCTGATCAAGGTCAGCTGATCGTCGCCACGGTGGTTACGTCGACCATTATCTTTGAAATCTTTGGCCCGCTGTTGGTAAAGCGTGTCATTGCCAAGCCAGGGAGCCACGATGCACATTGAGAAGCTTTATTGCTATCCGGTGAAGTCGCTAAAAGGGATTGCGTTGACCCAAGCGCAGGTCCACGCGCATGGTCTGGCGTGGGATCGACGCTGGATGTGGGTGGACAAGCATCGACAGTTTGTCACCCAGCGCCAGCTGCCGGCGCTGGCCACGGTGGCGGTCGCGCTAACGTATGAGGCGCTGGTACTTTCGCATCCTAACGTCGCACCCTGCTATGTCCCCTTGGCCGAGCCGGAAAGCAATGTATATGACGTAAGTGTTTGGGGGGATACGTGTCAGGCGTTTTTAGAGAGTGATGACGTCAGCCGTTGGCTTACGGCCGCGCTGGGCCAAGACGCCGAGGGGCTGACGCTTGCGCGCTTTGCCACGGCGTTTACCCGCCCGGTCGTGTCGAGCGCTCACACCTACTTTGCCGATGGCTATCCGTTTTTAATCACCAATACCGCGTCGCTCGCGGTGCTCAATGAAGCCTTGAGGGCCAATGGGGAAGCGCCCGTGCCCATGGAGCGCTTTCGGCCCAATATCGTCGTGCACCATACGAAGGCATGGGAGGAGGATCGTTGGCAGAGCCTAATGACCGATGATGTGGTGCTCTCCCTAAGAAAGCCGTGCCAACGTTGCAAAATCATCACGATTGACCAACAAACGGCAGAGATTGCCGAGACGGCTCAGCCACTGAAAACCCTGCTTGAGTTAAATACACAGCCGCATCTTAAAGGAGCGCACTTCGGCCAAAATGCCACGCTCAGCGAGGGCGAAGGGCGCATGCTGCGAATTGGCGATACGCTGAACGCCAAGTGGTAATAAATGACTAAGGCTTTTAACTGACGAGCGTTGACGCGCACTACGCTTCGCTCTATGGTCTGCTACCAACGATCGGTTTCAGACGCTTACATTTTTCAGGAGTTGCCGTGGATCTCGCCACACTCATAGGACTATTGGGAGCCGCCGTACTGGTAAGCTTGGCGGTGGCTTTAGGCACTTCCCCTGAAGTGTTTATCAACCCCACCGGGCTGTTACTGGTCGTCGGCGGTAGTTTTTTTGTCGTCATGGCGAAATTTACCCTTACGCAGTTTAAGTTCGCCTTTAAGGCGGCTGCTCGCGCGTTTAAATTTCAGCTGCCTAATACCCAAGAGAGCATTGACGAGCTGGTAGAGCTTTCCAAGCTTTCGCGTAAGCAGGGGCTTTTGGTGCTGGAGGGGCAGGATGTCAACTCCCCCTTTCTGGCCAAAGGGCTGCAGATGCTCGCCGATGGTTTTACCGCGGAAATGATTCAAGAGATGATGGGCAAGGAGCGCCTACTGACCCTGGAACGCAACGAAGCCGGCGGGCGTGTCTTCTCCGCGTTAGGGGAAGTCTCCCCGGCGATGGGGATGATCGGTACCTTGGTGGGTCTTGTCCAGATGCTCGCCAACATGGACGACCCTTCCATGATCGGCCCGGCCATGGCTGTCGCCCTGCTCACCACCCTTTACGGCACCATGATCGCCAACATGATCGCGCTACCCATTGCCGACAAGCTCTGGCTGCGGATGAACCAGGAAGCCAAGATGCAGCAGCTCTGGATCGATGCGTTGCTGGCGATCAAGGGCGATAGAAACCCCCGCGTACTAGAGCAAATGTTGACGATTTACTTGCCCCCCGAGCGGCGTAGCCGAGACGACGATGCCGGCGAGCGCGGCTCAGAAGAGTCGGCGTGATTCATGGCTAAGAAGAGTAATGTCCCATCTTACATGGTCACGTATGCGGACCTGATGTCGCTGCTATTGTGCTTTTTTGTGCTACTGCTTTCGTTTTCGCAGGTGGATGCGCAAAAATTTCGCACGATTGCCGGGGAGCTCTCCAAGGCGTTTGGCGTGCAGCGTGAGATAGAGGCTCAGCAAATACCCAAAGGCACTAGCGCGGCGTTGGATCAGTTTTCGCCGGCCGTGCCGGATCGCACGCTGCTTGATGAGATCCGCCAGCGCACCATGGAAGAGCAGCCAAACTTGGAGTCCATGCGGCAAATCTTGGAGGCTAAGCGCCGTCAGCAAACGCTAGAAGTGGCCCAAGAGATTCGCACCTTACTAGAGGACACCGGCAATAGCGAAGTGACCAGCGTCGAGGTCGATGGCTTTCGGGTGGTGATCCGCATTCAGGAACGGGGCAGTTTTATGTCGGGTTCGGATACCGTGACGCCTTCGTTTGCCGAGCTGCTCGCGGATATGTCGGAAATTTTTGTAGGGTTGCCAGGTACGGTGGCGATTGAGGGGCACACCGATAACGTGCCGATCAACACGGCGCGCTTTGAAAGTAACTGGGATCTTTCCGCCATGCGCGCCGCCTCGGTGGCCAATCTTCTGCTGCAAAATGAACAATTAGCCCCGGATCGTCTGTTGGTACAAGGCTTTGCCGACACCGAGCCGCGCGCGACCAACGAGACGGCCGAAGGGCGGGCGCAAAACCGCCGCGTCGAGATCAACATCGACTTGAGCGAAGCCACCGAAGAGCGTGGTGAGCGTAGTATGGACGAACTCGCGGCGGATGCACCACCGGAGCCGCTGCTGGATGTGTCACCGCCGGAAGATAGCGCTGATATGCTGGAAGAGTTAACCACGGAAGAGGCTAGCCAAGAGCGCGTGGAAGAGTCGATCGAGGAGACCGTTGAGCGCTTTAACCCCTTCTTCCCCAACGATTAAAGCGCGACGTTAAGGCGGCGGCGTGGCGTTCAAGGGGGCTACCACGCCAAGCGCCACGGCACAACGGACCAGCGCGGCGGCATTGGTGACGCCAAGCTGCTTCATCGCCCGCTGGCGATAAACTTCCACCGTTTTGCTGCTCAGCGCCATCTGAGTGGCAATTTCCCGGCTGGTCATGCCTTCGGCCACATACTTGACGATGAGCTGCTCTTTGGGGCGTAAGGCGTTGAACTGCTCGTGTAGCGCTGCCATTGAGAGATCGCGCTGCTTGCGCTGTTGGGCGAGCGCAAGCGCTTGTTGCACGCTATCGATGAGCTGCTGGTGGTTGAACGGTTTTTCAATAAAATCGAAGGCGCCGTTTTTTAATGCCGCCACCGCCATGGGGACATCGCCGTGGCCGGTCATCATGATGACCGGGGCGCTTTGGCCGTGATCGGCGAGCTGCTGCTGGACTTGCAGCCCGCTGAGCCCCGGCATGCGCACATCCAGCAGCACGACCTGCCAAGTGACCGGCGCGGCTAAAAACCGCTCGCCGTCGGCAAACGTTTGCGCCTCCAAACCGACGGAGGCTAGCAACCACGCCAGCGAGTCGCGTAGCGCCTGATCGTCATCGACAATCGCGATGGTGGCGGGGGTGGTGTTGGGCATGTGTTCTCCAACCGGCGGTTAAGGGGAAGCGCTGCGCAGTGTAGCGGTAAAGCGCGCGCCGCAAAACAGGGGGCTTTCGCTCACGCTAAGCTGCCCGCCCATCGCCTCCATGAGCGAGCGGCTGATCGCCAGCCCCATGCCCAAGCCCTCCGCGCGGGTGGAGTGGAAGGCGGTAAAAATAGTCGCCCGCTGCGCTTGAGGAACCCCCGGCCCTTGATCATCGACATGCAGCGCTACCTGACGCTTCTCTTTGACCTCGGCGCTCAACTGCACGCGGTTGGCGTCGTGCTGGTGGCGGCTGGCTTCCAGCGCGTTGAGCAGTAAATTAACGATGACCTGCTCTAGCGCTACGGGGTCGGCGCTGACCGATACCGGCGTGTTCGGCAGCACCGGCAGAAACTGCACGCGCGCCTGCTGGTACTGCCACTGACACAGCGACCAGGCCGCGTCGATGACCTCGCAAAGGGCCACGGGTCGGCACTGCGTACCGCCTTTGCGAACGAAGGTGCGGATATGGCGAAGCCGCTTCGCCAACCGCTGGATCTGCTGGTCGATCTGCTCAAGCGGGTGTGCCAAGCGGTGGGCAGGCTGTTCGGGGTGGGTGCGAAGCTGTAGCAGCGCGCCACTGGCGTAGTTGGCCATGGCGCCGAGGGGTTGATTGAGCTCATGGGCGATATTAGACGTCAACTCTCCCATCGTGGCCAAGCGGTTAGCGTGGGCGATTTGCTCCTGATGGCGCCTTGCCTGCTCTTCGGCCGCCTTACGCAGCCGAATATCGTGGTTGAGCAGGGAAAGGTGGCCCGGCTCGGCGCCGCGCCCACGATGGGCCTGCACCACGCTGAGCACCGGTAGATGGCTGGCGCGACCGCGCATTTCCAGCTCGCCGCTCCAGGAGCCGTAGCGGGTGACCGCGGGCATCACGACCTGTTCCAACACTTCAAGTGAGGCAGCGGTATAGACGTGGCTGAGCGGGGCGTGGGGATTTTCCCTTGGCAGGGAAAACTGGCGCCTCGCCGCCTCGTTGGCGCTGAAAATGTGCTGGTCCGCCCCGACAAAAAGGACGTAATCCGAACTCGACTCCACCACCTGAGCGAGGCGTTCGCGGTGCGCCTCGGCTTGAATGCGCCGCCCCACATCGCGCGAAACGCTCAAAATATCGATCAGCTCGCCAGTTTTGGGGTCGCGACGCGTGCGGCTGGTGGTTTCAAACCACACGTAGCGACCACTTTTCGCCCGGAAGCGGTAGGTCTGCTGATAAAAGCCATTGTGATAGTAAACCCGGGGCGATTTATTGAGTAGGTCGCTTAAATCCGCGGGGTGGAAAAGCTGGTACGCCGAGACGCCGATCAACTCCTCGGGCTCATAGCCAAGTAACTCGCGCGCGGCGTTGGAGGCGTAAAGAAAGGTGCCGTCGCGCGCATGGCGTGAAATCAAGTCGGTGGTGCTTTCAGCGAGCCATTGGTAGTGGCGCTTTTGTGCTTCCAGCTCCGTGTTGCGCGCCTCCAGCGCCTCTACTCGGGCGCGCAAGGTTTCCGGGGTATCCATGGCTCAGCGCGCCGGGTCGAGAATGCCACCGAGCGATGCGTTGCGGCGAAACCACCCGGCGATGCTGGCGCGGGCAGTACGGGTAGGCAGCACTTCGTGGGGCACGGTCTCGGAGAGAAAGCAGGCAAAGGTGCCGGCTTCGGGGACGACGCGGGCGACTTCGCGCTCGGGGTCTTCCGGGTGGTAAATGACCATTTCGCCGCCGCCGTCGGCGGGCCATTCAGGGTTCAAGTAGCCCACCGTTGATACCACGCGGTTGGCGCGGCCGCGAAAGCTATCGACGTGGCGCTGATAGAACGCGCCCGCAGGGTAGTGGGCGAAGTGCGCTTCGTATTCAAACAGCCCTAAAAATAGCGCCTGGTTCAATGTCTGCTGAAGTTCTGCCATGCCGGCCAGATAGTGGCGCTGAGCGTCGCTTTCGCGATTCAGCCAGCGGATGGCATCACCACGAATATCCTTGCGCAGATGGTGCGCATTCCCCCGTCCGATACCCGCCTCGCTCAGGCCGTTGTGGTGCGCCAACTGCTCAAGCTCGTGATGCAGGGTGTGGCACAGCTTAGCATCGATGACGTTTTGGCCCACGAACCAGCCCTGTTCGACCAGAGCGTCGGCGAGCGCGTTGAGCGTCGCGGGGCTAAAAAGTGCCGCTGAGGATAAAGTGGTCGGCGTCATGACGGGCGGTTTCTCTTAGGCATGGTACGGGGTGACGAGGTGCGTTCCGGGTAGTGATGCAGGGCGCCGGGTGGTTTCTGATAAAGGTCTATCGGCATGCCAAAGCCTTCAGCAAGCAGTTCCACCAGCATCATGGCCGAAAGGCCCCAGATAATGTGGCCATCGACGCGGTAGCTGGGCACATAATGCACGACTCCGTCGACGGTAATGACGTCGGTATGGGTGCGTTGATCTTCAAAAAAGTAGGTCAGCGGCACTTCAAAAATGGCGTCTAACTCATTCGGGTCGGCTTCTAGTGGCAGATCGGGCGGGATCAGCCCTACCCAGGGCGTGACGCGAATCCCGTGCAGCGAGATTACATCCGACAAACGGCCGAGAGATTGCACCAAGCGAGGCGCGAGCGCAATCTCTTCTTGCGCCTCGCGCAGCGCCGTGGCGTAAAGGTCTGGGTCCTGTGGCTCGCGCTTGCCGCCGGGAAACGCCACCTGGCCACTGTGGGTGTTCAAGTGGCTGGCCCGGCGAGTAAAGAGCAGGGTAGGGGCATCCCGGGTCACGATCGGCAGCAGCACCGCCGCTTCGGGTAACGGCAAGTGACTCAAGCGTTGAGGCGTGTGGTGTTGCAGCCGTTCACGCAGTTTCTCTAACATGGGCATTCCATTGGGTTTCTTTCTTTTTAATCAGCAGCGGGTGTTGGCGTCAAGCGTTGACCTCTGTTGTGGCCTGTTGAGAGCGCGCGATGAACTTTTGCAGTCAGTGTGGTGAGAAAGTCCGTTTTGCCGTCCCGCAAGGGGACGACCGTCCGCGCCATCTCTGTGATGCCTGCGGTACGGTGCACTATCAAAATCCGCGCATCGTCGCGGGTACGTTGCCCGTCAGCGGCAGTAAAGTGCTGCTGTGCCGCCGGGCGATTGCGCCGCGCAAGGGGTACTGGACGCTGCCCGCGGGCTACATGGAGAACGCCGAAACCACCCAACAGGCGGCCGCTCGGGAAACGCTGGAAGAGGCGTGCGCCGAGGTTTCGCTCGCGAACCTATACACGCTGATCGACCTGCCCCACATTAATCAGGTCTATATGATTTTCCGCGCTGAGTTGCTCGGCGATTTTGGCGCCGGGGCGGAGAGCGAAGAGGTGGCGCTGTTCGAGGAGCATGAAATCCCGTGGGAGGCGCTGGCGTTCCCGACGATTGAGCAAACGCTGCGCCACTTTTACCAGGACCGCCCTAGCGGGCACTTCCCTCTGCACACGGGCACGGTCACCCCGGAAGATCGTGAGCGCTATTTTGGCAGTGCCTGAGGGGGGCGTGATCACAGATCCGCCAGCTGCCATGCCTCGTAAGCGGGCTCTTCGTAAGGATGGGCCCGCTTTAACGCCGCGACGGCCTCATTAATCAGGTCGTCCTGACAGACCAGTTCGACCTTGAGCTCGTCGACGGTTTCCAGCGCCCCAGGCTCACCGATATAGGGGTTGGCACCGGAGAGGGGGCGAAACTGCCCCGTTCCGCGGGTCTCAAAGCAGCACGCCTCGTAGTCGCCAATGCGCCCGGCGCCGGTGGCAAAGATCGCTTCCTTCACCTGCGCGGCGTCCTCGACGGGAACAAAAAAGGCAAGTTTATACATGGGAGCCTCCTGATTTATGCCAACGTCTCCATCCATTCCCCCTAGCTTACAGAGCCTGCTGGAAGAAAAGAAGCTGACGCCGGTAAGCAATCTTCAAGCCCTTAGCGGCGGCGATATGGCCGCTGTCTACCGTCTTGAAACGCGCCAAGGCACGGTGGTGGTCAAACACGACGCCGCCACGCGCTTGCAGGGCGAGGCCGACGGGCTTCAGGCGTTAAAAGCCGCGCAAACGCCGCTGGTTATCCCTGACGTGCTCGGCCAAGCCGGAGAGTGGCTGGTGATGGAGGCACTAAACCCGTCCGGGCGAAGCGACGGCGCCGCGCTGGGCGAGGGCTTGCGTGCGCTACACGCACACCACGGCGAGCAGCACGGCTGGCACCAAGACAATGCCTGTGGCCATACCCCGCAACCCAACGCGCCGCTGGCCGATGGGCGGGACTTTCAGCGAAAGCGCCGGCTGCTGCCCCTCAGCGCGGCCTGCCATGAGCGGGGATTGCTCGATCAGCCGCTGCGCCGGCGTATCGAGGCCATTGCCGAGGCGCTAGAGACGTGGTTGCCGGATACGGCCCCCCGTTTGGTTCACGGCGATCTCTGGTCGGGAAATGTCCTCTATACGCCGAGTGGCCCCGCCTTGATCGATCCTGCCGTCTACTACCACTTACCTGAGGTGGATCTTGCCATGCTGACACTGTTTGGCGCCCCGGGGGAGGCGTTTTTCGAGGCCTACTGGAATGGCCACGCCCCGGCCGACTGGCCAAGGCGCGAAGCGCTGTTTCAGCTCTACCCGCTACTCAACCACCTGTTGCTGTTTGGCGGTGCTTATCGCCGCGGCGTGGAGCGCTGTGTGGCCAAACTGTCGGGTTAGCGCTGCTTTATGCGCTCGGTCAACCGCTGCCATAAGCTGGCCTTTGCTTCGGGGACGTGGTGCTCAAGAAAGTGCCGCAGTGGTGTGACTTGGCTCTCCACGTTGAGCATGGGCGCATGGCCGCAGCCGGGCGCTTCCAGCGTGGTCATCTCCGGCTGTGCTTGGCGCATTTTTTCCACGCTCTCAGGCGTGATGAGCGGTGACTGCTCGCCGCGAATCAGCATCAAAGGGCAGCGGATTTGGGCCCAGTCCGACCACATATCCCGCGGCGTGTCGTGGATAAACTGCTCGCCGATGCGCGGGTCGTAATGAAACGTCCAGGCGCCATCGGGCAGACGCCTAGCGCTGGCGGTGGCCATCGCGTCCCACTCGCTCTCCTGATCGATACCAAACCCCCGATAGTTTTCCTTGAGCGCCTCTTTTAGCGCGGCAAATGTACTAAAGCGCTTCAAGGTGGCGAAATAAGTGGCCATCTGCGCGAGCGCCTGCGGCTCAAGTTCCGGGCCAACGTCGTTGAGCACTAGGCACTGAAACCGGGGGGCGGCCTCGCTGTCCGCGGCGAGGAGCATGCCTAACAGCCCGCCCATCGAAGTACCGACCCAAGGCACGCTATCGAGCTGGAAGTGATCCAGCACCGCGAGTGCTACTTTCATATAGTGAGCGTATAAATACTCCTGGGCGGGGTAGAAAGACCAGCTGGAGAGCCCGCGCCCCGGCGTGTCGGGCGCCAGCACACGCCACTTGGGGCCGAGCAGGCGAGCAAGCTGCTCGAAATCGCCGCCGTGTCGTGCCAGGCCGTGCCAGGCGATCACCGTATGCGGCGCATCAGGGTGCCAGACGCGCACGGCGATATCGAGCGAATCCACGGGGACAATGGCAACGGCATCCATAAAGGGCGGCTCCTATTCTGGTGGGGCAATATCGTAGGTATTGCATTGCAGCATAGCGTAGTTGGCGGGCAGACGTTATAGGGTAAAAAACGTGCAAAAACACACAAGGCCCTGGCAAGCGCTTATGAACATGCGACAATGTATGTATATTGTGCCTGACGACGGATCATTAACGAGGATGATGACATGCTGCGACTTCCTTCTGCTCTTCCATTGACGCGCGAAGGCGCTTGGTGGCGACGTACGCTTTTGCCCACCCTAGTGGCAGCGACCTGGGGAGCCCCCGCCTGGTCGGCGGATTTGCTCACGATTACCCAGGATGCGCTGAATCATAACGCGGCGCTTAGTTCGGCGCGCTTGGTCACTCGCAGTACGGAGTCGGCGCGCGAAGCGGCAAAAGGGGCGCTATTACCGCAAGTCAGTGCCACCGGCAGTGTGGCCCATAGCCGTACTTACGAAAGCCAGACGAGCGGTCAGCGTGTATCGAACCCGGCATTTGCCCCAGCGGCCATCGATGACAATATCAATAGCGTCAGCGTATCGCTTGAAGCGACCCAGGCGCTATTTGATGCCATCGCCACGCGCGAGGTGGAGCGGGCGGAGCGCCAGATCGATCGTCAGCTGTATGAACTGGCCGCTACCGAGCAGCAGTTATTGATTGATGTCGCTTCCACCTATTTTGAAATTTTACGCGCCTATGAGCTGCTTGAAGCGCGCCGGGCGCAGGAGCGCGCGATTGGGCGTCAGCTTGAGCAGGCACGTGAGCAGTTTGACGTCGGGCTGATCGCCATCACCGAAGTGGAAGAAGCCAAAGCAGCCTATGATCAGTCGCGCGCGACCCGCATTGCCGCGGAGAGCGACCTACAAGTGCGCTTTGAAGCCCTAGAGCGTTTAACCGGCGAGCGCTACGACAGCATCAAGGCGCTGGGCGAGGCGATGCCCGTCAAGACGCCTGCGCCTAATGATCGCCAGCACTGGGTAGAGCTTGCCGTTGAGAACAACCCGCTTGTACTGGCAAGCCAAGCCGGCGTTGAGCTAACCCGTAGTGGGTTGGCGCTGGCCGAGGCGCAGCGCCTGCCTTCGGTCAATGCCTTTGCCAACTATAACTATGCCGATAGCGACGCCGATGGCACGTCGGGCTATAACACCGATAGCCAGGTAGGCGTTCGCGCCTCGCTCCCGCTTTATACCGGCGGGACCACCACCGCGACGATTCAGGAAAACACCTTCTTACTCGAAGCCAGCCAGTACGACTTCGAGGATCAGCGTCGTGAAACCGTACAGCAAGTACGCTCGCGCTTTACCCAAGTGAGTAATGACGTGGCTACCGTTGAGGCGCGAAAACAAGCCATCGTCTCTAACCAGAGCGCGCTGGATGCCACCCGGGCGGGGTATGAAGTGGGCACGCGCAATATCGTCGATGTCTTGAACGCTGAGCAAAGTTTGTACAATGCGATCGCTGACCACGCCAGCGCCCGCTATGACTATGTGATTAACCTGCTGACCCTGCGCCAACAAGCGGGCACGCTCGATGTCGCCGCACTTGAAGAGGTTAATGCGTGGCTGGAAGGCGAGAGCGTGGAGTTCACCCTGCCCGAAGATAGCGAAAGCAGCGTGACCCATATTGGACAACGCCCACAGCGCGAGGGCTGATGCCCGTCGACGATCCGCTTTTTACCTTTTGAAACTTGCATCACTTGTTACGGAGTGACAGGACTTACATTATGCGCATTGCTTTCCGCTTTCTGATTGTCATCATTTTCCTTGGTGTCGTGTTAGGAGGCATCTTTGGCTACAAGTTTTACCAGTCTGGCCAGATGCAACAGCAACAGTCTCAGCCCCAGGCCCCTATCCAAGTCTCCGCGACCGAGGCCAGAACGGAAAGCTGGACGCCTTCCATCAAGGCCGTGGGCAGTATCGAAGCCGTGAACGGTATCGAGGTGGCGAATGAGCTACCCGGTGTCATTGAGGAGATCAATTTCGACTCCGGTGATGTCGTCAATAAGGGGGATGTGCTTGTTCGGCTGAATTCGGAAATTGATCAAGCCGCTCTACGCACTCGTCGAGCCGAAGCCCAGTTGGCGGAGCAGGACTTCCAACGGATATCCAATCTACTGGCGAAGAATGCCGTCTCCCAATCCCAGTACGACGAAGCTAAGGCCAACTTTGACGCGGCCAGGGCTCGGGTGAACGAAGCGGAAGCACAGCTTAACAAGAAGATTATTCGGGCGCCGTTTGACGGCACGCTGGGTATCCGCATGGTGGATCAGGGAGAGTATATTTCTACCGGCACTCCGATTGTGGAAATCAACATGCTGGATCCAATTTTCGTTGATTATACCTTGTCGGAAAAAGATTTACCCAATGTGGCGACGGGCTACGCGGTGGGCGTGGCGGTCGCGGCGGTTCCAGAGCAGATATTTGCAGGCAGCGTCAGCGCCATTAATACCTCGGTCAGCCCTGAAACCCGCACCGTGCGCGTTCGTGCCACGGTGGATAACCCTGAGAAACGCCTGCGGCCGGGCATGTTTGCCACCATCGAGACGCGACAGCCAGAGGATGAGACATTTATCACGGTGCCGCGTACGGCCATCTCTTATAACACCTATGGCGATTACGTGTTCGTGATCGAAGAAAATGACAACGGAGAACTGACCGTCAACCGGCGCACCGTCACCACCGGTGAAACCCGTGACACGCGGGCGGCGGTGCTGTCTGGCTTGAAGGCGGGTGAAACGGTGGTGGCTAAGGGATTGCTTCGTCTACGCGTCGGCCAGAAGGTCGAGATACAGGAAGATGAGCAACCGCAGGAGGCATCTGAGTAATGCGATTCACTGACATCTTTATCCGCCGTCCGGTGCTCGCGACGGTGGTCAGCTTGCTCATCCTTCTGTTAGGGATAAGGGCGGCGATGGACATGGAAATCCGCCAGTATCCAAAGCTGGAAAGCACCACCGTCACCGTGACAACGGCTTACCCGGGGGCGAGTTCAGACCTGATTAAAGGCTTTATCACCACCCCCTTGCAGCAGGCTATCGCTGAAGCCAGCGGAATTGATTACCTGACGTCCACCAGTACCCAGGGTACCTCCACCATCAAGGCGGAGATGGAGCTGAACTACGATGCCAATGCGGCACTCGCAGAAATTCAGGCCAAGGTCGCTAGCCAGCGTAACGTGCTGCCAGCCGAAGCTCAGGACCCGGTGATCACCTCTACCACAGGGGATTCCACGGCGCTGATGTACATCGCCTTCTACAGTGAGGAGCTGGAGGTTCCACAGATTACCGACTACCTCACTCGGGTCGTACAGCCAAAATTACAGGCTCTTGCCGGTGTGGGTAAGGCGGGACTGTTAGGGCGAACGTTCGCCTTACGGGTGTGGTTGAACCCGGAACGCTTAGCGGCCGTGGATATGACCCCCCAAGAAGTGGTGGCCAAACTGCGCGCCAACAACTATCAGGCCGCGGTCGGCAATACCAAAGGTACCTACACCGAAATCAGCATGACAAGCAACACGGATGTTGCTGATCCAGACAAGTTCCGCAACCTTGTGGTTAAGCAGTACCAAGGCTCCCAGATTCGCCTTCAGGATATTGCCCGGGTCGAGCTGGGCTCCCAGACCTACGATCAGTTGGCCTTGTATAAAGGACAGCCGGCGACTTATGTCGCGATTGAGCTGGCGCCTGGCGCAAACCCGCTGACCGTGGCGGGGCTAGTGAAAGAGGAATTGCCAGAGATCGAGCGCCAATTGCCGTCGGGGCTAAACGTGCGCCTGGCGTACGACGCCTCGGATTTCATCGAAGACTCCATCAACGAAGTGATCAAGACACTGTTAGAGGCTCTGGTCATTGTATTGGTGGTGGTGTTTCTTTCCTTAGGCTCCCTTCGAGCGGCCATTGTGCCTTCGGTTGCCGTCCCGCTCTCCCTGGTGGGGGCTGCTTTTTTTATGCTGGCGTTTGGTTTTTCCCTGAACCTGCTGACGCTGCTTTCTATGGTGTTGGCCATCGGTTTGGTGGTGGATGATGCCATCATTGTGGTGGAAAACGTCCATCGTCACATCGAAAAGGGGGAGTCCCGTTTTGATGCGGCGATTAACGGCGCCCGTGAAATGGCGGTGCCCATTATCGCCATGACGACCACGCTGGTGGCGGTGTATGCGCCGATCGGCTTCATGGGGGGGCTCGTCGGGTCCCTGTTCACGGAGTTCGCCTTTACGCTGGCCGGCGCCGTGGTGATTTCCGGGATTGTCGCCTTGACTCTGTCGCCTATGCTGTCGGGCAAGGTGCTCAAGCCTCATGGCAATCCCGGCCGGTTTGAGAAGCTGGTGGAAGGCGCTTTCAATGGCCTTGCCAATGGCTATAAGTCGGTTTTGAGATCGCTGATGCAGACCAAATCCGTTGTGGTGTTCTTTGCGGTCGTGGTGCTTGGCTCTATCTATTTCATGGTAACCATGAGCCAAAGCGAGCTGGCGCCCACGGAAGACCAGGGCATTCTTTTCTATCAGGGACAAGGGCCGCAGACCTCAACGCTGGATTACCTGCAAGAGGAAGGGGCCGAGGCCCAGAACCGCATGTCGACGCTACCCGGCTATGAAGAAGACTTCATGATCATCGGGATTACCAGCCCGAACGCCGTGTTCGGCGGTTTCAAGATGGCGCCCTGGAGCGAGCGGGAGATGTCTCAGTTTGAGGTGCAGCCCCAGCTGGATGCTGAGTTGAGAAAGGTCACAGGCTTACAAACGGCGGTATTCCCTCCTCCGGCACTGCCGGGCTCAGGTGGAGGCCTGCCGTTCCAGTTCGTGATTTCGACGGGTAACAGCTACGAGCAGCTCAATCAGGTGGCCGATGACTTGCTTGGCACGGCAATGGGTAGCGGTAACTTCATGTTCCTGCAGAAATCCATTAACTTCGACCGGCCTGTTACCCGTATCGATGTGGACCGGGACCGCGTGGCGGATTTGGGGTTATCCATGCAGGACGTTGGCCAGACCCTTTCAAGCATGCTGGGCGGCGGTTACATCAACCGTTTCAATATGGAAGGGCGCTCCTATCAGGTCATTCCTCAGGTGGATCGGCAATTCCGTCTGGATGAAAAGAAGCTGAACGACTATCAGATCCGCACCGATAGCGGTGAACTGGTGCCACTGAGTAGCGTGGTAAGCTTTACACACGATGTGGAGCCTTCCAGCCGAACCCAGTTCAACCAGCAGAACTCTCTGACGCTGCAGGGGGTGGTCAAACCTGGTGTTGCCATGGGTACTGCCATGGATTACATGGAGCAAACTGCCGCCGAGGTGTTCCCCCAAGGCTTCAGCTACGACTACACCGGCCAGACCCGGCAGCAGGCCACCCAGGGCAGTGCCCTGATGGTGACCTTCTTCCTATCGCTGCTGGTCATTTACTTGGTGCTTGCCGCGCAGTTCGAAAGCTGGCGAGATCCGTTCATTATTCTGGTGTCGGTACCGATGTCAGTGGCCGGCGCCATGGCATTCATCGTGCTTGGCTTCGCCAGCATGAATATCTACACCCAGGTGGGGTTGATCACCCTGATCGGCGTGGTCTCCAAGAACGGCATTCTCATTGTCGAATTCGCCAATCAGCTGCAGAAGGAGAACGGGCTTAACAAGGTTGATGCCGTGATTGAAGCCGCTTCTATCCGCCTGCGTCCGATTATCATGACGTCGGCGGCGCTGATCGTCGCGATGGTGCCGTTGCTGTTGGCTATCGGCCCCGGGGCGGAAAGTCGCTTTGCCATCGGCCTCACCATCAGCGCTGGGCTAGGTATTGGGACCTTGTTTACGATTTTCGTGTTACCAGCCTTCTATATCCTGCTCGGGCGCGAACACCGAGATTCAAAGGCCGAACAGGGGTAGAGCCCAATCGCCACTTCACTCAGCGGGTGGGGCTTGCATCAGCGCGAGCTGCGTTTTGACCAAACGGGCGCCTTCTTCATAAATGGAGAAGCGCTCGTAATTGCGCAGCCAGTCATGAAACAGGCCACCGAGCATGGACTGCAGCAGCTTTGCGGCGAGTGCCGGTGGAATATCGTCGCGCAAATGGCCAAGGCGCGCGGCACAGTGAAAATAGTCGTGAAGCGCGCCAAGCGCTTCATCGGCCATTTCGTTCTGCATGGCCAGCGGGTCGATATCGCCAAAAACTTCGCAGTGGTGAATTAAAATGGCGTGCACACGGCGGTAACGGGGGCGCTCCAAGCGTTGAAAGCCACTGAGACACGCCAGACGAATGGCTTCCAGCGGTTTTTTGGCTAACTCCGGGTCGTCCAGTTCTTCGATTAAATCTTGAAAGGGTAGCCGCACACGCTGCAGCATGGCCTGGAATAAGTCCGCCTTATTTTTGAAATGCCAATAAACAGCACCACGGGTCATGCCGGCATGGCGAGCAATTTGCTCCAACGATGTGCGCGCGACGCCGTGCTGTATAAACATCTCTTCGGCCGCATCAAGAAGCGCCTCGCGTGTCGCGGCGGCTTCTGCCTTGGTTTTTCTTGCCATGAATCCGCTGCCTCTGAATAAAACGCATTGACATCTTAACCAACTCGCCGATGTTTTACATGCAAAAGCGTATGGATAGTCGATGAAGGATAAACATCGGTACAAAAAACGGACTGAGTGAGGGAGTTACCCTCGTCATGTGCGGCTTAAGCGGGTATAACGACGATAAGAAACACGTCTCTAAGTCAACCGTATTGGCTACAACGTTTTGTTCTCAAGGCAGGTTTTTTTATGGCACGAGCGCCCTTCACATTAGCCGGCTACAGCGTTAAGCCCGGCCAGCGGCAAGAAATTGATGTCCCCGTCGCCAAGCTTTATACCCACACGCAGCTACATATGCCCGTTGAGGTGGTGCACGGCCGTAAAGAGGGGCCAACGCTGCTGGTGTGCGGTGGCATCCACGGCGATGAAATTAACGGTGTCGAGATCGTGCGCCGCCTGTTGCGCTCCAAGGCTATCAATAGCCTACGCGGAACGCTTATTGCGGTGCCGGTGGTCAATGTCTTTGGTTTTTTGCAGCAGACGCGCTATTTGCCCGATCGGCGCGACTTGAATCGCTGTTTTCCGGGCAGTGAATCGGGTTCGCTGGGTGGCCGCGTCGCGGCGCTGCTGCGTGAAGAGATCGTTGACCATGCCACGCATATCATCGACCTACATACGGGGGCGATTCATCGCACTAATCTTCCGCAAATCCGCGCGCAGTTAAGCCCAGGAAGTGAAACGGAGCAGATGGCCGATGCCTTTGGCGCCCCCGTGGTGTTAAACGCCGAGCTAAGGGAGGGGAGCCTGCGCCACTACGCACAAAACCGCGGTATTCCCGTTTTGACCTACGAAGCCGGCGAAGCGCTACGTTTTGACGAGTGGGCGATTGCTCCCGGCGTACGCGGCGTGCTGCGGGTGATGCGCCGGTTGGGTATGTTAACCGGCGAGCAACGCCGCCGGCGACCGGCTCCAGCCGAGCTTGCCAATGGCTCTAGCTGGGCGCGGGCGCCAATCGACGGCATTTTGCGCCCCAAGGTGCGCTTGGGCGCGCGGGTGGCGAAAGGCGAGCTGTTGGGCAAGGTGGCGGACCCTTTTGGCAACGATGAAGGCGAAGTACGCGCCGTAGCGGATGGCATTGTGATTGGCATGAGCCGCTTGCCTCTGGCAAACGAAGGTGAAGCGCTTTTTCATATTGCGCGCTTTGATGCCATTGAAGAAGCGGAGACGGCGATTGAGTCGTTTCAATCTTCACTGACGCCGCCGCCGGATCCGCTCTACTAGGTGTGATCTATTAGGCGGCTTGCGGCTCGCGCACAAGGCTCAGCGCATCGTCAAAAATACGCAGATCAGCGCCCTCTTTGTGCGCATGCTCCGAAAGGTGACGCCGGAAGCGGCGCCCCCCGGGGCAGCCTTGAAAAAGCCCCAGCAGGTGACGCGTGATATGGTTGAGCTTGGCCCCTTCGTTAAGGCGCTGAGCGATGTAGGGGCGAAAGGCGTTGGCCGCTTCGATGCGGCTCTGCACGGGGCCTGGCGTGCCGTACAGCGTCTCGTCGACGCCAGCGAGCAGCCACGGGTTTTGATACGCCTCGCGCCCGATCATCACGCTGTCGACGTGCTTTAGGTGTTCTCGACACGCGTCGAGCGTCTTGATGCCGCCATTAATGCCGATATGCAGGTCAGGGTAGCGCTGCTTCAGGCGATACACGCGCGCATAGTTAAGCGGCGGAATGTCGCGGTTCTCTTTAGGCGAAAGGCCTTGAAGCCACGCTTTGCGCGCGTGAAGGGTGAAAATCTCGCAGCCCGCCTCTGCCACCGTCGCTATAAAGCGCTCAAGATCCGCCTCTTCATCCTGATCGTCGATCCCAATACGACACTTGACGGTGACGGGTATCGACACCGCCGCCTGCATCGCTTTGACGGCCTGGGCGACTTTTTCCGGGTAACCCATCAGACAGGCGCCAATTAAATTATTCTGCACACGATCGCTCGGGCAGCCAACGTTAAGGTTGACCTCATCATAGCCCCACGCCTCGGCAATCGCGGCGCACTCGGCGAGTTCGCCGGCATCGCTGCCCCCCAGTTGTAGCGCGATAGGGTGTTCTACGCGATCAAAGCCTAAAAAGCGCTCACGCGGTGAGCCATGCAAAATAGCGCCGGTGGTCACCATTTCGGTATACAAAAGCGCCCGCTTTGTCAGGGTGCGAGAGAATGCGCGGTAGTCGCGAGTCGTCCAGTCCATCATCGGCGCCACGGAGAAGGTTCTGTCAAGCGATGGGCGCTGAGAGGAAAGAGTGAGATTGGCTTGAGGCATAGGGGGATACACAGTGGCTTTTGGCAGAGATACACAGAAAATAGTGCGGGTAAAAATAGCAAGTAAAAATAGTACGATAGAACTGGGTCAACTTAGGACGGTCAATAGACAATATTTTCTCATAGTTGTGCCTTAACTGCATGGTGATAGCGTAGAGTCGCAAGAGTATCCAGACATGAAAGGAGGCGGCGGTGAGACATAAGCGAATGTGGCAATGGGGAGTTGCTTTGTTGATCGTGCTGCTCACGGCCTGCAGCGGTTCAAAGGAGGAGCAGCAAGCGTCGGAAAACGCATCTGGCTCGGCAACCACCAGCGCTGAGTCTGCAAGCGATCAAGCCGCTAATGGGACAAACGCGCAGGGCGGGGAGACAGCCGGGGAGGAGCCGGAGCCGCTGACGGTAACGGTGGAGACCCAGGTAGAATTGCGCGCCGATCGCCGCGTCACGATCAGCGGTGAAACGAATTTGCCCGACGCCACTCAGATCAATGTACTGATTGAACGTGAGCAGAGCGGCGTTCGTTGGCGCGAACGCGCGCAAGTGGCGGATGCACGCTTTCATGTGGGACCGTTGGGGCCGGGGAGCGGTCTGCCCGATGGGGTCTATCTTCTGAGAGTGGAATCGATGGAAGCAAGCATTCAGCCCTCGCCGGTGCGCCAGCGTATTGGTCCGGAAGGCGAATATTTAGCGGGAGAGTGGGTGGCACAATCCCGCCACGGCTTAGGCCAAGTCATCAAGTACTCACGGCGCGTTTTGATTGGCAGTGAGTCACCAAGCACCCGCGATGACGTGGAAGTCTTGTCTTATCCCATTGATGCCCCTTAAAGGGGGCGCCAATGAGCCAGCACAGCCGCTTTAAGGGTCACGTTGCTGCCGGGGGCTTGTGTCAGATGCTCTATTTCGGTTTGCTGGTTTTGAATAACGATGTAATAGCCTGCCTGCTTGAACGTATCAGTGGGGCCAAGCAAGACTAAGTCCCCGGTTTTTAGCGGTGCAAAATGTGTATTAGCCCCGGGGGTGGCAATGTACGCGGGCTGCTGCCACGACATATTGAGCGGAAGATGGCTGCTTGCCGGATCCACCGGCTTGGCTTGGCGCTGCTCCCAGGGTAGGGGACCCGTATGGTTAAGTGTGGGCAGTGTCGGCGCGTTATCCCCCTCCAGCAAGGTGGCAAGCGAACAGCCTAGCGCATCGGCAAGGGCGACAAGGCGCTCATGGCCAATCTGCTTAATGGCGCCAGACTCCCAATAAGAGACGGTGACATCCGACACACCGATTTCACGCGCCAACGCCGCTTTGTTGAGCTTGGCCCGCAGCCTAAGTTGTTTAATACGTGAGCCTAGCGTTTCCATTGTTGATTCCTGTCAATGAGCCCTGCACGACTCGTGAATGGGTTGCGCACCCTGAAGACGATGCCAACTTTAAGGCGTTAAAGCCGCTACTGGCATTTGGCGCTAAGCGGTGAGGTGCAATGCCACTTGCGCGCGTTAGCGTGCTAAAACGTCAACGCATAGTAAGCGATTGTGCTTTAACGCGCATCCCGAAAGCGATAACGCTGAATTAACCCTTTAGATTCTTTTTCTCTTGGGTCGTTCGTTTGTCACATGCTGTTGGAGCCGCGTTGGGTGCGTATAATGACGCGACGCCAAATCAAAAGACGCTAAGGCTAAGGAACGATTAATGACCGTACGCACTCGCATCGCACCGTCTCCCACGGGCGACCCTCACGTTGGCACGGCGTATATTGCCCTGTTTAATCTCTGTTTTGCGCGTCAGCATGGGGGCAAGTTCATTCTGCGTATTGAAGATACCGACCGCGTTCGCTCCACCGCCGAGTCAGAACATATGATTTTAGATTCGCTGCGTTGGCTGGGCGTCGAGTGGGATGAAGGCCCTGACGTTGGCGGCCCTCATGGCCCCTATCGCCAGAGCGAGCGAGGCGAAATTTACGCGCAGTACACTCAGCAACTGCTCGATGCCGGCCATGCCTTCAAGTGCTACCGTACGGCCGAAGAGCTCGACGCATTGCGCGAGGCACGCAAAGCCGCCGGTATGCAGTTGGCGCTTAAGCCTGCGGACTTAGCGTTGGATGCACAAGAGCAGCGTCGCCGGGAGCAGGAGAATTGGCCCTATGTCGTCCGTATGCAGGTGCCCACCGATGGCGTGTGCGTGGTGCAGGATATGCTGCGTGGCCGCATTGAGGTGGAGTGGGCGCAGGTGGATGCGCAGATTTTGCTCAAATCGGATGGCATGCCGACGTACCATCTGGCTAATGTCGTCGATGATCACTTGATGGGCATCACCCATGTGCTACGTGGCGAGGAGTGGATCAACTCAGCGCCGAAGCATCAACTGCTGTATGAGTACTTTGGCTGGGAGATGCCCGCGCTGTGTCATATGCCGTTGCTGCGCAATCCGGATAAATCGAAGCTCTCCAAGCGCAAAAACCCGACATCGATCAACTACTATCGCCGCATGGGCTTTTTGCCGCAGGCAGTCACCAACTATCTCGGTCGCATGGGGTGGTCGATGCCCGATGAGCGTGAGAAGTTCTCGCTCGATGAGATGATGGCGTCGTTTGATATCCAGCGCGTATCGTTGGGCGGCCCGGTATTCGATCTGGAAAAATTGACGTGGCTAAACGGTCTCTATATACGCGAGGACCTCGATGACGAGGCCTTTTTACAAGTGCTACGTGATTGGGCATTCAATGAAGCGTATGTGCGTCAAATCCTCCCACAAGTGAGGCCGCGCGTTGAAACGCTTTCCCAGGTGGCGCCATTGGCGGGCCATTTTTTCTCAGGGCTCCCCGCCATTAATGAAGCCTCCCTCGAAGCGGTAAAATTGGACAAAGAGACGCTCGTCAAGCTGCTGCAGTTTTTGACCTGGCGTTTTGAAGGTGTATCGGCGTGGCACAAAGACGCGCTGCTTGAGGAGGTCAAAGCGCTTGCCGCGCATTTTGATTTAAAAATGAAGGCGTTCTTGGCGCCGGTATTTATCGCGATTACCGGTAGCGCTACGAGTACCTCGGTGATGGATGCGATGGCCATTCTGGGCTCGGATATGACCCGCGCGCGACTGCGCCATGCCATCGAGGTGCTGGGCGGCGTTTCGAAAAAGCAGGCCAAACGTTTTGAGAAAGAGTACCGCGAACTGCCATCTGTAGAATAAACGCCATTTCGGTATTGACGAAGCGGAGCGTAATCAGTAATATACGCTCCGTCTTCACGACATGTGGGGCCTTAGCTCAGCTGGGAGAGCGCAACACTGGCAGTGTTGAGGTCAGCGGTTCGATCCCGCTAGGCTCCACCAATCTTATCTTCAATGCACTCTCTGCATTGCGCGATACGTCCCATTCGTCTAGTGGTCTAGGACACCGCCCTTTCACGGCGGTAACAGGGGTTCGAACCCCCTATGGGACGCCATCCTTTACTCAGTCTTAATGTGCTCATTCTCCTCTGCCGAGGCTTGCTCGCGGCAGGCATTTTGCGTGCTCACAGCGCCTGTCGCTAATGTGGGTATCTTGACGCTGAAATGGCTTCAGGCGTAAAAAATCACCCATACAAGGCCTTTTTGGGCTTGACTTGTCCACTCTTGCTGTTCACGAGACAGGGTTGTGCACAACAGCCTGAATCTTCGTATAAAAATAGCCTAACTTATTAAATTCCTTTAAAAACAATAAGTTAAAGTAGGTCAAAAAATAACCAATCTAAGGCTAACCCGCTGAGAATGGCGCTTCTGAGACGTTTTCTAGCGGTTGTGAACAGGGTTATCCACAGAAGGTGTGGAAAACCCCGTTCAAGCCGCAAAGGGTAAAAAGTCAAGCGTTATTCGGCTTTACGCAGCCGCTTTAGAAGCGATGAGGTGTCCCAGCGGCCGCCGCCGATTCGCTGGACATCGGCGTAAAATTGATCAACCAATGCCGTAACAGGAAGCGTTGCCTCTAAGCGGCGCGCTTGTGTCAGGCAGATATCCAGATCTTTGCGCATCCAGTTAACCGCAAAGCCATGTTCGTACTCATCGGCAATCATGGTTTTGTGTCGGTTTTCCATTTGCCAGGAGCCCGCTGCACCCTTGGCAATCACGTCGATGACTTGCTGTTGGTCAAGACCTGCCTGCTCGGCAAAGTGCAAGCCTTCGGCGAGCCCCTGCACCAAACCGGCGATACAAATTTGATTGACCATTTTGGTGAGCTGGCCGCTACTGGCGGCGCCCATTAGCGTCACGGCGCGGGCGTAAAGATCCAGCACGGGGAAGGCGTGATCAAAATGGGACTTTTCGCCGCCGCACATAATGGTGAGTGCGCCGTTTTCCGCGCCTTGCTGCCCGCCCGAGACCGGTGCATCGATAAAACCGACCTTCCTCTCACGACAAGCGGCGTCGAGTTCTAGCGCGAGATCGGCGGACGCGGTGGTGTGATCCACCAGGATGCTGCCGCTTTCCATGCTGTGCAGTACGCCTTCGCCGCCGGTGGTGACTTGGCGAACATCGTCATCGTTGCCCACGCACACAAGCACGAGATCAGCGCCTTTGGCCGCCTCTTGGGGTGTGGTATGGGCGCTGCCGCCATACTCCTTGACCCAGGCATCTGCCTTGGCCGCAGTGCGATTGTACACACGGGTGATAAGCCCCTGTTGGGCTAAGTGGCCCGCCATGGGATAGCCCATAACGCCTAAGCCGATAAATGCCACGGTAGAGATGGTGCGCATTGGATGTTCCTTTTACGAGAGGTCGAGTCAACTTTGTAGCATACGCAAAAGGCCACCCGAAGGTGGCCTCTATTATTTAGCCGGCATAGGAAGCTGCCTGGGCTTATTTTACGGGGTAATCACGCTGCTCGTAGCCGGTATACAGCTGACGCGGGCGGCCGATTTTATAGCTATCGCTGAGCATTTCATTCCAGTGGGAGATCCAGCCAATCGTACGCGATACCGCAAAAATCACGGTGAACATGTTGGTCGGGATGCCCATGGCTTTGAGGATGATGCCGGAGTAGAAGTCGACGTTGGGGTAGAGTTTGCGTTCAATGAAGTAGTCGTCTTCCAGGGCGATTTGCTCAAGGCGCTTGGCGATTTTGAGCTGCGGGTCATCGGCCATGCCGAGTTCGGCCAAGACTTCGTCGCAGGTCTCTTTCATTACTTTGGCGCGCGGGTCGAAGTTGCGATAAACGCGGTGACCGAAGCCCATCAGTTTGAAGGGGTCGTCCTTGTCTTTTGCTTTATCGACAAAGCGCTGAATGTTCTCTTCGGACTCGTCGCCAATTTCATCGAGCATCTTGAGTACGGCTTCATTGGCGCCGCCGTGCGCCGGGCCCCATAGGGCGGCAATGCCGGCGCTAATGCAGGCAAACGGGTTGGCGCCGGTAGAGCCGGCAAGACGCACGGTAGAAGTGGAGGCATTCTGCTCGTGGTCGGCGTGGAGCATAAAGATGCGATCCATCGCTTTGGCGTATACCGGGTTGACCTTGTACTCCTCGCACGGCGTGCTGAACATCATGTAGAGGAAGTTCTCTGCATAATTCAAGTCGTTGCGCGGGTAGTTAAAGGGTTGGCCAACGTTGTACTTATACGACATCGACGCAATGGTCGGCATTTTGGCGATCAGACGAATGGCGCTGATGACGCGATCTTCTTCTTTGGTGATGTCCATGTGGTCGTGGTAGAACGCGGCCAAGCCGCCGACAACGCCGCATAGGATGGACATCGGGTGAGCATCGCGACGGAAGCCCTTGAAGAAGTTGTTGATTTGATCGTGAACCATGGTGTGGTTACGGATCCGCGACTCAAAGTCCGCGTACTGCTGGTCGTTGGGAAGATCGCCAAACAGTAGGGTGTAGCAGAGTTCTATAAAGTTAGACTCTTTTGCCAGCTGATCGATAGGGTAGCCGCGATGCAGCAATACGCCCTTGCCACCATCAATATAGGTAATGGCAGACTGGCAGGAAGAAGTGGCCATAAAGCCGGGGTCGTAGGTAAACAGGCCCTTCGCACCTAAGCCGCGGACGTCAATGACGTCGGGGCCAAGTGTGCCAGAGTACATGGGTAGCTCAATCGGCTCGTCTAGGCCATCTACCGTCAATGTTGCTTTCCTGTCAGCCATAATGGCCTCCTTTCGAATTCGGTTTGGGACGTAAGGTCGTTATTTCGCTTAACCGCGCCGGCGAAAAGGCTCGCCCACTATAGAATCGTGCGACAAATTGTCAATTAGCCTAAACGCTAGTTTGGTTTTGACAAGCTTGTTACCTTGAATAAAGTTTGTATATGATTGCTTTGTTGCGTTGGAATAGGTGGATGTTAACGGTGTGGAAGTTGCAAGGCGTGTGATGTGATTTCCATTACCTTTCCACTATAGCGATGCTGCAGCGCAAAATCGACCGGCGGAGGCGCCAATTTCTTGCACAATGGTCGAGTAACGCCTTAGTTCGGTTTGTCAGCGGGGGCTAAGGTTCTTATAATCCTCGGCGCGCGACACCGGCAGGTAAGTGGTCGTGCCCGACTTGGCAACGGCCGAGCCCCTTCCAGCAATCACTGCCCGCTCGGGCCATGCCCGACCTGTCGCAGAGCGGGCCAAAAGAGTGTGTATAAAGCCGTGAATAGCAAACGACCCGTAAACCTAGACCTATCGACGATACATTTTCCACTTCCGGCATTAACATCGATCACACACCGCATCACGGGTGTCATCCTGTTCGTTGGCCTGATCTTCGCTTTTTGGGCGCTGGGTAAATCCCTCTCTTCGCCCGCCGGCTTCGACGCTGTCAGCAGCGCCCTGGCTCATAATTTTCTAGCGAAATTGATCGCGTGGGGATTGCTATCGGCTCTCGCCTTTCACTTTGTAGCGGGCATCAAGCACCTGCTCATGGATGCCAATATCGGTGTCACCCTTGAAGGCGGCGTGAAAAAAGCGCAGATCACCGTCGTGATCAGTGCCGTTCTGATTATTTTGGCAGGAGTTTGGGTATGGTAACTAACATCACAAGTTTCGGCCGTAGTGGGCTGTCCGACTGGTTGATACAGCGCGCCTCCGCCGTGGTGCTGGCGCTTTATACGATTTTTATCGTTGCCTATCTCCTGTTTAATCCGGGCCTGGATTACTACGCCTGGAGCGGATTGTTCGCCCAAACGTGGATGCGGATCTTCTCTCTGTTGGCCTTTATTTCACTGGCAGCGCACGCCTGGGTCGGCCTGTGGACCGTGACAACCGACTACATCAAACCCACCGCCATGCGTGTCGGTGTCCAGATGCTGATCATTCTGGCCATCTTCATCTTCTTGGTTTGGGGCATTCAAATTTTGTGGGGAGCTTGATCCATGTCTAACTTACGTAGCCTGTCATTTGACGCCATTATCATTGGCGGCGGTGGCTCTGGTTTGCGCGCCGCGCTGGAACTGGCGAAGTCGGGTAAAAAGACCGCCGTTCTATCGAAAGTATTCCCGACCCGCTCTCACACCGTTTCAGCCCAGGGCGGTATCACCTGCGCAATTGCTTCTGCCGACCCACAAGACGATTGGCGCTGGCACATGTATGACACCGTTAAAGGCGGCGACTATATTGCCGACCAAGACGCTGCGGAATATATGTGTTCTGAAGGCCCGAAAGCGGTTTTTGAACTGGAGCACATGGGCCTGCCGTTTTCACGCTTTGATAACGGGCGTATCTATCAGCGCCCGTTTGGTGGCCAGTCCAAAAACTTTGGCGAAGGTGGTCAAGCCGCACGCACCTGTGCCGCTGCTGACCGTACCGGTCACGCGCTCCTGCATACTCTCTACCAGAACAACCTGAAGAACAACACCACTTTTTTGAACGAGTGGTATGCGGTTGATTTGGTCAAAAACGCCAACGGTGACGTGGTGGGCTGTATCGCCATGTGCATCGAGACCGGGGAAGTGGTCCACGTTAAGTCCAAGGCAACCGTACTGGCCACCGGTGGCGCGGGCCGTATCTACGCCTCCACCACCAACGCGCTGATCAATACCGGTGACGGTATCGGCATGGCGCTGCGCGCGGGCTTCCCGATGCAGGATATGGAAATGTGGCAGTTCCACCCGACCGGTATTTACGGCGCGGGTACGCTGGTGACCGAAGGCTGCCGTGGCGAAGGTGGCTACCTGATCAACAAAGATGGCGAGCGCTTCATGGAGCGTTACGCGCCAAACGCCAAAGACTTGGCGGGCCGTGATGTTGTCGCGCGCTCCATGGTCATGGAGATTCTTGAAGGTCGTGGCTGTGGTGAGAAGGGCGACCACGTCTTCCTGAAGCTTGATCACCTCGGCGAAGAGGTGCTTGGCAAGCGCCTTCCGGGTATCGTTGAGCTATCCAAAACCTTTGCCCATGTTGACCCAGCCAAGGACCCGATTCCGGTCGTGCCGACTTGCCACTACATGATGGGCGGTATTCCGACCAATGTTCACGGTCAGGCCATCATGCAAGATGAAAAAGGCAACGACCAGATTGTCAATGGCCTGTTCGCTTGCGGTGAAGCGGCGTGCGTGTCGGTTCACGGTGCCAACCGTCTGGGCGGCAACTCGCTGTTGGATCTGGTGGTATTCGGTCGCGCGGCGGGCATGTTTATTGAGAGTGCGCTGAACGAAGGGATTGAGTACCTCGATGCTTCTGAGTCCGACATCGAGTCTGCTATGAAGCGCATGACGCGGTGGAACGAGTCAGAAGGCGGCGAGAGCATTCCCGAACTCAAAGCCGAGCTGCAAGACATCATGCAGACCTCTTTCGGTGTATTCCGTGAAGAGAAAAATATGCAAGAAGGTGTCAAAAAGCTCGCCGATCTGCGCTCTCGCATTGACAATGCTCACCTTCCGGACAAATCCAATGCCTTCAACACCGCGCGTGTGGAAGCGTTGGAGCTAGATAACCTAATGGAAGTGGCTGAAGCCACCGCGATTGCCGCATTGGAGCGTAAAGAGAGCCGTGGGGCGCATTCGCGCTACGACTACCCGGATCGCGACGATGTGAACTGGCTGAAGCACTCGCTCTACTTCCCAGCGACCAAAGAGCTGAAGAAACGCGATGTGAACTTCAAGCCGAAGACCGTTGATACGTTCGAACCCAAGGTTCGTACCTACTAAACTCCGCACTGACGAGAGGGAGTCATAATGTCCAATCTTCAGGTATCCGTATACCGTTACAATCCGGAAACCGACTCCGCGCCTTACATGCAGGAGTTCCAGGTCGACACTAAGGGTCGCGATCTGATGGTGCTAGACGTACTGCACCTGATGAAAGAGCAGGATAGCGCCCTGGCATTCCGCCGTAGCTGCCGCGAAGGTGTCTGCGGTTCTGACGGCATGAACATGAACGGCAAAAACGGCTTGGCCTGCATCACGCCGCTGTCCGACGTGGTAAAGGACAACAAGCTAACGCTGCGTCCGCTGCCGGGTCTGCCGGTAATTCGCGACATGGTCGTGGATATGGGGATTTTCTATAAGCAGTACGAGCGCATCCAGCCTTACCTGCAAAATGATGAGCCGGCTCCGGCTATTGAGCGTCTGCAGTCGCCGGAGGATCGCGACAAGCTCGACGGCCTCTACGAATGCATTCTCTGCGCGTGCTGTTCGACCTCTTGCCCGTCGTTCTGGTGGAATCCGGATAAGTTTGTGGGCCCGGCGGGTCTGTTGCAGTCTTACCGCTTCTTGGCGGATTCACGCGATAAAGCGACCAGTGAGCGCCTGACGGATTTAGAAGATCCGTTCTCGGTGTTCCGCTGCCGCGGCATCATGAACTGTGTGGCGGTGTGTCCGAAAGGGCTTAACCCCACTCGTGCGATTGGCAAGATCCGTGAGATGCTGTTGGCCGAGGCGACCTAAGAAAAAGCGAGTGCCACTTAAGTTGCGCATCACTGCCACTTAAATCGAAGCGCTTCGCTTGTTATCATAGGGGGAGTCGACGGGTGCGGCGGTGAGTCGCACCCGTCGATCAGCCAAGTTTAAAAGCCGGTGCCGCGAGTACCGGCTTTTGAGCATGGACTGTTTAGCTAAAAGCGTGTTAAGCAAGAAAAGCATTCGCAAGAACGCAGTATCAAAACTGCGGCAGTATGCAGAACAAGCAGTAAATTGAGAACGCGCAGTAGTTGAAAAGTAATAAGGGCTTCCGGCCACGGGTCGGCGCCGCCGGCAAATGTCCCGCCCCGCCGGCAGGGCAATAGCGTTGTCGCCGCGTTGTGTGGCGATACCGATACCACCCCATCAGTGCAGGGTGACCGAGAGATGCAACAAGGCATAATGGAGTTGATGTGGCGTTCCTCTCACGTTAGTGGTGGCAATGCCCACTACGTGGAAGCGCTTTACGAGCAGTACCTCGATGATCCCAATGCTGTCCCCGAGGAGTGGCGTAACTATTTTGATACGCTACCGCGTCCCGAGGGCAGTGCCTCCCACGATGTACCACTTAGCCCGATTCGTGATCAGTTCTACCAGTTAGGGCGTGAAACACGTCCCGGCCGGGTAGCGGCCACTGCCGACAGTGGTGAAAACAAAAAGCAGGTGAAAGTCCTGCAGCTGATTAACGCCTATCGCTTCCGTGGTCATCAAAAGGCCAATATTGACCCGCTAGGACTGCGAAATCCCACCCCCGTTCCGGATCTTGATCTCTCCTTCCATCAGCTTTCAAAAGCCGACTTGGACGTTGAGTATCAAACCGGTTCTTTCTTTTTAGGTATCGATAAAGCACCGCTGCGTGACATCGTTGACGCCTTGGAACGGACGTATTGCCGCTCCATTGGCTGCGAAATCATGCACATTGTCGATACTGAAGAGAAGCGCTGGCTTCAGCGTCGCTTTGAATCGGTGCGTAGCGCGCCGAAATTCAGCGACGACGTGCGCAAGCACGTGCTAGAGCGCTTGACCGCCGCGGAAGGATTGGAGAGCTACCTCGCGTCCAAGTACCCAGGCACCAAGCGTTTTGGCCTGGAAGGTGGCGAGTCGTTCATCCCCATGGTGGACGAGCTTATCCAGCGCGCCGGGGGTTACGGCACGAAAGAAGTCGTGATTGGCATGGCCCACCGTGGCCGTCTTAACCTGCTGGTCAATATCCTGGGTAAAAACCCCGCGGATCTTATCGACGAATTCGACGGTAAGCGGACGATCGAGCGTGGCTCCGGTGACGTAAAATATCACCAAGGCTTTAGTTCCAACGTGATGTCGCCGGGCGGCGAGGTGCATCTCGCCCTCTCGTTTAACCCGTCGCACTTGGAAATCGTCGCACCTGTGGTGGAAGGTTCAGTACGTGCCCGTCAAGATCGCCGCGATGATCCGGTAGGCGATAAAGTGCTGCCGATCAACGTGCACGGTGACGCGGCGTTTGCCGGCCAGGGCGTGGTGATGGAGACATTCCAGATGTCTCAAACCCGGGCGTACAAAACCGGTGGCACCGTCCATATCATCATTAACAACCAGGTGGGCTTTACCACCTCCCATCCGGAAGATGCGCGCTCGACCGAGTACTGCACCGATATCGCTAAGATGGTTCAGGCGCCGATTTTCCACGTTAATGGCGACGACCCCGACGCGGTTCTGCATGCGACCCAAGTGGCCCTGGATTACCGCCAGCAGTTTAAGAAAGACGTGGTGATTGACCTGGTGTGCTACCGTCGTCGTGGCCATAACGAAGCGGATGAGCCCTCCGGCACCCAGCCGATGATGTACTCCAAAATCAAGCAGCACCCTTCATCGCGCACCCTCTTTGTTGAACGCCTGATAAAAGATGGTGTCGTCAGCGAGGACGATGCCAAAGCGATGGTGGAGAAGTACCGCGAAGACTTGATGGCGGGGAACCACGTTGCAAACGCGCTGGTGCAAGAGCCCAACACGTCGCTGTTTGTTGACTGGCAGCCGTATATCGGCCACGAGTGGACCGGGCACACCGATACCACGGTGGATATGAAGCAGCTGCAAAAACTGGCAGCGAAAATGTGCGATATCCCCGACGGGGTCGAGGTGCAGCGCCAAGTCGCCAAAATCTACGATGATCGCCGCAAAATGCAGGCAGGGGGGCTGGCGCTCAACTGGGGCTTCGCCGAAACCCTGGCGTACGCCACCCTGCTTGACCAGGGGCACCCGGTGCGGATTACCGGGCAGGACGTGGGCCGCGGTACCTTCTCGCATCGCCATGCCGTCATTCATAACCAAAAAGATGGCAGCACCTATACGCCGCTGCAGCATATCGCCGAAGGGCAGCCACGCTTTACGATCCATGACTCCTTCTTGTCAGAAGAAGCCGTGCTAGCCTTTGAGTATGGCTACGCCACTACCGCGCCGAACGACCTGGTAATTTGGGAAGCGCAGTTTGGTGACTTCTTTAACGGCGCTCAGGTCGTCGTGGATCAGTTCATCTCCTCGGGTGAAACCAAGTGGGGACGGCTGTGTGGTTTGACCATGTTGCTGCCGCACGGTTACGAAGGGCAGGGGCCTGAGCACTCTTCCGCGCGTTTGGAGCGCTTCTTGCAGATGTGTGCCGAGCACAACATGCAAGTCTGTGTGCCCACGACACCGGCGCAGATTTTCCACCTGCTGCGTCGTCAGGTGATTCGTCCGCTACGCAAACCGCTGGTGGTCATGTCACCCAAGTCCTTGCTGCGCCATAAAGAGGCGATTTCTAGTCTGGATGACCTGGCGTATGGCAAGTTCCATATGGTACTGCCCGATCAAGCCGATCTGACGCCTGAAAACGTCACGCGCGTGATTCTTTGCGCGGGCAAGGTCTACTACGATCTCGTCGCCTGGCGCCATGATAACGAGCGTACCGATACGGCTATCATTCGTCTTGAGCAGCTCTATCCTTTCCCCAAAGAGGAGCTACTGGAAGCGCTTCAAGCGTATACCCAGGTGGAGGACATCGTCTGGTGCCAGGAAGAGCCGCTCAACCAGGGCGCTTGGTACCCCAGCCAGCACCATATGCGGGCCGTGGCTGATATGCTCAAAGAGGGCTTAGGCGGCAAGTTGAAGTTCGCTGGGCGACCGGCTTCCGCTGCACCGGCGGCAGGCTATATGTCCGTTCACACTGAACAGCAGCGCCAGCTGGTGGAAGACGCGTTTAACCTATAAGCGCCCACCGGATTTAAAGAATCTATAAGGGAAACGACATGGCTACCGAGATCAAAGCGCCAACCTTTCCAGAGTCCGTTGCCGAAGGCACTGTGGCGGCTTGGCATAAAAAGCCGGGCGACAGCGTCGAGCGTGACGAGCTGATTGTTGAAATTGAAACCGACAAAGTGGTGCTTGAAGTTGTCGCACCGGAAGCGGGCACACTGACCGATGTCACCGCCGAAGAGGGTGACACCGTTGAGTCCGAGCAGGTGCTAGGCAAGATCGGCGAAGGCAGTGCCTCTGGTGGCAAAGAGGAGAAGTCTTCCGGCGACGACGATAGCGCTAAAAAGTCAGACGCGTCTGAAGACAAGAAAGACAAGAAAGAAGAGAAAAAGTCCAGCGGCGGTAGCGACAGTGGTAAGCAGCACGAGGTGAAGGCGCCGACCTTCCCCGAGTCCGTGCAGGAAGGCACTGTATCCACCTGGCACAAGAAAGTCGGCGAGGCGGTCAAGCGCGACGAAGTGCTGGCCGATATCGAGACCGACAAGGTCGTGCTCGAAGTGGTAGCTCCTGCAGACGGCGCGCTAACCGATATTAAGGCTGAAGAGGGCAGCCAGGTGGCATCCGAGGAAGTCCTGGCGATCTTTAGCGAAGGCGCGGGTAGTGACGCGGGTACGACCGCCGACGCTGAGCCCGCAGCGTCTGCCGATGATGGCGCCAGCGACGAAAAGATCGGCGACAAGATTCTTGCGCCGGCGGCGCGTAAGCTCGTGGCCGAGCATGATCTCGATGTTAACGCCATCGAAGGCACCGGTAAGGGTGGCCGCATCCTCAAAGAGGACGTTCAACGTGCCGTCAAAGAGGGTAGCGCCAAGAAGGCCGCGAAGCCGGCGGCGGGCGGTAGTACCCAGGCTGCAGCTACGGCAGCGCCTGCGGTTGAAGGCGAGCGCCCCGAGAAGCGCGTGCCAATGAGCCGCTTGCGTCAAACCATCGCCAAGCGCTTGGTGCAGGCGCAGCAAACCGCTGCGATGCTCACCACCTACAACGAGGTGGATATGGGTGCTGTGATGGATTTGCGCGCCCAGTACAAGGATACCTTCCTTAAGGCTCACGATACCAAGCTCGGTTTCATGGGCTTCTTCGTCAAGGCGGCAAGCGAGGCGCTCAAGCGTTTCCCCGATGTCAACGCCTCCATCGACGGCACCGATATCGTCTACCACGGCTATCAGGATATTGGTGTAGCGGTTTCCACCGACCGTGGCCTGGTCGTGCCGGTGCTGCGCGATACCGACAGCATGAAGATCGCCGACGTTGAGAAAACCATCGTCGACTTTGGTAAGCGTGCACGTGACGGTAAGCTTGGCATCGACGAAATGCAGGGCGGCACCTTCACCATCACCAACGGCGGTATCTTCGGCTCCTTGATGTCCACGCCGATCATCAATCCGCCGCAAACCGCTATTCTGGGGATGCATAAGATTCAAGAGCGTCCGATGGCGGTCAACGGCAAGGTCGAAATTCGCCCGATGATGTATCTGGCGGTCTCCTACGATCACCGCATGATCGATGGCAAAGATGCGGTACAGTTCTTGGTCACCATCAAAGAGCTGCTGGAAGATCCCGCGCGTCTGCTGCTGGACGTATAAAACGCCCAACCATGCATACACGCTCAATCGCACTTAGCCTTCTCCTCACAAGGGAGAAGGCAACCAAGCTAAAGGAGCCAACATGGCTGACAAGTTTGATGTGATCGTTATCGGTGCCGGCCCCGGGGGGTATGTGGCGGCCATTCGCGCGGCACAGCTCGGGTTAAAAACAGCCTGCGTCGAGAAGTGGATCGGTAAAGAGGGCAAGGTGGTCCACGGTGGCACTTGCTTGAACGTGGGGTGTATCCCTTCAAAAGCGCTACTGGAAGCCTCGCACAAGTTCGTTGAAGCCAAGCACGACTTCGACGACATGGGGATTGAGGCGGGCGACGTCACCATGGACGTCAAAAAGATGATGGCGCGTAAGGACAAGATCGTTAAGAACTTGACCGGCGGTATCTCGGGCCTGTTCAAGGCCAACGGCGTTACCGCGATTGATGGCACAGGTAAAGTCATCGCCGGTAAGCAGGTTGAAGTTACCGACGCAGACGGTAATGTCACGAAGTACGAGGCCGATAATATCGTGGTCGCCGCGGGTTCCGTGCCGGTGGAAATTCCCCCCACGCCGCTGACGGAAGGCTTAGTTGTCGATTCAACTGGCGCGCTGGAATTCCAAGAGGCGCCCAAGCGCTTGGGCGTTATCGGTGCCGGCATTATCGGTTTGGAACTTGGCAGCGTATGGAGCCGCCTCGGTTCTGAGGTCACCATGCTGGAAGCGATGGACACTTTCCTGCCCATGGTTGACAGTACCATTGCCAAAGAGACCCAGAAGCTGCTCAAAAAGCAGGGCCTGGATATCCGCCTAGGCGCCCGCGTCACCGGCTCGGAAACCAACGGTGATGAAGTCACCGTCAAGTATACCGACGCCAACGGTGAACAGGAGATGACCTTCGACAAACTGATCGTTTGTGTCGGTCGCCGTCCTTACACCAAGGGCGTGATTGCCGATGACGTGAAGATTGAGCTCGATGAGCGCGGCTTTATCTTTGTCGACGATCAGTGCCGTACGAATATCCCCAGCGTTTACGCGATCGGTGACTGCGTACGCGGGCCCATGCTGGCACACAAAGCGTCCGAAGAAGGCATTATGGTGGCGGATATCATCGCCGGGCATAAAGCCGAGATGAACTACGAGACCATTCCGAGCGTCATCTATACCTTCCCGGAAGTGGCTTGGGTCGGCATGAACGAGCAAGAAGCCAAATCCAAAGGGATCGAAGTCAAAACCGGGACCTTCCCGTTTGCGGCGAGCGGTCGCGCGATGGCCAACAACGCCACCGAAGGCCAGGCGAAAATCATCGCCGATGCGGAAACCGACCGTATCCTGGGTATGCATATCGTCGGCCAGCACGCGGGTGAAATGATTGCCCAAGGCGTGATCGCGATGGAGTTTGGCTCCAGCGCGGAAGATTTAGCGCTCACCTGCTATGCACACCCGACCATGTCGGAAGCCGTGCATGAAGCTGCCTTGGCGGTGGAAGGCCATGCGATTCACATGGCAAACCGCAAAAAGCGTAAGTAATACAATGCTGTAACAACAAAGCGCCACCAGCCGGTGGCGCAACGCTTTCGGCCATGCCTCTTTTCGTTCGTTATGAGAGACAGGAATCGAAAGCACGGGGATGGGGAGCACGCTAATGGCTTGCCATCATTCGAGTCACATGCAACCAATGGCATGAATCGATGAACCTTCACGAGTATCAGGGCAAACAGCTGTTTGCCGATTATGGTCTACCAGTGTCCAAAGGCTTTGCCGTGGACACTCCCGAAGAAGCAGTAGAAGCGTGCAAAAAAATCGGCGGTGACATGTGGGTCGTTAAAGCCCAGGTTCACGCCGGTGGCCGCGGTAAAGCGGGTGGCGTTAAGCTGATCAAAGATCCGGCCGAGGCAAAAACCTTTGCCGAGCAGTGGTTAGGCAAGAACCTGGTGACGTATCAGACCGACGAAAACGGTCAGCCGGTCACCAAGATTCTGGTTGAGAACTGCACGGACATCGCCTCCGAGCTTTATCTCGGTGCGGTGGTTGACCGCACGACGCGCCGTGTGGTCTTCATGGCCTCTACCGAAGGCGGCGTGGAAATCGAGAAGGTTGCCGAAGAAACACCGGAAAAGATTCTCAAAGCCGAAATCGATCCGCTGGTCGGCGCACAGCCCTACCAGGCGCGTGAGCTGGCGTTCGCGCTGGGCCTTGAAGGCGACCAGGTGAAACAGTTCACCAAGATCTTCCTGGGCTTGTCCAAGCTGTTCCACGACAAGGATCTGGCACTGCTTGAAATCAACCCGCTGGTGATCACCGACGAAGGCAACCTCCACTGCCTCGACGCCAAGATCAACCTCGACAGCAACGCCCTGTACCGTCATCCGGACCTGCAGGCGATGCGTGATCCGTCGCAGGAAGACGAGCGCGAAGCCGAAGCGGCCGCGTGGGAGCTTAACTATGTCGCGCTGGATGGCAACATCGGCTGCATGGTCAACGGCGCAGGCCTTGCCATGGGTACCATGGACATCGTTAACCTCAACGGTGGCAAACCGGCCAACTTCCTCGATGTCGGCGGTGGCGCGACCAAAGAGCGCGTAGCGGAAGCCTTTAAACTGATCCTCTCCGACGACTCCGTTAAGGCCGTATTGGTCAACATCTTCGGCGGTATCGTGCGTTGCGACATGATTGCCGAAGGCATCATCGGTGCCGTTGAGCAAGTCGGCGTCAATGTACCGGTCGTCGTGCGTCTGGAAGGTAACAACGCCGAGCTAGGCAGGGAAAAACTCGCGTCTAGCGGTCTGAATATCATCGCGGCTACCAGTCTGACCGACGCGGCTCAGCAGGTCGTTAAAGCGGCGGAGGGCAAGTAATGAGCATCCTGATCGATAAGAACACCAAGGTCATCTGCCAGGGCTTTACCGGTGGCCAAGGCACGTTCCACTCCGAGCAGGCGATTGCCTACGGTACGCAGATGGTCGGCGGTGTCACGCCGGGTAAAGGCGGCCAGGAGCATCTGGGCCTGCCGGTTTTCAACACCGTGAAAGAAGCAGTGGAGAAGACAGGCGCGGAAGCCAGCGTTATCTACGTGCCGGCACCGTTTTGTAAAGACTCGATCCTTGAAGCTGCTAATGCCGGCATCAAGCTGATCGTCTGCATCACAGAAGGCATCGCCACTCTGGATATGCTCGAAGCGAAGGTCAAATGCGACGAGCTGGGCGTACGCCTGATCGGCCCGAACTGCCCCGGTGTGATTACCCCGGGTGAGTGCAAAATCGGCATCATGCCGGGCCACATCCACCAGCCGGGCCGTGTGGGTATCGTGTCGCGTTCAGGCACCCTGACCTACGAAGCGGTCAAGCAGACCACCGATCACGGCTTTGGCCAGTCCACCTGTGTGGGCATCGGCGGCGATCCGATTCCGGGCTCCAACTTCATCGACATTCTCGAAATGTTCGAGAACGATCCGAAGACCGAAGCGATCGTGATGATCGGTGAGATCGGCGGTACGGCGGAAGAAGAAGCGGCGGCTTACATCAAGTCCAACATCTCCAAGCCCGTTGTCTCCTACATTGCCGGTGTAACCGCACCTCCCGGCAAGCGTATGGGGCACGCCGGCGCGATTATCTCTGGTGGTAAAGGCACCGCTGATGAGAAGTTCGCCGCCCTAGAAGACGCCGGTGTCAAAACCGTGCGCTCTCTGGCCGAGATTGGCGATGCACTGAAAGAAGTGACCGGCTGGTAAAACGCGTCGCGTTAAGGCTGAACAGAAAAGGCGTCCTCGGGCGCCTTTTTTCGTTTCTTGGGCATGATCAATAACAGGATCAACGATGTCGAAAAAACGCGCTATCAAAGGGTGGCTACTGTCGCTGGTATCTTTGCTGCTGCTTGGCTGCAGCGAAACGCCTCAAGGGCGCTCTGCTCTAACACTCGTACCCGAATCGATGATGGTGGAAATGGGGGAGAGCGCATTCGCGCAGATGCGCGCCTCAGGACAGGTAGTGCGTGATACAGCCACTATCGCGCGCGTGCAGTGCATATCACGGGAAGTGATTGCGGCCGCGCGCGCGTTATACCCACAGGTGGAGATGCCGTCATCGTGGCAGGTCGTGGTATTGAACGATCCATCGCCTAACGCCTTTGCGTTGCCAGGTGGGCATATCGGCGTGCACACCGGTATGCTAGCGCTTGCGGAGACGTCTGACCAGTTGGCGGCGGTGATTGGGCATGAGGTGGCGCATGTGCTTGCCGATCACGGGAACGAACGCCTGACACAGCAACTGGGGATCAAAGCGGTGCTGGTCGTGATTGGGCTGTTTAGCGAAGGGGACGTGGCAAGCGGCACCTTAATGCAGGCACTGGGGCTAGGCGCGCAACTGGGCATCACGTTGCCTTTTAGCCGCACCCACGAAGAGGAGGCGGATATCATGGGGCAAGCGATGATGGCGGAAGCTGGCTTTGATCCAAGCCAAAGTGTTGCGCTTTGGCGCCGTATGGCGGCTGCCGGAAACGGTCAGCCGCTTGAGTTCCTTTCGACACACCCGGCCCACGAAACACGTATTGAGGCACTGAGCGCGAACATGGCAGAGGCGATGTCGCGTTACCGTGCCGCCGACGCGCCACACTGTGGGCGTTGAGCTACCGATATGGCGGCATATCGCCGCCATATCGGTGCTTGCAGGGGGTTATTCGACCGGTCGAGCCACCAGCGAACGGGTCTCTTCGCGCGCTTCGGTCAGCGCCACGCGGAGGCTGTCGCCGAGCTTGTAGCGCTCTTCGCCTTCGATCTGAATGCGGCCTTCCTTGTCGTCGATGACGACTTTGTCGCGGTCGCTGTGCATCAGCGGTGCGGGGACGAAAGCGGTCGCGCCGTTGTCGATCAACCGCACGCGCATGCCGCCGCGATTGATCGCCATGATTTCGGCGTCGAAGGTCTCTTGGTTTTGCGCGGACGGTGTCAGGTAGCGCACATAGAGCCAATCTTTGACGTCGCGCTCGGCCATGCGGTTTAAGCGCCGACGTTCGGTCAACTGCTCGGTCAGCTGCTGGCTGGCTTCGGCGGGGGCTTGCTCGCCCTTGAGCACGCGTTTGATCAAACGGTGGTTGACCATGTCGCCGTATTTACGAATCGGCGAAGTCCAGGTGGCATAGGCGGGCAGACCCAAACCAAAGTGCGGCCCCGGCTGCGCTGACATGTTGGTGAAGCCTTGAAAGCGGCGCAGACGCGCATCGAGCCAGGCATCGTCGCGGCTTTCAAGTTCGCGCTTAAGCTCTTTGTAGCGTGGCAGTTCGGTGAGGGCTTCGCGCTCCACGTTGATCGCTTGACCGGCGAGGAACTCCTGGGCCGCTTCCGCCTTCTCGGGCTCAAAGGCGCGGTGAACGTTAAAGATGCCGTGACCAATGTGCTGAGCGAGGAAATCGGCGCAGCAGGCGTTGGCCGCAATCATCGACTCTTCGATCATGCGGTTGGCAATGCGGCGCTCCTCGGTGCGCACGTTAAGGACGTTACCGGCCTCGTCCAGATCGAACACATAGTCCGGGCGGTCTTTAAATACCAGAGCGTGCTCTTCGCGCCAGCGGGTACGCGCCAGGGTTAAATCGCGCAGCGCTTTAAGCTGCTCGCCAATGCCGCTTTCCGGCGCCCAGTCGCCCTGGCCCTCAAGCCAGTCGGAAACGTTGTCGTAGACGAGCTTGGCGTGGGATTTTACCGTGGCGGCAAAGAAGCGGTACTCGCCCAGGCTGCCGTCGGCGTTGATATCAAGCGTGCACGAAAGCGCCGGGCGTTCTTTCCCTTCCCACAGCGAGCAGAGGTCATCGGCGAGCTGCTCGGGCAGCATGGTGACATTCTGCCCCGGTAGATAGACGGTAAAGGCGCGAGTGCGCGCTTCCAGATCCGCCGCGTGGCCCTCTTCGACATAGGCGGTGGGGTCGGCGATCGCCACGCTCATGCGCCAGCCGCCCTCTTCGCGGGGCACGACATGCAAGGCGTCGTCCATATCGCGGGTTTTTTCACTGTCGATGGTGAAAAACGCCTGATCGGTTAGGTCTTCGCGAACCAGACCTTCATCGCGTAGCGGCCAATCGCTGCCGGCGTCGGGGCACTCCTGCTCCAGCGCGTGGCGCGCTAGTGTAACGCGCCACGGCACGGCGGGGTCGTCCGCTTTGGCGACCAGCTCGTCAATCTGGCTAAAGAAGCCGCGATCATTCTCTTTCAGTGGGTGTCGCACCAGGCGCGCGACGACCCAATCGCCGTCGGCGATGGTGTCTTCATCGAGGCTACGTTTGATGCGTGCTTTCAGCACGTTGCGAATAGAGGGGTGGTCAGGCACCACCGCCAAGCGGCCTTCGCGCTTTTGCACCCGCGCGATAAAGCGCTCAAGCCCGGCTTCGATCAGCTTTTCGGGCTCGACGGACTTTTTATCGCCATTTTCATGAATGACGGCTTCAACGCGGTCGCCATGCAGCACTTGCTTCATCGCGGGGGGCGGTACGAAGTAGGAGTCACCGTCGTCGGTTTCCAGAAAGCCAAAGCCTTTTTCGGTGGCTTTGATCACGCCTTCAGCGCGGGGCGTGGTGTCACGCATCTGTTGCTTGAGCTGAGCAAGCACGGAGTTATTTTGCAGCATGAGGTCAATCAGTTGGCAAGAGTAGGGGGCCACTATACGGATTCACGTCCGTGGCGCCAATCTTCCGAGGAGATCATTTGACCGCGCACCGTGTTGGGACGTAAGAATCACGCTGCGCGGGCCTATCAGGGCGTAGGTTAGCGATTGATCATCAGCCGCTGACGGTGATCACTTGGCAGGGCGCGGAGTGGCTGACTTTATGTGACACGCTGCCCACGACCAATCCTTTCAGATCGCTTAGGCCGCGGCTACCTATCACGATCGCATCAACGCCGTGCTGTTTGGCTTGGTCGATAATCGTTCTGGCCGGATCACCCTGTTCGACGACCGTTTCGAGATGGCTGATACCCCGCTCTTTGGCTGCGTTTGAGGCGTGCTCGATCACCTTTTCTCCCAGTTTCTCAAGCTCGTCGCGGGAGGCGTCAATGGCGGTCGTGCCGATTCCCCAGGCCAGTGTGGCTTCATGGGTGAGTATTTCGGGTACGTGCAGTATGACCAGCGCGGTGTCCTGCTCTTTGGCGAGTTGGCAGGCGACCTCAAGCGCGTGTTGGGCGTTCTCAGAACCGTCAACGGGTACCAGGATTTTTTGATACATCATCGGACTCCTCTGGTGATACCAATAGGTGGATAAAAGCGTGTTGTGCCTATTAGCGTAGCTGAAACACACGGTGGTAAGCACACCCAGCGGACGATACGAAGCCATTCAGGAGGAGATGGCGGTAATGCATCAGGGCTTTTTTTGGCTATCGAGGCGACGAATTTGGCGCCAGATCTCTTGACGTAGATCCGCGAGTTTGGGCTGCTCTTCGGGCGTGAAGGCGAGCGGGCGGCACAGGCGCTGCGCGCGCAGCCCAAGGCGTGCGCTGAGTAGCCCGGTGGCAAGCCCTTGTCCGGCCCGCGCGGATATCCGTCCGGCAAGGTCGAGGGAGAGCATGTCAGTGCCCGCCTCAGCCACCATTTCGCTGGCGCCAGCAAAAGCCATGTTGTAAAGCACGCGTTTAAATAGCCGCAGGCGGCTGGCGTAACCAAGCTCTAGCCCATAGAGGCGGCAGAGCCGGTTCACCATGGCGAGGTTGCGCCACGCCACCAGCCCCATATCCACCAGCGTCAACGGGCTGATCGCGGTCAGGACCGCTGTTTCTCCTGACATCCGTGAAATTAACCGCTGCGCTTCCCGGTCGCGCGGGGCAAGCAGATGATGGTTAAGCAGCGTTAGCGTCTCCTCACCGCTGTGGTGGGGTTGGCTCGCCTGCTTGAACGCCTGCCAGTGGGGGTCATCGTCGCCTAGGTTGAGCTGCTGGCGCAGCGTCTCGGCAAGCTTTCGCGCCTGCTGTGCGGAACGTTGCGGGAGTTCGGCAAGGTCATCGCGCAGGCGCTCATGGCGCTTTAGCCGGCGTAAACGGCTCAGTTCCTTAAGCAGCGAGAGACCGCCCAAGCCAATCAGACTGATACCCAACAGCTGCCACGCCACGGCAAGCCACTGCGACTGCCGCCACGCCTCAGGCAGGCCGGTGGCCAATTCCGCCGCGCCAAGGCTCGCCCCGCCGACTAACGCAAAAAGTAGCCCCCAGCGGCGCTTAGGTGGCGCGCTGAGGCTATGCGCGGGCAGGGGAGCATCGTCGGCCACGGGGTCGGGTTCGTGGTAGGAAGTGGTCGCGGGGTCAAAGTGGCGGCGCGGTTTTAACGTCGCTAAGTCGTCATCGAGCGGTATGTCTTTATCGAGCGCTTCGCGCGGCGCAACGCGGTTGTTTCGGCTGTCGTGTTGGTGATCTATGTGTTCACTTTGAGCCTGTTGGCTATGAAAGCGGCGGCGGGGTTTTAGCTGGGTCATACAAGTTTATCTCCCATCAGCCAGTCGATGGCGGCATCCATGCGAATATGCGGTAGCGCCGCTGAAGACATCGGCAGCGGGCGGAAGCTGGCGAAATCGAAGCCTTGCCGCCGCCAAAAATCCTCCCCCGGAAGGTGGCTGGGTACCTCGCCAGGAAAGTCCAGCACTTCTTCGCCGCTGAGCGTGGTACCGAACAGCGCCGGGATACGGCTGCCGTTCTCGCTGACCTCGCGGGTCTGAGTAGCGCGAATCGAGGCCAGTGATAGCGCTTTGACCGGCACGCCTGCAAAGCGCAAATCTTTGAGCGGCTCGGCGAGCAGCGCTTCGAGTAGGTGCACGACGCTTTGGTGCTGATCCGGCGTGACGTGGTCGGCTTTGGTGGCAGCGATGGCGAGCCGGTCGATTTTGGGTGCAAAAAGCCGGGTGAGCAGGCTGCGCTTGCCATAATCAAAGCTCTGCATCAGCTGGCGCAGGGCGTTGGAAAGATCCTCAAAGCGCTCGGGGCCAGCATTAAGCGCACCGAGCACATCCACCAGCACAATCTGACGGTCAAAGCGGCGAAAATGCTCCCGGTAGAACGGCTTGACGATATGCTGCTGGTAGTGGCGAAAGCGCGCGGCCAAGGTGGCGTAGACGCTGGTGTCGGGCAGGGCATGGCGTTTGGCGTCGGTCAGCGCGAATTTATCCAGCAGTGCCTGAGGTAAAGGGAAAAACTGCAGCACCGGCGCGCCTTCGAGCTCACCGGGAAGCAAAAAGCGCCCCGGCTGCAAGTCAGAGAACCCCGCCGCTTTAGCCCGTTTAAGCCCCTCGGCGTAGGCCGTGGCGAGCTCGGCAAGCTGGGTTTCGTCCGCCTCGGCGGTGGGGTCGAGCTTCGCCACGCCGTCGATCCAGTCGCGAAACAGGGCTTGGCGCTGCTCGCCGTGGGCTTGACTCTGCGTGGCGCACCAGCTGTCAAAATCGTGCTGTAAAAGGGGCAAGTCCAGCAGCCATTCACCGGGGTAGTCAAAAATATCCAGGGTAAGGTGGGCGATTTCCGGGGTTAGCCAGCCGCGTTGAGCAGGGCGGTAGCGTAGCTGCAAGCGTAGCTCGCTGATGCCACGCGTGGGTTCAGGCCAGCGCGGCGGGTCGGCGCGCAGGGCGCTCATCGCTGGATCGTAGGGAAAGCGCGGAATGCCCAAGTCAGGCTGGTTGAGGCGTTGGGCGCCTAGCAGGCGCCCCTCTCTTGCCGCCGGGAGGAGGTCAAGCTGAGCTTCCACGCCGGCGTGGCGGAGCTGATTCACCAAGGAGGTGAGAAACGCCGTCTTGCCCGCTTGCGAGAGGCCGGTGACGGCAAGGCGTAGTTGGCGGTCCCGGCTGCGCTCCACCAGATTGCTCAATTCGCGGTTTAGCCGTTCGCGACTAAAAGGTGGCTGCATGGAACAAACTCCCAGGTCGTCTTGCGGTGATACCCCTCACGCTACGCCCCGCCTCGCAGTGACTGCACAAGCTGGTAAAACAGTGGCATGGTCGCGACGAGAAAGCCAATCACGGCAATCACATAGCCAGGCCAGCGAAGGGTCATCTTCTGGGCCAGCGTTAGCCCCAAAATGCAGATCAGCATGCCAATCAGGTTGAACACGAGCGTGGCGGCTTCAAGCCAAAGCTGTGGGTTCATGAGTGCTCCAGTGAGGGGTCAATGGGAATGTTGTGAACCTTGGCCCTGCAACGCGCTGGCGGGCTAGCCGCGGCTCAACGTGGTGCCAAGCACATGCTGGGCACCCGGTACTAGCCACACGGGGTCAAGCCGCGTATTGGCGGCTTCCACGCAGATAAACTCGCGTGCGCGTTCCGGTGGCGTATCGCTGGGCGCATCGTCCCCCGGGTGCCAGACCACGGTGGAATCGCTGTCGTGTTTGGCGATACGCAAGCGCCGCTCACCGTCGTTTAACAGCACCGGGGCGTTACTGTGGTAGATGCGGTCAATGGGGCCACGAATCGCTAGGGTGCCCTGCTGCTCAGCTTCAGCAAAGTCGCGGCGCTTGTCGAGGTAGCGCGCCCCGGCAAGGCCCTCGATGCGGCAGCGCTCGATATCATCGACCGCCAGGTAAGTGTGCAGTGCCGCACTGATTTTGACCGGCGTTTCGCCGCTGTTTTCACTGATGATTTCGACGTGAAGACGCTTGGCATTGGCTTGGATGACGGCGCGAACATTGAGCAGGCTATGTAGGCGTGTTTGCGGCGAAAGGTGAGCTTCGATGCCCTCCTCGTGCTCGTCAACGGCGTCGAGTCGCCAAGAGGCATGACGTGCCAAGCCATGAAACGGCCCGCTGCGATCAGGGCTCTCATCGGCGTAGCGTTCATCGCCAAACCAGGGCCAGCACAGCGGAATGCCGCCACGAACAGCACCCGGAAGCGACTGTGGCGTGGGCGTCATCCAGAGCCAATCGGACTCGCCGGCGGGGGCGAAATGTAACACCTGCGCGCCTTGGAGGTTGATGGCGAGTTCCCCCCAGGGCTGGTTGAACAGCACCAGTTCGCGCCCCTCCCAGCTGATGGTCTGCTGGCGTTGGGTGGCATCGAGGTGGTGGCGAAGCGAATCGGGGATCATGGGGCCTTCCTAGGGTTGGGGGATCGACGTGAGCGATAAGCGGTATGCTATGGTAGAACAAGCACGTTAAATAGGTAAAACACACCTAAATTAAGAAGACGAGGAGACCATTATGGGCATCATTGCATGGCTAATTATTGGCGGTCTTGCCGGTTGGATTGCCGGGCATATCATGCGCGGTGGCGGCTTTGGCATCCTGGGCAATATTGGTGTCGGGGTCGTCGGCGCGGTTGTCGGCGGTTTTTTGTTTGGCCTTTTAGGCTTGGAGTCGGGCGGCTTTATCGGCTCATTGGTGACCGCCATTGTCGGAGCGGTCGTGCTCTTGTGGGTGATCAGTAAAGTCAAGCAATCGTAGCGCACAATGGGGTAGCTAAGCGTAGAGTGCTTTTTTAAACGCCACCGCCGCGCAAAACCGGCGGTGGCGTTTTTGGCTGGCGGCGTGCTGGGGTACACTAGCGCGCTTGCTGGCCAATCCGGTCAGTTTCCAGGTCATAGTCGAGGTGTCTTTTGGTCGATGCGTTACGCGCTTGGTGGGCGCAACAGCTCGTGCTCTGCGGCTGGGCATTTACCCCCCATCCGCTATTGATGGATGCCGGAGCGGCAGAGCAGCAGTTGTTGCAGCGGGGCATTACCCATCGCGGTGAACTCGCCGAGCAACTGCTGGAGGCAGCGGGCGCGCCCCCTGAGCGGGCGGATCAACTGCTGGGTGCCCTTGAGTGGACGGCGTTGGCCGGGGCAGCGGGTTGGCTTGACCCCTCGCATGCCGAAGCGTGGGCGCAGTGTGTCATTTCGCGTATTGCCCATGAGTTTAGTGATTTTCGCGCTTGGCTGGGCGCGTGTCGTCAAGCACTCGGCGTCCGTGGCTGGCAATCGGGGGGGGATGACCGTTTCGTGGAGGCGTGCCAGGCGCTGGCCACGCTAGAAGCCGAAGAGGAGGGTGTCACTTGGGCGCAAATGTGCGCGGCCCTAGGGGCGTCACCCGAGGCCCCGCTATGGCCCACGCCGCCCGAGGCGCAGAGCTATCGGCTATGCGCGCTTTTGCGGCCAGTCATCCGTTATCCGGCAAGTTCGGCCGATTGGCCTGAGGCGGCGGCGTGGCTTGCTAAGGCGTGGGAGATCAGTGACCGCGACGCGCTGTTAACGGCCATGCTCTGGCTCAGCGCCCAGGGGGAGCGCCAGCGCTGGGACATCGATGCCCGCCTGTTAATGGAGATGGATCACGCCCAGCGCGATGAGTGGCAGCGCAGTGTGCTCCCCGAGGCGCCGCATGCTGTGGTGCTGGCCAATTTTGTGGCCCAGGGGGAGGTGTTGGAGTGGGCGGCTTGGGACTGGTTGCGCTTAGCGGAACTTGCCTGGGCGGGGGCGTGTAGCGGCTATCTATCCCAGCAAGAGGCGGATCATTTTGCCGCCCACGCCGCCGAATTGGTCAGTCGACGCTTCCACGATTGGCAAGCCGTGATGTCCAGCTACGTGCGTGGGCTTAGCCTCTTTGAAGGCGTCGACCGCCGAGCGGCCACACCGCTTAAACGCGAGCGTGCTCTGCTGCATAGCGCCCATAGCCCATGGCGTCTCAAGATCGCGGAGCTGCTTGACGAGCCAACCCGCCACGCCTCGCGCGCAGCGCTGATTGAGTATCGAGGGACGGCTTACCATTGGCTACTCGCGTTAGCCGGCGTGCGCGAGCCGGATACCCTGCTAAGACAGGGTAAGCCCTTTGCGGCGCTGCCTGAGGCGCGGCGCATGGAGGCCGCGCACTTTTTGCAAGAGACGCTCGGTTTTCACGCCGATGAAGGGGCCGACGCCATGGGGCGCTACTGGCTGCCAGCGCAGGCGCACCATCTGAACCAACTGGCGGCGGACGCCGCGTATAACGTCTGGCCGCCTCAGCAAACACCTTTCGGCCAGCCGACACCTGAGCTTTTGCAACAGCGCCAGCGGCTTAAAAGCGCTAGCCGGCATGCCGCGACCATTCACATGGCCGAGAAGTTTGCCTTCTATTTGCACATGGCGATCGATAGCCAACTCTTTGATCATGATGCGTTGATGGCTTTTGCCGAGGCGTTGCAAAGCAGTTTGTGCCGCTTTTATCCCAACGCCAAGGCGCTACTCAACGCGTGGCTTGCGTGGGAGCGCTGCCTGCCAGAGCCCGAACACGAGCCGCTGGTGCACGAAATCGCCTGGCACCTGGAGGACCCGGGGAGTCTTTTTCACTGGCTCGATTGGCGTCCCGGCGAGTGGCGTGAGCCGGGCAGTCGCCCCTCTTTAACCCACTTTACCGCGATGGCGTTGGCCGGGCCGCTCAATAGTGCCGCGTGGAGCGAGCCGCAACCGGAAAGCCCGCGGGAAAAAAGCGAGATCGCGGAGTGGATCGAGAGCCACTATCAGTTGCACCGTGCCGATGAACTCAATGATTTTGTCAACTACATGCTGGACGCGGGGGATCGGCAGGAGTACCAAATCAATTACGCCCCCTATACCCTCAATCGTCAGCGGCTGGACGAGGAGATTGCGATTCTTGAAACGGGCGAATGCGGCGTCGAGGAGCGACAGCACCTTTCACGCTTGAAGCGGGTGCGCGACGACGAGGATGGTTGCAATACCCTGGACATGGCCGCGTGGGATATCGCCCAGGTGGTGGATTTGGCGATCGCGGGGCGTCAACTCGGCTGGCTGACTCAGGCGCAGTTTGGCCAGCTGCTCGATCGTGCCTATGCGCTAGCGGAGAAGCACTACAGTGGCTGGCGAAGCTATGCCGAGGGCATGTACGCCGGGTTCTCGTTTTTTATGGGCGAAACACCCGAGCGCGAGAGTTTCCTTGCCGGACTGCGCCAGGCGTTGGTGGCCTGGCTCTGTGCGGCCCCGCTTCTGGCTGGGCCTTGGGCGAGCTTAGACTTCCCGGGGAACAAACCACGCCACTTTGCCCCCCTGCACATTGATACTTTGCCGGGTGACCGGCGAACCCTGCACTGAGACAGGCAGGGCTGCCTGGCCGTCAGGCTCGCCAAATCTATCGTCTTTCGCTTATAGTGGCATCGTCACTGTAGACGTTGGCTCATTACGAGGTTAATCGCATGGGTGCGTTAACGCTTTTTACCAGGAGTAGTACCGCGTTGCCGACCGCAACGCCCCTCCGTACGACGGCGCTTTGCCTGGCTGCCGTCCTGCTTTCGGGCTGCGCCGGCTCGGGCCATCGCGACGCCGACGTGCCAGAGGATTATTTTGCGCGGCAACTACCGGGGCTTCCAGGCAGTGGAAACGTCCAAATGTCAGCCATCGACAATCCCGTGGCACAGCTGCGCAGCCTGCAGACCCCGCCACCAACGTTGATTCGCCAAGCGCTCTTGGAGCAGCACCGGCGCTGGGAAGGAACGCCTTATCGGTTGGGCGGAACCTCGGAGCGCGGGATCGACTGCTCGGCGCTCGTCCAGCACGTGTATCGCGATACGTTTGACTTGGAGCTTCCTCGTTCCACCTATGAGCAAGTTAAAGAGGGACGCGAGATCGACCGCCAAGCGCTAAAGGCAGGCGATCTGGTGTTCTTCCGCCCCCCCGGGGCGTACCGGCATGTAGGGGTTTACGTGGGCGATGGCTACTTTTTGCACGCCTCCACGTCGCAGGGTGTGATCATCTCGCGCTTGGATAACAGCTATTGGCAGCGTTACTACTGGCAAGCGCGCCGCGCGCTGGAACCTACCCGTATCGCCCAGCTAAGCCGCACGTTATAGCCACGCGCGTACGACGGGAACGGCATGATTGCAGCTAAATCGCGCGCCTGGTGGCGCGCTACCTTAGCCCTCTGTTTAGGCTCTTTATTAGTTTTTATTAATTTATATGCGCCGCAACCCCTGTTGCCGGGGTTAAAGCAAGCGTATGGAGTCTCGACGCTTGGGGTGAGCCTGATCATGTCGATCTCGACGCTGTCGCTGGCGTTTTCGCTGTTGGTCTTTGGTCCGCTCTCCGATGCGATTGGCCGAGAAAGCATTATGCGCATCACGCTTTTGCTCTCGGGGCTCTGTTCGCTGGCGCTGGCGTTTGCGCCCAATTTTGAGCTGCTATTGGCGCTACGCTTGTTGCAAGGCTTTGTGCTAGGTGGCCTGCCCGCCGTGGCCATCGCTTGGATGGGCGATGAGTTCGATCAGCCGGCGCTTTTAAGCGCGGTAGGGCTCTACATCGGGGCGAACTCGCTTGGCGGCATCAGCGGTCGGATTGTCGGGGGCGGTATGGCGGAAATCGGCGGTCCGCCTGCGGCGTTTTTGACCGTTGGCGCGATGACGCTAGTGGGTAGCGTGCTGTTTTGGCGCTTGCTGCCCAATAGCCAGGCGTTTACGCCCAAACCCTTCCATCTGCCCACGGCGTTGCGTGACCTGGCCGGGCACTTACGCTCCCCGGTGTTACTGGCCGCCTATGGTCTTGGCGGCATCAATTTTTTGATCTTTATCAATCAGTACAGCTACATCACCTTTCGCCTGGCGGATGCCCCGTATCAGCTGGCCGCCAGTAGTTTAGGCTTGGTGTTTTTGACCTACCTGGGCGGTACGGTGGGTTCCACGCTCTCCGGGCGTTTGGCCGGCAAGCTCTCCCCGGCGCGCTGCATGATGCTGGGTATCGCGATTTTAATGCTAGGGACGCTGGTGACGTTGGCCGATTCGCTAGTGCTTATTGTGCTGGGGCTGACCATCAATGCCTTTGGCTTTTTCTTGGCGCATTCGCTGGCGTCGAGCTGGGTCGGGCGCTATGCGCAAGGCGCGCGGGGGAGTGCTTCCGCGCTGTACTTGGTGTTTTATTACGTGGGCGCGAGTTTGGGTGGCTTCTGGCTTGAGCCCTTTTGGCGCTGGGCCGGCTGGCAGGGCGTGGCGTGGGGTTCGTGGGGATTGCTGAGTGTGACGCTTGCGATCGCCTTTGGGCTATGGCGTTTTGAAAAGCGAGCGTTTTGAACGGCGGACGCTTTAAAGATAGTCGATGCTGGCGTCGGACGTTTTGAGTGTTGCGTGTGGAAAACAGACAGGCAAAAAAAGAGCGGCGCCGTAAGGGCCGCTCTTTTGATCTTAGCGAGGCTGTTGGCAATTAGTGCTCAACGCCACCTTCGCCGTGTACATGGCCATGCTCCACTTCTTCGGGGCTGGCTTCACGTACATTGGCGATCTCAACGTCGAAGTTGAGCTGTTGACCGGCGAGCGGATGGTTGCCATCCACCACAACGGTATCGCCTTCTACTTTCTTGACGGTCACCATCAGCGGGCCGCCCTGGGTCTGGGCCTGGAACTGCATGCCGGGCTCAACGCTTTCAACGCCTTGGAAAGCATCGCGCGGAACTTCTTGCATCAGTTGCTCTTGAACTTCACCGTAGCCCTCTTCTGGTGACACCTTTACCACCAGCTTTTCGCCTACATCACGGCCTTCCAACTCTTTTTCCAAGCCGGGGATGATGTTACCAGCGCCGTGGAGATACGTTAGCGGTTCGCGGCCTTCGGAACTGTCTAGCACCTCACCTTCATCGTTGGTCAGGGTGTAGTGGAACGCGACAACCGAGTTTTGCGCAATTTGCATGGATAAACCTTTCGGTGAGTGCATGTCTTTTCCATGGTAACGCGGAAAAAGGGCGTTTGTCAGGGGGGAGAGGATATTTTCCCATCGCTTTAAACGTTGGCGGTATTGCGCCTTACCATGAGCGGGGCTACCCTTACGCCACTTCTTTTTTGACTTCCCACTTACTGCCCTGTGGAGCCACGTATGACGATCTTTATCATTTGGGTAATCGCCTTTGCCCTGATTCTCTTTTTTGCCAACAAGCGTTGGGACAGCGGCGTCAGCCATGGGCTCGATAAAATGTTGCCGGATGTGCTGAAAACACATGGCGACAATCGGCATGTATGGGTGGTTGCGCTAGCCATTCTCGGTGCCACCACGCTGGTGCGCCCGGTTGACGTGCTGCTGGTCGTGATCCTGCTGACCGTTATCGGTTTGGTCGTCGCGAAGCTGGCAAGTTTCGCCGCGGACAAAGCCGCCCACTAAACGAAAGCGCTAAGCAAAATACCGGCCTACATGCGTAGGCCGGTATTTTTTGTTTGCCTATTGAAAACGGGCATCACAGCAGATGCGTAAAACGCGTCAAGCAGGATCAGTAAGGGACAACTTGCACGTTCCTGCCGCTGCCAATCAAGCGCACGCGCTGACCGGCCTCGAACTGACGGTCGGCCCGCTGCACGACCACTACGTCTTCACCCGACTCGGTGCGGATTTCCATTTCCCAGGCATCGATGCGGTTGGCCGCATCTTCGGCTGCCGTTCCTGCCACCGCACCGCCTAAGGCGCCGGCAACCGTCGCTAGGTCACGTCCGCTGCCGCCACCAATCTGGCGGCCTAATAGCCCACCAATGATGGCACCACCGCCGCCGCCGAGTAAATTGCCTGTGCGGCTATCGGCCTGAATTTGCACCGGGCGGATCGCCACGATGGTGCCATAAGTGACGTTTTGGCTGGTTTTGGCTTGATTGCCGCTATACACATCGCCTGAGTATTGCGATGTGTTGGCGCAGCCGGCAAGCGTCAAAAGGCTCAGTGCGGCAATGGGAAGTAAATGTTTCATAACAACCTCCGGTCAATAATGTATACACACCCCATAGTAGAACACTGTTCGCCCGACTGTGTACCTCATAATGTGAAAAGACCGGGAAAGTGGGGGGAGGAAGGGCAGTAAAAAAAACGTTTCTCGTTAAACGAAAAGGGGCTCCAAATGGAGCCCCTTGGCGTGCATTGCCGTGTGGCGATTAGCCAAACTGGTTCATGGTGTTGTCTTTACCGCCCGCTTTGAGCGCGGCGTCACCATGGAAGAACTCTTTATGGTCGTCGCCGATATTGGAGCCGGCCATGTCTTGGTGCTTCACGGTGGCGATGCCTTGACGGATCTCCTGGCGCTGTACCCCTGCCACGTAAGCCAGCATGCCTTCGTCGCCGAAGTAACCCTTGGCCAGGTTGTCGGTCGAAAGGGCGGCGGTGTGGTAGGTGGGCAGCGTGATCAGGTGGTGGAAGATACCCGCTTCGCGTGCGCCATCGCGCTGGAAGTTGCGAGTCCACTCGTCGGCCAGTTGACCCAGTTCGGTATCGTCGTACTCGGGCGCCATCAGCTTATCGCGGTCGTAGGCTGAGACATCCTTGCCTTCTTCCTTCCAAGCATCGAATACCTGCTGGCGGAAGTTGAGCGTCCAGTTGAACGACGGCGAGTTGTTGTAGACCAGCTTGGCATCCGGGCAGACTTCGCGGATACGGTTCACCATGCCGGCGATCTGGCCAACGTGGGGCTTCTCGGTCTCGATCCACAGAAGGTCAGCGCCGTTTTGCAGGCTGGTGATGCAGTCCAGTACCACGCGGTCTTCACCGGTACCCGGCTTGAACTGGAAGAGGCCGGAAGCGAGACGCTTGACCTTGACCAGCTTGCCGTTTTGCTTGATGACGACGTCGCCGTTGTTGATGTCGGCGGCGCTGTCGATCTCATCGCCATCGAGGTAGCTGTTGTACTGATCGCCCAGGTCGCCTGGCTCGTTGGTGACGGCGATTTTCTGGGTCAGGCCGGCGCCAAGCGAGTCGGTGCGAGCAACAATGACGCCATCTTCCACGCCCAGCTCCAAAAACGCGTAGCGAACCGCGTTGATCTTGGCGATGAAGTCGGCGTGGGGCACGGTCACTTTGCCATCCTGGTGGCCACACTGCTTCTCGTCGGACACCTGGTTTTCCAACTGGATACAGCACGCACCGGCTTCGATGAACTTCTTGGCCAGTAAGTAAGTCGCCTCGGCGTTACCGAAACCGGCGTCGATGTCGGCGATGATCGGGACGATGTGCGTCTCGTGGTTGTCGATCTTGCTAATCAGCTCTTGCTCTTGAGCCTTATCGCCAGCTTGCTGCGCGTCTTCCAGCGCGCGGAACAGGTGGTTAAGCTCCCACGCATCGGCTTGCTTCAAGAAGGTGTAGAGCTCTTCGATCAAGTCGGCGACAGAGGTCTTCTCGTGCATGGACTGATCGGGCAGCGGGCCGAACTCAGAGCGCAGCGCGGCAACCATCCAGCCAGAGAGATAGAGATAGCTACGCTTGGTGGTGTTGAAGTGCTTTTTAATCGAGATCAGCTTCTGCTGACCGATAAAGCCGTGCCAGCAGCCCAGTGACTGGGTGTACTTCGAGGTGTCTGCGTCGTAGGCCGCCATGTCTTCACGCATGATCTTGGCGGTGTAGCGGGCGATATCCAGGCCCGTGTGGAAGCGGTTCTGGCTACGCATGCGCGCGGCGTATTCCGGCTTGATGTTGTCCCACTTGCCGCCTTGTGCTTCACGCAGTTGAGCGAGTGCTTTGATTTCTTCGAGCAGTCCAGTCATGAGCTTTCCCTCAGGGTCGTGATAGTCAATCGCAGGCCAGACGTTAATCATGCTGCACCTGCGAAGTTGATACCAGCATCCTCGATAACGCCGGCACTGTCTTTAAACAAAAGGTCTAAGGGCCGCCGGGGGCGAGAATGCTGGGCAGGCCGTCTGGCGCTGCGTTGGTGCTACTATCGCTGAAGGCGTGCACTGCAACAATTGCCCCTTGGGGGCAGACAGCGTTGTAACCCGACTACACCAAGGGGCGCTCATGCGCTGAAACGGTAGTCATATTTCCCAGGCGCTTACTCCTCCTCGTCCTCCAGCTGCCAATAGAGGCTGCCGGCGTTGACCAGTTGGGTGAGTAGCGCAGTGGCTTCCGGCAGTTCGAGAATATCTTCATGCAGGGGGCGAGGGGTCGCCACGCGCTGGGCGAGCTCCTGGGTACAGACGAAACCGTCGCCATCGGCAAACAGCGTGGTGACATTGCCGTCGGTACGCCATGCAAAGCGTGACCCTGGGGCGTGGTGCAGCGGCTCCTTTTGTAGCTCGGCAACAAGCTGCGCCTCGTTAAGCGGCGGGTCATGGGGGATTAACTGGTCGACGTATTTGGGTTGGGTCATCACGCGTCCAAACCACTGGCTGATTTGCGCCGGTTTATCCAAGGTATCGAGGATTAGCCGACGCATGCGCTCCAAGGCGTCATCGTCGATTTCGGAAGCATCCTCAACAGGGGCCATGCCGGCGTCGCTGTAGCGCGTGGAGGGCGGTAGCTGCTCGCCTAAGTAGTCGGCGTACGAGGTCACCGCCTCATCGGCAGAGGGCGCGCGAAACCCGACGGAAATCGTCATGCAGTCATCGGATTGGCTGACGCCATGGTGGGCCCAAGCCGGCGGCAGATAGAGCATATCACCGGGCTCCAGCACCCAGTCCGAGCCCGGTTCAAGGTCAAATTTCTGCAGGATGCGCAGGTCGATACCGGGAATAATCGGCGCGTTATCCGCCACCTTATTGCCCAGCTGCCAGCGCCGCTGACCACTGGCTTGTAGCAGGAAGACATCGTACTGGTCCACGTGTGGGCCAACGCTGCCGCCCGGAGGGGCGTAGCTGATCATAATATCGTCAACCCGCCAGCGAGGGAGAAAATCGAATTCGTCGAGCAGATTCGCCACTGCGGGGACGTAGTGATCCACTGCCTGTACCAGAAGGCTCCAGTTCTCCTCGGGTAGACGCTCGAAAGTGGCGTCATCAAAGGGGCCGTGCGATACCTGCCACGGGCCAGCGGGGCCGTTTTCTTCCACCAAGCGCGCTTCAACCCCCTCCTCGCAGGCGAGGCCGGCCAGCTCATCGGCATCCAGCGGGGTTAAAAAATCCGGGAAAGCCCCGCGAATAAGCAGCGGCTTCTGTTGCCAATATTCGGCCATAAATTCGGCCGGGGTTAAGTCGCCCAGCAGCGTCAGCGGCGTGTCGCGGTGGCTCATGGCGGTATCCTTTTAAGAAGAGAGCTAAGCGAGTGAAGGCTTACAGCGCGTTGAGTTGGGTAATCAGCGCTTTGGCCTGGGTTTCGGCGTTGCCGATGTAACGCGCAGGCGTGAGCGCTTTTAGCGCCTGTTTAACATCGTCGGGAAGCGCTAAGGTGTCAATAAAGGCGGCAAAGCCGGCTTGGTCGATGCGCTTGCCCCGTGTCAGCTCCTTGAGCTTCTCGTAGGGTTTTTCAATACCGTAGCGGCGCATGACGGTTTGAATCGGTTCGGCGAGAACCTCCCAGCTGCTGTCCAAATCGGCCGCCAGGCGCTCGGGGTTGGCTTCAAGCTTGCTAATGCCTTTGAGCGAGGCGTGGTAGGCAATCACCCCGTAAGCCAGGCCGACGCCTAAGTTGCGCAGTACGGTGGAGTCGGTGAGATCACGCTGCCAGCGTGAAATCGGCAGTTTTTGCGCCAGGTGGCTAAGCACTGCGTTGGAGAGGCCGAGGTTGCCTTCGGAGTTCTCGAAGTCGATAGGGTTGACCTTGTGCGGCATGGTGGAGGAGCCAATTTCGCCGGCAACGGTCTTCTGTTTGAAATACCCCAGCGAGATGTAGCCCCATACGTCGCGGTCGAAGTCGATCAAAATGGTGTTGAAGCGGCACACCGCATCGAAGAGTTCGGCGATGTAGTCGTGCGGCTCGATCTGGGTGGTGTAGGGATTGAAGGTAAGCCCCAGGCCCTCGACAAAGGTTTGCGCATTGGCTTGCCAGTCGATTTCTGGATAGGTGGTCAAGTGGGCGTTGTAGTTGCCGACCGCGCCGTTGATCTTGCCCAAAATTTCCACGCGCTCAATCTGTTTGAGCTGGCGCTTCAAGCGGTAGGCGACGTTGGCCAACTCTTTGCCAAGCGTCGTGGGGCTTGCGGTTTGCCCGTGGGTGCGAGAAAGCATCGGCTGAGCGGCGTGTTCACCCGCGAGGCGCGCGATCTCATCGGCGACCTGGTGCATGGTAGGCAGTAGCGCCTCTAGGCCGTCGGCCAGCATGACCCCGTAGGAGAGGTTGTTGATATCTTCGCTGGTGCAGGCGAAGTGAATAAACTCGGTCACCGCCTGTAGCTCGGGCTGGCTTTCAATCTTCTCTTTGAGGAAATACTCTACCGCTTTCACGTCGTGATTGGTGGTGCGCTCAATCTCTTTAATACGTTCGGCGTCTTCCAGCGAGAAATCGCGAATCAAGGCATGCAAAAACGCACTTGCCTCGGCGGAAAGCGGCGGCACTTCCGTGATCTGGGGGTGCTCGGCGAGGCGCTCCAGCCAGCGCACTTCGACAATGACGCGGGCGCGGATCAGGCCGAATTCGCTGAAGTGTTCGCGTAGGTTGGCGGCTTTAGCGCCGTAGCGACCATCAACGGGGGAGAGAGCGGTAAGAGCAGAGAGATGCATGAGCGTGGAGTCCAGTCGTGAGCGATGGGGTTTAAAAGAGCGTTCGTGAACAATAAAGGTGTAAGAAAAGCGTTAGCTTAAATCATCGAGCGCGCGGCGCAGCGCTTTGCGCTGAAAGATCAGTTTCCAGCGACGCCCGCCTTGCTGGTGCCACAGCAGTGCGAAGCGGATTCCCGCCATCAAGCAGGCGCGTACGCGCTCAGGCATCATGCGGCTTTGCAGCATGGAAGGGTCGCCCTGCACCACGATGCGGGTTTTAAACGTTGAGATAGTCTCTTGGTAGGCTTCCCCGAGGCTTGCGATCACGTTTTCGTGAGTGCTGCCAAAGTGCTCCGCCTGATGCTGCACATGGCCAAGCTTCTCGCCGAGCTGATCCATCATGGCGCTGTTTTTGCGCAGCTGGTTCATCAGCAGTAGCAAGGAAAAACCGTAGCGTAGCACCACCGGGTTGGCTTGCTTACGCCCGACCAGCGCCTCCAGCATATCGAGCCCGCGGCGTAAGTTGTTGGGGTGGCCGCCGTAGATCGCTTCAAAACTTTCAGGATTCGTGTCCACGGTGGCCTGAATCAGGGTGTCCCAGGCGCGCTGATCCACTTGCCCTGTCCGCGCCAGTTCATCCACGAGACTCGCAGCTTGAAAGACACCGGCGAGCGCCAGCGCTTGGCGCGTGGCGGGGTTATCCGGGGCGCGGTGAATCGGTGTTGTCGTTGTCATGCGGCCGCCTCCTGGGCGTTCCATGTGGTGCGAATGACACCGCCGCCGAGGCAAATATCGCCGTCGTAAATCACCAGCGATTGCCCCGGTGTGACGGAGCGCTGCGGCTCATCAAAGCGAACCTCGACGCTGCCGTCGTCGCGACACAGCAGTGAGCAGGGGCGGTCGCTTTGGCGGTAGCGCGTCTTGGCCGTGAAGCGGCCTTCGCGTGCGGGGGGGTGGCCGGCTACCCACTCCATGGGCTCGGTGGCAAGCGAATCCGAATAGAGCAGCGGGTGATGCTTGCCCTGCACGGCCACCAGCACATTGCGGTCTAAATCTTTCGCCGCTACGTACCAGGGGTCTTCGGAGTAATTGGCCAAACCGCCGATGCCTAATCCCTGGCGCTGACCCAGGGTGTAATACATTAGGCCCATGTGCTCGCCGATTACATCGCCCTCGGGCGTTTCCACCTTGCCCGGCTGGGCGGGGAGGTAGCGCTTGAGAAAGTCGCTAAAGCGGCGCTCGCCGATAAAGCAGATACCGGTGGAGTCCTTTTTCTTCGCGGTAATGAACTCGTGCTGCTCGGCCAGGGCGCGAACGGTGGGCTTTTCCAACTCGCCCACGGGGAATAGCGTGCGCGCGATGGCGGCTTCTGGCACGGCGTGCAAGAAATAGCTTTGATCCTTGTTGGGATCTAGCCCCTTGAGCAGTCTGGGGCGCCCGTTACGGATGCCTTGGCGCACATAGTGGCCCGTGGCGATCATCTCGGCGCCGAGCTTCTCCGCGTAGTCGAGAAAGACCTTAAACTTGATTTCGCGGTTGCAGAGGATATCCGGGTTTGGCGTGCGCCCCGCTTTATATTCGGCCAAGAAGTGCTCGAAGACGTTGTCCCAGTACTCGGCGGCGAAGTTGGCCGTATGCAGGGGAATCCCCAGCTTTTTGCACACCACCGCAGCGTCGAGCAGGTCATCTTTGGCGGTACAGTATTCGGTGCCGTCGTCCTCATCCCAGTTTTTCATAAACAAGCCCTCGACCTCGTACCCCTGTTGCAGGAGCAGAAGGGCGGAGACGGAGGAGTCGACGCCGCCGGACATGCCGACGATCACTTTGCCTTTGGTGGATGGCATGGGCATCCTCTTGAAGTGGTCTGCAAATGCGGAAAGATTATACACGATGCGGTCGATTGGCTTCGACCTTTGCCAGCGTGTTCACTCGCGAATCACGCTAAGCGGGTAAATCGGCCCTGTTTGGGCGTCAAGAATACGCGCCAGCACTAGCGGGCTGCGCAGCCGGCCTTGGGCGCTTAAGGTTTGCATCTCCTCTTGGCTGAGCCAGTGAGTGGCGGTAATGGGGCTGTCGAGAGGGGTGTTGAGAAAGCGCCGCGGTTTCGCCACAAATCCGTGGCTATGAAACGTCAACCCGCCCGGGGCATGGAACACATAAAGCCCCAGGTAACCGATGAGCTCGATTTCCCAAGCGGTTTCCTCGCGCACTTCACGGTTAATCGCGGCCAGCGGCCCTTCCCCGGGCTCAACGTGCCCCGCCGGCTGGTTGAACAGCGTTTCCCGGCCGCCGCACGCTTCCTCCACCACTAAATAGCGGTTGTGACGTTGGATCACGCAGGCAACGGTGGTGCGCAACGCTATATCAGTGCGCGAGCTCATGACGTGACCTTCCGGCGGTTTTGCCGTGGCTTGTGTTGGGATGAAGCGTTTTTGGGTAAAGTGCGTTTGGATGGACTGTGTTTGGATGATGGAGGCTTAGGGGCATGGAGCACTTCTCGGCGCCACTCTCCCGGCGCCAAACCGTCCAGCCGCCACGGGCCAATCGCCACGCGGATCAAACGCAGGGTGGGGTAGCCCACGTGCGCGGTCATGCGTCTTACCTGGCGGTTACGCCCTTCGGTAATAGTAAGGGCAAGCCAGCTGGTCATCGGGTGGCGTTTGGGATCAATCGGCGGCTGGCGCGGGGCGATTTCAGGGGTGTTAAGTCGCTGCGCTTTGGCCGGGCGCGTCGGGCCATCTTTGAGCGTTACCCCTTGGCGTAGCGCCTGTAGTGCCGTTTCATCGATATCCCCCTCGACTTGCACCCAGTAAGTTTTGGGTTGCTTATGTTGGGGGTGGGATATGCGGTGGATTAACGCGCCGTCGGCGCTTAAAAGGAGAAGGCCTTCTGAGTCGTAGTCTAGCCTCCCGGCGGGATAAATAGCTTTAATATCAATGTGATCAGCAAGAGTGGGGCGCCCCTCGGTGTCGCTGAATTGGCTCAAAACGCGATAGGGTTTGTGCAGCAGGTAAAGGTCGCTCATAGGGGCAATCGTATTGGTGGTTAAACGGGGAAATACTCGACTTTAGAACGGTTCGCTGTGGTAAGGCTACTCCGCAGGGCGGGTGGGATGCTACAATCCGCGCTCCACTGAACAGATCAGACAGGGGAGTTCTCTATGGGTTTCCAGAAAATTGTAGTTCCTGAAGGCGGTGAAAAGATTACCGTTAACGCCGACAACACCCTGAACGTGCCGAATGAGCCGATCATTCCGTTCATCGAAGGTGACGGCATCGGCGTTGACGTCACGCCGGCAATGAAAATCGCCATCGACAGCGCCGTGCAGAAAGCCTACAACGGCGAGCGCAAAATTCACTGGATGGAAGTGTACGCCGGTGAAAAAGCGACGCAGGTTTACGATCCTGACACTTGGCTGCCGGAAGAGACCCTGGAAGCCGTAAAGGATTACGTCGTCTCTATTAAAGGCCCGCTGACCACGCCGGTAGGCGGCGGTATCCGCTCGCTCAACGTGGCACTGCGTCAGAAGCTGGATTTGTACGTCTGTCAGCGTCCGGTGCGCTGGTTTGAAGGCGTGCCGAGCCCGGTGAAAAAGCCCGGCGACGTCGACATGGTGATCTTCCGTGAAAACTCCGAAGACATCTATGCCGGTATCGAGTGGAAGGCGGGCACGCCGGAAGCCGACAAGGTCATCAAGTTCCTGCGCGAAGAGATGGGCGTTCAGAACATCCGCTTCCCGGAGAACTGCGGTATCGGTGTGAAGCCGGTTTCCGTTGAAGGTACCAAGCGTCTGGTTCGCCAAGCGCTGCAGTACACCATCGACAACGACCGCGAGTCGCTGACGCTGGTGCATAAAGGCAACATCATGAAGTTCACCGAAGGCTCCTTTAAAGATTGGGGCTATGAGCTGGCCAAAGAGGAGTTCGGCGCTGAACTGCTCGACGGCGGCCCGTGGATGACCATGAAGAACCCCAAAACCGGCAAAGAGATTGTCGTCAAAGACGTGATCGCCGACGCCATGCTGCAGCAGATTCTGCTGCGTCCGGCCGAGTACGACGTGATCGCCACGTTGAACTTGAACGGCGACTACCTGTCTGACGCGCTGGCGGCAGAAGTTGGCGGCATCGGTATCGCGCCGGGCGCCAACCTCGCCGACGCCGTGGCTATGTTCGAAGCGACCCACGGCACCGCACCCAAGTACGCTGGCCAGGACAAGGTGAACCCTGGTTCGCTGATTCTCTCCGCCGAGATGATGCTGCGTCACATGGGCTGGGTTGAGGCCGCTGACTTGGTGCTTAAGGGCATGGAAAAAGCTATTTCCAAAGGTGAAGTCACCTATGACTTCCATCGCCTGATGGATGACGCCAAGCTTCTGAAGTGTTCTGAGTTTGGCCAGGCCGTCGCCGATAACATGTAACCCCGTTATCGTGGTCAAAACCCTCGTCCGCGCTGCGGGCGGGGGTTTTTTGTATGGAGCACTGTGCTAATTTTAGCCCTTTGCTGAACCCTTTTGCGCCTAACAGTGTCGATATCAACACTATGCTGAAAATGAATCGTTTAGACATTTCATATGCCGGTATGACGCGTCCTTCCTCCCCCGACGAGGATGACGATCTGGCGGTAAAGCCGGCGGAACCCGAGTTGGCGAAGCCGCCGATGTTTAAAGTGGTGCTGCACAATGACGACTACACGCCGATGGAGTTCGTCATTGAAGTGCTGCAGGAATTTTTCCATATGGAGCACGAAAAGGCCGTACAGATCATGCTGGCGGTGCATACGCAAGGCAAAGCGACATGTGGGATTTTTACCCGTGATATCGCCGAGACAAAAAGCTATCAAGTCAATGAGTACGCGCGCGAGTGCGAACATCCACTGATGAGCGATATTGAGGCGACAGACTGAGAGCGTTGAACATTTTTGCGCACGAGGCTTGCAACCGCGCGCTTTGTACCCGATGTTGAAAGTACAGGTTGGAGATTTGATCCGACGCACGCCCTAGGTGGCGACAAGCCTGGGAATTTTTGCCCCAGGTAGCAGCGAAAAGGGGACTGCCATGCTGAGCAAAGAACTTGAACTGACCCTGAACACGGCTTTCACCGTGGCGCGCTCGAAGCGTCACGAGTTTATGACCGTTGAGCATCTGCTGCTGGCGCTACTCGATAACGCCTCGGCGGTCGATGTGCTGAAAGCCTGCGGGGCCAATGTGGATAAGCTGCGGTCCGATCTGCAGGATTTCATTAATTCCACCACACCGTTGATTCCAGAGGGGCAGGGCGAACGCGAAACCCAGCCGACCTTGGGGTTTCAGCGCGTGCTGCAGCGAGCGGTCTTTCACGTACAGTCGTCGGGTAAAAGTGAGGTAACCGGCGCCAACGTGTTGGTCGCTATTTTCTCTGAGCAGGAGAGCCAAGCCGTTTATTTCCTCAAACAGCAGAGCGTGGCGCGCGTTGACGCGGTCAATTATATCGCCCACGGCATTTCCAAAGTCTCCGGGCACAGCGCTTCTCCCTCGCCGTCGCAGCAGGAGTCGGAGGAGGCCGAAGAGGGCAGCAGTGAAGGGGCGTCACACCCGTTAACGGGTTATGCGACCAACCTGAACGAGCAGGCGCGCCAGGGCAAGGTCGACCCCTTGATCGGGCGCGATTTCGAGCTGGAGCGCGTCGTGCAGATTCTTGCCCGTCGGCGCAAAAATAACCCGCTGCTGGTAGGCGAAGCCGGCGTGGGTAAAACGGCTATCGCCGCCGGTTTGGCCAAGCGTATTGTCGAAGAGGACGTCCCCGAGGTTATTAGTGATGCCGTGGTCTACGAGCTGGATATGGGCGCGCTACTGGCGGGCACCAAATACCGCGGTGACTTTGAAAAACGCCTCAAGGCGCTGCTAGCCGAGCTTAAAAAGCAGCCGCACGCGATTCTGTTTATTGATGAAATCCACACCGTGATCGGTGCGGGCGCTGCCTCGGGCGGGGTCATGGATGCTTCCAACCTTCTCAAGCCGCTGCTCTCCTCGGGTGAGCTGCGCTGCATTGGCTCGACGACCTTCCAGGAGTTTCGCGGCATCTTTGAAAAAGACCGGGCACTTGCCCGCCGCTTCCAAAAGGTCGATGTGCTCGCGCCCTCGGTGGACGATACCATCAAGATCCTCAAGGGCCTGCGTTCGCGCTTTGAGGAGCATCACGAGCTTAAATATACCGATGGCGCGCTAGAAACCGCCGCGCGCTTGGCCGATCGCTACATCAATGACCGTTTCCTGCCGGATAAAGCCATCGACGTCATCGATGAAGCCGGCGCGCATCAGCGGATGCTTCCGCCTGAGGTGCGTGTCGATACTATCGATGTGGATCAGGTTGAAGCGGTGGTCGCATCGATTGCACGGATCCCGCCGAAGAGCGTCTCTAGCTCCGATCGTAAACTGCTGGAAAACCTCGATCGCGATCTCAAAATGCTGGTATTCGGTCAAGACGAAGCGATCGACAGCCTCGCGGCGGCGATCAAGCTTTCGCGCGCCGGCTTGAAATCCCCCGATAAGCCGGTGGGGAGCTTCCTCTTCGCTGGGCCCACCGGTGTGGGTAAAACCGAGGTGGCCAAGCAGCTCTCGCATATCATGGGCATTGAGCTGGTGCGCTTTGATATGTCCGAGTACATGGAGCGGCACACCGTCTCGCGCCTGATTGGCGCGCCTCCCGGCTATGTGGGCTACGACCAGGGGGGGCTGTTGACTGAGGCGATTACCAAGCAGCCCCACTGCGTGTTGCTGTTGGATGAAATCGAAAAAGCGCACCCGGAAGTCTTTAACCTGCTGCTGCAGGTAATGGATCACGGCCGCTTGACCGATAATAACGGGCGCGAAGCCGACTTCCGCCACGTGATCGTGATCATGACCTCTAATGCGGGCGCCGAGCAGGCTTCGCGCCGCTCGATCGGCTTCCAGACGCAGGATCACTCCACCGATGCGATGGAAGTGATTCGGCGGACATTCTCGCCCGAGTTCCGCAACCGCCTCGACGGTATTATCCAATTTAGCGCGCTGCCCACCGATGTGGTACGCAACGTAGTGGATAAGTTCTTGATCGAGCTGCAGGCGCAGTTGGACGAGAAGCGCGTACAGCTGGATGTGGACGATGCGGCACGCGACTGGCTCGCCGAGCAGGGTTACGACCCGGATATGGGCGCGCGTCCCATGGCGCGTTTGATCCAGGAGAAGCTCAAAAAGCCGCTTGCCGAGATGATTCTATTTGGCGAGCTTGCCGAGCACGGCGGCATTGTGCACGTCGGCTTGGAAGAGGGCGAGCTGAGCTTGTCAACCGAGTCGGAAATGGCCGGTGCGCCAGAGTAAACCTCAAACCAGCGGCCGGAGCGATGTTCCGGCCGAACCGACACCAGGTATACGAAAGCGCCCTGTCATCGACGGGGCGTTGTCGTGTATAGCGCTCGCAAATTCGCGTTAAGGCGAAAACCGGGCGCTTAACTCAGCGCGAGCGGTAAACAATGCGGCCCTTGGATAGGTCGTAGGGCGTCAGTTCAACTTTAACTTTATCGCCGGTCAAAATGCGGATGTAGTTTTTACGCATTTTGCCTGAGATATGAGCTGTGACGACGTGGCCATTTTCCAGCTCAACACGGAACATGGTGTTGGGAAGGGTGTCGATAATGACGCCTTCCATTTCAATATGATCTTCGCGTGCCATATAGGCAGATCCTCACTTGATGAACGTTATGGGTGTCATATCGGTTTTGCCCCTATCGGTTTTGTGCCTAGGGGCGAGACGAAAGAACAGCGCTATATTGTGCCGTAAGGCTGGCGTCAAGGCAAAAAAGCCGTGCTTAAAAGGTAATAAGAGGCCGCCATTGGCGTCCATCGAGAATTTCCAGCGGTGAAAAGGCCTGTTTGTAGCGCATTTTGCGGCACTCTTTGATCCAGTACCCGAGATAGAGATGAGGTAACCCTTTGGCGCGCGCCAGCTCAATTAGCTTGAGGATGGCAAAGGTGCCCAGCGAGCGTTTATCCAGCGCCTCATCGGCGGCAAAAAACGTATAGATAGCCGATAGCCCATGCTCTAACTGATCAAATGCCGCGACGCCAACCAGCTCGCCGTTCAGGGTCATCTCCAAAAGCTGGGCGTAGGGTTCATCAAGGGTTAAAAACGTACGGTACTGCTCGCGGCTAGGCGGGTACATGTCGCCATCCGCGTGACGCTTGGCGATGTAGTCGGCGTAAAGCGCATAGTGACGCGGATCAAAGTGAGCGCTTACTGGGCGGGTGTGAATATCGGCGTTGCGACGGTAAAGTTTGCGCTGCGTGCGGTTAGGCGCAAACGCCTCCACGGGGATACGCACCGAGCGGCATGCGTTGCAGCCCTCGCAGTGAGGGCGGTAGAGGTGGCGACCGCTACGGCGAAACCCAAGCAGCGAAAGCGAATCGTAAACGCCGGGCTGAGGAGGCTCTTGCGGGTCTAAGAAAAGCGTGGTCGCTTCACGCCCCGGTAGGTAGCTACAGTCGTGTGGCACCGTTAAAAAAAAACGCAAATCCCTGACGGGTCGGCGTGGCGCGCTGCTACTCACGGTTCGTCTCCTTATTGACTACGTCATCAGATTTTGCGCGGGATACCCGGTACTTCTAGTGCCGGGAGGGATAGCGCGTCGCTCGCAGAGCGACCTGGATTACGCCACCGCTTGTCTCGCTTCTCCTTTTGTTGGTTGATGGATAGTCGGCATGACGTAATAGCCGTAGCCATCGCCTCGTTGGATCAGGGTGCAGTGCCTGTGCGAGATGCCCTGCACGGCCCCTTGATCAGTCTGGATGTTGAAACTGCCTGTCTTGCGCACCGCGACACGGCCGTTATGGGTGCCGGCCTTCTTGCCAGCGGGCACGATGGCCTTGACCATATCGCCGGTTTGAAAGCCGTGTACCTGCTTCTGATGCATCAGGTGGCCGCGTGGAAAACCGTGTTTCGTCAGCCGCGTGCGCTGGTAACTGCCGCGGCCGGTGCATTGGATCGCCAGCGTCGGTACGACCCAATCGTGCAAGCTGTCGAAAACACCGACACAGGCCGCGTCCAGCGCATGGGTCTTGGGAATGTCGAGGCGCTGGCGGTTATACTTGGTGCGCCCGCCGGTGCCAACAGCCACCGGCAGGCCGGGGGCGTTGAGCGCGGTGAACAGCACCCAACGGGGGGCATTGACCGCGCTGGCATCACGCAGCGGGCGCTTGAGTTCACGCTGCACGCGCTCCAGCCGTGCGTCCGCTAACAAACCGTTGGCCTTGAAGCGCTTTTTCAGGCCTTTATCACGCGCAAAGAAGTCCGCCAGGGGTAGTGAGTCCTTGGCCTGATTGCAGTCGTGGCAGGCCATGGTCAGGTTGCTGACCCGGTTAGAGCCGCCGCTTGAACTCGGCACCACATGCTCAATTTCCAGCGGTGTATCAGCGGCACCACAGTAGGCGCACTCACGACCCCATTTCTCCAGCAGGTACTCGCGCACTTCGTAGCCTAGCAGCGTACCCTGCTGGTATTCGACGCCGCTGATTTCCGGGTTTTCCAGCTTCTGGGTATCAAAGCGCACCAACTCCTGGCTGATGCCAGTGACCGGCGCCAGCCGAGAAAGCCGCTCCACCCACGCCATCACCGTATCCACCCGATGCTGCAAGCTGGGCGGTAGCCAGTCGGCTTTGCGCTTCCGGTTGTCAAAGCGTGGGGCGCGGTAGCGCAGGTTCTTTGAGCGGCGACGCCGACGAAAGGCGGCGCGCTGCGCTAGTGCTTTTTTGATCTGAAAGCCGCGATGCACCAGGTCAAACAGGCACAGCACATGGCGCTGCTCACCGTCCGATTCACGCATCAGCGCCAGCCCGGTCGTTTTGCTGCCGGGATCGAGCCCTAAGCGAAGCGGTTGCGTCTCGCCGCCGACGCGATCTTTCAGTCGTATGCAGAACGGGTAGTGTTTATGCACCACGGCGCGACCGCGCTCTAGCAGCAACCGCGCCCGCTTTTCGCTACACGGCATTAACGGCTGCTTCTGTTTGTCCAGTACGAAAACCGCCATGCGATTTCCTCCTTAAAACGTACCCTTACGGGTCTGGTATCGCGGGGCTTGCGCCCCATCTCCCCTCGGGAATGTCGATAACCGGCTCCTGCCTGGCGGCAGCGATCAAGCCCTTCGGCGTTTTACCTTGCGCCAGCATGATCCTGACCTTTCAGTGCCCGCCGCTGAGTGAAGTACGGCGGGGTGAGTCTTGACGACCTGTTATCAACGTAGCGGGTTGGTGTCCGCTCTCCCTGGTCAACCGGGCTTGCTTTCACAAGCCTCTGCCTTCAGGCAGAGGTAGTTGACGTAGGTGACAACTTTCTGCTTAAAACGTTAGCACTACGTCACCAGATTGGCACTATTTGGCTCCGCCAGCGCCAAGAGCCAGGGTGATGGCGGCACACGCGGCGCCTCGCTAGGAGACGTTGGCCATGTAAATGCATGATGAGGTAGCCAGACTTTAAGATAGTCGATGAACGCCTCACGGGCGACCGTAACCGCCCCCAGGCTTGCCAGGTGGGGCGTATGCATTTGGCAATCGATCATCTTACCACCGTATTGGCGCATCGCCGCGCAGAGATAGGCAAGCGCGACTTTTGAGGCATCGGGCGTGAGAGAGAACATGGATTCGCCGAAAAACACAGGGCCCATCGCCAAACCATATAGGCCGCCCACCAAGGTGTCGTGTTGATACACCTCTATGCTGTGGGCGATGCCATGCTGGTGTAGTCGACAGTAGGCGTCCTGCATTTCCGGGGTGATCCAAGTACCGCTTTCGTGTCGCCTGGGCGCGGCGCAGTTGCTAATCACCGTGTCGAACTGTTGGTCAAGCGCGATGCGAAAGCCGCCGTGGCGTAGCCGCTTGGTTAAGCTGCGGCGCTGTTTGAACGCTGCGGGAAAGAGCACCATCCGCGGGTTGGGGCTCCACCATAAAATAGGATCGCCGTCGCTGTACCAGGGAAAGATGCCTTGGCGGTAAGCGCTCACCAACCAGGTGGGCGAAAGCTTCCCACCCGCCGCGAGTAGGCCATCGGGTTCATCGAGCGCCATACCGGTATCGGGAAAGTGGGGGATAGACGCAGAAAGCCAAGGTAGCATGTAATGCTCCCAATACGAGACGATTCGAGAGAAGTCTGGGACGGCAGCAGGATGCTCGGTATGATGCCATCACGCAAGTTAGGTAACGCCACGTTGTATAGAGGCTGTTTTTCAAAAGTGTATTGATTGTGATGTCGGTGCGAAAGGGAGAGACGCTTGAAAGTGAATAAAGCGGCCAATAAACGAGAAACGCGGCAAAAAAGTCAAGCGACCTCGGGGCGTGTCAGCGCCGCCAAAGACAAAGCGCGTCGCGTGGGGCTGCGTTTGCAGGGGGTGGTACGCGAGGGGGTAGTGGTTGTCTTGCTCGCGCTCTGTGTGTTTTTGCTCTTAGCGCTACTCAGCTACCACCCAGGTGATCCCGGATGGTCATACCGTGGCCCTGAAACCGCCATCGCCAATTGGATGGGACCGGTGGGGGCTTGGCTAGCGGATGTTCTCTACTCGCTGCTGGGCGCTAGTGCGCTATGGTGGCCGGGCATGCTGGGGTTTGCGGCTTGGTGGCTGATGCGTTCGCGCCAGGTACGTTTTGAACTCGATGCGGTGGCGATTGCCGTGCGCGCAGGTGGGTTGCTGCTACTCATATTTGGCACCACCATGCTGGGTGCGCTGCACTTTTATCACCCTGAAAGCATCTTGCCGTATGCCTCTGGCGGCATCCTGGGCGAAGGCTTGATGGGTGCGCTGCAGCCACTGGTCAGTAGCCAAGGCGTGGGGCTTGTGGCGGCAGCGCTGATGTTAAGCGGCTTCCCGCTGTTTAGTGGCATGTCGTGGCTACAGGTAGCCGATGAAGTAGGGCGTGGCGCACGGAAGGGCTGGGGTATGGCACTGGCGTTAATGGCTCGCTTGCGCGCGCGTACTCCGCGAAAAGCCGCACAAGCACCGCAGCATCGTGAATCAAACACGGCATCCCAAACGCCTACTGCGCCACATAAACCCGCGAGCGCGCCAAAGCGCCAAGAGCCGGGTTTCTCTTTAGACGCCGAGCAGAAGCCTGACACTCAAAGCCCGGAAAGCCACAAAGAGCGCGCTACGCCGGCGGCTGAAGAGACCGAAATTCCTTGGGATGCCGCCGCGCATTTTACCGCCCGCGCCAAAACCGCCACGGGTGCTGAAAGCGTTGCCGCCCCCCAAAAGCCCGAGCCAGCGGTTGATGAAAGGCGCAAAGAACCCACCCTATCAGCGGAACCGGAACCGGAACCGGAACCGGAACCGGAACCGGAACCGGAACCGGAACCGGAACCGGAACCGGAACCGGAACCGGAACCGGAACCGGAACCGGAACCGGAACCGGAACCGGAACCGGAACCTATTCGCGCGCAAGACCCGGTGCCGGTTACCCTTGCTGAGCCAGAGCCAGAGCCAGAGCCAGAGCCAGAGCCAGAGCCAGAGCCAGAGCCAGAGCCAGAGCCAGAGCCAGAGCCAGAGCCAGAGCCAGAGCCAGAGCCCTCCTCTACGACATTGACGCCGCCACGCACAGGGCAACGCGTGCCCGAAGTGGTGCCGGAGCCCCTGTGGGAAGAGGACGAGTGGGAAAAAAACGAGTGGGAAGACGGTGAAACGCCGGTCTCGCTGCCGCCGCGCTCTGCCTCTGCTGAGCCTCAGCCGGAAACACGACCCGAGTCAAGGCCCGAGCCCGTGTCTGCGCCCAAGCCAACCCCTGAGCCCGAGAGCAACGATGAAAGCCCTGCGCTTTGGACCGTCGAGCATCTGCAAAGTCAGCGCCCGGTACTCGATGATATGCCCGAGCCAGAAGGGGAGCTGCCAAGTCTGCGGCTACTGACCCTGCCCGAGCCGCACCAACCCAACTACAGCGATCAACAGTTAGCTGATATGGCTGAGCTGCTGGAAGTTCGGCTGAAGGAGTATGGCGTTAAAGCAGACGTCGTTGACACCTGGCCGGGGCCGGTGATTACACGCTTTGAAATCAAGCCGGCGGCCGGGGTAAAAGTCTCGAAAATCAGCAATCTGGCGAAAGATCTCGCCCGCTCATTAATGGTGAAGAGCGTGCGGGTGGTGGAGGTGATCCCCGGTCGCCCCACGGTGGGTATCGAAATTCCCAATCCACACCGGGCGATGATCCGCCTGCGCGAAGTCATCGACTCGGAGCGCTATCAGCAAGAGTTGTCACCGCTGACGATGGCGCTGGGTCAAGACATTGGCGGCGGTCCGGTGGTGGCCAATCTCGGCAAGATGCCGCACCTTCTCGTGGCCGGTACCACAGGCTCAGGGAAATCGGTGGGGGTTAACGCGATGCTGATCTCCATGCTGCTCAAGGCCACCCCCGATCAGCTTCGGTTGATCATGGTGGACCCCAAAATGCTGGAGCTGTCGGTTTACGATGGCATTCCGCACCTGCTCGCGCCGGTAGTCACCGATATGAAAGAGGCCGCCAACAGTCTGCGCTGGTGCGTGGCCGAAATGGAGCGACGCTACAAGCTCATGGCGGCGATGGGCGTGCGCAATATTGCCGGTTTCAACGCGCGCCTGGATGAAGCCGAGCGCGCCGGTGCCCAGGTCGCTGACCCCCTGTGGGAGCCGCAACCTTGGGAGATGCACCAAACGCCGCCGGTGCTGGAAAAGCTACCCTACATCGTGGTGGTCATCGACGAGTTTGCCGACATGTTCATGATCGTGGGCAAAAAGGTTGAAGAGCTCATCGCGCGTCTAGCGCAGAAAGCGCGCGCGGCCGGTATTCACTTGATACTGGCCACCCAGCGCCCCTCGGTGGATGTGGTCACCGGCTTGATCAAGGCCAACATCCCGTCGCGCATGGCGTTTCAGGTCTCGTCGCGCATCGATTCGCGCACGATTCTGGATCAAGGCGGCGCGGAGAGCCTGCTGGGTCACGGCGATATGCTCTACTTGCCGGCGGGGTCCGGTCCGCCCAACCGTATTCATGGGGCGTTTGTCGACGACGACGAAGTACACCGTGTGGTGGAGGATTGGAAACGCCGTGGCGAGCCTGAGTATATCGAAGAGATTTTGACCGGAGGGGTCTCGGCGGACGCGCTGACCGGCCTTGAAGCCGAGGGTGGAGAGGGTGACGATGCCGAACAGGACGCACTCTATGACGAGGCCGTGCAGTTTGTGACCGAAACCCGAAAAGCGTCGATTTCAGCCGTTCAGCGCCGCTTTAAAATTGGTTATAACCGCGCGGCAAGGCTGGTCGATGCCATGGAGAGTGCTGGAGTGGTCTCGTCGATGGGCACCAATGGCGCCCGCGAAGTGCTTGCCCCGCCGCCGGTGGGGCACTAGCCACCGGCGGGGTAAACGTGCAAACACCAAGAAAGCGCTTTGGAAGATGAAACCTAGTGGCAGATCACGCGTCTGATGGCACATCACATACTCTGCCCGGCAGCGAGTTTCCGGCGGGTGGCTAAGGGAGATCACTATGTCGAATAGGAACACCGTGTTGAACAGTGGCGTGCGCGAGAATGACGTTTCTTCCCGTGGAGCGAAGGAGAGTACACCGGCACGACCGTTTTCGCTGGCGCTCGCCACTAGCGCGTTAGGGCTGGTTATGGCGCCAGCGGTATGGGCCAACGAGGCGGCGCAGCGGTTAACCGAGCGTCTTGAGCCGTTGGAGACGTACCAGGCTACGTTTGAGCAGCGCATTCTGGATGGCAGTGGCGAGCGGCTGCAAGAGGCGAATGGCGAAATGTGGCTCTCGCGCCCCGGGCTTCTACGCTGGGAAGTGGAAGCCCCCTATGCGCAAACGGTGGTAGCGGATGGGGAGGATGTCTACCTATATGACCCCGATCTTGAGCAAGTCACCGTGCAGCAAGTAGACGATCGCGTAACTCACACGCCCGCCATGCTGCTTTCAGGCAACGTTGAGGACCTAGCCCAGAGCTACGACATTTTCTACGAAAAAGAGAACGAAGAGGATGTGTTTACCCTAATACCGCTCTCCAATGAAACGCTTTTTGAGGAGTTAAGCCTCACCTTTAATGGCGAAACGCTGACAGAGCTCTGGATGACCGATAGCACCGGCCAGCGTACCGCGATCGCGTTTAGTGATATTCAACAAAATGGCAGCATTGACGAGGAGCGTTTTACCTTTGACGTGCCCGATGGCGTCGATGTGATTCGAGAGGCGCGCTAGCCAGGCGCTTGATCCGCTTCTTGGTCGCGGCGTTCGCGCCAGGCCATAATCTCGGCAAAGCGCTTCTCCTGGCCGAATTGACTGGGCTGATAGAACGTTGCGCGCTCAAGCGACTCAGGCCAGCAGTCGTGCGCGCTTCCCGCGGGATACCCCTCCGGCTCATTGTGCGCGTAGCGGTAACCGCTACCGTGGCCTAGGCTCTTCATCAGCTTGGTGGGCGCATTGCGTAGATAGGTAGGCACCTCAACTTGCGGCTGTTGGCGCACGAAGCGCTGTGCCGCCTTCCAGGCTTGGTCGATGCGGTTGCTCTTAGGCGCCACGGCCAAGTGAATGGCGGCGTGGGCAATCGCCCGCTGGCCTTCGTAGTCGCCTAGGCGCAAGTAGGCATCCCAAGCGGCTATCACCAGCGGCAGTGCGCGTGGGTCGGCGTTGCCCACATCCTCTGAGGCGATAGCGGTCAGCCGTCGCACTACGTCAAGCGGGTCCCCCCCGCCCTGGATAAAGCGGGCGATATACAGAAGGGCGGCGTCCGGGCGTGATGAGCGTATCGACTTGTGAATTGCCGAGAGCAGATCAAAGTAGGCATCGCCTTGCTTATCGAAAGCGCTGGCCTGGTGGCCGATCACATCATCCAGCGCGCTACGATGGAGCACTTCGCGGCCGTTTTCTTGCACGGTAAAATCGCAGGCGGTTTCGAGTAAGCCAAGCGCCCGGCGCGCATCGCCGGCGCTGGCATGGGCGAGCACCCTGAGCACGTCGTCTTCCACCTCAATCGCCCGCTGGCCTAGCCCCCGCTCGCGATCGTTAAGCGCTTGGCGTAAAACGGCGATCAGCTCATCCTCGCTTAGCGGCTTGAGCACGTAGACCCGCGCCCGGGAGAGCAGCGCCGAGTTAACCTCAAACGAGGGGTTTTCCGTGGTGGCGCCAATCAGGGTTAAAAGGCCGGACTCAACGTGAGGTAAAAGCGCATCCTGCTGACTTTTGTTGAGCCGGTGAATCTCATCCAGAAAAAGAATCACCGGGGTAGGCGTAAGCTGCCGGGCGCGCTCGACCACCGCGCGGATCTCTTTTACCCCCGCCATCACTGCGCTGAGCGTTTCTAAGTGGGCATTAGAGGCGTTCGCCAACATCTCGGCAAGGGTGGTTTTGCCCACCCCCGGAGGGCCCCAAAGCATCATGGAGCGAACCACACCAGACTCCGCCATGCGGCGCAAAGGCTTGCCAGGGCCCACGAGCGCTTGCTGGCCGACATAGTCGTTAAGAGAGGTGGGGCGCATGCGAAAGGCGAGCGGGGCGTCGCCGCCGGGGGTAGACGTTGAGAACAGATCCATGCAGGCTCCGTGGAACGTGACAGCGTGACTCGCTGTCGGTGGTAATAAGCGCAGCGTCAGGCTACTGTTAGGCGTAAGCAAATAATTGGGCGTATGCGATAACAAAGGAGATGGCACAATGTTACATCAACTGCGTCTGGACCATGCCAATATGGCGCGAATGCTGCACGTCCTGCAGCTGAAGCATAAAACCTTAGCCAAGGGCGAGCGGCCCAACTTCCAGTTGATGCGCGAGGTCGTGGACCACATTCTTGCCTATATGGAAAAATTTGCGGCGCCACTTGAACGCGAGTTCGTTGAATGCTTGCAGGAGCGCGCGCCAGAGCATGTGGACGTGGTGAAAGACATGCTCATTGAATATCGCGATTTGAAACCGCGGCTGTCCCAGCTCTCCACTGATATCGATATGATTTTAATGGACAGTGTCATGACGATGGACCGCTTCGCTGACGATTTGAAGCAGTATCTGGAAGCGCACCGCGCCTATTTGCGTAAAGAGCGGGAAGTGCTTTTCCCGCTGGTAGAAAAGTACTTTAGCGAAGAAGATTTGATACGACTGCGTCAAGCCCTGCCTGAGGGCGCCGAGCAAGAGCTAGAGCGCCTGCAGCAGGCTTACCCAGAGCTTTACGCTGAGCTGCGCGGTGCTGACATACCGACACTCTAGCATCGCACCCGCATCTATTGGCAAAGCACTTGTCTTTAAAGCACTCGTCTCGGGGCGTGATACAATCACCGCCCCGATTTTCGTTTTTAAGGGCACCCGTAAAGCATGGCTGGCCCCGTACTGATTTTCGACTCCGGCATGGGCGGGCTCTCGGTGGCGCGTGCGCTGCGCGAGCACTACCCCCATGCCGCCTTCTGCTATGCCTGCGACAATGCTTGGCTACCCTATGGCGTGCGCGAGGACAGCGCCTTAACGGCGCGTATCGTCCGCGTTTGTCGCGCCGCTGTCAGCGCTTGCCAGCCAAGCGTGCTGGTGGTGGCGTGCAATACCGCCAGCACCTTGGCCCTTGAACAGCTCCGCATGGAATTAACCATTCCGGTGGTGGGCACTGTTCCCGCGATCAAGCCGGCCGCCGCCGCGAGCCAGTCGCGCCATATCGGCCTTTTGGCCACGACGGCAACGGTCCGGCGTCCCTACACCCAGCAGTTGATCGATAGCTTTGCCCGTGATTGCCGCATTACCCGCGTAGCGGCGGATGCGCTGGTGATCGAGGCGGAGGCGCTGGTGGGCGGCGCGAAGCCAGACGTTCGGCGCCTGGCGACAGCGCTTGAGCCGCTTTGGCAAGCGACCCAAGCCGAGGTGGCGATGGATACGGTGGTCCTTGGCTGTACGCACTTTCCGTTGCTCAAGCCCTGGCTGGAAGCCCTGGCGCCGGTGCCGCTCAACTGGGTGGATTCCGGGGACGCAATCGCGCGGCGCGTGGGCCAGGTGACGGATACGCTGGTTGCCCATTGCGGCGACGGCTGCTGCTTTACCACCGCGCCCGCCGCCTCGCTGCAAGCCGGGCTTGCCGGCTATGGTTTTCATACCCTGAGTCGCCTATCGCTTGATTGAGATTTAATGCCTCTTCGCATAAAACCCGCCACGTTTTTGTGCCGTGTTTCGTCGTGCGTTTTGTCCCCAAACATCGATACTCATCACTAAGTCTGAAAAGGAGCCCCTTTTGGCCATTCCCGTGGTAGACCCCAAGCGCTATAACGAGCAGCTTGCCGCCAAACGCGACGCGCTTTTAGCGCTTTTCAGCCCGTTTTCTCCTCCGCCGCTGGAGGTATTTACCTCACCGCCCAGCCACTACCGTCAGCGCTGCGAATTTCGTATCTGGCACGAGGGGGAGGATCTCTTCTATGCCATGTTTGAGGTTGACCCAACCAACCCCAAAAACAAGCAAATCGTGCGGTTGGATCGCTACCCCGTGGCAAGCGACACCATCAATGCGTTGATGCCCCAGCTGAGAGAGGCCTTTTTGGCGAGCCAAGCGCTTCGCCATCGTCTGTTCCAGGTCGAGTTCTTAACCACGCTCTCGGGCGAGGCGTTGGTCACGCTGATTTACCACCGCCCCCTTGATGACGCCTGGGAGAGCGAAGCGCGGGCGCTGGAGCGCGAGCTAGGCATCATGATAATCGGTCGCTCACGCAAAGAGCGCCGCGTGCTGACCCGCGATTATGTGTGGGAGAAGCTGCACGTCGACGGGCATGCTTTCCACTATCAGCAAGTGGAAAACAGCTTCACCCAGCCCAACGCGGTCGTGTGCCAAAAAATGCTGAGCTGGGCGCGCGATGTCACCGCGGGAAGCCAAGCGCGCGATTTGGTGGAACTTTACTGCGGCAATGGCAACTTTACCGTGGCGCTGGCGGCGAATTTTCGCCGTGTACTCGCCACCGAAATTTCGCGCACCTCGGTCGCCAGCGCCAAGGTGAACTTCGACGCCAACGGGGTGGGCAATGCACAGGTGGCGCGGATGTCCGCGGAGGAGTTTTCCCAAGCATTAAACGGTGAGAAGGGCGGTCGCCGCGTGGCTGAAATGGCGCTCGACACCTTTGACTTCTCCACCGTATTGGTGGACCCGCCGCGGGCGGGGCTGGATGAGGCGAGCTGCCGCCAAATCAGCCGCTTTGATCGGATTGTGTATATTTCCTGCAATCCCAAGACGCTAGCCGAAAACTTGACCATACTGAGTCAAACGCATCGAGTTGAGCGTTTTGCTCTGTTTGATCAATTTCCGTTTACCGACCATTGTGAGTGTGGCGTGTTATTGCAGCGTCGGTAGCGATATATCAGTATCACTTGATGCATAAACGGTATGCGCCATGAGCAAGGCGTCAAAGGGCTGGGGTCCTCGGCATTGCTAGCGTAAGCTTCTTTATACGTTAGGATGAAAGTGGCCTAACAGCCTATTGTTCTTCGTTTTTTTGGCAGTCGAGGTGATGGATGCATTACAGTGCAATTGAAGAGAGTCGGCAGGATCTGCTCAAACAACTACAAGAACGGCTGCAAGCGCGCTTAGAGCCAGCGAGGGCGGCAGAAGTGGATGCTTTTGCGCGGCAGTTTTATGCCACGGTGCCGGTGGAAGACCTCTTGGACCGGCGCCTGGATGACCTCTATGGCGCGACGCTCTCGATTTGGCAGTTCTTGCAGCATCATGACCTCGATCAGCCCAAAGTGCGCGTGTTTAACCCCGATTTTGAAGAGCACGGCTGGCAGTCGACGCACACCTTTGTCGCCGTGCTGCATCCCGATATGCCGTTTCTGGTGGACTCGGTTCGGATGGAGCTTAACCGTCGCGGCTTGACCGTGCACGCCATCCAAAACGCGGTGTTGGCGGTAGAGCGTGATGATGAGCACCAACTTATACGCGTCACTTCCACCCGCGATAAGGAGGCACCCTCATCTCGCGAATCGTTGATTGTCATCGAGGTAGATCGTCATACCGAGCCGCAAGCGCTAACGGATATCGAACATAAACTGCAGGAGGTACTGCGCGATGTGCGCACGGCGGTGAAAGACTACGAGCCTATGTGCGAGCGCGCACGCGAGGCGATTCAGGAGCTGGAAAAGGTTTGCCCGCCGCAAGTTGACCCGGACGACCACGAAGAGGCCATCGCGTTTCTTGAGTGGCTGGCCAAGGACAACTTTACCTTTCTCGGTTACGACGAGTACGTCATGGAAGACGGTGAGCTTAAGCGCGATACCGACAGCGTGCTGGGGGTTTTTCGTCTTGATCAGCCGCGCTATCGCGAGCGGATTCGCTCCGAAGAGGGCGTGGACGAGAACGGCGACTACGTGCTGGTGCCTCAGCTGCTGACGTTTGCGAAAAGTGCCCACCATTCACGCGTGCATCGCCCGACTTATCCTGACTACATCACCGTGGACCGCTACGATGATGATGGCAATGTCATCGGCGAGCGGCGCTTTTTTGGCCTGTTTACCGCGACCGTCTATAACGAGTCGCCGCGAAACATTCCGCTGCTGCGGCGCAAGCTTAAAGCGGTAATGGATATTGCCGGGTTTAATCCGCAGGGGCATAACGGCAAGCAACTGCTGCAAGTGCTGGAGGTGTATCCCCGCGACGACCTCTTCCAAATCGATACGGAGTCGCTTGCGAGTACCGCGCTTGGGATTCTGAATATTCGCGAACGGCGCCAGGTGCGTCTTTTTGTACGCGCTGATGTCAGCGGCAAGTTTTACTCCTGTCTGATTTTTGTCCCGCGGGATGTGTTCTCCACCAGCTTGCGCCAAGCCATCCAGAAGCTCTTGTGCGAGGAGATGGATGCCCATTTTGGTGACTTTAACACCTACCTGTCAGAGTCCGTGTTGGCGCGCATCCAGCTTATTTTGCGTTTCAACGGCGATAAGCCGGGGCAATTTGACCTGAAGCGGCTGGAGAAAAAAATCGACCAGCTAGCGCGTAGTTGGCGCGATGAGCTGCAATCGGCCATGGTGGAAGGCTTTGGCGAGGAGCAGGCCAACCGCTTGATGGAGCGCTTTTGTGATGCCTTCTCGGCAAGCTATCGCGAAGACTTTACCGCTCGAACCGCCGTGTTCGATGTCCAGCATCTGCTGACGCTAGACAGCGGCAAGGACCTTGCCCTTTCGCTCTACCGCCCGTTGGAAGAGCAAGGGGGCGGTGTCAACTTGAAGCTGTTTCACCGCGCCGCGCAGATACCGCTTTCCGACGTGCTGCCAATGATGGAAAACCTAGGTCTGCGCGCGATTGGCGAGCGCCCCTACGAAATCCACGCCCCGGAGCAGCGCTACTGGATCCACGATTTTGAGCTTGAGCATAGCGGGGCGGATGTCAGCTTAAGCGAGATGCGCGAAGCCTTTACCGAGGCATTTCAGCGTATTTGGGCGAGTGAAGCGGACAACGACCCCTTCAACCGGCTCATTATCGGCGCCAATCTTGATTGGCGCGAGGTCGCGATGCTGCGCGGCTATGCGCGCTATCTCAAGCAGATCCGCTTTGGTATGTCGCAAGACTACATCGCCTCGACGTTGGCCAATCACGCTGAGATTACCCGCGCGCTAGTTGAGCTATTCCGCTTGCGTTTTGATCCTGAGTGCAGCGATCGAGACAGCCGCGACTGCATCGCCCGCATTAACGAGCAGCTGGAGGGTGTCTCAAGCTTAAATGACGACCAACTGCTGCGCCGCTTTATCGAGCTGATTCAGGCAACGCTAAGGACCAACTACTATCAGCGCAGCGATAACGGCGACGTTAAAGACTATATCGCCTACAAACTCGAGCCTTCCAAAATCACCGGGATGCCCAAGCCGCGCCCGGCGTATGAGATTTTTGTCTGCTCGCCGCGTGTCGAGGGCGTTCACCTGCGCGGTGGCAAGGTGGCGCGGGGGGGCTTGCGCTGGTCAGACCGTCTGGAGGACTTCCGCACCGAAATTTTAGGCCTGGTGAAAGCGCAGCAGGTAAAAAACGCGGTGATTGTGCCCGTCGGTGCCAAGGGTGGCTTTGTGTGCAAGCGCATGCCGGAAAACGCCGACCGCGAAACCCAGCAGAAGGAAGGGATCGCCTGCTACAAAACCTTTATCCGCGCGCTGCTGGACGTGACCGATAACCTTGATGGAAGCGATGTTGTTCCGCCGGAAAACGTGGTGCGTCACGATGACGACGATGCCTATCTTGTGGTGGCGGCCGATAAAGGCACGGCGACGTTCTCGGATATCGCCAACGAAATATCCTTGGAATATGGGCACTGGTTAGGCGATGCCTTCGCCTCCGGCGGCGCCAACGGTTATGACCACAAGAAGATGGGCATCACCGCGCGAGGCGCTTGGGAGTCGGTGAAGCGCCACTTCCGTAACCTGGGGCTGGATACCCAGCGCGAGAATTTCACCGTGGTGGGCATCGGCGATATGGGCGGCGATGTGTTCGGCAATGGCATGCTGCTCTCCGATAAAATCCAGCTGGTCGGTGCCTTCAACCATCTGCATATCTTTGTGGATCCCTCGCCGGACGCGGAGGCCACGTTTGACGAGCGCAAGCGTCTTTTTGACATGCCGCGCTCTAGTTGGGAAGACTTCGACACCTCCTTGATCTCCGAAGGCGGCGGCATTTTCAGCCGCAGCGCCAAATCAATCGATATCTCCTCGCAAATGCAGGAGGCATTTGGCATCAGCGAATCGCGGCTCACGCCTAACGAACTGATCCGTGCGATGTTGAAGGCCAAGGTTGACCTGATCTGGAACGGCGGGATTGGCACCTACGTCAAAAGCGCAGCGGAGAGCGACGCCGAGGTGGGGGATAAAGCCAATGATGCCTTGCGTATCAACGGCGAGGAGCTTAACTGCCGTGTCGTGGGTGAGGGGGGCAACCTTGGGTTGACCCAGCGCGGGCGCATGGAAGCGGCGGCCAAGGGAGTGTATGTCTACACCGACTTTATCGACAACGCCGGCGGGGTGAACTGCTCGGACCACGAGGTCAATATCAAGATATTGATCGATGAAGTGGTCAAGCGCGGCGACATGACCGAAAAGCAGCGCAATCAATTGCTGGCGGACATGACCGATGAAGTGGCGGACTTAGTGATTCTGGATAATTATCGCCAGACCCAGGCGCTGGATCTCTCCGCACGCATTTCCCAGCAAGGCATCGGGCCGTATCGGCGCTTTATCAGCGAGTTGGAAGCTGCTGGGCAGATTGACCGCGAGCTTGAGTTTTTGCCCGCTGACGATGTGCTTAAAGAGCGTTCGGGCAGCAGCCAAGGCATGAGCCTGCCGGAGCTCTCCGTGCTGATCTCTTACGCCAAAAGCACGTTGAAAGGGGACCTGATCGCCTCCGAGGTGCCGGATGATGCCTACATCCACCGCTATCTAGAGCGCCTCTTCCCCCATGTGCTGGTGGAGAAATACGAACAGGAGATGTACGACCACCGCCTCAAGCGCGAAATCGTCGCGACCCAGGTGGCCAACGACCTGGTCGATCACATGGGGATTGTGTTTGTTCGCCGCTTGATCGACTCGACCGGGATGGGGCGAGCCGATATTGCCCGTGCCTACATCATTGCCCGCGACAGCTTTAACTTGCCGGCGCTGTGGGCCGAGATCGAAGCGCTGGATAACCAGGTGTCGAGCCACGTGCAGTACGGCATGATGCTGGACCTGATGCGCATGATTCGCCGCGCCACCCGCTGGTTCTTGCGCCAGCATATGGGGCTTTCGACCCAAGATACGGTCGAGTATTTCACCCCGCGTTTGACCCAGCTGCAGGAGGGGATTGGCGATCTCTTAAGTGGCGAGGAGCTTAAGCGTTGGCAAGAGCGCCGCGAAGAGCTCCTGGAGGCTGGCGTTCCGGAAGCGTTGGCGGCGAGCGTGGCGGCGGCGCCGAGCCTCTACGCGGGGTTGGGTATTATTCAAGCCGCGCGCCAGGTCAACGAGAAGCCGCAGCGTGTCGCCGAGGTCTTCTACGAGATCGGCAGTCGCCTGGAGCTCCCCTGGATGATTCAGCAAGTCACGCAACTTGATGTGCGTGATACCTGGCAAGCGCAGGCGCGTGAGACCTTCCGCGACGATATCGATCGCCAGCAGCTGGCGCTCACCACCAGTGTATTGAAGCTGGACGCGGGAAGCCGTGATGCCGAGGAGCGTGTGGCGCAGTGGCTTGAGCAGCACGCCGACCTGCACCGCCGCTGGTGCCGCTTGATCGAGGAGGTGCGTAGCGGCAGCGAAAGCGGCTTTGCGCTGTTTGCCGTCGCCGTGCGCGAACTGGTCGACCTAGCGGAGAGCGACAGCGAAGCGTAGACGGCGCGAAAACCCAGGGCTATCGCAGTTAACGCACAAGGTAATGTTAATGCGATAGTCTCTGATACCCCTGCTCATCCTGAGCCTGTCGAAGGACGTGTCAGCGTTGGCACAACACCCTATCCCCTTCGACAGGCTCAGGGTGACCGGGTGTTATGCCATTGAGTCACTAGCTGCAATACCTCTGCACGAAAACCAACTCAGCGATGCTTGAAGGTGTGGTGTGCGTTATACTCGCGCACCGCGCCTTTTTTTGTTGCCGGTACCCTCTCGCCTGGAGCCCCCATGTACGATCTTGCCCGCTCGCTGCTGTTTCGTCTCGATCCTGAAACGTCCCACCGTATGGCGCTGAGCGCTCTGGATACGCTGTACCGCGTGGGTGGCGTGAAGCGGCTGGTGAACCCGCGTGTGGAAGACCCGGTCGCGCTGATGGGGCTTGCATTTCCCAATCGCGTTGGACTTGCGGCCGGGCTGGATAAAAACGCCGACCATCTTGATGCGCTGGGCGCTCTGGGGTTTGGCTTTATCGAAGTGGGCACCGTGACGCCTAGGTCGCAGCCCGGCAACCCTAAGCCGCGCCTCTTTCGCCTTGCCGGGCACGAGGCGATCATCAATCGCTTTGGTTTTAATAACCAAGGCGTGGCGCATTTGATTGGACAGGTAAAAAAGCGCCACTATGACGGCGTGGTCGGGATCAATATCGGTAAAAATCTCGCCACCTCGGTTGAGAATGCCGTGGATGACTACCTTATCTGTTTGGAGGCGGTACACCCGGTGGCGGATTACATCACCGTCAATATCTCATCGCCCAACACCCCTGGGCTTCGCACCCTGCAGTTTGGCGAACAGCTCGACGCGCTGCTGGGTCCGATTCGCGAAAGGGGGGCAGCGCTGGATAGCGAAAGGGGCCGAAAGGTGCCGCTACTGGTCAAGATTGCCCCTGATATGGAAGATGAAGAGGTGGCGTTGGTGGCTCAAAGTATCGAGCGCAATGGCTTTGATGGCGTGATCGCAACCAATACCACTCTCTCTCGCGATGCAGTGCAGGGCGACCCGCAAGCCCAAGAGGCGGGCGGTCTCTCGGGTAAGCCGCTGTTTGAGGCCTCGAATCGGATCATTCGGCGACTGCGTGAGCATTTGCCCGACATGCCGATTATTGGCGTCGGCGGAATTGATAGCGGACCCGCGGCGCAGGCAAAAATTAACGCGGGGGCGGACCTGGTGCAGCTCTACTCCGGTTTGATTTATCGCGGGCCCAAGCTGGTGGAAGAGTGCGCCGAAGCGCTTAAAGCCCAAGCAGCAAAAAGCCCGCTGGGCGAAGCGGGCTATGTTGACCTAAAAAAGTAAGACGGACAGGTAAAAATGCACTATCACATGACCATGGGATTTTTGTGAATGCCCGATACGCCCGTCATACCGTCCCATTGGTCACCGCGTCCTTCACGCCAACCGCTCATCCAGTATTCGCGTAAATTGATATCTTGGCTCGGGCAGTCATCGCGGGAACGACCGGTAATACCCGCTTTGTAGCCGTGAACATAAGCCCGCTGGAAGCGATCACGTTTCTGTCGTTTCATTGGCTAACCTCGTTGTATGAAAGCCTTTGAGAGGAAGTGGCCTGTATTTTTGTTGGAGATCACAGGGCCATTTCAGAGTCGCTTGGGGTAACGTGGCCGTGTTAGCGGCGTTGCAAAAAAGTGAAAGCACAGCGTTTGCAAGCACAGGTTTTGCAATCAAAATGTCTAGCACTCTCGTGCTGAACGCACCGCTGGCAGACGCTTTATCCCTAGGGTGTCACCCAAGCGTTTCGTGTAGCTACACCTTATTGTTAGACCATGACAGGGTCGCCTGTCGACCATCAAATTGTCATAAGACGTAAACTTCTTTGCCATCTATAGGAATATCGCGCCTCTAGCGCCGCCGCCACTATGACTGAGCCGAGCCACAGCAACGAATTAGACCTGCTGGTCACCTGTCCTAAAGGGATCGAGGGCCTACTGGCCGAGGAGCTGGCACGCCTTGGCGCCACGCCGGGTAAAACCACGGTGGCAGGGGTTTACGCCCGTGCCAGCCACGCGGCAGCGTACCGCTTATGCCTCTGGTCGCGTTTAGCCAATCGCGTGATCGCGGTCATTGCCCGCGAGCCAATGGTGGATACGGCCGAGCAGCTGCGTAGGGCGTCAACCCGAGTGCCTTGGGCGCGACATATTGCCCCAGGCAAGACCATCGCCGTCGATTTTCATGGCCGCAGCGAGCACATTCGTCACACTCGTTTCGGCGCGCAGACGGTCAAGGACGGTATCGTCGATGGGCTAGCGCTTGCCGGTCATCCGCGTCCCAATGTGGATACGCAAACCCCCGATGTGCGCCTGTACGCGCACCTGCATCGGGAGAACCTGACGCTGGGTATCGATCTTTCGGGTGAGAGTCTGCACCGGCGCGGTTATCGCCGCGATGTCGGGCATGCGCCACTGAAAGAGAACCTGGCGGCGGCGCTGTTGATGCGCGCCGGCTGGCCCGAGCGCGCTAAGGCGGGCGAGCCTTTGCTCGATCCGCTCTGCGGGGCGGGGACGCTGTTGATTGAAGCGGCGTTGATCGCCGCCGATCAAGCACCGAACCTACACCGCAAGCGCTTTGGCTTCCACGGCTGGGCGCTTTTTGAGCCCGCGGTATGGCAGGAGCTCACCCGAGAAGCCCAGGCGCGCGCGAGCATCGGGCGTAAACGCTGCAAAAACCCACTATTCGGCTTTGACCAAAGCCCCGCGGCGCTCGCCGCGGCCAAGGCCAACGCCATGCGTGCCGGCGTTCCGGCGCTAATCACGTTAAGTGGCCAGAGTTTGGCGACGCTTGAAAGACCCGATGCGCTCACCGCCGAGCGCGGGCTCCTCATCACCAACCCGCCCTACGGCGAGCGCCTTGGCGAGTTGCCGGAGCTAGTGCAGCTCTACGCCACCTTGGGGGAGAAGGCCAAGGCGCTGTTCCCCGGGTGGACGCTGGCGCTTTTCACCGCCAACCCGGATTTAGGGCATCGCCTGGGCCTGCGCGCGCACAAGCAGTACGCGCTGAAAAACGGCCCCTTGGACGCTAAGCTACTGTTGATGCACATTGCCGATGCGTCGCAGCCAGCGTCCGATGAAGGAGAGAAGCGAAAGACGCCGCGTGTGTCTGAAAACGCGGTGATGTTTGCCAATCGCCTAAAAAAGAACCAAAAACGGCTAAAAAAGTGGCTCAAGCAGAGCGGAGAAACCTGCTATCGGCTCTACGACGCCGATATGCCCGAGTTTGCCCTGGCGATTGATGTCTACGGGGATCGTGTTCATGTCCAAGAGTACGCACCGCCGCGCTCGGTGAACGCCGCCCAGGCGCAAAAGCGTCTCTTCGATGCCCTGGAAGTACTGCCCGAGGTACTCGATGTGGACTCAAGCCAACTCTACGTTAAGCGCCGCGAGCGGCAAACCGGTAGCGCGCAGTACCAAAAACGCGCCGCCAGCGGTGAGCGCTTTGAAGTGCAAGAGGGGCCGGCGCGACTGTGGGTGAATTTGCGCGATTACCTGGATACCGGGCTCTTTCTCGATCATCGCCCGGTGCGCCGGATGCTTGGCGAGATGGCCCAAGGAAAGCGCTTTTTAAACCTTTTCTGCTACACGGCGACGGCCACGGTACATGCCGCGCTGGGTGGGGCGAGCGATAGTGTCAGCGTCGATATGTCCAACACTTACCTCAAGTGGGCACAGGATAACTTTGCGCTCAACGGGCTCGACCCCTCGCGCCACCGCGTCATGCGCGACGACTGCTTTCACTGGCTGGAAACGGCGGGCACGACTTTTGATCTGATCTTTATGGATCCGCCGACGTTCTCCAATTCGAAGAAAATGCGCGACACGCTGGACATTCAGCGCGACCATCCAGCCCTGGTGGATCTTGCGATGGCGCGATTGGCGCCGGGGGGCACGCTGGTGTTCTCCAATAACCAGCGCCGCTTTGTTCTCGATGACGCCCTGTTTGAGCGCTATGAAGTCGAAGATATTTCCGCGCGCACCTTCGATCCTGATTTTCAGCGCCGCACCAATCTCCACCATGTCTTCCTGCTGCGCCATAAGGAGGGGCAATGATTCAGCTTTCGCTTTATACCACCTTGGGATGCCATCTCTGCGCGCAGTTGGAAGCGCTGGTGCACACGCTCGCCAATGACGAGGTAGCGCTGCGGCATATCGAAATCAGCGAGGATGACGCGCTGATGGCGCGCTACGGCGTGCGGATTCCCGTTTTGGCGGATGCTGAAGGTCAAGAGCTGGATCGCGGCCTGGACCCTGTTCGCCTAGGCGAGTGGCTTAGAGCGCGCGGCTGGCTGGATGAGGCGGCGCTCGCCGCGCTTTTGGCACCGCCCGAAGCTCCCAAACCCGCGAAACCCGCCTTCGAGCGCAACGGTCGCCGTTATCTGGGCTGAGCGCGTCACACCACATCGAGCAGCGAGAGCTGGCGCATGGCTTCCTGGCCTTCTGGGGTATCGTCGTTAACGTCGAGGACTTTGCGAAAGCCACGCGAGCGTTGGATGGTCGCTTCGTCATCGAGCCACATCTGGGCTTGTTCGCGGGTGTCCGCCAGCTGGTGCTTTAAGCCGCCAAACTGCGTGCCGATTTGCCCCCAGGCACGGCTGAAAATCCAGTCGCCGAACATATCCTGATGGATATGCACCAACACGTAGTCATGGTCGGTTTCCCAACGTACGATCACTGCGTTACCCCGCTATTGCCAACACGCTAAGACGCCGCCCGTGATGGCGGCGGGCCCTATTCTAAATCGCCAGAGCCAAAACGCCATGAAACTTGTCGTCGATGCTAACATTCCCGCCGCTGAGCACTGCTTCGGTGCTTTCGGTGAGGTCATGACCTGTCCCGGACGCGAGGTCGGTGCCGCGCATCTGCGCGACGCCGATGCGTTAATCATCCGCTCGGTCACGCCGGTGAGCGCCGCGCTTTTAGCCGATAGCCCGGTGCGCTTTGTGGGCACTTGCACCATCGGCACCGACCACGTTGATACGCACTATCTTGCCGAGCATGGCATTGCTTTTGCCAGCGCACCGGGGTGCAACGCCGACGCCGTGGTGGACTATGTGCTCGCGAGCCTGTTAACGCTCGGTGAGCGTGGCGGTTGGACGCTTTTGAATCGCCGCGTGGGGATTGTGGGCGTGGGCAATGTAGGGGGGCGTTTGCAGACGCGGCTGCAAGCGCTGGGGGTCGAGGTGTGGGCCTGCGACCCGCCGCGCGCCGAGCGCGAAGGCGAGGCGGGCTTTGCCTCGCTTGACACGCTCATCGAGCGCTGCGATGTGCTCTGCTTGCACACACCGTTGGTGAGTACTGGCAAGCACGCGACGCGGCACTTGCTCGATGCCCAGCGCATCAGCGCGCTTGCCCCTGGCACGCTGGTGCTTAACGCCGGGCGCGGTGACTGTATCGATGGGCTGGCACTGCGCCGCCGTTTAACGGGGCAAAATGACATCACGGCGGTGCTGGATGTGTGGGAAAGCGAGCCCGCGATTGACGCCGCCCTCCACGACCTGGCCGCGCTGGCTACCCCGCACATCGCCGGCTATAGCCTCGATGGCAAACTGCGCGGCAGCCTGATGATTCACCAGGCGTTGGCGGCTCACCTTGGGCAAACGAGCGAGCTTACGCTGGAGGCGATTTGCCCACCGCCGGCGCTCGCCTCGCTCACCCTGCAGCAGGCGTTGCCGGAGGAGGAGGCGCTGCGGTTGTGCACGCGTGCGGTGTACGAGGTCCGGCGCGACCATGAAAGCCTAACCCGCGAGGCGCATGCCTTGGGCGTGGCCCACGGTTTTGATCGCTGTCGTGCGCAGTACCCCCTCAGACGCGAGTTTTCGACCCTTTGTGTGCATTTGAAAGGGGAAGCGCAGCCGCTGGCACCCGTGTTAAGGGCGGCGGGGTTTGATGTGGTGGCAGGTTAAAACCGCTCGTCCTGAGCCTGTCGAAGGACAAGGGCAGGCGCTTCGACAAGCTCAGCGCGAACGAAAGAGGCGAGCTTGCCGTGGGCGAAAGGTGAGATGTAAACAAAACGCCCGCCGGGTGGCGGGCGTGTGAAGCGTGGGGTTGTTTACTGACGGTAAGCGGCTTCTTTCAGCGCGCGGATCCGGTCATCCAGCGGCGGGTGGCTGGCAAACAAACGCTCCATCAGCGAGCGGGTCTGACCTTTGGTGATGGCCATGGCGCGCAGCGTATCGGGCATTTGATCAGGCATCTCGGTTTCGGCTTTTAAGCGGGCCAGGGCGTTGACCATGGCGCCGGTGCCGGCAAGACGTGCGCCGGCTTCGTCGGCGCGGTATTCGCGAAAGCGCGAGAACCAGGCCACAATTGCCGAGGCGATAATGCCAAAGACGATTTCAGCCACCATGACTACGGCGATATAGCCGAAAAAGCCCAAGCCGCCCTCGCCATCCGAACGGCTTTTCAAGAAGTTATCTACCAAGTGTGCCACCACGCGGGCGAAGAACATGACAAAGGTGTTCACCACGCCTTGAATCAGCGCCAGCGTCACCATGTCACCGTTGGCGACGTGGCCGATTTCATGGGCCAACACGGCGCGGACTTCCTCCGGGCGCATGCGGTTCAAAAGCCCCGCCGAAACCGCCACCAGTGCGTCGTCTTTATGCCAGCCGGTGGCAAAGGCGTTGGATTGTTGGGCGGGGAAAATGCCCACTTCCGGTGTTTTGATGCCTGCCTCGCGAGCAAGCTCCTCGACGGTATCCAGCAGCCACTTTTCGGTCTGGTTAGAGGGCGTTTCGATAATCACCGTGCCGGTGGCGCGCTTGGCCATCCACTTGGAGATGAACAGCGAAATCATTGACCCCGCCATGCCGAAAACAAAGCAGAAAATCAGCAGGCTGGTAAAGTTAATCCCCTGGCTGCTGAGGTAGCTGTCCACGCCGAACAGCCGTAGCGTGATACTGGCCACCAACAGCACTGCCAGGTTAGTGGCTAAAAACAGCACAATTCGCATCATGTGGCGAGATCTCCATAGAGCTCAATAAGGGTAACAAGTCGTAGCGCGAGTAAGACGAAACTTAGATACGTCCACTCGCGCGGGGTTTCAAGAGGACTGCCGATAGCGCGATAAAAAATTGGCAAAACGGTCGAGCGCATCGCCGAGCTGGTCGGCCCAGGGGAGGGTAACGATGCGCACATGGTCCGGGTCTGGCCAATTAAAGGCAGTGCCTTGCACCAGCAGGATTTTCTCCTGTAATAGCAAATCCAGCACCATTTTTTGATCGTCCTGGATATTAAACACCTTGGGGTCGAGCTTGGGGAACGCATAGAGCGCGCCTTTGGGCTTGACGCAGCTGACGCCGGGGATGGCGTTGAGCTTTTCATAGGTGATATCACGCTGCGCCAGCAGGCGACCGCCCGGGAGAATCAAATCGTTGATCGACTGATAGCCCCCGAGGGCGGTTTGGATGGCGTGCTGTGCGGGCACGTTAGCGCACAGGCGCATCGATGCCAGCATGGTCAGGCCCTGGATGTAGTCGCTTGCGCGCTGCTTGGCGATCGCGCCAGAAATGGTCATCCACCCCGAGCGAAACCCCGCACAGCGGTAGCTTTTGGACAGCCCGTTCATGGTGATCACTAGCTGATCGTCGTCGGCAAGCGCGCCGGTGGAGGTATGCTCCACGCCGTCGTAGAGAATCTTGTCGTAGATCTCATCGGAGAACACCACCAGGTTGTGTTCGCGGGCAATCGCCAGCACTTCACGCACCACCTCGGGTGGGTAGACCGCACCGGTGGGATTGTTGGGGTTGATGATGACGATGGCGCGCGTGTGGCTTGTCACCTTGGCGCGAATGTCGGCCATGTCCGGTGCCCAGTCGGCCTGCTCGTCGCAGAGATAGTGGACGGCGTGGCCACCCGAAAGATTGGCAGCGGCAGTCCACAGCGGGTAGTCAGGCGCAGGGATCAGCACTTCGTCGCCGTCGTTCAAAAGCGCCTGCATGGCCATCACGATTAGCTCGGAAACCCCGTTGCCGATATAGATATCCTCGATGCCCACGCCGGGAATCTCTTTGCGTTGGCACTCCTGCATGATCGCCTTGCGCGCCGAATAAAGCCCTTTGGAGTCACAGTAGCCTTGCGCTGTTGGCAGGTTGCGCATCACGTCTTGCAGAATTTCCTCGGGCGCTTCAAAGCCAAACGGGGCGGGGTTGCCGATATTGAGCTTTAAAACGCGCTGGCCTTCCTCTTCCAGGCGCTTGGCGTGGTCGAGCACGGGGCCACGAATGTCGTAACAGACGTTGTCGAGCTTGTGCGATTTTTTAAGCGGCAAGGCGTCGTGAGGCTGTGGGGTGTCCATGTTGTCGTTCCCAATAAGTGGTCGATCCAAACGCGGGTGGCGTTAACGCTCAGGCGAGGTATCCGGCGCGTTGGCGTCTTCGGGTGGTGTATCAACGGCAGGCGGGGGAATGTCGCTGGGTGTTTCTAGCGTAATCCGGCCGAGTTTGCCATCGCGCAGCTCGTGCAGTAGCACTTCCGCCCCGCGGTGCAGGTCCACTTCACCGCCGGGGCGTAACCCGCCGCGCTTGCTGGCAATCTCTTTTAAAATGGCGTGGCCGTCAAACCCGGCAAGCGCCAAAAAATCGGGGCGCTCGGGGCCGTCGGCCTCGACGGCCTGAGGTGTTTCGGGCGCCGCGTAGGCCGGCAGGGCGTTGAGTTTATAACGCCCGGTAAGCGCTTCGGGGTAGCGCTTGGCCAGTTCGGCGCTGGTGATAATGCCGACGTCGATATACTCGATGGCGGTATCGCGAATCGCGCCACTGGCGGCAAGACGGTAGGCGCTGGCTTGATCCTCGATCTTGGGCCACAGCACGCCGGGGGTGTCGATCAGCGCCACGCGGCCATCGATGCGCACTTTTTGCTGGCGCTTGGTGACGGCGGGCTCGTTACCGGTTTTGGCGATTTTGCGCTTTGCCAGCCCATTGATCAGTGTGGATTTGCCCACGTTGGGGATACCCATCACCATCACGCGGACATCGCGGTCAGCGCGTACGTCGCCGGCCAACGCATGGCAAAGTTTGGGGATGCTTTTGAGTTCGCGGGCGTTGGTGGTGGTGATCGCCAGTGCTCGCATATCGGGCTGGGCGTCAAAAAACGCGACCCACTCTTTAGTGCGCTCGGGGTCGGCCAAATCCGCGCGGGAGAGAATTTTGAGCACCGGTTTATGGCGCGTGAGCTCGGCCAGCATCGGGTTGGCGCTGGAGTAGGGCAGGCGCGCATCGAGTACTTCGATCACCACATCAATTTCGGGCAGCGCGTCCTTGATCTGGCGGCGCGCCTTATTCATATGACCGGGAAACCAGCCGAGCATGGGGCTCTCCTGCGCAATGCGTTGTGCAAACATAAAAAAACGGGCGCCCATTCTAACAGATGGCGCCCGCTTTGCCGGATTAACCGATAGCGTTATCAGGGCTATCGTAGCTAATGCACAACGTTCGATAGTCTCTGTTATTTCCGTTCGTCCTGAGCCTGTCGAAGGGCGTGTCAGCGTTGGCACAATGCTCCCCCCTTCGACAGGCTCAGGGTGCTCGGGGGCTGTGCCATTGCGTCGCTTACGGCATTGATCCTGATGGCGTTATTCGTCGGCGTGAAACTCAAGCGCTACCGAGTTAATACAGTAGCGTAACCCGGTGGTTTCTGGCGGTCCATCGGGGAACACATGCCCAAGGTGCGCATCGCAATGCGCGCAGGTCACTTCCGTACGCACCATACCGTGGCTGGTGTCGCTATGCTCCTCAACGCGGTGGCGGCCTAATGGGCGATCGAAGCTTGGCCAGCCGCACCCCGCATCGAATTTGTGTTCGTTTTCAAACAGCGGGGTATGGCAGCACACGCAGTGGTAGATGCCCTGGGCATCGCTTACTCGATGGTCGCCGGTAAACGGGGGTTCGGTGCCTTTTTCACGGGTGACGCGGTACTGCTCCGGGGTAAGCTGTTCGCGCCACTGCTCAGGGGATTTTTCTACTTTGGCCATATCTCTCTCCTTATCATTACGGCAAGCGCTAAGTGCGCTCGCTGTACCGGGCAAGGTAGTGCCGCTAGCGTGTGACTGACGTCGATCGGCCTGAGTTTCAAGCGCCAGGTTTTAAGGTTCGTAAGCGGTGTGTGCTACGTATCAGCATGTGTGATCCGATACCGGGACGCCAGTAAAGATTGAGGCTTGACACTTTTTCATCGGCTGATTACTATACGCGCCACCTCGACGAGGCAACGCAGCGTCCCATTCGTCTAGTGGTCTAGGACACCGCCCTTTCACGGCGGTAACAGGGGTTCGAACCCCCTATGGGACGCCACTAACACTGTTTGTCATAAACTGTTTTTGATAAGCGGTCGTTTTGATAAGCGTTAGTGCCAAGAATGAGTGACGATTTTAGTGACTGATTCTTAGCGTGTTGCATTGTTAAGGTTTATCGGAGTGCGGGAATAGCTCAGTGGTAGAGCATCGCCTTGCCAAGGCGAGGGTCGGGAGTTCGAATCTCCTTTCCCGCTCCAAGCGTGTCCCATTCGTCTAGTGGTCCAGGACACCGCCCTTTCACGGCGGTAACAGGGGTTCGAACCCCCTATGGGACGCCAATCCGATAGCGAGACAATCGAATAAGCGGGAATAGCTCAGTGGTAGAGCATCGCCTTGCCAAGGCGAGGGTCGGGAGTTCGAATCTCCTTTCCCGCTCCATTTCGGTAGTTATATGTCCCATTCGTCTAGTGGCCTAGGACACCGCCCTTTCACGGCGGTAACAGGGGTTCGAACCCCCTATGGGACGCCATCTCGCCTCATCTTTTGCGCTGCGGGAATAGCTCAGTGGTAGAGCATCGCCTTGCCAAGGCGAGGGTCGGGAGTTCGAATCTCCTTTCCCGCTCCAAGCGCCTTTCAAGATTTTCCAAGCGGCCTTTCCAAATGGCCGTTTTTGCGTTTTATCGCGCCTTCCCTCCCAGCACGCCTATGCTTCGCAAGACCCAGCTGAGCAAAGACCCAGTGTTGGCGGGCAATGCTTTTGCGCGCCTTTGGCAATGGTCACGTTGGCAGCGTGCATCGCGGCGGCGTGGCCTTGAAAACAGGCGAGCTGCCCTTATATCTAGCCTTCCTATTTTTTTACCCCTCTTTTCTTGCTGACAGGACATGTACATGGCCGAACCGGCATTGGCGATCCGTGGGCTGACCAAGGTCTACGGCAACGGTTTTCACGCGCTCAAAGGTATCGATCTAGACGTCCAGCAGGGCGATTTTTTTGCCCTATTGGGCCCCAATGGTGCGGGAAAATCGACCACATTGGGCGTTGTTTGCTCTCTGGTGCAAAAGACTGACGGTAAAGTGACGATTTTCGGGATCGATATCGACAAAGACTTTGCCAAAGCTAAATATCAGCTCGGTGTGGTACCGCAAGAGTTTAACTTCAACCAGTTCGAGAAGGTGATCGACATCGTGCTGGCGCAGGCGGGCTACTACGGCATGACGCGCCGCGAGGCACTGCCCCGGGCGGAAAAGCTGCTGACCGACCTGGGCCTGTGGGATAAGCGCAACGGCAGCGCGCGGATGCTCTCCGGCGGGATGAAACGCCGCTTGATGATTGCGCGTGCGCTGATGCATCGCCCCAAGCTTTTGATTCTCGATGAGCCTACCGCTGGGGTGGATATCGAACTGCGCCGTAGCATGTGGGAGTATATGCGCCGCATCAACCGCGACGAAGGCACGACCATTATTCTCACCACGCACTACTTGGAAGAGGCGGAGAGTCTGTGTCGCAATATCGCCATCATTAACCACGGCGACATCATCCGTAACACCAGCGTGCGTGATCTTTTAGCCGAGCTCGATACCGAAACTTTCTTGCTTGACCTGGCGCATCCGCTGGATGCCGCCCCCGAAGTGGACGGCTTTGAGATGCGCTTGACCGAGCCCTCGCAGCTTTCGATGGTGATTCACCGTGGCCAGCAGATGAACGATGTGTTCGCGGCGTTGAGCGAGCAGGGCATCAAGGTGGTCTCGATGCGTAATCGCGCCAATCGGCTGGAGGAGATGTTTGTGTCGATGGTCGAGAGCGGACAAAGCCCCATCGATCAAACCCAGGCCAAGGAGGCACGCGCATGAACGCCACACAAACGCTGATCGCACTGTGGACGGTGGTGCTCAAAGAGATTAAACGCTTTACCCGCATCTGGCCGCAAACGCTGTTACCGCCTTCCATCACCATGGCCATGTACTTCATCATCTTCGGTAACCTGATTGGCTCGCGCATCGGGGTGATGGATGGCTTCAGCTACATGGATTTTATCGTGCCTGGGCTGATCATGATGGCGGTGATCACCAACAGCTACTCCAACGTCGCGTCCTCCTTTTTTTCCAATAAGTTTCAGCGCTCGGTGGAGGAGATGATGGTCTCACCCATGCCGAATTGGGTCATTCTCACCGGTTTTGTGCTGGGTGGCATGGCGCGCGGCTTGGGGGTAGGGCTGATCGTCACGATTGTGTCGCTGTTTTTCACCCGCTTGAGCATGGAGCATCCGCTATTGACTGTCTTGGTGGTGGTACTGACCTCCGCCTTGTTCTCCATCGGCGGGTTTATCAATGCGCTATTAGCCAATAAGTTCGACGATATTTCGATTGTGCCGACGTTTATTTTGACGCCGCTCACCTACTTGGGTGGAGTGTTTTACTCTATCTCGATGCTGCCGGAGTTCTGGCAGAGCGTCTCGATGCTTAACCCGATTCTCTATATGGTCAATGTTTTCCGCTACGGCTTTTTGGGCGTTTCGGATATCCCCGTCGGTTGGGCATTGATGGCAATTTTCGGCTTCATCGTGGTGCTCTTTACCGTGGCGCTTAATATGCTGTCGCGTGGTAAAGGTATTCGTTCTTAAAGGTACTTGTTCTTAAAAGTATTCGCTCTTAAAGGCATCGCGACATGACGCATCACCGCCCTGAAACGCTTAAAAACGCCCCGCTAGGGCGAGAATCGGCCTACCCAGAGCAGTATGATCCGGGGCTTTTATACCCTATCCCCCGGGCCGCCAACCGGGTACCGTTAGGCATCGACGATACCTGCTTGCCCTTTGTCGGCTTTGACGAATGGCACGCGTTCGAAATGTCCTGGCTTAACGCCCGGGGTAAGCCGATAGTGGCCGTAGCGCGCTTCACGCTGCCGGCCGAGTCGCCTAATTTGATTGAATCAAAGTCGTGGAAGCTCTATCTCAATAGCTTCAATCAAACCCGCTTTGCCAGCCGTGATGACGTCGTGAAGCGGCTTACGCACGATCTGTCTCAAGCTGCAGGAGACGCGGTACAGGTAACGCTTCTGGAGGTGGATAGCGAGGAGCTAACGCCGCAGCGACTGCCCGGCATGTGCCTAGATGAGCTCGACATCAGCGTGAATGACTATACGCCCAGCGCTGCGATGCTCGCAGTGGGGGAGGCGGTGGTAGAAGAAACGCTCTACTCGCACCTGCTTAAATCCAACTGCCCGGTGACCGGGCAACCCGATTGGGGGAGCGTTTTAATACGTTATAAAGGTCCCAAGATCGAACACGAAGGGCTTTTACGCTACCTCATTGGTTACCGGCAGCATCAAGACTTTCACGAGCACTGCGTTGAGCATATCTTCACCGACCTGATGCAGCAGGCGAAACCTGAGAAACTGTTGGTGCTGGCGCGCTATGTGCGCCGTGGCGGGCTGGATATCAGCCCCTGGCGGGCAACGCCTGGCTTAACGCCGCCGCACCCGCTGCGCCTGGCAAGGCAGTAAGCCACTGCGCTACAGTACGCCTTTAACTTAATGGATTGGAGCCAATAATGGACGCTCTCACGCTACTGCACCAACGCAGCTCCATGGGCAAACTGGTCGACCCAGCCCCGTCGCCCAAGCAATTAGAAGCGATCTACCAAGCCGCGCTGCGTGCCCCGGATCACAAAGAGCTGCGCCCTTGGCGCTTTATCGAGTTCAGTGGGGAAGGGCGCGAACGTTTGGGCGAGCTGTTTGCCGAAGCCGAGTTCCAGGAAGACCCGCACGTTGGGGACGCCGCTCTTGATGCCGCGCGCAAGAAGCCGCTGCGGGCGCCAATGATTATCGCGGTGATCGCCAAGGTCACGCCGGATATTCCTAAAGTGCCCAAAATTGAGCAGGTGATTTCGGCTGGCTGCGCGGCTCACGGTATTCTGCTGGCCACCCATGCACTCGGTTTTGGCGCTATGTGGCGTAGCGGTAAATACGCCTTCGATCCGGTGGTCCGTAAAGGGCTGCGGTTGGAAGACGACGACGAAGTGGTCGCTTTTATTTACCTTGGCACCCTGGGCGGGCGCCACAAGCCGGTGCCCGAGCATAACGTCGGCGATTTTCTCGAACGCTGGGATTAACGCGCCATGACAGTACAAACTCAGACACCAACACAACGGCAAGCCGGCGTTCCCCATCCACGCCTGCCTCTTCCAGAGGGGGCAGAAGATCTTGTCGCCTTCCAGCGCTGGTTAGGTGATGCCATCCCCATGGTGAGCGCACTGGGTATTCAGGCCATGAAGCAACAAGACGCTGCGCTTAGCTGGGAGCTTTCACTGACGCCGAACCTGAATGACAAGGGCACCGGCTTTGGCGGTGCGCTCACCGCGCAAACCACGCTGCAGGGCTGGTGCTGGGTGACACTTTGGCTGCGCGCCCAAGGAATCGCCCGCGATGTCGTGGTCGCTGAGGCCAGCCAGCGCTTTCTGGCACCGGTAACGCACGACTACCGCCTGATTTGCACCCCCAGCGACCCGGAAGGCCCAACACAGCTTGCCGCTAAGCTAGCGGAACGAGGAAAAGGGCGTATCGCAGTGACGCAGCAGCTTTTCTGTGGCGACACCCTCTGCCTAGAAGCCAGCGGCGATTATGTCGTACTCCCAACGAAATCGTGAAAAGGCTTGCTATTTCACCACTTAGGCAATAGTATATGCGCCGTTCTTTCGTTAAAGGCAACGCCTTGCGAGAGCACAAAAAGACGGAGGGGTGTCCGAGTGGTCGAAGGAGCACGCCTGGAAAGTGTGTAAGTCGAAAGGCTTCGAGGGTTCGAATCCCTCCCCCTCCGCCACCGAATTTTTAAGGGGAATCAAGCATCCAGCTTGATTCCCCTTTTTTCGTTTTGGTGCTTTGGGAGCATTTTTGGGAATGTGTATAGGTCGTTTCACGACATTGAGATGAGTCCCCAGCTTTTCTCCAAGTAGATGGGTTAGCTCTGGCTTTAGCGAGCTGGCTGTTGATAGGAACCAAGGCGTGTATCATGCCTTTATATCAACGCCTTTTACCCTTGGAGATGCACCGTGAACACGGAAAGTCACTCTCAGCTTGCCGCTTTTATCTGGTCGGTGGCCGATCTACTGCGCGGCGATTTCAAGCAGTCGCAGTATGGCCGCATCATCCTACCGTTTACGCTGCTGCGCCGCTTGGAGTGTGTGCTTGCGCCCACCAAGGCCGAGGTGCTGCAGGCCGCCGAACAGCACCAGAACAAGCCCGAAGCGGTGCGTGAAAAGCTGTTGCTACGCGCCGCCGATCAGCCGTTTTTCAACGCCTCACCGCTCACTTTGGGTAGCCTGTCCGACACCCAAACTAGCGACGACTTGATGAGCTACGTTCAGTCGTTCAGCCAGAGCGCGCGAGAGATTTTCGAGCACTTCGAGTTTGAGAGCTTCGTGCAGCAGCTCAACGCCAATAACCTGCTCTATAAGGTGGTGCAGCAGTTCGCGGCGATTGACCTAAGCCCCGCGCGGGTGAGCAACCACGGCATGGGCGGTATTTTTGAAGAGCTGATTCGCAAGTTTGCCGAAAGCTCCAACGAAACCGCCGGGGAGCACTTCACGCCCCGCGATATCGTCCACCTGACGACCTCGCTGGTGCTTACCGGCCAGGAAGAAAAGCTCAAGCCCAACAGCATCGTCACCGTCTATGACCCAACAGCGGGCACCGGCGGGTTTCTTTCCGAGAGCGATGAGTACATTCAGCAAGTCAGCCAAAATGTGACCGTCTCGCTGCACGGGCAGGAGCTCAACCCCGAGTCCTATGCCATTTGTAAGGGCGATATGCTGGTCAAGGGGCAGGAGGTCGAGCAAATCAAGCTCGGGAACACGCTCTCCGATGATCAGCTCGCGGGCGAGCGCTTTGATTACATGCTCTCCAATCCGCCGTTTGGCGTCGAGTGGAAGAAGGTGCAGAAGCAAGTCACCGATGAGCATAAGCATCGCGGCTACGATGGCCGCTTTGGCCCTGGCCTGCCGCGCGTCTCCGATGGCTCGCTGCTGTTTTTGATGCACCTTGTCGCCAAGATGCGCACTCGCCAGGACGGGGGGTCGCGCATTGGCATCATCCTTAACGGCTCGCCGCTGTTTACCGGCGGCGCGGGCAGCGGGGAGTCCGAGATTCGCCGCTACCTGCTGCAGCATGACCTGGTGGAAGCCATCGTCGGTTTGCCCACCGATATGTTCTACAACACCGGCATCGCGACCTATGTGTGGGTGCTCTCCAATGACAAGCCCGCCGAGCGAAAAGGTAAGGTGCAGCTGATCAATGCCACCGACCGGGCCAGCAAAATGCGCAAGTCGCTTGGTAGCAAGCGCCAGTTCGTGGCTGACCGCGATATTGACGATATCGTGCGGCTCTACGGCGCTTTTGAAGAGAGCAACGAGAGCAAGATCTTCCCGGTGGAAGCCTTTGGCTATCGGCGGATTACCGTCGAACGGCCGCTGCGGCTCAACTTTGACGCCAGCGCCGAACGCCTGACTCGGCTGGATGACGAGAAGCCTATTCAGAAGCTGGACGACGCCGAACAAGCCGCGCTCAAAGCCGCCTGCGAGTCATTAGGGGAACAGCGCTATACCAACCGCGACGCCTTCACCAAGGCGCTGAAAAACGCCCTCAAGGCCGAGGGGCTGAAGGTGGGCGCGCCGGTGCAGAAGGCCATTCTCAATGCGCTATCCGAGCGCGACCCCGACGCGGATGTTTGCCTCGACAAGCAAGGCAACCCGGAACCCGATAGCGGTCTACGCGATAATGAGAACGTGCCCTATGGCGAGTCGGTTTACGCCTACTTCGATCGGGAAGTGAAACCCCATGTGCCCGATGCCTGGATTGACGAAAACAAGCGCGACCCGCTGGACGGCCGCATCGGCATTGTCGGCTTCGAGATACCGTTTAACCGCCACTTCTACCAGTTCACGCCCCCGCGCCCGCTGGAGGAGATCGACGCCGACCTCAAAGCCTGCACCGACAAGATCAAGCAGATGATCGAGGAGCTGTCGGCATGAGCTATCCCGCCTATCCCGAATACAAGGACTCCGGCGTTGAGTGGCTGGGGAAAGTGCCGGCGCATTGGGAGGTATCTCGTCTGAAGTTTTTCGGGGAGTTGATAACAGGCATTACTCCTCCTAGTGAAGATTTCAGTAATTACTCTGAGGCTGGGTGGCCTTGGGTCAGGCCCGATGATTTAGATGATCAAGGCGCGCCCGTTCGGGCATCAAAGTTTCTGACTGATCAAGGGTGGTCGTATTGTCGCCCAGTAGATCCCATGTCCACCTTGGTGTGCTGTATTGGTAGTATCGGGAAGCTTGGTTATACCACGGAAGTGACGTGCACTAATCAGCAGATTACTTCTATTCAGCCTTATTATGATGCTCGCTATCTTTTTTATCTGACTTGTGCATCAAAGCCAGAACTTGATCTACGTGCCACTGGTAATGTTCTAAGGATTTTGAATGCTGAGCGGCTAGGGAATGTGCCAGCCGTAATGCCTCCTGTTGATGAGCAAGCCACCATCGCCGCCTTCCTCGACCACGAGACCGCCCGTATCGATGCCCTAGTGGAGGAGCAGCAGCGCCTGATCGAGTTGCTCAAGGAGAAGCGCCAGGCGGTGATCTCCCATGCCGTGACCAAAGGGCTCGACCCCGATGTGCCGATGAAAGACTCCGGGGTGGAGTGGTTGGGGGAAGTGCCGGCGCATTGGCTAAGGAAGCGGCTTAAAAATGTGTCGCCATTTATTACCGTTGGTATTGTCGTTAACCCTAGTAGCTACCTCGCTGAAGAAGGGCTTCCTTTCATTTACGGCGGAGAGGTCAGAGAGGGGTATATTGAAGTTGATAAGGCCAGAAAGATCTCCTTAGAAGATAGCCGCCGCAACAGAAAAACCATGCTGGAAACTGGTGATGTTGTGACGATGCGTGTGGGGTATCCAGGCGTCACAGCTGTGGTTCCACCAGAGTGTGAAGGTGGAAATTGTGCCTCCGTTATGCTTATCAAGAAAGGTAGCTACGACTCTAGGTGGCTTTGTGCTGCAATGAACAGCCGCCTCATTCGTCATCAAGTAGAAGTAGTTCAGTACGGGGCAGCGCAGAAGCAGTTTAATATTGCCGATGCGGTAGAGTTCTGGTTATTTGAACCGCCGATTGATGAGCAGACCAGAATTGCTGACTACATCGATCGCGAGTCGTCTAGTTTTGATCAACTGGTTGTTGCGGCGAAGCGAAATATGCAGTTACTCCAAGAACGCCGCTCTGCCCTTATCTCCGCCGCCGTGACCGGCAAGATCGATGTACGTGGCTGGCATTCGCCAGAAATTTCGAATACTCACGAGGCGAGCCAACAGGAGGCGGTATGATGCAGGGACGAAGTATTCGGCTTTTTCTGGTGGATGGCACGCCCAATGGGCTTCTCACCGCCGAGATCATGAACTGGACAGGCCACGTACTCACTGGCCCGCGCACCAAGCTGACAGAGCTGGTGCAGCGCCCCGAGTGCGGCCGCACCGGAATTTATTTCCTGGTTGGTCCCGACCTTGAAGGTAGCCCACGACCACAGGTGTATATCGGCGAAAGCGATGATGTGGGTACTCGCCTCAAACAGCACAATCGCCCGGAAGACAAAGGCGGTAAGGATTTCTGGGAAAAGGTCTGCCTGGTGACTAGCAAGGACCAAAACCTCACCAAAGCCCACGTTAAATACCTGGAAAGCTTGTTGATTCAGTCTGCTAGAGAGCTCGGGCACTGTAAGTTAATCAATGGCACCGCACACGATTACATCAACCTGCCAGAGTCCGACCGCGCTGATATGGCGTTCTTTCTGGATCAGATACGCACCGTGCTGCCGGTGCTGGGCTTGGACTTCCTTCGTCAACGTCAAAGCCCGCTGACGCAAAGCAAGGAACAGCCTGCGCAACAAGCGCCCACCACCACTTTTGAGTTGAACATACCCAAGTACAAAATCGCTGCATGGGCACAAGAAGTTGACGGTGAATTTATCGTGCTAACAGGCAGCAAAGCCCGCGAGCGCTGGGCTAGCAACACTGACTACGCCAGTTATAAGCCCCTTTACCAACAACTGACAGAAGAGGGCGTGCTGGTAGCAGATGAAGCGGGAGGTGTGAGCTTTACTCGTGATCATGCTTTTTCAAGCCCCAGTGCCGCTGCTGCGGTGGTGTCTGGTCGTCCAGCGAATGGTCGCACCGCTTGGGTAGAGAAAATCAGCCGAAAGACTTACGGTGAATGGCAAGATCAGCAAGTTAATGCCGCCCTAAGTTAAGGGTCGCGAGTAAAAAGGACAGCAAATGCTCTATCGCATTCAAAACGATGACGAGACCGGATATCTCGAACGTCATAATGCTACGACGCTTCAATCGTTATCTTCCCATTACAAAGAAGCTGACTTGCAGCGGTGGATTTTCCACCATTTAGATTCGGTTTTGCGTACAGATGAGTTGCTCCCTATTCAGCAAGCCACTAGAGGTGAAGAAGCTGATATTACTGCCGTAGATGCTAGCGGGCGGCTTTTTATTTTTGAGTTAAAGCGCTGGGAGGCACACTCTGAAAACCTTTTACAGGTCATGCGCTATGCTCAAATTTCCAGCCAGTGGGGATACGAGCATCTCAACAGGCTATATCAAAAGCTGAATAAGTCAGAAGGGCAGCTAAGCGAAGTTCATCAAGAGGTCTTCGGGCTTTCAAACCCGCTAGAAAGGGCTGCCTGGAACCATGATCAAGTGTTAGTCGTCATCACCAATGGACTCGATTACGCGACGCGAAAAGCGATCAAATATTGGAATAGCAAAGGGATTAACATTCGTGCCTGGATATATCGGGTTTACGAGATTAACGGGCAGCCTTTCTTGGATATCAATGCATTTGGGCAAGAGGACGATCCCCACGAGGATCGCCCAATGCGTTATCACCTGGTCAATACCAATCACAGTAATGATCCCATTTCGCATCATTACATGCTGGATGAGGGGCGCGCTGCTGCCTTTTACACACCCTGGAAAAACAAGATAGATAATATCGAGAAAGGGGATTGGGTATTTCTCTACTATAGTGGGCACGGGGTGGTGGCTTACGGAAAATGCCAATCAGAAACGCCTTCTTTAAAGGCACCACCACACGCACCTGAGGATCATCATCAAGAGCATTTCGTGACGTTATCGCCATTCTATCGGCTTGAGCGCAGCGTTAGTCCTTCAGAGTTGCGGGATGCGGCGGGTTATCATGTGCCATTAGTCAGCACTTACACCCAGTTACGCACGACGGGCGGCGATTCATTGAAAAGCCATTGTGACCGTTATAGGCAAGCAGACTCTCAAAGCATGTAAGGATTTTATATGGCCGACAGCAAGGAAGCTCAGTTCCAGCAAGACATTATCGATGCCATGGTTGCCGGTGGCTGGCGGGTAGGCACCGCCAGCGGTTATGACCGCGCCACGGCGCTCTATACCAAAGACCTGCTCGGCTATGTTCAAGAGGCTTGGCCGGAGCGCTGGGAGAAGTTTTGCAAGGCCAACCCGCAAGCGTCCGAGCAGGTGTTCGTGCAAAAGGTGGTGCGCGAGCTTGAACGTGCGGGCACGCTAGAGGTGCTGCGCCACGGCTTCAAGGTGCCGGGGGTGACGTTCGACCTGTGCAGTTTTAAGCCCGACCACGCCATGAACCCCGACGCGCTTTCCCGGTATCGTGCCAACCGCCTTCGCGTGGTGCCGGAAGTCGCCTACTCGCCCCATGCCCGAGAAAAAGGCCAGGGCAGCCAAAGCTATAACCCGCGCCTAGACCTAGTGTTGTTCGTCAACGGCATCCCTACGGCTACCTTGGAGTTGAAAAGCGAGTTCAAACAATCGGTCGAGAACGCCAAACGCCAGTACCGCAATGACCGCCCACTCAAAGACCCCATCACGCGCAAGATCGAGCCGCTGCTGGCGTTCAAGCGCGGTGCGCTGGTGCATTTTGCCGTTAGCCAAGCCGAGGTGGCGATGGCCACCAAACTGGCGGGTAAAGACACCTTCTTTCTGCCCTTTAACCAAGGCACGGAAGGCGGCGGGGCCGGCAATCCACCGCCGGAGGATGAGAACCGCTACGCGACAACCTACCTTTGGGAGCGCGTATTCGCGCCGGATGCCTGGCTGAAGGTTCTGGGGCGTTTTTTGCACTTAGAGCAAAAAACCACCGAGGACTTTCACGGGCGGCGCAAAACCAAGGAAACGCTGATTTTCCCGCGCTACCACCAGTGGGAAGTGGTCAACCAACTGATCGAGACCACGCAGGCCGAAGGCGCCGGGCAGCGTTATTTGGTACAGCACAGCGCCGGGTCGGGAAAATCCAACTCCATTGCCTGGCTCGCTCACCAGCTCGCCAACCTCTATGACGAACACGGTCAGCAAAAGCGCTTCAATTCGGTCATTGTGGTCACTGACCGCACGGTGCTCGATAGTCAGCTTCAAGACACCATCTACCAGTTTGAGCACGCCCACGGCGTGGTGTGCCCCATTACCCGCGATGTGGGCAACCAGAGTAAATCCGAACAGCTGGCCGAAGCGCTGGCGAGCAATACCCGTATTATCATCGTCACCATTCAGACCTTCCCGGCGCTGTTTGACGCCCTAGATAAACGCCCCAATCTGGCCGAGGGCCGCTACGCGGTGATTGCCGATGAAGCCCACTCCTCACAAACCGGTGGCTCGGCCACCAAGCTAAAAGCGCTGCTGGCCGCTGCCGGGGAAGGAACAGGTGATGATGGCGAGATTAGCGCCGAGGAAATGCTCGACGCGGCCGTATCGTCGCGCCGCCCCAACGAGCGCATTAGCTATTACGCCTTTACCGCGACACCCAAGGCCAAGACGCTAGAGCTCTTTGGCCGCGTGCCGGACCCAAGCTTGCCTCCCAGCGCGGACAATAAGCCCGAGCCGTTTCACCTCTACTCAATGCGCCAAGCGATTGAGGAGGGCTTTATTCTCGATGTGCTGCGCAACTACGTCACCTACAACACCGCTTGGAAGCTCGCCCACCCGGATGGCGAGGAGCAGGAAGTGGACGCCCAAAAGGCGTCGCGCACGCTGGCCAAATGGGTGCGCCTGCACCCGTACAACATCGCTCAGCGCGTCGAGGTGATTGTCGAGCACTTCCGCGCCAATGTACGCCATCTCTTAGATGGTCAGGCCAAAGCCATGGTTGTGACTGCCAGCCGCCAAGAAGCCGTGCGCTATCAGTTGGCCATGCGTCAGTACGTGGAAGAAAAGGGGTACGACGATGTTCACCCGCTCGTGGCGTTCTCCGGCACTGTGCCGCCGGATGACGTGATCCCCGAAGAGGTCAGCGAGTCCAGCCAGCTACTTAACCCTGGCGTACGCGGGCGCGACTTGGCCGAGGCATTGGACACCGACGACTTCAACGTGATGATCGCCGCCAACAAGTACCAAACCGGCTTTGATCAGCCCAAGCTTTGCGCGATGTACGTGGACAAAAAGCTCCAGGGCGTAGACTGCGTGCAAACCCTCTCGCGGCTTAACCGGCTATTTCCCGGCAAGCAGACGTTTATCCTCGACTTTTACAATGACCCCGAGGACATTCTGGACGCCTTCGCGCCGTACTACCGCAAGGCCGAGCTTTCGGACGTTTCCGACCCGCAAGTGGTGTATGACATCAAGCGCACCCTAGACGCCAGCGGCATCTACCACTGGCCCGAGGTCGAAGCCTTCGCTACCGCGTTTTTCGACCCCAAGGCACCGGCCTCGCGACTGAGTTACCACTGCCAGCCCGCTCAGGAGCGTTTCAAAAAACGCTATGAGGCGATTCTGGAGCAGCAAGACACCTGGAAGCAGGAGCGCCGCCAAGCGGAGCGACAGGGCGATGAGAAAGGCGTCAAGCGCGCCGAGCAAGAGCTGGAAGACGCCGGCAAAACCCGCGATGAGCTCGATCTGTTCCGCAAAAACCTGCAAAGCTTTGTGCGCAGCTACGAGTTCTTGAGCCAAATCATCGCCTTTGACGATACGGAACTAGAACAACTGTGCGTGTTCGCCAAACACCTTCACCCGCTGCTGCGTATCGACCGCTTGATAGTGGACGACCCCGTTGACGTAAGTGAGCTCGCGCTGGATAGCTACCGGCTTACTAAGCGCGCCGAGCAGCGCCTGTCGCTGGAAGAAAATGAAGGCGAGTACGGCTTGAAGCCTATCTCTGCCGTGGGTTCCGGCAAGCCCCATGACCCGGAAACAGAGCGCCTCGATGAGATCATCGAGCGACTAAACGACCTCTACGGAGCGGATATCAGCGACGAAGACAAGCTGTACTTTGCCAACGGCATTGCCGACCGCATCGAGCGCGATGACGACGTGATGGCGCAAATTCAGAACCATGACGAAGCCCAAATCATGCATGGGCTATTTCCCAAGCGCGTAGAAAAAGCGCTGCTCGATGCCATGGACGACCACGAAAAACTCACCACGCCGCTCTTAGAAGATACAGAGACCGGCAAGCAGTTCGCGCTGTTGATTTTGAAGTTGTTGGCGGGGCGGCAGCCTGATAACCGTTTTACCCAGGAATAAAGCCGGTGGAGAGGTCACCTATACTCGTCACCGGCTGGTTTAATTGTCTCCCCGTCATTCAAAAACGTGTTTTGTAACCTGTCTTCGAGTAGCTTTTAAGCTACAATATTCCTTTGACAGAGATCACCCACTACTTCACTGCTGATGGCCATGATCCATTTCAAGCCTGGCTGGATGCCACCAAAGCCAAGGATCAACAAGCTGCCATGCGTGTACTGACCCGCATTAACCGCCTGGCAGCGGGTAACGCGGGTGATACGAAGGCTGTTGGCGATGGTGTATGGGAGTTGCGCATCACCTGTGGCCCTGGCTATAGCATTTACTATGCCAAGTTAGGTGCGCGCCTAGTTATGTTGCTAATAGGAGGCACCAAGCAACGCCAGCAAGCCGACATCGAGCAGGCCAAGGCGGTATGGCGCTGATAGCTGAGCGCGCACAAGTTTCACGCGAAAGCCTTTACCGTGCGCTTTCACCTAAAGGCAACCCGACGCTTCGCACCATGACGGCCGTTATCAAAGCCACAGGGGTTAATTTCCACGACTTCACTCACCAAGCCCCAAAAGCTGTCTAAAATCTGCGCATCACGTCGCATCGAATCGCAGCCAATCACCTACTTTTATCAATCAGCGCGGAAAACCGCTTACTTTTAGTGAGCGGATGGATAGCGCGACGCCCGGTAGGGCGCCTTGGCTACCTTGCACTTGCGTTTATTACATAAACGGTACTAAGTTGTAATGCATGAAAACCGAACGCGCCTTCAAATACCGTTTCTATCCGACGCCTGAGCAGGAAGCCCTGCTGGCGCGGACGTTTGGGTGTGTGCGGTTTGTCTGGAACGCGGTGTTGCGCTATCGCACCGATGCGTTTTACGAGCGCAAAGAGAAAATTGGCTATACCGACGCCAGCGCTCTTCTGACACAGTTAAAAAAGCAGCCGGAAACGGCGTTTCTGGCCGACGTCAGTTCGGTGGCGTTGCAGCAATGTCTTCGTCATCAGCAAAGCGCCTTCAAACACTTCTTCGCCAAGCGCGCTCGATATCCGCGCTTCAAGTCCAAGAAGCACCGGCAGTCCGCCACCTTTGCCAGTTCGGCGTTTTTGTACCGCAACGGCGCGATCACGCTGGCCAAGTGCAGCGAACCGCTCGCTATCCGTTGGAGCCGTGCGCTTCCATCGGCCCCTAGCACCGTGACCGTTTCCAAAGACCGTGCTGGACGCTACTTCATTAGCTGCCTGTGCAAAGTGGACGCCGAGGCGTTGCCGATCACGCCTAAGATGGTGGGTATTGATCTCGGGCTGAAAGACCTGTTCGTGACCAGTGACGGCACAAAGGTCAATAACCCGCGCAACACGGCACGCTACGAGTTCAAGCTGGCCCGGGCGCAGCGCCAGCTATCGCGCAAGCAAAAAGGCTCGAATAATCGCGCCAAAGCGAAACAGAAAGTGGCCAAGTGCCACGCCAAAATCGCCGACACACGGCTTGACCACCTCCACAAATTCACCCGGCAGATCGTGAACGAGAACCAAGTGGTCTGCCTTGAAAGCCTCGCGGTGAAAAATATGGTCAAGAATCGGTGTTTGGCAAAAGCCATCAGCGATGCAGGTTGGGGTGAGTTGGCGCGTCAACTCAACTACAAGGCCGAATGGGCGGGGCGTCGGTGCGTCCAGATCGACCGCTGGTATCCCAGCTCGAAACGTTGTCATGGCTGTGGGTTTGTGTTGGAGTCGCTACCGCTCGATGTGCGCACCTGGGATTGCCCGGACTGCGGCACCCAAGGCATCGACCGCGATGTGAACGCTGCGCGTAACATCCTGCAAGCCGGGACTGCGCTGTTAGCCAGCGCCGAGGGTTGATGTAATACCGAGGGGCACTCGGGAATCAACGCCTGTGGAGTTTGTGTAAGACCGGCAATGCCAAGGCATTGAGGCGACGAACAACGAAGCAGGAACCAGGAAGGTGACAACCTGGGAATCTCCTTCCTTTCCGTCGTTAGACGGCAGCGCAAGCTGAGGAAGGGGAGGATGTCAAAAGCGAGCCCTTCAATGCGAATGGCACGAACGAAATCGGCCAATAGATCATTTCCGGATGCCGCCGTCACTGCGAAGGAGGGCGGTTCGCTAACGGTGATCGGGCTATTGTTTCTGCCAGTGGTGGGGTGAGCAGACTCAAGGGCTTTGCCCCCGGCTAGCCAGAACTCCCAGTCCACCTCCTTCAGCGATGGCGCGCCGGCCACACGCATCAGCATGCCGACTGCCTCGACGCACTGACGGAATTGCCATTCATTCAGGCGCTTTTTGCGGCCTAGTTCGGAAAACCAGCGGGTGATGTCATCCGCTGTATGGCGGGAGACGGGACGCCGCCGATTGGTCGCAAGGTGCTCTTCGACACGTTTCATGTATCAGCGCGCGTGTGATTCACTTTTTGCTAGTCGATTGATTCTATTGAATAAATCAGTAGTCAGCTCAGGAGGGAGCAGAGATGCAGCATTCCGGCTTGCCATCGTACGAATCCTTTCGTGTAATGAACTAATGCAAGGGGCTGACGGTAGTGTGCAGAGGGCTGCGAAGTCAACCATCAAAAAAGTATCTTTACGGCATGCCGCCCAGTACCGTGTATTCCCGCATGCCGTATATGAATACTGTTATACAGAAATCCAGACTTGAGGGTGCATAATTGATTACCAAAGCATCGGAGCTACTAGAGCTATTCATCAAGAAAGAAACAGAGAAGTTGGCGGGCTTCGATATGCCTCATATGCCAACTCTAGGAAGCGCCTATGAAGAGGTAACTAAACAGGGAATAGACCAAAAATTCTCGATCCCCAAATTCTTAGACTTGAGCGTTGTATCCGGTTTTATCTCAGTCGGTGGAGAGATGCTGCCCGAGCAAGTCGACTGTATGCTTGTTCATGGCCCTGGAAAAGAGTATGGCTTAACTAAGCAGTATATATATGAAATCGAGAATGTTCTGTGCATTTTTGAAGTCAAAAAGACATTAGGAAAAAAAGAATACAAAGATGCGATTGAGCATTTATCTGGTATAAGAAAAAAGTTCGCCCGCAACTTCGAGCATAGGCTAATCTACGAGGGATATGAGCCAGATATTTCTTCTGCTCGTCGCCACTTCGCACAGATTACCGGGAAAACCGCACCAGAACGTTATGGCGGGATACATAGCTTGCCTGAGGGCGAGGGCATTTTATTCTATTGTCTTGTTCAGGAATCTTTGGCTCCGGTTAGCATTATTCATGGCTACGACGGGTACAAGACAGAAAAGGGTCTCAGGACAGCGTTTATCGATATTTTGGAAGAGGAAAGGTTAGAGGATGGTTCCGGAGTGGGGATACCAAGTATCCCTTCGTTAGTGACCTCTGGCCAGTATGCGTTAATCAAAGCTAATGGTGTCCCGTTTCTTACTATTAGAGGCAAAGGTGAATGGGTTTCAGTTGTATCAGCTCGTCATAACATAGCAAAACTGATACTAGAAATTGTATGGTCAAAAATATCGTCATTCTTCAATATAAATATGCCATGGGGCGATGGTTTACACATGGATAATGTCGAGCCATTACTAATATCAAAAGCCGTCAGGGCCGGTGATAAAGTTGGCTGGATGTACAATACACTGGAGCCCAAAGAAACGCACTTGGCCAGAGAAGATGATGTGATTTGGGAGCCATCGCCACTAACGTCGGCAGAAGTCTCCGCCATACAAATCATGGCGTTGCGAGGTGGCTATTTGCCGATGGATGACGGAATGAACGAATACCTCAACAGAAAATATGAAACCTCAACTGAAGAAGTTGCGGAAAGTTTGATATCAATGAGGCTATTCGTGAAGGATGGAGAGTATTTACGTCCTATTAATTCGGTTACCCACATGGTGACGAATGATGATGGCAGTGGTTACGTATGCTCCGAACGAGAGCGGTTTGATCTTTGGTGTGAAGAAAATGGTATTGCACCGCATTACATAAACCTGGTGTTGATGGATTGAAATGTATAACCAACGGCTGCACAGCGACCGATTTTCCGCCGCTTCACGGCTCCAAACCGGCTGCTGAGCCAAGGCGTTATGTTCCAAAAAGCTGGCTGAGAGTGATCGGCTCTCAAGGTACAGGAATGAAATACAAAATACTCGAAAAAAACAGTAAAGCAGAAGTGACGAGCCTTTTTACGTCTGTTTTCACTTCATCTGAAGGGGAAAATGAAGGGAGGCTGATTGGTGGCCTTGTCTCCGAACTATCCTCAAACATCGACAATGAAGAAATAATCTGTTTCGGTGCATATGAAGAAGAATCACTCATTGCTTCTATCTTCTTCACTCGCCTGCGTTTTAGTGATGGCATTCTGGTCTACATGCTCGCTCCGGTTGCAGTGAGCACTGAACATCAAGGAAAAGGCGTCGGACAGGCACTAATCCAGTATGGTCTGAATGAACTGAAAAATCGTTCCGTGGCTATAGCCATCACATATGGCGATCCATCCTTCTACTCAAAAGTAGGGTTTCAAGTACTCTCAGAAAACACCATCAAGGCTCCGGTGAGGCTTTCAATGCCAGAGGGTTGGCTAGGTCAGTCCTTAACGAATGAGCCAATTCCAACCATCAATGATCGTCCTACATGCGTTAGGGAATTTAGTGATACTGTTTATTGGTAATCACAAGAACATAACAATGGGTTCCAAGGGACGCTCCACTTCGCGCCGTTGCCACTCCCGTTAAATCAGTAGTGATACCGAAGTTGGGCGATAAGCAGGGCATCGTCCGTGACTTTGTAAACTATTCGGTGTTCTTCGTTGATCCGCCGAGACCAGTACCCGGCGAGGCTGTGTTTGAGGGGTTCTGGTTTACCGACACCTTCAAACGGTTCTCGCTTGGTCTCCTTGATCAGCTTGTTGATTCGGTTAAGAATCTTTTTGTCGGTTTTCTGCCAGTACAGATAGTCTTCCCAAGCGTTCTCGGAGAAGATGAGTTTCATTCAAGAAGTTCCTTTTCCCGACCACCGCCTTGTTCAAGCTCGGCAACGGATTCCAACAAACGGCGGGCGTTCTTTGGTGCGCGCAGAAGGTATGCGGTCTCTTGCAGTGCTTCGTAGTCTTCAAGGGAGATCATGACCACGGATGGTGACTTGCTCCGGGTTATGATCACAGGTGAATGGTCTTCACAGACCTGTTCCATGGTTTTTGCTAGATTGTTTCTAGCGGCTGTGTAGCTAATGGCATCCATAAGGCTGCTCCTGTACAGAATGTTGTTCGTGTTCAGGATACGATACATCAAAGGATGTAACAATCGGCTGCGCAGCGACCGATTTTCCGGCCAGGTGATACTATAGTGTCACTATTAGTCTGAATCAGGATGAGCCCATGAAAGTTGAGCTTGTTACGAACCTCAAGCGCCAGGCCACAAAGATTCTGGCTGATCTGCATTCGTCGAAGGAGCCGGTCCTGATCACGGAGCATGGTCAGCCATCCGCATACCTTGTCGATGTGCAGGATTACGAGTTCATGCAGCGTCGGCTTGAGCTGCTTGAGGGGCTCTCCCGAGGAGAGCGCGCTGTACTTGAGGGAAGAACGTACAGCCAAGGTGAGGCCAGGGAGAAAATGCGTAAATGGCTGAAGTAATCTGGACGGAGCCCGCCCTTCACGAACTGGATGCTATCGAGCAAAGGTGCGCAGCGGAGCTGTAAGCTTTCGCACGGCAAGAAGACCAACTCATGTGCTCCATATGGCTCGTTACGGAAGCTCTGCACCCACCAGGCAGGGACATTAAGGTAGCGAATACCATCGTGGACGAGTTTTTCCTTGTGAAGAGAGGTGCCCTATGAGTATCAAGACATTAGCCATCGTGATGTTGTCTTCCCTGTTGATTGCCGGCTGTGCTAGCCAGTCGGGGACGCGAACCGGTGACAAGTTTAATCAGACAGGCATTCCAGACTACAGCGATCCACAAAATGCAGAGCATGTTTGGTGGAAGTGATGCCACTCAGACATCAGACTGTCGCCTACGAAAAGAAGCAAAACGGCGGGTTTAAGCTCGCCGTTTTTTACGTGCGGTTTAGCGTTAGCGGTATGTTTCGAGAAATTTGTTCAGCGCCACGGCATTGTTGTATTCGGTATCCTCGCTCACTTGACGGTGATCTTGTTCTCGATTTCACTTCCCGAGCCTTGCTCGCGTGCGATGGCTTCGGCTCGCTCGCGCTGCTCTTCGGTCTCCACAAAGCCTTCCAGAATGACGCGATCGTTGCGCATGTCCACGTCGATGGCGGCGCCGGCGAGTTCGGGCGCTTCGAGAAGCTGAGCCTTGATTCTTACCGCCTGAGGGGAGTCTTGATTCGCGAGCCGGGCGGATTCGTTGACGGGTGTGTCGGCGCAGCCAATAAGAAGCAGTGCCACTATTAGGCCACCGATACAAGCGCGTGGGGTCATGGCGAAGCCTCCTCGTCCCGCACCGCCTCGCGAGAGCGCTCGACCAACCCGTCGCAGTAGGCCATGTCCGGGCCGGCGCCCACTTCCAGCAAGGGCAAAAGCGCGGCGATATGGCCACCAAGGGCGCCGAGCGCGGCACTGGCACCGGCGCGCAATCCCAGGCCACCGCCATGCACCCCCGTTTCGATGTCGTTGAAGGTGCCACCCAGATGAAAGGGCGCGCGCCCGGTGAAGACACTGGGGTCTTTGGGGTGGGCGAAGAGGGAGATGTCCAGGCGTTCGGTGTTCAGATCCACCTCGCCTCCGGCGGTGAAGGTGGTATCCAGGGTGTCGATCACAAACGTATCCAGTTTGGAGACGCCGTCTCTGGCCTGCAGATCGGCATATAGGCAGTCGATGGGGATCGGCTCACGGCCGCGTACCCAGCTGAAGAACGCTTGGCTGGCGTCGAGCCCGGCCAGCTCGACGAGCATGGCATCAAGTCTGCCGCCGGTCATTAGCAGCAGCAGGCCGCCATCGGCTGAGGCCAGAAGCTCGGCAATTGAGCGGCCCTCGATCCAGAACTTGCCGCGTCCCCCCACGACACCCACGCTTTCATCGGCCAGGTTCCACTGGCGCAGTACATCGTTCAGATCCACGCGCCGCATTTCCACCTGCATGCTGCCACCGGGTGGCTCACTGCCGGCATTCAGGTCGAGCACCAGGTCGATATGTCCCTCGCCGATACCGAAGCTCACCGGCTCAAAGCGGCCGTGTCCGTCCTCCAAACGAAAGTCGATGACCACCTCGCTCAAGGGCACGCTTCCCGCCCGAACCGACTCACCCTGATAACGCACCTCGGCGCTCAAATCCTGCCAGCCTTCGCCGATGAGGGGCGTGTCGGGCAGAATGAAGCGGTCTTGGCTCTCCTGCTCCTCGGTGGCCCCAATGAGAACGCCCAGGTCGGCGATGTCGAGAGAGGCCGAGTGTAGTTCACCGGAGAGTTTTGGTGGCTTGGCGCCTCCATCGAGGCTTAGCCGGCCATCGAGGTCACTGTCGCCGATGTCACCCTCCATGTTGTCCAGTGTCCAGCGTTGGTCGTCCAGGTTCAGGCTACCCGAAACCGAATAAGGGGGGAGTTGCGGCAGTGCCACGCCCAGTAGCCGGCTTAGACGTTGGGGGTTAGGCCCTTCAAGCGCGAGCTCCAGGTCCAAGCCCTCAAGCGCCATAGGGCGCAGGAGTGTTCCCTGCAACGCAAGCCGGCTGCCAACGACATCGACCTCCAGATCCACTGCATAGGGCTGCGTTGGGTGACGGGCATTAAGCAGAGGGTCGCCCACCATAGAGAGCGTCACTGGGTCACTGTCATAGCGGCCATCCCCCTCTACGTGGAACCGGCGATGGTCATCCTCTAACCCGCGGGTTTCAAGCGTCAGGGTGAGGTCGGTATCGGCCTGGGGATTCTCGAAATGCAGTGTGGAGGGCTCAAATATCATCCGGCCAATAAACGGCAGCAGTACGTTTTCACGCCTGTCGACGGGCAGGGTTTCGCTCATCTCTAGGTGCAGGTCGGCCGAAAGTCTCCCCAACCGCTCTTCCACCGGTGTGAAATTGTCGGCCAGCGTTGCCAGTGACATGTTATCGATCACGGTGTCGAGACTTCCCGAGGCCACCTGGCCGTTGGTGTCCATGACCAACCGGCTGGTGACCACGCCGTCGGCAAGGCCAAAGCGAAGGGGCTCAACGTCCAACCTTCCTTCATCAAGGCCGGCGGAAAGCTCAAGGCCGCTCAGTACGGTGCCCGCGGGCAGTACCAAGCTGTCTGCCCTTAGGGCTAATTGGCCATCGAAGCCCCGTAGCGGCGCCAGTAGCGAGTCATCCGCAGGCTCCTCGTTCGTCTCGGCGCCGGTGGATTCGGGAAGAAGCCGAGCAAGGGAGATGCGACCCGCCTCAAAATCAGCCTGCACGTTAGGGCGCTCGGTATTGCGAAACGTAACGCTGCCAGCGACACGGGCTCCGCCTATCTCACCTTTAAGCTCGGAGGCGGACCAGCGTTCGTTCTCCCGCTCCAGGCGGCCCACAAGCCGAAACTCGGGCAGGGGAGGGAGCACTGGCCCTACCCAGGCTTCCAGGTCGCGAGCATCCGGCGCCTGAAGCATTACCTCGCCGGCGAGGGTTGCCGGGTTGAGTAGCGAGGCGAGGGTGGTGTCGGCCCGAGCCCGTAGGTTCCCGGAGGTGGCCTCAGCTTCGAAGCGGTACTCCTCTTTCAATGCGACCAGCCCGGGCAGCGAATCGCCTTCAACTTCCAGGGTCAGGGGTTTGTCGCGGAAGGTGCCGGTTACGCCGAGTCGCAGCGGTGGCGCTTCGCCGCTGGCGAGGCGGATATCGAGGTGGCTTTTGGCCTGCTGGTTGCGGTAAGAGAAGCGGCCGTTGTCGATCGCTAGGTTCGCAAGCAGCGTATCAAGCGCGAAAGCGGGGCGCTGCTCTAGGGGTGGAAGGCGCAAACCAACGTCGCCCGCGAGGGTACCGCCCTGTTCGGCGATACCCCGTGATTCTATACCCAGTGCCTCCATATCCAGTGCTTGCAGCGAGATTTGTGCCTCTGCCGAAAGTGTCTCGGGGCTACTCGCCAGGTCGGCGCTGGCCTCGATCTTGCCACCTGCGACGTCGAAGGTGACCGGTGCCAGCTTGAGTGAGTGCTCGGCGAGGTGCACTTTGGCCGATAAGTTCTCCAAAGCGTTTTCCAAAACCCTCTGCTGAAGCACGAGCCGATCCGTCGATAGTGCTAACTCTCCGCGCAGGTCCGGCAGCACCGGAATCGCCATGCCTTGCGTTTTCTCCCCCTCGGGCAGCGCTTCTCGCCAGGCGGCTAGATCAATCTCGGTGGCGTGCAGGCGTCCATTCAGCCTCGGTGTCTCCTCGGTGGCCTCCACGCTGAGCTCGCCGTTGACGCGGCTATCGAGTGCCGAAGCGTCGATCTCGCGGAATTGCCACTCGTTACCTGCGCGTTCAAGGCGCGTCGTTAACGCAAGAGACCCCAGCTCCACGCCGGGCAGGCCGAGCCAATCGGCCCAGTCGGCGGTGGACGCCACGCTAAACTTGGCGTCTGCCTGCAGGGGCGTCAGCGAGGGCAGCTCAGGTAGGGTGAAAGTGCCTTCCAATCGGTCATCGTCGGCAGTGAGGGTTATCTCGCCACCGAAGGGTGACGTACTATCCAACAGTGCCTGCAGTGAATCGGTTTGGGCCTCTAGTTCGAAGCGCCGGTCTATGTAGACCAGCGCCCCCTGGGTGTGCATGGTTTCGTTATCACGCGCGATCTGCAGGGAGGGAATCGTCAATGCCACCGGGGATTCGGTGTGTGGAGCCCAATAGCTGACTCTTGCATCCACCAGGGAGAACTGGCGGATGGTGATGGGTAGGACCGATGTCCCGTCACCGTCAGGTGGCGGCTCGCTTTCCTCATCCCGCGTATTCTGAAACACCCAGTTGCCGGGGGCGTCTTGGCGCTGCTCCAAGCTGAGGATGGGGCCGGCTAACTCGACCGCGTCCACCGCTAATTCGCCATTAAACAGCGCGGCAAGCGAAGGCGTGACGCTGAGGCGCTGCGCTTCGAGCAGGAACGAGGACCTCGCCCACTCCGGGTTGCCAATCGTGATGTCGTGCAGCGAAACCCCTGGGCGGGGAAGGAAATCGATTGTGATGTCACCTTCGATCGCCACAGAGCGTCCGGTGGCCTCCTCGGCACGCTCGATAATGAGAGGCTTGAGGATATTCCACGACATCAACGGCACAAGGGTGACAACGAGCGCCACCAGCAACAAAGGGGCGAGCCACCACCCGCGCCATTTTCGTGAAGATTCATCTGCCATGGGCTCGTGACTCCCCTTAAAAGTGGCCGGGTGTTAACCGTTTTCTAGTGTCTCCTACCCAGGATGACCGCTGAAGTATAGCCTATCCCCCCGGGACTTCGATGTTGTGCCCTGTGAGGGTCGTCGACGGCGTGACAGTGGCCTTATCAATCAGCGCGGAAAACCGCTTACTTTTAGTGAGCGGATGGATAGCGCGGCATCCACCGGATGCCATTGCTGACGGTTTGTGCAGTGCTATACTACCCATGTCGACACGGCCTACCGAGGGGCACTCGGGAAGATACGTCTGTGGAGACGATGTGAGACCTGGGGGATATGAGTTGGCTCGCCACCGTAAAAATCCCCACTGTGGGACTTTTGCGGCGATAACCAAGCCATTCCCTCGGGCAGTCGTCTTGGAAGCAGAAACCAGGAAGGTGACGACCTGGGAATCCCCTTCCTTTCCGTCGTTAGACGGCAGCGCAAGCTGAGGAAGGGGAGGATGTCAATCACGACATAACGCTAGGGTCAGCTTCGCGCAGCACGTTTGCTGAGCTGACGGCACCCGCTCTGTCGTCATCACGTTGACTCGCTGGCCAACCGGTAGCAGTTGCGCCCCGCCTGCTTGGCCGCATAGAGTGCGGCATCGGCCTGGGCGAGCAGGCTTGTCATGCAGGCCTGATCGTCTCTTGGTGTGTCGGTACTAGCCGGCAGCACCGCCACCCCAAGGCTCAGTGTGACCACCTCGGCAGCGCTGGAATGAGCATGAGGCAGGGCAAGCGCTTGTACCGCCTCGCGCAGGCGTTCGGCTACACGGCACGCCCCCGCGGCATCGGTACCCGGCAGTAGCGCCACAAACTCTTCGCCACCGTAACGCGCGATCACATCGGTGGGGCGCTCCGCGGCAAGTGTTAAGGCCAGTGCGACCTTCTTCAAGCACTCATCCCCTGGGCCATGGCCATAATGGTCGTTGAACTGCTTAAAATGATCCACATCCATCAAGATGACCGAGAGGGGCGAGCCTTGGCGTCGAGCGAGACCGAACTCTCGGGTTAGCTGCTCGTCGAAGTAACGTCGATTAGGAATGCCGGTCAGACCGTCGAGCATGGCGATCTTTTCCAATAGATCGGTCTTACGCTTAAGGCTCAGATGGGTATTGACCCGGGCGCGCACTATTACCGGATAAAATGGCTTGGTGATATAGTCCACCGCGCCGAGCAGAAAACCTTTCTCCTCGTCAGTCACCGAATTACTTGCTGTCACAAAGATTACCGGAATATCGTGGGTACGACGGTTTTCCTTGAGGCGCTGACAGACCTCGTAACCGTCCATGTCTGGCATCTGAACGTCAAGCAGGATCAGGTCGGGTGGCATCTCCCCGTTGGCGAGCGTTAGGGCTTTTGCGCCACTGTTGGCCACTTTGATACGGCAGTCTGCCTTGAGCAGTTTGGCCAACACCTGAATGTTATCAGGCTGGTCATCCACGATGAGCACGGTCGGGGTGAGTTGCTCTAGGCTCATGTCACTTTTCCTTCTGCCGCTTGAATGAGGGCGTCGAGTTGCTCAAGCGCTGCCTCGTTCTCCATCTGTTCCACCAGGGTGGTCAGCTGGGCAAGACTAGCAGCGCTGGCGACGGTTTCCAGTGAGGCGAGGGCTGCCTGAAGCGTGGTTTCATCAACGAACTCGCTGGCCGCAAGGTACTCGCGCAGTTGCGCAATAGCAGCGGGGTCTTGTGTGACACGCGCTGTCTGGCGGGGCGCGCTTAGGGAGGTGAGGGCATGCTTGGCTTCTTTAAGGGCGCCAACGAGGGCTTGACGCTGAGCGTGGGTCACGTTGCCACCCGCGTAGAGGATGGTTTCGATCTCACCTGCAAGCTGATGCAGTGTTTCGGCGGCAAGGGTGCCGGCCAACCCCTTGAGGGAGTGGGCCAGCCGTCTGGCGGCGTCACGTTCGCCTGCTTGAATCAGGCCGGGTAGGGCGGCAAACTCGTGCTCAAGCCGTTCACGAAAGCGCACTAGCATGGCGAGATAAAAGTCTTCCGCGCCATCGACATAGCGCACTCCTTTGGCGACATCAAAGCCTTTTAAGCTTGCGGGCAGGCATCCGGTTGTCGGCGTTGCAGGTGGAGTGACCGGCGCTTGTGCTTCAGTACCCAGCCAGTGCGCCAGCGTGCGATAGAGCATTGCGCTGTCAATGGGCTTGTCCACATGGTCATCAATGCCAGCTTGGCGCGCGCGGCTGCGGTCGTCCTGCATCACGGACGCGGAAAGCGCGATGACCGGTGGCGTGAAGCCTCTTTCGCGTAGGCGAGCGGTGGCCTCAAAACCATCCATTACCGGCATTTGTAAATCCATCAGCACCAGATCGAAGGCCGACTCCTTAGCTTTGTCCAGGGCCTCAACGCCATTTTCTGCTAGCACAATCTCGGCGCCGGTTTTCTCTAGCAGGCGTAGTGCCACCTCCAGGTTGATGGCGTTGTCATCCACAAGAAGAAGGCGGTAGCCATCCAGCGCGGGGAGCGTCGCCATCTTTGCACGCTCAGGCGCGGCATGCCTGGCTGAATCGGCTGTTGTGGACGCTCCGGCTAGAGAGAAAGTGAGACTGAAGAAAAAGTGACTCCCTTGACCCGGAGTGGATTCCACGTTTAATTGGCCGCCCATCATCTCCACGAGTTGGCGACTGATCGCGAGCCCGAGGCCGGTGCCGCCGTACTGACGGGTGGTTGAGGTGTCGACCTGGGAGAAGCTTTGAAACAGTTTCGCTATATCGGCTGAGGTCATGCCGATGCCGGTATCCGTCACGCTGAAGGTCAGATGAGCACTATCGGCTTGGCGTTCCGTTAGTGCTACGTTCAAGGTGACACTGCCGGCGGCGGTGAACTTCACGGCGTTGCTGAGTAGGTTGGTGAGTACCTGGCTTAGACGTAGCGTATCGCCGATCAGCCATCGGGGGACTTCGGGATCGATCACTATCTCCAGGGCGAGTCCGCGCTTTTGGGCCGTGGCCTCAAAAAGGGCCCACATCTGCTCGGTTAGGCTATTGACATCAAAGGGGATCTGCTCAAGCTCAAGCTTGCCGGCCTCGATCTTGGAGTAGTCGAGTACATCGTTGATGATCCCCAGTAGTAACCGTGAGGCGTCGTGAATTTTATCGAGGTAGTCGCGCTGTTTGGCATCCAGCGGCGTCTCCTGCAGCAGTTGGCTCAGGCCGATCACGGCATTCATGGGGGTGCGAATCTCGTGGCTCATGTTGGCGAGAAACTCGCTTTTGGCACGGTTGGCTTGCTCGGCCTCCTCGAGGGCTTGCTCCATGCGGACTTCACGCTCCTTGGCCTTAGCCTCGGCAGCTTTAAGCTCCGAAATATCTTGAATAATGGACCAAATAACCGGCCGCCCCTCAGCGTCGAGGCCCTTGAAGCCGCTTAGCAGCACGGGATAGCGCGAACCATCGCGGCGCTGGTACTCCTTCTCGAAAGGGCCGTAGCGTCCGGTACTTTCTAGTATCTCTAGTTGCTGCTGCTCGGCTTGCTTGTACTCCACCGGGGTGATGTCCCAGTAGCTCAGACGCCGGAACGCTTCAGGGGTGTAGCCCGCCGGCTCATTGACGGCGGCGTTGAATTCCAGAAATTCGCCAGTTTGGTAGTCATTCATGGCGATCCCCACGGGGGAGAGCTCGAAAAGGCCCCGAAACTTGGCTTCCTCGGCGGCCAGTTCGCGGCGCTCATGCACGCGCTGGCTGATATCACGGATAGTGCCGATAAATTCGCGAGGATGATCCAGGCCGGTATCCGCAACGTTAAGCTCAATGGGAAAAGTGCTACCATCGCGACGCAGCGCCGTGACTTCACGGCCGATGCCAATAACGCGTCGCTCGCCGGTGTGTTCGTAGCGCTGCATGTAGCTGTCGTGTTGGCTGCTATAGGGCTCGGGCATCAGCCGGCGCAGGTTCTCGCCGATGATCTCCGAGGCCCTGTAGCCGAACATGGCTTCGGCTGCACGGTTGAAGCTTAAAATCCGCCCGGTGTCATCGGCGGTGATGATGGCGTCGCCAGCGGTGTTAAGCAGCGTGTGCATGCGCTGATTGGCGTCTTCAAGGCGTATCTCCAGGCGATGGCGGCTGATGACTTGGTGAAGCGTCCGGAGTAGCCGCGCCGCGTCAACATCACTTTTGACCAAATACTCCTGCGCGCCTGCCGCAAGCGCCTGCAGGGCAATGCCTTGGTCGTCGTTGCCGGTCAGCACGATGATGGGGGTATCCGCTGCCAACGCACGAGCATTGGTCACGGTGGGTATCCCTTGCGAGTCCGGCAGCCCTATATCCAGCAGTATTACATCCGCCGTGTCGCTTTCCAGAAAGCGAGTTAGCTCGGTAAAGGTGGCGACCTGGCTCAGCCTAATAGCTGTCTCGGTCTGTCCGCCCGGGGGGCGGCTGAGATAGTAGCGTATTAGCTCGGCCTCTGAGGGTTCATCCTCCACCAGCAGGACATGCAGGTGTGAAGCGGTTGACGTTAGCATGTGTCTCTCAAGAGGGGGTGGGTTCGTGATGGTCGCGGTAGTGCTCGCGCACCTTGAGGACCTCGGGTAGTACCTTAAAAAACGCATCCACCACGGCGGGGTCGAAGTGCTTGCCGCGATTCTCCTCGATGAGGGTAAGCGCTTCGTCCACCGACCAGGCGCGCTTATAGGGACGAGGCGAGGTGAGCGCGTCGAAGACATCGCTGATGGCGGCGATGCGCCCCGAGAGGGGAATCGCCTCGCCGGCGGTGCCGTGAGGATAGCCGCTGCCGTCCCACTTTTCGTGATGGGTGAGGGCGATATCCCGCGCTAAACGCAGTAGGTCCGAGTCATCGCCCTCCAGCATACGCGCCCCGATGGTGACGTGGGTTTTCATGATCTCCCACTCGTCGGGCTCGAATTTGCCGGGCTTGAGCAAAATGCGATCAGGTATGCCAATCTTGCCGATGTCGTGCATGGGGCTTGCCAGCAGTATCAGTTCGCACTCGGCGTCGGTCCAGCCCAGCTCTCGGGCGATCAGCGCGCAGCACTGGCTCATGCGTAGGATGTGCTCGCCGGTCTCCTCGTCGCGGTACTCGGCGGCCAGGCCGAGTCGGCGCACCACCTGCAGGCGGGTGTGGCTGACCTCCTCGGTACGCAGGCGCACCATTTCTTCGAGCACAGCGTTCTGTTCGTGTAGCAGGCGCTTACCCAGATGCGCTTCAAGTTGATTGCGCACCCGCATCATAAGCTCGGCCCGGTCGAAGGGTTTGGTGATGTAATCACGGGCGCCAAGAGATAGCGCACGTAGCAAAAACTCACGATCGCTTTGGGCCGTCAGCATGATGACCGGGGGCAGCAGAGGGTCATCGAGCGCCTGAAGCTGTTCGAGCACCGCAAAGCCGTCTAAGTACGGCATGTTAATATCGAGCAGAATGAGTGCCGCCCCTTCCTCTTGGTAGCGCGCCACCACCTCTCGCGGGTCGGCAATCAACTGCAGGTTCAAATAACCTTGGGCCCGGAGCATCCGGTCCATGAGCTTGAGGTTGGCGGGCTCGTCGTCAACGACAAGAATGCCGCCGGCCTTGATGTATTCCTCGTCCAAGTCACGCATGATCAGGCAAGTGCTCTCGATAGTCGTTGTACGATAGTTGTTGTACATAAAAGGAGCATGGCATTACGCCTGCCCGTTTTGTTTGGCATTACTGTCTTTCAGGTAGGCGTCCAGCGTTTCCAGAAAGGCCGTCACGTCCAAGGGTTTGGTCAGGTAGTGGTCAAAGCCCGCTTGCCTTGCCCGCGTGATGTCGTCGGGCATGGCGTTGGCGCTCACGGCCACGACGGGAATATCTCGCGTCTCTGGGTCTTGACGGAGAATCTCGAGCACCTCGAAGCCGCTTAGCCCAGGCATGTGGATATCGAGAAGAATCAACGCCGGACGCTGTTCCCGGGCAAGGATAATGCCTTGTTCGGGAGCTTTCGCGGTAAACAGCTGTATGCGTCTTCGGCCGCGTAGCAGTTTCTCTACGACCTTAAGGTTGGCTGGGTTGTCTTCGATATAGAGCACCGGTGAGTGTTCGAGGTCATCGACGGGCTCGGATGGCCTTGCCGGGGGAGTCACTACTTCGAAGGTTGGTTGATGCATCTCGCCGGGAAGCTCGACCCAGAAACAGCTCCCCACACCAGGCTGGCTCTCCATCTCCAACCGGCCTCCCATTCGTTCGGCGATGCGCCGGGAGATACTCAGGCCAATGCCGGTCCCCTCGATGGCGCTACCTTCTGCCTCAAGACGGTTGAAGGGCTGAAATAGGGCGGCATGATCTTCTGGCGCAATACCCTTACCGGTATCGGTGACGCGAATCTGTAAGCGTTCAGGGGCGGATGAGGCGAGCGCAACGTCAACCTGGCCCTGCTCGCGATTGTACTTAATGGCATTGGAGAGCAAGTTGAGCAATACCTGCTTGAGCCGGGTGCGATCGGCTTGCACGACAGCACCATTGAGATCCTCAGTGCAGAGTTGGATCCCGCGTTTGGCGGCTTGAGCGCGCACGAGTGTTAAGCACTCTTCCACGACGTCGGCGACCGCTACCGGCTCTAGTGAAAACTCCAAGTGCCCCGATTCGACCTTGGCGAGATCCAGTATCTCGTTGATCAGCGTAAGCAGATGCTGGCCCGCCTTGAGAATTTCGGCCACGCTATCCCGCTGGTCCGCGTCGAGGCTCTCTTCGTACTCCAGCAGTTGGCCAAAGCCGATAATGGCATTGAGCGGGGTGCGCAGTTCATGGCTCATGTTGGAAAGAAACTCAGACTTGGCGCGATTAGCGCGCTCGGCCTCTTCACGAGCTCGGATGAGTTCCGTTTCCACCCGCTTACGTTCGTCGATATCACTATGGATACCAATGACGCGGGTGGGGTGTCCGCTGCTGTCGCGTTCGGCCACGGTGCTGCGACAGAGTACCCACTTATAGCGACCGTTTTTGCAGCGAATCCGAAGCTCAACCTCGTAGCTTGTACGACGGTCCTGAAGGTAGGCGTCTAGGCGCTCTTGGGCCAAGGGAAGGTCATCTGGGTGAACATCCTTTTCCCAAGCGTCTGGGGTGCGATAAAACTCCTCGGGGCGATAGCCGAGCATTTCGGCGTAAAGGCGAGAGTACTGAACGACGTTGCCGGGAATGTCCCAGTCCCAAACACCGTCGCCTGCGCCCTCAACGGCAAAAGTGAAGCGCTCCTGGCTTTCGCGTAAGGCTTTTTCGGCGTCTATCTGAGGAGTAATGTCTTGTATGGTCCCTTTGAGAAAAACCAGCCGGCCAGCCTCATTCATCTCGGCCTTGGCCAGCTCGTGGACGTGGCGCACCTCGCCATCAGGGCGCAGAATGCGGTACATGACCCCGCCTCATTCATGAGGGTGCCGATTGAGCGTTTTGGAGCCATGGGTTGCCGGCTTCGGTTTTTCGCAGCCGTATCGATGGCGTGTTGACACACAGATTAATGCCCAAGTGTAGCGCTTATCTTCGTTGTCTATAACTTTCAGGCATTGATCCCGGCCATCAAGGTAGCCATGTCCGCCGGCCCCCGTTGTGGCCGCCTTGTTCTTGCGTTAGTTATGAGTTTATCGCCGTATTAGCTCAGTGCGGTCAGCTTCGGCAGCCCCTTGAGCAAGGTGGGCCACCATTTTTCAGCGGCGTCACCGAGGTGAACGGTGATACGTCGAGCATGTAGCGAGAGGGTGGAAGCGACCTTGAGCACCTGCTCGCGCATCCGGCTCAGGCTCCAGCCTTGGCGAGTTTGTCGCACCAGAAGACAGCGCAGGCCATGCAGGACCTGGTAGGCGTAGAGGCTCAGCAGTAGACTCACTTCGTTACGAGCCATCACGTCTTGAACGGTGGAGGCGCCACGATCCGTCGAGGAGAGATGCACGTCGAGGGCTGATTTTACCTCGCCCATGTGCGCTTCGGCACTGCCGCGCTTACGGTAAAGCGCCAGGACTTTCTCTGGGGGCCAGTGGAACTTGCTGAGATTGGTGACCAGGAAGAAGGCATGCAGCAACAGATCATCGGGGCGTTCCTGCACCACCAGTACCACGCGCCGTGGTGACGACCAGGAGCCGGCTTGGTATTCCAGGTCATGACACCATTCACGAGGCTGTTCGGGTGGCCGGCCACGGGGTCGCTTGAGATAGGGCGCGGCTAGCTGCTGTAGACCTGTATGGCTGCGGAGCCGGCCCAAGTACTGAATGTCACGCGCTTCCAAGGCCTCCAGTGTCGCGTTGCCTGTGAAGCCAGCGTCAATGCGCACTCGCACCTGGGCGCCGGTGCTCTCGTTGAGTCGCCGTACCAGATGCGGGACCCAGGTGTCGGCATTCTCGGCCGGGCCAGCATTGCCCTCCCGCAGCAAACCGCCCACCATGTCGCCGGTCTCTGCCAACGACGCGACTAGCGGTGAGTAGATGCGGGCACCGTAATGACCATGAAAGGCCGAGCCGCCCTGGTGACCGTGGACCTCAATCGGCAGGCCATCGATGTCCAGTGTCAGTTGATCCGGGCGTTTGCCCTTCTCCAGCGAGGTCAGACGCCAGACCACCAACCGCAGCAAACCTTCGTGTACGGCATCGATGTTGTCGCTACGTCCAAGGCACGTCAGCAGCCGCGACAGCGTGGCTTGGGACGGCCGGTCCTGCGCCAATGGCGTCATCCCGCGCGCATCGCTGCAGGCCAGTTGCCAGAGCGGGTCGTGGCGCAGTGTGTCGGTATCACTGAGATCGATCCAGCCCATCGCACGCTGTAGCACCAGCGTCCGCAGCTGGCTGGCCAGCGAATGGCGGATACGCAGTGGGTTGCGTGGGTCGACCAGATTATCCTCCAGCGCGTCGATCACGCCGCTGTTGTCGAGGGCTTCACGCAGCAGCAAAGCGCCGCTGTCACTGGTGGTGCGTTGACCATCGAGCTCAACGCGGATGGACCCGTTGCAGGACGGAATCCAGGGAGATACAGTTTCACCCATAGCGGATGGTCCTCTTGAATCAGGTTCTTGGCGGAACGCACTGATTTTTCAAGAGAATACCATCCGCTATTTTCGTTTTCAGGTCTGCCTCATGAATAAGACGGGATGACATCATGAGTCCCTTGTGTTTGCGTGTGACGCATACTAACGCTGAGTCGTCCGCGATCCTCGGGATGAATACGGGCTTTTAGGACCGTGTCACACGGCGTCACTTCGCCGGGTTGATAGCCTAGAATGCGGAACACCTCATCAGACCACGCGCGCTCACGGTTAAGAAGATTTAGCTGCCAGCTGCCGATATGCGCCAGGCGTTGAGCTTCAAGCAGCTCGTGTTCGCGCTCGACAAGGGCGAGTTCAGCGCGTTTGCGTGCATCAATATCCTGCACCACGCCGATCATTTGCAAAGGCGCTCCCTGCGCATCGCGCAGCACGGCTCCGCGTTCAAGCAGCCAGCGTACCTGTCCATCGGGCCATATCACGCGATGCTCGTACTCATAAGGGGCATCGTTTTCGATGGTGGCGCGAATCGCCGCGTTGAGCCCCTCGCGATCCTCAGGATGAACCGCCTGGATAAACAGGTCGTAAGAGGGTGCGATCTCCTCTGATCGAGCGTAACCGAAAAGAGGCGCGATCTGCTCGGTCCAATAGAGTTTGCCGCTCTGGATATGCCACTCCCAAGTGCCGATATTGGCGTACATCTGGCCTCGGCGTAGGCGTTCCTTGTGCTCTTTTAACTCCGTCTGCGCACGTCGGCTGTCGGTGATATCGTGAAAGCTCCATACCCGGCCGATCGCGGCCCCGTCCATCACGGGTTGCGAGTACACCTCTAAAAAACGTCCACTGCTCAACTCCAGGATGTGAACCGTACCGGCTTTCTCGGAGACCCGTTTGTTTGAGTCAGGCAGCTTTATTAGCCTGACCCTGGTGCTCATAATACAGGGCTTCTCTCTCTGCCGGTGGCATGTTGCCAATCGGCTCCAATATCCGCCGATGATTGAACCAGTCAACCCACTCTAACGTAGCAAACTCAACCGCTTCTAGATGCCGCCATGGTCCGCGTCGGCGAATCACTTCGGTCTTAAAAAGGCCGATGACTGTTTCAGCCATTGCGTTATCGTACGAATCGCCCACGCTTCCGACTGAAGGCTCAATGCCGGCATCTAACAAGCGCTCTGTGTACCGAATCGACACATATTGCACTCCCCTATCGCTATGGTGAACAAGGTCACTTTCAGGCCGTTGAGGACGCTCATGGAGTGCCTGTTCAAGCGCATCCAACACCATATCAGTTCGGGGTGTACTGGATACTCGCCAACCAATGATTCGGCGAGCAAAAGCATCAATGACGAAGGCAACATAAACAAAGCCCTGCCATGTCGCCACGTACGTAAAATCGGATACCCACAGGGCGTTTGGCTGAGCCGGCTGAAACTGCCGCTTGACCAAATCCGCCGGACAGGCTTTGTGGGGATCGGAAACGGTCGTACGGATCGGCTTACCCCGTATCACGCCGCGCAGCCCCAACTGGCGCATCAGGCGAGCGATAGTGCAGCGAGCTGCCGAAATACCTTCTCGGTGCAGTTGACGCCAGACTTTGCGGATGCCGTAGACGCCAAAGTTCTCGTCCCACACGCGCTGGATTTCGGCCCGTAGCCAGCGTTCACGTTGGTGACGGGGAGGCGCTCGGTCGGGCTCACGTAGGCGAGCTTGGTGTTCATAGTACGTTGACGGGGCGATCGGCAGGACACGGCAGATCGGCTCGACCCCGTATAGCGCTCGATGATCATCGATAAAGTTGATCATCACTTGCTTCGGCGGTCGAGCTCCGCCTGGGCAAAATACGCAGACGCCTTTCGCAGTATCTCGTTGGCCTGCTTCAACTCTCGATTTTCACGTTCTAGCGCCTTAATTCGATCACGCTCAGAGGTCGTAGTGCCTTCTCGACGACCGGCGTCACGCTCCGCCTGGCGGACCCAGCTGCGCAGTGTTTCAGGATTACAGCCGATTTTAGGCGCAATGGCACCGATAGCGGCCCACTGGGAGGGATAATCAGCTTCATGGTCGAAGACCATGCGTACCGCCCGCTGGCGGACTTCAGGGGAATATCGATTTGATTTACTCATAGCTCCATCCTCTCAAGGTTTGGAGCCTCCGGGAATCCCGGAACGGTTCAATGTTGTGAAAAGTCTCCTGGGTTTGATAAAGCGCTTCAATGCGATTGAAGAAGTCGCCGCTTTGGGCACTGCTTACAATTTTATGTGCAACCGCCTTGAGGTGTTCGCGTTCATCCATCCCTTGATGCGCCTGGGAGGTGGGCAAATCCCAGAGTTGGCGAAAGCGGTCATTGGCAAAACGCACGCGCCGATCAGGCGCCACTGCCAGAATGCCATCCTGAGTCGCATCTAGCGTAGCGGTAAGCTCCTGCTCGCGCGCTTTAAGATCTAGCTCGGCTTGCTTTAGCTGCGTGATGTCGGTGCGAATCGAGACGTACTGGTAAGGGTTGCCGGTCTCATCGAGAAAGGGCGTGATAGTCGATTCCACCCAGTAATGCTTGCCATCTTTGCAGCGGTTGCAAATCTCGCCTTGCCATACATTGCCGTGGCAGATCGTCTGCCACATGTCATGGTAGAAGGCCGGTGAGTGCATGCCGGATTTCACGATACGGTGGTTGCGGCCCATGAGTTCTTCGCGAGAATAGCCGCTGATCTGACAGAAGCGCTCATTAACCTCGATAATATTGCCGTCTCTGTCAGCGACACTGACGATGGCGTGGTGGTTGAGCGTTAGGTGTTCGCGCTGGCGCTCGTACAGCGAGGTCTCTAGGCGTTTGCGAATAGCCCCGTGCTGGCGACTGCGGCGCGCACGCACGGCCACCGCTTCGATAAAGTGCTCTGGATCCACCGGCTTGACCAGGAAATCATCGCCGCCGAGGTTGAGGGCGTGTAGCTGCTGCTGCAGATCGGTTTCGGCGGAGAGAAATAGAATCGGTAGCTCAAGGTAATTGTCGCGCTCGCGTAGGACGGCAGCGAGTTCAGGGCCGCTTACCTCGGGCATATGCACATCCAGTACCACGACATCAGGCGGCCAAGTCTCCATGGCATTGAGAAGCGCCATCGGCTCGGCCAGGGAAAAAACCTCCATGCCGGCACTTTCCAGTACCAAGGTTTGGCTCTCCAGCAGCACAGGGTCGTCATCCACCAGCAAGACGCGATAGGGCTTGGGTGGCTGGCGCCCGCTCAAGCTATCCAGTAGCTGTATGAGTCCAGGAATCTCCACCGGTTTGGTGAGATAGCGGCAAGCCCCGGCGCGCAGGGCCGCCAGGCGCGCTTCTAGGTCATCGCGCACCGAAATGACCACGGTGGGGATGCCTTCCTGGCCACCGAGGCGGAGTCTTTGGATCAACTCAGCTCCCTGTAAGGTGCCGTTATCCAATACCATGTCGATGATGACCACCGCCGGAAGCTCTGCCTTGGCATCGCTCAATGCTTGCTGAAACGCCTCTATTTGAGTGAAGCCTTGCACACGGTAGCGGCGTTTTTCGAGCGCCTGCGTCAGGTGAGCAAGCTGTAAGCTGTCATCTTCCAGTATGAACAGCAGGGGTTGAGTGGTGGGAGAGGGGGGCGGAGCCGGAATCATCAGCGACGGTTCGGTGCGTGTGAGACTCTGATGGGCCTCTGTGAGCAAGGCATCAAGTGCCTCTTTAAGCCCCTGGTGCTGGACGTCTGTAAGTGGCGGTGATGCTTCAAGGGCTGCCTTGGCGCGCCTTTCTAAAGTGCGCGCGCAGCGCGATAGCGTGGGCATGCCAAAGGTGCCGGCGGTGCCGGTTAAACGGTGTGCCAGAGTGTGTAGGGTATCAAGCCCTAGGGACTCTGAGTGCGACGCCGATACCGTCGTCTCGCTGCGGGCATGGGGCACCTCCAAGCAGCGGCGCATGGCGTCCAAGCGCTCAGGGAGCTGCTGAATAAATTGCGCACGCAGCGCGTTGAGCGCAGCCACGGCTTCTTCGGGCGTTGTCATGGCCTCTCCTTATGCCACAGCGCTTTAACTTCATCGGCAAGGGTCATCGGGTCGAACGGCTTGGCAATCACGCCGCAAGCGCCCAGAGCGGTGTAATGCGCCACCTCCTCAGGCTGCACGCGGGCGGTCATAAAGGCGATGGGCACATGTTGTAGCGCGGGGTCTTGGCGCAGTGCGGCCAGGGTCGTCGGGCCGTCCATGCCGGGCATCATCACATCCAGCAAAATCATGTCCGGGGCCAGAGCCGGCGCTCTCTCCAGCGCCTCGGCACCGGAGCTGCAGAGCGTGACCTGTAGACCGCCAATGGCTGCAAGCGCCAGCCGGGCCACCACCTGAATATCGGGGTCGTCTTCTACGCAGAGAATGTGCTCAAGCATTGGGTGTCTCTCCTGGTGCGGGGGCGGTACTGTCAGGCGTGATACCCATTGCCGCCAGCAGTGTTTCGGGGCCTGCTCGGGTCTTGAGCAGCACCGCCTCGACTTGTTCGGCTTCTTTGGCCGAGACCTCCCACGCGGTGAGCACGACGAGACGGGCATCGGGTTGTCGGGCACGAACCTCGGGGACCAGTGACCATCCGCTACCGTCGGGCAAGCTCAGGTCAAGCAGCACGGCATCAAAGCGTGCGCGCTCAAGCCGAGCGCGTGCGTCGAGCAGGGTAGCGGCATGCTCCAGGAGAATAGGGGCGCCCATTTGCGCCTGGAGCACTTGGGGAAGATCGATATCATCCTCGATAATAAGTACCCGCAAGACGTCTGCTTGACTGGCGTCGGTCTGCATTAGGGGTGTCTTGGCGGGTGCCGGCGCCGCCTCAAATCGGGGCGTAATGGGCAAGGTAAAGTAAAAGCGTGCCCCTTCCCCTTCAACCGAGTGAAAACCGATCTCACCGCCCATGCGCTCAATGATGTCACGGCTGATGGCGAGTCCCAGGCCGGTGCCTTCGCGCGTGCGGGTGTTGATGCTTTCCGCTTGGGCGAACTTTTCAAAGAGGTTTTTCTGGAACGCAGCAGGCACACCCGGGCCGTGATCCCGCACGCTCACTTCCACCCCTGTGTTTTTTGGCTCAGCGCTTAACACCACCTGGCCGCCAGGAGGGGAGAACTTCAACGCATTGGAAAGTAAGTTGGCCAGCACCTGCTGTAGGCGCTGTGCATCTACCGTTACCGTGACATCGACAATGGGCTCCAGAATCTCAATTGTCACCTTGCGCTCGTGGCTATAGGTGGCGAGGGCATCCACGGCTTGATAGATCAGTGGCGCTAGGGGCTCGGGCTGCATGTCAAAGCGCATCTTGCCGGCTGAGAGCTTTTCCATGTCGAGCAGGTCGTTAATCAACAGCGTTAAGCGCTTGCTGTTGGCGTGGGCGATCTCTAACATCTGGCTGGCGTCGGCGGAGAAGCGGCCCAGCATGCCGCTGTTGAGCAGCCCAAGGGCACCAGAGATAGACGTTAAAGGCGTGCGCAGCTCATGGCTGACCATGGAGACAAACTCGCTTTTCATTCGCTCGGCCCGCTCGCGCACTTGTTCTAAAGCTTGCTGATTGATTTCCGCCTCCACACAGGCTGCGAGGTCAGCAAGAAGTTGGCGCTCGCTGGCTTCAAGCTGACGGGGTTGCGGGTCGAGCAGACAGAGCGTGCCTAGGGCGTGACCGCTTGGCGTTTGCAAGGGCATGCCGGCGTAGAAGCGAATAAAGGGCGCCCCAGTGACCAACGGGTTATCGTGAAAGCGCACATCCTTCCGGGCATCGGGCACTTCAAACAGCGTCCGGCCCAGAATCGCGTGGCCGCAAAATGAGATATCACGGGGCGTTTCGCTGGCCTCAAGGCCTTGGCGTGACTTGAACCATTGACGCTCACTGTCGACGAGGGTAACCAATACCGTCGAAACGCCTAACGCCTGCTGGGCAATGCGTGTCAGGCGATCAAAGCGCTCCTCGGCGGCGGTGTCGAGAAGCCCTCTGGCGTGGAGCGCCGCGAGGCGCTCAAGCTCATTTTCTGGTAACGCAGGTGGTTGCATGATGAAAAGTGCCCCGTTTTCAGCCGTGGCAAACGCCGCGTATCCGGTTTAGAACGACTCCCACTCATCCGCGGAAGTGTCGTGTGACGCTGGGCGCTGGCCGGTCTTTTCCGCGGGCGCCCGTTTTGATGCCGGTAGTGGTCGAGACGCCTGCTGTTGCCGGTCGGGTGCCGGAAGGCCCTGGCTGCCTTTTTGCGCCTGTATATCGGCCTCGGACTGAAAGGCGCGAGCGCTGTGCGCCAGGGAGAGCACCTCCTTGCGCAAGGCCTGGGTAGAGGCGTTGTAGCTCTGCATGGCGCTAGAGCTCTCCTGGGTGCCACGGTCGATTTCGGAAATCGCCTGGCTGATTTCACCGACCCCTTGATTCTGCTCTTTCGTCGCCGCGCTGATTTCGCCCATCAAGTCATTGACGCGCTGGCTTGCCTCGCGGATACGCGCCATGGCCTCCTCCGCTTCGTGGGTGCGTTTCTCGCCCTCCTTGATACTGCCCTGTGTTTGTTGAATCAGCGTCTGCACCTGCTGGGCGGCATCCGCTGACTGACTGGCGAGCTTGCGCACTTCCTGAGCGACCACGGCAAAGCCACGGCCATGTTGGCCCGCACGAGCCGCCTCCACCGAGGCATTGAGCGCCAGGATGTTGGTTTGAAAAGCGATAGAGTCGATGGTGCCGACAATGCTGGCCATGTTATTGGCATGCTGGGTAATGTCGTCCATCGACTGGCCTAGGGCCTGCATGGTGCGGCCGGCTTCCTCCACCTCGCGGGAGTTGCCGGTGGAGGCCTCGCTCGCCTGTTGCGCGTTTTCGGCGCTGTGGGCCACCGTCGAGGAGATCTCCTCGGCGCTGGCGGCGGTTTCCTGAACGGCCGAGGCCTGCTGCTCAATGCGACCGCTCATGGCTTGGTTATTATTGAGCAGCTCGTTGATCGACGGGCGTACCACGCCGACGCGTTGATTCACCTCGCCGATCAAAAAGCTAAGCGACTTGCGCATGAAGTTGAGCGAGCGCAGCGTCTGGCCGACCTCGTTTTTGCTCGTTCGAGGTAGGTCAGCCTTCAGGTTGCCGGCCGCCACTTGGAGCGTAAAGTCGTTGGCTTGGCGCAGTGAGACGCGCACATAGCGGCCAATGCGCCAAAGGATGAGGGAAATTAGCAGGCCACCGATCACGGCGATCAGGCCAAATATCCAACCTAAATGGCGCTCGAAGGCCACATCCAGCGCGCGGCGCTCCCCCCACTGGGCCAGTGACTGCTGCAGGCTGTCGAGCTCTTCAAGAAGCGGAGTGGCGTCTTGCTGAATAAATTGCGAGAAGCGGGCTTGGGCCTCGGTCGTCCGACCTGCTTGTAGGTGATTCGCCATCTCGGGCATCGCGCCGTTGAACAAACGCTGCATGCGCTCATCGAGTGTGGCGGTTGCCTCAGGTTGGCGGCTATCCAAGGCAACCTTAAAGGTGCTCCACTCCTGCTCAAGCAGCTCGGCGGTTTCGCGTATCCGCGACGCCGCGGCTTCCGAGCTGAGTTCGGCCCGTGGGTCGACCCCCGCCAACAACGCGGCCTGCCCGTGGCTGATGCTGCCTTCCAGGGCGTGGGCATCAAGGCGTAGCTCGGCGCGGTCTTTGTCCAGTGTCTGTTGATGGATGATATAGCCGCCGCCGATACCGGTAATGCCCAATAGGAGCAGCGTCATAAGGCTAGTGGCGCCAAGGCGAGCGGCGAGGCTTTCTGGCTTGAAGCGCTGCCAATGCTTGCGTAGCCCGGTGCGATAGATTTTTCCCTCGGAGACGGTGTAGCGCTTGCCGCCTTCGCGTATGTCACGATAAGCGATCTCGGCCAGTTGAATGTCCTCTTCATCGGGTTTGACGCGGATGGAGGCATAGCCCTGGACGCTGCCGCCTTCCCGCAACGGCACCACGTTGGCGCGTACCCAGTAATGGTCGCCGTCCTTACGCCGGTTCTTGACCAGCCCACTCCAATAGCGCCCCTTCTTCAGGGTATCCCACATATCTTTGTAAGCGGCCTCCGGCATGTCGGGATGGCGTACCAAATTATGGGGTGAGCCTTTTAGCTCCTCGTAGGTAAACCCGCTGACCTCGATAAAGCGCTGATTAGCGTAAGTGATGTGACTTTGGGTGTCGGTCTTGGATATGAGGACATCGTTATCGGAAAGAGGATGGTTGTTTTGTGTTACCGGCCCGTTGTCACGCATTGCTTAACACTCCAGCATCAAATGAATAGTGCGGTGTCTGCTTTCAGATATTTCAGCTTTATGCCATCAGGCTTAATGAAGGCGTACCAGAGGCCCGATGCTGTGTACGAACATGTGACTGAAAGCAGGAGATTTGTTGCGGCAATGTATAAGCGAATAAGCTTAGGTGCGAATGGTAATGGTCATTAATTTGACTTAAGTCAAATAAATGACATTTTTTTAAAAAAAAGCTAAGCTTTTGAAAAAAGAGAATAAATTAGTTTTTTTTGAATGTGTTGAGATAGTTTTTGTCCAGAGGATGTATAAGAGTTGGCAGCTTCGGTCACGAGGGTAAAAGCGTAAGTGTTTCGTTTCCTTATGCTGTCCACATTGGCGCAATCGCCTGAGGCAAAAAGGAGAGGGGGCGTTTGGTTAATGGTGATGGCGCTGCGTGGAACGTAGTGGTGGCCGCGCTTAGGCGGGTTTATCATCGCGCCCTATTTTCTACGTTAAGGAGATTAAACTACTTCTTGGTAGGCATGTCGGCGTCTGATGAGAGGAGCCGTTTCCCCCTTAGCATCGGGCGTTGTATCGTACCCAAATCAGGGCGCACCCATGGATACGCCTGCAGAGAGAACCCATATCGTCATCACGGGATACCATCATGGATGAAGCCTCGTCGGGAGCCAACAACGCCCATAACGCTGAACTTGAGGCGCGCGTACGCGAACGCACCGCGCAGTTGGAGCAGGAGGTAAAAAGCCACCAGCAGACGATCCAGCACCTTGAACTCGTTAACCGGGTGATGGAGCGGGTTAGCCATGCCGTGGTGATCACCGATGCCGATAATCGTATCCTCTACGTCAATCCCGCTTACGAGAAAATGACGGGCTTTAAGCTCAAGCATGTTATCGGCAAAAAACCCTCGATCTCCAAGTCCGGCCGGCACGGCCCCGAGTTCTACCGCAAAATGTGGGATGCGCTGCATCACGACTTGCACTGGGAAGGCGAAATTTGGGATCGCAGTGAAGACGGAGCTGTGTTTCCCAAACTGATGAGTATCGACCGGCTGGTGGACGAGGCGGGCAATACACGTAATTTTGTGGCGATGTTCTACGATCTCACGCAGCAAAAAGCCTCGGAAGAGGAGATCGAGCGCCTACAGTATTACGATTCGCTCACCACCTTGCCCAACCGTTCGCTGTTTCGTCATCGCCTACAGCATGAATTTGAGGTCTCCCGCCGCCAAAAGACCCGCGTGGGCCTCATGCTGGTTAATCTCGATCGCTTTAAGCAGGTCAACGACACCTTCGGTTTTCCGGTCGGAGACCAATTGCTCGTGGAAGTGGCAGAGCGCTTGGCGACAACGGTGCGCCGCACCGACCTTGTTGCCCGCCAAGAGAGCCGCCGTGAACGCGACCCTGATATTGTGTCCCGCGTCGGCGGTGATGACTTTGCCATCATCCTTAGCGATCTGAAGCAGCCTGAGAACGCGACCGTGGTGGCATCGCGTGTGCTGGAGACATTGAGCCAGCCGTTCACGGTTCAAGATGAAGCGGAGAAAATAGACGACATCTTTTTGCAGGCGAGTATCGGTATCAGCATTTTTCCCGATAATGCCGAGAATATCGACACCCTTATACGCGTCGCGGAAACCGCCCTGACCTGGGCCAAAGCGTATGGAGGAGGGGAGTTTCGCTTTTTCTCCGAGAGCATGAATAAAAACAGCGCCGAACGCTTGCGCCTGGAAAGCGACCTACGTCGGGCGGTGAAAGAAAATGCGTTCACCTTGCACTACCAGCCGAAACTCGACGTCAAAACTCACCGCTTTTCCAGCATGGAAGCGCTGATTCGGTGGCCCCGGGGTGGAAGCATTGTGTCCCCTGCCGATTTTATCCCCTTGGCCGAGGAGACCAATCTGATTGTGCCATTGGGGGCGTGGGTGCTTCGCCAATCCTGCCAGGACGCCATGGCCCTCAGCCGGCGTATTGGCCAAGTACCGGGGATCGCGATCAACCTGTCCGCCCGTCAATTTCGTCAGCCTGGCCTGATTGAGGCCGTGCGCGTTGCCCTGGAAGAGAGCGCCATCCCACCTGAGAAAGTGGAGCTGGAAATTACCGAAAGCATGGTCATGGAGGATGTCGAGGCCGCTATCAAGACCATGCACGCGTTGCGTGAGCTGGGCGTACAGCTGGCTATCGATGATTTTGGCACCGGCTACTCATCGCTGAGTTATCTCAAGCGCTTTCCGGTCAATACCCTAAAGCTTGATCGTGCCTTCATTCGCGACTTGCCTCACGGCACGGAGGATGCCGCGATCACGGAGGCGGTGATTGTGCTGGCCAAGGCGCTCACGTTAAACGTGGTGGCCGAAGGGGTGGAAACCCGTGATCAGCTCACCTTTCTCGGCGAGCGCAACTGTGCGTATGTCCAAGGCTTTCTGCTTGCCCGACCTGCGCCCCTTGAACGTATGCCCGATATCTTTTTCGACGGTTTTTTGTAGATGGTTTTTTGTAACAGGGTCATTGCGCCGCGCTGTCGCATTACTATCTTTTGTCAACGGCTCTGGTGTCTGGTCGACGAGATGGCAACGACAGAGAAACAGGGAGTTTTATGCGAGAAATGCAGTACCTGCGGTTGCTAGAAGCCGCGATGGAGCAGTCGTTCAATGCCGTCCTGATTACCACGGCCCAACTCGACCGTCCGGGGCCGGAGATCGTCTATGTCAACGCGGCCATGACACGTATGAGCGGCTATTCCCGTGAAGAGCTGTTAGGCACGACACCGCGCTTACTGCAGGGGCCAGAGACCGACCGCGACATGCTTGACCACTTGCGTGCGGCGTTGGCGAACGGCGAGCATTTTGAAGCTAACACGGTTAACTACCGCAAGGACGGTACGCCCTATTGGGTGGAGTGGAGTATTTCGCCGATGCACGACGAGGAGGGCACCTTAACCCACTTCATCTCGATTCAGCAGGATGTGACGCGCCTGGTCGAGGATCAAAAGCAAATGAAACTGCTGTCGAGCGCGCTTGAAATGTCGCCCGATATCGTGGTCATGGCCGATGCCGCCGGCAACATTGAATACGTCAACCGGGCGTTTGAGCGCTATACGGGGTATGACCGCGACGACGTGCTCGGGCAGAACCCCCGGCTATTGAAGTCCGGCCAGCATTCGGCCCAATTTTACCGCAACATGTGGGATACCTTGACCCGCGGTGAGACGTTTCGCGATACCTTTGTCGACCAGGGCATTGGCGGCCGGCTCTTTCATATCGAGCAGACCATCACGCCTATCAAGGACGACATGGGGCAGATTATCCGCTACGTCTCCATCGGCAAGGACATCACACGACGCGTCCAAAACGAGCGGGAGCTCAAGCGGATAGCCCACACAGACACGCTCACGGGCCTGGTTAACCGCATGAGCTTCGACCAACGCTTGGAAAAGGAGATCGAGCGAGCCAAACGCTATAAGCGGCCGCTGTCACTTATTATGCTGGATATCGACCACTTCAAATACGTCAATGATGATCATGGCCATGACGTGGGAGATCAGGTGCTGGTGCATTTAGCCCAAGTTCTCTTGGAAAACCTGCGGGCAGCCGATCTCTGTGCGCGCTGGGGCGGTGAGGAGTTCATGGTGCTGGCCCCGGAAACAGCGCTCACCGAAGCCGCGCAGCTCGCTGAAAAGCTGCGCGAAGTTATCGCCGATACGGATTTCCCGGTGGTGGGGCAGGTGACGGCAAGCTTCGGCGTCGTTGAGGCCGCTTGCAACAACTTTTCCGCCGAGGTCGTCAAACGTGCCGATAAGGCGCTCTACCAAGCCAAGGCCGAAGGGCGTAACCGGGTGAGGGCGTGTGATGGTGAACGCAGTACCCCTCGGCCACCGACATAGCGCTAGCGTCAGTCGGGGGTATGGCGCTCCTTTGATGACGACTCGCTCCCCTCTCTAAGACGCTCGATGGACGCACTGCCGCGTTTGGACAGGCTCGCCAGGCGGTCGATCTGCTCATCGAGCCGGGGCAGGGCTTCTTGACGATAGCTCGAGAGATCATCGATGGCGCCCATTACCTCGTTGAAAGCCTCTTCAAGCCTTTGCATATCGAGCATGGCACCAGATGCGCGCTTCTGAATGTCCACGCCTTGCTGGCGCAGCGCCTTGGCGGTCCCGCCGATCATCTGCGATGTGGTGGTGTTGAGGGCTTCGATGCGATCCAGCACCAGGCGCTGATTGCCCATCGCCATGGCCACGGTGACCGCGACGGTGAGGGCCGAAACGGTGACGTTGATGGCCCTGTCCACGCCGCGCATCAATTCCCGGTTGTTGCGGATAATGACTTCCAATGCCAGCACGCCCTGCTGGCTCACCGCTAGCTGCTGCTGGAGGTCGACGATGCGCTGGCGCAGGGGAAAGAGTAGCTCTTCCTCAAGAAATTGACGCCGTGGATCCTCGGTATCGCGAGCAGCGATTTCATCTTGTAGGCGATGATCAATCAAACGACCCAAGGCGATCTGACGGTTCAGCTCGCGCAGGATGTCATTCAAGGCCTGCTGGTCGTCGCTCAGGGTGAGGTTGTCGCGGTCCAGCATGTCGCGACCGCTTTCCAGCTCCTCGATGATCGCGTCCAGCGCCTGTTGGGCATTCTCGAACTTTCGAAAGTAGCGCTGCAGACGGTTGTCGATGCCGGGAATCATCGCTAAAACGCGATCCAGGGCGCTCGGCGCCAGGCGGTGGCGAGCGGGGTCGAGCCCTTCCATGCGCCCGCGCAGATCGGTCAGTGCCTTGGCGACCGGCCCGCCTTCGTCGCCCTGGTGGGCCAACTGGTGCAGCGGCGTTTGCAGCATGGCGCTGCGATGAGCGGCCTGCTGCTGCAATTCAAGCCCCATCTCATCGACCGCACGGCGCTGGCGAACCGCTGATGCTTCGTCATCCTCGGCGAGGATCTCATTGACAAAGCGGGAGGCCATTGCCTCAAGTTCAGGATCGATGTCACGCTCATCGGGCTCGACCGAGCCGAACTGGCGGGTGCCTAGCTGGCTTTCGATCTCGTCAACCGGCGGCAGGGAGAGGCGGCGTTGGTCATCGGAGGGCTGAGACATGGACATCTCCTGAACTATTAAAAAAAACCGTTGTGAAAGCCGGCTGGCAGATCACTCCTTGCGTGCATAACGATCCGCGCCCTCGACGAAGCGGCGCAGATCCTCCAGCGCTTTTTCGGTGGTGACAGATGCCTGCGGGCGAGTCGTTTCGATACGCGCCATGGAAACCGCGGTATCGTCGAGCACGGTCAAAGCGGATTCGATGCGGGCGGAGAGCGCGTTTAGCCGCTGTTCGGTTTCTGCCAGAAGGTCCAAGCGCCGGACCAGGGCGGCACGCTCCTCCTCGGTTAATCGGCTGCTCGCATGTTTCAAGCGCTCCCGCACGTAATCGCCGTCGACGCTCACCACCCCGCGTGCCTGGGATGCCATGGTTATCAGCGTATCGACCGCGCCGAAACAGACTTGGGTCACTAGGCTTCGTGAGCGTTCAAAGGCCAGCTCGCCACGCTGGAATCGCTCACCCAGCACGTCCATCACATGGCGATAACGGCTATAGAGGCGATCGGCCAGGATCGCCAGATCGGGGCGACGAACCTCTACTAGACGCTGCTTGGCCCGACACATGGCCAGCACCAGTTCGTCGGCGCCTTCGGGTGGGTTGGCGGGGTCAAGCACGGCCACTCCGGCCTCATGGGCGCGGCGCTCCTCCTGAGCACGGCGCTTTTGTGCCTCGGCCACCCGTTGGGCCTCTTGACGACGCTGGCGGCGGCGAGCCAGCCAGCCGCGCAGGCTTCGCTCGACGGGTAGCGCCACGGGAATGGCGACAATGCCTGCAAGCCAGCCCAATAGACTGGGGCTGAAACCTCCCCAAAGAGACGTCAGCCACAGCAGCATGCTGATGAAAGGAATCACCAAGCAGTAGCGCGCAACCACCTGCAGGCGGCCAAACGCCGGCCCGGGAAGCGCCAGGCGAGGATTAAACAGACCGGCCAGCAGCCAGGGCAGGCACGTCATAAATAGGCCATAGGAAAAACCCTGCAGGAATCCCAACATTGATAGGACTATCCTTCCGTCGAGTGCAAATATCGAGTGTAGAGTAACCGAGCAGGAACGCTAAGCACTAGCGAGATATGACACAACGGTAACGGCCATGTTTCTCACGACCCCGTGATTGGGCCGCTAACAACACCTATATACTGCGAGGGTGAAAACGTTGGGTGAGACACTTCACGATGGACTGTTCGCCGCGCAGCCAGGGCCCCAGCAGGTGCATGGAGAGCGGAATGAACAAAAACACCATGACCGGCGTTAGTGCCAAGGTGCTAACCAGTACCTTGGGGACTAGCGCCAAGTCGGCGAGCAGGCCACCAAAGAGCGTCTGAAAGAGCAGGGACACGGGAAAAAATGCCAGCCAGATGGCGATCGCCTGCTTCCAGCGTGGCGGCGTCTGGCCGGTAGCCTCCTGAAACCAACCGTCCAGGCCAATGGCGCGATGCTCCTGGGGTGCCTCATAAAGCCCCTCGCCACGAGAAAGCCAGGTCCGGCGCGAGGCCGAGTGCTCCCAGGCAGCCAGCGTTTGGGCGTCGCGAAAGCGGAAGATAATCTGATACTCGTCATCGCCTGGCGGTGGGGCCAGCACGCCGGAGCCAAGATAGCCTTCGAAATCGCTGGCCAGTTCGCGGCCTTCTTCCAGCCAGGCGGTGAAGTCGCGGTAGCGGCCACGGGCGACGCGGCGCGCGACCATCAGGGTGACAGGGTTAGGGGACATGGTGTATCTCCTTTTTGTGGCGCTAGGGTAGGGCGCCGGCACTCACTTGAACCGGGTAGGCTCTCGTGATGTTATAAGCAATAAGCATACCATGAATATTTTTTCTGGTAAAAAAAGCTATTTTTTACCCATAAAGTAGGTTTTATGCCTGCTGGAGCCTTGGCCCACATGCGCGGGCTATGGCCAGTATGAGATGTAAATACAGCCAATACGTTCATTCTGTACGTTCATTCTGAAAGGAGAGAGCCGTGACACATCAAGAGTGGATAGCGCAGTGCATTGAGCTTGCTCTTGAAAACGCTGCAGATGGACAGGCGCCTTTCGCCGCCCTGGTGGTGCAGGATGATAATCTGGTCGCAACAGGCGTAAACGATGTTAAGGCCACACAGGACGTGGCCGGTCATGCCGAGATTCGCGCGCTTCAAGCCGCCGCCCGTTGCATGGGCACCAGGCGCTTAGCCGGGTGTGTGCTCTACACCAGCTGCGAGCCTTGCCCCATGTGTCTGGGCGCCATCTACTGGAGCGGTATTACGCACGTGTATTACGGGCTCTCCGTCACGGAGCAGGCGGCATTCGATGACCTTCCAGCGTTGCAGTACGCGGAGTTGTGCCGCGCGGCTCACAAGCGTCGTGTTCAGTTGGTGCAGGCCACCCCCGATAACGTCGATCCTCGCCGCCCCTTTCAGGCCCATTGACGTAGGCTGTTTTCCACCCGTGGTTTCCATGGTGACCGTCAACGGTTCATAGCGGCCAGAGCATCGGGACGATGAGCAAAATAACCGCTAACGTCAGCGCGTTGAGGCCGATGCCGAAACGCAGATAGTCGCTCGGCTTGTAGTCGCCAGGCTCCTGGACCAGAAACGGCGCCGGGTGACCGAAAGGCATCAAAAAGGTGGCCGAGCAGGAGACAACAACGGCGACGCAGAAGGCGGTCAAACTTGAATCCATCATCTCGGCGGCGTTGATCGCGATGGGGGTCATGATGATCGCCACCGCGGCATTGTGCATCGGCTGGGTCAGGATCATGCAGATGACCGAAATGCCGGCCAACACCGCCAGCGGACCCAAGCTACCCAAATTGGCCACCAGGCCCTCACCGACGAGGTCAGCCGCGCCGGACTGGTTCAGCGCGACGCCCAGCGGATACATCCCCGCGATCAGTACCAGCGTTTTCCAGTCGATCACGTTGTAGACCCGCTTCCACTCGACAATGCCCAAAAGCACCATCAGCGCCGCCCCGGCCATGGCGCTGACCGCGATGGGAAACCAGCCTAGCGCCGCTACCACGATGACGGCCAGCAGGATGGCAGCCGAAATGGGCGCCTGATGTTTTTTCGAGGAAGTGACCTCCGCAATCCCCGGCTTGAAGTAGATCAGCAGATCCTTTTCGGGATTGAACTCCCGCATCTTCGCGCGTGGGCCATAAAACAGCAGGCTATCGCCTTCTTGAAGCGCTATATCAAGCGCCCCTTTACGATGGGGGCGGTCGTCACGATAGTAGGCGATGGTTTTCAGTCCGTACGTTTCGGACCATCCCAGCTCGCGCGGCGTGTGGCCAATGGCGGCTGACCGGGGCGGCACCACCGCCTCGGCGAGTTCCGCCGTACTTAAAGGGTACTTCTTCTGCGCCCTGGGTGGGCCAAAAAAGGTCATGGCTTCTTGTTTTTCGGCCAGCGCTTCGGCGTCTCCCTGCCGTCCCTGGACCAGCAACATGTCGCCTTCACGCAGTTCCACGTTTTTGTCGCTGTACTCAAGGTGATCGCCATCGCGCACGATAGTCACCAGCTCCAGGTCATGGTCCTTTTTGAGATAAGCCTCGCCGACCGTGCACGGCTCTCCTTCGATTTCCTCGGTCACCCAGATCTCGAACAGCCGGTCCTCCAATTCATAGGTGTCGATCAATTTGAGCGTGACCGGCACATCCTCGGGGTCCGCTGTCTCTTGTTTACCTGGCAGTAGACGCTGGCCGATCAGAAAGATGTACACCATGGCGACGGCCAGAAGCACAGCACCCACAATAGTGAACTCGAAAAAACCGAAGCCGAAGCCGCGCGCGTCTTCCAAAAGGCTGTGCACGACCAAGTTGTGCGACGCGCCGATCAGGGTCAGGTTGGCGCCGATCAAGGCGGTGCATGCCATCGGCAGGAGAATCTTCGATTGGGCCACGCCCATCTGCTTGCAGAGACGCAGAATGACAGGAATAAAAAACGAGGCGGCGGCGACGATGTTCAGAAAACCCGACAGAGTGCCCGGCACTGCCATGTTGACGAACAGCAAACGGTTGTAACGCTTGCGGATCACCCGCTCCAGCCGCCTGGCGACCCATTCGACCACGCCGGTCTTTTCCAGGCCGTCACCGATCACCATCAGCGCGGCGATGGTGATCACCGCAAAGCTGCTGAAGCCGGCAAACGCCTGCGCCGGTTCGATGATGCGGGTCAGCACCAGCGCTAGAAGCACCAGCACCGCGACGATATCGGGCTTGAGCCAGCCGGCAATCAAGAAGAGAAACGCCAATGCCAGGATGACGAAGACGAGAATTGCGCCGCTCATTGTTTCGCCTCCCTGGCATGGAATGAAGACTTGCTCGGCTTCGACGGGTACTCTGCTGGCTTGGGCATGTTGACCTCCTCCTCTCTGCCATCCGCTACTGCTTAATCAAGAAGAAACGCGTGCTCCTTTCAACAGCGTTGCTGATTCCGCTTGCGCTGACAAGGCACGCCACAGCGTGCCAACTTGAAACACGGTTGAAAACAGCGAGCGAAAAATGACCTGCGGCAATAGCAGAGAGCGTGGAATTTTTTCTCCTTGACCTTTGGGCTACCTATAGGTTGTAGGCTTATCACTGAGGCTAAACCCACCTTCTTCCCTCGTAGCGGAAAAGGTGACTTCTCGATCCACAACACGATGAGAGGTAATACCATGGTTAAGTACAAAAAGATCGTTGCCATTGCGCTTGCTGCTAGCCTCGGTGCCGCAAGCAGCGCGGCCGTTGCCCAAGGTATGCATCAAGGCGGCATGATGGGCGGCCAAGGCGGTATGGGCGCCGGCATGATGATGGGCGGCCAAGGCGGCATGGGGTTTGGCATGATGCCTGATGCCATGATGGGAGGCATGGGGTCGATGTTCGGCATGAGCGGTATGCTCGACGAGCAGCAGAGGAGCACCATGCGCGAGATGCGCCAGGAGCATCGCGCCGTCCAACTCGAGCGGATGGGGGAAATGATGAACCTGCGTGATGACATGATGCAACTCATGCAGGCAGAGCGCCCTGATCCAGAGGAAGTGAAGGCGCTGCACGGGCAAATGGCGAGCCTCCATGGCGACATGCTGGCGGATAATGTGCGCCTGCATAATCAGATGCAGGATCTTTTGACCGATGAGCAGCGCAAGCAAATGCGCGAGGCGATGCCACGCTATCGTGGCCTTCAATAAGGCTTGACGCGTGTTGCTTTGGCTCAATGTGAGGTTAGGTTGGCGGATTGCCCTGGCCATGCGGCCATAAGTCGTCTGGCCCTAACACCTTAAAAAAGTGGGGCGATGCGCTTTAGGTGGCCTCAATACCCGGTCATTTCCAAATAGCCCACGCCGATATCGTCTTGCGATTCGGCGTGGCGCACCACGACATCGCCTTCCCAGTAAGGTACCGACGTCGGCATCCAGCGGTTTTGGTGGCGTGCTTCCACCTCGATTTGTAGGTTGGCCTGGGGTAGCGAGAGGGACCAGCGTGTGGGGATCTCGCGTCCGGCCACATTTTGAGTCGCTAGGGGTGTCAGCGTGGCAATGTCGTGGCCGATGTGCTGGGTTTGGCCATTGGCGGCGAATAAATGTGCGAACGTAGCATCATTACCTTGCGCGCCACCCCCTCGTAGTCGGTAGGCCATCAGCTTGCGGCCATCATCCAGATGTAGCGAAAACCAATCCCATCCGGTTTGCTCGGCGGTAAGCAGTTGGCTGCTCCATTCGCGGTCTAGCCACCCTTTGCCCGTTACCTCGCGAGGCTCGCCGTTCATCGTGACCTCACCGGTAATATGCAAAAATGGCTGGCTGTAATAGCGTGAGCCTTGACCATCCTCGGTTTTGGCGTTAAAGCCGTTTTCGCCATGCCAAACCAGCGGACCTTGCGCGCTGAGTGTCAGGTCGTAACCGAAGCGCTCTTTGCCCTCACCGCGGTAGGCTTGCAGCGTAAATTGCGCAAAATTGGTCTCTGGCGGGCTTTTTAGCGACCAGTCATCGATCCAAGCATGAAAAGGCGAGGCCGTTACCCCCGCTTGTCCATCGCTGCGCGCGCTGTGGCTGCGGGCAAAGCGTTCGGCGGCAAGGTGTGTCTCCCCTTGGGAAACCCCCATATGCGCCATCCATAGTTGATCGGTTGCCCATGGAGAGGGGGCGGGGCGTTCACTTGGCGGCATAAGCGCCTGACGAAACAGCGTCCACTGCAGGCCGAGTGGCTTGCCGCGGGCGTCTTCAAGATTGGCGGTGAGGTACCACCATTCGATGCGGTAGTCCGGGTGTGAACCGTGGTCTCGTGGAAAGCGCAGCGGCGTCGAGGCATCTGCTTGCACAAAGGCGTCGGCCGTCTGGCCCAGTCCGGCAAACCCTTGAGGCTCGGCGCTAGAAGGCGTCTCTTCGCAACCCGTCAGTAAAAGGCTGCTCACAATAGCCCCTACCAGCGCCCATATACGAAGACGGTTCATGTGGCCCCCTCGTTGAGCATTGCCCGTGGCGACGCTCGCCATAGCTGAATCGACGGCAGCGCGGCCGCGATCAGTGCCACGCCGAGGGCGGTCAACAGCGTGATGACGATATCGCCGGGGAAGAGATGTAACGGCAATCGCCAACCAAAAGCGGCCACGTTGATAATCGCCACCAGCGTCCAGGTGATCGCGATGCCCAGCGGAATGGCCACGATACCGGTCATCAGTGCCAGCCCACCGAGTTGAAAGAGCGGGAGCCGTGCGAGTGCTTTGCGTGGCACGCCCAGCGCCCATAGCGACGCCAGTTGTCGCTGTCGTTCGCGGGCTTGCGCCAACAAGGTGGCGAACAGGGCAAGGGCCGCAACGCCCAAGGTGAGTCCGTTTAACGCCCGGGTGATGCTAAAGGTGCGCTCGAAAATCTGCGTCGCTTGACGTTTGATCGCGTGCTGATCAATCAGGGCATCCGCAGAGACATCAAAGGTATCGGCCAGCGCTTGGCGTAACGTGGCTGGGTCGCTGCCCTCCTTTAGAGCGAGCCCGATGGAGGCGATTTCAGCCCCAAAGCGCTGAATGAGCGTTTGGGTAGGCATGAGTAGCTCGTGGCGCGGGTTACCGTAATCAGGATAAACCGCCGCGATGGTTAACGTCTCTGGCCCGCGCGGCGTTGCCAGGGTGAGGGCATCGCCCGGCGCTAAGCCTTTTCCTACCGCCATCTGTTCATTGATGAAGACCCCGTTGACGTTCAGCGCCGCCCAAGCATCGGTGCGGCCCGTTTGCGTATCGAGTAGCGGCCATTGGTCGGTGATGGTGGGCGCGGTCGTAATGCCAAAGAGCGCAATGCGCTCGCCGGTGCTCCCAGGGTGGGAGGCATTTTTCATGGCGAGCAGTTCAGCGTTGCCGCGGGCAGTGGGCAGCGTCTCGGTGACATCAGAACGGCGCTCCAGCCAATCCATCATCGGGGTTAGCGTCGACGGGGCGGCATTGATATATAGTGGTGCGGCCAAGCGCTGGTCCAGCCACTCCAAAAAGGTGAGGCGAAAACCGCCCACCATGCTGCTCACTCCTAAATTCGTCGCAAGGGCAATCAATAGGGCCATCATGGCCAATGAAAGGCGCGGTAGCTGCAGCTGACTATCGGCTACCGCCCAATGAGCCAGCGGATGCCGATGCATCACGCGTTGCAACAAACGCAGCCCACCGTTGAGCAGAGGGGGGAGGCTCAGCGCACTGCACAACAAGAGCGCGGCGACGAACCCAAAGCTCACCCGCACGCCCTGGCCGGGGGGGAGAAGCGTAAGCCAAACCGCCAAAGCGATCGCGATGACCGCCATCACCGCGGCACCTTGTATCATGCGCGTTAGCTGGCGTTGGTAGCCGGCGCGCCAGGCCTGAGACTGCCCCAGCGCTAACACGTCAAGTCGCGCTGCTCGCCACAGCACGCCGCTACCGGCAAGTAGCAGCCCGCCCAAAGTGATCGCGAGGCTGCCCAGCCAGTAGTGCCACGGCAATACCAGCGTGCGATGCACATCGGCTTGGTAAAGAGAGGAGAGGGTGTTGGCCACATCGGGCAGTAAGTGGCCTGCCAGCCAAATGCCGCTGATAAGCCCGAGCGCGGCGCCCAGCAAGCCGAACACCAAAAGCTCAAGGACGATCGCCAGGGTGAGGGTGCGCGCCGGTACCCCTAGCGCTCGCAGGGTACGCAATGTCGTGAGGCGCTGCTCCATGGCAAGCCCCAAGGCGGCCTGGACGATAAATAGCCCCACGATCAGCGACAGCAGAGCCAGTGCAGTGAGGTTCAGGTGAAAGCTGTCCGTGAGCTCCCCGGGAGACGCCAGCGAGGCGGCGCGGGTGAGCCGATAGCCCTCGGGTGGATGGGTCAGCGCCCCAGGCGCGGTGACGAGTTGGCTTAGGCGGTTATCAGTGTCTAATAGCGAAGCGGCAGCGGCGATATCCATCACCAAGGTATTGGACGGAAGATCGGTGCGTAGCGACAGCGGCGGCAGGCGCTGATTCTCCTCGACAAGGGGCCTTGCCCCCGACGCTTGTTGGCGAGACAGGCCGAGTAATGCCACGGTTTCGGGAGCGAGTTGAGTCTGCCAGGGCGGCGTTAAAAACGCCGTTAACTCGGCGCCGTTGCCGCCCAGCGCGTTACCGCTTTGCAAGGTTAAGGGGTCAATGCCGATAACGGTGACGCGCTGCCCGTCTATTTCTAGGGGGCCTTCGAGCATCGGTGACACCGGCCAGCCGGCGCGCCGCAGGGTCAGGTAGTCCTCGCGGGTGAGCGGCTGATCATCGCGTCGCGTTAGCTGGTCGACATTGGCGCTAAAGAGTTGATTGGCGCGGGCGTAACTCTCTTTGGCGGTCGCGTTAACCGCCTGAACGCTGCTCCAGAGCGCGCTGGCCACCCAAAGCCCCAATAGCAGCATGGCCAACTGTCCCGGGTGGCGGCGGTAGTGGGCAAGCAGTGTCAGCAGCACGCGCAGGATCATGTGGGGGCATCCTGTAACTGCCCGCGATGCAAGCGCGCCACGCGGTTAAGCGGCTTCGCTACGCGCGCGCTATGGGTCACCATTAGCAGTGCGCAGCGCGTCTCGGCCACGAGTTCCAGCAGAAGCTCAAGCACGGTGTCGGCACTTTGTTCATCCAGGTTGCCGGTTGGCTCATCGGCTAACAGCAGGCTCGGGCGAACGGCTAGCGCGCGGCCAATGGCCAGGCGCTGCTGTTGGCCACCCGAGAGCTGCTCGGGGAAGTAGCGCTCGCGCCCGGAAAGCCCCAAGCGTTTTACTAAGTGAGCGCTCCACTTGGCGTCTTCACGGTTGGCCAAGCGTGCCTGAAGGCGTAGGTTGTCGATAACATTGAGACTCGGCACCAGATGAAATTGCTGGAACACAAGCCCGAGTTGCTGGCGGCGTAAACGGGCGCGCTCGGCTTCATCCAGGGTGGCGAGATCGTGATCGGCAAAGATAATCTGCCCACGGTCGGGCACGTCGAGCCCCGCGGCCAAATGCAGCAGAGTGGATTTTCCGCTGCCCGATTCGCCCATCAAGGCGAGGCTTTCACCCGCTTGAAGGGTCAGGTCGATACCGCTGAGCACCGGCAGTACGCCCTGCGGCGTGTTGAACGTTTTATGCACCTGATGCAGGGCCAGCATGCGGGCCTCCTGTTACCCGTAATCGCAACGACAGCAAAGCATGAAGTGCGATAGGCTCGGATATTTCCGCTCGTCCTGAGCCTGTCGAAGGGAGCCTGTCGAAGGGCGTATCAGCGTTGACACAGCGCTTTACCCTTCGACAAGCTCAGGGTGGTCGGGTGGTATGCCATTGAGTCACTCACTGTAATAACCCTGAGACTTTAATGCACCCGAAATACGAGGAAATATGCCATGCAGCCACTGCTGAATGAAAACACCCCCGTGACCGAGTCAGCCCTGAACGCCATTGCCCACATGCCCACCGCAAGCCTTTCGGCGTTGATGGATGACGCCTTCACGCGTCGCTTAAGCGATGCCGACTTCATGCGCGTGGCGGTGCTGTTGGCGCAGAAAAGCTATGACGAGGGCGGCTGCCCTATTGGCGCGGTGATCATCGATAACGCGACGCGAAGAATCGTCGGCAAGGGGCACAATACCCTGGTGCAGGAGAGTCATCCCTACAACCATGGGGAAACCGCCGCCATGCGCGATGCGGGTCGTCTTGATTTCAGCCAAACAACGCTTTTTACGTCCTTGAGCCCTTGTGATATCTGCGCCACGCTCCTTCCTATGCGCGGGGTCGCGCGGGTGGTGATCGGCGATGTCACCAATGCCTCGGGAACGGAAGCGCTGCTGCGCGAGAAGGGCGTTCAGGTGGATATCATCGAAGACGCGCAAGGCATCGCGCTCTACGCGCGCTTTCGTGCCGAGAACCCAGCGCTTGAGCGCGAGGACTGGAAAGGGGTGGTGGCGAAAGGGTAAACGCTTTCGCCATCTTGGGGTGAATGCGCGGCGCATAGCGCGTAAGATGGCGGGCTTTTGCACTATGACTGGACCCTTACGTGATCGCAACCGCCAATATCACCATGCAGTTCGGGGCCAAGCCCCTGTTTGAAAACGTCTCCGTTAAGTTCGGCAACGGCAATCGCTACGGCCTGATTGGCGCCAACGGCTGTGGCAAGTCGACGTTCATGAAGATTCTTGGCGGTGATCTGGATCCCACCTCCGGGCAGGTAATGGTGGATACCAGTGCGCGGCTGGGTAAGCTGCGCCAGGATCAGTTCGCGTTCGAGAATGAGCGCGTTATCGATACCGTGATCATGGGCAACACGGAACTCTGGCAGGTGGCGGCGGAGCGCGAGCGCATCTACGCAAAGGCGGAAATGAGCGAAGAAGACGGCATGACGGTCGCCGATCTGGAGGTCCGTTTTGCTGAACTCGACGGTTATACCGCCGAGGCGCGGGCGGGTGAGCTGCTCCTGGGTCTGGGTATTCCCATCGAGCAGCATTACGGCCCCATGAGCGAGGTATCGCCGGGCTGGAAGCTGCGCGTGCTGCTGGCCCAAGCGCTGTTCTCCGACCCGGATGTATTGCTGCTCGACGAGCCCACCAACCACCTGGATATCAATACCATCCGCTGGCTGGAGGATGTGCTCCGTGCGCGCAGCAGTACCATGATCATCATTTCCCACGATCGTCACTTTCTTAACAGTGTCTGCACCCACATGGCGGACCTGGACTACGGCGAGATCACGCTGTTCCCTGGCAACTATGACGACTACATGACCGCGGCCACCGCCGTGCGTGAGCGTCAGTACGCCGACAACGCCAAGAAAAAAGCCCAGATCGCCGAACTGCAGCAGTTCGTCAGCCGTTTCTCGGCCAATGCCTCCAAGGCCAAGCAGGCTACCTCCCGGGCGCGCCAGATCGACAAGATCAAGCTTGAGGAGATCAAGCCGTCGAGCCGGGTGAGCCCTTTTATCCGCTTCGACCAGGCCAAAAAGATTCACCGCAATGCCGTCAATGTCGAGGCCATCACCAAGGGCTACGACGATGCGCCTCTCTTTGAGCGGCTCTCCATGACCGTAGAAGCGGGTGAGCGAATTGCCATCATTGGCCCCAACGGCATTGGCAAGACCACGCTGCTTAAGACCCTGGCGGGCGAGTTGCACCCGGATGCCGGGGAGGTGAAGTGGACCGATAGCGCCGACGTTGGCGTCTTCGCTCAGGAGCACGGCGACGATTTTGCCGTCGACGCCACGCTGTTCGAGTGGATGTCCCAGTGGACGCAAGGCGGTGAGCAGGTGGTGCGGGGCGCGCTGGGGCGGATGCTGTTCTCCAGCGACGATATCGACAAATCGGTGAAGGTGATTTCCGGCGGCGAGCAGGGGCGCATGCTGTTCGGCAAGCTGACACTGACCCAGCCCAACGTGCTGTTGATGGACGAGCCCACCAACCACCTCGACATGGAGTCCATCGAGGCGCTCAACCTGGCGCTGGAGAACTACCCCGGCACGCTGATTTTTGTCAGCCACGACCGCGAGTTTGTCTCCTCGCTGGCCACGCGGGTGCTCGATATGAGCAGCGATGGCATCGTCGACTTCAGCGGTGGCTACGATGACTACTTGCGCAGCCAAGGTGTGATCTGAGGGGCTGCCAGTAAGCCGAGGGCGATGGGCCTACCACTCGCCGCTCTCGATGCGCAATGCACCTTCGATATCGGCGTTGTAGAGATAGCACCAGGCCTCGCCGTGCTGGGTGGCGAAAATAGCGCGGTCGTAAACGCCCGTATGCGGGGCATGGGCGATAAAGTCTTCTAGTTCATCGAGTCGGGCCAGCTGCCTGGCGTCGATCGCGTAAACCTCGATCACCGTACCGCGGGAGGCTTCACGCTTGGCCCCTGGATAGGGGCCAAGGTCGTAGAGGCTGAGCGCGGTCAAGCGGTCCTGGCCGAGCAGGGTGGCGCCCTCTAGCCAGGTGTGATTGCGATAGCCCCGTTTGAGCGTGCCGTACACGGCGACGCGGGGGCAGCGTTGTATGTCGCGCTGCAAGTGATCCATTTCGCGGCCTTCTTACGTACTGTTTTCACGCACTCTTCTTACGTACTCTTCTCAAGTACTGTTTTCACGTACTCTTCTCACGTGCTATTGGCTAAACAAACCCTATCGGCTGGCGCTTGCCGTGCTGTTCGCGCTCTTCCAGGGTGAGGGCGTCCATTAGCGTGTTCAAGCGGATGGGGAGACCGCGCAGGTCGAGTTGATCCAGGGCGGTGCGCACATTGCCGGGGGTGACGCGGCGCTGGGCCAGGTGGCTCGCGGGGATGGTGGCCAGGCGAGGGTGGTCGCGCTCGGGGAGCACCGACTTAAGCAAGTCGCGCAGCGGCTCGGGGTCGAGCGGTAAGAACTCCACCTTGAGATCAAAGCGGCGCATCACGGCGCGATCAAGGCTATCCACGCGGTTGGTGGTGGCCAGCAAGATGCCGTCGAAGTTCTCGATCTGCACCAAGAGCTCGTTGGTGTGCGAGATCTCCCAGCTCTGCATGCCGTTATCGCGCTGCATGAGTAGCGTATCCACCTCATCCAGCAGCAGCACGGCCTTTTGCTCGCGCGCCTGCTGAAACAGCGCCGCGAGTTTCCCCTCCGTGCCGCCAACAAACTTGTCCAGCAAGCTGCTCGCATGAGCGGTGATAAGCTTGCGATCCAAGCGCTTAGCCAAGTGCTGTGCCAGGGCGGTCTTGCCGCTGCCGGGTAGGCCATGCAGGCACAAGCGGCCGCGCTGTCGGCGGGTTAGGCGCTGCACAATGCTCTCAAGCCCCGGGCGGGTATTGAGCCATTCGAGGCGGTACTCGGGCATGCTTGGCCCGGCAGCGTGAGACGCATCCGGTAGCACGCGCGAACTCGCTTCGCCCAGGGCGTGCAAACGGTGCGACATCAGCGTGTCGATATGCTGCTCGTTGCGCTGTGGGGTGCGCGGGTTCAATAGCGTGCCCAAGCGGCACAGCTGCTGCGCCGCCGCCGGCGTCATCCACGGCTGCTCGGCCAGGTGCTGGCGCCCCTGGGGGGTTACCGGTAGTTCGTCGAGCAACTGGCGGTAGTGCGCCTTGGCTTGCTCGCCGTGCTGGGCTTTCACTTCAATGATCATGTCAAAGCGACGCAAATACGCGGGGTCGAGCCAGTGAACGCTGTTGCTTACCCAGAGCCCAGGCTTAGGGTTGCTCTCTAAAAGCTGGTTCATCCAGCCCTTGGGCAGCGCCTCCTCGTCGTTGATGACGTCCTCGATCTCATCAAACATCACAAGGCCCTGGCGTTGATCGATCAGCTTCTGTACGACCTGATAGCGGCTCAGACGTTTACTCGGGGTCAGCACGTCGTCGTCCTGATCCACCACCGGCACGCCGTAAAGCGGCACGCCCAGCTGGGTGGCCAAGGTTTTGACCAGCTCGGTCTTGCCCACGCCGGGAGCGCCGTAGATCAATACATTGGCACCGGCTTGGTGCGTGTCTAGCGCCTGGCGCAGGTAATCGACCGCGAGTTGGCGCAGGGGAACGGCATCAAAGCTTGCCAGCGAAAACGTTCCCGCTGGCTGAGTGGGGCAAAGGCTCATTAGCCGGTCGGTGATAAAGCCGCGTAGCGCCTGGGAGGAGAGCGTGGCGACGTCGTGGTTCACCAGCGGGGCGAGGCTTCGCAGCATCGGCCCTGTCGACAAGGTGTCATCCAGGTCGAGCGGGCGGTAACTCTTGTTGTGGGACAAAAGCCCCAGCATTTTCAAGCGGCCGCGCTCTTGCAAGCCCAGATGGATCTCATCGCTGCCGTACCCCGTTAATTGCGCCAGCAGCTTCTTGGCGCGGGTCTCCTCAACGCAGGTCAAAATCGGGTTCATATTGGGGTGGCGCAGACGCAGCCACGTTAAGGTAAGCAGGTCGCGTTCCAACGGCGTTAGCTGCAACAGATCGGCCACATGCGCGCAGAGTGTGGTCAAAGTACCGGTTACCGGTGTATCCGGGTCAAGCTCGCGGGTAGCGCGTTTCCACCAACGCTTTAGCGCCGGGGCATAATCGCTGTAACGGCGACTGTTCTCGGCACCTTGGGGTAATTTGATACCCAGCCAGCCAAAGAGGCTCTGCCAATCCTCGTCATCGAGCGAGCCGTCCTTGCCTTGAAACATCACCATGCGCGCGGTGATTAACTGGGCGAAAAGGCGCTCCTCGGGATCGTGGTGCTCATCGGTGGATGAAGGCGATGTCACATCGAGTACTTGTCCCCACTGCATAGCGCGCTCCTGTCTTGCCCATTGATCCCCCATCTTAACGCCAAGGTGCGACGTTTTGTGCCGCAAGGACAAACTTCTTGATTGGCTGGGTAAATCAACCGGCGTAAAGATTGCGCACGGCGGTAAAAAGTAACAGAAGATATTTAAATTATTTATTTAGGCTGATATGTAATACAAGGTGAGTTAATCGTTTAATGTGTTATCAAGATTTGGCGTATTATTTCCTAACCCTTGTGAAAAGGAGCCGCCATGCGCATTCACCTTCTGCCGTGTATGGCGCTCGTTATGCTGCTTTTGACGTGTGGCAGCAGCTTGGCAGATACCCCGCCCGCGCCACTGAATAACTGGGAGTACCGCTGGGGCGATTCCCCCCTAGATGAGAAGGGTAATCCCGTTTGGCTGAGGGATGAATCGGCGCCGTGGCACGCGATCTCTTTTCCTGCTAGCCCCCCTGAGAGGGAGGGGCGGCAGCACGTCTGGTTTCGCACGGTTCTGCCCGAAGGGGAGTGGCGAGACCCGGTGCTGTATATCACCAGCATTGATTTAATCGCCCAAGTTTACCTGGATGATGCGCTGATTTATCAGCACGGGGAGTTCGACGCCGAGGGCAAAGGTGATTTTGTCGGCTGGCCCTGGCATATGATTGAGCTGCCCGAAGATTTTGCCGGCAAGCCAATGTCTATCCGTGTGTTTTCGTATTACACCGATATTGGCCTGTGGGGCGAGGTCAAGCTGATGGATCGCATCGACGGCTTTCATAAAGTGATTAAGCGCTCGGCAATGGATCTGGCGGTCAGTGCCTTTAGCCTTCTAATCGCTATTTTGGCCGTCATTTTTGCACTTATGGGGCCTGAGAGGCGGGGGTTTGCCGCGATCGCGCTGTTTTCGCTTTCCGCGGGCCTTATGCTGCTGGCCGAGGCGCCCGCCCGACAGCTCATCGCTGAGAGTGCTTTGGCTTGGGATACCTTGCGGGCAAGTAGCTACTATATGTTGCCCGTGGCGATGGGGCTATTGCTGAGTTACTGGGTGCCGGGTCGATCCCGGCGCTGGATGGCACGTCTTTGGCAGCTACATCTTGCCTACCTGATTGGGGCGATTGGGTTGGTCAAAGCGGGAATGATCAGTTTATCGCTGACGTTTCCCGTCTTTGATGCGCTATTGGCGGTCACGCTGCCCCTGATGCTGTTGATTGCGGTGCGCCGCTTTAGCCGTTTTGGGTTAGAGCAGCGTTTACTGGTGCTCAGTTTTGCTATTTTTGCCGTGCTGCTCTTCGTGGATATGCTGGTAGCTCATGGTTTTCTCCCGTGGCGCATCGTGCCACTCAATGTGGGCACTTTAGGGTTTTCCATCGCGATTGTGGGTATATCGCTTTGGCACTACCGCGAGACTCAGCGGCAATTGGCTCACGTCAATCAAACGCTTGAGGACAAAGTGTTCGCGCGAACGGCCGAGCTCGATAGGCTCGTGCATGAGCTGGAAGGGCTCTCGCTAAAGGATTCGTTGACCGGGCTAAGTAACCGGCGCCATTTTGATAGCCTGCTTGAGCATGAGTTTCGTCGTGCTGAGCGTCAAGGCGGCCGGCTTTCGCTTTTGATGTTGGATTTAGATCACTTTAAAAACATCAATGACTCTCTCGGTCACGATGCGGGCGATGCGGTGTTAAAAGGCGTGGCGGCATTACTCAAGCGCCATTTTCGTGGTGCGGATGTGGTGTGTCGTTTGGGTGGCGAGGAGTTTGTGGCCCTGCTTCCTGGTGTGGCGATGGAGGAGGCCGCGTCACGCGCGAAGTCGCTCCTTGAGAGGGTTCGGCAACACACTTTTCGCTATGAGAGCCGTGAGATAGAGAGCCTTACCCTTTCCTGTGGCGTGGCCACTTATCCCGATCATGCTAAAGAGCCTAAAACGTTGCTTATCAAGGCGGACGAGGCGCTTTATCAAGCGAAAAATAGCGGCCGTGACTGCTGTGTGATTTACGCGCCACCCATTGAGGCATAACCCACAAAAAACCGCGCCTCAAGGGGCGCGGTTGGGTGCGGTGAGTCTAAGACTCATGTCAGCTCGCTGGATTAAGCACTTTGATATTTCTCTACATCAAAGCGGTCCGCATTCATTACCTTGGTCCAGGCTTTGATGAAGTCGTTGACAAACTTCTCTTCGTTATCGTCCTGGGCATAGACCTCGGCATAGGAGCGCAAAATCGAGTTGGAGCCAAACACCAAGTCGATGCGGCTAGCGGTCCACTTCACCTCGTCTGTCTTGCGGTCACGGAGCTCGTAGACGTTGTTGCCCGCCGGCTTCCAGGTATAACGCATATCGGTCAGGTTAACGAAGAAGTCATTGGTCAGCTGGCCTTCGCGGTCGGTGAAAACACCGTGCTTGCTGCCACCGTGGTTGGTGCCGAGCATGCGCATCCCGCCGATTAACACCGTCATTTCCGGCGCTGTCAGCCCCATCAGCTGCGCGCGGTCGAGCAGCATCTCTTCGGGTTTGACGACGTAGTCCTTCTTCTGCCAATTACGGAAGCCATCGGCGAGCGGTTCCAGCGGCTCAAAGGAGTCGACGTCGGTCATCTCATCGGTGGCATCACCGCGGCCGGGCGTGAACGGAACCCGTACATCGTGGCCAGCGGCTTTGGCTGCCTGCTCGATGCCCACGCTGCCGGCGAGTACGATCACATCGGCCACACTGGCACCGTTGTCGGCGGCGATTTGTTCATAAACTTTCAACACCTTGGCCAGGCGCTCGGGCTCATTGCCTTCCCAATCCTTCTGCGGGGCAAGACGGATGCGCGCGCCGTTGGCGCCACCACGGTTGTCGGAGCCGCGGAAGGTGCGGGCGCTATCCCAGGCGGTGGAGACCATCTCGCTCACGCTCAGGCCGCTATTGGCGATTTGCTCTTTGACCACTTCTTCGCAGTAGTCGGTGCTGCCAGCCGGAACCGGGTCCTGCCAGATCAGGTCTTCAGACGGCGCTTCCGGGCCGATATAGCGCTCTTTTGGGCCCAGGTCGCGATGGATCAGTTTGAACCAGGCACGCGCAAAGCAGTCCTTGAAGTACTCAGGGTCCGCCCTGAATTTTTCGCAGATCGCCCGGTATGTCGGATCCACCTTCATGGCCATGTCGGCATCGGTCATGATCGGATTACGGCGCGTCGTCATGTCGGTGGCATCAACCGGCTTGTCTTCTTCCTTCATGTCGACCGGTTCCCACTGCGAGGCACCAGCGGGGCTCTTTTTCTGCTCCCACTCGTGACCGAACAGCAGGTCGAAGTACTCCATGTCGAACTGAGTGGGGTGTGTCGTCCAGGCGCCTTCGATGCCCGACGTCACCGCATTGGCGGCTTTGCCCTGCATGTTGGGGTTACGCCAGCCTAGGCCCTGCTCGTCCACGTCCGCGGCTTCGGGCTCCGGACCCAGTGCTTCAGCGTCACCGTTACCGTGGCATTTGCCCACGGTGTGGCCACCGGCGGTCAAGGCGGCGGTCTCTTCGTCGTTCATCGCCATGCGGGCGAAGGTTTCGCGTACCTGCTCGGCGGTCTTCTGCGGGTCGGGAACGCCGTTTACGCCTTCTGGGTTGACGTAAATCAGACCCATCTGCACCGCGGCCAGCGGGTTTTCCATGGTGCCGGGATCATCGACGTTGTCGTAGCGCTCGTCAGACGGTGCCAGCCACTCTTTTTCGGCGCCCCAGTAGGTGTCTTTTTCCGGGTGCCAGATATCTTCGCGACCGAAGGAGAAGCCAAAGGTTTTCAGCCCCATGGATTCGTAGGCCACGTTACCAGCGAAAATAATCAGGTCGGCCCAGCTGATTTTGTTGCCGTACTTTTTCTTGATCGGCCACAGCAGGCGGCGGGCTTTATCCAGGCTCACGTTATCCGGCCAGCTATTAATCGGCGCGAAGCGCTGGTTACCCGTGGCGCCGCCGCCACGGCCATCGGCGATACGGTAGGTACCGGCTGCGTGCCATGACATGCGAATCATCAGACCGCCGTAGTGGCCCCAATCGGCCGGCCACCACTCTTGGCTATCGGTCATTAAGGCGTGAACGTCCTTCTTGAGCGCATCGAAGTCGAGCTTTTTGACTTCTTGGCGATAGTCGAAGTCTTCGCCCATGGGGTTGGTCTTGCGGTCATGCTGGTGAAGTATGTCCAGGTTCAGGGCTTCCGGCCACCAGTCCATGTTGGAGTTGCCCTCTGTGGTGTTACCACCGTGCATTACTGGGCACTTACCTGTGTGTTCGCTCATTGAATCCTCCACTCTCTGTTTCGCATTGGGTCACGGTTGCAACCAAATCACGCATGTAACATAGACGCCGAGCCTGGGGGCAGCAAAACTATTTCTCGCTCACCTTGATATCGAACAATGATGACCGTTAATGCTTACGAGATAAGCTGTGCCTCTAAGCTTCGCTTCATATTTATAGAACACGAACGCCATAGCCACCATTTGCTTTTTATCACTGTTTTAATAGACAAGTGCTATAGCCTTGTGCCCTTCATCTCTAATAGAAAAACATCGTGCCCCACGCACTCACGATGCCAAGTAAAACGGAGGCAAGCATGGGCAAGGCAATGCGCCATCCCAGGGCGCGAGCACCGAGGCCGGTAGCCATCGCGCCTTTCACCACATTATTGACCGAGGCGGCGATGATAATGCCCAGTACCGCGCTGGCGATGTTTAAGTCGTCCTGCGCCATGCGCGCTAGCGACAGCGTGATGGCGTCGACATCGGCAATGCCCGAGACCGTGGCCAGCAGGTAAACGCCGGTATCACCCAGCGCTTCACGCAGCCACTTCCCTAGCAGCATAATCACAGTGAGTAAGGCGCCAAACATCAGCGCGGTACGCAACTCAAGCGGGTTCTGGTTGAGTTCCGGGGTATCGATAGCGTCGCCCCGGCGTTGTTGATACCAGATGAGCAGGGCCGGCAGGTAGAGGCTTAGCGCCATCAGTGTAACGGGGAGAATCAGCGGAGGAATCAGCGCTGGATGAATAATCGCGGCGTAGATGATGATGCGGGGAAACATGGTGCCGCAGGCAATTAAGATACCCGAGGCCAGCAAAGGGCTAAGCGCGGTTTCCACGCGCGACTGCCTGGCAAAATGCAGCGTGAGCGCCGTTGAAGAGGAGAGTCCCGCAAACAGGCCGGTGAACAGAATGCCTTTCTCTGCGCCGCCAAAACGGATCGCGAAGTAGCCGACAAAGGAGATGGTGGCGATCATCACCACCATCCACCATAGCTGGTAGGGGTTGAGTACCCCGCCCGGCCCCATGCCCTGATTGGGTAGCAATGGCAGCATGACCGCCGAAATCAGCAGCAGTTTAAGCGCGGCATCAAGCTCATGGGACTGCAGTTTGTGCAAAAGGCCATGTATTTCACGCTTATTGTCCAGAATCACCGCGGTGATAACCGCGCAGGCTGTCGCCAACGCCGGGCTAACGGCCACGGCCATGGCACCAAACGAAAACGCCAACAGCAGGCCAATCAACCCGGTGATGCTCACGTCGCCGCTTTGCGCTACCTTTTCGCGCCAGCCCACCAGTGCAATAACGGACAGCCCAAGAAACATCAGCGGGAAGGCCCAAGGCGTCAGCGTTTCAGCCAAAAGCCCCGACACCCCGCCCAAAAGCCCAATCAGCGCGTGGGTGCGAACCCCTGCCACACGTGAACCGGCGCCCCTATCGCGCGCGACCCAGCCGCGCTCAATGCCAATCAGCGTGCCCAGCAACAGGGCGAGTGCAAGATGCAGGGCGGACTGATTGGAGGTGATAAATTCGCTGGTGAGTTGTTCCATCATCCCCCCTTCGATAGCCGGATACGCTTTTGATTAGCCCTAACTTACACTATGTGCGGTCACCGACAAGGAGAACCTATGCATTGGCAACCCCTTATGGCCGCTTCGAGGCCCGGTTTTTTGATCCTCGCCGTACTTTGCGTCGGGTTGGCGTTGGCGTTGGTCGCGCGTCAATCCGTCGCGATAGCGCCTTTGCATGGTGTCTTGATTCTGTTGGCGGCGCTGCTGGCGCATATTGCCGTCAACCTACTCAATGAGTACGACGATTTCCGCTCGGGGTTGGATGCCATCACCCAGCGCACACTGTTCTCGGGCGGAAGTGGCGCGCTACCGGCGGAGCCGGCGGCGGCATCGCTGGTCGGCTGGGGGGCGCTGTTGTCACTGGGGCTTGTGGTGGGTATGGGGCTCTACTTTGTCTGGCTGCGGGGCGGGGCGCTTTTGCCGTTGGGGGCAGGCGGTGTATTGCTCGTCATGGCGTACACGCGATGGCTCACGCGCTCACCGCTTTTATGCCTTCTCGCACCGGGGCTTGGTTTTGCCATTGTCGTCATGGGCAGTTTGCTGGCGCTGGGTGGGGAGCTGACCGCCGCCGTGTGGACGGTGACATTGGTGGTGCTTTTGCTGGTCAGCGAACTGTTGCTGTTAAATCAATTTCCCGATGTCGAGGCTGACCGTGAAGTGGGGCGGCGGCATCTTCTGATTGCCTTTGGCAAAGGCGTTGGGGCGCGCGTGGTGGCAGGGCTAGTGCTGGCCGCTTATGGCGTGATCGCGATCGGCATTGGGCAAGGCATACTACCCACGCTCTGCGTGTTAGCGCTCATTCCGCTGCCGGTCATGGCTTGGCTGAGTGTAAAACTTAACGTCACGCACTCCTTAGAAGAGCCCGCATGGCCGCCATTGTTGGCGGCCAATGTCGCGGCGTTACTGAGCACACTGGCCTTGCTACTCGTGGGTTTATGGTGGGGGTAGGCAATTCAAAGCCAGCGTGGTTAAAACCCTAGCTCGTCGAGAAGGTCATCGACTTGATCCTGGCCGCTGACCACATCCGCTTTCTCTTTATCCATTTGCGGGCCATTGCGTAGCTTGGCGTGCTCGTCGCGCTCATCCTTGAGGTTCACGCCTTCCGTAACGCCCGGCGCGCTCTCCATCAGCACTTGCACCAGTTCCTGTTCGATGGTTTGGATCACGTCCATCATCTTTTTGATGACTTGGCCGGTTAAATCCTGGAAGTCTTGCGCCATCATGACTTCAAGGAGCTCTTTTTGCGCGATACCGACCTGGCTAGGGACTTGCTCGGCAAGAAAGTGGCGCGTGTCGGCAATAAGCTGCTCATTGCTTAGCGGGTCGTCGTGGTTTTCCAGGGCTTCCCAGCGCTTGGAGAGTGTTTGGCTTTCACTTTCGAGCTGATCTTGGGTCGGCTGGGCACGCTCAACGGCATTGAGTGAGCGCTCGGCCGCCTGTTCGGTCATTGAGGCGACGTACCGGAGTCGCTCGCTGGCATCAGGAATGGCTTGGGCGGCCTGCTCGATTTGCTGATCAAGCCCAAGCTCCTTCATGCTTTCACGCAGCATGCGCGTCAAATGGCCAATCCGTTGGATGACCTCTTCCGCGCCGTGTTCATTAAGCACAGAGGGCATAGCGCTATCATGCGCGTTCTTGGGATTTGCCATCTTATCCTCTCTTGACGTGAGTTCTAGGCTCATCATGCACGATAAAGCCCAGCATTGCCTATTCGCCTGTGCGCCTGTTAGGGAGCAAAATTGCGCTAGATCAAGATGCGCCGATGTTCAGCAAAAGGGGATTCGTGGTTTATACCGGTAAACGGCGCGATGAACCACCAAGTGAGTTTGCGTGAAGTCGTCGCGTTAATTGGCGTAAACTACGCCGCCATGTTGCATGAGAAAGCGTCCAAAACCATATAGATCGATAGTGAATAGGTGCGTGTGAAAGGTGCAAAGAAGGCGTTTGAGCTAACTCCCGAAGGGGATCGTTATTTTGACGGCATGGCGGATAAGTTCGCGCGTTCGCTGTATGACGCACCGCGCGGGGCTTTGCGATTAGCGCTGCTCGATGCGCTGCTGCCCGAAATGCTCACCTTCGACCAGCAGCCGGTGCTGGATGTCGGAGGCGGCTTGGGCCAGCAAGCGGCGTGGTTTGCCCGGCGCGGCCACGCCGTGACGCTTGCCGAGCCCTCGGGCGATATGCTGGCGTGCGCGCAGCGTGAAATAGAGGGGCAGGAGGCGATTAAAGCGCGGGTGCGCTACGTGCAAGCGCCGCTACAGCGGCTTTCGCAAGTCGCGCCCGGCCCTTGGGCATTGATCACTTGCCACGCTGTGCTGGAGTGGCTCGGCGACCCTCGCGCGGCGCTTTATCAGCTCAGCCAGCGTTTGGCCCCGGGCGGTCAGCTCAGCCTGATGGTGTTTAATCGCGATGCGCTACGCTTCTCCAACGTCGTGAAGGGCAACATGCACAAAGCGTTAAGCGACGAGCTTGAAGGACTTGGCAAAGGCCAGCGTCTAACGCCCATCTCGCCGCTTACCCATGCCCAGATTGAGCAGTGGAGTGGCGAGGTGGGCTTGACGCTTGCCCATGTCGCGGGTATTCGAATTTTTCAGGACTATTTACGCGAGCCCGCGGCGACACAGGCACAGCGTTCGACACTTTTTGCCCTAGAAAAAGCCTACGCCCGCGTTGACCCCCATTGGCGCCTGGGGCGCTATCTGCTCTATACCCTGATCAAAACAGCTTAAAACGGCGTAAACCCCTCGGAGATCCTTTGCATGAGCGGCACCCTCAAACGCGAGAGCCCTAGTAAAAGTGAAAGCTCTACCTGCCAACTGCTCGCCCGCTACTTTGGGGCGGCGCCGGAGCCCATGCTGTGGGCGGTGGCGCCGCCTGCGGATGCGTGGCTGGTGGAAAATAGCAGTGGGGTCGTCAGCGCGGATGCGGGCATGCGTGAGCAGTGGCAGCGCGCGGGCAAAATCGCGCAGTCGCCGTTTGGGCAGTGCGTAATGCCCGATGATGCTCGCGTGGTGCTGTTCTGGCCTAAAGCGCACCAGCTTGGTGTCTGGTGGCTGACGTGGCTGTGCGCGCACTTGCCACCGGGTACGCCGTTAGCATTCGTAGGAGAGCATCAGGGAGGTATTAAGCGGGTGCCTAAAGTGCTCGCCGAGCTCGGGCTTGCGTGCGATAAGCTCGACAGCGCTCGGCGCTGCTCGCTATTTGTCACGCGTACCGAGCCGCTTGATCAGCCAAGCGACGCCGCCTGGGTCGCCTTCGAGGCGCTCGACTTAACGCTTTACAGCCATCCGGGGGTGTTTGGCCATGGCAAGCTCGATGACGGCACGGCACTGCTATTAGAGACGTTAGCCACTGCCTTGCCGGCCCAAACGCAGCGCATTCTCGATGTGGGCTGCGGCGATGGCATTATCACCGCTTGGCTGGCCCGGCGCGGCCACGACGTGACCGCCGTGGATATCAGCGACTTCGCCGTGGAAGCGGCACGAAAAACGCTTGAGGCCAATGCGCTAACGGGCCGGGTAGTCGCCAGCGATGTGTACCATGCGATCGACCAGGAGCGGTTTGATCTCATCATCAGCAACCCCCCGTTTCACCAGGAGCGCGATATTCATTACGGCGCGGCGGGGAGGCTGATAAGCGAAGCACCGCACCACCTTACGCGCGGCGGGCAGCTCATTTTGGTGGCGAATGGGTTTCTGCCCTATCCCGAGCGGTTGGCGCAGGCATTTGGTGGCTTTGAGATACTGGCCGATAACCGCCGTTTCAAGGTTTATCGCGCAGGGTCGCGGTAGTCGATAGCGGTGATCAAGTAGGTGGTATCGCCCGCCGGGGTGGTGACCGTCACTTCGTCGTCCACCTCTTTACCCAATAGCGCCTTGGCGAGCGGTGCATCGACGCTAATCCAGTGCTTGGTGGTATCGGTTTCGTCGTGGCCGACCAGGCGAATGTCGAGCGTTTCGCCCTCTTCATCTTCAAGCGCGACGAAAGCGCCAAAAAACACCTTACTGGTATCGGCGGGCAGTCGGTCGATCACCTGCAGCTCGTCAAGGCGCTTGGTGAGATAGCGAATGCGTGCGATGACGCGGTTCAACTCCTTCTTGTTGTACGTGTAGTCGGCGTTCTCCGAGCGATCGCCAAGGGCTGCCGCCTCGCCCACCTTGGTGGAGAGCGCGGGGCGTTTCACCCGCGATAAATGATCCAGAATGCCGCGCAGCCGCGCCGCGCCTTCGGCGGTGATCACGTTGCTTTTGGGCTCCTGGCGCGGGTCCTTGGCGGGATCGCGCCAGCGGGTCATGTGTCTGCCTTTCACTTTCCACGCCTCTCTAAAGAGTAAGAGCGCTCACTTTAAAAAAGATCACCTAGCGCTGCCAAGCACGATGCGTTGAGCTGGCGATTAATTCAAACGTTCGTTACATTAGGCGAAGCCGCGTGATTGAGCCGCGTTTTGACGGGCTTTCCCGGCGACAACAACAACTCAGGAGCGATGTATGCGATTCACACCTAATAAATGCTTGGCGACAGCGCTTATCGGCGCCTCCTTGGTACTGGTTAGCGTAAGCGCGAACGCGTATGAAAACGCACTATTTGCGCTTAAAAACCGGTGGGAGCATACGGTCACACAGACGCCCAAGAGCGAACGCGAAGAGAACCTCAAAGCCTTGGCGGAGGAAGTCCAAACACTCGCGAAGCAGCACAGCGACGCCGCCGATGTGCTGATATGGCAAGGCGTTGTGCTGGCCTCTTATGCCCGCGAGCAGGGCGGTTTAGGTGCGCTTGGCAGCGCCAAGGAGGCTCGCGATGCACTGGAGCGCGCCATTGAGCTAGACCCTGCCGGCAACAATGGCTCGGCCTACGTCACGCTGGGGGCGCTTTATGATCGGGTGCCGGGTGGGTTGATTAGCTTTGGCGATAGCGAGACCGCTGAGCGAATGTTTCAGCGCGCCTTGGACATCCGCCCCGACGGCATTGATGTGAACTACTATTACGCCTCTTTCCTAGAAGAGGAAGGCAATACCCAAGCGGCAAAAGCGCATGCCCAACGCGCGGTGAACGGGACGGCGCGCGAGGGTCGCAAAGCATCAGATGAAGCCCTGCGCAACGATGCCAAGGCGCTGTTGGGTAGCCTTTAGCGGATATCTCAGCCCGTGCGGTGGTGGCATTCGTGCCAATCACCCCCGATAATAGTGCGATATGCTTATTGGGAGTGATACATGGCATCATTTACGCCAACCTCATCGTCAGCGCTGATGACCCCCGCGTTCGGACGAGACGATGTTGAAGTGATGTCGCGCGAGGTGCTGCAGGAGGGCTTTTTCCGCTTGGAAGCGCTTACCTTGCGCCATCGTCTGTTTGAAGGTGGCTTTAGCGACACCATGCGCCGTGAAGTGCACTTTCGCCATGACGCGGTGGGAGTGCTACTTTATGACGTGGCACGCGATGCGCTAGTGCTTGTCGAGCAGCTACGCGCGGGGGCGATTGACGACTCCGATTCGGCGTGGAAGTTGGAGCTGGTCGCGGGCCTGGTCGACGCCGATGAAACCCTTGAAAGCGTGGCACGCCGCGAGGCTCGTGAAGAAGCCGCCTGCGACATCGTCGAGCTGAAAAAGATCCATATGTATTACCCCAGCCCCGGCGCTTGCAGCGAGCGCGTGACACTTTTTTGTGGGTTAACCGATACCCAAGGGCTAGGCGGTATTCACGGGGTAGACGAAGAGCATGAAGATATTCGCGTGCACGTGGTACCTTTTCGTGAGGCGTGGGAACTTCTTGAGCAGGGGCGACTCGATAACGCCACGACCTTGATTGGCCTGCACTGGCTGGCTGGCCAGCGCGCCTCACTGCGTGCGTTGCCGGATAACGCTTTGCGCTTTACCTGATCTGAAAAGCGTGAAAAGACCCCATGCCCAAGCACAAGACCGACAGGAGCCCGCATGGCCAAAACCGCCTATGTGACCGATTTAAAATCCCTGCAGGGCGAGTGCAGTGCCAACTATCTGCGCCTGATTCGTCTGGTGGGGGATATGGAGCAAGGGCAGAGCCGCGATATCCCTCTGAGCGAAGCGGGCACCCATGCCTTGCACTTGTATATTCAAGAAAACGCGCCCTATACCACGATGATCCAAGTGTCTCAGACAGGGCCGCTGGATCACGTACTCGAAAGCCCCAGAATGCGCGTTCACCTTTACCACGACGTGCGCATGGCGGAAGTCACCGATTTTCAGCGCGAGCGCCATTTTCACGGCCGTTATCGCTACCCCAACCCGCGCATGCATCAACCCGACGAGAAGCTTCAGCTCAACCGCTTCCTCGGGGAGTGGCTGGCCCATGGCCTTGCTCATGGGCGTAGCGAGCACGTACCGGAGATGCCTTGATGCGCATCGTGCAGATTACCGATGCGCACCTGCATGCCGACCCTTTAGCGCGTTCACGCACCGGGGTTCCGCTGAAGCAGTTCAAGGCGGTGGTCGAGGCGGCCCAAGCCGAACATCCCGATATCGTGCTTGTAACCGGGGATGTCAGCCAGGATGAAACGCCGGCCTCTTATACGCACGCGGCCGAGGCGCTTAGGGCGTTTCCTTGTCCCTGGTTTTGGCTGCCGGGCAACCACGATCACGTTGGGTTAATGGAAGCTGAACACCCCTTGCTTGACGAGGTCGACCTTGATGATTGGCGCATGCTGCTGCTGAACACGCAAGTGCCCGGTCAGCCCCATGGTGAGCTTGGGCCCAAGCGGCTTGCCGCCCTGGCCGAGCGGCTAGAGACCGATATTCGCCCGACGCTGATTGCCATGCATCACCCCCCCGTTGAGGTGGGCGCACGCTGGTTGGACGCGATTGGATTGGAAGATCGTGAGGCGTTTTGGCAGGTGCTTAGCGCCTACCGCCAGGTAAAGCTGATTGTTTTCGGGCACGCGCATCAAGCCTTTGCGCAGACGCAGGCACTTGGGGTAGGTATGAGCGAAGGGCAGGCTAAGGTCTACGGCTGCCCCGCGACAGCGGATCAGTTTCTTCCCGGTGCCGATGACTTCGCCCTCGACGAAGCCTCGCGCCCAGGGTATCGCGTCTTAGAGCTTAAAGGAGAGCAGTGGCAAACTTGGGTGGAGCGAGTGGATCTGTAACTTAGGCGCGCCTGTCCGTACATCCATATCCACACATCTCATTCAATCCGCACATCCATTCATCCCGAGCCTGTCGAGGGAAGCACGCTAATCCCACAAAGCGTCGCGCTCAGACAAGCGCTGCGGTTGTTGTTAAAGTGGAATAAAAAGATAGTCATTAATTCTTTTGGGTTATTATTGGCCTAGCGTTACCCTGATCGCATTCAACGTCGTTTGAGAGCACGTTTTCAGACCCGATTTTGCGATGAGGTAGTGCCACATGGTCCAGCTTTCCGAAGTCTCCCCCCAAGAGGCCGTCTCCCGGCAGGCGGCCCCCCCGTCGGCGCCTGCCGCCCCGGACGCTGCACGACTAACGCACCTAAAGCAGTTGGAAGCGGAGTCGATCCATATTATTCGCGAGGTGGCGGCAGAGTTTTCCAATCCGGTGATGATGTACTCCATCGGCAAAGACTCCTCGGTAATGCTGCACTTGGCGCGTAAGGCGTTTTACCCGGGTACGCCGCCGTTTCCGCTTTTGCACGTGGATACCACCTGGAAATTCCGCGAGATGATCGCCTTTCGCAACCGCATGGCGGCGGAAGCGGGCATGGAGCTGATTGTCCATACCAACGAAGAGGGGCGCGCGGCGGGTATCAACCCCTTTGACCACGGTAGTGCCAAGTACACCGATATCATGAAAACCCAGGCGCTCAAGCAGGCGCTGGACAAACACGGTTTCGATGCCGCTTTTGGCGGTGCGCGTCGCGATGAAGAGGCGAGCCGGGCCAAGGAGCGGGTGTACTCTTTCCGCGATAAGTACCACCGCTGGGATCCCAAAAATCAACGCCCCGAGCTTTGGAATATCTACAACGCCAAAGTCAACAAAGGCGAGTCCATTCGCGTCTTTCCGCTCTCCAATTGGACGGAGCTGGATATCTGGCAGTACATCTACCTTGAGCACATTCCCATTGTGCCACTCTACTACGCCGCGCCGCGCCCGGTGGTCGAGCGCGATGGCATGCAGATCATGGTCGACGACGACCGCATGCCGCTCGCGCCTGGTGAAGTGCCCGAGGAGAAGTGGGTACGTTTTCGTACACTCGGCTGCTACCCGCTCACCGGCGCGGTGGAGTCCAACGCGGCCACGCTGCCCGAGATTATTCAGGAAATGCTGCTGACCAAAACCAGCGAGCGCAGCGGTCGTGCCATTGATCATGACCAGGCCGGCTCGATGGAGCGTAAAAAGCGCGAGGGGTATTTTTAATATGGCTCACCAATCCAATTTGATTGCCGATAACATCGAGCAGTATCTGCACGAGCATGAAAACAAGGACTTGCTGCGTTTTATTACCTGCGGCAGCGTCGATGACGGTAAATCGACCCTGATCGGGCGGCTTCTGCACGACTCGAAAATGATTTTTGAGGATCAGTTGGCCGCCATCACCGCCGCGTCCAAGACCAGCGGTACGACCGGCGACACGGTGGATCTGGCGCTCTTGGTGGATGGGCTTCAGTCCGAGCGTGAACAGGGCATCACCATTGACGTGGCGTATCGCTTTTTCTCCACCGAGAAACGCAAGTTCATCATCGCCGACACGCCGGGGCACGAGCAGTACACCCGCAATATGGCCACGGGCGCCTCGAACGCGAGCCTGGCCATCATTCTGATCGACGCGCGTTATGGCGTGCAGACGCAGACCCGCCGCCACAGTTTTATCGCCGACCTGCTGGGTATCCAGCACTTGGTGATAGCGGTCAACAAGATGGACCTGGTGGAGTTCTCCCAAGCTCGCTTTGATGAAATTGTTTCAGAATATCAAATGTTTGCGAAGAACCTGAATGCCCGGGATATCCGCTTTGTGCCCATCTCGGCGTTGGCGGGCGACAACGTGGTCAACCCCAGCGCGAACATGCCTTGGTATTTCCAGGCGCCGCAAACGGGCGCTCGGTCTTATACCGGCGAGACGCTGTTAAGCCTTTTGGAAAACGTTGAGATTCGTCGCGATCAAAATCTGACCAACCTGCGCCTGCCGGTGCAGTACGTGAATCGCCCGCATCTGGATTTTCGCGGTTATTGCGGCACGCTCGCCGCAGGCATCGCCCGGCCCGGTCAACAGGTGAAAGCATTGCCGTCGCAGAAACAGGCGACCATTGAACGGGTGGTGACGTTCGACGGTGATCTGGATGCCGCTTTTCCCGGTCAGGCGATTACCCTGACGCTGGATGAGGAGATCGATATTTCCCGCGGGGATTGGCTTGTCGCAGCCGATGAATCGGTGCCTCTTTCCAACGCTTTCAGCGCCGATATCGTCTGGATGCACGAAGACGCGCTAACGCCCGGCAAGCTTTACGACTTTAAACTCGCCACGCGTGATTTGTCCGGCCAGGTGCGCCATATCGATTACCAAATCGACGTGAACACACTGGAAAAGCACGCCTGCGATGCGCTTGAGCTTAACGCGATCGCCCGCTGCGAGGTCGAGTTGACGGCGGAAATTCCGGTGGATGATTACCGTCAAAGTCCCGGTACGGGCAGCTTTATCATCATTGACCGGCTGACCAATGTCACCGTGGGCGCGGGCATGATTCGCAACGCGGTAGCCGCCAACGATGCCGCAGTGCAAACCGATTGGGCAGCGTTTGAGCGCGACTTAAATGCCCTGGTGCGCAAACACTTTCCGCACTGGGAAGCGAAGGACATTCGCTCCTTGCTCTAAGCGGTGGGATTCGCGTTTGGCGCCATTGTTAAGCGCATTCACGCCCTGCCTGAAAACGTGTACCTTTACGTGGACACGTTTAGGGTAGGGCGTTTTATGTCGCAAAAATCAAGGGCGCCAACACGGCAGCGGTGGTGGAAATGATGCGCGCTCTTCGCAAAGTGTGGCATTTCATTAAGCGGTTGCTGCATTTGGTGGCCTCCCCGATTCGTCGTGACCGTGGCCGCGGCGGCGTCGTGGTTCACCCCTACCGGGGTTATGGCTCCCAGCGGGAAGCCTTCGTCATGGGGCGTGTTTTTCGTCAGGCGACACTAGGCCGTATGATTCCTCGACGGGGCATATTGCGCGATACCGCCGACGTGGCGCGGCGAATCTTCCGCCACGGACTCGCCGATACCGAGGTTGAGGTTTACCTGGGCGAGAATCAGCATCAAGTCGTCACCGATCGGGATGGCTATTTCGATGTGCGGGTTCCGCTTGAGCAGCCGCTGCCCATTGAGGTGTCATGGCACCGTGCGGATATTTGGGTAAGAGCGCAAGGGGAAGCCCCCATTCGCACCCATGTGGAGGTGTTCGTGCCATCGCCTGACGCCGACTTGCTGATCATCAGCGATATCGACGATACGGTGATGTTTACCGGTGTCGCCGAGAAGCTCAAGATGCTCTACCGCTTGTTTGTCAAAAAGCCTCACCGCCGCACGGCGTTTCCCGGCGTCGCCTCGCTCTATCAAGCGCTTCATCGTGGCGCAAATGAAAAATCCGAACGGCCTATCCTATACGTCTCGCGCGGCCCCTGGGCGATTTACGAATTGCTCGAAGCCTTTTTTCAGCTTAACCGTATTCCGGTGGGGCCAATTCTGTTTCTACGCGAGTGGGGAATCTCCTGGCGCCGCCCCTGGCCACGTCGCGCCGAAGATCATAAGCGCGATTTAATCCATCGTATGCTAAAGCTCTTTGATGGCTTGCCCTGTGTGCTGATTGGCGACAGCGGCCAGCATGACCCCGAAGTGTATGCCGATATTGTCAAAGTTTACCCTAACCGTATTGCGGCGATTTATATCCGCCAAGTGGGTAACGACCCGCAGCGCGAGGAGGCCATACGCACGTTACAGCGTGAACTTGAGCATACGTCCTGTGATCTTATTCTTGCCGCCGATAGCATCAAAATGGCGGAACATGCCTTTGAGAACGGGCATATTTCGATTCGTGGGCTGCAAGCCGTGAAACGTGATGTGGCGGATAACCGCACGGATGAGGGCGGGTAGCGCGTAGCCGGGAGCATCTTTCTATGATCGTCGTATTGATCGTTTTTTTATTGGCCATTTTTGTACTGCCCAATCTATGGGCCAAATGGGTATTGAGGCGCCATACCCGGGGGCGCGATGACTACCCCGGTACCGGCGCCGAGCTTGCCGATCATTTATTGCGCCGTTTGGGTATCGAAGGGGTGAAAGTCGAGCGGACCGAGCAGGGCGACCACTACGACCCCGAAGCGCGTCGCGTGCGCCTCTCCCCTGAGCATTACGACGGCCGCTCGCTCACGGCGGTGACCGTCGCCGCCCATGAAGTCGGTCACGCCCTTCAGCACTTTGAAGGCTACGCGCCGCTGATCGCTCGCAGCCGCCTGGTTAAGCTGGCGCAAAAGGCGGAGAAGGTCGGCGCAATACTGATGATGGCCGCGCCATTTCTGTTTATTTTGACCCGTCTGCCGGGTGGGCTGGCGCTTGTGGTGGGCATGGCGGTGGTAAGCTTCGGGACGGCGGCCGTTGTGCATTTGGTCACGCTGCCGGTGGAGTTCGATGCCAGTTTCAACCGCGCTCTACCCATGCTCAAAGAGTACGTTCCCCCCTACGACATGCCCGGCGCCCGTCACGTGCTCACTGCCTGCGCCTTCACCTACGTCGCCGCTTCGCTTGCGAGCATTATGAACCTCGGCCGCTGGCTCGTCATATTAAGGCGCTGAGTCAAACGCCTTGCTTTTACTTCTTTATCAGCCGTATGTTATTACAAAGTAATAACTGAATGGTGCTTAGGGGGAATCAATGCGTACGCATTTGAGAAAAATCGGTAACTCGAAAGGCGTACTGATATCGGCGAGCTTGCTCAACGAGCTGGGGATTGAGGATGAGGTGGAAATTCACTCTGAAGGGCGACGGCTGGTTGTCGAAGCGGTTAAGCGGCCGCGCCAAGGTTGGTTTGAAGGCTATAACGCCGCGCAGGACAGCGATACCTGGCCTGACGTCATGGAAGACGCTGACAATGAGGAGTGGCAGTGGTGAGCCGCGTCATTCGCCGCGGCGACGTCTACTGGGTCAATCTCGACCCGACGGTCGGCACAGAGATTCGCAAGACGTGCCCCGCCTTGGTGATCTCCCCCGACGATATGAACGCCGCTATGCCACGCGTTATCGTGGCGCCGGTGACGAGCAAGGGGCAGCCTTTAGGGTGCCGCCCTGTGGCTGCCTTTCAGGACAAGAGTGCGCGCATCCTGCTGGATCAAATTCGATGTGTGGATAAGCGTCGTCTTCTTGGCCATATGGGCGAAATACCCCTCAATATCTGGCAACCCACCCTGCTGGAAATGCTGAGCTAGTGCTTACCCTGGCTTATTGGCCATAACGACTGCGCGGCGGGGGGCGGGGTAGCCTTCCCGTGTGTGGTTAGGGTCGTGCGGGTCGAGGAAATCAGCAAGCGACTGGTAGGTCATCCACTCGGTTGAGCGCTGCTCCTCAAGCGTGGTGACGGCTTCATCGACCACGCGCACGTTAATAAAACCGCAGCGCTCAAGCCAGTGGCACAGGGCCTTGGACGAGGGCAGAAAGTAGACGTTGGGCATCGCCGCGTAGCGCTCACCGGGGAGCAGTACCGTCTGCTCGTCGCCCTCCACCACGAGCGTCTCAAGCACCAGCTCGCCGCCGGGGGCGAGCGCCGCTTTGAGCTGCTGAAGATGCTCCAGCGGTGCGGGGCGGTGATAGAGCACACCCATCGAAAATACGGTATCGAAAAAGCCCAGGTTCTCTGGTACATCCTCTATGCCGACGGGTAGAAAGTGCGTGCGGTGGCCGTCGGCTGCGCCAACAAAGTGGCGCACCGCGTGAAACTGCCAATAAAAGCGCGGCGAGGGGTCGATCACCAGCACAAAGTCCGCACCGGCGCCCGCCATGCGCCAGGCGTGATAGCCGCTCCCGCCGCCCACATCCAGCACCTTACGGTAGTGTAGTGGCGCTAAATGCGGGGCGACACGCTGCCACTTCCAGTCCGAGCGCCACTCGGTGTCAATAAAGATGCCGCCAAGCGCAAAGGGGCCTTTGCGCCAAGGGGCAAGCTTTCTGAGCAGGTTTTCGCACTGGCGGCGCTGACTATCGCTAAGCGCGAGTTCGACGCTGACGGTGTCACGGTCTAAGTGTACGTGGCGTTCAACCGGGAGCTCGGGCAGCTTGGCCACGGCCTTTTCCCACATGGGCAGATCGCCGTGGCGTTTGCGATCCAGCCCCGCGGCGAGCTGCTCGGGGAGCTTGGCCAGCCAGCGGGTGAGCCCCTGGTCGAGAAAGGCTTGATAAAGCAAGCGGTGGTCTTCGGGCAACGGCGTGTTGGGATTAGCCACCTTAACCCTCCTTAAAGGCGATCATGGACGCGAAATTGAGGTACTGAAACCAGGTGAGCGAGCGGGGAAACCCGGCCTTTTTTAGCCGCGCATGGTGGGCTTCAAGGGTATCGGGTACCAGCACGTTCTCAAGCGCGGTGCGCTTCTGGCTGATTTCCAAGTCGCTGTAGCCGTTGGCGCGCTTGAAATCGTGGTAGCGCTCGACGCGCCAGGCGTTGTCGCGCTCATCGATATCCACTGTCTTCTCCGAGAGCACCAGCACGCCGCCGGGCTCCAGCGCTTGATAGAGCCTGGCGAGTAGGGCGTCGCGGTCTTCGGGGGGCAAAAATTGTAGCGTGAAGTTGAGAATAATCATGCCCGACGGGGCGTAATCCAGTGTCCGGATATCGGCCTCTTCCACCTGCATGGCGTGCTCGGGGCACTCTTCAAGAAAGGTTTGGCGCGCGCGCTCGACCATGGCGGGGGAGAGATCCACCCCGGTGTAGCGAAACGCATCAAACGGCAGGGCGCCGGCGAGCGCCAGCCCCGAGGCGCCCAGCGAGCAGCCCAGGTCATACACATGAGCGCCGTGGCGCAGGTGGCGCTGGGCGATCAGGCTCAGCATGCCCAGAATCTGCCCGTAGCCGGGCACCGAGCGACGGATCATATCGGGAAAACAGGCCACCACCTGTTCGTCGAAGGAGAAGCGCGCGACACGATCCAGGGGTGTGGAAAAGATGGCGTCGCGGTAAGATGCATCACTCATGGGGCAGGCCGGGTTCATCGCAAAAAAGGGGCAATAGTTTACGCGCCTAGCGGGAAGCAGAACAGGCCCGGCCGCACAGCAAGACGCCACAGGAGAGGGCACATGGCATCCGTACCACCGCACGCAACATCCACGTCCAACGCCACGACGCCCGATACACTGCCGGCTTGGCGGGCGCTTAAGCGCCATGCCGACGTGCAGAAAACGGTGCATCTGAAAACACTGTTTAAGCAAGATCCTCAGCGGTTTGAGACCTTTACACGACGCATTGCCGGGTTGACGCTGGATCTCTCCAAGCAGCGCTGGAACCAAGAAACGCTTAATCTGCTGCTGGCGCTGGCCGAAGAAGCCAAGGTACCCGAGGAGATTGACGCCCTGCTGAGCGGGCAGCGGGTCAATACCAGCGAAGACCGCCCGGCCCTGCACACAGCGCTGCGCTTGCCTATGGAAGCCTCCTTAACGGTGGACGGTGAGGATGTGGTGGCGGGCGTGCATGAAAGCCTTGCGCAGATGGAGCGCTTGGTGGAGCGCCTTCATGCCGGGCAGTGGCGCGGAGCCACCGGCAAGCCCATCAAAGACGTGGTGAATTTGGGCGTTGGCGGTTCGGATTTAGGGCCGCTGATGGTCACCCATGCGCTAGCGGATTTTCGCCCACTTGAGGTCCATCCGGTGGAGGTGCACTTTGCCTCGACCATGGACGGCTCGCAGCTTGCCGACTATTTAAGCCGCTTGAACCCCGAAACCACGCTCTTTGTGCTGTCGTCGAAGTCGTTTACCACCATCGATACGCTCTCCAACGCCAATACGGCGCGGGACTGGCTACTGGCGCGGCTGACGCGCCACGGCGCGACGCCGATTAGCGCCGAGCTTGTGGTGCGTCAACACTTTATCGGCGTCTCCGCCTGCCCGGAAAAGATGAGCGAGTGGGGGATTGCCCCCGCCCACCAGCTGCGTTTCTGGGAGTGGGTCGGCGGGCGCTACTCGCTCTGGGGCACCATTGGCCTGCCGATTGCGCTGGTGGTGGGGGTGGCCCATTTTCGTGCGCTTTTGGCCGGGGCGCACGCCATGGATCGCCACTTTCAATCCGCGCCGCTTGCCGACAACTTGCCGGTGATGCTGGCGCTCGCGGGTATCTGGAACGTCAACTTTCTCGATATCCGCGCCCACTCGATTCTGCCCTACGATGGGCGGTTGGAGTACTTTGCCGCCTACCTTGAGCAGCTGGAGATGGAGTCCAACGGTAAATCCGTCACGCGTCACGGCCAGGCGATCGACTACTCCACCTGCCCGGTGCTGTGGGGGCAGCTTGGCCCTAATGCGCAGCACGCCTTCTACCAGTTATTGCATCAGGGGACTCAGCCGGTGGAGTGCGACTTTATCGCTCCGCTCAAGCGTTACGATGAGGTGACCGACCCCGAAACGCACCGCCACTTGAAGGCGCAGCATAAGCTTTCGCTGGCCAACTGCTTTGCCCAGTCGCGAGTGCTGATGCTGGGCGACGATGCCATCGACGACGACGGCCCCCGCCCGGCGCACAAGCGCTATCGCGGTAATCAGCCCTCATCCACGGTGCTGCTCGACCAGCTCACGCCGGCCACCCTGGGCGCATTGATCGCGCTTTACGAGCACAAAGTGTTCGTGCAAGCGGTGATCTGGGATATCAACCCGTTCGATCAGTGGGGGGTAGAGCTGGGCAAGAAAATCGCCACCGACACGCAAAAAATCCTCGACCACGAAGGCAGCTTGGCGCCGATGGACGCCTCAACGCGCGGCTTGATCGAGGCGTTTTGGGCGTGTGAGAAGGGTGGGTAGATATACAGCCTTTGGCTTTTCCGCTATCCTATTCGCCTTTTGCTCGCTTTGACCCTTCAGGAAACGACGCGATATGCCACAGTTTGATGCCTCTCAGTATGGCGCCAGTTCCATCGAAGTCCTGTCGGGGCTTGAGCCGGTGCGCAAACGCCCCGGCATGTATACCGACACCTCGCGGCCTAACCACCTCGCTCAAGAGGTGATTGATAACAGCGTCGACGAGGCGCTTGCCGGCCACGCCAGTGCCATTACCGTGGTGCTTTCAAGCGACGGCGCGATCGAAGTGGCGGATAATGGCCGGGGGATGCCGATTGATCTCCACCCGGAGCACGGCGTCTCCGGGGTTGAGCTGATTTTGACCAAACTCCACGCCGGGGGAAAATTCTCAGCCAATAGCTACCGCTTCTCCGGAGGCTTGCACGGCGTGGGGGTTTCCGTGGTGAACGCGCTCTCACGGCGCCTGGAAGTCGAAGTGACCCGCGACGGCGCCCGCCACGCCATCGCCTTTGAGCACGGCGAAAAGGTTGAGGAGCTGCACGCGATCGGCAAGGCCGCTAAACGCGCCACCGGTACCAAGGTGCGTTTCTGGCCCGATGAGCGCTACTTTGACAGCCCCAAGCTCTCGATCAGCCGCCTGAAACACCTACTTCGGGCGAAAGCGGTCCTCTGCCCCGGGCTTGCGGTCACGCTGGTGGAGCCCGACGGCACCAGGAGCGAGTGGGCCTACGCGGATGGCCTGCGCGACTACCTTGCCGAAGCCACCGATGGCTACGAGGTACTGCCCAGCGAGCCGTTTGTCGGCCACTTCAGCGACGATGAGCACGGCGTCGACTGGGCCATTCAGTGGCTTCCCGAGGGCGGCGAGGCGCTGCTGGAGAGTTACGTCAACCTGATCCCCACCCCCCAGGGCGGCACCCACGTCAACGGCTTTCGCGCCGGGCTTCTGGACGCGCTGCGCGAGTTTTGCGAATACCGCAGTCTCTTGCCCCGCGGCATCAAGCTCACCGCCGACGATCTCTGGGAGCGGGTCGCGTTTGTGCTGTCGGTGAAAATGCTCGATCCGCAGTTTGCCGGACAGACCAAGGAGCGCCTCTCCTCGCGCACCATCGCCGGCTTTGTCTCCGGGGTGGTGAAAGACGCCTTTTCGCTGTGGCTCAATCACCACGTCGACCAGGCCGAGGCGCTTGCCGAGCTGGTGATCAGCTCGGCGCAGCAGCGCCAGAAAAAGGCCAAGAAAGTCGCGCGCAAGAAAGTCACCTCCGGCCCGGCGCTGCCGGGTAAGCTCGCCGACTGTTCCGGCCAGGACCCGGCGCAGAGCGAGCTTTTCCTGGTGGAGGGCGATTCGGCGGGCGGCAGCGCCAAGCAGGCGCGCAATCGTGACACCCAGGCGATTCTGCCGCTGCGCGGCAAGATACTGAATACCTGGGAGGTCGACTCCCACGATATCTACGGCTCCCAGGAGGTCCACGATATCGCCGTGGCGATCGGCGCCGACCCGGGCAGCGCGGACCTGGAAAAACTGCGCTATCACAAGATCTGTATTCTCGCCGATGCCGACTCGGACGGCCTGCACATCGCCACGCTTCTGTGCGCGCTGTTCGTCCAGCACTTTCCAAGCCTTGTCGAGGCGGGTCACGTGTATGTCGCCATGCCGCCGCTTTATCGCATCGACCTGGGCAAGGAGGTGCACTATGCCCTCGACGAGAGCGAAAAGGCGGCGATTCTCAAGCAGCTGGCCAAAAAGCGCGGCACCCCGAATGTGCAACGCTTTAAGGGCTTAGGTGAAATGAGCCCGCTGCAGCTTCGCGAAACCACCATGGCGGTGGAAACCCGACGCCTGGTGCAGCTCACCCGCACGGAAGGCGACGGCACCCAGGAGATGATGGACATGCTGCTGGCCAAAAAGCGGGCGGGCGATCGTAAAAAGTGGCTGGAAGATTACGGCAATCTCGCGGATATCGAGGTATAACCCCTGATGACCATGGATATTCAAGTCGCCGAGGGCGACGTCGAACGCCTCTCCCTGCGTGACTACACCGAAAAAGCGTATCTCGACTACTCGATGTACGTGATTCTGGATCGCGCCTTGCCTAATATCGGCGATGGCATGAAGCCCGTTCAGCGGCGTATCGTCTACGCCATGCGCGAGTTGGCGCTACACGCCAACGCCAAGTACAAAAAGTCGGCGCGCACCGTCGGCGACGTACTGGGTAAATTCCACCCTCACGGCGATAGCGCCTGCTACGAAGCCATGGTGCTGATGGCGCAGCCGTTCAGCTACCGCTACCCCTTGGTGGATGGTCAGGGTAACTGGGGCAGCCCCGATGACCCCAAATCCTTCGCGGCCATGCGCTACACCGAGGCCAAGCTCTCCAAGTTTGCCGAGGTGCTCCTAAGCGAGCTGGGCCAAGGCACCGTCGACTGGACGCCTAACTTTGACGGCACCATGCAAGAGCCGGTCGTGCTGCCCGCGCGTTTGCCGCACGTGCTCCTTAACGGTGGCAGCGGTATCGCCGTGGGGATGGCGACCGATATTCCGCCCCACAACGTGGCGGAAGTGGTTGAGGCCACCTGCCACTTGCTGCGCAACCCCGAGGCGACCACCGCCGATTTGATGGAATTTGTCCCCGCGCCGGACTTTCCCACGGCGGCGGAGATCATCACACCGCGCGCCGATCTTCGAAAGCTTTATGAGGCCGGCCGCGGCTCGGTCAAGCTGCGCGCCCGTTACGTGCGCGAAGACGCCAATATCGTGATTACCGCGTTGCCGTATCAGGTCAGCGGCGCCAAGGTATTGGAGCAAATCGCCGCCCAGATGCAGGCCAAAAAACTGCCCATGGTGGCCGATCTGCGCGATGAATCGACCCATGAAGCGCCCACGCGTCTGGTGATTGAGCCGCGCTCTAGTCGGGTGGACGTGGAAGCGCTGATGGCGCATCTGTTTGCCACCACGGACTTAGAGAAAAGCGCCCGCGTCAACATGAACGTGATCGGCTTGGACGGGCGCCCGCGCGTCATGCCGCTGCCCGAACTGCTCGGTGAGTGGCTGCGCTTTCGCCGCGCCACGGTGCGCCGCCGCCTGGAGCACCGGTTAGGCAAGGTCGAGGATCGCCTGCACATCTTGGAAGGGCTGCTCGCCGCGTACCTGAATATTGATGAGGTGATCCGTATTATTCGCGAGGAGGACGAGCCCAAGTCTGCACTGATGGCGGCATTCGGGCTCTCCGAACGCCAGGCGGAAGCGATTTTAGAGCTGCGCTTGCGCCACTTGGCGAAACTCGAAGAGATGAAGATACGGGGCGAGCAGGATGAGCTGGAGAAAGAGCGCAAGCGGCTCCAGGCACTGCTCGGCAGCGACGCCAAACTCACTACGCTGATCGAGAAAGAGATCCGCGCCGCGGGCAAAGAGCACTTTGATGCCCGCCGCTCACCGCTGGTCGAGCGCGAAGACGCCAAAGCGCTCTCCGACGTCGAGCTGCTGGGCGCCGACCCGATTACCGTGGTGCTGTCCGAAAAAGGCTGGGTCCGCGCCGCCAAAGGCCACGATATCGACCCCGAAGGGCTCTCTTATAAAGCCGGTGACCGTTTCCATCTCGCCGCCCGGGGTAAAACCAACCAGCCGTTGGTACTTTTGGATGATACCGGGCGTGCCTACACGTTAACTGCGCACAACTTACCCAGTGCCAGGGGGCAGGGGGAGCCGGTGACCGGGCGCGTGAATGTCGCTGCGGGCGCGCAAATGGCCGGTGTGATGCTTGCCCCGCCCGAGCGGCGCTTTGTGCTTGCCTCCGACGGCGGCTACGGCTTTGTTGCCAAGCTCGGTGAGTTAACCGGTAAGAACAAGGCCGGCAAGGCGGTGCTCTCGGTGCCCAAGGGGTGCAGCGTCATGGCGCCGGTGGCGGTGCCCGAAGGCGATGACGTGTGGGTGGCCGTGGTCTCTAACGAAGGGCGCTTGCTGCTTTTCTCTCTTGATCAGCTGCCCGAAATGGCCAAGGGCAAAGGCAATAAAATGCTCGATATTCCCGGCCCGCGCGCGGCGCGGCGCGAGGAGTTTGTGCGCGATATGACCCTGCTTGGCGGCGACGAGGCGCTGGTGATTTACTCGGGTAAGCGCAAACTGACGCTCAAAGCGAGCGATCTGGCGTACTATCGCAGCGAACGTGGGCGGCGCGGCAGCAAACTGCCGCGCGGCTTCCAGAAAGTTGATCGACTACAAGCGGGTGAATCATGAAACGCTGTTTAATTCGCGCCACCGGCGTGGCGCGCCCGGGGCAGCTCGCCGGATTGGGGAGGGCACTGGCCAAAAGTGGTGCGCGCCTTCTGGATATCAACCAGAGCGTGACCTTTGGCATGCTCTCGCTTGAGGCGCTGGTGGGGCTAGATCACGATAGCGCCTTGGAAGCCGCGCTCTCTGAGGCGGGCGATGCGCTAGGCTTGGACGTGCAGGCGATTACCGTCAGTGCCGAGGAGTACCATCGCTGGAGCGAGCAGGCAAGCGCTCCGCGCTTGATTTTGACGCTGTTGGCGCCGCGTTTACCGGCGGGGATTCTCGCCGAGGTGGGGGGACTCACCGCCGAGTTTGGCTTAACGGTAGAGCTGATTCATCGCCTTTCCGGTCGCGAGCCGCTCGACGGGGAGGCGCCGGAGTCGGGGGCGTGTGTTGAGTGCTGGCTGCGCGGGGAAGAAACCGACCTGGAAGCGCTGCGTGAAAAAGCGCTGGCGCTAGGCGCGCAGCACGGCGTGGATATCGCCCTGCAGGAGGACTCTATCTGGCGTCGCCACCGCCGCCTGGTGTGCTTCGATATGGATTCGACGCTGATTAAAACCGAAGTGATCGATGAGTTGGCGCGTCGCCACGGCGTGGGCGACGAAGTGGCCGAGGTGACCGAGCAGGCGATGCGCGGCGAGCTGGATTTTCAGGAGAGTTTTCGCGCTCGCATGGCAAAGCTAGAAGGACTGGATGAGTCGGTGCTGGTGGATATCGCCGCGAATCTGCCGCTGATGGATGGCGTTGAACGGCTAATGGTCAACCTGAAGCGTCTCGGGTATCGCACGGCGATAATTTCCGGCGGCTTTACTTACTTTGCCCGCCACCTGCAAGAGCGGCTCGGGTTTGATGAGGTCCACGCCAACGAGCTTTTGATCGAGAACGGCAAGGTGACCGGCGAGGTGCGCGAACCGATTATCGACGCCGAACGCAAAGCCGCCCTTTTAGAGCAGATCGCCCTGCGCGAGGGGTTGACGCTGGATCAAACCATTGCCGTGGGCGACGGGGCCAATGACCTGAAAATGCTGGCGCAGGCGGGGCTGGGGATTGCCTTCCGCGCTAAGCCGCTCGTGCGCGCCCAGGCGCGGCAGGCGATCTCCACGCTGGGCATTGACGCGGTGCTGTATCTGATTGGCTATCGGCAGATCGATTTGCTGGAGTAACGCTAGCGAGAAGTAGGGCGCTGGGTTTTCTTCGCCAAGCGCCCCTACGCCATTTGCGAGGTTTAGCCGTGCCCTTTGTCGGGGTGGGGTACCGGCTTTTGCGCCACTTCTTCAGCTCGCAGCTCCACCGGATCGCCTTCGGTGATATCGATATGTTTCAAGCGCATGTGCAGACCCGCTTTGGAGAGCAGGTGCGCGCTAACCGGCGCGGTGATAAACAGAAACAGTGTGATCAGCATTTCCTGAATATCGGGCTTGCCGTCTTGGCTCCAAAAATAGAGCGTTGAGGCAATCAGCATGCAGCCGATGCCTAGCGTGGTGGCCTTGGTGGGGCCGTGAAGCCGCATATAGAAATCGCGCAGATGCACCATTCCCATCGAGCCAATAAAAAGAAAAATCCCGCCAGCGATTAGGAGCAGTGATGCCAGCGCTTCAACGATCCAAGACATGATAACTCCTGCGTTTACTCGATGATGTCGCCGCGCAAAATGTATTTGCACACGGCCACCGTGCTAATAAAGCCCAGCATGGCGATCAAAAGCGCCGACTCAAAATAGGTTTTGGTGTTTAGCCATAGCCCTAACAGCACAATCAACGCGATGGAGTTGATATACATGGTATCAAGCGCCAGTACCCGGTCGGGTAAATCAGGCCCCACCGTGAGCCGATAGAGATTAAACAAAAGCGCCATGATCACAAGCGCGAGGGTGATATAGAGCGCAACGGTCAGCATTCGTAAATCTCCTTAAGCGGCTGCTCGTAGCGTTGACGGATCTGCTCGATCAGCGCTTCTTCGTCGTCTACATCGAGGGCGTGAATTAAGAGAGATTTGCCGTCCATGCGCAAGTTGGCCGACACGGTACCCGGCGTTAGGCTGATGGTGCTGGCCAGCATCGTAATGGTGAAACGGTCCTCCACCATCAGCGGATACTCAATAAAGTGCGGGCGCAATTTGCGCCACGGGTTGGCGATTAAGTAGGCCACTTCAAAGTTGGCGACCACGATGTCCTTGAGCACACGTAGAACAAAGCGTAGCAGCAGCAGTGGCTTGCCGATGCGGGGTTTGGCATCCCAGAAGCGGTAGGTGGCCAAGGGAATGATAATCGCCAATGCACCGCCTAGCACGATGTGGCCAAAGGCGGTGCTGCGTACCAAGAGCAGCCAGACAAAGAGCAGCAGCAGGGATAAAACCGGCGTGGGTAACCACGAGCGCGGTGCAATCATGGGGTTTCTCCTGCGTCATTTAACAGCGTGTGTATCAGCGGCTGTGGGTCTTCAAGCTGAGCGGCGGTCGCTTGGGTATAGTCGCTTACCGGGCCGGCAAACACGACCATCAAAGGGGCTGCGCTTAATAGCCAGATAACGGCAAACCAGTGCTGGCGTGGCAGCACTTTGCCGCTGACGTTACCCCGATGACTGCGCCAAAATAGCGTGGAGCCCGCGCGCGAAAGGGCAATCAAAGAGCTCAAGCCCGCCAGCAGTAGCAGCGGCCACAGCCAGAGTTGCTGACTGCCCTCGGCGGCATTGAGCAGTAGCGCTTTGCCGATTGCACCTGAAAGCGGAGGGAGTCCGGCCACCGCAATGGCGCCGGCGAAGAACATAAGTGCAAGCCAGTTGCCCTGTACCATCGGGCGTCCGCGTACCAATCGGGTGCCGGCTTTACCCCGCTGCAGACCGATCATCTCCGCGAGCAAAAAGAGCCCGCCGGTAATCAGGGTGGTGTGTATCAAGTAGTAAAGAAGCGCCGATACTGCTTGCGGGGTGCGCATGCCGATGCCGGCAAGCAGCGTGCCCACCGAGACCAGCACCAAATACGCCACCAGCAGGCGCAAATCGCGTGCCGCCATCACGCTTACGCCGGCAATGGCAAGCGTGGCGAGCGCCAACCACCACACCCACGGCTGCTCAAGCGCGGCGAGGCTTCCCGCTTGATCGCTGAAAATCAGCGAATAGACGCGCAAAATGGCGTAAATGCCGACCTTGGTCATGATCGCAAACAGCGCCGCCACCGGGGCGGGAGCGGAGGCGTAGGCGCGCGGCAGCCAGAAGTAGAGCGGCAAAATCGCGGCCTTAAGACCAAACACGACCAGAAGCATGAGCGCACCGGCGGTCACCAGACCCTCGCGCTCGGCGGGCAGATCCCCCAGGCGCTGGGCCATATCGGCCATATTGAGCGTGCCGGTGGCGCCGTACAAAATCCCCACGGCGATCAAAAAGAGCGATGAGCCCGCGAGGTTCAATACCACGTAGTGGACGCTGGCCTGAATTCTGGCTTTGCCGCCGCCGTGCAGCAGCAGCGCGTAAGAGGCGAGCAGAAGCACTTCAAAAAAGACAAATAGGTTGAACAGATCGCCGGTCAAAAACGCCCCGTTGACCCCCATCAACTGCCACTGAAAAAGGCCGTGGAAGTTGCTGCCCTTCTCGTCATCACCGCCGCAGGCAAAAACGACCGCGCCCACGGCGAGAATCGAGGTGACCAGGATCATCAGCGCCGAAAGTCGATCCAGTACCAGGGCGATACCAAACGGCGGCTGCCAGTCCCCTAGCGCGTAGTAGGTGATTTCGCCGCTGCTCGCTTTAGTGAGCAAAGCGATAGAGACCAGCAGCAACAAAAGCGTGGCGGCAACGCTGACCCACCGCTTGTAGCGCACTAGCCCCTGGCGCTGATAGAGCAGCAAAATACCCGCGACCAGCGGCAGGACAACGGGCAGGACAGTCAAGTGTTGAATCATTCGCGAATTTCCTTTTTGCCGTCCACGTGATCGTTACCCACTTCGCTGCGTGCGCGCATGGCCAGAATCACCACAAAAGCGGTCATGGCGAAGCCAATCACAATGGCGGTGAGCACTAGGGCTTGCGGCAAAGGGTCGGCAAAGTGCCCGTCACGGTTTGCCAGGGCGGCGCCGTCGGTGGTTAAGCCGCCCATGGAGAAGAGAAACAGGTTCACGGCATACGACAGCAGCGTGAGGCCGACAACGACGGGAAAGGTGCGCCCGCGCAAGGTGAGGTAAAGCCCGCAGGCGGTCAACACTCCAGTGGTTATGGCGTATAGCATCTCCATTAGCGTGACTCCTTTTGTGGCGCGGAGGCGTCGGTCTTTGTGTCAGAAGGTTCCAGCATGGGCCGGTGGGGCGTGGTCACTTTACCTAGATTCGCAAGAATCATCAGCGTGGCACCGACCACCGCGAGATACACCCCGAGATCAAAGAGCAGGGCGCTTGCGAGCTCAAAGGTGCCCACCAACGGCAGCGTGAAGTAGCTAAAGGTCGAGGTGAGGAACGGATAGCCGAACAGCCAGCTTCCCAGGCCGGTGAGGGTGGCGATGGCGACACCGGCCACCGCGACCGGCTGGAAAGGGAAGTTGAGCTTAGACTGCGCCCACTCCACTCCGCGAGCCATGTAGAGCAAAATAAGCGCGACGGCGGTAATTAGCCCGGCGATAAAGCCGCCCCCGGGCAAATTGTGTCCGCGCAAGAAGATAAACGCCGACACCAGTAGCGCCAAGGGCAGCAGCGCCATGGAAATCGAAGTCAAAATCGCCGGGTAGCGATCCGGTGACCAGACGCGCCCTTCGCCGTCACTGTGCGGCATGAAAAGCCGCAGGCGGTTGAGAAGTTTGAAAATCGCCAGGCCCGCCAAGGCCAAGACCGTGATCTCACCGAGGGTATCAAAGCCACGGAAGTCGACCAGTATCACGTTGACGACGTTATAACCGCCGCCGCCGGGCTTGCTGTTTTCGATAAAAAATTCCGAGATCGACAGCGTCTCACGGGTTAACACCGCGTAGTTAAGACTCGCCACCACCAGCCCCAGAGCGCCTGCTAGCAAGATATCGCGCAGGTTGCGCAAAGGGCTCGACTCCCGCGGTGTTTTTTGCGGGAGGAAAAACAGCGCGAGCATCAGCAGAATCATCGTGACCACTTCCACCGACAGCTGGGTCAGGGCGAGGTCGGGCGCCGAGAAACGCGCAAAGGTCAGCGCGACAAAGAGGCCGACAACCGACAGCATTAGCAGCGAAATAAGGCGGTAGCGGTGCGTGGCGGCTGTGGCGATACCGCCAAATATCAGCATGCCCGCACCGAGCATCACTATCGCATCTACGTCTTGATTGCCCCGCGCGCCGGTCAGGCCGGTGATCTGGACAAGGCCGACAACCCCCATGACAAAGGCGGCGAAGAGTAAAAGCCCCATGTAGCGCTGCAGGGAGTTGCCCTCGATAATGGCAACGCAGCGCTCGGCGCGGTAGCTAAGCATCACCACCGCACGCTCAAAGACACGGCGGGCATCCACCCCGGCAAAGCTCTGGGTAAATTGGCGTAAATCGGCGTGGCGCCAGTACATCACGGTGCCCAATACCAGCGCCGCCACGCTCATCATCAGCGGCAGGTTCACCCCATGCCAAATGGAGAGATAAAAGCCAAATGGCTCGATCACCACTGCCTGAGTCGCCAGATCGAGAAGCCCCGTGGCCATCAAGCCTGGCAAAAGCCCGACCACCACGCAGAGCACTACCAGAATCTCTACCGGCAGGCGCATCAGGTGTGGCGGCTCGTGGGGCGTTTTTGGCGGAGCCTTGCGCGCGGGCTTAAAGAATACCGCATGCACCAAGCGCAATGAGTAGGCCACCGATAAAATGCCGCCAAGGGTCGCCAGTGCCGGCAACAGCCAACTGAGCCCGCCCAGTACCGGCGTGACCACTGTCTCAGTGAAAAACATCTCCTTGGATAAGAAGCCGTTAAAGAGCGGCACACCCGCCATGGCAGCGGCGGCAAGGGTGGTTAAAAGCGCCGTAACGGGCATGGTTTTCTTCAAGCCGCCGAGCTGTTTCAATTCGCGCGTTCCGGTTTCATGGTCGATAATGCCCGCGCTCATGAACAGCGCGGCCTTGAAGGTGGCGTGGTTCAAGATATGAAACAGCGCGGCCAGCACCGCCATGGGGCTACCAATGCCCAGCAGCACGGTAATCAGCCCCAGGTGGCTCACGGTGGAAAAGGCGAGAATGCCTTTTAAGTCGGTTTTAAACAGGGCGAACCAGGCGCCGTAGAGAAGCGTTGCCGTGCCCACCAGCGACACGATAACGGTCCAGAGCTCGCTGCCGGCAATGGCGGGATGCAGGCGCGCCATTAAGAAAATACCGGCTTTCACCATGGTCGCCGAGTGCAGATAAGCGGATACCGGCGTGGGGGCTGCCATCGCGTGGGGCAGCCAGAACTGAAACGGGAACTGGGCGGATTTGGTAAAGGCGCCGAGCAGGACCAGAACGAGCATGACAGGGTAGCGCGGATCAGCGAGAATCGCGTCGCTGCTTGCCAGCACCACGTTAAGGTCAAAGCTGCCGGCGATGTTGCCCAACAGCAAAAGCCCGGCGAGCAGGGCAAGCCCGCCCGCGCCGGTGACGGTAAGCGCCATCCGGGCCCCTTTGCGGGCATCGCTGCGGTGCGACCAAAAGCCGATCAGCAGAAACGAGGAGAGGCTGGTCAGCTCCCAAAAAAGCCACAGCAGGATGAGGTTGTCGGACATCGCAATGCCGACCATGGACGCCATGAATAGCAGCAAAAACGCATAGAATCGCCCATAAGGCTCTTCAGGGCTCAAATAGAAGTGGGCATAGAGTAAAATGAGTAGCCCGATTCCCAAGATCAGCAGATTGAAGAGTAGCGTGAGCCCATCAAGGCGCAGGGCGAGATCAAGCCCGAGCTCGGGTAGCCAGGTGGCGGAGAAGCGCAGCGTTTCGCCGTCCACCAGGGCAGGAATTTGGCCCAGTGTGAGCAGCAGGGCAAGGGCGGGCGCAATGGCGGTCGCGCGAGTGCAAACGGCGCGACCTCGCTGCCCGAGCAGAGCAGGCACCACGACGCCCAGCAGAGGCAGTAGGGCTATCCACAGCAGTATCATGGGAATCATCCAATGAAAAATGTCTAAAGTCGCATTGCATCGATTTCAAATGCGATGAAGCAACGTAGGATACATCAGTCAGTTTAGAGAGTATCAGCTCTGTTGAGATTTTGAAGATATTGCCTTCTAACGCCTTTCCCCGGAGAGAGTTGTACAAAACGCATGAGTGAACCGTTTAATACCTGGCAGTCGCGCTTTGAAGCGCTGCGCTCCAATAAAATTTTTGAAGGCGTGGTGATCACCATCATCGTGGTTTCCGCCTTGGCCATTGGCGCTAAAACCTACGAAGAGACGTCGCGTTTCGAGCAGTGGTTGCTGTATCTCGATGTCGGCGTGACGCTGTTTTTCTTGGTGGAAATCCTGATTCGCATGGCCGCCGAGCGTAATCTGCGAAGCTTTTTTAAGCGCGGCTGGAACGTGTTTGATTTTATCATCGTCACCGCCAGCTTAATTCCGCTTGATGACTCTGAAATGGTGCTTCTGGCGCGACTATTACGTATTTTCCGGGTACTGCGCTTGGTGTCGATGATTCCCGAGCTGCAAATGCTGCTGGTGGCGCTGGTGAAATCGATCCCACGGATGGGGTATGTGGCGCTTTTAATGTTTATTATTTTCTATATATACGCCGCGTTCGGCAGCTTTCTGTTCGCCGATATCGATGAGTTTTTGTGGGGTAATATCTCCATTTCTATGCTCACTCTGTTTCGCGTCGCCACCTTTGAAGACTGGACGGACGTGATGTATGCCACGCAGGAGGTGTACGCTTGGAGCTGGCTTTATTACCTCACCTTCATCTTTTTGACCGCGTTTATTTTTCTCAACATGATGATTGGGATCGTGTTGGATGTGATGCAAAAAGAGAGCGACAAGCAAGCGCTGGAAAAGGGTGAGGGCGATACGGCCGAGATGCACAGCATGCATGACGATATCCGCCGGCTGCAAACCCAGTTGGATCGCATGGAGGCGACGCTTACCGCTGCAAATGGGCATGAAACGCCAAAGGGCATTGACAAACAGCGCCCAGACTGATTTTCTAGGGGCATGAATACACCGATGACGCACCTTGCACTAGACCTACGACTACTTAGCGCCCGTCTCTGAAGTTTCAGGGTCGGGCAATGCTAAATGCTGCTGGCATTGTCGTTGGTTTTCTATTGCGAGGTCGTCATGGTTTTACACATTATCTACCCCCAAACATCTCAGCACCGCTGCCGTACCGCCTTTGATGCGGCACAAAGTGTTGCGAGTATTACCAGCGCCCCTTGGCCGTTTACGGCAAAGGGGCGTTTTTCGTTCTAGGAGAGCCGCCATGATGTTGTCTGATCCCGCCAAAAAATACCGTCCCTTTGTGGCTGTCGATCTGCCCGATCGTCAGTGGCCCAATCGCCGTATCGAAAAAGCGCCGATCTGGACCAGCGTTGATCTACGTGATGGCAATCAGTCGCTGATTGATCCGATGGATCACGAACGTAAACAGCGTCTCTTCGATATGCTGGTCAATATTGGGTTCAAAGAGATTGAAGTCGGCTTTCCTTCCGCCTCGCAAACCGACTATGACTTTGTGCGTGCGCTGATAGAGCAGGACAAAATCCCCGACGATGTGACCATTCAAGTGTTGACCCAGGCGCGTCCACACCTGATTGAGCGCACCTTCGAAGCCCTTAAGGGCGCCAAAAACGCCATTGTTCACGTCTATAACGCCACTGATCCCATGTTCCGTCGCGTGGTGTTTCACGTCGACAAGGAGGAGTGTATCCAAATTGCCGTGGACGCGACGCGCCAGATTCGCGACCTGATGGAAGCTAACCCAGAAACCCACTGGACGTTCCAGTACTCACCGGAGCTTTTTTCCACCACGGAGATGGATTTTGCCGTGGAGATTGTCGAAGCGGTCATGGATACCTATGCACCGAGTATCGACAACCGCATGATCGTCAATCTGCCCGCCACGGTGGAGGTGGCAACGCCCAATAACTACGCCGACCAGATTGAGTGGTTCTGCCGCCATGTGAAACATCGCGATAGCCTGATTGTCAGCGTTCATCCGCATAACGACCGCGGTACCGGCGTGGCCGCCGCGGAATTGACCCTGATGGCCGGCGCTGACCGCGTGGAGGGCACGCTGTTTGGTAACGGCGAGCGCACCGGCAACGTCGATATCGTGACCTTGGCGATGAACATGTATACCCAGGGGGTGCATCCGGGCCTCGATTTCTCCAACATAACCCCGGTGATGCGCGAAGTGGAGTATTGCAACCAGTTGCCGGTGCATCCGCGCCACCCTTACGTGGGTGATCTGGTATTTACCGCTTTCTCGGGCTCGCATCAGGATGCGATCAAAAAAGGCATGGCCGATCGTCGCGCCAATCCCGAGGCGGTGTGGGACGTGCCGTATCTGCCCATCGATCCGCTCGACGTGGGTCGCAGCTACGAGGCGGTGATTCGCGTGAATAGCCAGTCGGGCAAGGGCGGCGTCTCCTACCTGCTGGAGCAGGAGCACGGCATTGAGCTGCCGCGCCGGCTCTCCATCGAGTTCAGCCAGGTCGTTCAGGAAGTGGCCGATCGCACCGGGCGCGAGATCACTTCACAAATGATCTATCAGGCCTTTGCCGATGAGTACCTGGAGCAGACATCACCCTTTGCGCTGATCAATCACCGCCTCTCCTCCGAGCCGGATAGCCCCAAGGTTCTGCTGGAAGCAGTGATCGAGGAGAACGGCGAGCGCCAAACGCTCAAAGGCGAAGGTAACGGCCCGCTGGCCGCGTTTATCAAGGCGCTTGCAGCCGCCGGTCACGATGTCGAAATTATCGACTACCACGAGCACTCCCGTGGGCAGGGCGCCGATGCTGAAGCCATCGCCTATGTGGAAGTCCGCATTGATGGCGAGGCCATCTTTGGTGTGGGCACTGACGAAAGCATCACCAGCGCCTCAATGAAAGGCGTGCTCAGCGCCATCAACCGCCACCACTCCACCCAGGCGCCTGCGCCCAACGTGACGGCGGAAACGCTGGCTTAGAAAACTCCGCGTAAACCCTCGCCCGATTCAGGGCGGGGATACGAGCATCACTCTGACCCTCACCACCAGGAGACAAGTTATCCGCCTTGACCTCTCCAGGCTCAGTTCGCAGCTAGTCCAACAGTCTGCGGTCGAGAGGAAATTGCTCAACTGAAAGTTGAGCAAGGCTTGCTTCCGGGTGGTACGGGTTAAAAAGGTAGTTGCCATTATGCGGCACAATCACCGTGGGCACTTTGAGTAGTAAAGAGCTACCTTCATTCAGCCAAGTTGTGGCGAGCGAGCGGGTCAGGTTCTGTTGCTGATGCCAGTTTTCTGGCAAGTCATTATAAATAGATTCTTCGCTGATAGTTGGCGGTAGCTCAACGCGTAGTAGTGTAAATTGATCAGGTAGCTCATCGATGCTCATTTCGAAGTGAACGAGCACTTCAAGCAGCGCGGTGGCGGGTGAGTCGGCTAGATACACGACCGGCTGGCCTTTATGATGCCAGCGGCCCGCAGTGATCGTGCCCCCTATACCAGAGAGATCCCTGTAGTTGGATATACGCCACGCTACTTTGCTCACGCCGATAATCCATAGTGCAGTTGCTGAAGTAGCTCCTCTACGGCTTCATAGCCTGGAGTCGTGGTGACAGCCGTCAACGCATTGATTCCACCGAGCGTACGGCGAGGCTTCTCTAGCCAACGAATGGCTTTCTCGCGATTGCCGAAAACCTCTTCGGCGAGGATAACGATTTTGCTGGTCCGGTAGAGTCGATCTCCCTCGTCAGGCGTCAAAGGCCTTCCTTTTAAGCGTCGGTGATCATGCGTGCGGCGATTAATGATCCCTACACCATAAGCATCAATGCCGTGCTCGTTACGCAGTCGCTCTAGGGCATCTAGCGGTACGCCTTCGCGGATGAGCTTATCCGAACGTGTGCCTATCGAGCCGCCCATTAGCGCGATGACTTCACTTTCAACCACATCGGTACCTTCCATTTAAGCACTCCCTTTCATCAGGCATGTCACCGAAGTATAGGTTTGATTGTGTTCTTCGGCAATTTGCTTGTCATGTCTGCGCAAATTGCCGATTTTGATATGTGTTCTTCTGTGTTAAAGCGGCGTTTTACTTGCCTCGCCGGGAATTTCACGCACCAAGCGGGGTAGCAGAAAACCCGGCAATCTCTCACGCAAGCCCGCGATCAGTTCGCGGGCTTTTGCGTCGCAGACATCAAAGTGCGCAGCGCCTTGTACTGGGTCGAGCACGTGCAGGTAGTAGGGCAGCACGCCGGCCTCGAACATTCGCTCGGAAAGTGTCGCCAAGGCATCAACGCTGTCGTTGATGCCTTCTAGCAGCACGCTTTGATTCAGCAGGGTCACGCCGGCGTTTTTTAGCCGCGCACAGGCTTGTTCCACCGAGGCGTCGATTTCGTTGGCGTGGTTGATATGCAGCACCATCACTTTCTGCAGCCGCGTGTCGCCCAGCCACTCAAGCAGTGCGGTATCGATACGGCCGGGAATTACCACCGGCAATCGAGTGTGAATGCGCAGCCGCTTAAGGTGCGGGATTTTTTCCAGTTCGCCGACCAGCCACGCCAGTTGACGGTCATTGGCGGCGAGGGGGTCGCCGCCCGAGAGTATGACTTCCTGAAGGGAGGTGTCGGCGCGCAGGTAGTCAAGCGCTTCCTGCCACTGTGCGCGTGAAGGGCGGTGTTCATCGTAGGGGAAGTGGCGGCGAAAGCAGTAGCGACAATTCACCGCGCAGTTGGGGCTGGCGATCAGCAGCACCCGTCCCGCGTATTTATGAATGACTCCTTTGGCTGGCTGATGATCGGCCTCGGCCAGCGGATCGGCGACGAAGCCAGGCGGCGTCAGGGTCTCTTCGTTTAGGGGGAGAACCTGCCGTAGTAGCGGATCATGGGGGTCGCCGGGCGTGATGCGGTGTAAAAAGGCTTCCGGCACGCAGATAGTAAACAGCGCGTGCCCGGCGCTGGCGCCCGGCAGCCATGTCGCGGGTAAGTCGAGCCGGGAGCAGAGCTCGGCAGGGTCGCGAATGGCGTTTGAGAGCTGCCGCTGCCAGGAGGCCTGCTGAGTCGCCGCGCCTGACGATGCGTCGGCGAAAATGATCTTATCCTGCAAAAACGTCCTCCTTCGGGTTATCATGCGGCACACTTTTCGACATTTTGAACGGATAATCGAGAGACAGTATGGCGAACTATTCTACCAACGAATTCAAGGGCGGTTTAAAAGTGATGCTAGATGGCGACCCGTGCGCCATTCTGGAGAACGACTACGTCAAGCCCGGCAAGGGGCAAGCGTTTAACCGCGTGAAGCTGCGCAACTTGATGACCGGGCGTGTCTGGGAGCGTACGTTCAAGTCCGGCGAGTCGCTGGAGGGCGCCGATGTCATGGAGCTGGAGATGGAGTATCTCTACAACGATGGCGAAATGTGGCACTTCATGAAAACCGATGGCTCCTTTGAGCAGTACGCGGTGGAAAAGAAAGCGCTAGGCGAGACGGAAAAATGGCTCAAAGAGCAGGCTCCCTACACCGTGACGCTGTGGAATGATAACGCCATTCACGTAGCGCCGCCGAACTTTATCGAGCTGGAAGTGGTGGAAACCGATCCGGGTCTAAAAGGTGATACGGCACAAGGGGGCTCCAAGCCGGCCACGCTCTCCTCCGGTGCGGTGGTACGCGTACCGCTTTTTATTAATCAGGGCGAAGTCTTGAAAATCGATACCCGCAGCGGCGAGTACGTTAGCCGCGCCTGATGGATGACTGGCAACCCACCGCCGATATCGGCACCTTGCGCGAACGGGCGCGGCTGCTGGCCGAAGTGCGCGCCTTTTTCGCGGCCCGCGATGTGCTGGAGGTGGAGACGCCGGTGCTAGGGCAGGGCGGCAGCACGGATACGCACCTGGCGTCGCTTGCGACCCAAGCGCAAACCGATCGCGGTGAACAGCGGCTGTGGCTGCAGACGTCGCCGGAGTTCCACATGAAGCGGCTGTTGGCTGCCGGCAGCGGGCCGATTTTTCAGCTAGCGAAGAGCTTTCGCGATGGCGAAGTGGGCCGGCGCCACAATATCGAGTTCACCATGCTTGAGTGGTATCGCCCGGGTTTTTCGCTGGATCAGCTGCTGGAGGAAACCACGGCGCTCATTCAGCGGCTGATACCGCATGCAATGCCGATTAGGCGCTACCGCTACCGCGCGCTATTTCACGCGTGTTTAGACGTGGACCCCTTTACCGCGCCGGTTGAGGCGCTACGGACGCTGGCTGCCCAAAACGCCGAAATGCCGGCTCAGGCGCTTGCAAACGAGCCGCGCGATGTGTGCCTTGACCTACTGATGGGGGCAGTTATCGAGCCGACGCTGGGTCAAGGTGAACTCAGTGCCGTGGTGGAGTACCCGGCAAGCCAGGCGGCCCTCGCTCGCCGTCATCAAGACCCTGACGGCGACTGGGTCGCCTCGCGCTTCGAGCTTTATTTCCAGGGCGTGGAACTCGCCAACGGTTACGATGAACTCACCGACGCCAATGAACAGCGCCAACGCTTTGAGGCAGATAATGCCGCACGTGTCGCCCTGGGGTTGCCCCAAGTGGATGTAGACACCCACTTGCTTGCCGCCCTTGAGCATGGCATGCCCGATGGCGCCGGCGTGGCGCTAGGCATTGATCGGGTGATTCAGCTGGCGTTGGGTAAACGCCAGCTTTCCGAGGTGCTGAGTTTCGCTACGCCTAACTGCTAGCCTGCTCCGGGAAACGGCCAAGCGAGCGCCCCATGTACACCTTGCTTCCGAGAGTGAGGTCGGCAAAATCGACGGGCTCGGCAAAGGTCATCACCACGGTCGAACCGAGCTTGAAGCGTCCCATTTCAACGCCTTTTTCCAGCGTGATCGGCTGATCAAACCGCGTACGCTGAGGCGTACCGGCAAGGGGAGTGATCTGCCCGGCCCACACGGTTTCGATCGCGGCGACAATCATCGCGCCCACCAGCACCATGGCAAAGGGGCCACGCTCCGTGTCGAAGATACACACCAAGCGCTCATTGCGCGCGAAGAGGTTGGGCACGTTTTTGGCGGTTGCTTCGTTGACCGAAAAAATCCTCCCCGGCACGTAAATCATCTCGCGAAGAGTGCCGGTTATCGGCATGTGAACACGATGGTAATTGCTGGGTGAGAGGTAAACGGTGGCAAAGCTGCCGCCAAGAAATTCCTCGGCGAGTTCGGCATCGCCGCCGAGCAGCGTTTGGGCCGAGAAGGTGTGGCCTTTGGCCTGAACCAGTTGCCCGGCACGCAGTTCGCCGTATTGCGATAGCGTGCCGTCGGCGGGATTCGCGATGCCTTCGTCGATGGGGCGTGCGTCGGCTTTCAGCGCTCGGGTAAAAAAGTCATTGAACGTGGCGTAGGCGGTAGGGTCGGGCTCGAGCGCTTCGCTCATGTCCACCTTGAAGCGCTGGATAAAGGCTTTGATCAGCGCGTTCTTCAACCACGGTATACGGCACTCGGCGAACATGCCCACCAGGCGCGAAAGGCCGTGGTGGGGCAGTGGGTATTGCAGCAGTGCAAAAGCTTTTTGGGAAACGGTCACGGTCGTTTGATCACTTTAAGGAAGAAATTACGTCTCGATCGGGGTGTCGTCGCGGTTGCCCCACTCGCCCCAGGAACCGGCATAGCCGCGCATGTTAAAGCCTAACGCTTTGCCAACCAACCAGGTAAAGCTGCTGCGGTGGTGGCTTTGGCAGTGGGTGGCAATCTCCATCTCCGGCGTTAAGCCCATCGCCTCAAGCTCGGTAATGAGCTCCGCATAGTCGCGGATGCGCAGATCGCGCTGTCGATCCATGGCATCGAGCCAATCCATGTTGACCGCGCCAGGAATATGGCCTAAATGCTTGTTATTGCCCATTTGGCCGCTGTATTCGGCGCTTGAGCGCGCGTCCCAAACAGCGAACTGTGGGTCGTTAAGCCGCTCTTTGATTTCGTCGCAGGTAATACGCACCTGGGGGTTGAGAATCTCGGCGTGGTATTCGCTGGGTGTCGGTGCGCTGGGCTCGGTGCTCTCGGGCAGGCTCGCGCCGCGCCAAGCATGAATGCCGCCGTTTAAGTAGGAGTAGCGGGTATGGCCCATCAGCTCCAGTGTCCACAAAAGCCGCGCTGCCCAGCCACCGCCCTCGTCGTCGTAGGCCACGACGTGGGTATCGCGGGTGAGGCCAAGGGCGCTAAATAACCTTGAGAGTGTCTCCACCTCGGGTACGTCGCTTGGCACCGGGCCGGCACCGCGCATCAGATGGCGAAAATCGAGAAAAATCGCCCCCGGCACATGGCCTTCAGCGTAGCTATCGGCGTTAACCGGCACGTCGATGATTAAAAGCTCGGGCTGATCAAGGTGCTCAAATAGCTGCTCGGGCTCGACAATCAGCGGTAAAAGGTTGGCTTCTGAGCTGTGCTGGGCGGAGGAAGAGGGGGCGGTCATGACGGGCTCCTTTTAGCGATCGGTATCCAAACTGGCAAGAATGCGCCGGTAGCTGGCAAAACGGTGTGGATGAATCTTGCCTTCCTCTACGGCGTCGAGTAAAGCGCAGCCGGGTTCGTTGATATGACGGCAGTCGCGAAAACGGCAGTGGCCAAGAAAGGGACGAAATTCGACAAAGCCGTCGGTCACCGTCGCTTCGTCGAGGTGCGTCAGCCCAAATTCGCGGATACCCGGGGAGTCGATGAGTTCGCCGGTGGGCACGCGCTCGCCTTTGGCGTCAAGGCGATACATGATGTAAAGGCGCGCGGTGGTGGTGGTGTGTGTCCCTTTGCGCGACTCCTCCGAGAGCGCGCCGATGCGTAGCGTCTCTTCCGGCAGTAAGCGGTCTATCAGCGATGACTTCCCCACGCCGCTTTGGCCGACAAAGGCAGACGTTCGTCCGGTAAGCTGTTCGCGCAGGGCTTCCAGGCCCGCTTCTGAAGCCGTGGTGGTGCGCACCACAGGGTAGCCTAATGCTTGGTAGCGCGCTAACAGCTCGCTCAGTTCGCCGCCGTCTTTCGGTAGCAGATCGACTTTGTTGAGCACTAGCACCGGGGCAATGCCCGTGGCTTCGGCGGCGACAAGGTAACGGTCGATGAGGTTGGCGTGGGGGGCAGGCTCGGCGGCGAAGACCACGAGAATCTGGTCGATATTGGCGGCCACCGGTTTGAGCTGCCCGCGGGCGTCGGGGCGCGTCAGCACGCTGTCACGCTCGCTGCGTGCGACCACGACACCCGTGCCCTCTTGGCCGGCGCGCCAAATCACCCTATCGCCAGTCACCAGGCCCTCAAGGTTGGCGCGTAGATGGCAGCGTACTGGGGTGCGGTGGGTATCCTGCACTTCAAGGGTGCGACCAAAGTGGGCCACTACGCGGCCACGCTGCTCGTCACCGTACTCTCCCGCGGCGAGTTTCTCTGCCTCGTCAGCGCCGCGCTTTTGGGCGCGTTTCTCCCGCTCGGCTTGAATCTTCTCGACCCGCCAGCGCTGCTGCCGGCTCAGTTTACGTTTGCTCATGGCCACCTGATTATCGCTGCCGCTTGTTGATGCGTGTCGAGGAACACGTATTCAAACGGGTATTCATAGGTACAATAGCGCGTATTGTACGGATTTTTGTTTTGACGGTGGGGCTAAATCGCCGCTACCGCGCGTAAAGGGGAGTTGAGCATGAGTGAAACGGGCACGCCACGCAAAGACTTACTGGTCTGGATCGATTTGGAAATGACCGGCCTTGACCCGGAGAAAGAGCGCATTATCGAAGTCGCGACACTCATTACCGATGCCGATCTGAACGTCGTGGCGGAAGGGCCGGTGATCGCGGTGAAGCAGCCGGATAGCCTACTCGACAGCATGGATGAGTGGTGCACCAAAACCCACGGCGCCTCGGGGCTCACGGCGCGCGTGAAAGAGAGCGATGTGGATACCGCAACCGCCGAGCGCCAAACGCTTGCGTTTCTGCGCCAATATGCCGTGCCGAACTCCTCGCCGATGTGCGGCAACAGCGTGCATCAAGACCGGCGCTTTTTAGAGCGCGAGATGCCGGAGTTGCTGGCGTTTTTCCACTATCGCAACCTAGATGTATCGACGCTTAAAGAGCTGGCCACGCGCTGGAACCCCGGCGCCAAGGCGGGCTTTAAAAAGCGTAACGTGCATCTGGCGATGGATGACATTAAAGAGTCCATTGATGAGCTGGCGCACTACCGTAATACCTTCTTACGCCTGGATAACGCTTCTGCCGACGAGGAGGAGTAAGCGGGAAAGCGAAGGGCTAGGCTGTCGCGATACGAGCGAGGCGTTTTTGGCGCTGCTCGGCCAGCGCCCAGGCGACGTGCTCGCGTACTAAGGCATCGGGATAGGCGCGCCTAGCGAGCAGGGCGGCTTCGACTTTTTCGCTCCAGGGCGCATTACCCAAAGCCACGGCGATATTACGCAGCCAGCGGGCATAGCCAATGCGGCGAATCGCGCTGCCGGCGGTGTTGTCGAGAAAGGCCTCTTCGCTCCAGGCGAACAGGCTCAACAGTTCCGCGCGGTCAAAGTCGTGACGGGGATAAAAATCCGCTTCTTGAGTGGCAGGCGCGAAGCGGGTAAAAGGGCAAAAAAGCTGGCAGTCGTCGCAGCCGTAGATACGATTCCCCATGGCGCGGCGATATTCGACCGGAATCGCTCCGTGCAGCTCAATAGTAAGATACGAAATGCACTTGCGTGAATCGATGACTTTGTCGGCAACGATGGCCCCGGTGGGGCAGGCGCGCTGACACGCATCGCAGCTACCGCAGTGTTCATTCGCAAACGGTGGGTCCACCGGTAGCGGCAGGTCGGTATAAAGCTCACCCAGAAAAAACAGCGACCCGGCTTTGGGGTTGAGCAGCATGGCGTTTTTGCCGAACCAGCCGAGCCCGGCTTTTTGTGCCAAGGCGCGCTCCATGACCGGCGCCGAATCGACAAACGCGCGGTAGCCGAAAGCCCCCGCTTTTTGCTCGATGTTTCGTGCCAGCTGCGCTAAGCGCTTGCGCATTAACTTGTGATAATCGCGCCCTAGCGCATAGCGTGATATATACGCGCCTTCAGGTGTCTCGAGCTGCTTGACGTTTTCGATGTCAGCCGGAAGATAGTCCATACGCACGCTGATCACGCGCTGTGTGCCGGGCTCTAGCTCAGCAGGACGGGTACGCTTGGTGCCGTGCTTGGCCATAAAACCCATCTCGCCCTGATAGCCGTGATCGAGCCAGTGATTAAGATGGTCTTCGTGCGTGGCCAGCTCGGTATCGGTGATGCCGACCTGCTGAAAGCCCAGCTCCAAGCCCCAGCGCTTGATGTCGTCGCGCAGGCTCTCAAGCGTTTCGATGGAAAGGGTGTCAGACGCAGATTGAGGGGTATCAGCGTCAGGAGTCTTAGAGTGAGACGCGGGGAGTTTGGGCATAATAAGCGCTACAGCCATCAACGTGAGCACGTTATGCTAACGCTAACGTGACAGCATGCGAAAGGAGATTCCGTGAGCTTGTTAAGATCTTCAACGCTTAGGCCGCTCTACACGGCCGAGCAGGTAGGTGAGCTGGACCGCCGCACGATCGCCAGCGGCATCGATGGCTTCGCGTTGATGCAGCGCGCGGCGTCGAGCGCCTGGCACAGTTTTCGCGCTCGCTGGCCCCAAGCCCGCACGGTGAGCGTGCTATGCGGCGGTGGCAACAACGGCGGCGATGGCCATGTGTTTGCCGCATTGGCCGCGCAGTCGGGGCTAAAGGTGCAGCGCGTTACGCTCAAGCCGATCGACGAACTCAAAGGCGATGCCCTAAAAGCGGCTCAGCTTGCCACCGCCGCGGGCGTGGGTGACGAGCCGTGGCAGGAAGAGCTGGAGCTAACCGGTGAGGTCATGGTCGATGCGCTTTTGGGTACCGGGCTGAACGGAGAAGTCGCCGGGCGCTTTCGTCAAGTGATCGAGGTGGTGAATGCCTTGGGTAGACCAACGCTTGCCATTGATATTCCCTCGGGGCTTGCCGCGGATACGGGCGCGGTGCTTGGGGTGGCGATTCGGGCGTCATGCACGGTGACTTTTATTGGCGATAAAGTCGGTCTACATACCGGCGATGCACCCGCGTATATTGGCGAGATCGACTTCCGCCCGTTGGGTGTGAAATCGCAAGCCTACTTTGATATCCCGCCAACGGCGTGGCGCCTGAGTGAAAGCCTGCTGACGGAAGTATTCACGCCGCGCAAGCGGACCGCGCATAAAGGGGATATGGGCCATGTGCTGGTGCTGGGAGGGGGCCCGGGGCTTGGTGGGGCGGCACTTTTGGCCTCGCAGACGGCCGCGCGGCTTGGCGCGGGTAAAGTGAGCTTGGCCACGGCGCCCGAGCATGTGGTGGCAAGCCTTGTACGCTGTCCGGAGGTGATGGCCCACGGGGTGCGCGGGACAGCAGAGCTTGGTGAGTTGCCAAGCCAAAGCGATGTCATCGTGGTAGGGCCAGGCCTGGGTCAAGGGAGCTGGGGGCAGGCGATGCTGCAAAGCGCTCTGGATAGCGATAAACCGCTTGTTATCGATGCCGATGGACTTAATCTGTTGGTCAGCCACTGGCCCGATACCCGTCGCGATGACTGGGTGTTAACTCCGCACCCGGGCGAGGCGGCGCGGTTGCTGGGGATTAGCCCGGCCGAGGTTCAAGCGGATCGCCCCGCTGCGGCGCGTGCGCTGCAACGCCAACGTGGCGGTACGGTGGTGTTAAAAGGCGCTGGTACGCTGATCGCCGGCCCAAGCGGGCTTTTGGTCTGCCCTTACGGCAACCCGGGAATGGCCAGCGGCGGTATGGGCGATGCCTTAAGCGGCATGCTGGGGGCGCTCATTGCTCAGCGTCGTGAGAGCGAGCAGAGCGCATGGCTTGCGACGCTGTTACATGCACTGGCCGCTGATGCAGGTGCTGCTGAGTGCGGCGAGCGTGGCTTGCTTGCCAGTGATCTGGCATCCTATGCACGCTCATTAATCAATCCGTGAGGTCTGCTCCCATGCAGGTGTCGCTGCCTAATGAAAGTGCTCATATTGCCTTTGGGGAAATGCTTGGCCGCGTGCTGAAAGGGCGCGGTCGTGTGTACCTGGAAGGGGACTTGGGCGCGGGAAAAACCACGCTGGCCCGAGGGGTATTGCGTGCGTACGGCTATCAAGGGGCGGTAAAAAGCCCAACGTATACCCTGATCGAGCCTTACGAACTTAACGATCAGCGGCTTTACCATTTGGATTTATACCGCCTTGGCGACCCCGAGGAGCTAGAGTTTATCGGCGGGCGCGATGTGCTTGATGACGACGCGTTATGCCTGGTGGAGTGGCCAAGCCGCGGCGAGGGCTGGCTCCCCGAGGCGGATTTGCGCCTTCACTTGGCCGTGGCTGATGCCGGCCGCATGGCTAGGCTAAGCGCCGAAACGCCGCGCGGGCAGCAGTGGCTGAGCGCGTTGGAAAATGCCTGGCAACAGCGGGTGACACACCATAGCGAGCCGTTATGACAAGGCGACGTGCAGGTAGTACAAGCCGAGTATGGCGAAAAGCGCTGGCCCTCTTGGTGCTTTGCGCTGTTAGCACCGTCAGCGTTAGCGCGAACGCGGCGAACGTTGAAGGAATGCGCCTCTGGGCGGCGCCTGATCACGCGCGGCTGGTGTTTGACCTTTCCGGCGCCGTAGACGCCAACGTCTTCACGCTCGACTCGCCCTCCCGGTTGGTGATCGATATCGACGCTAGCCAGATGGGAACAGACCCTCGTACGCTCCCTCTTGAAGGCAGTGCGATTGCCGCGGTGAGAACCGGTAAGCGCAATGGCGACGACTTACGCGTGGTGCTGGACTTAAACCGCGAAATAGAGCCACGCCACTTTACCTTGCCACCCAACGACCAGTACGGCCACCGCTTGGTGGTGGACCTGGAGTACCCCGGCGAAAACGCCATCGAAAACCCGATCGACCCCATTGAGTCGATGATACGCGAACAGGAAATCGCCGCGCAGCGTGCCAGCGTGCAACGGAGTATTGACGGTGTGGATGGCCGTGAGCCCGCGCCGCCCGAAGACGTGGCGGCGACAAAGGCGCAGCCGCACCCCAAGCGCGACATTATTATCGCCATCGACGCCGGCCACGGTGGAGAAGACCCCGGCGCGATTGGGCCTAGCGGCACCCGCGAAAAAGACGTTGTGCTTGAGATTAGCCGGCGCTTGGCTAAGAAGGTCAACGCGGCGGCGGGCTTCAAGGCCGTGTTGATCCGCGATGGGGACTACTATATTGGCTTGCGTCAGCGCACCGAACTTGCCCGCGAGCAAAAAGCCGACTTTTTTGTCTCCATTCACGCCGATGCCTTTGCGAGCCCTCGCCCCCAGGGGAGTTCCGTCTACGCGCTGTCGCAACGCGGGGCTTCCTCCGAAACGGCACAGTGGCTGGCCAATAGTGAAAATCGCGCCGATTTGATCGGGGGAGTCGATGGCAACCTTTCGCTACGCGATAAAGACCAAGTGCTGCGTGGGGTGCTGCTGGATTTGACCATGACCGCCACGCTTAATGACTCGCTGTCGATCGGCGGGCAAGTGCTTGATCAGCTTGGGCGGGTTAACCGGTTGCACAAATCCCGCGTTGAGCAAGCGGGTTTTATGGTATTGAAGTCTCCCGATATCCCTTCACTGCTGGTGGAAACTGGGTTTATTTCCAACCCCGATGAAGAGCGGCGTTTGAAAAGCGCAAGTCACCAAGAGCATATCGCCACGGCGCTTTTCAATGGCGTGAAAGGGCATTTTGAGCGCTATCCACCCCCGACCAGCCTGCTTGCGTGGCAGCGCGATAATCAGCGCGGTCCGTTGGGTGACGAATACCGAATCCGGTCGGGCGACACGCTTTCAGCGATCGCGGTGCAGCACGGCGTGCCGGTGAGCCATCTCAAGCAGGCTAACGACCTTAATGGCGATGTGATTCGTGTGGGTCAAGTGTTACGCATTCCTAACTCGTAGGTGATGCTTTGGGGGTTAACCGAGTTGAGGTACCTGTGTCAGAAGTAACCGCTAAGCATGCATCCCGTATTCATGTTCTCGACCCACGCCTGGCCAACCAGATTGCCGCCGGGGAAGTGGTGGAGCGCCCCGCGTCGGTCACCAAGGAGCTGCTCGAAAACGCTATTGACGCGGGAAGCCGACGTATTGAGGTGGATGTCGAGCAGGGCGGCGCCCGATTGATCAAAGTGCGCGATGACGGCGTGGGAATCGGCGAGGCGGATCTTCCCTTGGCGCTTGCCCGCCATGCGACGAGTAAAATCGAAAGCCTGGAGGATTTGGAGGGCGTCAGCTCATTGGGCTTTCGCGGTGAGGCGCTGGCATCGATCAGTTCGGTATCGCGTTTGGAGTTGATCTCCAACGCCTCAAATGATCCGCGCGATGGCTGGCGCGTGGTGGCGGAAGGTCGCGGTATGGAAGCGCGCGTGACGCCCGCACCGCATCCGCGCGGAACCAGCGTGAGCGTTCGCGATCTCTTTTTCAACACCCCGGCAAGGCGCAAGTTTCTGCGCACCGAAAAGACCGAGTTTGCCCACGTGGAGGAGGCGTTTCGCCGCCAAGCGCTCTCGCGCTACGACATTGCCTGGGTGCTGCGGCACAATCAGAAAACCGTGCATCAGCTACCCCCGGGGGATTCGCCCGCTGCCCGCGAACGGCGTATTGCATCACTTTTGGGCAAAAATTTTATCGAGCACGCGCGCTATATCGAGCGCGAAGCGGGTGCGCTGCGCCTTTCCGGTTGGGTGGGCTTGCCCACACACTCGCGCGCGCAAGCGGATCAGCAGTACTTTTTTGTGAATGGACGCGTGGTGCGGGACCGTTTAGTGGCGCACGCGGTGCGCCAGGCCTACCGCGATGTGCTTTATAACGGGCGCCATCCGGTGTTTGTCCTTTATTTGGACTTGGACCCCGACGTGGTGGACGTCAACGTGCACCCCACCAAGCATGAAGTGCGCTTTCGCGACGGGCGCATGGTGCATGATTTTTTGTATTCCAGTTTGCACCACGGTCTGGCGCATACGCAGCCGGCTGCCGAGGGCGCAGCCATAGAAGCAGCAGCCTTTCCCGCCAGCGACGAAAAGCCACGCGAGGCAAGCGAGGCCTCGTCGGCGCCCAGCGCTGAGCGCCACCGCTGGGAGCAGCAGGGTATCGCGCTTGCTCCCGCGTCCGAGGGGCACCCTGGGGCCGCGCGAGTGCGCCGCTTCATGCAGGGCTATCAGGCGCTTCATCCCGATCACGAAGAGACGCTCCTGACCCCACAAACCTCTGTCGATACCGGTTCCGGCAACGCCGTGCGCGAGGCCGCGATATCCCCCTTCATGCCAGCGCAAGACCCGACGGCACCGCCGCCGTTGGGCTATGCGTTGGCTCAGCTGCACGGCGTGTATATTCTGGCGCAGAATAGCGAGGGGCTCGTGTTGGTGGATATGCACGCCGCCCACGAGCGCATCGTCTATGAGCGTATGAAGCAGCAGTGGGCGCAAAACGGCATCGATACACAGCCGCTTTTAGTGCCAGTGTCGCTCGCGGCCAGCCGCGCGGAAGTGGCCACGGTGGAGGCTGAGTGTGATGCCATCGCCAAACTGGGCGTGGAGCTTGATATCGCCGGCCCCGAAACCCTGCTGGTACGGCAGTTGCCAGCGCTGCTGGCCCAGGCTGACCCCGAACCGCTGGTGCGCGGGATGCTGGATGAGCTGGCGCAATTTGGCCGCTCCCAGCAAGTCGAAGCGCGTATTCATACGCTGCTTTCCACTATGGCGTGCCACGGCAGCGTGCGCGCCAACCGGCGTCTCACCCTCGATGAAATGAACGCCTTGCTGCGCGATATGGAGCGCACCGAGCGCAGTGATCAGTGTAACCATGGTCGCCCCACCTGGACGCTAATGGATATGCATGCGCTAGATAAACTCTTTTTACGTGGACAGTAACCGGCATGCTCAAGGCGAAGGTAGTGGCGACGGTATTGGTGAAGGTATGAATGAACAAGGTGCCGCGATGAGCGATGCGCGCCCTTTGGCTATCTTTTTGATGGGGCCAACCGCCGCGGGTAAAACCGATGCCGCGATTGCGCTTCACGAGCAGTTGGGCTGTGAGCTAATCAGCGTTGATTCGGCCATGGTGTATCGCGGTATGGATATTGGCAGCGCTAAGCCCAGTGCTCGGGAACTAACACGCGCCCCACACCGTCTGATCGATATCCGAGACCCGGCTGACCCTTACTCGGCAGCGGATTTTCGTCACGATGCACTCAACGAGATGCGCCAAATTAGCGCGATGGGCGGGGTGCCACTGCTCGTCGGCGGCACCATGCTGTACTTCAAGCAGTTGGTTGAAGGTGTGGCGAACCTGCCGGCGGCCTCCCTGGCGATTCGCGCGCACTTGGCGCAGCGTATGAAAGATGAAGGGCTTAGTGCGCTCCATCGCTCGCTATGCGAGGTGGACCCCCAGGCCGGTCAGCGCATACACCCCAATGACCCGCAGCGTACGCTGCGTGCGTTAGAGGTCTATTACGCCAGTGGGCGGCCAATGAGCGAGCTCTGGGCTGAGCAAGAGGCAACGCTTTTCCCCTGGCGAGTGGTGTCAATCGCGCTGGCGCCTGAAGACCGTAAAGTGCTGCATCAACGCATCGCGCAGCGCTTCGCCTTAATGCTAGAAGAAGGGCTTATTGACGAGGTGGCCGCTCTGAAGCAGCGTGAAGATTTGCACCTAAACTTGCCGGCAATGAAAAGTGTTGGCTATCGTCAGGTGTGGGAGTACTTAGATGGCGAGCTGGACCGTGCGGCGCTTGTTGAGCGCGGGATCATCGCGACTCGCCAACTTGCCAAGCGCCAACTAACGTGGTTAAGGCGTTGGCAAGATCTTCACTGGGTCGATTCGCAACAGCCCACCGCGCTAGATAAGGTGCTGAAACTCGTGCGTGAAAGCGGTGCTTAGCGTAAGATAGGTGGTTCTTAGTGAGTGTTTTCGAGCGGCCGGCCTACCGGGCCTTTCGGGTAACAATGTTAACCAACCCCAACGACAGTTTTAGGGAGAGCAACATGTCCAAAGGGCAGTCCCTTCAAGATCCATACTTGAATATTTTGCGCAAGGAGCGCATTCCGGTCTCCATCTTTTTGGTGAACGGCATTAAGCTGCAGGGCCAGATTGAGTCATTTGACCAGTTTGTGATCCTGCTCCGTAACACCGTCAGTCAGATGGTTTACAAGCATGCCATTTCGACCGTGGTACCCTCTCGCAACGTTCGTCTGCCGGCCCAAGACCCCGCAGCGGCCGATGCCGAGGTTTAATGCCACACGAAGCAGGCAGAACAGTCCATGAGGTATTGATTGTTTTTTGAGCGCCCCGATGCCGGTGAAACGGCAGTACTCGTGCACGTCGATTTTCACGACGAGCGCGAGCGTGAAGACGCAGGTGAATTCCTGGAGCTTGTGCGTTCTGCCGGCGCAGTGCCGGCGACGCTGCTCACCGCTAGTCGTCATCGCCCCGACTCGAGAACGTTTATCGGGTCGGGCAAGCTTGAGGAGCTGCGGGCGATGCTTGCGGCTCATCAAGCGGAGCTTGTGATCTTCAATCACGGCTTAAGCCCCTCGCAAGAGCGTAATCTAGAGCATGAGCTTAAGTGTCGCGTGCTTGATCGCACGGGACTGATTCTGGATATTTTTGCTCAGCGAGCCCGAACGCATGAGGGGAAGCTGCAGGTTGAGCTTGCCCAGTTGGAGTATATGTCCACGCGCCTTGTGCGAGGCTGGACGCACCTTGAACGGCAGAAGGGCGGGATTGGTCTGCGCGGCCCGGGTGAAACACAGCTTGAAACTGACCGGCGTCTGCTGCGCGCGCGGATCAAGGCCATTCATAAGCGCCTCGACAAAGTGCGCAGCCAGCGCGAGCAGAATCGTCGTGCCCGTTCTCGCGCCGAGATCCCCAGTATTTCACTGGTGGGTTACACCAACGCGGGCAAGTCAACGCTGTTTAACTCGCTGACCGACTCAGAGGTGTATGCAGCGGACCAGCTTTTTGCCACGCTAGACCCAACGCTCCGGCGCATGGAGATTGACGACGTTGGTCCGGTGGTCATGGCCGATACGGTCGGCTTTATCCGTCATTTGCCGCATAAACTGGTCGAGGCCTTTCAAGCCACGCTTCAGGAAGCCGCCGACGCCACGCTTTTGGTGCATGTGATCGATGCCGCCGATCCCGATCGTGATCTCAACGTGGAGCAGGTCGAGAACGTGTTGAAAGAGATTGGCGCCGATGATGTGCCTATGCTCAAGGTCATGAATAAAATCGACCAGCTGGATAGCGCTCCCCGCATTGAGCGTGACGGTGATGGCAAGCCTGAAGTGGTATGGCTATCCGCGCGCGAGCAGCGCGGTTTGGATCTTTTACAGCAGGCGTTAAGTGAACGCCTCGCGGATGATGTCATCGATTTTTCCATGACACTGGCGCCCGAGCAGGGCAAGCTACGGGCGGGGCTGCATGCCCTCAACGCCGTGCGTGAAGAGTCTTTTGATGAGCATGGGCATTCGGTTTTGGACGTGCGCTTGCCGCGGCGTGACTTTAATCAGCTGATGGCGCAGCTTGGCGAGCGTGCCAGCACGTATTTGCCCGAAACACTGCAAGAGCCTGCGGAGTGGTAGGCTGCCTTTGTACGTGTTATCCCATAGGATTTTATAGGTTTTCGCAGCAACAGTAGCTACTAGCACAACGATTTTTTAAGTCGCAGGTGCAGCTGAACACCTTAGTGGAGAAAAACGTATGGCCTGGAATGAGCCCGGTGGTGGCAACCAGCACGACCCTTGGAGTGGCGGTGGCCGACGCGGTGGCAAAAGCGACGGCGGCGGCAACGGTGGTGGTAATAATGGAGGTAACAACCAAGGGCCTCCGGACCTTGATGAAGCGCTGAAAAAGTTTCAGGACAAGCTCAACCGGATGGTGGGCGGTGGCGGCAAAAAAGGCGGCGGCGGTAAAAAAGGAGGGGGTGGCAACAAACCGCGCAACACCTTCGCCTTGCCGGGCCTTCTTATTATCGTTGCGCTGGCGATTTGGGCGGCGTCGGGTTTCTACCTAGTGGATCAATCCGAGCGTGGTGTCGTGCTGCGTTTTGGTAAATTCCAAGAGATCGTAACGCCCGGTTTGCAGTGGAACCCGCCGCTGGTCGATGATGTGCGTATGGTGAACGTCACCCGTGTACGCTCTATAACGCAAACGCAGTCGATGCTAACTCGCGATGAGAACATCGTTGAGGTGGAAATTTCGGCCCAGTATCAAGTGGCTAATCCGCGCGATTTTGTTATCAACCTGCGCGACCCCAATCTCTCGATTGAAAACGCTCTCGACTCTTCGTTGCGTCACGTGGTGGGGGGAACGGATATGATCGAGATTCTGACCTCAGGGCGTGAAATCTTAGGTAGCTCTGTGGCGAGCCGCTTGCAATCCTACTTGGATAGCTATGGTGCCGGTATCCGCTTGCAAACGATCAACATCGAGTCAACCTCCGCGCCTGACCCCGTCATTGATGCCTTCGACGACGTTATTCGGGCGCGCGAGGACAGGCAACGGATCATCAACCAAGCTATCGCGTATGCCAATTCGGTCATCCCCGAAGCGCAAGGCCAGGCGCAGCGCATTATTGAGCAGGGCCAGGGCTACCGCGAATCGGTGGTCGCCGAAGCGCAGGGTCAAGCCAACCGTTTCAACTCCCTGCTTGGCGAGTACGAAAACTCACCCGAGGTCATGCGTGAGCGGATGTATCTTGACGCTATCCAAGACGTCTTTGGTGGCACGCCAAAAGTCCTTTTGGACGTAAGCGAAAATGCCCCGCTGATGTATCTGCCTTTGGATCAAATGCGTGGTGGTAGTAGCGGCGGCAGCTCTTCTAACCAAAGCGGCAATGAGAATCTCGATCCACGCGTGCTTGAACGCTTAAGCAGTGGTCAAAGCAGCCAGAGCAGTGGCTCATCATCAAACAGCAGTAACTCTATTCGCAGGGAGGGCCGGTAAATGATTAATAATCGTTCCCTGCTGATCGTTGGTGGCTTGGCTGCAGTCGCCTGGTTGGCCAGTAACAGTTTGTATGTCGTGGATGAAACCGAACGCGCGGTGAAGTTGCGCTTCGGTGAAGTCATCGAAGAGAACATCCAGCCGGGTCTGCATGTGAAAGTGCCGATCACGCAAACGGTGCGTAAATTTGATACGCGCTTGTTGACGCTGGACACCGACACGAGCCGTTACCTCACGCTAGAGCAAAAAGCGGTGATCGTGGACTCCTACGTCAAGTGGCAGGTGGTGAACCCCACGCGTTACTACGAGGCAACCTCGGGTGACGAGATGGTGGCGGTACGCTTGATTCAGCCGCGTGTTGACGAGAGTTTACGTAACGAGTTTGGGCGTTTGAACCTGCAGGAAATCATCGCTGAGCGCCGCGATGACTTGATGACAGGGCCAACGCAAGAGCTTGACGAGTTGATGCGCGAGGAGCTGGGCGTTGCAATACGCGATATCCGCATTAAACGAATTGATCTTCCCGATGACGTTTCCGCTGCGGTGTTTGAGCGTATGCGTTCCGAGCGTGAGCGAGAAGCCCGCGAGTGGCGCGCCCAAGGTCAGGAAGAGGCCGAGCGCATTCGGGCCAACGCCGACCGTCGCCGCCAGGTGCTGATTGCGCAAGCCAATGAACGGGCTGAAACGCTGCGCGGTGAAGGGGATGCCCAGGCCGCGGCGGTCTACTCGCAGGCATACGGCCAGGACCAGGAGTTCTTCTCCTTCTGGCGCAGCCTGAATGCCTACCGCGAGAGCTTCTCGGACAACGGCAACCTGCTGGTGCTTGAGCCCGACAGCGAGTTCTTCCGCTACTTGCGCAGTCCTTCAGCGACTAGCGACGCTGAATAGGATGGGGTAATGCGGTAGCGCCGGGTGAGCCTCGAATGCGGGGTTCACCCGGAGGCTAAACGTGATAGACTTTGTTAACCGGGCGTTGCCCGGTTTTTTTGTGGCCCGGCTTTTGTGACACAGGCTAAGCGATGCAGGCTTTTGTGGCCCGCTTTTTGTCGTCTGATGTTTGTCGCTAGCGCCGTGAGCTTTTATTGTCGTCTCGCAGGATTGTTCCTATGACCATCGCTGACCGCTGGCTATTGCCCGACGGTATGGATGAGGTGTTACCACCTCAGGCTAGCCGTATGGAAGAACTGCGCCGTACGCTGCTGGATCTCTACCATGGCTGGGGTTACGATCAGGTGATGCCACCCCCCGTGGAGTTTCTGGACTCGCTGTTAACGGGCACCGGTACCGACCTCGATTTGCAAACCTTTAAGCTCACCGACCAATTGACTGGCCGCATGATGGGCGCAAGCGCCGATGTGACGCCCCAGGTGGCGCGTATGGATGCCCACTCGCTGCGCCGCCAAGGTCCGGTTAGGCTTTGCTACTGCACCAACGTCCTTCGGGCGAAAGCTGATCAGCATCAGGGTGGCCGCAGCCCGGTACAGGTTGGCGTCGAGCTTTTTGGCCATGCTGGCTTAGAAGCGGACAGTGAGATCATTCATCTCGCGCTGACAAGTCTAAGTGCAGCGGGAGCGAGCGAAATTCACCTGGCGCTGGGGCATATCGGCATCTACCGTAGCCTGGTCGAGGCGGCGGGGCTTAACGATGACCAAGAGCGTGCGCTATTCGACGCGCTGGCGTTAAAGTCCCCCGGGGCGCTTGCCGAGCAAGTCCGTATGAGTGTGTCAGATCCCGCCTTGGCCGACATGTTTAATGCGCTTGGCGAACTGCATGGCGATATCAGCGTATTACAGCACGCCCGCGACGTGTTTGCCGGTGGGCCGGTATCGGTCAAAACCGCGCTGGATGAGCTGGACGCGCTTTATCAAGGCGTTCTGGCACATTTCGACGTGGATCTTTACGTGGATCTAGCCGAGCTGCGCGGCTACGCCTACCATACCGGTATGATGTTTGCCGCCTATGTGCCAGGGTATGGCCAGGCGCTGGCAAAAGGTGGGCGCTACGATGATACAGGCAGAGCCTTTGGCCGCGCCCGCCCGGCGACCGGGTTTTCGATGGACCTTAAGCAGCTAGCCTCGCTGGCTCAAGCATCGCCTGCTAAAGGAGCCATTTGGGCGCCAGCAGAGGCAGATGAAGCACTGAGCCTCGTCATCGCGTCACTTCGTGAGCAGGGCGAACGTGTAGTACAGGCGCTGCCAGGGCAGCGTACCGGGCCGGCGGAGCACGGGTGTGACCGCCGTCTTGAGTTTATCGACGGTCGTTGGCAGCCAACGACATTGGCACAAGAGACGAGAGCATAATGGGCAAGAATGTCGTAGTACTAGGCACCCAATGGGGTGACGAAGGTAAAGGAAAAATCGTTGATTTGTTGACCGAATCAGCGTCAGCAGTTGTTCGCTTTCAGGGCGGGCATAACGCCGGTCATACGCTGGTGATCGACGGAGAGAAAACCGTTCTTCACTTGATCCCCTCGGGTATCTTACGCGCTGATAAAACCTGCGTAATCGGTAATGGTGTCGTGCTCTCACCGGAAGCGCTGATAAAAGAGATCCGCGAGCTTGAGGATAAAGGCGTGCCGGTACGCAAGCGGCTGCGGCTGTCGCCGGCTTGCCCCTTGATTCTGCCTTACCACGTGCGCCTTGATCAGGCGCGTGAAAAAGCGCGTGGTGTGGCTAAGATCGGCACCACCGGGCGGGGTATTGGCCCTGCCTATGAAGATAAAGTCGCGCGTCGCGGCCTGCGACTAGGCGATATGCTTCACCGCGAGCGTTTTGCCTCCAAGCTCGGCGAGGTGCTGGATTACCACAACTTCGTCTTGACCAACTATCACGGTGAAGCGCCGGTCGATTTTCAGGAAGTGCTCGACAGCGCCATGCAGATGGCCGAAGAGTTGCGTCCCATGGTGGGTGATACCGTGAGTCTTGTTCACGGCCTGCGCAAAGAGGGTGAAAATATTCTGTTTGAGGGCGCGCAAGGCTCTCTGCTGGATATCGACCACGGTACTTACCCGTTCGTGACCAGCTCCAACACCACGGCCGGCGGGACGGCAACAGGCTCAGGTGTGGGGCCACTTTACTTGGATTATGTGCTGGGCATCACTAAGGCATATACCACCCGGGTCGGTTCCGGCCCCTTCCCGACTGAGCTTTTTGACGATCATGGTCGCCACTTGGCTGAAAAAGGGCACGAATTTGGTGCTACCACCGGCCGGCCGCGCCGCTGCGGCTGGTTTGATGCCGTGGCGTTGCGCCATGCGGTACAGATCAACTCCGTTTCGGGGCTCTGTTTGACCAAGCTTGACGTACTCGACGGACTCGAAAATATTCGCGTTTGCGTGGGTTATCGCAGTAAAGACGGCGACGTGCTGGACACCCCAGTAGATTCAGAAGGTTACGAGGCAATCGAGCCGCTTTACACCGATTTGCCAGGGTGGAAAGAGTCCACCCTGGGCGTCAAGCGGGTAGAGGATTTGCCTGCTAACGCGCGCTCTTATATCAGTTTTCTAGAAGAGCAGGTGGGCACCAGTATCGATATTATCTCCACCGGCCCGGATCGTGTGGAAACCATCGTACTCCGTAACCCCTTCGACGAAGGTTCGCTCGACAAAGGATAAGTGCGCCTCAATAGTCGATACCGCGCCGTGCCTGAATGCCGTTATTGAAGGCATGGCGCACTTCCTGCATTTCGGTCACGGTATCGGCCATGGCGATCAAATCACGATGGGCATTGCGCCCGGTTATAATCACCGTCTGCTCACGCGGGCGGTTCTCTAGTGCTTGCTTGACCGTTTCGATATCCAGGTAGCCAAACTTCAGCATGTAGGTGATTTCATCGAGCACCACCAGGTAGACCTCGGGGTCTGCCAGCATGCGGGCGGCTTCGTTCCACACCTCTTGGCAAGCGCGGGTGTCCTCTTCGCGATTTTGCGTCTCCCAGGTAAAACCTGTTGCCATGATGGCGACTTCAAGGTTGGCATCCTCTTCCAAGCGGTTGCGTTCACCGCACTCCCACAGGCCCTTGATAAACTGCACGACGCCTACCTTGTAGCCATAACCCAGCGCCCGGGTGACGGTGCCCCAGGCGGCGGTGGTTTTGCCTTTGCCATTGCCGGTGTTGATCAAGAGTAGCCCGCGCTCCTCGGTGGCGCTGGCGACTTTTTCGTCGACGTGCGCTTTGAGTTTCTGCATCGACGCTCTGTGACGCGAGTCGCGATCGCTCATTCCTGTCTCCTAATCAGGGTAAATAGGCGGTCAGTATGCATCAGGGTAGAGGGAAAGAGAATTGGAGTGGCTAATTTTTGTATAGGTTTTTCGCCTTTTCTGTCTTTTTTGCAAAAGGTGTGTCTAGTTAAATCGATATCATCGTTTAGTGGCATGCTAGAAGGATGGCAGATAAGCGGGTAGCTGCTCTAGAATGGTGGGCTATCTTTGTCTAGGAATTGCTCATGCCCTCATTTGATATTGTCTCTGAATTCGACCAGCACGAAGCGACCAATGCGGTTGACCAAGCCAACCGTGAAGTTCAGTCTCGGTTTGACTTTAAAGGCGTTGACGCCAGTTTTCGCCTTGAGGGTGATACCGTTCACCTTGAGGCCGAAGTCGACTTCCAGCTAAAACAGATGCTCGATGTCCTGCGCAATCGTTTGATTGCCCGCGGTATCGACGCGCGCTGCATGGAAGTGCAAGAGCCGGAGCTTTCGGGTGTGAAAGCGCGCCAATCGGTGACGCTTAAGCAGGGGCTTGATGCCGCACAAGCAAAGGATATCGTCAAGCGCATTAAGGCGAGTAAAGCCAAGGTTCAGGCGCAAATTCAAGGCGAAAAAGTCCGCGTGACGGGTAAAAAGCGCGATGATTTGCAAGGTATTATCGCACTGTTAAAAAGTGAAGAAGGGCCCGACTTACCGCTGCAGTTTGATAACTTTCGCGATTAATTTCCCCTTTGCTCACGTCGAGCCCTTACATAACGCTTATGCCTAACAAGGAGTCATGCATCATGTCCGCCCCCCAGCCGGTTTACCTAAGCGACTATCAGCCGCCCGCCTATCGTGTTACCCATACCGAGCTGACGTTTGATCTTGACCCTGCCCAAACGCGCGTTAGAGCACGCTTGTTCCTTGAGCGTCATGCTGATGCCGATGCCACTACGCCCCTTTTTCTCAATGGTGAAGGGCTTGCGCTCAACTCCCTAGCGATTGACGGTAAAGCGCTTGATGAGAGCGCCTACCAAGTCGATGAGTACGGTCTCACCATCGAGAGCGCTCCGGCCGCGTTTACCTTGGAGAGCGAGGTCACGATTGCACCAAAGGCCAATACAGCGCTAGAAGGGTTGTACCAGTCCAACGGCATATACTGTACCCAGTGCGAGGCGGAGGGGTTTCGACGGATTACCTTTTACCCCGACCGCCCGGATGTCATGGCGACGTTTCGTGTCACCCTTATCGGTGACAAAACCCGGGAGCCGGTGCTACTGGCCAATGGCAATCCGGTTGAGCGGGGGGAGTTGGAGAACAACCGCCATTTCGCTACCTGGGAAGACCCGCATCCCAAACCTTGCTATCTCTTTGCTCTAGTCGCCGGTGATTTAAAACGCGTCGAAGAGCACTTCACCACCATGAGCGGTCGTCAGGTAGCGCTGCAAATTTGGGTAGAAGAGGAGAACTTGGCCAAAACCGACCACGCCATGGCGTCATTAAAGCGCGCGATGACATGGGATGAACAGGCGTATGGCCGCGAGTACGATCTGGACCTGTTCATGATCGTCGCCGTCAACGACTTCAACATGGGCGCCATGGAAAATAAGGGGCTCAATATCTTCAATTCGGCGGCCGTGCTCACCCATCCCGACACCGCGACCGATGCCGCCTTTCAACAAGTGGAAGGTATCGTGGCGCACGAATACTTTCACAATTGGTCGGGTAACCGCGTGACCTGCCGCGACTGGTTTCAGCTCTCGTTAAAGGAGGGCTTTACGGTTTTTCGTGACCAGTGCTTCACCGCCGATACCAATTCGGCCCCGGTCAAGCGTATTCAAGACGTTTCGTTTTTTCGTACCGCGCAGTTTGCTGAAGACGCCGGCCCTACCGCGCATCCGGTTCGGCCTGATCACTACATCGAGATCACCAACTTCTACACCCTGACGATCTACGAAAAGGGTGCTGAGGTCGTGCGGATGTTGTGCAACCTGGTGGGGTGGGAAGCATTTCGTCGTGGCAGTGATCTCTATTTCTCCCGTTTTGACGGCCAGGCGGTGACCATTGAAGACTTTGTAACCTGCATGGAAGAGGTCTCCGACGTGGAGCTTGGCCAATTCATGCGTTGGTACGAACAGGCCGGCACCCCGGAAATTGATGCTCACGGCGAGTATGATTATGTCAATGCGGCGTACCACTTAACCTTGCGTCAGCGCACGCCGGCGACCCCTGGGCAAACGGAGAAAGCGCCGCTGCATATTCCGGTGCGCATGGGGCTTGTGGGGACCAAGTCGGGCCAAGATCTCACCCTTACCCTTGACGGCGAAAAATTGGGTAAAGATGCCGTTGTGCATCTGCGCGAAGATGAACAGACCTTTATCTTTACCGATGTAGCGGAAGCGCCGGTACCGTCGCTTCTGCGCCACTTCTCGGCGCCGGTGAAGATGCACTTCCCTTATTCACGGGAGGATCTAGCCTTCCTACTGACCCACGATAGCGATGGCTTCAACCGTTGGGACGCCGGTCAGCGACTGGCCATGCTCGCCTTGGATGACCTGATTGCCGCGCATCGCAACGGGGTAGAAAAAGTGATGGATAATCGCGTGATTGAGGCCTATCGCGCGCTGCTCACAACCCCGACGGATGATAAAGCCGTGCTGGCCGAGATGGTGGCGCTGCCCACCGAGGCCTACATCGCCGAGCAGCAGCCGCTGGTGGATATTGATGCGATCCACGCCGCTCGGGAGTTTGTGCGCCAGTCGCTCGCCATGGCACTGCGCGATGAGTTCATCGCGGTGTATGAAGCCAACCAGTCCCAAGAACCCTACTCGCCAACCCCCGAGCAAATCGGTCAGCGCAGCCTGAAAAATGTGGCGCTGTCGTACCTCATGTCGATTGAGGAGCCGCAAGCGATCGAGTTCTGCCAAGACCAGTTCAAAGCCGATCACAACATGACCGATGTGCGTCATGCCTTGACCCTACTGGTACACAGCGACCGCGATGACCTCTCCTCACCCGCTTTGAAGGCGTTCGGTGAAAAATGGGCGCACGACCCGCTGGTGATGGATCAGTGGTTTACGATTCAGGTCACGCGACCCCAGGCAGATGCGCTCGATCGGGTGAAACACCTGATGCACCACCCCGCTTTCTCGCTTAAAAACCCCAACAAGGTGCGCGCGCTGATCGGGGCCTTCACGCAAAACCGTGTCAACTTCCATCGTCTGGACGGGGCAGGCTATGCCTTGCTAGCCGACGTCGTGATTGAGCTCAACCGTCTTAATCCTGAAATCGCCGCTCGCCTGATCACCCCGCTGACACGCTGGCAGCGCTTTGATGAAACGCGTCAAACCTTGATGAAGGAGCAGTTGGAACGCATCAAGCGTGAGCCACTGTCGTCAAATGTGTATGAAGTAGTGGAAAAGGCGCTCGCGTAAGTGGTGGCACACGAGACCGCATCAATCTCGATCTCAAAAGAGGTAGCCCTAGGTGAGTGAAGCTGGTTCGCGTTATTTGCTCGTCGTGAATGGACAATCATCGGATGAGCCGGCGCTTAGAGACGCTGTGGACAAGCATCGCGATGCCGGCATGGCGCTGACGGTTCGCGTCACCTGGGAAGCGGGGGACGCTGCCGATTTCACCGAGTGGGCGGCATCCAAAGGCTTTACGCATGTTATTGCCGGTGGCGGCGATGGCACGGTTAACGAGGTAGTGAATGGCATGATGCGGTTGCCCAAAGCGAAACGCCCGATACTGGGTATCGTTCCGCTCGGTAGCGCCAATGATTTTGCTACCTCAATAGGCGTGCCTTTGGCTTCGGAAGCCGCACTGAAGGCGGTGAGCCAATGGGAAGGGCAGAGCATTGATGTAGTGCGGGTGAGTGCCACAAAGGAGAATGCTAAGCGTGGTGATCAATACTATATCAATATGACCACCTGTGGATTTGGCGCTGAAGTGACGTCATCCACACCTAAAAGGTTAAAGCGTCTATTTGGCGGTGGCGCCTATTCGGTCATGGGTGCATTGAAGGCTTGGCGTCACACCAGCTATCGCGGCATGTTGGATTGGGGGGAAGGCAAAGAGCAAGCGTCGCTTCTGCTCTTAGCGTTAGGCAACGCCCGCCAAGCGGGTGGGGGGCAAGTATTGGCCCCTAAAGCAAAGCTCAATGATGGTTTGCTGGACGTACTGTTGGTGCGCGATCTGCCCTCCATCGGTTCGCTCTCTCAGTTACGCAAAGAGCTGCGCCAATTCCCGCATGACGGTCAATTGGTCCGCTACTTCACCACCCAAAAAATAGATATCACCACGTGCGCTGAAGACCCTGCTTGGCCGGTGACCCTGGACGGGGAGGCGCGACGCTTCAAAGCGTTCAGCGCCGAAGTGGTGCCATTGGCGGTCACGGTGGCCATGCCCGCGGACTCTCCGCTCCTGGCTACATCAAAGTCGCAGTAAAAAAGTGCGTAAAAGTGGGTCGTGAACGTAAAAGCAAGCTTGAAAAATCGAGCGTCAACGTAGGCAACTACAGCGTAAGGAGATAATGATGATGGCAAACCGTTTCTGGATCCCTACCCTCATGGCGGCGGCTCTGCTGCTAAGTGCGTGTGGGGATAGCGAAGAGAGTGCGGATGCTCCCGCAGATGACGCTGCCCCCGTGAGTGAAACTGCCGAACAAGAGGGCGCCACTGAATCGACCGATGAGCAGGTCGGTGCTACCACCGAGCAGCCCTCGCAAGCCGATCAAGCGCAGGAGGCCAGTGGCGAGGTAGATACAGCTACCACTACCACGGAAGATGTCGACGCAGACCAAGACACGCTTACCGCCGACCCGTCAGACGCCCTTGAGGAAGAGGGTGGCCTTCCCGGCGAAGTTTCCTCATCCGATGTGGATGACATTATTGCCGAAACCGAACGCCGTTTTGAAGAGGCTCAGCAACGCTTAGACGAGCAGTTTGAAGAAGTGGAAAACCAAGCGGAGGCGCTCGCGCCGGAAGAGTTGAATAGGGACGAGTTAGATGAAGATATCTCGTCCGACTTGGAGTCTGAAATGGACTTGCCGGAAAGTAGTCTCTCGGAAGGCAATCGACGGGAGGGAGAGTTAGGCCAGGATGACGTGCAAGCGTTGATTGAAGAAACCGAGCGGCGCTTTGAAGAAGCACAGCAACGCCTCGACGAGCAGTATCAGGCGTTAGAGGGAGAGAGGGGCGCTAGCCAAGAGGCAATGGAGGAAGTACCCGCCGGCACCTCGGGTGAAAGTACGGAAGAGGCAGAGGAGAGCGATTCACCTTAACGCGACTCGACAACGTAAACAGGCCCGCGAATGCGGGCCTGGCTTTTTCCGTAGAGACTCGCCTGGGAGGCGATCGCCTAATTGATCACGGAAGATTCATATCCGCGCTTATTCAGGGCGGATATTGGAGGCCTGAAGGCCCTTCTTGCCTTGCGTAACCTCGAAGGAGACTTTTTGGCCATCTTGCAAAGACTTAAAGCCTTCAGCCTGAATTTCGGAAAAGTGGGCAAACAGATCGTCACCGCCATCGTCCGGAGAGATGAAGCCGTAACCTTTCGTGTCGTTGAACCACTTAACTGTACCAGTTGCCATTATCGATTTCCTTGCATGCTTGATAGTAAAACGGGCTTGGCGTTTACCTGCCCGCCATCTTCAATGTAGATGCAAAAAAAACTGACGTCCAGGGCTAAGCAGATGAATTTTGCCCAAGGCGAAGGCTGCTTTCATTAGCGCTAAGCGGTATGTTGTCAGCTACGATAGAGTGTCCAGTCATGAAACAGCCGGGGGAGACAAGATGGCCGAGTGGGGCTTGATTGATAGCCAGTTTTTGCCTTTTTTGATTGCCATCACGCTGCTTTCGTTAAGCCCCGGGGTGGATACGCTGCTGGTGATTCGCAATACCGCACGCGGAGGCGTCGGCGACGGGGTGATGACCAGCGTGGCTATTTGTTGCGGGCTTTTTGTACACGCCACGATTTCAGCGCTGGGTATTTCGCTCATACTCTTGCAATCCGCCTGGGCGTTCCATGCCCTCAAAATGGTAGGGGCTGCCTATTTGATTTGGCTGGGTATCAAAAGCTTGTTGGAGGCAAGGCGCGGGCAGGGGCTTCCGGTGGCGGGGGTGTTGCAATCACGCTCGCGGGTAGCATGGTGGCAGCCAATGAAGGAGGGGTTGCTCTCTAATGTACTCAACCCCAAAACGGTGGTGTTCTATATGGCGTTTTTGCCACAGTTTATCGCCCCCAGTGATCCGGCCCTGCTTAAATCGCTGTGGTTGGCCGGTGTTCACTTTGTGATCGCTAACCTATGGCAAATCAGCGTGGTATGGATGGTGGGCGGCGCCAGCAAGTGGCTTGCGAGCGCGCGCTTTGCGCAGTGGCTCAATGGGCTAACAGGTGGCGTGCTGGTGCTGTTTGGCATCAAGCTCGCGCTTGAGCAGCGCCCGAGCTAGGCGCTGCGGTCAAAGCGGCTACTGTTTGGCCAGAAGGGAGTTGTCGTAGCGCACGGCTTGTTCACCGGCGCTTAGCAGCGAAATGCCCGAGGTATCTCCCCCTTGTGCGAGCGCGGCATATATGACCCGATAGCTCAGAACTGCCTGAACGTATTCGCGGGTTTCGCGATAGGGAATGCGCTCCACAAACAGATCGAAGGCCTCCACTCCCTGTTCTTCAAGCCAGCTGTCGACACGGCCTGGCCCGGCGTTGTAGGCGGCTGTGGCGGCTAGGCGGTTGCCACCGTAACGTGTCAGTTTATCGCGTAAGTAAGTGCTGCCCAGGCGAATATTGACCTCGGGGTCAAGAACACCATACGGCCCAGGGTCGGAGAGCCCGATTTCTTGGCTTACCTGAGCGGCGGTACCGGGCATGAGCTGCATTAACCCGCGTGCGCCGGCCGGTGAAAGCGCCTCGGGATTATATGCACTCTCGCGGCGGGCTATCGCCATCAATAAATAGGGGTCGACGCCGCTTAAACGCCCCCAGTGTAAGAACTGATCCGCATAGGCTTGGGGGAAGCGCCACTCAAGGGCATCCCAGAGCTCGCCGGCAATGGTGGTCTGCACGAGTAGCGCATGCCACTGCTGGTGATCGGCGTAGTCCGCCATGGCCAGCGCCTGCTCACGCGGGGCATGGCGCACGGTGTGTAGCCACTCGCTATAGGCTAAGCCTTTTTCACCGATTCTCATCAGCGCTTCGGTTCGCTGAAGGGCGGGTAGGGCCGCAAGCTGTTCGCGTGAGGTGTCATCAAAGCGATACTGCGCTAATTCCAAGCGAAAAGGCTGGCCAATACGCTCGGCGGCGGCGAAGCCGTAAAAATTGCGTTCGCTGGCGGCGTTTTGGAAGTGCGTTTGTGCCATCTCGGCGTTGCCGAGTTGTTCATTGGCCCGGGCAAGCCAGTATTGCCAACGGCTGGAAGCTTGCCGTTCGCTCGACATTTCACCGATCCAGCGAAGTGCTTCTTGCCATTGGCGTTGCCCCAGCGCACGGCGGACCCGCAGTTCGAGGACGCGCTCGCTGTCGATTTGAGCCAACGTGCGGTCTACCCAGTCGATAGTATCCGGTGTTTCTCTTACCAGGGCGTAAAACGCGAGTTCCTCTTCGATGGCGTGTCGCGTGGCGGTGGGTAGCGTCAGCGCTGGGATAATGGCGCGCCAGACGTTCAGCGCGGCAGCGGTATCGTCGCGGGTAAGCCGATACATGGCGGCGCGGTAGAAGCTAGGGGTGGCCGCGCAGCGCGGCCCAAGACAAGCGGGCGCTTGGCGCAGCGCCGCGGCATTATCCAGCTCGCTGACCGTCTCTTTGGCGCTCTGCCAATTGTCATCGAGTAGGCCGCTAAGGTACGCCATTAAGCGTGTTTCGTCTGCTTGCCAGGCGAGCATTTTGCGCTCCCAGATGGCGGTGGCGTCAATCACGCCGTTGGCGCGCAGCCGCTCGAACAGCGTATCGCAGGCACTTGGCTGGGAGTGGCCGACCTGCCATAGCGCAAGGCCGCCTGTGAAGGCGCGTTCGGGGTCGGTTTGCAAAAGCGCGGTGTAGTAGTGACAGCGCCGCTCACCGCCGCTGGGTTCACCGCTGGCCACCGCGCGCAAGTCGGCCCACTGCTTGGCCTCGCCGTACTGGGTGATCGCTTGGCCGCGAAGCCACTCGCTTAACGGGGAGTCGCGGTGGGTGTCGATATAGGCGTTGACACGCTCGGGAGAGACGCGGGGGAGTTCGTCGCGTAGCCGGTGGTAGTGGATATAGCCGTTTAAGAGGTGGTCGTTCACGGCGTCAAAATCGATACGCTCAAAGCGCTGCTCTCGCGCATCGGCCAGCGCTTGGCGCATCTCGCTATCGGAGAGTGCCCAGCTGCTTAAGGGGGCGCAGAGCAACACGATCGCGGTTAGCCGTAGCGCCCAGCGATCAAGGCTCAACAGAAAAGTGAAGCATGAGAGGCGCATGGGTGTGTCCTCGGTGGGGTAATTGAGTCAAGAGAGTGAACGAAATCAGTCGCCGCGTTTCTTAGTGGCCAATGGCAAAGCGCGTAATGACATAGGCGAAAGAGTGAATATGAACCCATTATCGACTTGGTGGCTAGTGCGTCGACTCAAATCGCGTGCTTGGGTGTTGAAGCGGATAGTCCGCGCCTTGAAGTGGTTTGTGCCCATGACCCGCGACGTGCTGCGCGGCAATTTTCGCCCCGTGCCCTGGCGCGCGTTTGGGCTAATGGCGTTGGCCCTAGGCTACCTGATACTGCCCTTTGATCTCATCCCTGATTTTCTGGTGTTGCTCGGCGTGCTGGATGACGTCATGATCGTGGGTTGGCTGCTCAATCGTATTGATGGGCAGTTGGAGGCCTATCGCTTATGGAAGCAGCATAAAGACACGCAAGACTCTCCCCCCTCTGCCGCTTGAAAAGCGCCGACTTAGCCCCATATTGGCTTTCACTTAACGCATTGAGCACCACGTGATGGTGGTTTGTCATGTGCTGCCTGTACTGAAAAAACCGTATTGAAAACCAACACCTTGATTGTTGAGGGCTAAGAGAATGACCACCGCGACACACGAAGAGACACTGGGTTTCCAGACGGAAGTCAAACAGCTGCTGAATTTGATGATCAACTCGCTCTACTCCAACCGGGAAATTTTCCTGCGCGAGCTGATCTCCAACGCGGCCGATGCGTGTGACAAGCTGCGTTATGCCGCGCTCGACAACGACGCGCTCTATGAGGGCGACAGCGAACTGCGTATCGAGATCGAGCACGATGCCGAGGCCGGCACCGTGACCGTTCGCGATAACGGCATCGGCATGAACCGCGATGACGTTATCGCCAATCTAGGCACGATCGCGCGCAGCGGCACGGCCGAGTTCCTCAAGCAGCTCTCCGGCGAGCAGCAAAAAGACGCCAAGCTGATCGGCCAGTTCGGGGTAGGTTTTTACTCTGGCTTTATCGTTGCCGACGAAGTGACAGTGCGCACGCGTAAAGCGGGTGCCCACGCCAATGAAGGCGTTGAGTGGCGCTCGCAGGGCGAAGGCGAGTTCACCGTCGCCGATATTGAGCGCCTCAAGCACGGCACCGAGATCGTCTTGCACTTAAAAGAGGACGCCAAAGAGTTCGCCGATGACTTCCGTCTGCAAAACTTGGTACGCAAGTACTCCGACCACATCGAAGTGCCGGTACGCATGCCCAAGACCGAGACCGCCAAGGATGACGAGGGTAACGAGATCGAGGGCAGCGAGGTCACGACCTGGGAAACCGTCAACGAAGCGACAGCGCTTTGGGTACGCCCGAAAAGCGAGATTTCCGATGACGAGTATAAGGCATTCTACAAACACGTCGCCCATGACTTCTCTGACCCGCTGACCTGGAGCCACAACAAGGTAGAGGGCAAGCTGGAGTACACCAGCCTGCTTTACGTGCCCAGCCGCGCCCCGTTTGATCTTTACGAGCGCGACGGCTCGCGCGGGGTGAAGCTCTACGTGCAGCGGGTGTTCATCATGGATGACGCTGAGCAGTTCCTGCCGCTCTATCTGCGCTTTATCAAGGGCGTGCTCGACACTCGCGACCTGTCGCTGAACGTCTCCCGCGAGATTTTGCAGCAAGATCCCAAGGTCGAAAAGATCAAGTCCGCGCTCACTAAGCGCGCGCTGGATATGCTCAAAAAGCTCGCCAAGGATAGCGAGAAGTACCAGACCTTCTGGAACCATTTCGGCAGCGTACTCAAAGAGGGGCCGGGCGAGGACTTTGCTAACCGCGAGACCATCGCGGGGCTCTTACGCTTTTCGACGACCCACACCGATAGCACGACCCAGGATCAGTCGCTGGCCGAGTACGTCGAGCGCATGAAAGAGGGCCAGAAGAAGATTTACTACATCGTGGCCGATGGCTTCAATGCGGCAAAAAACAGCCCGCACCTGGAGATCTTCCGGAAGAAGGGCATCGAAGTCCTGCTACTCAATGACCGCATCGACGAGTGGTTGATGAGTCACCTGACCGAATTCGACGGCAAGGCGTTCGCCGATGTCGCCAAAGGCGAGCTCGATCTGGGCGATGTCGAGGATGAAGCGGAGAAGAAAGCGCAGGAAGAGACCGCGAAAGCGAAAGAGGATTTGGTGAAGCGTGTGCAAGAAGCCCTTGGCGATGGCGTTCAAGAGGTGAAAGTCACCCACCGCTTGACCGATTCCCCCGCTTGCGTCGTGCTTCCCGAGCACGAGATGGGCTTCCAGATGCGCCGCATCATGGAGGCCGCTGGCCAGCCGCTACCCGAAGTGAAGCCGATTTTGGAGCTTAATCCCGAGCACGCGCTGGTATCGCGTCTGGAAAGCGCCGAAGGCGAAAGTTTCGATGCGCTCGCGCATATCTTGCTGGATCAAGCGATCATCGCCGAAGGCGGCCACCTTGATGATCCGGCCGCTTACGTCAAACGCCTCAACAGTGTCTTAACGGCATAGCTTTTGATGGCTTAATACACGCCGGCTCCACGTTCGGCCCGTTAGGTTCTCCTGGCGGGCCGTTTGTTTTGTTAAAGTGGGCATCAACGACACGAACACCTCACAACGATTAGGCTTGAGTCAGGGCGTTTTTATGGCAGAACAACAGATAAAAGTGGCGGTGCTGGGGGGCGGTAGCTTCGGGACGGCGCTGGCGAGTATTGCCGCCGACAACGGCGCACAGGTTCGGCAGTGGATGCGCGACGAAGCGTTGGTGGAGCAGATCAACCGCGAGCACCGAAACGGGCGCTACCTGCCGCACTACGCCATGAACCCGGCGGTGCAAGCGTCCACTGAGATGGCCGAGGTGCTAAAAGAGGCGGAGTTGGTGCTCATTGCCATCCCATCGAAGGCGTTTCGCAGCGTTGTTCAAGCCGCCAAGCCTTGGCTGACCGCCGAGCAGATACTGGTGAGCACCACCAAAGGCATTGAGCAGGAGAGCTTTATGCTGATGAGCGATGTGCTGGCGCAAGAGACGGGCTCTGCCCATATCGGCGTGATCGCCGGGCCCAACCTTGCTTCGGAAATCGCCGACAAGCAGCTAACCGCCACGGTCGTGGCAAGTGGCGATGCGCTGACGCGAACCCGGGTGCAGCAAGCGCTCGGATGCCGCTATTTTCGCGTGTATGCCAGCAACGACCGTCACGGCGTCGAGCTAGGCGGCGCCCTGAAAAATATTTACGCCATCGCGGCCGGCATGGCTGCTGCCTTAGGCATGGGGGAAAATACCCGCAGCATGCTGATGACCCGGGCCTTGGCGGAAATGAGCCGTTTTGCCGTGGCCCACGGGGCAAATCCGATGACCTTTCTCGGTCTGGCGGGCGTGGGCGATTTGATCGTCACCTGCTCATCGAATCTGTCGCGCAACTACCGTGTGGGCTACGCCATGGGCGAGGGTCGCACGCTCGAAGAGGCCGTCGATGCGCTGGGCCAGGTGGCCGAAGGCGTCAACACCGTGAAGCTGGTGTGCGCCAAAGCCGCTGATATCGGTGTTTATATGCCACTGGCCGAAGGGCTTTACCACGTGCTCTTTGATGGCGTGCCGGCACAGGATATGGCGCGGATGCTGATGATGGGAGAGCAGAGTAGCGACGTGGAGTTCGTCCTGCCGCGTGAAGCCGTTCAGCAAGCCCACCGTGAAACCGGAGGCTGGCATGAGCCCTAACCTGTTCATCATGCGCCACGGCGAGGCCGCCCCCGGCGTGCCCGACAGTTCTCGGCGTTTAACCGCGCAAGGCGAACAGGAAGCCATCACCATGGCAAGTTGGATGGCCCGCCGCCAAAGCCGCGGGCAGTTAGAAGCGCTGCGGGTCATCGCCAGCCCCTATACCCGTGCTCAGCAAACCGCCAACGCCGTGGCCCAAGCGCTCGGCACTCGCGTGGCGACTCACCCAGGCATTACGCCGGAGGACGCGCCCCAGGCCGTGTGTGATTGGCTGGTGGCGCAAGAGGGCGATCTGCTGCTGGTGAGCCATATGCCCCTTGTGGGCGCGCTCACCGGGCTTTTGGTGGAAGGGCGTGCGGATCGTGGTTTCGGCTTTCCCACTGCCGCGATCGCAGAGTTAGAAGCCGATGTCTGGGCCGCCGGCTGTGCGCGGCTAACCCGCTTTACAGAACCCCGGCAGTTGCAGGGCTAAAGCCTTTATTGATACGCCAAGGCCCCGCTGCCGTCGCAGGGGGCCTTGGCTAACGCTTTGTGGGCTTAGAGCTTGGCGTCGAGCTTCTCTTTCAACAGCTGATTGACCTGCTGCGGGTTGGCGGTGCCGCGCGAGGCTTTCATCACTTGGCCGACAAAGTAGCCAATCATCTTGCCGCGCTTTTCCGGTTCGGCGTCGCAGTACTGCGCCACCTGAGCGGGGCTCGCGGCAATCACCTCATCGATCATCGCTTCGATGGCGCCGGTGTCGGTGACCTGTTTCAAGCCTTTGGCCTCGATCACTTCATCCGCGCTTTCCCCCTGGTTATTCCAGAGAGCCTGGAACACCTGCTTGGCGGCCTTGCCGTTGATGGTGTCGTCCATGACGCGGGTGATGAGTTCGCCGAGCTGGCGAGCGTTGATCGGGCTCTCTTCGATGCTGAGGTTTTCGCGGTTTAGTGCGCCGGAAAACTCGCCTTGAACCCAGTTCGCGGCCTGCTTGGCATCGCCGCAGGTGTTTTTCACTTCTTCAAAAAACTCCGCCATGGGGCGGCTGGCGGAGAGCACATTGGCATCGTAAGCCGAGAGGCCAAGCTCGCTCTGAAAGCGTTCGCGCTTATCGGCGGGAAGCTCCGGTAGGGCATCGCGCAGATGCTCGACGTAGGCTTGGTCGAGCACCACGGGCAGAAGGTCCGGGCAGGGGAAGTAGCGGTAGTCGTTGGCCTCCTCCTTGGTGCGCATGCTGCGGGTTTCATCGCGCTCCGGGTCGAAAAGCCGCGTCTCCTGCTCGACCTTGCCGCCATCCTCGATCAGCTCAATCTGGCGCTCGACTTCAAAGGCGATGGCGCGTTCCACAAAGCGGAAGGAGTTAACGTTTTTGATCTCGGCACGGGTGCCGAACTCCGGCTGCCCCGCCGGGCGCACCGAGACGTTGACGTCGCAGCGCATGGAGCCCTCGGCCATGTTGCCGTCAGAGATGCCAAGGTAAGTGACGATCGAGTGGATAGCCTTAAGGTACGCGGCCGCCTCTTTAGCGCTGCGCATGTCCGGCTCGGAGACGATCTCCAAAAGCGGGGTGCCGGCGCGATTTAAATCAATGCCGGTCATGCCATGGAAGTCTTCGTGCAGCGACTTGCCCGCATCCTCCTCCAAGTGCGCGTGGTGTATGCGCACGCGCTTGGTGGTGTCGTCATCCAGCGTGATTTCCACTTCGCCCGGGCCGACGATGGGATGGTACATCTGGCTCGTTTGGTAGCCTTTGGGCAGGTCGGGGTAGAAGTAGTTCTTACGGTCAAACACCGAGACTTCGGGGATTTCAGCGTGTACGGCCAGGCCAAACTGCACGGCCATGGCCACCGCTTGCTCGTTTAGAACGGGCAGCACGCCGGGGAGCCCGAGGTCAACGGCACAGGCTTGGCTGTTGGGTTCGGCGCCGAACGCCGTGGAGGCGCCGGAGAAAATCTTCGATTTAGTGGCGAGTTGAACGTGGACTTCCAGCCCAATCACGGTTTCCCATTGCATTAGGCGGTCTCCTCAGCGAAAGCGGGGCGTTTCTGGTGCCAATCGGTGGCTTGCTGGAACTGGTGCGCGACGTTTAAGAGCTGCGCTTCGGCAAAGTGAGTGCCGAGAATCTGAAGGCCGACGGGGCGGTTGCCGACAAAGCCGGCGGGGACGCTGATACCGGGAATGCCGGCGAGGTTTACCGCGATGGTGTAGATATCCTGCAGGTACATCGAGACCGGATCCTTCTTAGCGCCGAGGTCAAAGGCGGGCGTCGGCGAGGCTGGTCCCATCAGCACGTCCACATCCTCAAAGGCGTTGAGGAAGTCTTGACGGATCAAGCGGCGCACCTGCTGCGCTTTCTTGTAGTAGGCATCAAAAAAGCCTTCGGAAAGCGTGTGGGTGCCGATCAAAATGCGGCGCTTCACCTCGTCACCGAAGCCCTCGGCCCGCGAGCGTTTGTACAGATCCATCAAGTCTTCTGGGTTTTCGCAGCGGTGGCCAAAGCGCACGCCATCGTAACGCGAAAGATTGGAGGAGGCCTCCGCCGGAGCAATCACGTAGTAGGCGGGGATGGCGTAATGGGTGTGCGGCAGGCTCACTTCGCGCACGCTGGCGCCGAGGGATTCATACACCTTGACCGCCTCAAGCACGGCGTTTTCCACTTCGGGGTCAAGGCCGTCGCCGAAATACTCGGCGGGTAGGCCGACTTTAAGCCCAGAAAGCGGTGCGTCGAGGGTTTCGGCATAGTCAGGCACGCAGCGGGCTACGCTGGTGGAGTCGCGCGTATCGTGTCCGGCGATTACGTTCAGCAGGTGGGCGCAATCCTCGGCAGTGCGGGCCATGGGGCCGGCCTGGTCAAGGCTTGAGGCGTAGGCGATGATGCCGTAGCGCGAGACGCGCCCATAGGTCGGCTTGAGCCCGGTAATGCCGCAGAAGGAGGCCGGCTGGCGAATCGACCCGCCGGTATCGGTGCCCAGTGCCGCGGGGGTGAGTCCTGCCGCAACGGCGGCGGCGCTGCCACCCGAGCTACCGCCGGGGACCGCGCTTAAATCCCACGGGTTTTTGACCGCACCGAAGTGGCTGTTCTCATTGGAGGAGCCCATGGCGAACTCATCCATGTTGGTTTTGCCAAGGCTGACGCTGCCGGCGGCATAGAGCTTTTCCACCACGGTGGCGTTGTAGGGGGCAACAAAGTTGTCCAGCATTTTGGAGCCGCAGCTGGTCTTGACCCCTTGGGTGCAGAAAATATCTTTCAGCGCCAGGGGGACACCGGTGAGCAGGCCCGCTTCCCCGTTAGCGCGCGCTTGGTCGGCGGCGTCAGCCTGGGTAAGCGCTTGCTCGGCGGTCACGCTGATAAAGCTATTGAGCGTGATATCAGCCTTTTCAATGCGCTGAAGGTAGTAAGCCGTTAACTCTCGGCTAGAGAGCTCGCCGCTTTTTAGCGCAGCAGCGAGCTGCGTAAGCGTTTTGTCATGCATGACCCGGAAGCTCCGTTCGGGTGATGATTGAAGCGTCAAAAGATGACGGTCGGTTCAGTTTGCTTGGCTGATTTCCCAGCGCTTATTCGACGACGCGTGGCACCAAGTAGAGGCCCTCTTCAACCGCCGGGGCGCAGCGCTGGAAGGCGTCGCGCTGATCGGTTTCGGTGACTTCGTCAGCGCGCAGGCGTTGAGTGGCGTCAAGGGGATGCGCCAGTGGCGCCACACCCTGGGTATCGACACGCTGAAGCTGATCGACCATGTCTAAAATTTGGCTTAAGTCATCGACAAAGCGGCTGGCTTGGTCATCGCTAATCGCGAGCCGGGCCAAATGGGCGGCTCTACGTACATGGGTCTCTTCAAGCGCCATGATCGAAAGTCCTCTAAAATGAAAAAGCGCGCGGCGTGTGCCTGCGCGGGGAACACAAATAGCCCCAAAAGGTACCATATCTTGGCCGGCGCGGGCAGTGTTAGGCGAGACTCGTGCTTGCTGCCAGGGGGCCCGAGTGATACCGTTTGCATCCGCATAGGGTTCCCGGTCTGCACTAGGTAACAACATCCATGTTCAAACGTTTGAGGGGGCTGTTTTCCAGCGATCTGTCGATCGATCTGGGTACGGCCAACACGCTAATTTATGTCCGCGGTCGCGGTATCGTTCTCGATGAGCCGTCGGTGGTCGCTATTCGCCAGTCAGGCAATATGCGCAGTGTTGCCTCTGTCGGGGCCGATGCTAAGCGCATGCTTGGCCGCACGCCCGGCAATATCACCGCGATTCGTCCGATGAAAGATGGCGTCATCGCCGACTTCACCGTCACCGAGCAGATGCTGCAGCACTTTATCCGTAAAGTGCACCAGAGCACCTTCCTGACGCCGAGCCCGCGCGTGTTGGTGTGTGTGCCGTGCATGTCGACCCAGGTTGAGCGTCGCGCGATTCGTGAGTCAGCTGAAGGCGCCGGCGCTCGCGAGGTGTTCTTGATCGAAGAGCCGATGGCCGCCGCCATTGGCGCGGGTTTGCCGGTGGAAGAAGCGCAGGGCTCGATGGTGGTCGATATCGGTGGGGGTACCACCGAAATTGCGATCATCTCGCTCAATGGCGTTGTCTACTCCGAATCTATTCGCGTGGGCGGCGATCGCTTCGATGAGGCAATTACCGCCTACGTGCGTCGCCACTACGGCAGCCTGATCGGCGAAGCCACCGCCGAGCGCATCAAAGAAGAGATTGGTTGCGCCTATCCCGGCGGCGAGCTGCGCGAAATTGATGTGCGCGGGCGCAACCTGGCCGAGGGTATTCCGCGCAGCTTTACTCTCAACTCCCACGAGATTCTGGACGCGCTCCAGGAAACCCTGGGCTCGATCGTGGCGGCGATTAAAAGCGCGCTGGAGCAGTCACCGCCCGAATTGGCCTCCGATATTGCCGAGCGTGGCTTGGTGTTAACCGGGGGTGGCGCGCTGTTGCGCGATCTGGATAAGCTGATTTCCGAAGAAACCGGCTTACCCGTGATCGTGGCAGAGGACCCGCTGACCTGCGTGGCGCGTGGTGGCGGCAAAGCGTTGGAAATGATTGATCAGCACACCTTTGAGTTGCTGTCGAGCGACTAGCGTCAGCGGTTAATTTGCGGAGGTATTGCCTATTAAACCGCTGTTTTCGCACGGTCCACTGCCGGGGTACCGCCTCTTCTTCTGCGTGCTGGCGGCCAGCGCGCTGATGTTTGCCGATCAGCACTTTACCCGTATGGATAAGGTGCGCGCCAATCTCTCCATGGTGGTGGCGCCGATCCAGTGGGTGGTGAGCTGGCCCAGCGACTTACTCAGTTGGGGCACGGTCGCACTCTCTGATCAGCAGGCCCTGGTCGACGAAAACCGCCAGCTACGCGAGCAGATATTGATGCTTTCGCATCGGGGCCAGCGCATCTCCAGCTTGCGGGCGGAAAACACCGAACTGCGTGAGCAGCTCAACGCCGCCCAGCGACGCGACATTCCGTTTATCAGCGCGGAGCTGCTGTCGCTCGACAATGACCCTTTCAGCCACCAAATGGTGGTTAATCGTGGGCACCGCCATGGCGCTTATGTGGGTCAGCCGGTGATCGATGCGTTTGGCCTTGTGGGGCAAATTACCGCGGTCTCCGCCTACTCCAGTCGCGTTCTGCTGGTCGCCGATGCGAGTCACTCGCTACCGGTACACGTGAATCGTAACGGCTTGCGTTTTATTGCCCAGGGCGCGGGAGATTATCAAACCCTGAACGTGCTGCATGTGCCGGATACGGCGGATATTCGCGTCGGCGATTTGCTGATGACCTCAGGTCTGGCCGGACGCTTTCCGCCGGGGTATCCGGTGGCGCGAGTGACCGAGGTGGTGCACGACCCGGGTGAGCCGTTTGCCCAAGTGAGTGCCGAGCCGATGGCGCGGTTGCAGCGTTCGCGCCACTTTTTGCTGCTTTTCCCGCCGCCGCGTGAAGAGGTTGATGAGAGCGTGTGGGATGAGCACTTTGCGCTCACCTCGACCGCCCTGCGCAGTGCGCAGCAGTTAAGTGCGACCCTACGTGCCCCTTCATCGTCCCTGCAGTCAACGGAGGCTCGCTGATGGCTCGTGCCCCTGTCGTACCGTTAGTGGTGGTGTGGCTGACACTCCTGCTGGCTCTGTGCCTGCAAGCCATGCCGTTAGCGGAAGGCTGGCAGCTCTACCGCCCTGACTGGTTGGGATTGATGCTGATTTACTGGTGCATGCGTGTGCCTGACCGCGTCGGTGTGCTGCACGGTTTTACCCTTGGCTTACTGCTTGACCTGATTGAAGGCGTGCCGCTGGGGCAAAATGCGCTGACGCTCTCTTTATTGGCGTTTTTGTGCGCGTTGGTTTACCCGCGTTTTCGTGCCTACTCCTTAGTGCAGCAAGCGGTGCTGGTGTTGGTACTGCTGGGGATTGTGCAGTTGCTAGCGCAGTGGGTGCGCACCTTCTTGGGGGATTTTTCCATCCATTTGGCGTTCCTGATTCCCTCGCTTATCAGCGCGGTACTATGGCCGTGGCTCGCCACCATGTTTTACGCACTGGAGAAACGCTTAGCGGCTTCTTAGTGCAAAAACGGACTAATGTTAAATGGCACTGACGTTAAAGGGTACTTGTGAGCTAAGGGCGCTATGAGCAAAGAGTCACCTGTTTTATGTTTGGCCTCCGCCTCGCCGCGCCGGCGGGATTTACTGGCAGCGATAGGGGTAAGCGTCGACGTTCACCCTTGCGATATCGATGAAACACCGTATGCAAGCGAGCCGGCCCGCGACTACGTCGTGCGCTTGGCCCGCGAAAAAGCGCTGGCTGCTGCATCGTCAACATCGCTGCCAACGCTAGGCTCTGATACCGCCGTGGTGCTCGACGGTGACATTTTGGGCAAGCCCACGGATCAAGAGCATGCGGCCAGCATGCTCAAGGCGCTATCCGGGCGAACGCACCAGGTGCTCACCGGGGTAGCAGTGAGTGGGCCGCACGGCGTGCTCACCCAATGCGTGGAAACGCGTGTCACCCTGCGTGCGCTAAGCGAGGCAGAAATCAGCGCCTACTGGGAGACCGGCGAGCCGGTGGATAAAGCCGGTGGCTATGCGATTCAGGGGTTAGCTGCGGTTTTTGTGGCCTCCCTTGAGGGGAGTTATTCGGCTGTGGTCGGGTTACCCTTGTATGAAACCGCCGCGCTTTTACGTCGGCAAGGCGTAGCGCTGTGGGAAGGTAAACTCAGGTAAAGCATCCACGTACCAATCAATAAGGAAATGGGCATGAGTGGTGAGGTTCTCATCAATTTAACACCGATGGAAACCCGCGTGGCGCTGGTCGAAAACGGTGTCCTACAGGAAGCGTTGATCGAGCGTTCTCGTCGTCGCGGCATCGTAGGCAATATCTACAAAGGTAAAGTGGTGCGCGTTTTGCCTGGCATGCAGGCTGCCTTTGTCGATATTGGCCTGGAGCGCGCGGCCTTTATTCATGCTCACGAAGTGATGCCCTCGGGAACGCCAACCGAGGAGCAGCAGACCATCGGGCAGCTTTTGCACGAAGGGCAGGCCTTGGTGGTGCAGGTCACGAAAGACCCCATCGGCACCAAGGGCGCGCGGCTGACCACGCACCTTTCGGTGCCGTCGCGCTATCTGGTGTATATGCCCGACTCGCCACACCACGGTGTGTCTCAGCGCATTGAGGACGAAGGCGAACGCGAACGGCTCCGGGGTCTTTTAGAGCAAGGGGTGGCGCAACAAACGCTGGAGGTCACGGGGGGCTTTATCGTGCGCACGGCAGCCGAAGCCGTGAGTGAGGAGGAGCTTTCCAGCGATATGCACTTTCTTCTGCGCCTCTGGCGCAAAGTCAGCGAGCGCAAAATTACCGCGACTCCGCCCACGGTGATTTATGATGACCTGCCGCTTTTTATGCGCACATTACGCGATGTGATGCGCGACGATATCGAGAAGGTAAGAATCGATTCGCGGGAAAACTTCGCCAAGCTCGTCGAGTTTGCCGAGGAATTTATGCCTAGCGCCGTCGAGCGCATTGAATACTACCCCGGTGAGCGGCCGATTTTTGATCTCTACAGCGTTGAGGATGAGATCCAAAAAGCGCTGGGGCGCAAAGTGCAGCTCAAATCCGGCGGATACCTCGTGATAGACCCCACTGAGGCGATGACCACCATTGATGTCAATACCGGTGGCTATGTGGGACATCGCAATCTTGAAGAGACGATCTTCAAAACCAACCTAGAAGCCGCCACGGCCATCGCCCGTCAGCTGCGGCTGCGCAATCTAGGCGGTATCATCATTATCGATTTCATCGATATGGAGGATGCCGAGCACCAGCGCCAAGTGCTAAGGGTGCTGGAGAAAGCCTTGGAGCGCGATCACGCTAAAACCAAATGTACCGGCGTCACCGAGTTGGGGTTAGTCCAGCTCACCCGCAAGCGGACCCGAGAAAGCCTGGAGCAAACCCTTTGCGAAGCGTGCTCCACCTGCTCGGGCCGCGGCACGCTGAAAACGCCCGAAACGGTGTGCTATGAGATCTTCCGCGAAATACTGCGTGAAGAGCGCGCCTACAGCGCCGAAACGTACATGGTGCTAGCGTCTCAGGCGGTGGTCGACCGGCTGCTGGACGAGGAGTCGGCGGCGGTGGCCGATTTGGAGATGTTTATTCACAAAACCATTCGCTTTCAAGTCGAGCAGCACTATTCTCAAGAGCAATACGACATCGTACTGATGTGAGCCCATGACGCTTTCGATGCTGCGCAAGTGGTTGCTTTTAGGGCTGGCGTGCTGCCTCGGCACGCTCGCCGTCATCTTGCTGTTGGTGCGCTTGCTGATGAGTCAGGCAGAGCAACTGACACCACAAATAGAAGCGCTGCTTGAAGCCCGTATCGGGGCGCCGGTGACGATTGAGGGAATTTCCCTGTCCCTGGCGCGCAGTGATCCGCAGTTAAGCCTCACCGGGGTGAGTGCCACCACAGAGGCGGGTGAGCGTCTTTTTAGTCTTGAACGACTTCACTTGCGCCTAGATAGCTGGGCTTCTCTCTCAACCCGTGCCCCCGTGTTTCGTAACGCTTACATGCGCGGCTTTGCGGTACACTTCTATCAAGGCAGTGGTATGGAGTGGCGGTGGCCTAGACCGGCCTCGCTTCCGTTTGAGCTTGGTGCTGATCCCACCCTTGACCTAGAAACGCTGGATGCGTGGATAGGCCTGTTGCTGCAACAGCACTTGCAGGTGGAGGAGACTCGCATTGTGCTGCACGCCCGCGAGGAGAAGGCAACGCTTAAGGCACCGTCACTGGTGCTGACAGGGGATGCCCGACGCACACGGTTGGAAGGCCAAGTGACCATCGATTCAGGTGCGCTTGATGAGCGCGCGGATGCGCCACCGGCGGCGCACATGCGCGCGGAAATGCAGCCCGGACAGCAGGGACTGCGCGATTTCTCCGCCGCGTTGCAGCTCGATATGCAACTCGACCATTTATCGACCCTGATGGAAATTCTGCGCCCGGTCGCAGCACCGCAGCTGGCGGATATTAATGGCAATGTGCGCCTGTGGGGCCGCTGGGGAGAGGGCGTTCTGCAGGAGGCGCGGCTGTCGGCCGATATTCCTGAACTCACCCTGCTTCAATCCCATCAGCTGGCGCTGCTGCGCAATATCAGCGCGCAAGGGGTTTGGCAACGTAGCGGCGAGGGTGGGCAAGCCTGGCTGAGTGGGGATGCCGAAAGCGTAGAGTGGGCGAGCCCGGAGCAAGTGGGGAATCGCCCGGCGCTGCCACACCACTGGTACTTCTCCCATCAGCCAGGGGAGTGGGAACTGCGAACCAGTGGGTTTGAGCTGGCCTCACTGGCGGCCTGGCATCGTTATATCAAGCTGCCCGAATCGCTTACCCGCGTATTAAATACGTTAAGCCCACGCGGCAATGTCGAAGGCTTTAGCCTGGGGCAAAAGGCGGGAGATTGGCGGGTTGATGCGGCAGTGCGCGACCTCAAAGCTTCGCCTTGGGGCAGAGCGCCTGGCGGTGGCCCCTTTGATGCCTGGGTTCAGGCGCGTAACCAGCGTGGGCGCGTGCTCTTTTCAGACTCAGGCGAGAGCTCACTGGAATTCCCCGATCTTTTTGCTGAGCCGCTAACGCTCGACCACGCCCAAGGCGAGGTGGAGTGGGTCTACGACGGTCCTGTTGCCTTAGTCAGTGGCAAGCAGCTTGAGGTCGAGTGGAACGGGGCGTCAGTGACAGGCAATTTTGGCTTGGTTAACGCCGCCGGGCGTGGCCGTTTCGGCTTGGACTTGGCATTTAGCGATGTCGATGCGCTAAATCGGCCGGTACAGTCTTGGTTGCCTGTGTCGATGATGGCCCCTGATCTCACCGAGTGGCTAAGTCGCGACATTAGTGGCTACGTGGAGCGCGGCGCGCTAACCGTCGGCGTTCCCTTTGGGGCGCAAATAGACGATCAAACAGCAACCGCTGCGCTGGATTTGACCATCGAGGAAGGCGCTATCCCCATTGCCCCTGGCTGGCCGATGCTCACGGATATCCAGGGGCAGCTACGCTGGCACTCCAGTGAAGGAGTGAGCGCGACGGCTGAGCATGCGAAAAGCGAAGGCATGACGGCAAAAGATGCCCACATCACGCTGCAGGATGAGTTACTACGGGTTGATGGCGACGTAGAAGCCACCGGCGCATCGCTACTGCGTTTTTTGCAAGCTGCACCGCTGATCTCCTCAAATGTGCTGGAGCAAATCGAAGCGCAAGGCCGTATTGACGCAGCCCTTGCGCTGACGTTACCGCTGGGAAACCCGGAAGCACTAAGTGTGGACATTGAGGCAACGCCCAAGCTCTCCACGCTGCGCTATAAGCCGTTGGATTTACCCATTCGTGATATTGGCGGCGATATTGAGTGGCGCCAGCAAGGAGCGCGCGCTGATTTGCTGGGTAACGCCACGGGGCAGTTACTGGGGCGCGAACTTAGCGCGACGTTTCAGCCGGATCAAAATATCGCTTTTACGGGCATTGTGGGCGTTCGCGACCTGCTCGCTTTACTTGGTGCTAATAGTGAGGCACTGCCGTTATCGGGGCAGGCGTCTTGGCAAGGCCAGCTGGACTGGGGCAGCGACCCGCACTGGCACATGCAGAGCGATGGGCGAGGCGTGAGGGTGGATTTGCCGTCCCCATGGGGTAAAGCCGAAGATGAGAGGTGGCCCTGGACTCTCAGCGCGGACCTTTCCCGCGCGCGAATTGAGAGCGAGCTGGGAGAGATCGCTCACCTGCGTGCTCAGGCGATGGGAGGCACTCTGGCAGGCGCGGTAAACCTTGGCGATGCAGCCGCTAACGCGCCGCGCTGGCCAGAGCAGCCCGGGTGGCGAGTCGATGCGTTGACGGATGGGCTCAGCGGCAGGCTTCACTACGATAACGCCGCGCGCAATCCGGTCGATATTAGCGTTAGCCAGCTCAATTTGGATACGCTGTTAGCATGGGCAGGTCAGCTGCAGCGAATCTCGCCCTCCTCGGTTACCGATGAGCCTGAGGGGTGGATGCAGTCGGTGAAGACTCGGTTGCCGGCTCCCGCTACGTTTCCCGCCTGGCTGGAAAAGCTACCCGATGGGCGGCTTCGGGTGGCGGATATTGCCCTGGGGCCTGAGCGCTTTGGCCCGTTGACGGCGTATTGGCAAAGCGATAGCGAAAGCCTTTCACTGGCGCCGGTAGGGCTTACCCTCGGGGAGCTTTCCGCCCGCGGCGAGATGCACTGGGAGGGGCGCCCATATATTAACGAGACGCGGGCGGATATCACCTTGCTAGGGGGCGATGTAGGCACGGCACTGGAGCGCTTGAATCAGCCGGTGGCGCTACGCAGCCAGCGCACGAATGTCGCGGCAAATCTCACTTGGCCAGGCGCGCCGTGGCAATTTTCACTAAGTCGAGCCAATGGTGACCTGGCGCTTGATCTGCGCGACGGCCGCTTTGTCACGCTGAACTCGACACCGGCACGCTTGGTAGGGCTTTTGAATCTCGACAATATCCTGCGTCGGCTGCGATTGGACTTTTCCGACGTCACCGGCGAGGGCACTGCCTTCGACCTTGTTCAAGGGCAAGCCGACGTGACAGGCGGCCAACTGTTACTGCGTGGGCCATTGGAAATAGAGGCGCCTTCGTCCTCCATTCGTCTGACGGGTAGTGTGGATTTGCTGCAGCGTGAACTTGATCAGCGTCTTGGCGTCTCACTGCCTATTAGCCAGAGTTTACCTTTTGCCGCTATTGCCGCCGGTGCGCCTGTGGTGGGCGGTGCGCTGTTTCTTGCACACTCGCTGTTCGGTGATACGCTAAGCCAAGCAACCACGATTCACTATCGCGTGACCGGCCCCTGGGCCGCACCGAATGTTACTTTAGAAGGCTCTCGATGACACAACACACCTCTGATCTTGATCAGGCGGTCGCCACGCTCTTAACGCCTGGCGGTTTGGATCTCAACGGATTGGAAACCGGCCTTGACCATGCGATGGGCGCGGGTATTGATTACGCCGATCTCTATTTTCAACGCACCTGGCAAGAGGGTTGGGTGCTTGAGGATGGCGAAGTCAAGGAAGCGAGCTACAACATTGACGGTGGTGTAGGTGTACGCGCGCTCGCCGGTGAGAAAACCGGTTTTGCCTACTCGAACCAGATCACCGCGGATGCCTTAATCGATACGGGTAAAACGGCATCGGGGATTGTCCTTAGCGGTAAAAAACTGCCCGGGCAAGCGCTAAACCGGGTGAGCGCGGTCTCACGGTACGCGGGTATTGACCCGCTTGCGGGGCTAACGGCTGATGAAAAAGTCGCCATGCTCAAGGAAGCGGATCGTGTGGCACGGGCCGCCGACCCCAGCGTGAGCCAAGTCAGCGCATCGCTATCGGGCACCTACGAAGTGGTGCTTGTGCGCGCCAGTGATGGCACGCTCGCTGCGGATATTCGCCCATTGGTGCGTTTTAACGTCAGCGTGATCGCGGTCAAAAATGGACGCCGCGAGCGGGGCAGCGCCGGCGGCGGTGGTCGCTACTCAATGGCGAAGCTGCGCGATGCGAGGGTCGCCGAGCGTTATGGTAAAGAAGCGGTGCGTCAGGCGCTGGTGAACCTGGATGCTGTTGATGCGCCGGCGGGACAGATGCCGGTGGTGCTGGCCTCAGGGTGGCCGGGTATTTTGCTCCACGAAGCCGTGGGTCACGGGCTTGAAGGCGATTTTAATCGCAAAGGGAGCTCGGCCTTTGCCGGTAAGATGGGGCAGCGAGTGGCGGCCAAAGGCATTACGGTGGTGGATGATGCCACCATCGCCGATAGCCGAGGCGCCTTGAGTATCGACGATGAAGGCACGCCGGGGCAGAACACGCCACTGATTGAGGATGGCATCCTGACCGGTTACATGCAGGATAAGCTCAACGCGCGTTTGATGGGCATGGCGCCTACCGGCAACGCGCGGCGCGAGTCGTTTGCCCACTTGCCGATGCCGCGCATGACCAACACGGTGATGCTCGCCGGCCAGGAAAACCCTGATGACATTATCAAAAGCGTCAAGCGTGGCCTTTATGCCGTGAGCTTTGGCGGTGGGCAGGTCGATATCACCTCAGGCAAGTTTGTGTTCTCCGCCAGTGAAGCCTATTTGATCGAAGAGGGCCGGATCACCGCGCCCGTCAAAGGGGCCACGCTGATCGGTAACGGCCCAGAGGTGATGGGTCGCATCTCGATGGTCGGACACGACATGGCGCTCGACCCCGGTATTGGCGTGTGCGGTAAGGAAGGGCAGGGCGTGCCGGTGGGTGTCGGCCAGCCGACGCTTAAAATCGACGAGCTGACCGTGGGCGGCACGCAGTCTTAAGTCGCGCTCGCGGCGGTGAGCGCCTAAAGCGCGGCGCTATCGCGTAGGTGTTTGAAGAGCTTGCGGGCGCTGGCGGGCGGTTTGCCTTGATCGCGTTCGCGACGGGCGTTGCGCACTAACTGGCGTAGCGTTTGGCGGTCCGCATCGGGGTAGTCGGCCATAAAGCGCTCGATGCCGCTATCACCCTCATCGATAAGGCGGTCGCGCCACTTTTCCAAGCGGTGGAAGGCGTGGTCGCGCTGCTCGCGCTCTTGTTCGATGGCATCGAACTGCGCCTGAATGGCGGATAAATCCTCCTTGCGCATGAGCTTGCCTACGTACTGCATGTGTCGGCGACGGCCCTCGTGGGAGCGAATGCGCGCGGTTTCGTCAATGGCGCGCAGCAGGTCGTCGGACAGCGGAAAACGGGCGCGCTCGGCGGGCGACATGGCAATTAAGGTTTCGCCTAACTGCTGGAGTTCGTGCATTTCGCGTTTGAGCTGCGATTTGCTCGGACGAATGTCTTGCTCGTCCGGTTCAACGGGAGTGGGACGTTTTTTTGGCATGGTGCTCACAGCAAACAGTTAAATGAAGGGCGGCATTATAGCAGGCCGCCAGAGAATGACAGGGGTATCGCCCAAGCGGTGCCGGTAAAGGAGAATGACGAATGGCACAGGCATTTGATGCAAACGCTCAGCAAAGCGTGCTGGCATCGCGCGCCACCGACGCGCTCGCACTGGCGAAGCGCCTAGGCGCCGATGCGGCGGAAGTGGGGGCGAGCGTGGATCAGGGCGTGGGCGTAAGCGTGCGTCTAGGTGAGGTTGAAACCGTCGAGCTTTCACGCGATCAAGGCATTGCGGTGACGGTCTACGTCGGCCAGCGTAAAGGCAGTGCCTCCTCCACCGATGCGGGCAGCGAATCGATTCGGGCGACGGTGGAAAAGGCCATGGCCATCGCCCGCTATACCGGCGAAGATCCGGCCGCCGGCCTCGCCGATGCGGCGCTAATGGCCCGCGAAGTGCCAGATTTACACGTTCATCACCCTTGGGCATTAAGCATCGAGGAGGCGACGGCGTTGGCGCTTCGCTGCGAGCGTGCCGGCCGTGATGTCGCCGGTATTACCCATTCGGATGGTGCCTCGCTATCCACCGGCGAGGGGGTGCGCGTTTATGCCAATAGTCATGGCTTTTTAGGCACGCAAAAAGGCAGCCGTCACTCCTTTTCGTGCATGCTAATTGCCGAGGATGGCAATGGCATGCAGCGCGACTACGACTACTCCACGGCGCGCGACCCGCGAGAACTGCGCGACCCGGAAGATGTCGGGCGAGAAGCCGCGCGACGTACCCTGCGTCGCCTCGGAGCCAAGCGTCCGGCAACGGGGACTTTTCCGGTGCTGTTTGATCCCTCAATGGCGAGTGGGTTAGTGGGCCATTTGATGGGTGCTCTCGCCGGTGGCGCCCTGTATCGTCAAGCCTCGTTTCTCTGTGACCGGCTCGGGACGCCGCTGTTTCCCGAGTGGTTTAGCTTGGAAGAGCGCCCCATGGAAGTTGGCGCGATGGCGAGTTCGCCCTTCGATGGTGAGGGGGTCCAAACCCGCAATAATCGCTTTATCGAACAGGGTAAGGTGGCAAGCTACCTGCTCTCTTCCTATAGCGCCCGCCGTTTAGGCATGCAAACTACTGGCAATGCGGGTGGCGCGCGCAATTTACGCCTAAGCGCACCGCTAAGCTCGTTTGAGACGCTGCTGCAGCAAATGGGGCGTGGCGTTTGGGTCACCGAGCTCATGGGGCAAGGGGTTAACGGCGTAACAGGAGACTATTCGCGCGGCGCGGCAGGCTTCTGGGTGGAAAACGGCGAGGTGCAGTATCCCATCGAAGAGTTCACGATAGCGGGGAATCTTGAACAGATGTTCGCTAACTTGCGCGCGGTGGGCAGCGATACCGACACACGCGGCAGCATCCATACCGGTAGCTGGCTGATTGATAACATGACAGTGGCGGGGAGTTAAGCGGTAGCGCTACTTATCTTCATCGAAGCGGGCGTCGAACAGCGCTTGAACAGCCTCTAGCGCTTGTTCGGCATCGTCCCCTTCGGCGGTGACGGTGAGTTCTGTGCCGCAGGGTGCCGCGAGCATCAAAAGCGCCATAATATTGGCGGCATCGGCTTTTTGGGCGCCTTTGTATACGTTGATTCGGGCGCTGAATTGCTGACCGCAATTGACCAATTTGGTGGCGGCGCGTGCGTGTAAGCCACGCTTATTGGTGAGGGTTAATGTTCTCTCTGGCACCCTGGTTCCTTCTTCCAAGCGGTGTCGTTTGGGTTGCTAAGCCGTCACTGTATGCCCAGCATCGACTGAGTCTCTCTGTCACATCACGCTCTCTCAATGGGGTTCAATACCGCCCTCATCGAGGGTGTATTGCAGGCCCAGCTCGCGGTGGCGCACGTGCGCTTCGCCGGTTGTCTCGATGATACGTTGGGCGAGCTGCTCAACCAAGTAGACAGAGCGGTGCTGTCCACCGGTGCAGCCGATAGCGACGGTCATATAGCTGCGTTGGCTACTTTGGTAAGCGGGTAGCCAGCGCACAATCCAGTCGTGGATATCCTGGCACATGCTCTCCACGACCGGGTAAGTACTCAAAAAGGTTTGAATAACTTCATCGCGTCCATTGGATTGGCGCAGCGCCGGGTCCCAGTAAGGGTTGGGCAGGCAGCGCACATCAAATACCAGATCGGCATCTAAGGGCACACCCCGCTTGTAACCAAAGGATTCGAAGGTAATAGTGAGCTGGTCACGCCGACGGTGAGCCACTTGGTCGGTGATACGGCGGCGTAAATCGTGTGCCGAGAGACGTGATGTATCAATGGTGAGGTCGGCTAAATCGCGTACTTCGCTTAGCGCCTCTTCCTCTTTAGTAATCGCTTCTTCGAGGGTTAAATCGCTGTTACGCGTTAGCGGATGGCGCCGGCGCGTGGCCGAATAGCGTTCCAGTAAAATTCTGGCATCAGTGGTAAGAAAGACGACCTGGAAGTGAATGCCCCGCTGCTTTAACTCGCCCAATAGTCGGGGGAGTTGCTCTAATGCGCCGGGCAGATTGCGTGCGTCAATACTCACGGCTAAACGCGCCTGGTCACCCTGGTCACGAATTTCATCCACTAGCGAGCCGAGCAGTACGGCGGGTAAGTTATCAATCGCATAGTAGCCAAGGTCTTCCAGGGCTTGCAAAGCAATCGACTTTCCCGACCCGGAGCGGCCGCTAATGATGACCAGTTGCATAGGGAGTCTCTGTTGGGTATCAGCGCATGTCGTGAGCCGTTGTGTTGGGCACTGATTTACGCTGAATGTTCGCGTATTTTTGCGTTGATCAAATCGAGAAGCTCACGCTGGCTGCCTGTTTTGCGAAGCTGTGCGCGAGTGTCAGCGTCGTTCATGATGGTGGCGACTTGACCGAGTAGCGCAAGGTGCGTGTCATCTGCCTCTTCCGGTACCAGCAGGATGAACACAAGGTCGACTGGATCGCCATCAATGGCATCAAAATCGACCGCTTCAGCCAGTTTCAAGAAGCTGGCAATAGGCGATGTGCAGTGGGGGCTGCGCGCGTGTGGGATTGCGACGCCATTGCCAATACCCGTGCTGCCAAGCCGCTCTCGGCTTATCAGGCGGCTAAACACTTCTTGGCTATCAAGGCTGGGAATGTTTTGGGCAATAAAGGTGCTGAAAAACTCCAGCACCCTTTTTTTGCTGCCCCCCGGAACATCGTAGAGTACGCGTTCCGGGGGAAGGATCGTTTCCAATGTCATTGGATTACCGTGCACCAGCGCCTTGGGCGCGTGCCTGTGCTTTTTCTTTATGCTTAACGAGTTGGCGATCAATCTTATCCGCTAAGGCATCGATCGCGGCATACATGTCGATATCGGTGGCTTCAGCGTGCAAATCTGCACCGGCTGCGTGAAGGGTGCAAGCCGCCTGCTGGCGTTCTTTCTCTACTGACAACGTAACCTGAACGGTCGTGATGTTGTCGTAGTGGCGTTCAACGCGATCAAGCTTTTCGTTGACATAGTCACGCAAGGCGTCAGTCAGCTCTACGTGATGACCGGTGATATTGACTTGCATTGACGTACTCCTTATCCGTCGGACTGTCCCTCGATTGTAACCCTTTTTTCTATTATGCAAAGCCCTTTACGGCAGTTTCCGGTTAACTAGCGTAACCGACGCCGCTCGCTTGACGAAGGAATGCCCATCGCTTCACGGTATTTCGCCACGGTTCGCCGTGCCACATGAATATCTTCTTCGCCGAGCAGCGTGACCAAGCGACTGTCCGAGAGCGGTTTTTTAGCCGGTTCATCCTGTATGAGTTTTTTGATCCGAGCGCGTATGGCCGTGCTGGAGTGACCGTCGCCGTCTTGACCGCTGACCTGGCTGGAAAAGAAGTACTTGAGTTCAAACACGCCACGCGGCGTATGCACATACTTTTGCGTGGTAACCCGTGAAATGGTCGATTCGTGCATCTCCACGGCGTCGGCGATGTCGGCCAAAATCAGCGGCTTCATGGCCTCCTCACCATGCTCAAGAAAGCCAATCTGGCGGGTGATGATTTCGCGCCCTACCCGTAATAGGGTGTCGTTGCGGCTACTCAAACTCTTAATCAGCCAGCGAGCCTCCTGCAAATGCTCTTTAAGGAACTGGTTGTCTTGGCTTTTATCGGCGCGTTTGATCAGGCTGGCGTAGTCGGGTTGAATGCGCAGCCGCGGCATGGCGTCAGGGTTAAGGGTTAAGTGCCAGCCCTGCTCATCATGGTGCACCACAAGATCGGGGATTACATAGCCGTTATCGGTACTGCCGAACGCGCTTCCCGGGCGTGGGTTGAGACTTCTCACCAGCTCGATCACCTCATCGAGCTGCTCTTCATCAAGCCCTAAGCGGCGTTTTAACAAGCGCCGATCGTCTCGGCCGAGCGCTTCAAGAAACTGCCGCACTAGCCGTCGTGCGGCGATTAAAAGCGGGGTATCGTCGGGTAAGGCGGCAAGCTGCAGCATCAAGCATTCGCGCAGATCCCGAGCAAACACACCGGTAGGCTCAAACTGCTGCAGGCGAAGCAGCACACTCTCGATATCGCGCTGATTAACCCCTTCTAGTGCCTGCTGTCGTAACCCATCGCGTAGCTCGTTAAGCGGTTGGTGAATGTAGCCGTTGTCATCCACCGCGTCGATCAGCGTTTCCGCAATTCGCAGCTCGTGCGGGCTAAAGTCCGTCATGGCCAACTGCCATAGGAGGTGGCCCTGTAGGCTCTGGGTGGGGGCGTCGCGTTCAAAATCGGGGGCGTCACTGCTTGCGTTTGAGGCAGTGCCTAGGTCTTGATAGGTGTCCGACCACTCGCTATCCACGGAGAGTTCGCTGGGAATGTTCTCTTCCCACTCTGGCTCTTGTGGCTCTTCAGGGGAGGTGTGTTCGCTAAACTCATCCTCTTGCTCGAGTAGCGGGTTGGTATCCAGCGCCTGCTGGATCTCTTGGCGCAAGTCCAGTGTTGAAAGCTGCAGCAGGGCAATGGCCTGCTGCAGTTGAGGCGTCATCGTTAGCTGGGTACCGACACGCAGTTGAAGGGACGCTTTCATGACCATTGGTAGGCAACCCTTGAGACAGCGGAAGGCTATACCCTAAGGGCAGTGTGGCAGCTGTGCAAGTGCAATAAGCATGCCGCCAGCAAAATACGTGCCATGATTGTCGCTACCATGGGTTAGAGACGAAAATCGTCGCCGAGATAGACCTCGCGAACTTTTTGGTTAGTTAAAATGGTATGAGGCGAGCCGCTGGCAATAATGTGGCCGTCACTAACGATATAGGCGGTATCGCAAATATCCAGCGTTTCACGCACATTGTGGTCGGTGATTAAAACGCCGATATTACGCGCTTTCAGGGTGCGAATAATCGACTTAATATCGCCCACCGAAATAGGGTCAACGCCGGCAAAAGGTTCATCCAACAGAATGAACGCGGGATCTGTGGCCAGTGATCGGGCGATTTCAACTCGCCGACGCTCGCCGCCTGAAAGGCTCATGCCTAAATTGTCGCGAATGTGGGTAATGTGGAAATCTTCGAGCAGGTTCGCGAGTTGCGCTTCTCGGGCCGAGCGGCTGAGGTGTTTGCGCGTCTCAAGAATTGCCATGATGTTATCGGCAACCGAGAGCTTGCGAAAAATCGAGGCTTCCTGGGGAAGATAACCGATCCCCGCCACCGCCCGCTCGTGCATGGGGGCATGCGAGAGATCAATATCATCAATGCTGACCTTGCCCGCATCGGCTTTTACCAGCCCTACGATCATGTAGAACGAGGTTGTTTTGCCCGCTCCATTAGGGCCGAGCAACCCGACAATGCTGCCTTGGGCAATATCGAGATTAATATCCTTGACCACGCGGCGGCGCTTGTAGCTTTTGGCCAAGTGGCGGGCGCTGAGCGTTTTACCCGGCGTTGGCGTTTGACTTGTGGCGGTAATATCGTCGAAAGACACGCGGTCTCTTCTCCTATTCGGACGGCTGCTCCGGCTGAAGCGTCATGCGAATACGTTGATTTTCGCTACCCTCGACGTCCGAGCGGGCCTGAACCACGTCCCGGTCGATAAAGTACTCCAGTCGCCCACCGGTAAAGCGGTCACCGCCCTGGGTCAGCTCTGCACGGTCGATAAGTTCGACGCGGCGTTCAGCCAAGTGGTAGATAATGCGCTGTGCCTGACCCTCCATCACTTCTTCTTGTCCTTCGGGGCGATGGCGCATATAGGCGCGATTGCCAATGGCCGTGGCGCGCGATAACTCGCCTGCCTCATTGCGCTGAATTTCGACTTTATCGCCACGAAGGCGCATTTCCCCCTGGCGAACCTCGACATTACCGCGATAGACGGCGGTGCCCGCCCCCTGATCGATGTCGAGCTGATCGGCTTCAACTTCGACAGGGTCATTGGGGGCCGCATGCGCGCTGCTGATGGCAGCAACTCCTAGCGCTAGGGCCATTAGTGAGCCATATAGGAAGGCGTTGGCTTTCATGGAGTGTCCTCGTTGAAGGCTTCTGCGGGGTGGTAGCCGCGTACATCACCGGTTAAGCGTAAGGCATCATGGTTAAGCCATAGCTCCATGCGTTGTGCTTGCATATGTTGCGGCGGTTGCTGTAAGCGCACGGGCGTATTGCTGTAGGCGTAGGCGTTGTCGCTATCGTAGTGTAACTGCTCGGTGTCAAGCTGCCAGCCCTGTTCCGGGGCGCTGATCCGCGCATCGCCTGTAAGCGTCAGTAGCTCGCGCCGGTCAATGGTGCCGCGCCTTGCACTGGCGTGCCAACGCCGCTGTTGGCTGTCAAAAAGCGTTACCTGCGGCTCCTTGAGCTGCGTGGTGGCGCGCTCCGGGGTGTGGGTGAGCAGGGGGGTCGTTAGGATTTGATGGCGCCTACCGTGGGTATCAAAGCGGGTTAGCGTGGCGTTTTCTACCACGTGGCTCGGCTCTTGGGCGCGCGCCTCTGGGTCCGGTCGGCTAGGGTCGGTGTCATGGAGGTCCAGCCACGCTAATAACGCCCCCAGTCCTACGACAAGCACCAGTAGTACTAGGCGCTTTTGGAGCAACAGATTCCACATTGGCATTATGCCGACGGCAGGCCGTGCAAATAGGTATCCACCACCGCGCCCCAGTGACCCTGCGCGTCGAGCAGCGTGTCGCAGATTTCTCGCACTGCGCCGTGACCGCCCTGGCGCTCGGTGACCCAGTCAGCGTGCTTGTGCATGTAGTCGGGCGCGTTGGGCACCGTAATGCCGACCCCGGCCCGCTTGATAGCCGCCAAATCGGGCAGGTCATCGCCACAGTAGGCGACTTGTTCGATATCGAGGCTCAAACGCTGGCAGAGGCTACGCAGCGTGGCAAGCTTATCTTCGCAGCCCTGATAAACATGCGAGATGCCCAGCGCCGCGGCGCGTTGGCTCACCATGGGGGAGTCTCTTCCGGTGATCAACGCCACTTGCAGGCCGGCACGCTTGAGGAGTTTTAACCCGTGGCCATCTTGGGTATGGAACGCTTTGATTTCGATACCATCCGCCTGAAAGTACAGGCGACCGTCGGTTAAAACGCCGTCAACGTCCAGGGCGAGTAAGCGCACACGGCGCAGCTGATCAATAAGGGGAACAGGTAGTGCCATACAGCCTCCGGCTAAGAAGTGACATCAAGCGTCGTTAAATCACGCCACTGATGAGTAAGTCGTGCATATGGAGGGCGCCAATCGGGCGCTGCTGCTCATCGACAACGGCAAGCGCTGTGATTTTGCTCTCTTCCATTAAGTGTACGGCTTCTGCCGCAAGAACGTCAGGGGCAATGCGCTTACCCGGGCGGGTCATCACATCATCGACGCAGACGTCGCGTAGGTCGTGGTATTGATCCAGCGTGCGGCGTAAATCGCCGTCCGTGTATACCCCGGCTAGGCGCCCTTGGGGGTCGATCACGCAGGTAAAGCCTAGCCCTTTGCGGGTAATTTCCAATAGCGCATCGCGTAGGGGGCTGCCGAGCAAGACCTGAGGTAAACGTTCGCCACTGTGCATCACATCCTTGACCCGCAGAAGCAAGCGTTTGCCCAGTGTGCCGCCTGGGTGAGAAAGCGCGAAATCCTCTGCGGTAAAGCCTCGCGCTTCCAGTAGTGCCACCGCCAAGGCATCGCCAAGTGCTAGGGCTGCGGTCGTTGAGCTAGTAGGGGCGAGATCCAGCGGGCACGCCTCGCGCTCCACGCCGCTGTCTAAATGCGCGTCAGCATGAAGGGCGAGCGTCGAGCGCGTCCTTCCGGTCATGCTTATCAGCGGTACCCCCAAGCGCTTTAGCAGTGGCAAAAGAGCGGTGACTTCGGCGGTTTCGCCCGAATTGGACAGGGCGAGCACTACGTCGCTACGTGTGATCATACCAAGATCGCCGTGGCTAGCTTCACCCGGATGGACGAAAAATGCCGGCGTGCCGGTACTGGCCAAGGTGGCGGCAAGTTTACCGGCGATATGGCCGGATTTGCCCATGCCGGTCACCACGACGCGGCCCTGGCAGGCGATAATCAGTTCGCAGGCCCGGTCAAAGTGAGCGTCGAGTTTTGCCTGCAGCCCTCCGATGGCGGCTTGCTCAATTTGTAAAGTGCGCAGTGCGCTTTCGCGCAGTGGGCTAATCGTCATGGGATAGAAAGCCGTGGTAGTGAAAGGGTGAAGAAAACATTACATGATAATGCCCACCCCTTCAGGCAACAATTGTTTTGGCAGCGTAAGGCGGAGTTAGGATACAATGTTCGATAACTTTTTTGGAACGCTGTTAACACGATAGGCGTATCGTACTGATGTCTGCTAGTACTTGTGTCTGCGTACTTGCGCCCTTCTGACATCGAAACAGCGCCACGCGCCTGGAAAGAGTGCTTTTGCTATGACGGATGCTGGCTTTATTGAAATCGAAAATGTGTACTTTTCACGTGGCGATAATGAAATATTCCGTGGCGTAAGTTTATCCATTCCACGCGGTCAAGTAACGGCGATCATGGGGCCAAGCGGCACGGGCAAAACCACGCTGTTAAAGTTAATCGGCGGCCAGCTTCAGCCCGATAGCGGCCGCGTGTTTATCGACGGCCAAGATGTGCATAAGCTTTCGCGCAAGGCGCTGTTTAGATTGCGTAAAAGGATGGGCATGCTGTTCCAAAGCGGGGCGCTATTTTCCGATTTAAACGTTTTTGAAAACGTCGCTTTTCCTATCCGGGTGCATACCAACCTTCCCGACGCCATGGTGCGCGATATCGTGCTATTGAAGCTTCAGGCGGTGGGCTTGCGTGGCGCGCGGCATCTAATGACCTCTGAGCTTTCGGGGGGGATGGCGCGGCGGGTGGCCTTGGCGCGCGCGGTAGCGCTCGACCCAGAGCTGATTCTTTATGATGAGCCGTTCGTGGGTCAGGATCCGATCTCGATGGGGGTGTTGGTGCAGTTGATTAAACGTTTGAACCAAGCGCTCTCTCTGACGTCTGTCGTGGTATCTCATGATATTAAAGAGACACTGAGTATTGCGGATTACCTGTACTTAATCGCCGATGGTGAGGTGGTCGCTCACGGTACTCCACAAAGCCTAGACACCCACGAGGACCCCCGGGTTAGCCAGTTCATGCACGGTGAGCCAGATGGCCCTGTTCCTTTCCACTATCCGGCGAAACCGCTTTACGACGATATTCTTAGTGAAGATGCAACCATAAGGGTCGGCTAAATGGCTGAATACGTTTCTCACGCGCTCGCGCGTATAACCCGCCTGGGGCGACGAGCCTGCGATGTGCTTGAGGCGCTCGGCCGGGCGGGGCTATTTCTGGTGCAGTCTGCCGTGGGTTTTCCTTCTCGCGAAGGTGTTCGGTTATGGCTGCGTCAAGTGCATTTTGTGGGGGTGTTGTCGGTCGCCATTGTGCTGGTGTCAGGCCTTTTTATCGGCATGGTGCTGGCGTTGCAGGGTTACACTATTTTAGTCGACTTCGGCGCTGAGCAAGTCCTGGGACAAATGGTGGCGCTCTCGCTTTTGCGCGAGCTGGCGCCGGTGGTGGCCGCGCTACTCTTTGCCGGCAGGGCGGGGTCGGCGCTGACGGCAGAAATTGGCTTAATGAAGGCGACCGAGCAGCTTACTAGCATGGAGATGATCGGCGTTGACCCGCTTCGCCGGGTGGTTGCGCCGCGCTTATGGGCCGGTTTTGTCTCATTACCTGTTTTGACCGTGGGGTTTAGCGTCGTAGGCATCTGGGGTGGGTATCTTGTCGGCGTTGAGTGGCTGGGAGTCTTTGAAGGCTCCTACTGGAGCAACATGCAGGCAAACGTGACGTTTTGGGACGATATTGGCAACGGTATGATCAAAAGCTTGGTGTTTGCCGTCGTTGTCACCTGGATTGCGGTGTTTCAAGGCTATGATCTGGTGCCCACGTCAGAAGGTATCTCGCGTGCGACCACGCGTACCGTGGTTTACTCGTCGCTGGCCGTATTGGGCCTGGATTTTGTTTTAACCGCCGTCATGTTCGGCGGCCTATAAATGCGGGAGCAGATGCATGAAACGCAGTAAAACCATGGAATTTGGCGTGGGTCTCTTTATGCTGGCAGGCATCGTTGGGCTCGTGTTTTTGGGCTTACGCGTTAGCGGGCTAAGCCTTTCAGCCCCAACGGAAACATTTCGCTTAGAGGCTAACTTCGCCAACATCGGCAGCTTAAAACCGCGTGCACGGGTTACGATGGCCGGCGTTACCGTCGGTCGGGTGGAGTCGATCGAACTCGATACCGAGTGGTTTGACGCCCGGGTGGTGATGAGCCTGGACAGCAAATTGGAAGGCGAGCTTTCCCGCGATAGCACGGCCGCGATATTAACCGCTGGGTTACTCGGCGAGCAGTACGTGGGATTGAGTACAGGGGGCGACCCGGAAGTACTGGAAAACGGGGATACCATTCGCGATACCCAGTCGGCTCTGGTGCTGGAAGAGTTGATTCAGCAGTTTGTTTCCAGCATGGCGAGCGGCTAGGTCAGAGTGACGCATTGCGTTATCGGTGATTTAAATAAAGGGTGAAGAAGCTATGAATAGCGTAAAAATTAACCGTATGAGTATCGCGCGTGGTCTGGTTGCCTTTTGTGCGGCGTTGATGTTGTCACTGCCGCTGACGCTACAGGCGCAAGAAAAAGGGCCGGTGGAGGTCGTGCGCAATAATATTAACGCCTTCATGACGAAATTGGAGGAGCGCGAGTCGTATTATCAGGAAAATATCGATGAACTTAAAAAAGAGGTGGATAAGAGCCTTGAGTCCGTCGCGGACTTTCGCTACATCGGCGCCAGCGTCATGGGCAGCTACTTTCGCAATGCCACTCCAGAGCAGCGCAGTCGTTTCGTGGATGTCTTTCGTCAAACGCTGATCGATACCTACACCAAGGGACTTGTGACGTTTGATTACGACGAGATCCGCGTGCTTGAAAATCAAAGTGAGCGTCGCTATGACGACCAGGCGAGCGTCGAGATGGAAGTGGTGGCAAATGACGGCGACGTTTATCCGGTAAGTTATACCTTGCGCCTTTCCGACGGTGAATGGCGGGTGGTCAACGTCATCGTCAATGGCATTAACTTGGGCTTAACTTTCCGTAATCAGTTTGACCAAGCAATGCGCGATAATAGTCGTGACTACGACGCGGTGATCAAGGGGTGGTCGCCCGACGTGGGTGTCGAAGAGCTCGAAGAAGGGGGCAACGCGTGAGTGCGTTGTTCTCGGAGCAAGATGTGGTACTTGAGCAGTATGAGCAAACGCTCTCCCTCAGCGGCGACGTGGGAACCAGCGTCGCCGCTGACTTGGCGGCCGCTGGAGGGGAGTGGATAAAAGGCACGTCACTTGATGCGCTGAGGATAAACTTTGACGGCGTAGAGAAAGCCAGTAGTGCGGCGCTTAGCGTGCTTTTGCAGTGGTTGCGCATGTGCCAGCAGCGCCATATCAATGTCATTTCGGTGTCGCTTTCGGCCCCGCTTCAGCGCTTGGCAGATTTGGCCGAGCTTGATGCCCTACTACAAGACCCGACGGGTGAAATGGCTTCTTCCGACTAAAAAAGCCCGTTTTGTTAACCGATGGCGGAGGTTAAGCTGCGCCTTTTGACACGGGTGTGCGGCAACGCATCGCCAAAGCCGTGGCTTTTCTTTATCATTACACCCCTTTCCCCGACGTTTTCACAGGAGTTTTCTACTCATGCAACCCAGTGAGGTAAAAGCACTACTTGAGTCGCGCCTTGACGGATGCCAGTTCCATATCCAAGGCGAGGGCTGCAATTTTCAAGTGGTTGCAGTTGGTGAGGTCTTCGAGGGGCTGTCGCCTGTTAAGCGTCAGCAACTTGTCTACAGTGCCTTAAGCGATGAGATCGCCTCAGGCGCGCTTCACGCGATTAGCATCAAAACCTACACACCGGCGCAGTGGGAAAATGCGCCCGAAAACGCCCAGTAACGGCGGGCTGTATGGATAAATTACTGATTACGGGTAACGGAGTCGTCGATGGCGAAGTCTGGGCGAGTGGGGCTAAAAACGCCGCCTTACCCATTCTGTGCGCCAGCCTGCTCGCTGACGGCCCGGTGGTGATCGGCAACTTACCGCATCTGCAGGATATCACCACCACGCTTGAGCTATTGGGGCGGATGGGCGTCGAGCCCGTGATGGGAGAGAAGTTGAGCATTCAGCTCGATGGTGCTCAGGTAACGCATTGCCATGCGCCTTATGAGCTGGTGAAAAAAATGCGCGCCTCCATCTTGGTGCTGGGGCCGCTTTTAGCCCACTTTGGCCATGCGGATGTATCACTCCCTGGCGGCTGTGCGATAGGGTCGCGTCCGGTCGACTTGCACATTCGTGGGTTGGAAGCGATGGGCGCGGAAATTCGGGTTGAAAATGGCTATATTCGGGCGCGGGTCGATGGCCGGCTGAAAGGTGCCACGATCTTTTTCGATACCGTCACGGTGACAGGAACCGAAAACTTGCTGATGGCCGCAACGCTCGCGGAAGGCAAAACGGTGTTGGAAAACGCCGCCCGCGAACCCGAAATTGTCGATTTGGCCGAGTGCTTAATCAAAATGGGCGCGCGGATTACCGGCCATGGCACCGATACCATCGTGATTGAAGGCGTCGAGCGGATGCATGGCTGCGAGCACGATGTGATGCCCGACCGTATTGAGACCGGCACGTTCTTGGTCGCCGCGGCCATGACCGGCGGGCGCGTGAAGGTGACCCGCACGCGGGCGGATATTCTTGAGGCGGTGCTGGCAAAGCTTGAAGAAGCGGGGGCTAGCATTACCACCGGTGAGGATTGGATTGCGCTGGATATGCAGGGCAAGCGTCCCAAGGCGGTTAATATTCGCACGGCGCCATACCCGGCGTTCCCCACGGACATGCAGGCGCAGTTTGTGGCGATGAATGCTGTTGCCGAGGGGAGTTCGCGGGTCGTCGAGACGATCTTTGAAAATCGTTTTATGCACGTGCAAGAGCTCAACCGTATGGGCGCCAATATTGCCTTGGAAGGTAATGCGGCCTTGATCGTCGGCGTGGAGAAGCTCTCTGGCGCGCCGGTGATGGCAACCGATTTGCGCGCCTCGGCATCGCTGGTAATCGCCGCGATGATGGCCGAAGGGGAGACCCTGGTTGACCGTATTTATCATATTGATCGTGGCTATGAGTGCATTGAAGAGAAGCTACAGCAGCTAGGGGCGCGTATTCGCCGTATTCCGGGCTAAGCCACGCACTAACCATTGGCAATGACGATGAGTAAGCAACTGATTTTAGCGCTCTCTAAAGGGCGGATTCTGGAAGAAACGCTTCCGCTGTTGGCTGATGCGGGTATCTCGCCAGCAGAAGACTTGGGCAAAAGCCGTAAACTTTTGTTTGATACCAACCTGCCTAATGTGAAGTTGGTCGTGATTCGCGCAACCGATGTGCCCACTTACGTGCAGCTTGGCGCTGCGGATATGGGGGTCGCCGGTAAAGATGTGTTGCTTGAACATGGCGCTGAAAATCTTTACGAGCCGCTCGATTTAGCCATTGCCCGCTGCAAGCTAATGACCGCGGGGACGGCCGGAGAGGCGCCAGGCCGTGCTCGCCGCCGTGTGGCAACCAAGTTTGTCAATGTGGCGCGGCGCTATTATGCCGAGCAAGGCATCCAGGCGGAGGTCATTAAGCTTTACGGTGCGATGGAGCTGGCGCCGATCATGAACCTGGCCGATGAAATCGTGGATATTGTCGATACCGGTAATACGTTGCGTGCCAATGGGATGGAGCCTCGCGAGTTGATTGCCCCCATTAGCACCCGCTTGGTCGTGAATAAGGCATCAATGACCATGAAGCACGCCCAAATCAAGCCGCTTATTGAGCGCTTGGGTGCGGCGGTAACAAAACGTCAGAGTCAGCCGGTTAGCCCTTAACCCCAGAAGAGGTAGCCATGAGCGATACGGTAACAGCGCCGACGGTGGCGCGGCTTTCTACCCGTGATGCGGATTTTACCCAGCGTTTGGATACGCTACTCGATTGGGAGGGTGTGTCGGATCATGCTGTTCAGCACCGCGTGAACGACATTCTGACGCAGGTTAAGCAGCGTGGCGATGCGGCCGTGATCGAGACGACCAATCGGTTTGACCGTTTGTCGGTCAGCGCCATGAGCGAGCTTACGCTGACGCCCGAGCAGCTTGAGCAAGCCTTTGACGCGCTTCCTACTGAGCAGCGCGTAGCGTTATCCGCTGCCGCCGAGCGTATTCGGCGCTATCACGAGCGGCAAAAGCCCGAGTCTTGGCAGTATACCGAGGCCGATGGCACGGTGCTGGGGCAGAAAGTGACGCCGATAGACCGCGCGGGGATTTATGTACCTGGGGGGAAGGCGGCTTACCCCTCGTCGGTGCTCATGAATGCAATTCCTGCCCACGTCGCGGGTGTCAACGAGATCGTTATGGTGGTGCCGACGCCGGATGGGGTGGTTAATGATATGGTGCTGGCGGCTGCGCACTTGGCCGGGGTGGACTACGTTTTCACCATCGGTGGCGCTCAGGCGGTGGCCGCGCTCGCTTATGGCACCGAAACGGTTCCGCGCGTGGATAAAATTGTAGGGCCGGGTAATATTTACGTGGCGACCGCCAAGCGCGCCGTCTTTGGTCAGGTCGGGATTGATATGATTGCCGGGCCCTCGGAGATTTTGGTGGTCAGCGATGGGCAAACCGACCCTGATTGGCTTGCCATGGATCTCTTCTCTCAGGCAGAGCATGACGAAGACGCTCAGGCGGTATTCGTTAGCTGGGATGCCGAGCACTTGCAGGCCGTAGAGGCGTCAATCGAGCGATTACTCCCGACGCTTGAACGTGAAGCGATTGTTCGGGCCTCGCTGCGCCGGCGCGGAGCGCTGATTGCGTGCCAGGATAAAACCGAGGCCATTGCCCTTATTAACCGTATTGCCCCAGAGCACTTAGAGCTCTCCGTTGCGGATCCCCATGAGTGGTTGGACGATATTCGTCACGCGGGGGCGATCTTTATGGGGCGCTATACGGCAGAAGCGCTGGGTGACTACTGTGCTGGGCCCAATCACGTGCTGCCCACCTCGGGTACCGCACGCTTCTCCTCACCGCTTGGGGTTTATGATTTCCAGAAGCGCTCATCCATTATCCACTGCTCGGCGGAGGGGGCTTCAGCACTGGGTGAAATAGCCTCGGAGCTGGCCCGCGGGGAGTCGTTAACGGCGCACGCCCGTTCAGCCGAGTATCGCATCCGCCGTTAAGCGTTAGGATTAGGCGGGCGGCGGGCGGCGGGTGGTGGGGAGTGTCGGCACGGGGCGCTCACCCACTTCAAGCGTGACGTCCATGACTTCACCGCCGCGTACGATAGTGAGCGGCAGCTTCGTGCCGGGTTCGATGGCGGCGATATCGCTCATCGTAGCGCGAGCGTCCAGTACCGGTTGGCCATCGACCGCAAGCAGTACATCGCCCGGCTGCAAGCCTGCTTTATCGGCAGGCCCGCCTTGGATGACCCCCGCAATAATCATCCCTTGCGGAGTGCGTAGCCCAAAAGAGGCGGCAAGCTCTCGGGATAAAGCCTGCGCTTCAATTCCTAACCAGCCGCGAATCACTCTTCCCTGGGTCACAAGTTCATTCAAAATGCTGTGTGCCAGATTGGCCGGAATGGCAAACCCAATCCCCTGTGAGCCACCCGAGCGAGAAAAAATCGCTGTGTTGATGCCCACCAAAGCGCCGTCTGAGTTGATCAGTGCGCCACCGGAATTCCCGGGATTAATGGCAGCGTCGGTCTGGATAAAGTCCTCATAAGCGTTTAAGCCTAAGTGGCTTCGCCCTGTGGCGCTTATAATGCCCATGGTGACCGTCTGGCCCACCCCAAAGGGGTTGCCGATGGCAAGCGAAACATCGCCCACGGCCACATCGGCTGAGTCGGTCAAGGCAATAACGGGAAGGTCATCTAAAGGAATGTGTAGCACGGCCAAGTCGCTTTCAGGGTCAGTGCCGATCACCTGGGCGATGGTTTCGCGCCCGTCGCGCAGTGCCACCTGTATTTCATCGGCGCCATTAATCACATGGTGGTTGGTCAGAACATAACCGTCCTGGCTCACGATGACGCCTGAGCCAAGGCTTGAAAGCATGCGCTGCTGCTGGGCGGCGTCATCGTCATCAAAAAACTGCTGAAAGAAAGGGTCCGACATCAAAGGGTGTTGGTCTCGCTCAACAATGCGCGAGGAGTAAATATTGACGACCGCCGGCGCGGCACGGTTGACAGCGTCAGCGTAACTTGCGGGGCCTTCATTGCGCGTTAAGGGAGGGGCTTGCTCCACATCGGGCTTGGGGCGTTGGGTATCGGACTCTGTTTCTGATGTAGTGACAAGTGCGGGGTCAGAGGTATCGTCCGGCGTCGGAGACAGCGACGATAAGGGGTTGGGAACCCGGTCGGGAAATAGCGCAAGAAAGAGTACTGCGAACAATATGCCGGTCATAATGGGCCATATATAAGGCAGTACGAAACGTTGCATGGTCATTCCTTAGTGGGCACTTTGTCAGGCGCTGCCGTTTTACGGTCAAAACGCCTTTTTTGGATAGGCGATGATAACATCACTTGCCGATATTCCGCAGGTCGCGACAGGGCCAAAATGGCTTCTGGAGCGGTCGCGTCGACAGATATTTCACTCAGTTTGATCTTCCGGAGGAGAGTTTGATGGTGGAACGCGATGTGCTGGTGGCCGCGTGTGAGCACAAGCTAAACGCTGGCCGCTTTAAGGACTTTACGTTGAACGGGCTTCAGGTCGAAGGGCGAGGGCGCATACAGCGCGTGCTTACTGGCGTCACCGCTTGTCAGGCGTTGCTGGATGAGGCCGTCGCATGGGAGGCGGATGCGGTTATCGTGCATCACGGCTATTTTTGGAAGAATGAGCCCGTGGCGGTGACGGGGATGAAGCAGCGACGCATTAAAACGCTGCTTACCCACGACATTAATTTATTGGCCTATCACTTGCCACTCGATGCACACCCTGAGCTTGGCAATAATGCCCAGTTAGCCAAACGGATGGGGTGGCAGTTTGAGCGTTGCCTCGATGCCGAGCTGGGTGACGGGCTTTTATGGCAAGGGCGCACCGAGGCTCAGCCGCTTACAGCGCTATCAGAGCGCATTGCACGCGAGCTTAAGCGGGTCCCGTTGGTGATTGAGGCACCGGGTGTCGGTGAGATTGAGCGCATTGCATGGTGCACGGGTGGCGCGCAGGACATGATCATCCCCGCCTACGAAGGGGGAGCGCAAGTGTTCATTTCCGGTGAGATTTCCGAGCGCACCACCCACCTCGCCCGCGAAATGGGTATCCACTACATAGCGGCGGGTCATCATGCCACCGAGCGTTATGGGGTGCAGGCGCTAGGTGAGTGGTTGGCCGCTGAGCTGGGTATTGAGCATCGCTTTGTCGATATCGACAACCCCGCTTGATGCGGGGTCGTTCTGGTCTTCGGCTCGTCGCAAGCTGGCGGTCAATAGCGGGGTGGCTGTGGGGTTTTGTCTGCCTCTTTTAAGCCAAAGTCCTCGGATAGTGTGCCGCCTTGGCCATCGGCGTAATCGCGTGGCACACCTGGCGCTGCCGGCTTAGCACTCCCTTCTGCTTCGTTCGCTTCGGTGGTGCGCAGGCCGCTTAAGTCAAGATGGCGAAACGCATCATCACTCAAATGCCAGTGTTGGGCCTCTTGGCTAAGCTGCTGCTCAAGCACGCTTGCTTGATCGCGAATCGTGTCGAGGCGCTGCTGCGTTTCAAGTAGGTGCGACCCCATGCGTTTTTTGAGTTCAGCGACTTGTCGCTCGCTTTCCAGAAGCTTTTGCTGCATAGCGGTGACATTGTGCTGACTTTTACTGGTGAGGCGATAGCCCAAGGCGCCTACAACGATACCTACCACAGCGCTAATTAATGCAAACATCAGCTCAGTACTTGCTTCCACATCTCTCTCCCTAGCACCGCTTTGTGGGCTGTATCAGTGACATCTCGACAACAGCCATGTGTTTTCCGGCTATTATAGGCGTCTGTCAGGCACTTGGGTCAATGCGCTCATGTGCTTTGCGTGCCTTCGGCGTATAAACTTGCGCCACTGAATATTGTGCGACTGACAATATTGGCTCAAAGCGAGCTGTTGGAGATTTATGCTATGGCCTTCACCTCTGCTCATGGAGACGCTGTGACTCGACCTAAAACCCCTATGGAGCGCTATCGCGCAGACCTTGAAAGGGATGGCTTTGAATACGACCCGGCGCAAAAGGCGGCCGTCGAGCACCTGCAAAGGCTGTACGACGATCTTGTCAGCACGCCCACCACCCAGCCTAAAAAGGTAGCGGCCAAGAAGGGGCTAAAGGCAAAGATGGCGGGTTTCATGGGCAAGTCTGCGCCTAAAAAAGAGCATCCCGTCCTGCCGCGAGTGCGTGGTCTCTACTTTTGGGGCGGTGTGGGTCGGGGAAAGACCTACCTTGTCGATACCTTTTACGAAGCGCTGCCCTTTGCCGATAAGATGCGCACGCACTTCCACCGTTTTATGCAGCGAGTACATAACGAGCTAAATCACTATAAGGGCGAAAAAGACCCGCTCAAGCTGATCGCCGGCAAGTTCGCCGCCGAAGCGCGTGTGATTTGCTTTGACGAGTTTTTTGTCAAAGACATTACCGACGCCATGATCTTGGCTAACTTGCTAGAAGCGCTGTTTGAGCAGGGCGTTGTCTTGGTGGCTACGTCAAATATCGTTCCCGACGATCTCTACAAAGATGGCCTGCAGCGTGCGCGATTCATTCCCGCTATTGAACTGCTCAATCGCCACTGCGACGTGGTGAATGTCGACTCGGGAATCGACTACCGCCTGCGCGTGCTTGAGCGTGCCGAGATTTTTCACGCCCCGCTCGATGATGCGGCGGAAATCGAGCTTTTGCGTAGCTTCAGGGAAATCTCCGGCCATGAAGGGGAACTCGATGCGCCGCTGGAAGTGAATCATCGGGTATTAAAAACGCGCCGTATTCACGACGACGTGGTGTGGTTTGAGTTTCGCGAGCTGTGCGATGGGCCGCGAAGTCAGAACGACTATATTGAGCTCGCGCGGGAGTTTCATACCGTCCTGGTGTCCAATGTGACGCAAATGGGAGCAAAATCCGATGATCAGGCGCGGCGCTTCATCAATATGGTGGATGAGTTTTACGATCGCGGCGTCAAGCTTCTTATGTCCGCAGAAGTGCCTATTGCCTCCCTTTATAGCGGCGGCAAGCTGGACTTTGAGTTTCAGCGCACCCTTTCGCGTCTGCAAGAGATGCAGTCGCACGACTATCTCGCTTTGGCGCATAAGCCCTAGCCGAAAGGTAGGGTTTGGCAGCTAGCCGGGCCTGGAGATGGGGGAGAGCTATCACAAGGGAAGAGCTGTCACAGTTTTAAAGCAAAAAAGCCTTTAACTCAATGTGGCTCTTACTGTAGAATGCCGCCTCGCTCAACGTTGCCCACTGATCTTAGTGGGCAACCAAGAAAAATAGGGATGGTACTAAGCTTTCGCGCTTTATTTATTAGAGAGCTTAAGGGTACCCAACACACTTAATCTGGTGATTTCATCCATGAAGACGTTCAGTGCTAAGCCGCAGTCCGTCCAGCGCGACTGGTATGTTGTCGACGCGACGGACAAAACGCTCGGTCGTCTGGCCACCGAGATTGCTCGCCGCCTGCGTGGCAAGCATAAGCCCGAATTTACCCCTCACGTTGATACCGGTGATTACATCGTCGTGATCAATGCCGAGAAAGTCCAAGTGACCGGTAACAAAGCCAAGGCGAAAACGTATTATCGCCACACCGGTTACCCGGGTGGCCTGCGTTCGATGACGTTCGATAAAATGATCGATCATGCCCCCGAGCGTATTATCGAGTCTGCCGTTAAAGGCATGCTGCCGAAAGGCCCGCTGGGTCGCGCTATGTACTCCAAGCTGAAAGTCTATGCTGGTGCCGAGCATCCGCACGCTGCTCAACAGCCGCTTGAACTGAACATCTGAGGAAATCTTCGCCATGACACAGCAGTATTACGGTACCGGGCGCCGCAAGACTTCCACCGCCCGCGTTTTCCTTAAGCCGGGATCCGGCAAGATCACTGTCAACAACCGCGAGCTTGATCAATATTTCGGTCGTGTAACGGGCCGCATGGTGGTTCGTCAGCCCCTCGAGTTGACCGATACCCTGAACCAGTTCGACGTCTACGTGACCGTTGAAGGTGGCGGCGGCTCGGCGCAAGCCGGTGCGATTCGCCACGGTATCACCCGTGCCCTGATGAACTACAACGAAGACCTGCGTCCTGCGCTGCGTGAAGCGGGCTACGTTACGCGTGACGCTCGCCAGGTTGAGCGTAAGAAAGTCGGTCTGCGTAAAGCACGCCGTCGTCCGCAGTTCTCTAAGCGTTAATTTTAGCGCAATGCGGCAAAACGCCCAGGTCACAGGCCTGGGCGTTTTTTTTGTTTAAATATCAATAATTTGTGCTTTTTCTTCCACCTTGGTCAAGGGCGGTTGTTCTTGTGCAGAGCGCTTAGTTTTTTTACCATAGAGCGCATTTGATATTTGTCGCTGCAATATGCCTTTGTGGCGGTACGGGTAAGCTGATGGGAGAAACCAAAAATGGCAGATAACGGCGTAAACAAAGGTCGGCGCCGTTTCCTCGTAGGTGCTACCTCCGTAGTGGGGGCGGTAGGTGCTGTCGGGGTTGCGGTTCCCTTTGTGGCTTCTTGGCAGCCTAGTGCCAAGGCGAGAGCAGCGGGTGCTCCCGTACAGGCGGATGTGTCCAAGCTAGAGCCAGGTCAGCGAATGACGGTGGAGTGGCGCGGTCGCCCGGTGTGGATTATCAATCGTACACCCGAAATGATTGAGCGGACTGAGTCATTGGATGTCAGCCGGTTAGCTGACCCCAACTCAGAAGTGCCGCAGCAGCCAAGCTATGTGTCGGGAACACTACGCTCTATTAAGCGCGATATCGGTGTTTTGATTGGTATTTGTACACACCTAGGCTGCTCCCCGCTTTATCGCCCCGAGCCTGACGCGGAAGGGGTGGGGACGGATAACTGGCCGGGGGGGTTCTTCTGCCCTTGTCACGGCTCTCGCTTTGATTTGGCTGGTCGCGTATTTAGCAATGTTCCTGCTCCTACCAACCTCGAAGTGCCGCCGTATCGCTTTGAAAGCGACGATATCATTATCGTTGGCGAAGATGAGGAGTCTGCCTGATGGGTAATCCAAATAAAGCCAAGGCTGAAAGCGGTATCATGCGTTGGGTCGATGACCGCTTTCCCGCCACGCAAATGTGGCAAGATCATCTATCGAAGTACTACGCACCGAAGAACTTTAACTTCTGGTACTTTTTTGGCTCGTTAGCCCTGCTTATGCTGGTTAACCAAATTTTAACCGGCGTCTGGCTGACCATGAGCTATAACCCCTCAGCCGAGGGGGCGTTTGATTCCGTTGAATACATTATGCGCGACGTGGAGTGGGGGTGGTTAATCCGCTATATGCACACCACCGGCGCTTCCGCTTTCTTTGTCGTCGTTTATCTGCATATGTTCCGTGGGCTGCTTTATGGTTCGTATAAAGCCCCGCGCGAGTTAGTCTGGATCTTCGGTATGACCATCTACCTTGCGCTGATGGCGGAAGCCTTTATGGGCTACCTGCTGCCGTGGGGTCAGATGTCTTATTGGGGGGCTCAGGTTATTATCTCGCTGTTCTCCGCTATTCCCGGCATTGGTCCTGATCTGGCCCAGTGGGTGCGCGGCGACTACCTGATTTCCGGCATTACGCTTAACCGCTTCTTCGCGCTTCACGTTGTGGCCCTACCGATCGTCATTTTGGCGCTCGTCGTACTGCACATTATTGCGCTGCACGAAGTGGGTTCCAACAACCCAGACGGTATCGACATCAAGAAGAAGAAGGATGAAACCGGTAAGCCGTTGGACGGCATCCCGTTCCACCCTTACTACACCGTGAAAGACCTGGTGGGTTTGGCGGTGTTCCTGTTTGTCTTCTGCATTGTGGTGTTCTACTTCCCAGAAGGGGGAGGGTACTTCATTGAGAAGCCCAATTTTGAGCCCGCGAACCCGCTCAAGACGCCGGATCATATTGCCCCGGTTTGGTACTTCACACCGTTTTACGCCATCCTGCGTGCGATTACATTCTCGATCTTTGGTCTTGATGCTAAGTTCTTGGGTGTTGTCTTCATGGGCGGTGCGATTGCCATACTCTTTGTTCTGCCGTGGCTTGACCGTAGCCCGGTACGCTCCATGCGCTACAAGGGCTGGATGTCCAAAGTGATGCTTACGCTCTTTGCTATCAGCTTTGTCATCCTCGGGGTGTTGGGTGTACTGCCGTCGACCGGCGCCCGTACTATCCTGGCTCAAGTATGTACAGCCATTTACTTCGCTTTCTTCCTGCTTATGCCAATTTATACCAAGCTGGAGAAGACTAAACCCGTTCCGGAAAGGGTGACTGGCTAATGAAAAAGCAACTATTTGCACTGCTATTCGCGCTGCTCCCAGTAACGGCGATGGCCGCTGGTGGCACTAGCGTGCCGTACTCCATGGAGCCAGACCTGGCCGATAAAGAGTCGTTGCAAAATGGGATGCAGCTGTATGTGAACTACTGCATGGGCTGCCACTCGTTAGAGCATCAGCGCTTCTCGCGCGCGGCGGAAGATTTGGGTATGCCGCAGGACCTGGTGGAAGAGAATCTTATCTTTTCGCCTGCTCTTGCGTTCAATGACCAGATGCACATCGCGATGAATAGCGATGATGCTGAAGGTTGGTTCGGCGCGCCGCCGCCCGATTTGACCCTGGAAGCCCGTCTACGCGGTACGGACTGGATCTACTCTTACCTGTTGAGCTTTTATAAAGATCCGAGCACAACGACAGGTGTCAATAACGCGGTGTTTGAGCTGGTCGCAATGCCTAACGTCTTGGAGCCCTTGCAGGGTGTTCAAGAGAAGGTGTGTGCACAGACCGACCGACACATTGAGGGTGCAGAGCTTGATCCGCTGACCGGCAAGTATCAGTCCTGCGAAGTGTTGCAAGTGACACAGCCAGGTGAGCTAGAGCCAGAAGAGTTTGAAAAGGCCGTTTACGACCTTACCAACTTCCTGGCTTATGCGGGCGAGCCATCTAAGCTTCAAGCTCAAGCGCTTGCGCCGAAAGTGCTGATTTTTATCTTTATTTTCGGTGTGATTGCTTACTTGCTGAAGCGTGAGTACTGGCGCGATATTCATTAAACGAGTATGACGCGTAGCAAAGGGCGTGCGGCATGTGTCGCGCGCCCTTTGTGTTGCTAGCGGTAATCCATTTGTCTGTTTTACCCGGCGAAGTTAGTTGCGTGTTATGATCTTAAGTTGGTTTGATGCGAGGATGATTTCATGGGTGTAGTGGCCAAACGGTCGTCGATGATCTTTTACTCAGGTAATGATGATCACTTTAGCCATCGGGTACGTATTGTGCTGGCTGAAAAAGGAGTCGCGGTGGAAATCGTTGAGGTCAACGACGAGCATCCTCCCGAAGAGCTAGCGGACTTGAACCCCTACAATAGCGTGCCGACGCTATTGGATCGTGATTTGGTGCTTTACGAGTCTAAGGTAATGATGGAGTACCTAGACGAGCGTTTCCCGCATCCGCCGCTGTTGCCGGTTTATCCCGTTGCGCGTGCCCAGAGCCGTCTTTGGATGCACCGTATCGAGCGCGAATGGTGTCCCAAGGTCGAACAGATTCGTACCGGGGGTAAAAAGGAAGCGGATAAAGCACGCAAAGAGCTTCGTGAGAGCTTGGTAGGTATTTCGCCTATTTTTGAAGATATGCCCTTCTTCATGAGCGACGAATTTACGCTGGTTGACTGCTGCTTGGCACCCATTTTGTGGCGCCTGCCGGAGCTGAATATCGAGTTGCCGGAGAAGCAAGTGCAGCCACTGATGAGCTATATGGCGCGTGTCTTTGAGCGTGAGGCATTTAAAGCCTCGTTGAATGAGTGCGAAAAAGAGATGCGCGCATAATTCACTCTGTCCCTGCCTCTATCAGAGGGTAATCTTGGGCAAACGGTAGGAGGGGAACATCATGCGTTCCAGTCGCCCCTATCTGGCGAGAGCACTTTACGAATGGCTGGTTGATAACGAACTGACGCCTTACCTGGTGGTCGATGCCACTCAGCCGGGCGTTGAAGTGCCGAAACAGTTTGTGCAAAACGGCCAGATCGTCCTTAATGTGGCCCCTACGGCAGTGCGCGATCTTTTTATGGAAAATCAAGCCATTGGCTTTAATGCACGCTTTGGTGGCCAGCCGATGCAGGTGATGATTCCCACGCCCGCATTGATTGCTATTTACGCGCGCGAGAATGGCGCGGGCATGGTCTTTGGCCATGAACCAGAGCTTGACGCCGCTGATGAAGAGGAGTCGGCTGAGGCCGAGTCCCATAGCGACGCCCCTGGAAAGCCTGAACTTTCAGTGACTGGGCCAAGCGAGCAGGCCGGTGATGAAGAGGAAGTAGGTAAAGGCAATGAGGGCGGGGATAAGCAATCTTCCGCTAAAAAAGGCGCTTCCAGCGGCAAGAAAAAGCCGACGCTGCGGGTAATTAAATAGATAAGATCGCTACATTTGATCCGCGCTTACAACAAGGCCTCGACGCACATCGAGGCCTTGTTGTTATAAAGGCTCTGTTAGTCTAAGTATTCAAAAACCTTAACAATTCGCTGAACGCCTCTTACATTCGAGGCGGCGTTAACAATCCGATCCGCTTCGCTACGTGACACGATACCCATGAGATAAACGCTGGCATTCTCGGTGGTCACTTTTAGCTTGGAGGAGTCAATACGGTCGTTTGTGGCTAATTGGCTAATCACATTGGTGGTCAGCCAGCTATCGGTCAGGCGCTGCCCAGCAGGAAGTCGCGCGGCGATCGTTAGCTCATTGTGAACCTCTTCCACACCGCGGATATCCTTGGTGACCCTGCCCGCCATCTCGCGGAGTTCTTCGCTGGGGACTTGGCCGACCAACAGTACAACGCCGTTATAGCTATGCGGGCGGATGCGTGCGTCTTCCAGTCGGCCGTCGGTGCGGGCGAGGGCTTTTTCCACTTCCCGTTCGATGACGGCGTCAACCGCTTCGACGTCACTGCTTCGGTTACCGTAATTATCGGGGTTAGAGGCGGTTTGGGTTGCGCAGCCGCTGAGCATCAGCAGTCCAAACAGCAAGGCGGCCGTCAGCCAGCGTGAGGAAAAGGGGATAACGGACATAGAGTGTTCCTTAATAGAGTGGTGGCACGTGATAGCGCCTGATGCGCCACGGATGGTTGGGTAATCAACCGGAAACGTCTTAAGCGCCTTTAGTAATATTAGACGGCGCCGCCAAAGAGTTGTTCATCAATCAAGTCACATAAGCAGTGGATCACCAAAAGGTGTACTTCTTGAATGCGCGCAGTGGAGGTGGCGGGCACGCGGATTTCACAATCATCCTGCCCCAAAAGCGACGCCATATCGCCTCCATCACGCCCGGTTAACGCCACGACGGTCATCTCTCTGTCGTGCGCGGCCTGAATCGCCTGAACAATATTGGCTGAGTTACCGCTAGTGGAGATGGCAAGCAGCACATCCCCCGGCTGTCCCAGGGCGCGGATTTGTTTGGAAAACACTTCGTTGTAGGTGTAGTCGTTGGCAATCGACGTGAGTGTCGAGGTATCCGTTGTGAGTGCTAGCGCCGGGAGGCTCGGGCGTTCGCGCTCAAACCGATTCAGCAGTTCAGAGGAGAAGTGTTGACTGTCGCCTGCGCTTCCACCGTTGCCGCATGTAAGAATTTTGCCCTCATTGACCAAACTCTGCACCATCATTTGGCTGGCGACCTCAATGAAAGGGGGCAACACTTCACTGGCGTACGTTTTGGTATCAATGCTGGCGTTAAAATGGCCAAGTATGCGCGACTGAAAATCCATCTAAAGATCCTGATTGCTGGCGTCAAAATGCGTCGAAGGCTGCTTGTACCCATTCGAAGGTTAAGTCAGGCGGCGAGCCCACAACGGCTAGAATATCAAAGCGGCACGGGCAGCACAGCTGACGTTTAGCGAGATACACCCGGGCAGCGTGTACAAGACGCTGCTGCTTCTTCGCGGTGACGGCTTCTAGCGGGTGGCCAAACTGCGTGGTCATCCGGTGCTTGACCTCGACAAACACCAGCGTGTCGCCGTCTTGCATTACCAAGTCCAGCTCGCCGCCTTTAGCGCACAGATTGCGGCCTAAAAGTGTCAGCCCGCGCAGCTGAAGCCACTCGGCTGCTCGCTGCTCAATCGCCGCACCCCGCGCACGTGCCGTTTGAGCGTTATGGCTCATCGGATGTTGATAACCCTTGAATGAGGATCGGTGCCGGGGTGCCGTTCTGGAACTTCGCCCAAGGCAGTTCGCGGTAGATGCGCCCATCAGCGGTAAGGTAAAGACGCCCGGTTGCGCCATTGAGGCTTTCAGCGTTGGTCAGGGCCTCTAAGTTGGTCGCGATCTCGAAAGCGTCAACCCCCATTGCTTTAAGGCTGAACATCGAGGCGTCGCTCTCTTCGCGCAAGGCTCGATACGTAGCGTAAAAGGGCAGGACTTCTTCTCCGCCCACCGCCGCATCGGGTATTTGCCAGGGAATATCCATGAACATCACACCGTCTAAGTCTTGGTCTAAGCGCGGCTGTCGCTGCCCTTCGTGGAGGTGCGACGTAGCGTAAATGGGTAGCTCTGGGGCGTAGTAATAATCGAGGGTAGGCGGAACTTGTCGCGCATAGTCGGGGACGGCGAGCAAAAACAGAGCGTCGATATTATCTAGCTGGGCGCGCTCACCGCGCACATTAAGGGCGGTCTTTACCGAATTGGAAACCGCGCTATCGGGGTTGTAACGCACCGCGTTAGTGATCTCGCCGCCTTGTTCGCGCCACTCGTTCCAGAAGGCTTCGCCGACCCGCCGGCCCCAATCATTATCGGGCACCATGAGCGCCATCTGGCGATGGCCATCCAGCCAGGCGCGCTGCGCTGCTTGACGGGCCTCGTCTTCCGCCGATAAGCCGAACTGAAATAAGCGCGTGGCCTGATTATGTGGGTTCTTGCCGTAATTAAGCGCCAAGGTGGGCAGTGGCACGCTTGGGCGCTGCTCTAGTGCTGTCACTTGGCTTTTGTCGAGGGGGCCAATGACCATTTGCGCCCCCATTTGCTCAGCGCGGTCATAAAGTGTGTCGAGATCGTATTGGGCGGCATCGATAAAGCGAAGCTGTATGTCGCTATCTTGCATGTCGTGATGGCGGCGTATTGCAGTGGCAAGCGCCGAGGCGACATTTTCCAGCGGCCCGGATTCGGGTAAAAATACCGCTATCCGCTCCACGTCTACACTGAATTCGGGTAGCGCAAAGCGTTCAGGGTCCGGCTGGTCGAGTGCGTCCTGCGCCCAGCGTCTGCGCTCTTGCAGGGTTTGCTGTTGGTCAGCCGACATCGCCAGTTCTTGCTCAAGGACCGCGGAGGCTTTTAAAACCGCGCGGGGCTCATCCAGTGCACGGGCAAGCCCTGAGTAGAGGAGCGCCCAGCGCACGCGCTCGGATTCAGACAGCTGCCCGGCATCCAGTTTATCGGCGGCGGCAAAGGCTTCGTCGCGCAGGCCTTGGCGCGCGTAAATCGTCGCTGCCTCCAGGCGCGTTTGCGCGGCTTGTGCGGGCGCTTGCTCCTGGGCTTGGCTGAGAAGGCGGTTGGGGTCCTCATCGGGCACGCGGTCGACCACGCTAGGTGGCTGCTGAACAGCACAGCCCGCTACAAAAAGGGCCGTGAGCGTCAGGGAGAGTAAGCCACGATATAGCGGTTTCATGTATCCTTCCTTAGTTGCCATTGGCGCTGCCGTTTTTCGTTCACCAGGAGTAAAGATGACACACGGTCATTCGGGCACATCGTTTCCAGGTACGTCATTTGCAAGTGCGTCGTGTCTAGATGCATCACAACCCGGAACATTGTACGTGGTTGCTACACCGATTGGGAATTTACAAGACCTCTCGCCCCGCGCTGCCCAAACTCTTGGTAGTGTAGCGCGAATTGCCGCGGAGGATACGCGCCATAGTGGACGGCTTCTCGCCCATTTGGGGCTGAATGTGCCGATGCTCTCCCTGCATGATCATAATGAAGCCCAGCGCGTTGAGCAGCTCGACCGCTATCTCGCGGCGGGCGAGGATATCGCGCTGATCAGCGATGCCGGCACGCCGCTGATCAGTGACCCTGGGTTTGTGCTTGTCCGCGCGCTGCGCCAGCGGGGGCGCCATATTGTTCCCGTGCCCGGCCCGTCAGCGCTCATCACCGCGCTATCCGCCGCTGGGCTTCCCACGGATCGGTTTACTTTCGCGGGTTTTCTGCCTGCCAAGCCCGCCGTGCGCAAACAAGCGCTCGAACAGTGGCAGGGGCATGAAGCAACGCTCGTGTTTTATGAATCCCCGCACCGTATTGTGCCTACGCTCGCGGCGCTCAGTGAGGTGATGGGGCAGCGTGAGGTGGTGCTTGCCCGCGAGCTGACCAAGACCTTCGAGACGTTTCTGAGCGGCACGCCAGCGGAGCTTTTGATTCAGCTAGAGGAGGATCCCAATCAGGCTCGGGGTGAGTTTGTGGTGATGGTGCATGGGGCGCCGCCCAGAACCGAGCAGAGTCAGCACGCATTTTCGGAAGAGACGCTGTTAAAAACGCTATTAGCGGAGGGTGTCGGCGTCAAACAGAGCGCCGCGGTTGCCGCCCGTGTGTTCGGTGGCCGCAAGCAGAGTTGGTATGCCCGACTACAAGCAATCAAAAGCGATGATTGAGGCCGGGCGGGGGCGCTGGTATGCTTGCCGCCGGAGTTGGCCAGACAGTCGCCGCTGCCTTTGCGGGCAGGGGAGGAAAGTCCGGGCTCCATAGGGCAGAGTGCCAGGTAACGCCTGGGCGGTGTGAGCCGACGGAAAGTGCAGCAGAGAGTAGACCGCCTACGCCTTTCGAGGCCGGTAAGGGTGAAAGGGTGCGGTAAGAGCGCACCGCGCGCCTGGCAACAGTGCGTGGCAAGGTAAACCCCACTCGGAGCAAGACCAAATAGGGACCCAATGGCGTGGCCCGCGCTGGGTCCGGGTAGGTTGCTTGAGCGCTGCGGTAACGTAGCGCCTAGAGGAATGGCTGTCCACGACAGAACCCGGCTTATCGGCCGACTCCCCAATCATGCAAAGAGCGACTTAGCGCGCTCTCCTGACAATGCCATGCGCCATCACCCCAAGTGGGTCAGGCCATCGTTCTGTGTGAGAGCTACATGCCAGCATCAGAGGCGGCAAACGCCGCTAATCGCTTTCGTCATACCAGTGTACTGCTTGACGGCGCCGTCGATACGCTCGTGCATCAGCCCGATGGCGTGTATCTGGATGGCACCTTTGGACGTGGCGGTCACTCACGGGTTATTTTATCTCGCCTAAGCGAGGCGGGGCGTTTGATCGCGCTCGACCGCGACCCGCAGGCGGTAGCGGCGGCCGCCGAGATAGATGACCCCCGCTTTACCATGGTGCAGCGCGATTTTGCTCGCCTGGCGGATGTTGCCCGCGAGCAAAGCGTTCACGGTAAGCTCGCGGGAATTTTGCTCGATGTGGGTGTCTCTTCGCCGCAACTAGATGACCCCGAGCGGGGCTTTAGTTTTATGCGCAATGGCCCGCTTGATATGCGAATGGACCCGACTCAAGGCGAAAGTGCGGCGCAATTCCTTGCGCGAGCCAGCGAGGCTGACATCGCCCAGGTGTTCAAAACCTACGGTGAAGAGCGCTTTGCCAAGCGCTTGGCGCGTGCCGTCGTTACCCGCCGCCGTGAACAACCTTTTACCCATACCGTGGATCTTGCCGAGGTGCTAAAAGCTGCGCACCCGGCTTGGGAAAAGGGCCGGCATCCGGCGACCAAAGCCTTTCAAGGCCTGCGTATTTACCTCAATGGCGAACTCGAACAGCTCGACGCCGCCCTAGAAGCTGCCCTAGACGCGCTTGCGCCTGGCGGTCACTTAGTGGTGATCAGCTTCCACTCCCTGGAAGACCGCCGCGTCAAGCGCTTTATTCGCCATCACGTGCGTGGCGATACAGATTTGCCCCGGGGCGTGCCTATTCGCGATGACCAGCTTAATCGCCGTTTAGAGGCCCTTGGGAAAGGTCAGCGCCCTACGGAGGAAGAAGTGGCGGAAAACCCACGCGCGCGTAGCGCGGTGATGCGTGCGGCGCGTAAGCGGGCTTAGGAATGGCACGGATCAATGTTCAGCAGTGGGCCGCATCGATGCGTGCCGAGTGGCCATTTCGCCTGCGCTTTCGGTTGTGGCCCCTTTTCAACGCGCTGCTGTTTTTGCTGTGTCTGGGCACAGGCCTAGCCGTGGTCATCACCACCCATCAAACGCGCGTTGCGTTTGCCGAGCTTCAGCGCTTGGAGCAGGAGAAAAATCAGCTGCATACCGAGTGGGGTCAGCTGTTGCTTGAAGAGGGCGCTTGGTCGACGCCGGCCCGAGTGGAGCGTATTGCGACCGAGCGTTTGAACATGCGCATTCCCGATGTCCACGACGTTGAGGTGATTCGGCCGTGAGTCGCGCAAACCGAGGCGTTTCATCGCGTGCCACTCCCATCGCGCCGCCGCTTGCCGGTGGCCGCTTTCTGCTAGTGCTTTGCGCCATTGTCGCCGTCGCTGTCGTACTCATTGGCCGCATCACGCTGTTGCAGGTCATTGATCGCCCCTTTCTCCAGAGCCAGGGGGATGCGCGCACAATGCGGCATGAAACGATTCCTGCGCACCGCGGTATGATCACCGATCGCAACGGAGAGCCGTTGGCGATTTCAACGCCGGTGGTGACGTTATGGGCGAACCCGCAAGAGTTAACCCAAGACCCTCTGCAGCGCGTGGTGCTATCCCAAGCCCTGGGTATGAACCTGCTTGATTTCGAGGCACGCCTGGCGCGCTTTAGCGAGCATGAGTTCATGTACTTACGCCGCCATATGACCCCTCAAGCCGCCCAGCATATTCTCGATTTGCGCACCCCGGGGGTGTACTCCCAGCAGGAGTACAAACGCTACTACCCTGCCGGTGAGGTCGCCGCGCAACTGCTGGGGGTGACCAACGTGGATGACGTGGGGCAAGAGGGGCTGGAACTGGCCTACCAACCCTATTTGGCCGGCCAGCCGGGGCAGCGGCGGATTCTTAAAGACCGCCGTGGCCGCTTGATCCGCGAGCTCGGCGTGTTGAAAGAGGCAGAGCCCGGCGGAGAGCTCACCCTGGCCATCGATCAGCGCCTTCAGTACATGGCATACCGCGAACTGCGCGCGGCGGTTGCCGAGCATCGCGCGGATGGCGGTGTGGTGGTGATGATGGATGCACGCAACGGCGAAGTGCTGGCGATGGCGAACTTACCCTCGTACAACCCCAATAATCGCGCCGGCCTCGATCCCCGCGGGCTGCGCAACCAGGCGGTGGTGGATGTGTTTGAGCCCGGCTCGGTGGTGAAACCCCTCGCCATGGCGGCGATATTGGAAAGTAGCCAGTTTGATCGCGATACTGTGGTGAATACTTCCCCCGGTTGGATGCGCATTGATGAGTATACGATTCGTGATATTCGCGATTATGGGCAGCTCGATTTGGCCGGGATTTTGGAAAAATCGTCCAATATTGGGATGTCTAAATTGGCGTTAGAGCTTCACGACATGGCGATTTGGGAAAAATACAACCAGCTGGGGTTTGGGCATAATCCCGGTACGGGCTTTCCTGGCGAATCGGCGGGCAGTTTGCCGGCCCCAATTCGTTGGTCGCGTAGCGAGAAAGCCACGCTATCGTATGGTTACGGTTTATCCGTGACGGCCCTGCAGCTTGCGAGCGCTTACACCGCCATTGCCAATAACGGTGTCAGGATGCCGCCTTCCCTGTTGCGCCTGAGGCAAGCGCCGGAAGGCATTCCCTCGATTGACCCTGAGGTCGCGAATGATCTGCTGCGTATACTGGAATCTTCGGTTGGCGCTTACTCAGGGGGGCGTCGCGCGCGGGTAGAGGGGTACCGCGTCGGTGGGAAAACCGGCACCGTGCGTAAAACGGGAGTCTCGGGGTACGACACCAACGCTTACCGTAGCGTGTTTACCGGTGTCGCACCGATCTCTGATCCGCGTATTGTGACCGTTGTGATGATTGATAACCCCAAAGCCGGTGAGTTTTACGGGGGGGCCGTGGCCGCTCCGGTTTTTTCCAGCGTCACCGGCAACGCACTGCGGCTGTTGGATGTCCCGCCAGATCATGAGGTGCCCTAGGTTTGAAGGAGAAAGCATGACATTAAGTTCACGCGATGTAGTCACGGCGCTCAAGCAGGTATGGCCAACGGCAAAGCTGCCAGAAGCCTTACCCGGGTTGCCTGACAACGTGCGACTGATCACCGATTCACGCCTCGTTAAGCCAGGGGATATTTTTATCGCCGTGCCCGGCAGTCAGCGTGACGGGCGCGACTTTATCGAGGCGGCACTTGATGCGGGAGCCGCGTTGGTGCTCAGCCACGCACGTAATGGCGACGTGAGTCTTGAGGGGCGCGTGCTGGTTATGCCGCACTTGTCGCTGCGCTTGGGCGAGCTGGGCCGCGCTTTGTTCAAAGTGCCAAGCGATATCGACGTGATCGCCGTGACGGGCACCAACGGCAAAAGTTCGGTCACTCACTATATCGCCGATCTAAGCGATCAGCTCGGTACGCCTGCGGGAGTGGTCGGCACGTTGGGGGTGGGGCGCACCGGCACATTGGCGGATAGCGGCTTGACCACGCCGGGGCCGCTGGCACTGCAAGCCACGCTGGGCGAAATGGCCCATGACGGCGTGCGTCGTATTGCTCTTGAAGCCTCCTCTCACGCGCTTGACCAAAATCGCTTGGATGCGGTGGATGTCAAAGTGGGTGTCTTCACCAACCTAACCCGCGACCACCTGGATTATCACGGCAGCATGGCCGCCTATGCCGCGGCGAAATCCAAGCTGTTTCGCCGCAGGGAGCTGGAACTCGCCGTGGTCAATGGCGATGATCCTCTTGCGCGGCTGATGTTGTCAGGCTGCTCGGACGAGGTTCGGGTATTGGCGACCGGGCAAGACGAAGCGGTAACGCTACGCGTGCTTGAGTGGTCGCCCCATGCCAAAGGGCAGCAGGCGGTTATCGCCACGCCTGACGAGGAGAAAGTGCTCAATTTTGCCCTGATGGGGCGCTTTAATCTGGATAACGTCTTGTTGGCCATGGCCACGCTTTACGGTTTGGGCGAATCCATCGACGCGCTCGTGAGTGCCGCGGCGCATATTGCGCCGGTACCCGGTCGCATGGAGTTATACCAGCGAGATGGCGCCCCAAGTGTGGTGGTGGATTACGCGCATACACCGGACGCACTGCATAAGGCGCTGCAGGCGTTGCAAGCCCATTTAGGTCATGCCGGCCGCTTATGGTGCGTGTTTGGCTGCGGTGGGGATCGCGATAGCGGCAAACGAGCGGAGATGGCGCGCGTTGCCGAGGCCCACGCGGATCACTGCGTGGTGACCGATGATAACCCGCGTAGCGAGTCCGCCGCGGCGATCCGCCAGGAGATCCTCTCAGGTTTTAGTCAGGCGGATAACGTCACCGAGATCGGCGATCGGCGTGCCGCGATTGCGCATGTGGTCGCAAGCGCGGGCCCCGATGATGTCATTCTGGTAGCCGGTAAAGGCCACGAAGCGTACCAAGAGATAAACGGTGAGCGTGAGCCGTATCGGGATAGCGACGAAGTGCAAAAGGCCTTGGACGCACGAGGCCAAGCATGACCGCGTTAACGCTAAAAGAGGTAGCGCATGCGGTAGGGGGCGAATGCTCGGGCGGCGATGAGGCGTTAAACGTGACGTCGGTCGTAACGGACTCACGTCGTATCTCACCGGGATGCCTATTTGTCGCGCTAAAAGGGGAGCGTTTTGACGGCCACGCTTTTCTTGCCTCGGCGTATGCGCAGGGTGCCGTGGCGGCTCTGGTATCTCAGCGTGACGATGAGTGCCCGCTTCCCCAGATCATCTGTGCAGATACGCGGCTAGGGCTTGGGCTGCTTGCATGCGCGTGGCGAAAGCGCTGGCAAGGGCCGGTGGTAGCGATTACGGGTAACAGCGGCAAAACCACGGTAAAAGAGATGACCGCGGCGTTGCTGAAAGCCTACGGTACGGTGCATGCGACCCAGGGGAACCTAAATAATGATATCGGCGCACCGTTAACCCTTTTAGGGTTGTGTGCGTCACATCGTGCCGCTGTTGTCGAGTTAGGGGCCAACCACCTAGGCGAAATCGCTTGGACCGCTCCTTTGGTCAAGCCCCAAGTGGCGGTGATCACTAACGTGACTGGCGCGCACGTGGGCGAGTTTGGTGGCATGGGGCAAATTGCCCAGGCCAAAAGCGAAATTCTGCACGCCTTGCCTTCTCATGGCACGGCGGTGCTTAACCGTGATGATCGCTACTTTCACTTTTGGCAGCAGTGCGCAGCGCCAAGGCAGGTAGTGAGCTTTGGCCTGCACCCCGAGGCCCAGGTAAGCGCCAAGGCGCTTTCTTGTGATGCCCAAGGGCGTTATGCTTTTACGCTTATTAAAAACGGGCAGGCGCTTGGTCGCGTCACGCTTTCGCTAGTGGGCCAGCACAATGTGCTCAATGCCTTGGCGGCCGCGGCCGCGGCGCTGAGTATCGGGGTACCAAGCGATGAGGTGGTCGCTCGCCTGTCAACGCTTACCGCCTTGCCGGGGCGCCTTCAGGTAGTCTCGCACCGCCAAGGTGGCGCGCTTTTGGATGACTCCTATAACGCTAACCCCGGTGCGGTGAAAGCCGCGCTGGAGGCGCTTATGCGCTTTCCGGGGCCACGCTGGTGCGCGCTAGGCGCCATGGGGGAGCTTGGCACCGAGTCAGACGCGCTTCATGCAGAGGTGGGGGCTCATGCTGCCAGGCTGGGCGTCGATCAACTGTTGACGCTCGGGGAAGCGGCAAAACCCGCCAGCGAGGCGTTTGGTCAAGGGCATCATTTTGCTGACTATGCCGCACTTGAGGCGTTTCTGGTGCACGCCTTGCCGCCTAATGCCAGTTTATTGGTCAAAGGGTCGCGTAGCGCTGGAATGGAGCGTTTGGTCGAGGCGTTGCGCATAGACGATTCATACTTAGAAACATCATGTTAACCATAAGGTAACCGCCGTTCATGTTACTCCATTTGGCGAATTTCTTAGCGCAGTTTCAACCGGGCTTACAGGTGTTTAACTATTTGACGCTGCGCGTTATTTTAGCGTCTCTTACCGCACTCCTGCTCTGTTTATGGCTTGGTCCATGGGTAATTCGGCGCTTGGTGGAGGGGCAGATTGGCCAGGCGGTTCGTGATGATGGCCCACAGTCCCATTTGTCTAAAGCGGGCACGCCCACCATGGGCGGGGCGATGATTCTGATCGCCATTGCCTTGAGCACGCTGCTTTGGGGCGACCTGACTAACCACTATGTCTGGGTGGTGCTCGGCGTGACCCTTGGGTTTGGCGCCATTGGCTGGGTGGATGACTACCGCAAAGTCGTGGAGAAAAATCCCCGTGGCTTGCCGGCACGCTGGAAGTATTTCTGGCAGTCGGTGGTGGGGCTTGGCGCCGCTGCCGTGCTCTATCTCACCGCTGCGACACCGGTGGAAACCAGTCTTTTACTCCCGGTGTTTAAAGATATTGTCATACCATTGGGCGTTTTTTATATCGTGTTGACCTATTTGGTCATCGTGGGCAGCTCCAACGCGGTGAACTTAACCGATGGTCTCGATGGCTTGGCCATTATGCCCACTGTTTTGGTGGCCATGGGGCTTTCAGTGTTTGCCTACGCCAGCGGCAATACCGTCTTTGCCAACTACCTGCACATTCCCTTCATCGCCGGCACCGGCGAACTGGCGGTTTTTTGCGCCACGATTGCAGGCGCTGGGCTCGGCTTTTTATGGTTTAACACCTATCCCGCGCAAGTCTTTATGGGCGATGTGGGTGCGTTAGCGCTAGGCGCCGCGCTAGGGGTTGTCGCGGTGATTGTGCGCCAAGAGATCGTGCTTTTCATCATGGGGGGCATCTTTGTCCTTGAGACTGTCTCCGTCATTTTGCAAGTGGGCTCTTACAAAATGACCGGGCGGCGTATCTTCCGTATGGCCCCTTTGCACCACCATTACGAATTGAAAGGGTGGCCAGAGCCAAGGGTCATCGTACGTTTTTGGATTATCACCGTTGTGCTGGTGCTGCTTGGCTTGGCCACGCTCAAGATTCGCTAGGAGGCCATGATGATAGCCGTGCCAAAAGGCGCCACCGTGGTGGTGGGGCTAGGGATTTCAGGGCGTGCCATCTGTCGCCATTTGGCACGTCACGGTGTGCCTTTTGTGATTGCCGATACACGAACGCATCCGCCCGGGCTTGATGACGTCAAACGTGCGTATCCCGACGTGGCTATCCATTGCGGCCCGCTAACCGAGCTTGACCTTAGCCAAGTGAAAGAAGTGGTGGTAAGTCCTGGTGTCGATCCCCGCGCCCCCGGCCTTGACGCCTTGGCCGATGCAATCAACCCCAATACCGGTGAACCTCGCGTTGTGGGCGAAATCGCGCTTTTTGTGCGCGCGGCCACGGCACCCATTGCCGCGATCACCGGTTCCAATGCCAAATCGACCGTGACCACGCTACTGGGAGAAATGGCCTTAGCCTCAGGCGTAAACGCGGCGGTGGGCGGTAATCTAGGCACCCCGGCGCTCGATCTTTTGGCGCAGAAACCCGAGTCAGAGCTGTATATTCTGGAGCTTTCCAGCTTCCAGCTCGAAACCACGCCCCAACTGGGCGCCAAGTGCGCGGCATTTCTTAATCTATGCGAAGATCACCTGGATCGCCACGGCGATATGGCGACCTACCGTGCGGCGAAACAGCGTATTTTTTTCGCGGCTGAACATGCCGTGGTCAACGCCGACGACCCCAATACCTGGCCAGATGCCGCCAGTAACGTTGCGGATGTCACTTACTTTACGCATAAGGCGCCAACAGAGAGTGATCGGGAGTGGGGGCTGGGGAAAAGCGCGGGTGAACTCTGTTTGATGCAGGGCAAAACCCCTTGGCTGCCAGTGCGCGAGCTGGGTATGACCGGACGGCACAACCAGCTCAATGCATTGACGGCGTTAGCGATGGGGCGGCTGCTAGGCTTTGAACGTAAGGCAATGATCGATGTGTTGCGTCAATTTAATGGGTTGAAACATCGCAGCGAGTGGGTCGCCACGGTCAATGGCGTGAGCTTTGTCAATGACTCAAAGGGCACCAACGTAGGGGCGACACTGGCGGCGATTGAGGGGATCGGCCCCACGCTTAGCGGCCAGCTTATTTTGCTCGCCGGGGGCGATGGTAAAGGGGCTGACTTCTCTCCTTTAGCTGACCCACTTGGGGTTTACGCACGCCAAGCGCTGCTATTTGGGCGTGACGCCCCCCGCCTTGAGGCCGCGTTAAACGCGCACGTGGAAACGCATCGCTTCGCCGGTTTAACCGAGGCACTGGAAGCGGCGGCAGGTGCCGCCAAGCCGGGCGATTGTGTGCTGCTGTCGCCGGCGTGCGCAAGTCTGGATCAATTTCCTAACTATCAGCGCCGGGGCGAGGTCTTTTGCCACTGGGTGAAAAAGTACGCTGCCTCTCAGCAGGAGCGTTTATGACCCTTTGGCTTAAGCGTTGGCAAACGACCCTTTCAGCGCGCGACTTGCCCTGTGATATTTGGCTTTTGATGGCGGCGATGGCGCTGGCGGCGTTGGGCTGGGTCATGGTCAGTTCGGCGTCGATCGGCCTGCTCGATAGTAGCTTTTACTATGTGCGCCAGCACGGCATTTTTCTCTTTTTGGCGATCCTGGCAACCCTTGCGGTGGTTAGCCTTCCCTTGGAAGCATGGCGGCAGAATGCCGGTTTGTTGATGCTTGCGACCCTATTTCTACTGGGGTTGGTGCTCTTTATTGGTCAGGAAATCAACGGCAGCAAGCGCTGGATTGCATTACCCGGGCCGTTTCCCAGTATCCAGGTGTCTGAATTCGGCAAGCTGGGCTTGGTGCTCTACATGGCGGCGTTTATGTCGCGTTTTACCTACGAATTACGCCGCCGCGCCTTAAGTGTATGGCGGCCGTTAGTGGTCTTGGCTTTGCCGGTCGGGCTCTTGCTTGCCGCGCCGGACTTTGGTGGCGCGGTGGTGTATAGCATTGCGGTGATTGGCATGCTGGTGATGGCCGGGGCTTCGATGTTTTTACTACTGCTAATAGGACTGCTGCTGGGTGGTGGGGCGGTGCTGCTAGTGGTCATAGAGCCGTACCGCCTGGCTCGCTGGACCAGCTTTCTCGACCCCTGGGCAGATCAATTCGCTACCGGGTATCAGCTAACACAGGCGCTGATTGCCTTTGGTCGCGGCCATGTCACTGGCACCGGCCTGGGCAATAGCGTGCAGAAACTTCACTATCTGCCCGAGGCGCATACCGACTTTATTTTCGCCGTCCTGGCAGAAGAGCTGGGGATGATCGGGGCTATTAGCTTGGTGCTACTTTTTACGCTGCTGATTATACGGGCGTTATTGATTGCCCGGCGTGCCGAAATTGCCGGGCACCTTTTCGGTGCCTATGTGAGCTACGGGCTGAGCTTTATCATTGCCGCCCAGGCTTTTATCAATATGGCGGTGAGCTCCGGTTTGCTGCCGACCAAAGGATTGACGCTGCCGCTTATCAGCTATGGCGGCTCTAGCCTGCTGGTGACAGGCATCATGGTTGGACTGTTGCTGCGCCCCGATGTTGAACCCCGCCGACAGCCCCGGCGTAAGCCCACTCCCTATAAAGCGCGTCGCGAGCCGCGCCTTTCTTAGACGGGGAACGAGCAAGTGGTCGCGAAACAAAACCAAGGAGCCGCGAGATAATGACGGCGTGTCAACGTGTATTAATCATGGCGGGAGGCACCGGTGGCCACGTGATCCCGGCGCTTTCGCTGGCAAGGGCGCTGAAAGCGCAAAATGTGGAAGTTCAGTGGCTAGGGAGCCCCAGGGGGATTGAAAACCAACTGGTTCCCGATGCGGGGATACCGCTGCATCAATTGCGTATCAGCGGTCTGCGGGGTAACGGTGTGGGCGGTTGGCTTAAAGCGCCGATCAATATTGCCCGCGCGGTATGGCAGGCGCGTGCCATCATACGCCGCTTTCGTCCCGATGTGGTGGTGGGGCTTGGCGGCTTTGCCAGTGGCCCCGGCGGCATTGCCGCTTGGTTGAGCCGTACACCCCTTGTCATCCATGAGCAAAACGCCGTTGCCGGGCTAACAAATCGCACGCTGTCACGTTTGGCAAAGCGCACCTATGCCGCATTCCCGCAAGCCTTTGGCCAGCGCGCCGAGGTGATTGGTAACCCGGTGCGAGCGGATATTGCCGCACTGGGAGAAACGCCTCGTCAGGCGGAGGAAATGCGCTCGCGGCGGTTACGCCTTTTAATCGTAGGTGGGTCATTGGGGGCCGTCGCGTTAAATGAGCGCCTGCCGCCGGCCTTAGCCAAAATAGACCCGGCGCAACGTCCCGACGTCTGGCATCAGGCCGGCAAAAATCGCGATGAAGCCACCCGGGCGGCGTATCAGGCGCAAGGCGTCGAGGCCAGGGTAAGCCCTTTTATCGACGATATGGCCGAGGCTTACGACTGGGCGGATCTCGTGGTTTGTCGTTCAGGGGCGTTGACGGTGGCAGAGTTGGCGGCGGCGGCGAAGCCCGCGCTGTTTGTGCCGTTTCCTTTTGCGGTGGATGATCATCAGCGTATTAATGCTCAAGTGTTGGTCGAAGCAAACGCTGCCGTTTGTGTGGTGCAGTCGGCATTGACCGAGGCAAGACTTGACCAAGAGCTAAGTCACTTATTGAGCCCTGATGTGCTTGCCTCAATGGCGGCAAACGCACGTCAAGGCGCCTATCTCGATGCGACCGAGCGGCTAATGCAAGGCTGTTTGACACTTGCCCAGAAGGAGAGTGTGCGTGACTGACATAACCCCCCAAGCCCCTAAGCCGCGCCGTGTTAATGGCCCCGGTATGCGCCGAATCCAACGCATTCATTTCGTTGGCATTGGAGGCGCGGGCATGTGCGGTATCGCCGAAGTACTGGCGAATCAAGGCTATCAAGTGAGCGGAAGCGATCTTAAGGCGTCGCCTGTGGTCGAACGTTTGCGTCAATGCGGTGTCAGCGTCGCCATCGGCCATGCTCGTGAGCACGTTGAAGGAGCCGATGTGGTCGTGGTCTCCAGCGCCATTGATGCCACCAATCCAGAAATTGACTGGGCGCACGAGCATCGTGTGCCCGTGGTCCGTCGAGCGGAAATGCTCGCTGAATTAATGCGCTTTCGCCACGGTATCGCGGTGGCCGGCACCCACGGAAAAACCACCACGACGAGTATTACAGCGACGCTCCTCGCTGAAGGAGGGCTTGATCCCACCTTTGTCATTGGCGGCAAGTTGACCAGTGCGGGAACGAATGCGCGCCTAGGGGAGGGTGATTACCTGGTGGCCGAAGCGGACGAGTCGGATGCTTCGTTTTTACACCTGCAGCCGATGGTGTCGATTGTGACCAATATCGATGCCGACCACATGGCGACCTATGGCGGCGATTTCGAGCGCTTAAAAAGCACCTTCATCGAGTTTTTGCACAACCTGCCTTTTTACGGGCTCGCCGTCTTGTGTATCGATGATGCGCATGTCCGTCAGCTGTGCGATCAGGTAAAACGCCAGTTTGTCACCTACGGCTTTGATGCGGATGCAGATTACCGCATCGCCAACTTTTCCCAGCAAGGGGGGGAAGTGACCTTTACCGCGCTGCGCCCTGGGGATGCCGCGCCGCTTGACGTTCGTTTGGCGATGCCGGGACGCCACAATGCGCTCAACGCCATGGCGGCTATCGTCGTAGCGACCGACGCCGGCGTCAGTGATGACGCGATTTTGCGCGGGCTTTCAAGCTTTGCCGGCGTGGGGCGGCGTTTTCAGGTTCATGGCCATTTCCCCTCACCCCAGCAAGAGGGTGAGATCATGCTGGTGGACGACTACGGCCACCACCCCCGCGAAGTGGACATGATTATTCAAGCCGTGCGCGCGGGATGGCCGGAGCGCCGCCTGGTCATGCTCTATCAACCGCACCGCTACACTCGCACGCGCGATCTTTATGAAGATTTTGTCCGCGTGCTTTCCCAGGTGGATACGCTGGTATTGCTGGATGTCTACAGCGCCGGCGAAGCCGTGATTCCCGGCGCTGAAGGACGAACGCTTGCCGGCTCCATCCGCCAGCGCGGCGAGGTAGACCCGATCTTTGTCGAGGACAAGCAGGAGCTGCCCGGGTTATTGAAAAACATACTTCGCCCGGGTGACATTTTGATCACGCAAGGGGCGGGGGATGTCGGGGGGATTTCCCTGCGTCTTGCGGCATCGAAGCTTTCGTTTGATGAGGTGGCGTTGTGAGTGAATCGTTGTCGGCACACAAAATGCGCCAAGAGAGCGTGGTGGTGGTTTATGGCGGACTCTCGTCAGAGCGCGAGGTTTCGCTGAAAAGTGGCGCGGCCGTTCTGGCAGCGCTCAAACGCCAAGGCCTCAATGTGGTGGGGTATGACCCGCGCGAGAGAGGGTTGACCGGCTTGGAGCAGCTAGCGCCCGATAAAGTATTCATCGCGCTCCATGGTCGCGGCGGCGAAGATGGGGCATTACAAGGTGCGCTTGAGCTTTTGGGGATTCCTTACACCGGTAGCGGTGTGATGGCGTCTGCACTGGGGATGGACAAACAGCGCACGAAGCTCGTCTGGCAAGCGCTTGACCTGCCCACGCCGGAAAGCGTCATTCTGGATGAGCACTGCGACTGGGCCGGTGTCGCTGAGCGCTTGGGGCTGCCGCTGATTGTCAAACCGGTGCATGAAGGTTCCACGCTTGGGATCAATATTGTTCGCTCAAAAGAGGCGCTGATATCAGCTTATCATGAGGCGGCACGCTTTGATGCGCAGGTTATGGCCGAGCGCTTTGTCGTGGGCGAAGAGTACACAGTGGCGCTGCTGGCGGGTAACGCCCTGCCTGCCATTCGCGTTGAGGTGCCCGGCGGATTTTACGACTACGAAGCCAAATACCTCTCCAACACCACGCAGTACCACTTGCCCTGCGGCCTTTCAGCGGCCGACGAGGCCGAGCTCTCGGCCCTGTGTCAGCGTGCTTTCGCCGCGATTGGGGGCTCGGGATGGGGGCGGGTCGATGTGATGCGGGACAACGAGGGTAAATTTTGGCTTCTTGAGGTTAACACCGTGCCGGGGATGACCGATCACAGCCTGGTGCCGCAAGCGGCGGCTTACGCGGGCATCGGCTTTGATCAACTCGTCCTCGATATCTTGGCCACCGCAAAGCGCGCCGACAATGCCGTATTGGGTGGCCATGAAACGGCGTAATGCCTGGTTTGGCCTTTTGCTATTGGTGCTGCTTATCGGCGCTGGAGGCCGCGCGCTTTGGCTATGGTTAGACCGGCCGGTGGAGCGAGTCTCAATCCGGGGGGAGTGGGAGTACGTCAGCGCCGAGTATTTGCGTACGCAGCTTGCGCCGCTGGTTCGCAATGCGACTTGGCTCTCGGTGGATCTGGGTGAGCTTAGAGATGGCGCGCTGGATATTGGCTGGCTTTATGAAGCTCGTGTCTCTAGGGAGTGGCCCAACACTTTGGTATTTGAGCTAATCGAACAGGAACCCATCGCGCGCTGGAATGATGATTTCCTACTCAATCCCGAAGGGAAGCCTTTTGCCTTTGCTCCCCTAGAGGCGCCGGCCGATCTGCCCGATTTGGCGGGGCCTGTGGGGAGCAGTGAAGAGGTGTTGGACTATTATCAGTCGCTTACGCCGCGTTTTTCACGCTTATCGTTAACCCTGCAGCAGTTGCGTTTGGAGCCTCGCGGGGCGTGGCGGCTACAAATCAATGATGATACTTGGATTATGCTGGGTCGGCGCCAGCATGATATTCGCTTGGCACGCCTGGCGGCCTCTTGGCAGCGCGAACTGCACCGTTTTACCGATGCCATTCGCTATATCGATCTGCGTTACCCCAATGGGGTGGCGGTTTCTTGGCATGGCGAAGAGACGTTTGACGCAACGGTTGAATAATTTTGAAAGGCAAACGCTGATTAACGCAACGTCGTTTTGGGCACTTCGCGGCGTTGTGCACTCTTTTGTCAAACTCTCCCCTATTCGTGACGATTTGCCCGCAGCTAAGAGAGTACCTAAGAGAGTACGCTTAAACTTTTTAATCACTTTCAAAGCGGGGAATGCAAAAGTGAGCGGTTGCCAACGTGGAAACCGCCTTATTTGGGGTTTAAATTATGTCGCCAGCGCAGTATTGTGGCGCATAACGATCGTTATATCCGCACCACTGCGATACCATGCGTTTTTGTATAGCCTAATTAACCTTGGTGGCGTATATCGCCCCATGGTGTAAGTAACGCTTTTGACTCTTTGCAACTCGTAGCGATAAGGAGATATCCCGACTCATGGCAGGTTCACCAAACGTATCCAATATGGTGGTCGGGTTGGACATAGGAACGTCCAAGGTAGTGGCTATTGTCGGGCAGCCGACGGATGATGGCGGCATCGAGATTGCCGGCATCGGCTCGCACCCCTCAAGGGGAATGAAACGCGGCGTGGTGATCAATATCGAGTCCACGGTTCAGTCAATCCAGCGCGCCGTTGAAGAAGCAGAGCTCATGGCGGGATGCGACATTCACTCGGTTTATGTCGGCGTGGCGGGAAGTCATATCAGCTCGATGAACTCTGACGGCGTCGTGGCGATTAAAGATCGCGAAGTAACGACCTCAGATATTGACCGCGTGATCGACTCGGCGCGGGCCCGGGCGATTTCTGAAGGGCAGCGCGTGCTGCACGTTTTGCCACAGGAGTTTGCCATCGACGCGCAAGGCGGTATTAGAGAGCCACTAGGCATGTCAGGCGTGCGCTTGGAGGCTCAGGTCCACCTAGTGACCGCGGCGCTTAACGCCGTACAGAATATCGAGAAGTGTGTGCGCCGCTGTGGGCTGGAAATTGACGCGATTATTCTTGAGCAGCTCGCCTCCAGTATGGCGGTGCTAACAGAAGATGAGCGTGAACTCGGTGTTTGCATGGTCGACATCGGTGGCGGCACCACCGATATGGCCATCTTTACCGAAGGCGCGATTCGGCACACGGCGGTCATTCCCATCGCGGGCGACCAGGTGACAAACGATATCGCCATGGCGCTGCGTACACCGACCCAGCATGCCGAAGAGATCAAGGTAAAGTACGCCTGCGCATTGACCCAGCTTGCGGCAAGCGATGAAATGATTAAAGTGCCTAGCGTTGGAGATCGCCCCGCGCGGGATCTTTCACGCCAATCCCTGGCTGAAGTGGTCGAGCCGCGTTATGAAGAACTTTTTACCCTGGTGCGCGACGAATTACGGCGCAGCGGTTATGAGGACATGGTGGCGGCAGGGATTGTTCTAACCGGCGGCACATCGCGGATGGAAGGGGTCAGCGAACTGGCGGAAGAGATCTTCCACATGCCAGTGCGGATTGCCTGTCCGCAAAATGTCAAAGGGCTATCCGATGTCGTTCGCAACCCTATTTATGCGACGGGGGTGGGGTTATTGCACTACGCTTTGCAAGAAGCACGTCACGGACACCAGCGTGAAGGCCAAAGTATTAAAGGAACCGTGGGGGGTCGCCATGATGGGGCGCGACGCGAATTAACAAAGGACAGCTCGCCATTAGTAAAAATTAAGGGCTGGTTCAAAGGAAATTTCTGACAGGGCCGCAAGCGCGGTTCAGGAGAAGGGGCTATGTTCGAACTGGTAGATAACGCACCCTCGAGCAGTGCGGTCATCAAAGTCGTTGGCGTCGGCGGTGGCGGTGGCAATGCCGTCAACCACATGGTGGAAAGCAACATTGAAGGCGTTGAGTTTATTTGCGCCAACACCGATGCCCAGGCACTCAAGCGCGTAGCGGCAAAGACAGTACTGCAACTGGGTAGTGAAATCACTAAGGGCCTTGGCGCGGGAGCCAACCCAGATGTGGGTCGCCAAGCCGCCATGGAAGACCGCGATCGCATCGCGGAGCTCTTAGATGGAGCGGATATGGTGTTTATTACCGCCGGGATGGGCGGCGGTACGGGCACTGGGGGGGCGCCGGTGGTTGCCCAAGTGGCGAAAGAGCTGGGTATTCTTACCGTGGCCGTGGTAACGCGTCCGTTCCCGTTTGAGGGGCCTAAGCGCATGCGTGCCGCGGAAGAGGGCATGAAAGAGCTCTCCGAGCATGTTGACTCGCTGATCACCATTCCCAATGAAAAGCTCCTCTCCGTATTGGGCAAAAATGCGACCCTGCTTACCGCCTTCAGCGCGGCTAATGACGTTCTGTTGGGCGCCGTTCAGGGTATCGCCGAGCTGATTACCAGCCCCGGTATCATCAACGTCGACTTTGCCGATGTGCGCACGGTGATGTCCGAAATGGGCATGGCTATGATGGGAACCGGTGGCGCAACGGGCGAAAATCGTGCTCGCGAAGCAGCTGAGAAAGCCATTCGTAGTCCCTTGCTTGAAGATATTGATCTTCACGGTGCGCGTGGGATTCTGGTCAATATCACGGCCGGGCCGGACCTCTCCATTGGCGAGTTCAACGATGTCGGGGCGACGGTTCAAGAGTTCGCTTCGCAAGAGGCAACCATCGTGGTGGGCACCTCTATCGACATGGAGATGTCCGACGAGTTGCGCGTGACCGTGGTGGCAGCGGGTCTTGATGGCAATCAAGCGAAAGCAGCGCCTGCCCGTGAGCCCGCACGTCGCGTTCAGGTCGATACATCCTCGGATTATCGCAAACTGCAGCAGCCGACGGTGATGCGCCAACAACAAGCGGCTGCGGCGCGCGCCGAAGCCCCTGAGCCACAGGCCAAGCCACGTCCGGAAAAGCGCCGTGCCGCAGAGGCGGATGACTACTTGGATATCCCCGCGTTTTTGCGTCGTCAAGCCGATTGATCGATCGATGGCTGTTGAACAGGAAAAGGCAGCAAGCGTGCTTTTTATTGGTAAAACGTACGTTTGCTGCTAATATGAACACTGTTCGATAATCCATGTTATCGCGACTTCGCCATCCTCCTTCATTGCGACCAGAGTACGACCACTGCCCATGATCAAACAGCGCACCCTGCAAAACGTTATCCGAGCCACAGGCGTTGGGCTTCACTCTGGTAAGCGAGTGGACATGGCGTTACGTCCCGCACCGGCCAACACCGGGATCGTGTTCGTCAGAACCGACTTAGATCCTGTGGTTGAAGTGCCGGCCCGAGCAGAGTTAGTAGAGGATACGACGCTTTGCACGGCGCTCTCTCACCACGGCGTTAAAGTGGCGACAGTAGAGCACTTAATGTCGGCCTTGGCAGGGCTTGGCATCGATAACGCCTATATTGATTTAAGTGCTGCCGAAGTGCCCATTATGGATGGTAGCGCCAGCCCCTTTGTGTTTTTGATCCAGTCAGCGGGCATTCTCGAGCAGTCGGCGGCGAAAAAGTTTATCCGCATCAAAGAGCGCGTGGCCGTTCAGGATGGGGATAAAGAAGCTGTCTTCTTGCCGCACCAGGGCTTTAAAGTCACTTTCTCCATTGACTTTGATCATCCTGTTTTTGAGCAGCAACACCAAACCACGCGCATCGATTTTTCGACCACCTCCTTTGTCAAAGAGGTGTCTCGCGCGCGTACCTTTGGCTTCATGCGTGATATTGAGTTTTTGCGTTCTAATAACTTGGCGCTGGGCGGCAGCCTGGATAACGCTATCGTGGTCGACGATTACCGTATCGTGAATGAGGGTGGGCTTCGCTACGATGACGAATTCGTCAAGCATAAAGTCTTGGATGCCATCGGAGATCTTTATCAACTGGGCTATAGCCTGATTGGTGAGTTCCGCGGCGTTAAGTCAGGCCATGCGCTGAATAATCAGCTGTGTCGTGAACTGCTCGCCCAGCCCGAGGCGTATGAAATTGTGACATTTGAGGAAGAGCGCGCGGTCGCGCCGATCTCTTATGCCGCCCCGGCCATGGCGTAACTTTCAACGTGTTAGAGTGACAGGGCCGGTAAAGAAGCTATACGACATGCTAAAAGCACCGCTGAAGCGGTGCTTTTATGTATCTGAGGGCCGGTTGGCGTGCGAGGCCAGTTTTGCCAGGGCACGTTTGAGCGCAGGGTCATCGGTCTCGTCGGCACAGGCGTTAAGCGTTTGTGCCGCGCTGGATGAGAGCGTTCTCGAATTGCGCTTTGGCGGAATGACCGGCCGCACGGGGCGTACTTTAAAGGCAAGCCCGGTTACACCTTCGAAGCCTGGAAGCTGATGCAGCAAATCCAGCAGGCGCGACTGCTCAAATCGCAGCCAGGTTAGCCAGCTAGCTTGGCTGCTAATAAGGGTAAGTTTGCCCTGGTGAAAGCCGCCAACAAATACATGCTCGCGCATCTCTTCGGGCAGGTGCGCGCGTAGGTGGCGTTGCGCTTGGTCAATCAAGCGCGATTGGCGCATCAAAAGACCTAGGTCGCCGCGCTGATTGAGCAGTTGGGCGATGGGCTGTGCGCGAGAACGCTTAACCTTTATACTCATGCGCTTAACTCCTCAGCGTCCGAAACTTGGCAGGGGAGAGTAACGTCTCATTATCAACAGCCTAACACGCCGAGGAGCACCCCACTGCATGCCTGCCACCCCTAATGCTACGTTGAGTTCGTTCCGGTCGCCACGCCGGTACGCCGCAGCGCGCTGGTGGTTAGCGGGGCTTCTCGTGAGCTGTTTATTGCCGGCAAGTTTACACCCGGCGGAAGCGCTGCGAAACGGTGAGCGCAGCGTGAGTATCTACCTGTGGGTGCCGGCGGTGTTGCGCGCGCACTCGCGTGGAATCGCGCTTAAACGTCAGCTGCGGCGCTATTTGGCGACGTATTTACTCCCGCCGCGCCACGTGAGGCATAAATCCATCAAAGCGTCTGTGAGCGCAGTGATGGTGGCGTTTGTCGCTGCCCAAGATGTGCAGACTCGGCGTGGCCCGCCTACAGAAGTGTGATGCGTTAATGTTATTGGCCTGCTTTCTGCAAGGCGTACACCACACTGCCTAGTTAACTGGATGTTTCATGATCAATAATTTATTGCGTAAAGTGGTCGGCTCAAAAAATGACCGCGATGTTAAACGGATGCACAAAAGCGTCCAGCACATCAATGCGCTTGAAGGTGAGTTCGAGGCCTTAAGCGATGAAGCGTTACAAAATAAAACGCTGGAACTGCGTCAGCGGCTTAATGACGATGAGCCGCTCGATAGTTTGCTTCCCACGGCGTTTGCGGCGGTTCGCGAGGCGAGCAAGCGCGTGATGGGTATGCGTCATTTCGACGTCCAGATGATTGGCGGCATGACGCTAAACCGTGGCCGCATTGCGGAGATGAAAACCGGTGAGGGTAAAACGCTGGTGGCTACCCTTGCGGTTTATCTCAACGCCTTGCCGGCGAAGGGCGTCCACGTCGTCACGGTTAACGACTATCTCGCGCGGCGTGATGCCGAGTGGATGCGGCCACTGTATGAGTTTTTAGGGTTATCGGTCGGCGTGATTTTTGCCGGCCAGAGCGGACCCGAGAAGCGTCACGCGTATCAGTGCGACATTACCTACGGCACCAACAATGAGTTTGGTTTCGACTATTTGCGTGACAACATGGCCTTCTCGCTTGACGATAAAGTCCAGCGCGGGTTGCACTACGCGATCGTTGATGAAGTTGACTCGATTTTGATCGATGAGGCGCGCACGCCCTTGATTATCTCGGGCGCGGTCGATGAAAACACCGAACTTTACGGTATCGTCAATCGGCTTGCCCAGCACTTGGAAAAGGGCGAAGAGATTGAAGGCGAAGAGCCAACGGTTGTCGGCGATTTTCTGCTCGATGAAAAGCATAAGCAGGTCGAGTTAACCGAGCAGGGCCACAATAAAGTTGAAGAGCTGATGCGAGGAGAGGGGCTATTGGGCGAAGAGGATTCGCTTTATGCCGCGCAAAACCTCAATTTGCTCCAGCACATGCACTCGGCCCTGCGTGCCCGTCACCTTTACCTCAAAGACGTTGATTACATCGTAAGCGACGGACAGGTCGTCATCGTCGATGAGCATACCGGTCGCAGTATGCCCGGGCGGCGCTGGTCGGAAGGGTTGCACCAAGCCGTTGAAGCGAAAGAGGGCGTCACCGTTCAACGTGAAAGCCAAACGCTCGCCTCGACCACATTTCAGAACTACTTCCGCCTCTACGACAAGCTCGCGGGCATGACCGGTACCGCTGATACCGAAGCGTTCGAATTCCGCCAAATTTACGGTCTCGACGTTGTGGTGATTCCCACCAATCGGCCGCTGGTGCGTAAAGACTTAAACGATCTGGTTTTCCTCAGCGCTGAGGAGAAATTCGAAGCGATCATCAAAGATGTGAAAGCGGAAACCGACGCGGGGCGCCCGGTGCTGGTCGGCACGGCATCGATCGAAACGTCTGAGTATCTGGCAGGCTTGATGCGAGAGGCAAAGATCGATTTTAACGTCCTCAACGCCAAGCAGCACCAAAGCGAAGCCGAAATTATCGCCCAGGCAGGTCGGCCGGGGGCGGTGACGATTGCCACCAATATGGCCGGTCGGGGTACCGACATCGTGCTGGGGGGGAATTGGGAGGCCGAAGTCGCCAAGCTTGATAATCCTAGCCAGGCACAGGTCGACGCGCTAAAAGCCGAGTGGCAGAAGCGCCACGACGCCGTCCTGGAAGCGGGTGGCTTGCACGTGGTGGGCTCTGAGCGGCACGAGTCGCGCCGGATCGATAACCAGTTGCGTGGCCGTGCCGGGCGTCAGGGTGATCCAGGCTCCACGCGTTTCTTCCTCTCTTTGGAAGATAGCTTGATGCGGCTGTTTGGCTCCGACCGCGTTAAACGCCTGATGCAGGCGTTAGGGCTTGAGCATGGTGAGGCGATCGAGCATAAAATGGTCTCCAACGCGGTGGAGCGTGCCCAGAAGAAAGTCGAAGGGCGCAACTTTGATATCCGTAAGCAGCTTCTTGAGTACGACGACGTCGCCAACGATCAGCGCCGCGTGATCTACGAGCAGCGTAATGAAATTCTTGCCTCGGACGATGTGTCGGAAGCGGTGGTCGGCATTCGTGAAGAAGTGATGGAGGATGCCATCAGCGACTTTGTGCCGCCGCAAAGCCTAGCAGAGCAGTGGGACCTAGCGGGGCTCGAAGCGCACTTGAAAACGGAGTTCAATCTCGAAGCCCCAGTGGTGCAGTGGGCCCAAGAAGATGAGCGCTTTAGCGAAGAGAAACTGCGCGAACGCCTGCATGAAATGCATCGTGACGCCTACGCGGCCAAGGTGGAAGCCGCGGGTGAGACACTGATGCGTCGATTTGAAAAGCAGGTCATGCTGCAAGTGCTCGATACGCGCTGGAAAGAGCACCTGCAGTCGATGGACCATCTGCGCCGGGGTATTCACCTACGCGGCTATGCGCAGAAAAACCCCAAGCAGGAGTACAAGCGCGAGTCGTTTGAACTCTTCCAGCACCTGCTGACCAATATCAAAGCGGACGTGACCCGTATTTTGAGCCACGTTCAAGTGCGCCAGCCCGAAGAGGTTGAAGCCCTTGAGAGCAAGCGCCGCGAAACCCTTGAGCGTGAGCAGGCAAGCGCTGACAGTCGCCACGGCGATCCAGCCGTTGATAGCGACGCGGAAAACGCCGCGACGCCTCCCGGCGCCGACGGTCGTCCCGTACGGCGTGAAGGCCCCAAGGTCGGGCGTAATGACCCGTGCCCCTGTGGCTCCGGCAAAAAATACAAGCAGTGCTGCGGTAAACTGAGTTAATGCCCAACGTAGCTAACCCATTTTTAGCCCTCTTTACTGGCGAAGGAAGGACGATATGGCGGTAGGAAAGATACCTTTTCCAGCAATGCCCACGATCCAAGGCGTACGCCTTGGCAGCACCATGGCGGGGATTAAAAAGGCCGATCGTCGCGATCTCGTGGTTATTGAGCTTCCCGAAAACGCCACGATGGCGGGTGTTTTTACCCGTAACGCGTTCTGCGCGGCGCCGGTTCACGTGGCAAAAGCGCATTTGGCCCACTGTCAGGCGCATCAGCAAACCCCGCGTTACTGGCTAATTAACACGGGCAACGCCAATGCCGGTACAGGCGACGTTGGCATGCGTGATGCGCAAAATAGCTGTGAAGCACTGGCTGAGCAGGCCGGTGTAGCGCCGGAGGCGGTCCTGCCTTTCTCCACTGGGGTGATTGGTGAGCCGTTGCCGATGGACGCGCTGCTCGCCGGCATTCCCGATGCCTTTAACGCTTGCGATAGCGGGGAAACCGCTTGGCAGCAAGCGGGCGAGGGGATTCTCACTACCGATACCCTCGCCAAGGGGGCAAGTGGCGTACTCGAGGTGGGTGGCAAGCGTGTCACAATTAACGGGATTGCCAAAGGATCCGGAATGATCAAACCCAACATGGCCACCATGCTGGGGTTTGTGGTAACGGATGCCGCTATTGCGCAGCCGCTATTGCAGCAGTTGTTGCGCGAGACGGTGGATCGCTCGTTTAACTGCATCACCGTGGATAGCGACACCTCGACCAATGATGCCTGCATGTTGGCGGCGACGGGCCAGTCCGCCGTGATTGAAACGGATGACGAGATCACGGCTTTCCGTAGCGCCTTGCAGCGTGTGATGACAACGCTCGCCCAGGCGATTATTCGCGATGGCGAAGGCGCGACCAAATTCGTCACGCTGCAGGTGGATGAAGCCGAAACCCGTCAGGAAGCGCTGGATGTGGCGTTCACCGTGGCGCACTCGCCGCTGGTCAAAACCGCGCTTTACGCCTCGGATGCGAACTGGGGGCGTATTCTCGCCGCTGTCGGTCGTGCCCCGGTGGCAGATTTCGATGTGAACCGCGTCGTGATCGACCTCGATGAAGTGCGCATTGTGGAAAACGGCGGACGAGCGTTGAGCTATAGCGAAGAGGCGGGGAGTGCCGTAATGGCGCGTGAGGAGATCACGATCGCGATTACATTAGGCCGAGGAGAGGAGAGCGCCACGGTATGGACATCGGATCTCTCCCACGAGTACGTGACGATTAACGCCGACTACCGCAGCTAAAGCGTGCGTCAAGTTGAGTAAGCGCACAGCGCGGTTCCGGTCGGTAAGCAAATTAGCGGATAAAGATGCAATGAATGTAATGGTAAAACGACGGGTCCACGTCGCGGCGGCCGCCATGATCAGTGCCGATAAACAAAAAGTACTGATCGCACGCCGGCCCTCTAACGTGGATCATGGCGGCCTTTGGGAGTTTCCCGGCGGCAAGCTGGCCCCCTACGAAACCGGCCTGGAAGGGTTAAAGCGTGAGCTTCACGAAGAGCTGGGGGTGGAGATCACCTGTGCTCAGCCGTTGATTCGTGTGCATCATGAATACCCGGATAAGCATATCTTGCTCGATGTTTGGCAAGTGCATGCGTTCTCGGGTGAGCCCTTTGGTCGCGAAGGGCAGGCGGTGCGCTGGGTGCCGATGAGTGAGCTGGTCAACTACCCCTTCCCGGCGGCAAATCTGCCGATTCTGCGCGCGGTTATGCTGCCCACGGAGTACTTAATCACGGCGGAAGAAGCGGATGAGGCGCGCTTTGATGCCCGCCTTGAGCGCGCCTTAAAAGAGGACAGTATTCGCCTGGTGCAGCTGCGTGCCAAATCGCTTGACCGCGATGGCTTTATCGCGCGGGCGCAGCGTGCGCTTGCGCTATGTCGCGAGCACGGCGCGCGACTGCTGCTCAACGGCGAACCGGCGCTACTCGATGAGGTGGATGCAGACGGCATTCACTTGACCAGTGAGCGTCTGATGCAGCTTGAGCGTCGGCCGATTGCGGAGAGCAAGTGGCTGTCGGCCTCCACCCATGACACCGCGCAGCTCAATCAAGCCGCGGTGCTAGGCTGTGATTTTGTCACGCTCTCCCCGCTACGCACGACGCCCTCGCACCCCGATGTGCCGCCAATGGGCTGGCACGATTTCCAACAGCTGGTGGAGCGTGCCGGGATGCCGGTGTTTGCGTTAGGCGGTATGACGCGCTTTGATGCCAATCATGCCCGCGCCGTGGGGGCTCAAGGTATCGCCTCAATTCGCGACTTTTGGAAGGAGTGCGACCACGAGTGAAGCGTATGTGAGCTGACGCCAACGAGCCGACGGAAACGCTTTTGATCTGCTTATATCATCACGGCCCGCTTTGATAGCGGGCCGTGGCGTTTTGGGCTAGTCGCGGTAGCGGCGGGTTAAGTCGCCATAGGCGTCGATACGCCGGTCGCGAAGATACGGCCAAATGCGCCTTGTGTTCTCACACCGCGCCATGTCCAGCGTGACGACGAGTTGCTCGGTGTCCTCGCCCGCATGGGCGAGAAGCTCGCCTTGAGGGCCGCTGATAAAGCTTCCACCCCAAAACGCAATGCCATCGCCCACACCGGAAAGATCCGCTTCAAAGCCTACACGGTTAGCCGCGAGCACCGGCAAACCGTTGGCAACGCCGTGGGCGCGCTGAATCAGCGTCCAGGCATCCTTTTGCCGCTGTTTCTCGGCGTCATCATCGTTGATATCCCAGCCGATGGCGGTGGGGTAGAGCAGAAGCTCGGCGCCGGCGAGCGCCATCAGGCGGGCCGCTTCTGGATACCACTGATCCCAGCACACCAGTACCCCGAGTTTGCCCACCGAGGTGTCGATGGGGGTAAAACCGCTGTCGCGGCGATCATCCACGTCGCCCGGGGTGAAGTAGAATTTTTCATAAAAGCCCGGGTCATCGGGGATGTGCATCTTGCGATAGTGACCGACGCGGCCTTTATCGCGGTCGTATACCACAGCGGTGTTGTGGTAGAGCCCCGCGGCGCGGCGCTCAAAGATCGACCCCACCAGCACAATATCAAGCTCACGGGCAAGTGCGGCCAAGCGCTGACCGGTGGGGCCATCGAGGGGCTCGGCGAGATCGAAAAGGGCCGGGTCTTCGTATTGGCAGAAATAGTGGGTAGCGTGCAGCTCCTGCAGCAGCACCAGTTTGGCACCTTGTGCGGCCGCCGCGCGGATGCCCGTCTCGCTTTCGTCCAGGCTCTGCGCTTTATCGGGCCATGCGCGCTGTTGAACGAGGCCCACGGTCAACTTGTTCGTCATGATGACTCCTGTGCAAATAGTGCGCCATTGACGCTGCCTCGCGGCAGCTGCATGGTCAGACAGTGCAGGCTGCCGTGTTGGCGAATCACGCTGGTGCAGTCAATGGGAATTAGCGTATGTTCAGGGAACGCCAGCGCCAGCGCATTTAACGCCACCACATCGGCCGGGTCAGCGTAGCTGGGAACGAGCACTGCATCGTTGATAATCAAAAAATTGGCGTAAGTGGCGGGCAGGCGATGACCATCTTCAGGGTCATGGGCTGGCTCCGGCCACGGCAAGGGGATCAGGCGATACGGCTCACCGTTTGACTGACGAAACGCCCTAAGTTCCTCTTCCATTGCTTTTAATGCCGGGAAGTGCGGATCCGCGGGGTTGTCGCAGCGCACGTAGGCAATGGTATCCGGGGCGCAAAAGCGGGCCAGGGTATCGATATGGCTATCGGTGTCGTCGCCTTCCAGGTGGCCATTTTTCAGCCACAGCACGCGCTCAATACCCAGGTCCTCTTTCAGCGCGGCTTCGATATCATGTTGGGAGGGCTCGGTGTTACGGTTAGGATTTAACAGGCACGCCTCGGTGGTGAGCAGTGTGCCCAGGCCATCGGTTTCAATGCCGCCGCCTTCGAGCACCAGGTCGCGCGGTATCACCGGGCAAGCCCAGACACCTGCCTCTTTGAGCCTACCGTTAAGCTGATTATCCTGAGCCGCGGGGAATTTCCCCCCCCAGCCGGTAAAGGTGTAGTCGTAAAGGCGAAGCGCGCCCTCAGCATTGGCGACGCCGATCGGGCCGTGATCTCGTGTCCAGGTGTCATCGCTTGCAGCGACGAGGATACACAGCAGGTGGGGCGCGACACCGTAGGCGGCAAAGGTCTTGATCAGGCGCGCTTGCGTTGCCCTATCGGGGGCGCTAATCAAGACGCGTTGGTAGCGCACGCTGGCCAAGACAATGCGTTCAAGCGTGGCCTCGATACGGGAAAGTAGTGGCGCCCAATCGCCCTCGGGGCGCGGCCAGGTGAGCAAAACAGCGTCCTGTGGATGCCATTCAGGTAGCAAGCGGAAAGTCGTCGTGGCCAACGTGAAGCCTCTTGTGGGTCGATGCCGGAAAAACCGCGCCATGATAAACCCAAAGGCGCGGCCGGGCACATGCAGACAAGCGAAAAAAACCGTACCATGAGCGCTCGCTGATAAGGATTAACGCCATGCTCGATCGATTGCCTTTTCTGGTGGGGCTGCGCTACGTGCGCGCTAAACGCCGGAACCATTTTATTTCCTTTATTTCCCTTACCTCGATGCTGGGGCTGATGCTTGGGGTTGCCGTTTTAATTCTTGTGCTATCGGTGATGAACGGTTTCGACCACGAACTGCGCACCCGCATTTTGGGGATGGTTCCGCACACCAAAATTGAGTCGCGTAGCGGGCTTGTTGAGTGGGAGTCGCTGGCCAACGAACTGATGGCGCGTGAACAAGTCATTGGCGCCGCACCCTATGTGGAGCAGCAGGGCATGTTTTCCGTCAACGGCCGCAACCAGGGGGCCATGGTGAACGGCATTCACCCTGACTGGGAAAATCAGGTCTCGATTATTGGTGAGCATATGCACCAAGGGAGCTTGGAGGATCTTCAGTCGGGCGAATGGAATGTGGTGTTGGGCTCCATGCTCGCACGCCAGCTTGGCGTGGGCGTGGGCGATCGCGTTACCCTCTTAGTGCCGGAAGCCTCGATCACGCCCGCCGGCGTGTTTCCGCGCTTGAAACGCTTTACTGTCAGCGGGATTTTTAGCGTAGGGGCGGATCTTGATGCCAATTTGGCCTATGCCCACATAGAGGATATGCAGCGCTTGGCACGGCTAGGGGAGGCGGTTGGTGGTATACGCCTCGAATTGGATGATCTTTTCGTGGCGGGCCAAGTCACCCGGGATATCGTCAACGAGCTGGGACCCAACTATCGCGGCCGCGACTGGACCTACTCCCACGGTAATCTGTTCCAAGCGATCCAGATGGAAAAACGCATGATCGCGCTGCTGTTGACGGTGATTATCGCGGTAGCCGCGTTTAATATCGTCTCGACACTTGTCATGGTGGTGACCGATAAACGCGCGGATATCGCCATTTTACGCACCATTGGTGCTACCCCGCGCTCGATTATGGGCATTTTTATTGTTCAGGGAGTGACCATCGGCGTGATTGGTATCGCCATTGGCGTGCTGGTGGGCGTGCTGCTGGCGCTGACTATCTCGGATGTGATTGGCTGGATCGAAGCGGTGCTGGGCATTCAATTCCTAGATGCCGGCGTTTACTTTATCAGCGATTTACCTTCGCGCCTGCACTGGGACGATGTCGGCCGTATCGTGGCGGCAGCCTTTGGGCTAACGTTCCTCTCGACCCTTTATCCCGCTTGGCGTGCTGCTCGCATACAGCCTGCCGATGTGTTGCGCTATGAGTAAGGATACCGCTATGCCCTCGTCACATACGTCCTCGTCAACATCGTCCATGCCCGCTTCGTCCACGGAAGAGGGCGCGCCAGTGATGCTGGAGTGCCAAGCCCTAACGCGCACCTATAGCGAAGGGCCTCGCGATCTCACCGTGCTGGATAACCTATCGCTTAGCGTGCGCGCCGGGGAGCGTGTCGCCGTGGTGGGCAGTTCTGGCTCGGGTAAAACGACACTACTCAACTTGATGGGCGGTTTGGACCGCCCCACCTCAGGGCGCGTCGTGATTGGCGGCGAGTCGCTGGCGGGCTTGAATGAGGCAGCGTTAGGGCGGTTTCGCAATCGCTATATTGGCTTTGTGTATCAGTTTCATCACTTGCTGGCGGAGTTCACCGCGGTGGAAAATGCCGCCCTGCCGCTGATTATTCGCGGGCAGCGTAAGCATGATGCACAGAAGCGGGCATTGGCGCTGCTCGCGAGTGTTGGCATGGAGGCGCGGGCAGACCACAAACCCGGCGAGTTATCCGGCGGTGAGCGACAACGCGTGGCAATTGCGCGGGCCTTGGTGACCGACCCAAGTCTGGTGCTCATGGACGAGCCCACGGGGAATCTGGATCAAACCACGGCTGCGACGATATTGGCGCTGATGGATGAGCTGGCCAAGGAGAGCGCTTGTGCGTTTGTTATCGTGACTCACGACACAAGCCTTGCCGCCCACCAGGATCGCGTCCTAAAACTTGATGCCGGACAGTTGGTCGAGGAAGAGTAGTCACCAGGTTTAATCATCAAATTCAGATTCAATTTGGGCTCGGCGGCGCTGGCGTTTTAGCCGCCGCTGCCGCCAGTTGCGCGAGACATGCCAGCGCCAAATCAGGCGGATGCTGACATTGGCAAGTAGCGCTAGGAGTAGTGCGGTAATCAGTGAGCCCAATAGCAGGGCCGGCATGATGTCTTGCATCTGCTCGGCGATCCAGCGTGTGGAAATTCGATCGGGCGCCTCACGCACCGGCGTATCCAGAAAAAACGCGCCGACACGGTAATTGCCGTAGAAAATCAGCGGCATGGTCAAAGGGTTAGTAATCCATACCAGCCCAACCGAAAGCGCCAGATTGCAGCGGGTGAATTTTGCGCCCAGGGCTGCTACCAGCATTTGAAAAGGAATCGGCAGCATGGCGCAAAAAAGCCCCACGCTGAAGGCGTTCGCCACGCTGCGCCGAGTGAGTAACCAAAGCCTTGCATCAATGATCAACGGGGCGACTAAGCGCAACGAGCGCTGCCGCTTGAGGGTATCGGGCCTGGGCATGTAGCGCTGTAAAAACCGGCGCGGCATGGCTAATACTCTTGCCTAGTGAAGAGGCCTATTATCCATATAGTGAGTGCATTCGGCTATGTAGGACGATAACGCTGTGGATTTGCCAAGGAGGGCAAGCGTATGCGGTTGGGTAGGGCGCTACCAGCGGGACTAGCCGTCTTGGGTGGCGCGGGAGCGGCAGGCGCGGGTGTGGCGGTGTCTCGTCCCGAGTTAATGCTAAGCCTTTGGCTGTTAACAGCGCTACTGTTGGCTATTTGGCGACCACGCGCGCTGTTTTGGTGGGCCCTAAGTGGAGGCGTGTTCGCAGCTATTTACCTTGAGCAGGGGCGCATACTGCCGCTCGGTGTCAGCGGGGAGGACGTGCTCGTCGAGGCGAAGGTGATCAGCGTCAGCGAAAGTAATGATCTGTCGCGTCTAACGCTGAACGTGCTCGAATGTGGCGCGCCGCTGTCTCGGCCCGCTTGCGATAGGGTGCGAAAAGTGCGCGTCAGCGCCTACGGCAGTCACGCTTTCTTCCCCGGTGAGCGCTGGCGAATGACGCTCCGGCTGCGCCCGCCGCACGGCTTTCGCAACCCGCATAGCTTTGATTATCGCGCCTGGCTATGGCGCGAGGGGATCCATGCCACCGGCTATGTGCGCCAAACGCCCACGCCTTCGCTGCAAGCAGATGGCGTCTTTTCCCTACGTCGCGAGGCTCTGGATTACCTCGACCGACAACCGCTCGACCCGTCTGCCAAACGCTGGCTGGCGGCGTTAACACTGGGGGCGAGCGATGCGCTGACGGCGGATGACTGGTCGCTGCTTAATGCCAGTGGCACGACGCATCTGGTGGTGATCTCGGGGCTTCACATTGGCTTGATTGCCACTTTTAGCCTGCTGCTGGTAAGCAGGTGGGTCCGATTAATCGCGCCACATAACTGGAAGCTTAGCGCCTGGCCCTGGTGGTTAGCCGCGGGTTTCACGGTGGCTTACGCTGTTTTGGCTGGATTGGGGCCGCCGGTGATGCGGGCCACGATCATGGCGTTGATGGGGCTCTGGGTGCTGAGCGGTCGCCACGCGCCTGGGGCATGGCAAGCGTGGTGGCTGGCGCTTGCCATGGTAGTGCTACTTGATCCGCTCGCTTTATGGCGGCCCGGGTTTTGGCTCTCCTTTGTGGCAGTCGCCTGGCTGATTGTGATCTGGCAGGGTAGGGCGCGTCCGCGCGGTGTTCGCGGGTGGTTATGGGCGCTGTGCCGTACGCAACTGCTGTTAGCACCGCTGATGGCCGGGGCTGTGCTGCTGGCATTTGGCCGCGTTGCCCCGGCAGCCCCATTCATTAACGTGCTGGCGGTGCCGTGGGTGAGCACCCTAATGGTGCCCAGTGCGCTCTTGGGGTGGCTGCTGGCACCCCTGCCCCTGTTAGGTGACATACCCTGGTGGCTCTTTAGTTGGCTGCTTGAGTGGCTACATCAGGGACTAGCGCTGGCTGTTGCTTGGGCGCCGCTTTGGGAGCCCAGCGCACGGCTGAGCGTACCCTTGGGGCTTGGGTTGATCTGGCTTGCACTTTGCTGGGGGTTGCCCGCAACACCTTGGGCGTTGCGCGTCGGCGCGCTTGTGCTGGTAGTTCTGATGGTGGTGGTGCCGCGAAGTGAGCCCTGGCCCGAGGGCGCGCTTCGGGTGCGTGTATTGGATGTTGGCCAGGGGCAGCTGGTGGCACTTGAAAGTGCCAACGCGCGTCTGTTGTTTGATACCGGGCCGCGCTTTCGCTCGGGCTTTATGCCACTGAGTACGCTATGGCCGCCGGGGCAGCGCTTTGATCGCGTGATTATCAGTCACGACGACAATGATCATGCCGGTGGCGTGGGAGGGTTGATAGAGCAGCATGACGTGACGCGCTGGCTAGCCCCTCAAGGCGCCAAGGTAGAGACACCCGCGGTCACGCCCTGCCATCGCGGTCAGCGGTGGCAGCAAGAGGGCGTGCGTTATGCGCTTTTGTGGCCGCCCAAAGGGGAGGCCGATACGTACTCGAATAATGATCGCTCCTGTGTGCTTAAAGTGAGCGTGGGCGAGCATACTCTGCTGATCACTGGCGATGTGGGCACCGAGGTGGAGCGCCGCTTGCTCGGTGATCTTGATACGCCGCTAAGTGTGTTGGTTGCGGGTCATCACGGTAGCCACACCAGTTCAGGCGTGCAGTTTGTGCGCCACACCGCGCCTCGCCATGTGGTTTTCAGCGCTGGGCGAGATAATGCGTTCGGGCACCCGGACGATCGAGTCGTGCGCCGTTTTCGCCGCCAGGAAAGCTGCCTGTGGAGCACGGCGCAAGATGGCGCCCTGACGTTCTGGCTGACCCCCGGTGAGCCGCTGACGGTAACGCCCACGCGAGGCCGAGGTGCAACTCTTCAGCGGTGTTGATGCTGCGGGGGATAAGGTAGAATCCTGCGCACGGTAGCGCAGGTAAAAAACGGGTCCTGAAAACAGTGATTGAAAACAGGGCTTCTAACACCTTGTTACCAGGCACTTTGCATGATGTCTTCCCAGCAACGTATTGCCACTAACTGATCGCCAGGAGCGCGTGTGACGGAATCCGGTTGGGCTATTTACCAACGTCTTTTAAGCTACGTAAAGCCACACTGGCGCGCCTTTGCGCTGGCTGTCGTCGGCTTCACCATCTATGCCGCCTCTAGCACGGCGCTTGCCGAGTTGATGAAGCGCCTTATCGACGGGATTCAAAATCCCGACGCCAGCTTTCGTCTTTTTCTGCCACTGTTTGTGGTGTTCATGTTCGCGGCGCGCGGGCTGGGGACGTTTTTAAGTACCTATTTCATGGCCTATGTCGGGCGCTATGTCATCCATACGCTGCGCTGTGATGTTTTCGCGCACCTGCTGCACCTTCCCGGCGTATTCTTTGATCACCACTCAAGTGGGCACTTGGTATCGCGGGTGACCTATCACGTTGAACAGGTCGCGGGGGCGGCCACGAAGTCGGTTACTATCCTGCTGCGTGAAGGCCTCTTTGTGATCGGCCTGCTGGGGTATCTTTTCTGGACCAACTGGCTATTAACGCTGCTGTTTCTAGCGGTCACGCCATTGATTGCGCTGGTGGTCAACTATGTCAGCAAGCGCTTTCGGCGCATCTCCAAGCGTATTCAGCACTCCATGGGTGATGTGACCCACGTCGCCTCCGAGGCGCTCTCTGGCCACCGCGTGGTGCGCACCCACGGCGCGGAAAACTTCGAGAAACAACGCTTTACTCGCGTCAGCGAGGAGAACCGCCGCCAAAGCATGAAAGAGGCGATGACCAAGGCGATCAGTTCGCCGGTGATCCTGATGCTGGTCGCGATCTCCATGGCGATTTTGGTGTGGCTGGCGATGGCGCCGGCGCTTTTGGAGAACATGACCCCAGGCGAGTTTGTCGCCTTTATTACCGCCGCGGCGCTGATGATCAAGCCGGTGCGCCAACTGACCGAAATCAACAGCGAAATCCAGAAGGGAATCGCGGCGGCTACCGAGTTGTTCGGACTGCTAGACGAACCCGCCGAGCGCGATGAGGGGCAGATACAGCCCCAGCGTCTGCAGGGCAAGGTGGAGTTGGACAACGTGCGTTTTCGCTACGCCCAAGAGCAGCCCGAGGTACTCCATGGGATTAACTTGCACGTCGCGGCGGGCGAGATGGTGGCGATCGTCGGGCGCTCGGGGAGTGGTAAATCGACGCTGGTGAGCCTTCTGCCGCGCTTTTATCGTCCCACTGAAGGGAGCATCGCGATCGACGGGGTGGATATTCGCGAGTATCAGTTAGGGCCGCTGCGTCGACAAATCGCGCTTGTCTCCCAGCAGGTCACGCTATTTAACACCACGATTGCCGATAATATTGCCTACGGCGCGGATAACGCTGACCCACAAGCGATCGAGGCAGCGGCACAGGCGGCGTATGCCCACGAGTTTATCGAAAAGCTGCCCCACGGCTACCAAACCCTGGTGGGGGATAACGGCGTGATGCTTTCCGGCGGGCAGCGCCAGCGTTTGGCCATCGCCCGCGCGATTTTTAAAGACGCGCCGATTCTGATTCTGGACGAGGCCACCTCCGCGCTGGATACCGAATCGGAGCGCTATATCCAGCAGGCGCTAGAGACGGTGTGCAAGGGCCGTACCACCCTGGTAATAGCCCACCGGCTTTCGACCATTGAGCGCGCTGATCGCATTGTGGTGATGGAGCAGGGCCGCATTATTGAAGAGGGCAGCCACGCGGCGCTACTGGCGAAAGACGGGGCTTATGCCGCCCTCCATCAGCTGCAGTTTCAAGAGGAGTCGCGGTCACAAGAGACGCCAGAATGAGCTTGGCCGAGCGCTGGCTGAAAGCCGCTTACCGGGGCAGTGTTTGGCTTTACCCCCTGCGCCCACTGGGTGCGCTGTACGCCGCCGTGATGGCGCGCCGCGAGGCCGCATACCATCGTGGAAAACGCCCCGTGTGGCGGGCGCCGGTGCCGGTGATTGTGGTCGGCAACATTACCCTGGGCGGCACGGGTAAGTCTCCCTTGGTCGCTTGGCTTGCACGCTGGCTAAGTGAGCGGGGCTATCGCCCCGGTATCGTGACACGCGGTTATGGCGGTCGCGCGCCGCGATACCCGCTCTGGGTGACGCCGGACACGCCTGTATCACAAAGCGGCGACGAGCCGCTAATGCTCGCCCAGCAGACCGGCTTGCCGGTGGTGGCAGACCCCAAGCGCGCACGCGGCGCAGAGCAGCTTGTCGCGGCGGGGTGTGACGTGATCATCAGCGACGATGGCTTGCAGCACCTGGCCTTGGGGCGCGATATTGAGTTGGCCGTGGTGGACGGCGCGCGCGGACTCGGCAACGGCCGCTGCCTACCCGCCGGGCCGCTTCGCGAACCACCCGAGCGCCTAAAGCGCGTCGATGCGCTACTGATCAACGGCGGACCGCAGACCGCGCTGCCCTCACTGGGAAAGGCATTGGACAAGCGCGCCGCAACGCCGATGCGTCTTGAACCCATCGGCTGGCGCGAGCTTGCGACCAATAAGCGCTGGCCGCTTTCGCCGCTGCCGTTTACGCTACCGGTGCACGCGTTGGCGGGCATCGGCCGTCCCGAGCGCTTTTTTGCCACGCTGAAAGCGCTGGGTGTGTATGGTGAGTGGCATGCCTTTCCCGACCACTACCGCTTTGATGCCGCTTCGCTCTGTTTTGCGCCCGCTGAGAAGCCCCGCCCGCTGGTCATGACGGCCAAAGATGCGGTCAAATGTCGGGATGTCGCCCCGCCCGATAGCTGGGTGTTGGATGTGGAGGCGACGCTTACGCCCGAATTCGAGCAGTGGCTAACCGCACGGCTCGCAACTCTTTCCGAGGAGATAACGTGATGGATAAACAACTGTTGGCGATGCTGGTCTGCCCGCTGTGTAAAGGCAAGCTCAAATACGATCGCGACACGGGCGAGCTGCACTGTCTTTATGACGGGTTGGCCTATCCGATTCAAGACGATATCCCGGTGATGCTGCCGGAAGAGGCGCGCAAAATGGACGCCGACGAAAAGCTCCCCACCTCACCTGGCCGCACCGGGGAGGCGTAAATGGCGACAGCGGAGTTTATTGCTGTTGTCCCGGCGCGCTTTGGCTCTTCCCGCTTGCCGGGCAAGCCGCTTTTGCCCATTGCCGGCGAGCCGATGGTCGCTCATGTTTGGCGGCGCGCCTGCGAAAGTCAGGCCAGTCGTGTGGTGGTGGCGACCGACGATCGCCGTATTCGTGATGCCTTGGCCCCCTATGGCGCTGAAGTCGTGATGACGCGCGATGATCACCCCTCCGGCACCGATCGTCTGGCCGAGGTCGCAAACGCTTTACAGCTTGACGACGAGGCGCTGCTGGTCAATGTCCAAGGCGATGAGCCGCTGATTCCCAGCGCGTTGATCAATCAAGTGGCTTGGCGGCTCGCGGACGATGCCGAGGCTTCTATTGCCACTCTGGCCGAGCCGATCGGGGAGGTGGAGGCGCTCTTTAACCCTAACGTGGTCAAGGTTGTACGTGCGCTAGACGGCCGCGCGCTGTACTTTTCGCGCGCCCCTATCCCTTGGGATCGCGAGCATTTCGCGGCGCGCCCTGAGTTACTGGCCACCGATGCCTGGCTGCGCCACATTGGCCTGTATGCCTATCGGGCGAGCTTTTTGTACGCCTATCGCGACTGGCCGCCGTCAAGCCTTGAGCAGTTGGAGCAGCTTGAGCAGTTGCGCGCGCTGCAGCACGGGCACGCGATTCAAGTGGCGCTGGCGTGCGAGGTGAACCCGCCCGGCGTGGATACCCCGGAGGACCTGGCGCGGGTACGGGCGCATTTTCAACGGCTGAATAATAAGGAGGCTGAATGAACGTGCTGTTTGTCTGCCTAGGCAATATTTGTCGCTCGCCCAGCGCTGAGGGCGTCTTTCGTCACGTGCTCGACAGCGAAAACCTGCTGCAGCCGGTGAGCGTGGACTCCTGCGGGATCGGCGCGTGGCACGTGGGGAAAGCGCCCGATCTGCGTGCCCAGGCCGCGGCCAAACTGCGCGGCATCGATATTAGCGCGCTGCGTGCGCGCCAGCTAGCCCCCGATGATTTTGCGCGTTTCGATTACGTTTTGGCCATGGATCACGACAATCTGCGGGCGATTCGCGCGATGCAGCCGAGCGATTACCCCGGTCATGTCGGGCTTTTGCTGGACTTTGCTGGCCACGCGGATGCCGAGGTACCGGACCCTTACTATGGCGGTGAGCAGGGTTTTGAAGAGGTGCTTGATTTGATCGAAAGCGCCTCTCACGGTTTGCTGGACCATATCCGGTCGGCGAAATGACCCCAGCACCGCATTGGCAGCGTGACGTCGACCTTAGCGGTGCCAATACGCTGCGTTTGCCCGCTGTCGCTTCGCGCTTTGCCGCCCCTAAAACCCACGACGCGCTTGCTGCTTGCGTCCGTGATGCGCGCGAGCGTGGTTTGTCCCTTCACCTTTTGGGCGGGGGGAGCAATGTATTACTGCCGGCACGCTTGAGCGGAGCGGTGATTCGCCCGCGGCTTAACCAGTGGTGGCTACACGCGCACCATGATGGCGTGATGGCGTACGTTGGTGCAGGCGTCAACTGGCATTCGCTGGTCATGGCCCTGGCTAAGCGGGAGCTGTGGGGCGTTGAAAATCTCGCCCTCATCCCCGGCGACTGCGGAGCGGCGCCGGTGCAGAATATCGGCGCTTACGGCGTGGAGCTTGCCGATGTACTGGATGGCGTGCAGGTGATGTCGCGCGACGATGAAACCCTGCGTTGGCTCTCCCGTGACGCGTGCGCCTTTGGCTATCGCGACAGCGTGTTCAAACGCGCACTGGCGGGTAAGGTCATTATTACGCAACTCGCGCTGCGCCTTTCGCGCACGCCGCGGCCGGTACTGGGGTATGGGGATTTGGCTAGCCGCGTGAGCAAGCGGCCAAGTAGCTTGGAAATTGCCCAGCGCGTCTGCGATATTCGTCGGCAGAAACTTCCCGATCCGGCCCAGCTTGCCAATGCCGGCAGTTTTTTTAAAAACCCTTTGGTGAGCGCCCAAAAAGCCGCGCAACTGCTGACACTTCACCCCGACATGCCGCACTTTGCTCAGGCGGATGGGCGCTACAAAGTCGCGGCGGGCTGGTTGATTGATCAGTGCGGTTTGAAAGGCGCGCGTTTCGGCGCCTTTGGCGTGCATGCGCATCAGGCCCTGGTGCTGGTGCACTTTGGCAGTGGCGATCGCGATGAGCTTCTGCAGGTGGCCGAACAGATCGCCACCACGGTTCAAGCACGCTTTGGCGTGGCGCTGGAGATCGAACCGCGCTGCTTGTAGGGTTGGGAAGGGGAAGCATAAAAAAACCCGGCGTTCGGTATGAACGCCGGGTTTTTTTGGCGACGCTTAGGGGTTATTCCCCGCTGGCGTCCTGCTGCTGGCGCTTGCGTAGCTCGCGCGGGTCATTATGTGCGCGACGACGACGGCGCGATTTGGTTGCCGTAGAGCGGCTTTCCGTTTTGCCTTGGGCCTGCTCGGCAGGAGCGGAGGCATCATCGGTCGCTTGCGTCGGCTGTTTTTCGTCGCGAGCCGGCGTGGCGGGCGCCTCGCTGCTCTCTGTCTCCACGGCGGGTTGGCTAGAGGCGGGCTCATTGGCCTTGAGCTGCGACGTCTCGGGAGCTGATTCCGCCTTTGGAGCAGGCTCATCCTGAGGGGCAGATTCCGCCTTGGGAGCAGGCTCATCCTTGGGTGTCGGTTCAGCTTTGGTGGCCGATTCATCCTGAGGTGCCGGTTCGACCTTGGCGTCTGCTTCAACCTTAGGTGCCGCAGGCGGCTCAGCGTCGGCTTGTGCTGCCGGTTGAGCATCAGCTTCCTGCGGCTGAGCAGGTTGGGCCTCAGGTGCTATTACCGGCTGCTTGGCTTCTTCCGTGGGCGCCGCCGCTTGGCTTTCGGCTGGCGCCTTGGTCACCGCGTTGGGCGTCTCCGACTCCGCCTCGGCTGGTTCACGGCTTTCCGCTTGAACAGGCGCACTCTCGGTTTTTGCCGCCTCTTGTGCCTGTTGCGGTGCTGCTTCAGGTTTGGCTTGGGCAGCCGGTTGAGCATCGGGCTTGGCTTCCGGCTGAGCGTCGGGCTTCGTCTCTTCAGTTGGCGCTTGCGCGGCTTCGGTTTGCAATTTTAGCTGCTCGGCTTCCGCCTTGGGATTGATGGCGTGCTGGCGCGAGCGGTTGCGCGGATTATTGCGCGTGCGCTTCGGCTTGCCATCGTCTTGCGCCGGTGTGTCGGCTTCAGCGGTAGCCGGTGCTGGTTTACGTGCCGGTTTGGCGCTCTCTTTTTCGCGCTCTTTGCTGCTATCGGGCTTATCTGCCTGTGGCGATTGAGGCGTCTCGCTGCGCTGGTGGCCACCCTTGGCGTCGCTTTTTTCCTGCTGCGGATGGCGGCGGCGGTTGCGGGTGCGGGTTGGGCCGCTGCGCTTCTCGCCGTTATCGCCCTTACTGACGCTCTCTTTGTCTGCCGTGCTATCGCGTTGGGTATTGCGCGCCTCGGCGTCGCCTTGGCGCTTCGCTTTGGGTTCGGGTTTAGCGCTGGCTTTTTCGTCCTGCTTGGCGCTCTCTTTGGTGCTGCCCTTGGGGGCAGCCTTGGCGCTATCGCGGTTCGGGCTTTCACGCCGCTCGTTCGATTTCCGCTTTGGCGATTGCGCGCGGGGCGTACGCGGCGGTGCTTCTTGCGACGTGCTGCGTGCCTCGCTGTCTTGGTCGCCGTCGTTGCCCAAGAACTTGGCCACCCCGCGAATCATGCGGCTCAACAAAGTAGACGCATCGGTGTCCTTCGTCTTGCTGGGCTGGCTCGGCGTGGTGTCGCTTTGCAGCGATGCTGGCGCAGGGGCGTTATGCACGACGCTTTTCACCGCGGCTTCCGCGCGTTGCGCCGGGGGGGTAAAGCTTGGGGTCGGCTCTTTACCGATATCGGTATCGGTGGAGATCTCAAAGCTGGAGAGCGTTTGCGATTCGTCCTCGTCGAGATGGTCGTCGCGCAGGCGCTGTACATCGTAGTGCGGCGTGTCCATCTCTGGGTTAGGCAACAAAACGACACGCACCTCTTGGCGCGCTTCGATATCGGCGAGCACGCTGCGCTTTTCGTTGAGCAAATAGGTCGCAACGGGCACGGGTAAAATGGCGCGGATTTGCGCGCTGCGCTCCTTCATGGCCTCTTCTTCGATCAGGCGCATAATCGAAAGCGACAGCGAGCGCACATCGCGGATAGTCCCCTGACCGTTACAGCGCGGGCACACCACACCGCTCGTTTCACCCAGTGACGGCCGCAAGCGCTGGCGCGACATTTCCATCAGGCCAAAGCGTGAAATACGGCCAATCTGCACCCGGGCGCGGTCGAGTTTCAGCGCGTCGCGCATACGGTTTTCCACTTCGCGCTGGTTGCGTGCCGGCCCCATGTCGATAAAGTCGATCACCACCAGGCCGCCAATATCGCGCAGACGCAGCTGGCGAGCGATCTCGTCGGCGGCTTCGGAGTTGGTTTGTAGCGCGGTCTCTTCGATGTCGCTGCCGCGGGTAGCGCGGGCGGAGTTGATATCGATCGATACCAACGCTTCGGTGTGGTCGATCACAATCGAGCCACCGGAGGGGAGTTTTACCTCGCGCTGGTACGCCGTTTCGATCTGTGACTCAATTTGAAAACGCGAGAACAGCGGTACTTCGTCGGCGTAGAGCTTAATTTTCTGCTGGTACGACGGCATCACCTGGCGGATGAAATTGAGCGCGTCGGCGTGAATCTCCGGGCTATCAATCAGCACCTCGCCAATATCTTGGCGCAGGTAGTCGCGCATGGCGCGAATAATGACGTTGGACTCGCGGTAGATCAAAAACGGCGCTGAGCGCTTGCCCGCTTCAGTGGTGATGGACTCCCACACTTGCACCAGGTAATCCAGGTCCCACTGCAGCTCTTCGGGCGAGCGACCGATACCGGCGGTGCGCACGATCAGGCCCATTTTGTCGGGTACGGTGAGCTGGCCCATGGCCTCTTTTAACTGGCTACGCTCTTCTCCTTCAATGCGGCGTGAAATGCCGCCGGCGCGAGGGTTATTGGGCATCAGCACCAAAAAGCGACCGGCGAGGCTGATAAAGGTGGTCAGGGCCGCGCCTTTGTTGCCGCGCTCCTCTTTATCCACCTGAACGATGACTTCCTGACCCTCTTTCAGCACCTCTTTGATGCTGGGGCGGCCGGATACCTCTTTAACGAAGTAGTCGCGAGAGATCTCTTTGAGCGGCAAAAAGCCGTGACGGTCGGCGCCAAAATCGACAAAGGCGGCTTCTAGGGAGGGCTCGACGCGAGTGATTTTGCCACGGTAAATATTGGCTTTTTTCTGCTCCCGCGCGCCGGATTCAATATCTAAATCGTACAGGCGTTGACCATCGACAAGCGCGACGCGCAGCTCTTCTGGCTGGGTCGCATTGATGAGCATCCGTTTCATGTTATCTCACATAGCGTTGCGTGCCGGCTGATCCGTTAAGCTAAGAGTTCCGGCTCTGAGGGCTTAAAACGGAAGACGTAAGGCAAATCGCGCTGCTGCGTGCTTGTGCTCGGGCATAGTATGCGGACGCTAAGCCGGGAGGTAGGAGCCAACCCGGCGAGTTTGGGCGTTGAGTACGTGGCAAAGGCAGGACGTGTTTCGGGGGCTGTCATAACCCTCCGGCCCTGCTGACTCTGCCAACACCTGGCATTCATCGATTCACCAACGTCGGCTACCGGCACAACGTTGAACTTAAGCGCCCGCCGCTAACATGCTCTATGACAGTGAAGCACGCTTACGGCGAACGTGGCGTTTATCTTTTTACGGCGACTCGCTGTCGATAACTTGCGTTAGCGGCAACGTTCTCACATTTCTACTCTGACGCTAGTGTATTCACTAGTGTCACTGTTTCACTTGGCGCGTATGGCCATGCGTACACGGCCATTTCCGCCTTGCTCTGGCCTGCGTGTTTGGTCGGGCAGGCGCCTTTGGCCACATGGAGGGCGAGCGTTCTGGAATATAACAGTAAAGCGTCATGCCAGCAATTGACGCAATGCGCAGGCGTCTACGCTAGAATGCCGCTTTTGGCATAGAGCAGGAGCGCACGACCATGGCCGAAGGGCGTGAAGTGCAGTGGGTCGATATTGCCCCTGAGCAAGCGGGACAGCGGATCGATAACTTTTTAATGACGCGTTTGAAAGGCGCGCCCCGCGCCTTGATCTACCGCATCGTGCGTAAAGGCGAAGTGCGGGTGAATAAAAAGCGCGTCAAAGTCGACTATCGCCTGCAAGGCGGTGACGTGGTGCGCGTGCCGCCCCTTCGCCTTGCCCCGCGCGAGGCGGTAAAGGAAGTGAGCGATAATTTGCGCGATGTGCTGCTGGGTAGCGTCATCATGGAAGGGCCGGATTGGCTGGTGCTCAATAAACCCTCGGGTCTTGCGGTACATGGTGGGAGCGGGGTCAAAATTGGCTTAATCGAGGCGCTGCGCCAGGTGCGTGACGACCTCTCCTTTTTGGAGCTGGTTCACCGCTTGGATCGCGATACCTCGGGGTGTTTGCTGCTGGCGAAATCGCGCGAGGCGCTGCTTGCACTGAATACCTCGCTAAAACAGCACGCCATGGAGAAGCGCTACTTGGCGCTGGTAAGCGGGCGTTGGCCGGCGCGTAAAACCTACGAGAGCGCTCGGCTTGATCGCTATGACGCCGGTAACGGCGAGCGTCGAGTGCGCGTCGACCCCGAGGGGAAAGTGTCGCGCACGCGCTTTGCCGTGGTGGAAACCTTTGCTCGGGCCACGCTGATTGAAGCCGAGCCCGTCACCGGGCGCACGCACCAAATTCGCGTGCATGCCGCTCACGCCGGGTATCCGCTGCTGGGCGACGACAAGTATGCCAGCCGCGATAGTCACAAGCTTTCGCAACGTTTGGATGTTGGGCGCTTGTTTCTGCATGCCCATGCGCTCACGTTTCCCGAACCGACCAATGGTCGCCCCGTCACCGTCAAGGCGCGCCTGCCCGAGGCGCTGGAGGCGGTGCTACAACGTGCTCGCCAGTAAACGACAGGCCGGATATGCGTTTTGAACTTGTGATTTTTGATTGGGACGGCACGTTGATGAACTCTGTGCCGCGTATTGTATCGAGTATGCAGGCAGCCGCTCGTGATGCCGAGTGGGGCGAGCTTGACGGGCCTGCGGTGGAGGAGATCATTGGGCTGGGGTTGCCGGAAGCGGTGGATAAGCTCTGCCCGGGGATTTTGCCTGCGCAGTCCGCGCGGCTACGCGAGCGGTACGCGCACCACTTCGTGCATGCTGACCTGACGCCGATGGCATTTTTTGACGGTGTCGAGGCGCGCATCGCGGCCTTGCGTCAGCGCCAGAGCGTGAAGCTTGCCGTGGCCACGGGGAAAACGCGCCGTGGGCTAGAGCGTATTTTTCGCGATACCCAAAGCGGCGCCTGGTTTCACGCCAGCCGCACCGCGGATGAGACCCGCTCCAAGCCGCATCCGCAAATGCTTAGCGAGCTGTTGAGTGAGCTGGATGTGCCGGCTGAGCGGGCGGTGATGGTGGGCGACAGCGAGTATGACCTGGAAATGGCACGGGTATTAGGCATGCCGCGAATCGGAGTCAGCTATGGTGTTCACTCCATCGAGCGCCTTTTGACCCATGAGCCGGATTACATGGCCCACAGCGTAGAGAGTCTCTTCGACTGGCTGCACGATACGTGCCGTCAGTGACCGTAACACGGCTTTTTTAAAGGATACCGGTATGAGCGACGAAACCTCGAAAACATCGGCGGACGATCAACCTGAAGAGAGTGGCCGCGACCCTTGGACGCAAAATGAATCCGTAGACGCTAAAAAGCGTCAACGTGAAGAGAATGCTGCGACGGTCGGCTACGCCCATGACGATGCCGAGACGCTGGCGGAGCGCCAGCGCTTGGCGCAAATCGAGATGATGGATCGCTGGATTGGCGGTGTGTTGGCCGAGCAGCGCCGCAGTCGACGCTGGAAGATTTTTTTCCGTTTTGTCTTGGTGGCGATTGTGCTGGCGTCGCTGTCGCTGAGCTTTTACAGCGTCTTTCAAGCGGGGGTGGGTCGCGCGATGCCGGCACAGCCGCACCTTGGGGTTGTGGACGTTAACGGCGTGATTAGCCGCGACGCCCCGGCCAACGCCGAGCGTATTATTCAGGGGCTCAACCGCGCCTGGGAAGCCGAGCACACCCGCGCGGTCGTGGTGCATATCGACAGCCCCGGGGGCAGCCCGGTCCAGTCGCAGCGTATTTACGCTGAGATGATGCGCCTGCGAGAAGCGGGCGATAAACCCATTATCGCGGTGATCGAGGATATCGGCGCCAGCGGGGCGTACTACATTGCCGCGGCGGCGGATGAAATCGCCGCATCCCCTGCAAGCTTGGTCGGCTCGATCGGTGTGATCTACGCGGGCTTTGGCTTTAATGAGGCTATCGACACGATTGGGGTTGAGCGCCGGCTCGTCACCGCTGGGGAGAACAAAGCCTTTTTAGACCCGTTCAAGCCCTTGGACGAGGATACCGTGGCGTTTTGGCAAACGGTGCTGGATAGCACCCATCAGCAATTTATTGACGACGTGCGAGAAGGGCGCGGGGAGCGCTTAAGCGACGGTGAGGAGATTTTTTCGGGATTGATATGGAGCGGTGAGCAGGCGATGGGGCTTGGCCTGGTGGATCGGCTAGACTCGCTGGAGTCGCTGTCGCGAGACTATCTGGACGAGGTGCGTTGGGAGAATTACACCCCGAGCCTTGATCCGTTCGACCGTTTTACGCGGCGCTTCACGCAAACCGCTGCACAGGTGCTGGGCGTGTCCACCTCGCCATCGCCGCTCGCCTACTGATTCGGCATGTTTAGGCCTTAGCGTCGAGCGGGTTGAGGCCCGCTTGACGCAGCATGTCGCATAGGGCGATAAGCGGTAGGCCGACGAGAGCGTTGGGGTCGCGGCCTTCCAGAGCGCTAAAAAGCGCGATCCCCAATCCTTCCATATAAAAGCTGCCGGCACTGTCGAGCGGCTGCTCTTGGGCGACGTAATAAGCAATCTCCGCCTCCGAGAGCGAGCGAAATACCACGTCGAATGGCTCGATGTGCACTTGATGATGCTGGCGACGGGTATCCAGCAGCGCTAGGCCGGTAAGAAACGTGACCCGCTGCCCGGAAAAGCGCGCCAGGTTCTCACGCGCCTTCTCGGGCGTATGCGGCTTGCCCAGGATGTCGCCGTCAAAAACGGCAATTTGATCGGAGCCGATAATGCAGTGGGCGGGATACGCCTCGGCAAGGGCAAAGGCTTTGCTGAGGGCTAAACGGTGGACGAGCGCGCGGGGCGTCTCACCGGGTTTGGGCGTCTCATCGATATCGGGCGAATGGCACTGGTAGGGGATGAATAAGCGGTCGAGTAGGGCGCGGCGTGACCGAGAGCTCGAGGCAAGTACTAAAGGTGAAAGCGTGGGCATGGGCAAACTCCCGATGAAAGCGTGAAGGTTTTGCAAGTGGCGATGAGTGTAGCGAAGCCGCCCGCGAACGCCCAGGGATAAGAAATGCATCGACGGCTTTGACAGCGACGGGGGGAGTGCCTATCATTGCGCGCCTATGTTGACCTCACTACTCCCCAGCCGGGTTGAGCCTTACAAGCTTGCAGCCCGCCACGAGCGACTCGAAGGCCTCGTCCCGCTGAATCAGTTGGCGCGATTGGCCGAAGAAGCCGGCGACCAAACGGGCGACTGCCACGTCGTGCTTGAATTTGGTGTCGATGCACAGGGCCGCCGTGAAATTCGTGGCCATTTGCAAGCGACACTCTCGCTTGCCTGCCGTCGCTGCCTTGAGCCGATGCCGCAACCTGTCGAAAGCCGGTTTTTGCTCGGCATGATCAGCGACGAAGCGTTAGCGGATGAGCTGCCGGCAAGCCACGAACCCGTGCTGGTGGAAAATGAACAGCTGGACTTGCTGACGGTTGTTGAGGATGAGTTGATTCTCAGTCTCCCGCAAGTCGTGTATCACGACGAAAAGGAGTGCCGCGTTTCGCCAGAGCAGCTGGTCAGCAAGGCCGAGGGTTCGGACGAGAAAGCAGCGCCGAACGACAACCCTTTCGCGGTGCTCAATGCTTTAAAAAGCAGTGGCGCGTTGAAAGGCAAAAAATAGCATCTTTTACCCTACACACCTGGAGTAAACACCCATGGCAGTTCAAAAGAACCGTAAAACTCGCTCTAAGCGCGGTATGCGTCGCAGCCACGATGCCCTGAGCGCGCCGACACTGTCTCAAGACAAAGAAACCGGCACCACGCACTTGCGTCACCACGTCTCTCCGGACGGCTTCTACCGTGGTCGCAAAGTGGTCGAGGTTTAATACCTCACCCTGAGTGCCTGTGGCCAAACCGCAATGATTCAGTAACCGTGGCTCAGTAACGCGTGCGCATCGCCATTGATGTCATGGGGGGCGACCAAGGCCCCCAGGCCATCATCGTTGGCGCCGCGAAAGCAGCGCTGCACCATAGTGACTTAGAGCTTTTGCTGTTTGGCCCAAGCCGGCAAATTGTTGCCGAGTTCTCGCGCTTGCCGCAGCCCATGGCTGCGGCAGCGTCACGTTTGGTGGTGTGTGATGCACCCAATAGCGTGGCCAAAGAGGCGACCGCCGCGTGGGCGCTGCGGCACGGCCGAGACAGCAGCATGGCGCTCATGCTGCGCAGTTTGGCGGGCCATGGTCCACATGGCCAGATTGATGCCGGGGTCAGTGCGGGAAATACCGCGGCATTGGTGGCTTTGTCACGGCGCGAGTTGGGCACGTTGCCCGGTATAGGTCGCCCAGCGATCAGCACGGCGATCCCCACGCGAAATGGCAAGCGCTGTTATCTGCTCGACCTAGGCGCGAACGTGGACTCGCCTGCGTCGCGTCTAGTGGATTTTGCCGTGATGGGCGCGGCAATGGCGCAGAGTGTCGACGCCATTGAGCGACCCCGGGTCGCGCTGCTCAATGTGGGCGCCGAGGCGACCAAGGGAAGCCGCAGCGTGCGCGAGGCCGATGCGATACTGCGTCGCCATCCCGCACAACACCTTTTTGCTTATCAAGGGTACGCCGAAGGCGGAGACCTTTTCGGCGGCGACGTTGATGTAGTGGTGTGTGACGGTTTTGTCGGCAACGCCGTGCTTAAATCGAGTGAAGGATTGGCCAGTATGCTGGTGGAGCGCGTTCAGGCGGTATTTGAATCCCGGCTGAGCGGACGCCTGGCAAGTTTACTAGCGAGGCCGGCGCTCAAGCGCTTACAGCAAGAGCTTGATCCCGTGCGCTATAATGGTGCGAGCTTATTGGGGCTTTCGCGTATTGTGGTGAAAAGCCATGGAGGGGCTCGCGCGGAAGGCTTTTACTACGCGATTGTACGCGCGATGCACGAAGTCGAACATAATCTGCCGCAACAGTTAGTGCAGCGCTGGCAGTCTCTGCCATGACGCTGTTAAACCCTCGGCGCTCATGAGGAGTGCCGGGAGCGACCTGCACGGTAAACGCTAAATAAACCGGGCAGTGTCTTGTGCTCAAATGAGCAAACGCCAACAAGAGCAAAGGTGAACGACATGTCTCAACCCCTTGCCCTCATCTTTCCCGGGCAAGGCTCTCAACAGCTAGGAATGCTGCGAGAGCTGGCCGATCGCTACAGTGTGGTGGGAACCACCTTTGAAGAAGCGTCGGATGCTTTGGGCTATGATCTGTGGAAAGTCGTGCAAGAAGGTCCGGAAACATCACTCAATGCGACGGCTTGTACTCAGCCAGCGCTACTGGCGTCAAGCATCGCCGTTTGGCGTGTTTGGCAGGAGCTGGAAGGTCCGCGCCCAGGCGTCATGGCGGGACATAGCCTCGGCGAGTACAGTGCCATGGTCTGTGCTGGGGTGATGGGGTTTGCCGAAGGCATTAAGCTTGTGCGTTTGCGCGGTGAAGCCATGCAGGAAGCCGTTCCCGCCGGCGAAGGGGCTATGGCTGCCATTTTAGGCTTGGATAATGCCGCCGTCGAAGCGGCCTGCGAGAAAGCGGCGCAGGGCGAAGTGGTCTCGGCGGTTAACTACAATGCCCCGGGGCAGGTGGTGATCGCCGGTGCCAAGTCGGCCGTTGAGCGTGCCATTGCACAGTGTCAGGAAGCAGGCGCAAAACGCGCCATGCCGCTGCCGGTTTCGGTGCCGTCGCACTGTGCGCTGATGAAGCCAGCCGCTGAGCGACTTTCGGCGGCCATTGGCGAAATCGACCTGCGTGCGCCACGCTACAGCGTGATTCAAAACGTCGATGCGCAAGCGCATGCCGACGTGGAAACATTGCGTACCCGTTTGATTGAGCAGCTGTATCAGCCCGTCCGCTGGACCGAGTGCGTTGAGGCCATGAGTGCGCAAGGCGCCAAGACGTTTATTGAGTGTGGGCCGGGCAAGGTGTTAACCGGCTTGAATAAGCGTATCGTACGCGTCAGCAAAGGCTTGGCGGTCAACGATCCTGATAGCCTGGATGCCGCGCTGGAGCTAGCGCGCGAAACGCTTGCCAATCACGATTAGTCGTTAGCCACGCGATTGACGAGCACTTTTCAAACAAGGGGTGAACGTGATGACACAGGAACGCAGAGTGGCGCTGGTGACCGGTGCTAGCCGCGGTATCGGCCGTGCCATTGCGCATGAGCTAGGTCGCCAAGGGCGTATTGTGGTGGGAACGGCCACAAGCGAGGCGGGAGCGGAAAAAATTGATGCCGATCTCAAAGCGCAAGGCATTGAGGGTGCCGGCATTTGTTTGAATGTGACCGATCCGGCCAGCATCGACAGTGTGCTGAAAACGATTACCGAGCAATTTGGTGCGCCCACTATTTTGGTCAACAACGCGGGCATTACCCGCGATAACCTTCTCATGCGTATGAAAGAGGATGAGTGGGATGCGGTAGTGGACACCAATCTCAAATCGGTTTACCGGGTGAGCAAGGCGTGTTTGCGTGGCATGACAAAAGCCCGTTTTGGGCGAATCGTATCGATCAGCTCCGTGGTGGCAACCATGGGCAACTTGGGCCAGACTAACTACGCAGCGGCCAAGGCAGGTATGGAAGGTTTTAGCCGTTCACTGGCTCGCGAGGTGGCGTCACGCAACATAACCGTCAATAATGTGGCACCCGGCTTTATTGCCACCGACATGACCGAAGCGTTGCCGGAAGCTCAGCACGAAATGTTGCTCAAGCAGATTCCGCTAGCGCGCCTCGGGGCACCCGAAGAGATCGCCGCGGCAGTAGGCTTTTTAACCAGCGACAGCGCGGGTTACATCACCGGCGAAACGCTGCAAGTTAACGGCGGCATGAATATGCGTTGATGCCCTAGGTTTGGCGGTTGCGTCTGCCAAAGGGCGTCTATAAACTACCCCGCAGCTTTTGGCTTGCGGTTTCCAAATGGCTGGTTATTAAACCGCTAATGTGAACGACTGGAGTACGTAGATGAGTACTATCGAAGAGCGCGTAAAGAAAGTTGTGGCCGAGCGCCTGAACGTTAAAGAAGAAGATATTCAAAACGGTTCTTCTTTTACCGAAGACCTGGGTGCCGACTCGCTCGACACCGTTGAGCTGGTCATGGCGTTGGAAGAGGAATTCGACACCGAAATTCCTGACGAAGAAGCCGAGAAGATCACCACGGTTCAGGAAGCCATCGACTACGTTAACGCCAATCAGTAAGGTTGCGTTAACGCCATGAGTCGAGGCGGGTTGACCGCCAAAACAAAAAGCCGTCCTCCCTAAGGGCGGCTTTTTGCTGTATGGGACAATGAACGTGGCGGGTAAACTCCGTTATACTGTCGCTTTGCTAAGGGCGGAATGCTCGACATTGATCACGCTGCACCCTAATGTGCATGCAGAGCATGCGCCATTGCAGTCAGTGACCGGTAGCAATAACCCAAGCGGGTTGCGTCACCATGGATGCCTGGAGGAAAACGAATGGCACGAAAAAGGGTAGTGGTAACTGGGCTAGGCCTGGTGACCCCAGTGGGGAATACCGTTGATGAGTCCTGGGCGAATATCGTCGCGGGTAAAAGCGGTATTGCGCCCATCGAGCATTTTGATACGAGCGGTTTCAATACGCGTTTTGGCGGGTCGGTGAAAAACTTTGATATTAGCCCCTACCTGAACCCGAAAGATGCTCGCAAGATGGATCTGTTTATCCAATACGGTATGGCGGCGGGTGCGCAGGCGATTCGCGACTCGGGTATCGAGTGCACCGAAGAAAACGCCGAACGTATGGGGGTTGCGATTGGCTCAGGCATTGGGGGGTTGCCCATGATCGAGCACAATCACAGCGCGATGCTCAAAAGCGGCCCGCGCCGCATATCCCCGTTTTTCGTGCCGGGCTCTATCATCAATATGATCTCGGGTAACATGGCGATTCAGCATGGCTTCAAAGGCCCGAATATCGCGATTACCACCGCCTGCACCACCGGCACTCATAACATTGGCTATAGCGCACGCACTATCGCTTACGGCGATGCCGATGTGATGGTATGTGGCGGCGCTGAAATGGCAACCACGCCGTTAGGCCTGGGTGGCTTCTCTGCCGCGCGTGCGCTCTCGACGCGTAACGACAACCCGGAAGCGGCGAGCCGCCCGTGGGACGTGGATCGTGACGGCTTTGTACTTTCCGATGGCGCGGGGGTCCTGGTGATGGAGGAGTATGAACACGCGAAGGCGCGTGGCGCGACCATCTATGCGGAGCTTGCAGGCTTTGGCATGAGTGATGACGCCTTCCACATGACGGCGCCACCCGAAGACGGCAGTGGTGCAGCGCTTTCCATGAGTAATGCGATTAAAGACGCCCAAATCGATCCGGCAGCGGTCGATTACATCAATGCCCACGGTACATCGACAGCGCACGGCGATCTGGCCGAAAGCCGCGCGGTAGAGCGCGTGCTGGGGGATGCGGCGAAAAGTGTGGCGGTCAGCTCCACCAAGTCAATGATTGGTCATTTGCTGGGTGCGGCCGGTGCCGTGGAAGCGGTGTTTAGCGTGCTCGCCATACGCGATCAAGTGGCGCCCCCCACCATTAACTTGGATACTCCCCAGGCAGGCTGCAACCTCGACTACGTGCCGCATAACGCGCGCGAAATGACGATCAATGTGACCCTTTCGAACTCCTTTGGCTTTGGCGGTACCAACGGGACGCTGCTGTTCAAGAAAGTGTAATCGTGACAGCACGCAACACAGTGGCGGTTAATGCACCCAATGGAGCGTAACGCCAGCAGGTTAGATGGGGTAAAGGGGCAAGCGGGATGACAGCGTCGCCAATGCTACCGTTTGATGATCGTGGCTTCGCCTACGGCGACGGCCTCTTTGAGACGGTGCTATTGCGCGATGGTAAGCCTGTGTTGTGGGATTTTCATCGCGCGCGGCTGCGCCGTGGCTGCGAGGTATTGGGGATAGAGACGCCCGATGACGCCTCACTTGAAGCGACCTGGCAGGTGGATAGCCCCATTTCGCGTGAAGAGGTGCTGAAGATCGTGGTCACACGGGGTAGCGGCGGGCGCGGCTATGCGCCGCCCCCAACGCCGTCTCCGCGCTTATTGAGTCACCGGACCCCCTTTAAACCGAACCTTATGCGCTGGCAGGAAGGCGTTCAGGTTGGCGTTTGCGATTTACGCCTTGGGCACCAGCCCCGCTTGGCAGGTATCAAACATCTCAACCGCTTGGAAAATGTCCTCGCCCGCCGCGAGTGGCAGCGCGATGATATTGCCGAGGGGTTGCTGGCCGACCAGCAGGGCAACCTCGTTGAGGCCACCAGCATGAACCTGTTTTGGCAAAAAGGGGGGGCTTTCTGGACGCCGCCCATAGTGCAGTGCGGGGTGGCGGGAACACTTCGAGAGGCGCTGATTGCGCAAGGGGATGTCCAGGAGGCAAAGCTCCCTTTGCATGATCTCCCTATGGTTGATCAGCTCTGGGTGGGTAACTCCGTGCAAGGGCTTTGGCCAGTAGTGGCACTGGTGTCATTTGAAGGAAAAGTGCAAAAACGCTGGTCACGGCTTGAAAGCGATAGTTTACAAAGGGCAGGACACCGCCTACTGGGTTTTGTCTCTTAAAGCGAATGATGATGAAAAGAGGTGGAGTTTGAAACGGATTTTGGCGGCGTTGCTAGTGGTTGTGGCGTTAGGCGCTATTGGCGTAGCAGGCGCTTACATGTATTGGCAAAGCCGTATCGAGGCCCCACTCGTACTTGAGGAGCCGATGCTTTATCAGGTTCCCTCAGGCGCGGGGTTTCACCGTGTGGTGGTGGAACTCAGTGAACAGGGCGTCATTGAGGACGCCTGGGCGTACCGGCTACTGCCTCGGCTGGCGCCGGACGACGTTCCGCGCCTACGTGCCGGCGAGTATCAATTGCAGCCGGGCATGACGGGCCAAGACCTGATGACGCTGTTGGCCAGTAATGAGGTAGTGACCTATCCGCTTACCGTACCGGAGGGGTGGACGTTTGCGCGCATGCGCGAGTTACTTGATGCCGCCCCTAAACTGGAGAGTCGCACCGCCGACATGAGCGATGCCGAGGTGATGGCGCTGTTGGGGCGTGAAGGAGAGCATCCGGAAGGCTGGTTTTTCCCCGATACCTATCGCTACCACTTGGGCATGAGCGATGTGGATATTTTGCAGCAGTCGCTTGAGAAAATGGAGCGCGTGTTGGCAGAGGTATGGGCCGATCGTCGTGACGATCTACCCTTCGACGCACCCTACGAAGCGCTCATCATGGCCTCGCTGATTGAGCGGGAAACCGGTGCGCCGGAAGAGCGGCGTCAAATCGCCGGCGTCTTCAAGCGCCGCTTGGAGCGCGGTATGCGCCTACAAACCGATCCCACGGTGATTTACGGTATGGGCGAGCGCTATGACGGTCGCATCGGGTATGCGGATTTACGCGAAGCCACCCCTTATAACACCTATGTGATTGACGGCATGCCCCCGACGCCGATCGCGCTGCCGGGAAGGGCGTCGCTAGAAGCCGCGGTGAACCCGTTGCCCGGCGATACGCTCTATTTCGTCGCCAAAGGCGACGGCACCCACCATTTTTCGCGCACGTTACGCGAACATAACAACGCCGTTAATCGTTATATCCGTAACCGCTAACCACCACCCATGAGAGCGAGGCAGCCATGAGCCAACGCGGGCGCTTTATCACCCTAGAAGGCGGCGAAGGCGTGGGCAAATCAACCAATCTACAGTTCGTCGTCGATTGGCTACGCGCCCAAGGGCGGGACGTGATCAGCACACGTGAGCCGGGCGGTACGCCGTGCGCAGAAGCGATTCGCCATCTCCTGCTTGACCCCAGCCCTGCTGAACCGCTCTGCGTTGATGCCGAGCTTTTGCTGATGTTTGCCGCCCGCGCACAGCATTTGGCCCAGAAGATTTTACCCGCGCTTGAACAGGGCACCTGGGTGGTGTGCGACCGCTTTACCGATGCGACTTACGCCTATCAAGGCGGCGGGCGAGGGATTGCCAGTGATCGCATTGCCACGCTTGAGCAGTTCGTGCAGCAGGACGTGCAGCCGGATATGACCCTGCTGCTGGACATGCCGGTGGAGGCGGCAAGTCAACGGGTCGCCTCGCGGCTATCACGCCAAGGGGGAGAGCGTGACCGCTTTGAGCGCGAGCGCGGCACCTTCTTTAACGCCGTTCGCAGGGCTTACCTTGAACGCGCCGACCAAGCCCCCAAGCGTTTCGCGGTCATTGATGCCTCAGAGTCGCTGGAACTTGTGCAAGTAGCGATTGCTGACGCCTTGGCCAAACGGGTAGCAACATGGCCGTAGCGACGGCGCTGCCCTGGCACCACGTCATGTGGGAGCAGCTTTTGCGCTTGCAGCAAAGTGGCCGGCTTCCGCATGCGCTTTTATTTAACGGCCCGCACGGCGTCGGCAAGCAAGCATTAGCGGAAGCGTTAATCGCCCAGGTGCTGTGTGCCCGTCCCACGACGCATGCTTGTGGTCACTGCCATAGCTGCCAGATGCTCGCCTCGGGTTACCACCCCGATTTGCTGCGTGTAGCGCCGGAGGAGGGTAAGCGCCAAATTCGTATTGACCCCATCCGTGCGGTGAACCGCTTTGTTAACCAGACGGCGCAGCAAAGCGGTTACCGCGTGATTGTGATTTCGCCGGCGGAAGCCATGAATGTGGCAGCGGCCAACGCTCTGCTAAAAAGCTTGGAAGAACCGGGCGAGAAGACCCTGTTTATACTTCTTGCCGATGTACCGTCGCGGGTGTTGCCGACGATTCGTTCGCGCTGCCAGCAGTGGTCGCTTTCCAGTGTCGCTTTTTCGGCGTGCCGCGCATGGCTTTTAGAGCAGCTGCATAGCGAAGAAGAGGCGCGTTTTTGGTGGCAGGTCGCGGGAGGACTGCCTTTACTTGCGGTTGAGTTGGCTGCTCCCGAAGAGCGTGCGTTGCGCCACCAGCTGCATGATAGCTTTGAGCAGCTGATGCGCGGTGCGGAGCCGGTCAGCGAAGCGGCGCGGCTCGACCGCCAAGCGCTGGATGGTATCCTGTGGTACGGTATTGCGTGGCTGGAAGACCTTATCCGATTAGGTTTGTCGGGTAATGAATCGGGGTTGCACAACCCCGATTTGGTGCCCCTGTATCGCCAGGCGGTAAAAAATGGCCGTGTGCAAGACTGGTTTCGCCTGCTGGATTATGCCCGCGAACAGCGGCGCTTGTTAGCAATAGGCGCCAATCCCAACCCGCAGCTGGTGCTTGAGGCGTGGTTGGTGCGGTGGGCGGCGCTGTTGCGCTCTTAAGCTGCTCTTAGGAGACCCATTATGGCGCAGAAAGCGCTTTCGTTGAGTATTCCCGATGTGCCGACACTGCTCGCCGCCTACATGCCCTTTCTGGATCGCGGTGGCATGTTTGTGCCGACCCATAAACCCTATGCCTTGGGTCAAAAAGTGGTACTGCTACTAACCCTGCCTGGGGAAGAGGAGCGGTTAACAGCCAGTGGCCACGTAGTTTGGGTCTCACCCGAGGGGGTGTCAGGACGCCGAATGCCCGGAATTGGCGTGCATTTTAGCCAACAGGACTACAGCGTGCGTGATCGCATCGAAACCCTGCTAGCAGGCCAGTTAGACAAAGCCGCGCCTTCCTATACGCTATAAGTTTTCCGACTTCTATAAAGCGCGTACTGCATAATCGTTACGTCTTCTCCCCTTACTGCCAATATTGAGTGCCCTATGTTTGTTGATTCTCACTGCCACCTTGATCGTTTATCCGACAAAACCCACGGCGGTGACCTTAACGCCACGCTAGACGCCGCTCGCGCCGCCGAGGTGAGCCAGTTTCTCGCCATCGCGGTGACGCTGGAGGATGTGCCCAATCTCGCTAGGATCGCGCGCGATCACCACGATGTGGTGATCTCGGCGGGGCTGCATCCGCTGCACTCGGCTGAGCATGAGCCCAGCATCGACGCTATTATGAAGACGGCGGATCAATACTCGGCGGTGGCGATTGGCGAGTCGGGACTTGATTACCATTACCGCGAAAGCGTGCCAGCCGATGTCCAGTATGAGCGCTTTAAACGCCATTTGATTGCCGCACGCGAGCTAGAACTGCCGATTGTGGTGCACACGCGTGAGGCTAAAGAGGATACGCTTAAGCTTCTGCGTGAGCACGCGGACCCACAAGTAGGCGGGGTGCTGCACTGTTTCAGCGAAGACATGGACATGGCGCGTGAGGCGATCAGACTGGGCTTTTACATTTCGCTATCGGGTATCGTGACCTTTCGCAATGCCGATTCCCTACGCGAATTGGCGCGCAAGCTTCCGCTTGATCGGCTTTTGATCGAAACCGATAGTCCCTATCTCGCGCCCGTCCCATACCGGGGTAAACCCAATGAGCCCGCGTGGGTCGTCGAGGTGGCCGAGTGCATCGCCAAAGAGCGCGGGATCAGTGTCGATGAAGTGGCGATGCAGACCACCGCGAATTTTTATCGCCTCTTTCGTGCCGCCGCGCCCGAGGCGCCCGCGCATGTGCGGGAGGGGCTGGCTCAAGCTGGCTTGGTTTAAAAACAAGGGGGCTTTGATGAATCTCGACCGGTTGCTGCAACAGTGCGAGGGCACGCCCAAGGTGCCGCCCGTGGCACAGTGGGACCCCCCGCTAGCGGGCGATATGCCGCTGGTCATTAAAGCGGATGGCCAATGGGAGCATGAAGGGCGTGCCTTTAAGCGTCCTGCGCTGATGCAGCTGCTTTCAAGTCTGCTGCGCCAAGACCCGGAGGGAGTGTGCTTGGTGACCCCGACCGAGCGTTGGCGTATCGACGTTGAAGACTGCCCGTTTGTGATTGTTGAAGCGCAAAAACGCGACGGTGATTGGTATCTGGTGACGCAGTACGGCGATGAACTGCGTTTGGACGCGGATCATCCGTTAAGCATTACGCCGCTCCCTGATGGCGAAACAGCGCCACAAGTGCCCGTTCGCTTTGGGCTTTGCGCGCGGCTAAGCCGCAATGTCTACTATCAGCTGGTAGAGGCCGCGACCTCCCGCGAGCAAGCGGATGGCACCCTTGAGATTGGCATCGAGAGCGCAAAGCAGTGGCATGTGCTTGGCTATATCGACAGTGAAGATCTGACGGAAAACCACGGCAGCGCAAGCGGGGCAGAGTGAAACTCACGCAGCAGCAACAAGCCGTGGTTGAGCACGGTAATGGCCACGCTCGGGTAGCCGCCGTTGCGGGGGCGGGTAAAACCACCACCATGGCGGCGCGGGTACTGTATTTGCTTGAGCAAGGTGTTGCGCCCAAGCGCATGCTGGTGTTGATGTTTAACCGTTCGGCACGGGACGACTTTCAGCGTCGCTTGGCGCAGCTCGCTAAGCACGGCCAGGCGCTGCCAGATGTGCGCACCTTCCACTCCTTGGGCCACCGGCTAACGCAAAGTTTATGCCGTTGGGGCGCGCTCGCGCCACGACGCTTGCTTTCGGCGGATTGGCAGCTAGAGCGATTGTTGCGTCAAGCCAGCCTTAACGTGTTGCGCGACGAACCCGAACGCCGCGATGCCGCCTTGGAAGGGGAGCGGCTGGAAGCGCTGGCGCACTTCAGCAACTTGGTCAAAGCGGAGATGGCCGAGCCAGCCGCGCTTTACCAGCGCCTAGGGTTTGACGGTGATACCGACTACTTTCCCGCTGCCTTTAAAGAGGGTGAGCGCCTTTTAAGTGATGAAGGCACTATGACCTATGCCGATCTGCTCTACCGTCCGCTACAGGCGTTGGAGTCGGACGATGCGCTTAGGTCGCGGGTTGAGGGGTTTCTCGACCACATCATTATCGATGAGTATCAGGATATTAACGCCGCCCAGCAGCGCTTGCTTGCGGTATTGGCCGGCTCGCAAGCCGAGGTCATGGCGGTGGGGGATGCCAACCAGTGTATTTACGAGTGGCGCGGCGCCCGCCCGGATACGATGTTGGAAAATTTCACGGCTACCTTTGGCGCCGCCATCGACTACCCGCTCTCCACGACGTTTCGCCACGGCCACGCGCTGGCATTGGCGGCCAATCACGCCATTGCCGCCAACCGGCGCCGCCCGGATCAGCTCTGCCTGGCCGATAGTCGAAACCCGGCGACACGGCTAAGAGTCGGGCAGGGGAGTCGCGTCTTTTTAGACACGCTGATGGATTGGCAAGCCCAGGGGCGAGCGCTCAACGAGGCGTGTTTGTTAGTGCGTAGCTGGGCGCTTTCGGTGCCGTTTCAGCTGGCGCTTTTGCAGGCCGGCATCCCCTTTCGCATGTTGCGCGAAGATCGTTTCGTTTTCCGCCTGCCGTTGGTTCAGGCGTTGGCCGGCTATCTAAAGCTGGCGCGCAGGCCGACACTGCTGCATGACCCTGAGCTAATCCATCTGCTCCTTGCCCAGCCGACGCCTTTTGTCGCGCGCGAGCGCCTTCTCCGCTTGGCCCATCAGCTGGCGCAAACCCAGCGTTGGCCTGAGCGCCATGACCCGGTGCTCAGCGAGTTGAAACCGATCCAGAAGCGTACGCTAAAAAAACGTTGGGCGCTTTTGTGTGAATTACCCAGGCTTACCGCTTGGCCACCGGCAAAACTGCTTCATCACGTGGTCGAGCGCATCGACGCGGAGAAAACCTTAAAGCGTGCTGCCGCGCGACGGGATAAAGGCGAGGAGGATGTGCGCTTGCTGGATGTGCTGATCGAGCAGGCCGAAAGCGTGCAGGACCCCGACGCCTTTATCGAACTGCTGGAGCGTCCGGTGGAAAATCAGGCGGGTGGTGTACTGATCAGCACGGTACATGGGGCCAAAGGATTGGAGTGGCCGCTGGTCGCGGTGGCGGGCGTTAATGAAGAGGACTTTCCTCATTACAGTCGCGATAACCCTTTAACCGATGAGCGTTTGGAGGAGGAGCGGCGGCTTTTTTATGTGGCAATAACCCGTGCCCAGGAGGAGCTTCTGCTGCTTCACGATGGTGGCGAACATCGCCCCAGTCGCTTTATCGCCGAAACGGCGTGGCGCGATTGCCAGCACGTGGCGTACCGATTGCAAGCGGACGATACTAAAAATGCTCAACCGCTTAGCGTATCGTCGCCGCCGCTCGTCAAGCGTTACCTGGAGCAGTTAGGGCGAGAAGATGTTGACGTGGTGGCGGCGCACGTTAATGAGCCCAAAGCGGGATACGCGGCTCAGGCGCGTTTCTACCCCGGCCTGCGTTTACGCCATGCAGTGTTTGGCGAGGGAGAGGTCGCGGCGGTCGAGGGCTCGGAGGATAACCCGGTGATTGACGTGCGTTTTGCCCAAGCCGGTCGGCGCCGGCTGGTCGCGCATCGAGCGCCCATCGAAGTGCTGGCGCATACCCGCGACAGTGACGCCGAGGCGTCTTGCGGGTAATCGGCTATAGTCGTGTGTAAAGGTCTGAAGAGTCGTGTGTAAAGATCCGAGGGGCACGGGATGGTTCAGGGATTTCTGATATTGCTGCTGTGTCAGCTTATAGGCGAATGGCTGATGGTATGGCTCGGCATACCCGTGCCGGGCCCGGTGGCGGGCATGATACTGCTGCTGTTGGGCCTTACGGTCTACGGCCGCGTGCCGGAGTGGCTGCGTCCGCCGGCGGAAGGGTTGATCCGCCATCTTTCATTACTCTTTGTGCCGGCGGGGGTGGGGTTGATGGTATTTGCCGATGTGCTGGCGCAGCAGTGGCTGGCCATTCTAGCCTCTCTGCTGCTCAGTACCTTCATAACGCTATTTTTGACCGCATGGATCGTGCAGACGCTGGAAGCCCGCCAGCACAAGTAATTCGAGGCGCCTATGGGGATCACGAATTTTTGGGTGTACTTCGCCGCCCGCCCGCTGTTCTGGATCGTTATCACGCTGATGGCGTTTTTGCTGGCCACGGCGCTGAATCGTAAAGCCCGGGGCTCAGCGCTGCTGCATCCCGTGATCGTTGCCATGGTGCTGATCATGGGGCTTTTGCACGCAAGCGACACCGATTACGATACCTATTTTGAAGGCGCGCAGTTCATCCACTTTCTCCTTGGGCCGGCCACGGTGGCGCTTGCCGTGCCGCTTTTCGATCATCGAGAGCGGATACGGCGCTTGTTGATCCCGCTGGTGGTCGCCTGTGTCAGTGGCAGTCTCACGGCGGTTGTCAGCACACTCCTGATTGGGCAGCTGCTTGGGGCCAGTGACGCTCTGCTGCTCTCGCTTGCGCCTAAATCAGTCACCTCACCCATCGCGATCGGTATTGCCGACCAGGTCGGCGGCTACCCCTCGCTTGCCGCAGGGTTGGCGTTGATGACCGGCGTTATTGGCTGTCTGCTAGCGCCTTTGGTGTTCAACATACTCAAAACGCGCTCGGACACGGCGACAGGGTTTGCTTTAGGGCTATCGGCTCACGGCTTTGGTACTGCCTACGCCATGCAGCGCAGTACGTTGGCCGGCGCGTTTGCAGGCCTCGCCATGGGGGTGACAGGGGTGCTGAGTTCGCTGCTGATTCCCTTGGTGGTAGGGCTTTTCGGCTTCGGCTGAACGGCACCGCTACAGGCAGGTTTTTCGCCGTGCCCGCAGCGGTGGTGAGTGGTGGGTGGTGCCTAATGTTAGCGCTAAGGCTTACATGTTGGGGTAGTTCGGCCCACCGCCGCCCTCTGGGGCGACCCAGGTGATGTTCTGCGCGGGGTCTTTGATGTCGCAGGTTTTGCAGTGAACGCAGTTCTGGAAGTTGATCTGAAACTTAGGATTGCCTTCGTCATCCTCGACCACTTCGTAGACCCCTGCCGGGCAGTAGCGCTGCGCGGGCTCGGCGTATTTGGGCAGGTTGTCGCGGATCGGGAGTTCTGGATCTTTCAAACGCAGGTGGCAGGGCTGATCCTCTTCGTGGTTGGTGTTGGAGAGAAACACCGATGAGGGCTTATCGAACGATAGCTTGCCATCCGGTTTGGGGTAGTCGATTTTATCGAATTGATCGGCGGGTTTCAGCGCGCCGTGGTCGGTGGTGGTGTCGTGAAGGGTGGGCAGTTTTCCGCCGAGAAGCTGATCGGCGAAGTTGTACGCGCCCCCGACGACGGTGCCGTACTTGTGGATGGCCGGACCGAAGCTTGCGCTCTCTTTCAACTCGGCGTGTGCCCAGCTCTTTTCCCACTTCTCCGTGAACGAGCTTAGCTCTTGTCCGCCTTCGTCGCCGGCATTGATCGCCTCGAACACGCTCTCTGCGGCCACCAGGCCGGACTTCATTGCGGTGTGCAGGCCCTTGATTTTGGAGAAGTTGAGCGTGCCCGCATTGCAGCCGATCAATAGCCCGCCCGGGAAGGTCATTTTAGGCAAACAGTTATAGCCGCCTTTGGTAATGGCGCGAGCGCCGTAGGCCACGCGTGTGCCGCTCTCCAAATGCTGGCGAATCACCGGGTGATGTTTCATGCGCTGAAATTCATCGAACGGCGAGAGCCACGGATTCTGGTAGGAGAGGTCCATGATCAACCCCACCACGACCTGTTGATTTTCGGCGTGGTAGAGGAACCAGCCCCCATGGGTATTGCTATCCAACGGCCAGCCCGAGCCGTGTAGCACTAAACCGGGCTCATGCTTCTCCGCCGGCACGTCCCACAGCTCTTTCAGGCCAATGCCGTAGTGTTGCGGGTCGCGTCCGGCATCAAGGTCAAACTCACTGATCAACCGCTTGCCCAAATGGCCGCGCGAGCCTTCAGAAAAGAGGGTGTATTTAGCGCGAAGCTCCATGCCGGGCATGTAGCCATCTTTCGGGGTGCCGTCGGCGGCCACGCCCATATCGCCAATAATAATGCCGCGCACTTTCTCCTCTTCAATGATCACGTCCTGCGCGGCAAAGCCGGGGAAGATCTCAACCCCCAGCGACTCCGCCTGTTCGGCGAGCCAGCGGCAAAGATTGCCTGCGCTGATCACATAGCGGGTAATATCGCCGCCGGTGTTGTGCATGCTTTTCGGCACGAGGGCGTTGGGCAGCTTTTGCGCTTTTTCGGCGTCTTTGAGCAGGTAGACCTCATCGCGCGTGGCGGGCGTTGTCAGCGGCGCGCCGCGCTCCTCCCAATCGGGGAAGAGCTCTTGCAGGGCGCGGGGTTCAAACACGGCACCCGACAGAATATGCGCGCCCACCTCGGAGCCTTTCTCTACCACGCATACGCTGAGCTCTTGTTCGGCTTCATTGGCCTGTTGCATCAGGCGGCAGGCGGCGGAGAGGCCCGACGGCCCGGCTCCGACAATCAAGACATCAAACTCCATGACATCGCGTTCTATCGCCTCAGCCGCGCTGTTTTCGCCGGCGCTGTTTTCAGTAACGTCGTTTTCAGCAGCGTTTTTATCCACCCTGGTCTCTCCTTAATTTGCGTGTTTTATTTTATATAGTGACATTTGCATAGAATGAGTTTATGCAAACATGGACTTGATTTTAAACGGTCGTTTGCTTCTGCTTATGTCTCATGATAGGCATAATATCCCTTTCAGGTCACCTATCGCGCGTTACCTTCAGCATATCGCGCGACAGGCCGGCTTGCAGCCGTTGATAAGCCGGCGTGCGACCAAGGGCGTAGATAGGCAGTGTTGTGGCGCTTTATAAAGCTGTGGCATGTTGGTAAGGTTTTTCAGCAGCGCACCTATCAAACGCTTGCATGAATTTGAGCTATTTATGATCAGGCGCTGATGCTAACAGCGTCATTCAAGAGTAACGGCTTAATACCCAAGCCAAGCGAGGAACCTATGAAAGTACTCGTCGCGGTGAAACGCGTCATCGACTACAACGTCAAAATCCGCGTCAAGCCGGATAACAGCGACGTTGATCTCACCAACGTCAAAATGGCCATGAACCCCTTCTGCGAAATCGCCGTGGAAGAGG
>NZ_LT699744.1:730011-1020874 GCF_900155385.1 Vreelandella massiliensis
TCGGATGTGGACGCGCTGCAAGGCGTTGAGCTAACCGATACTAATGGCCCGTGAGGCTTGACCCTATAACACCCAAGGGGTTGGGTCGCCAATGATAACGACTGTTCAAACGAACACCGGATACGCAGACGTAGCGAAAAACGCTAGGTGAAAGAGACGCACAAAACACAGCATGATATATCGCCAGTTACGCCTGACGACCATAGCGAGCGGGAACCACCTGATCCCTTGCCGAACTCAGCAGTGAAACCGCTCAGCGCCGATGGTAGTGTGGGGCCTCCCCATGCGAGAGTAGGTCATCGTCAGGCACTTATCCGAAAAATCCCCTGGGGCAGCCGCCTCGGGGGATTTTTTTGTGGGTGAAATAAAGAGTGTGAGAGGCAATGAAACATGAAGAGATGTGGGGTGGGCAGCGGCGGCTCATTCAGACGCCTCATGCCGAAGCACTGAGCGCCTGAATGAAACATCGTGTGCGGCAAGTTAAGCCTTACCGGCTTGCTGCGCTTTGAGGTTCTCTTGCTCTTCGATCATGCGATCGACCGATGAGACATGATACTCCTCGGCAAAGCCACCCTCCGGCTCCTTGAGCCAGATAAAGCAGATGAGCCAGCTGAGAAAGGCACCGGCGGCGATGATGTAGAAGAACTGGGTCGGGGTGACAAAGGTGAAGATGGTCAGGTAGACCACCGCGCCCACGTTGCCGTAGGCCCCGGCCATGCCCGAGATCTGGCCGGTGATGCGGCGCTTGATCGAGGGAATGATGCCGAAGGTCGCGCCTTCCGCCCCCTGGACGAAAAAGGAGGTGAAGATGGTGATGGCGACGGCCACGATCAAAGGCCAGCTCGAGTTGAGCATGCCCATCAGCACAAAACCGATGCCGATACCGAACATGTAGCTGAGCATGACGAAGCGGCGGTTGCCCATGCGATCCGAGACCATGCCGCCCATGGGGCGTGCTACCAAGTTGACGAAGGCGAAGGAGGCGGCAATCAGGCCGGCCATTGAAGCGCTGAGCCCCCAGGTTTCTTCAAAGAACATCGGCAACATCGAGACTACGGCCAGTTCGGCGCCGAAATTGGCGAAGTAGGTACTATTGAGCGCGGCCACGCTGCTGAAGGGGTACTTGTCATCCTCGGGCACGCCCTCCTTGAGGATGGGAATGTTGACCCGCAAAATCTGAATGATTTGGTAAATAACCACTGCGGTAATCGCGAGGTAGGCAATTATCGCGCCGGTGGTGGAAAGGTAGTCCATGTCCTGTATCCGCCAGACAAGGATACCGAGTACGCCGATTAGCGGAATCGTCCAAAGAATCAGCTTGATCATATCGGCCCAGGAGCTTACCTCCATGGCAGCTGCCTTGCGCGGCTTGCGGTGCGACTTAGGGTCGGGACCGTCGGTGATGCCGAACCAGTAGTAAACGCCATAGGCCGCCATGACGATGGCGCTTTGGGCAATGGCCCAGCGCCAGCCGTCGTCACCGCCGTACATGGTGATGGCAATGGTGGGCAAGGTCATGGCCGCGGCGGCGGAGCCGAAGTTACCCCAGCCCGCATAAAAGCCTTCGGCAAAGCCGATATCGCGGGGTTTGAACCACAGCGCGGTCATGTGGATACCCACCACGAAGCTGGCACCGATAGAGCTTAGAACCAGGCGCGAGACGAGAAGCTGCGCCATGGTGTTGCCGAACGCAAACACCAGCGCCGGGATCGACATTGTCACCATGAGTACCGAGAACACGCGGCGTGGCCCAAAACGATCCAATGCCATGCCGACGATGATGCGCGCGGGAATGGTCAGGGCGACATTACAAATGGCGAACAGTTTGATGTCGTCCTGGGTCAGCCAGTTGACGCTCTTAAGCATGCTGGATGCCAGCGGCGCCATGTTGAACCAGACATAGAAGGTGATGAAAAAGGCAATCCAGGTCAGGTGTAGTGCCCTGATCTCCGGGCTTTTTACCTTGAAAACAGCAGAGGCTTTCATAATCGTCTATTCCTTGTTTCCGGTGTCGCCTGTTGGAAGAATGAGCAGCGGGCATTCAACACGGCGGGTCAGAAAGGAGCTGACACTCCCGAAGGTCATGTAGTCGAATTCGTCGAAGATGGCATTGAGCGACTTGGCGATGAAGCTCGGGTCGGGCTCATGGCTATGTCGTGCAATGACGAGTAAGTCAGGCTTCTGCTTGTGGGTAGCTTGCAAGAGCAGCTTGCGCGCATCGCCCTCGGCGATCAGCAGTTCGGCTTCGAAACCCTCCTTGACCGCGGCTTCGACGCCCTTTTGAAGATGCCCTTTGAGTTCCTCGTACTCCTCCTTGAAAAGATCCTCGTTGGCATCGGTGGCATCTCGCGGGTTTTCCGCCACCCCCACCAGCATCAGGGTGGGCGCGTTGCATCGGAACATCTTCATGGTCTCATCGAGTGCCAGTCTGGCGTTTCGAGAACCGTCATAGGCAAGCATGATCTTCATGGGTGACCTCGCTAAAAAACGGATGAGCGGGGCGCCCGCCTCGGGCGCCTTGCGCCGGGTTCAGGGGTTCTTCACGTAAGCGTTTTGGCGCAGGTAGAACCACCAGTTGACCACCAGGCAGACGGCGTAGAAGATAGCGAAGCCGTACATGGCAAGCTCTGGCGAGCCCGCTTGTATCTGTTCACCCATCACCCGGGGGGCAATAAAAGCGCCGTAAGCCGCAACGGCCGAGGTCCAACCGAGCACCGGCCCTTTTTGCTGGGCATTGAAGATGACGCCGATACTGCGGAAGGTAGAACCGTTACCGATACCGCTCGCGGCGAAGAGCACGATGAACAGCATCAGGAAGATAGCGAAGTAGCTGTTGGGGTCGGTGGCGTTGTAGGCCAGCATCATCACGTAACCCACCGCCGCGGAAGCCACGACCATAATCACCGAAATAACCTGAGTAACAATGGCGCCGCCCATCCGGTCGGAGATCCAGCCGCCTACCGGGCGGATCAAGGCGCCGACGAAGGGCCCCATCCAGGCCCACGTCAAGGCGCTCGGCCCCTCGGGGTTTTCAACTCGCGCCATGCTGCCGTCAGCCCCCATCTCCATCATGCCGCCGAAAATAACGTTAATGGAGAGCGGTAATGCTGCGGAGAATCCGATGAAGGAGCCGAAGGTGGCGATGTAGAGGACGGTCATCGCCCAGGTGTGCTTGTTGGAAAAAATTTCAAACTGCTTTTTGATGTTGGGCTGGATATCGCCAGGAATTAGGCGCAGCAGCACGACAGTCAAGATGATGGTGAGTGGCAGTGCAATCCACATGTTGAGCCACACCAGTGCCAGCATGCCGATAACGCTGGCGACGGCGCCGACAGCGTAGAGGCCAAGAATCTTACCGAAGGCCTGCATCGGTGTGCCTGGGTCGGGTGTAATGGTGCGTAGGTTGTTCATGCCGAACCACCCTGCGAAGGCGAGTGGAATCAGAAACACCAGCCAGATAAAGCCCGCGTTCTGGATCCACGTATCGGTACCTGCTTCGATACGGCCGATGAGCGTGCCGCTAGAACTTTGTAGCTCCATAGGGCCACCCGCAATGGCGCCAAAAATCCCCACGGTCATCACCAGTGGAATCAGAATCTGCATGGTGGTGACGCCAAAGTTACCCAGGCCCGCGTTCATGCCCAGCGCATACCCCTGCTGCTTTTTGGGGAAGAAGTTGGAAATATTGCTCATCGAAGCAGCAAAATTGCCCCCACCGATACCGGACAGAAGCGCCAAGGCTTGAAATACCCACAGCGGCGTTTGCGGGTTCATCAGCGCAATGCCGGTGCCGGCGGCGGGTATCATTAAAAGTGCCGTGGTGAGGAAAACGGTATTACGACCGCCGGCGATACGGATCATGAAAGAGGCGGGGATGCGTAGCGTTGCCCCAGATAAACCCGCGAGCGCAGTGAGTGTAAACAGCTCACCGACGCTGAAAGGAAAACCGAGGTTCTGCATCTGGGTGGTGATCATGCCCCACATTAGCCAGACGGCGAAACCCATTAAGAGGCTAGGAATGGAAATCCACAGATTACGTGTGGCAACCGGTTTTCCTTCCTGCTCCCAGAACGTGGGATCTTCAATGTCCCAGCGCTCTATATCCGCATTTTTTTTGCTCATGGCGTACCCCCTTGGACGAGAATGCAGCGTTATGCCGCCCTGACCTGAAGATACGCCTTGGCTTTAACGGCGAAAATGGGGGTGGTTGGACATCGAAAACTTGGTTCTACCACTTGATAGGTAGATTATTTTTGCTATAGATAATTGTTTTATATCATTTTTTTATTTTTTCTGGCAGCGTTAGAGGAGCAAATCTACCCTGCCAGCTTTTTAGGGGTATCCACTCAGAACTGGGCGTAACGCTACTTATCCAGCCCTTCCTGTACCGCCCAAACGGCGGCCTCTACCCGTGAGCGCAGTTGCAGCTTTTTGAGCAGGTGCTTGACATGGACCTTGACGGTACCCTCGGTAATGTCGAGCTTGCGGGCAATCAGCTTGTTAGACATACCGGCGGCAAGCTCACGGAGGATCTCTTTTTCCCGCTGGGTGAGCGATTCAATCGAAGGCGTGGCAGGGGCCGCGCGCTGATTGCGCAGGGCCTCGGCCAGCAGGGCGGTTAAGTTTTCACTGATCACCATGCGCCCTTTGGCCGCTTGTCGCAGCTGATGGACCATATCCTCCGGCTCCATGTCCTTCAGCAAGTAGCCATCCGCGCCTCCTCGCAGCGCATCCACCACGTCATCTTCTTGATCCGACACGGTGTACATAATGACCCGACCGGCATAACCCGCCTCACGTAGTTGCTTAAGCGCTTCCAGGCCGTTCATTTCGGGCATATTAAGGTCCAGCAGTAGCATGTCGGGATCCAATGCTACTGCTTGTGCAATGCCTTCTTTGGGTGAGCCGGTATCGAAAATCAGCGTCAAGTCATCTTCAATCTCTAGCAGTTGACGAACACCGCGTCGCAAAAGCGGATGGTCGTCAATGACCATGATGGTCGCAGGGTGGTCGTGAGGTGTGCTCGCCATGTTCAGAAACTCCCTTCTTCAATGAGTCGGTCGGTCTGTGGGGTAAAGCAAAGATAAACCCCGGTACCGCCTTCGGAGCGGTTTTTAAAATTGAGTGTGGCCTCAATGTTGCGCGCACGGTCGCGCATAATGATCAGGCCGTAGTGCATGGGGGGTGATTGATCGTCGGAAAGGCCAATGCCGTCATCCTCGATGGCCAGATGGAGTTCCGCGTGCTCAAAGGTGAGGCTAACGTGCGCCCAGTGCGCACGGGCATGTTTGAGCGTGTTGGCCAAGGCTTCGCGCACGATTTGCAGGAGGTGGACTTCTTCATTAGCGCTGAGCAAGTGCGGCGGCACCTGATAGGTGAATTCCACTGGAAAGCCCAGGCGTGCACTGAATTCGTCGACGGTTTGCTGCAGCGCGGGTTGTAGCCCAGGTTTATCCAATGAGAGGCGAAAGGTGCTTAGCAGTTCGCGCAGCTGTCGATAGGCGCTGTTCAAGCCTTCGCGGAGGTCATGCATGACGCTTTGCTGCTGCTCCATGGGGAGCTGTTTTATTTGCATCCGCTCAAGTCTCGCGACCTGCATTTTCAGGTAAGAGAGCGACTGGGCCAGCGAGTCGTGTAGCTCCCGGGCGATAATGGTGCGCTCTTTGATCAAGGAGAGCTGCTGCTGTTCTTCGATGCGCTGCTGTAAATAGATCGCGGTGGCCAGGTGATCTGCCAGGGTATTTAGCATTTGACGCGTTGAGGGGCTTAACGGCGTGGCATAGCCGATCGTTAAGTGGCCTAGCAGTAAATGGCCAACGGTGACAGGGAGCACGAGCGTTTGCGCCTGCGTCTCTTCATGAGCCCAATTTTTGTTAAAGCCGTAAAATGGCAGCGGATTTTGGGCCTCTTCCAGACAGGCAAAACAGTCTAAATCACGGCAGTAGCGCGGACGCTCAGGAGAGCGGGTGGCTAAAATTTCCATCTCACTGTCGTCGTGCTCATTGTGAAGTGATAGCACAATGGGGCCAATATCAAGCAGCTCTTCAAGTTCGCGCAGCATAGGGGCCGCGCTCGCGCATAGGTCGTTGCCACCGCCGTAAAGCGTGCGGCTACCGTTGTGGATAATGTGTAAGGCTTGGTTGTTACGCCTGAGTTCTTCCTGCTTAAGCGAAACCCGCGCCTCAAGTTCGCGATAGCTGGTATTGAGCTCTGAGGCCATCTGGTCAAAGGTGCGGCCAAGCTGCCCCAGCTCATCTCGGCTTTTAAAGTTAGAGCGATAGTGAAAATTACGCCGCCCGGCTTCGCGGCTGAGCACCATTAATTGGCGTAGCGGCGTGACGAGATTATGGCGCACATCGTAGAGCGCGATGAGCAGTAGCAGCGCGATCAAGACTAAAAACAGCACCTGAACGGCGCTCAGTAGGCGAATCTTGGCTTCGGTGCTGTTCTCCAAGGTGGACACAAACCGGTCGATATCATGGATAAAACTATCCAGTGCCGCCTTTGCGCGGGCAACGTCACTCTCGTCGCCATTAAGGGCGTTATCTAACACGGGCGTTAGCGTCTGCTGCCACTGTGACTTTAGCGCATTGCGCTGTTCCAGAATTTTACTGTTACGGGTGTACGGGTGCCCTTTCTCTAACGCTGGGCTTTCCAAGCGGGTGCTCAGTCGCTCGGCGAGCCGGTTGACCTCGCGCGCCGTTTTATCCGGGTCATAATGGGACGGGCGCTGCAGCGCTTCGGCGATTTGGGCGCTGTTCAAGCGCAGAGAGCCGGCGACATTGATGGCGGCGGCATCGCCTTGACTGCTCTGGGCAATCAGCATGGTGAGCCCGATACTGGCGATCGCCATGCCGCTGATCACCAGCAAAAAAGCGACAATGCGGGCAACAAGGGAGTGGCGTAAAATTTTCATGCGGCTCCCGGGTGGGTAGGGAAGAAGAGGTGGTATCCGCGTCGTTAGTTTGGATGTTGCCTAAGCGCTTATGCCATAAATATATATTAAATATATTACTTCTGAATAGGTATAAAAAGGCGGAAAACCCTACCTCTTTTGCCCTTTTGACCCATTGCGCCTCTCTTTCGACAATAACGAGAAGCCCATTTACCGCACAGAGCCGCGATGCCACCACTCGATTTGTCGGATACACCCGCAGACAGCGAAGAGGGCGGCTACCATGTTTTGGTCAGCCTGCTGCTGGTGCCGCTTGGTTGCGCCGCGGTCGTCGCGGGCTGGGTGTTGTATGCCATGCTGGCGCTGGCCACGCCTGGGGGGAGTTACCCTGAGACGCTGCCCGTTTCAACGTTCGCGCTGCCGGTTGTCGTCGGGGGAGTGGCGGCATGGCCGTCGTATTGGGTGAGTCGGCGACTACGCACTTGCGCGGGCATACAGATGTTGTTGGCGTTACAGGCGATATGTTTACTCTGGCTAGGCGCTGCGCAGCAGGCGTGGGAGTTTGCCTTGGTGGCAGTGGGACTCGGCCTTGCGGGCGGGGTGATCAGCGCGGGCGTGGCGCATATTCGTAGCTGGGCGCCGCAGCGTTGGGGTGGTGTCGTGGTGGGATTGCACGGCGCCATTCTCGCGGGGGGTGGGCTTTCATGGCTTTTGGTACCGATGGTCTCCCAAGCCTACGGGTGGCGCGTTGCTGCCTGGAGCCTCATCCTCCCAGTGGCGATCGTGATGCTGCTTCTGTGGCTCTTTGTAGACCCGATAAAAACGCACACGGCTAATCGTTAACCGGCACGGTGGGTATGCGCATTAGGCGGGAAAGTTGGGAAGTGTGGCCCTCTAGCAAATCGGCCAGCGTATAACCATCCAGGACGGCAAGAAACGCGCTCAAGGCCTCATTCAGTATCGGCTGTAAGCGGCAAGAGGGCGTGATGATGCAGGCATTGTCGTCACGAAAGCACTCCACCAGCGCCATCTCGTGTTCGGTATCGCGTACCAAGTCACCGAGTGTGATGCTCTCAGGCGGCCGCCCTAGCATCAATCCTCCCTTCTTGCCGCGAATCGCGGTTAAGTAGCCTTTCTGGTTGAGCTCCTGAACCACTTTCATCAGGTGGTTGCGCGAGATAGAGAAGGTCTCGGCAATCTCGCCAATGGTCGCCCGCTCCTCGCCCTTGACGGCCAGGAAAAGCAACACGCGAATGGAGTAGTCGGTAAAACGAGTCAGGTGCATAAGGCGTCACGCGATGCGAAAGCCACCATTGTACGGGGTTGGCGGGCGGGGAGAAATGTTTGGCCACAACGTATTTACGCAGAAAGGCGATGCTGATATTTTAAAGATGCATTTTAAATAAATCTTTAAAGAGGCGTTTATGCTCTCCCCGAGCCAAGAAGAGATCATCAAAGCCACCGCCCCTGTGGTGGCCGAACACCTAGAAACCATCACCCAGCGCTTTTACCCATTGATGTTCGCGCGCTACCCGCAGGTCATGCCGCTGTTCAACCAAACGCATCAACAAAACGGTGGTCAGCCGCGTGCATTGGCAAAATCGGTGCTTGCTTACGTGCAGCTGCGCCAATCCCCGGCGCAAGCGCGCGCCACCCTGGAAACGGTGGTCAATAAGCATGTGTCACTGGATATCCAGCCAGAGCACTATCCGATTGTTGGCGAGTGCCTCATGGCGGCGATCGGTGAGGTGCTGGGGGATGCCGTGACACCCGAGGTGGCTGACGCCTGGAGCGCGCTGTATCAGGAGCTGGCCGACCTGCTGATTGAACTCGAAGCTGAGCGTTATAGCGCCTTTGAGCAACAGCCCGGTGGCTGGCGCGGGCCGCGTCGCTTCCGAATCGCTGCCACGCACCAAGAGAGTCGCGTGATCCGCTCGTTTATCCTAGAGCCCGAAGATGGGGGGCCAGTGGCCGCGCACGTCCCGGGGCAGTACATTGGCGTGAAGCTTGAGATCGACGGGGAGCCGGTTTATCGCCACTATAGCCTGTCCGATACGCCCAACGGCCGCTCCTACCGGCTCTCTATCAAGCGCGAGGAGAGTGGCGTTGCAAGCCGCTACTTTCACGACCGCATGCGCGTGGGCGATACGCTCGCGCTTTTACCGCCCGCGGGGGAGTTGACGCTCAGCGGTGATGAAGAGCCGCTGATACTGATCAGCGGTGGAGTTGGCCAAACGCCCCTGTTGCCGATTGCCAAACAAGCGCTAGAGCAGGGCCGCCGGGTAACGTACCTGCACGCCGCGCTGGATGCCGAGCATCACGCCTTTGCCGAGACGCTGGCCGAACTGCGCAAGACGCACCCTGAGACGCTCAACACCATTACCGTGTACGAACGGGACGACAGCGGCGATTACCAGGGGCGTATTAATCACGCGCTGCTGGCGGATTATGTGCCGTCACAGGCGCGCTGCTACTTTGTTGGGCCACACGGCTTTATGGTCGCGGTCAACCAGGGGTTGGAGCGTTTGGGCGTGCCAGCGGAAAGGCGCCATTTCGAGCACTTTGGACCGGCCGAGGCACTCGGCGCGGCATGATCTAGCAAAAGAAGCTTAGCAGGTATCAGGGCGGGTCAGAATAAAGCTGGAAACCGCGCAGAAGAAGAGCGCCATCGCCACCAGCAGCATAGCGCCGACGCCCGTCCACCAGAGCATGCCAAAGCTCATTGCCATCAGCACAATGGCCGCCCCCTTGGCGCGGCGCGGGATGGCTCGCTGTTCGCGCCAAGCATGCAGATAAGGGCCAAAACGTGGGTGGTGGTAGAGCCACTGCGCTAGGCGAGGCGAGCCTTTGGTGGCGGCCCATAAGGCCAAAAGCAGAAACGGCGTGGTGGGCAGCAGGGGTAGCACAATGCCCGCCACACCCAACCCGATACAGAGGTAGGCGAGTGCGCACCAAACGATTTGAGTCAGCCGCATCTATTTCCCTCCCTTTTCTGCCTTGCGCGTTGCGCTATTTCATCACCCTAGCCAGGAGAGCGGGGTGCGCTGAATCGCGGCACCCAGCATATAGATAAATACCACCACGGCGGCTAAGGCAAAGCCAGCCCGCTTCGCTGGCGTTTTGGCTCGCTTAATGGCCATGGTGCCAAGCACGATATAGAGGATCAGCGCGACAAGTTTAGCGCTGAGCCAGCCCGGCAGCGGCCAGAAATTGAGCGTAATAGCGAGCAGTACCCCGAATGTCAGCAGCGCCGTGTCGATAACATGGGGCACTACCTTGACCCAGCGTGCCTGTAACATCGGCGTTTCCCGCACCGCCCAGACCGCGCGTACAATAAAGAACAGCAGGCTCAGATACGCCATCGAAATATGCAGGTGTTTAAGCATTACATAGTGTTCCGCCACGCTAATCCCCTTGTCGATACGGGTTCTACCAGAGACAGCGCGCGCCGCTAACCGTTCTTGCCGTCCGGGCGGGCGCTGAGCAGAGGCACGCTATAGTGCAATACAAAGACCAGATAGCTTAAGCACCAGATAATGATAACAGCGCTATAGACCCAATGGCTCGATTGCGGAAACAGCACAAGCCACACCGAGCGTAAAAGGGCGGCGACCAAAAGGCCCGCCAGCGCGATACCGATACCCGGTAGTGTCCGGATGACACGCCCGGTGTGGCCGAGCGAAACCCGCGCCATCATCGCCAGCATCATGGTGCCGATACTGCCTATCGCCAAGGCGTGCAGGGCGGTTTCCACCCGTTGTCCGGTGAAAAGCTGCCACGCCCACATCAAAAGCCCCAGGGAAATAAACGCATAGCTGACATGCAGCCCCCAGAGAAGCGGTTCGCGCACGCTTAACCAGCCTTGCCAGCGCGCCAAGCGCCACGCATTGGCGCTGGCGGTGATCACCAAAAGCACGGTCAGCAAAACGTTCGCCCGCACATCGCTCAGGGTGATCACTGTTTGTAGCAGCACCACCGCGCCGATGGCGCCGAGACTTGTGAGCTCAATAATGCGCCGAGGTTCGGGTTGTTTAACCCCGAGCTTGCGCGAGGTGAAAAACGGAATCACCCGGCCGCCGAGCAGCACCATTAGCGCGGTAATGAGAAAAAGCGTCAAGTGCCCCGCTTCGCGGATCAGCAACCCATCGCCTTGCAGGGCGCCCCAGTGCATCATTGCGTTCGCCAGGGCGAGCAGTAAAAGCACCGGCACGAAGAGTAAATTGCGCCACATACGCGCGGCCACCACGCGCTTGCCCATCACCCAGGCGACCAGCGGCAAAAAGGCCACGTCCACCAGCAGCAAAAACCAGCCGGGCAGCATCGGCGCGTAGGCCAGCAGTAGCCGCGCGGCAAGCCAAAGGAGCACCAGCGCCAACAGCGGCCCGCCAGAGAGGCTGGGGCGTCCCGTCCAGTTCTGCACGGCGGTGAGCAAAAAGCCCGTCATAACGGCGCTGGCGAAGCCAAACAGCATCTCGTGCTGATGCCACCACAACATGCCACCGTAGGGCGTAATCCACAGGTTACCGTGCCAGAAGGCGAGCCACGCCAGCATCGCGAGCACACTGAACAGGGCGCCAAGCAGAAAGAAGGGCCGAAAAGCCAGCCGCAGCAGCGGGAAGCGTTGAGATAGCGCGGGGTCGCTCATGTCATTTCACCTTTTATCTTAGTCGCCGTTATCTCGCCAAAACGCCGTGGGATATTACTTGAGTGTATTAGTCGGGCTTTGGATATAGTAATAAAGATGCTCTATTAATGCATGATTTGGGTCAAACGTAACGCCTTTGCATCGCCCCTATCTCCAGGTATTGGCGGAAGCTATCCCCTAAGGGGTAGCAGGGGGCTATATGGAGGTAACCGGGCAGAAATCGGCTGTTTAATCACCCAGAATCGATCTCCAAGGTGCCTGTGTTTCAGGTGATTGCTTTCCTTCGAGAAGCCTGGAGATCGACCATGAGTCATTTCATTGACCGGCTAAATTTTTTCCGCAAAGCGCGTGAGCCCTTTGCTAATGAGCACGGCGAACTTCGCCAAGAAGATCGCCAGTGGGAAGATAGCTACCGCCGCCGCTGGCAGCACGACAAGGTGGTGCGCTCCACCCACGGGGTGAACTGCACCGGTTCGTGCAGCTGGAAAATCTACGTCAAAAATGGCCTGGTGACCTGGGAAACTCAGCAGACCGACTACCCACGCACCCGTCCCGACCTCCCCAATCACGAGCCGCGCGGCTGCCCACGGGGGGCGAGCTACTCCTGGTACATGTACAGCGCCAACCGCTTGAAGTACCCGCTGGTGCGTAAGCCGCTGCTGAAACTGTGGCGGGAAGCGCTTGAGCTGAAAAAAGACCCGGTCGACGCCTGGGCCTACATTGTCGAGGATCCGCAAAAGACCAAAGAGTACAAGCGCGCACGTGGCCGCGGCGGCTTTGTCCGCGGTAACTGGGACGAGCTTAACGAGTTGGTCGCCGCCTCCAATGTCTACACCGCTAAGCAGTACGGGCCGGATCGCATTATTGGGTTTTCGCCGATTCCCGCTATGTCCATGGTCAGCTACGCCGCCGGTAGCCGCTACCTGTCGCTGATCGGCGGCGTCTGCATGAGCTTCTACGACTTCTACTGCGACCTGCCGCCGGCCTCGCCGATGACCTGGGGTGAGCAGACTGACGTACCCGAATCCGCCGACTGGTACAACTCAGGCTACATCATCGCCTGGGGCTCAAACGTACCGCAGACACGTACGCCGGATGCGCACTTTTTCACCGAAGTGCGCTACAAGGGCACCAAGACGGTCTCCATCACCCCGGACTACGCCGAGGTCTCCAAGCTCACCGATGAATGGATGAGCGCGAAGCAGGGCACCGATGCCGCGCTTGGCCTGGCCATGGGCCATGTGATTCTTAAAGAGTTTCACCTGGAGAAGCCGAGCGCCTACTTCACCGACTACGTGCGCCGTTATACCGACATGCCGTTTCTGGTGGAGCTCGAGAAGCGTGAAGACGGCAGCTACGCCCCGGGTCGCCAGCTGCGCGCATCCGACTTCGATGAAAGCCTCGGCCAGGACAACAACCCCGAGTGGAAGACCGTGGCCTGGGACGAGAATCGCGACCAGCTCGTAGTACCGCGCGGCTCCATCGGCTTTCGCTGGGGCGAGAAGGAGGAGAACCAGGGCAAGTGGAACCTGGAATCCCTGGATGCCGAGGGCACCGAGATCAAGCCACTTTTAACCCTTGCCGAGAAGCACGACGAGGTGGCTAGGGTCGCCTTTCCCTACTTCGGCGGCATCGAGCACGAGCACTTCGACCACGTCAAGAGCGAAGGTGCCGCCGACGATCTACTGTTCCACGCGCTGCCCGCCAAGCGCATGAAGAAGGCCGACGGCAGCGAGATGCTTGCGGTCACGGTGTTCGATCTGATGTGCGCCAACTACGGCATCGACCGAGGCCTTGGCAAAGAGGGCGAGGACGACGGCGCGACCTCCTTCGATCAGCTCCGACCCTACACACCGGCGTGGCAAGAGAAGATCACTGGCGTACCGGCAGAGCAGTGCCTGCGCATCGCCCGGGAGTTTGCCGACAACGCCGACAAGACCCATGGGCGCAGCATGATCATCGTCGGTGCCGGGATGAACCACTGGTACCACATGGACATGAACTACCGTGGCCTGATCAACATGCTGGTCATGTGCGGCTGCATTGGTCAGAGCGGTGGAGGCTGGGCCCACTACGTCGGCCAAGAGAAGCTGCGCCCGCAGACCGGCTGGTTGCCGCTGGCCTTCGGCTTGGATTGGACCCGCCCGCCGCGGCACATGAACTCCACTTCCTTCTTCTATAACCACTCGTCGCAGTGGCGCTACGAGAAGCTTGAGATCAAGGAGATTCTCTCGCCGCTGGCCAAGGCCGAGGACTACCCCGGCAGCCTGATCGACTTTAATGTGCGCGCCGAGCGCATGGGCTGGCTGCCCTCCGCGCCGCAGCTAAATACCAACCCGCTGCGCCTGGCGAAGAAAGCCGAGGAAGCCGGCATGTCGACCAGGGAGTACGCCGTCGAGCAGCTCAAGAAGGGCGAGCTGGCCTTTGCCGCGGAAGACCCGGACGACCCCCAGAACTTCCCGCGCAACCTCTTCATCTGGCGCTCTAATTTGTTAGGGGCCTCAGGCAAGGGGCACGACTACATGCTCAAGTACCTGCTGGGCGCTAACCACGGCATCCAGGGCGAGGACCTGGGCAAGATGGACGGCGTGCTCCCCGAGGAGGTCAACTGGAAGCATGAGGCCGCCGAGGGCAAACTCGACCTGCTGGTGACGCTGGATTTCCGCATGTCGACCACCTGCCTCTACTCAGACATCGTGTTTCCCACGGCCACTTGGTACGAGAAAAACGATCTCAATACCTCGGACATGCACCCCTTCATTCACCCGCTGACGGCGGCTACCGACCCCGCGTGGGAGTCGCGCAGCGACTGGGATATTTACAAGGGCATCGCTAAGGCCTTCTCCAGGGTCTGCGAGGGGCATCTGGGCGAGGAGACCGATCTTGTCACCCTGCCGCTGCAGCACGACTCCCCCGGCGAACTTGCTCAAGTGGATGTTAAAGATTGGAAGAAGGGCGAGTGCGAGCCCATTCCCGGCAAGACCATGCCGGCGCTGATGGAAGTGCAGCGCCACTACCCCGAGACCTTTGAACGCTTTACCTCGCTTGGCCCGGCGCTTGAGAAACTGGGTAACGGCGGCAAGGGCATCAACTGGAACACCGATTCCGAAGTCGAGCTGTTAGGCAAGCTCAACAAGCGCAAAGGGGAAGGTTCTTCTAAAGGGCGTCCGTGCATCGAGTCGGCCATCGACGCCGCCGAAACCGTGCTGACCCTCGCACCGGAGACCAACGGCCAAGTCGCGGTGAAAGCCTGGGGGGCGCTGTCCAAGATTACCGGGCGCGACCACACCCACCTGGCGCTGCCCAAGGAAGACGAGAAGATCCGTTTCCGGGATGTGGTGGCCCAGCCGCGCAAAATTATCTCCAGCCCCACCTGGTCTGGGCTTGAGGACGAACACGTCTCCTACAACGCCGGGTATACCAACGTCCACGAGCTGATTCCGTGGCGCACGGTCAGCGGTCGTCAACAGTTCTATCAGGACCACCCCTGGATGCGCGCCTTCGGTGAAAGCCTGCTGGTGTACCGTCCGCCCATCGACACCAAGACGGTCGCGGGCCTCAAAGGGACCAAGAGTAACGGTAATCCTGAAATCGCACTCAACTGGATCACCCCGCATCAGAAGTGGGGTATCCACTCCACCTACTCCGACAACCAGATGATGCAGACCCTGTCCCGCGGTGGCCCTATCGTCTGGATGTCCGAGGAAGACGCCAGGTCCATCGGGATCGAGGACAACGACTGGGTGGAGCTCTACAACGCCAACGGCGCCATCGCCGCCCGCGCGGTGGTCAGCCAGCGGGTCAAGACCGGCATGGTAATGATGTATCACGCCCAGGAGCGACTGGTGAACATCCCCGGCTCGGAGATCTCTGGCACCCGGGGTGGTATCCACAACTCGGTCACGCGTATCTGCCCCAAGCCGACCCACATGATCGGCGGCTACGCACAGCTGTCTTACAGCTTCAACTACTACGGCACCGTCGGCTCCAACCGGGATGAATTCGTCATCGTACGCAAGATGAAGAAGATCGACTGGCTGGATGGCGAAGGCAACGATTATGAGCAGGAGGCTGTGAAATGAAGATCCGCTCCCAAGTAGGCATGGTCCTCAACCTTGACAAGTGCATCGGGTGTCACACCTGCTCGGTGACGTGTAAAAACGTCTGGACCAGTCGCGAAGGCGTCGAGTACGCCTGGTTCAACAACGTCGAGACCAAGCCCGGCATCGGTTATCCCAAGGAGTGGGAGAATCAAGCGAAATGGAAAGGCGGCTGGATGCGCCGCCGTGACGGTAAGATCGAGCCGAAGATCGGTGGCAAGTGGCGGGTGCTGGCAAACATTTTCGCTAACCCGGATTTGCCCGAGATCGACGACTACTACGAGCCATTCACGTTTGATTATCAGCACCTGCACACGGCCAAGGAGAGCAAGCACCAACCCATCGCCCGGCCGCGCTCGCTGGTATCGGGCGAGCGGATGAAAAAGATCGAATGGGGCCCGAACTGGGAAGAGATCCTCGGCGGCGAGTTCGCCAAGCGCCGCAAAGACACCAACTTCGAGAAAGTACAGGCCGATATTTATGGCCAGTTTGAAAACACCTTCATGATGTACTTGCCGCGTCTGTGCGAGCACTGCCTGAACCCCACCTGCGTGGCAAGTTGCCCAAGCGGGGCGATCTACAAGCGCGAAGAAGACGGCATCGTGCTGATCGACCAGGACAAGTGCCGCGGCTGGCGGATGTGCATCTCCGGCTGCCCCTACAAAAAGATCTACTACAACTGGAAAAGCGGTAAATCCGAGAAGTGTATCTTCTGCTATCCGCGCATCGAGAACGGCCAACCGACGATCTGCTCGGAAACCTGCGTGGGCCGCATCCGCTATCTGGGCGTGTTGCTGTATGACGCCGATCGCATCGAGGAAGTGGCAAGCTCGCCCAGCGAGCAGGATTTGTATCACCGCCAGCGCGAAATCTTCCTCGACCCCAACGACCCGGAAGTGATCGCTCAGGCGAAGAAGGACGGCATTACCGATAACGTCATTAAGGCCGCGCAAGCGTCGCCGGTTTACAAGCTGGCGATGGACTGGGGCCTGGCGTTGCCGCTACACCCCGAGTACCGCACGCTGCCGATGGTGTGGTACGTGCCGCCGCTGTCGCCGATTCAGTCCGCCGCTGAGGCCGGCAAGGTCGAGTTTGAGGGCGTGATGCCCAAGATCGAATCCTTGCGCATTCCGGTGAAGTACCTGGCCAACATGCTCACCGCCGGGGAGGAGGCACCGGTAGTGCTGGCGCTCAAGCGCCTGATGGCCATGCGCCTCTACATGCGCGGCAAGCACGTCGAAGGCAGCGCCAATACCGAGGTGCTCGATGAGGTGGATTTAACCCAAGCCCAGGTCGAGGAGATGTACCGCTATCTGGCGATCGCCGATTACGAAGACCGCTTCGTGATTCCGACCAGCCACCGTGAAATGGCCACCGATGCCTTCCCTGAGCGCGGCGGCTGCGGCTTTAGCTTTGGTGATGGCTGTCATGGTGAGAGCACCCCGAGCCTGTTTAACGGTCGCTCGACCACGTCCACCCTGGTCAGGCCTGTCGAGAGCTTTGACCCACAGGCACAAAGCGAGGAGGCGCGTCATGGGTAACGTCGCAGAAACCCTGCTACCGGCCGCGCAGGAAGAGATGTTGAGCCTGCGCGTTCTGGCTCGGCTGCTCGACTACCCCAGTGCCGAGCTACAGCAAGCCGCCGGCGAGTTGATTGAATTGATCGATGCAGAAAAGCGCTGGCCTCCTGCTCTGCGCGCACAACTCATGACCTGGTGCCAGTCCCTAGCCGACACAGATCTTTTGGAGCTGCAGTCTGAGTACGTGGCCCTGTTTGATAAGGGACATGCGACCTCGCTTTTGCTCTTCGAGCACGTTCATGGCGAATCCCGCGATCGTGGGCAGGCCATGGTCGACTTGATGAACGAGTATCAGGCGGCCGGATTTGAACTCGATGCGCGGGAGTTGCCCGATTACTTACCGCTATTTCTAGAGTACCTCTCTACCCGCCCGGAAGAAGAGATCGCCCGTTGGCTGGGCGAAATTCGCCACATCCTGGCGCTGCTGACCGCGCGTTTGGAGGAGCGCGGGGCGGATTACGCGCTGGTGCCTTACGCACTTCTGGCGCTGATCGGCGCCGAGATGGAGGCCGAGGCGCATCGCGACGAAGTCAAAGCCGAGGCGCCCGACGACACGCCCGAAGCGTTGGATGCCGTGTGGGAGGAGGAGGCGGTGCGTTTCTCCGCCGCGTCCGACCAGGATTGCGCGCTGCAGTCCGCCGAAGGGCGCCGCCTTGCCGAACGCAAGCGCAGCGTGCCAAGTGACCCCATCACCATCATGCCAAGCCCCGACCCCGCCGGTCGTGGTGTAAGCGATCGCTAAAGGAGAACCGTCATGTTTAGCGAATACCTGCAACACTTGATCTATGGCTACTATCCCTACCTAGCCGGCACGGTGTTTCTGCTGGGGAGCCTTTTGCGCTATGACCATGGGCAATACACCTGGAAAACCGGCTCAAGCCAGATGCTGTCGTCAAAAAACATGCGCCTGGCGAGCAATCTGTTTCATATCGGCATTATCGTGATCTTCTTTGGCCACCTGTTTGGCATGCTCACGCCGCACTGGGTATATGCGCCGTTTCTGCACGCGGGCACCAAGCAGATTATCGCCATCGTTGTCGGCGGCGCGGCGGGTATTGCCTGCCTGATCGGCGGGGCGATGCTGCTCTATCGCCGTATCACCAATCCGCGCGTGCGGCAGTCCTCAAGCCATATGGATACGCTGATTCTGGCGCTTATCGTGTCACAAGCCGCGCTGGGGATGGTCACGGTCATCTTCTCGCTGGGCCACCTTGACGGTGAAATGATGCTGACGCTCTCTAGTTGGGCGCAGTCGATCATCTTCTTCAGCGGCGGCGCGGCGGATTACATGGCGGAAGTTTCCTGGATCTACAAAGTGCATATCTTTGTGGGGATCACCATCATCATGCTGTTTCCCTTTACGCGCTTGGTACACGTCTGGAGCGTGCCGTTTGGTTACATCACACGCCGTTATCAACTGGTACGCCGCAGAAGTTAAAGGAGTCATCTCATGCAGATGATCGATATTGAACAGCTCCCGGGGGCGGCCACGCCCCCACCGGTCAGCGTCGGTGGCCAGCCCATTTTAGAGCGTGACATCGCCCACGAAATGCAGTACCACCCGGCGGATAGCGCCGGCAGCGCTCAGCTCAAAGCGGCACGGGCACTGGTGGTGCGCGAGCTTCTCCGTCAGCGTGCCGTGCAGTTGGGGCTTCTGACAGAAGACGCTGACGAAGACAGGGCAGTGGCGGAATTGCTGGAGCGCGAGTTGGCGGTACCGGAGCCCTCCGAAGCCGACTGTGAGCGCTTCCATGCCACCCACCCCGAACGCTTCAGCACGCCGACCCGAGTGAGTGTCCGCCATATCCTGCTCGCCGCCGCGCCGGACGATGCCGAGGCGCGGGACGCCCAGTATCACCAGGGCGTTACCCTGCTGGAAATGCTAAGCCAGCATCCCGAGCGGTTGACTGAGTTCGCAGCGCGCTACTCCGATTGCCCGTCAAAAGAGCAGGGCGGTGAGCTGGGGTGGTTGGAGCCGGGGCAGACGGTGGCGGAACTCGACCGCGCGCTGCAACACCTGCCGCAAGGCCTGCACGCGCGGCCCTTAGCCTCGCGCTATGGTTGGCATCTCGTCATGGTCGACGCGCGCGAAGAGGGGCAGCGTCTGCCTTACACGAGCGTAGCGGATCAAGTGCGCCGCAGCCTGCATGAGCAAGCTACCCGGCGCGGTCTTCGCCACTATTTGCTCGCGCTTGAAGCCGAGATTGGCGTCGAAGGTGTCGCGCTTGACGATGACAGCGGTGGCGCTTTGATGCAGTGATGTCATCGATAAAGGATACGCATGATGAACATGGCACAACCGCCCAGCTCCTCGCTTGACTTGCTCTGCCAGCCTTACCAGCTTAACGAGCTGCTAGGCGGTGTCTCCTGGTTAAGTGCTCTGACCGAGCTTGAGCGCACTGAGCTGCTAGCGCAAAGTGCAGTGATCGACGTTGAAGAGGGGGAGTGGCTCTTTCATCAAGATGCCCCTGCCGAATGGCTCTATATCGTGATTACAGGCATGGTGCGCTTGGTGAGAATCGCTCCAGACGGTAGCCAAGCCACCATCCGCCATGTCGAGCGTGGTAGTACGCTCGGTGAACTGAGCATGGTGGCCAACCTTGGCAGTTACCTCTATTCGGCCGAGATAAAACGGATGACGCACGTGATCGCGCTTCCCGCGGCCGCGTGTCGCCAAGTGCTGGACACGCACCCCGCCTGCCGCGCTGAATTCATGAGCCGGCTGGCACTGGAACTCACCGATCGTTTGGAGGACTTGGCGCTGGTCACCCAGGGCGATGCCATGGCACGTCTAGTGAGCTACCTGCTGCGCCAAATGCCCCGTGGCCGTGTGAAAACCCCGTATACCCTGCGTCTATCGCTGCCCAAAAGCTGGCTCGCCGACCAGCTGGCGATGACGCCTGAAACCTTGTCACGCATGCTGACCAGGCTGCGTGAGCAGAAGATAATCGAAACAAGCCGCCAGCGCCTGACCGTGCTCGACGAACCCCGCCTGCGCCAGTTTCTCAGCGCCGGCAGATAGGCATTGGCCACCATTAAACCCTCTACTACTGTGCGAGACTGTCATGCTGACAACCCTGGACGACCTGATTCAAGAAGCGCGCCACCAGCCCGTGCCTCAGCGCCTTCTGTTTGTGCTCGCGCGCGCGGAGCTACCGGATTTTCCCACGCCGACGCAGCGGGAAAGCGTCGAGCGCGGTGAGGGCGGCGTGTTAACCCCGGTACTGTGCGTGGACAAATGCCCGACCGAACTCGACGACATGGCCACGCTGGCGGAAGAGTCCCAAGCCACCGGCGTTGATTGGGATATTGCCCTGGTTGCTGCGATGGATCACCCCGGCAGCGAGGAAGTGATCGAATCACGCCTTTCGCACTTGGTGATTGCGGTGCAAATGGGCGATATCGGGCGAATGGTCGCGTTTGACCGCCAAGGTGAGGCGATTGCGCTGACCACCGCCAACGCGCATTAACGAGTTCCTTGTCAGCCGAATGTGACCCAAGACGAAGCGGGGTAAAAACTGGATAATGGCGCGCAACGAGCGCGGATGCGCGCCACCTCTTGTTACCTATTTAGGCCCCGTTCATGGAAATCAAAGTCAATTATCTCGATAACCTCCGTCTGGAGGCCAAGTTCGATGATTTCGCGGTTATCTCCGATCAGCCGATTCGCTATAAAGGCGATGGCTCCGCGCCTGGTCCCTTCGACTATTTTCTCGCCTCCTCGGCCATGTGCGCCGCCTATTTCGTCAAGGTGTACTGCAACGCCCGCGATATTCCCACCGAGAATATCCGTCTGTCGCAGAACAACATCGTCGACCCGGAGAATCGCTATAAACAGATTTTCAAGATCCAGGTCGAGCTGCCCGCCGATCTTTCCGATAAAGACCGACAGGGTATCCTGCGCTCCATCGATCGTTGCACAGTGAAGAAAGTCGTGCAGATGGGCCCCGAGTTTCAGATTGAAACCGTCGAAAACATCGACGAGGATGCCCAGGCGCTGCTGATGGGGGCTCCCGAAGGCGGTACGCGCACCTATATCGAAGGCAAGGACCTGCCGCTAGAAGAGACCATCGCCAATATGAGTGGGCTTTTGGCGGATTTGGGCATGAAGATCGAAATCGCTTCCTGGCGCAATATCGTGCCCCACGTGTGGTCGCTGCATATCCGCGATGCGGCTTCACCGATGTGCTTTACCAACGGTAAAGGCGCGACAAAAGAGAGTGCGCTGTGCTCGGCGCTAGGTGAGTTTATCGAGCGGCTTAGCTGTAACTTCTTCTACAACGATCAGTTTTTCGGTGAAGAGATCGCCAATAGTGACTTCGTACACTACCCCTTTGAGAAGTGGTTTCAGCCAGGGCCCGCCGATTCGCTGCCCGAGGGGGTTCTGGATGAGCACTGCCGGGAGATCTATGACCCCGAAGGGGAGCTGCGTGGCTCGCATTTGATCGATACCAACTCCGGCCGCGCCGATCGCGGGATTGTCGCGCTGCCCTTTGTGCGCCAGTCCGATGGCGAGACGGTCTACTTCCCCTCCAACCTGATCGAGAACCTGTTTCTGAGTAACGGCATGAGCGCGGGCAATACGCTCGCCGAAGCGCAGGTACAGTGCCTCTCGGAGATTTTCGAGCGCGCGGTGAAGCGCGAAATCATCGAGCAGGAGATGACCTTGCCCGACGTCCCCCGCGAGGTGTTGGCCAAATACCCGCATCTTGTGGAAGGCATCGACGCGCTGGAAGCTCAAGGCTTTCCGGTGCTGGTCAAGGATGCTTCCTTGGGCGGGCAGTTTCCGGTGATGTGCGTGACGCTGATTAACCCGCGCACCGGCGGTGTGTTTGCTTCCTTTGGCGCGCACCCGAGTTTTGAAGTTGCGCTAGAGCGCAGTCTGACCGAACTGCTTCAAGGCCGCAGTTTCGAGGGCTTGAACGATCTGCCGCAACCGACCTTCAATTCGCAGACGGTCGCCGAGCCGAACAACTTCGTCGAGCACTTTATCGATTCGGTGGGCGTGGTGTCATGGCGCTTTTTTAGCGCCAAGGCCGATTTCGATTTCTGCGAGTGGGATTTCTCCGGCAGCAACGAAGACGAAGCCGCGACGCTTTTCGGCATCTTCGAAGCACTGGGGGCGGAGGTGTACATGGCGGTATACGACGACCTTGGTGCGCCGGTATGCCGGATTCTGGTGCCGGGCTACTCCGAGGTCTACCCCCTGGAAGACTTGATCGTCGATAACACCAACAAGGCGCTGGCGTTTCGCGAGGATATTCTCAACTTGCATCGTTTAAGCGATGAGCAGCTGGCCGATTTGCTTGAGCGTTTGGAAGCCAGTGAGGTCGACGAACACAGCGACATCATCACGCTGATCGGCATTGAGTTCGACGAAAACACCGTGTGGGGACAGCTAACGATTCTGGAACTCAAGCTTCTGATCAATCTGGCGCTTTCGCGCCACGCAGAGGCGCTGGAGTACGTCGAGATGTTCCACCAGTATAACGACAATACCGTCGAGCGAGGGCTGTTCTACCAAGCGCTGCAGGCGGTGTTGGAAATCGAACTCGATGATGAGCTTGAGTTGGCCGACTACCTGCCCAACTTTAAGCGCATGTTCGGCGAGGCCACCATGGCCGCGGTTGTCGGCTCGGTGGAGGGAAGCGAGCGCTTTTACGGCCTAGAACCCACCAGCATGGCACTGAACGGAATAGAGCGGCACCAGCGCCTGATCGAAAGCTATAAAAAGCTCCATACCGCTCGCGCGGGCAAAGCGGGGATTGCCGTTTAAGCGGCGAAGCGGGGGTAGCCAAGCGCTACCCCCGAACGGCTTAAGCGGATAGCGAGAGAAAAAACAGGATCAGCGGCGGCGAGAGTAGCGAGAGGATAAATCCGCTCACTACGGCGATGGGCACGCAGGCAACGCCGCCGTGCTGCTGAATCACCGGCAGGGTGAAGTCCATGGAGGTGGCGCCGCCGTAGCCAATCGCCAGCGCCGTGTAGCGATGGATCGTCAGCGGGATCAAAATAAACGCCACAAGCTCGCGGGTGAGGTCGTTGAAAAACGCCACCCCGCCCATCAGCGGACCAAGCGCATCGCCAATCAGAATCGCCGAGAGCGAGTACCAGCCGAACCCGGCGGCCATGGCAAGCCCTTCGTTCCAGTGAAGTGACAGCAGAGGGGCGGCCAAAAGCCCGGCAAGCAAAGAGCTTGCCGCCAAGGTCAGCGCAATCGCCAGCCCCATCCGGTTGAGCAGAATCTGTTTAAGCGGCATACCCGAGTTGCGTAGCTGACAGCCGATCAGCGCCAGTAGGGCGTACAGCACCCACTCGGCAAGCGTATCCGCGGTATCGAAAAGCGCCTCACCCAGGCGTGGGCCGAGTAGCACGCCCAGGGTAACGCCCAGTGCCACCACCCCGACCAGTAGCAGCGAGCCTTTGATCGCCGCGAGCTTGCTGGTTGGGGCATCTTTCACCACCGGCGAGGTGCCGGCCTTAAGCGCCACGCGTCGCGCTAACCACCAAAGGGCAGCAAGGTTTAACGTGGTGGTGATGCTAAAGAGCAGCAGTGCGTTACCGCCTAGGCGCGAAAGCTGCGATGCGAGGTTCTCAAGCCCAGCGAGGCCGACCCCCATGAGCAGTAAAATGAGATAGACCGAGCCATTGACGCCGTGGTTGATAACGGCTTGCCAGTGGGCGCGGCGCACGGGCACTAAGTACCCCAGCACCAGCGGGAGTAACACGATCATTAAGCCAGACAACATGGTGAACCTTAACTGCCTCCGTGCGAGCTCAATTGGGTGAGCGTCAGTTGGGTGTCGCGTTTGCCATCTTTTTGGTAAACCGCTTTGAGGATAAGCCCTGGATAGTCGGCGTGATAGCTGATCCGAATATCACGGTCGGGTTTCTCGGCATCGATCAGCACCACCGTGCGCGCGTCAAACTGACCGGCGGGCACTTCTAGCGGCGCTTCGCTTTGCAAATAGTACTGGAAGTGCTCATCGCGGCCTCGATGATCGACAAAGTGGACGTCGCAAGGGACGATGGCGGTGCAGGTTTCACTGCCCGCGCGCCGGGCGAGGTCGATAATTGCCGCTTGGCGATCAAGTGACACGATATCGGCTTCATTGAGCTGGTAGCTATTACCGATGCCGAGCAGGGAGTAGCTGCTACTGTAGTGGAGCGAACGGGTGGCGTCATCGTCGATGAAGAACTGGCTGCGCTCCTGACCGCGTGCCACGGCCACCGAAAAGCGCATATCGCTTAACCAGTAGTGCGCCTCGTTTATCAGCCGGTGAGTAATGGTGGCGCTGGGCCAGCCTTTCACTTCCAGGCGGTACTCAGCCTCAAACGGCGTGAGCGCGCCGTGCGTGGCGTCAGCCGGTGTGCCATCGGCCCACAAGGGGAGCGCCGAAAGCCAACCGGTCAGCGCGCCAATAGCCAGGGTCAGTGAACGGCGAGTGAGTAACATGCGGCGCTCCTTCTATCGGCGTTGGCACGGGGCGCTGACTATAGCGCCTGGGGGGTTACGTGTCAGTAGCCATTTTCCGGGTCAACGGTGGTGACGGATTTACCGGCTTCAAAATCGCGTATGTAGGCGATCACTTGATCGATAGCGTCATGTAACGGGGTAGGGGCGGACATGTGCGGGGTGATGGTGACCTTTGGGTGCCGCCATAGCGGGTTATCCGCGGGTAACGGCTCCTCGGGGAAGACATCCAGCATCGCCCCGCGCAAGCCTTCCGACGCATCGAGCGTTTTGAGCAGCGCGTTTTCATCCACCAGCGTCCCGCGGCCCGGGTTGATCAGGCTCGCGCCTTGGGGCAGTTGGCCGAGGCGTTTAGCGTTGATAATCCCACGCGTCTCAGTCGTGTCTGGCAGCAGGGTGATCAGCGTTTTGGCTTGGCTGAGTATGTTCTCCAAGCCGTCGTCGCCGTGAAGGCAGTTCACGCCTTCGATCCGCTTGGGTGAGCGGCTCCACCCCGAGACGGGAAAGCCCGCCTGGCTAAGCGTTTCGGCCACATGGGCACCAATGGCGCCAAGCCCTAGTACGCCCACCGGCCACTGTGACTTCTCCTCCACCGGGTGCGGCTGCCACTGGGCATTGGCCTGCTGCGCGGCGTAGCGGTCGAAGCTGCGGTAGAAGTGCAGCACGCCATAGAGGACATAATCCGCCATCAGTTCACTCATGCCGGCGTCGCGCAGCTTGGCGATGGGCACCTCCTTTGGCCGCCCGGGGGTACGCAGCAGATAATCCACCCCGGCACCTAAATTGATCATCGCCTTTAGCTGGGTTTGTTCACGCAGCAGGTGCTCGGGTGGCTTCCACACCGCCAGGTAGTCGGCGTTTTTGCGCTCCTCGGCGCAGGCATCGCTAGTGAGGACAGTCGCCTCGGGAAAAGCGTCAGCCAGTGCCTCGCGCCACTGCTCGGCTTCACCCTTGATGTGTACGACAATTTTCATCTTGGCTCCCTTCGGCTCGGTGTTATGGGGCATTAATGCTAACGCTATCACGGGTGAACGGTTTTTTTGTCATAAAGGCTTTGACCGGCAGCCGAGGAGTGGTGCTAGTATCAGCCTAAGACGACATTGGCGGGCCAACTGTGGTGGTGGCCAGGGTCGATCCTGTGGCCCGAAAAAGCGACATGTGTCGCTTTTTCGGTTCTTAGCGATCTTTAATGGCGAGTTGCCCGATGAGTGAGGTTTCCCTGCCTTTCACCCGCGACGAGTACGCGAATCGGTTGTGGAAGGTGCGCGCTGAAATGGCGAGCCGTGGTATTGACGTGGTGATCGTTAGCGATCCCTCCAACATGGCTTGGCTTACCGGTTACGATGGCTGGTCGTTTTATGTACACCAGTGTGTGCTCGTCGGCCTGGAGGGTGAGCCGGTGTGGTTTGGCCGTCGCATGGATGCCAACGGCGCGCTGTTAACCTGCTGGATTGATCCAGAAAATATCACCTACTACCCGGATTACTACGTCCAAAACCCTGATATGCACCCCATGGAGTATCTGGCGCAGTCGATCATGCCGGACCGTGGCTGGCATGAGGGGGTGGTGGGCATGGAGATGGATAACTACTACTTCACCGCCAAGGCGTATCAAAGCTTGCTACGCGAGCTGCCCCATGCGCGCTTTATGGATGCCAACGGCCTGGTCAACTGGTGCCGGGCGATCAAGTCACCCCAAGAGATCGCTTACATGCGCACGGCAGCCAAGATTGTGGAGGGCATGCACTCGCGGATACTGGAAGTGATCGAGCCGGGGCTGCCCAAAAGTAAACTGGTTTCCGAGATTTACCGCGTGGGTATCGAAGGCTACGTGGATGAGAGTGGCAAGGTGTTTGGTGGCGACTACCCGGCGATCGTGCCGATGCTGCCGACCGGCAAGGATGCGGCGGCCCCGCACCTGACCTGGGATGACACGCCGTTTCGCGAGGGCGAGGGCACGTTTTTCGAAATTGCCGGCGTCTATAAGCGCTACCACGCGCCGATGTCGCGCACGGTGTATCTCGGCACGCCGCCCAAGGATTTTCTGCGTGCCGAATCCGCGCTTCTGGAGGGCATTGAGAACGGCCTCGCCGTGGCCAAGCCGGGCAATCGCACCGCTGATATCGCCATGGCGCTGGGCGCGGCGATGGATAAATACGGCTTCGACCGCGGCGGTGCGCGCTGCGGTTACCCCATCGGTATTTCCTACCCCCCCGACTGGGGCGAGCGCACCATGAGTTTGCGCCCCTCGGATGAATCGGTGCTCCAGCCCGGCATGACGTTTCACTTTATGCCCGGCCTTTGGGTAGAGGATTGGGGCCTGGAAATCACCGAAAGTATTTTGATCACCGAGGATGGCTGCGAGACGCTGGCCGACTTTCCCCGTCAGCTGTTTGTTAAATAGCGCAAGCACCACCAAGACACGCAAGGAGCTTTAATATGAGCAAGCGGCCCAGCCCGATTTCCGCCACCGTCGATTTCGATGCCGACGGTGTGCAGCACGGCTTTCTCAAACTGCCTATCTCCACTGATGAGTCCGCCTGGGGCGCGGTGATGATTCCGATCACCGTGGTCAAAAATGGTGACGGACCCACGGCGCTTCTCACCGGGGGCAACCACGGCGATGAGTACGAGGGCATCACCTCGCTGTTAAAACTCTCTTCAACCCTGAAAGCCGACGACGTGCGCGGTCGGGTGATCATCGTGCCGTGTATGAATACCCCGGCGGTCACCGCCGGCAAGCGCACCTCGGGGCTGGATGGCGGCAACATGAACCGCAGCTTCCCCGGCGACCCCAACGGCAACGCCACCGCGCAGATCGCCGACTATTTCACCCGTGTGCTGGTGCCGATGAGCGACGTGGTGCTGGATCTGCACTCCGGCGGGCGCACGCTGGATATTCTGCCGTTTGCCGCCTCCCATGTGCTGGACGACAAAAATCAGCAGCAGGCGGCGCTGGAAGGCGCCAAAGCCTTTGGCGCGCCCTACGCCATGGTGATGTTTGAGCTCGACGCGGAGAAACTCTTCGATACCGCCTGCGAACGCCAGGGCAAGGTGTTTGTCGCCACCGAGCTGGGCGGCGGCGGGACCTCCACGCCGCAAAGCATGGCGATTACCGAGCGCGGCGTGCGCAACTTTTTGATCCACTATGGACTTGTGGCCGGCGAGGTCGAGATGCCCGCGGGCGGGCAGGTGTATCTGGATATGCCCGATGCCAGCTGCTACGTGCAGAGCCAGCACGCGGGCGTGTTGGAGCTATTGGTGGCGCTGGGTGACGAGGTGGAAAAAGGCCAGACGATTGCCTACGTCTACGACATGACCCGCAGCGGGACCGAGCCGGTCGCCTACCGCGCCGAGCGCGATGGAGTGTTGATGGCACGGCGTGCGCCCGCGCTAATCAATATGGGCGATACCCTCGCGGTGATTGCCGATGTGGTGGAGCGTCTTAACGCCTAGGCGTGGCGTACTCACCATGACCAAATTGGACCGATACGATCTCAAAATTCTAGAAATTCTCTCCCGCGACGGGCGGATCACCAAATCCAAGCTCGCGGAGGCGATCAACCTTTCCGTGAGCCCCTGCTGGGAGCGGGTCAAGCGCCTAGAGCAAGCGGGCGTTATCCAAGGCTACAGCGCGCGCCTTGATAGCAATGTACTCATACCGCGTAACCCCGTGTGGGTACAAATCGAGCTAAAAAAGCACGACGCCGAAAGCTTCAAGGCCTTTGAGTCGCTGGTGATGGTGACGCCGGAAGTGACCGAGTGCGTAGCAGTGGGCGGCGGGGTGGATTATTTAGTCAAGTTTGAAGCGCGCTCCATCGATAGCTACCAGCGCCTGATGGATCAGTGGCTGGTGTCCGATGTCGGGATCGAGCGCTACTGCACCTATATCGTGACCAAAACGGTCAAGCGCCCGCCGGTGGGCATCGACGCCGAAGCGCTCACCGACTAGCCAAAAAAACACGACCTCAGCGCGGGCGCGACAAAAAAAACGCGATTTAAATCCCGCGCTTTCAAAAGCACTTCGGGCGCGCTCTCCCTTACCCTGGCAGCATCAAAACGCCAACGGCCCTGTCGGCCGTTTTGTTTTCTTTTGCGCCGCCGTTCAGGGGAGGCTGCCATGACGACACTATCCACCACACTCGCCAAGCGCCTGGAAGATCCACGCCTTTTTCGCCAATACGCCTACGTGAATGGCAAGTGGACCCACGGTGAAGGTGGCCGCGAAGAGGTGGTGACAGACCCCGCCACCGGTGAAGCCTTGGGCCATATCCCGCTGCTGGAACCCGAGCAGATTACCGCCGCAGTGGACGCCGCCGACGCCGCCTATGTGCACTGGCGGGCGATGCGCGCGGATGAACGCTGCGAGCGTTTGCTGGCCTGGTACGATTTGATTCAAGCCAACCGCGAAGACTTGGCCACCCTCATGACCCTGGAGCAGGGCAAGCCGCTGCCGGATGCGCGTGGCGAAGTGGAGTACGGCGCAAGCTTCGTGCGTTGGTTCGCCGAAGAGGGCAAGCGCACCTACGGCGAGACGATACCCAGCCACATTCCCAACGCTTCGCTTGGCACGATCAAAGAGCCGGTGGGCATTGCCGCGCTGATCACACCGTGGAACTTTCCGTTGGCGATGATCACCCGCAAAGCCGCCGCTGCCTTGGCCGCGGGCTGCCCAGTGATTGTTAAACCGGCTAATGAGACCCCGTTCTCGGCGCTGGCGCTGGCCGAGCTTGCCGAGCGCGCGGGCATTCCGGAGGGCATCTTCAACGTGGTGCTGGGCGACCCGCCCGAAGTGTCCAAGATTCTCTGCGCCGAGCCGCGTATCAAGGCGCTGTCGTTCACCGGCTCCACCCGCGTTGGGCGTCTGTTGATGGAGCAGAGCGCCCCCACCGTGAAACGGCTCTCGTTGGAGCTCGGCGGCGATGCGCCCTTTATCGTCGGGCCGGATATGGACCCGAAAGAGGCGGCGTTCGCGGCGGTGGCGGCCAAGTTCCAGACCGCAGGCCAAGACTGCCTCGCGGCGGACCGGATTCTGGTGCACGAATCCATCCACGATGCATTTGTCGAGCACTTTGCCGAGCGCATGGCCGCGCTGACCGTGGGCAATGGGCTTGAGAGTGAAATCGACCTCGGCCCGCTGATTCACCGGCAAGCGGTCGAGAAGGCGGCGGGCATTGTCGATGACGCCATCTCCAAGGGCGCCACGCTGGTCGCCGGCGACCAGAGCCAGGCACCGGGGCCGAACTTCTTCATGCCGGTGCTGCTCACGGGCATCACCCGCGGCATGCGTCTTTGGCAAGAGGAGAGCTTCGCGCCCATCGCCGGTATCACGCCTTACGCCGACGATGACGAAGTGATCGAGCTTGCCAACGATACCGATTACGGTCTCGCGGCTTACGTGTACACCCACGACATTCGCCGCATCTGGAAACTCTTGCGCGCCCTGGAGTTCGGCATGGTAGCGGTCAACTCGGTGAAAATGACCGGCCCGCCGGTACCTTTTGGCGGCGTGAAGCAGTCCGGCCTTGGCCGTGAAGGGGGCGCCAGCGGTATCGATGAGTACCTGGAAACCAAATACTACTGCCTCGGCGCGCTAGGGTCTGTTTCCGGTAGCTAATTGTTTGCGCTAGCACGTGGCGAGGGCAGGTACACGCGAACACGCTGTGAACCCATCCTTGGGCGCTCGACTTTTTCATCCCTGAAAAAGACGGTTCGCTTAGCACCTGCCCTTGCCACTTGAATAACGTTTGTCCACTCCGCCAATGCGGAGGATTATTGTACAGAGAGAACGCCATGAGCTTGCATCAGGATTTAATCGACCGCGACCGTAAAGTCACGTTTCACGCCTCCACTCATCTGCGTGATTTCGCCCACGGCGATGCGCCGGGGCGCGTGATAACAGGCGGTAAAGGGATCACTATCGTCGATAAAGATGGTCGCGAATTTATCGACGGCTTTGCCGGGCTCTACTGCGTGAATATCGGTTACGGCCGCACCGAAGTCGCCGAAGCCATCTACCAACAGGCGATGGAGCTCTCTTACTACCACACCTATGTGGGCCACGCGAACGAGCCGCAGATCGCCCTCTCCGAGCGCATTCTGAAAATCGCCGGCATGAACATGTCCAAGGTGTACTACGGCATGTCCGGCAGTGACGCCAACGAAACGCAGCTCAAAATCGTGCGTTACTACAACAACGTGCTCGGTCGCCCGCAGAAGAAAAAGGTGATCTCGCGCATGCGCGGCTACCACGGCTCGGGCATCGCCTCCGGCTCGCTGACTGGCCTAAAGGCGTTCCATGATCACTTCGATCTGCCAATTGAAACCATCCGCCACACCGAAGCGCCGTACTATTACCACCGCGCCGCCGAACAGCACGGCATGAGCGAGCGCGAATTCTCCGCGTTCTGCGCCGAGAAGCTTGAAGCGATGATTCTCGAGGAAGGCCCGGACAGCGTGGCCGCCTTTATCGGCGAACCGGTGCTCGGCACCGGCGGCATCGTGCCGCCGCCGGAGGGCTACTGGGGTGAAATTCAAGCCGTGCTGGATAAGTACGACGTACTCCTGATTGCCGATGAAGTGGTATGCGGTTTTGGCCGTACCGGCTCCGACTTCGGCAGCCATCACTACAACATCCAGCCCGACTTGGTCACCATCGCCAAGGGGCTGACCAGCGCCTACCAACCGCTCTCCGGGGTGATCGTGGGCGATAAAGTATGGAAAGTGCTGGAAGCCGGCACCGGTGAATACGGCCCCATCGGCCACGGCTGGACCTACTCCGGCCACGCGCTAGGCTGTGCGGCGGGCTTGGTGAACCTGGACATCATCGAGCGCGAGAACCTGGTGGGCAATGCCGCCGAAACCGGCGCTTACTTCCAGCAGCAGCTTAAGACCACGTTTGACGGCCACCCGCTGTTAGGCGATGTGCGCGGCGTGGGCCTGATGGCCGCACTCGAGTTTTCGCCGGATGCCGCGCAGCGCGAGCACTTTGACCCGGCACTGAAAGTCGGTCCGCGTGTCGCCGCCGCGGCACTTGAAGAGAACCTGATCGCCCGCGCCATGCCGCAAGGCGATATCCTTGGGTTTGCGCCACCGCTGACCATCAATCGCGAAGAGGTGGACGACATGATCGGCCGGGTTAAACGCGCAGTCGACCGCGTCACCGATGAACTCTCACGCTCGGGCGATCTCAAGCAGGGGCAAAAAGAGGCCGCGCTGACGCTCTAGGCCTGTGCTCCACCTGCCGCTGCCCTGAGAGGGGTGGCGGCGTTTTTTAGCGGGTTTTTTAAGGGCTAACGTGTAAGGTGTTCGCTATGCTGTACACATAGTGTGGTTGACGCTGTTTAAGGAGCCAATATGCAAGCCGTGATTGCCTTTGATGTTTATGGCACCCTCATTGATACGCAAGGGGTTATCGCCGAGCTCGAGCGCCGCTTGACCCAACCCGAAAAGGCTACCGAGTTTGCCCGCCGCTGGCGCGATAAGCAGCTGGAGTACAGCTTTCGTCATGGGCTCATGGGGCACTACCTGCCCTTTTCTGAGTGTACCCGCGAAGCCCTGGTGTTCACCGATCGCGCGCTACAAACCGGCCTCTCCGATAACGATCACGATCACCTGATGGCGGTGTACGCCGAGCTTCCCGCCTTTCCCGATGTGGTGCCCGCGCTGGATACCTTGCGCGACGCTGGCATGCGCTGTGTGGCATTCTCAAACGGTACCCGCCAGGCGGTGGAAACACTGCTTGAGCGGGCAAACGTTCTGCACCACATGGATGACGTGATCAGCGTGGATGACGTCAAGCGTTTCAAACCCGACCCTGCCGTTTACGCGTACCTGCGCACTCGCCTTGAAGCGCGCCCCGAGGCGACCTGGTTGATCTCCAGCAACCCCTTCGATGTCATCGGCGCGACCCACGCCGGGCTTCGCAGCGCCTGGATTCGCCGCTCCTCAGAGGCACCGTTTGACCCCTGGGGTATTGAGCCGGATATGACCGTGCCGGAGTTGGAAACCCTAGCAGAGCGCCTGCTGCGCTAGTGGTTTTTGTCAGTCGCTGTCACGGCGCGCATAATGGAATTTTCTAACGCACCAGAGAGCTATCATGTCACAAAAGATTTACTGCACGGCCAGCTTTAAACCCAAGCCCGGCAAAGAAGAGGCGGTGTTCAAAGCACTGCAAGCGCTGGAACCCAATGCCCACCGGGAAGATGCTTGCCTGCTCTACACCGTCACACGCCAGATTCAAAACCCCTTCGCCGAGGGGGAGAGTTACCCTATCGTTTTTCACGAGATTTGGGCGAACCGCGAAGCCTTCGAGGCGCACTGCCAGCGCCAGGAGATTCAAGCTTTCTTCGCTGAGAACGTCGAGTCCCCCGACGGCGATATCGAAGATGCCAATGTCTGCGTCTACACCGACGAGCCGTGGAACTTTGACGCGCCCAAGGTGTAGACGAGGGGTGTAGAATAGGGGCGAGTTTCAAGACCAGCGACATAGCGAAAGGAGCGACCATGACCGAACAAAAGATGAATGTTGAAAGCTTTAACCTGGATCACACCAAGGTTAAGGCGCCCTACATTCGCCTCGCCGATATTAAAGAGGGTGAGCAGGGCGACCGTATCCATAAATACGACCTGCGCATCTGCCAGCCCAATAAGGCGCACATGGAGATGCCCGCGCTGCACTCGCTTGAGCACCTGCTCGCCGAGCTTTCGCGCAACCACTCCGATAAAGTCGTCGATATCAGCCCGATGGGCTGCCAGACCGGCTTCTATATCGCCATGATCAACCACGACGACTACGATGACGTGGTCAACATGGTCGAGCAGACGCTGAAAGACGTACTCAACGCCACCGAAGTGCCTGCCTGCAACGAAATGCAGTGTGGTTGGGCCGCTAGCCACAGCCTCGAAGGCGCCCAAGAGCTCGCGCGCGGCCTGCTGGATAAGCGCAGCGAGTGGACGCAAGTGTTTGCTTGATCGCCGCGCTACCACGCAATCCCAAAGCGCCTCCCTCGCGGAGGCGTTTTCACATCAGTTTGAGCAAAAAAGCGGTGTGCCCATGTACCAGAACATACTCACTTTTTGGTTTCACGAGATTGCGCCTAAGCAGTGGTGGCGAGTGGACCCGGCGTTTGATCAAGAGCTCAAGGCGCGCTTCTCTGGCGTGCTGCAGCAGGCCATTGCCGGAGAGCTGTATGGTTGGCGCGCCTCTGCAAAAGGACGCCTGGCCGAGGTGATCGTGCTCGATCAGTTTTCCCGCAATATTTACCGCAACACACCGGATGCATTTGCCCAAGACGCGCAAGCGCTAGTGCTCGCTCAGGAAGCCGTGGCCGCCGGCGCACTCGATGACTTAACCCAGGACGAGCGCACTTTCCTGCTGATGCCCTATATGCACAGCGAATCGCGGCTTATCCACGAGCAGGCAGACGCCTTGTTCAAGGCATTCGCGCCGGCGGATAACGTTAGATATGAGATAAAACACAAAGAAATCATCGACCGCTTCGGCCGCTACCCGCACCGCAACGACGTACTGGGTCGCACTTCTACGCCTGAGGAGATCGAGTTTCTCAAACAGCCGGGTTCACGCTTTTGAATAGGTCTCTTCTGCATAGCCCCCTTCGCAGGAGGAGGCCTATGTCGAATAAAGGCGGGATTTGGGTAAGGGTCAGCGCTTCTCGAACCAATCCTCAGTGCCGCCCTCGTAGTCGTACACCTGAGTAAATCCGGCTTCCTCAAGCTTCTCGGCGGCTTTAGGTGAGGCATCGCACTCGAAGTTGGCGCAGTAGACCACAATCTTGCGGTCCTTGCTGCCTGCCACGTCTTCAACCTTCTTGACGAAATCATCATCCTGCACCGGAATGTTAATCGAGGTGCGGATGTGCTGCTCGTTGAAGACTTCCCGTGGTAGAACGTTAATCAGCACGAAATCTTCGTGCTCCGTCTCGTTCATGATCTTCAGGTCGTTGCGAGTAATGGCTTTCATGTTTCCTCCCTGGTTGGCTGACGGTTTCGATAGGGTATAAACACGAAACCCTGACTCTGAACATAGCAGCGAAAAGAAGATTTTCAATTTGCCGGGGCCCATGGAGGGCAGGGCGTCGACTAGTCTCACCTTTTGGTGCCAGGAGAGCGCTTTTTTTGAAAGGAGATGAGCTGTTTTAAAAGCCTTATCGTGGGAAGTAAAAGCACCGCCACGAAAGCGGTGCTTTGCAGGCCGTTAGATTTGGCCGAGGTACTGCATGTCGTCAAGTAGGTGCGAGGGCACGTCTTCCACTAGGACGAGTGTGATTTCGGAGTCGCCGTTTGCTGTGGTAGCGACGCTTTCACCGAGTGAGGCATTGAGGCTATCGGGAGAGAGGTTGTACATCGCTCCGGTAAGCGGGTCGACGATCAGCCAACCAATAAAGCCACCAAAAATGAGGTTACCGCCGATGTACCAGCCGTTAGGCGTGGAGTTAACCATCATCGTGCGGGATTCGTAGCCATCTTTTGAAATTTCAACAGTGTAAGTTTTGCCGCCAAAATAGCTACCATCGGATTTACGCAGCTGCACGGTAGTTGGCGTGGTATCAGAGTGGACTTCTTGGCTACGCTCGTCAGTGATGACAACATTGGCGTTACTGGGCGTGCTGTTGATAGTAACAGACTGCTCTTTTTCTCCAACGATAGAGGCACAGCCAGAGAGTACGCTTAATGCCGTTACGGCGGCGGCAATTTTTAGTTTTTGCATGGTGTTCCCTTGTTGATCCATCAGTGTTTTTACGCAGCGAGTGCTGCTTCCTTACAGCCGCCTTCATGGCAGCACCATTTGGCAAATGCCAAAAACCTTTCTTGGGGAAAGCAATATTTTGGCTGGGTTGGTTTTCGCTTTCTGCCCGTAAAAATGCGTAACATACGCGGAGTCGAAGGACGGATCAAGGCGCGTTAAACAAAGGAGTTGAGCTGGGGCAAAAAATATAATTCTTTGTAATAATTGGATTATTTTTTTGTAAGATATATCTTACATAAGAGCACTTATCTTTGCTCAAGCACCAACCCTCGGCAGAAACAGTCAATTACGCTATACACGGTTATATCGGTATGAAATCAAAAAGCCGTTGTCACCAGGTACGCTGTATAGCCGATAAAGCAAGCGAGCAGTACGCCGCCTTCGACGCGGTTGATGCGGCCGGGGCCGCGGAAGCCGTAACCGATGACGAAGAGCGATAACGTCAGGGCGGTCATGACAGCGAGGTCACGGCTGAGCACTTCCGGCGCCACCGCCATGGGAGATATCAGCCCGGCAATGCCGACCACCGCCAGGGTATTGAACAAGTTGGAGCCTAAGATATTGCCTAGGGCGAGATCGTGCTCGCCTTTGCGCGCGGCGATCACCGAGGAGGCGAGTTCGGGTAACGATGTGCCGATGGCGACAATGGTCAGCCCGATAATCAAATCACTGACGCCAAAGGCCGTGGCGAGATCCACCGCGCCCCAGACCAGAATCCGCGAGCTTAAAATCAGCAAGCCAAGCCCGATCACCAGCCAGAACACGGCTTTTTTTATCGTCATGCCCTGGCTTTCAAGCTCTGCTTCCACCTCGGTCGCCATAGGGTCTGATTTTTGCGTCATGCCCTGATAGATCGACCAGCCGAGCAAGCCAGCAAACACCGCCATCAGCACCAGCGCATTGAAAAAGCTCAGCCTGCCATCCCATAGCAGCCAGTACGTCAGCAGAGTGATAAGCGCGAGTAGCGGCAGCTCTTTGCGCAGTACCTGCGAGTGAACGGCAATCGGGCTAATCAAGGCGGTGATACCCAGGATCAGCGCAATATTGCTGATGTTCGAGCCGTAGGCGTTGCCAAGCGCCAATCCAGGATTGCCCTGAGTGGCCGCCAGCGCGGAGACCACCATCTCCGGTGCCGAGGTGCCAAACCCCACCACGACCATGCCAATCAGAAGCGGCGGCATGCCGAAGTGGCCGGCGGTTACGGCGGAGCCTTCAACGAATTTGTCAGCGCTCCAGACCAAAAGAGCAAGACCCACGATAATGGCAACCACCGCTAGCAGCATGATGCGCCTCATTTAAAGGAGGTAGAGGGAGAAAGCTAGTGTGCGTTGACGCCATGACGTTTGCAAGATGCCTTAGGCAAGCCGAACAATCCGCAAACCGGCGCGCGTAGCCGTTTTCGTGGTGCGCTAGGCTGGCCAGAATATCTATTGATTCCTCGACTGTTTGCCTCCCCCCCTATTTTCGCAGAACTTTCTAATTTAGCTGGGTTTTTAGCGCCGAGTGATCCCCTCGCGGGCGTTGCGAGGAGAGTGATTGTCAGTTAAATTATAATCACTTTCATTTGCATTATTTTCCGGGTCAGCTATGACGTCGTTCCCCAAGGCATCCTCCCATGCGCAGACAGAGATTCTCTATCAGTCTCATCACCAGTGGCTGAAGAACTGGTTGCAACAGAAACTAGGTTGTCCGGAGAGAGCGTCAGATTGTGCTCATGATACCTTCTACCGGGTGCTAAGTTGCACAGATGAAAATGGCGTGAAACAGCCCAAGGCGTTTCTGGCTAAAATTGCCACCCGTCTTTTGATTGATAACGCGCGACGGGCGCGCCTTGAGCAGACGTGGCGTGAGACCTATGCAGAAATGGAAGCCGAGCATGCGTTTGCCCCTTCGGCGGAAGAGATCAATGAAGTGCTGGATACCCTAGAGCACGTGGCTACGCTGCTGGACGGGCTGGGAGATAAGCCACGCCGAGCCTTTTTACGCTTTCGCCTTGATGGTGCGTCACAGGCCGACATCGCCGAGGAACTGGGAGTGAGTGTCAGCATGGTGAAAAAGTATGTTGCGCAGGGTCTGCTGCACTGTCATCGTGCTCTCCAGGCAAACACAGTGTGAGTTCTAACACGTGAGACCGCATCAATCTTGTCCCCCCATATCCTCTCCAACTCCTCCTTCTGAAAAGGCGCTACTGGAAGCCGCTCAATGGTGCGTGACCTTTGCCGATGAGGATGTTTCCCCTGATCAACGGCGCGATTTCGAGCGCTGGCTACAGCGCGACGATGAGCATGGACGTGCCTGGGAGGCGATGCGCAGTACATGGAGCGCCTTTTCCAGTGCCGAGCAGCCGGGGCTCGGCAAAACCCTGGAATATACTTTTCAGCAGGAGCGTGTTCATCGGCGCCGTCTGTTAGGAAAAGCCGGCGGCCTGGCGATACTGTTGCTCTCACTGATTCCCGCAGGCTGGTGGGCGAGTGGAACGCCGGCGCCGCACTACCTGCTGGCGGATCACCACACCGCCGTGGGCGAGCGCAATACGGTGGTGTTGGAAGATGGTAGCGAGCTGACGCTTGATACCGACTCCGCCGTGGATATCGCTTTCAGCCAGAAACGGCGCAGTATTGAGCTGCTAAAAGGACGGGTTTTTGTCGAGGTGGCGCCCGACAGCCAGCGGCCGTTGGAGGTCGTGACGCCTGAAGGAAGTGTGCGTGCCCTGGGAACCGCCTTTAGTGTCCAGCGCCTGCGCCAGGCGGGTGCGCCTTCGATGCGGGTGGCCGTGTACGAGTCCCGCGTTGATGTCTGCCCGCGCGATACCGCCTGCCAGGAAGTGGATAGCGGCCATGGGGGAGAGGTGAGCCATGGCATCTATTCACCGCAAGCGCTTGACTTAACCCAGCAGCCTGCCTGGACGGCGGGCACAATGGTGCTGGATAATCGCCCGCTGAACGAGGCACTCGATGCGTTGGCGCGCTACTACCCAGGCGTGCTGCGTTACGACGCAGCTGAACTCGCGCCGTTGAGAGTCTCTGGCGTGCTGCCGCTGGACGATATGGATAAAGCGCTTGATGTTCTTGCGCGCGCGCTGCCCATTGAGACACAGCGTTTTACGCCCTGGTTGATCAGCGTTAACCGCAAAAAAGAATAAAAATTTTTCGTATTTGCTGTCCCTTTTGTTTTCGGGTTCGTCTTGATAGGCAGAACACCAAAACTCCAAGGGATCAACAATGTCTTTCTCCACGTCTTCCAAACCATTTACACTTCGACCTATTGCCCTGGCTATCGGGATCGCGACCGCTGCCGGCTGGTCACTGCTCCCAACCAGCGTTTTTGCGCAACAGGATGGCGCTGAAGCGGAAACACAGCTTCGCCAGACCTATTATGTGCCCGCTGGCTCTCTTACCTCGGTGCTCAATACGCTGGCTCAGCAGGCGGGTTTGAGCCTCTCTTTTAACCCCGAATTAACCCAGGGCAAGACCAGCGAAGGCCTGGACGGGCAGTATTCGGCCGCCGAGGCCCTAGACGAGGTGCTGGCAGGGACCGGTCTGGATGCCCGCTTTACCGGGGCCGACAGGGTGACACTGGCGCGCGAAACCGCCCAGGCGAATGGTGGTGAGACCTCGCTGCAGACCATCGAGGTCGTGGGCCGTGCGATCACCACCGACTTCGCCGACTCCACCTTCGCCGCGACCAAGACCGAAACGCACATTCTCGATGTGCCCCAGACGGTCAATGCCGTCACCAAGGAGGTCATCGAGGAACAGAACCTTCTTACGCTCAACGATGTGGCTCCTTATGTGGCCGGGATGAACGAGTTCTCGGTCTACGACGACCTTACCATTCGCGGCTTCCGCAATCAGGATGACCGGCGGGTCAACGGCCAGCGGGTCTACAACAACTTCTGGACGCAGCCTTATATCGCCAACGTCGAGCGTGTCGAGGTCATCAAGGGGCCTTCGGCGGTGCTCTACGGTCAGGCCACACCCGGCGGGGTAGTCAATATCGTCACCAAGAAGCCCTTGGCCGAGAGCCGGCATGAGGTGCGCGGCGACCTGGGCACCTTCGGTGGGGGAGACAACCAGGGTTTGCTTGCCGTCGATACCACCGGGCCGGTAAACGACAGCGGCACGCTCCTGTATCGCTTCAATGCCTCGAAGTGGGACCACGACTCGTTCAGGACAGAAATCTTTGACGAGGGCTACAGTCTCTCGCCCTCGATGTCGTGGGTACCCAGCGAGGACACCCGGCTCAACCTGGAGCTGAGCTACACCAACCGCGAAACCGTGCTGGACCGGGGACAGCCCAACCTGCGTGACGCCAGCGACCTCGGCGTGGTGCCTATTGACGTCTCGGTGACTCAGCCCGGTGACGGTTTAGATACCCGGGATTTCACCGCTGCTCTCTCCCTGGATCAGGCCCTGTCGGATCAGTGGCGCCTTTCGGCTTCGCTTCAATACCACGACTACGAAGAGGACCTGAGGGAGCATCGCGTTGGTTTTGGCGCAACGCTACCTTCAGGCAGCGAGTACACCATTCGCTATGGTGAGCGTGACACTGAAGCCGAGACTCTCAGCGGTACCGTCTACGCGACCGGTGAGTTTGAAACCGGCAACTTCGCTCACGAGTTGGTGGTCGGCGCCGATGCGATGCGCCAGGAGAAAGAATCAAGGGATCAGCAAGCGAATAATGTCTTCGTCTTCGATGTGCTCGACCCGGAGAACATCAGTCGCCCGGTGGACAGTTATCCATTGGTGGATCCTTGGGGACCCTGGGGAGAAGATAACGAGCGCACCGGACTCTTCGTGCAGGATCAGGTCACCCTGGGTGACTGGGACTTCCTCGCGGGCCTGCGCTACTCTAGCTTCAGCACCCAGGCCATCGGAGGCGAAGAGTACTCGGACAGCGACCTGGCACCGCGGCTGGGGGTAGTCTACCGCTACACCGACGACCTGAGCTTCTACGGCACCTACGCCGAGGGCTTTGAGCCCAACTTCGGCTACACATCGGCACAAGGTGGCCCTTTCGACCCGACCACTAGCCGCCTGTTCGAGGTCGGCGCCAAGCATCTCGCCTTCGGCGGCGATCTGCTGTTCACCGCGGCGCTCTACCATATCGTCAACGACGACATTGTCGTCTGGGCCAATGACGCCAGCAATCCTGACCTTTACCGCCAGCGCGGTCAGGAGCAGTCCACCGGCCTGGAACTGGAAGCGATCGGCAACCTCACCGATCGTCTGTCGATCATCGCCAACTACGCCTACAACAACGCCGAGGTGACCGAAGACGAGATCGCCGAAAACGAAGGCAAGACCAAGGAGGGGGCTCCTCACCATGCCGCTACGCTGTGGGGCAAGTACGACCTGGGTAGCGGATTCGCGGTGGGCGCTGGCGCCGAGTACGTCGGTGAGCGGGAGACGTTCCAGGAAGGGTTCCCACTGCCTGACTACACGCTCTTCAACGCCGGTGTCTTCTACGAGAAGGGCGACGTGGATATCTCCCTGGTCGGCAAGAACCTGGCCGACGAGGAGCACTGGACCGGTGGCTACCGGGCATCGCGGGTCTACCCGGGCGATCCTTTGAAAGTGACGCTTTCGGCGCGTTACACCTTCTGAAGCCGATGATTTTGACCGGACACGCCTTCGGCAAAAAGTCGCCACTCCAGGCCCGCGCTCTTGCCGCGGGCTATGGCGCCACGCCAATACTCACGGACCTCGACCTTGACGTGCCGGATGGTCAGCTCACCGTGCTGCTCGGGCCCAATGGCTGCGGCAAGTCGACGCTGCTGCGCACCATGGCGCGGCTGGCCGCGCCCATGGGCGGCTCGGTTCTGCTCGATGGCAGCGATATCCACCGCCTGCCCACCCGCGAGGTGGCCAAGCGGCTGGGGCTGCTGCCCCAGTCGCCGGCGGCGCCGGAAGCCATCCGGCGCGCATCGGCGCTGCCGAGCGGGCGCGCCGCGTGCGCCGCTAAGGCGTCGCCCAAGGCATCAAGGGAGGGCGATTGTGCGTGTTCTTGAGAGTGTTCTTGAGAAAGTTCTTGAGCGTTTTCCGGCGCGCCGTGAAGGCGGTATAACAGCAGGTTTTTAAACCACATATCGCCTGTCCTAGAGAAAAGGGCGCTCATTATGGCGAAAGCAGCGCTCACCTGCCAGCGTGATTGCTTAACACCACGATGTTGTATGTGTTTCAAACTTGTGTTTGATTTGGTGTCTGCCTTTAACTTTAGCTGTTTCAACCACCGTTTTAACCACTGTTTCAACTGCCAGCAGAAGGGGTTTTGAGGATGAGTGATCGACTTTCACGCACGGCACTGCGCGTTCGTGGCTATCACCTCGATGGTTATGGCCATGTGAATAACGCGCGTTACTTAGAGTTCATGGAGGAGGGGCGTTGGACGTTTTTTGATGAGCATCCCGCGTTAATAAAAGAGCTGCATCAGGCCGGCAAAGCCTTTGTGGTGGTCAATTTAAACATCGATTACCGAGCCGCGGCAGTGGCAGGCGATGATCTGGTGGTGTTGACCGGCATCACCGCAGTAGGCGAGCGCAGCGCGGTATGCCACCACCAAATCATTCGTCGCCAGGATGGCGCAGGGGATAGTGCTTTAGTCGCAAAAGCGGATGTCACCTTTGTGCTGCTGGATATGAAAGCCAATAAAGCCACCCCGATCGAAGGCGATGTGCGCCAGGCGCTAAACGCGTTGTCCCTTGAAAAAGAGGCCTTTAGCCTCTAATCGGCTTGCCACGCTCAGTGGGAATCCTGTTGCCTCTCACTGCCCTTGCCGCGCCTGCAGTGGTATGATGTCGCGGTATCTGCGCGCCGCCCTGTTGTGTTGCTAAGGGCGGTATTAGCGCTTTCAACTCTCGCAGTGCCAAAGCAGTGCAAAGGATCTGACTTCCATGGGTGACATCGCCAGAGAAATTCTGCCCGTCAATATTGAAGACGAGCTCAAACAGTCGTACCTCGACTATGCGATGAGCGTTATCATCGGCCGCGCGCTTCCCGATGTGCGCGATGGCTTAAAACCCGTGCATCGGCGTGTTTTGTTCGCCATGCACGAATTGGGTAATGACTGGAATAAACCGTACAAGAAATCGGCGCGCGTGGTCGGCGATGTCATCGGTAAATACCACCCCCACGGCGATAGCGCGGTTTACGACACCATCGTGCGTATGGCGCAGCACTTCTCGATGCGCCATGTGCTGGTCGATGGCCAGGGTAACTTCGGCTCGATCGACGGTGATAGCGCCGCGGCCATGCGTTACACCGAGGTACGCATGGCGCGCCTGGCGCATGAGCTTCTCGCCGATCTGGAAAAAGAGACCGTCGACTGGGTGGATAACTACGACGGCACCGAGCGTATTCCCGATGTGCTGCCGACCAAGGTGCCGAACCTGCTGATCAACGGCTCCTCGGGTATCGCCGTGGGCATGGCGACCAACATTCCCCCGCACAATATGCGTGAAGTGATCGACGCCTGTTTGGCGCTGATCGACGACTACACGCTCTCGGTGGATGACCTGATGGAGTACGTGCCGGGGCCTGACTTCCCCACCGGCGGCATCATCAACGGCCGCGCCGGCATCCTTGAAGCGTACCGCACGGGCCGTGGGCGTATTTACGTGCGCGCCTGCCACACCGTCGAGCACGATGATAAAACCGGCCGTGACCACATTATTATCACCGAGCTGCCGTATCAGGTGAACAAAGCGCGGCTGATCGAAAAGATCGCCGAGCTGGTCAAAGAGAAGCGCATCGAGGGCATTGCCGAGCTGCGCGATGAGTCGGATAAAGATGGCTTGCGCGTGGTGATCGAGATCAAGCGCGGCGAATCCGGCGAGGTCGTGGTCAATAACCTCTTCGCCCAGACGCAGCTACAAAACGTGTTTGGTATTAATATCGTGGCGCTGGAAAACGGTCAGCCGCGCACGCTCAACTTAAAAGAGCTGTTAGAAGCCTTTATTCGCCACCGTCGTGAAGTGGTGACGCGCCGCACGCTCTTTGAGCTGAAAAAAGCCCGCGAGCGTGGCCACATTTTAGAAGGCTTGACCGTCGCGATTTCCAATATCGACGAGGTGATCGAGCTGATCAAAGCCTCGCCCAACGCCGCCGAAGCGAAACAGAAATTGCTTGATCGCAGCTGGCGCCCGGGGCAGGTGACTGACATGCTCGAAAGAGCCGGCGCCACGTCCTGCAAGCCGGAGGACCTGGAGGAGGGTTTTGGGCTTAACCCGTCGGCCACCGAGTACCGTCTCTCGCCCGCTCAAGCGCAGGCGATCCTGGAGCTGCGCTTGCACCGCTTGACCGGGCTTGAAACCGAGAAGCTGCTCAACGAATACCTCTCTATTTTGGAAAAAATCGCCGAGCTTACCGAGATTCTCGCCTCGCCCGATCGCTTGATGGAGGTGATTCGCGACGAGCTGCACGCCGTGCGCGATCAGTTCGGCGACGACCGCCGCACGGAAATTCAGGTGAGCCATCTGGATTTGTCGATGGAGGATTTGATCGCCGAAGAGGACATGGTGGTCACGGTGTCGCGTTCGGGCTACGCCAAAACCCAGCCGCTCTCGGACTACCAGGCCCAGCGTCGCGGCGGTCGCGGTAAGTCAGCCACGGCGATGAAGGATGAGGACGTCATTGAGCACCTGCTGGTGGCATCCACCCACGACACCGTGCTGCTGTTCTCCAATCGCGGCAAGGTCTACTGGCTGAAAGTTTACGAAATGCCCGCCGCCAGCCGCGGTTCGCGCGGTAAGCCGCTGGTGAATCTGCTGCCGCTGGATGAAGGCGAGGCGATTAACGCTATTCTGCCGGTGCGCGACTACGATCCTAGCCACTATATTTTCTTCGCTACTGCCCAAGGGACGGTTAAGCGCGTGAGCCTCGAGCAGTTCTCGCGCCCGCGCAGCGTGGGCTTAATCGCCATCGATCTGGATGAGAGCGACCGCTTGGTGGGCGCGGCGATTACCTCCGGCAGTGATCACGTCATGCTGCTCTCTTCCAACGGCAAGGCGATCCGCTTTGAAGAGGGTAACGTGCGCGCGATGGGCCGTACCGCACGCGGTGTGCGCGGCATGCGCCTGGCGGACGACGCCGAAGTCATCAGCTTGATAATCCCTAAACATCAGCAAATTGATGCCGAAAGCGATGCGCAAGGCGACGACGCCCCAGCCGTGGTGGAAAGCGGGACGGAAGAGGAGCCGATCTACATCCTCACCGCGAGTGAAAACGGCTACGGTAAGCGCACGCGCCTAGGCGAGTTCCCGCTGCGCGGCCGTGGTGGCCAGGGCGTGATTGCGATGCAGACAAGCGAGCGTAACGGTGCGCTTGTCGCCGGCATGCAGGTTTACGACAGCGATGAAATGATGCTGATCACCGACCGCGGTACGCTGGTGCGCACCCGGGTGGAGGAAGTATCGACCACCTCGCGCAATACCCAAGGCGTGATGCTGATTCGCTTGGGTAAAGAGGAGAAGCTTGTCAAGACGGTGCGCGTCGAGGAGCCGGAGGATATCGAGCTCGACGTAGACGACGAAGACACCCACCAAGAGGAGGCCCCGGGAGCCGATGACGCGTCACTTTAACTTCTGCGCGGGGCCGGCGGCGCTGCCCACGGCGGTTCTCAAGCGTGCCCAGGAAGAGATGCTCGACTACCACGGGCGCGGCCTCTCGGTGATGGAGATGAGTCACCGTAGCGACGAGTTCGTCGCGATCGCCGAACAGGCGGAAGCCGATTTGCGCGCGCTTCTTAGGGTGCCGGATAACTACAAGGTGCTGTTTTTACAAGGCGGTGCCAGCTTGCAGTTTGCCATGCTGCCGATGAACCTGCTGGGTCGCGGTGGCAGCGCCAATGTCATCAACACCGGCATTTGGTCGAAAAAAGCGCTAAAAGAGCTTGAGCACCTTGAGTTGCCCCATCACGTTGCCGCCAGCAGCGAGGCCAACGGCCATACGGCGGTGCCACGCCCGGATGAGGTGCAGCTAAGCGACGATGCCGCCTATCTGCACTTTACCGCCAACGAAACCATCGGCGGGTTGGCGTTTGATTACACCCCCGGTGCGCGACGCCGCGATGGTGCCCAGGTGCCGTTGGTGTGCGATCTGTCATCAAGCATTCTTTCCGCGCCCTTGGATGTCTCCCAGTACGGCGTGATCTACGCCGGCGCGCAGAAGAACATCGGCCCGGCGGGGCTTACGCTGGTGATCGTGCGCGATGACCTGCTCGATCAGGCCCAGCAGCCGATTCCCTCGCTATTTGATTACCGCGCCATTGCCGAGGCGGGCTCGATGGTCAACACACCGCCGAGCTATGCCTGGTATTTGGCGGGATTGGTGTTCCAGTGGCTGCGAGAGGATATCGGCGGGCTGGCGCAGATGGAGATCATTAATCAGCGCAAGGCGGAAAAGCTTTACGGCGCGATTGACGCCAGTGAACTCTACGCCAATCCCATTGCGCTGCCTAACCGCTCACGCATGAACGTGCCTTTTGTGCTGGCCGACTCGGCGTTGGATAAGACGTTCCTCGCGGAGGCCGATGAAGCGGGGCTTTTGAACCTCAAAGGGCACCGCAGCGTGGGAGGGATGCGCGCGAGTCTTTACAACGCCGTATCGGAAGAGGCCGTGGATGCGCTGGTGGCTTTCATGGCAGATTTTGAACAGAGAAGGGGCTAAGACACGATGTCAGATACATCCGTCAAGCTCGACGCGCTTCGCCAGCGCATCGACCAACTCGATAGCGATATTCTGCGCTTGATCAGCGAGCGCGCCAATTGCGCTCAAGAAGTCGCCCAGGTCAAACGCGCTGAAGATGCGTCAACGGTCTTCTATCGGCCCGAGCGGGAAGCGCAGGTGCTGCGCCGCATCATGGCGTTGAACGCTGGCCCGCTGGATGACGAGGAGATGGCGCGGCTTTTTCGGGAAATCATGTCGGCCTGCTTGGCGCTTGAACAGCCGGTAAAAGTTGCCTACCTCGGTCCGGAAGGCACCTTTACCCAGCAGGCGACGCTTAAGCACTTCGGCGAAAGCGCCGTGAGTCTGCCCATGGCGGCGATCGACGAAGTGTTCCGTGAGGTCGAAGCGGGGGCGGTGAACTATGGCGTGGTGCCGGTGGAGAACTCCACCGAGGGCGTGGTGAACCACACCCTGGATACCTTCATGGAGTCTTCCATCCATATCTGCGGTGAGGTGGTGCTGCGCATCCACCACCATTTGCTGGTGAGCGAGAATACCCGGCGAGACAAGGTCTCGCGTATCTACTCGCACCCGCAATCGTTTGCCCAGTGCCGCAAGTGGCTCGATGCTCACTTCCCACACGCCGAGCGGGTGCCGGTGGCGTCCAACGCCGAAGCCGCGAAGCTGGTAAAAACCGAGTGGCACAGCGCCGCGATTGCCGGTGATATGGCGGCCAAGCTCTACGGCTTGGAGCGTATCGCCGAGAAAATCGAAGATCGACCGGATAACTCCACGCGCTTTTTGATTATCGGCAGCCAAGACGTGCCCATGTCAGGCGACGACAAAACCTCGCTGGTGGTGGCGATGCGCAACCAGCCCGGCGCGCTGCACGATCTGCTAGAGCCCTTCCATCGCCATCAGATCGATATGACCCGCCTGGAGACACGCCCATCACGCAGCGGCGTATGGAACTACGTCTTCTTTATTGACTTTAAAGGGCACTACGCCGAACCGCATATCTCCGCCATGCTCGATGAAGTGCGCCTGCGCGCCTCGGATTTGAAAGTGCTGGGCTCCTACCCCCAGGGCGTGCTGTGAGCGTAGCGGGTTCAAGCGACGTTGTGTTGCCCCCTGGCGAGCCGAGTCGCGTGAGTGAATCACGCCTTTTAATCGTCGGGTTGGGGTTGATTGGTGGCTCGCTCGCGGCGGCGCTGCGGGAAGCGGGTTTTGGCGGGGAGATTATCGCCTGCGACCCCGATGCCAGCGAGATCGAACGCGGCATCGAGATGGGTTTGATTCATTCGGGTGGAACGAAGCTCTCCGAGCAGTTACCGGGCGCGAGCATGATTGTGCTCGCGGTGCCGGTGCTGGCGATGGAAAGCGTGATGCGAGAGCTGGCCGGCTCACTTTTGGATATCACGCAAGTGGTGATCACCGATGTGGGCAGTACCAAGGCGACGATCCGTGAGTGCGCGCGGCGCGTTTTTGGCCGAGTGCCCCCGACGCTGGTGCTAGGTCACCCCATCGCGGGTTCGGAAAAAAGCGGCGTGGCCGCGGCGAATCCCAAGCTCTACGTGAATCATAAAGTGATTCTCACCCCCGAGCCCGATGTCGATCCCACCGCGCTCACCCGCGTGCGAAAGCTCTGGCAAACCACCGGCGCCGAGGTGCTGGAGATGGACGTCGCCCGTCACGATGAAGTGCTGGCGCGCACCAGTCACCTCCCTCATCTGCTGGCGTTTTCGCTGGTGGACACGCTGGCGCGCCAGGATCAGCGGCTGGATATTTTTCGCTACGCGGCGGGAGGCTTTCGCGACTTCACCCGGATTGCCGGGAGTGACCCGGTCATGTGGCGGGATATTTTTATCGCTAACCGCGATGCGGTGCTAGCCTCGCTCGACGACTTCGAGGCTGGGCTTAAGCGGTTGCGCACGGCGGTAGAGGCGGGCGATAGCGACGCGATGCTGGCCACTTTTGACCGCGCCAGTCACGCGCGCCGCTACTTTGAATCGCTATTGAACAAAACCAGTTATCAGGCGGAATACTTAATGCAACCACAGGGTCAAGTGACGTACCGCGTGCGCCCGGGCGGACAAGCTCAGGGCCGCTTGCGAGTACCCGGAGATAAATCGATTTCCCACCGCTCGATCATGCTCGGCGCCCTTGCCGAGGGCGTGACCGAGGTGAAGGGCTTTCTGGAAGGCGAAGACAGCCTCGCCACGCTGCAGGCGTTTCGCGAAATGGGCGTGGCTATCGAGGGGCCGCACCAGGGGCGCGTGACCATTCACGGCGTGGGAATGCACGGGTTAAAAGCGCCATCCGGGCCGCTTTACGTGGGTAACTCCGGCACGGCGATGCGCCTGTTTGCCGGGCTTTTGGCCGGGCAGGCCTTCGATAGCGAATTGACCGGCGACGCCTCGCTCACCAAACGTCCGATGGGGCGGGTCGCCGACCCGCTGCGCGCCATGGGAGCAGTGATCGATACCGCCGAAGGCGGCCGGCCACCGCTTAAGATTCACGGCGGCGCCGCGCTGCAAGGCATCGATTATGACATGCCGATGGCCAGCGCCCAGGTGAAATCTTGTGTGCTCTTTGCCGGCATGTACGCCAACGGCGAGACCCGGGTACGCGAGCCCGCGCCGACCCGCGACCACACCGAGCGCATGTTGAACGGCTTTGGCTACCCCGTTTCCCGCGAGGGGGATACTTGCTGGCTAGCGGGCGGCGGTCGGCTCACCGCCGGGCCGATCGACGTGCCCTCGGATATCTCTTCGGCGACGTTCTTTTTGGTCGCGGCAGCCATCACGCCAGGGTCGGACATTACCCTTGAGCACGTTGGCATTAACCCCACGCGTATCGGCGTGATCAATATCTTGACGCTGATGGGGGCGGATCTAACCCTCTCCAATCAGGCGGAGGTCGGCGGCGAGCCGGTGGCGGATATTCGTATTCGCTATGCGCCGCTTAAAGGCATTGATATCCCCGTTGATCAGGTGCCGCTGGCGATCGATGAGTTCCCGGCGCTGTTTATCGCCGCTGCCAATGCGGAAGGCACCACACGCCTGCGCGGCGCCGAAGAGCTGCGGGTGAAAGAGTCCGACCGCATTCAAGCGATGGCCGATGGGCTTGCCGTGCTGGGTGTCGAGCATACGGTTGTGGAAGATGGCATCGATATCGTCGGCGGCGGCCGCGATGATGCGCCGAGCTATGGCGGCGGTCTTATCGATAGCCTGGGCGATCACCGCATCGCCATGGCGTTTACCATCGCGGCGCTGCGAGCAAGCGACGAGGTGGTGATTGACGACTGCGCCAATGTCGCCACGTCCTTCCCCAACTTTGTTGAGCTTGCCACCCGTATCGGGTTGGCATTGAAGGTGGAGGGAGCGAATGTCTGAGCAGGCACCGGTTCTTACCATCGACGGCCCAGGCGGTGCGGGCAAGGGGACGATCAGCGGGCTGATCGCCGAGCGGCTGGATTGGCATCTTTTGGATAGCGGCGCGCTCTATCGCCTCACCGCGCATGCGGCCGTTAAGCACAATGTGGCGCTGGATGACGAGCCCGCGGTGGCGAAACTCGCCGAGCGGCTCGACGTGGCCTTTCCGGTGGAAGGCGGCATGCCCAAGACGCTTTTGGAAGGCGAGGACGTGGGGCGCGCGATTCGTACCGAGCAAGCCGGCGAGCGCGCCTCTCAAGTGGCCGCGCTGCCTTTGGTGCGTGAGGCGCTGCTAAGCCGCCAGCGCGATTTTCGCCAGGCCCCGGGGCTGGTCGCCGATGGTCGCGACATGGGCACCGTGGTGTTTGATGACGCTCCGCTAAAGATTTTTTTAACCGCGAGTGCCGAAGAGCGGGCGCGCAGAAGGCATCTTCAGTTGCGCGAAGCCGGCGTGGATGCTAGTCTTTCGAGTCTTTTGAAGGAGATTCAGGCACGCGATGCACGCGACACGCAGCGCAGCGTGGCACCTCTCAAGCCGGCAGATGATGCCATTACGCTTGATACCACGCGCCTGAGCATACCGGAAGTGGTTGATCGGATAACCGAACTGCTGATCCAAAGGGGGTTAGCAACCGGCGTTTGATTCTCCCTTGCGGCGCTTTCGATGCGGCGTCATGACGTGGCAGGGCACTAAACTCATCGCGGTGAGCCCGGCTAGGTCGAACCAGCGCTAACGCCCTCGAAAGCAGAGTGACATTAGGCCCGTACTTGCTGGTGGTACGGAGAAGGCAGTACTGCCTCAACAACGTTGATCACGTAGGAACACCATGAGCGAAAGCTTTGCTGAACTGTTTGAACAGTCTCTTAACGACATCAACATGGAGCCAGGCGCTATCGTCGCGGCCCAGGTTGTCGACATTGACGGTGACTGGGTTACCGTTAACGCAGGTCTGAAATCCGAAGGTCAGATCCCCGCCGCGCAATTCCGCGACGACAATGGCGAACTGACCATTGCGATCGGCGATGATGTTCACGTCGCACTGGAAGCCGTCGAAGATGGCTTCGGTGAAACGCGTCTGTCGCGCGAGAAAGCCAAACGCGCTGAAGCGTGGAAGGTACTTGAAGCCGCCTTCGAGAAAGATGAAATCGTCAAGGGCGTGATCAACGGTAAAGTCAAAGGCGGCTTCACTGTCGATGTCGACTCTATCCGTGCTTTCCTGCCGGGCTCTTTGGTCGACGTTCGTCCGGTTCGCGATACCGCGCACCTCGAAAACAAAGAACTCGACTTCAAAGTCATCAAGCTTGATCCGAAGCGCAATAACGTCGTCGTTTCTCGCCGTGCCGTTCTCGAAGCCGAGAACAGCGCCGAGCGTGAAGCGCTGCTCGCCACGCTGCAGGAAGGCCAGCAGATCAAGGGTATCGTCAAGAACCTGACCGACTACGGCGCCTTCGTTGATCTAGGCGGCGTCGACGGCCTGCTCCACATCACCGACATGGCGTGGAAGCGCATCAAGCATCCGTCTGAAATCGTGGCCGTAGGCGACGAGATCAACGTCAAGGTGCTAAAGTTTGACCGCGAGCGCAACCGCGTATCGCTGGGACTTAAGCAGCTGGGCGAAGATCCGTGGGTCAACATCAAAGACCGTTACCCGGAAGGCACCAAGGTGCACGCCGTGGTCACCAATCTGACCGACTACGGCTGCTTTGCCGAGCTGGAAGAGGGTGTCGAAGGTCTGGTTCACGTCTCTGAAATGGACTGGACCAACAAGAACATCCATCCGTCTAAAGTCGTTCAAGTGGGCGATGATGTTGACGTCATGGTGTTGGACATCGACGAAGAGCGTCGTCGTATCTCCCTGGGTATCAAGCAGTGCACGCCGAACCCGTGGGAAACGTTCAATGCGCAGTACAACAAGGGCGACCGTGTTTCTGGCACCATCAAGTCGATCACCGATTTCGGTATCTTCATCGGCCTGGAAGGCGGTATCGACGGTCTGGTACACCTGTCCGATATCTCTTGGACAGAGACTGGCGAAGAAGCCGTTCGTCACTACAAGAAGGGCGACGAAGCCGAAGCTGTTATCCTCTCGATCGACCCGGAGCGTGAGCGTATCTCGCTGGGCATCAAGCAGATGGATACCGACCCGGTGGCGGAGTTCCTGTCCGTTAACGACAAGGGCTCTATCGTGACAGGTCGCGTTGTTGACGTTGACGCCAAAGAAGCTCAGGTTGAGTTGGCGACCGACGTTATCGCCGTGCTGAAAGCCTCTGAAATCAGCGCTGATCGCGTAGAAGACGCGCGCAACGTGCTGAGCGAAGGCGACAGCGTGGAAGCGCGCATCGTCAGCGTTGATCGCAAGAGCCGCCAGATTAACCTGTCGGTAAAAGCGAAAGAGCAAGACGACACGCGTCAAAACCTGAAAAAGCTGCGTGAAGAATCACCAGAAGCAGGTGGCCCGACCACCATCGGTGATCTGATTAAGCAGCAGATGGGCCAAGACTAATAGGGTTAACGTGGGGCCTTTCGAGGCTCCGCTTTTAACGCTTTAGGCTCATTAAAAACGCCGCCCTAATGGGCGGCGTTTTTTTAGTTGTTGGTTAGCGTAATTATGTCCACAGTAAAAGTGACATGGCTTACTTAAAGCTGTCTAAACTGTTGTCAGTAGCCCTTTTTACAGCAATAATACGCTCGTATCTAAACATGCTTGAGTTTGCTTTTTGGCAAGATTAAGTTATACCTTAAGTAAAAATATATTTTGAGTCCTGAATGCAGGAGTAATAAGCCTGTAAGTACGCTATCTTAGCGACTTAAACGACATAAAAGGATGAGCCCATGTCCCTATTAAATGAATACATCCAGAAAGAGCAGCAGCTAAAGAAATTGCAAGAAGACATGCAGCGCATGGAAGGCGATCAGCGTCTTAAGAGCGAGCTTGAGTTCAAAGATCGCCTTGAGAAATTAATGGAAGAGTTCGGCAAGGTGCCAGCCGATATTGTCGCCTTGTTCGAGCCGCATGTAGACCCCAGCGATTTACATAAAACCAAAAGTACCGACGGCCGCCGTAAGCGTCGCCTTAAGATTTATAAAAACCCGCACACCGGGGAAGTGATCGAAACCCGCGGCGGTAACCATAAAGGGCTGCGGCGTTGGAAAGAAGAGCACGGCGACGACACCGTTGAGTCCTGGCTGGTACGCATGGAAGATTAATGAGTGATTCTCCGGCATTTCCACGAAATGCCGGTTTTGTATTAAACCGATATAAACGCTATCCCCTCAAAGGCGTGGTGAATACGTCAACCACTATTCCGATAGCGGCAAGCGCAGCTCAAGGCTTGTTTTTCGCCATAAGACATACGGCGCGGCGCCACTAATATAAAACGGCGTTGGGTGGCAGAGTAATTGGTAGAGAGCGTGGGTTAACGCGTGGGATAGCGCCGAAAAGTCATCAAAACACGTAATGGCATAGTGCTGAGGCGCTAGCGTCATGCGCCGGTAAGTCATCGGCAGCGAGGGCTTTAACGCCAGCGCCTCTTGCGATGCTAAGCAAAACCCCACATCCGTGCGTGGTAACGCAGCAGACGGCGCGACACGGGCACCGATTTTTTCCGTCAGTAGATCCGGTAGTGCAATACTCGGCGTGGTTTGTGTCCAAGTCTTGGGCAGGGAGGGTAACGACTCGGTATGTAACTCGGCTGTGCCTAAACCCTTTAGCTGTTCTGGCGCTTTATAGTAGCGCCGCAATATAAATTGCCGCTGCGGTTTTCGGATAATACGCGTGGTAAATCCACTCGGCGGGCGTTGGCGTTGAAGCGTTCGGCGTATCGACTGGCGGAAATGGCGCGGGCTTACGGAGAAGTGTTTATGGAAGGCGCGCGAAAAAGAGGAGTGATTATAATAGCCGCATACGAGGGCGATTTGGGCTATATTTTTAGGCGTTAGGGCGAGTAAGACAGCCGCATGCTCAAGGCGGCGCTGATCCCGGTAAGCACTGGGAGAGGTGTCAAAATAGTGGCGAAATTGACGCCTCACCTGCGAATCAGAATAGCCCAAATGGTCAGCTAGTTCATTGATGCTTATTTGTTTACCGATGGTCTCTTGAAGCCAAATCTCCGCCCTTATCATTGCATTAAACATTAACTGGCCTCCCTTGCGTCATTCATGCAGGTGTCATTTTTCACCCGCTTGGCACCTTCCCGGTGCTAAGGAAACGTGTTCTCACAACGCGTCTGTCTGCGCGTTGCTAACGAACCTAAAGTTTGTGCGCTATCTCTCAATATAGTGAAGGTCGTGCGATAGCGTACAGAGTAGGTTCTTTATGCAGGTTCGACGGGGGCAAAGGCAAGTTTGTTACGCCTGGCTGCACGTTTGTGCACAGTTTTTGAGGAATTAGCGCCTTTTAGGCAGCGTCACGGCTTTTTCAGCAGATAAATACGAGAGTCTGTCAACTACCTCTGCCTGAAGGCAGAGGCTTGTGAAAGCAAGCCGGGTTGACCGGGGAGAGCGGACACCACCCCGCTACGTTGATAACGGGTCGTCAAGACTCCCCCCGCCGTACTTCACTCAGCGGCGGGCACTGAAAGGTCAGGATCATGCTGGCGCAAGGGAAAACGCCGAAGGTCTTGATCGCTGCCGCCAGGCAGGAGCCGGTTATCGACATTCCCGAGGGGAGACGGGGCGCAAGCCCCGCGATACCAGACCCGTAAGGGTACGTTTTAAGGAGGAAATCGCATGGCGGTTTTCGTACTGGACAAACAGAAGCAGCCGTTAATGCCGTGTAGCGAAAAGCGGGCGCGGTTGCTGCTAGAGCGCGGTCGCGCCGTGGTGCATAAACGCTACCCGTTCTGCATACGACTGAAAGATCGCGTCGGCGGCGAGACGCAACCGCTTCGCTTAGGGCTCGATCCCGGCAGCAAAACGACCGGGCTGGCGCTGATGCGTGAATCGGACGGTGAGCAGCGCCATGTGCTGTGCCTGTTTGACCTGGTGCATCGCGGCTTTCAGATCAAAAAAGCACTAGCGCAGCGCGCCGCCTTTCGTCGGCGTCGCCGCTCAAAGAACCTGCGCTACCGCGCCCCACGCTTTGACAACCGGAAGCGCAAAGCCGGCTGGCTACCGCCCAGCTTGCAGCATCGGGTGGATACGGTGATGGCGTGGGTGGAGCGGCTTTCTCGGCTGGCGCCGATCACTGGCATCAGCCAAGAGTTGGTGCGCTTTGATACCCAGAAGCTGGAAAACCCGGAAATCAGCGGCGTCGAATACCAGCAGGGTACGCTGCTAGGCTACGAAGTGCGCGAGTACCTGTTGGAGAAATGGGGTCGGGAGTGCGCCTACTGCGGCACCGCGGAAACTGCGCTGGAAATCGAGCATGTGGTGCCGCGCTCGCGGGGTGGTTCAAACCGCGTCAGCAACTTAACGCTAAGCTGCCACGCCTGCAATCAGGCCAAGGACTCACTGCCCCTGGCGGACTTCTTTGCGCGTGATAAAGGCCTGAAAAAGCGCTTCAAGGCCAACGGTTTGTTAGCGGACGCACGGCTGGAGCGCGTGCAGCGTGAACTCAAGCGCCCGCTGCGTGATGCCAGCGCGGTCAATGCCACCCGTTGGGCGCTGTTCACCGCGCTCAACGCCACCGGCCTGCCGGTGGCTGTTGGCACCGGCGGGCGCACCAAGTATAACCGCCAGCGCCTCGACATTCCCAAGACCCATGCGCTGGACGCGGCCTGTGTCGGTGTTTTCGAGACGCTGCACGACTGGGCAGTGCCGACGCTGGCGATCCAATGCACCGGCCGCGGCAGTTACCAGCGCACGCGGCTGACGAAACACGGTTTTCCACGCGGCCACCTGATGCATCAGAAGCAGGTACACGGCTTTCAGACCGGCGATATGGTGAGAGCCGTGGTGCCGACCGGCAAGAAGGCCGGCACCCATACCGGCCGTGTCGCGGTGCGCAAGACAGGCAGTTTCAACATCCAGACTGATCAAGGGGCCGTGCAGGGCATCTCGCACAGGCACTGCACCCTGATCCAACGAGGCGATGGCTACGGCTATTACGTCACGCCGACTATCCATCAACCAACAAAAGGAGAAGCGGGACAAGCGGTGGCGTAATCCAGGTCGCTCTGCGAGCGACGCGCTATCCCTCCCGGCACTAGAAGTACCGGGTATCCCGCGCAAAATCTGATGAAATACCAAAAAGTACACAAACCAGTCGATGAGAGGGATAAGCTGCGCCAGTTTCGCGAATTGGATGACGCCTTTGCCAACGCCCTGCGTGAACTCGACGATCCCAAAGGCTCGCTTAAGATTCCCACGGGCCCGCCGGTACGCTCGCTAGCGGCGTTAGAGCAAGAGGAGCAAGAGCAGAAAGAGGCGGAGCACAAGCGCGATCACGCGAAGGCATTCCGTGAGCGTTTTGACGCCCTATGGGCGGAATCCCCTTTGACGCAGGCGGAACTGCTCGCGTTGATTGAAACGCTGCTACGGTCGGGGCACTGGAAAGACGGTGAGGTGCCACGTCCCCAAGTTGTGTCGCAACCCTGACGCCTGATGCATTAGCGGTAACGGTAGACACGCAAGCTAGGCAGAAAGGGCTCGCTTTCGAGCTTTTCATCCCGGCGTTTAGCCCGAGTGCGGGTTTCAGGCGGGGTCAGCGGGGGCAGGTTGGTGTGAGGTAAGCGTCCATCAAGACTGGGCACAAACATCGGCATGGCCACATTCAGCGCTCGGCGGGTATGCCCATCGTCCAACGGCTCGGTAAAAAACAGGTTGGCCCGCATCAGCGGTGCTTGGGTCTGGACCTGCGCTAATATTTCTCCGCTCGGGATGCCAGCGAGCTTACGCAGCTGAATACGGACATGCGCGGCGTCGCTGTCCAGTGCGAGCAGCTTCTTCTCCGCATCCGCTACGGTTAAGCGCTTGATCGAGCGTCCGCTGCTGTACCAGGCAAAGCGCACCCGCGCGACCGGCGCTTCCGCTATGGGTAACTGCCGCCAGCACTGTTTAAGGTGCAGCCGCGCCAAGCCGGTTTTCTCAAGGACCCGCTCGACATCGGGGTGCCGCCTTGGCAGCTGCCCTTTGGCATCGCTGAGCAAAGCGGGCGAGTGCGCTTTGATGGCCTTCAAGCACTCGCTAAAGTCCGCCTTAGCGCGATTCGCCGCTTTCACCGCGTCCATCAGCGCCTCATCGGCGGCGATCAGGCCGATGTAATTGCGCGTTTCGCGGCCATCCTGACCCTCCGCATGCCACATATCGAAAAGCGCACGGCGCAGCCACGCGGCATCCGGGGTGGGGTGATCAAAGGCCCAAACCGCCGGCGGTCGCTCGCTGAAGCACGCAACGACCTGCTCCAGCGCGTCGAGCACGGCGTCAAAGCGTGTATCAAGCTGATGTTGCAGCTGATAAGGGAGCGCCGTTTCGGCGTCGCTGCCGGGTAGCGTCGTGGGCATAGCGGTTATGGCAACTCAGTTATAACAATTCAGTTATGACAAGGGCGCATCGCGGTCGGCTTGGGCAAGCAAGGTATCCATGTCGGCTTCGTCCATGGCCGATTCGCCGGCGATACGGTGCGACTCATCCGCCCAGGCGCCAAAATCAATCAGCTGACAGCGCTTGCTGCAGAAAGGGCGGTAGGTGTTCTCCGAGGACCAAGGCACTTTTTGGCCGCACTGCGGGCAGGCAACTTCCAAGGGGGTGTTGTTGGCCGCAAAGCGGTGAGGGGAAGACATGAGCGACTCCTGTGAAAAGCGTCTGAAAATTAAGCCGAACTTTCAGCCGCGCGCAAGCGTTCATCGAGCTTGGCGACTTGATGGCGCATATGCGCGGTATCCTGGCTGTTATCAATCACGGCATCGGCGCGGGCTCGGCGCTCATCGCGCGGCATTTGAGCGGCGAGGATAGCACGCACTTGTGTTTCGCTCACGTCGTCGCGTTTGAGCGTGCGCGAGAGCTGCATCTGTTCGGGGATATCGATCACCACGGTGAAATCCACCAGCGCATCCTGGCCAGACTCAAACAGCAGTGGCGACACCAGCAGCACATAGGGCGCGCCTTCGCCTTTTAGGCGCTCAAGATGGGCCAGAATGCGCTCGCGCACGCGGGGGTGGGTGACGCTCTCAAGCCAGGCGCGCTCTTCGGGCTGCTCAAAGATGATCTCGCGCAGCCGAGCGCGGTTCAGGGTGCCGTCATCGTGCAAGACGGCCTCGCCGTGACGCTGGCGAATGGCTTCCAGCGCCGGCTCGCCAGGGGCGACCACTTCACGCGCCACGTCGTCGGCATCGATCCAGGGAATGCCGCGTTCGCCGAATGCCCGCGCCACGGTGGATTTACCCGAGCCAATGCCCCCCGTTAACCCTACGATCATAAGACGCTCCTTAAAGCCCACTGAGTTGTAAATAGAGCGCCATTAGCCCATCGCCGCCGAGTAGCGCGACCCACCCGGCCAGCGCCAGAAACGGGCCAAACGCCATGGGGATACCGCGCTTATCTTTGACGCTCACCTGTAGCGCGATACCCACGATCGCGCCGAGGCCGGCGGCGATAATCAGCACCAGCGGCAAGAACTGCCAGCCAAGCCACGCACCAAGAGCGGCTAACAGCTTGAAGTCGCCATAGCCCATGCCGTCGCGCCCGGTGAGTAGCTTAAACAGCCAGTAAACGCTCCACAATATCAGGTAGCCCGCCATCGCGCCGATCACGGCGGAGGGCAGCATCAGCGGTTGAAACAGCAGTTGGTAGAGTAGCCCCGCCCACAGGAGCGGCAGCGTGAGAATATCCGGCAGAAGCTGGGTGCGCAGGTCAATCACCGCCATGGCAAGCAGGGCAAGGCAGGCGCCGGCGATAAAGAGCGTCTCAAACGTCACGCCGTAAAGGGCAAGGCTTGCTAGGGCGATGGCGCCGCCCGCCAACTCCACCAGCGGGTACTGTACGCTGATACGTGTGCCGCAGGCGGCGCAGCGCCCACGACGCTTGAGCCAGCCCAACACGGGTAAGTTGTCGTGCCACTTGATGGGCGCGCGGCAACCAGGGCACATCGAGGCGGGAAAGGCGATGTTAAAGCGTTCCGGCGTTTCCTCCGGCAGCTCCAGTGCCGCGCGGGCTTGGGCGCGCCACTGCTGCATCAACATCACCGGCAAACGGGTAATCACCACGTTCAAAAAACTGCCGGCGCAAAGCCCGAGCACCAGGGCAATGAGCCAAAAAATTAGCGGCGGGGCGTGCATAGGTCTCCTTAAAGCGCTGAGCCCAGGTTGAAAATCGGCAGGTACATCGAGACCACCACGCCCCCGACGAGCACGCCGAGCACCACGATAATCAACGGCTCCATCAATGAGGTGAGGGCGTCGACTTTGTTGTCGACCTCCTCTTCGTAGTAATCCGCCACGCGGTTGAGCATCGCATCCAGCGAGCCCGCTTCTTCACCGATACTGACCATCTGCACCGCCAGGGCGGGGAAGCGGTTGGTCATGCGCATGGCGAAATAGAGCTGCTGCCCGGTGGCCACGTCGTGGCGTGCTTGCTCAACGGCGCGCTCGTAGACTTTATTGCCGGTGGCGCCGGCGGAGGTATCCAGCCCTTCGACCAGTGGCACGCCCGAGGCAAAGGTCGTGGCCAGCGTGCGCGAAAAGCGCGCCACGGCGGATTTATCCAGAATATCGCCGATCACCGGCAGGCGCAGCAGCAGAAAGTGAAAGCGGTAGGCGACGTTGGGGGAGCGCTTGATCGCCTCTTTGAGCACGAAGACCGCCGCAATCAGCGCCCCGAAGGCGTGCAGCCAGTACTTCTGTGCAAGCTCCGAAAGGTTAACGGTCATCTGCGTCATCGCCGGGAGTTCGGCGCCAAAGCTCTGGAACATGCTCTCAAACTCCGGCACCACCTTAATCAGCAAAAGCATCGTCACCCCGATGCCGATGGCCATCACCGCCGCCGGGTACCACATGGCTTTTTTAACCCGCCCTTTTAGCGACTCCACTTTCTCTTTATAGGTGGCGACGCGATCGAGCATCTGATCCAGGGCGCCGGCCTGCTCGCCGGCCTCGACCAAATTCACAAAGAGGCGGTCGAAGTGTTTGGGGTGGCGGCTTAGGGCGTCCGAGAAGCTTGATCCCGCCGAAACCTCGTTCATCATCTGCTGCACCAGCGCCACCATGGCGGGTTTTTTCAAGCTTTCGGAGACCACCTGAAACGCTTGCAACAGCGGAATCCCCGCGCGGATCATGGTCGCCATCTGGCGGGCAAAGACCATGATATCGGCGGGGTTGATGCGCCCACGGCCGCTTAAGCTGCCTTTTTTGCGCAGCTTCTTCACGGTAATGCCTTGGTTTTGTAGCTCGGCGGTGATCTCCGCTTTGTTACGGCCGACGATTTCGCCGCTCAGTACGCGGTTATTGGGGCCGTTGCCCACCCACTTCCAGCGGGTAAGTTGAATCTCAGGGGTGCGGCGCGTCCGGGGCTTTTTCGCCATGGCGGTTCTCCTTAAGGGTTACTCTTTGGTCACCCGGTTGATCTCTTCAAGGCTGGTCAGCCCCTGCATCACCTTTAGCAAGCCGCTTTGATGCAGGCTGGGGTGGCCCTCCTTGCGCATGAGTTCATCAATCTCCAGCGAGTTGGCATCGCGCATGACCAGCTGGCGCATGGCGTCACTGATCGGCACCACCTCGTAAACCCCGGTGCGGCCTTTATAGCCTTGCGTACACTGCTTGCAGCCCACGGCTTTGAACAGCGTCGCGTTTTTGATCTCGTCATCGTGAAAGCCCTCTTTTTTGAGCGCCTCCTCGGGGATGTCGATGGGCTCTTTGCAGTGCTTGCACAGCTTGCGGGCCAGGCGTTGGGCGATAATCAAGCTCATGGCGCTGGCGATGTTAAACGATGACACCCCCATGTTGGCCAGGCGCGTTAGCGTCTCCGCCGCCGAGTTGGTATGCACCGTGGAGAGCACCAGGTGGCCGGTTTGCGCCGCCTTGACCCCGATCTCGGCGGTTTCCAGGTCACGGATTTCGCCCACCATCACCACGTCCGGGTCTTGGCGCAAAAACGCCCGCAGCGCACTGGCGAAATCCAGGCCGATTTTGGGCAGCACGTTGACCTGGTTAACGCCGGGGACTTTGATCTCCACTGGGTCCTCGGCGGTACAAATATTGCGCTCGACCTCGTTTAAAATATTAAGGCCGGTATACAGCGACACGGTTTTACCGCTGCCGGTCGGGCCGGTGACCAGAATCATGCCCTGGGGCTGCTCTAGGGCGTGCTCGTAGTGGGCGCGCTGCGCGTCGGTAAAGCCGAGTTGCTCGATGCCCAGTTGCGCGGCGGTGGGGTCGAGAATACGCAGCACGATCTTCTCGCCGTAAACGGTGGGCAGCGAGTTAACGCGAAAATCCAGCGAGCGCGAACGCGAGAGCTGGAGTTTGATCGCCCCGTCCTGCGGCAAGCGGCGCTCGGAGATATCCAGCCGCGCCATGATCTTCAACCGCGCGGCGATGCGGTTGCGCATGGCAAACGGTGGGCGGGCGACTTCAATCAGCATACCGTCGATACGAAAGCGCACGCGGAAGTGGGTTTCATAGGGCTCAAAGTGGATATCCGAGGCACCACGGCGAATCGCATCGAGTAGAATCTTGTTCACGAACTTGACGATCGGCGCGTCATCGCTGTTTTGCGGCGCCTCCTCTAGCGGCACTTCGTCGCCATCGGCGTTTTGGACGATATTCAGCGACGAGACGGCGTCATCCACGTCGTCCAGCTCATCGAGCATGCTGCGCTCGTTCTGCGCCAGGTAGCTATTCAGCGCCGTGGTGAGCTGGTCAACCGGCGCTAGCACGCCCTCCACGCTTAAGCCGGTGGCGAACTGCAGCTCATCGAGCTGTGTCAGCGTGGCGGGGTAGGGCACCGCGACGGTGAGGCGGTGGCCGTGGCGGGCAAGCGGCAGCACGTTGAGGTGTTGCAGCACCCGCACCGGGTACTCGGCGGCAGGCGGCAGCGCGTTCAAGCGCACCGAATCCAGATCGATCACCGGCAAGCCGTACTCCCACGCCGCCGCCAGGGCCGCTTCGGCGGGGTCGACCATGCCGCTCTCAATCACGTGGCTTAACAGCGAGGCATCCTGCTGCGCCGCGGCGGCCTCGGCGGTGGTGGCTTGCGCCTCGGTCAACAGCCCGTGCTTGACCAAACGCTGGGCAATACCGCGCAGCCCCCCACGCGCCGCCGCGTGACTGAGGGTGGATTCGTAAATGGGTTGGTTCATAATGGATCAATGCCGTCTCTACGCTTGCGGTGTGGTACTTTTACCATACCGACACCGCGAAAAGCACGGAACTTGATCAGTCTCAGCGTATCCAACGAATAGATGACAAAACTCACCGCACCATATTGAAAAATTACAATGTGCAAGCTAACGTAACAGCTATGAACCCAACGCGTTCGGCATCAACCGCCGAGCGGTCTTTCTCTCCAAGGAGAATGTATATGCAACAAATGACTCAAACCGCACCGCGCAACACCCGCCAAGGCGGTTTTACTCTAATCGAATTGATGATCGTCGTCGCGATCATTGGTGTGTTGGCATCCATCGCCGTGCCGCAGTATCAGAACTACACGGCTCGTGCACAGGCATCTGAAGGTTTATCTGTGACAGCTGGAGTAAGAGCGGATGTTGCTGAACGGTACTCTTTAATCGGCTCAATGCCTGAGACAGACTATTTCGATGATGCCACTGATCTCGGCATTACCGGTCGTTACGTAAGCAAGGTCGCATATAGTGGAGGTGGAAGTAGTGACGGAGTAATCACCGTTACCTTCAACAGTGATAGCGCTCTTAGTGATGACAAAAATACAGCTGTTATGACTATCTCGACTAATAATCCTCAGTCAGGCTGGACATGTGCTGCAGGAAGTGGCATGGATGACAATCAACTTCCAGCCGGCTGTAAATAATAATTCTTAGTACAATTTCAGCATGAAAAGCTAAATAATGGGGCTGTTTCGACAGCCCCTCTTTATGGGAAGAAAATGACATGAACGGAACTCAACGTGGTTTTACTTTAATTGAGCTGATGATCGTGGTGGCGATTATCGGCGTGCTGGCATCTATCGCGGTGCCGCAGTATCAGAACTACACCGCTAGGTCACAAGTGTCTGAGGCATTCTCACTGGCTGCTGCCTACAAAACGGCATTGACCGAATATTACGCTATTCACGGTCGTTTCCCTCAGAGTAACGAAGAAGCCGGTTTGCCTACAGACCATGCGGCCGTTCATGGAGGCAATGCTAGCCAAGGCTTTGGAGGTTACGTCGAAGCAATCGGCATTTCTCCGGCTACCGGCAATTATAACGCGAGATTTGTTATCGAAATGAGCGAAACCGCTAACAGCGAAATTGCCGGCGGTTGGATAGTCATGGAGGCGTATGAATCTAGCGGTTCCATCAAGTTTTCCTGTCGCACAACAACAGGTGCTGGTGAAGCCAGAATTCCGCCTAAATATATGCCTTCGTCCTGCTATGACGAAAAAGAATAGGTGCTTTATGAAACGATGGACTAGCCAACGTGGTTTTACCCTAATCGAGTTAATGATTGTGGTGGCGATCATCGGCGTTCTGGCGTCTATCGCGGTGCCGCAGTATCAGAACTATACGGCGCGGGCGAAAATTTCTGAGGGATTGAGCCTGCTGAGTGGGTTTAAGCAGCCAATCGCAGAATATCACTCGCTTACCGGAAGTTTACCCACCTCTTTACCGCAGTTGGGGTTGGACAGTGCTCTTTCTGGAGAAGGCGTGGGTAGCCATTCTGGAACAACAATTCGCGTGCCTTTTGAGTCTATTTTTTTCGAGAGTGACTTGTGGAGCGATTTTGAATGGCAGCGAAAAAATGAAGATGAAAGCCAAGCCAACGGTATTCTTGTACTTCGTACACGAGATGCACAGTTGACGGATGGTCAAGATATAGGCCTTCACCTTCAGGTAAATGCCAGCGGTGGCAGTGTGCGTTATCGTTGCATCGTCAACGAGCAAGCTGAACGGCTTAAATTTGTTCCCTCCAGCTGTCGCGTTGGAAACGCCAATGACTTTAATTGGTAAGTTTTTATGAACAAAAAATGCCAGTCAGGTTTTACCTTAATCGAGTTGATGATCGTAGTGGCGATTATCGGCGTATTGGCGTCGATTGCCGTGCCGCAGTACCAGAACTAAGTGGCACGAGCGCAGGTGGCGGAAGCACTGAATGTGTTGAGCGGTGTAAAAGTGCAGCTGGGAGAGCGCTATGCGTTTGACGGTGATTTTGGCAGTGGTGATGATAAGGGCTTAGAGGAACTCGTCAACCAAACCCGGTATATTCAAAGCGTCGATTACTTTTACCGGGAAGATAACGTAGCTATCGGCATGAACATGCGTGATCGAGCACCGGTAGCTAATGCTATCCGTGGTAAGCGCTTGCGTATTGAGCTTATTGCTGATGGCGGTTCCATTAAATGGTCATGTATGTCGGCCAAAAACAACGGGATCGAGGCAAAGCATTTGCCAGGTAGCTGTCGAGGAGAGCCTTCAAGTTTTTGAATATGCTAAAACCTTTTGAAGAGCTCTATGCTTAAAGGAAATATTGTGTCGGCCCATCAACGGGGCTTTTCCTTTGTTGAGCTGATGATTGTGGTGCTGATTGTCAGCTTACTCGTCATTCAAGCAATGCGGGCGTATCGCGATTTCCCGGCGCAAGCGCAGGTGCTTGAAGGCGTGACGCTAACCAGAACGATTAAAATCGATCTTGCCGAGTTTGTTGCCAATAATGGTCGGTTGCCTTCTGAGCGCGAGCTAAACGCGATGCAGTCGCAGCTCGACGGTATCTCTGGCAGCTTTCTTGAGCGCATTGAAGCCGGCGACACCTTGGATGACCCGCCACGCAGCACCTTTCGCCTCTATTTTAAAGACTCCCCCGATGTCGACCCGCAACTTCGCGATGGGGTTATGGTGATGGTCGCGCGCCTGCCAGAGGGTGGCGGCCAAATTGAGTGGGCCTGCCAAGAAGCCAGCGATCTTCAAGAAAGCGAAGGCGTGGCGATTGAGGCGCATCTTCTTCGCCCGGCGTGCCGCACCGTGGTGGGTGAGTGAGAGGCTGCCTTATTCACGGGGCGAGGGTTGTTGATGGTGAAACGAGAAATCACCGCTCATTCTGAGCTTGTCGAAGAAGAGCGGTGCCATTGCAGTGTGCCCTTCGACAAGCTCAGGGTGAGCGGGAGAGCGTGTCTGGTGAGATGTCATAGCAAAACGCCTTGCGCCTCAGCGATGGCATGAATCTCGCTTTTTTTGAGATTTGGCGCGTTGAGTACGACATCGATCTTGCGATCACCTATAGCCATGATAATGGCCGTCTCCATCTTTGCCATACTCAGTGCTGGATTATCCACTGAATAGGGCGCCGTCACTAAGAGATCAATATCGCCCCCTTTGGCGCTGTCATCCACGCGAGAACCAAACAGCTTGACCTCTGCCTGCGGGCCAAAGGTCTTGTCGGCGGCTTTTTTAATCGCGGCGATTTCGGTATTGTTCAAGCGCATCGTGTTTATCCCACACCAAACCAGTCCGGGTCAGTGACTGTGGTAAAAATATCTCCCTTAAAGTGGATGGGAGGTACGCTAGCTGGCTTTCGTGATTGGTGCTGGTCTCCTGTCGCACTTATATCAGGGGATTCAGTGAGCAAAATAACCTTAACATGTTGATTTTTAAGCTGCTCATATTGAGGGATGCGCAAAAACTCGCTCTTAATATCAGCTTCAAACTCAATGGCATACATTGTGCGCCTCCTATCACTTTGCTGAATATTAGCCTTCAATATTAGCACGTGGTAGGACTCATCCCCGAAAATTAGCTTGGTGCCGTAACAACCTTCGGTAGCATCTGCCATCAGCTTGGCTGAATCGCCGGGGGGGGGGCGTGCGCCTTTTTTGTTCGCGGCGATTTCGGTACTGTTCAGGCGCATCGTGCTTCTCCCATTCAACGCCCGGGTGCTGGCGCTAGAAAAATACGCCACAATGACAAGACGCGCAAACGAGTGGGTAAGAAAGCGCCCATTATGAGCTGCTTTCCTGGTCGAGATAATTGAAATATGACGTATTCGTTAACTCAACGCCTTGAGATTGCTATTACCATCGCCGAAGAAGCCGGGCGAATGATTGTTCAGGCGCGAAAAGAGCACTCATTCGGCCAGCGCTTGAAAGGCGGCGATGAACTGGTGACCGATGCCGATGTGGCGGTCGATCGGCTTATCCGCGAGCGGTTGCAGGCGCACTTTCCCGGTGAGACGCTGCTTTCCGAGGAGCTCTCCCCCGATCAGCAACAGTTAGACGCGCCCGCGCTCTGGGTGGTGGACCCGATCGATGGCACCGTCAATTTCGCCAACGGCCTGCGCCATGTGGCGGTGTCCATCGGCTGGCTCGAAAAGGGCGTGGGCAAAGTGGGCGTGGTGCATGCGCCGTTTTTGCAGGAGACCTTTGCCGCCACCAAAGGGCAGGGCGCGACCCTTAACGGCGAGCCGATTCAGCCCAGCGACGCCACCGAGCTCTCCCATACGCTGGTCGCCACCGGCTTTCCCTATCAAAAAGTTGACCGCGAAGCGCTACTGACGCGTTTGAGCGCGGTGCTTTCGCATTGTCAGGATATTCGTCGCAACGGCTCGGCGGCGCTGGATCTGTGCGACGTGGCGTGTGGCCGCCTGGATGCTTACTACGAGAGCGTCTCACCCTGGGACATTGCCGCCGGCTGGCTGATCGCCCGGGAAGCGGGAGCGTCCGCCGCGCACCTATCCTCTATCCCCGAGGGAGTGCCCCGTGACCTGTATAGCCGCCACCTGCTTGTCACCGCGCCTGGAGTACATGAGGCAATGAAAGCGCTACTGCTGGATGCGGACGCCCAACGCCCGGTTTGAAACCTGGGCGCGGAAAGGCACGTAATATAGATGCAGATCAAGGTGCGCAAGCCAAGCAAGATCTACGCTGACACTGTAGTAACGGCAATATCCATTAACCGCAATGTCTTGTGAGGTGCGCAATGTTAGAGGCTGTCATGCCGGTCGTTTATGGGGGAATTGGCCTACTGGTGGTGCTTTGCCTGGGGCTAGTGATTTGGCTGAGTAAAAGCATAGGCAACATTAGCGCGCCGGCGCCGGAAAGCGCTAAGCAAACAACAGGGTATCAAGCGGAAAAAGTGTCTTCGTCCAAAAGCAGGGCGTCCAGCAGTACCAAGAGCTGATCTTGGTGTTCGACCAGGGCTTTGATGGCGGGGCAGGTTTTTCGGGCCTGCATCAGGGCGGGTAACGGGTGGAGCTTTGCCGCGGGCAGCTCAATAAACTCGACCTCGCCATTGAAGGCGACATAGCGGTCGTGGCCTGGGCTTTTTAGGGTGAGCCGCTGCTGGTCGTTAACGGTGTGGCAACCCAGCACCCAGCGCGATTCTAGCGCCCAGCTCCGCTGGCGCTGATGCACCAAGACCAGGGAAAGGCGAAACTGATTGAGGTCGGGTTGCCCGCTCATCCCAAGCCCGCCTGATAGTCGCTAAACACTTTTTCAACATCCAGCAGGGCAACCGGCTTGCCGGCAAAATCCACCAGGGCGGCGACATAGGGCCGAAAGTGCTCCGGGAGACTTTCCGGTGGGTTTTTCAACTGGCTGAGGGGCAAATCCGCTACATCCAGCAGTTCATCCACCCGAATACCGCTTTGCATTCCGCTGGCGTGGGTCAGCAGAATCGAGCCAGAAACCGTCTTTTCAGGCGCGGCAAGTTGCAGCAGTGCGTGCAGCAGAATGACAGACTCGATATCCCCCCGCACATTGATGACCCCCTGCACGGAGTCCGGCATGCCGGGTACGTAAAAAAGACGCTCATCGCCCGGCAGCACCTCTTGGACAAACTCGCCTCGGAAAGCAAAACATCTGTCGCCCAGCGTGAAAATCACCAGCTTGACGGTGGGCTCCTCAACGTCCACCACGGCGCTGGCCGCTTCCTGTTTCATCGCCAGGAGTTCATCAGCGCTTGGCGTACTCATAACGCCTCCTCCACCACGACTTGGTTGCGTCCTTTGTCTTTGGCTCGGTAAAGCGCTTTGTCAGCGGCAATACGCAGCTCTTGAGCGCGAGCATGGTGGGGGAAGCTGCTGATGCCCGCGCTGAAAGAGCAGGTGAACTCATGATCACCGGCGTTGAAGCGTATGTTGGAAAAGTCTTCGCGCAGTTGATCAATCAGAGTGGCCGCCGACGCCGGGGTAATATTTTTTAATACAATGGCAAACTCTTCCCCGCCGTAACGCCCGACGATATCGTTAAGGCGCAGGCGGTGGCGCAGTATCCGCGAGAGCGCCAAAAGCACCTGGTCGCCGGCAACGTGGCCATAGGTGTCATTCACCAATTTAAACCGGTCCAGGTCCAGCATCACCATGCATAGGCTTTCCTGTTGGCGCTTGGCATTGGAGAGGGCCGCTTCCAAAAGCTCGGTGGTGGTGGTGTGATTGTAAAGCCCGGTAAGGCTGTCTCGAATCATCAGCGCGCGCAGCGAGCGCATCCGCTCCGCGCGCAGGGAAACCGCGGTCACCAGCTCCTCGGGAATAACCGGTTTGGTGATAAAGCCCTCCACGCCCGCTTGCATGGCCGAGAACTGTTTGCGCCGGTCGGTTTCGCTGGAAAGGTACACGATCGGTAGGCTCAAGTGCTCGGGTAGCTGGCGAATCAAGGCGGATAACTCAAAGCCGGTGCAGTTGGGCATGTAAACATCCAACAGCACAAGGTCAGGGCGAAACTCCTGCAGCGTCGTCAAGACCTCGCCGGGCTCGGAGAGCGAGTGAACCAGCATGCCCGCTTCTTCGAGCATTAGGCCGTGGTAACGGGCCACCTCCGGTTCATCATCAACGATCAAAATCCGATACGGCTCGAAAGGGCTGTCATCCATGATCTCATCCAGCGCCGTTGCCAACGCCAGCGGCTTGACGGGCTTGGTGAAATACGTTTTGCACCCCGCTCTCACCGCGCTGAGGCGGGCTTCAAAATCGTCAAAACCGGAAAGCACAATGGCGGGTAGCTGCTGTCCGGTCACTTTTTGTATCTCGGCCAGCGCCTCCGTGCCAGCGGTTTTCCCCTGAGGAAAGTGGACATCCATGACGACCGCATCGGGGCGCTTTAACACCACCGCCTCGTCGAAGGCTTCTGTTTCGGTAAAGTGCTCGACTTGGTAGCCAAAACAGCGCAGCTGATAGCCTAAATGCGTGACATGCTCCAACTCATCATCACAGATATACACAAGCTTCTGTTTCTTCACCGCGCTGGCTTGCGCCAGCGGTGGCGCGTTGACTTCAAGCAGGGGCGCCGGCGTTGCGTGGTGGTGGGGGGCGTCGTCACCGATCAACGTTTGCGTGTGAGCGTCCAGCCGCTGTAGTAAGGCGCTAAGACGGTCGGGCCGGCCTAGGGGCGTGCCGTCATCGATGTCATCCAACAGCTGCTGAAGATACGCTTCCGCTTCATCCGCCACCCTGGCAAGCTGGTCAAAGCCAAACGAGTAGCCCGTGCCCTTTAGGCTGTGAAATGTCCTGTGCAGCTCAACCGCGGCCATCCTGTTACGGCAAGGGTCGGCCATGAGCGCACTCAGCTGCTGCTGGGCTTCTTCCAAACGCGTGGGGAGCTGGGCAATAAAGCGAGCGCGAAGCTTGGCGATTTTGTCCTGCAGGGTGGATTGCGTCGAATTCATCAATGACTCCGTTAAGTGAACGCTGATTTACTGACCGTCAAGCACACCGCGCATGATACGGGGCAGGCTTTCATCGAGCGTAAAATCCTTGACGAGGCAGGCGCTCAGGCCGCTCTCCTGCTGGCGCGCCGCTTCTGGGTCATCGCCGGTCAGCAGGATAAACGGCAGTGTGTTGCCCTGTTCACGCAGTTCGCGGAAAAACTCAATGCCACTGATCAGCGGCATATTCATGTCACTGATGATTAAACCTATCTGCGGGTGGGCGTTGAGTTGCGCCATGCCGTCCACCGCATTGTCGGCGAGCACCGGTTGGTGCCCTTGGGCTTCCAGCACGGCCGCCACCATCTCCCCAGATAGCGCATCGTCATCCACCACTAATACTTCCATCGTATCCTCCTGCTGATTTTTTTAAACGGTGGGTTATCCCAGTAATAGCTGCAGGGTTTCCACCAGGCTGCTTTGATCAAAGCTGCCTTTGACAATATAGGCATCCGCGCCCACCGCCAGCCCTCGGCGACGATCGCTCTCTTTTTCCCGCGAGGTAATGATGATGATGGGGCGGTCTTTGTAGCGCTCCTGTTCGCGTAGGCGGGCGGTCAGGGCAAAGCCATCCATGATCGGCATTTCCACATCCGTTAGCACGGCGTCGAAGTCGTCCCGCAGCGCTTTTTCCAAGCCATCCTGGCCATTCTCGGCCAGGGTGACTTGGTAGCCATGCGCTTCCAGCACATCCTTCTCGATCTCACGGGTATTCAGCGAGTCATCCACCACCAGTATCCGGCTCGCGTGTTGCGCGGGTGCGGCTTGGTTGTCAATTGGCGTTTTGGCCTGGCGCGCGCGCTCTAGGAGGTGGGGCACATGGATAAGGCTGACCAGCTCGTTGTGCCCCGTGGTGACCATGCCTGAAATCAGCGGCTGCTGGCGAAGGTGGCCAGGCAGCTGCTTGATGACAAGATCCCGCTCCTCGATCAACTCATCCACGATCAGCGCCAGCTTTTCGTGCTGTACATGGAGCACCAGCAATAGCGCTTGATCGGCTTTTTTAGGGATTTTGGTTGGTGTCTCCGGCAAGTGTATCAACTCGCTCAATGCCAGAACGGGAACAAACTCATTGCGCAGGATAATGGCATTGCGCTCGGCGACCCTCATCATGGCATCGTGCTTAACGCGCACAAGCTCACTGATGTACTGCGCGGTAAAGCCGAGCTTGTGGCCCTGTACCTTGACCAGCAATACCCGCATCAGCGCCAGCGACAGTGGCAAGCGCAAATGGAAACGGCTGCCCTGACCGGGGCGGCTATGGACGCGAAGGGCGCCCTGAAGGTTGTCCACCACGGAGCGTTTGACCACATCCATGCCGACCCCGCGACCCGAGATGTCGGTAATCATGGCGCTGGTGGAAAAGCCGGGCAGAAAAATCAGGTTCATGATTTCCTGGTCACTCAGGGCATCTAACTGCTCCGGCGGCATCAGGCTTTTTTGCAGCACCTTATCGCGGATGGCCTGCAGGGAAATGCCGCGCCCGTCATCGCGCACCTCGATGACCACCCAGCTACCGTCCTGCCAAGCACTCAGGGTGATGACGCCTTGCGGTGGCTTGCCTGCTGCCTCTCGCTCTTGCGGCGTTTCCAGGCCGTGATCCAGGCCGTTGCGCAGCAGGTGAACGATCGGGTCGGCGAGTTGATCAATCATCTGGCGGTCAAGCTCTATGTCCGACCCTATCACCCGGCATTCGACCTGCTTGCCCATGGAGCGTGCCATCTCGCGCACCATGCGGCCGGCCGAGTCAAAAAGGGTCGATAGGGGAAGCATCCGCATCTGCATGGCCTTTTCATGCAGCTCCTGCATGAGCGACTCCTGCCTCTGCACGCCGGTGCGCAGTTCACGGTTGAACAGATCCAGCGTGTTCAACCAGCGCGAGTCTGCCTGGCTGGCGCCGAGCTTGAGCTGTCGTGAATCCTTGACCAGCTCTCGCATATGGGCGTGGCTGGAGACCACCTCGCCCATCAACTTGATCAACTCATCCAGGCGGGTGAGCTTGATACGCACGCTGTCATTGGTCTTGAGGCTGGCTTCTGGGGCGGGTGATTCGCGCTTTGGCGGCTCGGGCGAGGAGGGCGGTGCCTGGGGCGCGGCGGCTTCCTCTGGCTGGCCCTGCTCCGGCTGGGGCTGTTCTGGTTGTGACTGCTCTGCTTGGGGCTGTGCGGCTTGCGTCAATGCCTGGCAAAGTGCCGCGTCCTTGTCCGGTAACTGGGTGGGGTCTTGGTGCTCCGCAAGCTGGTCAACCTGGTGGGTGAGGGTATCGATGGTTTGATAAAGCAGGTCGGCGTGTTGGGCGGCATCAAAGGTCACCTTGCCCTCCCGCAGCGCGCTTAAAAGATCTTCCAGGGCGTGAGCGGTTTCGGTGATGGGCGTCAGTTTGAGCATCCGCGAAGAGCCCTTGAGCGTATGGGCCGAGCGAAACAGACTGTTCACTTGCTCCGCGTCGGCTTGCCCCTGCTCCAACTGTGCGACGCCCTCGCTGAGCTCTCGCAGGTGGTCTCTGGCTTCCTCGATAAAACGCACGACAAAGCGGCTAATATCCAGCGCCATGCTTTACTCCCTCTCCTGTACGCCGGGCGTCGGCGTATGCGCAAGGCGGGCCAACTGATGCTCAATCAAAAATACAACATCCGATCGATTGAGGTTCAACGGCAGCACCTCAAGGCCCGTGGGCGCTCCTTCCTGACCCTGTAGGCAGCGCTGAGCGGCTTTGTAGGCTCGCGACGCCAAGGCGCTCTTGTGACCGTGATGGCACACCTGCGCCAGATAGTAGTGAGCGGGCCAGCAGTCGGGCCTGATATACACCGCTTTCTTGAATGCCTTCTCCGCTTCGTCGAACTGCGACTGCCACTTGTGCAATAAGCCCTGAAGCACCAGGGCATCCAGCCACCAGGGCTCGACACGCAGCTGCGCCTCCACAAGCGCTAAAGCGTCAGCGAACTGTTTGCGGTTGCCCAGCAGCCAGGCCTTGAGCAGCCGAGCTTCGCGCACATGGTGGCCCGCGGCCAAAAGCTGATCGAGTTGCTGGCTGGCTAAATGGCTTTCCTGGTTTAGCAAGCGCTGAACAATATCGTCGGTGCGGGCGCTTGGCGTGGGGGCGGGCGCGGCTTTTTTCTCGCCTTGCGGCGGTGGAGAAGGCGGCGGCGCAGCAGAACGAGCGCGGGTTGCACGCGGGGGCTTGGTCGCTGCCCGTTTCCTTGCCGTACCCGAGGTGATGCCCAAAGGGCGGGGAGCGGTATAAGAGGGGGGTAAAAGCGCCTGACCCTTGACGAAGTAGTAGTGCCCTTGCTCTTCGACCAGGGTAAAAACGCCTAGATCATTGGCCAGGGTTTCCGAGCTGCCGACGATCAAAAAGCCGTCGGGTTTCAGCATCTCCGCCAGTTTGCGCTGGATTTTTAAGCGCGTATCCGTATCAAAGTAGATGGAAACGTTGCGAAACAGAATCACATCGTACTCTTGCCGCTCGGCGGGGCAGTGGGCAGCCAGCAGATTGAGCTCGTGAAAGGTCACGCGATGGCGTAGTGGGGGCTTTAGCTGAAAATGCGGGCCTGCCGACTCAAAGTAGCGAAGGCGAAGGGGCTCGGGAACACCGCGAAAGGAGAAGGGCGAATAGAGGCCCTCACGCGCCTTGCGCAGTATCTGACGATCCAGGTCGCCGCCGGCGACCTGAAACAGATCCGCTGCTTGCTCCCCCCATGCCTCTTCCAGGGCAATCACCAGGCTGTAGGGCTCTTCACCGGATGAGCAGCCTGCACTCAAGATGTTAACCGGCGGGTGGTGGCCCTTTAGACGCAGCCAGCGCGGCAAGAGATGCTGGGTAAGCAGTTCTAACTGGGCATTTTCACGAAAAAAGTAGGTTTCATTTACCGTCAACTGGCTGACGAGATCCTTAATCAGCTCCTCGTTTTGCTGCAGCATGGGGAGCAAGTCTTCAAGGCGCTTGTTCTCGACCCGAGCCGCCGTCTGCAGGGCCTTGTGCAGACGGTCTTCAGCAATGCCTTCCAGAAGCAAGCCGCAGTGCTGCTTGATCAGTGCCTTGAAAGGGTGAAGCGCATTATGCATTGAGGCCCGCCTTCAGGTGGTGCAGATAACCGCTGGGCGTCAACGCCAGAATACGCTGCATTTCATCGGCAAGCTTTTCCAAGGGCAGCTCACGGTGCACGCCGCCGAGCTTCACCGCCTCTTGGTTCATGCCGTAGATGAGCGAACTGGCTTCATCCTGCGCGAGACCAACGCCGCCTTTTGCATGGATTTTTTGCATTCCAGCGGCGCCGTCCCGACCCATGCCGGTCAGAATGACCCCGATGGCTTCCTTGCCATAAACCTCGGCAACGGAGGCGAGTAGGTGATCGCAGCTGGGGCGATAAATATCCGTTGCGGTTCTGGCTTGGAGGGCAACCCGGTGGTAAGGGGTGACGGTCAGGTGGGTTTCCGAGGGCGAGATATACACATGGCCCGCCTTGAGGGGTTCGCCCTCCTCCGCCACCTTGACGTTGACATGGCACATCCCTGATAGCCATTGGGCCATGCCCTCTACGAAGCCGTCACACATATGCTGGGCCAGCAGAATCGGGGCCGGAAAGGTGGCTTCCAGGCGCGGCAGTAAACGGGCCAGCGCCTGAGGGCCGCCGGTTGACGAGGCCAAGGCAAAGACGTGCTGGTAAGGGCGCGCCTTGGCGTCGCCAGGGGCCGACCGGGGAAAGGGCGAGCCCTCAACCGGGGCTTTTGAGGCCACAAGCGGTGGTGTCGCGACGTTATTCGTCATGATTCTGCGCTTGATGCGGGTAATCACAGGCACGCCGGCGAGCAGGCGTGCCTTACGCACAAACTGGGCGGCCTGAGACGGAGTCAAGTCAGGCTTGGCGATCACCTCCAGCGCCCCCATATCCAGCGCCTCGCACGCCATTTCCGCATCGGTTTCGCTGCTCACCACCAGAATCGGCACGGCCTTTTCGTGCATGATGGCTTCGATGGCCTGTAGGCCGCTCATGACGGGCATGTGTAAGTCCATGGTCACAAGGTCGGGGCGGTGCTCGCGGACCAGCTCGACCGCTTCCTCGCCATTGCGGGCTTCCGCAACGACCGCCATGCCACCTTGCTCCAGCAATTCCCGGAGCAGGGCGCGGGCCGTGGCACTGTCATCGACCACCAACACCCGATACCGCTTGGTGGGATTCACCGTTTGTCTCCATGGGTTCGGAACTCTTGCACTAGCTCCATCAGGCTGCGCGACATCGACAGCATATCCTCGCTGATTTCGGTAATGGAGCGTACCGACTGCGCGTTATGAGAGCTGGCCGAGGCAATATCGCGCAGCGCCACCACCACCTGGTTGCTGGCGGTTTTTTGCTGCTTGGTGGAGAGCGAAATCTGCTCGGCGGCGCTGCTGGTTTGGCTGGCTGCCTCCAGCAGGTCATTGAGGTCTTCTGCGGTGTTGGCGCTCACTTCCAGCCCCGATTGAATGGAGTTGGCGCCTTTTTCCGAGGTGATCACCAGGCGGCTGATGGCATCTTGAATTTCCTGGATATGGTCTTCGATCTCTCGGGTGGAGTCGGTCACGCTGTCGGCGAGGCGGCGGATTTCACTGGCCACCACGGAAAAACGCTTGCCCGATTCGCCGGCGCTGGAGGCTTCCAGGGCGGCGTTGAAGGCGATGAGCTTGGTCTGGTCGGCGAGGTTGTTGATCAGGTCCATGACCTTGCTGATCTGCTTGGATTTGGCCCCAAGCTCCATGATTTCTGCCAGGCTCTGCTGGTTATCCGAATAAATATCACCCATGCGATCCTGCAGCTGCTGCATGGCATCCACCCCCTTGCGGCTGTTGTCCAGGGTCAGATTGGCCACTTCCACCACGGACTGGGAGTGATCGGCAATGTGGGTTGAAGAGGTGGAGAGCTCCTCCATGGTCGAGGTGATCTCAGCCACCGAGGAGGACATCTCTTCCACCGCTGCCGCCATGGACTGGCTGACTTCATCCTGAAGGTCGCTGTTGCGACCCACCAGGCCCGCGGTGTACGCCAGATTGCGCGCCGAGGCGTTGAGCTGGGTGGAGCTATGGGTCACGCTTCTGACCACCCCTTCAATTCTTTCCAGCAAGCGGTTGGTCTGAGTGGCCATCTGGTGCCATTCGGTCTGCTTGGGCGCCTCCAGGCGTTGCTCCAGATCCAGGGTCTGGGTGATATGTTCCAGCTGCTGTTGAAAGTGCTGCAAGGGGCGCGTCAGGGTCAGCGCCAGCCAGTAAACCAGAAGGCCGCTGACAAGCGTCACCAGCAGGGCCAGGCCGCCCAGTAGCGTGAGTAGCTTGGTGGAAACGGCGTTGACTTCCTCGGCGTCCACCAGTAGCAGGAACTGCCAGCCGGTCGCCGGCACGCTAACCGAGGAGGCCAGCCAAGGCTGGTCGTTGAACGTTACCGACTGAATCCCTTCCAAGCCCGGTTGAAAATCGGGCACGACGTCTCGCAACGCTTTCTGAAGCAGCGCCGGATCAGAGTGCGCCAGCACCTGCCCGTCTGCGTCCAGCATGACCAACTGGCTATTCCAGCGCATCTCCTGCTGCAACAGTTCATCCACCATCGCGGAAATGTGCAGGTCTCCGCCCAGGATGTGATCAGGGTTTTGTGCAAGAGGCACCGCCAGGGTCATGGTGAGATCGCCGGTCAACAGGTCGACGTACACCGGGGTCAGGATTAGGTCATTTTTCTCTTCTGCCTGAATAAACCAGGGGCGGGTTCGGGGGTCGGCGCCCGGCGGTAGCGCAATGGGGGGCTGCGATTGAATCACCTGGCCATCGTCGGTACCGATATGCACCAGATCAAACCCCTGCGCCTCTTTGGCCACCGTGAGAAAGTCTTGCCAGACGGTTCGGTCTTCCGGGTTGCCGGGCAAGTGCCGTGCCAGCGCTTGTAGTTGCTTTTTTTTGTCCACCAGCCACTCATGGGCCTGGGATTGGGCTTTCTGCAGGCTATTGTGCATCTCACTGGCAACCGCCCGGTCCACTTCTTGGGTGAGGAGTTGTCCCGCGAGTAAACTCAGCAAGGCCAAGGCCAAGAGCATCAGCGTTGAAACCGACACCAGAAATTTCTTTTGTAGCGAGAGTTTCTGCCAGCCACGGAAGCGGACGGATGCTGCGGTTGTTGAAGGCTTCATGCGCCTATTTTCTCCTAAACAGGTCACTCAAACATCAAAGGCGCCAAGAACGAGCCAAACAGAAAGGCCAAGCGGATGATCTTCCTGAGGTTTGGTGGATACAGTGGGTGGATACGGCGCTTCAGGTGAAGAGTATCTTGGCTGAACGCATCTTGTAAGTGCTGATACGCGTCAAGTTTATCCGCATCTCACTCAAGTCGGGGTGTCGACGCCGATTTGTCGGGGCTCCTTAAGCCAGCGGCGCCAGCAAGCCCTCGACTTGGTGCGGGTCAAGCAGCGCTTGTGCGACCGATTCGATCTCTTCGGCCAAAGGGCGGTCCTCTTGCAGAGTGGTCGCGTGTTGGCGTGCCCACCGATGCAGCGCCTGGGAAGCCGGGCTCAATGCCTCGGTGCCAGTGATATCCACCGCTTGCGCCAGTACCAATACCTCTATCGCCAGAATCTGATAGAGCTGAGTGAGGCTCGTACTGACGCGGCGAGCGGCGATGGTCCCAAGCGGCACGATATCCTGATTATCGGCATTGGTGGGTATCGATTGAACGGAGGCGGGCATGGCGTGGCTGCGAAGCTCCGCGACGAGCGCCGTGGCGCTGACCTGGGCGCCCATGAAGCCGCTATGCAAACCGGTATCTTGCGGCTGCATGAAGGCCGGCAGGCCGTTATTGCGCACCGGGTCCGTGATACGGGCGATGCGTCGTTCACTGTAGAGCGCAAGCTGTATGACCGCACTGTTTAAGTGATCGCTGGCAAAGGCGAGGTGTTGACCAAAAAAGTTGCCGCCATGCAGTATCGCGTCTGCGTCCGGGAAGAGTAACGGGTTGTCGCTCACCGAGGCGAGCTCTGTTTCGACGCTGCTGGCGTGCTGGGTGCAGACATCCCAAGCGGCGCCCAGGGCTTGAGGGGCGCAGCGCAGGGTGTAGGCGTCTTGGGGTAGCGGCTGGTCGCGAGCAATGCCCTCTAGCGAGCGGGGCAGCGCCGTGGCACTGAGCGGTTTTAGCGCGCGGCTTTCGCCGGAGAGCGCCCACAGCCAGCGATGCAGCTGTTGTTGCCCGGGGTGCGGGCGTACCGCGCCAATTCGCGGATGAAATGCCTCCCGGTGCCCCTCCAGCAGTTCCGCGTAGAGCAGCACGCATAGCGTGCTCAGCTTGATCGCACGCTGCGCGCGGACCGCGTTGAGCGCGGCAATACCGACGGTCACCGAGGTGCCGTTGACCAGGGCAATCGCATCTTTATGCGCCAATGTCAGCGGCTCGATGCCAAGCTGGCGGTGTGCCTCGGCGCTTTCGATCCACGGCCCCCCTTTAACGCTCACTCGCCCTTCGCCAGCCAGGGCGCGCGCCCAGTGCGCGAGCGGGGTTAAATCACCGCTGGCGCCGACGGTGCCGCGCGCAGGGATCTCGGGGGTTATCTGGTGCGTCAACCAGAATAGCGCGCGTTCGATCAGCGCGAGGCTAACCCCTGAATGGCCTTGGCAGAGGCTAACCAAGCGGGCGGTCATCAGCGCCCGGGCTTGGTCGATGGCGAGCGGCTCCCCCACGCCGCTACAGAGGTGATACACCAGGTTACGTTGCAAAAGGGCGGACTGCTCTGGTGCCACGTAGGTGCTGGCCAGTGGGCCGTAACCGGTGGTGACGCCGTAAATGCGCTGACGTTGTTCGATACGGCTGAGCAGAAAGGCATGGGCCTTTTCCACGTTGTCGCGCTCATGGGACGAGAGCGTCGCGGTACCGCGGGCAAGCGCCACGGCTTCAAGCTGCTCAAGGGTGAGGGATGTCAGCATGCAAAACGTCCTTATTGGGGCGGGGCGGCCAGGCTACCAGTCGGTTAATTTACCCATGGCGTTGGTGGGGAGCGCGTCGCCATAGGTGATCGACACGGGCCGCTTGGCGGAGGGCCAATCGCTGATGGCCTTTTCCAGACGCGTCGCCGCCTCATCGCGGTACGCCTCTGTGGGCACCACGAAGGCCTTCAGACGCGTCTGGCCATGGGATTGAGTGGGCCTGACGGCGCACTGCTGCACTTCCGGCAGCGCTTCCAGTTCGCGCGCGACCGCTGACGGGCTGACGTTGACGCCGCCCACCGAGACCACGTCGTCATGCCGGCTGCCCAGCGTAAAGCGTCGCGCATCTTCCCATGCCACATGGTCTGGCAGGTGGGCTCGTTGAGGGCGTGCGTCGGCGGCGATGAGCGTATCGGATGTCTCTCTTTGCCAGTGGGAGAGCAGGGTATAAGACTCGGCGGGGGCGAATCGGGTGGCGACGCCGCCGGTTTCCGAACTGCCGTAGATCTCCATCAGCGGCATGCCGCGCGCGGCAAGCGCGCTGGCCACCTCGCCGGGTAGCGGCGCGGTGGAGCTCACCCCAAGCCCATTCGGGGGCCAACCAGCACGAGCCTTGGCAAGATACGCCCAGCGTGGCGGTACGGTGACGACCACATCGCCTTCATGCAGCGTGGGTAACGTTTTATCGGCCAACTGTACCTCAAGGCCATTGACAGCGGGGTAGGCCACGCCGAGCATGAAGCCGTAGAGGTGATGCAGTGGCAGCCAAGCCACGACGCGTTTGGGGGTTACCTGCTCGGCAATACGCTGATGCAGCGCTCGTGCTTCGGCGTCGATATCCGCCCAGCGGTGGTGGCAGGCCTTCCGCTCGCCGGTGCTGCCCGAGGTGTGAAAGACCAAGCCAGAGGTGTGAGCCACCGCCCGCCCAATCAGTGCCGCCCAGGCGTCGACGCTCTCCTCCATCAACAGACGATCTTCCATGCCGGTTTCATGCAGACAAAAAAACTCCGCCACACTGGAGGCTAAATAAAGACGCTCCAGCGAATCGATCGCAGGAGCGTCGGATAGCGAGGAGAGCGGTACACCCCGGTAATCGCTAAGCTCTGTGGCCAGTAGTGAGTGCAATACGGCGCGAATCAGCGGCGGGGTCATCCATGTAGGCACGTACGGCTTTCCTTCGTTGTGGGCTTTAAAGGGCTATGGGTTTAAAAGGTGTGGGCGAGGTTTACAGCCGTTTAACGAAAACCCAATAGGTATCGCCTGAAATCGCCTTTTTCATATGCACCTTCACCTTGGTGGGCTGCATTTGGTAATCAAACACGTACTCAAACATCGTGTTCAAGTCGCCGCTTTTCACCCCTTCTTTGAAGCGGCCTTCGAACTCTTTGCCTTGGGTGCACGGCGCGACTTCTTTGAAGAAGTTTTTACCGATCACACTTTTCGGATCGCGTCCGGTAATGCCCCCTTCGGCGGCGTTGTACTGCAAAATCTTGCCATCCTTATCCAGCTGGATAGCGCCAAAGGCGAGCTCATCCAGCTTTTTGTCATCCATCGAGGCTAAGCTATTTTCAATGTCGTCGCTGCCAAAACGCACCATCTCCATGACGGTCTCCTTGTGAAAGCTGCAGGTTGTAGAGGCGGTTAAGTAAGCCTCACGCTTAAGTTAGCAGCGATGAGTTGCGCATGCAATAGTTGTATAGCTTTTGTACGACTATAGGCCGAGCGATCGGCTAACGCTCGATAGGGCACCCTCTTTTCAAGGTGCGTCAGCGTGAAAGCCAGCCGCCTTTCTGACGGCTGTCCAAGGATTTGAGCTCCTTGGCGGCGCGCGTGCTGCTGATACGCTGCGTCGTGAGGTCCCGATAAATACGATCGGCCCGGCGCCGGCGGCGAACGGCATCGCCCACATCGAGAAACGCCTCGAGAAATCCCAGCAGGGGTTGCCAGAGTCCGTGATGGGCTGCCACGTCAGCATCGTCTGTCTTTTCCAGGGCCTTGCGCCTGGCCTCTAGGCGCTTTTCGATTAGCTCGAGTTCCGCCTCGGCTCTCTCCTCCTGTGCCAGGGGGCGCTCGCGAACCTGCTTGAGCAGCGCCTGCATGTACTCCATTGACAGTACGCCGTACGCCTTGAATTCACTCAGAAACTTGAGGGCCTGGCGAGCCTGGCGCGAGTCGCCGTGAAGGAGCTTCTCGCCGGCGTGATACAGGCTGTCCCAGGCCTGCCAGCGGTAGACCCAATCAAGCCCGGTGCCCTTGATGTTCTGCATGCCGATGATGCGATTGGTGTAGCCGGGGGGTGTCCGCTCGGCAACGAGATCCACCAGCGCCTCGCCGCTGACGGTGGGCGAGGGCACTACTTCCAGGCGGCCTTTGAACCATTGCCACAGAAGTTCCCGGGCATCCTTCTCGAGCGCGCTCTTCTCAAGAGAGGCAGCGGATTGCCGCGAGGCCAGCCGCTGGTCGAGCGCATCGAATCCCTTCCACTCCTTGAGAGTGATCCGGTGCTGCTCAAGAACGGCCTTTCTGCACGCCTCGGAGAGCTCTTCCTCGAACGCGGTCAAGCAGGGCGAGGGGTCGTCCAAGTGGTCGTCGAGCTCACTCTTGTCGGGGGTTACCTCAAGGCCTTCGAGCATCGCCGCGAGTCTGTCGATCACCGCCTCTCGCGAGGTGGGCACTCGCAGGTGCTGGGCTTGTCGCCGCCAGGTGTCGCGGGGGGAGGCCTCCTCGGTGAACAAAGAGGCGTCGGCGTAGCGACGCTCCCAAGCCCGCTCGATGTCGTCCATCAGCCCTTCTAGGTTGGTGCCGATGAGAAAGTGCCTATCGGCGCTGATGTCGTTGACCAGGATATCGGCAAAGACACGCGAGCGTGCTTGGCGGTCGGCACGGTTGTTGATCAGCGTCGTGACCCAGACGCCGGGGTCTTTCTGGGGATCTTGAGTGTCAAAGCCCATGCGGTGCCAGTTACCAAGAGCACCCAGGCGCTCATTGGCCGACATGCCGTTGGTGAACGTAAGGGTGCGCCCCCGCACCCGGGCGGGCGGGTACTCTTTCAGCGCGCCAAGATCCGGGATGACGTGATCGGCCATGGCCTTGAGGGCGAAGAGCGGAGAAAGCCCGAGTGTTTCGGCCAGGCGCACCACCAAGGCAATGTTGGCCGGATGCTCCGCGTAGGGAAAGCGCGCCAGTATATCTTCGGGCAAGAGCGCGATATTGATCCAGTCGCTGTGAAAGCAGCGCGTGTCAAGCTTACGGCACGTCTGCTCGAGGATGGGCAGCATCTCTTCTTCGCTGGTGACCAGGGACCCCCGGCGCGGAATAAACTCGGTCATGACCTGCGGGATATCGATGCCGGCGGGACCCTGGATATCTTCGTGGTCAGGGTAGGTGTTGGTAATGGTGGCGATGTCGTCGCGCATCCACTGCTTTTGCAGTATCTGGACGTAGAAGGCGCGAAGGCCCATGCACTCCCACAAAAAGACATCCACGTCGAGCTTTCTTGCCAGCTTGGTGATGGACGCCTGCTCCCAGATGGTGGCCTTGTCGTAGGGGCGAAAGAGCAGCATTTCCTGCAGCGGCCGGTGGCTTTCGCCGTGGAGTAGCACGGTTTCGCTGCCGGTGCTCTTGGATAGCACCTCAAGGCCGAGCCCGTTGAATAGGGCAGCCTTGAGGCGCTCGGTTCCCGATTTGCCGCGCGTTCCCCAGCCACCGATCACTAGCGCCAAGCCGTTGCGGGCGCGCCGGGTCGTGGCGTTGGTAACGGCATGGCGCCCGAGAAAGAGCGCGCCCATGCCACCCAGAAATACCATCAGCTGGCGCAGGCTGTTTTGGTACAGCGAGACGAAGTAGTCGGTATAGCGCTGCCACCACTCCAGCAACAGTGGCGATAGCCAGGCCAGCGAAAAAAAGCGCGTCACCGCCGGGTCGGCGGGCAGTGCGTGGCCCTCGAAGTCGGTATGGGGACGAAAGCGGACCTGAAAGCCGAGGCGCCTGAGTGCTTCGACATAGCCCCTTACCGACATCCCGCGCCCTGGCTCCCAGTTGCGCAGCCTGGCATAGCGCGAAAAGCCGAAGGTGAGCTTGAGCCTTGCCTTGAGGCGGGCGATGAAACCCTTGGGTGGGGTGATCTCGGTGACGCCCTCGCTGGTGTAGAGGTGCATCGGCTGGGTCGGCCAGCCCTGGTCGAGGCTTGAAATAAGTTGATCGACCAGCGGCAGGTAAGGGCGCCACCCAGCCTCTTCGGGCATTTGCAGCGGCTCGCCGGGCACCTGAGTGGCGCTCAGCTCGGCTAGGCGCGCCGAGGGCACTTGCAGAAGTCCGTAGTAGACGCGTCCGAGGGTGTGATACCCCGCCTGGCGCTTGGAGGCGGAAGCGTGGGTCATCTCGTACCACAGCCGCCAGAGACGAAAGCGAAAGCGCTCCCAGCGCCGCCATGAAAGCCGCCGGCCTTTGACACTCACATCCAGCCCAAAACCCTGCTGGGTGAAGAGACCCAGCACCCGCCCCAAGCGATCCGCGTCCACGGCTCGGGGGAGTTTCAGCCGCCGTGTCTTTTTCGCGGGGGTGTTATCCAGATGGTGCTTGATGTGCTCGTGCAGTGCCCGGGCCTCGGGGTCGGCCAGGCACCAGAGCCGCTCGCGTGCCTGGGCGGCCCAGCGCCGCACCCGAAAGTCGAGGGCCTGGGTGTTGAGTCGGGTGAGCACGCCAAGGCCCTCTTCGGCCCAGGTATCGATGTCATCCTGGCGCTCTTGCTCAAGAAGCACGAACGCGATGGCCGGTATCCCATGGCAGTAAAGGCGCAGGGTGGTCGCGCACGTCTCCTCTCGCGTGTTGCTCTCGAGCAGGCGGCGCACAAGCGGCAGCGTATGCGCATGGGCTTTTACCAGGCGGGGCAGGGCGTGTACGGCAAGGTTGCGTACCGCCTGGGCCTCATCCTTGAGTGTCAAATGCTCAAGCAGGCTTTCAAGCGCCTGAGGCGCCCGGTCTACCAGCAGCTCAATCAGTGCCTGGCGCACCGTGGGGCTGTCGTCACGGCAGGCGCTTTCCAGCAGCGCCGGGGGGATCTTTTCCTGCGCTGCCAATACCTTGACGGCGTGCTGGCGCACGAAGAAATCGTCGCCCTTGGCCGGGGAGGCAAGGCGCCGCTCAATGATGGTCAGCACTTCTTCATGGCCCAGAGCGCTGAGCAGGGAGAGCGCCTCGGTTTGCAACCACACCGGCTCGGCATGATCCATCGCCAGGCGGTAGGTACTGCTTAGGGTGGCGTTGCTCAGGCACGCTTCGTGCGCGCTTTGGGGTAGGGCGCGAATACACGCCGACAGCGCCTTGAAAGCGGCCAGGCGGACGTTGTGATCGCCATCGTGCTCAAGTAGGCCACTTAGGTGCCGCTCCAGCGCCAACCGCTGCCAACGCTCGAGCACGCGGCTTTCACCGCCTTCCTCGGCCTGGAGGTGGGCGGCACCCAGCACGCCGAGGCGCTCTAGGCTAACGCTTAGGTGACGCTCGCAGGCGGCATACTGCCTGCGGTAGCGCTCGCTGACCGCATCGGCGCCGAACCAGCGCTTCAAGGCGCGCCGGTCGCCTTGAAGCTTGAACCCGCTGGCGCCGAGGTCGCGGGCATGGTCGAGTACGTGGGCCTGGATCTCGGCTTCCGAGCGGGCGCGATTCAGACGCCGCCTAAAGGCTTCCTGTGCCGCCCTGAGCCGTGCCATCTCCCGCTGGCGATCCGTCAGCCAGTCGAGCAGGGTCGCCAGCAGCGTTCTGCGCAGGCTGTCCTGGTCCCGGCTCGGGGCCCGGCGCTCCTCCTGATGGTAGAAGCGCAGGATGGCGGCTATTTGGTGGCGATGCAGCCGCTGCCAAGTCGCGGAAAGCCCTTCGGTCAAGACCTCCTCAAGTTGCCCGTTGGCGTTACGCGGCCGCATATTTCTGCCCAAGATGCCTCTTTCGGTTAAATCCCACTGCCTGTGCTGTGCCCTCTTTAATCACGTTGCACCATAAACGTATCGGTAAGCCCCATGGCACTCAGCCGCTGGCGGAGCGTCTCGACGCCTTGCGCATTTGTGCCTACCTGGACGCGATAAACGCCACCACCGTCCACCAGACGGGTTGGCGCATCTAGCTTCCGGTCGATTTTTGTTTGCAGCTCAAGCGCGGCGGCTTCTGTGCTCAATGCCATGACTTGCAAATAGCGGTCCACGTCATGGGGGATGGCCGTGCCACGGGTTTCCCGAGAGGTCGAGGGTATGGCCACCATGAACGTATCGGCAAAGCCCATGGCAGTCAGTTGTTGACGAAGCGCCTCGACGTCTTGCGCATTTGCACCGACCTGGACGCGATAAAAGCCACCGCGGTTCACCAAGCGTGTGGGGGCGCCGAGTTGGCGATCGAGTCTCTCCCGTAGCGCAAGGGCCGAGGCTTGCGTACTCAACGCCACTACTTGTAGATAGCGATCCACGTCGTGGGAAGCCGGTGGAGGTGCTGCTCTATCGGCTGTCGTAGCATCGCTAACGTACAGCGGCGTCAGGCGGTTGGTATCAACATGCGAGCGCTGCTGAGCACGGCGCAGGTTCACGAAGTTCATTTCATCTGGGCGCATGAAGGGGCTCAGGCGCCCCTGATTGTCGTCAAGGGAGAAGTTCAGCTGCCAGCGCGTGGCCTCGCGCTGAATGTCGTAGCTCACTTCGGCGCCCAAGGCCAGGGCGTTGGAATCCTTGCCCCAGCGCAGCCAGTCGAGGCTCAGGAAAAGATCGGAGCGGTCGAGCGAGCTTTCGCGGTCATCGTCGGCCAGGTAGTGGCGATAGCGCATGCCAGCTTCGGCGGCAAGCGGGCCGAACAGCTGACCGGCGGCCGCTTCCAGGCGCCAGTGATCCGGCGACAGCAGATTGAGATCCTCGTTGCTGACCACCGCCCCCTCGAGATACCAGCGCTGATCCCGCCAGGGCCACCAGGTGAGGCGATCGCCAAGGCTTAGGCTGCGCCGGTGATCGGCGGTATAGGGCGTGAAGATATCGGGGTCGATGTTGTCCAGGGCTGAGGCGGGCACGCTGTCCAGGCTCAGCCAGTGCTGATCGAGAACAAGCTCGGGTTCATGGTCAAGCGTGGGGGAGAGTTCGTACTCTCTTGCCAGCCGTGTTTGCAGCTGTGCCGACCAGAGCCGGTCATCCACCCCGGAAATGCTGCCGGGTTGCACCTGGGCTTCTCCGTACAACTGCAGTGTCCAGGGGCGTTGGGCGGGGTAGATATCCAGCCATTGGCGCGCGCCGAACAGCGATTGGCCACCCTCCAGGTGGCGCAGAAAAAGATCGCTTTGGCTGTAGATAGACGTATCGTTCAAGCCGAGGGGGTGATCAAGACGCTTACGGTAGCGCAACCCGCCCTCGATGGAGCCTGAATCCTGAACCGAGGTGATGGCATCATCGCTGCCCGCCAGACGCTTGTCGATATGCAGATAGAAGCCTGGGCTACCCGGGGTGGCCCCCGGTTCCTGGCTGTCGTGGGCCTGCCAGGCCAAGGGGGTGGGGAGCTCGGGCGCCTTTGGACCTTCGGCTGGCGCCGCCAGGGTTTCCTGTCGCGTTCGAGACGCCAGCGGTGGGCTTTCAGGGGCCTCGCGCAAGGCGTAGAGGCGGTAGTAGCGATCCTTATCCGTGGCCGAAAGCACCAGCGTCTGCAGGCCGGGCTCAATATAGCGGTAGCGGGGTGGGGTGCCGCCCGGCCGCCACTGCTCGATACGCACCCAGGCCGGGCCTTTGAGCTGAAAGCGCACCGGCTGGCTGGGCGAGGCAATGTGGTAGAGGCGATCGCTGGCGGCTTCCTCCTCCAGCGGGGAAAGCGGCGCATCGGTGCGCCTGAGCCTGGCGCTGACAAACTGCTGCTGGGCCGGTTCTTCGAGCCAGAGGCGCAGGGCATGCACGCCTTCATCGAAGGAGAGAGGCAGACGCGCGCGGGGCTCATCGAGGGTTACCCGTCTCGGGGGGCTATCATCAATCTGCACCATCACCGTGGCGGGAATGCGCCGGTTATAGGGCAGCGCTTTCTGCTCAAGCGCAAGCGTCAATGCAACGGGCTGCGGGTAGTCGAAGGTCAACCCTCGGGTATCGCGCCCGTGCAGAAAAAAGGCGTCATTGGTCTCGTCAAGCAAGGCCTTGCGCACTCGGCTAAAGGGGGCTTGCCACTGCTTCTCGAAGGGCAGCGGAAGAACGCCGGCATTCTCAAGACTGGTAGGCTGAAGCTGCCAGCTGAGCCCTTCCAGGGCCTTGTCACGTATGTCCCGCAACGCCGGCAGATGCGTATAGGGCTTGGTCAGGCGGGCGATCCTGGCGGCCAATTCGTCATGGCGCTGCGGTTTTTGCTGCATTTCCCAAAGCAGGGTCATCGCCCGGGCATGGGTCTGCTCGGCATCGGGTACGGGGTCAGCGGGTGAGGGGAGCGGTGTCTCCAGGGCCACGGCATGGCTGCCGGGCGGCCATCCCGGGGGCTCGACGGGCCGGGCGGGAAAGCGTAAGCCGGCAAGTGAGTGGGCAAGCGCAGGTGTTGCTGCCGGCTCGAGCCCGCCTGCGTCTATCAGCCCATGGGTGTAGAGGCTTTCGGCAGGCAGCACGGGAAGCGGCACTGCCCGGCAATCGCTGATCAGCCGGTAGTCGGGCCTTTGCCGTGTGTCGCCGGAGGGCGCCTGAAAGCTGCCCGCAGGCGAGAGCAGGGCGCGCAGTGCCAGCGGCATCACCGGCGGCAGTATGGCCCAGCGGCTTTTGGGTTGCCACTGATCGATCTGAAACAGGTGAGCATGGGTTTGCGGCTGTAGGCGCAGGCGCTGCAGCCCCGGCGGTATCCGCAGCAGCACGTCATCAGCGATGCTGGTCGTCGGCTGCCCTGCGAGCGGCGCCAGGTAGGGATTTATCGGCTGGGCAGGCAGCGGGTGCAGACGGCGTTCGCCGGCGATTTCCGCCACCAGCCAGTCCAGGTCCTCCGGGCTATTGTCGGGGTCGAGCCGGCGCGCCTGGACGCGCAGTATCCGCGGCCCGACGACCTCTATCTCCACCGGCGCCTGCGCGGTGGCGCGAGGCAGCACCAGTGGCTTGCGGGTGACCTCGCTTTCAAGGGTGGCAAAGCCCGCCGACTGCGTTACCTCAGCCGTTAGTGAGTGCCACTCAAACCCCTTATCTGAGTCCAGGGACCAGGCAAGCCAACGCTCCACCGCCGCTTCGCGGGCGGCCCTGCCGGGGGTTGCCAGGGCGGCGGCAATGTTGCGGGCCTGTTGCAGCCGGGAGAGAGCCTTTTGACCGGCGACGCCGGCCGCTTTCCAGTGCCTGGCGGCTTCTTCGTCGCGCCCTCTGCGGGCGGCTTGCTCACCGAGCAGATAGGCCCGGCGAGTGGGTGGCAGCGTTGCCAGCGCCTGGTCGGCTGCGATCGGCCACTCGGCGTCAAAGGCGGCAAGCGCGAGCCAGTTGGGCGCTTGGCCGAGCCTTGCCAGTACCAGCCCCAGCTGGGTCGCCCAGAGCGGCTCGCCGCTTTGGTGAAGGGCTTGGCCCAAAGGGTTGAGCAGGGTTGGATCCCCTTCCCGGAGAAAGCGTGCCGCGAGCAGACGGATCTGGCTGTTCCAGTCCTGGGTCGCCTGGTACTGCGTCAGAAGGTCTTGGGTGGCAAGCTCGCGCGCCTGTGAGTCCGCGCCCAGAAGAGCCGCCGCCTGGCGCTGCCTGAGAGCCGTGAAGTGCTCGTCCAGGGCCTTGAGGGCTTGCTGGGAGAGCCGGTAGGCTTCGGCATTTTGGCCGTAACCCAGGCTGCCGAGGGCTTCCATCACCTCAAGCCACTGCTCGTTGGCGGCGGCCTTGCGTGCGGCACCAAGCCGGGCCTCAAGCCGCACAGGGCTCGGCGGTGAGTTCTCTGGGTGGAGGTGATCAAGCCAGGCGGATTGCGCGGCGTGCAGTTCGCGCAGCAGCGGGTACCACTGATTGGCCAGGGCGCGCTCGGAGGAGATAACGGTTGGCAATGGCCGGGAGGCGGGGTCCGCCACGGCCTGAAAGCGCTGGTGAAGGTGAGCCACCAGCGCCACGGGAGGCTGGCTTTCCAGAGCTTTCAGGTAGGCGCTTTCGTCCGCAACGAAGGGCTGGCTGGCGCGGTACTGCAGGGCGAGTTTAACGGGATGGCTCGCTTCCACCCGTACCCTGGCCACGTGCCTTGGCAGGTCGAGCTCGATACTCGCCACGGGCAGGTGGTGGCCCGGTTCGCGATGGGCAGCAAAGAGCCCCTCAAGCGTCGGGGGAATCCGCTTTTGCAGATGGGACAGCAGCGCCTCTTGGGGCGAGTCGACCTCAAGGCCGTCAGGGTCAAGCGCGAGCAGCCGGGCCGGTCCATCGTCATAGCGCACGCGCAGCGTGGCTCCGGAGGCTAAAAAAGGCGTTGCGACCGCCAGGCGCAGTCGTGAGGGGCCTTCACGTGGGGGGAGCGGGTAGCTTGTGGGGCTCGTCCCCAGGCTGACGAAGGCGCCCTTGGACATCTGATCGAAAATCCCGCTGCCTTGACGAGCATCCTGAAACGCATTGCTGAGAAAATAGCGGGGCGCATCGAGAAGCTCACCGGGGGCAACCGCGCTGAACCAGGCGGCCTTCGTGCGCGTCGGTTCGGCATCGGGGTAGAGGTTGCGAAAGAAGCGCTGGCGGAATTCGATGTTCGCGGCCAGGGCGTCAGCCACGGGGTCTCGCTGGGTACCGGGTGCCGGCGCCAGCCGGGCAAGCGCAAGGTCGGCGGCCCCTTCGAGGTGATTGCTGCGGGCCAGGGCGTCGATCTCGGCAAGGGGGTTGCCGTTATGGGCCAGGGGCGTGTTCAGCAGCTGTCGGGTGCGCGCCTCGACCGTCGGCTCGGGTGCGTTGCTTTCCAGAAAATAGGCGTGCCGCTCGGCGTGCTCAAGGCTGATCAGCAAGGCGTTCCGAGCGCGCAGGCCAAGGCGGTGGCGCCCCTTCGGGATGACCAGATAGCGTCTTTCCATGTCGCCGTGAAGCAGGCAGCTGTCGGTGTCCCGGCGCTGGGCATTGGGGGTGAGCTGGGGGCGACGCGGATCGGTCGGCTGCCAGTCGCTGCCATCCAGTTGCCACTCCAGGCCGGAGCGCGGTGGGTCGCTGTAGTATGCAGGAGCGCCCGGACGGCTTGCCAGCGCCAGTACCGCCGGCCCCTTAACCTCTCGATAAACGGCGTTTTCAGCGGGCAGTTCATAAGCGGTCACCTGGCTGCCGTCCTCGTTGTATAAGCGGACCTTGGGCAGTGGCAGATCGAGCGGGCGGTAGGTATCGGGTGCGTCGATGGGGTCCGGTTCGGCGACTAGCAAGCGGCCATTGTTCGCCCCCTCCAGACGGGCGTAGCCGGCTTCCGACGCGTTGGCGATGTGAAACCACTCCCCCGACTCGGTGCCGGTTGTCCACGCCACCGCTTGCCAGAGACGGGCATCCCGGGAAAGCCAGAGCCGTGGCGGGCGGCTTTCATCCTCGCCCTGCCAGCGCAGATACCCAGGTGCCGGCACGGCGAAAAGCCCACTATTCGGTGTTTCCAGACCGGCTTTTTCAAGGATTACCGCCTCACGGGCGGGCCGCCAGATGAGCCGTTCGCCCTGGTGGTTGCGGTCGAGTGCATGCAGTGGGTCTGCCGAATAGACAGGGGGCAGTGCCAGGGCCAGAGCCGGTATCAGAAAGCCCAAAAGCAGCGGCAAGGCCACTAGGCATGTTTTTCGCAGGGTGGCTTGTGAGTGCAAGATCATGGGCTCTGCTCGGTGAAGGTTTGGATGCGCTTGTATTCGCCGGGGAGGATCTCGTAGACGACGAGGTAACCAGGGCCGCCGCTTTCTCGGGTGAACGTCAGCTCAAAAGGCCCCTCGGGAAGATCCTCGCCCAGCTCAAAGAGCAGCATCTGTCCGTCAGCGACGTCTTCGCTCTGGTGATCAAGCACATAGCCCTGCGGACGCGTCGCGCCCTCGGGTCTGATGATGTAGCGCTGCTCTGTGTTTGTCCAGGCGGTTACCGGGCCCGAGGCAAGACGACCGGCGTTGAGGCGGGCGTGAATCACGCTGGGCCGGTTCGGCTGAGTGCGGTAGAAACGCGCCCCGATGAGCCGCGACGCTTCGGGGTGGGCCGGCAGGGTGAAGTGCAGCGGCTGGTCCTTCAGGCGGTAGCCTAGGCGCCGGATGTAGCCCTCTTCATTGGGATAGCGATAGTTCAAAAGCCACTCGCCGGCACTGCTTGAGTCGAGCGCGATGCTCTGTCTGCCGGTTGCCGTACTTGGCAGAAGAAGACTTCCGCGCCTGCCGCTCAAAAGGTGCTCGCGCCTCTGGCCACCCAGACGGACGCTCAGGCGGAAGGGCTCGGCCGAGTCGCGCAGATAGATCAGCTCGGGCTCGATTCGGTGATCGGCGAGGGGTGTTTCAAAGACAACGGAGGCCTCGATGGCGTGCTTTGGGCTTCCACTGCCTTCGTTTCCACGGTCTTCCGCCAGCGGCTGAAAATAGACCGGCAACCCTTGGGGGCGAAGCTGCGCTAGGTTCTCTGCCGGCAGCAGCAGTCGTGCGCCATGGGCGCCACGCTGAGGTTCCAGGCCCTCCCACGCATAGTCACCGGCAAGAAGTGCCGGATTGCGCTCGGGCGGGCTTGACTGCAGATGTAGCACCACGCTCTGGGTAGTGGCCGTTCCGGCCGGCAGGGGGTCGAGCAGAAACCATCGCGGCCGTGGAGACGCGTCCCCCTTCCAGGGATAGTAGTCCTCGGGCACACGCCTTGTATGCGCCAGGTCCGGCGGGCGGGTATAGGCGCTCACGAGAACCGAGTCATCGCTTGTGATCTCGACCCGGCTGACCTGGGGGGAGAGGCGAAAGAAGAAGCTTGCCGGTTGCGAGGTGTCGGCAATGGCCGGCGTCGAGGCCACCCGATCGAAGGCCGAAGGCGGCAGGCTGGGCGTCAGCTCGCCTTGCTCGAGAAGCTTATCTTGGGCGTCGTAGAAACGGTAGGTGGCTTCAGTAGGGGTCTGAGCCGGCAGCGGCACCCCCTGACCAAAAGCGCGCAGGTCCAGCCGCAGGGGCGTGCGGTGGTGTTCATTCGGCGTTAGCCGGTAATTGACTCCCCCTTGTCCGGCCTGATGGGCGCGCAGATAGAGGGGCTCGGGCAGGGCGCTGGTGTGGGGGCTCTCAGCCGGAAAGATGTCGAGAAGCCCGGGCCTGTTTGACTGCACAAGCACAAGGCCCTTTTCGAAGTGCCGCGGCATACGACCGAGTGCTCGTGGCAGCTCAAGGGATTCAAGGCGGGCGGGTTCAAGCTCCTCGGTCAGTTGGTGAAACGTCAGCCGCAAGGGGGCGCCGCCGTTTTCCAGATCCCTGAATTGAACCACGTAGTCGCCGCTGGCTGGGATGGGGACAACACCAAAACGCTTGCGATCGATATAGCGTCCGGGCGCCTGAACGGTCAGTGCCGGGTCGACGGTGGATTCAAGCCCTTCGACGCTGAAAAGCCGCCCTTGTGGCGGGCGGGTGCCCAGGGGTGCCGTGGGTCGCCAGCGGGTCTGCAGCAGGTGGCGTTTCTCCTGTTCGCTCAAGAGCACCGGTGGCGCGATGATTGCCTCGGAAAGGCGCTCACGCTCTGCCTGGGCCAGGCGCTCCCACTCCACCGCTGCTTCTCTCGGGCTCTGGCGCTCTTCACGGTAGAAGCGCAGGGCCAGGTTGCGCAGTGGTTCTGTCAAAGGCTCGGCGCGTAGCTTCAGGTAGGCGGCGTCGGGCAACGCCTTGAGGTTTAAGTTGAAGGCCTGCCCACTGGCCACCGATAGCTCTTGCTCGGCGTAGAGGTAGGGCGGCACCGGCGTTCCCGCCTTTTCCAGACGTGGCGGCAACCGGGTTTCATGGGTGTATCGGCCTCTTTTCAGTAATCGGCGCTTGTCATCCAGCACCTCGTAGACCAGGGTATAGCGCAGCTCCGCCTCTCTGGGGGTGTCCGGCGCGACGCCTGCGTGGGTCAGCAGGCGCACTTGGCTAGGCCGATTGATAAGAGGAAAGGTGAGCCATTCATCCCCAGAGAGAAAATAGACTCGGGTGGTATGGGTCTCAAGGTCCAGCGTTTTTACGAGCGCGGGCAAGCTGGTGGGTAGTTGCCAGAAAGGGCGCAGGGCGTGATACCCCGCGACGAGTAGCGCCGAGAGCAGTGCCAGCAGAAAAATCCGGCCTATCCACCTCATCGCGGCCCTCCTGTGTCCCTCTCGCCTGATGAATGCAGCAGGAAGGCGCGGCTGGCGGCAAAGGCCTCAAGCCTTGTTGCCAGGTTATCGTCGGTCTTGAACGTCAGCGTTTTCTGGCTAATGGGCGCCAGATTGGCTAAGGCTAAGAGATGCTCACCATCCGTTGTGATAAGGAGAAAGGCCTGATCGGTATCCGGTGTCAGTAGGCGGGTGAGGCGGTAGCCTGGCATCTGTTGCAGCTGGCGCAGAGCCATGATGTCGCCGGTTAGGTGGTAGCGAAAGAGCAGGGCGCGCATGGCCGTCGGTAGCGACTGGCTGGCAACGCCGCGCACCGTTGCCTGCTCGGCGAGAGGTGCTTTTACGGTCTCGATGCCCAGTGCCTGAAATTGGGCCTTTTGCTGGCGCCTTTGGGATTGCGGGGCGAAGGCATCGCGTGCCTGGGACGTCAGCCAGAGGCTGGCAAACTGCTTGTTGCGTGTGGCGTCAAGGTATTGCGCCTGGGCATTGAAGCCTACCTCGTAGCCGGCGGTGCTTGCCTCGCCTTGCCTTTCCTTGAGCTTAAGTCCCAGTGTCGAAAGCCCGGATTCAAGCTCACGGCCCAGTGGCGTGCTGGAAAGCAGCGGCTCTCCTGTCACGGCAACGCCACTGGCCAGTGCCACAAGGCCCGGCTGGGAAAGAGCGGGCAGGTTTTCCATGCCCCGTACCTGGCTGATCATAAGCGGGGCATCACCGGCCTCGCGCACCAGCGTCTGATGCACCTGGTTGAATAGATGCAGTGGCGGTGTGGGATCGAGCGCATCAAGCTGGCCCGCGGGGTTGGGGAAGGGGTGCCGGCCGGCGATTAAAAGCGCCTTCGCCTTGAGCTGCCGGAAAAGGGCCACGCCGGCTTCCAGCGTATGCTGCTCGAAGAAGGGCCTTGGTACCTCGACCAGCTGCGCCTGCGACTCACCCACGCGGAAAATATAGGTGCCCCATGGGGGGCGGCTGTTTCTGTTGGCTGCTTCAAGCACGAGAAATGACGCATCAGACGTTGCAAAGCGAATAAGGCAGTAACCCACCCCCCGGGCCAGGCTATCGAGGTAGGCCAGCTCTTGTTGGCCGGCTCTTGAGTCAAACGCGGGATGCTCGATCAGCTTGAGCAGCGGCGTCAGCACTTCCCGGTCGAAATACAGCAAAGTGGCGAGGCCCGGCTCGATGAAAGTGGGCTGGCCAACGTTGCGAAGCCGTACGGCCCGATCGATCAAGTAGGCGTGAAGCGAGCCTTGGCGTTCTCGTCGGCCAGCCTCCGGTTGAGCGTTGTGCTCGATAAGCGAAAGGGCAGTGTTTCTCGACAGCAAAAGCTCGGCAAAGCCGCCGGCTGTGGACTCGCGCTGGATGTTGTGGTCCCGAGGGCTCTCCCATCTCAGGTTCACACGACCAAGCACCTCCTCCATGGGAGTTAGCTTGAGATCCGCCGGGAGCTTCTGTTTTACCCGCAGGGCGGTTTCATGGTGGGTGGAAGTGAGGCGTAGCTGCAGGCTGTTTCCCGGACTCATGTGGCGATGAAAACGGTGAAAGAGAGTGTCGGGATGTCGTGTCGCATCGATGGCGCCTTGCGCGGGGGAGCGTAGCGTGATTCCGCCGATGGCAAGCGCTGCCGCCTTTTGTTGATGAAAAAGCGCAAGACCGGCATCAGCGGCACCGAGTTCACCGCCATCCGGTACTTGGATCACAAGCTCGCTCTGGGTACGGGTGTCGATGACATAGGTGCCGAAGCCTCTTGGCAGCGTGTTTTCCCGCAGTACGAGGTAGCGGTCTTCCAAAACCCGTAGGTCGTAGTCGAGCTTGCCAAGCATCAAGCGCGCACGCTGCAGGTGGCGGGGGCTTCTGTTGCGGCGAAAATCTTGCAGGGTAGAAAGGGCGTCTTCAAACAGCGTCAGCTGCTGAGACGTCGGCAGAGGCGTCGTTTCACGCTCGATGCTGGCGTATTCCAGGATCCGCTGGCGCAGCATGAAGGATTCAAGCGTGGTGTCGCCTATCATGGGGGTGGGCGAGACGGGCGCCTTCGGCTCATCCATCAGTTTGAGCGGCAGAAGGCTCAGGGCAAAGCCGAAAAAGCTTGCCAGGATCACCGCGACAAGTGAGGTCTGAAGGGTTGCCCGGGTGACGAGAATGCCGATGTCCTTGTCGTGGATCTTAATCGCCAGTAGGGCGGAAATCAGGTAGCCAAAGGCGAAGTAGCTCCTGGCGTCGATTTCAGGAGCCCACTCGTTTAGCGCATGGCCGAGAAGCAGCTTGTAGACGAGCCCCAGGGTGAAGAATAGGAAAAGCTTGCGGGCGCCAGTGAGAGTGGCAAGCGAAAGCCAGGGCAGCTTGAACAGCAATTTCACCATCAAGAGCAGCACCGCCACTTCTATAAAGGTAAACGCCAAAGAAACCGGCTGATACCACTGCAGCGCTAGCAGGGAGGGGATGATGATGCCGTTGAACTCCCAGGCGTAATGCAGGTTCATGCGCGAGGCAATCAAGGCCGTAGTCAGAAGGATGATGTAGGCCTTGGGGCTATCGAAGATGGAGCTTGCGATATCCTCGTAGAGATAGGCGAGGTTACCCAGCGAGAAGTTGGTAAGCGCCATCAGCCCGAAGCGCACCAGCACAAAGGTGAGAAAGAGCGTAACCAGAAGCCAAAGGGAGCCGCGCACCAGGCCCGGCTTCCAGAAATTGTGGGCGATGAGGGCGACGATGATCAGCCCGAAGCTGTGCAACTGGTTTTCATAATCGAACCGCAGGCCGAAGTGCTGATTGGCGTAGGCGCCTATATCGGGAAGCAAAAAGCCGTCGAACACCACGCGCACGGCAACGCTTGCCAGCAGAATGGCGAAGAAGCGCTCGCGACCGAAGAAGTGGGCAAGCCCCAAATAGCGTCCGCCCAGAGCGGAAATACTCCAAACCAGCAGGTAGGTGACGATGCCCTCGGCGATGATCACCGCCACGTTCCAGGGGCGAAACAGCAGCAGGGGGACCAGATAGCCGGGTACCACCAGGCCGGCAAGACTCCAACCCAGACGCAGGTTGAAGAAAGCCACTACCCCAACACCTACCCAGACGGTGGTGATAACGGAGCTTGCTAGGCTTCCCTCGGGGAATATCGGCAGGACCGGGAGCTCCCAGCTCATCGGGACAGGCTCCGGCGGCTCGGGTAGCGACGGCTATCAGTCGGTGTCACGGTCATCCTCGGCAAGCCCACTCCCCGTCAGTTGATGCTTGGCCAGTTCCTCACGCAGTGAAAGCGCGGGGAGCCGGATCTCAATACACAGGCCCTGGCCCAAGGCGGAATGGCCCTGGAGCTTGCCGCCCCACTCGTGTACCCGGCGGCGCGCTTGAGCGAGGCGCTGAAAGGCGGGGGGAAGCTCCCCGCTGTCTTCTTCAAGCAGCGCCTTGAAGCGCTCGTCGGGCATGCCGTAGCCCTGATTTTCCAGGCGTAGCAGCACCCGGCTTTTTCCTTCGTGCGTTTGCTGCTCAAGATCGAGCATGACCTTCTTACCGGCAATGCAGTCCTCGGCGAGAACTTCCATGATGTCATCGAGTACCTCAATGACATTACCTGCGTCGACGCGCACCAAGGTATCGACCGCGCTCTCACCGGTGGCAAGCTCAAGCCCACCGGCTTCAAGGCGCGGCGCCCAGCGTCGTGTGGTCTCCTCGAGCAGGGTTACAGGGTTCACGGGGAAATCGGTGAGCCTGTGAATATCGGCAGCGCTTTGATGGTGTTGTGTTGCCTGTTTCGAGCTCTGAAGGGCGGATTCAAGCGCTGCCTGCAGGTGGCTTGCTTCATCGCTTGCAGGCAGAGCCCTTGCCGCCCGCAGGCTCGATTCAATCCGTTGGCAGAGGTCGGCGTCGATCATGCGGCTGACATCCTGTTTGAGCCGCTCGAGCCACACCACCTGGCTGACATCCACGAGTTCAAACAGAAAACCCAGAAAATGCAGGGGGGTGTCTTCCCGCTCGGAACTGCCCGGCTTTAGGCTCTCTTCCCGGGCGTCTTCTTCCAGCGCCTGGGCCTTGAGAGGGCGCACATTAAGCAAACAAGCACTGCCTGCCAAGGGCAGGTCGACGGCAAATACTCGCGGCTGGTCGGTCTGTACCAGGTACTGCAGGTGACGGCGAGCCTGGGAAAGGGGCATGTCGCCAAGGGTCGCGAGGACATCGGCGGCGGTCAGCGAGAAGATGGAGAGATCCGCGCGCCGGGCCAGGTCCTTCATTCGACGGTTGACCTGGGAGACCTGGCCGAAGGCGTCGTAGAGGATGGTGCTGGTCTTGAGGTTGTCAAAAACGTCTTCGAGCAGCGAAATACGGCGCTCGAGCAGCAGCGCCATGTCGCTTAGAGACTGGTACTCAGCTTTCAGGGAGTCGAGTTTCAGCAGTCGTGCCCATTCGCTGGATTCGCGCTCCTGGCGCGCCTGAAAGCGCTGGCGCCGATACAGCAGCTCGCCGATGCGCTCGCTGAAATCGCCGAGCAGCGAAAGAAAGAAGGGCGTTTCGTCGAGTGTTTGCTTTGTCACCTCCCCACTGAAAAAGCCCAGAACCCGCCCGTTGAACTCTAGTGGCACGAGAAACTGCCGGCTATCGGGCGCGGGGTTTTTGAGAAAGGCTTGGTTCAAGAGCAAAGGGCCGCCTTCGAGCCGCGCTGAGGCGTAAGGTGTGCGCTCGAAATCGCGCCGGCGCTCATCGATGTCCTCGATGGAGCAGCCGTAGGCCTTAACCTCGCGGACGTGATGGCGCCCTGGAATGCGCTCAAGCACGATGGCTTTTTCCAGATTCAGCAGCTGGGTGGTCAGCAGGATGACGTGGCCCCACGGATCGTCGCTGGTATTGAAGTCCGTGGGTAGCAAGCGGTCCTGAAGATAGCCGCTGCTGGTGCGCAATACCTGCCTCACCGTACTCGATTCACGCCGCTGTTCACGCCGGGAGATCAGATACCAGAGCAGCAGGTGAAAAGCGATAAGCTGGCTGGTGGGCACTATCCAGCCGACAAAATGCAGGGCGGCCCAGCCAGCGGCAAACAGCACAAGGCTTCCGCCAATGGCGATGCCAAGCGCATGGGATACCCCCCAAAAGACATACAGCAGGATCGCGGCCACTATCAGCACGCCCCAGAACAGCAGGTTCTGCCAGGGTGTGATCCTGTGCAGCGAGGATGGCTGCAGCAGCGTCTCCACCGCGTAGCCGGCATGCATCAGCCGGGATATCTCGCCTTTAACGGAAAGGGGCGTTTGCAGGGGTGGGTTCAGCGAGTCGATGCCTTGCCCGATGAGCACCGCCCGGCCATTGATCAGGTCGGGGGTGAGGTCGCCTTTCAGCACGCGATCGAGCCTGATCAGCGGGAGATGATTGATGCCGGGGCGAAAGTCAATGAGAAACGCCTCCCCGGCCACCTCCTCTTGACCGGCAAGGTTTGCGACGGCCGCTTCCAGGCTGGTGACGGTGTCATCGCCAATGCGTGGGTGCGGCTGATGCAAGCCTACGTCTTCAGGCCAGGGCGAGGGCGCCGGGGTTATCACAGACGCGTGCGAAGAAGTCTGGTCATGGGCCTCACCGATGACTACCCCCTGCTGCCGCGCAGCATCAAGGCCTGCCTTCGATACGCGTGGCGGCGGGTACATCACGCCGATGGCAGCGGGCTCGAAGCGTTTAAGCTGCTGGATCAACAAAGGCCACTCATCTTCTTCCAGGGTTTGCAGGTCGCCTTCTACCAGCAGCACCTGGGAGGGTGGCTGATCGATGGGGGGCATTAGCCGATGGTACTCACGATAGACCGAGGCGTCGGGCAGGCGAAAAACGCCTGCGTAGTCAGCAAGCCAGATAAGGACAAGGGTCACAATGGCGATCAGAAGGCCCGCGGCCCGCCAGCGGCTCAATGGGATCAGAAGCATGGAGGCTACCTAGGGTAAATGAAAAGGAATCGGCTGGTAGCCAAGTGTCTTCTTGCTAGATCTTTGCGCTTAGTTGAAAACATACAATAAATAATGCTTTTTATTCAAACGCACTACGGAGCAGAGGTTGCGGCTTTCCATGGCTTACAGAATAAAACCCTGATTCGCAAGCCCGGCTCGGGTCGTGAAGAAGTGACGGGTCATGGTAAAATCGCCGCTCCAAGCGCTTCTCCTCGAGACCTTGCCTGCATGCACCTGACCCATCTTCTCGCCCGGTGGCAGCCGCTCTGGCGCCCCTTGCCGTTTCAGCACCCCGTCCTGCCCTGGGAGGCGGACTACCCCGAGCTTGGCGCTATGCTGCGTTCGCTGACCGATGAGGACTGTGCGCGCCTGGAAGACGACCCCTTCACCGACTCCCCACTGGCTCGCTGGTTACCGGTCGAGGCGCTTGCCGAGCTCGTGACACTGCCCGCGCTTTCTGCCCGGAATGCAACGAAACTGCCCGAGGCCTGGTGCCAGCATGTGGGCGGGCGCAAGTGGCAGCAGATCGAGGCCTTTGCCGAGCGGCTTGCCTTCATCCCGGGCCAGAAGCTTGTCGAGTGGTGCGCCGGCAAGGGCCACCTGTCGCGTACCCTGGCGCGCCTGCTCGAGAGCGAGGTTTCAGCCCTCGAGTGGCAGCAGGCACTCTGTGACCAGGGGCAGGCCTTGGCCGAGCGTCAGGGCGTGGCGCTTCGGATGTGCCGGCAGGATGTGCTGGCTCCCGAAGTGGCCGATGCGCTCAAGCCCGACAGCCATCTCATGGCCCTGCACGCCTGTGGCGACCTGCACGTGCGCCTGCTCGAGCTTGCCGCCGAGCGCGGCAGTGCCGTCACTCTTGCACCCTGCTGCTACCAGCGCACCACGGCCGAGCACTACCGGCCGCTCTCCCGGGAAGGGCGCCGGCTCTGCGAGCGTTTCGGGCTTTCACTCAGCCGCGAGGACCTTGCCCTTGCCGTGCAGGAAACCGTCACCGCCCCGCGCAATGTACGCCTGAACCGCCAGAAAGCCAGTGCCTGGCGGCTGGGTTTCGATGAGCTTCAGCGCGAACTGCGCGGCCTGGACGCCTATCTGCCCGTGCCGAGCCTTGCCTACGGAGCGCTGCCTTCAAGCTTCGAGGGTTTCTGCCACTGGGCGGCAGATCGAAAGGCGATCACGCTTCCCGACGGGATCGACTGGGCGCGACATGAACAGGCCGGCTGGCGCCGCCATGGTGAGGTGGCACGGCTTGAACTGGTGCGCCACCTGTTTCGCCGGCCTCTGGAAGTATGGCTTGCCCGGGACCGTGCCCGAATGCTTGAGGAGGCGGGCCTTGCGGTGGAGCTCGGTACCTTCTGCAAGCGAAGCCTTACCCCGCGCAACCTCATGCTGCGTGCCAGGGCGCCAGCCTGATTCGTTCATTGCAGGCGTTTTCGCAGCCGTTCCACCATTGACCGCATGCGCTCGACATGACTGCCGTGCCAGTAGAGATGGCCGCAGTTCTCGCACTCGAAAAAGTGCTCGACATGGGCCCGGGTGCGCGGCTCCAGGCGATCCTGAACATCCGCCTTGTCCACCTCCACCAGCAGGCCGTTGCAGCGAGTGCAGCGTGTGAAGGGCGCAAGGGCATTCACCAGATCGAAGGTGCTGCACACCTCCTCAAGCTGAGCCAAGGGCTTGATGTTGCGCACGAAATGCGCCTGCTCGATGCGTCGGCGCATTAGCAGCCCACGGTCACGGCTGAGCACGATCCGCTTCTCGCTCTCGGCAAGCTTGGCGATCTCGTCATCCTCGATGGCGTGGTGATAGCGGCAGTCAAAGCCGAGCAGGCGCAGGTGGCGGGCAAGCTTGCCCAGGTGGGCATCAAGCACGAAGCGCGGCCTTGGCGCAGGTCGTGGGCGCAGGTGGCACACGGGGGCTACCGGCGGCACCAACGACCAGGGATAGACCTCGATCTGCTCGCCGCCTTCCAGCTGGCAGAAGAATCCCGCTGATTCGCCATTTACGAGGATCACGTCCACTTCGGTATGAGGCACACCCAGAGACTCGATCACATCCTTGACCGCCGCCTTAGGGGGAACGTCACGGCTGAAGGCGCGCGATCGCCGCTCCCTGGGCAGGAAGTCGTTGAGCTCGCCATGAAAGCGAAAGATGGTCTGTCGGGTGTGGCCTATTCCATTGCCGTCATGGGTCATGAGCGCCATGCCTCGGCGACAATCTCGTAGCTCTTAGGGAAATGCTCGAGGCCCTCGCGAACGGTTTCGGGGCCGCCGAGGATGGCGGTACCCAGGAACTGCTGGTGTTCGGCCATCCAGAAGCGGATGAAGCCCAGCCGCTCGGTAAGCTGCGCCAGGTCGAGGACGGGGAGAGGTGTATCGGTGAGCCGGGGCATGAGAACTCCATGGTGCGGGTTTGCCTGAGCCTTCTACCATCGGGGCGGCGGGCGCGATATGCAATCTCCGGCGGGGTTTGGGCATCATCAATCGCTTGATCCTGTGATGACGCGTTGCATTTTTCACGGACTCACGGACCTTGGGTTTCAGCCGTTATCTTATTGGAGGTCATGATGGTCGCAGCAAGAAAGATGTGGACGGATCAAGCCGCTTCCAAAGCTTTCAGCATTGCGCCGCGCCGGTAGGGGTGTCCGTGCGCCTGCTGGGTGACTATGGATGTGGCTCGCGGGCGGATTTCGGTCGAGCTTTTTTTATAAATAAATCTAACTTGTTCTCATTTGCATTACTTTTGCTATCTGGTATTCTGCATCGCCATCAGCAGGCCATGTCCCCAGGCTCACGCTCTGCGAGCCCAGCCCGTTACGTCTGCTGTATGTGCTTGTTTATGCATCCCTAGCATCCAATGACTGGAAACGATCATCATGAAGTTGCGCTCGACCCTTACCCTTGCTTCCACCCTGCCTTTGAGTCTCGTGCTGAACACCTCACTTCAAGCGTCGGACGTCGTGCTTGAGCCCCAGGTGGTCACCGGGCAGATCATTAGCGGTGCAGACCGTCACCCGGGAACCGTCGATCGGGTCAGCGCCGAAGAGATCGCCCGTAGCGGTGCCACAAGCGTGCAGGAAGTGCTGCAGAATCTGCCGGGGGTGTATCTGCAAAAGGCGGGCAACGTGGCTCAGGACGCGCCCAGCATTCGCGGCTTCTCCGCCGAACAGACGCTGGTGCTGGTCGACGGCAAACGGGTACCCAATACCGACCGTAACCTGAGCTTTCAGCCGGCCTATCGCTACAACTGGGTACCGGTAAGCCAGATCGAGCGTGTGGAAGTGATTCGCGGGCCGGCGGCCACGCTCTACGGCGCCGATGCCATGGCCGGGGTGATCAACATCGTGACCAAAAAGGCCGGTAAGGAGTGGGTGGCAAGCGTGGACGGCGAGCTGGGCTACCGGGACGGCGACCATCAGAGCGACTGGGTCAGCGCCGCCGTGGGCGGCCCGCTTGGCAGCCGCGGCGATTTCAATCTGTCGGTCTCCGAGCGCAACGAAGAGCCCATCGTGGCCGACGACGGCACTACCCGCACCTCCGAGCTAAATAGCCGCACGCTGCAGACCGGGGTCGGCATCGCGCTGAGCGATACCGACCGCGTGGAGGTGGACCTGCTGCTGGGTCGCGACGAGGCCTGGGAAATCGGTCCCGCCCACGGTTTTGGCATGCGCACCACCGAGCTTGAGCAGGATCGCCGTCTGCTCTCGACCAGTTACCTGACTCGCCTGGGTGGTTTCGACCTGCAGTTCAGCGCCACCCAAGGCAGAACCGACCTGCTGGAGGGCTCAAGCGACTGGGAAGTGGATGAAGACAACTACGAGGCCAGCCTGGAAGGACGCCTGGGCGAGCGCCATCGGCTGTCCACCGGGCTCTTGCACCGCCGAGAAGACGTCGCGCGCAACGACAAAGACTTTGACGATAGCGTCAATGCCACCACGCTGACGTTTCAGGATCGCATCAGCCTGACGTCGCGCCAGGCCCTGACGCTTGGCGTGGCCTATGACCACCACAGCCGCTACGACGATGAAATCAGCCCGAGCATTTACTGGAACTGGGGTGGGATGACGGGCCTCGGTCTCAAGGCCGGCTACGGCGAAAGCTACATGGCGCCGGGGCTTTCCAAGGCTACTTCCGACTACGTGATTCCCGCCGGCCCCACCCGGCGCTACGAAGGCAACGACGACCTTGAGCCGGAAACCAACGCCACCTTTGAGCTGGGCGCAAGCTACAGCCAGCCGGAGTGGGAAACCAGCATCACGCTGTTTCACAACCGCATCGATGATCTGATCACGACCGGTGAGTATCAGGATGGCCGCGTCACCGTGGCCCAGTACCAGAATGTGGATGAGGCCATCACCCAGGGGGTGGAAGCCGAGTTTGACCTGCGCGCTGGCGAGTACAGCCGCCTGCGCGCCAGCTACACCTGGCTTGACAGCGAAAATCGCGCCGAGCGCTATCGCGGCAATGCGCTTGCCGATACTCCCGAACATCTGTTCAAGGTGGTGGCCGAGCACACCCTGCCCAACGTCGGCAGCACCTTGTACGGGGCCTGGCGCTATACCGCAAGCCAGTACGCCGACAGCGCCAACAGCGACAAGATCGACGCTTATCACGTGGTGGATCTGGGCGTGAGTCAGCCCGTAGGCCAGTACGCCAACGTCCGCCTGGGGCTGGATAACGTATTCGACGAAGTGGTGGAAAGCGGCGGTGAGTTTCTTGAGCCCGGCCGCGAGCTTTCGCTTCGCGTAAGCGCCGACTTCTAATCCCGCGCCCCGCGCCTGCCGCCACCGGCAGGCGCGGGGTTCCAAGGCACTAATATTTGCGCTCGACAGGAAATAAAAAGATGCATGCCATGTTTGATATCAGCCCGAAAGATACCCCGCTTGCCACGCCGTTTTTGACCGACCTTGCAAGGAAGTATCAAGTGCTGCAGGAAAGTGGCACCGCCGTACGCCGCCGGGATGCGGCCTATGCGCTTGGCTGCAGCGAGGCCGAGCTTGTGGATGCCCAGGCCGGCGAGCTGCGCCGTATTCGTCTGGACGCGCGCTTCGGCGAGCAGATCGAGGCGTTTCACCGGCTGGGCTACCTGATGACCCTGACGCGTAACGAGGCCGCCGTGCACGAGCGCAAGGGCAGCTACCCGCCGGCAAGAATCAACGGCCCCATGGGCCTTGTGATCAGCAAGGGGCGCAAGATTGATCTGCGCATTATCGTGGGGCGCTGGCGCTTCGGCTTTGCCGTGGCGGAGCCGGTGAAAGACGGCGTGCGCTATAGCCTGCAGTTTTTTGACGCGCAGGGCGACGCCGTGCAGAAGATCTTTTTGCAGCCGGAAAGCGACTTTGACGCCTACCTGGCGCTGGTGGATGAATTTCGCGCCGATGACCAAACCACGCCGCTGGCCGTGGAAGACGGGCCGGAAGAGACAGCCTATGCCCGGGATGCCGAGGTGGACACCGCAGCGCTTGCCCGGGAGTGGGACGAGATGACCGACGTGCATCAGTTCAGGGGCATGCTCGAACGCCACGGTGTCAGCCGCCAGCAGGCGTTTCGCCTGGTCGGGCCTACCCGGGCCGAGCCGTTTGCACCGGCCGGCGTGACCGCGCTTCTGGAGCAGGCCGCTGACCGCGGCGTGCCGATCATGTGCTTTGTCGGCAACCGCGGCAATATCCAGATTCACTCTGGGGCGATCAGCCGGGTCAAGACCATGGGGCCCTGGCTCAACGTGCTCGACCCTGAGTTCAACCTGCACCTGCAGATGGACAAGGTGACCCACGCCTGGGTGGTGCGCAAACCGTCGAGGGACGGCATTATCACCTCCATTGAGCTTTACATGGAGAACGGCGACACCGCGGCCCAGTTCTTTGGCGTGCGCACCCGGGAGGAGGACCCCGAGTGGCGCGGTCTGGCCGAATCCATGCTGAATCCGGAGCGAGCCTGCGCATGAGTACGCCAATGCTGAAGACGCGCCGGCTGCTGGGCGGTGTCGCCGTGGCGTGTGCCGCGGCCCTGGTGGGGGCCGCGGCGCTGGCGGCCGTGGCGGTGATCGTGCTTGGCAGCACCGCCCTGGGGCCGCTGATCGCCTGGATGGGCCCCTACAGCCTGATGCTGGCCGCCTTCGCTGGCGGCTTTGCCACCACACTTCTAGTGGCGCGCATTGCCACCTCAAGAAGCGGCGGCACTTCCACCAGCACGCTGCTGCTCGGCGGCATTGCCATCAACATCATCACCGGCTCCGGCATCGGCCTGTTTACCTACATGGCCGACGACGCCCAGCTGCGCACCCTGACGTTCTGGTCCATGGGCAGCCTGGGCGGAGCCATGTGGGAGGTGGTGCTAGCCGCCGGTTCGCTGATCGTGCTGGCGCTTGTGCTGCTGCCGCGCCTGGCGCGCCCGCTCAACGCGCTGCTGCTGGGCGAATCCGAGGCTCGCCACCTGGGGATCGACGTCAATCGGGTCAAGTATCGGGTGATGCTGCTCAGCGCGCTGGCGGTGGGGGCGGCGGTAGCGGCCGCCGGCATGGTGGGCTTTGTGGGGCTGATCGTGCCGCACTTGGTACGCATGACGCTGGGTCCGGACCATCGCTATCTGCTGCCGGCCTCGGCGCTTCTGGGGGGCCTGTTTCTGGTGGTGGCGGATATGCTGGCGCGTAGCCTGATCGCCCCGGCGGAGCTGCCTATCGGGCTTTTGACCTCGATGATTGGCGGGCCTTTCTTTATTGCCCTGATCATCGTGCAGGGGAGGAAATACCGGCTATGACGCTTACAGCCAAAGGCATCAGCTACCGGGTGGGTCGCCACACGCTGGTGGAAAACGTCGACGTCGAGGTGATGCCCGGCCGAGTCACCGCGGTACTCGGGCCCAACGGCGCGGGCAAAAGTAGTCTACTAAACGTTCTGACCGGCGAGGCGTCGCCTAGCGCCGGACAGATGACGCTCAACGGCGAGCCCTATGCCGCCTGGTGTCGTGAAGATATCGCCCGCCAGGTCGCGGTGCTGCCGCAAAAATCCACGCTCAACTTTCCGTTTCACGCCCTTGAGGTGGTCATGATGGGGCGTATTCCCCACGCCAGCGGCCACGCCCGGGATCTGGAGATTGCCCAGGCGTGCCTGAAGGAAGCCGGCTGCCTGCACCTGGCTAAGCGCTCGTTTCCGGTGCTCTCCGGCGGCGAGCAGCAGCGCGTGCAGCTGGCCCGGGTGCTGGCGCAGATCTATAACGACGCCTCTGAGTCGCTGGAAATCGCCCGCTATCTGCTTTTGGACGAGCCCACCGCCGCGCTCGACCCGGCCCATCAGCAGCTGACCCTTGAAATCGCCCGGCGCCAAGCGACGCTAGGGCTTGGCGTGCTGATCATCCTTCACGACCTGAACCTGGCCGCGCGCTATGCCGATCATGTCTTACTGCTGCAAAACGGCCGCTGTATCGCCCAGGGCGCAACGGATACGGTGCTTGAGGATGAGCGACTGTCCGCGCTTTATCAGCTGCCCATGCGGGTGATCGATCACCCCGTACGCCCGCACAAGCTGGTGGTGGCCTGCTGAGCGAGCGGCGCCGGCCCGGCTAAGCCTTTAGCGCGAATATCGACCACCTCCAGCGCCGCATTCGCGAAATCACCCAAATCCGAAGTCAGATTTTCGTGTGGCAACGATAGGCAGTCGCCCGTGCTAAAGTGGAGAAAGTTTTCCCTTTCAAGGTGCTATTCGATGGAGCGCTTTTTTAATAACGCCGGCCCAACTAAGCCAGACAAGCATTATCATATTGATCCGCTGATGCGTGTCGACTGGGAAGAGATTGGAGCGTTGATCGCGCAAGAGCGCTACTTCGTGCTGCACGCGCCGCGCCAGACAGGCAAGACCACCACGCTGCTGGCGATGATGAAAGCACTCAACGAGGCGGGGCGTTACGCCTGCGCCTACGCCAATATCGAAGGGGCGCAGGCGGCGCGGGGCGATGAAAGCAAGGGCATTCCGGCGGCGTGCAGTGCCATTGCGCGCTCTATCCAGCTCTATCTGGGCGATGCCTCGCTGGATGCCTGGTTGATGGCCCAGCGCGGTAGCAGTGCGCAGGATCTCCTCACCCGCCTGCTTGGTGAATGGAGCATGACGGCGGACAAGCCCACCGTACTGTTTCTCGACGAAGTCGATGCCCTGGTGGGCGATACGCTGATATCGCTTTTGCGACAGATCCGCGCCGGCTACGCCCAGCGCCCGGAGGCGTTTCCGCAGTCGATTGTGCTCTGCGGCGTGCGCGACGTGCGCGATTACCGCATGCACCAGGAAGGTGCGCAGGTGATCACCGGCGGCAGCGCGTTCAATATCAAAGCTGAATCGCTGCGTATGGGTAATTTTACCTATGAAGAGTGCGAGCAACTTTGGTGTCAGCATACCGAAGCCACCGGGCAGCTTTTGGACCCGGCGATTTTTCCCGAGCTATGGGAAGACACCCGCGGCCAGCCGTGGCTGGTCAATGCCTTGGGTTACGAGCTGACCTGGCGCTTCAGGCCCGCCCGCGATCGCACGCGCCTGCTCACGCTAGAGGATTACCGCGCCGCCCGGGAAAAACTCATTCAATCCCGCGCCACGCACCTCGACCAGTTGACCGACAAACTACGCGAGCCGCGCGTGCAGCGGGTGATGAGTGCGCTGCTCTCCAGCGAAGAGAGTGTCGATATCGATGCGGTCAAGCCAGACGACCAGCAGTATGTCGAAGACTTGGGCCTGATCGAGACGTACCCGTCCCTGCGTATCAGTAACCGTATCTATCGCGAAGTCATCCCGCGCGATCTTACCTGGATCATGCAGACGCGCATTCCCAACCAAGAACAAGCCTGGTACCTCACTCCCGAACGTCGGCTGGACGTGCCCAAGCTGTTGGCAGGATTTCAGCAGTTTTTCCGCGAGCACGCCGAGAGTTGGCTGGAGCGCTTTCAGTATAAAGAAGCCGGGCCGCAGCTTGTGATGCAGGCGTTTTTGCAGCGCATTATCAACGGCGGCGGGCGTATCACGCGCAAATATGGCCTGGGGCGCAAGCGCATCGACTTATTGATCGAGTGGCCGCTGAATGAAGCAAAAGGCTTTAACGGCCCGGTACAGCAGGTGGTGATTGAGCTCAAAATTCAACGCGACAGCCGGGAGGCCACCGTAGCGAAGGGCGTCGCGCAAACAGCCGGTTATGCGGACCAAGTGGGTGCCGATGAAGCCCATCTTGTGGTGTTCAACCGCGCGGATGATGTGCCATGGGAAGAGAAAATCTGGCAGGGCACTGAACACCACGGCGATAGGCCTATCCACACTTGGGGCGCTTAAGCTGTCTTTGTTAATGGCGACCAGGCGAACGTTAAATGTTTTACGTTTCCATTGGGCGGCCTTTTTGCACTGTTTGACGATGTAGCGGCGCTGCTGCACGCTTTGCGTCTGGTCCGGGATCGGCCGGGAGGCGCGGCAGCGGGTGCCATTCGGCCTGTGCGAGGCGCTCCAGTCCGTTCGGCGTCCATCTCAATAAGTGTAGCCAACCGTGATCGACCAGTTGGCGGAGCATCTCGTGACGCTCAAGGATGCCCTCGATGGCCTCGCGCGGGGCCTCGATACAGACCGAAAGGCGCAACGGTTCGTGCATCCAGCGCGCACCATCGTGGAGCGACTGTAGTGGCAGGCCGATCCGCAGGTCGCCGCCGTTGCCTTCGAACACGCCCAGATGCCCGCCGACCACGTTGTGTAGCACCTTGTTGCCGCTGCCATAGTGTGGGTTGTCGGTCACTGAGGCGTTGTACTGCATGTTGATCCAGTGGGTGACAATCATGGGCGCGGTCATGATCTGCTCCAGCCCCTGGAAGTCCGTATCCTGCTGCCAGTCATAGTCATGCAGGAAGGTGCGTCCCTCCAGGTCGACCCCGCGGGTACGGGCGCGCGGCGCGATAATGAAGGCGGCGTTGCCGGCCAGCCCCCATTCCGGCCGCACTTCGGACCAGTCTCGCGCACGCCGCTGCAGATCCTCCGCCACCGGCGTCTTGTCGTCCACGCCGAGAGAGGCACCGCGCTCCCGCTGGACCTGGTGCGTCGCCGCTGCCAGCCACGCGGGAAGGTCGGCCTCCAGCGCTTCGGCCTCGGCGTCGAAGAGCGTCAGGGCATCGGTGGTAGTGTTGTGCAGCGCCGCCACGAAGCGCACACCCTCCGGCAGCGCATGGCCATGCTCGCGCAGACCGGCCCGCACTTGGGGGTCATTGAGCAGGGCGGCCAGTACTCGCACATTGATCTCGCCGGTTTGGCCACCGCAGGCGCCGCAGTCCAGCCCGGCGGCATGCGGATTGTTGTGGCTGTGACTGCCGTGACCGACCAGCAACACCACTGGGGCGAAACGGGTCAGGCCCATGCCCTTCAGGATGCCATCGGTCAATTCGACCTGTTCCTCCAGCGACAGGGGCGCCGCGTCGCGGCTCAGCCGCCAGCGCGTGTCAGGCCAGGTCAGGTCGTTGAACGGGTGGGCCGAGCCCGCATCGGGAATGAAAGTGCGCTTTAACAGCTTCCACAGGCCGCTCAGTCCGGCGCTTTCCACCATGCTGAAAGCCGAGCCGGCGCCACCGCTCCACTGCTGCCAGCGCGCCTTCGGGGCCAGCTGGCGCTGCCGGTACCGCGTCAGATCGCCTGCCTCGGTGTCGGCCTCGGTCACGGTGATCCCGGCGCGCAGCAGCCCCGGCAGTTGCGGGCGCACCGTATTCCCGCCGGCCGGCGCATAGGCGATCGGCAGGCCGAAGAAACCGGCGAAGCCCAGGGTCTCGATGTCCGGGTGCTGGGCCTCCAGGGCGCGGCGCATGCGCTCTGAGCGCACATCGATACAGAAGGCCGCCTGCAGGCGCGGGCGTTCCGGCGCGCTTGCAAGGGGCTCGGTTGTCTCTCGGGGTGACAAGCGTGCCGCCAGGTGCGCCTGATAGGCCAGCTCCGCCGCACGCTGCCAGATCCAGAAGGGCGCCAGTGCCGTCTCGTGCCGCTTGAGCAACGCGGGCAACTGGTGCAACTGCTGCTGCCAGCGATACTGCAAGCGTTGCGCGGCCGCCGCTGACTGGCGGTGCTGCAAGCGCCACAGTGCCAGCTCCCAGGCCAGCCGAATGGCGATCAGCTCCGGCAGCTCATCGTGGCTGTCGCCATCCAGTTGCGCCTGCCAGCGCTCGTAGGCGAGCCAGGAGGCCCAGCCGTTGACGTCCAGCAGCAGGGCATGGGCATGGTCGGTCAGCACCCCCTCGGTCAGGCCTAGCTCCTCGATGGCAGTGGCCAGCAGGGTGTCGGCATCCTCCGGCAGGGAGGCGAAGATCTCGGGCAGCGCCGGGCTTTCCATCAGAATGGCGATGCCGTGATCCACCCGCGTGACTTCCAGCCAGGCGGCATACAAAGACGGCTCCGCGCGCGACAGAGGGCCATCGGCCTGATAGCGCGCGGCGCAGAACTGGCTGATCTGGTGGGTGATCTCGTCCCGCCAGGCGACCTGATGGTATTGATCGCGCTCGGCATCCAGCCAGTCCCCCAGGCTGTGCCAGTGCGGCAAGGCCGGCGTATCCCGTAGTGCCGCCAACAGGCTCGCGGTACTGGCGTGCTCACCCCGTTCGGCGGCAGCTGCCTGCAGATGCGCCGCTGTGATGCGTCCGGCCTCCCAGAGTCCGGCATAATGCTCGGCGGGCATCAGCACGCGGGCATGCGCCAGTGCCGAGAGGCGAGCCGCGACCCTTTCCAGCGGCTGGTCGCGCATCTCCCACCAGGGGTTCACGGCGATCAGCTGGTCCAGCGGCCAGGTCGGTGCGATGCGCCCCCCCGCAGCCTGCAGGGCCTGACGCTGCCCTGCCGTCAGCGTCGGGGCGGGAGAACGGAGGTTGTGATGATGAGACATACTCAATACTCCTGTGTCAGGTGAAGCGGCGCAGGGCTTTCAGTACGCTTGGCGTTCAGGCTTGGCGGCAAGCGCACCGGCCATAGCCGCAGGGTGGTGCGGGTGAACCACTCATCGAGATAGAGCCCGGCATAGAGATGCAGGTTGACGCGTCGGGCCAGCGCACTGTCGCTGCGTGTCAGCCAAGCGTGCAGGCCGAATAGAGCCAGCACCAGCATGGCTACCCAGGCATCCGCCAGCGGATCCAGTAGGGGCACGCTTTCCGGCAGCAGCTGTCCGGCGCCCAGCTTGAGCAGGCTGTAGATCATCAGCAGGGCCAGGGACAGCATCGCCCAGGGCATCCAGCCGATACCGCCATGACGGGCCAGCAGCACGATCAGCGCCATGCTTAGCAGCAGCCAGGGGCTGAAGGGGCCGGCCGGCGTCACCGTCAGCGCGGCCAGCGTTACTGCCGGCACTATCCAGAGCGTGGCCAGGGCCCATTGCCGAAACCCTGTTCGGGGTGCGGGCAGGAAGTGGCGCAGCAGATGCTGCTGGACCGCACTGCCCGCTGCCAGAAAGGCGTGCGCCTTGTAGAAGGAGTGGGCGATCAGGTGCAGCAGTGCCAGTTCATACAGTCCCAGCGCGCACTCGACCAGCATCAGGCCCATTTGGGCGCTGGTGGACCAGGCCAGTCGCACCTTGACGCTGATGCGGGTGGTCATGATCAGCGCGGCCAGTAGGGTAGTCAGGCCGGCGACGCCCAGCAGCAGCCAGCGTGCCGGGTCGGCCAGTGCCAGCAACGGTCCGAAGACGAGCAGCAGGTAGCCGCCGAGGTTGATCACGCCCGCATGCAGCAGCGCCGAGACCGGCGTCGGCGCCTCGGTGACCTGGATCAGCCAGCCATGCACCGGCAACTGGGCACACTTGATCAGCGCGGTCAGGGCAATCAGTCCCAGCGCGATCTGGCTGGACACATCCAGCGGCGCCGTCTGTGCGGTAGCCACCAGCTGCGAGATTACCGCCGTGCCGTGGGCCTGGTACAGCAGCACGAAGGCCGCCAACAGCGAGATCTCTGCCAGCCGCGCCAGGAGAAACTTCTTATGCGCGCCCAGTGCTGCCCGCGGGCGCTCTGGGTAGGTCATCAGGAGCTTGTGCAGGGAGAGGCTGATCATCACCCAGCCGACCCAGAACAGCAGCAGGTGATCGCTGATCAGCACCAGCGTCACCGCCGCCAGGGTGCGCTGCAGCCAGCGCGCATAGTGATCAGCGCGACGATCTCCCGCCATGTAGCGCTGCGAGAACGGCAGAATCACCAGCGCCAGCAGCAGCACGAGTGTCAATAGTGTCAGCGTCAGGGGGTTGCCGCTGAGGCCCGCCAGCGGCGTCACCGGTGCCAGCCACTGCCAGAGGCTCAGTCCGGCGACGATGGTCAGTCCCGCAAGTGGCACCGCCGAGGAGAGATGACACACCGGCACGCGAGGCTGGGTGGTCAGGGCCTGCCTGCGCGAGTGGGCTGCGCCGAGCAGGAACAGCATCGGCACCGCCACCAGCAGCAGGGACATCAGTACGTTCGAGGGTTCGGGTGTCATGAGCGGTCTCCTGAGTCATCAAACAGGGAACGGAACCGACAGTATCACCACTTCACTTCATTAATTTAAATATATATATTTTGACAAAACGTTCTTTTTTATAAATGTATTAGGAGGCCGCCATGCAGCGACTCAACTACCGCCACCTTTTCTATTTCTGGCAGGTGGCCCGCAGCGGGCATCTGACTCGCAGCGCCGAACAGCTGCACATCTCCCAATCAGCGCTCTCCGCGCAGATCCAGCAGCTTGAACGCAGCATGGAGGTACAGCTCTTTGAGCGACGCGGGCGTACCCTACAGCTCACCGCCACAGGCCAGCGGGTGCTGGGCTACGCGGAGGAGATCTTCCGCAAGGGGGAGGAGCTGGAATCCATGCTGCGCCACGGTATCGAACCGGAGTTCCAGCAGCTGCGTATTGGCACCCTCTCAAGCATGTCGCGCAACTTCATCGACCAGTTCATCGCTCCGCTGCTGCACGACTCGCGCGTGCGCTTTAGCCTGCATGCAGGGGCCATGGCGCCGCTGCTCGACGGCCTGGCGCAGCACCGCTTCGACTTGATTCTCACCAACACCGCTGTCTCTGGCGACGACGGCGAACAGTCGTGGCAGGCGCAACTGCTCGACTGCCAGCCCCTGGCCATCGTCGGTCCGCCGCAGGGCCGTCCCGACGGTGACTTTCCCCACGGCTATGAAGGCTGGCGCTGGGTTCTACCGGGCGCGGGCAGCGAAATACGCGCCGCCTTCGACGGCTTTTGCAGCCTCCATCAGTACCGACCGGACGTGCTGGCCGAAGTCGATGATATGGCCATGCTCCGCCTGCTCGCGCGCGACAGCGGCGCCCTCGCTCTCCTCCCCGAAGTCGTTGCCCACGACGAAATCGCCAGTGGCATCCTGGTTCCCTACATGACGTTGCCCAACGTCCACGAATCCTTCTACGCTGTCACCGTCCGACGTCAGTTCATGCCCGACATCCTGCGGCGTCTCCTAGCGCGCGGCGACACCCTGAGCGAAGTGAGCGGCCTCTCGTAGGCAACGCCGTGTCATCTGCTGGAGAAACATGCCCTGAACCGGCAGCTGTAGCAGGCTTTATGCAGCGCTTCCCTAGTGGTAGGCATACATTCTGGCTGAGTGGTTAAACAGAATTTTTATACCGTTATCTTGAAATTTAGGTAGTGGCAGCATCGCTTTAGCTATACCTTCGTCAAAATTGTCTCTTTCGATGCCCGTTCGCGCTCTGCGTAGAGTGATAGCTCGTCAGTTACCGGAGCACCCAACGCGTCTTCAAAAGCATCACGATTCGCGTTACCCGCGTAGGCTTCATTCTGTTTTCCTCCCAGGTTTGATTGAAAAATGCCCGCAGCGCTCACCGGCAAGAAGTCTTCATAAGTAATGGGCCGGGCTTCAACTCGGCCTTGTTCGATCAATGCCTCAATATCGGTATCGAGATGATTTTGAGCGACTTGCCCCTTCTCGGTCAGATGATAGTGAAAATACGCCAAACCCTCCTGGCGCATTGCCTCATAGTTATCAGGGAACGTGGAAAATACGCTTTGCATTACCGCTTGGTGGGCATCGTTATCCAGCCCAACGGTTTGCTTTCGAGCTTCATTAAGCAACTGGTCATAAAGCGCACGCCCTTTCGGCGTTAGCGCCACACCACGCTGCTCAATTTCGCCAAAGCGAGCGGTGTGGGTGCCTTGCTCGTCACCGGCAAAGCGTATCGATTCTTCTAACGCTTTAAAGCTGGTTTGACGCAGCAAAATAGGGCACTCACGGCGCGGAGGCCCTTCAATGACGGCCTTCGGGTTCATGCCCATCTCCGCCATGCGGCGCTGTACTTCGTCAATATTCAGAGTTCGCGGCGTCAGGTGATTAATATGCGGCCCACGAAAGCACACCACATCGGCAATCAAGCGGTGCTCATCATGCAGCGCATGATAGGTAGCCAAGTCAACGGTCGCATCCTGGTGCCAACGGAAGGTTTCCAGGGCTTCTTTCACGAACCGGTCGGCCTCTTCGCGGGTTAACCCACCCTGAGTCTCATGACGCTCGACAAGCGCGCGCGCTCCTGGGGTAAAAATATCGCGCTTTGCCAGAATTTCTTCTGAACGCTGGCGCAGGGCCTTGCTTTCAATGAGCTCTAAACGCAGTAGTGAGGTAAACACACGGAAAGGGTTCGTCGCCAGCGCATCATCGTCAATGGGCCGGAAGGCAGTTGAGTGAACGGGCACTCCCGCTTCAGATAGGTCGTAATAACCGACCGGATACATGCCCATTACGGCAAACAGGCGGCGAAGCATGGAAAGCTCTGCGGCAGTACCCACGCGAATTGCGCCGTGGCGCTCTACGCTCAAACGCGCCAAGTCACCTTGCGCTTCCAGGCGGCGATGCAGTTCAGGCTGCTGGCTAAGCGTTTCTTGGTTAACGCACTCGACAAGTTCAAGCAGCGTACCGTACTGCGGCACTTCCGCTTGATACATGGCCGACATAGCCTTAGAGAAACGGTCACGAATATCATTGGTTGAAAGATAGTTCGGTTGCGTCATTTCGTTGACCTCTCTTATAGGTAGGGCCTCGGATGATCAAATCCATCAGTTTCCTATTAAAACGCATCACGCCAATACGCCAAGGAGGTCTCGGACACCACGCCACGTTGAGTCCCGATGGTTATCACCGCGTCCTGGAAAGCGCGCGCCAGCGTCTCTTGGTGACAAAGGGCCAGCGAGCGGATGATGCGGGTAATCCGCAAGTGATTATGCCCCCCGGCTTTGAGCCAGATGTGCGTCTGCATAGACAGCGACGGCCCGGCGACGATGGTATCGCCGCGACGCTCTAGGCCAAAGAAATCCAGCATCACAGCCAGCGAGCGTTGTTGATGCTCGCGCATCGTGGTGTCTTCTTTAAAAGCGGCTTGTACCGCCGGCGTCAACACAGGCGCAAAGGCATTGAACCGACTAGCTTCCGGAATGGGAAACAGCCACTGAATGTAGTCGTGGGTGTGCTCTAGCCAAAACGGCGACAGCGCCCAGAGGTCCGTTATCATACGGCCCTGATGGTCGGGCGCTTCGCCTCGGTAAAACGCGATCAAACGGGTGTCATTTTGCATCATGCTGCCTCTTTGCGTTGAGTGGCCACTGGCACGTCGGGCGAATGGGTGTAGGCCACCAGTTCACTCGAACTGCCTGGTGCCCCGGCTGAGACTACACACCGTTCTCATGACGATAGCCCAAGGTCTCGAGCAAGGTAATCAAAGTGCCGTACTGACCGTGAACATCCCCGATGATGTCATAATGTGTCACGTCGTTCCGTGGAAGTGTGACCATGCATTCCCTTCTGCGTCAGTAGAAGAGACAGTGTGGCAGGTCGATGCGACATTAAGCGTCGCACAGGCGAGATAAGCTACGCTTGAATTTTGTGCGTGTGATCATGATGCGCAGCATACGTGGTTTGAACGCCTATGATCGCTTGTGGGGCACCCGAGTATCCGCCTGATTGAGGCTTATGTGTAAGACATGGAGTGGCTGTGGCCGCAACGAGGTTGTGGTAAGTGATACTGAGAGCTAGATGTCGCTGGTTGCTGCTCTCGCATGGAACCCATGGGAGCTATAACGAAAAACCGCCACTCGGCATGACCCGTAAGCGGCGGTTTTTATTGAATATTCTGGTCGGAGCGACAGGATTCGAACCTGCGACCTTTGCAACCCCATTGCAACGCGCTACCAAGCTGCGCCACGCTCCGACTGGGCCTTGTGGTACTGCGTAATAGCGCCTCAAGACGGTGCGTATACTAGCGGTTTACGGAGCAAATGAAAAGCCCATTTTCGCTTCTTTTCAATCGCTTGGATTTACCGGTGGCGTGAATGCTAAAGTGAGTGCTTATATCCACACGCTACAAGGGGATTTATGTATTATCGCCAAGCCAAATCCGGGTGGTTAAAGGGAATGAACCCAAGGGTGACGATCATCGCGATCGCCATCATTATTGTAGCGCTGGTTTACGGTGCGTTTTTTACCGCAAGGCTGGAGGTAGGGCTTGCGGTAATGCGAGCGGTGTTAAATCCGTTTCTGGAGTGGTATTACGTGCTGTTGGTGGCCTTTTTGCTCTTTTTTATGATCTGGTTGGGCACCGGGCGGTATAAAAAGGTGCGCTTGGGCGGCGATTACGAGCAGCCCGAGTTCACGTTCTTTTCTTGGGTCTCGATGCTGTTTGCCGCAGGTACCGGGGTGGGCATTCTGTTCTGGGCCGTGGCGCAACCTATTATGCAGTTTCAGGGCAACCCTTTTATCGAAGAGGGCATGACACCGGATGCCGCGCGCGTTGCCATGCGGTTGACGTACTTTCATTGGGGCCTCAATGGCTGGGCGATTTTTTCGTTTGTCGCGCTGGTGCTGGCGTACTTTACTTATCGGCATAAGTTGCCGCTCACGGTTCGTTCTGGCTTGGAACCCATCCTGGGGGAGAGAAACCACGGCGTCATGGGAGATGCGGTGGATTTACTCGCCGTGTTCGGCACGGTGTTTGGGATTGCCACGACCCTGGGGCTGGGTGTACAGCAGATGAATGCGGGATTTAGCGCGGTGCTTGGCTGGGAGGCCGACATGACACTGCAGTTGGTGATTACCGCAGTGATTATGTCGATCGCAACGTTCTCTGTGGTGTCGGGGGTTAAGCGCGGCGTGCGTGTGTTGTCGGAGGCGAACTTCTGGCTGAGCATTGCCGTGGTGGTATTCCTGCTTCTATTTGGCCCCACCCAGTACTTGTTCGGTATTACCATCGAATCGGCGGGCGACTATATTCAAAACCTTTTTAGTATGTCGTTTCATACCAACGCCACGATCGATGATGGCTGGCAGTCCGAGTGGACGGTATTCTTCTGGGGCTGGTGGCTGGCGTGGTCGCCGTTTGTGGGGATGTTTATTGCCCGGGTTTCCCGCGGCCGCACGTTTCGTGAGTTTGTCATGGGCGTGCTGCTAGTGCCGACGTTGATCACCGTGGTGTGGATTGGCCTTTTTGGCGGTACCGCGCTCTACCACGAGCTGTTTGGCAATGGCGGCATTATCGCGGCGGTGGATAACGATGTGGCGTCGGCGCTGTTTGCCACTGTGGCGAGCATGGACCTTGGCATGGCGGGAACGGCCGTTTCTGCGGCACTGGTGGTGTTGATCGCCACTTACTTGATTACATCTGCTAATGCCGGGACGCTGGTGATCAATACGATTCTCTCCGGCGGTGATCCCGAGCCACCCACGGCACACCGGATTCTTTGGGGTGTGGTGCTCGGGCTTTTGACCTCTGTCTTGCTGTTAGCAGGCGGGCTGGAAACGCTGCAATCCGCAGTCATTATGGCGGCGCTGCCGTTTTCGGCCATCATCGTGTTGATGATGGTTGGCCTGCTAAAAGCGTTACACCGCGAACGCTACGCTGCCCGTACGGGTGAGCGCGCGGAAGCACCGCGCGAGCCGTGGGTGGATCTGGACGATGCCGGTAGCACGCCGACCCCCGTGAGTATCGGCGAACGCAACCTCGACTAGATGTTAGTAGGCGCGTTAATTGAGCACGTAGCAGGGCGTATAGGGCTCTCCATCGAGCTTCATGCGCCCTTGTGCGACAAACGATGTCAGCAGTGCATCCAGTCGGCGCATGAGTTCAGGAGCGGCGGTCAGCTCGAATGGGCCGTGGGCCTCGATGGCGCGGATGCCTTGCTCTTTCACGTTGCCCGAGACAATCCCCGAAAAAGCGCGGCGAAGATTGGCGGCAAGCTCATGGGTGGGTTGATCGCTGTCGAGCTTAAGCGCACGCATGGCGGCGTGAGTGGGATCAAACGGGGCTTGAAAATCCCGCGCCACGGTTAAGCGCCAGTTGTAGTAGAAGGCGTCTTGATGGGTGCGGCGAAATTCGGTGACTTCATCTACCCCGCGGCGCATGCGGCGCGCGACCTCGACCGGGTCACCGGTGATGATGGTGTAATAGCCACGCACCTCCTCGCCTAGGGTATAGACCAAGAACTCATCGATTTTATTGAAGTAATCCGCTGAATTCGCTGGGCCAGTGAGGATCAGCGGGAAGGGGATATCGACGTTACTGGGGTGGAGCAGAATGCCCAGCAGATAGAGAATTTCCTCCGCCGTCCCTACGCCACCGGGGAAGACGATAATGCCGTGGCCTAGGCGCACAAAGGCTTCCAGGCGCTTTTCAATATCTGGCATGACGACGAGTTCATTGACGATAGGGTTAGGCGCTTCGGCGGCAATAATCCCGGGTTCCGATATGCCCAGGTAGCGGCTGTTATCGCGGCGCTGCTTGGCGTGGGCGACATTAGCCCCTTTCATGGGACCTTTCATCGCGCCGGGGCCGCAGCCGGTGCAAATATCCAGGTCGCGCAGCCCTAAGTGGTACCCGACGTCCTTGGTGTATTCGTACTCTTCGCGGCCGATAGAGTGTCCGCCCCAACATACCACTAAGCTTGGATCGCGGCCGGGTTTTAAAGTGCCGGCCTTACGCAGAATGTGGAACACGGCGTTGGTGGTGCCGTCGCCGGTGGTGAGGTCAAAGCGGTTGTGCTGCTGAATTTCATTGTAGACGTAGACAATATCGCGGATGACGGCCGAGAGGTGCTCGCGGATACCGCGAATCATGTGCCCGTCGACAAAAGCCTCCGCTGGCGCATTGGTGAGCTTCAGGCGAATGCCGCGATCCTGCTGCAGCACTTCAATATCAAAATCTTTATACGCCTCCATGAGCGCCAGGCTGTCATCGGTTGGGTTGCCGCAGTTGAGGACCGCCAGCGCGCAACGGCGGAGCAGGTCGTGCAAGCCGCTTTTCGAGGTGCGGTGCAGCCTGTTCACTTCGTGCTGCGAAAGCACTTCGAGGCTACCTTCAGGAGAGATGATGCTCGACAGCGTCGGGCGCGGCTGGGGTATATGGCTCATAAGGGGCTATTCGTCCTAGGCTGGTTCGACTGGCAGGCGAAATATTACCACGAGGCTTGGCGGGATACAGCGGCGGGGGCGAGGTGAGCTCGCATGTGTGCTAATATAGCGCCGCTTACCTCGTCACACTCTGGCTCTTGCTATGTTTAATGCGCACTACTTTCGTACTTACATCACGCTGGTAGAAACGGGCAGTTTTACCCGCACCGCGCAGCGGCTGGAGATGACCCAACCAGGCGTCAGCCAGCATATTCGCAAGCTGGAAACCTACCTAGGCAAGACGTTGCTGGAGCGCCAAGGGCGGCGCTTCACTCTCACCGAAGCCGGACGGCGCGCTTACGATTATGCGCTCAAGCTCTTCGCCGAGCACGAACAGTTTCGTCACGGATTGGATGACGATTCGCTAGACAGTGGGGAGTGCCGTATCGCCTCGCCGGGCAGCGTCGGGTTGATGTTCTACCCCTACATTTTGGGTCAGCAGCAAATGCGGCCCAATCTGACCGTTAACTACAGCTTCGCCTTCAACCATGAAATCGTCACCGATTTGATCCATGGCCGTTACGATATTGGCATTGTGACGGAGGCGGTGAAGCATACCGAGCTAAGCTGTGCGATTTGGCATAAAGAGCCGCTATGCTTGGTGGTGCCCGCCGATTTTGCTGGCAGCACGCTCTCGGATCTGATGGGGATTGGCTTTATCAACTATTATGACGGCATCAACCAAGCCACGGCGCTGCTTCGAGAGAATTACCCCGATGAGTTTCGCTCAATGGCGCACTTTCGCCACCAGGGGTTTACCAACGAAGTGAGCATGGTGCTGGATGCGGTCGCGCGGGGATTGGGTTTTACCGTGGTGTCTCGGCTGGTGCTGGAAACCTCTCCCTGGCAGCGTCAGGTCAAGGAGCTTAGCCTGGCCAATGCCGTGGACGAGGTGCTGTATCTGGTACACCGCCGGGGCGTTACCTTGCCCAAACGCTATGAAACGCTGCTCACGGGGTTCCGTGAGCAGCGCGGCCATGAAAAAGCCTACGAGAAAGCGCCCAATTAATCGCGGTACTCGTCGATGCTCGGGCAGGAGCAGATCAGCTGTCGGTCGCCAAAGACGTTATCCACGCGGTTCACCGCCGGCCAATACTTCGCCGCTTTCACCGCCTCGGTAGGGAAGGCGCCGAGTTCGCGGTCATAGGGGCGCTCCCATTGGGCATCCATCACATCCGCCATGGTGTGTGGCGCGTTGACCAGCGGGTTATTCTCCAGTGGCCATTCGCCGCTTTCGACACGGCCAATCTCCTCACGGATACGCACCATCGCCTCGCAGAAACGGTCGATTTCGTACAGCGACTCTGACTCCGTCGGCTCGATCATAAGCGTTCCCGGCACGGGGAAAGACATGGTCGGGGCGTGGAAACCGTAATCCATCAGGCGCTTGGCGATATCCTCTTCGCTGATACCCGAGGCGGCTTTCAACGGGCGGATATCGATGATGCACTCGTGGGCCACGGTGCCGTTTTCGCCCTTGTAGAGCACCGGGTAGCTCGCTTCCAAGCGCTTGGCGATATAGTTGGCGTTAAGAATCGCGAGTTCCGTTGCTTCGCGTAAACCACGCGCGCCCATCATTTTGATGTATGCCCACGAGATCGGCAGGATCGAGGCGCTACCGAAAGCAGCGGCGGAAACCGCGCCGCTTGAGGACTGCACGCCTTCGATCGGAGTAACGACGTGGTTGGCCACAAACGGCGCCAGGTGCGCTTTGACGCCGATCGGCCCCATGCCAGGGCCGCCACCGCCGTGGGGAATGCAGAACGTCTTATGCAGGTTGAGGTGCGAGACATCGCCGCCGAAATCCCCCGGACGGGTGATGCCAACCTGAGCGTTCATGTTGGCGCCATCGACATACACCTGCCCGCCGTGCTGATGCACGACATCGCACACGGCTTGGACGTGAGATTCAAACACGCCGTGAGTCGAGGGGTAGGTGATCATGATCGCGGAAAGCCGCTCACTGTATTGCTCGGCTTTTTGGGTGAGATCCGCAAGGTCAATATTGCCATTGTTGTCGCACTCCACTACGACCACCTTCATTCCCAGCATGGCGGCGGAAGCGGGGTTGGTGCCATGGGCGGAGCTTGGGATCAAGCAGACATCGCGGTGAGCTTGGTGCTGGGCGGCCTGGTAGCGGCGAATGGCCAATAGGCCAGCGTACTCGCCCTGGGCGCCGGAGTTGGGCTGCATCGAGATGTGATCGTAACCGGTAATTTCGACCAGAAAGGCCGCCAGCTCGTCGATCATCTGGTGGTAACCGGCGACCTGATCGCGCGGGGCGAAGGGGTGCAGGTGCGCAAAGGCCGGCCAAGAGATGGGAATCATCTCGCTGGTGGCGTTGAGCTTCATGGTGCACGAACCCAGCGGAATCATCGCGTGTGCCAGCGACAGGTCCTTGTTTTCCAAACGCTTCAAATAGCGCAGCATCTCGGTTTCGCTGCGGTAGCGCTTGAAGGTCGGGTGGGTGAGGAAATCGCTTGTCCGCTTGCAGGCAGCGGGAATGCCGGAGAGGCCTTCAGCGAGGACCTTTTCGTCGAGCCCTGCCACGGAAAGACCATGCTCATCGCCGAGCACCACGTCAAACAGCAGCGTGACATCGTGGGCGGTGGTGGTTTCATCCAGGCTGATGCCCACATCGCCGTCGGCGAAGTAGCGCAGATTGACGTCGTGAGTCATCGCCCGGCCGTGGATCTTGCCGCTGTCCACGCCGCTTAGGCGCAGCGTATCGAACCAGGTGTCGTGGGCCAGCGTAATACCTGCCTGCTTTAGGCCATGGGCCAGTATCGTGGTTAGGCGGTGTACGCGGTGGGCAATGGTGCGCAGGCCCTCGGCGCCGTGGTAGGTGGCGTAGAAGCCGGCGATATTGGCCAAAAGCGCCTGCGCGGTGCAGATGTTGGAGGTGGCTTTCTCGCGGCGAATGTGCTGCTCGCGAGTCTGCATCGCCATGCGTAGCGCCGTGGCACCACGGCTGTCTTTGGAAACACCGATAATACGTCCGGGAATCGAGCGCTTGAGTTTATCGGAGGTGGCAAAAAACGCCGCATGCGGGCCGCCGAAGCCCATCGGCACCCCAAAGCGCTGGGAGCTACCCACGACGATATCGGCTCCGAGTGCTCCGGGCTCTTTGAGCAATACCAGGCTTAACAGATCGGTCGCCACGCAGGTCATTACGCCGCTCTCGGCGGCGGTGCGCAGAAGCGGTGATAAGTCACGCAGCTGGCCGCTATCGCCGGGGTACTGCAGCAGAGCGCCAAAGACGTCGTGTTCGCCTAGGGTGTCGGCGGGGGCGATGATCAGCTCAAAGCCGAAGAACGTCGCGCGGGTTTTGAGGACATCCAGCGTCTGGGGGAACACATCCTCGGCGATGAAGAAGGCGTTAGATTTGCTCTTCTTGTTGGCGCGCTTACATAGCGCCATGGCTTCCGCCGCGGCGGTGGCTTCATCCAGTAGCGATGCGTTGGCAAGCTCCATGCCGGTTAAATCCATCACCACCTGTTGGAAATTGAGTAGCCCTTCCAAGCGGCCTTGTGAAATCTCGGGCTGGTAGGGCGTATAGGCGGTATACCAGCCGGGATTTTCCAACACGTTACGCTGAATCACCGCGGGCATATGGGTGCCGTAGTAGCCCTGGCCGATAAAATTCTTCGCGACGCGATTCTGCCGTGCAAGCTGCGCCAGGTAATCGAGCGCTTCCGCTTCGCTGCGTGGCTCATCCAGCGCCAGCTCACGGCCGAGGCGGATGCCGCTTGGCACCGTCTGCTCGATCAAGTCGGCCATCGACGCCACCCCCAGGGTGTTGAGCATGGCGTGCGTATCGTGGGCATCAGGGCCGTTGTGACGCTTGATAAAGGCATCATGGTCGGCAAGGGCCGCCAAGCGACGAGAGGCGAAAGACGAAGGTTCAGACGTCGCGGACGCGAAGGACTCAGGGCGATGAGACATAGGGGGTATTCCCAAGACGGTTCCAGACAAAAAGGGTGGCCAGGCGGAGCGCCTACCTGCTAGCAAACTGGATGAGACCAGCAGGCGGCAATAGCGGTAAAAGCGGTGTTTAGCTGTCGGCGTCGATGGTGGCTTGGTAACCGTCGGCGTCCAGTAAGCCTTCCACCGCGCCGTCGAGGCGAACCTTCATGATCCAGCCGCCTTCGTAAGGCGCTTCGTTGACGGTTTCCGGGGCGTCTTCCAGGTCATCATTCACCTCAATGACCTCGCCATTAACCGGGGCGTAAAGGTCAGAGGCGGCTTTGACTGACTCGATGACCCCAAACTCGTCGCCTTTGCTCAGCGTTTGGCCCACTTCAGGTAGCTCGACAAACACCACATCGCCCAGTGCTTCTTGGGCGTGGTCGGTGATACCCACGGTGACCGTACCGTCACCGTTATCCAGCACCCATTCGTGGCTTTCAGCGTAGTGGAGGTTTTCCGGAACTTGGCTCATGATGATTTCCTATATGAAACAGTCGTTAACCCGTGCTCGCCCCGTGCTCTCATGCCGAGGCAAAGCGCTTCAAAAAGTAGTGCGCATGTTACCTTGTTTCCTTTAGGAAACAAATTTCTTGTCACCCCCTTTGTTATTGCGGTGAGTTGTTTTAGTTTATGGCGCTGGCTTTGCTAATAGCACTGCCAAAAGTAGCGATTCTTACTGATAAATAACGCATAGGTTATGAGGAAAACCACAATAAAGCGCTACAGTGTGTGAAATCACGGCGTAGGCGTTGAGGCGCGATACGTGACGGCGCATATAATGGTCATCTGAATAACCACGGTAAACGTAGCAAAACAGCAGTACGCCTGCTTACAAAACCAACGATATAAAGCAACCGTAAAGGGTTATAAGGAGAATAGCAGTGGAAACATTAACGAGCCTCTTTGGGGCGATAAATGGGGTCGTATGGGGCCCTATCATGCTGATTTTACTTCTAGGTGTGGGGATTTACCTGCAGCTTGGCTTGAAACTGATGCCGATAAGAAAGCTCGGTATGGGTTTCAAGCTAATGTGGCAGGGGCGGGATGAAAAGCACACGCCTGAAGGCAAGCCCAAAACCGACGATGACGGCGAAATTTCTCCGTTTAACGCCTTGATGACCGCCCTTTCGGCCACCATCGGCACGGGTAATATCGCCGGTGTGGCGACCGCGATTGCTTTGGGTGGCCCGGGTGCGGTGTTCTGGATGTGGATTACAGCGCTTGTGGGCATGGCCACCAAGTTCGCCGAAGCCGTGCTCGCGGTACGCTTTCGTGAAACCGATAGCACGGGCTTTCACGTTGGCGGGCCGATGTTCTACATCAAAAATGGCCTAGGTAAAAAGTGGCTGTGGCTCGGTGGCGCCTTTGCCTTCTTTGGTGCCGTGGCGGCCTTCGGTATCGGTAACACCGTGCAGTCCAACTCCGTTGCCGATGCGATGAATTCGACCTTTGGCGTTCCCGCCTGGTTGACTGGCCTTGTGATCATGGTGCTATCGGGTGCGGTGATCCTGGGGGGTATCAAGCGTATCGCCAAAGTGGCAGGTAAGCTTGTGCCGATCATGGGTATTGCCTATGTTTTAGCCGGTATCGTGGTGCTGATTATTAACGCGCCCCAAATCGGCGAAGCGTTCAGCATGATCTTCTATTACGCCTTTAATCCGCATGCGGCCATGGGTGGTTTCGCGGGTGCCGCGGTAATGGCGGCCATCCGTTTCGGTGTGGCGCGCGGTATCTTCTCCAACGAAGCAGGCCTGGGTAGCGCGCCTATTGCGCACGCCGCTGCTAAGACCAAAAACCCGGTGCGTCAGGGTCTTATCGCGATGCTGGGTACCTTTATCGATACTATCGTCGTTTGTACGATTACGGCGCTGGTGATTCTCACCTCCACCGTTTGGGTTGACGGTGAAGCGGGGGCCTCATTGACCGCGCTGTCATTTGACGCGGCGCTGCCAGGCTTAGGGAACGAGATTGTTTCGCTGGCGCTGGCGATTTTTGCCTTCACGACCATTCTGGGTTGGTCGTTCTACGGTGAAAAGTGCTTCCAGTTCCTATTTGGCACCCGTTCGATCATGCTCTACCGCGTATTGTTCGTGATTGCCATTCCGCTGGGTGCCATGGCGAACCTTGGTTTTATCTGGCTGATGGCAGACACCTTCAACGCCATGATGGCCATTCCCAACTTGATCGCCTTGGCGCTGCTGTCGCCAGTGGTCTTCAAGCTAACCAAAGACTACTTCGACGGTAAAGACATCTTGCCTGGCGAAGAGCTGGACCACGATAAATCGTAATAGTGCGTGGGCAGTTGACGTTGATAATGTGATTAAGGTGACCTAGCGTTACCCCCATCGAGAGTAGGAAGGCACGCAGTGGCTTCCTGCTCTTTTTTCTATCCATGAGGAACTGACATGAGCGACTTGAAACAGACACCACTTTACTCCCTACACGTGGAGCTAAGGGCGAAGATGGTGCCCTTTGCTGGCTACGAAATGCCGGTGCAATACCCACTCGGGGTGAAAAAGGAGCACGAGCACACCCGCGCTCAGTGTGGACTGTTTGATGTTTCGCACATGGGCCAGATTACCGTGAGTGGCGATGGGGTGGCCGAAGCCTTAGAGACACTGATCCCAGCCGATATTGTAGGGCTTGCGCCAGGCGCTCAGCGCTACGGTCTCTTTACCAGCACCGAGGGTGGGATTTTAGACGATTTGATGATCGTGAATGCCGATGACCATTTCTATCTGGTGGTCAATGCGGCGTGCAAAGAGCAGGATCTCGCTCACTTGCGTGCGAACTTGGGCGAAACACATAGCATCGAACTTCTTGATGACCGCGCTCTGCTCGCGCTTCAAGGCCCGAAGGCAGCAGAGGTGATGGAGCGGCTATGCCCCAAAGCATGCGAGCTGGTGTTTATGCAACATTCGCGCTTTACGCTTGCCGAAGGCGAGCTTGCAGGCGAAGAGATCTGGGTAAGCCGCAGCGGCTATACCGGCGAGGATGGTTTTGAAATTTCCGTGGCGGCAGATGCCGCAGAAGCACTCGCCAAACAGCTATTGGCAGAGCCCGAGGTGGAAGCGATTGGTCTCGGCGCTCGCGACTCTCTACGCTTGGAAGCCGGCCTTTGCCTCTATGGACATGATATGGACGCAGAAACCACGCCGGTTGAAGCGGGGCTGATTTGGGCGATTAGCAAGCCGCGTCGGCATGGCGGAGAGCGTGCCGGCGGTTTCCCGGGGGCGGATCTGATCTTGCATCAGGTCGATGCCAAGGATCACTCGCGCAAACGGGTCGGGTTCGTGGCACAAGGGCGGGCGCCGGTGCGAGAAGGCGCGTCTTTAGTCGATGCGGATGGTAACGAAATCGGTAAGGTGACCTCGGGTGGTTTTGGCCCTAGCCTGGGTAAACCGGTTGCCATGGGGTATGTGGAGCGCGAATATGAAGCCATTGATACCCAGGTGTACGCCGAGGTGCGCGGCAAAAAGCTCCCCATGGTGGTGACAAAAACGCCTTTTGTCACGCCAGGCTATTATCGCGGTTAGCATCCGTTATCCGGCTTGCTAGTGCGCTAGATATCCGCATGTGTTCCCCGCGACGCGGACTGTTTCAAAGGACAGTTTCAAAGGTCTGTTTCAATAAAAACTATTTCAGCACCTGTCGCGGGTCGATCGGTTTACCGCCTTGGCGTAGGTCAAACAGCAAGTCGTAACGCTGCGTGCTGCTGTTTTGGCCGACCTTGCACAGCGTATCACCGGCGTTGACCTGGTCGCCTTCCTCCACAAGAAGGGTATCGCAGAGCGCGTAAACGCTCTGTAAGTTATCCGGGTGATGAACAATGACGACCTTGCCGAGCTGGCGCATGCTGCCGGCAAAGCGCACATCGCCCGCCGCAACGGCTTTGGCGTTGGCACCGGCTTGCGTTGCCAGCAGCATGGGCTGCAGCGTCCCGCGGCCATCGGCGCCAAACCGGCGAACAATGCGGTAGTCATCCAGCGGCCATGGCCAGCGCCGCGCCGACGCGGGTGGCTTCTCTGAGACCGAGCCGCTTGCTGTAGAAGCAGCGGAAGAGGCGCTGCTTGTTGCTTTGGGAGATGGATTATCCAAGCGAGCAGAGGCGCGTGAGGCCGGCCCGCCATTGAGGGGCACGCTAATCACCTGGCCGACGCGCAACGCCGTTGGTGAAACCCCTGAATTGGCGCGCTGAATATGCGCGCTTTGGGTGCCAAAGTGGCGAGCGATGGCGGTGTAGGTGTCGCCGGGGCGCACTTGATAACGGTAGGGCCCACCCGAGGGCGCGCGTTCTTGTTGGGTAGGTATCAACAGCTTTTGTCCCACCGCGAGTCTTCGTGGGTCGGCGCTTGGGTTAAAACGCTGTAGGCGCTCTAAGGGAACATTCGCCCGCCGCGCGAGAGCGCCAAGCGTATCGCCACGTTGCACCGATATCCAGTTGCCATTGAGCGTACCGGCCTGCTTAGTAGGGCGTTCAACGCGCTCGGGCTGGCTGGGGTTGCCGGCGCAGCCGGTCAGTGTCAACAGGGCGGTCATGATCACTATGACGCACCGGCCGCTTAATCGTGGTTGGTTCGGCGATCCAATAGCGCCTCTTTTTCCTGCCACAGGGCGTTTATCCATGCGTGGAAGCGTTCCTTATGCTGCGGTTGCGCGTGATAGTGAGTATCTAGCATCCAAACAGGTACTTCCAGCCGTCGTGCGGTGAGGGTGATAGGTGCCTCCTGGCCGCACAGAAACCCCCAAAAGGTGGGGTTGGGGTTTGCATAGCTGATGGTGATATCCAGAATGCCATCGAGTTGATCCCCCAGCAGGTTAAGCACTTGTGCGACGCCGCCCGCTTTGGGGCGCAGCAAATGCCGATACGGGCTTTGCTGCGCGTCGCGCTTGGCGGGGGTAAAGCGCGTGCCCTCGACAAAATTAAAGATAGCGATGGGGTGGTGACGGGCGCGTCGGCACATGCGCTCGGTGGCACGGCGATCAATGTCGGCCAGTTTGGGGTTTTTCTCCATTTGTTCGCGGCTGTAGCGACGCATGAAGGGAAATTCGAGCGCCCAGAAAGCAAGCCCGACAATGGGGATCCAAATCAGTTGGGTTTTAAGGAAAAAACGCGGCATGGGAATACGCCGATGCAGCGCCATGAAGAGCATAAAAATATCGGTCCAGCTGCGGTGATTGGAGATCACCAGCCACCACTGATTAGGGCTTAACCCCTTCGGCACCTCTGCGGTGAGGGGAGGCTTTAGCCAGTGACGCATCCACCACAGGTTGACATCGATCCAGTGCAGCGCGACGGCGTTTAAGCCTTTAAGCATCACGTTTTTCAGCGCTTGCGTAGGCATCAGCAGTTTGAGCAGCGTGAGCGTAATCAGGGGCACGCCCCAAAACAGCGTATTTATGGTGAGCAGCAAGCAGCTGACCACCCCCTTCACTATTGGCATGCTGATAACGCTCTCCCGTTGCGTTTTTTTAGTTGATTCAGTGCGTTTGAATAAATAATGCTAATGGATATTTCACGCGCTGCACAGCGGCGCTTGATGAGGGTATTAGAGGCTTGGCGCTTGAACGGTATCGAGCAGGACATCGCGCAGGGCTTGGGCGGCAACGGAGAGTTCTTGGTGAGTCAAAATGCCCACGCGGCAAGAAACGCCTGGCGTGGTGAGAGGCACGCAGTGGGCGCCGAGTTCGTGCATTTGTTGGATGCACATCGAGGGCACGGCGCTGACGCCCAAGCCATCGGCAACCATGCGCCCCACGGTGGAGAGCTGGTGGCTCTCAAATGCCACGGGCAGGGCGATCGCCTGTTGTTGCAGCGCCTGCTCAAGCAAGCGGCGAACCAGGGAAGGCCGCTGCAGGGTGATAAAATCCTGAGCAAGCAAGGCGGCCCATGAAAGTTCGGTGGCCTCTGCTAAGGGGCTTTGCCGCGACACCACGGCCACAAAGTGATCCTCAAAAAGGGGCGTGAACAACAGGCTGCCGGTACCTTCCGGGGCAAAAGCGATGCCCATTTCCACCTGACGAGAGCGCACCATGTCGGTGACTTCTTCGTTGACCACATCGTGAACGGTGACATTGATTTTGGGGTACTGCTGGCGAAACTTCACCAGCGCCGCGGGGAGAAGGTTGCAAGCAAACGACGGCATCGCCGCCACGCTGAGTCGCCCTAGCTGCAGGGTGAAGCGCTGACGCAGCCGCTCTTCGGTGTTGTCCCACTGCGCCAGTAGGTGCTTTGCTAGCGGTAAAAGCGACTCTCCCTCGGGCGTTAGGCGCACGCTACGGGTGCTGCGAATTAAGAGCTTGCCCCCGAGCGTCTCCTCCAGCCCTTTGATGGCAAGGCTAAGCGCGGGTTGCGAGAGGTGGAGGCGTTCGCACGCCTGGGTGAAACTAAGGGTCTGCGCCACGGCGAGAAAAGCGCGTAATTGTTTGACCGTCATACTGAGTTCGACATCTGTGAAAGGTGGGGGAAATATTGATAAGATTAAAAAATAAATTGATAAGAAAAACAAACTTAACAAATATATCTTCTGGCACAACACTGAACCCACGTTAAACGCTGTGCTGGCGTAGAGAGTGTACCCTCTAATCGTCGAGCGCATGCGACGTTATTAACCAACAACAAGCGAGGCACCACCATGGCGGGATTTGATAAGCGCGTCGGTTCTTACGAAGAAGCGATGCAAGGCATTGAGAGCGGAATGACCGTGATCGCGGGCGGTTTTGGCCTGTGCGGTATTCCCGAGAACCTGATCGCGGAAATTAAACGTCGCGGTGTGAACGACTTAACCGTGGTTTCCAACAACTGCGGTGTGGATGGCTTCGGCCTAGGCCTTCTGCTGGAGGATCGCCAGATTCGCAAGATTCTGGCCTCCTACGTGGGCGAAAACGCGCTGTTCGAGCAGCAAATGCTCAATGACGAAATCGAAGTCGTGCTGACACCCCAAGGCACGCTGGCGGAAAAAATGCGCGCCGGTGGTGCGGGTATCCCCGCGTTTTATACCGCCACAGGCTACGGCACGCCGATCGGCGAAGGCAAAGAAGTGCGTGAATTTAACGGACGCCCGCACATTCTGGAAGAGGCGATCACCGGCGATTTTGCCATTGTTAAAGGGTGGAAAGCCGACCGTTACGGTAACGTGATGTATCGCCACACGGCACAGAACTTCAACCCCATGGCGGCAACAGCGGGCCGAATCACCGTGGTCGAGGTCGAAGAGATTGTGGAGCCGGGCGAGCTTGAGCCGAGCCAGATCCATACGCCGGGTATCTATGTAGATCGCCTGATCCAGGGCAGCTTCGAGAAGCGCATTGAGAAGCGCACCGTGCGTAGCTAAGGCGTAGTAAAACGCTTTAGCGCGACTTGAATGCCGGAAATAGCTCGAAACACTTTCTACTTAGAGACAGTCGGCTGAGATACAACGACGTCTTGAGACAATAAGAGGTAAAGACATCATGGCTTTGACACGTGAACAGATGGCTCAGCGCGTAGCCCGCGAACTGGAAGATGGTTTCTATGTGAACTTGGGGATTGGTATCCCGACGCTTGTGGCGAACTATATCCCCGACGATATGGACGTGATGCTGCAATCGGAGAATGGCTTGCTGGGCATGGGCCGCTACCCGACCGAAGACGAACTCGACCCCGATATGATTAACGCGGGCAAGCAGACCGTGACGGCACGCCCGGGAGCGGCGATTTTCTCATCGGCGGAGTCGTTCGCCATGATTCGCGGTGGCCACGTCGATTTGACCGTATTAGGCGCTTTTGAGGTCGATCAAAACGGCAATATTGCCTCTTGGATGATTCCTGGCAAGCTCATTAAAGGCATGGGCGGTGCGATGGATCTCGTAGCGGGCGCGGAAAACATTATTTGCACCATGACACACGCCTCCAAGCACGGCGAATCCAAGCTGTTGCCGCAGTGCAACCTGCCGCTCACCGGCGCTGGCTGCATTAACCGGGTGCTGACCGATCTGGCGTATCTGGAGATCAAGGATGGAAGTTTCATCCTTAAAGAGCGCGCGCCGGGGGTCAGCGTTGAAGAGATCGTCGAAAAAACCGCCGGTAAGCTCATCGTGCCGGAGCACGTGCCGGAAATGACCTTCGTCGAGGTTTCATAGGGTTGATCTTGCACCACTAAAGCAGAGGAACGCTAGGGCGTAGGCGCAGAGCCAAAAAGGCTAACGTCTACGCCATTTCACAGCGCGTGTGGTGAGGGAGCAAAAGTTCGGCGACGTGTTTGTGATCATCACCCATGTGCTTTTGTACCAGTGCCAAACCGCCCAAGCAGAGACGGTGTTCATCGCCTTCGGCAAACACGGTTTTTTGCGCGGTGGTGAGGTAGAAGCGGTGTTCAAGCAGGTTCGAGACCGGAAAGACGCCGTGGTGCATGCTATCGCCTCCCATCATGCCCGCCTCGTGAAGCTGCCGATCAAGCGTTGTCAGCGGAACGCCGGTCTGCTGGCTATCAAACCCGGCATGGTGAAGACGCGGACCCATCACCGCGAGCCAAGCCGCCAGTGGGTGCGCCTTGAGGAGCGTTTGGTAGAGATTCCAGGTCGGCATTGGCCAGGGGCGCTCTTGGTGAAGCACTGCCTGCAGTTCATCGCCTTTTGGGGGGCCTTGCTGCATAAGAGCGATGAGCGCTTCGCGGGGTGCCTTGCACAGCGTACCGGTTTGCAGCTCGGCCAACACCAGCCAGCTACCGCCCTTTTCCGGCGCCAAAAGGGTGACCAGCAAGCCTTTATCGGCCATCGCATAGTGGCCCACGGTTTCGTATCCCAAGCGTGTCAGCGCTGGGCCAAGATAGCTTGTGCCGTAGATGTCGTGGTTGAGGGTGAGTAACGTGTAGTAGGCAGGGGGCGTATCGGTGGGCCAGAGGCGCAAAGCGGCAATATCAGGGTGCGCATGAACGTAGTCAAGCCATAGCTCATTGAGGAATGCTTCACGCTGTGTTACCGGCAAATGCGCTTGAGGGGAAAGCATAAAGTGATCCTCGCCTAATATAACCTTCACGCGTATGGGAAAAACGGTTTGGAGTCATTATAGGCAAGGCGAAACTGGCGCGTTCAACGCCCGTAAACGGCTGGCGGCAATTTAAGCAGAAAGGGCAGGATGGCGGCGCACGTACTGCTCAAATTCACTAAAGCCGCCGATGTGTTCCTGGTCGACGAAAATCTGAGGCACCGTGTGAATGGCTTTGCCAGCCGTCTTGGCAATGTCTTCTTTGGTAATTCCTTCTGAAGGCATGTCGATGTAGCGGACGCCATCAATTTTATGGTTTTTTTCTAGCTGCTCTGCCAGGCGCTTGGCCATGACGCAGAACGGGCAGGAGAGACGACCGTAAATCACCACGAACATATGCGAGCTCCTATTTAGACCTGTCTATTGAGGCAGTATTGTGGACTACCCCCTAATGTTTCTCCAATAGCGCCATGCTACGTGGGTGATTGAGAGGCGTTATGACACCGTGAGCCGAGTTAGCAGGAGATAGGGCAATAGGTATGCAAGCATTAAGCGCAGATGAGTACGCGTTACTTTCAGCACAGGCACGCAGCTACCGAGACGCGCATCTTAAGGCGTTGAAAAAGCAGCCAGAATATAACCCTAAGCTAGGGGTGGATGCGCTATGCTTTCAACGCTGGCAAGATGAGGTCTTGGGTGGGGAAGGACGGATTGGCGCGCTGATTAGCCCGTGTGCGTTATCGCTGGTGGCTATTCCGGCCGCATCAGTATTGCAGAAAGCCCCCGAGTCGCTTTTGCTCTCGTTGCCCTCGGGGCGCTACCGTTTACACCACTGCTTGTTTGGCGAGTTCGCTTGGTATCAGCGCCAAATTTTAACCGATTTGCGCGGCATTGAGAGCATGCAAGGAGCCGCAAAGCTCGCTCAGCAACTGATGGAGCGTCTCATGCGGCCCAGTGAGTGATTCAATCAGTGTTGGTAAGGTAGAGAATCCTTATCGCCATAATTCCAGTACTTGTGTCCACACGTATCCATTAAGAGGCAAACTATGACAGCAACGAATACTCCCACCCCGCGCGTCGCTTTGGTCACCGGGACAAGTAGCGGTATTGGCGAGGCCGTGGTGAAAAAGTTTTGTGAACTGGGGCATCAAGTGTTGGCCGTTGACTTTAACCCAGCGGGCAAAGCGGTGGCGGAAGCGGCAGGCGCTGCGTTTTTCCAAGCCGATCTCACCGATGCCGATGCGTGTCATGCTGCCGTGGATGACGCGATCAAGCGTTTCGGGGGGGTTGATATTCTGGTCAATAATGCGGGCATTCAGCATGTGGCGCCAATCGAGGAGTTTCCCGAACAGAAGTGGCGGCAAATTATCGATTTGATGCTGACAGCACCTTTTCTGCTCACGCAGGCGGCTTGGCCCTCCATGCGCGAAAAAGGCTGGGGGCGTATTATCAACGTCGCGTCTGTGCATGCGCAGGTGGCCTCACCGGGCAAATCCGCCTATATCAGTGCCAAGCACGGGATGATTGGGCTGACCAAAACCGCGGCGCTGGAAGGCGGCGACCAGGGGATCACCGCCAACGCCATCTGTCCCGCCTATGTCAAAACCCCGCTGGTGGACAATCAGATTGCCGATCAGGCCAAGATGCACGGTATGGAAGAGCAGGAAGTGATCGAGAAGATCATGCTCAAAAACGCGGCCGTCAAGCGCTTGATCGATCCGTCCGAAGTGGCGGAAATGGTCGCTTACTTAAGCTCGGATCTGGCGGGGGCGGTGACCGGTTCAAGTTGGAATATCGACCTAGGCTGGACAGCGCAATAAGCTTGCTTAAAAGCCCACTAAACCCCGCTCACGCGGGGTTTTAGCGTCTGACCGGGCGTTTTTGCAGTTTGCGCTGCAGGGTGCGTCGATGCATGCCTAGCGCCCGCGCGGTGGCGGAAATATTGCCATCGTGCTCCTGCAAGACCTTTTGGATATGCTCCCAGGTAATGCGGTTGACCGAGGGTGGGTTGTCCGCCACTTCGGTGTTGGGGTCACCCTCTTGGCGCTCAAAGGCGCTTAGCACGTCATCGGCGTCTGCGGGTTTGCACAAATAGTTGACCGCGCCCAGTTTGATCGCCTCCACGGCGGTGGCAATGCTGGAGTAGCCGGTCAACACCACGACCCGGCACTTAGGCGATACCGCTAGAAGCTCCGGCAGAAGTTTCAGCCCCGAGCTTTGCTCAAGCTTTAGATCCAGCGTCGCCATGGTCGGCGTTTCAGAAGCCGCGAGAGTGAGCGCCTGATCGGCATCATGCGCTACGCTCACTTGGTAGCCGCGGCGTGTTAATGCGCGGCTCAACACATGACAAAACATCTCGTCGTCATCGATGATCAGCAGGCGCTGTTCTTGTGTTGGTGGTGTGGTCGTCGACATGGCGTCCTCGGTGAGTCAGCGTCAGGGTGGGGCGAAATTTATGACGAAGGGGAGTCGCTACGCGGCAGAATAACCTCGGTCAGCGTTCCCCCTTCGGGGTGATTATACAGGCTCACCCCGCCGCCAAAGCGATTGATCGTGGCATGGGTTAAAAAGAGGCCAATCCCCATGCCTTTACTTTTGGTGGATATAAAGGTGTCGCCTAATTGGTCCGCAATGGAGAGCGAGATACCGGGTCCGTGGTCACGAATATCGATGACGACGCTCTCGTTCTGCCAGTCGAGGCGGATGGCTATTTGCTCTGGATTGGCATCCGCGGCGTTGTTAAGCAAGTTGGTCAGTGCTTGGTCGAGGGTGGCATCGACCGCAAGCCACGGACGGCCACGCCGCTGGGCCACTTCCAGCTGATGGCTGACATCCGGGCGCAGCACCAGCCAGCGTTGCACCACCTCCGCCAACCACTGCTCGGCGTCGCGCACTTCGGGTTGTGCCATGCGCCGACGGTCGGCATGGGAGACCAAGTGCTGCAGCCGGGATTTGCAGGTATCCACTTGCTGGCGCAGTAGGGCGATATCCTGGCCTAGCGGCGAGTCCGTATCGACTTCACCCTCCATTTCGTTGAGCAGCACCGCCATGGTGGAAAGCGGCGTACCCAGCTCATGAGCGGTGCCCGCCGCTTGGGTCGCCACCGCGAGTACCTGCTCGTTTCTAAGCGCGGCTTCGCGGGTGCGCGAAAGGGCTTGATCGCGTCGGCGCAGGGCGTGCGCCATCTTGTAGATGAAAAACGTCACAAGCCCTGCGGAAAGGCCAAAATTTAGCCACATGCCCAACACGTGTAGGCTCAAGGGGCCATCGGTATTGATATGACCCAGTTGCGGAATGGCATGGTAGTGAAACATCAGAAAGCTGTAACCCGCCATCGCCATCAAGGCGATGATCCAGGTGTGGCGCCAAGGCAGCGTGGCCGCAGCGATGGTGACAGGAACCAAGTAGTAAGTAACGAAAGGATTGGTCGCGCCACCGGTAAAATAGAACAGTAGCGTAAGGCCCGCGATATCCGCGAGAAGGTGGAGAAGATATTCGCGATGCTTGACCGCCCGCGGTCGTCCCAGGCGCCACCAGGTCATGATATTGAGTGCGCCCATGGCAATCACCACGCTGACGACCGCTAGTACGGGCATATCAAACGCGAGCAGCTCAACGCCGACGATAATGGCAATCAGAAACCCGGTCCAAGTAATGCCGCGAACGATCGTCAGGCGTACCAAGTTGCGGTTAGGTGTGGAGAGCGGCAGTGGCAGTTCGGTAGGCATTAGGCTTTGTTAGCATTTTTAACGCTGTGAATCACAAACTTCACCACCAGCGTCACGACAAAGGTGAGCCAGCCGGCGGAGGCGAGAATATTGACCGCGAACATTTTGGGCGGCAGCCAAGCACCGCCGAACAAGGCTTCGAGCAAAATATAAAAAAACATCGCCAGAAGCAGCGGTAGGGCAAGCAGGTGAATCCACATATCCGTGCGTCGCTTGCGTACGTGGTAGCGGCGAACGAGCAGGCGGAAAGGGCGGTGAACCCAGCTGAAAAACACCACGGTAGCGATCAGTAGTATCGCGCCGAGCGTGGGCTCGGTGCTGCCACGAAACGTCGAGAGGGTGATGGACCATCCCAGCGCAAGCCACATTAGCCCTTCAAGGCTTGCGATCACATCCGCATAGCGCCTCACGTTATGCATAAAGACTCTTTCCTTACGTGCATTGGTGGGGCAATGATACGCCAAATGGTGATAGCTGTGGGGAGTGAAGCAGCGGCGATTTCACCCATGTCGGGATTGGGTATACTGTGCGCTGGATGATTGACTGATTTGCAACAGCCCAATAGGAACCGCCGTGGAAACCATTACCCTGACCCGCCCCGACGATTGGCATCTACACCTGCGCGATGGCGATGCGCTAAACGCTGTGGTTGGGCACAGTGCCGCACAAATGGGGCGCGCCATCATCATGCCCAATTTAACCCCACCGGTGACGACCACGGAAAAAGCGCTGGCCTACCGCGAGCGTATCTTGCAAGCGCTGCCCGAGGGCAGCGCCTTTGAACCGTTGATGACGCTATACTTGACCGATACCACGCCGCCCGAAGAAATTGAGCGCGCGCTTAAAAGTGGTGTTATTAAAGCGGTTAAGCTTTATCCGGCCGGTGCGACGACGAACTCGGACTCAGGCGTTACCGATCTTCGCCACTGCGAGGCAACCATCAAAGCGATGGCCGAGCTGGGTATGCCGCTTTTGGTGCATGGCGAGGTGACCGATAGCGATATTGACATCTTTGACCGGGAAGCGGTTTTTATTGACCGCGTGCTAAAGCCGCTTCTTGAGCGCCATCCCACGCTAAAGCTGGTGTGCGAACACATCACCACTGAGCATGCCGCTGATTTCGTGACCCAGGCACCTGACACCGTGGCGGCGACAATCACCGCTCACCACCTGCTATTTAACCGCAATCAAATGCTGGCGGGCGGCATTCGTCCGCACTACTACTGCCTGCCGATTCTTAAGCGCGAGCGCCATCGCCAAGCGCTGATTAAAGCTGCAACATCGGGCAGTGCCAAGTTTTTCCTGGGGACGGATAGCGCCCCTCACGCCCAAGGTGCGAAAGAGTCGAGCTGTGGCTGCGCGGGGGCGTACACCGCACCCGCCGCCATTGAGCTTTACGCAACCGCGTTCGAACAAGCCGATGCCCTTGAGCGCTTGGAAGCCTTTGCCAGCCTCAATGGTCCACGCTTTTATGGGCTACCCATCAACGCCGATAAAATTACCCTGGCGCGTCAAACGTGGGTGCTGCCCGAGAGCTACCCCTATGCGGAGGGCCAGCGTATTATACCGTTGCAGGCCGGCGAGGCATTGGCTTGGAAAATGGTGAGTTCGTAGGGGCGCGTTAGCCGGTGCCCATCTGGTGCAGCATCTGATCGACCATGCGTGACGAGTGCGCGGCGGCGGTATCTAAAAACTCTTCAAAGGAGAGATGGTTGTCGCCGCTACCGGGAATATCTGAGAGTGCGCGGATCACCACGAACGGGCAACCGAACAGGTGGCAGGTCTGCGCGATGGCGGCCGCTTCCATTTCAACGGCGAGCATGCTGGGAAAGAGCGCTCGCGTACGCTCGACCCGCTCTGGGTCGGCCATAAAGCTGTCACCGGTGGCGATCATGCCTTCTTTAACGTTGACCTCGTTCACTATCTCGATGGCGCGACGCGCCTGTTCACGCAGGCCAGTGTCAGCGGCGAAGGCGGCGGGCATGCCCGGGACTTGACCCATTTCATAACCAAAAGCGGTCACATCGACGTCGTGGTGGCGCACTTCATCAGAGATAATGACATCGCCAATCGCGAGATCCCGTGCAAAGCCGCCCGCTGAGCCTGTGTTGATCACCGCCTCGGGCTGATAACGTTCCAGCAGCACAGCCGTGCCGACGGCGGCGTTTACCTTGCCGATACCCGATTGCAAAATAATGACGTCCAAGCCGTGGCGTTCACCGCGATAAAACGTAAAACCGGCGTGGTCAAAGCGCTCGGCGTTGTTGAGCTGATCGGCGAGAATCGCCACTTCCTGCGCCATGGCGCCAATGATCCCAATTCGCTTCACAAATACGTCTCCGTCGATCCATGTGGCTTAAAGGCCGGGTCTTAAATTCCGATGGTTGTCGGGGCGAGGCGTTAAAACGCGCCGGAAGGGTCGTGTTGTTCAGCCGCTTCTAGGGTATTTTCAAGCAGGGTGGCCACCGTCATGGGTCCCACCCCACCGGGCACAGGGGTAATATAACCGGCGCGTGCGGCGGCGGCGTCAAAGTCCACATCACCCAGCAAGCGGCCATCCTCCTGGCGGTTAATACCGACATCAATGACGATGGCGCCGGGCTTGATCCACTCGCCTTTGACAATCCCAGGTTTGCCCACGGCGACGACGACCAAGTCAGCGCGCTGAACGTGTTCGGCTAAGTTGCGCGTAAAGCGGTGGCACACGGTGGTGGTGCAGCCGGCAAGCATCAGCTCCAGGGCCATGGGCCGACCCACGATGTTGGAGGCACCGATAACCGTGGCATCAAGGCCGCGCACGGGTAGGTGGCTTTTCTCCAGTAGGGTCATAATGCCTTTGGGCGTGCAAGGGCGCAGGGCGGGGATTCGCTGTGCAAGACGGCCCAGGTTATAGGGGTGGAAACCATCCACGTCTTTGCTGGGCAGAATCCGCTCGAGAATCGGGCGCGGGTCCAGGTGCTCGGGTAGCGGTAGCTGGACCAGTATGCCATCCACGGCGGGGTCGGCGTTGAGCTGATCGACCAGCGCTTCAAGTGCTTCTTGCGACGTGGTGGCGGGGAGTTCATGCTGAAAGGAGTGAATGCCGGCTTTCTCACAGGCGCGGTGCTTGTTGTTCACATAGACTTGGGATGCGGGGTCGGCGCCCACCAGTACGACCGCTAACCCCGGTGCTCGGGCGCCGGCATCAAGACGCGCTTTTATGTTAGCCGTTACGGTTTCGCGTACGTCTGCGGCGATGGCTTTACCATCGATGAGTTGGGCGGTCATTAATGCAATCCCCGTCAGTGAAAAAAAGCCTGAATGTAAAAGCGCTTGGCAGCGTAATTTTCGCATGCCAGCGCGGCAAGGCAAAGCGAGATAATGGGATAGCGCATTAGTGGTTGACTTTAAAATTAAAAAACGTAGTATATGCCTCGCTTGAGACGGGCCATGCGGTAGCGTCTAGGTTGTTCATTCGGGATGTAGCGCAGTCTGGTAGCGCGCCTGCTTTGGGAGCAGGATGTCGGGGGTTCGAATCCCTCCATCCCGACCACGCCTAATGTGGAAGGTGGCAATTTGCTTTTCCAAGCGTTGGTTGTGGTTTAGTGCTCTCAAGATTTCGCGAGTGCGCCCATAGCTCAACCGGATAGAGCAACGGCCTTCTAAGCCGTAGGTTGCAGGTTCGAATCCTGCTGGGCGCGCCAGTCGCACCTGTTCAAGTGAATGATAAACAGTGCGTTAAATCGTGTTTATGGTGGATGTAGCTCAGTGGTAGAGCCCCGGATTGTGGCTCCGGTGGTCGTGGGTTCGATCCCCATCATCCACCCCATAAAGCGTTTCATAAGAGTCAGTACTGTTTTATTAGCTAAAGGTTATGGTGGATGTAGCTCAGTGGTAGAGCCCCGGATTGTGGCTCCGGTGGTCGTGGGTTCGATCCCCATCATCCACCCCATCTCCTTTTGCACTCTTGCTGCCCCTCCAATTTTTTCTATTCGCTTTTCCTTCTTCGCTATTCGCTCGTTTCCGTTTATTTATATCCAAGCACTTAAGCCTAAAAGTATTTAAGCCTAAACTGTCGCCTTCCTTGGCGATATTTTGCGTGCCCGGCGTTGGGTGTCATACGGTTGCCGACGCGTTAGCGGCGCCAGCCAAGTAATTGCGGAAGCCGGGTTATCAGATACACCATGAAAGCCGCCGCTAGCCCCGGCAGCAGTTTGAAGATGTCATCGTTTAGCGGCGACGTATGCCACGCTAAAACGGTGCCAAAACCGGTTAGCATCATGGCAACCGCCGTGCCGGTCGAAAAGGGCAGCCCGAAAATACGTAGCAATAGCACGGAGCCCAGACTCGCGGCGAGAGCGGACCAGGCAATCAGCACCAGTCCAAAAACCCCTTCCGGTGCGTAAAGCGCTATCAATAACGCCAGTGTCGCAATGGAAATGGTGGCGACCTTGGAGGCGATGTAGGAATTTTTCCATCGCGGCTGAATATCTTGGGTGACTGAGCCTGAGCAGACAATCACTTGAGAGTCGGCCGTGGACATGGTGGCCGCGAAAAGGCCCGCAAGGGAAATACCTACGAAAAAGGCAGGCAGCATTTCCATGGCCATTAAGGGTAATGCCAATTCGGTGGGTTGAGTCACGCCCTCGGCGATGTCCATGTTGGGCAGGTCGGGCAGAATGGCGCGACTGTAAAGCCCGACTCCCACGGAAGCCGCAAAAAAAGGAACAAACCAAGCGAAATACCAAATTCTCGCGCGTTTGATCGCTTTCACCGACTCAATGGCCATAAATCGAACCATGATCTGCGGCTGGCCCATGGAGCCAAAGCCCCCTGCTGTCATGCCCAGAAAATAAAAAAGAATGCCGAATTCGAGGTTGTCGGGAAACAGCGATACCAGCCCCGGGTCTTGGGTTCGAAGGTTGTCGAACAGTGCGGGCAGACCGCCAATAGTGAGCCAGGACATGATCAGAATCATCGCCATGGAGCCAATCATCACCAGGCTCTGAGCCGCATCGGTCCAGATGGTGGCGCGTATCCCGCCGGCAAACGAATAGATAATGACCACCACCATCGCAATAATAATGCCCACCCACATGTCCCAGCCAAAAAGGGCGTGAAGCGCGAGGCTACCGGCCTTAAATTGGCCGGCGGAGTAGACCCCGAGAAAAATAAACGTGATCAGCCCGCCTAACACAATAAGGGTTCGGTCTTCTTTGTTGTCATGGGTGCCGATCAGGTTGGCTAGGGTCTTGGCTTTGATTTGACCGGATTGCTCCCGAACCCTTGGATGCACGAACAGCCAGGCGGTCAAGTCACCCAGAATCCAGCCAATCGCCATCCAAATGGATTCCAGCCCCACCCGGTAAGAAAAAGCGATCATGCCAATGAACATGAAGCCACTATTGTTGGTGGCCACCGCCGATAGCGCTGCCAGCCAGGGTTTTACCTGCCGGCTGGCGACGAGATAGTCACCGGTAGTGCGGCGCCTGCGGATATAAGAAAAAGCCCCCGCGAGGGTGATCAAGATAAGCAGAATACTGAATGACCATATCGCTGGCTCCATACAGGGTCCTTGCTTGTTTGAGGAAAATTAACGCTTTATGGATGCGTTAGTTTCAACTGTAGCAACCAGAGCGATAACTTTCCTGGCGAAAGGCCATTCATTCACAAGGACCACTGCTTTTTTTGGCGGTGCTCTTTTGAGTGCTCGCCTCTTATCGCGGCATCATTTTAATGCTGGATTTCGCTAGTGCGGTTAGCGGCTGCGGCTCTCCCCATAGATAGCCCTGCGCGTAGTCAATGCCGAGCTGAGCCAATACATTGAGGGTGGCTTCGGTTTCGACGAATTCGGCGATGGTGGCGATATTGAGTGTTTTACCCACCGAGTGAATCGCCTCCACCATGGCGCGATCAATCGGGTCTTGATGAATGTGGCGAATAAAGTGGCCATCTATTTTAAGAAAATCGACCGGTAGCTGTTTTAAATAGCTAAATGAAGAGAGCCCGGTACCAAAATCGTCGAGGGCGAAGCAGCAGCCCAAGGCTTTGAGTTCGATGATCAGCTCGCTAACACGAGAGAGCTGCGCAATGGCGGCGCTTTCGGTCACTTCAAAGCAAAGGGCGCCAGGCGGAAGCTGAGCCTTTGTTACCTGCTCAATCAGCTCTGCGCAAAAAGCCGGGTCCGAAAGCGATGCACCCGAGAGGTTAATCCCCCAGCACGACAGCGCACGGGACGTGTTTTTGCGGCAGTGGTCGCTTAGCCAGGCGAGGGTGTTGTTGACCACCCAGCGGTCAATTTTGGGCATCAAATGGTAGCGCTCGGCCGCCGGCAGGAAGCTGCCGGGCGTGATCATTTGCCCGTTCTCTTCAAGGCGCAACAAAATTTCATGATACCCCGGAGTCGATGCGCTCACCGGGATGATGGGTTGCGCGTAGAGCCGGAAGGTATCTTCATCCAACCCACGCTGTAAGCGCTGGACCCACTGTAGCTCGCCGTGACGCGCCATCAGCGCGTTATCGTCGGCTTCATAGCAGTGGATACGGTTGCGGCCAGCCTCTTTGGCCGCATAGCAGGCGATATCGGCGGCCTGAAGCGCTTGATTGAGCGTCATCGGCGCTTGCGGTTCGATGGCGACAATGCCGATACTGGTGCCGATGCTGAACGTGTGCGACTGCCAGGCAAAACGAAAACTCTCGATCTCTTTGCGTAGCCCTTCGGTAAGCTGGCAGGCCTTGGCGGTCGGGCAATTAGGCAGCAGTAGGGCAAATTCATCGCCACCCAAGCGGGCCACGGTATCGCTTCCGCGCACATGGGATTTCAACTTTTGCGCGACTTGGCGCAAAAGCTCGTCGCCCGCCAGATGCCCGCAGGTATCGTTAATGATTTTGAACTGGTCGAGATCGATATAGCAGAGCGCATGCTCGCCCTCGCTCTGCGTGTCGAGCAGCGTCGCTAACGTGGCTTCAAACGCGCGGCGGTTCACCAACCCCGTTAGCGCATCGTGGCTGGCTTGGTAGGTGAGTTGAGCGGATAAGTCCCGGGTTAGGCTCACATCCTGAAATACCACCACAGCACCTAAGGTTAAGCCTTCCCGAGAGCGGATTGAGGCAGCGCTGTGCTGAATAGGCGTGCGGCCGTCATCACGATGGAGCAGCAAGCAGTGGGCATCGGACTTCAGCGGCTGCCCCTGGTTGAGTACGAGGCGTGCCGGGTTGGCGAGCGGGGCACCGCTTGCTTCATCAACGAGACGATACACGTTTTGTATGGGTTTGCCCTTGGCCTCATCTAAGCGCCAGCCGGTTAAGCGGCGCGCCTCGGCGTTAATGAACGTAATGCAGCCGCTGGCGTCGGTGGTGATAACGCCATCGTTAATCGAGGCCAGCGTGGTACGAGCGAGTTCGCGCTCGCGATTGAGTTGCTCCTGAAGTAGGCGCTGCTCGGTGATGTCTCTGACCATGCCCGAGCGCTCCGACGCTGAGCCGCTGGCCCCTTCGCTGATTTGAATTTCGAGATAGCGCACTTTGTGCGTTTCCGTGCGCAGTTTGAGTTCGCTGCGGCTCCCGGGTCCCAGCGTGATGTCGGGCAGTAGTGCCGTCACGGGTTTACCAACAAATGCCTCGGCCTGTACGTCAAAGAGCTGTTCAGCGCCTGGGTTGAGCGCGGTTAGCGTGCCATCCGCCTGCCAAGTAATGACGCCATCGCGCAAGTTTCTAAGCATCACACGAGTATGCGCCACGGCGCCTTCTAGGGCCGTGCACACGCGGTTATAACTCGCGGCAATCTCACCGACCTCGGTGAAAGGGTCAGCGTCGACACGCTCCCGCGTGTCGCCCTGCTGCTCGTGGCGACGCATCTGCGCCAGAAGCTGGGCTAACTCATTGGCGGCACCGTGTTCGGCGAGGTTGAGGCCCATTTTTTCCGCTTCCCGGCTGACGCGCAGCGGTAAGAAAGAGGACGTGATGCGAAATAGCAGCCACGCCGCGCCAAAGCTCCACACGCCGCATACCACGACGCCCACTACCTGGACCCCAAATTGCGCGCTTCGCGATAAACCTGTATCCAGAGCGGAAAGATCAGCGAACCACACAAACGCCAAGGTTCCCCAGATGCCGGAGACCAAGTGGGCGGGAATGGCGCCCACAGCATCATCGATCTGCTTTTTGAGCAGCCACTCACTGGCTAGCACCATGAGCACGCCGCTTACCGCGCCAAGGAAAAACGCCGCACCCAGAGAAATCACATGCGCGCCCGCGGTTACCGCCACCAGCCCAGCGATTGCGCCATTCAGCGCGTACATGACATCGGCATACCGGCGCACTCGCCAGCCCACCAGCAAGGCCGACAAAATACCCCCAGCGGCGCCTAAGATGGTGTTGACCAAAATACCCGGAATGCGCGCGTCGATACCCAGTGTGCTGCCGCCATTAAAGCCAAACCAACCCAGGATCATGAACAACGCGCCGAGCATGGCAAGGGGAAGGTTGCCGGCGGGAAAGTAGGTGGGCGGCTTATCTTTGTGAAAACGCCCCTGGCGCGCGCCGATATACATAACGGCTGCCAAGGCAACCCAGCCGCCCACGCTATGAACCACCGTGGCGCCCGCGAAATCGACAAACCCCAGGGCTTCTAGCCAGCCAGGCTCGCCGGTGGTAAGGCCGCCCCAAGCCCAGTGGCCAAAAAAAGGATAGATCAGTAAGGCAACCCAAAATGAGAGCCAGAGATAGCCAATGAAAGGCATGCGTTCGGCCACGGCACCCGCGACAATGGTCGCGGCGGTAGCGCAAAACATCGCTTGGAATATAAACAGCGTGAGTAGCCAACTGTCATCAGCCGCTAACGCCCAGCCAAAGTGCGAGGTGCCAAACCAGCCCGAGTGAGAGGCACCAAACATAACGCCAAAACCGACGAGCCAAAAAACGCTAATGGCCACGGCAAAGTCGGCGATGTTTTTCATCGCCACATTGATAGCGTTTTTGCTTCGCGTGGTACCGGCTTCAATGCATAAAAAGCCCGCCTGCATCACAAAGACCAACGCGGCGGCCCATAACACCCACAACGCATCAATGAGTTCGGTATTCATGAGCAGTCTTTCGGGCATGTGAAGCTTCTCCATAAGCGTGCATGGGCTGCACTATTTGAGTGCAAGAAGGGCCGTTTGCTTGACGCCGGTGAGCGATAGCGCTCAACTGAGGCGCAAACAACAAGCAGCGGTTATTATGGGTCATGCAAAAGGGATGCCGTTAAGAGTGGTTGCATCTAAATTGGCTATATTTGCAGTTATATTTGTTTTATTTTTTATAAAATACAGTTCTTTTAGCTGTTTAAAAGCTTAATAATTGGTGCTAATTTCTTTAACTAAACAGGCGAGTGAAAGCCAATCCTCATGCTTGGGTTGGATAAGATAAAGCACACGAACAGGAAGCTTATTATGGCGCGTCGGAGCATCGTTCTAGGGGCAGGCATGGTAGGGGTGAGTATCGCGTGGCATCTGGCCCAACGCGGCCATGAGGTGACGCTGGTCGACCGTCGTGAACCCGGACGGGAAACCTCATTTGGTAATGCTGGCATCATTCAGCGTGAAGCGGTTCGCCCTTATCCCTTTCCCCGAGATATGAAAACGCTGTTGGGCGTGCTGCCCAACCGCCGCGTGGATATTCGCTATCGCCCTGGGGGCATGATCCACGCGGCGTCACCGCTTCTTCGCTACTGGCAGAATTCAGCACCCAAGGCGTATCAGCGCATCGTGCCGGAGTACGCCTCGCTGATTCAGCTCTGTTTAGACACCCATGCGCCAATGATCGAGGCGGCGGGTGCTGAAAACTTGATTAAGAAACAAGGCTTCTTGGAGCTTTTCCGCTCATCATCACGCTTAGATAAGCGGCTTAAAGAAGCTAAAGAAGGGCAAGCACGTTTTGGCGTGGCGTTTCAGCACTTGGACCGTACCGCACTGGCCATTAAAGAGCCCGATATCAGCGATGACATCGTGGGGGCGATTCACTGGCTGGACCCCTGGACGGTGTCCGACCCAGGCGCCCTGGTAGCTTCCTATGCAAAAGCCTTTCAAGCAAGTGGTGGACGTGTGCTGCAGAGCGAGGTAAAGGGCGTATCGCAGCAGGCGGATGACCAATGGGAAGTGCAAACCGAGCATGAGACACGCCAAGCGGATGATGTTGTCATCGCGCTGGGGCCATGGGCGGGGCGTTGGCTTAAACCGCTGGGGTATCACTTCCCTACCTTTGTAAAACGTGGCTACCACATGCACTACGCCAGCCAAGCAAGCGCCCACCTTAATCACTGGGTAATGGATGCCGAGGTGGGTTACTTGTTGGCGCCGATGCAGGCGGGCATTCGTCTGACCACGGGCGCAGAGCTGGACGACTTAGAGGCGCCGGCGCATGTCTCGCAGCTCGCCGCGGCGGAAAAAGCCGCGCGGGGCTTGTTCCCGCTGGGTGAGCGCCGTGACGAGGCGCCGTGGAAGGGCGCGCGACCCTGTCTACCGGACATGAAGCCGGTGATAGGCCCGGCACCGAAGCATAAAGGGTTATGGCTCGCATTTGGGCATGGTCATCAGGGCTTCACCCTTGGGCCCGCCACCGGGCAACTGCTTGCTGATATGATGGATGGTCAGCCCACGGTGATTGATATGGAACCTTTTAAAGCCGACCGCTTCTAATTTTTTCACGTTAGCTTTGCTTTGCGTAATGGGGACTGCTTTGCTAATGTGAGTTATACATTTTTGGTACAGAAAGGAGGCAGTAATGGATGCTTCTGTCAGCAATGCGGTAAGTACTTCTCTCTACATGAACCAAGCGCAAACCGCTCAGCAAGCACAAATGCAAGTGTTTAAAGAGGCGCTTGACGGACAAGAGCAACAAGTGGCTGCCCTAATGGAGTCTGCAACCGCAGGTACAGGCTCGGACCAAGGCTCGAACCTTGCCTCTGAAGGTAATCTGGGTACTCAGGTCAACACCTACGCTTAAGCAATTTGCGTCACAGCAACACCGCAACACGCAAAGCGCCAGCTGATATAGCTGGCGCTTTGCGTTAGAATACGCGGCCATTACGAGAGCTGTTTGTTGTCCTCATTTACCGCCAGAGAGTCTAATGTCCGACGCTAAAGTCGCCCAAGAAGCCGGGCTCAGAAGAACCTTCGCGATCATTTCGCACCCCGACGCCGGTAAAACCACCATCACTGAAAAAATGCTGCTGTTTGGGAACGCTATTCAGTTGGCGGGCTCGGTCAAGAGCAAGCGTAATGATCGTCACGCGACCTCCGATTGGATGAAAATGGAGCAGGAGCGGGGGATCTCGGTCACCACCTCCGTGATGCAGTTCCCTTACGGCGGGCGTATCGTCAACCTGCTGGATACGCCCGGCCATGAGGACTTCTCTGAGGATACTTATCGCACGCTCACGGCGGTGGATTCGGCGTTGATGGTGATCGATGGCGCCAAGGGTGTTGAGGATCGCACCATCAAACTGATGGAAGTGTGTCGCCTGCGCACCACCCCCATTTTGACCTTCATTAACAAAATGGACCGCGATATTCGCGACCCCATCGAGGTGATGGACGAGGTCGAAACGGTACTCAACATTCAGTGTGCGCCCATGACATGGCCGATTGGTATGGGGCGCCACTTCAAGGGCGTTTATCACCTCTACAACGATACCATCCACCTCTATACCCAAGGCCAGGGAAGCCGCATTCCCGATGACAAGCGTATCGAAGGCTTGGATAACCCCGAGGTTGACGAGGTGCTCGGCGAAGAGCAGGCCGAAGAGCTACGCATGGAAGTCGAGCTGGTGCGCGGTGCCTCGCACGAGTTTGAGTTGGAGGCTTACCGTCGAGGTGAGCTAACGCCGGTTTATTTCGGTACCGCGATGGGCAATTTCGGCGTGCGTGAGATGCTCGATGGCTTCGTCGAGTATGCGCCGCCGCCGCAGCCCCGCGAGACCGATGTGCGCGAAGTGACGGCGGATGACGGACGCTTTACCGGCTTTGTGTTTAAGATCCAGGCCAACATGGACCCGAACCACCGTGACCGCATCGCTTTCTTGCGCGTCTGTTCGGGTAAGTACGAAAAGAACATGAAGATGCGCCACGTGCGCATTGGCAAGGATGTCAAAATCGCCGACGCCTTGACCTTCATGGCCTCTGATCGCTCCCAGGTCGAAGAGGCGTGGCCGGGTGATATTATCGGGTTGCACAACCACGGTACCATCCAGATTGGCGATACCTTTACCCAAGGCGAAAACATGCGCTTCACCGGTATCCCGCACTTTGCCCCGGAGCTGTTTAAGCGCGTACGGCTGAAAGATCCGTTGAAGATGAAAGCGTTGCAAAAAGGGCTGCAGCAGCTGTCAGAAGAGGGCGCCACGCAGGTGTTCATGCCGCTGGATAATAACGATCTGATTCTCGGCGCCGTAGGGACACTGCAGTTTGACGTGGTCGCCCACCGGCTTAAAGAGGAGTACAAGGTTGATTGCCTCTATGAAGGCGTGAACGTCAACACGGCGCGCTGGGTCTACTGCGACGACGCGAAGATGCTGGACGAGTTTAAGCGTAAAGCGAGTGCCAACCTGGCCATCGATGGCGGCGGCTACCTGACCTATATCGCGCCGACCCGGGTTAACCTACAAATGACGCAGGAGCGCTGGCCCGATATTCGCTTTAAGCCCACCCGGGAACACTGAATCAGGCAACCGTAGTGCCCGTTATGTTGATTGATGCCCACTGCCATTTAGACTTTTCCGATTTCGACGCCGACCGCGAGGCGGTATTTGCGCGTGCAAAAAACGTCGACGTTGAACACTTCGTCGTTCCGGGTACGATGTCGTCGCGTTGGCAAAACGTGCTGGCGCTGGGAAAGCGCGACGATGTTAGTATTGGCCTGGGGTTACACCCTTACTTCATAGAAGCGCACCGTGAGGCGGATATTGAGGCCCTTGAGCGAGCGCTAGACGAGAACGATGGTGTTATCGCGGTGGGGGAGTGCGGTATCGACGCGCGTTTCGACGATACATGGGATCAACAGTGGCACTTCTTTAATGCCCAGCTGCGTTTGGCAAAAACGCGCAAGCTCCCGGTGATCATTCACTGCGTGCAAGCCAATGACCAAGTCGCTAAGCGTTTGCGCCAGCTCAAGCTGCCTGCCGGTGGTTTGATTCACGCGTTCTCCGGCTCGCCCGAGCAGGCGCAGGCGTTTATTGATCTCGGTTTTGTGGTGGGGCTGGGCGGCGCAGTGACCTACCCGCGCGCCAAGCGCTTGCACCGCGCGGTGCGTTCATTGCCCGATGACGGCTTTGTGCTCGAAACCGATAGCCCGGATATGCCCCTTTGCGGTCAGCAAGGCGAGCGTAATGAGCCTGCCAATGTGGCGAAAGTCTGCCGCCAGGTGGCGAGGCTGCGCGAGCAGTCGGAAGAGGCGATTGCCGCCGCCAGTACCCAAACGGCAGCGCGGCTTTTCTCGCTACCGCTCGACCTTGACGGGGCGCGTTAAAGGGTACCGTTAAGGCTGACTGTGCGCGGGGAGGGTTTGCACGAGCTGTTCGGGGTCCACCCGCTCGATGGTATAGGGCAGTTCGCCAAGCGTCAGGGGATGACCCTCCAGAGTCAGCGTGTTCTCTTCCTCGAGCGCCTTGGTGTTGATCACCGCTAAGAGTTCCGTCTGGCCGTTATCATGGGGGGCGCTGGTTACGACTTCACCCACCGTTTTTTCTGCGGCGTTGCTAATGCTAGCGCCGTGCTCTATCACCGGGCTTCCTTCCACGATACAGCGGGCGAGCCGCTTTTTGACCTGGCCGCGAAAGTGCGCGCGTGCCACCACTTCTTGCCCCGTGTAGCAGCCTTTCTTAAAGCTGATACCGCCTAGCGCCTCCCAGTTGAGCATTTGCGGGAGATACTGCTCTTGCTGGTCCGCCTCAATCCAAGCCAGCCCCCGGTGGATATCGGCGAGCTGCCAGTGATGCGCCTTGGCCTGGGGGTGAAAGCGCTCACTCTCGGCATCGGAGAGAATAAACAGCCAGCGAAAGCCTTCTTCATCACCGGCAGGAGCAGGGTAGCAAAGTGCCGTATTGCCCTGTTCATCGCTTTGCTGCTGCCAAGCGATAGCCGGTAGCGAAAGGTTTAGCGCATCTGCCAGGGTGTGAGCATCTTGCGGCGCGGCGCCAAATAGCGTGATGGCACTGGGGGCACTGAGTTCCGCGCGGTAAAAGGCGGCGAATTTTTTTAAGTGCCCAATCAGCGGCTCGACCAGCGAATTGGAGAGCACTAGGCGAAAGTGATCGTCCTTTAGGCGCAGTAGCTGCGCGTTGGCCAACATGCGGCCTTTGGGGGTGCAAAAGCAGGTTAGCGGGGCAAAATCCCCGTTGGCCAAAGCGACATGCGCACTGGTTTGGCCTTGGAGGAACTTTTCAGCATCTTCACCTTTCACATCCACACACGCTAGGTGCGTAAGGTGAGCCGTTGAGGCTAACGCCAGTGGGGTGGCCATGTTACGCAAACTCCTTGCCACATCGGTGGGCATTTAGTTGAGAATCGATATTGACTCTACCATGTTTGGGCGCCGCGGCTTAATTGCAAGCGCCCTTTGGCGTGCTAGACTCGCGGAGGGTATCGATAGGCCCAAGTAAAAAGGAGAGCGCGGATGGCGCAGCAGCAGTCATTGAGTTTTAAAGGCGTCGAAACGGCCGACCAAGTCAATCAGATTACCACGGCGCTGATGATGGTCGATGGCGTCGAAAGTGCCGAAGTGGGGCGCCATGGTGCCGAAGTCGAAGGGCGGGCTAAACGTGACGCGCTGATCAACGCGGTTAACGCATTAAAATTGAAGGTTAAGGTGTCGTAATGGACAAAAGCATCACCGTGATCAGTGAACGCAACCGCATCTTTCGCCACCGCGTTGAACTCTCGGGCTTTGATGACCTCTATGCGGATGTACCCAAAGCGTACGGGGGCGAAGAGAGCGCGCCGGACCCACACGACTACTTTGACTTGGCCCTTGGCGCTTGCAAAGCGATCACGTCGAAAATGTACGCACAGCGCAAAAAGTGGCCATTGGAAGGCATTACCGCCACGGTAACCCGCGACGACAGCCAAGAGCGCAAAGGGGTGTATAAACTCGACGTGGCGCTTGAATTTCACGGCATTGATGACCCGGAACAGCGCGCTCGGCTTGAAGAGATCAGTGATCGCTGTCCTATCCACCGCCTAATGACAGAGGCCACGGTAGACGTCAGTACGCGCACGATCGTTAAGTGATAGCGCCCTCTATGTAGCCCGTCATTCTGTTTCTCTCTATTTTCTTGCTATACATTTGCCCATAGGAGCCTTGATGAGCAAACCGTTTCGCTTACAGTCAAAATTTGCCCCAGCGGGTGATCAGCCTACCGCGATTACCCAGCTGGTGGGGGGATTGGAAGCGGGACTTGCGCATCAAACCTTACTGGGCGTTACCGGGTCGGGCAAAACTTTCACCATGGCCAACGTGGTAGAGACGTTGCAGCGCCCAACGATTGTGATGGCGCCCAATAAAACCTTGGCGGCGCAACTTTACGGCGAATTTAAAGCCTTTTTTCCTGATAATGCCGTGGAGTATTTTGTCTCCTACTACGACTACTATCAGCCGGAAGCTTACGTTCCCTCCTCGGATACGTTCATCGAGAAAGACGCTTCGATTAACGACCACATTGAGCAGATGCGCCTTTCCGCGACCAAGGCGTTGTTGGAGCGGCGCGACGCGCTGATTGTGGTATCGGTGTCGGCCATCTACGGCCTGGGCGACCCTGATCAATACCTGAAGATGCGCTTGCACTTCACCCGCGGCGAGCTGATCGACCAGCGCGCCTTTCTGCGTCGCTTGGCCGAGCTGCAATATACCCGTAATGATATGGATTTCCGCCGCGGTACGTATCGCGTGCGCGGTGACGTGATCGATATTTTCCCGGCCGACGCCGAAGACGAAGCCGTCCGTGTTGAGCTGTTCGACGACGAGATCGACTCCATCCGCCTCTTTGATCCGCTGACGGGCGACGTGCGGGGCCAAGTGCCGCGCATGACGATCTACCCGAAATCGCACTACGTCACCCCCCGGGAGACGATTTTGCAAGCGATTGAAGAGATCAAAGACGAACTCAAAGAGCGCCTAGCGTGGCTGCGCAAAAACGATCGCTTGGTGGAAGCGCAACGCTTGGAGCAGCGCACGCTCTACGATATCGAAATGATGCTGGAGCTTGGCTACTGCAACGGCATCGAAAACTACTCGCGCTATCTTTCAGGTCGCAACCCAGGAGAGGCGCCGCCGACGTTTTTTGACTATTTACCCGATGACGCGCTGCTGTTCATTGATGAGTCCCATGTTAGCGTGCCGCAAGTGGGCGGCATGTATAAAGGCGACCGCTCACGTAAAGAGACGCTAGTGGAGTACGGCTTCCGGCTCCCCTCCGCGCTGGATAACCGCCCAATGAAGTTTGAAGAGTGGGAAGCGATCTGCCCGCAAACGATCTTTGTCTCCGCCACACCCGGCCCCTACGAAGCGGAGCACGCGGGGCAAGTCGTCGAGCAGGTGGTACGCCCCACGGGGCTGCTTGATCCGGAAATCGACGTGCGCCCGGCGAGCACCCAGGTGGATGATCTGCTCTCCGAAATCCGTTTGCGCACCGAGGTCGGCGAGCGGGTGTTGGTCACGGTATTGACCAAGCGGATGGCCGAGGATTTAACCGAATACTTCGACGAGCACGATATCCGCGTGCGTTATCTCCACTCAGACATCGATACCGTCGAGCGGGTGGAGATTATCCGTGATCTGCGCTTGGGGAAGTTCGACGTGCTTGTCGGCATCAACTTGCTGCGCGAAGGGTTGGATATCCCCGAAGTATCGCTAGTGGCGATTCTTGACGCGGATAAAGAGGGCTTCTTGCGCGCTGAGCGCTCGCTGATTCAGACTATTGGCCGCGCGGCGCGTAATGCTAATGGTAAGGCAATTCTTTACGGCGATCGGGTGACCGACTCCATGCGCAAAGCCATCGACGAGACCGAGCGTCGCCGTGCCAAGCAGATGGCGCACAACGCCGAGCACGGTATCACGCCTACGACGGTGACCCGTTCGGTGGCCGATATCATGGAAGCCGGCCAAGCGCCGGGCAGCAAGAAAGCCCACCGCCGCCGGGGCAGCGAACGTAAGGTTGCTGAGTCGGAAGCCGCTTATGAGCCGAGTAGCATGCACCCGGATGACGTCGCGGCAGCGATCAACAAGCTCGAAGACGCCATGTTTGAAGCCGCGCAAAACTTGGAGTTCGAGGAGGCCGCAAGGCTGCGCGATAAAATTCACTCCCTCAAAGAGAAGCAGCTGGCGCTGGGGTAGCCGATGCCGGAAGGACCCGAAATCCGTCGCGCGGCGGACCAAATCGAGAAGCAGCTACGCGGTGGCCCGATTCAAGACGCCTGGTTTGCCTTTGAGGCGCTTAAGCCCCACGCGTCTTCGCTTATTGGTGAGTCGGTTTGCCGGGTAGATACCCGGGGAAAAGCGATGCTGATTCACTTTTCCGACCAGCGCGTGCTCTATTCGCACAATCAACTGTATGGCGTGTGGAAATGCCATCGCGCCGAAACGGAGCCCTCCACGCGTCGCTCGCTGCGTGCGCGATTGGTCGTCCAGGGGAGGGCGGCTAGTTTGTATAGCGCCTCCGATATCAGCATGTGGTGGGCCTGCACCCTCGACCAACACCCTTTTTTGGCGCGCCTTGGCCCTGATTTGTTAAGTCAGGCGGTCAGCGTTGATACCGTCGCCGAGCGGCTGGCGCTGCCTGAATACCGGCGTCGCGGTCTGGGAGGGCTTTTGCTGGATCAAGGTTTTGTCGCGGGCTTGGGGAATTATCTGCGCAGTGAAATTCTGTTTTTTGCGGCGTTGCATCCTGGGTATCGACCGTGCGATTTAAGCGATACCCAAACCCAGCGTTTGGCGCAATATATCGTTGACGTTACCTGGCAGGCGTATCGTCAGGCTGGTGTGACCAATAGCGCGGACTGGACGAAAAAAGCCCAAGACCAAGGTGAAGGGCGGCGGCAATGGCGATTTGCCGTATTTGCGCGTGAGGGGTTGCTTTGCCACCGCTGCGCAACTGCCATTGAGCGTATCACAGTCGCCTCGCGGCGGCTCTATCTCTGCCCGTACTGCCAGCCGGATAACCGAGAATAATATTTATACCGTTATCTTGGGTTTACACTCACACCAAAGCACAATTCAAACAAGATCCACAGAGCCCCAATGAGAGTGCCGATAGACGGCACAATACGCTATAATTGCTGCCCGCTAATGCGATGCTGGGGTCGTTGGCATCGTGTCCAGACGATAACAAGGAGCTCTCTCTCCATGACCGTGATTCGCCAGGATGACGTGATTCAAAGCGTTGCCGATGCGCTGCAGTACATTTCTTACTACCATCCCAAAGATTTTATCGATGCCATGGCGGCTGCGTACGAACGCGAGGAGAACCCCGCGGCAAAAGACGCCATTGCCCAGATTCTGATCAACTCGCGCATGTGCGCCACCGGGCATCGCCCCATTTGCCAGGACACCGGCATTGTCACGGTCTTTGTTCATGTCGGCATGAACGTGCAGTGGGACGCGGACATGAGCCTAGACGATATGATCAACGAGGGGGTGCGTCGCGCTTACCAGCTGCCGGATAACATCCTGCGCGCCTCGGTTTTGGCCGACCCGGACGGTAAACGCCAGAACACCAAAGACAACACGCCGGCGGTGATTCACCACAAGATCGTGCCGGGCGATAAGGTCGAGGTTCACGTCGCGGCGAAGGGTGGCGGCAGTGAGGCGAAGTCGAAGTTTGCCATGCTCAACCCCTCCGATAGCGTCGTGGATTGGGTCATGGAGCAGCTACCCAAAATGGGCGCCGGCTGGTGTCCGCCCGGTATGCTGGGTATCGGCATTGGCGGCACGGCGGAAAAAGCCATGGAGATCGCCAAAGAGGCACTTTTGGACCCCATCGATATTCAGGACCTCCAAGCGCGCGGCCCGGAAAATCGCGCCGAGGAGCTGCGCCTGGAACTGTTTGATAAAGTCAATAAGTCGGGCATTGGCGCGCAGGGTCTGGGGGGATTGACCACGGTTCTGGATATTAAGGTCAAGGATTACCCCACCCATGCGGCCAATAAGCCCGTGGCGATCATTCCCAACTGTGCCGCTACACGCCATGCGCATTTCACCCTGGATGGCTCTGGCCCCGCTGCACTTAATCCGCCCAAGCTTGAGGACTGGCCGGAAATCACCCGTGAAATGGGGGACAACGTCAAGCGCGTCAACCTGGATACCGTCACGCCCGAAGAGGTGAAAACCTGGCAGCCAGGCGACACACTGCTGCTCAACGGCAAGCTACTGACCGGCCGCGACGCCGCTCATAAGCGCATGGTGGACATGCTCGCCAAGGGTGAGCCGCTGCCGGTGGATCTCAAGGGGCGCTTTATTTATTACGTTGGCCCGGTCGATCCCATCGGTGATGAAGTGGTTGGCCCGGCCGGCCCGACAACGGCAACGCGGATGGATAAATTCACCCGCACAATGCTGGAAGAGACCGGGCTTTTGGGCATGGTCGGCAAGGCAGAGCGGGGCCAAGCCGCTATTGAAGCGATTCGTGACAACGAGGCGGTGTACCTGATGGCCGTTGGCGGCTCCGCGTACCTGGTGGCGCAAGCGATCAAAAAGTCCCGCGTGGCGGGGTTTGAAGATCTCGGGATGGAGGCTATCTACGAATTTGAAGTCGAAGATATGCCGGTGACCGTTGCCGTGGATACCCAAGGCACATCCGTCCACCAAACAGGGCCGGCGAAATGGAAAGAAATTATCGCTGAGAAAGCCTGATAGTCGCTAAAAGAACGACGGTTCTGACTAGGCCCCGCTTTAGCGGGGCCTTTGTTTAGGTGGCGGCGTATGATACGCCGCGTAAGTTCTATATCAGACGTTGCGCATAAATACGCCGAATAAGCTGTTACAATAACGCCTATTTTGGGGCTTGTTTGCGCTTAGTGAGTGCATGCTGGAGATAACGTGCTGGAGATAACATGACCTCCTGGCTGTGGGGGGCGGGCATTGCGCTGATACACGTGCTCGGTATCTTATCAGCGATTATGGCGCTGATGTCGAGTCGCACATCGCAAGGCGCGGTGGCCTGGATCATTTCACTGCTGACCTTTCCGTATGTCGCACTGCCAGCCTATTGGTGCTTTGGGCGGCCACGCTTTTATGGCTACGTCTCCGCCAGGGGCGAGCGTGATAGCGTACTGCGCCGTGTTCTGGCGCGCTATCGTGCCAATATGATGCCTTACTGCGTGGTGTCCCCGAGCGCGGATACCCATGCGGTTGAGCAGCTCGCGATGATGCCACTCACCGAAGGCAATCAAGCAGAGCTTTTAGTCGATGGGGATGTCACCTTTAAAAGCCTGTTTTTGGGAATCGACAACGCCCAGTCCTATATCCTGCTGCAATTTTTTATCGTCAGAGACGATGCGCTCGGGCGTAAATTGCAGCGGCGATTGCTGGAGGCGGCGAGCCGGGGCGTGAGGGTCTATTTTCTGTACGACGAGTTGGGTAGCCGTAAGCTTAATGAAGGGTACTTGCGCGACCTCCAAGAGGAAGGCATCGAAGTGAGCGCCTTTCGTTCGTCACGCGGTTTCAAACATCGCTTTCAACTCAATTTTCGCAATCACCGTAAGGTGGCGGTGATGGATGGCAAAGAGGGTTGGGTAGGCGGTTTTAACGTGGGCGTGGAGTATCTTGGCGAGCACCCTCGCCACGGTCCTTGGCGAGACACCCACTTAAAGCTGACAGGTCCCAGCGTGATGGGGCTACAAGAAGCCTTTTGGGAAGATTGGCACTGGGCGACCGGCGAGGTCATCAACCTCAATTGGCAACCCGAAACGAAGCCTTCCACCAACCACCATGTCATCGTGGTGCCGTCAGGCCCGGCAGACCGGTTAGATACGGCGAGCCTTCTGGTGCAGAACATGATTCATAGCGCGCAAAAGCGCTTATGGGTCACAAGCCCCTATTTTGTCCCCGACCAGGGGGTGCAAGATGCGCTGAGACTTGCCGCAATGCGCGGTGTGGATGTTCGGGTAATGATTCCCGAACGCCCGGACCACTTGCTGGTGTTTCTGTCGGCGTTTTCCTTCTTGCCCGATATGCTTCGCGCGGGAGTAAAAATATACCGTTATCTCCCGGGGTTTCTCCACCAAAAAGTCATTCTTGTCGATAATGAAGCCGCCTCGGTAGGTACCGTAAACCTGGACAATCGCTCTTTTCGCTTAAACTTTGAAATCACCGCCTTTATACCCAGTCCCGATTTTGCCGCCAATGTACGTGTGATGCTGGAAAAGGATTTTTCGCACTGTCGGCGCGTTTCACTGGATGAAATTCAGCAGCGACCTTTATGGAAAAAGGTTGTTTCACGCGCAGCTTACTTAACTTCCCCCATACAATAACCGTGCGCAGGCACGTCACGTTCGATCAATAGGAGTCTAGGGTGAATTTAGAAACCAAATGGTTAGAAGATTTTGTCGCCCTAGCCAATACGCGCAGTTTTTCCGCCTCTGCGCGGCAGCGCCATGTGACTCAGCCGGCTTTTAGCCGCCGGATTCGGGCGCTGGAACAAGCCATTGGCGTCACGCTGGTCGACCGCTCCACAACGCCCGTAGGGCTGACCTCAGAAGGGCAACTTTTTCTGGTAACGGCCCGCAATCTGGTTGAGCAACTTAACGAGTCGCTTAGCCATCTGCGCGGGCTCTCCATTGCCAATGAAGCCTTGGATATAGTGGCGGCCCACTCCCTGGCGTTAAGTTTCTTCCCCCCCTGGATTTCCCGGCTCCAAAAAGGGTTAGGGGAGCTGCCCACGCGCTTAGTCGCCATGAACGTGGGGGAAGCGATCCATGTGTTGCGCGAAGGCAATTGCGACTTGATGCTGGCATATTACGATCCTTTTGCCACGATGCAGCTCGATGCTGAAGTGTTCCCCTCTTTTTCCATCGGCAAGGTCAAAATGCTACCGGTCACCCTGCCCGACGAGCAGGGTAAACCGCGCTATACCCTAAAAAGTGAAAGTGCGATTCCTTATCTAGCCTACACACAAGGGGCCTTTTTGGGCCGTAGCGTGCGCATGTTGTTGAAAAACGACCCGTTACGGATGCGCTTACGCACTGTTTATGAAACCGCCATGGCCGAAGGGCTTAAAGGCATGGTGCTTCAGGGCGTGGGGGTTGCTTGGATACCCGATTTCTGCATTCGTGAAGAGCTTAAAAATGGTCAACTCGTACGGGCCGGCGATGAGAGTTGGGATATCCCGCTTGAGATCCGTTTATACCGCTGCTCATTGGTGCACAAACCGGGCGTTGAGCGCCTATGGCGACAAATGATGAAACTACCTAGAGACTTTCTTCAGGGCTAATCTTCCAGGCTAAAATGCGCTTCAAACGAGTGCTCTTCAAGCGCCTGCGCTGCCGAAATCGGCCGGTAAGCCTAAAAAGTTCTGAATGATAAAAAAGTGGTCTTCAAAAAGGCTATCAGGCTCAAGGTCGGCCAGTGCGACCCATCGGGCATGGTCGCCGCCTTTTACCGGCTTTAGCCTGGGCAGTTGCTGGTCGGGGCGAAGGGCGAAATAGAACGCTTCGGCAAGCGTACGTCCGCGCCAACTGCGGTGCGGCTCATCAAATAGACGCTGCCCCCGCAGCGACCCCTTAAGCACCGGCTCGGGGACTTTCAGCCGAATGCGTTCGCGAAGTTCGCGCAGGCAAGCATCCAGTAGCCGTTCGTGCGGGTTGATAAAGCCGCCAGGTAGAGCGTACAAGCCTTTACCCGGTGCGGCTTTGCGCCGAACGAGCAGCACATGCCCCGACTGCACGACGACGGCATTAACGGTCACGAAAATGGGCGGGTAGGGGGCTTGGGCCCATGCCTGACGGTACTGATCAAGGAGACGCTGTTCTTCTAGCAGCTGTTCGTAGGCATCGCCTTGGCAAAATTCGGCTACCTGCTGAACCACGCCAGGAGGAAGGTCATGGTAGGCGCCGGTACTCAAATAGTCATCCGTTGCCCCTGGCGAGCGAAACAGCCGCTCGCGGATTTGGCTGGCGGAAATCCCCTCTACCAACGGTACGCTCACCGACTCCCATTGGGGGAAAAGCGATAAGTAGTAGCTCGACTGCCCTCGGCTAGCCCCTATCAAGCCGATACGCGGCAATTTGGCAACATCGGGCGCGGTTAAGTCACGTACACGACGTTGCACATCGCGCACCCAGACATCGTCGTTATACAGTGCATCCAATAGGGGGGTGATTTCCAAACGCCGATTCTCATCGTCATCAAACCCCGAACGAATCATCGTTTGACGCTCATCGAACTGCCAAGGGTTACGCAACGAGCGTGCCTGCCAGGACGAACCAACGAGCACAATCACTTGCCGCGCTTGCTTAAGCGCCTCGCGAATCACCGCCAAATGGCCAAGGTGGGGGGGTTGAAAACGGCCGATAAACACCAGGCAATCAAAATCATACGATTGAGCGTCATGAACTTGAGTGGCTGAATGTTCTGAGGGCATGGGAGGCTCCTGCGAAAAGGGCGCGGCCGATTGTGCGGCAAATCGGTCGTCATTATGGCAGTTAACGCGCGTGACGCAATTGATGACTGACCTGTCATCCACCCTAAGGTTCGGTATGCTAGGACATATTTACTCAAAGACAGGGATGCAACCGATGGTCAAACGTACCGCAACGTTTTGGATGAATGTGGTAAAAGATGCCATTCAGCTTTGGTTGGAACGTAATGCGTTTAGCTACGCGGGGTCACTGGCGTTTTATACGCTCTTTTCCCTTGCCCCGACCATTATCATAGCGGTTACCGTCATCGGCGTGGTGATGGGAGAAGAGGCTGCTCAAGGGCAAATTGTGAGCCAACTTCAGGGAACCCTAGGCACGGATGCAGCTGTCGCCATTGAGCAGGCGGTGGCGCAATCACGCATTGAAGAAGCGGGACTATTGCCCACGCTTCTGGGCGTGGGGGCACTTTTGGTCGGGGCGACCACGGTATTTGCCCAGATGCAGTTTTCATTGAATACAATTTTCGGGGTTACCGCTCGGCCTACCGCTAACAGCGCCTGGATTTTTATCAAAAACCGTTTGCTGTCGCTTACCGTGGTGCTCTCTATCGGCTTTATTCTGCTGGTATCGCTGGTGGCCGGGGTAATCATTCGCGGCATGCTACAGGCGGCGGATGACTTGGTGCCGTATATCGGACTGCTCGCCTCAAGCGCGGAGTCGCTGATTGCCCTTGGTGTCGTGGTGCTGCTATTCGCCACTATTTTCAAGGTTCTGCCCGATGTGATTTTGCGCTGGCAGGATGTACTCATCGGTGCGGTGGTGACAGCAGTGCTGTTTACCATTGGCCGCAGCCTTATCGCGATCTATCTGGCCTATACGGCCACGGCTTCTACTTACGGTGCCGCTGGCTCTGTCGTGATGATTTTGCTGTGGGTTTACTACTCATCCCTTATTCTTCTGTTTGGCGCAGCCTTCACCCGCTCGCTGTTATTGCGCCGCGGGCGTACCTTGGTGCCGCGCAACAGTGCTGTTATCGTTAAACGTGAGTTTGTCGATGAAAGACAAAGCGGGCCTAAGCGACCCTGTAACAATCAAGGAGAATGATATGTCACGGTGCTGCACAAAAGCCTGGGTAACGGGCAAAGTTCAAGGCGTTTGGTATCGCGGTTCGACTCAAGAGCAGGCACTCAAACTGGGTATTACCGGATATGCCAAAAACCTTCCCGATGGGCGCGTTGAAGTGCTGATGTGTGGTTCACAAGAGGACGTTAAAACGCTTTCCGAATGGCTATGGCAGGGGTCGGAGAAGGCGCATGTGACCCATGTAGAGTTTGAGGTGTTGGAACAAGCCCATGCGCCGGATACGTTTTCTACCTACTAAGGCGTTAAGCTGACCGCCAATTACGGATATTGTCGGCCGTGAGTTTGACAATATTTTGCCGCGCCTCGGGAGTAATCCAGGCGTTGTGAGGCGTGACGATCAAGTTTAACGCCTCTCCTTGGCTAAGCGCATCGAGTAGGGCGTGGCCATCGCGGGGCGGCTCGCTGGGTAGCACATCGACTCCGAGGCCGCCCAGTGTGCCGTTTCTGAGAGCCTTAAGCGCGGCCTTTTCATCGATAATCCCCCCGCGAGCACAGTTGACCAAAAGCAGCGACGACTTGGCCCGCGCTAAGCGCTCTTGGTTGATAAGGTGGCGGGTGGTTTCGTTGAGCGGGCAGTGAAGGCTTATGATATCGGCGCTTGGCAGCAGCTCATCCAAAGAGGGGCGCTTATCGTTATCTTCATTACCCGGCCGCGCCGCAAAGGTCACGGTCATGCCGAAGGCTTCTGCTAGGCGGGCAACCTCGCTGCCGAGCTCGCCTTGGCCGACCATGACCAGGTTTTTGCCCGCGAGTTGAAGCGTCGGGTAGTCCTGCAAGCAGAAAAAATCGCTTTTTTGCCATTCACCCGCCGCAATCGCCCGCTGATAGAGTGGCAAGCGATTGGCGAGCGTCAGCATCAGCATTAACGTATGTTGCGACACGCTGGCGGTGCCATAGGCTGAGACATTTTTGACGCTGATACCGTGCGTTTCAGCGGCTTCCAGGTCAATGTTATTAAGCCCGGTCGCGAGCACACAAATTAGCTTTAGCCGTGGCAGGGCGGCCAGTGTTTCCGCATCGAGTACGACTTTGTTGACGATTGCGATCTCAGCGTCCGCCAAGCGCTCCCGTGCCTCAGCGGTACTGCTCTGCCCGTATACGCCTAAGTTGTCGACCTGTTCGCGGATGGCGGACAAATCGATATCAGGTCCTAGGCTCTCAGCGTCGAGTATCACGGCGTTTGGCATTTGTCTTCTCTCCAGCGATGTTATTAAGTGATGTGTTATCACGTGACAGCATTTATCCGGTAGCGACTTGCTCGGCAGGGGTTACAAAAGGGTATAATACGCCCGCTTTACCAACCGCCGTCTTGGAATTTTCCCGATTTGGCCGCATATAGCAGCCTGGCAGCGAATGAGCATGCCAATGTCCTGTCTGGGCCACGCTTTTCAGGAGTCAACAACATGCCCATCTACGAATATGAGTGCAAGGCCTGCGGCCATCGTTTGGAAAAACTGCAAAAAATCAGCGCTGACCCGCTAACGGACTGCCCCGTTTGCGAACGCGACACGCTATCGCGTCTTGTCTCAGCGGCGGGTTTTCGCCTGGCCGGCGGCGGCTGGTACGAAACCGATTTCAAAACGGGTAGCAAAAAGAATCTGGCAGCCGATAGCAGCAAAGAAAGCGCGACCGCGCCAAGCAGTGCTAAACCGAAAGATAGCAGCAAAAAGTCAGATGGCGCTGCCGCTTGAGACGTAAGCTTTCTCGCTAGCCGACTCTTCACGGTTCTACCGTTATTTATTTCCCCACTTTGCCACAACACAGAACAGGATTTGACATGCGCAGCCATTATTGCGGCCAGCTAAACGAAACGTTGGTGGATCAAACGGTTACCGTTTGCGGATGGGTACACCGTCGTCGGGATCACGGCGGCGTTATCTTCCTCGATATGCGCGACCGCGACGGCATAGCGCAGTTTGTGGTTGACCCAGACACCGCCGAAGCGTTCGCCAATGCCGATCGCGCCCGTGGTGAATATGTGCTTCGCATTACCGGTCGCGTTCGTCCGCGCCCGGAAGGGACGCAAAACCCCAACATGCCCACCGGCATGATTGAAGTGCTGGCGAAAGAGGTTGAGGTACTTAACACCGCGGCGACGCCGCCGTTCCAGCTCGATGAGCACGGCAAAGTCGGTGAAGAGGTGCGTTTAAAGCATCGCTATATCGATTTGCGTCGTCCGGACATGATTGAGAAGCTACGCTTGCGTTCGCGCATTTCTCATAACGTGCGTGCCTTTTTAGAGAACCAAGGCTTCTTGGATATCGAGACGCCGGTGCTCACCCGCGCGACACCCGAAGGCGCGCGCGACTATCTGGTTCCCAGCCGCACCCACGCCGGTAGCTTCTTCGCGCTACCGCAGTCGCCGCAGCTCTTTAAGCAGCTTCTGATGGTGTCCGGCTTCGATCGCTATTACCAGATTGCCAAGTGCTTCCGCGATGAGGATCTGCGCGCCGACCGCCAACCGGAGTTCACGCAGATCGACATCGAGGCGTCGTTTGTTGAAGAGAATGACATCATGGCGATCACCGAGTCGATGATTCGCCAGCTCTTTAAAGACGTGCTCAACGTTGATTTACCCGTCTTTCCGCGGATGACCTGGCACGATGCCATGCATCGCTTCGGCTCCGATAAGCCTGACCTGCGTATTCCGCTGGAGCTGACCGACGTCGACGATTTAATGCAGCAAGTCGACTTCAAGGTCTTTTCCGGCCCCGCGAAGGCAGAAGATGGCCGCGTGGCGGCGCTGAAAGTGCCCGGTGGCGCGACGCTCTCGCGTAAAGAGATCGATGAATACACCAAATTTGTCGGCATTTACGGCGCCAAAGGCTTGGCTTGGATCAAGGTCAACGAGCGCGCCAAAGGCCTTGAAGGGCTGCAGTCACCCATTGTCAAGTTCATGGAGAACGTGGTCGAAGAACTGCTCGACCGTGTTGACGCTAAAGATGGCGATATTATCTTTTTCGGTGCCGATAAAGCTCGCATCGTTAACGAAGCCATCGGCGCGCTACGCAATAAGCTGGGCGCCGACCTCGACCTCTATACCCAAGCCTGGTCACCGCTGTGGGTTGTCGACTTCCCGATGTTTGAAGCCGACGACAACGGTCGTTTAAGCCCACTTCACCACCCGTTTACTGCACCTGCTTGCAGCCCCGAAGAGCTCAAGGCCAATCCGGCAGCGGCGCTCTCCCGCGCCTATGACATGGTGCTGAATGGCACAGAACTCGGCGGGGGCTCTATCCGTATCCATAATCAAGCCATGCAGAGCACCGTGTTTGAGATTCTGGGTATTGGCGAAGAAGAAGCGCGCGAGAAGTTCGGCTTCTTGCTCGACGCGCTGCAGTACGGCGCACCGCCCCATGGTGGCTTGGCCTTCGGGTTGGATCGCTTGGTGATGCTGATGGTGGGCGCGAACACTATCCGCGAAGTCATCGCTTTCCCGAAAACTCAAAGTGCTGCCTGCTTGATGACCGACGCGCCGGGCGAAGTCAGCGCGGAGCAGCTGAAAGACCTCAATATCCGTCTGCGCCAAAAGGCCAAAGCGGAAACCGCAGGGGAGTAATCCCTCCTGTGGTAGCCGCCAAGGCTTTTGCAGAGCAATACGGCACCGGCGCCTTAGGGCGTCGGTGTTTTTGTTACGGCTTTTTAACTGCCTAGTTTTTTTACCTGCCTATTAGGGGATTCGAAACACGATGCCCGAGCAGCCGCTCGATAGTTCGCCGCGTATTCTAGGTATCGACCCGGGCTCGCGGATTACCGGCTTTGGTGTCATTGATCTGTGCCAAGGCAAGCCCCGCTATGTGGCCAGTGGCTGTATTCGCACCACGGATGTGGCACTGGAGCAGCGCCTGGCGCAAATTTATGCCGGGCTCAGCGAAGTCGTGGGGTTACATCGACCGATGTGTGTGGCGATCGAGCGTGTTTTCATGGCCAAAAATGCCGATTCGGCGTTGAAGCTTGGTCAGGCGCGCGGCACTGCGCTTGTCTGCATGGCGAATCTCGGATTTGCGGTCAATGAGTATTCGCCACGTCAGATCAAACAGGCAGTAACCGGCCAAGGCGGCGCGGATAAGACGCAAGTGCAGCACATGGTCACGGCAATCTTGCGCCTATCGGCGACGCCCCAGGCCGATGCCGCCGATGCCCTCGCCATTGCGCTGACCGATGGCTACGCGCGCAGCGGGCTGGTAGCCGCTACCACCTCCCAGCGCTCGCGACGCAAAAACGGCCGTTGGCGTCTATAAACGCCACTTGCCACCAATCAATCACCCAGTATCCCCATGGCATCACTGGTCACTTGTACAGAGGGGCTTTATAGTAGACTCCCGATGGAGAGCCAGATATTTTGAAAGGTCAGCTATGATTGGACGCCTTACCGGGTCGTTGCTGGAAAAGCATCCGCCCTTGATTGTCATCGACGTACACGGCGTCGGCTATGAAGTGGAAACGTCGATGAATACGCTAGTGGCGCTACCCGCCACTGGCGAAACGGTTTCGCTTTATACCCACTTGACCATTCGTGACGACGCCCACCTGCTTTATGGTTTTGCTCGGGAACATGAAAGGGCGCTGTTTCGTGCCTTGATCAAGGTCAACGGGGTGGGGCCGAAATTGGCGCTCGCGATTCTCTCCGGGATGGATGAGGATGCCTTCATGCGCTGCGTGCGCGATGACGACAGTAAAGCGTTGACTCGCCTGCCCGGTGTGGGCAAAAAGACCGCCGAGCGACTGATAATCGAGATGCGTGACCGCTTCCCCGAGTGGGAAAATAGCGCGGACTCCCCATTACCTCTGGAGGTTGCCTCAGCACAAGGCCAGCGCGATAGCTTAGCCGATGCCGAGGCGGCACTGATCAGTTTGGGCTACAAGCCCACTGAAGCGGCCAAAATGCTCGCGGGGCTCGACCCTCAGCAGCCCACCGAAGCGCTGATTAAAGCCGCACTGACGCAGCGTCTAAGCAGCTAGCCCAACTGTTTCACCTGGAAGGAGCCCCATGATAGAACAGGATCGCTTGATCGCCGCCGCGCCGGAGCAGGGTGAAGTCAGGATGGATCATGCGATTCGTCCCCAGCGTCTTAGCGACTACATCGGCCAGCCGCGCATGCGCGAGCAGATGGATATCTTCATCGGTGCCGCTCGGCTGCGCGAAGAGAGCCTAGATCACACCCTGGTATTTGGCCCACCGGGGCTGGGTAAAACCACGCTGGCGAATATTATTGCCACCGAGATGGGGGTTAACTTGAAATCCACCTCGGGGCCCGTGCTTGAGCGCGCCGGTGATCTCGCCGCGATGCTGACCAATTTAGAGCCCGGCGATGTGCTTTTTATCGACGAAATTCATCGGCTTTCGCCCGTGGTGGAGGAAGTGCTCTATCCTGCGATGGAGGACTTCCAGCTCGATATCATGATCGGTGACGGCCCAGCGGCGCGCTCGATTAAGCTTGATTTGCCGCGCTTCACGCTAGTGGGCGCCACGACCCGCGCCGGGCTTCTCACGTCACCGCTGCGCGACCGCTTCGGCATTGTCCAGCGCTTGGAGTTTTATAACCTTGAAGAACTCAGCGCCATCGTCACGCGCTCGGCAAGGTTACTAAACGTCGATACCAGCGCGGAGGGTGCCGCTGAAATCGCCAAACGCTCGCGCGGCACGCCAAGGATTGCCAACCGATTGCTGAGGCGGGTGCGGGATTACGCCGATATCAAAGGCAGTGGCCATGTCGATGTGGCGATTGCCGATGCCGCGCTGAATATGCTCAACGTTGATCATCATGGGCTCGATCACATGGATCGGCGTCTTTTGCTCGCCATGATGGATAAATTCGACGGCGGCCCGGTCGGTGTCGATTCTCTTTCGGCGGCGATTGGCGAAGAGCGCGATACGATCGAGGATGTCATCGAGCCCTATTTGATTCAGCAAGGCTTAATGATGCGCACCCCGCGTGGGCGCGTGGTGACTCGGCAGGCGTGGGCGCACTTTAGCCGCGTGCCCCACGAGCAGGCGCCCGTCAGTGCGGGGGAAGTGAGACCATGAGCCATGCCTTTGCCATGCCGGTTCGGGTTTATATGGAGGACACAGACGCGGGCGGCATTGTCTACTACGTTAACTACCTGAAGTTTATGGAGCGCGCGCGTAGCGAATGGCTAAGGCAACAAGGCTTCAATCAACAGGTGTTACTAGACGAAGGGACGCAGCTAGTGGTATATCGCTTGGCGTGCCACTACGCAAAACCCGCAAAGCTGGATGATGCCATCGATGTGACAGCCGACATAATCGACATCGGCCGCTGCCGGATGACCTTTGAGCAACAAGCTAAGCGCCACGGGGAACTCCTGTGTAGCGCCACAGTCGAGATAGCGTGTTTGGACGCTAAACGCTTAAGGCCTAAAGCCTGGCCGCCATCCCTGGTGGCATTACTCGATACGTAACCGCTTTAATGCGCAATACCTAATCACCTAACTCCCAGATAAAAGAGGACACCCGTGAACGAAAACAGCATGTCGATTCCCCATCTGATCATGAGCGCCAGTACGGTTGTCCAGCTTGTGATGCTGCTACTTGTGCTCGGGTCCCTGCTGTCATGGGTGGTCATCTTTCAGCGCAGCTTTGCCCTGCATCGAGCAAAAAAAGCCTACGATCATTTTGAAGAGACCTTCTGGTCGGGCGTCGATTTAAATGATCTCTACCGAGAGATTCCCGTCGATGACGCGCGCCAAGGGGCCGAGCGTATCTTTCAGTCTGGGTTTCGGGAGTTTCATCGCTTAGTGGCCAAAACCCGTCAGGCGGATACCGTGCTTGAGGGGGTGCAGCGCAGTATGCGGGTTGCCTGGTCACGTGAAGAGGATCGGCTCAACCAACACTTGATCTTTCTTGCCACGGTGGCATCGGCTAGCCCCTATATTGGCCTTTTCGGCACGGTGTGGGGGATTATGGGCTCATTTCAGTCTCTCTCCATGGCCCAGCAAGCCACCTTGGCGACAGTGGCACCGTGGATCGCCGAAGCGCTGATCGCCACTGCCATGGGGCTTTTTGCTGCGATTCCCGCGGTGATTTTCTATAACCGCCTCTCTAATGGCGCAGGGCGCTTACTGGGCAAGTACGAAGATTTTGCCGAGGAGTTCTACGCGATTTTGCACCGCAATCTGCAAGGACGTGACACCACGTCAGGCTAAGGGAGTCGCTGTATGCAAGGGCCTTTTCATCGTGGCGGGCAGCGCCGGCCAATGGCGGAAATCAACGTGGTGCCTTTCATCGACGTGATGCTGGTGTTGCTGGTGATTTTTATGATCACCGCCCCGATGCTCACCCAGGGGGTGCAGGTGGATTTGCCGCAAGTGACCTCGGAACCGATCGACACGCCAGAAGACAACGATCCGATTCTGGTCTCCGTCGACCGCGAGGGTAACTACCACATTACGCTAGGGGGGGATACGACAGCTGTGGCACTAGACGAGCTTGCCGAGCGCGTCTCAGTCATTCTGGAGCGCCGCCCAGAGAGCCCCGTTATGGTGCGCGGGGATCGTCATATCGCCTACGGCGAGGTCGTGACGTTGATGAGCACACTGCAGCGCGCGGGAGTGGCTAACGTGGGTCTCATTTCTGAGCCGCCGCAAGATGAGTAAACGCAGGGGACGCCTTGTGGCATTTTTTTCACGGGATAAACAAGAGGTCGGCTACCTTTTGCCGACTGTTCTTGCGGTATTGGTTCACATTGTCGTGGTCATGTTTAGCCTCATTAATCTTGAGGAAAGGAATGAAGCGCCTGAGCCGTCATCCATTGTAAACGCCACCTTGGTGAGTACAGAAACGACAACAAACCAAGCGCAGCAAGCGAATGATAACCAAGCCTCAATGAGTGCGTCTTCAGAGTCGCCCGCACAAGCGCCAGCGCAAGAAGAGCCGGCGCCATCGCGTCCGCTGGAAGAAGCGGTCATCGAACAAGCGGAAGCACTGGCGGCTCAGCGCGAAAACCAAGCCCTTGAGCAGGCCCGCGCCGAGGCAGAAGCCGAAGCGCAACGGCGTGCCGAAGAAGCGCAGCAGCAGGCGTTGGAAGCCGCCGCGCGTGAGGCCGAGCGAGCCGAACAGCAAGCTCAGGAAGAGCGCCGCCGCGAAGCCGAACAGGCTCGCCAAGCACAAGAAGCCGAAGAGCAACGCCGTCGCGAGGCAGAAGAAGCTCGCCAAGCACAGGAAGCCGAAGAGCAGCGCCGGCGTGAGGAAGAGCTCGCCCGCCAAGCGCAGGAAGCCGAAGAGCAACGCCGGCGTGAGGAAGAGCTCGCCCGCCAAGCGCAGGAGGCCGCAGAGCAGCGCCGGCGTGAGGAAGAAGAGGCCCGCCGAGCGGAGGAGGCAGCCGCTGCCGAACGGCAACGCCAGCTAGAAGGGGAAGCGCAAGCCGCGGCCAATGCACGTCAGGCAGAGCAAGCGGCCAATAGCTTTAGTGCCATTGTACGCCGTGCAGTCGAGCAGGCATGGCTTATACCTGGTGGCGCAAGTGATAACATGAGTGCCACCATTCAAGTTCGTTTAGGACCGTCCGGTGAGGTGCTCGCCACCGCCGTGGCAACATCGAGTGGCGATAGCGCTTTTGATCGCTCGGCTATTCAAGCGGTCGAGCATGCAGCACCCTTTACTGAGTTGCGAGACCTGTCACCCGCACAGCAACGCGACTTACGCCAATTTAATTTGCGATTTACCCCGGGGGATGTTCGCTGATGCAAACCATACGCCAGACACCACTACGAGCACGGCTGCTACTCATAGGTAGTCTCCTTTTTAGCCTTTTTTTAAGCAACGCCGCCAGCGCTAACCTCACCATTGAAATCACTCGGGGAAGTGACCGCGCGCTGCCGATTGCCGTGGTTCCTTTTGACGGTAATGAAGGCTTACCCGAGGACGTGGCGCAAATCATCCAAGATAACTTGGAGCGCAGCGGCTATTTTGCGCCGCTTCAGCGCGACGCCATGTTTGAACGCCCCCATAATGCGCAGGAGGTGCAGTTTGGCACGTGGCGTTCACTCGATGTGCGCTATTTGGTGGTGGGCGATATTGACACCAGCGCGGAGGGCTACCGCCTCAATGCTGAACTCATGGACATTAGCGGCCAGCGCCGCATGCTCTCGGAAAGCATTCGCAGCGGTGAAGGTAACCTGCGCGGTGCCGCCCACCGGCTAAGTGACCAGATATTTGAGGCGATTACCGACATTCGCGGGGCGTTCTCTACCCGGATCGCCTATGTCACCGCACAGGGCGTGGGCGATGACATGCAGTTTGGCCTCTATGTAGCGGATGCGGATGGGCGCAATAGCCAGGAAATCCTTAGCTCAGAACATCCGATTCTTTCCCCCGCGTGGTCTCCCGATGGCCGCAAGCTAGCGTACGTCTCGTTTGAAACCGAGCAGTCGGCCATCTACGTCCAGGAGGTTTCAAGTGGTCAGCGCGTTCAACTCACGTCGTTTGAGGGCATCAATAGTGCGCCAGCTTGGTCCCCCGACGGCCGTCGGCTAGCCATGTCGCTGTCCAAGGACGGTCAGCCGGATATTTACCTGATGAACGTGGCTAGCCGTTCCATTGAGCGCCTGACAAATAGCAACAGTATCGATACCGAGCCCTCTTGGGCGCCCGATGGACGTAGCTTGCTGTTTACCTCAGACCGCAGCGGTGGCCCGCAACTTTATCGCTATACCTTGAGTAACGACAAGAGCCAGCGCCTCACTTTTACCGGCAACTACAACGCCCGTGGCCGCTTCTCCCCGGAAGGCGATGCAATCTTTTTGATTCACCGTTCCGATCGTGGCTATCAAGTAGCTCGCCAGGATCTGGACAATGATCGCCTGGTCATTCTGAGCGAAACAACCCGCGATGAATCCCCCAGTGTTGCCCCCAACGGCACCATGGTAATCTTCGCTACCCAACAAAACGGCAATGGGGTATTAAGCGCTGTTTCCGCCGATGGGCGTTCTTCCTTTAGGCTGCCTGCAGCACAAGGTGATGTGCGCGAACCCGCATGGTCACCGTTTTTAAATTAGAGGTGTGTTTTACATTAGGAGTATGAAGAAGATGCAAATTAAACCGATAGTGCGTGCCTTAACGGTGGCTTTCTCAATCGCGGTCATTGCTGGCTGTTCAAGCACGGGTGGCACCCAGGGCGGTGAGTCAAGGGGATCACAAACGGGTAGCACAACCGGCAGCGGGGCGGAAAGCCGCGGCGCGGGTAGCGGCGGCCAATACGGCTCCACCTCGGGCAGCGAGAGTCGTACCGGCCAACAAGCCGACTCACGGATCCCGAACGTACGGACTATCTATTTCGATTTTAATCGCGATACGATCAAAGGCGAGTATGAGTCAGTGGTGATGGCCCATGCCCGTTATCTTCGCGCCAACCCGAATGCGGATGTCGTGCTGCAAGGCCACACCGATGAGCGCGGCACACGTGAATATAACTTGGCGCTAGGTGAGCGTCGCGCCAATGCGGTTAAGCGCTTCCTCAACATTCAGGGTGTATCCAATAGCCAAATGAGCGTGGTGAGCTATGGCGAGGAGCGCCCGGAGGCCCGTGGGCAGAGTGAAGATGCTTACGCGAAAAACCGCCGCGTGGTGTTTAGCTACTGAGCGGATCTCAACGTTTTATGGTCGCCGCAGCCCCGCTGGTGACAGCGGGGTTTAACAGACGGCTTCAGGAGACCTGATGAATTTCAGTCTTGCAAGTGCTAAGCATAAGGTTTTGGGTCTTATCGCCTCTTTGTTGCTGCCTATCACTGCTTGGGCCCAGCAACCTACAGTGGAAGACCTCTCGGCATCCTCTTCCAATAGCTTCTATCAGCAAACGCAAACGCAACCCTCAAGCGGCGGTAGCCTTGTCCTGTTTAACCAGGTGCAAGAGCATCAGCGTGAAATTCAGGAACTGCGCGGTGCCCTTGAAGAGTTGCGCCATGAGTTTGAGCGGATGACCCGCCAAAGCCAGCAGCGCTATATCGATTTGGAGGACCGCCTAACCCAGTTAGAAACCGAAAGAGCGTCGTCTGCGCCCTCCGAGGAAGAGAGCGCTGAGCCGGCTCCTGAGTCACGCGTGGAGCCTGAGGCCGCCGAGCAAGTAGCCGCGGCTGCCCAAAGCGGCGCCGGTGCCGTGAGCGAAGAGGCGCAGCAGGCTTATCAAGCGGCTTTTTCTCACGTTCAGGGTCGGCGCTTTGACGATGCCATTACTGCCTTCGAACGTTTTGTCGAAGAACACCCTGAATCAGGGCTTACCCCCAACGGCTACTATTGGCTAGGTGAGCTTTATGCGGCCAATGATGCGCTGGCCACCGCTGAAGAAGCCTTCAACCGTGTGATTAATCAGTACAGCGATAGCCGCAAGGTCCCCGATGCGCTCTATAAGCTGGGCCTATTGAAAGCGCGCCAAGGTGAACCGGAACGCAGTCGTGAACTTTTGACTCGCGTTCGCGAGGAGTACCCGCAGAGTAGTGCGGCAGGGCTTGCCAGCGACTTTTTACGCCAATCAGAGAATTTGAATTAACACTTGAATTAACACCAAGGATTCAACCACCGCTATGAGCTGCAAAATCGACTATCAGCCCACGCCTGATTTACTCAAAGATCGCACTGTTTTGGTCACCGGTGCAGGCGATGGCATCGGCCGAGCGGCGGCGCTCGCCTACGCCGAGCATGGCGCAACGGTGATTTTGCTTGGCCGTACGATTGCCAAACTCGAGCATGTTTATGATGAAATTGAGCAAGCGGGGGGGCCACAACCGGCTATTTTTCCGCTTAATTTCGAAGGCGCGACGCTAAAAGACTTCCACGAAATGGCGCAAACGCTGGATAAAGAGTTTGGTCGCTTGGATGGACTCCTTCACAACGCGGGCATGCTGGGCCGCATTACGCCGTTCGAGCAGTACAACCCTGAGCTTTGGAACCAGGTGATGCAGGTCAATCTCAACGGCCCTATTTGGATGACCCAGGCCTTGCTACCTCTTTTGCAGCAGTCAGACGATGCCTCGGTGATTTTTACTTCCTCCGGCGTGGGCCGCAAAGGGCGAGCCTACTGGGGCGCCTATGCGGTCTCCAAGTGCGCCACGGAAGGCTTTATGGAAGTGCTCGCCGATGAAATGGAGAGCCAGCCCAACCTTCGCATCAACAGCCTCAACCCTGGCGCTACCCGCACGCAAATGCGCCGCAGCGCTTTTCCGGGCGAAGACCCCGACACGCTGCGCACACCGGAAGAGATCATGCCCACCTATTTATGGTTAATGGGCCCTGATAGCCGTGGAGAAACCGGCCAGAAATGGGATGCCCAGCCACCTCGAACGTAACCAGGCTAGCTTTTTGTCAATGCAGCAAGGGATTAGGCGGTTGCGTTAAAAGCGGCTAGAGCCGTCACCAGCGCCGCACAGTCGCTAAACCATATATCCGCTGGCCAGTGGTGATAGTCGTCCTCTTCACTGATATAGCCATAGCCTACCGCCACGGCTGTCATTCCTGCCGCTTTGGCTGCTTGCATATCGCGTAGGTGGTCACCCACATACCAGCACTCATGAGGCGCGGCGTTTAGGCGTCGCGCGGCTTCCCAGAGCGGCTCAGGTGAGGGTTTTTTGACGCTTAAATCATCGGCGCACAGAAGGGCGCCTGGCTCAAGCGCGAGCGCAGATAAAAGCGGTTCGGTATAGCGCCTGGGCTTATTGGTCACAATGCCCCAGCGACCGCCTTGGCCTTGCCAGCGGGTTAGCCACGTATCGAGGGGCGAAAAAACCCGACTATGGGTCGCTATTGCCTGCTCATAAGCATCAAGTAAAAACGCTCTGGCCGCGCCGTGGTGGGGGTGTTCCTTCTCTAACCCCAGTGCCAGTGTGACCAAGGCGCTGCCGCCGTTAGACACCTGCTTGCGTACGGTAGCAAAGGGCAAGGGCGCCAAGCCGTGATGGGCCCGCAGCGCGTTGGTGGCATTGGCCAAATCGGGTGCGGTATCCACCAGCGTGCCGTCCAGATCAAACAGTAAGGCACGCGCGGTCGGCACGTTCAGTGGTCCATCACGTTTTACAGCCGTCATCACGCCTCCGCTTGGCGACAGTGCATCATATAGTTGACCGAGACGTCGTGGCTGTTAAGCCGATATTGGCGCAACAGCGGATTATAGATCAGACCGGTCTGCTCGCTTACCTCAAGTCCCGACGCGCGACACCACGCGGCCATTTCCGATGGGCGAATGAACTTGGCATAGTCGTGTGTGCCGCGTGGCAAAAGTTTGAGGACGTATTCCGCCCCCACGATGGCAAACAGATAGGCTTTACGCGTTCTGTTGATCGTGGAAAAGAAAACGTGCCCGCCAGGGCGCACCAAGCGGCTACAGGCCTCAACCACGGAAGCGGGGTCGGGTACGTGTTCAAGCATCTCCATACAGGTCACAATATCAAACCTACCTGCGTGCTCATCGGCGAACGCCTCGACGGCGACTTGCTGATAGGTAATGTCGACGCCGCTCTCCTCGGCGTGCAGGCGCGCCACCGCCAAGGGGGCCTCGCCCATATCGATGCCGGTCACATTGGCGCCGCGGTGCGCCATGGCTTCGCTCAAAATGCCGCCGCCACAGCCCACATCAAGCACGCGCTTTACCGCAAGCCCGGCGCGGGCATCGATAAAATCAAGTCGCAGCGGATTGATGTCGTGCAGCGGTTTAAACTCGCCGTTTTTATCCCACCAGCGGCTGGCAAGTGCTTCAAATTTCGCGACTTCTGCCGCATCGACATTGCCGTGATAGCCTTGCGCAGTGCTATCCTGAGATGTCGCTTGCATGTGCGTGACTCCCTGCGTCTTAAAACGAGATAATGAACGGCCCAAAACCACCGCTGGCGTTCGTGAGCGATGAGCGATGTGTCGTGTATGATACCCATTCTACCCACTCCGAGGTCGGAACGCATAAAAAGGACCTTTGTATGATTCGTAAGGCTGTACTTCCTGTTGCTGGCTTTGGGACGCGCTGTTTGCCCGCATCGAAAGCGATCCCTAAAGAGATGATCACCATTGTTGACCGCCCGGTCATTCAATACGTGGTGGAAGAGGCGGTGGCGGCAGGCATTCGCGAGATCGTCTTAGTCACCAGCAGCAGTAAAAGTGCCATCGAAAACCACTTCGACACCCACGCGGAGTTGGAGGCCAGCCTCGAAGCCAAAGGCAAGCATGCCCTGCTTGATAGCATTCGCCGCATTATCCCCGACGACGTTAATATCATCAGCGTGCGCCAGGGCGAGCCATTAGGCCTGGGGCACGCGGTGTTATGCGCTCGTCCGGTGATTGGCGACAACGAGCCTTTCGCTGTGTTACTGCCTGATGTGTTGGTTAACCAGGCGAACGCCTCTTCTGGCAACGATTTACACGGCATGCTGCGGGCGTTTGACCAACACAATACCGCGCAACTGATGGTGGAAGAGGTGGCGTGGGACCACGTTGAGCGTTATGGCATCGTTGCCTTGCAAGGAGAGACACCGCCACCGGGTCACGCCGCGCCGGCCGCCGGCGTGGTGGAGAAACCTCCTCGTGATACGGCGCCTTCCAACCTGGCCGTCATTGGCCGCTATGCGCTGCCTGGGTCGATTTTTTCCTTGCTGGAAAATACCCCGCCCGGCGCTGGCGGTGAAATTCAGCTGACCGATGCCATTGAAACGCTGCGCCAACAATCGGGCGTGGAAGCGTATCGCATGCAGGGCGTGACCTACGACTGCGGGCAGCCCCTGGGCTATTTAGAAGCCACGCTTGCTTATGGTCGCTGCCATCCCACCCTCGGCGACGACTTCAAGGCGCTACTCGCACGCTATCAGCAGGAGGCGTAAGCCATGCGGGTTTTTGTTTATGGCAGCGAGCTAAGCGCGGCGACGGCAGCGGCGGCGCTCTCTTGGGTGGGGCACCATGTCTATTGGCAAGCGCACCTCTCTCAGCCTTGGGAAAAGTTAAAGCATGCCGGGTGGTTACGCCGCGAGCCCACCCTCTTTGACCAGCTGCAAGATAGCCTTGCCGAAGGCAACCTTACGCTGGTCAGTGGCGTCGAGGCCGTCCCTCAGTGCGATATTGCGTGGTTAGCCCTTTCGCCCGCCCAGCGCGACGACGCGGCGGCCTTCGTGTCGCATCCCGCCCTACATGAAAAACCTGACTTGCTGCTGGTCAATAATTCCACTTTCCCCGTGGGTGAAACCGAACGCCTGCAGGGGCTTATGCGCAGCACTCAGCGTAGTGTCGCGCTACCGGATATGCTGGAGGAGGGGCGCGCCTGGGCCACCTTTACACGCCCTACGCGCTGGCTACTCGGCTGCGACGACGCCGCAAGCGAGCGCTTAGTACGCGAGTTACTGCGCGCCTTTAACCGCCGCAGTGAAGTGTTTCAGCCGATGCCGCGCCGCGCCGCGGAACTGACCAAGCTTGCCATCAATGGCATGCTGGCCACTCGCATCAGCTACATGAACGAAATTGCCGGCCTTGCCGACACATTGGGTGTTGATGTCGAGTACGTGCGCCAAGGCATGGGAGCCGACACTCGTATTGGGTTTGAATATTTGTACCCCGGCTGCGGCTTCGGCGGCCCCAACTTCTCGCGTGACTTGATGCGTTTGGCTGATGTCCAGTTCTCTAGCGGCCGTACCTCTGCCTTGTTAGAACAGGTGATGGATATTAACGAGCAGAAAAAAGAGACGCTTTTCCGCAAATTATGGTCACATTTTGGTGGCCAGCTTGCAGGCAAAACGGTGGCCATTTGGGGCGCGGCATTTAAGCCGGGCACGGCGCGCATCGATCACGCCCCGGTGTTAACCCTGCTTGAAGCATTGTGGGCCCAGGGAGTTACTGTGCGTTTGCATGACCCCGCGGCGGTGCCGGCGCTTGAAGAGGCCGTGGGGCCGCGCGACGATTTGCTGACATTTTGCGATGACCCTTATCTCGCCTGTGAAGGCGCAGATGCGCTAATGTTAGTAACAGAGTGGAAATCCTACTGGAATCCCGACTGGTCTCGTCTTAGCGCGCTGTTAAACGCCAAGCTTGTGCTGGATGGACGTAATATCTATGACCCAAGTTTCGTGGCCAGTTGCGGTCTCACCTATCGAGGCATTGGCCGCCGCGCTGACCCCATGACTTGTTAAGGAGAGCGCATGTCTGACAATGCCGCATCGACAAGAATCGTGCCGGATGTTGATGAAAGCTTTAACGCCCAGCACCTACGCTACCGCAAAGGCCCGGCTCTCTGGCCCTTGTGGCTCGTTATCATTGCCATCATCGCAGTGCTAAGCGCTGCGGCTGCAGGGCTCTGGTTGGAGCGTGAACGCCTATTGAGCGAGTTGAATCGCGTCAGCGGAGAAGTCTCCAATATGCATGCGCGCTTAGACGCAGGTGACAGTGATGTACAAGAAAGGTTAACCTTGGTACAGGCTCAAATGAGCACGCTGTTTCAAGAGCAAGAGCAGCTCTCCGTGGCGTTAAGGAACGCGCGTGAAGAGCTATTCAGTCTGATTCCCGCCAGCGAGGAGATGGTATCAGCCGATGCCATTGAAGCATTGCTGCAACAGGTGGAGCAGCAACAGGCGTCCGCACAACTGCGTGATAGCCAGCTTGCAGCCATCAATGCCTCGCTTGAGGCCTTGGAGCAATCAAGCGATAACGCGCAACAACTTCTTTCAGATGAGATCGAAGCACTGGCTGATCAAAGCCGCGAACTTGAAGCGTCGCTGGAAGCCTTGGCGCAATCAAGCAGCAACACGCAACAGCGTTTATCGGACGAGGTCGAAGCACTCGCTGAGCAAAGTCGTGAACGCGAAGAGACGCTTGAGACCCTAGAGCAAGCGTGGCAGGAGCGCTTAGCGACGTTGGAAGGAGATGTGCGCCAAGTACGCCAGTCGCAACTGGCGCTGAGTGCTCAATTAGAAATGTTGCGCTAAAAAGATGCCAGGTCATTGGCTAGGAAGGATTTATGGGAATAAAACGCCGAGGATGGGCAGTCGATAGGCTGGCACAGGTTGCTCTCTTGCCGCTGCTTTGCCTCTCTTCTGGTGCCCTGGCTTTCGATGTCACGATAAAGGGCGTGGAAGGCGAAGTGGAAGGCAACATCAGCGCCTACCTAGAAAACCTGGAAGCACAAGAGTACACGCCCGCGCGCCTTGAGAATGAAGTCAAGCAGCGCGCTCGAGAGGCGATGCGCCCATTCGGTTATTACGAGCCCACGATCAATGTGGCCTTTAAGGAGGAGGGGAGTGCCGCCGCCTTAGAGATTGAACCTGGACCGCAAGTCGTCATTGAGACACTCGCTATTCAGCTAGAGGGAGACGCGCGTGATGATGCGCCCTTTATAGAAGCCGTCGACAACTTTCCCCTCCAAGAAGGTGACACATTACGCCACTCTCCGTGGGACAGTCTGCGCAGCCAGCTTTCGGCGCTCGCCCTTGAGCGTGGCTATTTCGATTCTCAGTTTAGCGACCGGCGAATGGAAGTGCGCCCCTATCAGCAAAGCGCGCGCTTATACATGACATTCGCCAGCGGCCCCCGCTATCACTTTGGCGATATAGCGATTCGCGGCAGTCACATCGAGCCAGAGCGGTTAAAGAATCTGCGCTCCTTCGAGACAGGGCAGCCATACCTCGCCGAAGCGATCGCTCAGTACAATCAGCGCCTGGCGGAAACCGGCTGGTTTCGCTCCGTGGCGGTACGCCCACGCTTAGAGAGCACGCAAGAGTTGGTGGTGGCAGCGCCGCCGAGCGGAGAGGGCACATGGTGGCAGGAAGCGACGCCGCAGCGAACGCAACGGCAATACCTCAGCCGTGGCGCGCTTGAGAGTGCGATGCGCTTAAGCCAGCGCGAAGAGCAGCGTCTCCCCATCGATGTTAGCGTCGAGCCAGCGGAGCGGCATCAATTTGAAGCGGGTATTGGCTACGCCACCGACATTGGTCCGCGTTTGCAATTTAGCTGGGAGCAGCCCTGGGTCAATCGCTATGGCCACAGCTTGAATCACGAACTGTACCTCTCTGCCCCGGAGCAGAGTTTGACCGGGCGCTACCGCATTCCCCTGGACGATCCGCTACGCGATAGCTACCAACTGCTGTACGGCGTTAGAAGCGAAGACGATAACGACACTCGCTCGCTAGAAGCCACCGTTGAGGTTGCGCGGCGCTGGCAATTTGACAACGACTGGGTGCAGTCTGTCTATCTGCGTACCACCTATGATGACTTTACCCAAGGCGGTGAGGCAGAAAAAGTCTGGATTTTCTATCCCGGGGTTCAATGGTCGCGGATCCGCACGCGCCAGCAGCGCTTTCCCACCTGGGGGGATCGTCAGCAGTTTTCGGTTGAATACTCCGATACCGCCTGGGGGTCGGATGCGCAGTTTTTGCGGATCACCGGTGATACCGAATGGATCCGTATGTGGGGGCAAAATAACCGCTTTATTGGCGGCGTGAGTATTGGCGCGATTGAAACCGACGATTTTTCCACCATCCCGCCGTCGCTACGCTTTTTTGCCGGCGGCGATAACAGCGTGCGGGGTTACTCCTATGAAAGCCTATCGCCTCGCAACGCTGAAGGCCGCTTACGCGGCGGGCAGCAGCTTTTAAGTACAAGCGTTGAGTATCAGCGCCGTATAACGGGTAACTGGTGGGGCGCGGCTTTTGTGGATAGCGGTGACGCTTTCGATAACTGGGCGCCCGATGAGTTGAAAACCGGCGCGGGTCTCGGCGTGCGTTGGGTATCGCCGGTGGGCCCTATTCGCTTAGACGTTGCCCATCCGTTTGACCACGAAGACGACTGGCGTCTGCACTTCTCCATCGGGCCGGAATTCTAGGAGGCTTTTTTGTCCCAGGTTGCTCAAACCTCGCCCCAGCGGCACCCTCTGTCTGGCCGAAAGCGCCTGTGGCTTTTGGTCTGGAGCCTCATCCGTTTGGTGGTGGTTTTACCGCTCTGGTTGCTATCACTGGTCATGCTATTACTGGGCTGGGCGTTATCGCCATGGGGCACCGGTGTGCTGCTAGATCAAGCACAGCAGCGCGACTGGATCGCGTTCGATCAGCAAGAAGGCAGCTTGCTGGAAACATTTCGGCTTGAAGGCTTTGTCTTGGAGGCGGCAGGCATTGAGGTGAATATCGGTGAGTTTGAGCTTGCTTGGGCAGAGGACTGCGTGCTCTCGGGGAAGCTATGTGTCGATACACTGCGCATCGCGCAAGCCGATATTTACCTGCCGGCATCAGGCACAGCGCAAGAACCCGAAGAGCCGCCAGAAGAAGGTCAGCAAAGCGGCGCTTTCCGCTTTCCTTTTCCTGTAGCGATAAGAGCGCTGGCCCTTGACGATGTGGCTATCCATTTGGGCGACGGCACAAGGTTTCGCTGGGAGCGCTTTTCCAGCGCCATTCAGGCCTCCGAAAACGGTATTGATATTGCCCCCACTCAGTGGGAGCGCCCCGAACTTTATCTACCCCCCAGCGAAGGCGTGCGCCTAACCCAGGATGTCGAGACACCGCTTAACGCCGCCGGTATCGATGCGGCCATTGCCGTTCACACGCCTGGCGAGACATCGAACGAAGCTGACGAAGCGATCAGTGAAACCACGCTGCCCCTGGATCAAGCAATCGCCGAGCGGGAGCCGATCGCGCTTCCGGCGATTACGTTGCCCCTGGATATCCGCTTACCGTCGTTTAATGTCGCTCAGTTTAACGTGAGCGGGGCGGCGGAATACCACGTCGAGTCCCTTGATGTGGGAATCATCACCGAGGGCAGTCGCATTACGCTGACCCACTTTGATGCCACCACTCCCGATGCGCATATCGGGCTTAGCTCAGAGGTCACCCTTGACCAAGACTACCCCTTGACCGCCCGGCTGAGTGTCGAGGTACGGGAGTCCGAACGCTTAAACACACTTGGCCTTGAAGCGCTCGGCGGCCAGCATTTACGCCTTAATCTCGACGGCCCATTGAGTGACTTAAACGCAACGCTGCGCGCCGATGGTGCATTAAAAGCGCGCTTCAACGCCCAGGTGGATGTGCTTTCGCCCAAGCTGCCTTTCCAGCTAACTCTGCAAAGCGACGAGGTTAGTTGGCCGCTTGACGCGACAAGCGACGAGACCGAATCCCTCGATCCGCCATACCGTTTGCAAGCGCTGGACCTCACCGTCGAGGGTGATCTCACCGATTACCAGATGACGCTGGACACCCAAGCCTCTGGCCCGACGCTGCCTTTAACCCAACTTTCGCTCTCTGGCCAAGGCGACCTGGGGCAATTCGCCTGGTCACCGCTGTCGGTGCGCGTGAATGAGAGTGAAATCCGCAGCGAAGGGCGCGTGGAGTGGCTAACTCCACTCGACCTGTCGGCATCGCTGTCGCTGTCTAACGTAAACCCAGGAGATTTTGTTGCATCGCTTAACGGCGACCTAAGCGGAGACCTTGAGGTAAACGTACGCCAAGAGGAAAACCTCTGGGCGGTCTCCATCCCGTCGCTCAATATTGACGGCGAGTTAATGGAGTATCCGTTATCGCTTAGCGCCGTGCTGGACGCCGATAGTCAGCTCAACGCAACGATTCAGGAGCTGCGCTTTGCTCAAGGCAACAACCGTTTAAACGCCAGTGGCGACCTTAGCGAAGAGAGCATGGCGCTCGATGCGAAGATCGATCTTCGTGAGCTAAGTACGCTCGCACCGCAACTTTCCGGGGCGCTAACGGGTGATATCCAAGCCCGGGGCAGCCTTACGCAACCTAACCTAAGCGCCACACTCGATGGTGAGTCGCTGCGGTTTGGAGAGAATCGCCTCGAAGCGGTGCGCCTTGATGCCGATGTGAGCGGGTTAGAGGACCCACGCTTCGATGTGGCGCTAACGCTTGAGGCGGTCGACGCGGGTGGCCAAGCCATTGAGCGGGCTGATTTACGCCTCGACGGCCGCCTTTCGCAGCACCGCTTGACCTTCGACGTGCAAGGGGCGGCACAAAATCGACTACTTGAACAAGCTTCCATGGCCCTAGACGGCGCCTTTCATCAAGACGAACAGCGCTACCAGGCCAGCGTCACGCCCTTAGCGCTGGTATCACAGGCGGGCACCATCCGATTGGAAGAGACGCTCAACCTGGATTACCGCCTAGCAAGCGGTGAAGCCCGCGTGTCACCGTTTTGCCTGCGCCGAGAAGAGGGCGGGGTAGTCTGCTCAGAACAACCTCTGAGCGCCTCCCCCGAAACAGGGGAAGCGGTACTCTCGCTGCGCGAAGTGCCGATGCAGATGATCACGCCTTTCTTACCTGAAGGGTGGTCACTAGACGGTGATACCACCGCCGATGTGACCGCCTCATGGCAAAATGGGGGACAGCGCTGGGAGGCGGATATGCAGCTTGTAAGCGAGGTTGCGATTACCGCGCTTAACGACTTCGGCCAACCCGTTGAGCTTCCACGCGTAACCCTCGATACGCGCGTCAACGCTACCCCTGAACGCGCTCGGGCCGATAGCACGCTTTCTCTTTCGGAGGCGGGCGATGTCAACCTCGGGTTGACCATCGCCGACCCCATGGGAGAAGGGCGCCTTGATGGCGAGCTAAACGTACGAAACGTCTTGTTGGCGCCATATCGGCCCATGGTCGTGGGTTTGGATACCTTGGCAGGGTCGCTAGACGGCAGTGTGCAGATTAGCGGTACCGCCGAGCAGCCCGATCTACAGGGTCAGCTTGAGCTTTCCGGCATGAATGCCGCCGGCCCCGACATACCGCTGGTGGTCTCCGATGGTGAGGTTAACGTGGCATTTGATGGCGCATCGGGCACGATTGATGGCGCTATTAGCGCTGAACGTGGCCGACTGGATATTAGCGGCAACGCCGTTTGGCCGAGCGACGCGCCATGGCGCTTGGGGGTGGATCTTAACGCAACCCAAGCACCGCTACTGATTTCGCTGCCACAGTTTGGTCGCTTAGAAGTGGCGCCCGATATTCGCGTGCGCGTCACCCCTGAGCGCTTGCAGGTTCGCGGCAATGTCAATGTTCCTTGGGCGCGGCTTGAGGTAGGGAACATTCCCAGCTCGGCAAAGGCCCCCAGTAGCGATGAAATCATCATCACCGAGCGCGATGATCGCGAAGCGCAAGAGCGCGCGCAAACACGCGCTGAAAACGGTGAGCCCAGTGCCGCTGACGAGCTAGCACAAAGGGGCATGGCCCTGGACGTGCTCCTCACGGTCACACTGGGTAGCGATATGGAACTCACGGCCTATGGCTTAGAGTCTAACCTGGCTGGTTCCCTGGAGGTTCGACAAGACAGTAGGGGGCTTCAGCTTTTCGGCGATGTTAGTTTGGTCGATGGCCGCTTCAAGGCATTTGGGCAAGACTTGCTGGTGAGACGCGGGCAAATTCTCTTTAGCGGTCCGCCGGGGCTACCCACACTCGATTTCGAAGCGATCCGCAACCCTGAGGTCACCGAGGACGACGTGATCGCCGGACTAAGAGTGACAGGACTTGCCGAAGAGCCGAACATCGATATTTTCTCCGAGCCGGCGATGAACGAGACGCGCGCGCTCTCTTATCTGCTTCGCGGGCGGGCCCCCGATGCTACTGGCGATGGTATTGACAGCGCGGTCACCACGGCGCTTATCGGCATGTCGCTGGGTCGCACGGGGGGAGCCGTTGGCTCTATTGGCGAAGCCTTTGGCATTGATAATCTCACGCTCGATACCACCGGCGCAGGTGATGAAAGCCAAGTGGAGTTGAGTGGTCAGCTAACCGATGATATCCGCATTAGCTACGGCGTCGGGATTTTCTCGCCGATCGCCGAACTGACGTTGCGCTACACGCTTTGGCGTAACCTTTATCTGCAGGCAGTGTCAGGCGCATCTCAGGCAGTCGATCTTATCTATGAATTTAACCTTCCGGGTAACCCGCGAATTTTCGATTAAACATGCATTATTCACCGAATAAAGGTAGGAGCTTATGACACTTTATGCCGGCGCCCTGTCAGGGCGCGAGACGCCGATACCCACCAGTGAACGGCACGCTGTGAATGGCGAGTCGCTTCATCCACCGTTTCCTGCAGGTTACGAAACGTTAGTAGTGGGAATGGGCTGCTTCTGGGGCGTCGAGCGCCTCTTTTGGCAGCTTCCAGGCGTTCACGTTACGGCTGCGGGTTACGCGGGCGGAGAAACACCCAATCCCACCTATGAAGAGGTGTGCACTGGACGGACCGGACACGCAGAAGTCGTTCTTATCGTGTTTGATCCCGCGCGAACCGACCTGGAAACGCTACTCCAAGTCTTTTGGGAAAACCACGACCCGACACAAGGGAACCGCCAAGGAAACGATATTGGTCCTCAATATCGCTCGGCGATCTATACCACCACCGATGCGCAACTCGCGCTTGCCAAACGCAGCGCCGATCAGTTTCAGCAGCAATTGACACGCGCAGGGCACGGTCATATCACCACGGAAATAAAACCGCTGGATACGTTTTATTACGCCGAGGCTTATCACCAGCAGTACCTCGACAAAAATCCCGGCGGCTATTGCGGTTTAAAAGGAACGGGCATTAGCTGCCCCATTAGTTAAATTTCAGAAATTAGCGCCGTAAGGGGTGTCAAGTTGTCCAATGTACCCAGCTTATATGCGGACGAGCGCGGTGCATCGCATCGCACCATCCATCGAGGTAGGTTCATGCGGGTGGGGGTTGCCACGCTGGCGATCACGATAAGCGGTGTTGCCACCCTCGCTTCAGCGGGCGCGAATGCAGATTCTTTGAACGCAGCCCCCGCGCACGTGGATGAGACGCGTTTTTCCAGCGAGCGAGAAGCGGTCATGTGGCGCCAGCAAGAGCTAAAGGATATTGAAAGCTTAATGCGGCAACTGCGCTTTGATCTCGTTAACAATCAAGATGCCCAAAGCGCAAAACCGCGTTTAAAGGAGCTCAAAGAGCGCGCCAGCGCCGACAATCTCATGCCAGCCTTTATCGCTGGCACGCACGGCCCCGGCTCCGATGCGCGCCCCGAACTCTGGGAAGAGTGGGAGCGTTTTGGTGCGGGGTTTCACGACATGGAGCAGCACATCGATACGCTCATTGAAGCCGCTAACGCGGGTGAATATCGTGCGGCGGCGAAAGCGCTTTCGGATACCGGGCGTAGCTGCAAAAGCTGTCATCGCCAATATCGCTACGACTAGGAGCCTATAATGACGGATGCAGAACGGTACGATTATGACCTCTTTGTGATTGGCGCGGGTTCCGGTGGTGTCCGTGCGGCACGCACAGCCGCGGCCGAAGGCGCAAAGGTGGGTATCGCTGAAGACCGCTATCTAGGCGGGACATGCGTCAATGTCGGCTGCGTGCCAAAAAAACTCTACTCCTATGCGGCGCATTTTCACGATAGCTTCGACGACGCTGCGGGATTTGGCTGGCAGCTACCCGGGCCGGCAACATTTGATTGGGCCACGCTGCGCGAGAACAAAACCGGCGAAATCAAACGTCTCAACGGGATTTACCAGCGTTTGCTCGAAAGCGCGGGCGTCACGCTGTACAACGCCCGCGCAAGCGTCGTGGATGCCCACACGGTGGTGCTGCATAACGATGCAGGCGAGCAACAAATCCACGCCAAGAAAATTTTAGTGGCGACCGGCGGCTGGCCCTGGATTCCCGATTTCCCCGGCAGTGAGTACGCCATCGACTCCAACCGCGTCTTTGACCTTGAGACCTTCCCAGAGCGCTTTTTAGTCCTCGGCGGCGGCTATATCGCCGTAGAGTTTGCCAGTATTTTTAATGGCTTGGGCAGCGAAACCGAGCTCATTTATCGAGGCGAGCTTTTCTTGCGCGGCTTCGATCAGGAAGTGCGTGAATTTACCCGCGATGAAATGGCCCGCAAAGGCGTCAATCTGCACTTCAACACCAATATTGCCCAGATTGAGCCCAGCAACGGTGCCTATTGGGTCACCTTGACCGATGGCAAGACGCTTGAAGTGGATGCCGTGCTGGCCGCCACGGGGCGTCATGCCAACATAGAAGGGCTGGGACTCGACACCCTCGGCATCCGCCTTGACGAGCAAGGCAAGATTCCCGTTAACGAACGCTTTGAGACTGCGGTGCCCTCCGTGCTTGCCCTGGGCGATTTGATTGCGGGGCCAGAGCTCACGCCGATCGCGCTGGCAGAAGCGATGCAGTTGGTGGATATCCACTTTAAGCACACCACCCCCGCGCCGCTGGATTACGCAACGATCCCGACGGCGGTTTTCTGCCATCCCAACATTGGCACTGTGGGGCTTTCCGAGGAGCAGGCCCGTGAGCGCGGTGATATCCGTGTCTACCGTACCGATTTTCGCGCCATGAAACATACGCTCTCCGGCAGTCAAGAACGCACGCTGATGAAACTCGTGGTCGATGATGCCACCGATGTGGTGCTAGGGGCGCATATGGTCGGGGATGAAGCCGGTGAAATCATGCAAGGCATCGCCATTGCGGTGCGTGCGGGATTAACCAAGACAGACTTTGATCGCACCGTGGGAATACACCCCACGGGGGCGGAAGAGTTTGTCACGCTGCGAAGCGTGTCGCGGCGTTAAGACATAAAGCTTGAGCGTTGAAGGCGGGCAAATTGCCCGCCTTTCTCTTAGCGAGTTACACGGCTGAAAAGTCGTCTAAACTGGATACATACTGCCCAAGAAGCGCTTCATCGCGCAGGAAACGCCAGCAGCATAATAAAAAATTATGGAATAGCCGATTATGAATAAGTTGATTTTTGAATTGTTCATAATCAGCTGTTATAATCCTTTCCGAAATCGCAAAAGCGAAGCATTACTATGAACACCCCAACACAGCCGTTTACTCCCTCTGCGGATCTTATTCGACCCACTGTTGCCGATGCGGTTGTGGGGCATGCCGAAACCCCGCTCTTCATCCGTAAGCCCAACGCCGATGATGGCTGGGGCATCTATGAATTGATCAAGTCATGCCCACCGCTTGATGTGAACTCTGCCTACGCTTACTTACTCCTTGCCACGCAATTTAGAGATACCTGCGCGGTGGCAACAAACGAAGAGGGCGAAGTCGTCGGGTTTGTATCGGGCTACGCAAAAGACAACGCGCCTGATACCTACTTCCTCTGGCAGGTTGCCGTCGGGGAGAAAGCGCGCGGTACCGGGTTAGCCCGCCGCTTGGTCGAGGCGATCATGACGCGCCCCGAACTCAGCGATGTGCACCACCTAGAAACCACCATCACGCCGGATAACCTGGCGTCGTGGGGATTGTTTCGCCGCTTGGCGGCGCGCTGGCAAGCACCGCTCAATAGCCGCGAATACTTTTCGACCGAACAGCTAGGCGGGGAGCACGACCCAGAAAACCTAGTGCGCATTGGCCCGTTCCAAACCAGCACGATTTAACGCCATGTTTCCCCGTTCGTGCTTCTCCTACGCTGCCTATTTTTCTTAGCTATGCCTTGTCATTACGACATTGCCATCGCGATTTAACTGTCATCACGATTTAACCGTCACCACGATCTAAAGGAGGTCGCGAATGCAGACCCAGACGCTTGAACGCATGGAATCGAACGTACGTACCTATTCACGCTCTTTCCCGGTGGTATTTACTAAAGCCAAGAACGCTCGTTTAACCGATGAAGATGGCCGTGAATATATCGATTTCCTCGCCGGCGCTGGCACGCTGAACTACGGCCACAATAACCCGCATATGAAAGACGCTTTGGTGGAGTACCTTGCCGGTGACGGCATTGTCCACGGCTTGGATATGTGGACAGAAGCCAAGCGCGACTATTTCGATGCGCTAGAAGAGCTGATTTTCAAACCGCGCGGCCTGGATTACAAAGTCCATCTGCCGGGGCCCACAGGCACCAACGCGGTTGAAGCGGCGATTCGCCTGGCGCGTGTTGCCAAGGGCCGTCCTAACATCGTGACGTTCACCAATGGTTTCCACGGTGTCACCATGGGCGCTCTGGCCACCACAGGCAATCGCAAATTCCGCGAAGCAACCGGTGGCATTCCCACACAGGGCGCCAGCTTCTTACCCTTCGATGGCTATATGGGTGAACACGCCGATACGCTGGACTACTTTGAGAAGTTGCTAAATGACAAATCCGGTGGGCTGGATGTTCCTGCGGGCGTGATTGTTGAAACCGTGCAAGGCGAGGGCGGTATCAACGTCGCCGGCCTTGAGTGGCTGAAGCGGTTGGAAGATATCTGCCGCGCGCATGACATTCTGCTGATCGTTGACGATATTCAGGCAGGCTGTGGTCGCACGGGTAAGTTTTTCAGCTTTGAACATGCTGGTATCGTGCCGGACATCATCACCAACTCTAAGTCTCTCTCGGGGTTTGGTCTGCCGTTTGCACACGTGCTGATGCGCCCTGAGCTGGATCGCTGGAAGCCAGGGCAGTATAACGGCACTTTCCGTGGCTTCGCTCTGGCGATGGTGACGGCTACGGCGGCGCTGAAAAAATACTGGAGCGATGATACCTTTGAGCGTGACGTGCAGCGTAAAGCCCGCATCGTGGAAGAGCGTTTCCAGAAACTGGCCGCTATGCTAAGTGATAACGGCATGCCGGCAACCGAGCGGGGCCGTGGTTTAATGCGCGGCATTGACGTGGTATCGGGCGATATCGCTGACAAGATTACAAGCAAGGCGTTTGAGCACGGTCTCATTATCGAAACCAGTGGTCAGGACGGTGAAGTCGTGAAGTGCTTGTGTCCGTTAACGATTAGCGACGAAGATTTGTTAGAAGGCCTGGACATTCTTGAAGCTAGTGTTAATGCTGTGGTTAGCGCATAAACGCAGACGCGATACACACTGATAGGGCGGTTCGCTCTTAGGACCGCTTCAAACGAGGGAATAGCTATGATCGTTCGTAACCTAGAAGAAGCTCGCCAAACAGATCGCTTAGTCAAAGCCGAGAATGGTAACTGGGACAGCACACGCTTGGTTTTGGCTGCTGATGCCGGTAATTTCTCGTTCCATATCACGCGTATCTTTGAAGGTACGGAAACCCATATTCACTACAAACACCACTATGAATCCGTCTTCTGCATGGAAGGCGAAGGCGAAGTGGAAACGCTGGCCGACGGTAAAATCTGGCCGATTAAACCCGGCGATATTTACATTCTCGACCAGCACGATGAGCACCTGCTTCGCGCCCACAAAACCATGCACTTGGCCTGTGTCTTCACGCCGCCGATTACCGGCACCGAAGTCCACCGTGAAGACGGCTCTTACGCACCCTCTACCGATCTTTAATGAGCGTTTGAGTAGCATCCAAGCCCGCTGGCGATGGTCAGCGGGTTTTTTACGCTTTTAGCGCTGCTCAAATACCAGCGTGATTTCACCCAGGGTGAGGCCAAATTTACGCATCTGTGTGCGATTGATGAGGCGCCCATCCGGTTGAAGGTACATCCAGTCATCCATGGTGAAACTTAACATGCGCCCGTTTATCTCTATATCCAGCGGATAACGCATGTAGAACGCATTGCCGTATTGGCGTGCCTCTACGTCACCTTCAACGTCGCTTGCTTGTCCCATCCAGCGGTGCGCGTCAAGGCGTTTAAATGTCCACACGCGACGGTCAGTATCACCATTAGCGAACACAAAGGACTCATCCAAGGTTAAGATATCACCGTCGTAGTCACCCACGATATCGACGGTAAATTGACGCTGTATCTCTCCGCTATAATCCTGAACAATACCCCAGGCGCGGGTGTTACCGGCAAAATACTCACCAATGTCTAGCTTGGGCTCGCGGCCAGCGTACTCCTCAATATCAACGCCGACGCAGCCAGCGAGCGTCAAAAGCAGCAAAGTCATTAACCCAAGGCGACAGTAAGAGAATTGGTTTCGGTTGCGGACGGAAAGGGCCATAAACGCCTCCATGAAATGATGCAATTATTATATGCCGTAAAACAATGGTAGGGTATTTTTCAATCCAGTGCAGCTAAATGAAGCCACTAAAAAACCACAGCTTATAATTCGCATAATATATATTATGTTAAATTTAATATTTAATCTCCTCAGACGCAAAGCGTCGTTGGACACCGTCATGGCGACTCCTTATCATCCTCACACTTATATGTAAAAGGATCTCTCGCACCATGCGCCACGGTTTTTTCTGGCTAGCGGCGACGCTGTCATTTGCATTAACAGGCTGCGCCTCGCTCCAACCCAATTCCGATACTCCCCCGCCTCTTCTCACCGAGCAGGCTTTCCATGCGCGCATCAACACGCTTAGCCAGGAAATATCAGCGCAGTGCGATTCATCCGGTGTCGCCGACCAAACCCAGCGTCAGCATCAAGCCTTAACTGCCGATGTTCGCGAGGTAGGCAGCCTACTGCGTCATCTGCGCCAAGATATCCAGACGTTGGAGGCGCGTGGCGGTGAACCGGTTATTGTGCGCGAAGAGTGCGAAACCCGCGATATACTCGATACCAAAACCCTGCTAGGCCGCAACGAATGGGTCGGCCTGCCGGGTATTGGCACCTACCTAAAAGCCCGCATTGATTCCGGTGCCAATACCTCCTCGCTCTCAGCCCAGGACGTCACCCGTTTTGAACGCGACGGAGAGGATTGGGTCCGATTCAAGCTGGCCCTTAATGACGATGATGTGGTGGTCGAGGATAAACGCGATAAGTGGATTGAGGCGCCGATTGAGCGGCGCGTGCGTGTTATTCAAGCCACAAATGGCGAGGGAGACTCACGACCCGTCATATCGCTTCTGATGACGCTCGGTCCCATCCGCGAAAATGTTGAATTCACCCTTAACGATCGCTCGCATTTAAGCTACCCGGTGTTGCTTGGCCGGCGTTTTTTACTCGACATTGCGATTATTGATGTCGCGGAAACCTACGTGCATCCACGCCCGGAGTTTCCTGGCGGTGAGCCGACGGAGCAGTCGGCAGCCGATGAAGCGGCTGACCAGGACGATAACGAAGAGTAGCGCCATTAGGGGCGCTTAATATCCATTCATAAGGGCTTGATGCATGTCCCGTCTTCCATTTTATGCCATTGTGGGCGTTCTTCTTGTCGCGGGCATCGCCATGAGCGTGCACCGGCATTTGCAGTTTGAAATTCCCTGGCTTCCCGGCGAGCAGCGTCAAGTATGGGAAGTCGAGGCAATGATCACGTTCAATGCTCAAGACGGGCCTGTAGAAGTTGACTTTGCCCTGCCCTCCCATCAGCAAGGGTTCCGCGTTTTAACCGAGCATACCGCCTCATCAGGCTATGGCTTGGCCTATCATGCCAATGAAGAGGGTCGTCGCGCCCAGTGGACAATTCGCGAGGCGGCGGGCAGTCAGCAGCTATACTATTCAGCACAAATTTTGGTTTCACCAGACGCCCGTGCGCCCGCCCAAACCGTGCCTGACCTTCCCCCGGCGACGCCATGGGAGCGCCCTTACGACACCGCCGCCAATGAGGTAATCGAGCGGGCCTGGTCACGCAGTGCCGACAATGCCACCTTCGCTCGCGAATTGATCCGCGATGTTAACGGTGATCGCCAAGGAGAGAATGCCCGGCTTCTTTTAACCCAGTTCGACTCAACTGAGCTGCTTGTTCGGCTTTTAAACCAAGCCGAGGTTAAGGCGCGTGTGGTTAGCGGATTGCTGCTTGAAGATGGTCGTCGCCGGCAAACCTTGAGCAATTGGATACAGGTATTTAGCGATGACGAAGCGCAGTGGTGGCTGTTCCATCCGCTCACCGGCGAACAAGGCAAACCCGATAATCTACTGCTTTGGGAAACCGGTGGCGCATCGACGCTTGAAGTGCAAGGCGGCACCAACTCGCGCGTTACGTTCTCGATGCTGACCCACTCCCAGCCGGCTTCCGCCGCTGTACGCAACCACTTATCGGACGATACGCTGCTGAACTTTTCGATTCACAGTTTGCCCTTAGAGGAACAAGCACTCTTTCAAACGATACTGCTGATCCCCATCGGCGCCCTGATGGTGGTGTTACTGCGGGTCTTTGTGGGGGTTAAAACCTCCGGTACGTTTATGCCGGTGTTGATTGCCATCGCCTTTATTCAAACGTCGCTTTTAACCGGCTTGATCGGATTTCTACTGGTGGTTTCCGTCGGCCTGGTGATACGCAATTACCTCTCTTATCTCAACCTGCTACTGGTGGCGAGGGTCTCGGCGGTGATCATTACCGTCATTGCGATTATCTCGGTTTTCTCCGTGCTGGCCTACCGAATGGGCCTCAACGCGGGTCTGACGATTACCTTCTTCCCCATGATTATTTTGGCCTGGACGATCGAGCGCATGTCGATTCTCTGGGAGGAGGAAGGCCCGAAAGAAGTGCTTATTCAAGGGGGTGGCAGCTTGGTGACCGCCGTATTAGCCTTTTTGGCGATGAATAACCCCGTGGTGCGCCATATCACGTTCAACTTCCTTGGCGTGCAGTTTATTTTAATGGCGCTGATTCTTATTCTGGGGAATTACACCGGCTATCGCCTTTTAGAGTTGCGCCGCTTTAAACCCATCACCGATAACGAGCCCAACACATGAGCTGGTGGCAGGAGTGGACGTGGCCGTCGCGCTTACGTAGCAAAGGTATTATCGGGATGAACCGCCGCAATATTCGCTATATTGCCCGCTACAATAATCGCCGCTTGTACCCGTTGGTGGATGATAAGCTCAAAACCAAACTGCTTGCTCAGTCATATGGCGTCACAACGCCGACGCTGATCGGCACGGTGGAAACCCAGTTTGGCGTTAAGCACATTGCCGGTCTTCTTAAAGGCCACCATGGGTTTGTTATCAAACCCGCCAAGGGGAGCGGCGGTAAAGGCATTTTGGTTATCGAGCAAGTGGGTGACGACAATGCGTTTATCAAACCCAGCGGTGTTCGCCTGAGCCTGGCCGACATTGAGCGCCACGTCTCCAATATTCTCTCGGGCCTCTATTCCCTTGGCGGCTCTCCCGATGTGGCGTTGATCGAAACGCTCATCAACTTTGATGAAAGCCTGATGGCGTATACCTACGAAGGCGTGCCCGATATTCGAGTGATCATCTTTAACGGCTACCCGGTCATGGCCATGATGCGCCTCTCAACGGCCGCCTCCGATGGCAAAGCAAACTTGCATCAGGGCGCGGTCGGCGTGGGGCTGGACATGGCCAGCGGCTATGCCCTGCGCGGGGTGCAGTTTAATCGACCTTGCACCCATCATCCCGACACCGGTCATGACCTGGCAAGCCTGGTCGTCCCCCAGTGGGAAACGCTACTGAATTTAGCCGCGAACTGCTACGAAATGACTGGCTTGGGTTACATAGGCACCGATATGGTGCTAGATCGTGAGCACGGGCCAATGCTGCTGGAATTAAATGCGCGACCTGGCCTCGCGATACAGATGACCAATGGCGAAGGCTTGCGCCGGCGCCTGGATCTGGTCGAGCGCCAACCCAGCGGAGTGGCGCCCGAAAAGCGCGTTGCGTTTGCTCAACACCACTTTGCCCGTAAAAGTCAGCTACTCGACAGCACTGACATGCCGCCGGCAAGCGCGTAAACTGCGCGTTTCTCGCTGTATAGAGGGGGCCATGCCTCAAACAACGACACTACTTCATCAAGCCGCATTGCAGTGCCAAGCGCGCGGCGTGCGCTTTACCCCGATCCGCCGCAAGGTGTTGGAGTTGATTGCCCAGAGTGGAGGTGGCTTAAAAGCTTACGACCTACTCGATCAGCTCTCCACGCAGCACGCGGCGGCGCGCCCTCCCACTGTTTACCGGGCGCTGGATTTTCTCATCGAGCAGGGGTTGGTGCATCGCATTGAGTCGCAAAACGCCTACGTCGCCTGCGCCTGCCCCGAACACGCTCACGGCTTTCAGCTGCTGATTTGCCGTGGCTGCGGGCATGTCGAAGAGATTCACCTGGATGAAATCAGCGGCCAGCTTGCCGCCCGTGCTGAGAGCAAAGGCTTTCACGTTGAGCGCCAAACCATTGAGCTGCAAGGGTTGTGTACCGCCTGCCAAACCGCAACGGTGTAGCGCTTTACACCCAAACCGCTGATGGGCTCGCCGTCGTTTGTGTCTATTTTTTTCATGAGTTGCAAATATGTCTTCGTTATTCAAGCAGTTAGAGTCAGCCACCCCGCAAGAGAGCCTGCCTTCAACCGCTACCCTACTCGATGCGGTTAAGTTCAACGAGGACGGGCTGATCCCCGCCATCGCGCAGCAATTTGATAGCGGCGAGGTGCTCATGATGGCGTGGATGAATCGGGAAGCGTTAGAGGAGACGCTGCGTACCGGGCGAGTGTGTTACTACTCACGCTCGCGTGGCAAGCTGTGGCGTAAAGGGGAGTCTTCTGGCCAGCAGCAGCATTTGAAATCCGCCGCGCTTGATTGCGATGGCGATACCCTGCTGCTTCACGTTGACCAAACCGGGCCCGCCTGCCACACCGGACGACGTAGCTGCTTCTATCTGGAGATCGATGCAGCTAATGCACGCATCGCCAGTGAACCGCTTATCGACCCCGCTGAGCTCTACGGTCAGCGCTCGTAATGAAACGCTCACTTAAGTACCTCGCGGTTCGAGGTCACAAGGTGTTGCGGCATTTTGTGACCCTGCTGCTGATCGGCATCGTCCGAGGGTATCAGTGGGTGATAAGTCCCCTGCTCGGCCCGCGTTGCCGCTTCTGGCCCAGTTGCTCGTCTTATACGATTGAAGCGATCCAGGTACACGGCCCTCTCAAAGGCACCTGGATGGCGATCAAACGGATGGTCAAATGCCACCCGGGTAGCGACGGCGGCTTAGACCCCGTACCGGGTGGGCCAAGCGAAAAGCTCTGTCAAGACGACGACGAACTCTGCTGCTCTCCCAATAAGCGCCCAACCCTTAAGTAGCCATGACGCTTACGAGCCGTCGTGACGCTTGAAGTGCTACGCTTGCTCTTTCGCCACGCCGTAAATGCGCTCTAGCATGGCGTGCAGGCCGTTGCTGCGCGTGGGCGATAGGTGCTTGTCCAGCCCCAAGTCGGCAAGAAAGTGAGGCTCGGTCGCGACGATGTCCTCGGCGGGACGTTCGTTATAAATACGCATCAACACCGCGATCAGGCCCGACACAATCGCCGCGTCAGAGGTAGCGCGAAACACGAGCTTATCGCCCTGCTTCTCATGTTGCACCCAGACGTTGGATTGGCAACCCTGGATTTTATACTCATCGGTTTTCCACTCATCAGGGAACTCCGGTAGCGCCTTACCCATATCGATAATGTACTGATAACGGTCCATCCAGTTATCAAACATCTCAAACTCTTCGATTAGCTCTTGTTGCGCCTCTTCGGTGCTCACGGGCATTACCTCAGTTTGTATCGGTGTATAGGGGAAGTGTCGCGTATTATAACCCCTTCATAAGCCATCCAGCGAAGGCGCTTGCGACAAACGGTGGCGCTGCTGCTCATCGTGCCACTGCTGCGCCTCGGTATGCAGATAGCGCGAGGTGGTCTCTAGCCGTGAGTGACGCGCGCTCTCAGCCAAATAGCGCAGGCTTACCCCGGCTTGCGCTTGGTGAGTGATCGCGGTGTGGCGCAGCCAGTGGGGGGTAGCACTTTGAAGAGCGGCAACATACGCCGTCTCGCCCTCTTGCTCTTCTAGCGCCCTGGCAGCGTCTTTAAAGCTTTTGCGAATCAGGCGATAGAGCTGATTATCACCAATGGCGCGCTTACCGTCCAAGGCGCGCAGAAGCGGTGTGCTCTCTTCATGCTCGGGCAGTGGCGCAAGGCCAAGGGTTTTACGCCATTGCGCCAGATAGACCAAAAAATCATCCGGCACCGGCACGTGGGCAAGCTTTCCGCCCTTGCCGACCACCTGCCACCACCAGCGCCCTTCGCGGCGATGGAAATCGCCCATTTGAGCCCCCGCCATTTCGCTAATACGCGGCGCCAGTAGATACGCAAAGGCAAAGATGATGCGTTGCCTTGCTCGCTCAAAACACGCGCGAGAGCTGTCGCTCGGCAGCGGGCGATGCAGCCAGCGCCAGAACCACTCCCACAGCGGCTGTTCCAAATACCGCTCAACCCGTGGCGCTTGGTTGTTTAGCCGGCGTGACTTATCGCGCATCAGTCGAAAGGGGTTGTGCGCGACCCACCCCGCCTCCACCAGCCAGCTGAACATGCCCTGCAAGATCACCAGGCTCTGTCGCCGGCTTGCCGGCGACAGTGGCCCGCGCATCGGCCGCCAAGCCGGGTCGTGGCGTGGCTTGGTTGGCCCGACCCACTGCGCGCGCGGCACCGGGTCGGCAAGAAATGCCTCAAAGCGCGCCAAGCACTGACGATCCACCTCCCCCAAACGCCGTCCTTCTGCGTCAAGCCACAGCAATAGGCGCTCGGCCTCGCGGCGATAGGCGCGCTGAGTCTGCGGGCTTTCGCCGTACTCGGCAAGCCACTGGGCTACCGCTTCCACGTCACTGTCCGCGTCTATGAGCGCTTGACCAGCCACGCCGACTGCAGCCACCTCCCCGATGAAGCCGCTATCGCTCACGTCGTGGTGCTGGGTTGGTGTGATCGCGTTTGGCTCTTTCACTGGGCGCCTCTCTTGGATGGAGTCGGTAATCTGCCACTACAGCCACATAAATTCAAGATAAGCCGGGTAATCTTGAATTTATGCGCTATTTAATAAATAAAATTACATAAAACGTAATACGTAATAATTGCCAAATAGCGGTAGGAAAAGCACAATGGCGCCTTCTCTCTTCAACCAGGAGTTTCTGGATGGCACGCAGTGGCATTCAATACAGCGACGTTCAACAAGCCATAGATCACCTGCTCGCCCGCGGTGATTCGCCTAGCGTGCAGCGCATTCGTGAGGTATTGGGAACAGGAAGCTTCACGACGATCAGCGAGCACTTTCGCCACTGGCGTGAGGAGCGTGCGCAGAACCGTGATGTGCCGCCCCCGAAAGGCATTCCGGAAGCCATCGTCTCGTTGGCAACGGATATGTGGCAGCAGGCCCAGGACGTAGCCAACGAAGGGCTTACCCACTATCGCGAAGAAGCGGATCGCAAAGTAGACGATGCCCGCTCCCAGGCCGAAGAGGCCGAGCAGCGCGCTGCCCATGCCGAGCAACGCGAAAGCGCCCTTGCCGAGCACCTACGCCATACAGAAGCGCGCCTAGAAGCGTTAAGTGGTGAACTTGCCGAGTCGGCGGCGCAGTGCAAGCGCTGGAAAGAGAGCGCAGAGCGCCATCAAGCGCAGCGAGAGGCCGTTAAGACGCAGCTCAACGCCCTGGCGCAGCAGCGCAAAGAGCAGGAGCAGGAAAGCCAAGCGGCGCTTGAGCGGCAGCGCCACGCTTGGGAGCAGAAGCTGACTCAGGAGCAGCAGCGTAACGAAGCCACCGAAGGCAAACTCATGGCGCTGCTGGATAGCGTGCGCCAAGAGCGCGCAGATGAGGAGAAAGCGCTAAACAAGCACATACAGCAGAGTGAAAAACGCCTTGAGGCCCTAAACGACAGCCTCAAGGCGGAGCAGCAGGCCCGCCAGCAAGCGCAAGCCCGGCAAGCAGCCACCGAGCATGCCCTCACTCAGGCGACACACGCCGCCGAACAGCATGAGCAAGAGGCCCAGCGCCTACGCCGCGAACTCAAAAACACGCGACACACCCTCGAAGCGACGAAACATGAGCACGCAGTAGAGACAAAGCGTCAATCGGAGCTGTGGCAAAACGCGCTCTGGCAAAGCGTGGAGGCGCTACAACGCCAAGTCTCCGATCTACCCGCTTCGCTTCGCGGGCAAGCCCCGCAACACGACAAAGACGACGACTTAAAAGACGACGACGTAGACGAAAACGCCCCGCGTTAAGCGGGGCGTGAGAGGTGCGGCGAACTCCTATGGGAACGTTAGCCCGGCATTACCGATAGTAGGCGTTGGTGGTATCGGAGTGGTCGGTCACGTCGCGAATGCCGGCAAGTTCCGGAATGCGCTCCATCAAGGTTTTCTCAACGCCATCTTTTAGCGTTAAGTCTACCGCAGCGCAGCCCTGGCAGCCGCCGCCAAACGCCAGCACGGCCACTTGATTCTCGGTGAGCTCGACGAGCTTTATCTCACCGCCGTGGGCGGCAAGCCCGGGATTGATTTCGCTGTAGAGCACATAGTTAACGCGATCCTCTAGCGGGCTATCGGCGTTCACCTTGGGCATCTTGGCGTTGGGCGCCTTGATCGTGAGCTGCCCGCCCATACGGTCGGCGTTAAAATCCACCACCGCCTCTTCGAGAAACGGCAGGCTGTTTTTATCCAAGAAGACGTTAATCTTCTCAAGCTCCAGCTTTTCGTCGGTGGGCTCTTCCTCTCCCGGACGGCAGTACGCCAGGCAGGTTTCCGCGTAGGGCGTTCCCGGCTGGGTGATAAAAATACGCACCGCGATGCCTTCGACGTTTTGCTTGTCCAAAAGCTCGGCGAGGTAATCTTGGGCGCTATCGGTAATCTCGATACCTTTAACGTCTTCTACGGTTGCTTCAGCTGTCGTGGTCATGAGGGGTGTATTCCTCCCGTGGCAGTGGCGTGGCCACTTCACATGTCATTTTTGCCTATGGTAAGCAAAACGGGCCGCAGACACAATCCCGACCGTTTTAGTAGGCTTTTACGCGCCGAAGGCTGCCACCACGTTCGGGCTCTGCTATTATATCCGGCCTTTATTATATCGAATGGATAGCACCCTCTTTGCCGCAGGCCACCGCGGCGTTGGTGACTTTACTGTGACGCTGGAGATTCCCCCCTGCCATGTCTGCTAGTGCCTTGACCGCGACGCTTACCGAACGCCTTGAACAGCGCATTCTCATTCTTGATGGCGGCATGGGGACCATGCTGCAAAACGCCGAGCTGAGCGAAGAGGAGTTTCGTGGCGAGCGCTTTCATGACTGGCCCTCGGACCTCAAAGGCAATAATGACTTACTGGCGCTGACCTGCCCTGATGTGGTGACGCGGATTCACCGCGACTACCTCGAAGCCGGCGCCGATATTATTGAAACCAATACCTTTAACAGCACCCGCCTGTCGCAGTCTGATTACGGCATGGAAGCGTGGGTGCCGGAAATTAACCGCGAATCCGCTCGCCTGGCCCGCGAGGTGTGCGATGCCGTCGCTCGTGAAACCGGCGTGCCGCGCTATGTCGCGGGCGTTTTAGGCCCCACCTCCCGCACGGCGTCGCTATCGCCCGATGTGAATGACCCGGCCAAGCGCAACGTGACGTTCGATGAACTCTGCGAGAACTACCGCGAAGCGGCCATCGCGCTGATTGAGGGCGGCGCTGACCTGATTCTCATCGAGACCATTTTCGATACCCTCAACGCTAAAGCCGCGATTTATGCCCTAGAAGAGCTCTTTGACGCGCGCGGCGAACGCTTGCCGGTGATGATTTCGGGCACGATTACCGACGCTTCCGGCCGCACCCTCTCTGGCCAAACAACAGAGGCCTTTTGGAATTCGGTGCGCCACGCGCAACCCCTTTCGGTGGGGTTAAACTGTGCTCTTGGGGCCGAGGAGCTGCGCCCTTACCTGGAAGAGCTCTCTACCAAAGCCGATACCTTTGTCTCCGCGCACCCCAACGCCGGCTTGCCGAACGAATTCGGCGAGTACGACCAAACGCCGGAAGAGATGTCGGCCATCGTCAGCGAATTCGCCCAAAGCGGGCTGGTCAATATTATCGGCGGCTGCTGCGGCTCCACCCCCGAGCATATCCGCGCGATTGCCGAATCCGTCGCGGACATGCCCCCTCGCCAAATTCCCAAGCGCAGCGCGGCCTGCCGCTTATCCGGGCTTGAGCCGTTCAACATCGCGGCCGACTCTCTATTTGTTAACGTGGGCGAGCGTACCAACGTGACCGGCTCGGCGCGCTTTAAGCGTTTAATCGTGGAGGAAGACTTCACGACCGCCTTGGAGGTAGCGCTAGAGCAGGTGGAAAACGGCGCCCAGATCATCGATATCAACATGGACGAGGGCATGCTCGAGTCGCAGGAAGCGATGGTCCGCTTTCTCAACTTGATCGCCGGTGAGCCGGACATCGCCCGCGTGCCGATCATGATCGACTCGTCAAAATGGGAGATCATCGAAGCCGGTTTAAAGTGCGTCCAAGGCAAGGCGGTGGTCAACTCCATCTCGCTCAAGGAGGGGGAAGCGGCCTTCCGCGAGCAAGCGACCAAGTGCCGCCGCTTTGGCGCCGCCATCGTCGTGATGGCGTTCGACGAAACGGGCCAAGCGGACACCTTCGCGCGCAAAACCGAAATTTGCGAGCGCGCCTATCGACTGCTCGTCGATGAAATCGGCTTCCCCCCGGAAGACATTATTTTCGACCCCAATATCTTCGCCATCGCCACGGGTATCGAGGAGCACAATAACTACGCCGTCGATTTTATCGAGGCAACGCAGTGGATTCGCGAACACCTGCCCCATGCCATGGTCTCCGGTGGCGTCTCCAATGTCTCTTTCTCTTTTCGCGGCAACAACCCCGTACGCGAGGCGATTCACTCGGTTTTCCTCTACTACGCCATTCGCGCGGGCCTCACCATGGGGATCGTCAACGCCGGGCAGCTGGCGGTGTACGATGACCTGCCCACCGAGCTACGCGAAGCCGTCGAAGACGTGGTGCTTAACCGCCGCGACGACGCCACCGAGCGCCTTCTGGATATCGCCGAGCAGTACAAGGGCGATGGCAGCGGCGGCGCTAAAAAAGAGGACCTCGCTTGGCGCAGTTGGGAGGTCAATGAGCGCATTCAGCACGCCTTGGTCAAAGGCATTACCGCCTATATCGAAGACGATACCGAAGAGGCGCGCCAAGCGGCGAACCGTCCCATCGAGGTGATCGAAGGCCCGCTAATGGACGGCATGAACGTGGTCGGCGACCTGTTCGGCGCGGGCAAAATGTTCTTGCCCCAAGTGGTGAAATCGGCGCGGGTCATGAAACAGGCGGTGGCCTACCTCATTCCTTATATCGAGGCGGAGAAAGCCGAGCTATCCGGCGGCGAAAGCCAGACTAAAGGCAAGATCGTCATGGCGACCGTTAAGGGCGATGTGCATGACATTGGCAAAAATATCGTTGGCGTGGTCCTGCAGTGCAACAACTACGAAGTCATCGACCTTGGGGTGATGGTGCCCACGGAGAAGATCTTACAAGCCGCCGAAGAGCACAACGCCGATATTATTGGCCTTTCGGGGCTGATTACACCGTCGCTGGATGAGATGGTGCATGTCGCTAAAGAGATGCAGCGTCGCGGCATGAACTTACCGCTTTTGATCGGCGGCGCGACCACGTCAAAAGCGCATACGGCGGTGAAGATCGAGCCGCAGTACGAGCACCCGGTGATTTACGTCACCGATGCCTCCCGGGCCGTGGGCGTCGCCGGCCGTCTGCTGACCGAAAACCTCAAGCACAGCTATGTCGCGGAAATTCGCGCCGAGTACGAAAAAGTCCGCGAGCGTAACGCCAAGCGCCGCCCCAAAGCCGCCGACCTCAGCTACGAGCAAGCGCGCAAGCGACGCTTTCGCACCGATTGGGCCGCCTATACGCCGCCAACGCCCAACGTTGTGGGGCTTAAGGTGTTTGACGACTACGACCTTGAAGAACTGGTCGAGCGTATCGACTGGACGCCCTTTTTTATGAGCTGGCAGCTGGCCGGCAAGTACCCCAACATTTTGGACGATGCCAAAGTGGGCGAGGCCGCCCGCCACCTGTTCGACGATGCGCAAAAGATGCTGCGCAAGCTGATCGACGAGAAGCGCGTTCAAGCGCGTGGGGTTATTGGTTTCTGGCCGGCGAACACCGTGGATGACGATGTCATCGAAGTCTACCGTGATGATAGGCGCACTGAGGTTGTTGAACGGCTACACCATATCCGTCAGCAAACCACCAAAGGGCGTGATGGACTCTGCTACAGTTTGGCCGATTTTATCGCACCGAAAGAGACCGCTCAGCCCGACTGGATCGGCGCCTTTGCCGTCACTACCGGTCACGGTGTGTATGAGTTGAGCAAAACTTACGAGGCCGCCGGCGATGACTACAACGCCATCATGGTGCAGGCCCTTACCGACCGTTTGGCCGAAGCGTTTGCCGAACGCATGCACGAGCGCGTGCGCAAGGAGTTCTGGGGCTATGTGCCCGAAGAAACGCTGGACAATGACGCCCTGATCGCCGAGAAGTACCAGGGCATTCGCCCGGCACCCGGCTACCCGGCCTGCCCCGATCACACCGAAAAAGCCACGCTGTTTCGTCTCTTGGATGCGACCCAAAATACCGGGCTTGAGCTGACCGAGAACTTTGCCATGTGGCCAGCGGCGGCGGTCTCGGGCTGGTACTTTTCTCACCCGCAATCGAAGTACTTCTCAACCGGCAAAATCACCCAGGACCAAGTCGAAGTGCTCGCCGAACGCAAAGGCATGGCACTCTCTGAGCTTGAGCGCTGGTTGGCGCCTGTGCTCTCTTACGACCCGAGCTAACCCATGGCGTTAGTGGGCCATCGGCGGCGCAAAGTGATGCGCTTGGCGCTGCCGATCATGCTGGGCATGCTGTCGCAAAGCGTGCTGAATCTCATCGATGCCGCGCTCGTGGGGTCGCTGGGGGAAACCGCCCTCGCGGGCGTGGGTGTTGGCGGCTATGCCATGTTTATGCTGACCGCGCTGGTCTTTGGCCTCTCTTCCGGCGTGCAGTCGCAAACCGCGCAGCGCACGGGGGCGGCCTGCCCTTCGCCTGCGCTGCCGCTCAATGCCGGCTTGCTGATTGCATTGGGGCTGGGGCTACCGTTAACGCTTTTGGCATGGTGGCAAGCGCCGCTGATTATCGGGTTAATGACCCAAAACGGCGAGGTGCATGCCATTGCCGTGGCGTACTTTCGCTGGCGCGTGGTATCGCTTGTCGCCATTGCGATGACGCTCTGTTTTCGTGGCTATTGGAATGGGCGCCAATACACGACGCTTTATCTGCGCATCATCGTCTGCGTTCATCTGATTAACGTGCTCGCCAGTATTGGGTTCATCTTTGGCCACGCTGGACTGCCAAAGATGGGGGCGGCCGGAGCCGGTGTGGGCACAACGCTTTCGCTTTTTCTCGGCCTGTTGGCGTGGCTTGCGGTCAGCCTCAAAGGCGCCCGCCAGCAAGGTTTTTTGCAGCACTTACCCACTTTGCAGCAATTACGTCAAACGCTGGCGCTTACTCTGCCCCACTCTTTACAGCAGCTCTGGTTTGCCGCCGGTTATGCGGTGCTGATCTGGATGCTCAGCCAAATAGATACCGCCAGCGTCGCCGTGGGCCATGTACTGATCAACTTATCCCTGCTGCTGATTTTGCCCGGCGTGGGGCTGGGAGTGGCGGCGATGAGCCTCGTGGGGGAAGCGCTAGGCCGGGATGCGCGTCAAGATGCGCACCGCTGGGGATGGGACGCGCTCAGAGTTGCTTGGCTGCTGCTGGCGCTGCTTGCGCTACCGATGCTGCTGTTTCCCAGCCCGGTATTGGGGCTTTTTTTTCATCAAGAGGCGCTCATCACCCTGGGACGTCTTCCGCTACAGCTGACCGGGGCGATGATTGTGCTTGACGCCGGCGCCCTGGTACTGGCCCAGGCGTTGATGGGCGCCGGCGCCCAACGGACGGTGATGACCTTAACGCTTAGCATGCAGTGGCTACTGTTTTTACCGCTGGCGTGGTGGGTCGGCATTGTTAACGACGTGGGCTTGCTGGGCATTTGGCTTGTGCAGTTGGTGTATCGCTTTCTCAATTCGCTGGCGTTTGTGTGGGTGTGGCAGCGTCGTCGCTGGGTCTCTCAGCTTGTGAGTTAATGGACGCTCCTGCTCCTTTTTTAATCTCATAAGTGAATAAAAAGATAATTATATATTCTTTTGTTGAATATAAGCCAGGCGTTAAGGTGTGATGACTCTTAGCTTGAGCTTTTGGGTTAACTCCCTTAGCTAACAGCATCAGCTAACAACAGCGTGTCGTAATTCGCTCGACACCTTCGCATTAAGCAGGACCGTGCCCCATGTACCGCTATGATACCCATGACCAGACGTTGGTAGATGAACGCGTTGCGCAGTTTCGCGACCAGATGCAGCGCTACCTGGCTGGCCGCCTGAGCGAGGAGGAGTTTCTCCCCCTGCGTGTGCAGAATGGTCTTTATGTTCAGCGCTATGCGCCCATGCTGCGAATTGCGATTCCCTACGGCGTACTCGCGTCCTACCAGCTACGTAAACTCGGCGATTTGGCCCGCGACTTTGACCGCGGCTATGGCCACTTCACGACCCGCACGAATTTACAGCTTAACTGGCCCAAGCTTGAGACCGTGCCGGATATGCTGGCCGAGCTTGCCACCGTGCAAATGCACGCGATTCAGACCAGCGGCAACGATATTCGCAACACCACCACCGATCAGTTCGCCGGCATCGCCGCGGATGAAGAAGTGGACCCACGCCCCTGGTGCGAACTGATCCGCCAATGGTCGACGTTCCACCCCGAGTTCGCTTACCTGCCGCGTAAATTCAAAATCGCCGTGACCGGCGCCGAACAAGATCGCGCCGCGATTCAAGTCCACGACGTGGGGCTGCGCCTATGGCGCGACGATAACGGCGAAGTGCGTGTGAAGGTGCTCGCCGGTGGCGGCCTTGGCCGCACGCCGATGATCGGTGAAGTGGTACGCGCAGACCTGCCCTGGCAGCACCTGCTCACCTATCTTGAAGCCCTCGTGAGGGTGTATAACCAGTACGGCCGTCGCGACAACAAGTTCAAGGCGAGGATTAAAATCCTGGTCAAAGCCTTGGGCGTTGAGGAGTTTAGCCGCCGCGTGGAGGAAGAGTGGGCACATCTAAAAGACGGCCCGCAGACACTGACTCACGAGAGCGTTGAACGCGTCGCTGCTTACTTTGTCGACCCTGATCGCCGCCCGGTTAGCGAGGACGCCATCGCCGCCGTCGAGGCGCTGCGCGGGGAAAATCGTGCTTTTGGTCGCTTTATGACCAATAACGTCAGCGCGCATAAGGTGCCAGGCTACAAGGCCGTCACGCTGTCGCTCAAGCGCCGGGAGCACTCACCGGGCGATGTGACCTGGGAGCAAATGCATCAGGTGGCGGACCTCGCCGACAAGTATAGCTTTGGTGAAATTCGCGTTACCCACGAGCAGAACCTGGTGCTCTCGGATGTGCCGATGGATCAGCTCGAAGCACTTTGGCACGACCTTGAGGCACTGGGCATGGCCAACCCCACGGTGGGCACGCTGTCCGACTTAATCTGCTGCCCCGGTGGCGATTACTGCGCCCTTGCCAATGCCAAGTCGATCCCGGTGGCACAGGCGATTCAAGAGCGTTTCGAGGATTTGGACTTCCTCTACGACCTGGGGCCCTTGGATCTCAATATTTCGGGCTGCATGAACGCCTGCGGCCACCACCATGTGGGCCATATCGGGATTCTCGGCGTGGATAAAAAAGGCGAAGAGTGGTACCAAATTTCACTCGGCGGCGCCCAGGGTAACGACGCCTCGCTGGGCAAGATTTTGGGCCCCTCGTGCAGCCGTGAAAATGTTCCTGATGTCATCAGCAAAGTGCTGCGTGTCTACGTCGACAATCGCAACGATGGCGAGACGTTTCTGGAGACTTACCGCCGCATTGGCCTGAAGCCTTTTAAGGAGCATGTGTATGCCTGATCAGCCTTCTTCCCATGAGACGCACGCTCACCGGCCGTATCTTTACCGTGGCGAAGTCGCCCACGACCCCTGGTGGCTTGTGCGTGACCCGGAGGCGGCCGAAGGGCCGCCCGAAGAGGGGGAAGATAAGCACGTGATTCTACCGCTTTCGGTATGGCAACTCAGCGATAAAAAGCATACCACCCACGCGCCGTGGTTAACGCCCGATACGGAGTTGAACCCCGAGTTGGTGGAGATGCTGCAGAAGGCGCCTCTGATCGCCATTGAGTTCCCCAAGTTCACCGATGGCCGTGGCTACAGCCTCGCGCGCCTCTTGCGCGAGCGCTATGGCTATGAGGGCGAAATTCGCGCGATTGGCGATGTGCTGGTGGATCAGCTCTTCTTCATGACCCGCTGCGGCTTTGATGGCCTCTCGCTTCGCGAGGATCAGTGGGTAGAGGATGCCCTGCGCAACTTGCATATCTTCAGCCGCGCTTATCAGCCGGCAGTGGATGTCTCTGAGCCGCTTTTCCGTCGCCGTGAGCGCGAACGCTCGCCACAAGACGCTGAAGCCTACGCATAAAACGTTAAAGCCGAGGCAAGGCTTCACGCCGTTGATTGGCGCTACGAAAACGCCCCGAGGCAAATCCCGGGGCGTTTCTCGTGGAAGGCAGAGAGTGGCTTAACCTCGGCGCTTTTGCTGACGCTCGCGGTTATTGGCCTTGGCCCGATCGCTTTTGCGTAGCATCACCCAGGTCGCTCCCAAGCCGCCATCGGCGGATTGCGCCGAGATATAGGCCTGCACCTCGTCAAACTGGGTGAGCCACTTGGCCAGATAGGAGCGCAATACGTTAGCAGGGCTATCGATATCGCGACCCCGGCCATGGACAATCAGCAGTGAGCGCAAGTCGTGGGCGTAGGCATCTTGGATAAAAGGGAAAAGCAAGCGCCGGCACTCCGCCAGCGGCCGGCGGTTAAGGTGAAGCTGGGCCTGCACCGGGTAGCCGCCGTGCTTGAGCTTATCCATCACGCCCTGCTGAATGCCTTCACGCCGAAAGGCGATCGGATCGAAGGGTGGCACCAAATCGACAAAATCGTCCGAGAGAAAGTTACGCTCGCCTAATGTCTCTTCGGCCGCCTCACGACGGGCGCGCTGGGCCTCGGTGGCATTGGCCCGCTTTTTGCCCGTTTCCGCACGGTTGTGCCCGCGCAGCGGTTTGACATCCCCCATCATTGCCCTGAAATCCCTGTCATCACTCAGCGACTGATTCATTTTGAATTCCTCCGGCAGGTGGTAAGCGCATCGTAGCAAAAGCAGGCACAATGCTTAAGCATTCCGTGTTGGAGATAAGGGAGACACTATGAAACGGCTAAAGTTTGCGCACGTGAAAAGAAGAGAAGGCAAACACACAAAGCGAAAACGTTTCGCCCTGCGGGTATTAATCGCGCTTGTTGGACTTGCCATTTGGTTCTGGCTGACCATGCTCAGCCCTTGGTTTTACGACCGGCCTGAGCACCTATCAGCGGTTCAGCCGGGGCCGCATCAGGTCTTTGTCTATGGCACGCTAAAATACGCGCCGGTGCGCTTTGTGGTCATGGGCGCAACGGGTGAGCCAGAGCCGGCCACACTTGAAGGTTTCGAGCGCGAGGGCCTGGATATTTCCCGCGCGCCTAACGAGCATATTGAAGGTTTGCGCCTGACCGTCACCTCAGAGCAGCTAGCGAGGTTGGATCGCTACGAGCGTTTAGGCATTCGCTACGAGCGGGTCAAACTGCCCCTCGCGGATGGCACTATCGCCTGGGTTTACCGCCGTTTACCCGAGTCTGCTAACATGGATAGGCCTAGTGTTGATGCAATAGCCGTCGCCATGCTTACCCAGAAAGTGTTTGCCCATGAAGAGATCGCCCAATGAGCGCTAATCAGCCGTACATTCTTGTGTTGTATTACTCCCGTAGCGGCGCCACCGCGACCATGGCACGCCAAGTCGTAGAAGGGGTGGAAAGTGTTGCCGGTATAGAAGCTCGCCTGCGCTGCGTGCCCTCGGTATCCCCCACCTGCGAAGCCGTTGCCCCCGAAATCCCGGAAGAAGGCGCTATCTACGCCGACCTCGATGACCTGCGTCACTGTGCGGGATTGGCCTTGGGTAGCCCGACGCGCTTTGGCAATATGGCCGCTCCGGTGAAGCACTTTCTCGATAGCACCAGTAACTTGTGGATCAATGGCGCGTTAGTCGACAAACCCGCCTGCGCGTTCACCTCCTCGTCTAGCCTGCATGGCGGTCAGGAGAGTACGCTGCTCACCATGTTGGTACCGTTGTTGCACCACGGGATGGTGTTCGCCGGGCTCCCCTATAGCGAAACCGAGCTGATCGCGACACAAACAGGGGGAACACCCTATGGCGCAAGCCACGTCGCCGGCGCTCGCAGCGACCGCCATGTTGACACCCAAGAGCGCGCCCTCTGCGTCGCCCAGGGTAAACGTATCGCCCGGCTAGCGCTGGCGCTACGCGCCATGCGCGAGGAGGCCTAATGCGTCAGTGGTTAGAGAGTGTTGAAGCGCAATACGGGCTGGATTATTTGACCCAGCGCTCACGCCAGCTGGTGCTAATAAGCTATGTGGCACTCATGTTGCTAACGCTTTACCGCGGCTTTCTACTCCAGGGCGACAGCTTTAACTGGCGGCCGATTGTCGCTTTTGTGCTGCCGCTGGTGCTGTTTTTGCCCTCCATTATCGGGCGTAGGCCGCGGGGGCATGCCTGGCTGGCCTTTGTCAGCCTGCTCTATTTCACTCAAGGGGTGATGGTGGCCACCCTGCCCAGCCAAGCGCTGCGCGGGGTGACGGAAGCACTGGTATCGCTGGCGCTGTTTACCGGCTGCATGGGCTACGCCCGCTTTCGCAGTCGTCAGTTACAGCGCGATCAATAACACGGTAACCGTGATACCCGTAAAAACCGCGACTAACGCCCATAGCCAGCGCACTTGCCCCTCACCCGCTGAGGGGCGGTCGACCGGCGGATGCGAGAGTGATTTAACCCCGGTTACCATCGCCCTCACCAGTTTTTCTCCCATCAGCCAATGGACCAATACGGCTGCTACGTGCAGCCCCATCAGCACGAGCAAAACGTTGGCATTCAATCGATGCCAGCCCATTAGCGTCTGGCTCAACTCGTCGCCGACAACACCGTAAAATGGCGCTTGAAAGAAAATATCATCGCTGAGAAAAAGCCCGCTAAGCGCTTGAAACGTTAACGATAGCAGCATGATGACCACCATCCAGCCACCCAGCGGATTATGCCCCGCGTAAGGCTGAGGCGTGCGCTTTATCGCGCTCTTCACGTAGCTAAGTGAAGCGGAAGGCCCTGCAAGAAAGGTGCTAAAGCGAGCGTAGTAGCTGCCTAGAAGCCCCCAAAGCCAACGAAATGCCAGTAACCCAAGTACGATGTAACCCGCTTGCGCATGGACTTCAACGGGAAACAAAAATGGCGCGCCACGGGTTTCCATGGTGTAAAACGCCATGAGCACGGCGGCCACTAACCCCCAGTGAAATAGCCGAACGAAAATGTCCCATACAAAAAACTGTCGCATTACCCAGCTCGCATGATGGCGTTAGCAAAGGCGTGAGTTTCGCATTTATCCATGGATTCTCATAGAATGCGGGGCTGATTGTCGCAGCGGTTTAACCCTGAAAGGAGCGAGATGTGAGCAGCCAGGCGTGGCGTGATGCCGTCCGACAAACCTTACCGGTAATGTTTGGGTATTTACCTCTTGGGGCTGCGTTCGGCATTGTCGCCGTAGAGGTGGGCATGGCTTGGTACGCGGCATTGGCCATGTCGCTTTTGATCTATGCCGGCGCGGGGCAATTTTTGGCGATTGCGCTGTTTGCCGCTGGCGCAGGGCTTATGGAAGTGGCAGTGGCAACGCTGATGCTCAATTCGCGTCACGTCTTTTATGGCTTGTCGCTACTGAAACGTTTTCAAGGGGCGGGATGGCGCAAGCCTTATCTGATCTTTGCGCTTACCGACGAAACCTATTCGCTTTTAACCTCTCAATCATCCTCATCTGCTCAATCCCATGCGCTCGCATTTCGGATGAGTTTGCTGAACCAGACGTGGTGGGTGCTAGGGACGTTAATCGGCGCCGCGCTCGGAAGTGCCAAACTCTTTAATAGCCAGGGTATTGAGTTTGCCTTAACCGCCCTTTTTATTGTGCTAACGCTTGAACAAGCCAAACGTTTGCGCCAGGCGCTGCCCTTTGTCATGGCGCTGGGAACGGGCGTAGGCGCCCTTCTCCTGCTGCCCGAGCAGCATCTGCTTCTGGGTGCGATAGGCTCCGCTAGTCTCTTACTGCTCGCTCACTACCACTGCAAGGTGCGCCCGGTAGCCAGTCAGGAGAGTACCCATGCTAACTGACCCGGTATGGCAGCTGATTATTGTCTGCGCGCTCGCCACTTTTGCCACGCGCGTGGTGCCTTTCGTGGCACTCGCGAAACAGGCCGATCACCCTTTGATTTTGCACCTTGGGCGCTACTTACCCCCTGCCGTGATGCTGATTTTGGTTATCTATGCGCTACGTGATTTCCGCCCGCTCACACAGGCGTGGCAACTGAACATCGGCGCCAACGGGCTACCGCTTATCATGGCATCCCTGCTGGTGGCGGGCATTCACCTGTGGCGACGTAATGCGCTGTTCTCCATTATCATTGGCACCGGGTCGTATATGCTAATGGTGCAAATCGGGTGGTCTAGCTTATAACAAAAAAGAGCGCTTGAGCTTTTGTTTTAGAGCAGCGAACATGAGTGAAACAATTTTCGGGGGAGTAATACAATGACACGCAATATCGCTGACATTCGGCGCGACTATGAGGGTGGCCGGCTCGACACGTCACTCACGCCGGATGAGCCGTTTTCCCTTTTTGATGAATGGTTTACCCTAGCCCTCGATAGCGACGAGAGTGATGGCAACGCCATGACACTCTCGACCGTCGACAGCCAAGGACGCCCCCATTCCCGGGTCGTCCTGCTTAAAGATTTCGATGAAAACGGTATGGTGTTTTTTACCAATTACCATAGCCACAAAGGCAGCGAACTTAACAATGTGCCTTACGCGGCACTGACCTTCTGGTGGCCATCGCTTTCTCGCCAAGTGCGTATTGAAGGACGCACCGAGCAAGTCTCTACCCAGGAGTCGGATGAGTACTTTAGCAGTCGTCCGCGGGGCAGCCAGCTAGGCGCCTGGATTGCAACGCAGAGCGTTGTCATTCCTGATCGCAACTGGATTGAAGAGCGCCAAAAGCGCTTTGAGCAAGCGTATGAGGGTCAGGAGATTCCACGTCCCATTCACTGGGGCGGCTACCGCGTTATCCCTGATATGATGGAGTTCTGGCAAGGCCAGCCCAGCCGTTTACACGACCGTATCCGCTACGAACGCCGCGATGGTGAACCCTGGAAGCGCTTCCGACTGGCGCCGTAACAACCGTTAGCAATAATCGTTAATAGGTTAACGCATTCACGCCGTTTATCTGTTTTGAGCAAGGACGAGTATCTCGCCCTTGCTCGCGTTCTGTGCTGATAAGCCTAGTCTGGCATGCTCTCCAAACGGTGGCGCTGCCACTCACTCTCGGGCTCATTGAGGCGCATCACCGCGTCAATCACCTGCTCATCCATGTTGTAGCGGCACTTAAAGCCTAAGTGTTTCATCAACGCACGCATGGGGTGATTATCCACCATGATTTTGCCAATCATTTCCAGCGTGCCAATGCTGCGACAGTAATTAATCATCTTCTTCATCAGCAGGCTACCGATCCCGAGCCCTTGAAGATCATCGCGGATAATCACGGAAAATTCAGTGCGGATATTGTCGGGATCATTAAAGACACGCACCACGCCTAACATCTCTTTGCTGCCATCATCGCGCTGATGCTCGGCGATAAAGGCCATCTGACGATCGTAATTGATGTGCGAAAGCATCGATAAGTCACGCTGGCTCAAATCCGACTTATTGTGGAAATAGCGAAAGCGAATGCTCTCTTCGGAGAGTTGGCGATGGAAATTGGTAATGAGCGGCGCGTCTTCGGCGCGAATGGGGCGAACCTCAACTTGCCAGCCATTTTTCAGCGTTACCCACTCCCGCAGCTCTTCCGGGTACGGCATGATGGCGAAACGCGCGGGCGTGCCGAGGTCCATGGCAAAATCGACCGCCACCGTGCCATCGCGATTGAGAAGCAGCGGATTGATCTCAAGCCCTCTTAATTCGGTGAGATCTGACGACATCTGCGAGAGTTTCACCAGTAACTGACAGAGACGATTAATGTCGCGTTGCGGCTCAGCGGAGTGTTCGCGCAGAAGCGAAGCGGCATGGGTGCGCCCTACGACGTCGGCCGCAAGGCTCATGTTGAGCGGGGGCAACGCTACCTGGCGGTCGGCCAAAATATTGACCTTATAGCCGCCAATACCAAAGACAATCAGTGGCCCAAACACGGGGTCACGCGTTATCCCTGCGCAAATCTGCATCGAATGCTTGCCGCGCTGCATCGGCTGTAAGCAGTATTCGTGAACTTGATATTCGGGAAATTTTTCGCGCACCTTCTCCCCCAGGCGCGTTACCCCTTCCGCCACGTCTTCCGGGGTTTCCAAATCTTGCAGCAACCCGGCCGAAATTTTATGCGGATGCTTGCGGTACCGGTACGGCCAGCAGTTCCCTTCGTGGACTACTTTTAGCGCCTTGGGGCCATCGATGCGCTTCGCCGCATCGCGGGCTTGCTCTTCGGTATGCACATAGACACTGGTCGCCGTGGGTATACCGTATGCTTCCAGCACTTTGGCCGTTTCCGAGTGGGTTAAGGTTTGCCGGCCCTGCTCTTTGGCACTGGTGATCAGAGTGCGGCACTGCGCGCGAATATCGGCACTGGTGGAAAACGGCAAGCTGGGAGGGATCTCTTGCAACAGCAACTGCACACGCTGGTAATCGACCATGTGCATGAACGCTTTCACGGCTTTTTCCGGCGAAATGTAGGTCGGAATCCCCGCGACATTGCACTCATGGCGCGCGTTGAGGGCCTCTTTTAGTCCCATCCAGCTGGTTAATAAGTTTCGCCGAAACTTCTTGCGATTCTCGATCAGTGCCCGCGCCGTTTCCATAGAGGGCGCTAAGCGTGTGGGCGCGTGTACGACCAATACCGCGTCGACGTTGGGATCGGCCGCCACGATTTCCAACGCCTCAACAAAACGCTGGGGCGTTGCGTTGCCGCCCAGGTCGACGGGGTTTTCACCCGGCTTGCTGATATCCACTTGACCTTTGTTCAGCGCATGTTGCGTATCGACGGCAAACTCAGCAAGCTTACCCCCCGCGCTAATGAGCTTGTCGATGGCAAGCATCGCGGGACCCAGGCCATTGGAGACCACCGCCAATCGATCCCCTTTGAGCGGCTTCATGCGCGAGAGGGTTTCGAGCGCATCGATAAGCTCATCCGAATCATTCACGCGCACAACACCGGCGCGTGAAAACGCCGCGTCAAATACCTTGTCGCGATTGGCAATGCCAGGCGTGGGTGGCATGCCGGAAATATCCGAGGCAGTGGTGCGGCCACTTTTAATCGCCACTACCAAGCGGTTACGCGAAGCGTCACGCAGTGCGGTCATAAAGTGCTGTGCGTCGTTGACCCGCTCCAAGTGCAGCAAAATAGCTTGTGCCGGAGAGAACTGATTCACATAGTCGATCAAGTCAGGCAGCAGCACATCCACGCTATCGCCCACGGTGATCAAGTGGGAAAAGCCCACATCGCGCCCGGCAGCCCAATCGATCATCGCATTGGCCAGCATGCCCGACTGCCCCAAGTACGCGACGCGCCCGGCTTGCACCGGCTGGCTCGCATAGGAGGCATTGAGCTTTTTGCCCGGCACAATGACGCCCATGCACTCAGGACCCAGCAAGCGAATACCCGAGGCGCGGGCGGCTTTGAGCATTCGCTCACGAATCGAGCCTTTACTGCCTTTTTCGCGATCCAAATGCGCGCCACCCGATAGCACCACGGCAGCTTTCACCCCAAAGGCGCCGAGCTGTTTGATTAGCTGAGGCACACCCTCAATTGGCGAGCAGATAACGGCTAAGTCGGGCACCTCGGGAAGGTCATTGACGTGACTGACGCATGTTTCACCGAAAACTTGCGCATAGCCGCGCAAATTCACCGCCCAGATTGTCCCTTTAAAACCGCCTTCTTGAATATTGCGCAGCACTAAGCCGCCTAACGATTCGGGTTTTTCCGATGCGCCAAAAACCGCGATGGTTTTCGGTTCAAAAAAATGGTGTAAAAAGCGTGTACTCACGTATAGCTCTCCCGCCGCGGTCAAAAATAAGTACGCTATGCCCCCAGTACGGTCCGATTAATATGGCGTTTACGACTTATTGACACTGTCGCATGACACCATGACACGATTAAGGTGCCTTTAATCATATTGGAGCGCTTGAATGATCACTGCCTACCTTACCCACCCTCACTGCTCTTTGCACCACATGGGGCCTGAACACCCGGAAAGCCCTAAGCGTTTGGAGGCGATCAGTGCACGATTATCGCTATCCGGCCTTTTGCAGCAGACCATGCAGGGGGATGCCAAGGAAGCCACCGACGAAGACTTGGCGCGCGTTCACCCTATGCGCCATATAAAGGCATTAGAAAAATGCGTTCCGAGTGAAGGCATTGTCACGCTCGATAGCGACACCATGATGAATCCCGACAGTTTAAAAGCTGCACGGATGTCGGCGGGCGCCGTTCTTCGCGGTGTGGATCAGGTGTTCCGGCGCCAGGCCGATAACGTGTTTTGCGCCGTCAGACCGCCCGGCCACCATGCCGAAGCTTCCGACGCAATGGGCTTCTGCTTCTATAACAATATAGCGGTTGGCGCTGCCTATGCGCGGGAAAAATACGGCGCTCGACGCATCGCCATTCTGGATTTTGATGTGCATCAGTGTAACGGCACGATCGATATCTTCAAAAACGATCCGAATTATCTGATTTGCAGCAGCTTTCAGTACCCTTTTTATCCGTGGCGCTATTTACGCAGCGAGTGGCAGAACGTGGTGAACACACCGCTTGAGGTCGGCACGCAAAGTGAAGAATTCCGCCGCATCGTGGAAAATCACTGGCTACCCGCCTTGCATGCTTTCAAACCTGATCTTGTCATGCTTTCAGCGGGTTTTGATGCCCATCGCGATGACCCCATGGCCGATGTATGCCTTGAAGATGAAGATTTCTACTGGGTCACGCACATGGCAATGGAAATCGCGACGCTTTACGCGGACAACCGCGTGGTATCCGTGCTTGAAGGTGGCTATAACCTCACCACCCTGGCCAGCGGCGTTGAAGCGCATTTAAAAGCACTTTTAGGCCAACCTTTCGAATCGGTTCCATAACCTCGGCTAAGGAAGGCTTGGTGACTTACCGCTATGTTATAGTGGCGCTTCCCTATTTTTTGACCCACCGATGCTGAGGTTTGAGACTTACCATGTCCGCGACGTCCGAAGAGCGTGCTGCCCTGCGTATTGCATCTGGCAGTAAGCCATTTGTTGAGCCGCTTCGTTTAGGGGAGCGGCTTAAGCAGATTCGCTTGTCGAACCAATGGACATTGGAGGACGTGAGCCAGCGCACCGGCCTTGCTCGCTCCACCCTGTCAAAAATTGAGAATGACCAGGTATCCCCGACATTTACTGTCGTGCAGAAGCTGACCTCAGGCTTAAATATTGATCTACCGCAGCTTTTCACCCCACCCAAACGCGAGCACTACACCCTAGGGCGGCGAGACTTAACCCGTAAGGGCAAAGGCAAGCTCCACCCCACCCCGACCTATGAGCATGAGTTACTTGGGCATCAGCTCGCGCAAAAGCGCATGATTCCCTTTAAAACAGTGGTTCGCGCGCGGCACTTTGATGAGTACCAGCAGTGGGTTCGCCACGATGGAGAAGAGTTTTTGATGGTCCTTCACGGTGATATTACGCTTTTTACTGAATTCTACGCGCCGCTTCATTTAAGCGAAGGAGACAGCATTTATTTTGACAGTGAAATGGGACATGCGCTTATTTCCATCAGCGATGACGACGCCACTGTGCTATCGGTTTGTACGCGTGGTGATTCTGTTTAGCGAGATTTTGTGGTTGTTTTAGGCATTAAAAGATAACGGTATAAACTTTAATGCCAGGAAATAGTCTGCTCACACTCCGCCGTGAGTTGGACCAGAGCGTCCACATTAACTCTCTGATGAGGCGCCACCATATCGAGTAAGCCGCGCATGCTTAAATCCTCTTCCATGACGAAAACTCGCTCTGGGGCAAGCGTCCAGCCCTGCCACTCGCGCTCCAAAACCGCTACAACGGCATCTTCGATCAATACAAGTTTGTCGTCAGGCCCCATTGCCCGAAGCGCCTGGGATGATGCCCGGTTAAACTGCGGGGCACGGTTAACAATATGTAGTCGCACTGGTTTTACCCTTTTAGAAGTTAAGGACATGGGCAGCGTCAGCAAAACAAGCGCGAAGCTGCTCCTCATTCAGCGGTAATACCCCGCCGATCAGATGCTCCGTTTCCATGTTAAGCGCATGAAGATCGGCGGCCGGAACGCATAAATGTTGGATGTCATACATGGCGAGGGTTTCCGGCGTGGGCAGCAACAACGTTGAAGTATGTGGTCCTTGCAATTGATTGGGCAATAGCGCCAGCACCCCTTCCCCCATAAAGAGAAGGCTGACTGTTTTCCCAAAAGCGGCCCCTACCATGGCGGCATCAAGCGCTTCGCTTAGCCAATGCGCGCGTTGCGGTGCCTGCCTGATCACTACCAGCAACGTATTTTCTTTCGTCATGAGCTCACTCCGTTATGGGGCAAACGTTACCACTCGATCGCAACGCTGCTGAAGGGTAATGAGCTGCCCTAGACCCGTCAGTTCAAACGGAGGCTCGACGTTATACGTGACATACCCATGCCGGTTAGCTTCCGCCGCGTCAACCAGCCCACGCTGTAGTGCTGCGGCGATACAGACATCTAGCTTAACGCTGTGTTGGTGATACAGCGCCTGCCAAGCACTGCGTATGCATTCGCCGCCTTGAGGCGGCGTAATCAGCAAAGACGCATTGTGTACACCGTTGTGGTAGAAAAAAACGCTCTCAAGCGTATGACCTTGCCTGATCAGCGCATGCGCAAAACGCAGCGCGGAGTATGGCGCCTGGCTAACATAAGGTGCCCCCATGACCAGTAACGCATAGCGCATACCGCGTTCACTCCCTTCTTGAAAGCAAAAAACAGACCCCACCTCTCGATAGGGTCTGCTCAAACCGCCGCTTCAGGCGTTAGCGTATTAATCGCTGCTCATAATGCCCAGCAGCGAAAGCAAGCTCACAAAGAGATTATAGATAGATACATAGAGCGTGACGGTGGCCAAAATGTAGTTGGTTTCGCCAGCACGATGAACGATTTCGCTGGTTTGGTAGAGAATCGCAGCGGAGGCAAACAGCACAAAGCCAGCCGACACCATGAGCGAAAGCGCGGGAATGTTAAAAATTATCGCGGCCACCATCGCCAAAATCAGCACAATCGCGCCGGCAAAAAGGAAGTTCGCCAAAAAACCGAAATCCTTTTTAGTGATCAACGCCACCGCTGAAAGACCAAAAAACGTTATCCCGGTCATGGCCAGCGCCGTCATGATCAGCGAAGCCCCATTGGGTAGCGCGAGGTATGCCGAAAGAATCGGGCCGAGGGTGAACCCCATAAAACCGGTGAAAGCAAACGTCGCAAGCAGGCCCGCAGCTGAATTCGCCGTTTTATGCACCAAAAACATCAGGCCATAAGCACCGATAAAGAACACAAAAATGTTCATGCGCTCGATACCCAGCGCCATCGCCCCGCCAGCCGTCACTGCGGAGAAAAGCAGCGTCATTGCAAGCAAGGCATAGGTGTTACGCAACACCTTGTTCGCGCTAACGCTACTTGAATAGCCGGTTTGCTCAGCGGTTGCTGAACGTGAAACACGTGAGTCGTTGTAAGCCATGCGACTTGCTCCTTAAAAACGCGTTACTAACAACTGACAAGCATGCCGCGCCCAGGTTCCCAACGCAAGCCTAGCCATTCCACGCAAGCCAATTTGGCCTACGCTATCCTTGTAGCAGGAGATAGCGTCATCCCTTTTCACCTATTGATAGGCCTTCCTATGTTTCCCTTAAAAAAAGCGCTAGTCAGCACCTCGTTTCTTGTTGCCACCGCACCTGCTTTCGCCTTCACGCCCGAAGGAGACAACATACGCTACACAGCACAGGAGGAAGCCTTTGAAGGCTATTATGTTCCGGCACACGGTAACGCAAAAGGCAGCGTGATCATCATTCACGACTGGGATGGATTGGATGATTACGAACGCCAAAGAGCGGATATGCTTGCCCAACAAGGCTATGACGCCTTTGCCATGGATCTCTTCGGCGCCGGTAACCGCCCCCAAGCGTTAGAAGACAAACAAGCCGCGACCAACCGGCTCTACCAAGACCGTGAACGCATGCGGCAGCTCACCCAGGCAGGTATCGATGCGGCCAAAACCCAAGGCGCCGCCAGTAACAGCGTGCTTCTCGGCTACTGCTTTGGCGGTACCGTTACACTCGAAATGGCGCGCGCCAACGTTGACAACGTGACCGGGTATGCGAGCTTTCATGGCGGGCTCGCTACCCCTGAAGGACAGCGGTACGAAGCGGATACCGCGCCTATTTTTATCGCGCATGGCGGTGCTGATAGCATTGTTAGCCTTGAAGACGTGACCACACTGGCCGTTGAATTCGAAGAGGTAGGCACTGAATATGAGATCGGCATCTATGCCAACGCGCCCCATGCCTTCAGCGTGTTTGGCAGTGACCGCTACCATGAAACCGCCGACGAACGCTCTTGGGCAACATTCACTGCTTGGCTGAGTGATAATATAGCACCGTAATTTTTTCTGTTTGGCCACACGATGACCGCACTGCTTGACTCCCTCTCCCCACTGCCCGGCGGCATTAATGCCTTACTGATCATTATCTCCGCGCTAACGTCGGCCATTACCGCTGCCGTTGGCGTCGGCGGTGGACTTTTGATGATCATGGCGATGGCCCAGGTAATGCCAGCCGCCGCCCTTATTCCCGTTCATGGCATGGTGCAACTGGGCTCCAATGTAGGCCGAACGGCGTTAACGTGGCGATATATTGATCGCCGAACGATCGCGGCTTTTCTTCCCGGTATTGTAATTGGGGCGATCGCCGCCACTTGGCTACTCATTCGCCTGCCCGCCGGTATACTCGAGCTTTGCATAGCAGCTTTTGTGCTCTACTCCTGCTGGGGGCCCCCGCTCCCCAAACACGCACTGGGTTTTACCGGTACGGTCGTAGCGGGCGCCACCACAACGTTTTTGTCCAGTCTTATTGGAGCTAGCGGGCCTATGGTGTCTGCTTTTATCAAGCAGAGCCAAGCGTACCGCTTAAACAAGGTCGCGACCTTTTCTGCCTGCATGTCACTTCAACACCTCACCAAAGTGTTTGTCTTTGGCTTAGCAGGGTTTCTCTTTCATGATTGGTTGGGCTTGCTTTTTGCTATGATCGCGTGCGGGTTTGTTGGCACATGGATCGGCGTTCGCCTGCTCCACCACCTGTCTGAGCTTCGTTTCGATGCCTTGTTCAAAGGCGTATTGACGCTTTTAGCGCTGCGCCTTCTTTGGATGGGCATTCAGCGACTAGCCGGCTAGCGCTACGGCTTAGCGACTTTTCAGTAGAGCGCGTTGACTTCTAAGGAAAAGCTGGTAGTATACGCAGCCAAGTCGGAGGGATGGCAGAGCGGTTGAATGCACCGGTCTTGAAAACCGGCAAGGGTTAATAGCCCTTCCAGGGTTCGAATCCCTGTCCCTCCGCCAAGATTTAAAGGGGAATCAGTTATTTAGCTGATTCCCCTTTTTCGTTTTTATTAACAGCACTCAAGCCCCAGCAACACCTGGGGTTGTTGAGTATTTGCGGGTTTCGTAATTAATAAAGCCGTAGGCCTACCCGGGTGATTTTACCCCCTTCCATGTCGCTTACGACCCAATGAATGCCGTGCCAATCGATGTCATCGCCCACTACTGGGTGCCCACCCACACGCAAGGCAATGAACTCCTCTAGCGTCATGTCCTGCTCGCCTTGGCTTAAGGTTAAGCCATAGGCTTGGGCAATATCCTGCATTCGCGCACTGCCGTCTAACGTAAACGTGCCAAAAAAAGCGCGCTCTTGCTTTAACCTGGCGTCTCCGTTGAACAAACGATTAAGCGCCGGGAGGTCTTCGGTACGTCCGATCACACAGATAACGTCGCCTAATCTAAGCCGTGTACTCCCTTTGGGGTGCAACATGACATGATTACGAAAAAGAGCAGAGATTAGCGCCCCTGAAGGGAAGCGTAAAAGCCGGATGGGAACATCCTCCAGGTCTTGGTTCTCCACTTCATAAACGAACATCTCAAAATCATTTTCAGGCATTATGCCAAGCGGGCCACGGCGATTGGGGGTCGTGCCGGTTGGCACTTCCACTCGCATCCAGTGTGCCATCCACGCCAGCGATCCGCCCTGTATCAACAGCGACATGAGCACCACCGCAAAAGCGATATTAAAATAGAGCGAAGCGTTCTCTACTCCCCCAATCACAGGAAAAATCGCTAGTACGATCGGCACTGCCCCACGCAGCCCCACCCAGGCGATGAAGAAGGTTTCTCGCCAGCGGAACTTGAAAAATGGCTTAATGGTGATCAACACCGCAAGGGGGCGGGCCAGGAAAATGAGCGCCAGCGCAACGACTGAGGCCGGCAGTGCTACCTCCCAGAGCTCGCTGGGGGTTACCAAAAGCCCGAGCACCAGGAACAAGCCAATTTGGCTCAGCCAGGCCAAACCATCGTGTACCGGTAAGATAAAGTTCAAATGTCGACCCGGCTGATTACCAATCATTAGGCCAGCCAAGTAAATGGCTAAAAAGCCACTTCCCCCCAGGACGCTTGTCAGGCCAAAAACACTGAACCCCAAGGCCAGCGCCAGCATCGAATAGAGCCCTGGAGCCAAATCCAGCCAGCGCAGCAGTTTGGCGCTTGCCCAACCGCCGCCAACCCCTATTACAAGCCCCACCCCAAACTGGGAAACGAAAAAGAGCAGCGTTTCTTGCCAACCACCGAGCTCACCCACGAGTAGCTCGACAAGCATTAGAGTGAGAAAAATCGCCATCGGGTCGTTGGTACCCGACTCAATTTCAAGCGTCGCGCCCACGCGCTCATTTAAGTTCACGCCACGGCCGCTTAGCATGGAGAAAACCGCCGCCGCGTCGGTAGAACCGACAATGGCCCCCACCAAAAGCCCCTGCACCAGCGTCAGGTTGAACATCCAGGTCGCGATCATCCCGACAATCGCACTGGTGAGAAACACCCCTAACGTGGCCAGTGAGAGCGCTGGCTTAAACCCGACGCGGAACGTTTTTAGCCGCGTGCGCAAGCCACCATCCAAAAGAATCATCGCCAGCGCGAGATGGCCGATGACAAAAGCCATCGAGTAATCATCAAACACGATGCCGAGAATGCCCTCTTCCCCGGCGAGCATCCCCAAGCCCAAAAAGATCAGCAGCAGCGGCACGCCCATGAGCGACGATAAACGGCTGGCTAAAATGCTCAGCGCCATTAACGAACCGCCGAGCAGAAAGAAGGTATACAGTGCGTCCATGATTCCCCATCTCAGCTCAATACCCCTGCATTATTACACGCGAGGGCCGAATTTACTGAAGCGATACTGAAATGCCGCGTTGAGGGGGAGACTAGCCAGTCTGTTTGCGATGCGGATAAACTCAACGCGATAATTCTTGGAGTACTCATTATGCTACGATGCTGTTTGCGCACCGTACCCACTTTTATTGTGCTGTTTTTTATTGCTCTGCTGTCTATCGCGCTGACCACCGTGGTCAGCGCGGAAGAGCCAGACACACCCTCGCTGGAATCGGATGTCCAACTTCCGGAGGGGCTCTGGCAGGTGGAAAAAGGGGAGGATGACGCCCCCACAATGGCAATCGCCCCCCCTGAGCCGCTCGCGGCCCCACCACTTGAAACCGTCACCTTGATGTTAGACTGGTTTTTGAGCCCACAACACGCCCCCATTTTGCTGGCCAAAGCGCGAGGCCTTTTTCAGCAGCAAGGGCTGGAAGTGCAGTGGCAGGCGCCCGGCGATCCTTCGCTACCCACTAAGCTTCTCGCTGCTGGCGAAATCGACCTCGCCCTAGGACGCCAGAGCCTTCTGCACTTGAGCGCCCATCAGGGTGCGGCGCTGACTCGCATCGCCACGCTAATTGAAACGCCCTTAAATGCCATCATCACCACCGAGAAACACTTGGATAACGGCAACTCTCGCGATAACGTGGCGGCCATTGAAACGCTACATTTCGGCTTTACTACCCGCGAAGGCGAGCAATTGATTATTCCTGAACTCGTGCCTAGTAGCCTTCCTCAAACCGACGACCCCCTTACGCCCGAAAGCCTGCATTTCGACGCCGCGCGTGCGCTCAGCTCGCAGCAAGTTCAGGCGGTCGCTGATGGCTTCTATCTCACTCTCCCCGCACAGCTTGCCACTGAAGGTATCGAAGCCAAGGTCATTCCTTTTTCAGCGCTCTCCATACCTCGCCATGATGGCCTGATCGTAATGGCCAACAGTCACTCGATCACCAAGCGCGCCGACACCTGGAGAGGCTTTGTCATCGCGCTTGAAGAAGCCGCGCACTGGATGATCGACAACCCAAGTCTTGCCTGGGAGACATTAATCGAGGCCTACCCGGTGCTTGATAACAGCATTAATGCCAATGCCTGGGAGGATTTGCTGCGACGCACGGCATTAACGCCTGCCGCCGTGGATACCCGCCGTTACCGCGCCTTTGAGGAGTATCTTCATCAGCGGGGTATCAGCGATGCTCCATTGGAGGTTGAACAATTAGCCATCGACCCGCATAAACGCTGACATGACCTCTTCTACCCTGATTTTTGTCGACGTCGAAACCACCGGCACACGGGCCACGCGCGATCGCATCACCGAAATCGCAGCGCTCAAAGTGGTTGAGGGCGATATCGTTGACCGCTGGACAAGCCTTATTTATCCCGAGGAGCGAGTTCCCTTCAATATCACCCAGTTGACGGGCATCAGTGACGCCATGCTCAGCGATGCTCCGCGTTTTGTCGATATCGCGTCTTCGCTTTATGAGTGGCTCGGTAACGCCCCGCTGGTCGCTCACAATGCGCGCTTTGACTTTGGTTTTCTACGCAATGAGTTCAAACGTGCCGGGCTGGATTACCGCTCTCCGCTTTTATGCACACTACGCTTATCACGTCGCATTGCGCCCCAAGAGCGTAAGCATAACCTGCCAGCACTACTGGCCCGTCATGGTATTTCGGCGATACGTCACCACCGCGCGGGGGATGACGTTGAAGCTTTGTGGTCGCTATGGCAAACCTGGCAAGCGCAGCACTCGCTTGAGGAGTGGGAACAGCTACTCGCCACCGAGAAGCGCCACCGCAGTCTTCCCGCCCACCTCGACTTGGAACGACTAGAGCAGCTACCCAAAACACCCGGGGTATATCTTTTTTACGGCCATAACGACCTCCCCCTTTACGTAGGAAAAAGCATCAACCTGCGTAGCCGTGTGCTCGGCCATTTTCAGCGCGACCACCAAGACGATAAAGAGATGCGCCTCGCGCAGCAGGTGCAGCGCGTGGAGTGGGAAGAAACCGCGGGGGACCTTGGTGCACAACTGCGCGAAGCGCAGCTGGTAAAAACCTTGATGCCGATTATGAACCGCCGATTGCGCAAACAGCGCCGGCTCACCGCTTGGCACTGGCCGGAAGGAGCCACACAGCCCACCTTGCTCGACGCCAACGCCATTGAGCTTGTAAAGGTCAACCTATACGGGCTTTTCCGTTCCGCCCGCGATGCCAAAAGCGCACTAAGACAGATCGCCGAAGAAGAGCGACTATGCCCCCTGGTTTTGGGCCTGGAAAAGGGCCAAGGTCGGTGCTTCGCTTACCAGATCGGCAAGTGCCGCGGGGCATGTTGCGGCCAAGAGACACTGGCAGAGCACACTCGGCGCGCCCAAAACGCACTCGCGCAGCTACAGGTTAGCGCCTGGCCTTGGCCGGGGCGCATTGCCATTAAAGAGCGCCACCCACACAGCCAACAGGTCGCGTATCACGTCGTCAATCAGTGGCGCTACTTAGGCACGGCAGAGAGTGAAACTGCCGCCGACGAATTGACCACAAGCAGCGCTGCCTTTGACTTAGATGCCTATCGCATTCTGACCCGCTTCTTGCGCGACCCAGCTTCACACGCCTTAGAGGTAGTGACGCTGTCGGATCCCGCCTAATGGATCACTAACGCCTATTTAGACTGCGACGCCAGAAATGCTTCCACTGCTTTTTGAAATGCTGCGGGTTGGTCGGCATGCAGCCAGTGTCCAGCGTTTTTCAACGTCACTACCCGCGCTTGGGGCAGCACTGCGCGAAGGGTGGGCAGCATGTCATCGCTGACATAGTGGGAATCTTCCCCTCTCAATACCAGCGTTGGCCCCTCATAGGGATTTTCACCTGCCGCCGGCTCGCCGATCACATCGTCATACCCTGCCATGATGGCATCCAGCCCGATACGTAGCGCCAGCACGCTCCCCTTTTCACTTTCACGCCGCTCCAGGTTGGTGGCCAAAAAAAGCCGCGTGGGGCGGTGGTCGACGTGCTTTGCCAGCAATTCATCCGCCTCACGTCGATTTTGCGGATGGCCGCGTTCCACTTCGCGCAGTGCGGCAAACACATCATCGTGCCCATGCCGATAGGCAACGGGAGCGATATCGGCTACCAGGAGCGAAGCGACGCGCTCGGGTGCTAAACGCGCCAGGCTAATCGCCACTTTCCCCCCCATGGAATGGCCCAGGATATGGGCTCGCTCCACTCCGAGACGATCCAAGAGCGCGAGCACATCGTCGCTCAAGGTTACGTAGGCCATTCCCTTTGCGTGGGGTGAGCGGCCATGATTACGCAAATCCACAGCGATCACACGGCGTTGTGATTGCCATACTTTCAGGTGCGAGCGCCAGTTATCCGCACTGCCCAACAAGCCGTGGATCACTACTAAGGGCAAAGCGTCACTCGCCGCTGAGTCCCTCTCGGCAGGTCCGGCATCCAGATAGTGCAGTTCAACGGGGGAAGCGTTAGACATAAAAACTCCTGGCATCTTCGCTTTTAGACTCATGTTGGCCAAGGCTTATTGCTTGGCCATGACCTGATTATGACACAGCAGGGCGCGGCTCAGCGTCGCGATGCCCTGTCCACACCACTAAGCGGCGCGTTAACCATGCCAACAGCACGCCGTATAAGGGCAAGAAAAACAGCAGGCTAATGCCGAGTTTAATCACGTAATCCACCAGTGCTATCTCCACCCAATTGGCCGCCATGAAAGGATCCGGGCTTTGATAAAACGCCGCCGAGAAAAACGCTAGCGTATCGGCGAAATTGCCCACAATGGTTGAACATACAGGCGCTACCCACCAGCTCCACTGGCGCAAGCGGTCAAATACTTGCACATCCAACAGTTGACCCAGCACGTAGGCTAAAAAGCTGGCAATGGCGATGCGGGCAACAAATAGGTTCACTTCACCGAGGCCGGCTAAACCCACATATTCGCCACGGGGAAAAATAACGGAAATCAGATACGAAATGACCAACGCAGGCAGCATGACACGCACAATAATGGCGCGAGCAGGCTCTTTACCAAAGAGCCGAACGGTTAAATCCGTGGCGAGAAAGATAAACGGAAAGCTGAAAGCTCCCCAGGTGGTATGCCAACCGAAAAGCGTAAACGGCAGCTGAACCAAGTAGTTACTCGCGGCGATGATGCCGATATGAAACGCTACCATTACGAGAAGGCAGCGACGGTACTGAGCGTCGGTTAACGCGAACATAGGTGGGGTATCCTTTTTGGTTAAGTGAAAGAGGGGTAAGGGAACCCTCTGCGCCCAAAACAGGCAGCGCGGGCATTATACGCACCTCTCTTTTGGATTCCACCTTTCGTAGAACCAAGGTTTTTATGTGGAATTGGCAAAGATTGAACGATAACGGTATAAAAAAGCCGCCGAGAACATCGGCGGCTTCGTAGCGCATCAAAGCGGGCTTTATACCGGTGTAGCTTTATCCGACGCCCCAACCGCGCGATCACGCATAGCGCCGTGCACATCCTCCAAGCTGGTAGGGTCGTCAATGGTCGATGGCACACCAAACTCTTTACCGTCGGCAATGTTGCGCAAAAGCTTACGCAAAATTTTACCGGAGCGCGTTTTAGGCAATCGGCTCACGACCAGTACCTGCTTGAAGCAAGCAATCGGGCCAATTTGATCGCGAACCCGTGCAATCAGCTCACTCTCCAGCGTGGCTTCGTCACCGTCAAAACCGTCTTTGGGGATCACCAGCCCAACCGGGAGCTGCCCTTTTAGCTCATCGTGAATACCAATCACCGCGCACTCCGCCACCGCAGGATGGGCACCCACTACTTCCTCCATCTCACCGGTAGAGAGGCGATGCCCGGCAACGTTGATCACATCATCCGTGCGCCCCATGATGAAGAGGTAACCGTCTTCATCGATGTAGCCACCATCACCGGTTAAGTAGTAACCAGGAAACGCTGCCATGTAGGCGCTATGGAAGCGCTGAGGATCGCCCCATACGCCGACCAAGCAGCCCGGCGGCATTGGCTGTTTAATCACCACGCTGCCCTGCTCCATGGGTCCCGTCTGTTCGCCGTCCCGGTCGAGAATTTGCACGTTAAAGCCCGGCACAGGCACGGTCGCCGAGCCGGCTTTGGTTGGCATCGGCTCAAGACCCGGTAGGTTAGCGGCGATGGGCCAGCCGGTTTCGGTTTGCCACCAGTGATCAATCACCGGCACATCGAGCAGATCATCCAACCAGTGGAACGTGGGCGGATCGAGTCGCTCCCCCGCCAAATAGAGGTTTTTCAAACTGCTGATATCGTACTGTTCTAGCAGCTTGGCATCGGGATCTTCTTTTTTGATCGCCCTGAAGGCAGTCGGCGCGGTAAAGAAGCTTTTTACCCTATACTCTTCAATCAGCCGCCAGAAAGCGCCGGCATCCGGCGTTTTGACCGGTTTACCTTCGTACACCACCGTGGTGCAGCCGCGCAGCAGAGGCGCATAAACGATATAGGAGTGACCCACGACCCAGCCAACATCGGACGCGGAGAAGAACACATCGCCCGGCTCGACGTCGTAAATAACCTCCATCGAGTACGCCAGCGCGACGGCATAGCCGGCCGTATCCCGCACCACTCCTTTGGGTTTACCCGTGGTGCCGGAGGTATAAAGCACGTAGAGCGGGTCGGTGCCCTTTACCGGGACGCAATCAGTGTAGGGTGCTTTTTCGACCAGCGCTGCCCAATCGTGATCGCCTTCCTTTAGCTCTGCACGCTGCTCTTCACGCTGATAGACCACACACGCTTCAGGCTTGTGTTCGCTCTGCTCAATCGCTTGGTCAATAATGGGTTTATAAGGCAGGACTTTATTCACTTCGACGCCGCAAGAGGCAGCGACCACGACTTTCGGTTTTGCATCATCAATGCGCACGGCCAGTTCGTGAGGCGCAAAGCCGCCAAACACCACCGAATGAATCGCTCCAAGGCGCGCGCAGGCATACATCGCCACTAGCGCTTCGGGAATCATGGGCATATAGATGACCACACGATCGCCCTTCTCAACGCCAAGCTCTTGCAGGGCACCGGCAAAGTAAGCAACCCGATCACGCATTTCCGCAAAGGTAATGGTGGCTTTTTTATCGGTGACCGGCGAGTCCCAGTAGACCGCCGGCTGCTCGCCACGCCCTTGCTCCACGTGGTAGTCAAGTGCTGCGTGGCAAATGTTCATTTCACCATCGTCGAACCAGCGCGCGTGCTGCTGGTCGTCGTAGGACAGAATCGTCGACGGCTGGGTAAACCATGGGATGCGCTTGGCTTGCTCCGCCCAGAACGCTTCCGGCTGCTGCGTTGCTTGCTGAAATTCTTGTTGATAACGGCTCATAGGTGCCCTATCTGTCAGTGCTGGTCTACGGTGAAGGCGCCACATAAATGGCAGCGTTGATGTAATTGTTGACACTTTATAAAGGAAACGGGGAAAAAGCCGTCATACTATGGGCTAAATGGCGACTAAAGACGTACAAAATCACACACATTGTCAACAAACATGCGTTTCACTACCATTGATTAACCGTTAACCAGCCGTTTGGACAAGGCTTGCTAAATTACCGAACATTACATAACCGTTAACATAAGACATAAAAGAGCGCGTTGTATCGCCTAGGCCAGGAGAATCCCATGCCCCCTTCCCATAGCGCCGCCACTGATTTGCTGGCCCATAATGGCCGTGCCATTGAGCAGGCTACGTCGTTATTGAAAGCCATGGCGAATGAAAAAAGGCTGCAAATCGTGTGTCTACTGTTAGAGAAGGAGCTGTCGGTGACACAGATAAACCAGCAGTTAGCGCTGAGTCAGTCAGCGCTTTCGCAGCATCTTGCCATTTTACGCCGCGAGAACCTGGTCAATACGCGGCGTGAATCGCAAACCATTTACTACTCGCTGACAAGCGACGGAGCAAAAGCCATTGTCGAAACACTAGCGACAAGGTTTTGCCGCTAGTGGCTACGTTTCATTCAGGCCTGTCATACCGCTTATTGCTTGTACCAGCGTGATGCTTCCAACACGCCCAGCGTTTTTACACCCGCCCGCTCAATGCCATGGGAGACCGCTTGCCCTAGCTTTCGGCTTAAGGTTTGCGGCGGCTCCAACGCAACGCTCATTACCTTAGCCTTCTGCATCCGCTCAAATAGGTAAGCTTCACTGGTTTGCACGCTGTCGATCAGTTTGAGTTCTACCGCTTCACTGCCGTACCAGATCTCTCCGGTCGCGAGAGTATCAATATCCATTTGCGGACGACGCTCGGCCACATGCGCTTTAAAAAGCCGGTGCGTATTTTCCAGGTCATCCATAAATTTCTCGCGCCCTTCCTCGGTGTTTTCGCCCAACACGGTCAATGTGCGCTTGTACTTGCCCGCGGTTAAAAGCTCGACATCGATATCATGGCGCTTCAGTAGCCGATGGATATTGGGCACTTGCGCGACCACGCCAATCGAGCCGATCACGGCGAAAGGCGCCGCTTTAATATGGGTGGCGCTGCACGCCATCAGGTAGCCGCCGCTTGCCGCCACCTTATCGATACATACCGTGGTCTTTAGACCCGCGTCTCTCAATCGATCGACCTGAGCGGCCGCCAGCCCGTATGCATGCACGAGCCCACCTCCCGACTCCAAGCGCACCACGACTTCATCGTTGGCCTCTGCCACATCGATAATCGCAGAGACTTCCTCGGCAAAGTGCTCGGTCGCGGAGGCTCTGATATCGCCATGAAAATCCAGCACCCAGACGCGCTGATGATCGCCCTCGTCACTCTTTTTTGACGCGTTTTTTTCCCGCGTTTTATCGTCCCGGCGAAAAGCCTTCATGAGTTTTTTGCGTTGATTCGGCGCGGAGGCGGCCATTTTCAACCGCCGCCGACGGTAGCGGCGCTGATCATTCAGTGTATCAATGCGCAGCGTGAAGGCTTGATCCGCCCCCTCTTTCGCCCGCATCACCAGCACCACAGCGATACCGATTAATCCCACCACCACTAACGTTTGGAGCAAAAAGGTTCCTTGCTCGATTATCCACTCGCTCACAGGCTATCTCCTCATTGAGTCATGGCCACTATTTTATGACCTTTCTTAAGCTGGAGGTGATCCACACTTGATTAAAACATATGTTTGAAATACCCTCATCATCAGCGACTCTACATCAAAGGATGCACTACCCATGTCATCAACCACGCTAGAAAAGCTAAAAAGCCGGTTTAACCCCGAAGCGGCAAAAGGCATGAACGAGGTTTTTCAGTTTCACTTTTCCGATGCCGGTGATTACTACTTGCATATCGACGACGGCAATCTCGATATTCAGGAAGGTGAACACGATGACCCTTCGGTCAGCCTAAGCCTGACCACCGACACGCTCAAAGGCATCATGAGCGGTGAGATTAACGGTATGACGGCATTTATGACGGGTAAGCTCAAAGCCACGGGCAACGTCATGCTCGCTACCAAGCTGACATCGCTCTTCCCTAGCCGCTAAACCTGACGCCCAAGTCGGGCCATCCCCTAGCGAACTCACGGCGCCGAGAGAGCCTAAACGGGCGCCGTTTTCCAGCTACTTGTGCCTATGCTTATTGCTGCCACTTTTCAAGATGCACTTCGATAAGCTCGCGGGAGATGGAGTACGGTGGCGGTAAGGCGGGAAGCTTACGCGGCGAGAACCAGGCGGCATCCGCGATTTCAACGCCATCAATGCGGATGCGCTTGGTGGTCGCTTCGGCAAAAAACCCCAGCATCAACGAATGGGGAAAAGGCCACGCCTGGCTCTGATAGTAGCGCAGCTGATCAATATGCACGCCGACCTCTTCAAATACCTCGCGGTGAACGGCCTCTTCGGCCGATTCGCCGGGCTCGATAAAGCCCGCAAGGGTGGAGTAACGCCCCGGTGGAAAACGCGGGCTGCGTGCCAACAACAACGACTCACCACAAGTCACCAGCGTGATAATACACGGCGAAATACGCGGATAATTGCGATGGCCGCAGGCGTGGCAGTGCATGGCAAACTCGGCTTCAAGCCGGGTGGCGTGCGCACCACAGCGGCCGCAGAAGCGGTGATTCTCTAACCACGCCCCCACCTGAAGAGCGGTTGAAAGCAAACTAAACCACCGGCTGGGTAGCTCGGCCATCCACTGTCGACCGTCGATCCACCCCTCTTCCGGCCGCGTAACTACTTTGAGCGCCACCGGCTCGTCATCCCAGTAGCAAAGTGGCTGCATGCTGGCATCCCAAGGTTGCCAAGGCTGTAGCGGTGTATGTGGCTCACCGTGAGTGGGTAAAACAGCGGGCGCCAGCTTGCTCTTGGCTAACACGATAACGCGACCGGCACTTTCCTGCGTGGGGATATCGCGTTTAAGCATGGGCATCCTCAGGCCAACGCAGTTGGTGCGCTTCGCACTTGGCGATGTGGGCTTTTTGCTCCGCCTCGCTTGGGCGGATAACGCGCAACTGCCCCGGCGTTAGCGCTAAACGCTGAATGGAAAGACCTTGGTGAGCCCCACTGCTTTCATCGCTATGTTGGCTGCCTGAATCCAGCGTGAGCGCGGTTTGCCCCCCGGTCATCGAGAGATAAACCTCGGCTAGAATCTCGGCATCCAGCAACGCCCCGTGCAGAACGCGATGACCGTTATCGATATCGTAGCGTTTGCACAACGCATCAAGGTTGTTGCGCTGGCCAGGATGTTTCTGCCGCGCCATGTCCAGGGTATCGAGAATGCCGCAGTAATCAGCTACCGGGCCGAGCACCGGTGAGCCACGCTTCTGGTTGAGCATGGCAAGCTCGTGATCGATAAAGCCGACGTCAAACGCCGCGTTATGAATCACAAGCTCCGCCCCTTGGATAAACTCCCAAAACGCATCGGCCACTTCGGCAAAGACCGGCTCGTTAGCCACGCGCTCATCATCAATGCCGTGGACGGCCACCACCTCGGCATCGATGTGCCGCTCTGGGTTAATATATTGGTGGTAAGTTCGCCCGGTAAAGCGGCGATTCACCATCTCAATCGCACCGATCTCGACCAACCGATGCCCTTGTTTGGGGTCGATACCCGTTGTCTCAGTATCGAGCACTATTTGGCGCATCAGGCTCTCCTTTCAATGTGCTCGTCAATGGCGGTATTGGCGAGCGCATCCGCTTTCTCATTACCCGGATGCCCGCTGTGACCTTTCACCCAGTGCCACTGGATTTGGTGACGCTGGGTTTCTTCGTGCAGTGCCTGCCACAGCTCGGCATTTTTCACCGGCTGTTTGGCGGCGGTTTTCCAGCCGCGCTTTAACCAATTATGAATCCACTGCGTGATCCCTTGGCGCACGTACTGCGAATCGGTCCACAGTGCCACCTCGCAGGACTGATTCAGCGTGCGCAGTGCCATAATGGCGGCCATGAGTTCCATGCGGTTATTGGTGGTTAGCGTTTCGTAGCCATACAGCGTTTTTTCATGCTGCCCGCTTTGTAACACCACGCCCCACCCGCCAGGACCCGGGTTCCCTCGGCAAGCGCCATCGGTGTACACCGTCACATGCGGCCGGCGCTGCTCTGCTTCGTTACTCAACGCTTGGTTTCCTCGTCGTGATTACCCGGCTTGTACCGGGACTTTTTGTGCTGATCCGGCTTTTGACCGACACGCTACGCTGCCGAACTGTTACCGCGCGCAAGCCCCAGTGAGTGCGATGCAGTGCTGGGCGTCGCGCCAAATTTTACCCGCTGAGACGGGGATTGGGGTTGCTTACGCTGGGCTTGAAGCACATAACTCTCGCCGACCGGCACATTGAGTCGTCGCCCCCACGCTTCCAATACTTCACGACAACGTGGCTTTTTTGTCGAACAAAAAAGAGGGCAGTGAAAGCCGCAATAGTCTACGCGCTCCACGGTAAAGTCGACAAATGCCAGCCATTCAGTCAGGCGTGATACCGGGTGGCGTTGCGTGTGGCTCCCACTTTTGCCCCAGCGACCCGGTACAAACCGCCGTGTAAGGTGATGAACGCTGAGCGGGTTAAAGCCAAAAATGATCAAAATACCGTGGTCCGCCGTCACCCTTGCGGCTTCGTGCAGGGTTTGCTCTGCGTTTGGTAGATGCTCTAACCAGTGGTGAATAATAGTCATTTCCAAACAAGCATCCGGCAGCGCCAGCTCGCTCGGCGGGCAGATAAGGCTCGTCGGCCGCTGCGCTTGGTCGCGCGTGGGCACCCACTCAATCGTATGCGACGCGGCGCTCCCATCCAGCAACGCGGGGCTCATGCTCATCTCCAGGCAGTGCCCTCTGCTGTGCTCTTCAGCCACCGGGCCAAGGCAAGCACGCTGTGCGTCATTCAACGCTTTACCGGCACTAGACGTCCAAAAGCGCTGGCTCCGTACGAGCCGCTCCTTTAGTGCATCAGCCGTGGGGGAATTTGACATAAACAGCGTGTACCTCCAAAGTAACGGCTTTTTGACGTCGTCAATACCCAGATCTAAAGGATCCTCGCATGCTGAGCGTGACACCCATTCCCGCCTTAAGCGACAACTATATTTGGTTGCTACGACAAGATGCCAGCCCCAGCGTTTGCGTCGTGGATCCCGGTGAAGCGGCCCCGGTGATCGAGCTCTTAGAGCGCGAATCGCTGACCCTGGAAGCCGTATTGATCACCCATCATCACCCTGACCATACGGACGGACTTGATCAACTGATCAAGCGCTACTCTCCCCGTGTGATTGGCCCCGACAATCCGTCGATCAAAGGGATCAGCGAGCCGGTAGGCGAAGGGGACGAGATCCGCGTCATGGGGCGTTTGTTTGACGTCATGGCAACGCCGGGGCATACCCTAGACCATATTAGTTTTTTCACCGCAGGGATACCGCCGCTGCTTTTTTGTGGCGATACCCTCTTTTGCGCTGGCTGCGGTCGCCTGTTTGAAGGCACGCCCGAGCAGATGCACGCCTCGCTTAAACGCCTTGCCGCCCTGCCCGAAGATACGCTTGTCTTTGCCGGGCATGAGTATACCCAGGCCAATTTACGCTTTGCGCGTGAAGCCGACCCGGAAAACGAAGAGGTCAAGCACGCACTTCAGGAGTGCGAAAAAGCGCGTGCGCTGGAGCGACCCACGCTACCTAGCACGATAGGACGCGAGCTGAACATCAACCCTTATTTGCGCGTAAGCACCTCAAGTGTGCGCCAAGCAGCAAGCAACGAAGGGTCAGCCGATGATGACCTCGCAACGTTTACCACTCTGCGCGAGTGGAAAAACCGTTTTTAGTCAACTATCGAAGACTCACAACGCTTATGACCCATCGCACCCTTCGTCAACGCTTGTCTTTAAGCGCCGGCGGCAGTGTCATCGCCGCCCTTTTACTTTGCGCTTCCACACAAACTTTCGCTTCAGCGCCTGATTCAACTTTCTCAGCAAAGTCGCCCCCCCCCGCTGGAGCACCCTCTTCTGCAGGCACCTCCCACTTTTGGGACGCGCTAGCGCTGCAACCGCAAAATGCGTGGAGCCAGTTGCGTAACAGTTTTGAGTGGCAAGAGCTGTCTCTCTCCTCGCACGCCCAGGCGCGCGTCGACAAGTGGATTGAGTATTACCGTTCTAGCCCCGAGAACATCGCCACCATTACCCAGCGCGCAGCGCCTTGGCTAGCCTGGATCATCCAGCAAATCGGTGCGCGCAATCTTCCCGGTGAAATCGCGCTAATCCCCTTTATCGAGAGTTCCTTTGACCCCAGTGCGCGTAGCCACCGAGGCGCTGCAGGGCTATGGCAATTCATGCCGGGAACAGGGGATGCCCTGGGCTTGGTGCGAAATGGCCATTACGATGGGCGTTTAGACGTGGTGAGATCGACACAAGCCGCGCTGGATTATATTGAGATGCAGGCCGACCAATGGTATGAAGGCGATATTGCGCTTTCACTCGCGGCTTACAATGCCGGTGCCGGCACGGTTAACCGAGCAGTGCGCAACGCCCAGCGCCAAGGCAAGCGCGGCGAGTACTGGGATCTGCGCTTACCCAATGAAACCATGCAATACGTGCCTAAGCTTCACGCCATTGCCGCCATTATCGCCGACCCCGAGCGCTACAACGTCAGCCTGCCTGAGATAGCGCTAGAGCCCGCCTTTGCCAAGGTAAAACTGCAACACCCGCTCACGCTGCGCGAAGCGTCGCGCCTTTTAGACGTGGAGCAGTCGGCGCTCACCGAACTCAATCCCGGGCTTCTTAACGGTGCCATCGACCCGCGCAGCGCGCAAACGCTGTTAGTGCCCAACGAAGCGAGCCAAGAGGTCATCGCCAAGCTATCCCAGGGCGACACCCAGAGCGAGCAGAGCGTTGCTACCGCCCCAGATACCTACCGTGTGGTACAAGGCGACAATCTCTCCACCATCGCGGCCCGATATAACCTAAGCCCGCAGCAGATCGTGCGTTTAAACGCGATCAAGCGCCCTGATGCTTTACAACCGGGGCAGCTTTTGACACTTTCAGAAGACACTTAAGTCTTAGGTGTAAAGCCGCTCAGGTAACGGGAAACGCATGAAACAGACTCTTAGCGCGTCGTTCGTTAGGCCAGTTAAATCACACCGATGGTGGCAAATTGGCGTGCTGTTGGTCAGCTTATGGGGCCTCAAGCCTGCGCTGGCCGACCTTACCGATCACGAGGACAGCGTCGAAACCCGCCACGCGCTCGCCCTTTACGACACGCCGGCACTGCCCGAAGACTTCACTCACTTCCCCCACGTCAACCCCGACGCCCCGCCAGGGGGAAGCATGACCCGCACCGCCGCCGGCGGCAGCTTCGACTCCACCAATCCGTTTATTATTCGCGGCACCCCGGCAAGCGGAATAGCGCAGATCTACGACACGCTGATGGTGAGCAACCCCAATGAGCCTTTTAGCCTTTATGGGCTGCTGGCGAGCGGTGTCCGCCTTGACCCGGAGCGAAAATGGATCGAATTCGACCTCCGCCCCGAGGCACGCTTTCACGATGGCGAACCGGTGACCGCGGACGATGTCGTTTTCAGCCTCGATATACTCCGCGAGGAGGGCAATCCTTTCTACCGCAACTACTACGCCGGCGTGGAGGACGCCGTTGCCCTTGATGACCATCGGGTGCGTTTTCGCTTAAACGATACCGACTCCCGCGAGCTTCCCTTGATTGTCGCGCAAATCCCCATCTTGCCGCGCCACTACTGGGAGTCGCGCGACTTCACCGCCCCGACGCTGGATAAACATCCCGGCTCGGGTCCGTACCGCATCGAGACCGTTGACCCGGGGCGGCGTATCGGCTTTAAGCGCGATGATCACTACTGGGGGAAAGACCTCCCGGTCAACGTCGGGCGCTTTAACATGGATCACTTGATCTATGACTACTACCGCGATCGCGACATCGCCTGGGAGGCGTTCAAGGCGGGCCTCGTGGACTTTCGCATTGACGCTCGCGCCGCCACCTGGGCCATTGGCTATGACTTCCCTGCCTACCACGACGGCCTGATCGAGCGCATCACCATTCCCGATGTCAGCCCTTCTACCATGCAAGCTTTCATTTATAACTTGCGCAAGGAGAAGTTCGCCGACCCAAAGGTGCGCGAAGCGCTGAGTCTGACATTTGATTTTCCCTGGCTAAACACCAACATCTTCTACGGCGCCTACCAGCGCACCGAGAGCTTTTTCCAAAACTCTGAAATGGAAGCCACCGGCTTACCTAGCGACGCCGAGCGCGCGTTGCTGGCCCCCTTTCGCGAAGAGCTAATCGATTCCCACGGCTCCGATAAGCTTTTCACCCAACCGCTACCCATCGAGCAGCCCCAAGCGTTTCGCGAGCGGCTACGCCGCGCGCTGACACTGCTGCGGGAAGCCGGCTATCACGTAGAGGGGCAACGTTTGGTCCACCAGGAGAGTGGCGAACCTCTTTCGCTTGAAGTGTTGCTTTACGACTCGGGACTTGAACGCGTCGTCCAACCGATGCTGCGCAATATGGCCCGCCTGGGCGTGACAACCTCGCTGCGCATCGTCGATATCAACCAGTACCTCAACCGTCTACGCAGTTTTGATTTCGACATGGTCATCGGCCAGTTCCCGCAGTCAAATAACCCGGGCAATGAGCAACGGGATTACTGGACCAGCGAGGCGGCAAAGCAACCCCAAAGCCGCAACCTCATGGGGCTTTCTCACCCCGCGGTGGATCACCTAGTAGAAAAGATCATTAGCGCTAGCGACCGGGAGGCGCTTAATACCGCCACTCACGCCCTTGACCGCGTGCTGCGCTGGGGGTTTTATGTCATACCCCACTACCACTCGGGCGAAACGCGTATCGCCGTATGGGATAAATTTGAGTATCCCGAACCGTTACCGCAATATGCCATGGATTTCGATGCTTGGTGGGTCGATACTGAGCGCGAAGAGACGCTCAAGAGCCGCCGCAGCGGTCGCTGACATTTGCCGAAGGAGCCGCCGCCGTGGCGCGTTATACCTTACGCCGACTACTACTGATGATCCCTACGCTGGTCGGCATCATGCTGCTCAACTTTATCATCGTGCAAGCCGCTCCCGGCGGGCCAATCGACCAGATGTTGGCGCGCTTTGAAGGCGCTAATGCCATGGCCAGTACGCGCCTGGACATGGGCGGTGGCGACGTGCAGGTCAGCGATGATTCGCGTGGCGCCCGGGGTGTCGACCCGCGTTTCATCGAACAGTTAGAGCAGCAGTTTGGCTTTGACGAACCCGCCCACGTGCGTTTTCTCGGCATGATGGGGGATTACCTCACCTTCGATTTTGGCACCAGCTTCTTTCGTGACCGGCCGGTGGTTGATTTGATGCTGGAGCGCCTCCCGGTTTCTATCTCACTAGGGCTTTGGACCACGCTACTGGTGTATCTCATCTCGATCCCGCTGGGCATACGCAAAGCGCTCAAGCATGGATCAAAGTTCGACGTCTGGACATCGGGGCTGGTGATTGTCGGCTACGCCATTCCCGGTTTTTTGTTTGCGATTTTGCTCATTGTGCTGTTTGCCGGCGGCACCTACCTCGACTGGTTCCCCTTGCGCGGGCTCACCTCTCCGGATTTCGATCAACTCTCCACCTGGGGCAAGGTCAAAGACTACTTTTGGCACATCACCCTGCCGGTCATTGCCGCCTCAATTGGCAGTTTCGCCACGCTGACAATGCTGACCAAAAACAGCTTTTTGGATGAAATACATAAACAGTACGTGCTCACCGCGCGGGCCAAAGGCGCCGACGAGCGGCGCATTCTGTACGGCCACGTGTTTCGCAATGCGATGCTGATCATTATCGCCGGCTTACCCGCCGCCTTGGTAGGCATCTTCTTTACCGGCGCACTACTGATCGAGGTGATCTTTTCGCTCGATGGCCTAGGACTACTCGGGTTCGAGGCCGTGATGCAGCGCGACTATCCGGTGATCTTCGGCACGCTTTTCCTTTATACGCTGATTGGCCTTTTGCTGAAGCTGGTCTCTGATTTGACCTATGTGTGGGTCGACCCACGCATCGACTTTGCCACTCGGGAGTCATGACCGTGTCGCCGATTACCCGTCGCCGTCTCGCCGCCTTTCGTGCCAACCGCCGCGCCTATGTCTCGCTGTGGCTGTTTGGCGTGCTCTTTGTCGTGAGTCTTTTCGCCGAGTTGATCGCCAACGACAAGCCCATCGTCATGCAGTACGACGGCCGTTGGTACGTGCCGCTTCTGGTCGACTATCCGGAAACCGAGTTTGACGGCTTTCTGCCTACCCGTACCGATTACCTGGACCCGTTCATACAAGCGCAGATTCGCGACAATGGCTGGGCGCTTTGGCCGCCGATCCCGTTCGCCTACCAGACCTTGGACATGCACATGACGCGCCCGTCCCCAGCGCCACCGGATAGCCGCCATTGGCTGGGCACCGACGACCAGGGCCGCGATGTGCTCGCCCGCGTGATCTACGGTTTTAGACTCTCCGTGGCGTTTGCCCTGGTCCTCACCGCCGGCTCTTTGGTGATGGGCGTGCTATTTGGCGGCATCCAGGGCTATTTCGGCGGCAAGGTCGATTTGATCGGCCAGCGCGTGACCGAGATCTGGTCGGGGCTGCCGGTGCTGTTTCTGCTGATTATTCTGGCGAGCTTCGTGCAACCGGGGTTTTGGTGGCTATTGGGTATTATGCTGCTTTTTTCGTGGCTGGGGCTTGTCGATATCGTGCGCGCTGAGTTTCTGCGCGCGCGCAACCTCGAATACGTGCGGGCCGCCAAAGCCATGGGGTTGCCCTCACGGCTGATCATGTGGCGCCATGTGCTCCCTAACGCCATGGTGGCCACGCTCACCTTTATCCCCTTTATCTTCACCGGCGCCATCGGCACCCTGACCGCGCTGGATTTTCTCGGTTTCGGCCTCCCCCCCGGCGCACCGTCGCTGGGTGAGCTCGCGGCGCAAGGTAAAAACAATCTGCACGCACCGTGGCTTGGGATCACCGCCTTTATGACCCTCGCGATTATGCTGTCGCTCTTGGTATTTATCGGCGAGGGGCTGCGCGACGCGTTCGACCCGCGCCACGTCAAGCCACGCCCGGCAGCCGTTCCCGCCGCGCAGGAGGTGCCCCATGGATAAACAACCCGCGGGCGATAAGCTCTTGTCAGTCAAGCACTTGAGCGTTGATTTTGACGGCACCACGGTAGTGGACGGGTTGAGCTTTGACGTTAACGCTGGCGAAACACTGGCCTTGGTGGGCGAGTCTGGCTCGGGAAAGTCCGTGACCGCCCTGGGGGTGATGAACCTACTGGCCGACAACGCCCGCGTTAGTGGTGAGCGCACTCTGATGGGTACCCACCTCGATCAGCTTAAACGCCCCCAGTGGAATGCCATTCGCGGCCATCAAGTCGGGTTTGTGTTTCAAGAGCCGATGACATCGCTCAACCCCCTGCACCGCATCGGCAAGCAGATTGGCGAAACGCTTAAACTGCACCAGGGCCTAAGCGGCCGCGAGGCGCGAGAGCGTGCCAAAGGGCTGCTTGAGCAGGTCAAACTCCCTCGGGCGGAAGAGCTTTTGGATGTCTGGCCCCACCAGCTTTCCGGGGGACAGCGCCAGCGGGTGATGATCGCCATGGCGATTGCCAATCACCCTAAGCTTTTGATCGCCGACGAGCCCACGACCGCGCTGGACGTGACCGTTCAGCAGGAGATTCTTACCCTGTTGCGCGAACTGCGCGACCGCCACGGCATGGGGATGCTGTTCATTACCCATGACCTTAACCTCGTGCGTGCCCATGCTGACCGCGTGTGCGTGCTGTACCAGGGCCAAGAGCAGGAGAGCGGCACTGTCGAGCGGGTCTTTAAGGCCCCGCAAAGCGACTACACGAAAGCACTGATCGCAGCGGAGCCCGAAGGCCGCCCCGCCCCGGTGGGCCGGCTATCACCACGGCTTACCGCCAAACAGCTCAGCGTCAGCTTCCAGCGCCCTAAAGCCGGGCTTTTCCGCCCCTCGCCTCCCCCTTTTGAAGCGGTCAAGCCCACCGATTTATACGTCGCCCCGGGTGAAACCTTGGGCATTGTGGGGGAGTCTGGCTCTGGCAAGACAACACTCGCCTCGGCGATCATGCGGCTTGTCGAGAGCCGGGGTGAGATCACCTTGGGGGATGACACCTTAAGCGCGCTCTCGGGTAAGGCGTTAAGAAAAGCGCGGCATCGCTTTCAAATGGTATTTCAAGACCCTTACGGCGCGCTCTCGCCACGGATGTCGGTATTCGACATCATCAGCGAAGGCTTGCGTTTTCATTTCCCGACCCTCTCGCTTGCCGAGGTCGGCGAGCGCGTTCACCAAACCCTAGCGGAAGTCGGGCTCTCCGAGCGCGTGGCCGCGCGCTATCCGCATGAATTTTCTGGCGGACAGCGCCAGCGTATCGCCATCGCCCGCGCCATTATTCTGGAACCTGAGCTTTTGGTACTCGATGAGCCCACCTCGGCGCTAGATCGCAGCGTGCAGAAGCAGATGGTCACGCTCCTGCGCGGCCTGCAGTCAAAGCGCAAGCTAAGTTATCTGTTTATAAGCCACGATCTCGCGGTGGTACGCGCCATGGCCCACCGCATTATGGTGCTGAAAGAGGGGGAAGTCCTGGAGGCCGGCCCCTGCGAAGAGGTGCTCAAAGCCCCGCAGCATGCCTACACCCAGCGGCTTGTGAGTGCCGCACAGCTCACCTAGAAAAGCGCGATTTCATCCGCTGTCAGTTCGCGCCACTCGCCGGGCGCAAGCGTCGCATCCAAGGTAAGCTCTCCAATTGAGACGCGGTGTAGCGATTCAACGCGGTTACCCAGTGCCGCGAACATGCGCTTGACTTGATGATAGCGCCCTTCGGTAATGGTCAGTTCCGCTGTCGTCGGGGTTAGCATGTTGAGCGTTGCCGGTTTCGTCGGCGCCTCTTCACCCTCTAGCAGTAACCCCTGTGCTACTTGCTCTTCCGCGCGCTGCGCGGCCGGACCCTCCAGTGGCGATGCCAGAGTAGCGTGATACACCTTAGCGCAGCGGTGCTTGGGCGAGGTAATACGGTGCGCCCATTGGCCATCGTCGGTTAACAGCAGTAGCCCGGTGGTATCGACGTCGAGCCGACCCACCGGCTGTAAGCGCTCCGCTTTGGGCAAATCAATCAAATCCACGACGCGGGGATAAAGCCCGCGCCGGGCACTACACTCCACATCGAGTGGCTTATGCAGCATCACGTAGCGCAGGCCGATTAGCGCCAAGGGCTCGCCCTGCCACGTCACGCGATCGCTTTCGGGATCAATCTGCGTGGCGGCTTGCTTGATGGCCTTGCCATTAAGCTCCACCTCGCCGTTTTTGAGCGCACGTTTGGCTAAACTGCGCGTTAATGGCGTGGTTTCGCTCAAAAAGCGGTCAAGGCGCATCATTGGCCCACTCCCGGCAATAATTCAAAGCGATCGGCATCTTGCCAAGCGGGAAACTTCTCACGAAATTTTGCCAACTCGTCAAGGTCCAGCGTGCCGGTTTCGACAAACGCTTCCCCCTCCTGCCGGTCGATCACGGGCTCGCCCTTGAAATCCACCAGCATCGAGTCACCGCTATACGCGATACCCTTGGCATCTTCGCCCACCCGGTTGACGCCAATCACGTAGCTCAGGTTCTCGATCGCCCGCGCCTGCAGCAGCGTACGCCAAGGCTGGCGACGAGGCGCGGGCCAGTTGGCCACGCACAAAAGGGCATCGTACTCAAAGTGCTCCTCCTCGCCGGGCTGCTGGCGCAGCCACACGGGAAAGCGCAAGTCGTAACAGACGCTGAGCAAAATTCTCACGCCTTTGTAGCTCACCACCTTGCGGGTTTCCCCCATGTCGTAGCGCTCGTGTTCGCCGGCCATGCGGAAAAGGTGGCGCTTATCGTAAAGGGTCATCTCGCCGTCGGGTGTGGCCCAGATCAAGCGATTGTAATAGTGACCGCCCTCCTCGATCGCGACACTGCCGGTCATCACACAGCCCCGTGCTTTGGCCTGGGCCTGAAGCCAGGCCACGGTTTGGCTGTCGGCCATGGGCTGGGCATGCTCGCGAGAGTTCATGGTAAAGCCGGTGGAGAACATCTCGGGCAGTACCATCACGTCGGTATCACGCCCATCCTTCTCGCCAAGAAGCGTCTCCAAATGGCGGTGATTGGCCGCGGGATCTTCCCAGCGGAGATCGCACTGCACCAAGCTGGTGGTTAGCTGACGCATGGGTCGCCTCCTTTATTGTCGCCATGGCTCGTCTTGTATCGTTAGTGTGCTAGATTAGCATTTTTTCACGCCCTTTTTTCACATATACCGGTTATCAACGAGGCCACCATGTCAGCTTTGCCACCCCCTGTACGCGACCCAGAAGCCGTCAAAGGCGTGGGGTTTGGCTTGACCGCTTACTTGATGTGGGGCTGCTTTCCGCTCTTTTTCGCTCTCTTCCAAGGCGTACCGGCGTTTGAAATTTTGATCCACCGGATTTTATGGTCGTGCCTATTTTTGATCGGTTTGATCAGCCTGCTTAAACGCTGGCCGCCGGTGGTCGCGGCCCTGAGCAAGCCCAAGCGGCTTGGGCGAGTGCTCGGCTGTGCGCTGCTGATTGGGCTCAACTGGGGGGTCTATATCTACGCGGTGGAAACCCAGCAGGTGCTTCAAGCGAGCCTGGGTTATTTTTTAACCCCGCTGGTGAACGTGGCACTGGGGATATTGGTGCTGCGTGAGGTCATGGCGCGTTTGCAGCTCATCGCCTTGGGGCTTGCCACCTTGGCCATTGGCATCCAGTTTGCGCTACTCGGAGAGATGCCGTGGCTGAGTTTGATTCTGGCTTTCTCGTTTGGCACCTACGGGCTTTTCCGCAAACAAGTGCCGCTCGACGGTCTATCGGGGCTTTTTGTCGAAACCCTACTGCTGCTGCCGCTTGCGCTGATTGCCTTTAGCTGGCTGAGCCTATCAGGGCTTTCACACTTCGCGGCAGAGCTCGACACAACGGCGCTACTCATCGGCAGTGGTGTCATTACCGCCCTGCCGCTGATGGCTTTCGCCGGCGCGGCCCGGCGCCTACGGTTGGCAACGCTGGGGTTCTTGATGTACCTCAACCCCAGCATCCAGTTCATTATCGCGCTCAGTGTCTTCCATGAACCGCTTTCCACCGTGCAACTGGTGAGCTTTTTACTCATCTGGACAGGCCTTGCGCTTTACTCCTACTCGGCCTGGTATCAGTCTCACGCGCGATTAGCGACTGCTCGGTAGCGCCTTGGCTTTGGCCTTACCTTGATCATCTTGGGTGATCAGGGCATCAAGGTTGGCACTTTCCGGCTGGTAGCCTACGCGGAAACCGCCCCAATGCTTACCGTTAACGTACACCGGCACCGAGAGGTCATGCATGATTTCGCCGGTATCGCGCTTGTAGGTCTGCAGCAGTAGCGTTTTTTCGTGCGTGCCACAGCGTCTGCCGGTGGGGTCATCGAAAATGCGCTTGCTGCGGCAAAACTTCAGGTCGTGGTCATAATCGCCGGTCGGTTTGCGACTGCTGGCTTGGTTATGCGTGGGCACGTAGCCATTACGGTCGCAGACAATCGCATAGCTAAGCCCAAACGACTTCAGCATGGGCTCTTGTAGCGCGGGCAAGTGACGATCGGTAAAGTCATCAAACGCGGTTTTATACATCGGCGGATTGGTGCCCGGGATTTTTTCGTAGCGTGGCTCAAAAAGTCCCGACTGAGACAGTTCGCCGCGCTTTATTCCTTGCTCGAATAACTTCCCTATCTGATCGGCGGTCTCTCTTGCCACATGGAAGACTTGCTGATGCCGGCCATTGAGACGCTGCTGGGCCAGTTCACCGTCCACGCCCTCCGCGGCTGCCATTAATTCTCGCGCCTGCTTGGCCAGGTCGTGCATATCGCGGTTGCCTTCATCAACATCCACCTCAAGCTGGCGCAGGTTATCGGCCACCGTTTGGCTATGTTGCCGGGTATTCTCCATGGCGTCGGCGACGCTGGTGATTTCGCTATGCACCTGGTCAAAATCATTGGTGATGTTCACCAGGCTGTTGCCCACGCCGCGAATACCCTCGGAGCGTTCGCTAATACGCGACATCAAATGCCCCATGGTGCCCACCACGCTTTTACCGCTCAGGTGCATATCCTTGACCAGCTCGTCGACGTTTTGCGTGGCGTTTGAGGTTTTGAGCGCCAGGTTGCGCACCTCGCCTGCGACCACCGCGAAGCCACGCCCATGCTCACCGGCACGCGCAGCTTCAATGGAGGCGTTAAGCGAGAGCAGGTGCGTTTGCTCGGCGATACCCTCGATCAGCGACGTCACATCGCGAACGCGCTCAATTTTATCGTTTAGGGAGTTCAGCGCCTCGAGTGCCTGCTCCGAGCGCTCGGCGATTTGCATCATTTCATCGATGACTTCATCGAGCTCGCTGCGGTTATGATGGCTGGCATCCCGCGCGCTGTCGGCAAGCGTCGCCACCTGGCTGGCGCTAGAGGAGACCTGCATGATAGCGGCGTTGATCGCGCTCATGCTCGCAGAGGCGTCGCGCGCCATGGCTTCTTGCTTATCCAGACGCTGATCCATCAGATCAGCGTAGTGAGACACTTCCGCCGAGGCGATAGCGGTGCTGCTGGCGCGCTGCATCAGGCGATACGCCATGTTGCGCAGCGAACGGTAGTCGCGCACCGGCCACAGCCAAGAGCGATAGCGGGCAAGCGCTCCACGCCCCGAGTAATACACCGCCAAATTGCCGCTAAAGACCCAGGCCGCACCGCCGAGCGCGGCCAGCACTAGCCCGGCGTAGCTCCAAAGCCCCCCCAGCACCTGCGCGCCCACCGCCAGTAAAAAGCACCCCAGCGCTGCCAAAATAGAAAGTAATCGCATAGCGTCTCTTTACCCTTTTATTATTGAAGCGTGTTATCGCGATACGTTGAAGCCAGCGCCCATACCAGAGCACCGGATGCCTTAGCATCCGGTAATGAGCTTAACGCGTTGTTATAGGGAAATAAGTAGCACTTTGGGGGGAGGGTTCGCCGTGATATGGATCAAACACTTAAACCTTAGCCGCCACTAATGCCTGATCGATATCGGCGAGCAAATCATCTACGTGCTCGATACCGATCGACAAACGCACCATGTCGGGCGTGACACCGGCTGTGCCCAATTCTTGCTCGTTGAGCTGACGGTGAGTGGTCGACGCCGGGATGGACGAGCAGCTTTTGGCATCGCCAATATTCACCAAACGCAGAATCAGCCCGAGCGCGTCATAAAAACGCTCCGCCGCCTCTTGGCCGCCTTCGATGCCAAAACTTAAGATGCCCGAGGCTTGCCCCTGCATATAACGCTCGGCCAGGGCGTGATCAGGATGGCTCTCAAGCCCGGCGTAGTGAACCCACTTTACTTGCGGGTGCGCCTCTAGGTGCTTCGCCACTGTCAGGGTGTTGGCACAGATGCGCTCGATACGCAGCGATAGCGTTTCCAGGCCTTGCAGCAGGTTCCAAGCGGCTTGCGCTGAGAGCGCCGCCCCCATGTTGCGCAGCGGTACGACACGCGCCCTGGCGATGAAAGCTGCCTCGCCGACATCGCGGGTATAGCTGACGCCGTGGTAGGAGACATCCGGTTCGGTGAGAAGCGGAAAGCGATTGGCATGTTCGGCCCAAGGGAACCGGCCGGAATCGACAATCACGCCGCCCACCGTCGTGCCGTGGCCGCCGATGTACTTGGTCGCCGAATGCACCACGATGTCCGCGCCATGCTCAATCGGACGGCATAGGAAAGGGGTTGCCGTGGTATTATCAACAATCACCGGGACACCATGGCGATGGGCAATCTCCGCCAGCTTGGCCAGATCCACCACCCCGCCCGAGGGGTTGCCGATACTTTCGCAATAAACCGCTTTCGTGCGGCCATCAATCAAGGCCTCGATGCCGTCGAAATCGTCCTTATCGGCAAAGCGCACGTTGATGCCCTGACGTGGCAGAGTATGGGCGAAAAGGTTGTAAGTGCCGCCGTAAAGCTCGCTAATCGAGACGATATTGTCTCCGGCCTCGGCAATCGTCTGGATCGCATAGGTGATCGCCGCCATGCCGGAGGCCACGGCCAGGCCCGCAAGCCCCCCTTCCAACGCCGCAACACGCTGCTCCAGGACCGCGCACGTGGGGTTCATAATGCGCGAATAGATATTGCCTTCTACTTTAAGGTCAAAGAGATCCGCCGCGTGCTGGGCGTTATCAAACGAAAACGATGTGGTTTGGTGGATGGGCACAGCCACCGCGTTCTGGCTATCGGGCAAGTAGCCATGGTGGAGGGCGAGGGTTTCACGTTTCATGGTTAACTCCTTGTTGTGTTTAGATACTGACTGGCGGTATCGATGCTAAACAAGCTTCAACGTTAAGGCCAATATCGTTTAGTCTGGTAGGCCTCGCATTAAGGCGAATCTTGCCCCAACGCATTTAAAGGCTCATGCTCAAACGCTACTTTCCCATTCTGACTTGGCTTCCCCACTATCATCAGCGCTTGTTCGCGGCTGACGCCTTGGCGGGGCTGATTGTCACCGTGATGGTGATTCCCCAGTCGCTTGCGTACGCGCTGCTCGCGGGGTTGCCCGCGGTCGTGGGCCTTTACGCCAGTATTCTGCCGCAGCTGATGTACTCCATGTTCGGCACAAGCCGCACCTTGGCGGTCGGCCCGGTCGCCATTATCGCGCTGATGACCGGTGCGGCGCTGTCGAGCATTGCAGCCCCGGGAAGTGCGGCCTACTTAGAAGCCGCCCTGGTGCTGTCGCTACTTTCCGGTGCCATGTTGGTGATCATGGGCTTGCTAAAAATGGGCTTTTTTAGCAATTTTTTAAGCCACCCGGTCATTTCCGGCTTTCTTACCGCGTCGGGTATACTCATCGCCGTCAGCCAGTTCAGCGCCCTTATTGGCGTTGAAAGCAGTGGCTTTACGCTTGTGGAGCGCCTCACGACGCTGCTCCCCAACCTCTCCGCCTTCAACATCCCCACCGCCCTGATAGGCATGGGCACGCTGCTTTTCTTGGTGTTGATGCGCCGCTACGGCAGAAAAAGCCTGCAGCGCTCAGGAGTCCCTTTTGCGCTAGCGGATCTGATCGCCAAGGCGGGCCCGGTATTTGCCGTGATCACCACCACCTTGGCGACCTGGTATTGGCAGCTCGATGCCGCTGGCGTTGCCACGGTGGGCGTCATCCCAGCGGGCTTGCCTCCTTTAAGTCTCCCCTTTTCGGATGCCTCGCTGTGGCGCGCGTTACTGATCCCGGCGCTTTTGATCAGCTTGGTGGGGTTTGTCGAGTCGGTCTCCATGGGGCAGATGCTCGCCGCCAAGCGGCGCCAGCGTATTTCACCCAATCAAGAACTCATTGGCCTGGGCGCGGCGAACTTGGCCGCCGGGGTATCAAGCGGTATGCCAGTCACCGGCGGGCTATCCCGCACGGTGATAAATTTTGATGCCGGCGCGCAAACCCCTGCCGCGGGGGCATTTGCCGCTTTGGGTATCGCGCTTGTCACCTTCGCGTTTACCGGCTGGCTCTACTATTTACCTATTGCGACGCTGGCGGCGACGATCACGGTTTCCATCCTAACGCTGGTGGATTACCCTACCTTGCGCCAAACATGGCGCTATTCGCGCAGTGATTTTGCCGCCATGGCCATCACCATCCTACTCACCCTTGTCGAGGGTATTGAGGCGGGGATTATGGCGGGTATCTCGCTTTCGATTGCGCTGTTTCTCTACCGTACCAGCCGCCCTCATAGCGCTTTGGTCGGTCGCGTGCCGGAAACCGAGCATTTTCGTAATATCACCCGCCACGATGTGGAAACCGTGGACCACGTCGCGCTGCTGCGTATTGATGAGAGCCTCTATTTTGCCAATGCCCGCTATTTAGAGGACACGCTTTATAACCTGGTCGCGAGTCGTCCTGCCCTTGAGCATGTGGTGATTGTCTGCTCGGCGGTCAATTTGATTGATGCATCAGCGCTTGAAAGCCTGGAAGCCATCAATTCGCGCCTGAAAGACTCCCACGTCACGCTACATTTGGCCGAAGTGAAAGGGCCCGTGATGGATAAGCTCAAACTGAGCGACTTACTTGAACAGCTCACCGGTCGCGTCTTTTTGAGCACTTACGCAGCGTGGCGAGAGCTTAGCCGCCCACCCGACCAATACGAGGAGTAACATCCGTGAACGATAACTCCTCGACATCTGCCCAGATTGAGGCCGACGGCGAGCGGCTAGTGCTTGCCGGCGACTGGACGCTTGAGCACTTCTATCGCATTCAGCGTAAGCTAAAAAGCCTCGATCCAAGCCAATTTACCACGCTCTGTTTCGATAACGTGACACGCCTTGATACCTCTGCGGCGCAATTGCTCGTCGAGTGGTTCGACCCTGCGCGCATGCATGAACTTTCATCGCAACTTCCCGCCAGCCGGCGCAGCCTGCTGTTAAGCGTGACCGAAGCCGTCCAGACCCAGCAACAAGACCCACCGCCCAAGGCCGACGCAAATACGCTAACTCAAGCGGTAGCGCTGCTGGGGCGGCATATGGAGTCGCTTTTTTTGCAGCAGAAGTACCTGCTCGCCTTTTTGGGCTTGGTGCTTTCGGCCCTGGCGCGCACGCTTTGGCGACCTAAACGCTGGCGCGTGACGGCAACGGTCTACCATATCCAGCAAACCGGGCTTAACGCGGTTCCTATCGTGGTACTGCTGACATTTATGGTGGGCGCGGTGGTCGCGTTTTTGGGCGCCACGGTGCTAGAAACGTTTGGCGCCACCATTTACACCGTGAATTTGGTCGCATTCGCGTTTTTGCGCGAGTTTGGTGTCATGCTTGCAGCTATTATGCTGGCCGGGCGCACCGCTAGCGCCTTTACCGCGCAACTGGGCTCCATGAAATCCAACGAAGAAGTGGATGCGCTTCACACCCAAGGATTAGACCCGATTGAAGTGCTGGTTCTACCGCGCGTGATTGCGCTATGGGTGAGCCTTCCGCTACTGGCATTTATTGGCACGCTTAGTGGCATATTCGGTGGCGCCGTGGTGAGCATGGTCGCGCTCGATATTCCGTTGGCCCAGTTCTTGCGCATTGTTGAGCGCGATATTGCCATTACGCATTTTTATGTGGGTATCGTTAAGGCCCCGGTATTCGCATTAGTCATTGCGCTTATTGGCTGTGCAGAAGGATTTAACGTCAGCGGCAGCGCCCAATCGGTAGGTGAGCACACCACCTCAAGCGTGGTGCAGTCGATTTTCATGGTAATTTTGCTGGATGCGCTAGCCGCGCTCTACTTTATGGAGATGGGCTGGTGAGTGATGAGGACGTCATTGACATTAGGCACTTAGAAAACCGCTTTGGCACGCATGTCGTGCATCAAGACCTGAACTTGACCCTAAAACGCGGTGAAATTCTGGGCGTGGTGGGAGGCTCGGGGAGCGGAAAATCGGTACTCATGCGCAGCATCGTGGGGCTTAAACCGATTGACGCCGGTGAGATACACGTTTTTGGGCACTCTTTAGACGCGCTAAGCGCCACGCAACGCGCGGCCATGGAACGCCGCTTTGGGGTGCTATTTCAACAAGGGGCGTTATATAGCTCATTGAACCTGCAGGAGAATATCGCCCTGCCCCTGGTGGAGCATACACCGCTCTCGCGCCAAGACGCCGAACACATCGCCCGCATGAAACTCGCCCTCGTGGGACTAAGCCCCAGTGTGGCAAAGCAAATGCCTGCCTCGCTTTCTGGGGGCATGATTAAGCGGGCTGCGCTCGCCCGGGCACTCGCACTCGACCCAGATGTGCTCTTTTTGGATGAACCCACCGCGGGGCTTGATCCCATCGGGGCGGCCAAGTTCGACCAGCTGCTGCTGACGCTTCGCGACGCGCTGGGATTTTGTGTCTTTCTCGTGACCCACGATCTCGATACCCTCTATACCACGTGCGACCGCGTCGCCGTGCTATCGCAAAAGCGCGTGCTGGTGGCCGATACCCTCGAGAACGTGGCCGCCACTGACGATGAATGGGTCCATGACTACTTTCATGGCCCACGCGGGCGCGCGGCCAAGGCTGCTGCCGAGGAGGCAAATTAATGGAAACGCGTGCTCATCACGTCGTGATTGGCCTTTTCACCCTGCTGACGCTAACGGCGGCGGTGCTGTTTTCGCTGTGGATGACGAAAGCGAGCCTAGAACGGGAATATCAGCACGTTGAAGTGGTCTTCCATCGCGCGGTTAGCGGTTTAAGTGTCGGAAGCCGCGTCGAGTACAGCGGCATCGACGTGGGTGATGTCGTTAATATGCGCCTAAACCCCGAGGATCCACGCGAAGTGTTAGCCCTTATACGCGTTGAGGCCGGCGTGCCGATTAAGGAAGACACGCGCGCGCGGTTGGGGCTTGCCAATATCACCGGCAGCATGACCTTACAGCTTTACGGTGGCACCCCAGAGAGCCCGCTATTGACCTCATCCGACGGCAGCCCGCCGCAAATTCTCGCCGAACCTTCGCCGCTTTACTCGCTTTTATCGGACGGCGAAGCCATCGTCAGCAATGCGAGTCAGTTACTCAGCAATCTCAACACACTCTTTGAAGAAGAGAGCACGGAACGTATCAGCCGTATTATCGCCAATGTGGAATCCATCAGCGCAGGATTAGCCGGCCAGCAGCAACAGTTTGAGCGCAGCATGCAAGCGTTCTCCGGCCTCACGCAAGAAGCCCGCGCGACGCTGGAAAGCCTTAATTCACTCAACCAAGAAGCCAACCGTCTGCTCACAAATGAGGGCAACGAACTCGTCGTCTCCTCTACCCGCGCCGCCGATTCGCTGAACCAAGTCTCGCAGCGTCTAAGCGTTCTCATCGAGACCAATGCCCCGACGCTTGAAACCACGCTGGAGAGTGCCGCTGCCGGCGCCCAATCACTGGCACCGGCGCTCGACGAGCTACGCAAGACCCTCAATAACATTAATCGCGTCACCCGACGCCTAGAGGAGAACCCACAAGAGTTTCTCTTCGGCGGCGAAACCGTTCAGGAGTTCCGGCCATGAGACACCCCGCTGCCCTTAAACCGATCGCGTTGCTGCTGCTGATCATGCTACTCACCAGCGGCTGTTCGGTGCTGCCTGAGAATACCCCGAATCAGCTTTACCGCCTTCCTGCCCCGGAGATGTTGGCAACTAATGCCCCACCGCAGCCGGTAACACTCAGCGTTCAGCCCCCCCAAGCCGGGAGACTTGTGGGCAGCGACCGTATTGTGGTGTGGCCCGGTGGCAATCAAGTAAGCGTTTACGGCGACGCGCGCTGGTACGATAACGCCCCGGCGATGCTGCAAAGCACATGGATCGATGCCCTTCAGCAAAGCGGAATTGTCCGCCATGTTAGCGCTGACCGCCAAGGCGCGGATTACCGCCTCACCAGCGAATTAAGGGACTTTCACATCGCCTATACACAAGGCACCCCCCAGGCGGTGATGCGCGTTGATGCGGTGCTACAAGACGCGGCCAGCGGTGAGCGTCTTGCCACCACGCAGCTTAGCGCCTCACAAGTATCCGAGAGCGAGAAAATCGAGGCTGTGGTGAATGCGCTGGGCGCGACGAATCAACAGATCAGCCAAGCGCTGATTGAGTGGTTACAGCTCACCCTGCTTGAGCGCTAAACACTGCCGGAAAAACGGCGCGGGTCGCGGGGGTAAAAGCGCTCCGGCTGGCAGGCCAGATGGGTAAAGGCGCGGGTATCTTTATAGGGCATCTTCATATACCCCGATACCCCCAAGCCTTCAATCTCGGGAACAGCGGCGAGAATCACCGCGAGCTGGCGCTGAAACTCAGCCTCTTGATGGGCATCGAGCAACCGGTAGTAACTGTGAATTTTAAGATGCAACGGCAGCGCCTCGAAGATAATCATGCCGGTGTGATGAATCGCATTGAGCCGTTCCAGGGCTTCGATAATGGAGGCTGGCAGGCTCAGAAGCTCTTCTGGATCGGGGCCGTCTTCAAAGTAGCTGTGCTGCCGGGAGCGATCCTCTACCTCGGGTAGGTCACTGACTTCGTAGGGGATCGTCATCATCGGCTCGGGATAGAAAGACTCGTTGGGCGATACGCGGTCGAGGTGAAGCGTCTTGCGCGCATCGAACAGGCAGCTTTTAAAGACCCCTTGGCGATGAATGGCACGCGCTAGATGCACCATGTTATTCACCGCTTGGGTAAAAGCCGGTTTTAGCGCCGGGTCGTGCAGGTTAAGTGAGGAGTCGATATACACCCCGTCGCGCTCCCAGCGCACCGCCAAGCCCCCCACCGCCGGGTATTTGCCCAGTCGGCTGACCGAGGCCAGAAACGCTTTTTCGGTTTCCCCCATGCCCTGCATAAACTGTTTATAGTAGCGATCAAGCTGCACGTCATTGACATCGTTGAGGGTTTCGACGACGTTTGCTTCCCGCAAGAACGATTTACGCGAGCTATACACCACGGTATCAATCTCGCGCTCGCTCGGCCGCGCCCATACGGGAATCAGCGGCGCCGGTTCCGGCGACGGCAAATCGAGCATGACGAGCTTGGCCAAACGCGGCATGGCGTTTAAAAAGTGATCCCCCGCGCGGTGTCGTACGGCGGGATCAAGATCCAGCATACCATCCAGGGTACGGGCAAACTCCATGGGAAGCCCTAGCGACGTGGCGGGAATGGCACGACAGCCAAACCGGCACGACTGCGCCGACGCCAGGGCATAAAGTGTACCCGCCGCCCCCTGTTCATCGAAACGCGGAGATGAAAGCGCCCCGTTAAGCTGCTCTTCCCCGATAAAGTAGACATCGCCCAGCCGGGCATTGGTCTGCTGCAAGTCCGAGGACATGAGCTCCATCACGCTGGTGGCGACAAACTGTAACTCGGCATCAAGCTGGGCAAAGACCGACGAACCCCAGTCGATCAGGGCGATATCTTCATGCTCAGGGTCAAAGACCAAGTTGGACGGCTTGATGTCACCATGCACGACGGGGCGCGCTTGTGGACCCGATTCACGCCGCAGCGCCTTGAGAATCTCCGCTAGCTGGGCGGCAATACGCACGATCAAGCGCGGCGAAAGCCTCCCTTCACGCAGCGAAACTTCCTCAAGGTTCCAGCCGGGAGCGCGCTCCATGGCCAAAATCGACTGGCCGTGCACGCGCTGGTACGCTTCCAGCGCCGGGATGCGCGGATGCGCCACCTGCTCTAGCATGAACGCCTCCTCTTCGAGGCGCTCCTGCAGGTGAGTTGGCAGCGTAATCCGCGAAAACTTGAACACCAGATCGCGCGGAGAACCTCCTGGTGGTGGCGCCGTTCGGCCGGCAAACACAAAACCGTAAGCGCCTTTGCCAATCAGCTTGATATCGCGATAACCCAGCTGCGATAGCTGAGTCTGGCACAGCGCCACCCACTCTTTTAGCTTGCGCGCATCCTGGTGGCTAAGCAGGTAGATCGACTGATCTTCCGGGATGTAGAACTGCTGCAAGGGCGCGTCAGCCATAGCAGGCTCCTGCTCCGTCGACGCTAGCGCAGCTGCAACAGCATCGTCTCGGGGGCTTCCAGGTAGGCCTTCCACTGGTTGCAGAAGCGCGCAATCGTGCCACCATCAATAAAGCGGTGGTCCCCGGCCCAGGTCACGGTCAGAATCGCCCGCCGCGTGACATTGCCGGCAGCATCAAAGCGCGGCAGCCACTGGGTTTTGCCGATCGCCACAATCGCGGCTTCAGGGGCGTTAATGATCGGCGCCGCGTAGGTGCCGCCCATGGCGCCAATATTGGAGATGGTGATGGTGCCGCCCTTGAGGTCGGCCTGCTCAACCCGCCCTTCACGCGCGGCCTGGGTCAGACGACCGACTTCACCGGCAACTTCCAACACCGACAGCGCGCCAACGTTTTTCACGTTGGGCACCAAAAGGCCGACCTTACTGTCCACAGCCATGCCGATATTGCACTCAGGGTAGTAGGCAAGCTCGGTGGCCTCGGCGTTGAGCTGGGCATTGAGAATGGGGTACTCCGCCACGGCCATCGCCATCGCTTTCATGAAAAACGGCATCAGTGTCAGCCGCTCGCCCATTGCCTCAGCCTGGGGCTTTAAGCGCTCGCGCAGGGCAAGCAACTCGGTCACATCAAGCTCTTCGCCATACTGGAAATGCGGGATCGTGGTGGCCGACGTCACCATCTGCTTGGCCATGGCGGCGCGCACGCCGCGCAGCGGCTCGACGCGCGGCGCCTGCGGTGACGCCGGTGTCGTCGCGATTTTTGCCGGCGCTTCCAGGTAGGCAAGGACATCCTCTTTCAGCACACGCCCGTCTTTGCCTGAACCGGCAATCGCCGCTAAATCCAGCCCGTGCTCACGGACCAGCCGGCGAACGGCGGGGCTTGCCGGCGTTTTGCCGTATGCGCCCGCTCCCTTGGCGGCCGTATCAGCGCTTTCGCTCTTAGCTGCGCTTTGGGGCGCTGGGGCCTCGCTGGGCTTAGCGGGCGCGCTTTCCTGCTCCCCTTTTTCGCGCGACGCTTCAGCGTTATCGGATACCTCGGATGCCGCCGCCTCGCCTTGAGCCTGATAGGCATAAAGCGGCGCGTGCACCTTGGCAATTTGCCCCTGCGGTACGTAAAGCTTGGTCACCACGCCTGCCTCTGGCGCGGTAATTTCGACCAGCGCTTTGTCGGTCATGACCTCCACAACCGGCTGGTCTTCCTCAATGGTGTCACCTTCGGCGACGCGCCACTCGACTACTTCGCACTCGACAATGCCTTCGCCGATATCCGGTAGCATGAACTCGCTCATTACTGTCTCCTCGTGCCCACGTCAATCGGCATTAAAAGTTAACGCTTCGTTGAATCGCTGCAAAAATTTTCAGGTGATCGGGGAAGTACTCTTTTTCCAAGGTCAGTGGGAAAGGCGTATCCAGCCCCGTCACCCGTTCAATGGGCGACTCTAAATAGAGGAAACAGCGCTCTTGAATCGTGGCGGCAATTTCGCCAGCAAAGCCACCGGTGAGCGGTGCTTCATGGGTAATAACCAAACGGCCGGTCTTGAGCACCGATTCTGCCACCGTGTCGGCATCCCAAGGCAAGAGGCTTCTGAGATCAATCACTTCACAGGCAATGCCGGCTTCTTCGGCGAGCGCCACGGCTTTATCAATCGTCTCCATCTGCGCGCCCCAGCCCACGATGGTGACATCGCTGCCTTCCTTGGTAATTTCCGCCTCGCCGATCGGCAGCTGGTAATCCTCCTCAGGCACTTCGCCGGTGGAGGCGCGATACAGACGCTTAGGCTCGAAAAAGATCACCGGGTCGGGGTCACGGATTGCCGCCAGCAGCAGGCCTTTGGCTTGATAGGGGTTACGCGGCATTACCACTTTCAAACCAGGCGTATGGGTAAAATACGCCTCGGGGGACTGTGAGTGGTAAAGGCCACCGTGGATACCGCCACCATAAGGGGTACGAATGGTTAAGCCGCCAACGTTAAACAAATCCCCGGAACGATAGCGAAACTTTGCGGTTTCGTTGACGATCTGGTCGAACGCCGGAAAGATGTAGTCGGCAAACTGGATCTCGGCGACCGGCACCCCGCCTTGGGCGGCCAAGCCGTTGGCAAAGCCAATAATGCCTTGCTCAACCAAGGGCGTATTAAAGCAGCGCGCCTTGCCGTACTTCTCCTGCAAGTGGCTCGTGGCGCGGAAGACACCGCCAAAAACGCCGACATCTTCGCCAAAACAGACGACTTTTTCGTCCTCCGCCATGGCGATATCCAAGGCGTTATTGATCGCTTGAAGCATATTCAGAGTCGGCATGTTACTCCCCTCCCTGCTGGTTGGCGTCATCGCGCACATCGAGATCGAGCGATTTCGCTCCGCGTGGGTATGCCTCGGGATAGCGGCGAATATGCTGCTTCAAGGAGTCAAACTGATGCTGCAGCGTCGGCGTGATATCGGCGTACACATCGCTGATCAGGGTATCGAGGGCCGGCGCCGGGCGCTTTTCGGCGCGCTTCATGGTCTCTAGCACCTCACGGCGTAGACGCTCTTGAAGTTCCGCCTCCTCATCGTCGCTCCACCACCCCTTGTGGTCGAGCCACTTCTGCATCCGCAGGATGGGATCTTTGAGCCGCCAGGTCTCTTCCTCGCTCTTGGCGCGATAGCCGGAGGGGTCGTCCGAGGATGAGTGCGCGGCCAGGCGGTAGGTCATGGCTTCGATCAGCACCGGCTGATTGTTTTCCACGGCAATCTTGCGCGCTTTTTGCGTGGCTTCATAAACCGCTAGCACATCGTTACCGTCGACGCGAATCACGTGCATGCGATAGCCAAAGGCCCTTGGGGCGATACCATCGGCGGCGAACTGCTCAACGGCGGGCGTGGAGATCGCGTAGCCGTTGTTACGGCAGAAGAAAATGACCGGCACCTTATGCACCGACGCCATGTTCAACGCGGCGTGGAAATCCCCCTCTGAGGCAGCCCCCTCACCAAAGAACGTCAGCGTGCAGTAGCCCTCTCCCGCCAATTTCTGGCCATACGCGTAGCCGGTCGCCTGGGGAATCTGGGTGGCGAGCGGCGAGGAAATCGTCATGTAGTGCAGCTTACGCGAGCCGTAATGCACGGGCATCTGGCGCCCTTTGCCGTAATCGAGCTCGTTGCCAAACAGTTGGTTCATGAACTCATCGAAGCTAAAGCCGCGATACATCAGCGCGCCCTGCTCGCGATACTGCGCCATGATCATGTCGGCATCATCGAGCGCGGCGGTCGCGCCCACGACCGCGGCTTCCTCACCGACACACTGCATATAGAAGGACAGCCGCCCTTGGCGCTGAGCCGCCATCATGCGCTCATCCATAATACGCGTGGCAAGCATGGCGTGATAAATACGGCGAGCGTGGTCGCGGTCTAACTCGGGATCCTGAGCTTCATCGTGAAGCTCGCCCTCAGGGTTCAGCACACTGAAGGTGGGAATAGAAAACTCATCACCGGTCATAAAGTCCGGTGAATATATCGTCTGTGTCATGGTTGTTGTCCTTGTCTTGCCCCTTTTGAGGGCAGTGTTGTCGGTTTTTCCCCGTTATGCCAGGGGATTTCCCCGGCATTGGTCAACGCAACATGTCGCCCGTGAGTGGTCACGGGTGACAGACGACACTAACGCACTCTCTTCACTTTCGGCATTCGACTTAAGATGTATATACGCGCAGACGTCGCTGCAACACTTCAAAAACGCTATCGACGCTCAGCGCCAGCAGGGCAATCACCAGCGCCCCCTGTACCACATAGGCCATATTAGTATTCACAATACCCGCGATGATCGGGTCACCCAGGTTACTCGCCCCCACCGTGGAACCGAGCGCCGCGGTGGCGATATTAATGGTGATCGAGGTGCGAACACCGGCGAGCATTACCGGCGCGGCTAGGGGTAGCTCTACCTGACGCAGAATTTGCCCATCGGTCATCCCCATGCCTTGCGCCGAAGAAATGGTCGCCGGGTCGACATCTTTCAGGCCGGCAATGGTATTGCGCACAACTGGCAGTAACCCGTAAAGCACCAGCGCCACGATAATGGGCAGCGTGCCGAAACCCAGAGTAGGGACGGCCAGCGCCAGCACCGCCACCGGCGGAAATGTCTGCCCTAATGATGCCACTTGAGTGGCCAGCGGAAGAAAGTCGCGGCCCCACTGCCGCGTGACAGCGATGCCGGCCAGAACGCCGACACTGACAGTAACCAGCGCGGCGCTACCCACCACGAACACGTGCCGCCCTAGTAGAGTGACAAAATCCGCTCGCTGGTAAATCACTTGGCGCACATCAGGCGCTAACCAGCGAAACAGTGACTCAGCAGCCGGTATTGCCACCACCGTCAAGGCAAGTAGCGCCATCCACAGCGCGGGAAGCAGCAGCTGGGCGGGGTGATAGGCGGAAAGCGGTTGCTGAGACTTACGACTCACGCGTACTTCCTTGCTCTGAGTGGGCTTCTTTGACCAGTTTACGCAGCGACAGCTCGCCGACCGGCACATCGTGTTGATCCACGACGGTCAAGCGCTCGCTATGGTCGCGTAGCATCACCGAAAGGGCTTGGCGAAGGGTATAACGCGAGGGGATGCGCGACTGGGCAGGAAGCGTGGGTCCAAGCGGGGCCATATGATCTTTCACACGAGTCAGCGACGCCTGCTTTAAGCCTCGTTCCAAACCGCCCAGTAACGAATCGACGAACTCATCGGCAGGTTTTTGCAGCAATGAAAGCGGCGAGCCCTGCTGAACGATTTTGCCGGCGCGCATCACGACCAAATGGTCCCCTAAGCGCAGTGCCTCATCCATATCGTGGGTAACAAATACCACGGTTTTATGCAGCCGCGCCTGCAGCTGCATTAGCATCTCTTGAAGCTTTTCGCGAGTGATGGGGTCAAGCGCACCGAAAGGTTCATCCATCAGCAGGATATCCGGGTCGGCCGCGAGCGCACGCGCCACACCGACCCTTTGCGCCTGCCCGCCGGAGAGCTGATGGGGGTATTTGTGGGCAAATTCACCGATGGGCAAGCCTAGAAGCTGCATCAACTCTTCCACACGCTGGCGCACCTGGCTGGTGGGCCACTTGAGCAGGCGGGGAACCAAGCCAATATTGCGCGCGACGTTCCAATGCGGGAAGAGCCCTGTATTTTGAATCACATAACCAATGCGGCGACGCAGAAGCACAGGGTCATAAGCTGAAATCGCCTGATCATCGAGCAGTATCTCGCCTTCGCTGTGCTCCAAAAGGCGATTAATCATCCGCAGCGTGGTGGATTTACCACAGCCAGAAGTCCCCACTAGGGCGCAAAAACTACCCTTGGGAACGTTTAACGAGACATCGTCAACGGCCACCGTTTCGCCGAAAAACTTGGACACATTTCGCAGTTCAATCATGCACTGCCCCCCGACGCAACTGGTCTGCGAGAGCGCCTACCCCTGCATCGGCAACAAGCGCCATGACCAAGATCGGCAGTGCGCCGAGTAACACCATATCCATCGCGGCCTGCCCTAGTCCTTGAAAAATAAAGGCGCCCAATCCACCGGCACCAATGAGCGCAGCCACCGCCGTTAAGCCGATGGCTTGTACCAGCGTGATACGCACCCCTTCGAGTAAAATCGGCAGTGCCAGCGGCACACGCACCTGCCAGAAGCGCTGTGAGGGGCGCATCCCCATGCCCATCGCTGCATCGAGCACATCGGGACTTACGGCCTCTAGCGCCACATAGGTATTACGCACAATGGGCAAGAGGCTATAAATAATCAAAGCAATCAGTGCCGGCGTCCAACCAATCCCCTTAATCCCGAGCTGGGCAGCGAAGGGGAGGTTGGCCGAAAGCCATGCCAGCGGCCCCAGCAATAACCCAAAGAGCGCCAAGCTTGGAATAGTCTGAAAAAAGTTTAAGAGCGCAAAGCCACCGCGCTGCAGGGCACGAAAGCGACGCATCAAAAGCGCGACCCCCATGCCGAGTGCGATACTCGCGCTGACCGCAATGGCCACCAGTGCAAGGTGCTCACGTATCGCGCGGTAAAACTGCGCCTCACGGGCCAAAAATTCTTGGACTAACGCCAAGCGATCAAGCCAGGCGGCAGCGCAAAGCCACCATACCGCACCAATTCCCACTAACAGTAACGCCATCCAGCCGCGCGCCAGGGATAGACGCAAACGCAACTCGACCAACCCCAAAAGGGCCAAGAAAAGCACGACCCAATAGGCGGGACCAATACCCAGTCGCGCCTGGGGCATCGTAGAATCGATCAGCCAGTGGCTCGCTGCCATTAAGCCAAACGGCATCAAAAGCAGTAATATCGCCAGGCCCGCAAATTGGGCGGCATAGATTAAGCGGGTGCGCTCAGGCTGGCTTGCCAGCGCGAGAATGGCCAGAATAATCAGCGTCGCAAGCCCACTGCCGCCCCAACCCAGCGCTTGCCAAACGGGGTAGCCGGTTCCCGACACAATGCGATTAGGGGCGACGCTCACCGTCGCAAGCCCCCATAGCGCCACCAGCATCGCAAGCCCTAGCGTCACCATGACCCAGTTGGGCCGCCACTGGGTTAAGCGTCCCTGCGTAGGAAGTGCATCCATTAGCGGCATGAATTATTGATCCGACGTGTTATGACGCAAGTTTTCCAAGTAGTCTTTCACGACTTGCTCGGCCGCCATGCCATTAACGGCGACATCCGCATTTAAATGCTGTAGCGTTTCAAGGTCTAGCGTATTAAAGACAGACGCCAACGCCGGCTCAATCTGGGGATACTGTTCCAGGACCTCTTCGCGCACCACCGGTGCGGGCTGGTAAACCGGTTGCACGCCTTTGGAATCCTCCAGCACCACAAGCCCCAGCGCACTCAGTCCCCCATCGGTACCATAGGTCATCGCCGCATTGGTGCCGCTCGTTTGCTGCGCTGCCGCGCGCATGGTCGCAGCGGTGTTGCCGCCAGAAAGCACTAAGAGCTGGTCTTCGCTGAGCTCAAACCCATAGGCCTCCTGGAAGGCAGGCAGGGCCTGTTCGGATTCCACGAACTCGGCACTCGCCGCGAATTTAAACTCACCGCCCGAGGCAAGATAATCAGCTAAGTCTTCCAGCGTTTTGAGATCATGCTCACGCGCCAGCTCCTGGCGCACACTCATCGCCCAGGTATTGTTGGCGCTGGCGGGAGTGAGCCAAATCAGGTGGTTTTCGGCATCCAGCTCGCGCACCGTTTGATAAGCCTTCTCCGCATCGTTCCAGACGTCACTGTCGGTCATGTCGAAAAAGAAAGCGCCATTGCCGGTATACTCGGGGTAGAGATCAATCTCTCCGGTTTTTAACGCCTCCCTTACCACGCTAGTGGCCCCCAGCTGCAAACGGTTCTCGGTGGGAATACCTTCATGCTCAAGCGTCTGAAGAATCAGCTGACCGAGCACCCCCCCTTCGGTATCGATTTTCGACGATACCACCACGGGGTCGTTTGCCTGGGCCGATGCCAGAAGGGAAGTTGACAGTAGGCCTGTCGCAATAAGAGATGTCGTGAGGCGCATGGTCACGCTCCTTTATCAAACAGAGGCGTGAGCCTCTGTTGCAGGTTGGGCAAATTTAGCGGTTCACGATGGAGTATAAGACCTTGGCGCGTTGAAGTCAGACGCCCGCAGGTGCCTGGCATCCTTTAGGTGGCTTCTGCTACCCATGTTGTGCCTTCGCGGGAGTCTTTAAGGACAATGCCTTGGCTTGCCAGCTCATCGCGGATGGCATCCGCCTTGGCGAAGTCTTTATGGGCTTTCGCTTCGGCACGCTCGCGGATTTTGGCCTCGATCTCCGCTTCGCTCAGCGCCAGCGCTTGGCCGCCTTTCAAAAAGGCCTCAGGCGGCTGCTGCAACAGGCCGAGCATCTCCCCCAGCGTTTTAAGCTCGTGGGCGAGTACCAGCGCCTGCTCGGTGTCATTGTCTCTGACGCGGTTAAGCTCACGGACCAAATCAAACAGTACCGATAGCGCTTCAGGGGTATTGAAATCGTCGTCCATCGCGGCGAAAAAACGCTCACGAAAACCGCTGCCCTTGGTGGCGTGAGCGATATCGCCATTGTCGATAGACGCGTCAAGCGAAAGCCCCTCAAGCGACGTATAAAAACGCACCAGCGATTTGCGCGCCTCAAGCAGCGAATCCACCGAGTAGTTAATCGGGCTGCGATAGTGGCTGGCGACAAGCAGGTAGCGTACGACTTCGGCATCGTGCTCGCTTAAAACGTCGCGAATGGTGAAGAAATTGCCCAATGATTTGGACATTTTCTCCTGATTCACCCGAACCGCGCCGGCGTGCATCCACGTGGAGACGAACGGCTTGCCGTTCGCCGCCTCGGACTGGGCAATTTCGTTTTCATGGTGCGGGAAGGTGAGATCCGGCCCGCCGCCGTGAATATCGAACGTCTCACCCAAGCAGCACTTTGACATCGCCGAGCACTCGATATGCCAACCCGGACGCCCATCCCCCCAGGGAGAGGCCCAATGCGCTTCCCCTGCCTTGGCGGCTTTCCATAAAACGAAATCGAGCGGGTCTTCCTTGTGGGCGTCAACCTCAACACGCGCCCCCGAGCGCATCTCATCCAGGTTACGGTTATTGAGCTTGCCGTAGCCCTCAAACTTGCGCACTCGATAGTAGACATCGCCATTCTCGGCCGCGTAGGCGTAGCCCTTTTCGATCAGCGTCTCGATCATGGCGATGATGTCATCGATATGGCGCGTTGCCCGAGGCTCTTCATCCGGCGGTAGCACGGCGAGGCGAGCCTCGTCTTCGTGCATGGCATCGATCATGCGCTCGGTCAGCGCGTCGATGCTCTCGCCGTTCTCATCGGCGCGCTTCAATATTTTATCGTCGATATCGGTGATATTGCGCACGTAGGTCACGTCGTACCCCCGCGCGCGCAGATAACGGGTGATCACATCAAAGGCGACCATGACGCGCGCGTGCCCAAGGTGGCAGTAGTCATACACGGTCATCCCGCAGACATACATACGCACCTTGCCAGGCTCAAGCGGTTGGAAAGGCTCTTTGCGCCGCGTTAAGGTGTTGTAGATCTGCATAGCCCCTCCTTAGCCTTTCTGCTTGATTTTCGCCCAAGTATCTTTTAGGCCCACGGTACGATTAAACACTAGGTGCGCCGGCGTGGAGGCGTGACGGTCGGCGCAGAAGTAGCCCACGCGCTCGAACTGAAAGCGCGACTCGGGCGTGGCATGCGCCAAGCTCGGCTCGCCAATCGCTTGGCACACGCTGAGCGATTCGGGGTTCAAATGCTCCAGAAAGTCGGCGTCCTTATCCTTGTCGGGCTGCTCTTCCAAAAAGAGATTGTCATATAAGCGCACTTCCAAGGGCACCCCGTGGACTGCGCTCACCCAATGAATAACCCCCTTTACTTTGCGGCCTTCAGGGTTCTTACCCAGGGTATCAAAGTCAACCGAGCAGCGAAGCTCCGCCACCTCGCCATTGGCGTCCTTGATCACCTCATCGCAGCGGATCACATACGAGTTGCGTAGGCGCACCTCTTTACCCGGCGCCAAGCGGAAGTACTTTTTCGGCGGCTCTTCCATGAAGTCATCGCGGTCAATGTACAGCTCGCGAGTAAAGGGCACGTGGCGTACCGGCATGTCATCACGCGCGGGATGGCCCAACACCTCGTATACCTCTTCATGCGCTTCGGGTACGTTGGTCAGTACCACTTTCAGCGGCTTTAAGACACACATGGCCCGCGGGGCATTGTCTTCAAGGTCGGAGCGAATGGCGTGCGTCAGCATGGCGATATCCACCAGACCACCGTCAGCACGGGTCACGCCGATCATTTCGCAGAACTTGCGTATCGACGCCGGCGTGTAGCCGCGGCGGCGCATGCCGGAAATAGTCGGCATGCGGGGGTCATCCCAGCCGTCGACAATGGCGTTATCCACCAGCAGCTTCAGCTTGCGCTTAGAGGTCAGCGTATAGTTGAGGTTCAAGCGCGCAAACTCGATCTGGCGGGGCTTACACGGCACCGGGAGGTTATCCAAAAACCACTCGTAAAGCGGGCGGTGGTCCTCGAACTCCAAGGTGCAGATAGAGTGCGTCACGCCCTCAAGCGCATCCGACTGGCCGTGGGTGAAGTCGTAGGAGGGGTAAATTTTCCACTTATCACCCGTTTGGTGGTGGCTAGCGTGGCGAATGCGGTAGAGAATGGGGTCGCGGAGGTTGATATTGGGCGAGGCCATATCGATTTTCGCCCGCAACACTTTCTCGCCTTCCGCGAACTCGCCATCGCGCATGCGCGCCAGCAAGTCGAGGTTTTCTTCTACACTGCGCTCGCGATAAGGACTGGGTTTGCCGGGCTCGGTAAGGGTACCGCGGTACTCACGAATTTCATCCGGAGAGAGATCGTCAACGTAGGCTTTGCCTTCACCAATCAAATGCTGCGCCCAGGCGTAGAGCTGATCGAAATAGTCCGAAGCAAAGCGCACAGGCCCCGCCCACTCGAATCCAAGCCAGCTCACATCCTCTTTGATCGCATCGATATAGGCTTGCTCTTCCTTCGCCGGGTTGGTGTCATCAAAGCGCAAGTGACACACACCACCCATCTGTTCCGCCAAGCCAAAATTCAAACAGATCGATTTCGCATGGCCTATGTGCAGAAAGCCGTTGGGCTCGGGAGGAAAGCGCGTCACGATGTTGGTGACCTGGCCGCCCTCGATCTCTTCGCGTACTTGGTTACGAATAAAATTCGGCGCTGGGGTGGTCTCGTTGGTCATGGTGGAGTTGGTAACCTCATAGTGGATGGCGTGCCGGGCTTCGCGGTGCCGAGCAAAACGGCTATTATAACGTGACGCCTGAGCATAGCACCAAGGCGAAGGCCTTTATTGAACAGGAATTTATCCATGATCGTATTACAGACGAACTTCGGTGACATCACCATTGCCCTTAACCACGAAAAAGCACCGGTAACGGCGGCGAATTTTGAGCAGTATGTACGCGACGGTTTTTACGATAACACGCTGTTTCACCGCGTCATCGACGGCTTTATGGTGCAAGGCGGCGGGTTTGACCAGGACTTCAACCAAAAACCCACTCGTGACTCGATCGAGAATGAAGCCGACAACGGCCTGAAAAACACAAAAGGCACACTGGCCATGGCGCGCACGCAGGACCCTCACTCCGCGACAGCGCAATTTTTCATCAACGTTAACGACAATAGCTTCTTGGATCACAGCGGCAAATCGGTACAGGGCTGGGGCTATGCGGTATTCGGTGAAGTGGTTGACGGCATGGACGTGGTAGAGAAGATCAAAAACGTCAGCACTACCCGCCGCGGTATGCACGCCGATGTACCCACTGAGGACGTGGTCATTGAGCGCGCCTACGTCAAGGAAGCTGACTGAAAACGGAGAGCCTTATGCGCACTCTGCTGATAGCTGATTTACACCTAAGTGAACATACCCCTGACATTACGCAGGGGTTTATCAACTACTTAGCCACCACCGCGGTGGATGCCCAGGCCGTCTATATTTTAGGCGACCTGTTTGATGCCTGGATAGGGGATGATTTGCTGGATTACCCCCACCCGCTCGCAGATGTCGCCACCCGCGTCTCGACCGCGTTATCCACGCTTGCCAATAACGGCACCCGCGTCTACCTGATGCACGGCAATCGCGACTTTTTTATCGGCCAGCGGTTCGCTGACGCCTGTAGCGCTACGCTCCTGCCGGATATTCAAGAGGCTGAGCTTCACGGGATTCCGCTCGTGCTTTTGCACGGCGATAGCCTTTGCACACTCGACAAAGACTATATGGCCTTTCGTGAGCAATCGCGTGACCCGCAGTGGCAAGCGCAGATGCTGGCATTACCGCTTGAACAGCGTTTGGAACTCGCCTCAAGTTTGCGCCAGCAATCGGGCGCGGCGAACGCAAAAAAAGCAGACGCCATTATGGATGTAACGCCCTCCGAAGTCGTGAAACTGATGGAGAAGCGTGGCGTGGCCACGATGATCCATGGTCACACCCACCGGCCCAAGGTGCATGAACTGACCGTGGACGGCGTACCCGCCAAGCGCTTTGTACTGGGGGATTGGGATAGCCAGCATGGCTGGGATATTGTGATCGACGAAAAATCTGAGCACGCGACCGCACCGCATCTGCGCCAATTTCCTCTCGACCAACCACCCGTCTAAAAACGCGCTTTTTCGTCCTCCTCACACAAGCGCCGCCCACTTGGCAATAAACAACAAGTGGGCGGCGCCTTTGCAGCACGTGGCTAATCGGTTTTAGCGACGCTCTATCTCCGCTTCGCCGCGTAGGTGATCAATCAATCCTTGAATCACCGATTGAGCGCGTAGCTGCTCGGCCAACTGAGCCACAAACCGTTCAGTCTGCTCATCGACCTGGCCTTCGTTCACTTCATCCAATGCGATAAGCGCAACGCCCTGAGGGAGCTCGACATAACGATAGGTGCTTTCATCCTCTTCAGGATGCGGCATGCGGAAAGCCGCCTGCACAATCATCCTCGGGAGAGTGGTATCCGATTCGCGGCTAACGCTATCCGCTTCTTGCCAGTCGATGGCTTCACTATCAGGGTCCGACAGTAGAGTTTTGGCCTCTTCGACAAGCGCCTCTTGCTGCTTACGCGCTCTGACCGCTGCCTCGACTTGATCGCGCACCTCTTCCAAAGGAAGGACAGTAGCATCACGATGCTCTGCCACCCGTAAGACCAACCGCCGATCGTTATCCAGCTCAATCACTTCGCTGTTATACCCCTCTTCCAGCACCTCTTCGCTGAAGGCAGCCTCCATGACGCCCGGCTCGGAGAGCACACCTTCCCCCTCGCCTTTTGCCAGCCAGTCGCTCTCTTTGAGCGTGAGACCAATGTCATCGGCCACGCTTTGCAGATCGTCGGCCGCAAAGCTTTCATCAATGAGCTGCTGAACGCGCTGGTTAAATTCATCCTCCACTTCGCGCATCGCCACGTCTTGGCGCAGCCTTTCGCGCTGCTCTTCAAACGCTGGACGGTCGATCTCTTGGACGTTAATAATATGGAAAGCGTTATCCATCTCCACAGCCGATGAGATTTCGCCTTCCTCCAGGGAGAAAGCCGCTTCGTCAAAGGCCTCGCCGAAGAAGCCACGGCTAATCTCACCCAGGTCACCGCTATCTTCGGCACTTGCGGTATCATCGGAATAGCGGGCCGCGGTCTCGGCAAAGCTCTCACCGCTCTCAAGCGCCGCTAAAGCTTCCTCTGCACGCGCCTGGGCTTGTTCACGCGTGCGCTCATCACCGTAGGTAATCATGATATGGGCGACGTCACGATCCGCATCCCGATGCCGATCGCGCCATGCTTCCCGCAATTCAGCCTCCTCTACCTCAACGTCTTCGGCCATCTCTTCCCGGTCAACGACGACATAGCGCAGGCGTACCTGTTCGGGGCGCTCAAAGCGCTCGGCATTTTCCTCGTAGTAGCGCTCAAGCTCCGCTTGGCTGACGTCGATGTTGCCTGTAGCGTCAGCCGTCAAAATAGCGTAGCGGAAACTGCGCTGCTGGCGCTGCAGTTCGGCTAAGCGCTGCTGCTCTGTCGGCAAGGTAAAATCACTGAAGGCGAGCCCTTGCTGCAACTGGCGGCGCTTTACATCCGTGCGTAACTCCTCACGAAATGATAGCGGTGTGTAGCCCGCGCTGGCTAAGCGGTTGCGAAACAGCTCCGAGGAAAAAACGCCTTCCTGGTCTTGAAACTCCGTCAGGCTGACGATCAACTGATCTAGCTGGTCTTCGGACACATACAGACCGCCCTCTTCCGCGTACTGGGTCAACAGGCGTTGCGTAATCAGTTGATCGAGCATTTCATTGCGCAGAGCGCGCTCCTGCTCGGGGGGGACTTGACCTGAGCGCATCGCTCGCTGCACTTCAAGTTCCACTTCTTGACGCACGATAGGCTCGCCATTGACCCGAGCCACTTCCTCAGGATCGCTGCCAAAGAGACCAAAAAGCGACTCCACGCCAAACAGCGCCATCGCGGCCACCATGACGCCAATGATAATTTTTGCGCCCCAGCTTCTGGAGCCATCTCGTATACTTTGCAGCATGTTAGCCTCAGTTCAAACAGCCAAACGGTTCGATTGCAAACAGTGGCCAAAAATAACATGGGCGCATCGCGTTAACGATGCGCCCATAAGACTGTTGGTGTAACTATCCCTTACCCATGGATTTAGTTAACGGCGTCTTTCAGTGCCTTACCTGCTTTGAAGCTGGGTACTTTAGCAGCACTGATCTCAATCGGTTGACCAGTTTGCGGATTGCGGCCTGTACGCGCGGCGCGCTCCTTGATCGAAAAGGTACCAAAGCCTACCAGTGAAACACTCTCGCCTTTTTTGAGGCTATCGGTGACAGACTCCACCATGGCATCCAATGCGCGGGTTGCCGCTGCCTTGGGAATATCAGCAGACGCGGCAATGGCTTCAATCAGCTCAGACTTATTCACACTTCACCCCTTGACTGTTTCAAAAAATGGCTCTGAACGGCATGGTCACCGGTTGGAACGTCGATCAAAGCGTAGCAGCATTTTATAGCAACGCCGTGAAATCGCTGTCAAGCAACCATGCCGCGTTACACCGGCGCTAAAGGCCTGAGTGCAATGTTTAAATGATTAAACGTATAGATCCGGTCGCGTTAATGCGTGCTTATCGCAGCCGAATTAGTGAACGCTTTATCGCTACCGCTCACGATAGCCTCTTTGTCGTTCGCTTCGGCTAAGGCAACCGCCAGTACATCGTCGATCCAGCGCACCGGACGAATATCTAACGCATCTTTAATGTTATCCGGGACTTCTTTTAAGTCTCGACGATTTTCCTCCGGTATGAGGACGGTCTTTATACCACCCCGGCGGGCTGCCAGCAATTTCTCCTTTAGCCCCCCAATCGGTAATACTTCTCCGCGCAGGTTCACCTCACCGGTCATTGCCACATCACAGCGCACCGCTCGCCGGCTATAGGCCGAGACCATTGCCGTGACCATCGCAATGCCGGCGCTCGGACCATCTTTGGGGGTTGCTCCCTCGGGCACGTGAATATGCAAATCTTCTTTTTCAAAGCGCTCAGCATCAATACCGTAAGCGTCGGCATGTGCGCGTACCACGGTATGTGCCGCACTCACTGACTCTTTCATCACATCGCCCAGCGAGCCGGTTTTGTTCACGCGGCCTTTACCCGGCGTCACCACTGACTCAATGTTGAGGAGCTCACCGCCCACCGACGTCCAAGCCAATCCCGTCACACGGCCGACTTGATCTTCCAGGTCGGCGAGACCGTAACTGTAACGGCGAACGCCGGCATAGGTTTCGATCTCCTCAGCGCTGAGTGTCTGCCCGGCCTGGGCCTGCTTGTTATCGCGCTCATGCTCCAAGCGCTCGCGTAGCACCTTGCGCGCGACCTTGGCAATTTGGCGCTCAAGCTCACGTACGCCCGCTTCACGGGTGTAATAGCGAATCAATTCCAGCAGTGCTGCATCATCCAGGTCCAGCTCGTTGGCTTTAAGACCGTTCCCCTCACGCTGCTTGGGAAGTAAGTAGCGCTTGGCAATGGCTAGCTTTTCATCTTCGGTGTAGCCCGGCAGGCGAATGATTTCCATCCGATCGAGCAGCGGCCCGGGGATGTTCATCGAGTTCGCCGTGCAGATGAAAAGCGTCTCGGAAAGATCGTAATCCAGCTCCAGGTAGTGATCACTAAAGCTGTTGTTCTGCTCGGGATCCAGCACTTCCAAGAGCGCCGAGGAAGGATCACCGCGATGATCCATGCCGAGCTTATCCACTTCGTCGAGCAAAAAGAGCGGGTTTTTGACCCCGGCGCGACTCATGCGCTGCATCAACTTACCCGGCAGCGAGCCGATATAGGTGCGACGGTGACCACGAATTTCTGACTCATCGCGAACGCCGCCGAGCGCCAAACGCACGTATTTGCGGTTTGTGGCACGCGCTATGGAACGCCCCAATGAGGTTTTGCCTACCCCGGGCGGCCCGACCAAACAGAGCACTGGACCTTTCATTTTGCGCACGCGCTTTTGCACCGCCAGGTATTCCAAAATACGCGATTTCACTTCCTCAAGACCGTAGTGGTCCTCATCTAGGACCTGCTGCGCTTTGATGAGGTCATGCTTAACCCGCGTGCGCTTTTTCCAAGGCACTGCGATAAGCCAATCAAGGTAAGAGCGTACCACCGTGGCCTCGGCGGAGTTGGCGGACATCATCTTGAGCTTATTAAGCTCCTGCGCCGCTTTCTCCATTGCCTCTTTGGGCATGCCAGACTCCTTGATGGCATGCTCATACTTCTCCACCTCGTTAGGCACATCCTCAAGCTCACCCATTTCCTTCTGGATGGCCTTCATCTGTTCATTGAGGTAATACTCGCGCTGAGTCTTCTCCATCTGCTCTTTGACGCGAGTGCGGATACGCTTTTCTACCTGAAGCAGATCAATTTCCGACTCGATCAGCGCCATCAGGTGCTCGATACGATCGCGGACACGATCCATCTCTAATAGCTCTTGCTTATCACCGATTTTCAGTGACAAGTGGGCGCAAATCGTATCCACCAAGCGGCTGGGATCCTCAATTCCCGATAGGGAATTAAGCACCTCGTTAGGCACTTTTTTGGACAGCTTGACGTACTGCTCAAACTGATTGAGCAGTACGCGTACCAGCGCTTCTTGCTCGCGAGCGGTCAATGGCTGGCTATCACGTGGCTGAATATAAGCCTGCGTGTAGCCATCCTCATGCTCTTCAACAGAGCCGACATCAGCACGAAAACGCCCTTCAATCAGCACTTTCACCGTGCCATCGGGGAGTTTTAGCAACTGCATGATCTCAGCGACCGTGCCCATGGCGTAAAGGTCGGTGTTATCAGGGTCGTCTTGAGAGGCTTCGCGCTGTGCGACCAGCAAGACGCGCTTATCCGCTTCCATAGCGGCTTCTAACGCTTGAATCGACTTTTCGCGCCCGACAAATAGCGGAATAACCATCTGCGGATAAACCACAACATCCCGCAGCGGTAAGAGTGGGAAACATTGTGTCATTTCGGCGTTCTGCTGCATCGCAGACGTTCCTCGGAAATTCAGGTGAGTAACTAAATTGAAAGCTTGGTGCGAGTTGATCCCGCAAGCATTCATCAAACAGGCGGGTGCACCAGTGAACTCGGCGGTCGCACGGGGTTAAATAGCGCAAGAAAATAAGGGGCCGCCGCAGCGACCCCCTGTGATGACGCGGGCAAGTGCTAACCCCATTCGATGGCGCCGCCAGAGGCCCGCTTAACCATCCGTGCCATCCACGCGCGCGTCTTCTTGCTGCGCATAAATCAGTAGCGGGTCACTTTCGCCATTGATCACCGATGCATCAATCACGACTTGACTAACGCCTTCAAGAGAAGGGATTTCATACATGGTGTCGAGTAGTACCGACTCCAAAATGGAGCGTAGACCACGGGCGCCCGTTTTGCGCTCCATGGCTTTTGCCGCCACCGCACGCAAAGCGTCCTCACGAAACTCAAGCGTCACATCCTCCATCTCAAACAATTTGGCATACTGTTTGATCAAGGAGTTTTTCGGCTCGGTGAGGATTTGAATCAGCGCGTCCTCGGTAAGCTCGGTAAGGGTTGCGATCACCGGCAAACGCCCGACAAACTCAGGTATCAAACCAAACTTAACCAGGTCTTCAGGCTCGACATCGGCTAAAAGCTCACCCACACCACGCGACGAATCCTTGCTCTTAACGCTGGCGTTAAAGCCAATACCGCCCTTCTCGGCGCGATCGCGGATAACTTTGTCCAGCCCGGCAAACGCACCGCCTACAATAAACAAAATATTCGCCGTATGGACTTGCACGAACTCCTGCTGCGGGTGCTTACGCCCGCCTTGTGGCGGCACGGATGCCGTTGTGCCTTCAATCAGTTTCAGCAGCGCCTGCTGCACCCCTTCACCCGAGACATCGCGGGTAATGGAAGGGTTGTCCGATTTGCGCGAAATCTTGTCGATTTCATCGATATAGACGATACCGCGCTCGGCTTTCTCTACGTCGTATTCGCACTTTTGCAGCAGCTTCTGGATAATGTTTTCAACATCTTCACCCACGTAACCGGCTTCGGTTAGCGTGGTGGCATCTGCAATCGTGAACGGAACGTTTAGCAGGCGCGCCATGGTCTCAGCCAGCAGGGTTTTACCACTACCGGTGGGGCCAATTAGCAGTATATTGGACTTGCCTAGCTCTACGTCGCCTTCGCGAACACCTGATTTTAGTCGCTTGTAGTGGTTGTAAACCGCTACGGACAGCACCATTTTGGCGCGGTCTTGCCCGATGACGTAGTCGTCGAGGGTATGACGAATTTCACGAGGCGTCGGCAGACGCTCCTCATCGCTCTCGGCATCGGCTTCGAGAACTTCCTCGCGAATGATGTCATTACACAGGTCGACACACTCATCGCAGATATATACGGACGGGCCGGCAATCAGCTTACGTACTTCGTTTTGGTTTTTACCGCAAAACGAGCAGTAAAGCAGCTTGCCACCTTCGTCCTTGCCTTTGCCGTCGGCCATTCGCGTACCTCTGTCACTGCGGCGGCGAGTGCCGCCGGAAAGCTCGTTTGAAAAGCGCAGACCTATCTTATAAAGCGCAGATTCGACACGCTATCAGGATGTAGGCCGCTTATCCAGCACCGCGTCAATCAAGCCATACTCTTTGGCCTGCTCGGCGCTCATAAAGTTATCGCGGTCAGTATCACGTGAGACTGTCTCAATATCCTGACCCGTATGGTGCGCCAGAATGTGATTCAAGCGATCACGAATACCCAAAATCTCACGCGTGTGAATCTCAATATCAGAAGCCTGACCCTGATAGCCGCCTAGGGGCTGGTGGATCATCATACGTGAATTGGGCAAGCAGAAACGTTTTTCTGCGGCACCACCGGCAAGCAGGAGAGCCCCCATGCTCGCCGCTTGACCAATGCAAACCGTTGAAATATCCGGCTTAACGAATTGCATCGTGTCATAAATTGACATGCCCGCCGTCACCGAGCCGCCCGGGGAGTTGATATAGAGATGAATATCTTTATCCGGGTTTTCTGACTCAAGGAAAAGCAGCTGCGCGACAACAAGGTTAGCCATGTAATCTTCCACTGGGCCAACCAGAAAGATGACACGCTCTTTTAAAAGCCGCGAGTAAATATCGTAGGCTCTTTCCCCTTTGGCGCTCTGCTCAACCACCATAGGCACCAAACCGCCGGCGTTTTGAATATCAAATTCACTCATCAGTGATTCCTTGCCTCCGATGGGGAAAAGTGCGCCGCGATGCGGCGCACTCTGTACTAACGATGATTAATCGTTTTGAACCAATCTGCGCTCAAAACCGAGTGATTAGGCGTTTGCCTGCTCGCTCTCTTCTTCACCTTCGTCTTGTTCAGCTTGCTTTGCCGCAGCCAACACCTGCTGGTAGGACATCTCTACGTCGTTTACGTTCGCCTGCTCCAGCAGCTTGTCCACCGCCTTTTCTTCTAGAATCGCGGATTTAACCTGCGTTTTGAGCTGATCGTTGCTCATATAGTAGTCAACGACTTGCTGCGGATCCTGGTACTGTTCGGCTAGCTCTTCCACTTTCGCTTTGATTTCATCGTCGGTGGCGTCTAACTCGTTGGCCTTGATCACTTCGGCTAGCAGCAAGCCAACTTGGACGCGACCTTTGGCTTGCTCAGCGAACAGCTCATCGGGCAGCTGGCTGACATCAAAGTCTTCGCCTAAGCCGAACTGCTGAGCGGCTTGACGCTTCATGCCTTCCGTTTCTTGTTGAACGAGAGCACGGGGTACCGCAATTTCATTAGCCGCTTTAAGCGCATCCAGCACTTGCTGCTTCACACGGTTATCTACCGCCTGAGCTGCTTCACGGCTCATGTTCTTTTTGATTTCGGCGCGGAATTTCGCTTCGTCACCGTCTTCAACGCCAAAGCGCTCAATAAAGGCCGCGTCAACCTCGGGAAGCTTCTGCGCACTAACACTATGCACTTTCACTTTAAACGTTGCGTCTTTACCGGCTAAGTGCTCGGCCTGATACTCTTCCGGGAAAGTGACGTTAATCGTCTTCTCATCGCCAGCCTTGGCCCCAATAAGCTGCTCTTCAAAGCCGGGGATAAAACTATTAGAACCGAGTACCAACGAATGACCTTCAGCACTCCCCCCTTCGAACGGCTCGTCGCCTAGGTAACCCTGAAAATCGATCTTGACCTGATCGCCCTCTTCGGCAGCGCGCTCGACCTCTTCCCAATCGGCGTTTTGCTTGCGCAGGGTTTCGATCATTTCGTCGACATCCGCGTCGGTCACTTCAACCACCGGACGCTCTACGTCAGTGCCTTCAATGGAAGTCAGGTCAATTTCTGGATAGACCTCCATGGTCGCGACGAACTCAAGGTCTTTGCCCGCTTCGTTTACCGTGGGTTCAATCTGCGGGTAGCCCGCCGGGTTCAGCTCTTCATCGGTAATCGCACGAACGTAGTGTTCACGCATTGACTCGCCCACAACGTCATTGCGGACATCTTGGCCATAGCGCTGCTTCACCACAGCCATTGGCACCCGGCCCTGGCGGAAACCGTTCATACGAACGTTTTTCGCGGTTTCTTTCAAGCGAGTGCTGACGGCCTCATCGATTTCGGCGGCCGGCACTTGGATGGTCAGGCGGCGTTCGATTGGGGAGGTCGTCTCGACGGAAACTTGCATGAATTGTCCTCTAGCGGCTGGGCGTTGGGTAAGTTACAAAATGATGTTCAAGAGGGCGATTTTAAGAACCCTGACGCATGGTGGCAAGCGCCATGCACGTTACATGGGGTCGACCCCGAGAATTACAAGAGATTTTCCGTGCGCTCTAAGGTCTTTCTTTCCCTTTTGGGCACTCTTTTCTGCCACCTTGTGATGAGATCTGCTTTGCAGCTAGCACCAACGTGTTAATCTGAGAGACTACTTCTTCTTGCCATCTCGGGCCAATTGTTGTCGTTTCCTATGAGCCAGGATTTACCCATTTCGCGCATTATGCAAACCGGCATCTTACAGTGTGCACCCGAAACACCGCTCTACGAGGCTGCTCGGCGCATGGCGGAGCGCCACTGTAGCTCAATTCTTGTGATGAAAGATGCGCGCCCTGTCGGTATCTGGACAGAACACGACGCCTTGAGTGTCGACTTTGGCGATACGAATGCCGTGCGCGAGCCCATTGCCCAACGCATGAGCCATCCAGTCGCAAGCATTTATGCACATCAGCTTCTCGGCGAAGCGGCGTTGCAGCTTCGGGCGCTGGGACGCCGCCATCTTTTGGTCATTGATGATACCGACTCGCCGGTGGGCATCCTGTCGCAATCCGACATTGCCCTGAACCAGGGGCTTGAACCCTATTTACGACTGCGGGAAGTTCACGCTGCAATGCGTGCTGCTCCGCTGGTTCTTCCGGGTGATATGCTTCTCGCCAACGCGGCTCGCAAAATGCGCCTGCAAGAGCACGATGCCGCCGTGGTCATACTCGACAGTGCGCTTGGCATTTTGACCGAGCGCGACTTGGTGCGCTTTATTGCCCGGCACCCAGGCAATACGCCAATCGCTGAGCTTGCCAGTCAACCCCTGCTTACCATCGACGAGAAAGCCGCCCTGCTTCAAGCGCGCGACCTATTGATTGATCATCGTATTCGCCACTTAGCCGTTCTCGATGCACAGGGCAAGGTCAGCGGTTTGCTCGGTTTTCGCGACATGCTCGCCGGCGCTGAGCATTTGTACCTTCAGGATTTACGCGAGGCGCTAGAGCAACGCGACTCCGCCCTCGCTACCTCACGACAACATTTACAGCTCGCCGAGCGCGTGATCGACTCTTCCCTTGAAGGCATCGTCATCACCGACCCCGCCACGCGCATTGAGTTCATCAATCCTGCCTTCACCCATATGACCGGGTATGCACTGGAAGACGTAGCGGGCAAAACGCCGCGCATTCTCTCCTCCGGCCGACAAGACGATGCCTTTTATCAGCAGATGTGGGAGACCTTGAAAGCCCATGGTTACTGGCGAGGAGAAGTCTGGAATCGTAAAAAAACCGGCGAGCTATACCTTGAGTTACTCACCATTACCGCGATCACCGATGATAATGGCGAAACGCAACATTACGCGGGCTTATTCACCGATATCACCCATATTCGTGAAAATGAGCAGCAAGTTCGCCACCTCGCCTACTACGATGTGTTGACGCGTCTCCCCAACCGTCGACTCCTGGAAGACCGGATTACCCTGGCCATTCGGCACGCTCATCGCTCAAAAGAGCAGCTCGCCGTAGTGTTTATCGATCTTGACCATTTTAAACAGGTCAATGACACCTTGGGGCACGCCGTCGGCGACGATCTGCTGCTACAAGTCTCCGAGCGCATGCAGAATAACCTGCGCGAGGACGATACGCTGGCACGCTTGGGAGGCGATGAATTTATTGCCCTGCTGCCCGGTATTAGTGACTTCGCCGAAGTAACATGTATTGCGCAACGTTTAATCGATACGGTCAGCGCCCCCTATTGCATTAATAACCATACGTTTCGTATCGGTTGTAGCCTGGGGGTAAGCGTTTATCCCGATGATGGCGACACCCCCGAAACACTGATTCAAAATGCCGATGCGGCGATGTATCGCGCCAAAAAAGAGGGGCGCAATACTTACCGCCTCTATCGCTGCGAAATGGACCTCGCCGCTCAAGATAACCTCACGCTTGAAACCGAGCTACGCACCATGCTTGACACGGGCGATGGGCTTTTCATGGTATATCAGCCGCTTGTGAGCCGCGAAACAGGGGTGACAGTCAGTGCAGAGGCGTTAGTGCGCTGGCAACACCCCACGCGCGGTATTGTTTCGCCCGGTGAGTTTATTCCTTTGGCGGAACGCTCGGGGTTAATCCTTTCGCTGGGGGAGCACGTACTCGACAGCGTAATCAAGGATATACTGCACTGGCAACGATTAGGACTTGAAGTGGTACCGGTCGCCATCAACCTCTCCGCGACACAGTTTTGGCAAAGCGGGTTTGTTGAAAGCGTAGAGCAAAAGCTCACCCAAGCCGGCATTACCGCCGAGCTAATTACCTTTGAACTTACCGAAAGCTTACTGCTCAATAAACAAGCGCGTGGCATCGAAATCCTGACCCAATTAAGCCAGCTGGGCTGCCGCGTTGCTTTGGATGACTTTGGTACCGGCTACTCCTCGCTTAGTTACTTACAGCATATTCCCGCTCATAGTTTGAAGATCGACCGCAGCTTTATCGAAGCACTCGATGACCCTGAGCACAGTAGCCGACCTATCATCGCGGCGATTGCCAGTATGGCGCAGGAGTTGGGGCTAACGGTGGTGGCTGAAGGGGTCGAAAGCGAACAGCAGTGGGCGGTGCTGGGTAACTACGCCATTGACACGATTCAAGGGTTTTATACCGGCTACCCGGTAGAGGCAGGCACATTCAGCACGGGTCTTAAATATTTGCGCAACCGGGCTTAAAAGCCCCCGAAGGTCTTTATTCGGTGGGCTTTTATGCGATCGTTAATGCTTAACGCATTGGCGTATGCCGTTACTGGCTTGGTTTTTTAGGTTTTAGCCCCACGCCAAAGGTTGAGTGCATGCAGCAAAAGCCCAAGTGTGGCACCGTGGGACAATAACAACTGCCAACTGAACCAATCACTGAATAAGACATGCCAGAGCCCCATCACGGCAACACCCACCAGTAGACACAACGCCAGCTTTCCTAGCAATGCCGGCAGTCTCTGACGAGCGTTGGCCGTTAATAAACGCCACTGAAAAATTACAAACGCCAATACCGCAACGATGGCCATCAACAGTAACGACTGATGTGTCTCATGCCCGCCGGCTATGTAGCGCGGCAGGGTGGCAAGCATGACAAGGCAGAGCCCTAGCGCCACGCTCATGCGTTCAGGGGTAGAAGGTGCCGATGACTTCATGCTCATGCGACCTTTAATTCTTGCGCTTCAATCCACTCCTCGACCCAGGGCACCGCTGCGTCATCCGCCATAAAGGTCTCCATGGCGTCAATTTCCAGCCGCTCACCCAAGCGTACTGCACCATGGTCTTCTAAAAGCGCATCAAGGGCACGGCCAGCCCCACAAAATGTCTCGCCATAGGAGCTATCCCCCAGGGCAATCAAACCATAGCGCAATGCTGTAAGGGAGGGACTCTGCTCGGCGATCTCACGGGTAAAATTAACGAAATTCCCAGGATAATCACCGCTGCCGGTGGTCGAAACGCAAAACAGCGTCACGCTGTCTTGAGACTGAGTCAGATCCTTCAGTGTGGGCTGCTCAATAATCTCAACGTCATAACCGGCTTCTTCAAACTGTGGCTTGACCTGTTCCGCCACATCCAGCGCACCGCCGTACATCGTGCCTACCAGAATATTGACATTTGGCATCGTTACTCCCTCTGTCAAACTGTCTCAGTGCCAACGCGAAAGTCGACAAATACCCGATGAATTTGGTCAAATATTAACACACTATTGCGAAACGTCGCACGCCTCCACTCCCCTCAACCGACAAGGGAACCGTATGCAACAAACGTTTGAAGCATGGATAACACCGCTCATGATTGGCGGTTTAATCTTGTTTATGTGCTTTATTATTTGGGACTTGGCTAAAAAATCGAATGCTGGCCGTTTTGGTACCCTCATGCTCTTTATTGTCCTCGGCGCCGGCATGCTGGGCTACGTCCTCAAGGTTATCATTACCTGGTTTATAGAAGGCAGAGCCGGAGGTTAACCCCAGCACAATAAAAAAGGAGTGCCATTGAGACACTCCTTGACTTAAAACGGCATTGGCCAAGCGCCCCCTTACGGTTTGCGCCAACCTGGCCTATTTCACGATGAGTCTTTGTAAGACTCAACTTGCTGCTTGAGCTTTTGCCCTGGTCGAAACGTCACGACACGTCGTGCGGAAATGGGAATTTCTTCGCCGGTTTTTGGATTTCGCCCTGGGCGCTCACGCTTATCGCGCAAATCGAAGTTGCCAAAACCTGAAAGCTTTACCTGCTCATTTTCACGTAAGCAGGCGCGTATTTCATCGAAGAAAGCTTCAACCATGGCTTTCGCTTCCCGCTTAGAGAGTGACAGCTCGGCGTGTAAATGCTCCGCGAGTTCCGCTTTGGTCAACGCACCCATAAGGCTTCTCCTTGTAGCAAACGCTCGGCCCAGGACAGAAGGCACCGCACTTATTTCATTAACAGCCCTTGGTGGCGCTTAACTGCGCAACTCTGCACTGAACTCACTACGCACCTGCGCAACAATCGCGCTCACCAACTGATTGATTTCATCATCATTTAGCGTGCGCGATGGATGCTGCCAGGTCAAGCCCAATGCAATACTCTTATGCCCTTCTGTCACCCCGTTACCCGCATACACATCGAATAACTTTACCTGCTTAAGGTGCTCACCTGCTTGCTGGGAAGCTACATCCAACAGTGACTGTACCGGTACGGTCTCATCAATGATAAAAGCCAGGTCTCGGCGAACCTCAGGCTGGCGCGAAAGAGGCTCAAAGGCCGGAATTGCCCCTTCACTTAACGCATCAAGGCGGACTTCGAACATTAACGCATCCACTTTCAGCCCTAGTTTCGCGCGGATTTGCGGGTGCAAGGTACCAATCCAACCAGCCTCTCGATCATGATGCATCACTTTGGCACACTGCCCGGGGTGCAAGGATGGATGCGTTGATGGCTCAAAACGCCATTCGTTAAAGCCTCCACCTAGCCCTAGGAGGCTCTCCAGATCTCCTTTTAAATCATAAAAATCGATCGCCTCTCGACCCCCGGACCAACCTTCAGGATTGCGTGTACCACAGACAATGGCGCCCAACATCGGCGTTTGGCTTAAGCTATCCAAATGACCATTAAACACTAGCCCTGTTTCAAACAATCGTACCCGCGTCTGTTGTCGATTAAGGTTATGCTCTAGCGCACGTACCAAACCAGGGAACAAGCTGGCACGCATCACCGACAAATCCGCGGAAATAGGGTTGGCAAGCGTTGGCGACACCGCCTCCGGTAGCAGCGCAGCTTGCAGTTCCGGGGCAACGAAACTGTAGGTCACGGCTTCTTGATAGCCACGCGCCACCATTTGATGACGCAACTGGGACTGCGTGATCCGCGCTTCATCGCTGGCCCGTAGCGCTAGGCGTGTCGAAGGGCGACGTACCGGGAGGTTGTTGTAGCCATGAATACGCGCTACTTCTTCAATTAGGTCTTCTTCAATGGCGATATCAAACCGCCAGCTAGGTACGTCAACACGCCAGCCGTGCTCGGTCACTTGAACACCCAAACCGAGGCGCTGCAGAATATCCATGACTTCTTCTGCCGCAAGAGACTTACTCAACGCTTTACGCAACCGCTCAGCACGGAAGTGAATCTGTCGCTTTTCGGGCAGGTGAGCGTCGCTTTTTACTTCGTTGAGCGGCCCTGCTTCACCACCGCATATATCCAGCAATAAATGCGTCGCACGCTCGACGGCAATGGCTGTTAGCGCAGGATCAACGCCGCGTTCAAAGCGATGAGACGCATCGGTATGCAAGCCGTAAGAACGCGCCTGGCCGGCAATGGCAAGCGGGGTAAAAAACGCTGACTCTAGGAAAATCGTCTGCGTGCTGGGGCTAACACCGGAGTTTTCACACCCCATTATCCCCGCCATTGCGAGCGGACCGTTCTCATCAGCGATCAGCAGGGTTTCAGGGCGAAGCGCGACATTCTGGCCGTCTAGCAGCGTTAAGCTTTCGCCCTCCTTGGCTAAGCGCACCACCACTTCACCATGAAGGTTATCGCGATCAAAAGCGTGAAGCGGCTGCCCAAGCTCCAACATCACATAATTGGTAACATCCACCACCGGATCAATCGAGCGAACACCGCTGCGACGCAAACGCTCTACCATCCATAGCGGGGTTGCCGCCTTTACGTTTACCCCACGAATTAACCGACCGATATAGCGCGGGCATCTTTCCGGCGCCTCGACCGACACCGGAAAAGTATCATCGAACACGGCGGTGACACTTTGGCACTCAGGCCCACTCACCGCGAGCCGGTTAAGCACACCCACTTCACGGGCCAAGCCTTTTACACTTAAGCAATCTCCCCGATTCGGTGTCAGATCGACTTCAATGGTGCAATCATCAAGGCCCATATAAGCGCGAAAATCCTCGCCTGTGGGCGCATCGGAAGGCAACACGAATATACCGGGCGAGGTTTCATCAACGAGCCCAAGCTCAGATTCAGAGCAAATCATGCCATGTGACTCAACGCCACGAAGCTTCGCTTTTTTGATCTTGAAATCGCCAGGCAGAACACCGCCCACTTGCGCAAAGGGCACTTTTTGCCCAACCGCCACGTTAGGTGCCCCACATACCACCTGCACAGGCTCCGCTGAACCATCATCGACAGTACAGACGTTAAGTTTATCTGCGTCAGGGTGCTGCTCTTTCGTCAACACCTCTGCTACCACCACGCCACTGAATGCAGCCGCAACGGGCTCGACAGCATCGACCTCAAGGCCTGCCATGGTGATTTGATCGGCAACAGCTTGCGTATCCAACTGCGGAGACACCCACTCGCGCAGCCACTGTTCAGAAAATTTCATAGACGTTCCTGTATTGGGCAGCGGGCTTAAGCAAATTGGCGCAAAAAGCGCAGGTCATTTTCAAAAAAGAGGCGCAGATCATTCACCCCATAGCGCAACATCGCCAACCGCTCTGCCCCCATACCAAAGGCAAATCCGGTAAAGCGCTCGGTATCAATACCCGAATGGCGGAAAACCTCTGGATGCACCATGCCACACCCCATCACTTCCAACCAGCCACTGTGAGAGCACACGCGGCAACCCTCTCCGCTACACATCACGCACTGAATATCCACCTCGGCGGATGGCTCGGTAAAGGGGAAATAAGAAGGCCTAAAACGAACGGAAAGATCGTCACGCTCAAAGAAAGCCTGCAGAAAATCCTCGATGGTACCCTTCAGGTCAGCAAAGCTTACGCCTTCATCGACGAATAAGCCTTCCACCTGATGAAACATAGGCGTGTGGGTCAGATCAGAGTCACTGCGGTAAACGCGGCCAGGGCAGACAATACGAATCGGCGGTTCACTGGATTTCATCGTGCGCACTTGCACAGGCGATGTATGCGTGCGCAAAAGCCGAGTGGCGTCAAAATAGAAAGTATCCGCCATACCACGAGCGGGATGGTGCGCTGGGATATTGAGTGCTTCGAAGTTATGGTAATCGTCTTCGATTTCAGGCCCTACCGCAACATCGTATCCGATGCGAGTAAAAAGCCCTTCTATACGCTCAAGGGTGCGCGTCACAGGATGCAAGCCGCCGTTTGGCTGACCACGACCGGGCAGCGTGACATCGATACGCTCTGCCGCTAGGCGCGCGTCAAGCGCTTCTTTCTCTAACGCTGCCCGCTTAACGTCTATCTCACCGGCCAGCGTCTGTTTCGCCTGATTAATCCGCTCGCCCGCTGCAGGCCGCTCTTCAGGTGAGAGCTTTCCTAGGCCTTTCAGTAAGGCGGTCACCTCACCCTTTTTGCCCAGGTAACGTACACGTATTTCATCTAGCGCTGCGACACTCTCTGCAGACGCAATGGCGTCGCGCGCCTCAGATACCAGAGTAGGAAGGTGATCCATCCCGTTAACTCCGAATTAAGCCTCTCCCTGATGAAGGATCAGGAGATAGCAAGTTACTTGTGACGTGTTAACCGCCATACATAGCGAATAAAAAAAACAGGGGAAGAGCGGCTGCTCTTCCCCTGGATGGGTCACATGTCATGACCTGGCTTTGTATCATGCGCCTATAAGCGCACGAATAGCCTTACTGGGCAGCCTTGGCCTTCTCAACGATGGCAGCAAATGCTGCTTTCTCATTGACGGCGAGGTCAGCCAGCACTTTGCGGTCAATTTCAATACCGGCTTTCTTCAAACCACCAACAAAGCGGCTGTAAGACATGCCATGCTGACGCGCACCGGCATTGATACGCTGAATCCACAACGCACGGAATTGACGCTTGCGGTTGCGACGGTCACGGTAAGCATACTGACCGGCTTTAATAACCGCCTGCTTGGCAACGCGGAAGACGCGCGAACGCGCTCCGTAGTAACCTTTGGCTTGCTTTAAGATTTTTTTATGACGACGACGAGCAACGACGCCACGCTTTACACGAGTCATAACACACTCCTGACAAAATGACTGAGGCGACGCTTAAGGCACGCGCTCAGAAAAAAGAAAGCCCGGCCCTTAAAGGTTCGGCAGCATACGCTGGATTAACGCCTTATCAGCGTCGTGAACCTGCTTCATACCACGCAGTTGACGCTTACGCTTGGTCGATTTCTTGGTCAGAATGTGGCTACGGAAAGACTGCTTGTGCTTAAAGCCGTTAGCCGTCTTTTTGAAGCGCTTGGCTGCGCCACTATTGCTCTTAATTTTCGGCATGAGGATTACTCCGCTCGAGATTTTTTAGAAAACCCAGGGCCAACCGCGGCATAACCGCGGTCCGTTGACTTAGCCGTTGGATCACTTCTTTTTCGGTGCAAGAATCATGATCATCTGACGGCCTTCCATCTTAGGGAAGGATTCGACCGTTCCGATCTCTTCCAGGTCCGAGGCAATCCGCTCCATCAGTTTGCGGCCGATGTCTTGGTGTGCCATCTCCCGACCCCGGAAGCGCAGTGTGACCTTGCCCTTGTCACCACCTTCGAGGAACCGGGTCAAGTTTTTCAACTTAACTTGGTAATCACCCTCGTCAGTGCCAGGTCGGAATTTTATTTCCTTCACCTGGATTTGCTTCTGCTTTTTCTTTTGAGCTGCTTTCTGCTTTTTCTGCTCAAAAACAAATTTGCCATAATCCATGATCTTACAGACGATCGGATCGGCATTGGATATTTGCACAAGGTCTAAACCGGCTTCCTGAGCGCGCTCAAGGGCCTCAGCAGTGGATACCACGCCCAACTGCTCGCCATCTTGATCGATGAGGCGCACTTCAGATTCGGTAATTCGCTCGTTCATTGGTGGGCGCTTGTCTTGTGGACGCCCGCGCTGGTTGCTTCGCTTGATCGCTCCGTCTCCTTAGGCAATTGACGATGTCGCCAGGGCTGCTCTTTCTTCCTCAAGGCGGTTGATAAGTGCATCAATCGTCATGGTGCCGAGGTTTTCGCCACTGCGCGTTCGCACAGCGACTGAGTCAGCTTCGACTTCCTTATCTCCTACCACCAGGAGATAGGGAACCTTCTGCAGCGTGTGTTCACGGATTTTAAAGCCGATTTTCTCGTTCCTCAAGTCCGCCTTGACGCGTAAGCCATTTTTTTGCAAACGCTGCTCTAATGCTAGGGCATAATCACGCTGGGCGTCGGTAATCGTCATGATCACCGCTTGCTGCGGCGCTAACCATAACGGCATAGCGCCGGCGTAATGCTCGATCAGTATCCCCAAAAAACGCTCGAAAGAGCCTAGAATGGCTCTATGTAGCATGACTGGCGTCTTTCTGGCCCCGTCTTCATCGACATACTGAGCGCCTAAACGCCCTGGCAGATTAAAATCTAACTGTAGCGTACCACATTGCCATACTCGATTCAGGCAATCACGCAGCGCAAATTCAATTTTCGGCCCATAAAAAGCGCCTTCTCCTGGCTGCAACTCCCAATCGAGCCCTGTTGCATTAAGCGCAGCCTCCAAACCCTGTTCAGCCCGGTCCCAAAGCTTGGCCTCACCTAGAAAGTCATCTGGCCTGGTGGAAAGCTTAAGCTCTACATCCTCAAAGCCTAACGCGCTGTATACCTCAAGTGTCAACGCGATAAAGGCTTCGGCTTCCGCTTGAATCTGATTCTCGGTGCAGAAAATATGAGCATCATCCTGCGTAAATCCGCGAACGCGCATCAAACCATGCAGCGAGCCAGAGGGCTCATTACGGTGGCAGCTACCAAACTCGGCGAGACGTAAAGGCAAATCCCGGTAGCTTTTTAACCCCTGGTTAAATACCTGCACGTGGCACGGGCAGTTCATGGGCTTTACCGCATACTCGCGCTTTTCGGACTCTGTCGTAAACATCAACTCACTGTAGTGCCCCCAGTGACCTGACTTTTTCCATAGCGAGAGATCGACGACTTGCGGTGTTTTGATCTCTTGGTAACCGTGTTCGCGCTGAATTCGACGCATATAGTCTTCAAGCGCTTGGTACATTGTCCAGCCATTGGGATGCCAAAAGACCATCCCCGGCGCTTCTTCTTGAAGGTGAAAGAGATCCATCTTGCGCGCCAACTTGCGGTGGTCACGCTTTTCTGCCTCTTCCAAGCGCTTAAGGTATGCTTTTAGCTGCTTTTTATCACCCCAGGCTGTGCCGTAAATACGCGTGAGCATGGTATTGTCGGCATCACCACGCCAATAAGCACCAGCAAGCTTAGTCAGCTTAAACGCTTTTAAGTGGCGCGTATTGGGCACATGAGGCCCCCGACACATGTCCGTATACTCTTCGTGGTGATACAGACGAATCGTGGAACCCTCAGGAATTTCCCGCACAATCTCTTGCTTGTACGGTTCATCACGATGCAAGAAAGTGAGCATCGCTTTATCACGGTCAACATACTCCCGTACTACATCGTACTCACGCTCAATTAGCACTTTCATTCGTGCTTCAATTACGTCTAGATCTTCCGGGGTAACCGAGCGACCAAACTCAATGTCATAGTAAAAGCCGTCATCGATTACGGGACCAATCGCCATTTTGGCATCTGGGTAGAGCTGCTTCACCGCATGACCGGTCAGGTGAGCACAAGAGTGCCGGATAATTTCCAACCCCTCTGGATCTCGTGCCGTGATGATCGCCACATCGGCATCGTTTTCGATACTGTCGGCTGCATCGACCAATTCGCCATTAATCTTGCCAGCCACACAAGCTTTGGCCAAACCAGGGCCAATAGACTCTGCCAACTGCATGATTGTTAACGACTCTGAAAAGTCACGCTGACTGCCATCCGGCAGAGTTACTGTAGGCATTCGGTTATTTCCTTGAGCACAGTGGTGACCCACACCAAGGGTCACATATCGCTATCAATGGTCGTTTAGGTGAAGCGAAAGAGAAAACAAAAAAAGCGCCACCGCGCTTTAGGGGCTAGCCTACCAAAAGTTGTGCGCCGCATAAACAAAACGCGGAAGGGTTTCCCCTTCCGCGTTTAAATGACGTTGCCGACTCAATCAGCGATAGCGCTTAGTTCCACTCATCCAACTCTACGCGACGGTTTTCGGCCCGCCCTTCTTCCGTTTCGTTGGTCGCGATCGGCCGCTCTTCACCATAGCCAGTCGCCATCATACGGTCTGCATCAACGCCTCTCTCTTGGAGATAAGTCGCCACAGACTCTGCACGCTGTTGCGACAGCTCTTTGTTGTATGCCGCGCTACCGACTGAGTCAGTATGACCTTCAATGCTGACGCGAACACCAGGATTGTTCACAAGGCGCTCTGCCACCGTGTTGAGTTCTTGACGCGCTTCAGATGTCAATCGAGCAGAATCAAACTCAAAATGGACACCGTCGAGAACCAAGCTTTCGGGGCAACCCAGTGCGTTCACTTCTGCACCAGCAGGCGTATTGGGGCACTGATCGCGATAATCCGGCACGCCATCAGCATCTGAGTCTAGCGGACAGCCTTTAGCATCGACTTCCACCCCTGCTGGGGTACCCGGACACTGGTCGCGGTAATCCGGCACACCATCCGCGTCTGAATCAAGCGGGCAGCCCTCAGCATCGACCGCTACACCAGCAGGCACTTCGCCATAACTCGGGCACTGAGGCTCGGCTTTCGGCGTTTCATCGGCGCACAACCAACCGCCAATGGCGGCACCTGCCGTTGCACCAATAGCGGCACCCGTATCTTCGTCAGATTCACTGCTGGTGGCGTAGCCTAAGCTTCCGCCAATGACACTGCCGGCCAAACCACAAACGGCGGGATGCTGATACCAGCTACGATCACCCTCCGCGCTCGTTGATTGCCCGGATGACTGGGAAGCTGAGCTAGCGCAGCCTGAAAGGCCGACGACTAGAGCAGACCCAATAAGCAAGCCAGTTGTTGATGTTTTCATGCAAGACTCCTTCTTGATACGAAAATTGGAAGCAAAAACATACGTCCGCTTCCATCCAATGCCGCCTCAGCAGAACATCCACTTGTATGTCTATGCATATTTCAATGCACTGCGTCGATCAACGAGGGACAAAAGTTAGGGTTATGGACAATAAGAAGGCTTTTTTACTTTTAAATGCCACCCGTATGAACAGCATAGCAGATACGTTGTGGCATTCATCACACCATAAGGCCAACACTGAGTGCAAATTATAGTTTCTTTTGCCATGAAACTATCAGTGAAGGGCGTTTTTACCCTTTGCTCGCCAGGCTTCAACCGCTTTAGCAGCGGCTAAAACATCCTCTCGCATCTCATCCTCGACGGCTAGGCGCTCTTTATCTTCCCGCATCCGGTCTCGCGGCGTGAGCTGTTTACGCGCGTCGTGCGTTTTGAGGTGCCGCGTGCGATCATAAACCGTTGCAAACGCTTGAAATTCTTGGCGTTCAGCTAGCGAGGGTTCAATAATTTCGAGTAACACCTTACAACGCCAGCTGGCCTCAGTAATATTGACTTGCTCTTGTAATAGCGCCCCTACAACGTAATCAAGGTTCTCTAAACTATTTTGTTGAGCCCGCCGCTCTTCGTCAATACGGAACGCTTCTCGTCGCTTGACCTCGTTACGTAACGTAAATGCGTAAGCCGCAAGGCCTGCAATAATAATTATTCCCGCACCAAGCAGTAATACCGCAGCCGTTAAACTCATATCAACCCTCACCAAAAACAGGAAATTTCTACGTTAATTGTACACCTTCTTGGTGAGCCACCCAAATTATCGCGCGCCTTGATACCATCTAACTTCGTCACAAAGCCGATAAACTTACCACGCTAACCTTATAAAGTAGTGGTCGATCAATAGCGCGCCAAAAAGACCGAGCAAATAGCGAATTGAGAACCAAAAAGCGGCAAATGGCGCTTGGGGATCTTTCCCTTGCCACACTTTGCTATTCCAGTACATGAATCGCGCATTTAATAAAACCGCGGCAATTAAATATACGCTTCCGCTCATACCAATCATGAACGGCATGAGCGTAGCGATAACCGTCAACCAGCCATAAAGCCATATTTGTAACCGCGTAAAGGCTAATCCATGAGTCACGGGCAACATCGGGATACCTGCCTTGGCATAGTCGTCACATTTATAAATTGCCAATGACCAAAAATGCGGCGGCGTCCACACAAAAATAATCAACATCAATAACAGGGGCTCGGCCGTTATCTGGCCGGTTATTGCCACCCAACCCAGCAACGGCGGCGCAGCACCGGCCACGCCTCCAATGACAATATTTTGCGGTGTTACACGCTTAAGAAAGGCGGTATAAATTAGCGCATACCCGACTAATGATGCAAAAGTCAGTAGCGCCGTTAATGGATTTACCCGCCAGGTTAAAAGCCCTACCCCTAAGCTAGAAAGTAAGATGGCCCATAGAAGTGCAACACTCACAGGTAGACGCTTGCTCGCAACCGGACGACGGGAAGTACGCGACATTAGCGCATCCAATCGGCGATCAACGATGTGATTGAAAGCAGCAGCGCCGCAAGCGGTTAGACCAATGCCTATCAAGCCAAAAAAAACATTGGAGAATGTTGGCAACCCTGGGCTTGCTAGCGCCATTCCGACGGCAGCGCAAACAAGCATCACCGCCACCACACGAACCTTGCAGAGATCCAATAATTCTTGCCATCCCCATGAAAGCGCGGGGCGCATCGCTGGTAGCGACATTGTTATATTTCGCATGGCCGGATCCTTCTTTTCATTTAGCGTAACAATATGAGCGTCTACGGCTTTGGCAACTCACCGCAAAAGTCTACGTCACCACTTTGACACCAGGGCGTATAACGGCGACATCAGCGTCGTACTTTTCGTATCGCGATGACCAAAACGCTAGTAGAAAACTTGCCATTAGCGCCGTTGCCCCAGCGGTATGTAAAAGCGCCAACCAAAGCGGCAGCCACCACAGCACATTGGCAATACCTAAGCCTACTTGTAATAGATAAATACCTAACACGATATTTAATAGGTGTTTCATTCGACTGGCGTGCCGATAGCGCCAATAAAGAGCGGCTAATGCGACGCCAAGTAATAACGCCCCGAGACGATGGACCATATGAATAGCCGTTCGCGCATCTGCGTGAAGCTGCCCATGCAAGTAGTTGGGGCCGACGGTTTGGGCCATATGGAAACCTTCGCTAAGATCCATCTCAGGCCACCACTGCGCATTACACGTAGGAAAACCTTGGCACGCAATGCCGGCGTAATTGCTAGACACCCAGCCACCTAATGCAAGCTGAAAGATCAGTAATGTGGCCACTATCCCCCATAGATAACCACTTTTACGTATGGGTGTTTTGACGCCTTGGCTGAATCGACGTAATCGTAAGTAAAGCCATAAAAAAAGCGATAATACGCACAGACCACCAAGTAGATGGAGCGTCACGACTTGTGGCCACAGCTTTAAAGTAACGGTAAAAGCGCCGAAAACGCCTTGGGTGAGAATGACAGCCAGCAGTGAGATGGTTACGTACCAAGGGAACTTTCTCTGGCGCCTCATTGGCCATGCCAGAGCAACAATGCTCAACACCATAAGCCCTAACCCACTGGCCAAGTAACGATGAAACATCTCGACCCAAGCCTTAAGAGGCTCAAGAGGATGGTCCGGGTATCGGGCTCCTGCTTGCTCAGTATTGGGTACGACAATTTGCCCGTAACAGCCTGGCCAATCAGGGCACCCAAGACCCGCATCAACGAGACGTGTCCAGGCGCCCACCAATATAACCAAAACGGTTAACCCTCCCCCCCATAACGTCAACCGTAACAACCATCCTAGGCGTTTTGAGCTTGCAGCAACCATACCGTCCTCCCACAATGGCAGAGTAAGCGCCTCTTAATAGGGATTAACTTTCAGTGCATGCTGAATATCTTCCAGTAGCTGCCGTGCTGCCAAATGCCTATCAAAAGCAACTACCGCCTGCCCCATAGGGTCCAACAACCACACACGGTTGGGTTCAACCCAACTCGCATACATCGACCAATGCGTGACCTTTTCCCCTGGTAAAGTTGCCTCACTGCCTCCAATACGCAGCCGGGTAAGCCGGCCCGCATCTCGGCCTAACGCTCGATGAAGGCACCAAAGCTCATCACTGTGCTCACTACACTCTTGTGAGCAATCAAACGCTAAGACCCATGTTTTTGTATCGAGTACTCTCTTATCATCCACTGGCCATTGCGCTAACTCGGGCACGTTCACATTAACGTTGCCATTGGCCATGCTCTTTTCTGGAATTCCTACTTGCCAAGACACCATTGCCCAAGCCAGTAGCATAGGTGCAGCAAATATAAGAAAGACCAGTATAAGCTTTAATTTTTGGCGCTTATGGTAAGACAGATTAATCATGGTGGTTCCTTACTGTTTTGGACGAGTCGCGCAACAGCTGACGTCCGCCGATCCACATCATCACACAGGCAGCAAGCGATAATGCCCACCACTGAAACGCATAACCAATATGGCGGGCGGGAGGAATGGTGCTTGGCTTCCACCAACGCGCAAATACACCCTCACCTTGCTCGGCGTGGAGCCACCCAGAGTGATCAAGCTCCCCCAATGTATCCATCCATGCATCAGAGCTTAACTGCTGTAGTCGTTTACCCTCACGATTCGGCCCATAAACCGGCCCTTGTTCACCTGCCATTTCCCATTCACCCTCTATAGAGACAAGCGTATCCGGTGTTACCGCACTTGGTTGAGAGCTGCTAACCCCCGTTTCAATAAAGCCACGCTGAATTAACCAGAGCTGACCATGTAAATCCTTAAAAGGGGTTAAAACTGCGACTCCCAAACGCCCATTAAGCGTGCGGTTATCTAGAAAGAGCGTGTACGGTGCAAGGTAATGCCTGAACCGTTCCGGGATTCCCGGAGGCTCCAAACCTTGAGAGGATGGAGCTATGAGTAAATCAAATCGATATTCCCCTGAAGTCCGCCAGCGGGCGGTACGCATGGTCTTCGACCATGAAGCTGATTATCCCTCCCAGTGGGCCGCTATCGGTGCCATTGCGCCTAAAATCGGCTGTAATCCTGAAACACTGCGCAGCTGGGTCCGCCAGGCGGAGCGTGACGCCGGTCGTCGAGAAGGCACTACGACCTCTGAGCGTGATCGAATTAAGGCGCTAGAACGTGAAAATCGCGGTCGAAGATACCAGGTGGCTGCAACTGTTTAGTAAAAACACAGCACTCTGCTAACGCGCAAGCGGACGTATAGGGTGTGACGCCTGCCCGGTGCCGGAAGGTTAAGTGATGGTGTTAGGATTCGTCCGAAGCTCTTGATCGAAGCCCCGGTAAACGGCGGCCGTAACTATAACGGTCCTAAGGTAGCGAAATTCCTTGTCGGGTAAGTTCCGACCTGCACGAATGGCGTAATGATGGCCACGCTGTCTCCACCCGAGACTCAGTGAAATTGAAATCGCCGTGAAGATGCGGTGTACCCGCGGCTAGACGGAAAGACCCCGTGAACCTTTACTATAGCTTCACACTGGACGCTGATGTTGCCTGTGTAGGATAGCTGGGAGGCTTAGAAACCCGGACGCCAGTTCGGGTGGAGCCAACCTTGAAATACCAGCCTGGCATCATTGGCGTTCTCACTCAGGTCCGTGATCCGGATCGAGGACAGTGTGTGGTGGGTAGTTTGACTGGGGCGGTCTCCTCCCAAAGCGTAACGGAGGAGCACGAAGGTACCCTCAGCACGGTCGGACATCGTGCAATGAGTGCAAGAGCATAAGGGTGCTTAACTGCGAGACAGACACGTCGAGCAGGTACGAAAGTAGGTTCTAGTGATCCGGTGGTTCTGTATGGAAGGGCCATCGCTCAACGGATAAAAGGTACTCCGGGGATAACAGGCTGATACCGCCCAAGAGTTCACATCGACGGCGGTGTTTGGCACCTCGATGTCGGCTCATCACATCCTGGGGCTGAAGTCGGTCCCAAGGGTATGGCTGTTCGCCATTTAAAGTGGTACGCGAGCTGGGTTTAGAACGTCGTGAGACAGTTCGGTCCCTATCTGCCGTGGGCGTAGGATGTTTGAGAAGGGCTGCTCCTAGTACGAGAGGACCGGAGTGGACGCACCTCTGGTGTTCCGGTTGTCACGCCAGTGGCATTGCCGGGTAGCTAAGTGCGGACGGGATAACCGCTGAAAGCATCTAAGCGGGAAGCCCCCTTCAAGATGAGACATCCCTGAGGCCTTGAGCCTCCTAAAGGGCCCAGCAAGACCAGCTGGTTGATAGGTCGGATGTGGACGCGCTGCAAGGCGTTGAGCTAACCGATACTAATGGCCCGTGAGGCTTGACCCTATAACACCCAAGGGGTTGGGTCGCCGATGATAACGACTGTTCAAACGAACACCGGATACGCA
>NZ_LT699745.1:0-11476 GCF_900155385.1 Vreelandella massiliensis
AACACCGCCCCGGTCAGATAAGCTATGCGTGACATGCCTTAAAGCCGCATTTCGATACCGCGCTCAGCCATGTAGCGTTTGGCTTCGGGAATGGTGTATTCGCCGAAGTGAAAAATACTGGCGGCGAGCACCGCGTCGGCGCCGCCTTTGATCACACCGTCGACCAAGTGATCGAGATTGCCCACTCCGCCGGAGGCGATCACTGGCACGCTGACGGCCTCAGAAATGGCATGGGTGACCCCAAGATCAAAGCCGATTTTGGTGCCGTCGCGGTCCATGCTGGTTAATAGCAGCTCACCGGCGCCGTAATCGACCATTTTTTTCGCCCACTCCACGGCATCAAGGCCGGTGGGGCGGCGCCCGCCGTGGGTGAAAATTTCCCAGCGCTCGGTTTCGCCCTCTTGGGACACCTTTTTGGCGTCGATCGCTACCACGATGCACTGGCTGCCGAAGCGCTCGGCGGCTTCACGCACGAACTCGGGGTTATTGACCGCGGCGGTGTTGATCGAGACTTTGTCGGCGCCGGCGTTGAGCATGGTGCGGATATCGTCGCAGGTGCGGATGCCGCCGCCCACGGTCAAGGGAATAAAGACCTCCCCGGCGATACGCTCGACCATCTCCACCGTGGTGTCGCGGTCTTCGTGGCTCGCGGTGATATCCAGAAAGGTGATCTCGTCGGCGCCTTGCTGGTTGTAGCGCTGGGCGATCTCCACCGGGTCACCGGCATCGCGGATGCCAATGAAGTTCACGCCCTTGACCACGCGCCCGGCGTCGACGTCGAGACAGGGGATAATGCGTTTAGCAAGGCTCATGCCGGACCTCCTGTGAGTTGGTCACTAAGGCGCTGGGCTTCGGCCACATCGAGTGAACCTTCGTAGATGGCGCGGCCGGTAATGGCGCCGAGAATACCGCTGTCGGCGACCTTGCAGAGCGCTTGGATATCGTCGAGGTTGGTCACGCCGCCCGAGGCGATCACCGGCAGGCCGCCGTCGCGGGCAAGCTGGGCCGTCGCCTCGACGTTGACGCCCTGCATCATGCCGTCGCGGGCGATATCGGTGTAGACGATGGAGGAGACGCCGTCATCGGCGAAGCGCTTGGCAAGTTCGGTGGCTTTGATGGTGGAGACTTCCGCCCAGCCATCGGTGGCCACGAAGCCGTCTTTGGCGTCGAGGCCAACAATCACGTGGCCCGGAAAGGCGCGACACATCTCGCCGACAAAGGCGGGCTCTTTCACCGCCTTGGTGCCGATAATCACGTAGGAGACGCCGGCATCGAGATAGTGCTCGATGGTTGCCGCGCTTCTGATGCCGCCGCCGATCTGAATCGGGAGATGGGGGTAAGCGCGGGCAATCGCCGTGACGGCCTCGCCGTTGACCGGCTTGCCTTCGAAGGCGCCGTTGAGATCGACCAAGTGTAGGCGGCGCGCACCGGCTTCCACCCAGCGCGCGGCCATGGCCACGGGGTCATCGCCGTAGGAGGTGGCGTCGTCCATGCGGCCCTGCTTTAAGCGCACGCACTGGCCGTCTTTTAAGTCGATCGCGGGAATCACTAGCATGATGAGGTCCTTTTAAGGCGTCCAGGTCACGAAATTTTCCAGCAGGCGCAGGCCCGCACGCGAGCTTTTTTCAGGGTGAAACTGCACGGCGAACGTCGATTCACGCCCAATCGCGACGTGGGCGGTGACCTTGCCGTACTGGGTGGTGCCAAATACCTCGGCGTCGTCGGCCGCATCGACGTAGTAGCTGTGTACGAAGTAGAAGTGCTCCTGGTTATCGATGCCCTTCCACAGCGGGTGCTCGTGGTGCTGCTCCACCAGGTTCCAGCCCATGTGTGGCACTTTTAGACGCTGATCGAAATCATCGCGCATATCGGCGGGGAAGCGGGTCACTTCGCCCTTGAACACGCCAAGGCACTCGATACCGCCGTTCTCTTCGCTGTGCTCCAAAAGCATCTGCTGGCCGACGCAGATACCCAATAGTGGCTTGCCTTGGCGGGCCAATAGGTCCTCCACCAGGCCACGAAGCTCGGTGCGTTCAAGCTCACCGATGCAGTCGCGCATCGCCCCCTGGCCGGGTAGCACCAGGCGGGTGGCGCCGAGAATGCGCCGCGGGTCACGGGTGATCACGACATTTTCATGGGTGACATGCTCCAGCGCCTTGGCCACGGAGTGCAGGTTGCCCATCCCGTAATCGATGACGGCAATCGTCATAGTGTGCTCCTTATAAACAGCCTTTGGTCGACGGCATCTGCCCCGCCATGCGCGGGTCTTCAGCGACCGCCATGCGCAGCGCGCGGCCAAAGGCTTTGAAAATCGTCTCGGCCTGGTGGTGGGCATTGACCCCTTTGAGGTTATCAATGTGCAGCGTGACGCGGGCGTGATTGACAAAGCCTTGGAAAAATTCCTGAAACAGCTGAGTGTCCAGCCGACCAATCGTATTGCGGGTGAAGTCAACGCTCATATACAAACCGGGGCGGCCGGAAAAATCCACCACCACCCGCGAGAGGGCTTCGTCCAGCGGGACATAGGCGTAGCCGTAGCGGTAAATGCCGCGCTTATCGCCAATGGCCTCGAGGAAGGCTTGGCCCAGGGTAATGCCTAAGTCTTCCACCGTGTGGTGGTCGTCGATGTGCAGGTCGCCGCTTGCGTGGATATCAAGATCGATCATCCCGTGGCGTGCCACCTGGTCGAGCATGTGATCGAGAAACGGGACGCCGGTTTCGCAGCTAAGACGGCCTTCGCCATCGAGATTCACGCTGACCTTGATCTGCGTTTCTTGCGTGTCACGGCTGACCGTGGCGATACGCGCTGACATGTTGCGTCTCCTGCGCTAAGGCGCATGTTGAAGGGCCAGGGGTAAGTGACATACTCACCACCGCTGAATCAGGCTGAGGATGGCGGAAAGCGTTTGTTCCACTGTTTTACCACTGCTTTCACCACCCCGCCTGCGGCAAAGCTGGCATTATAGTGAATTGGCCCGCCTATCCGCTACAATGCCTTCAGCGCCGCCGCCATATCAGGGGGCGAGAACGGCAGCTCAACTGCTTTGGCTAAGAGGATTTTTATCATGCCGGTGACACTGCACCATGTCGACCGGGCCCGCTGGGAGGCGGATGCCCAAACCCGACTGGATCTGGTCCGGATCTATCAAGACGCCCCCGATGACCGGATGCCTCCTCACACCGTTGAGCCTTTTATCGAGCAGCATTTAAAAGCGCAGCACGCGTTTGCCTGCGCCCTGTTTAATGCACGCTTGCTCGGCGCGGTCGCGCTTAAAGAGGCCGAGGACGGCGCTTGGTGGCTATCGGATCTCTGTGTGCGCAAGACCACGCGCCGCCGTGGGGTAGGGTCGCGCTTGATGGCGCTGCTCGCCGAGCAAGCGTACGCGGAGGGGCGCGCGGTACGCATCAAGACCGCATCGCTACCGCTGGCGGATCGCGTGCTACTCTCGAAACTGGGGTATCGCCCCGTCGAACAGCCCGCCGTTGAGCCAGGCAAGCCTGCCACAAGCGATTTCGTTGAGCTAGACCCGCAAGGACGCAGCGCATTATGAGACAGCTCCTCCGTATCCTGCTTGCCGCCGTGGGTATTTTGGCCGTCGTGGCCGTGGCGGCGGTGGTGTATGTCACCACGTTTCTCGACCCAGAAGACTTTAAGCCCCGTTTAACCGAGGTGGTCGAAGAGCAAACCGGGCTGACGCTATCCCTGGATGGCGCCTTAAGCTGGTCGTTCTATCCGCGTATCGGCATGAGCGTTGAGAAAGCCCGTGCTTGGCTACCCGAGCAAAACCTGGATGACGCCGAGTTCGCCTCTATCGAGCGCGCGGAAGTGAGCGTGTCGTTTGCCCCGCTGCTGCGCGGTGAAATCGCCGTGGATGGCCTGATACTGGACGGCATGCGGCTGAACTTGCGCCGTGACCAAGACGGCGAGGGCAACTGGGCGCCGCTGCTGGATCGCCTTGCCGAGGAGGGCGAACAAGCAGAGCGCGTATTAGCTCCCGCGAGTGCCGGCCCCAACGTTGAGGCGGGCAGCTTGGATGTGGCCCTCAACATCGCCAGCGTGGAGATGAGAGATGCCCATATTTTCTTTGAGGATGCGCAAGCCGGCGAGCTGTGGCAGCTAGAAAAGCTCAACATCACCGGTCGTAACGTCAACCCGCTACGCTCGTTTCCGCTGCAAGCGACATTCACGCTCAAGCACTACCCCAGCCTGAGCTCGGCCACGCTGGAGCGCGCGCCTAACACGGTCAGCGCGGTTAGCCTGGATACGCGCTTGCAGCTGGCGCTCGCCGAGCAGCGCGTTCAGCTAGAGAACGTCCAGCTCTCCACGCGCAACCATTTTGCCCCACAAGGCGAGCCGCAGCAGATTAACGTGAATGCCGCAGCCCTTGAGGCGCGACTTGACAGCAAACAGCTGTCAGTGACTGATGGCGTGCTCGAAGCGAACCTGCGTCATCCGGAAAACTGGAGCGGCGCCCTAGCGCTAAGCCTGACGTTTGGTTTGGAAAGCGACTGGCAAGCGCAGACCGCGGCATTAAAAGCGCTGGAGCTGACCGGCCCCGATGGATTGCGTATGCGCGGCCAACTCAATTTTACGCAGTTAAGAGAAGCGCCCCAGTACCAAGGCCAGCTCACCGTCTCGCCGTTTAACCTTCGGCCGTGGCTGGATCGCGCAGGTGTCGCGCTTGCGACCCGCCATGATCGCGCCTTAAGCGATGTGGCGCTCACTAGCCCGCTGGAAGGGGATTTGCAGCAGCTTGCGCTGCCCAGTCTATCGCTCGTCATCGATGACACCACGCTGACCGGTGAGCTTGCAGTGGCCTTAGATGGCACTTCCCTTCGCTTTGATCTTGAAGGGGATACGCTGGACCTTGACCGCTACCTGCCCGCTAACGCGCCCGAGGCGCAAGCCAGCCGGGGGTTACTGCGCAAGGCGTTTGCGGATGACACTGGCGCGCTTTTGCCGCAGGCTTGGCTATCAACGCTCACCTTGGAGGCAGCGCTGCGTTTAGAGGCGTTTATCCTATCGGGGCTTACCTTTGACGAGCCAACACTCACCCTGGAGGGTGACAATGGCGAACATCGGTTAAGTGCGTTTGAGTCGGGCTTTTATAACGGCGAGCTAAGCGCGACAGGGAGGCTAGATAGCCGTGAAGCGCCTATGCAGTGGGCGCTTTGGCCACGTATCAGCGGCGTTGATGTTGCCCCGCTGATAGAGGCCTTTAGTGAAGACGCCTCGCCGTTGCGTGGCCAGCTCAATGTCGACGGTGAACTGACAACCCAAGGGAATGCCCGCGATGTACTTATTCGCCATCTCAATGGTGAACTGAACGCCTCGCTGGGCAACGGTGCCATTTTGGATATTAATATCTCCCAGGAGATGTGTGAGTTAGCCGCCACGCTTGAAGGGGGGGCTACGAGCCGCGATTGGCACAGCGATACACGTTTTGATCGTTTTGACGCCACCTTTACGATCCGTGACGGCGTGGTGGAGAGCGATGACCTGCTCATTTCCCTGCCCGGCATCGAGGTCCAGAGTGAGGGCAAGTTTGATCTGGGTAGCCTGCGTTTTGACGCGCTCGCCAATGCCCGCGTAGTGAATACCGCGGACGCTGCCTGTGACGTCAATCCGCGCCTTGAGCAGGTGGCTTTGCCGGTGCGCTGCGAAGGGCACCTAAGCGATGCGCGCAGCGAGTGGTGCCGGTTTGATCGCGAGGCGTTCCAAGCCACTATGGCCGAGCTGTTAAGCCGCGAAGTGGGGGATCGTGTAGAAGAGGCCCTCGAAGAGCGCCTAGGTGGCTCGCTTGAGCGCCTGGAGGAGCGTTTAGGCGAGGAAACCTCGCGGGAACTTCGTGACGGATTGCGGCGTCTATTTGATTGAGACTTCTTGCAAGCTATTGGCGCCGGCACTCCGCCGGCGCTTTTTTTTAGATCATTTGCCTATGCCGAAAGATGCCAAAGCACTGCCTGAAAAGGCCGCCATGCCCACCCCGCGGCTTGCGCCCGATGCGTTTCAAAGGCGGCTTTTAGACTGGTTTGATCAACACGGCCGCCACGATTTGCCCTGGCAATCGCCGCGTACCCCCTATCGCGTGTGGGTATCGGAAATCATGTTGCAGCAAACCCAAGTGGCCACGGTGGTCGGTTATTTCGAGCGCTTCATGGCGCGATTTCCGACGCTTGCCGACCTCGCCCGCGCATCGCAGGATGACGTGCTGCATCTGTGGACAGGGCTTGGCTACTACGCCCGCGCGCGCAATTTGCATAAAGCCGCGCAAATAGCGCTTGCTGAGCACGGCGGTGAACTGCCAGTAGAGAGCCTCGATGTCTTGATGGCACTGCCCGGCATTGGCCGCTCCACCGCCGGGGCGATTATCGCCCAAAGTCGCGGTGAGCGCGCCGTTATTCTGGATGGCAACGTCAAACGCTCGTTGACGCGTCTGCACGCCGTGCCTGGCTGGCCAGGCAGGCCCGCGATCGAGCGAACGCTTTGGGCGCTGGCCGATTACTACACGCCTGACGTTCGCCTTGCCGACTATACTCAGGCGATGATGGATTTTGGCGCGACACTGTGCAAACGCGGCCAGCCCGCGTGCAAGATATGTCCGTTTAACGATGTCTGTTTGGCGCTCGCCCGAGACGAGGTGCAGCGCTACCCGGAGTCAAAACCCAAAAAAGCCCTGCCTACGCGGCAAACGCTGATGCTTATGTTACACGATGCCGAAAACCGTATCTGGCTAGAGCAGCGCCCCCCCAGCGGTTTATGGGGCGGGCTATGGAGCTTGCCGCAATTTGATACCCAGCAGGAACTAAACGACTGGCTTGAAGTGCATGCCCTCTCCCCAAAGCGTGAGGTGGCGAGACCCGTTTTTACTCATACCTTTAGCCACTTCCGCCTAGAAATTACGCCCCAGCCGGTGGCTTGCAAAGCGCTTTCCGGCGTACGTGAAGGTGGCGTGTGGTACGACCTAAATCACCCACCCGAGCTCGGGTTGGCAGCGCCCGTAAAGCGCCTGCTTGCTCAAGCGCAGGCAGAGGCGCGCACGTTTGACCTGGAGAATTCGCCAGGGCGCGCGTAGGCTAAGCCTAGCCGACGGCTATTTGCATTAAGGAGAACACAATGAGCAACACGGTATTCTGCCGTAAGTACCAAAAAGAGCTGGAAGCCCTACCGTTTCCGCCACTACCAGGTGCGAAGGGCCAGGAGCTCCAGGCCACGGTCTCCAAGCCAGCATGGGAGGAGTGGCAAGCGCTACAAACGCGCTTAATCAATGAAAAGCACCTCAATATGCTCGAACCCGACGCGCGCGCCTACTTAATGGAGCAGATGGAGCGCTTCTTAGATAATAAAGAAACCGACCAAGCCGAAGGGTACGTGCCGCCCAGCCAAGCCTAACCGCTACCGTAAAGGGGGATGGGCGGAATCCCGTCCCTTTGTGCATGATAGGTGGCAGGGAAAGAAAGTGTCATAAAGGTGTTGACGAAACACGAGGTTTTTAGTTTAATACGCACCGTTGGCAGCGGCCAGATAGCTCAGTTGGTAGAGCAGGGGATTGAAAATCCCCGTGTCGGCGGTTCGATTCCGTCTCTGGCCACCACACTGCTGGGGTATCGCCAAGTGGTAAGGCACCGGTTTTTGGTATCGGCATTCCCAGGTTCGAATCCTGGTACCCCAGCCACTGCTAGCATCGCATGTCGCCGACATAGCTCAGTTGGTAGAGCAACTGACTTGTAATCAGTAGGTCCCGGGTTCGACTCCTGGTGTCGGCACCATGAAAAAGGCAATAAAATCAGCCTTTTAAGAATTTAGAAGAAGCCGCCTTAATGGGCGGCTTTTTTGTTTGTGTCTACAAAGTGTCCACCGAGAGTTGGTGCAATCAAGCAATAATGGGCGCGTTAAATCGCGTGCATTAAAAAGGCCGCTGCGGTTAAACCGAGCGGCCTTTTTGCAATATGGTCGGAATAGCAGGATTCGAACCTACGACCTCTGCCTCCCGAAGGCCTAACCCCCTATTTTTCGAGATGCAACAAGAAACAAGTATCGCCAAATAGAATAGTAAAAACAGTGGCTTGCTTAATATTAGTTGTTTCTGCTTGCGACGCCTTTTAGCCCGTTTTATCCTCCATCTGTCACCTATTTGTCACCTAGAAAGGCGGGGCATCGCATGGCAGAAACCGTTACGCGCATGAAACTGACGACGAAAAATGTCGAGCAATTGGCCAAGGCAATGCCTCCCGGTGATGTGTGGGATACCGACTTAGCGGGCTTTCATGTGCGCCCAAGCAAACGGGGGCTGACCTTTCGCCTCTATTACCGTACCAAGACGACGGGCAAGCGCCGGATGATGACGTTGGGCGCTTACGGCACGCTGACAGTGGCTCAAGCGCGTAAAAATGCCATTGAAGCCCTGGCCGTGGTTGCCCAAGGCGGGGATCCGCGCGCTGTCATTGAGGAAGCCAGAGCCGAGGAGCAGCACAGACAGCAGCAGACGATCGGCGCTTATCTGGACGGCCCCTATACCGTCGCGCAGCGGCGTAAAAAAGATGGCAACGCGACGTTGCGGCGCATCAAGCACGCGTTCGCTGAGTGGCTCGACACGCCCATGAGCGCATTAACTTACGCTGATATTGAACGCTGGCAAGGTGAGCGCGAAGCGAAAGGTGAGGCGTATACCACGAGCAAGCGCCACTTGGGCGCGCTCAAGACGATGCTTGTCCACGCAGCCGATCGCAAGGTGATACCCGCCAACCCCTTGGCGCGAATCAACCTGCAACGGCCGGCGATGAGCGAAGAAGAGATGCTCGAACAAGCGTCACAGCGGCGGTATCTTGAAACCGAGGAAGTCGAAGCGCTGTTTGTTGGCCTGGAAGCGTATCAAGAGCAGAAACGTGAGCAGCGGCGCAGCAGTCGCGCTCACGGCAAAGCGTACCTACCCGATTTAGATGGGGTTGCTTATGTCGACCATGTGATGCCCTGGATTAAGGCGATGTATTACACCGGATTCCGGCCAGGTGACTTGTTCGGCTTGCGGTGGGAGCACGTTAACCTTGAGTTTCGCACTATTCGAAAGGTTATCGAGAAAACGGCACACCATCACCCCGAGCCTATGACGTTCCCGCTCTCTTCAGCGGCCATCGACGTGCTCACCACATGGCGCCAGCAGCAGGGCGAGCCGAAAACCGGCCTGGTATTTCCGTCACCGCGAAACGGCAAGCGCATGAGTCCGACCGCCATGCAGAAGCCCTGGGCAAACATCCGCAACCTGGCCGGGCTGCCTGACGACTTGCAGCTATACACGTTGCGACACAATTTCGCGTCTCAACTTGTCATGTCCGGCACCGATCTGCTGACCGTCAGCCGGTTGCTGGCGCACTCCGACATACAAACCACAATTCAGCATTACGCCCACTTGCGGCCGGATCATGCCCGTGATGCCGTGGAATTATTGGCTTCGTCAAGTATGAAACCGCGAGGAAGCGCTTGACCTGACATTGTTAGCGCTGGTTGCAAAATGCTTATATCAAAAGAGCCATGGCTCATGGCAAGCCGCTTTGCTTCCTATTTCCTGTTGCCACAGGTGGAAACGCCACCCCAACCTTGATACTTTTGCTTACAGGCAGAAACATCATAAAAATCATGAAGACGGCTTGGGGTTTTACACGATGCACTTTCACTTCCTTACTGGCCTGCCCCGCTCGGGGTCGACTTTGCTGGCTGATACCGCGGCGTCAAAAGGTAACCCGTCCGAATAACAGCGCCGTATTTGCCGGTTTCTGAAACAGAAAAAAATACCAAGAGAGGTAGCCATGACCGCTAACAACCGGCGCGAAATCGCCATTGTCGATACCACCGTTGCTGATTACCAGACACTGGTTGATGCCGCCGAGGCCCAGGGCATGGAGGTCATCATGATCTCCAAAGGCATGGCGGAACTGGCGCAAAAACTGGAAGAGAATGAAGGAATCGATGCCCTGCATATCCTCTCCCACGGTTCCGAAGGGGCCGTTCACCTGAGCGGTGATACTCTAAACAGCGATACCCTGAGCGATTACACGGATGCGCTGGTGGTGATTCAGCGCAGCCTGACCGAAGACGGGGATATTCTGCTGTATGGCTGTGATGTGGCTGCAGATCAAAGCGGTCTGGATTTTATTGGTAAACTGGCGCAAGTAACCGGAGCAGATGTAGCCGCCTCGGAGGATTTGAGTGGAGCAGAGAGCTTAGGTGGAGATTGGGAGCTAGAAATTGCAAATGGTTTTATGGAGGCCTTACCTTTATTTAGTACAAGAATCCACCACGCCTATGATTCTTTACTAGCTATTTCTACAGGCCAGGTGACGTTTGATGGCTGGAACATTATTGAGCAGTCCGCTTCAAACAGTGATTTTTCGTTACTAGGTAATGATGGTAACCAAAATAAACAGATAGGTCTCGGAACTTTAGACGGGAGACAAGTTGCGTATATCAACAATGGCGATGTTGATCATACAGATGCTTTCTTTGGTGTACAGCTAATAGATACCAATCAATCATTTGAGTTGACAGGTGCTCAGTTGACTGAGTTGTATTCTAGTTCTGATTTTACAGATCTTTTTATAATTGGAGAAAAAGCTGGCGGTGGAACCATAACTTCCTCAAGTTTAAACGGCTCACTGTCGACTAAAGATACATTCACATTTGATAGTAATAACCTGCAAAATTTTAATGGTGTAGCTTTAACAGGTTTCAAAGTTTATTTTGATACAACCAAAGAGCTGTTTGATATAATTTTTCACAATTTCAGCATCGCTCCAATTGCTTCTAACATCCCCCCGACTATTTCAAACGCACCTTCTGATATCACTGTTATCGAAGACACTGCGTCTAGTCTTGACTTATCTGACGTTACATTTTCCGATGCTGATGCAGGCGATAGCCTAACGGTAACCCTAACCGCCTCTGCTGGTGTTTTTTCTACGCCTGCTGATGGAGCTGGGAGTGGTTCCGGCGTCACAGAAACCTTGCTGGACGATACAAGTATTACCCTTGTTGGCTCCGCTGCCGATATTAATACTTACTTAGATGCCTCCTCCAATATTCAGAGTTAAGCTCGATTCTGGTGTATGGGAGGAAGTAGGAAGGGTGGCGTATCCTGTTGATTGATCACGACCAAGATCTCAACCAACAAAAGTGGATACGCCATGACTGATTCTACCCTCCAAGCCGTGACACAGCCAGACAACGACATCACGGACCCGCTGCATGAGCTGCTACGCCAGGGAGCCCGAGACTTAATCGCCAAGGCCGTGGAGGCGGAGCTAACGACGTTTCTGGAGCAATACGCCGACAAGACGCTGGAGGATGGGCGTCGTGCCGTGGTCCGCAACGGCCACTTGCCCGAGCGCACGATCCAGACAGGCATCGGTGATGTTAGCGTGCAAGTACCCAAGGTACGGGACCGCAGCGGCCATGGCGCTTGCTTTAACAGCAGCCTGCTAC
>NZ_LT699745.1:11577-649618 GCF_900155385.1 Vreelandella massiliensis
TGATCAGGTAATTCATTGTGAGCGCTTACCGCGAGGATGACGCATCGGTTAAGGAGGTGATCCAGCCGCAGGTTCCCCTACGGCTACCTTGTTACGACTTCACCCCAGTCATGAACCACACCGTGGTGATCGCCCTCTTGCGTTAGGCTAACCACTTCTGGTGCAGTCCACTCCCATGGTGTGACGGGCGGTGTGTACAAGGCCCGGGAACGTATTCACCGTGGCATTCTGATCCACGATTACTAGCGATTCCGACTTCACGGAGTCGAGTTGCAGACTCCGATCCGGACTGAGACCGGCTTTAAGGGATTCGCTGACTCTCGCGAGTTCGCCGCCCTTTGTACCGGCCATTGTAGCACGTGTGTAGCCCTACCCGTAAGGGCCATGATGACTTGACGTCGTCCCCACCTTCCTCCGGTTTGTCACCGGCAGTCTCCCTAGAGTTCCCGACCGAATCGCTGGCAAATAGGGACAAGGGTTGCGCTCGTTACGGGACTTAACCCAACATTTCACAACACGAGCTGACGACAGCCATGCAGCACCTGTCTCTGCGTTCCCGAAGGCACCCCGGAATCTCTTCCGGGTTCGCAGGATGTCAAGGGTAGGTAAGGTTCTTCGCGTTGCATCGAATTAAACCACATGCTCCACCGCTTGTGCGGGCCCCCGTCAATTCATTTGAGTTTTAACCTTGCGGCCGTACTCCCCAGGCGGTCGACTTATCGCGTTAACTTCGCCACAAAGTGCTCAAGGCACCCAACGGCTGGTCGACATCGTTTACGGCGTGGACTACCAGGGTATCTAATCCTGTTTGCTACCCACGCTTTCGCACCTCAGCGTCAGTGTCAGTCCAGAAGGCCGCCTTCGCCACTGGTATTCCTCCCGATCTCTACGCATTTCACCGCTACACCGGGAATTCTACCTTCCTCTCCTGCACTCTAGCTTAACAGTTCCGGATGCCGTTCCCAGGTTGAGCCCGGGGCTTTCACAACCGGCTTATTAAGCCGCCTACGCGCGCTTTACGCCCAGTAATTCCGATTAACGCTTGCACCCTCCGTATTACCGCGGCTGCTGGCACGGAGTTAGCCGGTGCTTCTTCTGCGAGTGATGTCTTTCCTAACGGGTATTAACCATTAGGCGTTCTTCCTCGCTGAAAGTGCTTTACAACCCGAGGGCCTTCTTCACACACGCGGCATGGCTGGATCAGGGTTGCCCCCATTGTCCAATATTCCCCACTGCTGCCTCCCGTAGGAGTTCGGGCCGTGTCTCAGTCCCGATGTGGCTGATCATCCTCTCAGACCAGCTACGGATCGTCGCCTTGGTGAGCCATTACCTCACCAACCAGCTAATCCGGCATAGGCTCATCCGATAGCGCGAGGCCGAAACCCCGCTTTCTCCCGTAGGACGTATGCGGTATTAGCCTGGGTTTCCCCAGGTTATCCCCCACTACCGGGCAGATTCCTATGTGTTACTCACCCGTCCGCCGCTCGTCAGCATCTAGCAAGCTAGATCTGTTACCGCTCGACTTGCATGTGTTAGGCCTGCCGCCAGCGTTCAATCTGAGCCATGATCAAACTCTTCAGTTTAAAATCATACAGTTCTTGCCTGCCCGAAGGCAGAAGCGAACCAATCTTGGCTCAAGGTTTCAAACGAATTCAGTCAAATTGACATTTGACGAGTCGCTTGCCTTGATAATAGGTGATTTGTCACCCTCATCGGCAAGCGCCCACATGAATTACCTGATCAAATTCTTAAAGAGCGTGTCACTGAAGCGCTTCGATAACCGGAAGCCCTTGCCTCAGCGAGGAGGGCGTATTCTACGCATCCCTGAGTGTTTGTCAATCGCTATTTTCAGTGGCTGAATTCAGCAATGTAGGTGAGCAGACAATCGCTCTAACCTACTGACAAACCGAAGGTTTCCACCTTCATTTACCGCTGGTAACGCTTGGCGTCCCCGGCAGCGGATGCGTACTTTACGGGCTCAACGCCGGGTTGGCAAGGGGCTGTGAGAAAAAATTCACATAAGCGTCACGCGGGCGTAACGTTTCTTCCCTGCTTGAATGACATATGCCTTGCCTGTGGGCAGCATGGTGTCTTGAGCAACAACCTCCCCATCGACTTTTACGCTGCCATTTTTCAGCATATCTTTGGCCTGAGCACTATTTTTGGTCAGCCCCGAGCGGTTTAGCACAGCCGCAATCGGTGCCTGCTCGCCACCCTCAAAATCAACCTCTACTTCCGGCAAGTCCGCGGGCAGCTCTCCGTCCGCTAGCTGATTGCCGGCGGATTTATGCGCATTCGCGGCGGCTTCGTCATCGTGGTAGCGGGCAATCAGTTCGCGCGCCAACACCATTTTGATATCACGCGGGTTAGCACCCTGCTCGACGTCGCGCTTAAGCACCTCAATCCCTTCGTTCGACTTCAGCGATAAAAGCTCAAAGTAGCGCCACATCAAGCTATCAGGCATAGAAACCAGCTTGTTGAACATCGACCCGGGCGATTCGTCAACGCCAACGTAGTTACCCAGCGACTTGGACATTTTCTGCACGCCATCCAAGCCCTCCAGCAGCGGCATGGTGATCACGACCTGGGGTTCTTGGCCGAAGTGCTTTTGAATCTCGCGCCCCATGAGCAGGTTGAACTTCTGGTCCGTACCGCCGAGCTCAACATCCGCCTCAAGGGCAACCGAGTCGTAGCCTTGCACCAACGGGTAGAGAAACTCGTGAATCGCGATGGACTGGTTGGCCTTGTAACGCTTCTCGAAATCGTCACGCTCAAGCATGCGCGCCACGGTGCTCTGCGCGGCGAGCTCGATCATCTTGGCGGCGGTGAGTTCGCTAAACCACTCGGAGTTAAAGCGCACCTCGGTCTTTTCCGGGTCGAGGATCTTGAACACCTGCGCTTTATAGGTCTCAGCGTTGGCTTTGACGTCAGCCTCGGTGAGCGGTTTGCGCGTCACGTTTTTGCCGGTAGGGTCACCGATGCGGCCGGTAAAATCCCCGATCAGGAAGATAACGGTATGCCCCAACTCCTGGAACTGGCGCATTTTGGTCAAAAGCACGCTGTGGCCAAGGTGCAGATCAGGCGCTGTAGGATCAAACCCCGCTTTAATACGCAGCTTGCGACCGGAGGCCAGCTTTTTTTTCAACTCATCCTCTAGCAGGATTTCATGCGTACCTCGCGACAACAGGGCTAACGCCTGATCCACCTCGCTCATTGCTTCTCTCCATTGACTCAAACTGCCCGCCAGGGCATTTAGGGTGATAAATAGCGCACGATGTTACCATGCCGGCTACATTTGGTTGAGCCTTTGCGCTCGCGACGTTTTGAAACCTGCGCCAGCCTCTAGAGAAGCTCTATGCACGAGAGACACCACGACAACGCGCCTGAACGCTATATCGGTTTGATGTCCGGCACCAGCCTTGATGGTATCGATGCGGCGCTGGTTGAGTTCCCTTCTGACGCTGTTCCACGCCTGGCCGCCACGCACGCTGTCACGATGCCGCAGGCGTTGCGCGAGGCACTGCTGGCAGTGTGCCACGCTGAAAAGGTGAGCTTTGCCCAACTCGCCGCTGCCGAAGAGGGCTTTTGCCAACTGCAGGCCGATGCCGTGAATGCCCTACTGCGCCAACAGGCGCTGTCACCGTCCGATATCCGCGCCGTTGGCAGCCACGGCCAAACCATTGAGCACGCCCCGCAGGGCCATAACGGAGGACCGGCCTATACGCTGCAGCTGGATAACCCCAGCCGACTCGCCGAGCTGACCGGCTGTCGCGTCGTGGCTGACTTTCGTCGCCGCGATTTAGCCGCCGGCGGGCAGGCGGCCCCGCTAGCGCCGGCTTTTCATCAAGCGCTGTTTCAAAGCCCAACAGAAGCACGCGTCGTGCTCAACCTCGGGGGGTTTGCCAATGTGACGTGGTTACCGCCAGGCGACGCCCCCCCTCTGGGGTTTGATACCGGCCCGGCCAACGTGCTGCTGGATGCGTGGTTTCAGCGCCACCAGAAAGGCGCGTTCGATCGCGATGGCAAGTGGGCTGCTGGTGGAAACGTCGACGCCGCGCTGCTGGCGCGCCTGCTAAGCGAGCCGTTTTTTCATCAGCCGCCGCCGCGCAGTACGGGCCGTGAGCGCTTTCACCTGCCCTGGCTTGAGCGTCACTTGTCCGGCCAAGAGTCGCCCCAAGCGGTGCAAGCGACACTGGCGGAGCTGACCGCTAAAAGCGTTGCGCAGGGGGTTAAGCACTTGCTGAAGGAAAAAGCCTTCACGCTGATCATCGCCGGCGGCGGCGCCCACAACGGCGATCTGTGCCAACGGCTAGCGCGCCTTCTACCGCAAGCAACGCTCAGTACGCCGGATGCTTGGGGCTGGCCCGCCGACTGGATTGAAGCCGGGGCGTTTGCCTGGCTCGCGCATCGGCGTTTGCACTACCTGCCAAGCAATTTACCCAGCGTCACCGGTGCCGCCGGCCCCCGGGTGCTCGGTGGCGTTTACGCCCCTTAAGCACCGCGCTGGGAAAGCGGCTAAAAGTCATCTTCGTCGCGCAGCGCAAGGCCGCTTGGCACCTGCTCATCCAGCGATAGATTCGCGTCGGCGCCGCCGTACTTGAGCATCATGCGCAGGTCATTTGCGGAATCCGCGTGGGCAAGCGCCACTTCTTCGGTGATATCACCGGCTTGATGAAGGTCAAACAGCGCCTGATCGAAGGTCTGCATGCCGCCGTCGCGGGATTTCGCCATGGCGCCTTTGATTTCGCCGACCTCGCCTTTGCTGATCAAATCCGCGATACGCGGCGACTGCAGCATGATTTCGATCGCCGGGCAGCGCCCGCTCCCTTTCTTGGGCAGCAGCTGCTGGGCCACGATGGCGCGCAGGTTGAGCGACAGATCCATCCAGATCTGCTCGTGACGCTCATGGGGGAAAAAGTTGATGATACGATCGAGCGCCTGGTTGGCGTTGTTGGCGTGCAGCGTCGCCAAGCAGAGGTGCCCCGTTTCGGCGAAGGTGAGCGCGTGCTCCATGGTTTCGCGGGTGCGTATCTCGCCGATCAGAATCACATCCGGGGCTTGGCGCAGGGTGTTTTTCAGCGCCACCTCGAAAGATTCGGTATCGATCCCCACTTCGCGCTGATTGACGATCGCGCGCTTGTGCGGATGGATGTACTCGATCGGGTCCTCGACGCTGATGATATGCCCGCCGACGGTTTCGTTGCGCTGCTGGATCATCGCCGCAAGCGTGGTGGATTTCCCCGTGCCGGTGCCGCCGACCACCAGCACTAGCCCGCGCTTGGCCCGCGCCAGCTCGCCCAGGGCGGGCGGCACCCCAAGACTCTCTAGCTTGGGGATTTCCAGAGAAATGCGGCGAACCACCATCGCCATCTGGTTGCGCTGCTGAAACGCGCTCACGCGAAAGCGGCCTTTATCGCCAAGGCTCAGGGCGAAATTAGCCTCCCGCTCCTCCTGAAAGCGCTGGCGCAGCCCTTCTGGCACGGTGTGGGTCACCAGCTCTTTTACTTGGTGCTCGCTGAGCGGCTGCTTGCCCAACGGCGTTAAACCATCCGACATCTTAAAGCTCGGCGGCGCGCCGACTGAAATCAGCAAATCGGAAGCCTGCTGCTCGACCATAATCCCCAACAGCTGATGCAGCCACTGGGTTGGCGTAACGGTTTCGCTCATACTGCTCTCCTTGGTTGCCCGGTTAGATCGACAGTTCGCCCTTGGCCCGCGCCTGCGCCTCTTCGCGGCTTACCTTGCCTTCTTTCACCAGCTGGGTGAGCGAGGCGTCGAGCGTCTGCATCCCCAGGTTGCCGCCGGTTTGAATGGCCGAATAGATCTGCGCCACCTTGTCCTCGCGGATGAGGTTACGCACGGCGGAGGTGGCAATCAGAATCTCGTGCGCCGCCACGCGCCCGCCGCCTTGGCGTTTGAGCAGCGACTGCGACACCACCGCCTGCAGCGACTCCGACAGCATCGAGCGCACCATGGATTTCTCCTCACCGGGGAAGACGTCGATGATACGATCAATCGTCTTGGCCGCCGAGGTGGTATGCAGCGTGCCAAACACCAGATGGCCGGTTTCCGCCGCCGTGAGCGCCAGGCGAATGGTTTCCAGGTCGCGCAGCTCGCCGACCAAAATGACGTCTGGGTCTTCGCGCAGGGCACTGCGCAGCGCGTCGGCAAAGCTGTGCGTGTCGCGATGCACTTCGCGCTGATTGACCAGGCAACGCTTGCTGGTATGCACAAACTCCACCGGGTCCTCAATGGTCAAGATGTGCTCGTAGCGGTGGTTGTTCACGTAATCGATCATCGCCGCCAGCGTCGTACTTTTACCCGAGCCGGTGGGGCCGGTCACCAGCACAAGGCCTCGTGGCAGCATGGAGAAGCGCTCGAATACCTCGCCCATTCCCAGCGTTTCCATCGTCAGCACTTCGTTGGGAATGGTACGAAACACCGCGCCCGCGCCGCGAGCTTGGTTAAAGGCATTGACCCTGAAGCGCGCCACACCCGGCACTTCAAAGGAGAAATCGACTTCCAGGTGCTCCTCGTACTCCCGCCGTTGGCGGTCGCCCATGATGTCGTAGATCAGCTTACGGACCTCATTATTGTCCATTGCCGGCACATTGAGCCGGCGAATATCGCCGTCAACGCGTATCATGGGCGGCAATCCTGCCGATAAGTGCAGGTCAGAGGCATTCTGCTTTGCCGAGAATGCCAGCAGTTCGGTAATATCCATCTCACTTCCCCAGCTGCGGTAAGGTGCTTGAGTATGACAGACATTGCCCTTGATGCGTCACTCGCCAACGCCCGGGCGCGTTTAGCGCGCGCGCTGGACGCTGCCGGCCGACCTCCGGATGACGCCAGGCTACTTGCCGTCAGCAAGACCAAGCCCGCCTTGATGATCCGCCAGGCGTGGCAGCTTGGGCAGCGCGAATTCGGCGAAAACTACCTGCAAGAAGCGCTGGACAAGCAAACGGAGCTGGCCGATCTCGACGCTATCGTGTGGCATTTCATCGGCCCGCTGCAATCGAACAAAACCCGCGCCGCCGCCGAGCACTTTGATTGGGTCCACAGCGTCGATCGGCTCAAAATCGCCAAGCGCTTAAGTGAGCAGCGTCCTGAGGCACTCGACCCGCTCAATGTCTGCCTACAGGTCAACATCAGCCGGGAAGTGAGCAAATCCGGCGTGCTGCCCGAAGCGCTCCCTGAGCTTGCCGCTGCGGTGGCCGAACTGCCGCGCCTGCGTCTGCGCGGGCTGATGGCGATTCCCGCCCCGGCGGAATCGTTAGAGGCGCAGCGTAAACCGCTTGCCGCTTTGCGCTGCGCGCAGGAAAGCCTTAAGCAAGCGCTACCCGAGGCGCCGCTGGACACGCTCTCCATGGGCATGAGCGACGATCTCGAGGCCGCTATTTTGGAAGGCGCTACGCTGGTACGTTTAGGCACGGCCATTTTTGGCGCCCGCGCGCCGCGTTGACGCGCCCTTCTCACTCATTCCAGGCTCTTACTTAACTAGGCCCCTTATTAAATAGGACTTCCCATGGCGAATCACATCACCTTTATCGGCGCCGGCAACATGGCCAGCGCCATTATCGGCGGCCTCATCGACAGCGGCGTCTCCCCGTCCACCATCACGGCCACCTCACCCGATGACGCGATGCTTGCCCCGGTGCGCGAGCGCCTGGGCATTCATACCCATACCGATAACAGTGCCGCCGTCGCTCAGGCCGATGTCGTCGTGCTGGCAGTGAAGCCGCAAATCATGCGCGAGGTGTGTGAGGCGATGCGCGACAGCGTTCAGCGCCAAAAGCCGCTGATCATCTCGATTGCGGCCGGCTTGGATGCCGATACCATCGACGCGTGGCTGGGTGGTGGCAACGCCCTGGTGCGCTGCATGCCTAACACGCCTTCACTGGTGGGCATGGGGGCTAGCGGCCTGTTCGCCAACGCCCACGTCAGCGCAGAGCAGCGCGACGTTGCCACTGAGCTAATGGAGGCGGTGGGGCTTGTTGAGTGGGTGGACGACGAAAAACTGTTAGAGGCGGTCACGGCCGTTTCCGGTAGCGCACCGGCCTACTTTTTCTTAATGTTTGAAGCCATGGAGGAAGCCGGAGCGAAACTGGGATTACCCGCCGAAACCGCCCGCCGCTTGGCGATACAGACCGCCCTGGGCGCGGCCACCATGGCCAAACAGAGCGACAAAGACCCAGCCACGCTCAAGCAAAACGTGATGTCGCCCGGCGGCACCACCGAACGGGCCATTGCCCATCTGGAAGCGGCCAACTTGCGCACCACCATGGAAGAGGCGATGCAAGTCTGCGCCAAACGTGCCCAAGAAATGGCCCAAGAGCTAAGCGGCACATCTTAATCAACCACGCGATTATACCTACGCACTAGCACGCACCATCACGTGACGACGGAGAGAACATAATGGGCAACTCACTGGGCAGCGCCGGGCTAATGCTGGTCAACTCCCTGATCAACATTTACCTGTTTATCTTGATGCTGCGCTTTTTGCTGCAAGCCTCGCAGGCAGATTATTACAACCCGCTGAGCCAGTCGGTGGTAAAAATCACCCAGCCGGTGGTGGGGCTTTTTCAAGGGTTTCTGGGCCCCGTTGCCGGCCGGTTTGACCTTGCCACCCTCGCCGCCGCCTTTGTCCTCAAAGTGTTGAGCATGGTGGGGATCTTTATGGTGATCGGCGTGGGGTTGCCGCCCATTGCGGGGCTTTTGATCGGCGGGGTGGCAGCACTCGCCAACGCGATTTTAAAGATTTACTTCTTCGCGCTGATCGTGATGATTATTTTAAGCTGGGTCGCCCCCAATGCCAGCCACCCCGGCGCGCTTCTGGTGATGCAGCTTGTCGAGCCCATCATGGCCCCGGTGCGCAAGGTGATTCCACCGCTGGGTATGATCGATCTCTCCCCGATCGTGGTGTTCATCGCCATCAACTTGATTGATGGGTTAGTCGTCGGCGCACTGGTGCGCGCGGCCGGTATTTCCGGCGCGCTGGTCGGGCTTTAATGGCTCGCGTAAGGCTTACGTCGTTGAAGATCGTTCTAGCAAGCGGGGTTTATGCCGTTCATGCCTGATTCACACACCGCAGCGACCCAGTCCCCCCCGGCGAAGGCGCTTCCGGCGGGCTCCGTTGGGGTCGTTACCCCGGAAACCGCGCATTTTGATACGCCACTTGCCCTGGCGTGCGGCAAGGTGCTCCCCGAGTATGACTTGGTTTATGAAACCTACGGCACGCTCAACGCTGAGCGTAGCAATGCCGTGCTCATTTGCCATGCCCTCTCCGGGCATCACCACGCCGCCGGTTTTCACAGCCCTGAGGATCGCAAGCCAGGCTGGTGGGACGCGCATATCGGGCCAGGGAAATCGATCGACACCAATCGTTTTTTTGTCGTCTCGCTCAACAATCTCGGCGGGTGCCACGGCAGCACGGGGCCACTGAGCCACAACCCCGACACCGGGCGCCAGTGGGGGCCGGACTTCCCCATGGTGACGGTTAGCGACTGGGTCGAAAGCCAAGTGCGGCTAGCGGACTACCTTGGCATCGAGCGCTGGGCCGCCGCCGTGGGCGGAAGCCTCGGCGGTATGCAGGTGATGCAGTGGAGCATGGCCCACCCTGAGCGCATCGCCAACGCCGTGGTCATTGCCGCCACCCCGCGCCTTTCGGCGCAGAACATCGCCTTCAACGAGGTCGCGCGCCAGGCGATTCGCTCCGACCCCGACTTTCACGAGGGCTGGTACGGCGAGCACGACACCGTGCCCAAACGCGGGCTCAAACTCGCGCGCATGGTGGGCCATATCACCTACCTTTCCGAAGACGCCATGGGCAGCAAGTTTGGCCGCGATTTGCGCAGTAGCGATTTGCACTTCGGTTTTGACGTTGAGTTTCAGGTGGAGTCTTACCTGCGCCATCAGGGCGACACCTTCTCCACGACGTTCGACGCCAACACTTACCTGCTGATGACCAAGGCGCTGGACTACTTCGACCCGGCGGCGATCTACGGGGGCGACCTCTCCCGGGCGCTGGCGCCGGCGCAGTGCCCGTTTTTGGTCATCAGCTTCTCCAGCGACTGGCGTTTTCCGCCTTCGCGCTCCCGCGAGCTAGTCGATGCGCTGATTCACGCGGGCAAACCGGTGAGCTTTGCCAATATCGATTCGCCCTACGGCCACGACGCTTTCCTGCTGCCCGATGAGCGCTATCACGCCATGTTCAGCGCCTTTATGCAGCGCGCCGCACGCGAGCTGAACCTGGACACGCCAACGACGCATAAGGAGGCGCTATCGTGATGCGCGCCGATCTCGACATCATTTACGACTGGGTGCCCCAAGGCGCTCGCGTACTCGACCTTGCCTGCGGTGATGGCGTGCTGCTTGAAGCGCTGGCCAAGCACAAAAACGTGGGCGGCTATGGGTTGGAAATTGACCCGCAAGGCATTACTCGCTGTGTCGAACGCGGCGTGAGCGTCATCGAGCATAACCTCGACGACGGCCTCGGCAGTTTTAGCGATAACAGCTACGACCTGGTGATCATGACCCAAGCGCTGCAGGCGCTACGCCGCCCGGATAAGATGCTTGATGAAATGCTGCGCGTCGCCGAGGAGGGCATTATCACTTTCCCCAACTTCGCCTACTGGCGCCACCGGGTGCATTTAGGGCTTCGCGGCTACATGCCGGTGTCCAAGTCGCTGCCCCATGCCTGGTACGATACGCCCAATATTCACCTGTCGACCTTCAACGATTTTGAACATCTGTGCCGCGATAAGGGTCTGATGATCGTGGATCGTGCCGTCGGCGTCGGCGACCATCGCGGCCACTGGACGTCGCGCCTGTGGCCCAACTTATTTGGCGAAATCGCCATTTTTCGCGTTCGTCGTCGCAGAACCTAAATGGGAGAGAACACCTCATGCTGAAACGCGCTTTACTCGCCACCGTTGCCCTCGCTGGCTTAAGCCTCACCGCGCTTAGCGCCAATGCCGAGCAGTATACTCAGGTGGGGGATTATCAAATCCACTACAGCGCGGTCAGCACGCGCTTTTTGACCCCGGAGGTCGCCCAAGCGTACAAGCTGCAGCGCAGCGCGAACCTTGGGTTGGTGAACGTCAGCGTCCGTGAAAAGCAGGAGGACGGCGGCACAACGCCCGTCAACGCCAACGTGAAGGGCAGCGTAGGGGATCTAGCCGGGAACCAAGAGTCGCTCAGCTTTCGCACCGTGCACGAAGATGACGCCATTTATCACCTAGCGACCTTCGTTCTGCGCGATGATGAATCAATGCGCTTCGAGCTCGACGTGCAGTACGACCGCAACGCCGAGCCCGAACCGGTCAATTTTACCCAGCGCTTTTATATCGAACGTTAAACCCGTACCGCTAACGCCCGCGAAAGCCTAACCGCCGTGGGCGTTTGCCCCTCGCGTTCAAACGCCACCCCATACGCCAGCACCTCAACCCCGTGCTGGTGTGCCTCTCGCAACGCCTCAGCGTAAGCCGCATCGATATGCGCCGCTGGGGCGACATCCTCAATGCCCTCGTGGGCCACACAGAACAGCAGCACCGCACGTTCGCCGGCCTGGGCGAGCCGGGCAAGCGTTTGCAAGTGCTTGGTGCCGCGCACGCTGACCGCGTCGGGGAAATAGCCATGGCCATCGGCCTCTTTGAGGGTGACTTGCTTCACTTCGATATAGGCGCTGCCCCGCGCCGGGTCAGAGAGCTGAAAATCGAGCCGCGCGCCTTCGACCTTCACTTCGCGCTTGAGCGTGGCGTAGCCCGCCAGCGGTGCTACGCTCCCCTCGGCCAGCGCCGCCTCGACGATGCGATTGGCACGCCCGGTATGCACCGAGGCTAGCGCTTGCGTGCCATCGGGCTGGGGCAGCGCGATCAGCTCCCACGTCCAGGCCAGTTTACGCTTGGGGTTGTCGCTGGGGGACAGCCACACCCGCGCCCCCGGCACATTGACCGCTTTCATCGAGCCGGTATTGGGGCAGTGGGCCACCACCTCACGGCCATCGTCGAGGCGTACATCGGCCAGAAAGCGCTTGTAGCGCTTGAGCAAAACACCCGGCACAAGGGCGGGATAGCGCAGCGTCACAGCCGGCTCACAAAGCGGGCGATGCGCTCAACCGCCTCCTCAAGCCGGGCCACGTCGTTGGTGAACGCAATGCGCACATGGTGCTCGCCGCCGCGCACGGCGAAATCGACCCCTGGCGTGATGGCCACGCTCTCTTCCTCGAGTAGGCGCTGACAAAACGCTTGGCTATCGCGGCTGTAGCGGGAAATGTCCAGCCACAGATAAAACGCTCCCTGCGGCGGCACATCGGGCGCGAGCCCCAGGCGCGCAAGCCCTTGAAGCAGCACATCACGGCGGGCTTTCAGCGTTTGCCGACGTGCCTCCAGAATTTCCCGGCACTCGGGGGTAAAGGCGGCCAGCGCCGCGTGCTGCGAGGGCGTCGGCGCGGCGAGAAAGACGTTCTGCGCCAGGCGCGTTAGTGGCTCGATAGCCGCCTCCGGCGCCACCAGCCAGCCCAGGCGCCAGCCGGTCATGCCGAAGTATTTGGAGAAGCTATTGACCACGAAGGCGTCATTGGAGAGCGACAGGGCGGAGAGCGGCGCCTCGTCGTAGTTAAGCCCCTGGTAAATTTCATCCACCAGGAGCGTGCCGCCGCGCTCGGCCACCGCGCCGGCGAGTGCGGCGGCGTCAAGCGTGTGCCCGGTCGGATTCGAGGGCGAGGCGAGCATCGCCAAACGCGTCTCGGGCCGCCAGTGCTCGGCGACAAGCGCGCCGTTAAGCTGCCAGCCGCTATCCCGCCCCACCGAGACCGCGCCCACCTCGGCCCCTGCAAGCGCCATGAAGTGACGGTTGCACGGGTAGTTAGGGTCGGCCATGAGCACACGATCACCCGCCTCCACCAGGAGTTGGCTGGCCAGAAGCAGCGCGCCGGAGGCCCCGGGGGTGACGATAATCCGCGACGGGTCGACAGCCGCGCCAAAGTGCTCGGCGTAGTGGCGCGCAATCGCTTCGCGTAGCGCCGGCAGCCCTGCCGCCGGGGTGTAGCGCGTCCGCCCTTGGGCCAGCGCCTCTTGGCCGGCGGCAATCACCGGCTCAGGGGTAGGAAAATCGGGCTCGCCCACTTCCAGATGGATCACATCGTGCCCCGCCGCTTCCCGGGCTTGGGCCATTTCTAACAGGTGCATCACCCGAAACGGGGCCACCTTAGCCACTCGTGAATTCCACGCCATGCTCGCTCCTTGTTGTGTCACGCCCTGCCCGCGCGCCTAACGTCCGCGTGGTAGTCGTGTGCTGGGTAAACCATCGTATAAAACGCAGTATTATGCTTGCAAAGGCGACATTTTTCAGCTAAACAAGCATCCCTTTGGCGTAAGATCATTACCTCGCCTGATGGTCGATCAGCAGTCATTTATGGAAGGGACAGCCCCATGCCAGTAGCAGAAAAGAAACCGGAAGTGTCCAAGCCCTTCACCCCGTACGAGCCGGCGCCGGGTGAAGAGTATATGAACGAGCAGCAGCTGGAACACTTTCGTCAGCTCCTGCTGGATTGGAAGCAGGATCTTATGGAAGAGGTGGACCGCACCGTTCGCCACCTGCAAGAAGACGCCAACAACTACGCCGACCCGGCCGACCGTGCCACCCAGGAAGAGGGCTTTAGCCTGGAACTGCGCACCCGTGACCGTGAGCGCAAGTTGCTGAAAAAGATCAACGAGACGCTGGAAAAAATCGACGAGGACGATTACGGCTTCTGCGAAGCGTGCGGCGTCGAGATCGGCATTCGTCGCCTGGAAGCGCGCCCTACGGCGACACTGTGCGTCGATTGCAAAACCCTGGCCGAACTCAAAGAGAAGCAGCTAGGCGGTTAAACCACTCATGCGCACCTTTTTAACGGGCACTTCAACACGAGTGCCCGTTTCTGTGTGCGCCCCACGTTGGCGTACAGCGACAGCCTGATAAGATAGCGCCATGCCTACACACTCTCCCTATCGCGGCCGCTTTGCCCCGACCCCCTCCGGGCCGCTGCACCTAGGCTCACTGGTGGCGGCGCTGGGCAGTTTTCTCGATGCCCGCGCCGTACAAGGGCACTGGTTTGTGCGGATCGAGGATATCGACCCGCCGCGCTGCCCGGCCGGGGCGGCGGATACGATTCTGCGCCAGCTAGAGGCGTTTGGCTTGCACTGGGATGGCGAGGTACGCTTTCAGCACCGCCGCGACGACGCTTATCAACACGCGCTGGAGCGGCTCAAGGCAGCGGGCTTGGCCTATCCCTGCAGCTGCTCGCGCAAGCAGTGGCGCGATTACCCTATCTACCCAGGCTGGTGCCGCGACGGCGTTTGCGAACCCGAAAAGCCGCTCGCCTGGCGATTGCGCAGCGACCTTGGCGAGCGCCCCATCCGCTGGCAAGACCGCCTGTTTGGGGAGCAAACATTCGACCCGGCGACGCTGGGCGATGTGGTGCTCAAACGCAAAGACGGGCTCTGGGCGTATCAACTAGCCGTGGTGGAGGATGACGCCGCGCAAGGCATCACCGATGTGGTGCGCGGGATCGACCTGCTCGATAACACGCCCTGGCAGCGCCAATTACAGCGCGCGCTGGGCTACCCCGAGCCGCGCTACCTACACCTGCCGTTGATCGTCACCCCAGCAGGGCAAAAGCTCTCCAAGCAGAACCTCGCCCCACCGCTGGCCGACGACCCGGCCTTGATTCGACGTCAACTTTTTTGGGCACTTAAGGCGCTGGATCAAGCGCCACCGGTGGCGCTTGCCGAGTCGCCCCCACAAGAGCAGCTTGCCTGGGGCATTGCAAACTGGTCGGTGACCCGCATGGCCGCCACTGACCAGCGCCCTGCGCCCTGACGCGTTGAAGGAGTCGCGATGTACGTTTACCGGATCATGCTGTTTTTGGTGTTTGGCGGCTACCTGCTCTCGCCGCTTTTGATGAACGGCTGGGGCAACCCGGATATCGCCTGGTATCGGCCGTTTCTGATCTGGGGCGGCTTGATCGCCCTGACGCTGTGGCTGGAGCAGAAAAGGAAGCTGGATGAGCGTTGATGTCACCTCTGTGCTACTGCTCGGCGTGGGCTATCTCGCCCTGCTGTTCGGCTGCGGTATTGCCGTGGAGCGCGGCTGGGTGCCGGTGCGCATTACTCGCCATCCCGCCGTCTACACCTTGGCGCTGGGCGTCTATGCCAGCGCCTGGGCCATCTACGGCAGTATCGAACTCGCCGCCAATGCGGGCTTTGGCTACCTCGCCTACTACTTAGGCCCCGCCGGGGCCTTTCTGCTCGCACCGGTGCTACTGGTGCCGATCCAGCGCATCACGCGCACCTATCAGCTCGCCTCGCTGGCCGATCTGTTCGCGTTTCGTTTTCGCTCGCGCTGGGCGGGCACACTGGTCACACTGGTGAGCCTGCTCGCGGTGCTGCCGCTTTTGGGCATTCAGGTCAAAACCCTCGGCGAGGCCATCAATACCATGACGCACAGCCACATGGGGCCCGAAGTCTCACTGCTGCTGTGCGTGATGATCGCTGCGTTCGCGGTGTTTTTTGGCGCTCGCCACAGCCACCTTCACGCTCGCCACGACACCCTGCTCGCGGCCATTGCGTTTGAATCGATCGTCAAACTCGCCGCCATGCTGACCCTCGGTGCCGTCGCCCTGTGGGGCGTGTTTGAGGGCCCGCAGCACCTGCAGCAGTGGCTCGCAAGCGAAGGGCACGCGCTGCAATCGCAAACACCGAAGCTGGAGCCGGCCCACTGGCGCACCCTGCTGCTGCTCTTTTTCGCCGCGGCGTTTTTGATGCCGCACCTGTTTCATATCACCTTTGCCGAGAGCCTCTCGCGCCACACCCTGCTTCAAGCCAGCTGGACACTGCCGCTGTTTTTACTGCTCATGGCGCTGCCGGTGCCGCTGATCTGGTGGGCGGCGCAAGCGCAAGCTGACGCGCCGATCACACTGCCGGCTTACGCCGCTTACGTCATCCATTCCCACCCTTGGGTCGGCGCGCTAGCATTCGTGGGCGGCTTGGCCGCGGCGAGCGGCACGATGATCATGATTTCATTGGCACTCTCCGGCATGGTGCTCAACCATATCGTGCTGGTGGCAAGCCCGCCCGAAGCCCGCACGGATCTCTATGGCTGGCTACGCTGGCTGCGCCGGGGGCTCATTGTGGCGGTGATTATCAGCGGCTGGCTGTTCTACACCGGGGTGGGGCACCATCAAGCCCTCACGCCTCTCGGGCTTGCCGCCTTTGTCGGCATGGCACAGTGCCTGCCCGGCATGTTGGCGCTCCTTTACTGGCCCGGCGCCAACCGCAACGGCATGATCGCGGGGCTGCTCGCGGGGGTCTTCATCTGGCTCTGGGGCCTATGGCTGCCGCTGTTTGTCACCATTCCGGTGCCCACGCTGCCCTTTACGCCGCTCATCCCTCCCGAGTCACCGCTCTGGTATCAGGTCACCCTGCTCTCGCTGGCGGCCAACATTGTGCTACTCATCACCGTTTCGCTGTTTAGTCGCACCTCCGAAGGGGAAAAATCCGCTTCCGAGGCCTGCTCGGTGGATGCCGTGATCCGCTCCAAGCGCCTGCCGCTGGAAGCCGCCACCGTGGAGGATTTCACCACGCACCTAGCCCAAGCGCTGGGCGACGAAGCGGCTCGCCGTGAGGTGGATCGCGCGCTCAAGGCGCTGCATATCAACCACCAGGAGCGCCGCCCCTATGCGCTGCGCCGGCTGCGCGATCGCATTCAGGCGAACCTGTCGGGCCTGATGGGGCCGTCGGTGGCACGGGATATCGTCGACCGCTACCTGCCCTATCGCCACGACGATGCACCGGTCACCGACGATATTCACTTTGTGGAAAGCCGCTTGGAAGCTTACCGCTCGCGGCTCACCGGGCTGGCCCGCGAGCTCGATGGCCTACGTCGCCACCATCGCCAAACCCTGACCCACCTGCCGGTGGGGCTTTGCGTGTTCGGCGATGACAGCGAGCTGTTGATGTGGAACCAGGCACTGGCCGAGCTCTCCGGCATCAGTGGCGATAGCGTCATCGGCTCGCGCCGCGATAGCCTGCCGGAACCGTGGCCCACGCTGCTGGGTCGCGCGCTTGAGAGCGACAACGCCCCGCTTTATAAACAGCCGGCGCATCTGCATGGGCGCGACTACTTTTTGACCCTGCACAAGGCCGACCTTAGCGGTCACGATAGCCGCGGCGGCAGTGTCGTGCTGATCGAGGATCACAGCGAGATGAAGCGCCTTGAGGACGAGCTGGTCCACGCCGCCCGTCTCGCCTCCATCGGTCAGCTTGCGGCGGGTGTCGCCCATGAGATCGGTAACCCCATTACCGGTATATCGTCGCTTGCGCAAAACCTGCGCTACGATACCGACGACCCGGCACTGCTGGAAACCGCCGACCATATTCAGACGTTGACCCAGCGCGTCACCAAGATCGTTAATTCACTGGTGGGCTTCGCTCATGGGGGTCGCCAAAGCGTGCCGCTGCCCAGCGAGCCGGTCGATCTTGCGACTATCAGCGAAGACGCGCTGCACTTGATCCACCTGGCGCGCTCGGGCGAGGATGTCACGCTGACCCATGATTGCCCTGCGGGGATTGTCGTTCGCGGTGACGCGCAGCGGCTGATCCAAGTGATGGTGAACCTACTTAGCAACGCCCGCGACGCCTCAACCCCCCATGGCCATGTCGTGATCAGCGCGGGGGTGGAGGATGCCACCGCCTGGTGGCAAGTCCGCGATGATGGCCACGGCATCGACCCCTCGGTTCGCGATCGGCTGTTCGAGCCGTTCACCACCACCAAGCCCGCCGGGGAGGGAACGGGGCTTGGGCTCTCGCTGGCGTACCAGATCATCACCGAGCACCAGGGCAGAATTGACGTGGCGTCTCCGCCGCCTGACCACTCCCGCGGCACAGCCATTACGCTATGGCTTCCGCTTTACCAACAGGACGATATAACGCCCCATGGCCAAGATTCTGATTGTTGAAGATGAAGCGATCATTCGCAGCGCGTTAAAGCGCCTGCTGGAACGCCACGACTACCACGTCAGCGAGGCCGGCAGCGTTGAGGCGTGCGCGCCGATTGAGCTCCACGGCTTTGATTTAATTATTAGCGATTTGCGCCTACCGGGTGAGCCCGGCACCGCCTTGATCGAGCGCGCCGCCCCGGTGCCGGTGCTGATCATGACCAGCTATGCCAGCATGCGCTCGGCGGTGGAGTCGCTTAAACAGGGCGCGGTGGATTACGTCGCCAAGCCGTTCGACCATGCCGAGCTTGTGGAAACGGTGGCTCGGATTCTGCACCAGCAGTCGATGCAGAAAAGCGAACCGCCGAATGTGACCGATGAGCGCGGCGGCCGCCAAACCATGATCGGCGACTGCGCCGGCATGCAGCAGGTGTATACCCGCATTCGCAAAACCGCGCCAGCCGACGTCACCGTGCTGATTCAGGGCGAATCCGGCACCGGCAAAGAGTTAGTGGCGCGCGCCATTCACCAGCAGAGCCAACGCGTCAAAGCGCCGCTGATTTGCGTGAACTGCGCGGCGATCCCGGAAACGCTGATCGAATCGGAGCTTTTTGGCCACGAAAAAGGCGCCTTCACCGGGGCCAGCGCCGCGCGCACCGGCTTGGTGGAAGCCGCTGACGGCGGCACGCTGTTCCTGGATGAGATCGGCGAGCTACCGCTGGATGCTCAGGCACGCCTGCTGCGCGTGCTGCAGGAGGGGGAGATTCGCAAGATCGGCTCGGTCGAGACCCGTCATGTCAATGTGCGCTTGATCGCCGCCACCCACCGCGACCTGCGGGCGCTATCCAAGAGTGGGGAGTTTCGCCTTGATCTCTACTACCGCTTAAACGTCATGCAGATTGACCTGCCGCCGCTGCGGGAGCGCGGCGACGATGTCCTTGAAATCGCCGATATCCTGTTGGAGAAAGCCTGCAAGCGCCATCACCGCGAAGGGCTTAGGCTCTCCCGCGCCGCGCGCCAGGACCTGCGTGACTACCCTTGGCCCGGCAACGTGCGCGAACTGGAAAACGCCCTTGAGCGCGGCGTGATCCTCGCCGAGGGGCATTTGATTCACCCCGATGATCTCGGTCTTGCACCGACGGCCACGCGCCCCAAGCCTAGCGCCCCGGCGCCAACGGTCGAGAGCGGCGACGACCCGGCGGAGGGCGATCTCTCCCTGGAGGATTACTTCCAGCATTTCGTGCTGGAGCACCAGGATCATATGAGCGAAACCGAACTGGCCCAAAAGCTCGGCATCAGCCGCAAAAACCTCTGGGAACGGCGTCAGCGCTTGGGTATTCCCCGCAAAAAAACCGCCCGCCGGCCCTCCTAGCCACTCCCTCTGCGACCATGGTCTACTTCACGGGAGTCACTGTTTTTTATCCTTCCTGGGCGCTCCCACTCACTGTTACCTCCGCACACAGCGCCCGCCCCAAACCAGGCCAAAAGCGGGTAACACTTTCCTATGCGCACCTCGCTTTTACCGCCCTTAAAAAATCTAATCATCTGAAAATAAAAGACTTTCAAAATAGTGGCACGTCAAGTGCAGTGTATCTGGGTAAGAAAAACAACCTTGACAAATATGGGCTGTGCGGCGGTCGCTCTTAAACGAGACCTAACAACAACAATACCCGACACCGCACCCACCTCGGCCACAACAAAAACAAAACAGGCCAGGTTTAGAGATAGCAGCGCAAACAAAAACAACGGCAGCATCTCAACTTGCGGCGAGGCAACAACAATAACACAGCGCAAGGTGCCCACTAGGACGCGACGTACGTCACCAAGGCAAAACAACAATAACGCCGAGATAGACGTACAGCCTGGCAACAAAAACAACACGCCAGGTGGAGAGAATCGCGATTGGATTATTGCTTTGAATACGAGGCGGTCGGGCTCAAACCAGTGCTTAGCCACGGTGTTACCACCCTGGCTGTCACACCAGGAGCTTACGCCCACCGACTGCGGTGCGTATTCAGGGCGATGTGCCAACATGAAGAAAAACAGCAGCACGGACGCTGGGTACTATTTTTAAGTACTTTTTAAGTACTTAACCGCTTAATAGGGGAGGCCATCATGGCCTCCCCTTTCTGCGTTTAACCCCGCCTTTAGCACGCTCATACACGCTCTGGCCATGCGCTGCGCTTTGCAAGGCGCAAAGCGTCGGCTACACTCAGCCACTTTACGTAGTTTGCGACGCCTATTCGCCGCATGTTTAAAGGATTTATTCGCTTTCTGAGCAACGACCTCTTACATCATCCGGGAGAGCATTTGAAATCCCCGCTCGAATCAAAAAAACATCCTGAAGGGCTTACGCCGCGCATTATCCCGCGCTCTGAGCACCCGGTTTCCCGTCAGCACATCAGCGACGCCGCGCTCAAGGTGCTTTATCGCCTGGATGGCGCTGGCTTTGACGCTTTCCTCGTGGGTGGCTGCATCCGCGATGCCCTTCTGGGTCAAATGCCCAAAGATTTCGACGTGGCGACCAACGCCACGCCCGAACAGGTGCGCGAGCTTTTCCGCAATTCGCGCCTGATTGGGCGGCGTTTTCGCATTGTTCACGTGCGCTTTGGCCGCGAGGTCATCGAGGTCACCACGTTCCGTGGCAAGCCCCAAGACGCGCACGGCGACCACATCGCGCACCAGTCCGACGATGGGCTACTGCTGCGCGACAACGTCTGGGGCAGCATCGAAGAGGACGCACTGCGCCGCGACTTCACGGTGAACGCCCTCTACTACAGCATCGCTGATTTCAGTATCCACGATTTTGCCGATGGCGCGCACGATATCGAAACCCGCACCCTGCGGCTGATCGGCGACCCCGAGACACGCTACCGCGAAGACCCGGTGCGTATGCTACGTGCGGTGCGTTTTGCCTCCAAACTCGACTTTACGCTGTCGCCTGAAACCGAGGCGCCGATCTACGACCTCGCCCCGCTGCTGCTGCAAATTCCGCCCGCGCGCCTGTTCGATGAAGTCCTCAAACTGTTCATGGCAGGCCACGGCTTGATGACCTTCCGAATGCTCAGCCATTACGGCCTGTTTGGCATGCTCTTCCCCGAGTCGGAAGAAGCCATGGCGGACGCCGCGTGGGCCGAGTTGCTCATCGAATCGGCGCTGATGAACACCGATAAGCGCATCGCCAACGGGCGCCCGGTGACCCCGGCCTTTCTGCTCGCCGCGTTTCTATGGGCGCCGGTGGTGCATCGCCAAGCGCAGCTTGAGCGCGAAGGCATGCCGGCCATCCCAGCGCTTCAGGCCGCCGCTCAGCAGGTGATCTCGCGCCAACTGCAGCACACCTCGATCCCCAAGCGCTTTGGCATGCCCATGCGCGACATCTGGGAGCTGCAGGCGCGGCTACCCCAGCGCCACGGCAAGCGTGCGTTCCAAACCCGCGAGCACCCACGCTTTCGCGCCGCCTATGACTTGCTTCTCCTGCGCGAGCAGGCCGGCGAAATACCGCGCGGGCTGGGCGATTGGTGGACGGCCTTCCAAGAGGGCGACGAGCACGAACAGCGCCGTTTGATTCAAAAAACCGGCGGCGACCCGGCAAGCCAAGGCCCCAAGAAAAAGCCGCGTAAGCGTCGGCGGCGCAAGCCACGCCAAGACGCGGAGTGACCCATGCTGAACACGTCGTTGGCGTATATTGGGCTCGGCAGCAACCTTGAGGACCCCGTGCAGCAGGTGGAGCAGGCCCTTTACGCGCTTGACCGGCTGCCGCTAAGCCGCTGTGTGGGCACCTCCTCGCTCTACCGCAGCCAGCCAGTCGGGCCGCAGGATCAGCCCGATTTCATCAACGCCGTGGCGGCACTGGAAACCCGGTTATCGCCACTTGCCCTCTTGGATCAACTGCAAGCGCTGGAGCAGCGCCACCGCCGCCGGCGAGAGCGCCGCTGGGGTCCGCGCACGCTGGATCTTGATATGTTGCTGTTTAATCACACCGACATTGATCATCCTCGACTGCGCGTGCCGCACCCGCTTATGCACACGCGCGCGTTCGTGCTTGGCCCGCTCAACGAGTTGGCGCCGCACTTGCGTCTCAACGGTGAACGCCTTGAGCAGTGGCTCGCGCCACTTGGCAACACCATCACCCGACTCGACAGCAAGCGCGTATTTGAGTAACAATTGCCGGTTACGTCATATCGGGCGCCGGTTTAACGGCGCTCACCGTGACCTTCCGGCCTAACGCAGAACACGAGATCACACCATGAAAACCGTCACCCTGAGCACGCTGCAGGCGTTCAAACGCGCCGGCGAAACGTTCAGCTGCTTGACCGCCTACGACGCCTCCTTCGCCCACGCCGCCAGCCAAGCCGGTATTGAAGTGCTGCTGGTCGGCGATTCCCTGGGCATGGTGCTGCAAGGCAAGCAAAGCACCCTGTCTGTGACGCTCGACGATATTGTCTATCACACCCGCTGCGCCGCACGCGGCAAAGGGGCGAGCCTTTTAATGGTCGACCTGCCCTTTATGAGTAACGCCAGCACGGAGCAACTGCTGCGCGATTCAGGCGAGCTGATGCGCGCCGGCGCCGAGTTGGTCAAAGTCGAAGGTGAGGCGTGGATGGCCGCGGGCATTCGCGAACTGACCCGCCGCGGCGTGCCGGTATGCGCCCACCTGGGGCTGACACCACAGACGGTGTATCAGCTAGGCGGCTATAAAGTGCAGGGGCGCGATGCCGAGCGCGCCGAGCAGATCATTGATGACGCCAAAGTGCTGGTTGACGCCGGGGCCTCGGTCATTCTGCTTGAGTGCGTTCCCGCGAGCCTGGGCAAAGCCGTGACGGAGGCACTCGACGTGCCGGTTATCGGCATTGGCGCCGGCCCAGATACCGACGGCCAGATTCTGGTCATGCACGATATCCTTGGCGTGACCCACGGCCGCACCCCCCGCTTTGTTAAAAATTTCCTGGCCGAGGCCGATACCATCCAGGGCGCCTTCCAGCGCTACCACCAAGACGTCAAACAGCGGGTATTCCCGGCCCCTGAGCACTGTTTTTAAATCGACAACGCGCTGATGGATTCAGCGGATCGCTGCGTTTCGGAGCTTCTATGCGTACCTTGCGAGACATTTCAGACCTGCGTGACGCGCTTAGCGAATACCGCCAGCGTGGCCAGCGCATCGCCTTGGCCCCCACCATGGGCAACTTGCACGCGGGCCATCTCGCGCTGATCGAAACCGCGCGCCAACACGCCGATGTGGTGGTCTCAAGCCTGTTCGTTAACCCGATGCAGTTTGGCCCCGGGGAGGACCTTGACGCCTACCCGCGCACCTTTGAAGCGGACCAACAGGCGCTCACCGACGCCGGCTGCGATGTGCTGTTTGCCCCCACCACGCAGACACTCTACCCCCGCGGGCTCGATCACCAGACCTGTGTACACGTACCTGACGTCAGCGAAGGCTTGTGTGGCGGTGATCGCCCGGGGCACTTCGATGGCGTCGCCACCGTGGTGACGATGCTGTTCAACCTGGTGCAGCCAGACATCGCCTGCTTTGGCGAAAAGGATTATCAGCAGCTCGCGGTTATTCGCAAAATGGTGGCCGATTTGCACATGCCCATCGAGATTGTGGGCGTGCCGATCGTGCGCCATGAGGATGGCCTCGCGCTGTCGTCACGCAACGGCTATCTAAGCGCTGAAGAGCGCGCCAAGGCGCCGGCGCTCTACCGCACCCTGAAGACTCTGCGCGATGCCCTTGAAAAGGGTGAAAACCCGCACAAAGCACTACAACAGGGCCGTCAAGCGCTGTATGATGCCGGTTTTGAGCCCGACTACCTTGAATTACGCGATCGCACGCTTGGCCCGGTGGATACCGCCACTCGCGATGCCGTACTACTCGCAGCCGCTAAACTCGGGCGCGCGCGGCTAATCGATAACTTGACCTTAACGCTCCCCGCTGCAACCGACACATCCGCTGACGCCGATTCCGCGCCAGCTCAGTAATAAAGGTATACCCCATGCAAACCATTATGCTCAAAGCCAAGCTCCACATGGCGCGCGTCACTCACGCAGTCCTTAACTACGAGGGCTCCTGCGCCATCGACGGTGATCTGCTGGATATGGCCGGCATCCGTGAAAACGAGCAGATTCAAATCTACAACGTGGAAAACGGCGAGCGCTTCACCACCTACGCCATTCGCGGTGAAGAGGGCTCGAAGATGATCTCCATCAACGGTGCCGCCGCCCATCTGGCAGGCCCGGGCCACCGCGTCATCATCTGCAGCTACGCCCACTACGCCGAGGCGGAGCTCGATGATCACCAGCCGGCGCTGGTGTACCTGCAAGAAGGCAATATTGTCAGCCACACCAGCAACGCGATTCCGGTACAGCTTGCCTGATTACCTAGGCTATCTTGCTGATTAACGGGCCGTTCTTACGGCCCGTTTTTATTTGCTGCAAAAAGCGTATTGCCGCATCGCACAACCTTCCCCTATGCTACAGGGAGGCTTTAACGCAAATGCCAAGATAGGCATCCATGAATGCCTGATTCACGCTACCCAGGAGTTCTCTTATGCAAGACGTGGTGATTGTTGCTGCACGCCGTACCGCTGTCGGCGCTTTTGGTGGTTCCCTCGCTGGCATTCCGGCAAGCGATCTCGGCGCGCTGGTGATCAAAGATATTCTTAGCTCAACGGGTGTCGCCCCCGAGCAAATCGATGAAGTGCTGCTCGGTCAAGTGCTGACCGCCGGCGTGGGCCAAAACCCGGCGCGCCAAGCCTCCATCAAGGCGGGGCTTCCCGACGCCGTGCCGGCCATGACGATTAACAAAGTGTGCGGCTCAGGCCTGAAGGCCTTGCACCTGGGCACCCAGGCGATTCGCTGCGGCGATGCCAGCGTTATCATTGCCGGCGGCCAAGAGAACATGTCCGCCTCACCGCACGTGCTGCCCAACTCGCGCACCGGCCAGCGCATGGGCGATTGGAAAGCGATTGACACCATGGTCCACGATGGCCTGTGGGACGCTTTCAACGATTTCCATATGGGCATTACCGCTGAAAATCTTGGCGAGAAGTACGGCATCACGCGCGAGGAGATGGACGAGTTCGCCGCTGCGTCACAGAACAAAGCCGCTCAAGCGATCAAGGAGGGTAAGTTTAAGAGCCAGATCGTGCCGGTGGAGATTCCCCAGCGCAAAGGCGACCCGGTCGTGTTTGATACCGACGAGAATCCGCGTGAGGTCACCGCTGAAAAGCTAGGTGGCATGCGCCCGGCGTTCAAGAAAGACGGTACCGTTACCGCCGGCAACGCCTCCTCGATCAACGACGGCGCCGCCGTGGTCATGCTCTGCTCCGCCGAAAAGGCCAAAGAGCTCGGCCTTGAGCCGCTCGCGCGTATCGCGGCTTACTCCAACGCCGGTGTCGACCCGGCCATCATGGGCATTGGCCCGGCACCGGCGACTCGCCGCTGCCTGGAGAAAGCCGGCTGGAGCCTGGATGACCTCGACCTGGTCGAAGCCAACGAAGCGTTTGCCGCCCAAGCCCTGTCAGTCAATAAAGAGCTGGGTTGGGACACTTCCAAAGTAAACGTCAACGGCGGTGCGATTGCGCTGGGCCACCCGATTGGCGCCTCTGGCTGTCGTGTGCTAGTGACCCTGCTGCACGAAATGATTGCCCGCGATGCCAAAAAAGGCCTCGCCACGCTGTGTATCGGCGGCGGCCAGGGTGTGGCACTCGCCATCGAGCGTAGCTAAGTTCATCCGCGTTTCGCCACGCTAACGGCTAAAAAGAAACCGCCCCGGGATTGTCCCGGGGCGGTTTTTTCATACTTGCGGGGTGTTTAAGAGAGGAGAAAAACCGGGCTTTACAGCTCGGTTGCCGCCTGCTCGGCCTCAAACGCCGCCTTCTCTTCTTCGGTGATCTCCTTCATCGAGAGCTTCACGCGGTTGCGGTTATCGATATCGAGCACCTTCACCACGACCTCGTCGCCTTCGTTGAGGTAATCACGCACGTTGTTAACACGCTCCGGCACGATCTGCGAAATATGCACCAGGCCGTCGGTGCCCGGCATGATGTTCACAAAAGCACCGAAGTCGGCGATGCGCACGACCTTGCCCTTGTAGAGCTTGCCGATTTCCGCTTCCGCCGTGATCGCGAGTACAGTGTCGATAGCCGCTTTGGCAGCGCGTTTATCTTCGGCGTAGATACGCACGGTGCCGTCGTCGTCCAGATCGATAGAAGCGCCGGTGTCTTCGCAGATTTTGCGAATCGTCGCGCCGCCTTTGCCGATGACGTCGCGAATCTTATCCGGGTCGATCTTGATCGTCGCCATGGACGGGGCGTTATCGGAAACCTCGGTACGGCTCTGGCTGATCACCGTGTTCATCTGCTCCAGAATATGCAAGCGCGCTTTGTGCGCCTGGTGCAGTGCCGTTTCCATGATCTCTTCGTTGATACCCTCGATCTTGATATCCATCTGCAGCGCGGTCACGCCCTCTTCGGAGCCGGCCACTTTGAAGTCCATATCACCAAGGTGGTCTTCATCGCCGAGGATATCGGTCAGTACCGCGAAAGCGTCCTCATCTTTCACCAGGCCCATGGCGATACCCGCCACCGGCGCCTTGAGCGGCACGCCGGCATCCATCAGCGCCAGTGAAGAGCCGCATACCGAGGCCATGGAGCTTGAGCCGTTGGACTCGGTAATTTCCGAGACCACGCGGATGGTATAGGGGAAGGCGTCTTCCGACGGCAGCATCGCCTGGACACCGCGACGCGCCAACCGGCCGTGGCCAATTTCACGCCGCTTCGGCCCGCCCATAAAGCCCGCTTCGCCCACGCAGTACGGGGGGAAGTTGTAGTGCAGCATAAAGCGATCTTTGCGCTCGCCTTCCAGCGATTCGATCAGCTGCGAGTCACGCAGGGTACCCAAGGTCGCAATGGCGATGGCCTGGGTTTCGCCGCGGGTGAAGACGGCGGAACCGTGGGTCTTGGGCAGCGTGCCGACTTCAATTGCGAGCGGACGTACCGTCTGATTATCGCGGCCGTCGATACGCGGCTCGCCCTTGACCACGCGCGAGCGTACCACGCGTTTTTCCAAGCTAGCGAACGCCCCTTTCACTTCATCAACGGGGAATTTGCCTTCCGTTACTTCGCCTTCGACGGCGACAAGCTGCGCAAGGGCTTCTTCTTTCGCGGCGGCCAAGGCGTCTTGACGCGCCATTTTGTCGGTAATGCGGTAGGCATCGCCCACTTTGGCTTCAAAGGCGTCGGCAATGGCGGTTTTCAGCGCGATGTTCTCTTGTACCGGCTGCCACTCCCAGCGCGGCTTGCCTGCCTCGGCGACCAGTTCGTTGATGGCGGTGATGGCGGCCTGCATCTCTTGGTGGCCGTAAAGCACGGCACCGAGCATTTCGTCTTCAAGAAGCTCTTTGGCTTCCGACTCGACCATCAGCACGGCTTTCTCGGTGCCGGCCACGACCATGTCGAGCTCAGAGCCGGTCAGCTCTTCAACGGTGGGGTTGAGGAAATAGCCCTGCTCTTCGTTGAAGCCGACCCGCGCTGCACCGATCGGGCCGTTAAACGGCACGCCGGAAATGCCCAGCGCCGCCGAGGTGCCGAGCATCGCGGCAATATCGGGGTCGTGGTTACGGTCGGTGGAGAGAACGGTACAGATGACCTGGACTTCGTTCATAAACCCTTTAGGAAAGAGCGGGCGGATCGGGCGGTCGATTAGCCTTGAAGTCAGCGTCTCTTTCTCGGTGGGGCGCCCTTCACGCTTAAAGAAGCCGCCGGGAATCTTGCCCACGGCATAGGTTTTCTCTTGGTAATGCACCGAAAGCGGGAAAAAGGGCTGGCTAGGGTTCGCCTCCTTTTTCGCCACCACGGTACACAGTACGACGGTCTCGTCCATCGTGACCATCACGGCACCGGTGGCTTGGCGGGCAATACGCCCGGTTTCGAGCGTGACGGTGCTGCGACCGTACTGGAACGTTTTTTTAACCGGATTCACGGCAACTTCCTTTAACATTAATATCAACTTGTCTTTTCGTGGGGTCGTTTTGACTCGCCACTATTCTAGGCGCTGGAGCGTCTTAGGGCCACCGCTTCTCTGTTCACAGACACGTCACAGACGAGCCGCCATAGAAAAACGGGCAGCTCCCAAGGAGCTGCCCGTTTTGACTCTCTTCGCCGGTAAAGATTTAGCGACGCAGACCCAGACGCTGAATCAGCGACTGATAACGCTCAAAATCTTTACGCTTGAGGTAATCCAAAAGCTTACGACGCTGGTTAACCATGCGGATCAAGCCACGGCGAGAGTGGTGATCCTGCTTGTTGGTTTTGAAGTGATCCTGCAGGCCGTTGATGTTGGCGCTCAGCAGAGCCACTTGCACTTCCGGGGAACCGGTGTCGTTTTCACCGCGACCGTACTCATCGACGATCTGGGCTTTCTGTTCAGCAGTTAATGCCATCTGTCTCTCCAGTAAGCAATATGCCTAATAAATGAATGGGTGAGACCACGCATATTTGCAGTCTCAGTCGTGCATGGTGCGCAAACGTTACGTTTACGCGGCGGCCTTAGTTGATCAAGAGAGTTGATCAAGAGACCAACAGCCGCTTGGGTGCCACTTCCTCGGCACCTTTTACCACGCCAAGGCCAATAAACGCCTTGCCGTGATAAAGCCGTATCAGCGTATCGACACCCAACGACGCGACATCGAGGTGAACGGACTGCCCATGGATCAAACGCTGATAGTCGCTTTCCGCCACTTCAAGCGACGGTAAATGCTCGACCAGCACATCCACCGGCATCAGCTCGGCTTCTTTTGCCTCTTGGCCCGTTAGCGCTTCGAGTGCTTCCAGCGTCCACATCGTGTGGGTGCCAAAAGTCTCCACGCCAAACGGCCCGGTCTTGAGTCGCCTTAACGCGCTGATATGCGCACCAGCGCCAAGCGCTTGGCCAATGTCTTCCGCTAATGTGCGAATGTACGTGCCTTTGCTACAGCTGACTTCCAGCTCAAAAGCGTTTCCATCTCGCGACAGCAGGCGCGCATCATACACGCTTATGCGCCGTGCTGCACGCTCAACGTGCTTGCCTTCCCGGGCGAGTTCGTAAAGCTTTTTACCCTGATGTTTCAGTGCCGAGTACATCGGCGGTACCTGCTCAATCTCGCCGCGAAAGCGCGCGATCACCGCCTCGATATCCGCATCGGAAAGCGCCGGCACCTGACGGCGCTCAAGCACTTCGCCTTCGGCATCGCCGGTATCGGTGATCACCCCGAGTTCGACGCGAGTGCGATATACCTTATCCGCCTCCAACAGGTGGGACGAAAACTTGGTGGCTTCGCCTAGGCAGATGGGCAATAAACCGGTGGCCATGGGGTCTAGCGTGCCGGTGTGACCGGCCTTCTGCGCCTGATACAGACGGCGCACCCGCTGCAGGGCGTGATTGCTCGACATCCCTTTCGGCTTGTCCAGCAAGAGCACGCCGTTGACCGGCAGACCTCGGCGGCGACGCGCCATTAGCGCGTCTCCTCGCCATCCACCTCGTCGTCATCGCCTTGGCGGTCGCGGTCGCTCGCCACCGCTTCATCAATCAACGATGACAACTGCTGACCGCGCACCACGCTTTCATCGTAATGAAAGCGCAGCTCGGGCACGTGGCGTAGCTTGACGCGTTTGGCAATTTGGCTGCGCAAGAACCCGGCAGCACGCTTTAGCACCTGCAGGTTCTCTTTGATCCGCTCCGGCGCCTGCTCACCTAGCAGGGTAATGTAGACATCGGCGTAGCCCAGGTCGCGGCTGACGTCCACGCCGCTGACCGTGACCATGCCCAGACGCGGGTCTTTCACTTCGCGCTGGATGAGTACCGCCAGCTCCTTCTGGAGCTGGTCGGCTACCCGGTCGGTACGCTTAAATTCGCGCATGCAAAACTCCCGACAGCCTTAAAGGCTGCGCTCGACCTTCACTTGGTCGAAGACTTCGATTTTGTCGCCGACCTGGACATCGTTGTAGTTCTTCACCCCGATGCCACACTCGACGCCACTGCGCACTTCCTGCACGTCATCTTTGTAACGGCGCAAGGATTCGAGCTCGCCTTCGTAGATCACCACGTTGTCACGCAGCACACGGATGCGCTTGTTACGGTGGACGGTACCTTCGACCACCATACAGCCTGCCACCGCGCCAATCTTGGGCGCCCGGAAGACATCGCGCACTTCGGCCACACCGACAATCTCTTCTTTCCACTCCGGTGCCAGCATGCCACTCATGGCCTGCTTCACCTCGTCGATCAGCTGGTAGATCACGCTGTAGTAGCGCAGATCCAGGCCTTCACGCTCAATGATCTCGCGGGCAGCGGCATCGGCACGGACGTTAAAGCCCACCACGATGGCGTCACTGGCGAGCGCCAAGTTGGCATCGGTGCCGGTAATACCGCCGACGCCGGAGGAGACCACCGCCACTTCCACTTCACCGGTGGAGAGCTCTTCGAGAGCGCCTTTGATCGCTTCCAGCGAGCCTTGCACGTCGGCCTTGAGCACGATGTTGAGCTTGGCCACTTCGTCTTGGCCCATCTGGCTGAACATGTTCTCAAGCTTGGCTTTCTGCTGACGCGCCAGGCGCACTTCGCGGTATTTACCTTGGCGGAAGTTAGCCACTTCGCGGGCTTTCTTCTCGTCCGCCAGCACCATGAAGTCGTCACCGGCATCCGGAGTGCCGTCCAAGCCCTGAATCTCGACCGGCATCGCCGGGCCAACGGCATCCACCTGCTTGCCTAGCTCGTTGGTCAGCGCGCGCACGCGACCGTAGTGCAGGCCCGCCAGGACGATATCGCCCTTTTTCAGCGTGCCGTTTTGTACCAGCACGGTGGCTACCGGGCCACGCCCTTTATCCAAGCGCGACTCGACCACCACGCCTTTGCCCGGCGCTTCCGGTACGGCGGTAAGCTCAAGCACTTCGGAGACCAGCTGAATCGCTTCAAGAAGCTCTTCGATGCCTTCACCGCTTTTCGCCGAGACGTGAACGAACTGCGTATCGCCGCCCCACTCTTCGGAGATAACGCCGTGCTGAGAGAGTTCGTTTTTCACCCGATCTGGATCGGCGCCGTGCTTGTCGATTTTGTTGACCGCCACCACCATCGGCACGCCGGCGGCTTTAGAGTGCTCAACGGCTTCGATGGTTTGCGGCATTACGCCATCGTCGGCCGCCACGACCAGAATCACCACGTCGGTGGCCTGAGCACCACGGGCACGCATGGCAGTAAACGCCGCGTGGCCGGGTGTATCCAGGAAGGTCACACCGCCATGCTCATCTTCCACATGGTAGGCACCGATGTGCTGGGTAATACCGCCGGCTTCACCGGTGGCGACTTTTGCTTCACGGATATAATCCAGTAGCGAGGTCTTACCGTGGTCGACGTGGCCCATCACGGTGACGACCGGTGAGCGGGTAATCTCCTCACCCTCGTAGGAGATACCTTCCAGCACCTCGGTCTCCAGGGCATCATCCTTAACCAGCTTGGGCTTGTGGCCCATCTCTTCCACCACGATCGCGGCCGTATCCTGATCGATGGTCTGGTTGATGGTCACGGCCGCCCCCATGGTGAACATGGCCTTGATGACTTCGTTCGCCTTGATCGACATTTTGTCGGCCAGCTCCGCCACGCTGATCGATTCGGGGATCGATACTTCGCGCACGATTGGCTGCGTCGGCTTCTGGAAGCCGTGCTTACCGTTACCGCTTTGGCTTGCACCGCCACGACGGCCACCGCGACGCTCGGAACGCTTGGCTTTTTTAGCGCCACCACGGCGACGCTCTTCGCGGTCGCTGCGGTCATCGTCATCGTCACGACGCCCTTTTTTCTTCGCTGCCGCCTTTTTGGGCGGTGCTGTACGGCGGTCGCTGCGACCCTCCTTGGGCGGTGCCGGCGGCTCTTCTGCCACCGGTTCGCTGGCCTCTTCCAGCTCCGGCACAGGAATATCAAGCTCGGTCGGCACCTCGGCTTTTTGCTTCGCCGCCGCTTCCTGCTTGGCTTGCTCTTCGGCCTGTTTGCGTTCGGCTTCTTCCGCTTTGCGTTTTGCCTGCGCCGCTTCACGCTCTTCAGCATCGCGGGTTTTGCGCTGCGCTTCCGCCTGGGCCATATCCCCTACCAGCTGGCGAGGACCAGCGTGTTTGGGTTCCGGCGCCTTGGGCTTCTGTTCCTCTTCGGAGCGCTTGACGTAGGTCTTTTTCTTACGCACTTGCACTTCGATGGTTTTGCCACGCTCACCCGTTTTGATCTTGCTGCGGGTTTTACGCGTTAGCGTGATGCGGTTTTTACCGCTATCACCCTCACCGCCGTGGCTCTTTTTCAAGTAGTTGAGCAGGGTGCGCTTATCCTCTTCGGAAACGGCATCGGTTTCCGAACGGTGCGCAAGCCCGGCTTCTTTCATCTGTTCCAGCAGGCGAGGGACATCGCGCCCCACCTTTACTGCAAAATCTTTCACTGTCATATCTGACATCTTGACCCTCCTCAGCCCGTGACCTGTTTACTGTGTGTTCGAATCGGATGTGGTGTCGTCTTCGAACCAGGGCGCACGGGCAGTCATGATCAGTGCCGCTGCGCGCGCTTCGTCCAACTCCTCGATATCGACCAGATCGTCGACAGACTGCTCGGCGAGATCTTCCATGGTGACGATGCCACGGCTAGCCAGGATAAAGGCCAGGTGACGCTCCATACCGTCCATTTCTAGCAAGTCGTCTGCCGGCTGGGCACCGTCTAGCGCTTCTTCTGAGGCGATTGCCATCGTCAGCAGCTCGTCTTTAGCCCGTGCGCGCAACTCCTCGACCAGTGCCTCATCGAACTCTTCGATTTCCAGCATTTCGTCAAGCGGCACGTAGGCAACTTCTTCCAGCGTGGTAAACCCTTCTTCAACCAGCAGGCGGGCCACATCCTCATCCACGCCGAGCTGGTGAACGAAGGTATCTACCAGGCTATCGATCTCTTGTTCACGCTTCGCTTCGGACTCCTCTTCGGTCATGACGTTGATACGCCAGCCGGTCAGTTCAGAAGCAAGGCGTACGTTCTGTCCGCTACGGCCAATCGCTTGCGCAAGGTTGTCCTGCGCCACTGCGACATCCATCGCGTGAGCGTCTTCATCAACCAGAATCGAGGCCACATCGGCCGGCGCCATGGCGTTGATCACTAGCTGTGCTGGGTTGTCGTCCCATAGCACGATGTCCACGCGCTCATTTTGCAGCTCAGACGACACCGCCTGAACACGCGAGCCGCGCATGCCCACGCAAGCGCCAACCGGATCGATACGCCGATCGTTGGTTTTCACCGCGATCTTCGCGCGTGAACCGGGGTCGCGAGCGGCCCCTTTGATCTCGATCAGCTGCTCGGCGATTTCAGGCACCTCGATTTTAAACAGCTCAATAATCAGCTCGGGACAGGTGCGCGACAGCAGAAGCTGCGCGCCGCGCGCTTCCGGGTCAACCTGAACCAAAAGCGCCCGCACCCGCTCGTTCATGCGGTAGCGTTCGCCGTGAATCATTTCGTTGCGCGGCAAGAACGCCTCCGCGTTATCGCCCAGATCGATCACCAAGCCATCGCGTGTGGTCTTTTTGACAATCCCCGCCACCAACTCGCCTTCACGGTCAGCGTACTGGCGCACTACTTCCGCGCGCTCTGCCTCGCGCACTTTCTGCACGATGACTTGCTTAGCCGTCTGTGCGGCAATGCGGCCAAATTCAGCGTTTTCAATCTTCTGCTCGACCACATCGCCCAGTTTCAGCGGTGGATCACGCTGTTCGGCGATGCTCTCTTTGATCTCGTAGTCGGGTGTTTCGAACTCGTCGTCCTCGACCACCGTCCAGTAGCGGAACGTTTCGTAATCACCGGTGCGCCGATCGATATGCACGCGCACATTCGCTTCTTCTTTGTCAAAGCGCTTACGCGATGCGCTGGCTAGCGCCGCTTCTACCGCTTCAAAAATGACATCGCGGGGGACACCCTTCTCGTTAGAGATCGCGTCAACGACCATTAAAATTTCTTTACTCATGCGTTTGCCTCGCCAGAAAACCTGTCCTTATGTGCAAAAGCCCGGCATTTCCGCCGGTCGCGTCACCCGCTCAGTCGTCAAACTGAGGCACGATGTTAGCCTGATCAATGCTTTCAATCGGGAAGCAGTACTCTTCTCCCTCAAACTGAAGCAGGACTTCATCGCCCTCAATCCCGGCTAGCAGCCCCTTAAACTTGCGTCGACCATCAAAGGGCATGCGCAATTTCAGTGCCACTTGGTGACCCTGGAAACGTGCAAAGTGATCGAGCGTATAGAGGGGGCGCGCCATACCCGGCGACGAGACTTCCAGCCGATACTCACCGGCGATAGGGTCTTCAACATCCAACACGGCGCTCACTTGGCGACTGATATCAGCGCAGTCTTCGACGCTAACACCGCTTTCGCGCTCAATGTAGATCACCAGACGCGAATGCTTACCCTGGGAAAGGTGGTCGATACCCCATAGCTCAAAGCCCATGGCAGTAACAACGGGTTCGATCAGCGCATAAAGCGCAGCGTGTTTTGTGGCCACAGACAAAGCTCCTATAGCCGTTGCATCAGGCACCTGGCCAGGAGTTGATAAGAAAGCTAGGTGGCTGATTGGCGTTACCCGGAAACGTGTCTCCGGTAACCCGGTAGACATCCGCTAGTGAGATACTGTCGTCAGCAGCCATAACAAAACAGCTGCTAACAAAAAGCCCCTTCACAGGAAGGGGCTTTTTAGAGAAACCTGTATACCATCTTTACCATCAACGCTTTTATCGTTTGCCTGGCAAAGCCAATCGGCGTTGATTGAAATGGTAGCGGGGACCGGATTTGAACCGATGACCTTCGGGTTATGAGCCCGACGAGCTACCAGACTGCTCCACCCCGCATCAATCTAGGTGGACAATAATAGACACTTAACAACATTTCGTCAAGGTCTGTTTTCGTCTTTGGTGCCAATCCTGATCTGGGAAGCTGGCGTACCAGCGCTTCAGATGGTGCCGAAGGCGGGACTTGAACCCGCACGACCGTAAGGTCACTACCCCCTCAAGATAGCGTGTCTACCAATTCCACCACTTCGGCATCAGGGGAGGCTATTGAAAAACAGCGCTTTACTGCTCGCTGCTGCTTTCCTCTAGCACTGGCGCGGCATTATCCATGCTTTCTTCGCCTTCGTCAAGCATTGGAACGCTTTGTTGTTGCTCAATAATGCGCGCGTCGGGAATACCCGCTTCGGGCGCCTGCCCGGCCTGGGTCGCAAAGTACGCCAACGCCATGGAGGTCACAAAAAACGCTGCTGCCAGAACGCCGGTGAAGCGCGCCAGAAAGTTGCCGCTGCCGCGCGAACCAAAGACCGTTTGCGAGGCACCGCCACCAAAGGCAGCGCCTGCTTCAGCGCCTTTCCCCTGCTGAAGCAGGATCAAAACCACCAGGGCGATCGCAATCACCACATGAACCATTAAAATTGCAACTTGCATGGAGTTATCCTGCTGACTGACAAATAGCGTGGAAGTCATCGATCTTAAGCGAGGCACCGCCCACTAGACCGCCGTCGATATCTGGCTGCGCGAGTAGCTCAGCCGCGTTTTTGGCATTCATGCTGCCGCCGTACAAGAGCCGCAGCTGCTGTGCCAGCTGTGTATCAAATTCTCCTTGGTACGCGCGAATACCGCTCATTACGTCTTGCGCCTGCTCCGGGGTCGCGGTGCGCCCGGTGCCGATCGCCCATACCGGTTCGTAAGCGATCACCACCTGCTCACGCTGCTCGGGCTCAAGGCGGGCCATCACATGCCCCACCTGGCGCAACACCACCTCCATGGTGCTGCCGCTATCACGCTCTTCAAGGGTTTCCCCCACGCATAAAATAGGCGTAATGCCGACATTAAGCGCCGCTAGCGCGCGCGCCAAAACGTGATCATCTGTTTCGCGGTAGAGCTGGCGACGCTCAGAGTGTCCGATCAACACATACGCCACGCCAAACTCTTTGAGCATACGCCCGCTCACTTCCCCGGTATGCGCGCCGGCGTTTAGCGGGTTTAGCGTTTGCGCCCCGAGCTTAAGCGGCGTGCCGTGGAAGGCGTGACGCGCGGCATCGAGATACGGGTAGGGCGGAATCACCGCGATATCCAGTGCTTCGGGCAGTGTCGCATCACGAAAACGCTCACCGAAGGCATGAATCAACTCAGCGGAGCCGTTCATCTTCCAGTTTCCGGCAATTAAGGGCGTTCGCATGGGGTATCCTCACTCATGGTGGGCCGAAATGGTATAGGAGCGGACTGCGCAAAACAACCGCTGTCAAGTCGCGGTGTGCGGCCCGAGCAGCGCTTGTACCTGATCGGCTAGCGACTGCGCCATGCCGTCCACATCCAGATGCGCACGCCCTTCCACCATGACACGAATCAGAGGTTCAGTGCCGGAGGGGCGCAACAGCACCCGCCCTTCGCCTCCAAGCTCGCTTTCGGTCTTGGCCACGGCTTGCTGCAAAGCGTCGGACGCCATGAGCTCTTTTGCCTCGCTCCCTGGCGCCAGGCGCACGTTCACCAGCGCCTGGGGGACTTTTTCCAGGCCGCGCAGCAGCATCGGCAATGCTTTCTTCTCGCGCACCATCATCGCCACCACCTGAAGCGCGGCGACAATGCCATCGCCCGTGGTCTGCGCATGGCCGCATACCACATGGCCCGAGGACTCCCCGCCAAGCTCCCAGTCGTTTTCGGCCATACGCTCCATGACAAAGCGATCACCTACCTTGGCACGTTCAAAGGGAATGCCCATTTTTTCCAAGGCCATCGCCAAGCCAAAGTTGGTCATCAGCGTACCCACGACGCCGCCTTTTAACAGGCCGCGTTTATAGCGATCCCGAGCAATCAGGTAGAGGATATCGTCACCGTCGACTTCCCGACCGTCGGCGTCAACCATCAGCACACGGTCGCCATCGCCATCAAAGGCAACGCCCAAGTTCGCGCCCTGCTGTATCACCGCCGCGCGCAGCGCCGCCGGGTGGGTCGAGCCCACCTGCTGGTTGATATTCATCCCATCTGGCGTGGCCCCGATAACGCTCACCTCGGCACCCAGCTCGCGAAACACATTGGGCGCAATGTGGTACGTCGCCCCATGCGCGCAGTCGAGCACCACGTTCAGACCGTGCAGGCTCAACCGATCCGGCAGGGTGGACTTACAAAACTCGATATAGCGGCCGGCGGCGTCGTCGATGCGCATCGCCTTGCCTAGCTGCACGGAGTCAGCCGTGGTCAGGGGCGCATCCAGCATCGTCTCGATGCGATCTTCGACCTCGTCAGGCAGCTTTTTGCCCTCGGCCGAGAAAAACTTGATGCCGTTATCGGCGAAGGGGTTGTGCGAGGCGGAAATGACAATCCCGGCATCGGCGCGGAAGGTGCGGGTCAGGTAGGCAATCCCGGGTGTCGGCATCGGCCCGAGCAGCGCCACGTCAACGCCGGCGGCCGAGAGCCCCGCCTCCAACGCCGACTCAAACATGTAACCCGAAATGCGTGTGTCTTTTCCGATCAACACCCGGGTGCGGCCCGATGGGCGGCGCAGCACCTGCCCGGCCGCCCAGCCCAGCTTCAACATGAAATCGGCGGTGATCGGGGCTTGGCCCACCGTGCCGCGAATACCGTCCGTGCCAAAATAGCGACGTGCCATCACGCCTCCTCCTGATGTTTAAAACTGCCGTCTTGAAAACAGCCTTCCTGAAGGACCGCCCAGGTCATGTTCACGGCATCCACGGTGGCGCCCACATCGTGAACGCGCAAAATGCTGGCTCCGCGCTCCACGGCCAACGCCGAGAGCGCAAGCCCACCGTGCAGGCGCTCCTCCACCGGGCGGCCCAACACTTTTCCGATCATACTCTTGCGCGACATCCCCACCAGCAGTGGAAGCGCCAACGCCTGTAGGGTGTCCATGCGTTTCAGCAGGCGCAGATTATGCTCGACCGTCTTGCCAAAGCCAAAGCCCGGGTCGATCAGCAAACGATGGCGCTTAAGCCCGGCGGCTTCGCACTCCTCAATGCGCTTGGCGAGATACTCGGCCACTTCCGTCTCGATCGGGCGGCTATAGTGGGGTGACTGCTGCATGGTCTGCGGCTCGCCCTGACGGTGCATCAAGCAGACCGGTAGAGCGCTCGCCGCCGCCGCCGCGAGCGCGCCCTCGCGCTCCAGCGAGCGTACGTCGTTGATCATTCCGGCACCGAGCGCGCTGGTTTCTCGGATGACTTGGGCGCTGCTGGTATCCACCGACACCAGCGCGTCGAGTTCGCGCACCAGCGCCTCAACCACCGGCGCAACCCTATCGAGCTCCTCCTGCTCGCTGACCGACGCCGCACCCGGCCGGGTCGACTCTCCGCCTACATCAATGATCGCCGCGCCCTGCGCCAGCATCTGCTCGGCGTGACGCAGCGCATCGTCCAACGCGTTGTGCTGGCCGCCGTCGGAAAAAGAGTCAGGCGTCACATTGAGAATCCCCATCACGCGGGGAAAGGAGAGATCAAGCCAGTGGCGACCGCAGCGCAGGTGGGAGACCTCGTTGGTCGCGCGGTAAGAAGCAGGATTTGAAGTCATGCAAAAGCCTAGTAGGGAAAGCGTCGATAATGTCGACTGCCAGGATAACAAAAAGACGCCCGAGTGGGGCGCCTTTGCGGGGCTTGCTTACCTGGGGCAAGCCTAGGTTTAAGAGCCTGCTGGACCGCCCAAGGGATCAGACGGGCGGCGACTCGGCTCTTCATCGTCCTCGTCGCCATCGTCATCTCCGTCGCTTGCGCGCGGTGCGTCGTCGTGCGCCTGCTCTGAGGGCTTCTCTTTATCCTTGCCTACCGGCGAGCCGCCGCCTGAAGAGTCACCGTCGTTCCAGCCCTCCGGTGGGCGTGGATCGCGACCTTCCATGATGTCCTTGAGCTGATCGGAATCAATGGTTTCGTACTTCATCAACGCTTCCGCCATGGCGTCGAGCTTATCGCGATTCTCTTGGAGAATCTTCTCTGCTTGCTCGTAGCAGCCGTCGATGATTTTGCGCACCTCTTTATCGAGACGCGTGGTTGTCTCACCCGACTTCATTTTGGAGCCGCCCTGACCAGGGCCACCGAGGAACTGGTGCGACTCGTCCTCGTCGTACATGATCGGCCCCATCTCGTCGGAAAAGCCCCACTTAGCGACCATGTTGTGCGCCAACTCCGTGGCGCGCTTGATGTCATTGGACGCCCCGGTGGTCACGCCGTTGGGTCCTAACGTCATCTCCTCGGCGATACGGCCGCCGAACAGTGAGCAGATTTGGCTGATAATCTGCTGACGAGACAGGCTGTAGCGATCCTCTTCGGGTAAGAACATGGTGACACCCAGCGCTCGACCGCGCGGAATGATCGTCACCTTATAAACCGGGTCGTGCTCCGGCATCACCAAGCCGATGATAGCGTGGCCCGACTCATGATACGCCGTGTTGAGCTTCTCCTTGTCGGTCATGACCATGGACTTGCGCTCGGAGCCCATCATGATCTTATCTTTGGCCTGCTCAAGCTCCTCCATGCTAACCAGGCGTTTGTTACCGCGAGCGGCAAACAGGGCGGCTTCGTTAACCAGGTTGGCCAAGTCGGCACCGGAGAAGCCGGGCGTTCCGCGGGCGATCAGCTGTGGCTTGACGTCATCCGCCAGCGGTACCTTGCGCAGGTGAACGCCGAGAATATGCTCGCGGCCACGAATATCGGGCAAACCGACGGTGACCTGACGGTCAAAGCGGCCCGGGCGGAGAAGCGCCGGGTCGAGCACGTCGGGGCGGTTGGTCGCGGCAATAACGATGATGCCCTCATTCGGCTCGAAACCGTCCATCTCGACCAAGAGCTGGTTGAGCGTCTGCTCGCGCTCGTCGTTACCGCCGCCCATGCCGGCACCGCGCGAACGGCCCACGGCGTCGATTTCATCGATGAAGATAATGCAGGGGGCCTGCTTTTTCGCCTGCTCAAACATATCGCGAACACGCGAGGCACCCACACCGACGAACATTTCCACGAAGTCGGAACCCGAGATCGAGAAAAACGGCACTTTGGCTTCGCCGGCGATCGATTTAGCGAGCAGGGTTTTACCTGTCCCGGGCGGACCCACCATCAGCACGCCGCGAGGAATCGTGCCCCCTAGACGCTGGAACTTGCTCGGGTCGCGCAGGAAGTCAACGAGCTCCTCGACCTCCTCTTTCGCTTCGTCACAGCCGGCGACGTCGGCAAAGGTGGTTTTGATCTGGTCGTTTGAGAGCAGCTTGGCCTTGGATTTACCAAAACTCATCGGGCCGCCCTTACCCCCACCGGCGCCGCCCTGCATCTGGCGCATGAAGAACATGAAAATGGCCAGGATCAGCAGAATCGGGAAGCTGGCAATCAGCAGCCGCGTCCAGATGCTCTGCTGATCGGGCTCTTTACCCACGACGGTCACGTCGTTGGCCAGGAGATCGTCCATTAACTTAGGGTCTTCCGCCGCCGGGCGGATGGTTTGGAACGACGAACCATCGGTGCGCTCGCCATTGATGGTATAGCCATCGATGGTGACACTACGCACTTGCTGATTTTGCACCTGCTGCACGAACTGGGAATAGTTCATGGTTTGAGGCGCGCTTTCGGTGTTGAAGTTGTTGAACACTGTCAGCAGCACGGCCGCAATGACCAACCACAAAATCAGGTTCTTTGCCATATCGTTCAAGGGGCTACCCTCATTACAAAAATCTGTCAGTTAACGTTCGATACTGAGACCATACACCAGCATCAAGCGTTCAACCATTGCCAAAGCGCATGCGCTTTGGGCCTGTCATGCCACGTGCGTATCAACGTTAGTGTTTCATAAGCGTACTGTGGCACATATCGCAACCGCCTGTCTGGCAATCGGGCTGATAGCGCATCGCTATCTTTCATTTAACCCGGCACGCCGTGTTTTAACCGTTAAATCCATCCGCGAGCAAATAGACTTCTCGCGAACGCGCCCGTGATGCCTCCGGCTTACGCGTGACCACTCTTTTGAAGTCGTCGCGCAGCGCTTTTAAGTACGCATCAAACCCTTCACCTTGAAACACCTTGGCCACGAAGCGACCGCCGGGCGAGAGCGTATCCCGGGCAAGTTCCAGCGCCAGCTCCACCAAATACATCGCCTGTGGCTGATCAATCGCCGCCATACCACTCATATTGGGGGCCATGTCCGACATAACAAGGTCAACGGGGCGATCATTGAGCCGTTCGAGAATCGCATTAAGCACGCTCTCTTCGGTGAAATCGCCCTGAATAAAGTCAACGCCGGCCAAGGCGTCCATGTCGAGTATATCCGAGGCGATCACCACCCCCTCGGGGCCAACCTTCTCCGCGGCCACCTGACTCCAGCCCCCCGGCGCGGCGCCGAGGTCGATCACGGTCATCCCGGGGCGAAAGAGCTTATCCTTCTCATCCAGCGCCAGAAGCTTATAGCTTGCCCGGGAGCGATAGCCGTCCTGCCAGCTCTGCTTGACGTAGGGATCATCAAAATGCTCTTTCATCCAGCTGCCGCTGGCTTTACTTGCGAGGCGTTTACCGCCTTTGGGCTTTTGCTGCATGGAGGAATCTAATCGTAGAAGTCGGGATGAGCGCTTTCACCTCGCGGCATTTCGCCGTAAGATGGAGCGTTAAGCGCAAACTTGGGATACCGCAAGATACCATGAGCTTGTCACAGGCACAAAAGAAAGCATTCCGCAGCATTGGCCACTACCTCAACCCGGTCGTGACCGTCTCTGAAAACGGCGTTTCAGACAACTTGCTCGCGGAGCTTGAGCGCGCACTGCGCGACCACGAATTGATCAAAGTGAAGCTCGCCCTGCCCGAACGCGAGGATCGCGCCGCCATGCTGGTCGAGCTGCTTAACGCCAGCCAAGCCGAACAGGTCCAGAGCATCGGCAAAGTGGCGCTTCTTTACCGTCACAACCCGCAAGCCAACCCAAAGCTCTCCAACATCACCCGCTTTGAGAATCACCACGGGCGCCGCTAACGGCTCGTGACTCTGACGCGAACCTTCGCGTTGATTGAGCGCTCTTCTTAAACAAATCGCCCCGCTGCTGCCAGCGGGGCGATTTGCATTGAGAAGCGAGGAGAGCCTTACGCGGTTAAATGTGCTCGACGCTCTCGATTTCGTACTCGACGTCGCCGCCCGGGGTTTTCACCACGACCACATCACCCTCTTCCTTACCGATCAGCGCACGCGCAATGGGTGAGGTGACGGAAATACGGCCCGCCTTGATATCGGCCTCATCCTCACCGACGATGCGATAGGTGACTTCCTCATCGGTATCGAGGTTTAAAAGCTCGACGGTCACTCCGAAGATCACTTTGCCGGTTTTGGGCAGCTTGGTGACATCAATGACCTGGGCGCTGGAGAGCTTGCTCTCGATCTCCTGAATGCGCCCTTCGATAAACCCCTGCTGCTCGCGCGCCGCGTGGTATTCGGCGTTTTCCTTAAGGTCGCCGTGCTCACGTGCTTCAGCGATGGCCGCGATCACCTGGGGGCGCGCTTCACCCTTAAGATGATTGAGTTCATCACGAAGACTTTTTTCGCCCGCGACAGTCATCGGGACCTTATTCATTGACTTGCTCCTGCATGCAATTCCTGAAGGCGCCGCACCGTAATTTCCCGCCCGTACTCTAGCGCCATACAAACAGCATTAGCGCCCGCCAAGGTGGTCGCATAGGGCACCTTGCGCGCGAGAGCAGTACGGCGAATCACTGAAGAGTCGTTGATCGCTTGGCGACCCTCAGTGGTATTGACGATGTAGGCGATTTCGTCGTTCTTCAACAGATCGACGATATGGGGGCGGCCTTCGTAAACTTTATTGACGTGCGTCACACTCAGGCCGGCGGCTTCCAGTGCGGCTGCCGTACCGCGTGTGGCACATAGCGTAAAGCCCAATGTTAGCAGAGAACGCCCGACTTCGATAATCCCTTCCTTGTCCGGTTCGCGCACCGAGAGAAACGCCTTGCGCGGCCCTTCAAGCGCGGGGATCGCCTCGCCCGCGCCAAGCTGCGCCTTAAAGAACGCCTCAGCGAAGGTAGCGCCCGAGCCCATTACTTCGCCGGTGGACTTCATCTCGGGTGACAGGATGGGGTCAACGCCGGGGAACTTATTGAACGGGAAGACCGCCTCTTTGACGCTATAAAAGTGCGGCACGATTTCGCGCTCGAAGCCCTGCTCGGCCAGGGTTTTACCCGCCATGCAGCGCGCCGCCACCTGAGCGAGCGACGTACCAATGCACTTGGAGACAAACGGCACGGTACGCGAGGCGCGGGGGTTGACCTCGATCACATAGATCTCGCCGTCCTGCCAAGCGAGCTGGACGTTCATTAGCCCCTTAACGCCCAGCTCCACCGCCATGCGCTTGACCTGCTCGCGCATTTCGTCCTGCACCTCGGCCGGCAGTGAATAGGGCGGCAGCGAGCAGGCGGAGTCACCGGAGTGGACCCCCGCCTGCTCGACGTGCTGCATGATGCCGCCAATTACCACTTGCTGGCCGTCCGATACCGCGTCGATATCAATCTCGATCGCCGCGCTCAAAAAGTGGTCGAGCAGCACCGGCGAATCATTGGAGACCTTAACCGCGTGGGTCATGTAGTTCTCAAGCTCGGAGGCGTCGTAAACGATCTCCATGGCACGGCCACCCAGCACGTAGCTTGGGCGCACGACCAGCGGGTAGCCGATTTTCTCAGCCTTGGTGAAAGCGTCTTCGAAGCTGCGCGCGGTGGCGTTGGGCGGCTGCTTGAGACCCAGCTTGTCGATCATCTGCTGGAAGCGCTCACGGTCTTCGGCGCGGTCGATGGCATCAGGCGTGGTGCCGATAATCGGCACGCCCGCCGCTTCGAGTTCCCGTGCCAGTTTGAGCGGTGTTTGGCCGCCAAACTGCACGATCACGCCGACCGGCTGCTCTTTGTCCGCGATTTCGAGCACGTCTTCAAGCGTCACTGGCTCAAAATAGAGGCGGTCACTGGTGTCGTAATCGGTGGAAACGGTCTCCGGGTTGCAGTTAACCATGATGGTTTCATAGCCGTCATCGTGCATGGCAAAGGCGGCGTGAACGCAGCAGTAGTCAAACTCAATGCCTTGGCCGATACGGTTGGGGCCACCCCCGAGCACCATGATCTTCTGGCGATCCGACACTTCTGCCTCGCACTCCTCTTCATAGGTGGAGTACATATAGGCGGTATCGGAGGCAAACTCGGCGGCGCAGGTATCCACCCGCTTATAGACCGGGCGAATGCCCTGCTTTTGGCGCGTCTTGCGGAACTCCTTTTCCGACACGCCCAACAAGCGCGCCAGGCGGGCATCACTGAAGCCTTTGCGCTTGAGCAGATAAAGCTCGCGGGCGGAAAACTCCGACAGCGAGCGCTTGGCCACTGCCTGCTCGGTAAGCACCAAATCCTCGATCTGCACCAGGAACCAGCGGTCGATATTGGTCAGCGCGAAGACGTCATCGACGCTCATCCCCGAACGCATGGCGTCGGCGACAAAGAAGATACGCTCGGCGCCGGCGGCCTGCAGCTCGCCCTTGATCAGCGCCACGGCTTCGTCGGTGAACTCGGTCACGACCGGATCCAGCCCGTCATTGCCGGTTTCCATGCCGCGCAGCGCTTTTTGCAGCGACTCCTGGAAGGTGCGGCCAATCGCCATCACCTCACCCACCGACTTCATCTGCGTGGTCAGGCGATCATTAGCCTGGGGGAACTTCTCGAAGGTGAAGCGCGGGATCTTGGTGACCACGTAGTCGATGGACGGCTCGAAGGAAGCCGGTGTGGCGCCACCGGTGATGTCGTTGGAAAGCTCGTCCAGGGTGTAGCCTACCGCAAGCTTGGCAGCGATTTTGGCAATCGGGAAGCCGGTCGCTTTCGACGCCAGGGCCGATGAACGCGAAACACGCGGGTTCATTTCGATCACCACGACGCGCCCGGTTTTCGGGTCGACGCCGAACTGCACATTAGAGCCCCCGGTCTCGACGCCGATCTCGCGCAGCACCGCAAGGCTTGCGTCGCGCATGATCTGATACTCTTTATCGGTCAGCGTCTGCGCCGGCGCCACCGTGATCGAGTCCCCGGTATGCACCCCCATGGGGTCAAAGTTTTCAATCGCGCAGACGATAATGCAGTTATCGTTTTTATCGCGCACGACCTCCATCTCGTACTCTTTCCACCCCAAGAGCGACTCATCGATCAACAGCTCATGGTTATTGGAGAGATCAAAACCGCGGCCACAGATCTCCTCAAACTCCTCCTTATTGTAAGCCACGCCGCCGCCGGAGCCGCCCATGGTGTAGGAGGGGCGAATAATCACCGGAAAGCCGAGCTCGCCCTGGATCTCCCACGCCTCGGCCATGGTATGTGCCACCTTGGCTTTGGGGCACTCCAGGCCGATGTTTTTCATCGCCTTATCGAACAGATCGCGGTCTTCGGCTTTGTTGATGGCATCGGCGTTGGCGCCGATCATCTCCACGCCGTACTTGGCCAGCACGCCGTGCTTATCGAGCTCCAGGGCGCAGTTGAGCGCGGTCTGCCCGCCCATGGTGGGCAGAACGGCGTCGGGGCGCTCGGCTTCGATGATCTTTTCCACCGCCTGCCAGGTGATCGGCTCGATGTAGGTCGCGTCGGCCATTGCCGGGTCGGTCATGATGGTGGCGGGATTGGAGTTGACCAGAATGACGCGGTAACCCTCTTCACGCAGCGCTTTACACGCCTGCGCGCCGGAGTAATCAAATTCACAGGCCTGGCCGATCACGATCGGGCCAGCGCCAATAATCAGAATGCTTTGTATGTCGGTACGCTTAGGCATATCGGTTCCCGCAAAAATGGTGACGAATAACGACGAATCTAAAACGGTTTTCGCGCAGTGGTCCGCAAGCGGCTTACCGGCGCGCCCACATCATGGCCACGAAGCGGTCAAACAGGGGCGCCACGTCGCGCGGGCCGGGGCTCGCTTCCGGGTGGCCCTGAAAACTGAAGGCCGGACGGTCGGTCAGCTCAATCCCTTGCAGCGTGCCGTCAAAGAGCGACCGGTGGGTTGCACGCACATTGGCGGGCAGGCTCGCTTCGTCAGCGGCGAACCCGTGGTTCTGGCTGGTGATCATCACCGTGCCGCTATCGACATCGACGACCGGGTGGTTGGCGCCGTGGTGGCCGTGACTCATCTTCACCGTCTTCGCGCCGCTTGCCAGCGCCAGTAGCTGATGGCCAAGGCAAATGCCGAATACCGGAATCTGGGTTTCAAGAACCTCCTGGATCGCCTTGATGGCGTAGTCGCAGGGCTCGGGGTCGCCGGGGCCGTTAGCCAGAAACACGCCGTCCGGGTTCATCGCCAGCACCTCGGCGGCGGGCATCTGCGCCGGCACCACGGTCAAGCGGCAGCCGCGCGAGGCGAGCATGCGTAGAATGTTGCGCTTGACGCCGTAGTCGTAAGCCACCACATGGAGAGGCCGCTCGATGGTGGCGGCGTCTTGATACCCCTTACCCAGCGCCCACTCGCCTTCGCTCCACTCGTAGGGTGCCTGGCAGGAGACCACCTTGGCCAAGTCCATCCCTTTGAGACCGGGGAATGCTCTGGCCGCTTCCAGCGCGCGCTCCACGGCGTCGTCGCCCTCGGCTTCTGCCCCTGCAAGAATCGCCCCGTTCTGCGCGCCTTTGTTGCGCAGAATCCGCGTTAACCGGCGGGTATCGATATCGGCGATGCCCAGCACGTTCTGGCTTACGAGATAGTCCGACAGCGTCTGCTCGCTGCGAAAGTTGCTGGCGAGCAGCGGCAGATCGCGAATCACCAGCCCCGCCGCGGCAATCGTGGCGGACTCGATGTCTTCGCCGTTAACGCCGGTATTGCCGATATGGGGATAGGTCAGGGTCACGATTTGGCGGGTATAGGAGGGATCGGTGAGAATTTCTTGATAGCCAGTCATGGCCGTATTGAACACCACTTCACCGCTGGTTTTTCCTTCGGCGCCGATAGCGGTGCCGTGGAACACACTGCCATCCTCTAGGGCCAATATCGCGGGTTTGCTCAATGCGGGGTTATTCAAGACATATCCTCCCATGCTGGTGAACGCCAGTCGGCGCTGGCTCAGCGTTCCGGTAACGGCGTTTGCGGGCAAACGTCGGGTCGTAAAAAAGCGGGACGAAGCCGATTAAAAAATCGGTCTCATCCCGCTTGTTGTTCTTTTCCATGATGCAGCCATCATGTGTGTTCAAACTGCTGCTGGGGCTTTTTATCAGCCACCCGGCCAAAATTTTTGCAATGTTACAGGATTTCGGCCCCAGCGGCTAGCCCCCGTTACCTAGGTTTCACTGGCTCGGGCCTTATTGGCCGAGACCCAGCACATCCTGCATGTCGTAACGGCCGCTCTCTTGGTCCGCGACCCAGCGGGCCGCCCGCACCGCGCCCTTGGCAAAGGTCATGCGGCTTGACGCCTTATGGGTGATTTCGATGCGCTCGCCTTCGGTGGCGAACATGACCGTATGCTCGCCGACGATATCGCCCGCGCGCACGGTGGCAAAACCGATCTCTTTATCCGTGCGCGGCCCGCACTGACCCACACGCTCAAACACACCGTGCTCTTTTAAGTTGCGCCCCAAGCTCTCGGCCACCACTTCGCCCATCTTGAGCGCCGTACCCGAGGGCGCATCGACCTTGTGGCGGTGGTGCGACTCGATCACTTCGATATCGTAGCCTTCATCGCCCAGCGCTTTGGCGGCGGTCTCTAAGAGCTTCAGCGTCAGGTTAACCCCGACGCTCATATTGGGGGCAAACACCATCGGCACGCGGTCGCGAAAACCATCGAGTTCGGCGATTTCGGCGTCGCTCATGCCGGTGGTGCCAATCACGATGCGCTTACCGTGCTCGGCACAAAACGCCAGGTTCGCAAGCGTGACCTTCGGCGCGGTGAAGTCAATCAGCACCTCCACGTCGTCGCCCAGCGCCTCCAGCGAATCCACCGCCACAACGCCTTTTTTCCCCACGCCCGCCAACTCACCAATATCCGCCCCGGCAAGCGAACTCCCCGGCTCCACAACGCCCCCGGCCAAGGTGGCGCCGGCGTCCTGCTCCACGGCGTTAACCAGCGTACGGCCCATGCGGCCAGCCACGCCTACTATGGCAATTCGAGTCATGCGAGCTCCTGCGTGTTGGGTTTAGCGTCGGATGAAAAATTATACCAGAAACACAATACCCCGATGGCATCCACCACCGGGGTATTTTGCGATGTGTCGCTACCTGCTAGGCGACACTACGGCTTCATATCTTCAAAGAACTTCTTCACGCTGTCGAAAAAGCCGGTTTTCTTGGGTGAGTGGCTGTGACTGTTGCTGCCGTCGAAGCTCTCTTGTAGCTGACGCAGCAGGTCTTTCTGCTCGTCGTTGAGGTTGACGGGCGTTTCCACCACCACCTTGCACAAAAGATCCCCCGGCGCGCCGCCGCGGACCGGTTTGACGCCCTTGCCCTTGAGGCGAAACATCTTGCCGGTTTGCGTCTCGGGGGGAATCTTCAACTTCACGCGGCCATCGAGCGTGGGCACTTCCAGCTCGCCGCCGAGTGCGGCATCGACGAAGTTGATCGGCACGTCGCACTGTAAGTGCTTGCCGTCACGCTGGAAGATATGGTGCGGCTTGATCGCCACCTGCACGTAGAGATCGCCGGGCGGGCCACCGTTAATGCCGGCCTCGCCCTCGCCGTTCAAGCGAATGCGATCCCCGGTATCGACCCCCGCGGGAATCTTGACCGACAGGGTGCGCGTCTCGCGCACGCGCCCTTCGCCGTTACACTTATGGCACGGCACTTTGATGTGCTGGCCAGAGCCGTGGCAGGTCGGGCAGGTTTGCTGCACGGCGAAAAAGCCCTGCTGCATGCGCACTTGGCCGTGGCCGGCGCAGGTGGGGCAGGTCTCTTTGCTTGAGCCCGGCTCGGCGCCGTCTCCGTCGCAGCGGTCGCAGTTGATGTGGCGCGGCACGCGGATATCCACGGTGGTACCGGACACCGCGTTCTCAAGATCGAGCTCAAGGTTGTAGCGCAGATCACTGCCGCGCGCGGGGGCATTGGGGCCACGACGGCGCCCGCCACCGCCACCAAAGATATCGCCGAACACGTCGCCGAAGATATCGCTGAAATCGCCGGCGCCACCGCCGCCGAAACCACCGCCACCAAAGCCGCCGCCCTGGCCGTCAACGCCAGCATGACCAAACTGGTCGTAGGCAGCGCGCTTTTCACTATCGGTTAAGACTTCATACGCCTCTGACACTTCGCGGAATTTCTCAGCGGCGGTGTCGTCGTCCGGGTTTCGATCGGGGTGATACTTCTGCGCCAGGCGGCGGTAGGCCTTTTTGATCTCTTTCTGATCAGCCCCTTTATCGACCCCCAGGACTTCGTAATAATCGCGTTTGGACATGGGTCCCACGCCTCCTGGTTATACGCTTTCAATGACGCCTTTAGCGGCCGGAAACAGCAACGCGGGAGTTGCCTCCCGCGTCACCACTTTCCTTGGCAGAAAGAGGTTGGTTACTGCTTTTTCTTGTCGTCGTTGACTTCTTCGTACTCGGCGTCAACCACGTCATCTTCCGGCTTGGTGCCCGCTTGCTCGCCGCCTTCACCGCCGGCTTGCTCGCCTTCGGCCTGTTCAGCGTACATCTTCTGTGCCAGCTGACCTGAAGCTTCGGTCAAGGCGTCCAGCTTCTTCTGGATGTCGTCTTGATCATCGCCTTTCGTCGCTTCTTCAAGCTCGGTGATGGCGGTTTCGATGTTCTGTTTCTCTTCATCGGTGGCCTTGTCACCGGCTTCTTCCAGCGTCTTGCGGGTAGCGTGGATCATGCCATCCGCTTGGTTGCGCAGCGCCACCAGTTCCTCGAACTTCTTGTCTTCGTCGGCGTGCGCTTCGGCGTCGCGCACCATCTGCTCGATTTCGTCATCGGTCAAGCCGCTGGAGGCCTTGATCACAATCGACTGCTCTTTACCGGTAGCCTTGTCTTTCGCGGAAACGTTCAAGATACCGTTGGCATCGAGGTCGAACGCCACTTCGATCTGCGGCACACCGCGCGGCGCCGGCGGAATGTCGGCGAGGTCGAAGCGACCCAACGACTTGTTCTGCGAGACTTGCTTACGCTCACCCTGGACCACGTGAATCGTCACGGCGGTCTGGTTGTCATCCGCGGTGGAGAAGGTTTGCGTCTTCTTCGTCGGGATGGTGGTGTTCTTCTCGATCAGCGGCGTCATCACGCCACCCATGGTTTCGATACCCAGGGTCAGCGGTGTGACGTCGAGCAGCAGCACGTCTTTAACATCGCCGCCGAGCACGCCGCCCTGAATCGCGGCACCGACCGCCACGGCTTCATCGGGGTTGACGTCCTTGCGCGCATCCTTGCCGAAGAAGTCAGCGACTTTCTTCTGTACCTGCGGCATGCGGGTCTGGCCGCCGACCAGGATCACTTCATCCACTTCAGAAGCGGAGAGGCCTGCGTCTTTCAGGGCCACCTTGCACGGCTCCAGCGAGCGCTGAACCAGTTCTTCCACCAGCGACTCGAGCTTGGCGCGGGTCACTTTGACGTTCAAGTGTTTCGGCCCGGTGTTGTCCGCCGTGATGTACGGCAGGTTCACATCGGTCTGCTGGGCGCTGGAAAGCTCGATCTTGGCCTTTTCAGCGGCTTCCTTCAGACGCTGCATGGCGAGGTTGTCGCCAGAGAGGTCAATACCGCTGTCGGACTTGAACTGATCGACCAAGTAGTTGATCAGCGCCAGGTCGAAGTCTTCGCCGCCGAGGAAGGTGTCGCCGTTGGTGGCCAGCACCTCAAACTGCGTTTCACCGTCAACGTCGGCCACTTCGATGATGGAGATATCGAAGGTACCGCCACCCAGGTCATAAACCGCGATGGTCTTATCGCCGCGCGACTTATCCATGCCGTAAGCCAGCGCCGCCGCCGTGGGCTCGTTGATGATGCGCTTCACTTCCAAGCCCGCGATACGGCCGGCGTCTTTGGTCGCCTGACGCTGGCTGTCGTTGAAGTAGGCCGGCACGGTGATAACCGCTTCGGTCACTTCTTCGCCAAGATAGTCCTCGGCGGTTTTCTTCATTTTCTTCAGCACTTCCGCGCTGACCTGCGGCGGTGCCATTTTCTTGCCTTTCACCTCCACCCAGGCGTCGCCATTGTCGGCTTCGGTGATTTTGTACGGCACCATTTTGATGTCTTTCTGTACGACGTCGTCTTTGAAGCGACGACCGATCAGACGCTTGATGGCGTACAGGGTGTTTTCCGGGTTGGTCACGGCTTGGCGTTTCGCCGCCTGACCTACCAGCGTCTCACCGTCATCGGTGTAGGCGATGATAGACGGCGTGGTGCGGCCGCCTTCGGCGTTTTCGATGACCTTAGCACTGTCACCGTCGAGTACGGCGACACAAGAGTTTGTGGTGCCCAGGTCAATACCAATAATGCGTCCCATAGTAGAAACCTCAAATTCGTTAATGAAGGAACGTAAAAAAACGTTATATCTTTTGCGTTAGCGGCGTTTACCGCGTGGTTGACCCCTTATTTGGGGGTGGCTTGCGGCATTTCAAGGGCTTTTTTCTGCCTATTCACCCGCTTTTTGACTGACCACCACCATCGCGGGGCGTACCAAGCGGCCGTTGAGCAGGTAGCCTTTTTGCATCACTTCCATCACCGTGTTGGGCTCCATCTCGGGGTTGGGCACCATCGTCAACGCCTCATGCACCTGCGGGTCGAAGGGCTCGCCATGAGGCTCTATCGGCTCGACGCCGAATTTGCCGAGCACATCGAGCTGCATTTTCAGCGTCATGGAAACGCCTTCGCGGTGCGCTTCGGAGGCTTCGCCCTCCATCGATTCCAGCGCTTTCTCCAAGCTATCCACCACCGGCAAAAGCTCTTTGACGAACTTCTCCAGGGCGAACTTGCGCGCTTTTTCCGCTTCCTGCTCCGCGCGGCGACGCACGTTTTGCGCTTCGGCCGCTTCGCGTAGGGCTTGGTCTTTCGCCTCGGCCAAGCTCTGCTTGAGTTCCTCAACCTCCGCTGCCAAGACTTCCGCTTCGGGGTTATCCGTCGAGGTGGCAACGGTGTCTCCCTCGTCTTCGATCAGGCCTTCAAGCTCCCCCTCTTCGAGGCGCTCTTGCGCCTTTTGCTCGGGCGTTTCCGCTTCCTGCTCTTGCTCTTCGCGGGCGAGCTCTTCATCTAGCGGGGTTTGCGGTTCTTTAGCCATGCGTCACTCCTAATAGGCAAACAGTGGTCATTTTAGGTTTGCAGGGGTATATGGGGGCCAAGCGTTTCAACTCAAGAGGTCGATGCGTTTCTCTATTGAAGTGCCCTAGCAGCTACTGTATAAATTATCCACTGTATAAAATCTCAAACCACCCTGCCCGGCGCCAGGAGGAACCCATGCTGACCCAGTTAGCGATTCAGGATTTCGCCATCGTTGACCACTTAGAACTCGACCTTACCGGCGGCATGACGGCCATCACCGGTGAAACCGGCGCCGGCAAATCGATTCTGCTCGGCGCCCTGGGGCTGTGCCTCGGCGAGCGCGCCGATGCCGGCAGCGTGCGCCACGGCTGCGAGCGCACCGACCTATCAGCACGCTTTGATATCCATCATTTGCCGGCAGCGAAAGCCTGGCTGAGCGAGCGCGAACTGCCCAGCGATGAGTGCTTGCTACGCCGGGTGGTCACGGCCAACGGGCGCTCTAAAGCGTGGATCAACGGCCAGCCCGCCACCGTCAGCGACCTGAAAGCACTGGGCGAGCACTTGATTCAGATTCACGGCCAGCACGCTCACCAAGCCCTGATGCGCGACGAGACGCACCTTGCGCTCCTCGATGACTACGCGGGGCTTAATCGTCGCACACATCAACTCGCGGAAACCTTTCGCGCCTGGCAAGCCGCTCGCCGGCGGTTAAAAAAACTCAGCGAAGCGGGCAGTGAAATCGAGGCCAAACGCCAGCTACTGCGCTATCAGGTCGAAGAGCTCGACCAGCTCGCCCTGGGTTCAGATGAACTCCCCACACTTGAGGAGGAGCAGCTACAGCTCGCCCACGCCGAGGAGATCTTGCGCGAAACCCAGTTTGCCGCCGACTGCTGCGCCAGCGACGAAGGCGGTGCGCTGTCGCTGCTGCACCGCGCCCACCAGCATTTGAGCGCGCTGCCCGGCAGCGATAAAGGGGCGCTTGCCAACACGCTTGCCATGTTGAATGAGGCGCAAATTCAGCTTGAGGAAGCCGCCAGCGAACTCGCGCGGCTATCCGGCCATACCGAACTCGACCCGGAGCGCTTGGCCTGGGTAGAGGATCGTCTGGGCGACATCCACCGCTTGGCGCGCAAGCATCACGTCGCGCCCGAGGAACTCTACAGCCAGCACCAGGCGCTGACCCGGGAGCTCGCCCAGCTCGGCGCCAGCGACAGCGATCTGGACGCGCTAAGCGAAGAGGTGGAGGCGCTGCGCGAGCGCTACCGCGGCGAGGCCAAAGCCTTAAGCGACGCACGGCAAAAAGCCGCGGCCCGGTTGGGCAAAGAGGTGCAGCAGCAGCTGGCGTTTTTGGCCATGGATAAGGCGCGCTTTGAGGTGGCGCTGGAGAGCCGCGACACCCCGGCGCCCGACGGCTTAGACCGCGTTCAATTTATGATCAGCGCCAACCCCGGCCAACCCGCGCGCCCCTTGGCCAAAGTTGCCTCGGGGGGCGAGCTTTCGCGCATCAGTCTGGCGATCCAGGTGGTGGCCGCGAGCCACTCGACCATTCCCAGCCTGGTGTTCGACGAAGTGGACGTGGGGGTTTCGGGGGCCACGGCGGAAATCGTCGGCAAGCTTTTGCGCAAGCTCGGCGACAGCGGCCAGGTCATGACCGTGACCCACCTGCCGCAAGTCGCCGCGCAGGCTCACCAGCACCTGCATATCGAAAAGCGCGCCAAGCGCAACACCACGCTGACCCATATGGCCCTGCTCGACGAAGGCGGCCGGGTCAGCGAGCTCGCGCGCATGCTTGGCGGGGTGAACCTCTCGGATCAAACGCTCGCCCACGCCCGCGAGATGCTCCACGCCAGTCAGCGCCCGCCGCATTAATCGCCAGCAAAACCTGCATAACCAAAACGCCCGCGCCGTTTTCACGGCGCGGGCGTTTTGATTCATAGCGCAGCCCAAGGCAGCGCGAGCGCTCAGGCGTTACAGCGACAACACCTTATCGCCGCGGGCGATGCCCGAGACGCCGGTGCGCGCCACTTCAAGAATACCCAGCGGCGCCATCGCGCTCAAGAACGCATCAAGCTTGGTCGCATCGCCGGTAATCTGCACGGTGTAGAGGCTCGGCGTGACGTCGACCACTTGCGCGCGGAAGATATCCGCCGTGCGCTTAACCTCGTCGCGCGCCGCTCCCAGTGCTTTCACCTTCACCAGCATCAGCTCGCGCTCAATGTGGTTGCCTTCGGTGAGATCCACCAGCTTGACCACGTCGATCAGCTTGTTGAGGTGCTTGGTGATCTGTTCTATCACGCGATCATCGCCCACCGTGGTCACGGTCAGCCGCGACAGCGACGGGTCTTCCGTGGGTGCCACGTTCAGCGTTTCGATGTTGTAATTACGCTGCGAAAACAGACCGACCACACGCGACAGAGCACCCGGTTCGTTTTCCATCAGAATCGAGATGATATGACGCATTAGGTACGCTCCGTTTTAGACAGCAGCATGTCACGCATGGAGCCTAACGGCACCTGCATCGGGTAGACGTGTTCGAAGGGGTCGACCTTCACATCGAGGAACACAAGCTCATGCTTGTCAGCAAAAGCGCGCTCCAAGGCCGGCTCTAGCTCGTCGATGGTGTTGACCGTGATGGCGGTAAAGCCGTACGCCTCAATCAGCATATGGAAATCGGGCAGCGACTCCATGTACGAGTGGGCGTGGCGGGATTTGTAGTTCAAATCCTGCCACTGGCGCACCATCCCTAGCGAGGCGTTATTCAGATTGACGATTTTCACCCCCACGCCGTACTGCTTACAGGTGGAGAGCTCCTGCATCATCATCTGGAAGCTGCCTTCGCCGGTGACACATACCACGTCGGCATCGGGGTAGTTCTGCTTGATGCCCATCGCCGCGGGGAAGCCAAAGCCCATGGTACCCAAGCCCCCGGAGGTAATCAGGCGATTGGGCTTATCGAACTTGTAGTACTGCGCGGCGAACATCTGGTGCTGGCCGACGTCGGTGGTGACGTACGCCTCGCCCCGGGTCACGCGGCACAGCGCCTCGACCACTTCCTGCGGCTTTAACACCTCACCCGGTTTAGAGGGCTCGTAAAGTTTGCCTTCGCGAGACTCGCGCCAGCCGTCGATCTGCTGCCACCAGGCGGTCAAGGCGTCGGGGTTGGCGATCTCTTTACCCTGCACCAGGCTGATCATCTCGTTGATCACGCTCGATGCCGGCCCCACGATCGGCACATCGGCGCGCACGGTTTTGGACACCGAACTCGGGTCCACGTCGACGTGGATGATCTTGGCCGTAGGGCAGAATTTCGAGGTGTTGTTGGTCACGCGATCGTCAAAACGCGCGCCGATGGCGATGATCAAGTCGGCGTGGTGCATCGCCATGTTCGACTCATAGGAGCCGTGCATGCCGAGCCACCCCAAGCACTGGCGATCGCTTTGCGGATAAGCGCCAATGCCCATCAGCGTGGTGGTGATGGGAAAGCCAAGCTTTTTGACCAGGTCGGTCAACCCTTCGCTTGCCTTGCCGGTCACCACGCCGCCACCGGTGTAAAACACCGGGCGCTTGGCCTTGAGCATCATCTCCACGGCTTTTTTGATCTGACCGGTATGCCCACGGGTGACCGGGTTGTACGAACGCATCTTGACCTTTTTCGGGTAGACGTATTCGTAGCGTTCGGTGGGGGCGGTCATATCCTTGGGAATATCGACCACGACCGGGCCGGGGCGGCCAGTCGAAGCGAGATAGAACGCCTTTTTCAGCACTTCCGGAATTTCGGAGGGGTGGCGAATCGCGAAGCTGTGCTTCACGATCGGGCGCGTCACGCCTACGATATCGGTCTCTTGGAAGGCATCATCGCCGATCAGGTGGCTCATCACCTGACCGCACAGCACCACCATCGGGATCGAGTCCATATAGGCGGTGGCGATACCGGTGACGGCATTGGTGGCGCCGGGGCCGGAGGTGACCAGCACGCAGCCGGGCTTGCCCGAGGCGCGCGCGTAGCCATCCGCTGCATGAGTGGCCGCCTGTTCGTGGCGCACCAAGATGTGTTTGACTTTGTCTTGGCGGAACAGCGCATCGTAAATATGCAGCGCGGCTCCACCGGGATACCCATAAATGTACTCAACGCCCTCATCTTGCAAGAAGCGGGCGATCATATCTGCGCCGGAAAGCAGTTCCACAGTGTCTCTCCCCTGGAGGTCTCGAGTGCCATACACAGGCCGGATGCCTGTTTTAGTCGAGTGCGGCGGTATGCCGCTGCCGGTTACGCCGGCACCTGATGCCAAACCCTGGCATTAGACCCGGTTAGGGCCTGCACTCTCTCACGGCGGATCGCCGCGTCGGGGCGTTGGCCAGGTCGGGCGGTTAGCCCAAGCCCGGAAGTCCTTCGGCGGGTAGAGGCGTTCGCCTACCCTTCGCGCGGGGATAGGGGGTTGCCCGTGGGTTCCGCGCCCGCAAATCAGGAAGGGGTAAGATTCCATTAGCGCCCTTGGCCTGTCAACCTCTCGCCGCCGTTCGAGACGAAATGACGGCGCAAAAACGCCCCACCGTGCTCGGTGAGGCGTCAAGGGGCGCGTAACGCTCGCGGCGATTAAACGCTAAACACCAGTTTGCCCTCTTCCGCGCTGACGCGAATAACGCTGCCGGGCGCGTACTTGCCGGCGAGCAACTCTTGGGCCAGCGGGTTCTCGATGCGGCTCTGGATCGCCCGTTTGAGCGGCCGCGCGCCAAAGACCGGGTCGAAGCCCACCACGGCGAGCTGCGCCATGGCGTCGTCGCTCACCTCAAGGCCCAGGTCGTGCTCGGCCAAGCGCGCTTTCAAGCGCTCTAGCTGAATGCCGGCGATGGCTTGGATCTGCTCTTGCCCCAGCGCGTGGAACACCACCACTTCATCGATACGGTTAATTAGCTCTGGGCGGAAGTGGTTGCCCACGACTTCTATGACCGCGTTTTTCATGCCCTCATAGTCGCTCTCCTCACCGCCCATGCGCTGAATGATGTCCGAGCCCATGTTCGAGGTCATCACAATCACGGTGTTACGGAAGTCCACCGTGCGGCCCTGACCATCGGTCAAGCGGCCATCCTCAAGCACCTGCAACAGGATATTGAACACATCGGCGTGGGCCTTCTCCACCTCGTCGAGCAGCAGCACCGAGTAGGGCTTGCGACGCACCGCCTCGGTCAAATAGCCGCCCTCTTCATAGCCGACATAGCCGGGAGGCGCGCCGATCAGCCGCGCCACGGAGTGCTTCTCCATGAATTCCGACATGTCGATGCGCACCATCGCCTCTTCGGTGTCGAACAAAAAGTTCGCCAGCGATTTGCACAGCTCGGTCTTGCCCACCCCGGTCGGGCCGAGGAACAGGAAGGAGCCGTTGGGGCGATTGGGGTCGGCAAGCCCGGCGCGGGAGCGGCGCACGGCGTTGGCCACCGCGGTGACCGCTTCGTCCTGACCGATCACCCGCTCGTGCAGCGCCTCCTCCATGCGCAAAAGCTTATCGCGCTCGCCCTCAAGCATCTTGGAGACGGGAATGCCAGTCCAGCGCGACACCACCTCGGCGATCTCCTCTTCCGTGACGTTCGAGCGCAGTAGGGTGTGCTTGGCGGTATCGGTGTCGGCCTCGTGCTCATTGCTCTCGGCGATCTTGCGCTCAAGCTCGGGAATCACCCCGTACTGCAGCTCCGACATGCGGCCGAGATCGCCCTGGCGGCGGGCCTGCTCAAGATCAACGCGGGCCCGGTCGAGCTCGTCCTTGAACTGGGCCGCACCCTGGATGCTGGCCTTCTCGGCCTTCCAGATCTCGTCAAGATCCGCGTACTCGCGCTCCAGGTCATTGATCTGCGCCTCAAGCGTCTCAAGGCGCTTTTTGGCGGCCTCGTCGGTCTCTTTCTTTAAGTGCTCGCGCTCCATCTTGAGCTGGATCAAGCGCCGCTCAAGACGGTCCATCTCCTCGGGCTTGGAGTCGAGCTCCATGCGGATGCGCGAGGAGGCCTCGTCGATCAGGTCGATGGCCTTGTCGGGCAGCTGACGGTCGGTGATGTAGCGAGTGGAGAGCTTCGCCGCGGCGATAATGGCACCATCGGTGATATCCACGCCGTGGTGTACCTCGTAGCGCTCCTTCAAGCCGCGCAGGATGGCCACCGTATCCTCCTCGGAGGGCTCATCCACCTGCACTTTCTGGAAGCGGCGCTCAAGCGCGGCGTCCTTCTCGATGTACTTGCGGTACTCATCCAGGGTGGTGGCACCGACGCAGTGCAGCTCGCCGCGGGCAAGTGCCGGCTTCAACATGTTGCCCGCGTCCATGGCGCCCTCGGCCTTGCCGGCGCCGACCATGGTGTGCAGCTCATCGATAAACAGGATCACCCGGCCCTCCTCCTGGGCCAGCTCCTTGAGCACCGCCTTCAGGCGCTCCTCAAACTCGCCGCGAAACTTGGCCCCGGCCAGCAGCGCGCCCATGTCGAGCGACAGCACGCGCTTGTTCTTGAGCCCTTCCGGCACTTCGCCATCGACGATGCGCTGGGCGAGCCCCTCGACGATGGCGGTCTTGCCCACGCCGGGCTCACCGATCAGCACCGGGTTGTTCTTTGTCCGGCGCTGCAGCACCTGAATAGCCCGGCGGATCTCGTCGTCGCGCCCGATCACCGGGTCGATCTTGCCGCTGGCGGCGCGCTCGTTGAGATCCAGGGTGTACTTATCCAGGGCCTCGCGCTGCTCTTCGGCGTTGGGGTCGTCCACGCTGGCCCCGCCGCGCACGCTGACGATGGCGTCATCCAGCGCCTTGCGCGTCACCCCGGCCTGCTTGAGCAGTTTGGTCACCGCGTGGCCCGCCTCCAGGGCAGCCAGGAGCACAAGCTCGCTGGCGATGTACTGATCGCCGCGGCTTTGGGCCTCGCGGTCGGTGAGGTTGAAAAGCTTGATCAGATCCCGCGAGGGCTGCACCTCGCCGGTAAACTCGGAGACCTTGGGCAAATCTTCCACGTGGGCCACCAGGCCATCGCGCAGCTTGGCGGGGTCACCGCCGGCCTTCTGTAAAAGTGCCTTGATGCCGGTGTCACGGGCATCGAGCAGCGCCAGCAGCAGGTGGCCGGGCTCAAGCTGATTGTGGCCGTGACCCACCGCCAGGGACTGGGCATCGGCCACGGCATTTTGCAACTTGGCGGTAAATTTATCGAATCGCATAAAACTCTCCTTTTGGGCTGACGGCGCGTTCGGACGCGCCGTTTGGCCCTGTCTCTTGCATCAAATATGGTGCTTGACAGAGAAGATGGTACCGGTTCCATCCACTTTCAAGAGGAGACGTTAAAGAAGGGTGGGCTATCGGCATTAGCGACTCAACGGCACGACACACGATCATCCTGAGCCTATCGAAGGATTCAGAGTGTTGCGCCAATGCTGGCATGCCCTTCGACAAGCTCAGGACGAACGGAAGCCGCGAGAGGCTATTTAAGCCAGATCACACTCGCCATGCGCCCGGTGCGGCCATTATCGCGGCGGTAGGAGTAAAAGCGCGGCTCGCAGGCGGTGCAAAAGTGGCCGCCGCTGACATGGTGAATGCCCAGCGCTTCCAGGCGCAGCCGCGCCAACCGGTAGAGGTCGGCCATCTGATGGCCTAACCGATAAGGGCTGTGGTCGAACGCCTCTTTCGCCTCGGGGTTCATGGCGACAAACGCATCGTACACCTCGGCGCCCACTTCAAACTGCGCGTTGGAGATCGCCGGGCCTAGCCATACCAGCACATCGTCCGGGGGGGTATTGAGCGCCGCGACCGTGGCCTCCAGCACCCCACCCGCCAACCCCCGCCAGCCGGCGTGGGCTACCGCCACTCGGGTGCCGGCACGGTCGCAAAACAGCACCGGCAGGCAGTCGGCCGTCAGTACCACACAGGCGTAGTCACGGCTATCCGCTAGCGCGGCGTCGGCCTCGGGCGGTGTTTTCTGGTAGCGCTGCTGCACGCGAGCACCATGGGTCTGGTTGAGCCATAGCAGAGGGCGTTCGTCGCTTAACTCCTTGTGCAGCTGGCGTCGGCACAAATCGACGTGATCGGGGTTATCGCCCACGTGGTGCGCCGGGTTAAAGGCCGCAAAAGCGCCCTGGCTGGGGCCGGTTTCCCGCGTGGTGACGAAAGCGCCCACGTTGGCCGGAGCGGGCCAGTCAGGCGTGATCAGCGTGGGTCGAAGGTCAATAGCGTCGCTCATAGCAACTCCTTCAGGCGCCTTAGCGCATGGTGGCGTGGTCTTCGCGCAGGTAATCCAGCAGCATCAAGAGATCATCCGGCAGCGGCGCGCGAAACGTCAGGGTTTGCTCGGTTTGCGGATGAATAAAGGAGAGCTTGCGCGCGTGCAGCGCCTGACGCGGGAACTCACGCAGTATCTCTTTTAGCGGCTCGGCCGCCCCGGGCGGCAGTTTCGGCCGCCCACCATAGAGCGGATCGCCAATCAGCGGATAGCGCGCATGCGCCATGTGGACGCGAATCTGGTGAGTGCGGCCGGTTTCCAACTGACAGCGCACGTGGGTGTGGGCGCGAAAACGCTCCACCACGCGAAAATGCGTTACCGCGGGTTTGCCCGAGGCATTCACGGCCTGGCGCTTGCGATCCTTGGGGTGGCGGCCAATCGGCGCATCCACCGTGCCACCCGCCACCGGCGTACCTATCACCACGGCATCATACTGGCGCGACACCGTGCGCGCCTGCAGCTGTTCAACCAGCGCCGTCTGCGCCGGTAGCGTTTTGGCTACCATCATCAGGCCCGTGGTGTCTTTGTCCAAACGGTGGACAATCCCCGCCCGAGGCAGCTGCGCCAGGGCCGGATGGTGGTGCAACAGCGCGTTAAGCAGCGTGCCATCGGGATTGCCCGCGGCAGGGTGAACGACCATGCCGGCGGGCTTGTTGACCACCATGACGGCGTCATCCTCAAACACCACGTCAAGCGGGATCGCCTGCGCTTCAAAGCGCTCCTCTTCTTCAAGCGTGGCGCGAAGGGCCAGCGTCTCGTCGCCGTGGAGCTTGGTTTTAGGTTTCACCCGGGCGCCGTCGACGGTGAGTTCGCCAGCGTTGATCCATGCTTTCAAACGCTCTCGCGAATAGTCGCTGAACAACTCAGCCGCCGCTTGATCTAGGCGGGCACCGGCAAGCACGGCCGGTACCCGCTGCGTGGCTTCAACAGTGCGGGGCATAAAGGTTCCTTTCACATTCTCAGTTTTCGTCGCAGCTTTGGCCCCGCCAGTGTTTAACAACGAGCGCTTTACGCCTGCGTTTTGCGCTGAGGTGATTTATAGTGGGCCAACGACGACTCATTCTAACATGGCCGCTATCGCTTTTCGGCGATTGGCTGGATTGTCACGAGGATCACCATGCGCGTTTTTTCTGCTGCGACCCGTTTTGGCGCACTTGCCTTAAGTTTGGCCCTATTGGCCGGCTGCGCCAGCAACGGTTCAACCGACTCCGCTGATGATAGCGAATACGCCGGTATCGAAGAAAGGGAGCTGTATGAAAGCGCCCGCGCTGCGCTGGACAGCAACCTTTACACGACCGCCATCGAGCGCCTGGAAGCGCTAGATACCCGCTTCCCCTTCGGCCCTCACGCCGAACAAGCCCAGTTGGAGCTGATTTACGCCTACTACGAAAACGACGAGTGGGAAGAGGCCCGCGCCGCGGCCAGCCGTTTTATTCGCCTACACCCGGACCACCCGCAGGTTGATTACGCCTACTATCTGCGCGGCCTCGCCGCTTGGCAAGCAGGGCGCTTTAGCCTTGAACGGCTGCGCTTGATCGATATCTCCAAGCGCGATTTGGGCGCGACCCGCGACGCTTACAACGACTTCCGTGAACTCATCCAGCGCTACCCTAATAGCGAATACGCCGCCGATGCCCAGCAGCGGATTATCTACTTACGTGAGATTCTCGCCCGCCACGAGCTTCACGTCGCCGATTACTACCTGCGCCGCGGCGCTTTTGTTGCCGCCGTGGAGCGCGGGCGCTGGGTGATCGAGAACTACCCGGAATCCAACGCCACTCACGATGCCCTTGCCACCATGGTGGAGGGCTATATGGGCCTAGGCATGGAGGACCGCGTGCAGGAAGTGCTTGCGGTATTGCGCGAAAACGCGCCCAACCACGAGCAGTTAAGTGGCCGCGAGTTTCAGCCTAAATACCTTTAAACAACCCTACATCCCTGTACAACCCTATTGCTGTACAACCAAGGCCATTACTTAACACCACGCGTCGGCGTGGTGTTTTTTTATTTTGCAAAATAATGCCTTAACTGCCTGATACCCGCCTATTTAAGGAATTTGATTATAAGCATAGGTAAAACTAAAAATCTCGATAGTTGTACAAAACTAATACCCCGGGCTAGTATCTGAAGGACACTCATGATCAAGCACCTGCACGGTGCCTTAAGGAGAAAGTATGTCTTCGCTGTATGCTCGCCTCGCTCAGAGCCGCATCGGAACCCGCCTCACTATAGGGTTTGCCACGCTTCTGGCCCTACTCGTGGTGCTAACAGGCGCCGGCATCTACCAAGTCAACCAGATCGATCGTGACTTAAACCAAATCAATGATGTGAATGGACTGAAACAGAGCTTCGCCGTCGACTGGCGCGGTAGCGTCCATGATCGCGCCATCGCCCTGCGCGATATCGTGCTCACCGACGACGAAAGCATGGTCAACTCACAAAAAAGCCTGATGCAGCGCCTGCGCGACAATTACGCCGAGGCAACAAGCGGTATGCAGGAAGTTCTCTCCGAGCACGCCAGCAATGAAGAGGAGCAGCGCCTCCTTGACCGTATCGACGCGCAGCAGCAAACCACGCTTGAGCTTACCCAGCAGGTTATCAACGCGCGCGATGCGGGCAACCTACCGCGCGCCGAGACGCTGCTGCTTGACCAAGCGGGCCCGGCCTATGCCGAGTGGCTCGACCGCATCAACGCCTACATCGACCTGCAAGAACAGATAAACAACGCCACGACCAATCACGCACGCGATACGGCCTCGGGCTTTCAGATGCAAATGTTCGGCCTGACGCTCTTCGCTCTCCTTTTCGGCGCCGCGATTGCCTGGTTTCTCTCGCGCCAGCTCCTGCGCGAACTTGGCGCTGAACCTTATGAAGTCAAAGCCTTCGCCGAAGCCATCGGCCGCGGCGAACTAGCCACCCAAGGCCAGCTCAAAAAAGGCGACACGCGCAGCATCATGGCCGCCCAGGTGGAAATGGCGCGTCAACTGCAGAGTATCGTCGCCAAAGTACGCGCCTCCGCTGACGCCGTGGCGAGCAACAGCGAACAGATCGCCGAAGGCAATAACGATCTCTCCTCGCGCACCGAACAGCAGGCCAGCGCCTTGGCCGAAACCGCGTCCGCCATGGAGGAGCTCAACAGCACCGTCAAACAGAACGCTGATAACTCCGCCCAGGCAAGCGATGAAGCCGCCAGCGCCTCCACCACCGCATCACAGGGCGGGGAAGCCGTGCATCAGGTGGTGACCACCATGAATGAGCTGAACCAGAGCTCGCAGGAGATCGCCGGCATTATCTCCACCATCGACTCCATCGCCTTCCAGACCAACATATTGGCGCTCAACGCCTCGGTGGAAGCCGCTCGGGCAGGCGAGCACGGACGTGGCTTTGCCGTGGTCGCGGAAGAGGTGCGCAAGCTCGCTCAGCGCAGCGCCGATGCAGCGCGTGAAATCAATGAACTCATCTCCAGTAACCTAGAGCGCGTCAACCACGGCAACGCGCGCGCCGAGGAAGCGAGTAAATCCACCGAAGAGATCGTCGCGGCCATTTCGCGCGTGACCGACATCATGCAAGAGATCAGCAACGCCAGCGCCGAGCAGAGCGCAGGGGTTCAGGAAGTCGGCCAGGCAGTCACCGAGATGGATCAGGTCACCCAGCAAAACGCGAGCCTCGTCCATGAGAGCGCCAAGTCCGCCGACAATCTGCGCCATAACGCGCACCGCTTAATCGATGCCATGTCGCAGTTCAAGCTGCCCAATACGGCCCCTAACGACACCGGCACCCAGACGGCGAGCCTTCCAGCCGCCCCGCGTCGCACCGAGCGTGCAGAGCGTGCCGCCCCCGCCAGCCAAGCAACCGACGAGTGGGAAAGCTTCTAACCGCCGCCTATAGCCCTTAGCTGATAAGTGAGGCGATGATGAAACCCACACAGAGCCTGCTGATGGTGTTTTTACTGCCCATGCTGATCATCATAGTGCCCACGGCGGCACTGGGGCTTGCCGCCCTGCATGGGTTTAAACACCAATCAGCACAAAACCACGCGATGCAGCGCGCTGACCTGCAAACCCTTACGCAGATGGCCACCTTCGAGCGTGAACTCAGCGAGCTGCATCAACGTGTCAGCAGCGTGCTCAATGAGGCCAATCAAGAAGGGCTAAACAGCAGGGAACGCTATGTCGAGTACGGCACGATCACCAAGCAGCTCTCCACGCTCGGTGATCGCGTCGATACCCTGACCCAGTCGCCGCTTATTACCGACTTAGCCCCGCAGAACGCCGCCGCGCTGCAGGCGGCGTTTCAGGAGTACCAGCGCTTTATTGCCATGGCCAATGAAGCCGCCACGCTCAACCAAGAAGAGGTGATGGTCTATTGGCGCGAAGCGCAGAGCAACTTCAACCGCTTCGTGATGCTCACACAGCATGTCTTAACCGGGCTTACCCAGCGCGCCAGCGAGCGAAACGATCTGGCGTTTGGCAATCTGGGCCGCTCGCTCTCTACCAGCGTTTTTTCCAGTATTGGCATCTTGCTGTTGCTTATCATCGCCGCCGTGTTTGCCGCATGGCGTATGAACAAACGCCTGATGCTCGTGGGCGATGCGATTTTAGAGCTCTCTAACCCGCGCCAAACCCTGCCGGCGCTAAGTGCCATCGAGCGCATAAGCCACCGCCAAAGTGGGCCCCTCAAACGGCTGGCTGATGCGCTTTTGATCTTTCGCGATAACGAGCGCCAACGCCGCGACGCCGAGCACAAGGTGCATCAGCTTGCCTACTACGACACTCTGACCGACTTGCCCAACTGGCGTCTGCTGCGCGAACACCTGCAACACTCCATCGAAACCAACCACCAAACGCAAACCGTTGGCGCGCTGATCTATATCGATGTCGATATGTTTAAGCGCATCAACGACAGCAGCGGCCACAGCGCTGGCGATAGCATTTTGCGCCAGATTGCCGAGCGTTTAACTCAGCTCGCAAAAGAGCGTTTTACCCTGGGGCGCTTAGGCGGCGATGAGTTCGCGGTGATTATCGACGGCTTGGCCGACGAGCATGTGCAAGCGGCGGAGCAAGCCGAGCAGCTCGCCGAGCAAATCCGCCAAGCGCTATGCGAGCCATTTCGGCTGGAGGATAACGTCGAATTTATCAGTGCAAGCCAAGGGGTGGCCCTGTTTCACCGCGGCGATGAGGATATCAACGCGCTGTTTCAGTACGCCAACGCCGCCGCTCACGTGGCCAAGAAAAGCGGCCCTGGCAGCATTCGCTTTTACAACCCGGCGATCCAAGCCGAAATCGAGGAGCGCACCGTACTTGAGCGCGACTTACGCTTGGCGATTGCGCGCGAAGAGTTTGTGCTGGTGTATCAAATGCAGGTTGATAACCACGGCCGCGCTATCGGGGCCGAAGCGCTGATTCGCTGGCAGCACCCGCGTAACGGCTTTGTCTCACCGGGTAAATTCATCCCCCTAGCGGAAGAGAGCGGCATGATTATCCCCATCGGTAGCTGGGTGCTTAAAGCCGCTTGCGAACAGCTGGTCATTTGGCAGGCAAACGACCACACCGCCGACTTGGTGCTGGCGGTGAACGTCAGCGCAAAGCAGTTTCAACAGCGGGGATTCGTCGAGGAGGTCGCCACGGTGCTGGAGCAAACCGGGGCGCCGGCGCACAAGCTCAAACTGGAGCTCACCGAAAGCACCGTGTTGGGGAAAGTCGAAGAGACCATCGCGCGCATGCATGAACTCAAAGCCCTCGGCGTCAGCTTCGCGATGGACGATTTCGGTACCGGCTACTCTTCGTTGCAGTACTTAAAACGTTTGCCGCTTGATCAACTCAAGATTGATCAATCCTTCGTGCGCGATGTGCATCAAGACCCGGAGGATATGGCGATTGTGCAGACCATTATTGCCATGGGGCGGGCGCTACGACTCAACATTATCGCTGAAGGGGTCGAAACCCAGGCGCACTGGCGCTATTTAAGCGAACACCAGTGCCACGCCTATCAGGGCTACTACTTTTGCAAACCCGTCAGCGCCGCTGAAATGGCCCAGACGTGTCTGGCGCCGCCGCCCGCGTTAGCGTGACGGCGGTGTCGGATTACTCGCCCGGCTGCCAGCCGTTAACGATCGGATAGCGGCGATCGCGTCCGAAGCCGCGCGGCGTGACACGCACGCCGACCGGCGCTTGACGACGCTTGTACTCGCTGCGGTCGACGAGCTTAACGACCTGATACACGTCCTCGCGCTTAAAGCCGGCGTCGATAATCGCCTCCGCGCTCATATCCCCCTCGATGTAGCGCACCAAAATGGCGTCGAGGGTATCGTAGCCGGGCAGCGAGTCGCTATCTTGCTGGTCGGGGGCAAGCTCGGCACTCGGCGGGCGCTCGATCACCCGCTCGGGCACCGCGGGTGACTGCGTGTTGCGCCAGCGCGCCAGGCGATACACCCAGGTCTTGTAGACATCTTTTAACGCGTTGTAGCCCCCCACCATATCGCCATAGAGCGTGGCGTAGCCCACCGCCATCTCGCTCTTGTTGCCGGTGGTGAGCACCATCAGCCCTTTTTTGTTGGAGATCGCCATCAGCAGCACCCCGCGACAGCGCGACTGCAAATTCTCCTCGGTGGTATCGCGCTCGGTGCCGGCGAAGGTGTTGGCCAGCGCCAGCATGAAGGCATCCACCAGCGGCTCGATGGTCATGATCTCATACTCGACCCCTAGCATCTTGGCTTGCTCGGCGGCGTCTTGCTTGGAGATATCGGCGGTGTAGTGGTAGGGCATCATCACCGCCTTCACCCGCTTCGGACCCAGCGCATCCACGGCGATCGCCAGTGACAGCGCCGAGTCGATCCCCCCGGAGAGGCCGAGCACCACGCCTTTAAAGCCGCTTTTATTGACGTAATCCCGAAGCCCGGCCACCAGCGCGCAGTAAAGGCTCTCTTCGGGTTCGACATCCGGCTCGATCTCGCCCGGTTGTGGCACCCAAGCCACGGCACTCTGCTGCAGCAGCTCCACCGGCATCAGTCCCGCCTGCCAGTAGGGCGCCAGCACTTTCAGCTCGCCTTCGCCGTCCACGCAGCAGGAGCCACCGTCAAACACCAATTCGTCCTGGCCGCCAATGGTGTTGACGTAGACAATCGGCTTGCCGGCATCGCGGGCGCGCTGCTCTAACAGGCGCAGCCGCTCGGCGGGCTTATCGTGATGATACGGCGAGGCGTTAAGGCTGATCAAAAGCTCAGCGCCCGCATCGCAGACCGCCTTGACCGGCGCGCCGTCCCAGAGATCCTCGCAGATCAAAAGCCCGAGCTTCGCCCCTTTGTGCTCGTACACCAGCGGCTCGCTACCGGGGGCAAAATAGCGCTGCTCATCGAAGACTTGATAGTTCGGCAGCGCCTGTTTGGCGTACTCCGCCTCCCACCGGCCGTTATACAAAACACCGGCGAGGTTGTAACGCTGCCCTTCGCGCACCCCGGGGTAGCCGATAATCACCAGCACATCGCGGGCGACTTTTTCCGCCATCGTCGCGCGCGCCTCGCGCAAACGCGTCTCCATCGACGGGCGAAGGAGGAGATCTTCGGGCGGATAGCCGGAAAGATAGAGCTCGGGGAAGACCACGATATCGGCGCCGTGCTCGATGCGCGCCTCGCGCACCGCTTCAATCGCACGGGCGGCGTTGCCGGGAATATCCCCCACCAGAGGGTCGAGTTGGGCCATGACCAGCGTTAAGTCTTGCATGGGCGTCAAAATCTCTTGAGAATCGTGAAATCGCAATGCTGCGCTATTTGCCCCATTGTCCCGCAAGGGACCGCGACTGGCAAAGGTCGCGCTGACACCCCCATGGGAGCTTGAAAAGGATGAACCTGTTGATCATTCGTTTAATTATTTTCGCTGTGCTATTTTTTGCCGGCCTCAAGCTTTACGGTATGTACCGTGAGTGGAAGCTCGACCGCGAAGCGCTGGAACAGAAACCCGAACGCCGCGATAGCGGCCAAATGGTGCGCTGCCAATGGTGCGACGTCCACGTGCCGGAAGAGGAGGCCCTGCGCGAGCAGCAGCAGTGGTTCTGCTCAAGCGCCCACCGTGACCGCTTTCTCCAGGAGCAGCGCGAGGAAACACCTGCTCAGGATAAACACGACGACGCCGACAAGCGCGACTAGACCACATACGACTAGGCCAAGCGCCCTTCCAGCCGGTACGGCGCGGGGTCGATCACCGGTTTTCGCCCTAATAGTTGATCCACCAGCAGATGGGTCGAAGCCGGCGCTAGCACCAAGCCATTGCGGAAATGCCCGGCGTTGACGTAAAGCCCCTGATAACCCGGCACCGCGCCGATAAACGGTGTGCCATCCGGTGAGCCGGGGCGCAAGCCCGCCCAGTGATGCGCGATGGGGTGCGCCGCCAAGGCGGGCACGATGGCCTCCGCGCTCTGTTTGAGCAACGCCAGCGCTTGTGCGTCGGTGGTTTTGTCAAAGCCCGCCTCCTCCAGCGTTGAGCCCGCCAACACCAGCCCATCGGCGCGGGGAATGACATAGCGCCCCGCCTTGAGCATCACGCGCTTAATCAGCCCCGGCGGCGTTTGAAAGGCGATCATCTGCCCTTTAACAGGGCGCACCGGCAGCGCTATCTCCAGCGTTGCCAATAATTCCGCCGCCCAAGCGCCGCCACAGACAATCACGTGCTCGCCGTAGTGTGGCCCTTGAGAGGTCTCAACGCCAATGACCGCGCCCGCTTGGCGGATAAAGCCCTTAACCTCGCAGCCTTCATGCAGCGTGACCTCGGGCATGGCGCTTAAACGCGCCATGAGCGCCTGCGCCAGACGCGGGTTGCGAATACTGCCCAGTGTCGGCATCCATAGGGCGCGCTCGCTCGCGGCCGCTTGCGGCTCTTTTTGTGCGACGAAGCGACTATCAACGCGCTTAAGCGGCTTGCCCATCTCACGCGCCCACTCCAGAGCACGGCTTTCATCATCGACGTCGAGGTACAAAAGCCCCTTCTGGCGATATTCAGGGTCAATGCCCGTCTCTTCCAAAAGGCGCAGCGCCAGTGTGGGGTAAGCGCCCTCTGACCAGCGCGACAGCTGCGAAATGGCCGTGGGGTAACGCCAAGGGTAGAGCGGCGACACAATACCTCCGCCCGCCCAGGTAGACTCCTGCCCGCACTCGCTGCGCTCCACCAAGGTGACCTGCTGGCCGGCATCCGCCAACTGCAGCGCGGTCATCATGCCGATGACCCCGCCGCCAATAATTAAGAAATTGCTCACACGTTTTGTCCGTTTTGGCTTACATCGCTTTGGCCAGCAGCGTCTAGCTTGATGGGTGAAGCACCTCCGTCTGACCGCCGACCTTGAGCATAACCGCGCAGCCCTGCGGGTCAAGCGGCGTTATCACTCGAGTTGACCGCGACATGGGTTAACCACGGCATGGATTAACCGCGACAAAGGGAGATTGACGTGTGAAACAGCCATCACAGGGGTTTACCCTACTGGAACTGCTGGTGGTGATGCTGCTGATAGGCATCATGGCAACGCTCGCCACGCCCAGCTTTCTCGCCTTTGGCGAGCGCAACGCCCGCAGCGCGGCAGTCAACCAGCTGCAAAGCACGCTGGCGTTTGCGCGCAATACAGCGATCACGCAGCGAATGGACATTACGGTCTGCCCAACAGATGACGCGCGGGAAAACTGTATCAATGAATGGAGCGGCCCGATTCTTGTTGTCGCTGGAGATCAGCAAGATGGCTTCACGGCCAGCGACATCGTGCGGTTTTTTCCGCCAGCTCAGCGCACGGGAATTGAATACAGCCGCAACTGGCGGCGTATAAAGTTCACGCCACTAGGACACAGTAGCGGCTACAACGGGCGTTTTTGGGTTTGCCCCAGCGGCGCGATGGAGGGTCGCGAACTGGTATTGAGTCAGCTCGGCCGACTACGAATAGCGGAGCAGCCCTACGACTGCTCCGCCACGTAAAACGCGGGGTTAGGTGAGGCCATCGAGGTAACGCTCGGCATCGAGCGCGGCCATGCAGCCGCTGCCGGCCGAGGTGATGGCTTGGCGGTAGACGTGGTCCATCACATCACCAGCGGCAAACACACCTGGCACGCTGGTGGCGGTGGCATTACCGGCCAGCCCCGATTTCACCTTGATGTAGCCGCCACTCATTTCCAACTGACCTTCAAACATGCCCGTGTTGGGAGTGTGCCCGATCGCGACAAATAGCCCGGGCGCTTGCAGCTCCTTGGTCGTGCCATCCAGCGTGGATTTTAGCCGCACGCCGGTCACGCCGGTGTTATCGCCTAGCACCTCGTCCACTTCCTTGAACCACTCTAGCTCAATCACGCCTGCCCTGACCTTTTCGGCAAGCTTGTCTTGCAGGATCTTCTCCGCGCGTAGCGTGTCGCGGCGGTGCACCAGCGTCACCTTGGAGGCGATATTGGCAAGGTAGAGCGCCTCTTCCACGGCGGTATTGCCGCCGCCGACCACCACCACGTCTTGCTTACGGTAGAAAAAGCCATCGCAGGTGGCGCAGGCGGAGACGCCTTGCCCCATGAATTTCTGTTCGGACTCAAGGCCTAGGTAGCGCGCGCTGGCACCGGTGGCGATGATCAGCGCATCGCAGGTATAGATGCCGTTATCGCCTTTTAGGGTGAAAGGCTTTTCACCCAGGGTCACCTCGTGGATATGGTCGAACAGCACTTCGGTGTTGAAACGCTCGGCGTGCTTTTTCATGCGCTCCATGAGCTCAGGGCCCTGCACGCCTTCGGCATCCCCCGGCCAGTTATCCACGTCGGTGGTGGTGGTCAGCTGGCCACCCGCCTGCATGCCGGTGATCAGCAGCGGTTTTAGATTGGCCCGCGAGGCGTAAACGGCGGCGGTGTAACCGGCGGGGCCGGAGCCGAGAATGATTAAGCGTTCGTGACGTGTTTCCATGCAAGCACCTTAATGAAATGCAGTGTTGACCGTTCACCCTGAGCCTGTCGAAGGGAGCCTGTCGAAAGCTACCCAGGCTCTGATGACCGAGGAGGATTTTCGGGGGGTGAATGATACCAGCTCAGCGTGATTGCAAGGGGCTATCTTGGCGATTAGGCGAATATGACCTTGAAACCATTTATCCACACACCCATGTGCTATTACTGTATTGAGGCATTGTCGAAGAGGAATAACGCAGAACACCGATTGCCGCGCTGCAAAACGGCCGCGGAGCTGAACCGTTGATAAGCTGATGAGCTGAAAAGGAGAAGGATATGAGTAAGAGTTCCGAGTCGCTACAAGCCGATTCGCTACAACGTCTCGAAGCAGGTAGCCAGACCTATCACTACTACAGCCTTCCTCACGCCGCTAGCGCGCTAGGCAATATCGACCGACTCCCCAAAACCCTCAAAATTCTACTTGAAAACCAACTGCGTTTCGCCGATGACGAAAGCGTCGCCACCGAGGACATGCAAGCGCTGGTCGACTGGCAGAAAGAGGGCAAATCGAGCCGTGAAATCGGCTACCGCCCAGCGCGGGTGCTGATGCAGGACTTTACCGGCGTGCCCGGCGTGGTGGATCTCGCTTCCATGCGCGCCGCCGTGGAAAAACTCGGCGAGGATCCGGCGCGCATCAACCCGCTCTCGCCGGTGGATCTGGTCATTGACCACTCGGTGATGGTGGACGAATTCGGCAATGCGTCGGCGTTTCAGGACAACGTCGATATCGAGATGAAGCGTAACCGCGAGCGCTACGAATTTCTGCGCTGGGGCCAGGAGGCGTTCGATAATTTCCGCGTGGTACCGCCCGGTACCGGCATTTGCCACCAGGTCAACCTGGAGTACCTCGGCCAAACCGTATGGTCGAAAGAGGAGAACGGCAAGACGTTCGCCTTCCCCGACACCCTGGTGGGTACCGACTCCCACACCACCATGATCAACGGCCTGGGCGTGCTCGGCTGGGGCGTTGGCGGCATCGAAGCGGAAGCGGCGATGCTGGGTCAGCCGGTCTCGATGCTGATCCCAGAAGTGGTAGGCTTTAAGCTCACCGGCAAGCTGCGCGAAGGCATCACCGCCACCGACCTTGTGCTGACGGTAACCGAGATGCTGCGCAAAAAAGGCGTGGTGGGTAAATTCGTTGAGTTCTACGGCGACGGCCTCAAAGACCTGCCGCTGGCCGACCGTGCCACCATTGCCAACATGGCCCCGGAGTACGGCGCCACCTGCGGTTTCTTCCCGGTCGATGAGGAAACCCTCCACTACCTGCGCTTAACCGGCCGCGATGATGACCAGGTCGCGCTGGTGGAAGCCTACAGCAAGACTCAAGGGCTATGGCGCGAGCCGGGCGATGAACCGATTTTCAGCGACACGCTAGCACTAGACATGAACGAGGTGGAAGCCAGCCTCGCCGGCCCCAAACGCCCGCAGGATCGCGTTGAGCTGAAAAACATGCCCGCCGCGTTTGCCAAGGTCATGCAGGAAGAAGACAAAACCTCAGAGTCACAGCAGCCCAGCCGGCTCTCCTCCGAAGGCGGCCAAACGGCCGTGGGCGTTGAGCGCAGCTTCGACCACGCCGACAGCCAGGATGTCAGCTTCAAAGGCCAAGACTTCAAGCTCGACCCGGGGGCCGTGGTGATCGCGGCGATCACCTCTTGCACCAACACCTCCAACCCCAGCGTGATGATGGCGGCCGGTTTGTTGGCGCGCAATGCGCACAAGAGAGGCTTAACCACCAAGCCGTGGGTCAAAACATCGCTTGCGCCCGGCTCCAAGGTAGTCACCGACTACCTTAAAGCCGCCGACCTAACCGACGACTTAAACGCGCTCGGCTTCAACCTCGTCGGCTACGGCTGCACCACCTGTATCGGTAACTCCGGCCCGCTGCCCGAGGAGATCGAGAAAGCCGTCACCGACGGGGACTTAACCGTTGCCTCGGTGCTTTCGGGTAACCGCAACTTTGAAGGCCGCGTCCATCCGCTGGTCAAAACCAACTGGCTCGCCTCGCCCCCCTTGGTCGTCGCCTATGCGCTCGCCGGCAACGTGCAGTGCGACCTCACCCAGGACGCGCTAGGCACCGATCAAGACGGTAACCCCGTCTACCTGAAAGACATTTGGCCGTCGCAGGCGGAGATCGCCGAGGCCGTGGAGCAAGTGAATACCGAGATGTTCCGCAAGGAGTACGGCGAGGTATTCGAGGGCGACGACACCTGGAAATCCATCGACGTGCCCCAGAGCAAGGTCTACCAGTGGCCGGAGTCGACCTACATTCAGCACCCGCCCTTCTTTGAAGGCATGGGCCGCGAACCCGAGGCCATTGAAGACGTCAAGAACGCGCGCGTGCTGGCGATGCTCGGTGACTCGGTGACCACCGACCACATCTCCCCCGCAGGCGCGATCAAGCCCGATAGCCCCGCAGGTCGCTACCTGCAGGAGCACGGCGTTAAGCCGGTCGACTTCAACTCCTACGGCTCGCGCCGCGGTAACCACGAAGTGATGATGCGCGGTACCTTCGCCAACGTGCGGATCCAAAACGAGATGCTCGACGGCGTTGTGGGTGGTGAGACCCGCCACGTGCCCAGCGGCGAGCAGATGGCGATTTATGACGCTGCCATGAAGTACAAGGAAGAAGGCTCGCCGCTAGTGGTGATTGCCGGCAAGGAGTACGGCACCGGCTCCTCGCGTGACTGGGCGGCCAAAGGCACGCGCCTTCTCGGCGTACGCGCGGTGCTCGCCGAGTCGTTTGAGCGTATTCACCGCTCCAATCTGATCGGCATGGGCGTGGTCCCGCTACAATTCCCCGAAGGGGAAAGCCGCAAAACACTGGGCTTGACCGGCAATGAAGAGGTCTCCATCGCGGGGCTTTCCGAGCTAAGCCCGGGCGGAAGCGCCAAGGTCAGGATCACCAAGGAGGACGGTGAAGTGCACGAGCTCGACGCTAAGTGCCGCATTGATACCGCCAATGAGCTGGCGTACTACCGTCATGGTGGTATCCTTCACTATGTGCTGCGTAAAATGATTGGCGCAGCCTAATCGGGCAACCGATTGAGCCAATGCTTGCAGCCCCCACTTCGGTGGGGGCTTTTTTTCGTCTCTACGAAAACAGTATTAAAACGCGCGGCGGCGGTAAGCGCGGTACTCCGGCGACCAGCAGTTGCGCTCAATGGCCTCACGCAGCTTGGTGCCGCCCGTTTTCAGCGCGACGCTGTTTTGCTGCGCTTGCGCGGCGACCTCAAAGGCGATGGATTTACTGATCTCGCTAATCCGTGACAGCGGCGGCAATAGCGCCCCCTTGCCCTCTTTGACCAGCGGCGCCTCGCGGGCCAGCGCGCGGGAGGCGCTCATCAGCATCTCATCGGTCACCCGCGTGGCCCGCGCGGCCAGTACACCCAGCCCGATACCCGGGAAGATGTAGGCGTTATTGCACTGCGCAATAGGGTAGGTTCGGCCGTTATACACCACCGGCGCGAAGGGGCTGCCGGTGGCCACCAGCGCTTTGCCGTCGGTCCAACGAATCACATCCTCGGGCACCGCCTCGGCGCGCGAGGTAGGGTTAGAGAGCGGCATGATCACCGGGTTCTCGCAGCCGGCGTGCATCGTGCGGATCACCTCTTCGGTGAAAATCCCCTGCTGCCCGCACACGCCAATCAGCACGGAGGGTTTCACCCGGGCAATGGTCTCCTCCAGCGCCTGGCCGTTCCAATCCTCCACCAGGGTTACGTCGTGGGCCAAGCGGCGCTGAAAATCGCGATGCCACGCCTGGTCCGAGGTCATTAGCCCTTCACGGTCGACCATGAAAATACGCGCGCGGGCATCCGCTTCGCTCAAGCCTTCCGCCATCATCGACACCACCACTTGCTCGGCGATGCCACAGCCCGCCGAGCCGCCGCCGACAAACACCACACGCTGATCGGCGATGGTCTCTTCACGGGCCTGGCAAGCGGCCATGAGCGTGCCCACCACCACCGAGGCGGTACCCTGTACATCATCGTTGAAGCAGCACAGCTCTTCGCGATAGCGCTCCAACAGCGGGACCGCATTGGCTTGGGCGAAATCCTCGAACTGCAGCAGCACGTTTGGCCAACGGCGTTTAACCGCCGCGATAAAGTCGTCCATGAAGGCGTCGTACTCCTCCTGACTCACGCGCTCATGGCGCCAACCCATGTACATCGGGTCATCCAGCAGCGACTGATTATTGGTGCCGACGTCCAGCATGATCGGCAGCGTATACGCCGGACTAATACCACCGCAGGCGGTATAGAGCGCCAGCTTGCCGATAGGGATACCCATACCCCCGATGCCTTGGTCCCCCAGCCCCAAAATGCGCTCTCCATCGGTCACCACGATCACTTTGACATTATCTTTGGTGGCGCTGCGCAGGATATCGTCCATGTAGTCGCGATCCGGGTAACTAATAAAGAGCCCCCGGTGGTTGCGGTAAATATTAGAGAACTCCTGACACGCCTTTCCCACGGTTGGCGTATAAATAATCGGCAGCATCTCTTCTAAGTGCTCGGATACCAAACGGAAGTAGAGCGTCTCATTGTCGTCTTGAATGGCGCGCAGATGGATATGGCGCTCAAGGTCGCTATGGCACTGCTGATACTGGCGATACGCGCGCTCTAGCTGGTCCTCGATGGTCTCGACCTTTTGCGGCAAGAGCCCAATCAAATTAAACGCCAGTCGCTCCTGTTGGGAGAAAGCGCTGCCTTTGTTCAAAAGCGGCATCTCCAAAAGCGATGGGCCAGCATAGGGAATATACAAAGGGCGTTTTTCTTGGGTCATGGGCACTCTCCGCTTTTTGTCTCCAATGGCTGCTGCAGTGCAATAAAACCAGGCACTTACGCATGCTTAGCCATAATGTAGCACGGCCCAGAGACAAACTCTTTACCCGTTGGAGAAGACTTTGCCAAGCTCTTCTGTAACACTAGTTTACTCATACTCAGCATTTTGGATCACTTGCCTAAGCGTCGTGGCGTAATGGGGGTCATGTGCTTACTGTAGCGCTGTTTTTCTTTGCCAATATCCTGTTTTGCCTGGCGTATATGGTGCGCGATATGGCTTACCTGCGCGCGATTACGATTCTCGCCGCGAGCAGCACGCTACCCTATTTTTATTTTCAAGCCACGCCTCTCTACTCGGCGATGGTGTGGCAGGTCGCCTTTATCGTCATCAATGCCTTCAACCTAACCGTTCTGCTGCTGCAGCGTCGCCCAGTAAAGCTCAGCGACGAGGAGCAATGGCTTAAGCACACCACCTTGCGTTTGCTCAAGCCGCGCAAGATTCGGCGCCTGATGCAGCGGGCTGAGAGGTATGAGGTGCCCTCTGGCGAGCACCTTATCCATCAAGGACACGAACTGAATGCCCTGCTGCTACTGCTCTCCGGCGAAGCCAGCGTCAAGGCCGATGGACAGCGACGGGCGATGCTACAGCCGGGCGATTTCGCCGGTGAAATGAGCTTTATCAGCGGTAAGCTCACCAGCGCCGATGTCGTCGCCGAAGCCCCGGTGCGCTATATCGCCTGGCCGACATCCACTCTAGAGCGGCTTTATCAGCGCGACCCCGAGCTGAAAGACGCCCTGCAGGGGACGATAGGCATGGACATGGCCAACAAGCTGACGCGCTAACCGTACCAAGGCGCTTTGCACTGAGGAAATATTGTTGCCCATCCTATTAGGCATTAACACGAATAAGCCTATATGCTGAGTGCAGACAAGCGTAATTAGGATGCTTTATGGACAAGACCGCTTGTGACGGTGACATTACCCGGATTCGTCAACTCAACGAAATCGGCATTGCGCTCTCCTCCGAGCGTAACCATAACGCCTTGCTTGAGCGCATTCTTACCAGCGCGCGCGAATTAACCGGGGCGGACGCCGGCACGCTCTACACCGTCAATGCCGAAAAGCAGCAACTCTCGTTCGCGATCGTGCAGAACGACACGCTAAATATTCACCTCGGAGGGCTTAGCGATCCGGTAGGCGATCAATTCCCCACGATTTCGTTGCACCAAGCCGATGGCTCGCCCAATGAGCATCTCGTCGTCGCCTATACCGTCTTAAACGACTGCACCGTCAACATTGAAGACGCTTACGCAGCGGAAGGGTTCGATTTCTCGGGCACCCGGCAATTTGACCAGGCCACGGGGTACCGTTCGCGCGCCTTTCTCACCGTGCCCATGCATAACCACGAAGGCGATACTGTGGCGGTACTGCAGCTACTCAACAAACGCACCGACGCAGGAATTGACGGTGTGTTTAGCCAAGCGGATCAGCATATCGCCGAATCTCTCGCCTCCCAAGCGGCGGTCGCCATCACCAACCAACGCTTGATAGCGGAAATGCAGGCGCTGTTTGACAGTTTTACCCGCGTGATCGCCACGGCGATTGATGCCAAATCCGCGCACACCGGCGCCCACTGCCGGCGCGTGCCAGAAGCCACCCTGCTGCTGGCGGAAGCCACGCACCGCTCAACGCGCCCTGAAGTCGTTGACTTTCATCTCAATGACGGGGACCGCTACGAACTCAAAACCGCTGCCTGGCTGCATGATTGCGGCAAGGTCGTCACGCCCCACCACGTGATGGAGAAGTCGACCAAGCTTGAGGGGCTATTCAGCCGCCTGCCCATGATCGAGGCGCGCTTCGCCGCGAAACAGCAGGCACTTGACGCGGCGCAGCTACGCGCTGAACTCGACGCTTATCGCAGCGGTGAGCCCTTTAAAGACGCCCAACGCACGCCCTTTACCGCCCAACAGCAACAACTTATCGAGGATTTAGCGTTCATTCGCCAGGCCAATACCGGCGGCGAATTTATGCGCGACGAGGACATTGAGCGGCTGCACGCCATTGCCCGCGAGACCTGGCAAGACGCCGAGGGCCATCAGCAGCCGCTGCTGACCGCCGATGAGCTGGATAACCTCTGCATTCGCCGCGGAACGCTTAACGCGGACGAGCGCAAGATTATCGAAGGACACATGACCGCCACCCTCGACATGCTCGGTGAGCTTCCCTTCCCCAAACATCTACAGCGCGTGCCCGAGTACGCCGGGGGGCACCATGAACGCATGGACGGGACCGGTTATCCCAAGGGGCTAACACGCGAGCAGCTCTCCCTACCCGCCCGGATGATGGGTATTGCCGATGTATTTGAGGCTCTCACCGCCCCGGATAGGCCCTACAAGGCACCGATGAAGCTATCACAGGCACTGACCATCATGGGCCGCATGGTGGAGGAGAGCCACTTGGACCCGGACCTTTTTGCCGTTTTTATCGAAGAGAAAGTCTACTTGGAGTACGCGCGCCAGCATCTTGCCGAGGAGCAGATCGACACAGTGGATGAGGCCGCGCTCCCTGGGCTGCGGCGCTGACGCCTCGACTCCCGAGCCACAAAAAAAGACGAATAACGCTATGCAACTACTCACACTTGGCGCAAGCGGCGGCCTAGAATCGCAACAAGGCACTATCGCTTTTTACCTGCCGTCGCATACGCTGATTGATGCAGGCACGGGGGTATCCCGCCTCAGTGACACGGCGCTTTCATCATTGAGCAACGTACTGCTGACACATGCGCACCTTGATCACATCGCAAGCCTGCCGCTTCTCATCGATACGCAGTTTGAAACGCTTGTCGAACAGGAGCGCGCCCTAAGCGTCTATGCGCTGCCGGAAGTACTCGAAACACTCAAGACGCATATTTTCAACGGCCAGATTTGGCCCGATTTCACCCGCCTTCCCTCTGCAAAGGCGCCTGTTCTTCGCTTTGTGCCTATCACCTTGTGGCAGCCGTTTACGTTACCCGGAGACGCCCATGTAGCGCTTCAGGTGACACCGTTTCCCGTTTCTCATGGGGTTCCCACCTGCGGCTACTGCATTAGCGATGGCACCACCCAGATGGCGATCAGCGGCGATACCGGCCTTAGCGACACAACGATCGCCTCGCTTAACCGCCTAGGCGCTCTCGACCGTTTGGTTATCGAATGCGCCTTTAGCAATCATCTGGACGCACTGGCAGACATCGCCCACCACCTGACGCCGCAGCGACTCGCCACCCTGCTCGATGGCCTGCATACGCTGCCCGAAACACTATCGATTACTCACCTTAAACCCAAACAGCGTGACACCATCATCATGGAGCTGCGCCAAGAGCTCCCCTCTACGCTGCACTGGGAGTTGCCCTTATGAGGAACGCCATGCCGCTCAACGTCTCTCGACGCCCATACCACTGCGTTATTGGTGCATTTTTGAGCGTGACGCTAGCCTCCTCCGCCTGGGGATACCAAATCGAACTCGAAAGGGCCCAACAAGCGCTTGCTCAAGACGAAAATCAAGAAGCCTACTCGCTGCTCCAAGCCGAAGAACTTGAGCACAGCGGCACGCCTGAGTTCGATTATTGGCTGGGCGTTGCCGCGCTGCGTGCGGGCGAGCCCAGTCACGCGCTGATGGCGTTGGACCGGGCAATTTTACGCCAGCCAAGCCACGCCGGCGCCCGCATGGAGCGGGTTGCCGCGCTGCTACAGCTCGACCAGCGCCGTGCTGCCGAGCGTGAAATCGAACAACTGCAAGCGCTTTCTCCACCGCCCGAGGCACAAGCCGCCATTGCCCGGTTTCAAGCGGTGATCAAGCAGCGCCGTCAAGCGGAAAGCAGCCCGCAACACCAAGCCCGTTTAGGGGTGGACCTTGGTTACGATAGCAATCCACAGCGATTCCCTAACGAAATTGCGATCGACCCGCTGCAGCCCGATTTGCGTCGGGTGGTAGACGACCTCATCGAGGCGGGGTTGGAGCCAGACGGCGACCCCTCGCAGTTCGACGAGCGGGTATTCAGCCGCGACGCCAGTACCTATCAACGCCTACAAGGCAGCTACCAGGGCGTTTTTCCTATCGATGAGCAGTCCCGCTGGCGAGTCAGTACCACCGGCCAAGCGCAGCGCTATACCGAAGAAGCCGCGCAAGATTATGACCTCACGCTGGCTCAAGCCCAGGTCGGTTATCAGCGCGACTTAGCCGCACAGCACGTGCTGACGTTGCGCGGCTCGGCGCTACAAGGCTGGAGCGGGCGCAGCCAAAGCCGCTTGCTCACCCGCTGGGGTACCGCGGCCGATCTACGCCAGCCCATCGGCTTAGACAGCGAACTCACCTGGCAGCTCGGCGCGCAACATAACCGCTTTAGCGCTTCCAACAATAATTACGATGCCGGCCGTATGGGTATTCAATGGGCGACCAACCACGCTGATTTCCGCACGCGTTTAAGCGCGCAATTTGAGCACGAGTGGGCCGATAGCGACCGCGACGGCGGGGACCTTCTCCAAGTGCGGCTTGGCGCCGGCATGGACTACCCCATTAATGACCAACATCTGATTCGCGCCGATCTCAACCACCGAATCCGCACCTATCAGGATGACGGCTTCGCGCCCTATAACGACTTTGCGCCCACTGAGCGCCGCGACCGCATTTGGCAAGCACGGCTAGCTTGGCTTTACCAGCTCAATAGCGACTGGCTGCTGGAAGCCAGCGCCGATGCTGAGCGGCGCAACTCATCCATTGAGTTCTTTGACACGCGCCGCTACCAAACACAGCTAGGGCTTCGCTACCTTTTTTAACGGGGATTGTTATGGTCTGTTTTCATAAGCGCCCACTGGCGCGTTTCACCTCGCTAAGCCTAGGTAGCCTGGCGCTGCTACCCTTCCCTTCCTTTGCCGACACACCGGCTGGGCGAGTGATGTTTGTTCACGGCAATGCCACCATCGAGCGTGACGGTGAACGCTTGCCCGCCGAGCGCGGCGCCGACTTCTTCGCCGGCGATACCTTTCACACCGAGGCCGCCAGCACGCTTCAGCTACGTTATAGCGACGGCGGCACCAAAGCCATTCGTCCTGAAAGCTCTTACACTCTTGAGCGCTACGAACTCGACGAAGACTCACCGGAAGACTCGGAACAAAGTGGTGAGCTGCTGCGTGGAGGGTTGCGTGCGATTACCGGCGCCATCGGCCGCAACGCCCCGGAAAACGTCACGCATAGCACCCCCGTTGCCACCATGGGCATCCGCGGCACCAGCTTTCAAATTCTGCACATACCCGAAGGCGGAAGCGACGCCCTGCCCGGCGTCAACCCAGGCAGCTACCTTTACGTCGAAAGCGGCATGCTGGCCATGTCGACGGATGCCGGCGAAACCTTGATTCGCCCCGGGCAAGTCTTCTTCTCACCATCGCGCGATGCTGCGCCACAGCTAGTGCCTGGCGGAGTCAACATCTTTGAGCAGCTTGATAACAACATGCCGCAAGGCAGCGAAAACGAGAGTGAGGAAACACCTTCAACAGATGCCGCCCAAGGCACCGAACCACCAGCAAGTGACACCAGCCCTACGACAACAACCTCCACGGAAGGCACGTTTTTTGACAACGCCGAGCTAACCTCCGTCGACACAAACGAGTTGCAGGAGACCCAAAGCGAAACCGAAATTGACGTGTCACTGGCAGAAACAGAACAAGATGCAGAAGAGATTATCGACGATTCAGACGAGACTGATGACACCGGTGACTCGGATGAGACCGACGACACCGACGACTCGGATGAAACCGACGACACCGACGACTCGGATGAAACCGACGACACCGACGACTCGGATGAAACCGACGACACCGACGACTCGGATGAGACCGACGACACCGACGACTCGGATGAGACCGACGATACTGGTGGAACTGGTGGAACTGGTGGAACTGGTGGAACTGGTGGAACTGGTGGAACTGGTGGAACTGGTGGTAATGATGAATCAAGCGAAGAACCAGAACTCAATCAGCTTATCCAAACAGAACTTGTCTTCGATAGCCTTAATGCACTGCGTAACCGAGATACACCGGGTAGTGACTTTATAGGAAGTGATCCTGACACCAGCTTTGTTACCGTCGCGTTTGATCGCAAAGACAACAACCTCTCAGGTATCTCCGCTAACGCCACGCGCTGGCGGGAAGACGGTGGCGCCCTTACCGGCATTAACCGCTCGCAATCACAGTCGATTCATAGCATCTCGAATGCTACACCGGTCATAGCGGATACTTTGCCACTTGCGGAAGATACGTCTTTATATTGGGGCCGCTGGGCGGCAAGCGACCTACGCCTTGTGGATGAGGAAAACGGGACGTTAAGCCCGCTTGAGGGCGATCTTCATTACATGGCAAGCAACGCGGTATTAAGTGCCATCAGTGAAGAGGACTTATCGACTCTATTCACTTCACCAAGCGACCTGCAAGGCTCCACAATTCCTTTTAGTGTTGCAGCCAGTACCGGGCTTAGCACTAATGGGAAAACGCTGCATTTAGATGAGCAAGACTCACAGCTCACCATTAGTTCAGACGGTACCGACCTCTTTATCGCAGCCGATTTTTATCTCGATGCTACAGAAGATGAGCAGAGATACCACGCCAGCGGACAACTCGCATTAACTAACTTCGCAGTAGCTGTCGAAGGCACACGCAAAACGATCACGCTATCTGGTACCGATATTGAAAACGGCAATTTCAGCGGACGCTTCCTGGGTCACGAGACCGCTATCGGTGCAATGGGTAACTTATACGTTGAAATTGATACCGGTGATGACGATACAATCACCGCCTACGGCAGCCTCGGCTTTGAGCGTAAGCTGAAAACCGCTCCCTGGATAGACTTCAAGCCAGACCAAACCAATGCACTTTATCGCTCTGGCGACGAAGCAGATATACACGCGCTTTATCAGCGTAATATCGCTCCTGATGCTGGTAATTTTGGCACCTACCCAATTGGTGAAGGTGAAGGTGAAGGTGAAGGTGGAGGAGAAATCGTTTGGGGATACTGGGAGCGGGATACAGAAGTGCCCCATTATGTAGACAAAACAGGCGCACTTTCCGCTCCCATCGCCTTTATCGCCGCTTCCGATGAAATTTCGATTTCCGACTCCCTGAGCATGTCACTTAGTGAGTCAGCCATTAGCAACACCCAAACAAGGGTGATATTCAGCTGGGTCGACGGCACTGGCTTAGTACCCAATGATGGTGGTGAGATTGTCTCCATATCAACCAACAGCTTTGTCGAGCTTTCCAGTGACGGCCCTCTAGTTGAGATTCACTTGGAAGATTATGGAGTACTGCATGGGTATGGCTCGCTCGAAAACGGAACCTACCCCCTTAATAATATCTCACTGGAAAATTTATCCTGTGGCGATAGTGGCTGCTTTGACAGTGGCGAATTCAACGGCAAGTATATCGGTGAACAAGCCGAAGCGATTATGAGCTTGATTGAAGCTTGGAATTCCGGTGATGAAGGAAAAACCAACGAGCATGTCGGCACCGGCGTGTTTGAGCGCTTTGACGGCCTAGAGATCGACGATCCTGATATTGGAGGTTAATAAGCACTTACTTCTCCGTATGCGTCCAGACGCCGTCCCAGTCTGCCGGGGGCGGCTCATTTTTAAAGTGTTCGATCCGCTCCAGATACATCCGCGTGGGGGCGTCGTCCTGATCGGATAGCGCCTTGAAAGCACGCTCGGCGGATGCAAAATCCGCTGCTTGATAAAGATCCATCGCCTGCTCGAAGGCCGCGTGCCAATCTCGCTGAGCGCCAGTAAGCGAGTCCCAGCGGCTAATCGGTTCTAAAATCCATAGCGGGGTGCTGCGCCCCTTTACGCGGACTTTATCGAGGCGGCGATAGCACCAGCCGGGCGCCTGCTCGGCGGTGGTGTCGCTGACGATCACGCTTACGCCATACGCCTTGGTCAACCCTTCCAAGCGCGAGCCGAGATTGACGTTATCGCCCATCACCGTATACGCCATGCGAAAGCTGGAACCCATGTTGCCCACACTCATCGGGCCGGTGTTGAGGCCCACGCCCATTGCCAGTGCGGGTTTGCCCTCGGCGGTAAACTCACGATTGATGTCTTCCAGGGCTTCTAGCATCGCAAAAGCACCCTCAAGCGCGTGATCCGCGTGTTGCTCGTCGTGCAACGGCGCGCCCCAGAACGCCATAATGGCGTCACCCATGTACTTGTCGATGGTGCCGTTGTGCTGATGAATCGCGCCGGTTAATGGTGTCAGCAGCCGGTTCATCACCTCGGTCAGCTCTGCGGGGGGAATGGACTCAGAAAACGCGGTAAAGCCGCGCACATCGGAGAACAGTACAGTGAGCTCGCGCTCCTCGCCCTCTAGGCCAAAGCTTTCGCCACTATCCACCATGTCCTCCACCAGCTCGGGAGGAATGTACTGGCCAAAGCGGTCAGCGACCCAGCGTTTTTGCTGTGTTTCACGTAGAAAGTTCATCGCCAAATGCCATAGCATCTGCGCCACCAGCAGCACCAGCAGGCCCGCGATAGGCAGTGCAAGCCCTTGATACCACGCCCACAGGTTACCGCCTACCGCGGTGGCCAGCAGCACGCCACTCAACAGCAACAACAACGGCGCATTTAAGCGTGGATACAGCAGCACCATGATAAGCCCCAGCACACTCAGGCTAACCAGCTCAAAGCCAAGCACCCAGGGCGGCTGCGCCTTGAAGCTCTGGTGCAGCATGCCGGCCAGCAGGCTCAAGTTAATCTCCGGCCCGGGGAAGACCGCCCCGACCGGCGTGGAGCGCAGATCCATCAGCCCCGGCGCGGAGGCACCGAGTATCAACGTTTTTCCCGCCAGCGCTCCCGGCTCAAGCCGGCCTTCCAGCACATCCATCGCCGAGATGTAGTCGAAGTGCCCGCGCGGGCCGTACCACGGCACCAGCGCCGCCCCCCGCGCATCCACGGGGATTTCAAAGCCACCCACGTCCAGCGCTTCCAGCTGAGCGACTCCCGCGCCTTCGCCAATCATGGGGGTAATGGTGGGCTGACCCAGCATCGCGAGTAGCATCGCCAGCGGTAAATTGGGGTATAGCTCTCCCTCCCAACGCTGCAGCATCGGGACACGACGAAAGACCCCGTCATCATCCACGCGCGGGTTATCGAAAAAGCCCGCGCCGAGGGCGCTCTGCTGCAGCATGGGCAGGTTGGCGGTGTAGCGCTCAGGCGTGGGGAACGGCAGCGGCGAAGAGGCCTCCACGGTAGCCGGCAGCGGTAGCTGCCCCACGGAGGGCGGGTCACTCGGTTGACGCGAGGCCTGAAAATAGTAACCCAGCACCACCGGATAATCGGCCAGCGTGCTGGCCAGCTGCTCATCCCCGTCCGCAGGCGGCGACACATCGCGCAGTTCCGGGTAGTCGCGCGTCAGCGCTTTCCAGTGCTCCCGCCACAGCGAGGCCTCAGGCTCGGCAAACACCACATCAATGCCTAAAAGTCCCGCGTCGTACTCGTTAAACAGCGTCTCGATCAACTCGGCGAGCGTGGCGCGCGACCACGGCCACTGCCCCACTTCAAACAGGCTGCGCTCATCGATATCGATAATGGCCAGCGATGGATCTTTCTGCCCGGAGAGCGTGCCACGCACCTTAAGGTCATACGCCTGCCACTCTAGGCGCTCCAGCATAGGCAAGGGCATCCACCCCACTCTTTCCGCCAGCAGCAAGACAACAATCAGCGCACCGCCAAGGTATTGTAGCCAACGCCAATAGCGGCTCTTGATGGAAGGGTGTTGTTGAGAAGAGCGCTGTTGAAAAGAATCTGTCGACACGCCAAGGACCTCGCTGCCAATGTAATGACAACCTAGCACGCTGGGCGCGTTAAAACGCAAACGCCTCGACCAAAGGCCGAGGCGTATTAGGTCACTGCACTAAACCGTTAACTCATCTTGGCGACGGGCTTTTTCGCCGCTTCGCCGGTGAAGAAAAACGGCCGCAGCTTCACGCCGAGCATATTCCCCGCGAACGCCGCGACCAGCCATACCCAGCCATGGAGACTACCGGAGGCGATGCCGCTGAAGTAAGCGCCGATGTTGCAGCCAAAGGCCAGACGCGCGCCATAACCGAGCATCAAGCCACCGACGACAGCGGCGATCACCGAGCGTAGCGGAATATTGAAGTTGGGGGCGAAGCGGCCCGCCAAGCTTGCGGCCATCAACGCGCCGAGGATGATACCCACGTTCATCACCGTGGTGATATCGCTCCACACGCTGGCTTCAAGCGCGGCGGCGTTCCAGGAGGATTGCCAATAGCCCCACTGGCTCACGTCACCGCCCACTAGGGTGTACGCCTTGGCGCCCCAAAGCGCAAAGGCTGAAGTAATCCCCCACGGGCGCCCCGCCAGCGCCAGGGTGGCAAAGTTCAAAAGTGCAAGCCCCACGGCGCCGGCCACCAACGGCCAAGGGCCGTTAAGCCAGCGCGCCATGCCCGGCTTGTTCACTGCAGGCGCCTGCTCTAGCTGGCCGTGACGACGTTTTTCCATCACCACGGTAAAGACAGCAATGGCCGCGAACAGCGCCAGGCTGATGGCGATACCACCTCCCGTACCGGCTACCTTCACCAACGACACCGGCTGAAACGCGGGCAAGCTCTGCCACCAGGCAAAGTGCGCTGAGCCGATCACCGAGCCAACGATAAAGAACAGCAAGGTAATCATCATCCGCGCATTGCCGCCACCGGCGGTGAAGAGCGTGCCGGAAGCACAACCACCACCAAGCTGCATGCCCAGCCCGAAGATAAACGCGCCGACGATCACGGAGACGCCGATGGGGGCAACAAAGCCGTACACGGAGGTGCCAAATAACGACCCGGCCCCGAGTGCCGGAAAAAACAGCACCACGGCCAGCGCCAGCATCACCATCTGCGCACGTAAGCCACGGCCTTTACGCTCGGTAATAAACACTCGCCAGGCCGAGGTAAAACCAAAGGCGGCGTGGTAGAGCACCATGCCCAGCAGGCCACCCACGATCATCAGCAGGCCCGTATTGGCCTCGAACACGATGCCGATCAACAAAGCGCCCAGCACAATCAGCGCGCCCGCCGTCAACGGCAGGCGATAGCGCGGCAACGTCGTGGCGACAGCAGCGGAAGCGGTAGACATAACAATCACCTTGGGTTGAAAAAACGCCTGCTGAGGAGCAGGCGCTTTTAAGAAATGGTTGTCAGAATAACGCTAGAACTAAATAACGTAAAATGCTTTATCGTAGCTCTTTTATTCCATTTAGAAATATATAGGTATAGAGCCAATCAACACGGCCCAGTCGAAGGGAGAGGTGAAACCCCTGCATGCCCTTCGACAGGCTCAAGGCGAACGGGGTTGCGTTAAATAAACCGCCCAAGACCTACGGCATCGCGGAGTTTTTCCATGGTAACCGTCGCTTCTTCGCGGGCGCGCTCGGCGCCTTTTTGCAGCACGGCTTCGATGTGGCCGGGGTCTTCCATCAGGGCGTTGTAGCGCTCTCGCGGCTCGGCCAGGTGGGCATTGAGGTACTCAAACACCTGGTTTTTCGCCTCGCCCCAGCCAATGCCCTCGGCGTACTGGGCGCGCATGGCATCGGTTTCCTCCGCCGATGCAAAAGCAGAGTAGATCTGGAACAGCGTGCAGGTATCCGGGTCTTTCGGCTCGCCGGGCTCCAGCGAGTTGGTTTTGATCTTGCGCACCAGCTTTTGCAGTTTCTTCTCGGAGACGAACAGCGGAATCGTATTTTGGTAGCTTTTGGACATCTTGCGCCCGTCCAAACCGCGCAGCACTTCAACCTTCTCGTCTACCACCGCCTCGGGCAGGGTAAAGTACTGCCCCTTATAGAGGTGGTTGAAGCGCCCGGCGATATCCCGCGCCATCTCGATGTGCTGAATCTGATCGCGGCCGACCGGCACTTTGTTAGCGTTGAACATCAGAATATCGGCGGCCATCAGCACCGGGTAGCCAAAGAGCCCCATGGTGATGCCTTTATCCGGGTCCTGGTTGCCCGCTTCTTCGTTCTCGGCAACGGCGGCCTTGTAAGCGTGGGCGCGGTTCATCAGCCCCTTGGCGCAAACGCAGGAGAGCATCCAGGTGAGTTCGGGGATTTCGCGGATATCCGACTGGCGGTAGAAGATGGCGTTGTCGGTATCCAGCCCCAGCGCCAGCCAGGTCGCGGCGATCTCCAGGCGGGACTGCTGCACCAGTTTAGGGTCTTGGCATTTGATCAGCGCGTGGTAGTCGGCCATGAAGTAGAACGACTGCACGCTGGGGTCCTGGCTTGCTTCAATCGCCGGCTTGATCGCCCCGACGTAGTTGCCAAGGTGCGGGGTGCCGGTGGTGGTAATGCCGGTAAGAACGCGGGTTTTGGATTGGGTCATGGCTATGGCTCTTGGTCAAATGGCGCCATGATAACGTGCCGCCACAAGCAAGGCGAATGGGCAAGGGCGAAGTTAGAGAGGGATCCAGACGTAACCACCGCCAAGACCTGTTAATGCACTTGCATTATATCTAGCTCCCCCGTTGGGAGTTGCTGAGTTGACAGTTATATTACTCAACCCATCAAAAGAAACTAACGATCCATAAAGGCTATAATTTTTCCCTAATGTAACCTGCCCTGCTTCTTTATAGCCCTCTTCCCCCTCAACACCCCTACTACTCTCAACAATAATCAAACCTTCATGACTACCAGTACCTCCGGCATTAAAGACGCCACCACTACGCACCACTATAATACCCGATGTATTTATATTCCCACTAGATTTAACTTCATCTCCAGTTATTTCAATTACATTGGATTTATTGGAAATATCTTTTTCAACTGATCCAGATGAAAGTTTATCACCTCTCAACCCTTCAACAAACTTCTTCCAATCCTCAATTTTTTTCTCACCTTCTTCACGTGAATAAATATTTTTATAAAAATTTTCATTCGGCCTCTCTTGCTCACCCACCCTATCTCCTGAACCTGGCCGACAACCAGCACCCTTACAATCAAAGTCGTTGGGAAGATTGGCTTCACCGAAAAAATAATCATCAAAAGAGTGACTGCCCGGACATCCGGCACCAACACAAAGCAACGTAGCGTCGATATTAGTAGGGTAATCATAAGGATCTTTAGTACCAGGATTTTGAGCAACAGCTATAATGTGCTCTGCCACTTTCTTACCCTCTGTCCTTTCCAGCACATACCCCCGAGCAAGAAAAAAAGGAAATCGCAAGTTATTCCCTGTTTCTTCTTTATAAAAATCTATTGCCTGTTGACACTTTTCTTCTGTATTACCTGCTACACATTTAACATACTCTTGATCTAACAAAACATCAGGATTTTTCAAAAGAACAAAACCGTTTGAGTCAGGCTCGCCCCAATTTTCATTATCTTCCTTTTTAAGTGCGACATAGTTCGTGCGGATATACCCAGCCACGTCTTCAGCCGCCATCTGCGCCAGAGCTGCCGCGCGATAATTCCCCGCCAGCCGCTCATCGATCAGCGCGGAGTTCATACCGGAAATGCCGATCATTAGCGAGCCAGCCAGTAGCGCTAGAACAATAACGAGGGCGGCGCCTTGTTGTTGATGCATATTTTTCCTCAATCAATTACAGCTATTCCCAGGACAATTGGGAGGGCCACCGCCAGGAGAACCACCGCCAGCGCCAGCGCCAGCGCCAGCGCCAGCGCCAGCGCCAAAGTATTCATCAGTCACTTCTTTACGGGAAGCAACCTTAAACTCTATTGACTTACCACTTATTTCAATAGGCAGCGAAATAGTGTGAAGGTACTTACCTTCATTTGGCTCTACACCAATATCGTCTTTATTACTTTCATTGCACTGTTCTTCACGAGATGGCACATCGTCATCTTGACCAGGCTCTTTTAATGGCTTAACAACAGTAAGCAAAGGTTGGTCATCATTTTTTTTATCGTAGATAGTACATTCACAGATATCGTCAAATTTACATTCAAGACTATAATTACTTTCTCCATCTCGACGTATACGATTCACAACGGAACTAGCAGCAAAAACTACAGATTCCTGCTTACGACTTATCTCTTTAACATTCTGAAAGGTCTGAAAGGTAGTGAGGAATAGCTGTCCAGCACCCAGAATAATGATGGTGCCAATAACCATGGCGACCATCAGTTCAACGAGAGTAAAACCCGATTGCTGGCGCTTCAACATAGCGACGCTACCTTTAAGGAAGACGAAATTTATAAACGAATTCATCGCCATCGATATCACCAGGGCCATCGCCAAGCGCTATTGTAATGGTAAATTCACAATCACTGCCTGTGATTGAACTTGCAACCCAATCGACGTTTCGTAACGGATTTGAGGCGACATCATCATTCCACCCATCTTTCCACTTTTGCTCGATGCTTCTGGTCTCAGGTGGAACCACATTTTGAAGATAAGCAGTATCAATAACGGTGCAATCATCAGCGGGATTTAATTGCGCCAACTCCGCCCACAACCTTTCCTGCGCATCCACAGCAGCAAGGGTAGCCACGGAGCGCTGGTAGCCAGCAGTGGCGCTCTGCAGTGCCTTCAGTTGCATGGCGGCGACTCCCATTAGGCCCATGGAGAGTATCACCAGGGCGATAAGCGCTTCGATTAAGCTGAATCCCTTCTGACTCTTCGAGAATCTAATGTTCATGGCACACCTCAGCGGACACTTCCAAGAGAATTTACCACGATGGTATCGTTATCTATGTTCTCGCGGTCGTGTTCAACCGTGATAGTGCATGTGTTGGAGCAATCAGATCGACCCAGCCTGTCGAAAGTTATATCAATTGGATTAATATCTATATGTAAACTTTCACCTTGCCGGCGACGCAAAAGCTCATCATCTCCATTATCAATTACTTCATATACTTCATATCCCCAAACTTCATCAGTGCCTTGCTTCAACTGGAAGATCACATCCTCTCGCAGAGTGATTGCCTTGCTTCGGGCAAAATTCAGCCCGGAAAGAATCTCGTTGGTGTCACTAGCAAGCTGCTGGCGGGCAAGAAAGGTATTAAACGCGGGAACGGCCACCGTGGCGAGAATTGCCGCGATGGCCAGGGTAATCAGTAGCTCGATTAACGTGAAGCCGCGTTGGTTCATGGGTTACCAGCAATCCTCGGGTTCACGATCACCTTTTGCGTTAAGGGTAATGTCACTGCTGCAGCCATCACTTCTACTGTCATTCTTAAGCTTTGCAGTCACGGTATAACCACCATCATCACCATCGGTTTCATGCGTCACGTTGAGGTTATAGTATTCTTCGGGTGATTCATCAGTAACTTCACAGCTGTCATCTGTATAAGAATAAGTACGGGTATAGCAACGTTCCAATTCAGAAGCAGCTTGTGCAAGACCTGCGTGCGCGTCAGTACGTATCGAGCGCTCCACATAGCGCGTGTAGCTGGGGTAGGCGACGGAGGCGATGATGCCGATGATCACGACGACGATCATCAGCTCAATCAGGGTGAAGCCACACTGGCGGCGCGGTTGGCCGCCGGGTAAACAAAAGGATGAGGGCACGGCGGTGCTCCTGTTATCGGCGTTTCATACGTTTTCAGTATGTCGCAAGCCGATACACTTTGCATCAGCCGCTGGCGATCACACGTTGACGCAGCTCACGTGGCATGGAAAAAGTGATGGTTTCTTCGCGGCCGGCAAGCTCCGCCGGGGCGGCGGCGCCGAGTGACTGCAACCGCTCGATCACGCCTTTCACCAGCACCTCCGGGGCGCTGGCACCGGCGGTGACGCCGATACGCTGCACGTTCTCAAGCCATTTGGCGTCGATCTGCTCGGCGTTGTCGATGAGGTACGCGGGCGTGCCCATGCGCTCGGAAAGCTCGCGCAGGCGATTGGAGTTAGAGCTATTGGGGCTGCCCACCACCAACACCAGGTCGCTCTCGGCGGCCAGCTCGCGCACCGCATCTTGGCGGTTTTGCGTGGCGTAGCAGATATCGTCCTTGCGCGGGCCTTGAATCTCGGGGAATTTCTCCCGCAGCGCGTCGATGACCTTGGCGGTGTCGTCCATTGAAAGCGTGGTTTGCGTCACAAACGCCAGCTGGCTCGGGTCTTGCACCTCTAGGCTCGCGGCATCCTGCTCATCCTCGACCAGATAGATATGCCCCCCATGCGAGATGTCGTAGCGCCCCATGGTGCCCTCTACTTCGGGATGGCCTTCGTGACCGATCAGGATGCACTCCTGGCCCCTTTTGGCGTAGCGCAAGACTTCCATGTGGACCTTGGTGACCAGCGGGCAGGTGGCGTCGAAAACTTTCAGCCCGCGCCGCTCGGCATCCTGCTGCACCGCGCGGGATACGCCGTGGGCGGAGAAGATCACGATGACATCGTCCGGCACCTCATGGAGCTCTTCGACAAATACCGCGCCGCGCTCGCGTAGTGTCTCCACCACGAAGCGGTTGTGGACCACTTCGTGACGCACGTAGATCGGCGGGCCAAACACGTCAAGCGCGCGGTTGACGATATCGATCGCGCGGTCGACGCCGGCGCAAAAGCCGCGCGGGTTGGCCAGCTTGATCTGTACGGGTTGGGTGCTTGCCGCTGCGGGAAGCGTCTCGGAAACTGTCTCAGCAGCCATGTTCTCAGAAACCATGTTCACGCCTTGATGCGGGGCATCGCTGGAAAGTGGAGCGACAAAGGGGCGCCGTTAGTGGGTCGTCGCGGGCTTAACGTCCAGGACCTCGACCTCAAAGGTCAGGGTACGCCCTGCCAGCGGGTGATTAAAGTCCACCTCGACCCGATCACCGTCGATACGTTTGACCACGCCTGGCAATTCCGTTCCTGCTTTGTCGGCAAACGAGAGCACCATCCCGACTTCCGGCGTTTCGTCGCCAAAGTCGTCGCGCTTCAACGTCTGAATATTTTGCGGGTTATGCTGGCCAAAGGCGTGCTCCGGCGTGATGGTAAAGGTGTCGCTCTGGCCGGGGCTCATGCCCTTGATCGGGTTCTCGAACCCAGGAGGCAAGTTGCCATCGCCGAACTGAAACGTCGCCGGGGCTTTCTCCTTGGTGGAGTCCACCACGGTGCCATCTTCTAATTTCAGGGTGAAGTGCAGGGTAATCTCCATGCCTTCGTCAATCTGGTAGTCGTTCATGGGGACTCTATATCGATGGTATCAGGTGAATACGTCTTCAGGGGTTTCAGCGGCCAACACCCGGTCAAGCCATTGCTCGAGCTGTTGTGTATTGGCAGCGGCTAGACGCTGATCCGCCCATGCCGGCAATTCGCCAAATTTCATTGTCAGTAGCTTACGCAAGAGTTTACGCGAACCCTGCTCCATGCCCCGCTCCATGCCGCGTTCCATGCCGCGTTCCTCAGCGATGCGTTCAAATGATGTGACATAAGCCATATTTTGCTCCTCTTCAAGGCGCGCCACCTCGGTTTCAAGCTGGCGCTCCAGTTCGGGCGGTAGCGCTAGCATCCAGTCGACCAGCCGCAGAAGCTCCAAGACGTCCTGACGCGGATAGCCGGTCAGCAGCAGGTATTTAATCAGCTCAAACTTTGACAGTAGCCGCGCCTGCTGGTTTCGCCGTGTTTGGTGCGCCTCACGCTGCGCCTGCGCAATGACCGCAAAGGGGTTACGGCTCGCCAATAGCGTACTGCGTGCGGGTAACGCCGTTAGCGTGATCACAGGAAAATCAAAACACAGCTGGGTCCCCCACAGCGTTTGGGTATAACGCCCTAGAGCGGTATGCGCGCCTGGTTCGGTCAATACGGCCACACTTGCAATGCGACGCTTCGGGTACTTATCTTGTAACCGGTAGTAGTAGCGGTACATACGGAAATTGAAGTGTTTATCCGCTCTGCCCTGCACTTCCACATGGACCAACACCCAAGTTTCACTGCCGTCGCGCAGAAATACCTTAACCAGCTTATCGGCATGGCGCCGCCTTGCCTCGCTATCGCGCACCACCTGCTGAAGTTCTTTATCCAGGAACTCATGCGGGCGTGACCAATCGATATCAGCGTACATCGCCGGCAACAACAGCTCGACAAATTGCGGAAAGTAAAATGCCAGTGCCTCTTTCCACGGCGAGTCAAAATCGGCCTTATCCATCGCCTTTCCTGCGCCGGCGCTCACCGAAGATCGACTCCCAAATCAGCCCGGCGGCGCCCAGGGTAATGCCGATATCAGCGATGTTGAACGCCGGGTAGTACCACCCAGCCACGTGGAAGGAGAGAAAATCCACCACGTAGCCGTGTACCAGGCGGTCGTACAGGTTGCCCAACGCCCCGCCGATGATCAGCGGTAGCGAGATCGCGAGCAGCTTCTCATCCGCTTTCAGGCGGGAGAGCCAAACCGTCAACGCGATGCTTGCGCCGATCGCCACCAGCGCGAAGAACCAGCGCTGCCAGCCGGGGTGGCCGGCGAGAAAGCTGAACGCCGCGCCGGTGTTGTGCAAAAGCGTCAGGTTAAAAAACGGCAGCACCTCCACCGGCTCGGCGTAGTTTAGCCACGCGCTGGCGGCGTATTTGGTCGCCAGATCCAGCACGATCACCGCCAGCGCCAGCCATAGCCAGCGCAGCGGCCGGTGCATAGGCGGCGCGGTCTGCGTGTCGGACGCCGCCTTAGCCGACGTGTTAGGCATAGTGACGCGTCTCGCCGGGGCCATCCGGCAGATTGGTGATGCAGCGCCCGCACAGGTCGGGGTGCCCTTCGTGGCTGCCCACGTCTTCGCGGTGGTGCCAGCAGCGCTCGCACTTGGTGTGCTCGCTCGCCGCCACGGCGACTTTCAGGCCGTCAAGCTCGGTGGCGTCGGCGTCTTGGGCGTCACTCAGCGGCTTGAGCGTGACCTCGCTGGTGAGCATCACAAAGCGCAGCTCGTCGCCGAGCTTGGAAAGCGTGGCATTGAGCGCATCATCCACAAAGAGCGTCACTTCGGCGGCGAGGCTGCCTTTGATGACCTTGGCGTTGCGCGCCTCTTCCAGGCGTTTATTGACCGCATTTTTGACCTCTAGCACCTGCTCCCAGAAGGCTCGGCCCATCTCAGCGCCCTCGTCCAGGGTGTCAAGGCCGGTGTAGTACTCCTCCAGCAGCACGCTGTCACCCCGGGTGCCCGGAATGTGCTCAAAGATCTCTTCCGCGGTGAAGGAGAGAATCGGCGCCACCCAGCGGCTAAGGGCTTCCACCACATGGTAGAGCGCGGTTTGCGCGCTGCGCCGGGCGAGCGAGTCGGCTTGTGTGGTGTACTGGCGATCCTTGATCACATCCAGGTAGAAGCCACCCAGTTCGCGGGCGCAGAAGCCGTGAACCTGCTGGTAAACATCGAGGAAGCGGTACTCCTCATACGCGGTGTCGATGCGGCCTTGCAGCTGCGCGGCGCGGTCGACTACCCACTGATCCAGCGCCAGCATGTCGCCAAACGCAACCTGATCGCGGGCCGGGTCGAAGCCGTTCAGGTTGGAGAGCAGAAAGCGCGCGGTGTTGCGAATACGGCGGTAAACGTCAGCGGTGCGCTTTAGGATTTCATCCGACACCGCCATCTCACCGGAGTAATCGGTGGAGGCGACCCACAGGCGCAGAATGTCGGCGCCGAGCTTATCCATCACCTCTTGCGGCGCGACCACGTTGCCCATGGACTTGGACATTTTGCGGCCCTGGGCATCGACGGTGAAACCGTGGGTCAACAGCTGGCGATACGGCGGGTGGCCGTCGATGGCGCAGCCGGTCAACAGCGACGAGTGGAACCAGCCGCGGTGCTGGTCGGAGCCCTCCAGGTACAGATCCGCTCGCGGGCCGCTTTCATGGCCATGGGGGTGCGAGCCACGCAGCACATGGCGATGGGTGGTGCCGGAATCGAACCACACGTCCAGCGTGTCGGTGACCTTGTCATACTCGGCCGCTTCCGCGCCCAAAAGCTCGGCAGGGTCGAGGCGGAACCAGGCATCGATACCGCCCAACTCCACGCGCTTGGCGGCCTCTTCCATCAATTCGACGGTGCGCGGGTGCAGCTCGCCGCTGGTTTTGTGCAAAAAGAACGGAATCGGCACGCCCCAGTTGCGCTGGCGCGAGATACACCAATCCGGGCGATTGGCGATCATCGCGTGCAGCCGCGCCTGCCCCCAAGCCGGGGTAAACTGCGTCGCTTCGATGCCCTCAAGGGCGCGCTCGCGCAATGTCTTGCCGTCTTTACCGGCCACGTCCATGCCCACGAACCACTGCGCGGTGGCGCGGTAGATCACCGGCGTCTTGTGGCGCCAGCAGTGCATGTAGCTGTGCTCGTAGCGCTTGTGGTTCATCAGCGCGCCGACTTCACGCAACTTCTCGACGATCTGCGGGTTGGCCTTCCAGATCATCTGGCCGCCGAAGAAGGGCAGATCATCGGCATAAACGCCGTTGCCTTGCACGGGGTTGAGCATGTCGTCGAAGCTCATGCCGTATTCGCGGCAGGTGTTGAAGTCGTCCACGCCATAGGAGGGCGATGAGTGGACGATACCGGTGCTGCCCACTTCCGACTCGACGTAATCCGCCAGGTAAACCGGCGAGAGGCGATCGTAGAACGGATGGCGGAAATTGATCTGGTCGAGCTTCTCGCCCTTGGTGGTGGCGATCACCTCGCCTTGCAGCGCGAAGCGCTCTAAGCAGCTCTCGACCAGCTCCTCGGCCAGCACCAAAAGCCGCTCGCCGATGTCGACCAGGGCGTAGGTGAACTCCGGGTGGACGTTAAGCGCCTGGTTGGCCGGGATGGTCCAGGGCGTGGTGGTCCAGATCACGATGGCGGTGGGCTTGGAAAGCGTGGAGAGGCCAAAGGCAGCGGCAAGTTTATCGGCGTCTTCCACCGGGAAAGCAACGTCGATGGCGTCCGAGGTTTTATCGGCGTACTCCACTTCGGCCTCGGCGAGCGCCGAGCCGCAGTCAAAGCACCAGTTGACCGGCTTCAAGCCCTTAAAAACGTAGCCCGCGTCAACCATATCGGCCAGCGCGCGCATCTCGCCCGCCTCGTTGGCGTAATCCATCGAGCGGTAGGGCTTGTCCCAGTCGCCGATAACGCCCAGACGCACAAAGTCGACCAGCTGGGTTTCGATCTGCGCGCCAGCGTACTCGCGGCACAGGCCGCGCGCTTTTTCAGGCGCCAGGTGCTTGCCGTGGGTGGTCTCCACCTTGTGTTCGATCGGCAGGCCGTGGCAGTCCCAGCCCGGCACGTAGGGGGCATCAAAGCCCGCCAGGTTCTTCGACTTGACGATGATGTCTTTTAAAATCTTGTTGACGGCGTGACCGATATGAATGCTGCCGTTGGCGTAGGGAGGGCCATCGTGGAGCACGAACAGAGGCTTACCCGCGCGGGTTTCGCGCAGGCGCTCGTACAGGTTCATGTCTTGCCACTGGGACACCCGGCCCGGCTCCTGCTTGGGCAGCATGCCGCGCATGGGGAAGTCGGTTTCAGGCAAGTTTAGCGTGTGCTTATAATCCATAGTCCGGTCAGCCGTCGTTAGCGTCGGCGGGCTTGCCCGACGACGTGGAGTCAAAAGAGTTAGCGTCAAAAGCAGTGGTGCTAGAAATAGCGGCCTTGCGCCCAAGCGGGGCCGAGGCCAGCGGCAGCGCGTTGTCTGCCACGTTAAACCCTTCCAGATAGCGACGCGCGCGGGCCTGGTCGCGCTTGATCTGCGCTTTTAGCGCGTCAAAATCGTCAAATTTCATCTCCCCGCGCAGCCGCGCGCAGGGGTAGACAGTGCAGCGCTTAGCGTAAAGGTCGCCGTCAAAGTCGAATAAATGCACTTCCAGGGTGGGGCGATCCGCCCCGACCGTGGGGCGAAAGCCCACGTTGGCCACACCGGGGTGGCGTGACCCGTCGTCAAGCTCGGCGACCACGGCAAACACCCCGCGTAGCGTCAGCGGCTGGGGCAAAAGCGGCAGGTTGGCGGTGGGCACGCCAATAGTGCGCCCAAGCTGCTGGTCGCGCACTACCCGCCCACTGAGCGAATAGGCGCGCCCCAGAAGCTCTGCCGCCGCGCGAAAGTTGCCGCTTGCCAGCATCGTGCGTACTCGGGTGCTGGAGACGCGCTCGCCATCCACGGTAAAGGTGCGGGTATGCTCAACGCCAAAGCCGCGCTCGCGCCCTACCGCTTCCAGAAGGGTGAAATCTCCCCGGCGATCGCAGCCAAAGCGGAAGTCATCGCCTACTACCAGGTGCTTCACGTCCAAGCCGTCGATTAACACTTGCTCGACAAATTCGCGACCGGTGAGGCTTCGCAACGCCTCGTTAAACGGCAGACACAGCACGCGCTCTGCGCCGTGCGCCATTAGCAGGCGCACTTTCTCGCGCAGGCGGGTTAGGCGCGGCGGCGCCTGCTCGCCGGCGAAGAATTCGCGCGGCTGCGGCTCGAACACGACCACCACCAGCGGCACCTTAAGGCGTGACGCGTGCTCGCGGCACTGCTGCAGAATCGCCTGATGGCCGCGATGCACCCCATCGAAATTACCGATAGTGGCCACGCAGCCGCGATCCGCCGGCGTTAAGTTGTGCAGTCCTCGAATGACGCGCATGGCACCTCAGCTGTTAAAAGCCTTGACGAAAATTCGCCATTATAACCAACCCACTGGCGGCAATGTATGCCTAGCCGTGCATTTTCAGATGGCGCAGGCGCAGGCCAAACGCCGCCAGCCAGGCGAAGTACGCACCCGCCCCCAGCACCACCAGGGCCGCCACCCAGCTCACGCGCTGCCACAGCCCGAAGTCGAGCCACGCCTGCCAGTCCGGCGCGAGCAGGTAGAGCCCTCCACTCATCACCGCACTGCCGCCCATCAGCTGCCAGGCAAAGCGCCACCAGCCGGGCTGGAAGATCAAGACGCCCTGCTTACGCAGCAGATATCCTAAAAGCCCCGCGTTCATAAACGCCGACAGCGCCGTCGCCAAGGCTAACCCCGCGTGGGCCAGCGGCCAAATCAGCAGCAGATTAAACCCCATATTGGCGACCATGGCGATAATGCCCACTTTCACTGGGGTCACGGTATCTTGGCGGGCAAAAAACCCCGGTGCCAGCACTTTGATGAGCATAAACGCCAAGAGGCCAAAGGCGTAAGCCCGCAGGCTCATGGCGGCCATCTGAATATCGTGGCCGGTCATCGCGCCGTAATGAAACAGCGTGATCAAAAGCGGCTCAGCGAGCACCGCCAGCGCCAGCGCCGCGGGCAGCCCGAGCAGCAGCACCATACGGATCGCCCAGTCGAGCATGGCGGCAAAGTGCGCGCTCGACTGCTCGGCGTGGCGCTTGGAGAGTGCGGGCAGAATCACCGTGCCGATCGCCACGCCAAACACGCCGAGCGGCAGCTCCACCAGGCGGTCGGAGTAGTAGAGCCAAGAGACGCTGCCCGCCGCCAGCAGCGAGGCCAAAACGGTATCAAGCAGCAGGTTGATCTGCGAGACCGAGACGCCAAACAGCGCCGGTGCCATGAGTTTGAGGATACGTTTAACGCCCGCGTGGGCGAACTGTGGCCACGGCGTGGGCAAAAGCCCCAGGCGCAGCAAAAACGGCACCTGAAACGCTAGCTGCGCGACCCCGGCAATCAACACCCCCCACGCCAGCGCCATCGCGGGTTGGTCGAACAGCGGCATCAGCAACAGCGCCGCGCCGATCAGCGACAGGTTCAGCAGCACCGGCGTGAAGGCGGGGACGGCGAAACGGTTCCAGGTATTGAGCACGCTGCCCGAAAAGGCGGTCAACGAAATGAGCAGCAGGTACGGAAACGTAAGCCGCAGCATATCGGCGGTGAGCGCCAACTTCTCCGGGTCGCGGCCAAACCCGGGGGCAAACACCCACACCAGCCACGGCGCACCAAGCATCGCCAGCGCCGTGATCAGCGCCAGCACCGCCGTCAAGCTACCCGCCGTGGCGTTTAAAAGCTCGCGAATCTCTTGGCGTGTGCGACTTGTCGAGTACTCCGAGAGCACCGGCACGAAGGCCTGGTTAAACGCGCCTTCGGCGAACAGCCGGCGCAGAAAGTTGGGGATTTTGAAGGCAACAAAAAAGGCATCCGCGCCGTTGCCCGCACCCAACAGCGCGGCAATGACCACGTCGCGTGCCAGCCCCATCACCCGCGAGATCATGGTCATGGCACTGACGATCACCCCAGAGCCCATTAGGCCACGGCGCGCGGGAGTGATGTTGGGATTTGCCGGTGTTTGTTCGCTCATAGGCACAAAAAAACCGGCCGCAGCCGGTTTTTTAGGGCGCCTGCCGGCTTACGCCGCCAGTGCCTTAATGCGCTTGTTCAAGCGGCTTTTCAGACGCGCGGCTTTCTTTTTAGAAAGCACGTCTTTGTCCGCAATGCGGTCGATGACCGGCTGCGCTGCCTTGAACTCTTCCATCGCTTTCGCGTGGTCGCCGGTGCCGATGGCCTTAATCACACGCTTGATGTAGGTGCGGACCATGCTGCGCTGGCTGGATTTCAGGACGCGACGCTTCTCGGCCTGGCGGGCGCGCTTGCGAGCTTGCTTGCTGTTCGCCACAGGATATCTCCTTGGAGAAAAAAGGTTGCCTATTGGGGCAACGGATTAACTAGTTGTCGCCGCCTGGGTCGTGACCTCAGTGCGACGCTTCCTTAACGTTGTTCAAACCGACGTTGGTTAATACCGGTTTGATTTGGCAGGCTTTTTACCTAGCCAAAATGTGCGACTGGCAGCCTATTTCGCTGCCCGTCCACGGGTCTTGTCTGAGAGGATGGCGTAGTCTATCACGCAGCCTACCCCCTGGCTAGCGCTTAACGCCCAGGTGTCGAGGACTCCCACAGCACTTCTTGGAGCGAAAACTACTGCCCGGGCAGCGTCAGCGGGCCGGCCCGCTCCACCACCCGCTGCCAGCCGAAATCGGCGTCGATCCGCGCAACAAAGGCCGCAATCGCTGGGTAGTCCTCCAGCGACTGCGACATCGACAGCGCCTGAAGGGGGAAGCTCATCTGCACATCGGCACCGCTTGGCCAGGCGCTAGAGAACTGCCGACGCGTGGCCAGGTGATTTTCTATCATGTTCAGGTGCTCGGTTAACTGCGGCGCGATAAAGCTCGAATTCACCTTCGCGTTAATCCCCTTGGCGATGGGCTTGATCAGCCACGGCGACTGCTTGGGCAGCTGAGCGAAGACCAAGCGCATGACCAGAAGCGGCATCAATGAGCCTTCCGCGTAGTGCAGCCAGTAGCGGTAATTGACCCACTCGACGGTATCGTCCGCGCTTGGCTGGCAGCGGCCTTCCCCGTAACGACTCAGCAGGTAGTCGATAATCGCCCCCGACTCCGCCACGGTGATGTCCCCATCGGTGATGACCGGCGACTTGCCCAGCGGATGCACGCGCTTTAGCGCCTCGGGGGCGAGCTGCGTCTCACTATCGCGCTGGTAGGGGATAATTTCATACTCAAGCGCTAGCGTTTCCAACAGCCAGAGAACCCGGTGCGAGCGCGACTTTTCCAGGTGGTGAACGCGAATCATAGAAGCTCCAGTAACAGGGTCTCAGCGCGAAAGCGTCAGGCGATCAGCGCAGCGGCTTGATGCTGACGAACTTGCCTTCGTCAGTGAACGTTAGGCGATAAATACCGTGGACGCCATCGTGGGTCACGACGCGGCGAATGGCCTCACCGGGAAAAATCACCCAGCGACCGTCGACACTGCGCGTGCGCACATTGGCAATACGTCCCTCGTAGTGGGCCAAACACTCATCGAAGGAGAGGTTGAGGCCGATATCAATACTGTGCATGGCGGCAAAGCACTCGCTTACATCTTGCAGTCTGACCCAGGGTCATCGATACTCAATTTTATCCTATCGTTTTGCTTACCGGTACGGCTTATGCAAATCTCACCCGTTAGTACACCGTCGACTTACTGGTCTGTCACCGCGACCGAAAACGCGCGGATCAATGCCGCGCCGCGTTCGGGGGAAGCGACACTATCCCAGGCCGACCAGCGCCCGGGAGCTGCGGGCAATACCCAGTCGCGGGTTGCCACTCAAAGCGCCACCGCCACCGAGGAGAGTGCCGGCAGCCGCCGAGCGACCGAGCGTGCTGATGACGGACGCCAGGGCGTTACGGATGAGCAGCGCGGCGAAGAGGAGAAGCGCGACGCGGCCACCACCGCCGGCCCCACGCGCCCCGATGGTACGCCATTGGATGATCAGGAAATTCGTCAGCTAGATCAGCTCAAGCGTACCGACCAGGAAGTTCGCCAGCATGAGCGCGCCCACGAGGTCGCCGGTGGGCCGTATACCGGTAGCGCCAGCTATGAGTATGAGACCGGCCCCGATGGACAAAAGTACGCGGTGGCCGGCGAAGTGCCGATTGATTACGGCCCGGTTCCCGGCGACCCCAAAGCCACCATTGATAAAATGCAGACGGTGATTTCCGCCGCGATGGCGCCAGCGGAGCCCTCTTCAAAGGATCGCCAGGTCGCCGCTCAAGCACGCCAGTACATGCTTGAAGCCAAGCTCGAAGCCGCCATGCAGCAAAGCGAGATGAATAACGCTCGCGCCGGCGCCGAGTCAAGCCAACGCGATAACGTCGACGCTGCCGGTGCGACTGGCGATAGTGCCAGTGCCAGTAAAAGCGCCGAAGGCATAGCGATCATGGCACCCGACCCGGCGAGCGCCGCCGCGGCACGCGGCAGCTTAGCGGCTGCCTCGGTGGCACAGCCGCCTAACGCCGTTGACCCTACCGCGAACCCTGACCCCAACGCGCGCGCGGCTTAGGGTGAGTACACAAAAACGGGGGCGGCACACAGTGCCGCCCCCGTTTTTTTATCCCTTTTTTTCTCTCTAATACGTTGAGACTCTCCTTAATGCGTTAAGGCGCTCCAGTCTTCCCGCGTTGGCCAGTGGGAGAGCCATTTGGGCAGGGCTTCCGCCGGCATCGGTTTGGCAATGCCATAGCCTTGCGCCAGCTCGCACCCCAGCGCGAGCAGCGCCTTGGCATGGGCGAGCGTCTCAACGCCCTCTGCCAGCATGGGGTGTCTAAACCGGTTGGCCATGTAAATAACGCTCTCCACGATGGCCATGTCGTCCTGGTCGCTCAACATATCGCGCACGAAGCTCTTATCGATCTTGATCAAATTCACCGGCAGCTGGCGCAAATGGGTTAGCGAGGAGAAACCGGTGCCAAAATCATCGATGGCAAAATTCACGCCGAGACGCTGACACTCCGCCATGGTTTCCAGCGCCGCTTGAATATCGTGCATCGCCGCGCTTTCGAGCACTTCCAGTTTCAGCATACCCGGGGGGGACATCGGGATGGCGCGCCAAGAGCGCCGCTAAGCGCTGGCTAAAGTCGCTGACCAGCAAGTGGCTCGGGCTGATATTGACGTTAATCGGCAGCGCAATACCGTTTTGCGCCCACAGCGACAGCTGGCGCATGGCGGTTTCCAATACCCACTCGCCCAAGTCTATTTCCAGCGAGGTGGCATCGATCACCGGCAGAAAATCTGCTGGTGGAAGCAGCCCCTGCTCGGGGTGCTGCCAACGAATCAGCGCTTCCACCCCCACCACTTCGCCGCTGCGCATATCCACCTGGGGCTGATAGTGCAGGCGCAACTCGTCGTTTTGCAGCGCTTGAATAAAGCGCTGGCGCTGCTCGTGGCGAACTTGCAGCAGGCGGTCGTGCTCAGGGTCAAAAAGGTGGAAGGTATCGCGACCGCGCTGCTTGGCGCGATACATCGCTTGGTGGGCATGACGCAGTAGCACATCGCCCTGAACGGCATCCTGCGGATAAAGCGTCACCCCCAGGCTTGCGGTTAAATGCACGCTCTGCCCCGCGATCATCAGCGGCTTGCGAATGGAGGCTAAAAGTCGGTCGAAAAAGGCCTCATCCACCCCGTGATGCAGGAGCAAAACAAACTCATCGCCGCCGACGCGCGCGAGTACATCATCCCCAAAGAGCAAATGGCTAATCCGCTGGGAGAACGTCGCAAGCAGTTCGTCGCCCACTTGGGAGCCGAGCCGGTCGTTTACCTTTTTGAAGAAGTCGATATCCAGCGAGCAGACCGCCAGCGTGTTTTGGCCCTTCTCCGCGTGCTGCATCGACTCCTGAATCAGCTGCGTTAACAGCTGTAGGTTAGGCAGGCCGGTCAAGGCATCAAAGTAGACTTCACGGCTTAGATGGCGCGCGTGGGAGGGAATGGCAGAAAGATCGGCCAGCACGATCACATGGTGGCTCACCTCCCCGACGATATCGCGCACTCGGTTGATCGACATCATCCCCGGATAGAACTGGCCGTCGTGGCCTTTATAGCTCACTTGGCTTTTACTGCGATCGCGCAGCGAAAGCTCTTCGCGCATCAGACGGTTAGTGCGACTGTCATCCAGGGGGAGAATGCTAAAGGCTTCCGGCGTTTTGCCTGCCACGTCTTGCAGGCGAAACCCCGTGAGTTCGCTAAACGCCGGATTGACCTGGATAACCCGGTTCTCAGCATCGGTAATGATAATCGCCTCGTTGGCGTGGCGAAAAACCGCTTCCGTTAAAGCGTCCGTATCGTGTGCATGGGGGCTCGGCGGTGTTAATGGGCACATCCGTGTCGGCTCCTTTGTTGAGTTAACATCTCCGATCACCCTATGTCCTCTTCTACGTTTTCGGCACTCACCTGCGGGCTGACCACCACGGTGTCGCGGCCTTGATGCTTGGCGGCATAAAGCGCTTGGTCCACGCGGTTAACGAGCGCGTCTTGCGCCTCGCCCACTGAGTACTGGGCCACGCCAATACTGATAGTAATCGTGTGGCCTGAAAACAGGCGGCTGCGCACACGCTGACCAATGCGCTGGGCAAAGGTTTCGCCTCCCGCTTGCTGGGTGTTGCGCAGCAAAATGGCAAACTCCTCGCCACCCCAGCGCGCCAGAATATCGCTGTCGCGCAAGCAGCCTTTGATACACACCGCCAGTTGCTGCAGTATCTCATCGCCACGATCATGGCCGTAGTTGTCGTTGACCCGCTTAAAGTGGTCAATATCAAACATCAGCAGCACGAACGGCTGATGGGCATGCACGGCATCGCTCATGCACTGGCTTAACGCCGTATCAAAGGCGCGGCGATTGTAGGCACCGGTCAAATGGTCGCGCGTGGCTTGATTCTCCAGCTCGTGCTCCATGCGTTTGCGCTCGGCGATATCATGGAAGACCGACACGAAGTGGCGCACCTCGCCATCGGCGTCGGGCACGGCGGTAATCGACTGCCAAAGCGGGTAGATATCGCCCCATTTATTGCGGTTCCATATTTCGCCCTGCCAGTGGCCGGTTTCGTGCAGCGCTTGCCACATTCTTTGATAAAACGCCTTATCGTGGCGCCCGGACTTAAAAAGTTTCGGCGTTTGGCCGACCACTTCATGGCTTTCATAGCCGGTGATATCGGTAAACGCCTGATTCACCCGCTCAATGACCATATCCCCATTGGTGATGACGGTGGCCTGCCCGGTTTCAAACGCGGCGGCCATCAAGCGCAACTCGTTCTCTTGCTGACGACGGTGGGTAATGTCCTCTTTTACGGCGACAAAGTTAATAATCTCGCCGTCGGTACTTTTTACCGGCGTGATGGTTTGCGCTTCCCAGTAAAGCTCACCGTTTTTGCGCCGGTTTAAAATCTCCCCTCGCCAAACCTCACCGGCGCGTAGCGTTGTCCACATATCATCGTAAACGCGGTTAGGCGTCATGCCCGACTGAATCAGCGCCGGTGTTTTGCCCAGTAGTTCGCTGCGGGAGTAGCCGGTAATGTCCAGAAACCGCTGATTAACGAACTCAATAGCGCCCGCGGCATCGGTAATCGCCGTTGCCACGGGACTCTGCTCAACGGCGATATAAAACTGCTCAAAGCGCAGACTCATAAAGCCCGCATCCGTGGGCTTATGCGTGGGATCGCTGTGATGATTATGCTGAGAGGGGGCATTCATTGCGGTGACTCCTAAAACGCGTCAGCCATCGTCCCGTTTCGCGTCGTGTAAAAAGCCATCATAGCGAACCCCCTATAAAAATAGGGGCGGCTACGACGTTTTGACCGCGCTGTCTTACAAAAATTTGATATACGTCAACGATTGAATGTACAAGCTCTGTATCACTAAAAAGCAAGCAGGGCGCCATTTGACGCCCTGCATATTCTACCCTTTCGTTTACCATAAAGCGCTACGAGGCGCCTAGCCGCGGTTGACCGCTCACCTCCCCGACTTTGTATTTGCCAATCATTTCGGCCATGTCCTCGGCCTGCTCATCGAGCGAGCGGCTCGCCGCGGCGACCTGCTCGACCAGGGCGGCATTTTGCTGGGTGACTTCCTCTAGCTGCGTCATGGCGCGGTTTATCTCCTCGATGCCGGAAGACTGCTCGGTGGTCGCCGAGGCCATCTCGTCAACCAAACCTGCCACTTTCTGTACGCGCTGCGAAATCGTCTCCAGCGTGTCGCTCGTTGAGTTGACCAGCGACTCCCCTTCGCTGATTTTCGCCACATTATTGTCGATCAGCTTACGAATTTGATCCGCCTCTTGGGCGCTGCGACTCGCGAGCTTGCGCACCTCATCCGCCACCACGGCAAAGCCACGGCCGTGCTCGCCGGCGCGGGCCGCCTCGACCGAGGCGTTGAGCGCCAACAGGTTGGTTTGGAAAGCGATATTATCGATCGCGGCAATAATCGTGGTGACCTGATCATTGGCTTCGTGAATCTGCTGCATCGCCTGCTGCGCACGCGAAGCAACGCTTGCGGCGTCTTGCGCCTCGTGGGCCACGTCGTTGGTCATGCGCTGCGCTTGGTGAGCATTATCGGCGGTCTGGCGCACGGTGGCCGTGATCTCTTCCATGCTTGAGGCCGTCTGCACAAGAGAGGCCGACTGCTCTTCGGTACGCTGCGCCAAGTCTTGGTTGCCCTGGGCGATTTCACCGCTGGCCACCTCGACCGACTGGGCGTTCCGCTTGACCTCGGCCGCGAGCCGCTCGGTATCAGCAGAGGCGTCGTTAAAGGCACGGTATAGCTTGGACAATTCGTCAGTGCCGGGCACCTCTAAGCGCTGGGTCAAATCGTTACCGCGCGTGGCGATACTGTTCAGCGCACGCTTAAGCGGCCCGGTTATCGTGCGTACCATGAGTACCGCGACAATCACCGCCACCGCACTTGAGAGAATCGCCACGGCGAGGTAGACCCAAAGCGCTTGGCGCGCCTCGCTACGTAGCGCCGCCGTGGTGGTGATCACGTTTTCCGCGACGTTATCTTCGAGTGCTTTCAAGCGGCCAATCTTGACCGTCTGCCACTCAAACCACTGCTCGGGGTCGACATTGTAGCCGCCGGTGTCGTATTGGCTAATCGCCAGCTCACGGCGCTCGATCAAACGCTCGATCTCAGGTCCGCTCAAGGCTTGATCTAATGCGTCACGCACTTCAGGACGGGAAAGCGCACGAAACGCGGTCAGAAACGCCTTTTCTTCGCCCAATAGCGACAAAAAGTTACGCAGCGCTTGCGGCGTCATCCCGTCGGCGGCGAAAGCATTGGCCAGCATCGCGCGCTCAATACCGGCGAGGTCTTTGGCTTCCAGCAGATTGAAATAGGCGGCGAGCTGACGACTGATCTCACCCTCCCGGGTGAGCTGGGACAGCTCGCCGACGAGGGTCATTAATTGCTGATTGATGCCGGTATAGTGGCCAAGCACCTCGCGGGTCGCAATATCGAGGTTATCGACGTCACCGCGAATCCGCCCGGTGCGCTCCCACTGCCGGTTAAGCTGGGTTAAATCGTCGCGCGCGGCCTCGCTCAGCACGCCTTCGGCCAAGGCATCGCGCTGCTCGCGAAAGGCGGCCGCGGCGTCATCAACATTTCGGCGCTGCTGAATCAGCTGCTCGCTGAAGGACTCGCCTTCACTTCCCAAAAACCCGGCGGTCATCCCCCTTTCCAGCTGTATCTGATGCACCCAGTCGCCGGCGCTTTGGGCAAGCTCCGTCATCGCGTAGAGTCGGTCGAGCTCACGCACCGCGGCCTGGCGCTCCAGCACACCGTTGATGGCGAACCACGCCAGCGCCAGCAGTGGCAGCGCCAGCACCAGCGCGAACTTGGCTCGCATGGGTGTTCGATTTAGATAATTTTTCATCCCTTCCCCCTTCTTACGCGCGTGAATCAGCGTCTCGCTGACCCCAGTGTGGCAGACAGGATAAGGATTTTTGAACCGGTTGCGTTGACCAGCATCACACTTTAGTTGTAGGAATTGCCGTAAAGAGTGATATCAGCGCTCCATCGCCGCTGCGGCGTTCCCGCGATGCTGTGGCGCGATGCAACAACCGCGCCGCTCGACAAAAAGGCTGTTGCCAGCGATCTTCTTGGCCTGATGTTTCAGCTCGGATAGGTCGCTTGAAATATCCAGGGCTTCACAGCACGCATGGGCGGCGACCGGCTTGACCGCGATGGAGACGCTGAAAAAGGGAAAAAAGCTCACCACGCCTTGGCGGTTTTCGATCCGGATGCCGCCCTGTGCGCGGTCGGCCGCTTCGTAAAAGCCGGGCGCGATGGCTTCAACATGCGCCAGTATCTGCCGGACCGTCTTCTCCCAATGGGCCAGGGGTAGGAGCAGCATAAAATCGTCACCGCCAATATGGCCGGTAAAGCCGCCGACGCTCTCGACCTGCGCCTGCAGCAATCGCGCCACCGAAATGATCACGTGGTCGCCGTGGGCGTAGCCGTAGACATCGTTAAAGGCTTTAAAGTTATCCAGATCCACATAGGCCGCGGCAAAGGCCTCCCCCGAATGGAGGTAGTCGCTTAAGGTTTCATTGATCAAAATGTTGCCGGGCAGCCCGGTCAAGGGGTTGGCGTGGCGCGCTTGGCGCACTTGAATGGCGGTGATTTCGCGCAGCAAATCGACGATATTGCCCATGCCCAAATACTCGCCGCTGGCGTTCACCACCACAAAGTCCTCCTGCTCGATATCGTGGCTATCGGTTAAACGCTGGCTGAGCGCCTCCAACGGCATCTCGGCCTCGGCCACTAGCATGCGATGATCCGCGACTTCTAGCACCCGCGTTTTAGCGTACAGGGCGTGGCTAAAGGGGTTGGTAAACAGCGCTAAAAAGTGACTGCGGCGGATAACGGCAAGGGGCTTGCCCGCCTGCACCACGGCCACGCAGCGCAGCTCAGGGTGGCGACGAAAACGCTCGGCCAGCTTGGGTACCGAACACTCAGGCGCGACCTCAGGCACCTGGCGGCAAATCGTGCGTGCATTACGCCCGGCGATGGCTTTCAGCGGCGCGGTTCCTGGTAGCGGCATCGCCAGTGTAAGCGGCGGCTTGGCGTTGGGGCGGGCAAAGTAGTAGCCCTGCAACAGCGCAAGCCCGCGGTCGAGCTCCCACAGGCACAAATGCTCGCCGGCGGTTTCGACGCCTTCGGCAATCAACTTGCAATCAAGACTACGCGCGACCCCGATGATCGAGCGCAGAAACTCGCGCTTGGCGGGTTCCTGATCGACCCCGGAGATGAAGTGGCGATCGAGCTTGACGAAATCGGGCCGTAGCTCTGACCAGTGGCGCAGACTCGAATGGCCGGCGCCTAGGTCGTCGAGGGCCACGCGAAAGCCCATGTCGCGGTAGTGATCCACCGCTTGACGCATCAGCGCATAGTCGTGAATGGGCACGTGCTCGGTAAGCTCGATCACCACCCGTTCGGCGGGAATACCCGCATCGCGGATAAAGCCCAGCGTCAGGCCTTCACGAAAATCGCGCTCGACAATCGTCAGCGGCATGACGTTGAGAAACAGAAAGCCAGGCAGATCCAGCGCCGCGAAGCGGTGAATCGCCAAACGGCGGCAGAGGATGTCCAGCTCCACCAGCTTCCCCGCCTGGGTGGCGACCTCAAAGAGTCGCAGCGGGGAGTGCAATGGCGAGGCCGCTGGCCCGCGCACCAGCGCCTCGTAGCCATAAATCACCTGCTGGCCGGTATCCACGATGGGCTGGAAAAGTACCTCAAGCGCTTCATCGGCAATAATACGCGTTAGCCACTGTGCTTCTTGAGCGGTCATGCCTGCCCCCATCTTGTATCGCCAAATGCTAAAGCGTGCGCGATTAAGGTGACAAGCGCATGACAACGCCTCTCAGAGACCGTCTCAAAGAGCCTCTCAAAGACTCTCTGTAAAGACCTTCTTAAAGACCTTTTTAAAGACCGAAGGGGTACGTTTCCGGCACGCCCTCAAGGGTTTTACTGCTTAGCGGCGTCACCGCGCGGGTTTGGTCGATCCAGACATACTCGTCGAACTGATCCGCCAGGCGCGCCTTGAAGTAGTGGCTGGCCCGCTCGGTTTCCGGGCGGTAAATCACCCCGATGGCCCGCTCCAGATAGATCCCGTGCAGACGCTTATCGAGTTCGGGTAACGGCACATGGCGCAGCGGCAGCGTAAAAGCGGGGATACCCGTCTCGTGGAAAATCCGCTCCCAACTGCCCTCCAGCGAGGGCCGGACTTGCTTGACCTCCATGGGGTCATCCCAATCGGTGGCCGCCGCGACGGTGCCGCTATGGGTACCGAAACCGATCAGGTAGGCGTCGTCGCCATAGGCCTCGCGGCACAGCTGACCCACGTTATGCTGTCCCCGGGCGAGCATGTCGGTGGCGCTGGCATCGCCGATGTGGGAGTTGTGCTCCCAGACCACCGCCTTGGTGCCCTGGCCGCCATGGGACAGCAAGGATTCGAGGGTATCGAACATGTGCTGGTCGCGCAGGTTCCAGGAGTCGCTGTAGCCGCTGTACATGCTGCGGTAGTAGCGCTCGGCATTGGCGATCAGGCGGGCATTCTGCACCGCGTCCAGAAAGCGCTCGCCATCCTGATCGGTATACGTCATGCGTTTGTTGAGCAGCTCCACCAGCATGGCCACCGCGTCATCCTCGCACTCGCGATAACGCCCGGAAACCGCGGCGCGGCCATAGGTCATGGGGTCGGCCTGCCAAGGAGTGAGACAGCCGTAGCGCTCTCGCGCCGTCATCGCCGCCTCGGGGTCCACTTCGTCGAGGTAATCGAGCACCGCATCGATGGAGGTGAACAGGCTGTAGAGGTCCAGGCCATGAAAACCTACGCGCTTATCGGCGTCATCAATGCCGGCGTTGTATTCGCGCAGCCAATCGACAAAGTCGCGCACCTCCTCGTTGCGCCACATCCAAGTGGGAAAGCGAGAGAAAGCCGTCCACTCGGACGGTGGAGTCTGCCGGTGGCGCACGTAGTGATCGACGCGGCTGGCGTCGGGCCAGTCGGCCTCCACGGCGACAAAATTAAAGCCTTTTTTCTCGATCAGCGCGCGGGTGATGCGGGCGCGAAAGCGATAGAACTCCGAGGTGCCGTGCGAGGCTTCGCCGATCAGCACCACGCGGGAATCGCCGATCCGCTCGAGCATTTTGTCGATCTCGCCCTCATCGATATCGTCGATGGGCTCGGCCGCTTGGGCCACAAGCTCACTCGTCGTGGCGTCGTTCGATTCTTGGGCCGCGTGACTCGGCGCCGCCCTAGCGACTGGGGCGCGCTTATTGGGATGGTTGCCGCGACGATCCTCCCACCCGGCGTCCCCGACCAAAGGGACAAAGCGCACCTCGGTCAGGTGCTCTTCGCGAAACTCACTCTCCGAGACCCGCGTCACGCGAACCAGCGCCTGCTCGGTTTGCGCGGGCCCCACGGGGATCACGAGGCGCCCGCCGATCGCCAACTGCTGCTTGAGCGATTCGGGTACCTCGGGGCCACCGGCGGCGACCACGATGGCGTCATAGGGCGCCTTCTCAGACCAGCCCAGGGTGCCATCGGTGTAGATCACCTCGACGTTGTCGTAGCCGAGCGAATCGAGCACGCCCCGGGCGCTATCGGCCAGGGACTGGTAGCGCTCAAGCGTCACCACGCGATCGCCGATTTCACCCAGCACGGCGGCGGCGTAGCCCGACCCGGTGCCGACTTCGAGAATACGCCCGCCTCCCGTGAGCTGCAGCGCATCCACCATGTAGGCCACGATGTAGGGCTGGGAAATGGTCTGCTCTTCATTGATGGGCAGGGGGGAATCCTCGTAGGCGAATTCGCGCATAGAGGGCGGAAGAAAGGCTTCCCGAGGCACGCTGCCCATGGCATCGAGCACCACCGATGACGTGATGCCGCGTCCGGCAATCTGACGCTCTACCATTGCTTGACGGCGGCGTGCGTAAACTTGTTGATCGCTCTCCTCTGCCATGTCGATCTCCTCGGCTCCGGTTGGCTGGAAAAACGTAGTAAAGAGTCACTCTTTTCCAGCGTAGTACACCCGCACCGGAGCCCCCCAAATCAAATCACGTTAAGGTTTCTGCCGCCCTTTCGGCGGAGGAAAGATCACGTCGCCGCCACGGGCATCGAGCTGGCGAATATCGGTCGGCTGACCCTGTTCGTCCAGCGTGACCAACCCCATGCCGCTGGCATTCCACAGTCGCTCCCCGGCCTTGGCACGATCGGGGTCACGCGGGTAGATAGCCAGCTTGCGCCGCTTGGTGAACCAGTTAAGCGGTGAGAAAGGCGCATAGAGCCAGCGGTTCAGCCGGTCGAATACATCCAACAAGGTATCGGGGAAGGTGTTTTTGACCCCGCTGGAGGTGATTTGCCACAGCCTGGGGGCGCCCTGACGGTGGCGGACGATAATGTCGTAGGCAAACGAGTAGTGCACATCGCCTGAGAGAATCACGTAGTTGCCCGGCGTTTTGGAGTGACACCAAATATGCAGCAGGACGCTCGCCGCGCCCCGGTGCGCCATCCAGTTCTCCGCGTCCACCACTAGCGGCTTGCCGATCCAGGTAAAGAGCTTCTGCACGCCTTCGATCAGTTTCACCCCAAACATCGGCGCCGGGGAGACAATGACCGCACTGGGCGCGCCCAAAAGCGTCTGCTGCATTTCGATCAACGCTTCCCAATCCATCAACCCCGAAGGGCGGTTGAGGTTTCTCTCGCTACGCCAGCGGCGGGTGCGCGTATCCAGCACCACGATCGCCGGCTCGCCGGGAAGGTAAAACTCCCAGCCCTGAAAGCGCAGTGTCCGCTCAATCAGCGCATCCTGATCGTGCGCGGGCAGCGTGTTCTCGTTATCCTTGGCCGCCTCGTCGAGCAGGCAGTGTGCTTGGGTCACCAGCGGATTGAGCTTTTCCGGCGCGTTGCCCCAGCCCTGGCACAGCAAGTACGCCAGCAGCGCGTTACCGATAATGCGCTTGGAGAATGGATGCCCATAGGCCGCGCGTTCCCAGTCCGCCGTGAGGTTCCAGTCGTCGGTTACGTCGTGATCGTCAAAAATCATCAGGCTAGGCAGGTGCGCCATCACCCGGGCGCACTGCGGCAACCCTGCGACAAAGGCATCGATAATGGCCTGTTCCTGGCGATACAGCGCCGCGTCCTTCTCCGCTAATGCCGGCATTTCGGGAGCGATTAACCGCCACGGGGTCGGCGACCAGACCAAACAGTACATCGCCAACATTTCCGCGAAGGTCATGAGGTGGTTATGCGCGTTGGCGGAGGTAAACACCGGCTTTTTCACCCCGCCGAAAAAGCGCTCGCGCAGCGCGGCGTTGCTGGTGATATCGGGCAGCAGCGCCTCACGCTGGTAGTAGGTATAAGAGGAGCGGTAAAGCGCCTGGCTGTCCGCGACCGTGGCCCCCTCCAACTGCTCATCCACCAGCCCTAAGCGGTCAATCAATGTGTGAATGGCGCGCAGCATCGGTCCCGCCACGTCGTCCACGTACACTTGATCGCCGGTCATCAATAGCCACGCCGGGCGTTCGGTCGCCGCCGCGCCGCCCTTTTCCGCCAGCCAGGCATCCGCGCGCACCAAGCCATCGGCGCTGTCGTGGTGAGGTTTACGGCAGGAGCCGTGCATCAGCTGATGATGGCGCGAGGCAATCACCACGCTCGGCGACGTCGCGCCGTCGTAACAGAGCCACGGTGCCCACTCGGCCATGCCTTTTTCCACCCCCTCTTCTTGCGTGAGCAGCACGTCGTACGCAATCGGCGTATCCACGGGCAGCGGCCGCGACAGCGGTAGATCGATCAGATAGAGGTAGGCGTGTTTACCCAGCGGCAGGCACTGAGCCACGTCACTTTGTGCAGTGAGCGGATAGCGCTGCGTCTCGCCTTCTGGCGGGGTTAGCGCCAGCGTGAGCGAAAGCCGGCGCGAGGCCACAAGCCACATCACCCAGCGGCCAGAGGTAACGCGCCGCAGCAATGGGCCAACGAGAATATCCGGCAGCGAGGCGACATCGGGTGAGGCGGTGGCGATGGAGGCCATGGTACTCCTTCTGCTCGGAAAACGGTCTGAGGCCATTGGACCACGAATCCGCTAGGCGGTTGAAAGCAGGGCGTTAACGCTTTCAAACGATAGTCGGCGTGTTACCTTGACCGTAAATGAAGACGCCGCCTAGCGCCATGGGACAGAAGGAGCCTTTTTGAAAACCGAGATTGCGCCACGGCCGTCGCATGGCCACTCGGCCCGCTTGGAGGGCGTGGCCGCGGAGATACAGCACCCTGCCCTGCGCGATATCGCTTGGCTGCTCCACACGCCCGATATCGTCACGCTGCCCGGCACTCCCGGCCGGCCCTGCTTAAAAGCCCTTGGATGGCCGAATGACGAGGCGCTTACCCACTGGCTAGCGCACCAGCGCCCAGCCGTTGAGGCTCTCCCATGGCGCACGCTGCGCCAATCGCGGATGGGGCATTACCATGAGCGGCTATGGCACTACGTACTCGATCATGCGCCCCATACTCACTTGCTGGCGCGTAACGTGCGCGTTTTTCAGCGGCGCAACACCCTAGGCGAGCTAGATATCCTCTACCGCAGCCGCTTTGACCCCGCGCCGATTCACTTGGAAGTGGCGATCAAGTTTTATCTGGGGCTAGCCGACGGGCCAGGGGGAGAAGCAAGTTTAAGCCGCTGGATCGGGCCGGGTGGATTGGATAGCTTGGCGCTTAAATGCCATCACACTGCCCGTCACCAGCTTCCCATCGCCCGCACACCGCCGGCGCGTGAGGCGCTGAGACACTGGCTGGCACCGCGTGACAGCGGTGAGGCATTGGCGCCGCTTCGCTCGCAGTTTGCGCTGCCCGGCGTGCTTTTTTACCCCTGGAACACAAGGCTTACGCCGCCCAACGGGGCCACGGCTACGCACCGGCGCGGCCTGTGGTGCTATCGAGACGATTGGCCGTCCCTCGCCGCCAGTATGCCGCCCGATACGCTCGCGGCATGGCTGGAGAAGCCGTGCTGGCTGGCACCGCCGCCGCTGGCGCGCTTTCGGCCGTTACGCGACGCCGTCACGGCGGCTCTCGATCGCGTTATCGCCGATAACACGCCGCAACAGGTGATGCTGCACTTCCCTAACCACGACCCAACCCAGCGCGTTTTTATCGTGCCCAATGGGTGGCCGCGCCAAATTCCCTTGCCGCCGCGTTAGCCGCCGCAACGCGCCTTCAAACGACGACCAGGTTATCGCGATGGATCAATTCAGGCGCTTCCATATAGCCCAGAATAGCTTCGATGTGGTGGCTTGGCTGACCTGCAAGCTGGCGCGCTTCTTCGGCGCCGTAGTTCACCAGCCCTTTCGCCACCAGGGCACCTTGATCATCCACGCAAGCGACCATATCGCCCCGGCGGAAGCTACCCTGCACCTCGCGAACGCCCACGGCCAAAAGGCTTGAGCCTTTATCGCGCAGCACTTTGACCGCACCGGGGTCGAGGGTGAGCGTGCCACGCACCTGCAGCTGACCGGCGAGCCAACGTTTGCGCGCGGCGATCGGTGCTTGATCGGGCCGCAAGAGGGTCCCCAGCCGCTCGCCCGCCATGAGCCGGGTAAGGACGTCGGGCTGGCGGCCGCCGAGCGCCCCGCCACTGCCGGCCACGGCAGCCAGGCGCGGGTCGTCAGCGCGCCCTTCGGCAATTAGCTTCGCCTCCGGGTTGTGGCGCGGGTCCGCGTCGAACAGGCCCTCCTGGTCAGTGAGCAGAAACAGCGCATCGGCTTCGAGCAGGTTAGCGACCAGCGCGCCAAGGGTATCGTTATCGCCAAAGCGAATCTCGTCGGTGACCACGGTGTCGTTTTCGTTGATCACTGGCACCACGCGCAGCGCCACGAGCGTGCGCAGCGCCGAGAGCGCGTTAAGGTAGCGCTTGCGGTTGGAGAGGTCGTCGTGGGTCAGCAGAATCTGAGCGGTGAGCATGCCGTGGCGGGCAAAATGCTGCTCGTAGCACTGGGTCAGCCCGTTCTGGCCCACGGCGGCGGCGGCTTGCAGCTCATGCACGGCGCTGGGACGAATCTGCCAGCCCAGCCGTACCATGCCCGCGGCCACCGCGCCGGAGGAGACCAGGACAACCTCCACGCCACGCTGGTGTAGCGCGGCGATTTGATCGACCCAGCGACCTATCGCGGCGTCGTCCAACCCACGCCCGTCGTTGGTCAACAGGGCGCTGCCGATTTTGACCACCACGCGTCGCGCGTCACTCAGCGCTTCGCGGCCCAACGCCTGCTCACTCACGGCGCGTACTCCACCTCGACATCGTAATCATCGTCATCAAAGTCGTCGTCATCCTCATCGCGGGGCTTGCGTTTACGCCCCAGCCGCGCCTCGGTGCGCGCCACCGACTCCTCTTCCATACGCCGGCGCATCTCCTGCTCGTGGGCGTACGCCTCTTCGTCTTCGTTCTCCAGGCGCTGCTGCTCAATCAGCCAGCGGTGAGCTGCTTGCACCAGGGCATCGGTGCCCTCGCCGCTGATCGCCGAAATACGGAATACCGGCCCTTCCCAGTTCAGCGCCTCAATAATCCTTTGCGCGCGTGCTTCGCGCTCTTCCTCGGGGAGCAGGTCGAACTTATTCAGCACCAGCCAGCGCGGACGCTCGGCGAGCGCAGGCGAAAACTCGCCCAGCTCGTGAACGATCGCTTGGGCGGCGGCCACTGGGTCGGACTCGTCAAAGGGTGCCACATCAATCACGTGAAGCAGCAAGCGCGTGCGGGTCAAATGCTTCAAAAAGCGCAGGCCCAATCCCGCGCCGTCAGAGGCACCCTCGATCAACCCCGGCACATCGGCCATGACGAAGTGTTCATGCAAACCAAGCTTCACCACACCCAGGTTGGGCACCAGGGTGGTGAACGGGTAGTTGGCCACCTTGGGTTTGGCGGCCGACACCGAGCGAATCAGCGTTGACTTGCCGGCGTTCGGCATCCCCAACAGGCCAACGTCCGCCATCACCTTCATCTCCAGGCGTAGATTACGGCGATCGCCCTCGGTGCCCGGCGTGGTACGCCGTGGCGCTCGGTTAGTCGACGATTTAAAGTGAATATTGCCCAAACCGCGGCGTCCGCCCTCGGCGACGAGCACGACCTGGCCGATATCGGTCACATCGGCGATGACTTCGAGGGTGTCCTCGTCGATCACCGTGGTACCTACCGGCACTTTGATGTGCAGGTCTTCACCGGCTTTGCCGCTCATCTGTCGACCCATGCCGCCCTGGCCGTTTTCGGCCTTATAAAAACGCTGATACTTGAAATCGATCAGCGTATTGAGCGCATCGTCACCGATTAAGTAAACGCTGCCGCCGTGCCCGCCATCGCCGCCATCCGGGCCGCCTTTGGGGACATATTTTTCGCGGCGAAAGCTTAAACAGCCGTTGCCGCCTTTTCCGGCTTCAACGATGATGGACGCTTCATCGACAAACTGCATGGCATCTTCTCCTGGCCGCTTCCGCCGCCGATAACAACACAACGTCTCTATGGGCGTTAAACGTAGATGGCGTTAAGACGCTGTACGCTAAAACACGCCATACAGACAAAAAAGCCCCGCCGTGGCGGGGCTTTTATCGCTCGCAGCAGGTCTCTTAGGCAGAAACGATGCTGACGAACTTACGGTTTTTCGGGCCTTTGGTTTCAAACTTCACGACACCTTCGTCAAGCGCGAAGAGCGTGTGGTCTTTACCAATGCCAACGCCAGTGCCCGCGTGGAACTTGGTGCCGCGCTGACGCACGATAATGTTGCCCGGTGTGACCGCTTGGCCACCGAACAGTTTCACACCAAGGCGTTTGGATTCGCTGTCGCGACCGTTACGCGTGGAGCCGGCTGCCTTTTTATGTGCCATTGCAAAATCCTCCTACTGGGGAATCAACCGCTTAAGCGGAAATTCCGGTAATTTTGACTTCGGTGAACCACTGACGGTGGCCCTGACGCTTCATGCTGTGCTTACGACGACGGAACTTGATGATCGTCACTTTATCACCACGACCGTGATTGACGATTTCCGCCGATACTTTAGCGCCTTCGACAAGCGGAGCGCCAACGGTGACGTCATCGTCGTTACCCACCAACAGCACTTCGTCAAACTCGATCGTTTCGCCGGTAGCGACTTCGATTTTTTCAAGCTTGAGCGTCTGACCTTCTTGCACGCGGTACTGCTTACCACCGCTTTTGATTACTGCGAACATGTCTCTCTCCAGGACGGATCACTTTGCCGTACTACCGCGTTAACGGCAATAACAGCGCTCATCGGCTTGGCTCTTGGTCGACCTGCGGCGAGTGGCGCCCCTTTCGGCAGCCATCTGACAGGGAGCATGATGAGCGGGTCGCGGATTATAGCGAGTTTGGGTTGTCACCACAACTCCTTCGATATCGACCATCGCGCCTCTACCATCTACCTTGACGCCCAACAGGCGGCCCCATAGCATGAGACCCACTTTATCAGGCGGCTGTGCCGCCTCCACCTGCCGCGATGAACGGATTAGTCAACTACCTTCGGCTGAAGCCGGAGGCTTGTGAAAGCAAGCCCGGTTGACCAGGGAAAGCGGACGCCAATCCGCTACGTTGATAACAGGTCGCCAAGACTTACCCCACCGTGCTTCCTCAGCGGTGGGCACTGAAAGGTTAAGATCATGCTGGCGCAAGGCAAAACGCCGAAGGTCTTGATCGCTGCCGATAGCAGTATCGTTGGCAGGAGCCGGTTATCGACATTCCCGAGGGGAGACGGGGCACAAGCCCCGCGATACCAGACCCGTAAGGGTGCTATTTAAGGTGGAGATCGCATGGCGGTTTTCGTATTGGACAAAGGAAAGCAGCCGTTGATGCCGTGCCGCGAAAAGCGCGCGCGGTTGCTGCTAGAGCGCGGTCGTGCCGTGGTGCATAAGCAGCGACGTGCATTTCGTCGTCGGCGCCGCAGCAAGAACCTGCGCTACCGAGCGCCACGTTTTGACAACCGAACGCGCAAAGCCGGTTGGTTGCCACCGTCATTGCAGCATCGGGTGGATACGGCGATGGCGTGGTTGGAGCGGCTAAGCAAGCTGGCGCCGATAACCGCCACCAGTCAGGAATTGGTGCGGTTTGACACCCAGCAACTCGACAACCCCGAGATTAGCGGCGTCGAGTACCAGCAAGGCACCCTGCTCGGCTACGAAGTCCGCGAGCACCTGCTGGAAAAGTGGGGCCGTGAGTGCGCCTACTGTGGCACCGGCGACACACCACTGGAAATCGAGCATGTGGTGCCGCGCTCGCGGGGTGGCTCGAACCGCGTTAGCAATTTGACGCTAAGCTGCCACGACTGCAACCAAGCCAAGGATGCGTTGCTGCTGGCGGACTTTTTCGCCACCGACAAAGGCCTGAAAAAGCGCCTCAAGGCCAACGGCCTGTCGGCGAGCGCACGTCTTGAGCGCGTGCAGCATGAACTCAAGCATCCGCTACGCGATGCCAGTGCCGTGAATGCGACCCGCTGGGCACTGCTCACCGCGCTCAAAGCCACCGGCTTACCTGTCACGGTCGGCACGGGCGGACGCACCAAATACAACCGCCAGCGGCTCGACATTCCCAAGACTCATGCCCTGGATGCAGCCTGTGTTGGTGTGTTCGGCAGCCTGCATACTTGGGCGGTGCCGACGCTGACGATTAAAGCCACCGGGCGCGGCAGCTACCAGCGCACCCGTTTGACAAAGCATGGCTTTCCGCGCGGTGTGTTGATGCGGCAAAAGCAGGTACACGGCTTTCAAACCGGCGATATGGTGTGCGCCTGCGTGCCCACTGGAAAGAAAGCTGGCACCCACACGGGCCGTGTCGCGGTGCGCAAGACAGGCAGCTTCAACATCCAGACCGAGCAAGGTGCTGTGCAGGGCATTTCGCACCAACACTGCACTCTCATCCAGCGAGGCGATGGCTACGGCTATCACCTCACGGCATCCATTAACCTGTAAGGAGAAGCGGGACAAACGGTGGCGCCATCCCGCGCAAAATCTAATGACTGCTAACGCCTCTTCAACCCCACCTGCCAGCACTTCACCTTCACCGCTGCATGCCGTGGTGGCGGATGACTTTAACGCCGTTAACCGCACCATTGTCGAGCAACTCAGCTCCAAAGTGCCGCTGGTCGAAACCATCAGCCAGTACATCATCGAAAGTGGCGGCAAACGCCTACGCCCCCTCCTTGTGCTGCTAGCGGCCCGCTCGCTCGGCTATGAAGAGGACAAACACGTTACCTTGGCTACGCTGATCGAGTTCATGCATACCTCAACGCTGCTACACGACGATGTGGTGGATGAGTCGCACCTGCGTCGCGGCAGACAAACCGCCAACGATAACTGGGGTAATGCGCCTTCGGTGCTGGTGGGTGATTTTCTCTACTCGCGCTCTTTCCAGATGATGGTCGATGTGGGCTCCATGCGCATCATGGCCATTCTGTCGGCCGCCACCTGCGTTATCGCCGAAGGCGAGGTGCAACAGCTGACCAACATCGGCAACCCGGATATCACCGAAGCAGACTACTTCGAGACCATTCAGGGCAAAACGGCGATGCTTTTCGAGGCTTCCTCCCACAGCGGCGCCGTGCTGGCCGAAGCCACCCCTGAACAGGAGCGCGCCTTGCAGTATTATGGGCGCTATTTAGGCCTTGCTTTTCAGCTGATCGACGACCTGCTCGACTACCAAGGCGACGCCAACGCCATGGGCAAAAACGTCGGCGACGACTTGGCCGAGGGCAAACCGACGTTGCCACTGATTCACGCCATGGCGCAAGGCACTCCTGAGCAGGCCAAGCTGATCCGCCAAGCCATCCGTAAAGGGGGGCTTTCGCAGCTTGATGCGGTATTGGATATCGTTAACGCCACCGGCGCCTTAAGCTATACCCGCGCCCGCGCCGAAGAGATGGCCGATAAAGCCCTCGCCGAGCTCAACGCCTTGCCGCCAAGCCCCTACCGCGACACGATGGCCAAACTGGCACGACTCGCGGTGGAGCGCGATACCTAGCGTTACCGCGGTGTGGATAAGCCACGGGGATTTTGCAAATATCCCTTGAAAAGCATTCAGCGGGTGCGTATCATCCGCACTCGTTGAATGGCAAAGCCTTCAACCCTCGGAATATAGCTCAGCTTGGTAGAGCGCTGCCTTCGGGAGGCAGAGGTCGTAGGTTCGAATCCTGCTATTCCGACCAAAAAATTCAGTAAAAACGGCCACTTAGCTAACATAGCAAGTGGCCGTTTTTCGTAGTGGCTTGTGCTAGGTGACACATAGGTGACACTTAGCAGCAACAACGCGCCCTACGGATCTACAAGTAAGTGCCTTCTGCCCTCGGCAATGAGGACACCACTGCCATTCTCAATCAGCAACGCCATGACGAACATGCGCTTCTGCCGTATTGCTGTAATTGTCCGCTTTCTCGATCCACTGCAATACGGCACTCAAACGATAACGCACCGTGCGTCCGCGCTTGACATACGTGGGCGCGGGAAGCCCCAGCAACATACCGGTGCTCCGGCTTTTTCGCGCCGTCGCCGGCGCTGCCGAGATCAGATGCGGAAACACAGCCTGCTCCGGCAACTCAATCAGTTCGGGATCGAATCCCGATTTGTATTTCATCAAAGCGTTATCCAAGATATTCATGAACTTATGCGGCTCTCGCATCGGCAGTCCTTCCGATAAATGAACAAACATAGCGTGTCGGATTTGAACGCAACATCGGTCAGCCGAACAACACACCGACCGGTTGGCGCTCAACACAAAGATGACACATGCTGACGCGAGGCCATGGGCTGATAAGTTGACGAAAGTAATGCTTTTATCGGGTGCGACCTTCTAAACGCCAATAAAGGACCAAAAACGGCGCTATTTCATCGCGTGGGGATTCATCGCCTCATGAAGTAGGCGCCCTTCTACGCCCTACCTTCATGCCGCTACACAGATCAACGGATATTACCCCTGGCTAACAGTCACCGAGCTTTGAGGCACACGCTCGCCCCTCGGCGACGTTGAAGAGACGGGCGATATTGTCTCCCTTACTATGCCTCCCCCTGCTGCAGTTGAATAAGCTGCGCTTCCAGGGCTTTTATCAGCGTCGGCAACGCCTCGCGCGTCGGTAGCAAGTCTTTCTCATTTAGCGTCTGTCGCACCCAAGTTTGCAGCGCCTCATAGTTTGTGCGCTCATGACCGCTTCCCAGCGCCATGACCAACTGACTGCCTGTTGCCGAAATATTGAGGGCTACCCCGAGGGATTCGGCCAGCTTACGGACATTACGATGGGTCACTTGTCGTGTCAGCATATCTTGCAGCGTTGCGACGTTATGTAATTTAGCGGTCATCGTTCACTTCCTCTTTGTTTTCAACAGAGCAACGCAGCATGTCGTCTTTCAGGCTTTGGCAGATAGGGCGCGCGTCGGATTGAATGCATTCAACATGCATGCTCTGTCTTTGTTAAACGGACATGACTTATGGATGCGTATATATTTCACATGATATACAAACGCTTCACATAAAATAAATATAGCCAAAAAACCATGAAGTGCAAGCATTTTATGATGCGCCTACGTATCATATGACTCTCTTACACAGGGTAATGGTTATGCTGCGCTTCAAAATCAAAGAGATGATCGCGAAAAAAGAGTTTGCTGAAAATCGGCGTATAACGATTAGCGAGCTGGCTGAAGCAACGGATATTCACCGCATGACGCTGTCAAAGATGATCAACCACCGCGGCTACAACACTGGCACAGAAAATGTCGATCGGTTATGCGCGTATTTCGACTGCAATGTCGAAGACATCATTGAATATGTGCCTATGCCCGATAGCCCAGAACGCTCTTAGCCACCTTCCTGACATCTACGAACAGCCGCTAAGGCGCTTTCTTGGACAAGCGCCTTTGTTCTTGCGGGAAACATGAAAAAAGTTGGTGTAGAGATGGTCCAATATCGGCCTGCACCTGGTGCCTCACTGGGCCAATCTCGGTTTTACTGATCTGGAAATGGCTGCCGGCTTGCTCACGAAAAGGGGAACAAGTTGGTGTAAGGGTGGTGCAATACCGGAGCGCACTTAGAGCCGTGTTGGGCCAATATGAGGGTTTTCTTACCTGAACCTGGCCTGTGCCATCCTGGCAAACGGCTGTGCCTGCGGCTCAATAAGTTGGTGACACCGTGGACTGATGGATCGCCTACCGCCCTTGATCAAAACCCTTCAATAAAAACAGTCTTTTATCGAACACCTGAACGTTCGATCACCGAGTGGGTTTCGATCAATCCTGCTGAATCACCTGGCCATTGAGCCCCCCTCCCCTAAGCAGTCTGACTGATTGGCATGGATGCTTCTCAGGATTCCAGTGAACGCAATTTAGTAAAATGAATAAATAAATATCGGGCATCACCCCTAAACCATGCAGGAGGGTTGATATTTGCTTCATTCATTGCTTACAGCTGCTCATATTGTGGGAGCAATAGACTCCGTTATCACAGGGCGATGGCGCGAAAGCCGTGGTGGGTGGAGCCCAGGTGTTTTGCGTCACTGGCAGTGTTTCGACTCATCGCCCTTTCGTGACTCAGCGAGACTGTTAGCCACCGAAGCCAGCCTACCCTGTCTGACATATGCGATAAATCGCATATTCTCGCTGGCGCTCGCAGACAGGGGCTGGCGGGTGGCTCCGCCCCCTCGACCCCCAAAACCCCCAAAACCCCCAAACCCCCCAAAACCCCCAAAACCCCCAAAACCCCCAAAACCCCCAAAACCCCCAACCCTGCTTCGGAGGGCAAGCCATGCCTAATCGCCCTCCCAAGCAACCGCTGCTGTCTCAACGAGTGACGCTTCGACTGCCCGCAAACACTGCGGTCAAATGGCGGCAGCTCGCGCAAGACACCGACCTATCGCTGAGCGACTGGTTGCGCCGACGTGTTGATGGTGGCCATGCCGTGCCTGCTGCGAAACCGAGGCGGCAGCGGCGTCTCCGTACCCTGACCGCCGATCCTGCCCTCCTCCGCCAGCTAGCCGCTATCGGCAGCAACGTGAATCAGATTGCCCGTGTGCTGAACAGCACAAGACTGGCCCCCAGTGACCAGGTGCAGTGGCTCACCGAGTTAGCCGCCATTCAGCGTGAGCTACATCGGCTTGCGGAATTGCCTTGGTATGCGAAAGACGATGACGGCGCAGAGGGGGCGACATGCACATCAAGTTCTTGAAACATGGGCAAGGAATGGCGAGTAGCGCCGTGCGCTATCTGCTCCAGGAGCACGATCATAACGGTGAAAAACGTGCCGAAGTCGCCGTAATTCGCGGCGACCCGCACCTCGTCGCTCAGGTGGCGGATAGCAGCCGGCATCGGTGGCGTTATACAAGTGGAGTGATCGCTTGGGCGCCCACTGACAAACCCTCCCCTTCCGAGATCCAGGCCGTCATCGAGGAGTGGGAGGCCACCGCATTCGCGGGCCTGGAGCCCGACCAGTACGCAACTTGTGCCGTGCTGCACCGCGATGACGACGGTACGCCACACGTTCATACACTCACTGCTCGTGTCGAGCTGGCATCTGGGCGGGCGCTGAATATTGCTCCACCTGGACACCATCGTCTTTTCGACCCGCTGCGTGATGCTTGGAATTATGCTCAGGGCTGGTCAAGGCCTGACGACCCCGACCGTGCTCGGCATTCGCAGCTTGGCAACGAGGCCCAAAGACAGAGCCGCTCTGATCGACAGCCTCGAAATAGAGCCGAGATCACAACCCATATCGAGGCCCTGGTTGCAGAGGGGTTTGTGACGAATGCCGCTGACGTTCGCAAGGCACTGGCCGAAGTCGGAGAAATAACCCGTGCCAGCCATGCCTTTGTCAGCGTACGACCGCACGGTGAAAAGTCGGCAATCCGGCTAAGAGGAGATCTATTTCGTGACAACTGGCGTATCGAACAAACCCTTGAGCGAGAAGCTCGCAGAGCGGCGCAAGAAGCAGCTGGCCGAGCTGGACGACGTGACCCAGCAGCAGCTGCACGAGCACGTGAGCGTCTTGCAGCAGCAACTGAGCGACGTGCGGCGTACCACCGAGACCGCTATCCGCAAGCAGAGCGAGAAAACGACTTCGGCGTTGAACGAGTTCAGACAACAACATCAGCAGCAGATCAAAGATATCGAGCAGCACTTGGCACAAGCGGCGAATCAGGCCGAGCGCTTGAGTCGGGCAGGAAGTCTTCAGAGCTGGATACGCCCACTATCGATTACCTTATCCGTGATGTTGACCGTAGGGGCGATAACGTCAGGAGGCTTGCTACTGACCGACCGGCTCATCGACAACCGTTTGGATCGACTAGCGATATTACGGAAAGAGATTCGGCGCGCCGAGCAGATACCAAGGCTGCCGGAGGGCATCCAGATCCGCGCGTTCCAGGGTGCGACTTATTTACTCGGAGTCGACCCGGATACCATGTGGACCGGAACAATCAACGACGGCCAGACTCCAGTAATTCGATTGACCAGGGAGTAACGGCAAATGACAGAACTGGAAACCCTGCTGTTGCGGCAGTTAGCGCAGCAGCAGAGCGAATCAGAGCAGCTGGTGACCGGGTTGTCCGAACAGCTCGACAGGCTGCAAACTGCGCTGAGCAAGCAGCAGGCAGACAGCCAAGCCCTACACCGAGAGATGGAACGGAGCGACTACAAGAACGCCGTAGTGATCGAGCAACTGACAGAGCGCGTCGAGCACTTGTCAGCGCTGCTGAGCAGTTGGACGAAGAAATTCAGCGAGTAACTACTGCATATCAAGCCTGGATGGCACGGCAAGCCGAACGTGATCGCCAGGATCGCGAAAAAGCCGCCCGGGACTACCATCAGGATGCATCTTTCGCCTCACAAGCCACCTTCAATGATGAAGCCGCCAATAGGCCAAGAATGCACAGGCATCAACCTTATCGAAGTAACTGGAGCCCCGGCAGCGATATTCCGGGGCTGTAGCAAGGTCATGCAGGCAGGCGTCTGGCCGAGAATCAAACGCCTCGAGTGTGATCATCCAAAAATGGCAGCCGGCTACCAAGCCCAAGCCAGGCCGACACTCAGGACATCCAGGTCAAAGGCAGGTAAGTTGTCGGTTTCCCCTGCATCGAAGTAGCGTGTGTAGCGTCCGCGCAGGTCAAGCTGTTCGTTCAACTGGAAGGAAACACCGAGCCCCAGCGTCGGCACCCACTCGTGGCTGTCGTCGCTCTGACTGCCGGACTGGCCGGGGGCATTGAAGTTACTGACCTCTGCCCGGTATTCACGTTCGTTCTCGAGGTAGGAGACGCCCGCGGTGCCCAGCAGCGAGAACCGCTCGTTCAACGGCCATTGGCCGACAAGCTGCGCACCAACGCCGGAGAGCTCCACCGTCTCGGTGGCATCGAGCGTGGCACTGGCGCCCTGTGGGCTGGTGCCCTCCAGCGTCATACTGCCCGAGTATTCTCCCAGGTCCTCGTAGAACAGCTCGATTGCCCAGTGCTCATTCAGGGCATAGCCGGCACCCAGGCGCCAGAAGGTGTCGCTGTCGTCGTCACCGACGCGAGCACCGGTGGCCGTTGGTGTGGTGAGCCAGGTCGTGGCGGCCTCATCGAACCCTTCCGTGGACAGGTCAACGTAGCCGGTGCCGCCCTCAAGCCACACATAGCCGCCGGCAAGTGCCTGGCTGGCGGCGAGCATGCCCGTGGCCGCCCCCAGGGCGGCACGGTAACCATATTTTTTCATCATCATGTCGAATCCTTTTTGTATTGAAATCATCCCAGTGATTGCCAGATCCAGCTGAAGTCTTCTAGGCCCGGCGTCTGCGGGTTGAAAGGTGCATCAGGCGCGGGCTCGGGCATCGGCTCCGGCTCTGGCGTTGGTTCCGGCGTGGGCTCTGCCACCTCGCGAAAACCGATGGCCCCCGGGTCGGTGATCACGCCGTCGGCAACGCCATCGGCATCGAACTCGCCGCCATCTTCCAGTTGGAAATCCAGGCGCAGCTTGCTGCCCTCGCGGGTGAGACTGCCTCCGAAGTCGGCACTGGCCAGGTTAACCCAGTCGCCCGTGGCATCTTGTTTCCAGTAGCCGTTGGCATTGATGTCACCATCGACGAAAAGGGTGAACTCACGGGATCCACCCGCAGTATCCGTATCGGCTTCAAAGGCGATGAGCCCAAGCGGCATGTCCATATCATCCGGGCGCTCTTCAGGGGCATCCAGCTGGCGAATATTACGCAGTGCCGGGGCACTGTCATCTCCAGCGCCATCGCCGCCCCGGGAAGCCAAGGTCACGAAGACCGCTGGGGCATCGCCGGGATTGGATTCGGCGGTGTTGGTATTCAAGAAGGGGACGGAGCTAACGTTGTCCTGCTCCACATCGGCAATGCCGTCGCCATTGCCGTCACCCGTGCTATTGCCGTCCAGTGAAGGCACCTGCTGCTCGACATCATCAGCGACACCGTCATTGTCGTTATCAGGCGTTGGCTCCGGTGTTGGCTCGGGCGTGGGTTCCGGCTTAGGTGTTGGCGGTGGTGTGGGCGTTGGAGTTGGTGTAACAGGCGCAACCCAGGTGATGTCGCTATACTCATCCTCATTAGTCACTGTAAAGCTGCCGCCGGACAGTCCTTGTAAGGTTACGGCGATATCGGAACCCATCTGGGTATCGTCAAAATTACCATCCATGTTGGCGTCGATGGTCAGCACACCTTTTTCAAAGCGCAAATGCTTTGCAGCTAACTGTTCCGGCTGAGGCTCAGGATCTGAATTTTGTTCGGAAGTGGAGAGCGCATTGATCGCCGTTTTGGGTTCCTCGGGTTCCATTTGATCAATACGAATGATGTCACCCTGGCCAAAGTCGGTAATGGTGTCGCCATTCACATCCATGAAGATATCGTTGCCGGCGCCGCCGGTAAGGGTGTCGCCCTGGTTGGCAGCGATGCCTGAAGTCGACATCGTGCGCACCTGCATGCCCATATCGTTGGTAAAAGTATCGGCCCCGGCACCACCAACGAAAGTTTCGCTGCGACCTTCAAGCCCGGTGAAATCGGTGCCGTCGGTGTAGGTGGTGGTGATGGTGCTGATGAATTCAAGTTGCGTGCTCGACAGATCCAACTTTTTTTGCGTTGTACGCAAGGTGTTGGTGTGGCCTTCGCGAGCCGCAAAGCCATCCACCCCGAAGTTGACCCCAACGGTAATTGTGGCATCACCGTCGTAGTCGGACCGGACGCGAGCGAACCCCACTACACTTAGATCTGACAGATCGAAGTGTTCTTCCTCTGAAATGAGATCCCTTTGGCCGGGTTGGCCAGGTTGGCCCGCAACGGAGGAGAGCTGATCAAGAACAGCTGAATCCACGGTCAACTTATTGGCGCTGTTATAAGCGGCTAGCCCGTCGATGTTGGTGAAGATTTTGTCCCTAACATCGACATCCTTGTCGGACATAATGACCAAATTATCGGGGCCCTCGGCATCGGCATGCTTGATTGTATCGAGAGACGCGAGCGACTCTCCCGAAACAATCGTACTTGCCATACCGGTTTGGGTGTTCTCCAGCGTGTCCCAGTTAGTCAGCGTCGCATTGGCAAGGTAGAGGTTATCACTTTCAGACCGGAAAACATCGGTGCCCTCGGTGTCGGCAGTGGTAAAGGTGCTGCCCTTGATGGATTCGGCCTTGACGGCCAGGGTCGTATCACCCGCGCTGGTCAGGTTGAGTGAGTCGACTCCGTACAGCGATATATTGGACGCATCCACCGTAGCGCCGTCAATATTCAGCGTTAGGCCCTGAGTGCCGATGAAACCAAGATTAGGCGCCTCAGCCAAACTACCCTGAGCCCCATCGATGGAGGCGTTATTGACCATGGCCACCTGCTCGGCGGACAGCTTCATGGTGGCGTTGTTTACACTGGCCGCCAGGCCGTTGAAGCCCGAGAGGGTCTTGTTGGTAAAGTCCAGGGTTGTGCCGTCTACCCGTAGTAATGTCTTGCCGTTGCCTTTCAGGGTGGTGAAATCATTCCAGCCCTTCTCCTCGCTCAGGTTCACGATAAAAGCATCCGAACCTGCGACCTCAAGGGTGCTAACATTCTGTACAACCGTCTTTGAGCCGTTGAAACCCGCCGTACCGCTACCCGCAAGCACAACCGTGTTATTGCCACCGACCCCATCAAGGGTCGAGCCGTTCAAGTGGCCGTGATCGGTAATAAAGATAGTGTTATCTACTTCATCCTGAGCACTTTGGGCGCCGTCGATATTGGTGCCATTCGTCGTATCAAAATGGCTGTTATTGGTATAAAGCGCATCCGGGTCCACGGTGGTAAATTCATAAGCCTCATCGCCCACGGCGCTAAGGGCATTGCCGGCGGTATCGGTCAGGGCACCGGCGCTGATGTCGACGCGATAGTGCGTCTTGCCGTCGAGGTTTTCATGCGGGCTGATGGTCAGGGTGTCACCAGTGATCGTGGCGGTGCTGCCGTCGCCGAGGGTTACCGCGCCTTGATCCAAAGTGGAAACAGGGAAAGTCAGAGCGGCGGCATTCGTGCTCTCGTTGTAGAGCGTTACCGCGCTAGTCGAACCGAATGCGATGTTTTCGCTGAATTTGATGGCAATATCGGCATCCACCGCTACCCGCTCGGCGTTGTTCGCGGGCGTGGAAGCATTGGCGTTCAGGGTTGGTGCGGTGGTGTCGATGGTCACGGCCAGCACATCGGAGGCTGACGAGGTTTCGCCTTCCTCATCCGTCTGTACGGCATAAATGCTGTAGTTGCCACCATTCAGAGCGCTATCGGCGGTGATAGAGTAATTTGTTGAACCGCTCAGCGCCTGAGTACCGATCAGGGTGTCGGTGCCCGCATCATAGGTCTGATTATTATCGGTATCGGCGAAGACGGTGACCGTGTGGCCGTCGCTACCCGTGCCAGTAAAGGTGGGCGTGGTGTTGCTGGTGTTGTTATCGCTGTCGCTGGAACCGCTGTCGCTCGCACTGGCGAGGTCGGGTTGGCTGGGGGCAGGTATGGGAGGCGGCAAAGTAATCTCAGTGTCACCATCCACGTAATTCGTGGAAATACTACCGGCAACCCCTTTTAGTGTTAACTGGGAGCTGTCGAACTCAAGAACGCCGTTGGTTGTTAAGGTGGCGTGCGAGAAATTTCCGCCGGTGATCCTAATTGTGTCGCCAGCGGAAAAGTCGATAATGGTGTCGCCATTCAGCTCTTCAGAGGTTCCAAAAAACACATCATCACCGTCGCCTCCAGTGAGAATATCCTTCCCCTCCCTGCCATTCAGTCTGTCATCGCCGATTCCACCTTTTAAGATATCCCCTAAGGCCCCTCCCTCGAAAACAACCGGGGACGACTGACCGCTCCAATCGGCCTTAATTGCATAATTTTCGGTGGTTATATAATAAGAATGAGAAGAGTTAGTGAATATTAGCTCATTAGAGAGGGGAACTGTTGCTATAAACCTTTCATTCGACGACGAGGTGATCTCTATGGTTGCATTTTGCCATTCTGCCCAATTAGCCAACGGGGAGGTCATGATACTGTCGGACCAATACACGGTGCTTCCGCTGTCACCATCCTCAAAACTAACGTCTTTTTTATACTCAAAAACACCCGCCATGATTGACCCCGATTCTGTTGATCTTGTTATGCCCTACCCAGAGTGAGGGCAGGACGTTTCTATCACTTGGCTTACCACGCCAACGTCTGAGGAAGGCGGTACCTTCCTACTTTTTAATAAATCATAATGAAAAAAAACATACGTTAGCTGACAAAACCTGACATTCCTGATTTTTTCTTTGTGTTCTGGTAGGTTTTGGCTTTTATCCGGCTGATTTTCTGATCATGCATCTCTTGTTAATCGAAGATGAAACCGAAACCCTGGATGCGCTGGCCAGCTACCTGCGCTTGCATGGCTGGGTGGTTTACGAGGCGGCAACCCTGCAAGAAGCCGATCATTTCCTGCAGCGCGCACCGGTGGAAATGGTTGTGCTCGACATTGAGTTACCGGATGGCTGTGGCTTGAACTGGCTACAGCAGAATTCAGCCACCATAAAAACGGCGGGGTTGATTATTGTCTCGGCGCACCACCAGGAAAGCACACGCTTAAAGGGGCTTTCGTTAGGGGCGGATGTGTTTTTGCGTAAGCCGCTGGCAGCCAGGGAGCTGGCTCTGCAGTTGGAAAACTTGCACGCACGACTAAGCCACTGGAAAGTGGCTGACCATGAGGCCACCCGCTGGTCGTTAGAGCCGTCTCAATGGCAGCTCACCTGTCCGGAAGGGCGCCGCGTTTCCCTCACGCTCTCTGAAATTCGCTTGCTAAAAACAGTGGCCCACTGGGCCGGGCAGCCCGTGGCCCGGCCGGAGATTATCAAGGGCCTGGAAGCTGACCCCGTGCATTATGATGAACGGCGGCTGGAAACCCTGGTACGCCGCTTACGGCAAAAAGTCCGTGAGGTAACGGACGGTCAACCCCTGCCGTTGATCACGGTACGCGGTGTCGGCTATGCCTTTAAAGCGGAGATACAGGTGGTGAATGACTAAGCGGGTTGTGAATGAATAGACAGGCAGTGAAACTCTGTTGGCTGCTGTCACTGATGGGGCTTTGGCTGTGCTGGGTGGCGCCGGTGTCGGCGGAGCCCTTGCGCCTGAAAGAGGGCGACAAGGTGTATTCACTCAATGCCCACCTGTCCTATGGCTTGATGCCAAACGACACCACCGTCGCTGAGGTAGTGGAGCAGCGACAAGCGTTTCAACCGCATACAGACGCCAGCGTATTGAACCTAGGCTATAGCGCCCAGGCCCTCTGGCTGCACTTTTCTATTCACAACCCCGGCGCTTTTGCTGAATGGATTCTTGAATACGGTTACTACCCGCCGAAAACCTTTGAGCTCTACCTGAAAGGGGATGCAGGCGACTACCAACGCGTGGATCTCGCCGATAACCAATGGCCCAGCCGCTATCTGGCGTATGACTTGCCTTTGCAACCCGGAGTAAACGACTTTCTGCTGAAAATTCAGACCAGCGCCTCCCTGACGGTGCCCTTAACCCTCAGCTCGCAAAAAACCTTTGCCGCCAACAAGCAGGGCTTTTACTTTACCCAGGCGCTGTACTTTGGCTGGGTCGCTAGCTTGATTTTGTACAACCTTTTTTTATGTCTCTCTTTGCGCGACCGACGCTTTGGCTACTACGTGCTCTTTGCCAGCTCGCTAGCGTCGGCCTTGGCCTTTTATTACGGCTTTCCTCAGCAATGGCTGGGGCTGAAGTACGGCGACACCACCACCATTCTGGGCACGGTGTTATTCAATCTGGCGTCTTTGTTTGCCATCATTTTTGCCCGCCGGTTCTTAAACACTCCCGCGCATGCCCCTTTTGGCGACAGGGTGTTACGGCTGATCTCCTTGATCTTTTTAACCTCCATCGTGACCGTGTTGATCTGGCCGGAATCCACCGTTCCCTCCTGGCTGTTGAGCCTGGGTGCCCCGGTCGGGGCCATTATTGCCATGATCATCGCGTTTCTCTGCCTGATTCGCGGTTACAAGCAGGCCCGTTTTTTTCTGATCGCCTGGTCAGCGCTGTTGTTGGCCAGTGTCGTGGCGTCTCTGCGTAATTTTGGTTGGGTCGACACTACCCCCCTGACGTCTTACAGCATTCAAATTGGCTCGGCGATTGAGATGCTGTTTCTGGCCATTGCCCTGGCTGACTCCATGCGCATTGAGCGCATGGAGCGTGAGCGTCTCCAGCAAGCGTCGCTGCAAGATAGCTTGGCAAATCAAAAAGTGCTGACCAGCCACCAATCGGTACTGGAGCAAAAGGTGTTTAAACGCACCCAGAACATTCAGGCATCGCTGTTCAAGGCGCAAAGCGCGTTCAAAACCTACATGCGCTTTGGCGCGATGATTTCACACGAATTCAAAAACCCGTTGAACGCAATGCTCAATCAGATTGAAACGCTGAATCTGGAACGTCAGCATGGCATTGACCAATCAGAAAAGCGGCTGACCTCCATTGAAGGCCAGGCCAAGCGCCTGAAAACCCTGTTTGAACACTGGCTGTCCACCGACCAGCTTATCAGCGGCCAACTGTCGACCGATTTTAAGACGATCACGTTGCAGCCCTGGCTAGAAGAAACAAGAGACTTAATCGAAAGCATTCATACCGATCATGCGTTTGCGTTTCATCTGGCGGTTAATCCGGTCACCGAGGCTGTGATGGATGCCACCTTGGTGCAAATTGCCCTGTTCAATCTGGTGGATAACGCCTGCCGCTATTCACCGGAAGACGCCAGCATCCGTATGCTGGCTCAAGAGTCAGGCCAGACGCTGTTGCTTGAAGTCGTCAATATCCCCCGCCACCCCATGACGGAAGAGCAGCTTAATGAAAGCTTGGGTGCCTACTGCACGTTCTCAAACAAACAACAGGACAGCACGGGGTTAGGCCTATCACTGGTCGGCTTGATTGCCGAAACTCACGAAGGCTCCTTGGATGCCGACTTACTGGATGAAGGTCAGGTGCGCTTTGTCATGTGTTTACCGGTGGTAACCAAATAGCCCTATCGTAAATTGATGATGGCTCACCTTCGTTAAACTTCTGTCTGCTCGGCCATTTCCAGCGCGTTTCGGGTCTTCTCTGTGATTTCAAATTGCACAGGGCTGTGCGTTATGCGCTGCATGACAATCGCTCTGGAGGACACGCTATCTAAATCCTCGGCGAATGCGATATACGCCGAGGGTCGGTGCTACCAGCGCCAGGTGATGCCAACGCTGAGGATATCAAGGTCAAAGCTGGGTATGTTATCCGTTTCTCCTGCATCAAAGTAGCGCGTGTAGCGCCCGCGCACATCGAGCTGTTCGGTCAGCTGAAAGGATGCGCCGAGCCCCAGGGTCGGCACCCACTCGTGACTGTCGTCGCTCTGACTGCCAGACTGGCCGGGGGCATTGAAGTTACTGACCTCTGCCCGGTATTCACGTTCGTTCTCGAGGTAGGAAAGACCAGCGGTGCCCAGCAGCGAGAAGCGCTCGTTCAACGGCCATTGGCCGACAAGCTGCGCAACAACGCCCGAGAGGTCCACCGTCTCGGTGGCATCGAGCGTGGCACTGGCCCCTTGGGGGTTGGTTCCTTCTAGCGTCATGCTGCCTGAATACTCACCAAGATCCTCGTAGAAGAGTTCGACTGCCCAGTGCTCATTCAGGGCATAGCCGGCGCCCAGGCGCCAGAGCGTATCGCTGTCGTCGTCACCGACGCGAGCACCGGTGGCCGTTGGTGTGGTGAGCCAGGTCGCGGCGGCCTGGTCGAACCCTTCCGTGGAGAGATCCGCGTAGCCGGCGCCACCCTCAAGCCACACATAGCCGCCGGCAAGTGCCTGGCTGGCGGCGAGCATGCCCGTGGCCGCCACCAGGGCGGCACGGTAACCATATTTTTTCATCATCATGTCGAATCCTTTTTGTGTTGAAATCATCCCAGTGATTGCCAAATCCAGCTGAAGTCTTCCAGGCCCGGCGTCTGCGGGTTGAAAGGTGCATCAGGCGCGGGCTCGGGTATCGGCTCCGGCTCTGGCGTCGGTTCCGGCGTGGGCTCTGCCACCTCGCGAAAACCGATGGCCCCCGGGTCGGTGATCACGCCGTCGGCAACGCCATCGGCATCGAACTCGCCGCCATCTTCCAGCTGAAAGTCCAGGCGTAGCTTGTTGCCTTCCCGCGTGATACTGCCGCCGAAGTCGGCACTGGCCAAGTTAACCCAGTCACCCGTGGAATCTTGTTTCCAGTAGCCGTTGGCATTGATGTCACCATCGACGAAAAGGGTGAACTCACGGGTTCCACCCGCGGTATCCGTATCGGCTTCAAAGGCGATGAGCCCAAGCGGCATATCCATATCATCCGGGCGCTCTTCAGGGGCATCCATCTGGCGAATATTGCGCAGTGTCGGGGTGCTGCCATCGCCACTGCCCTCGCCACTACCTTCTTCGCCGCCCTGGGAAGCCAAGGTCACGAAGACCGCCGGGGCATCGCCGGGATTGGATTCGGCGGTGTCGGTATTCAGGAAAGGCACGGAGCTGACATTGTCCTGCTCCACGTCGGCAATGCCGTCGCCGTTGCCATCCCCCGTGCTGTTGCCGTCCAGTGAAGGCACCTGCTGCTCGACATGATCAGCGACACCGTCATTATCGTTATCAGGCGTAGGCGTCGGTTCCGGTGTCGGCTCAGGCGTGGGTGCCGGTGTCGGTGTCGGTGTCGGTGTCGGCGTAGGGGTTGGAGGCGGTGCGGTAACATTCAATGAGACGGTGTCTCTCACGCTGTCGGCCCCATTTTCACCGCCATCGGCGAGGGTGATATCAAAACTGGCGGTGCCGGTCGTGCCGCCGGCGGTAAAGGCTAGCAGACCATCATCGATATCCTGCTGGGTGAAAGTGTCGCCTGCTGCCAAAGTGGAACCATTCAACCGCAATGTGCCGGACGTAGGCAGTGTATCCAGTTTATAGGTGAGTTCGGCTCCATCATCATCCGGGTCACCTTCATCAAGATGGCTGGTGGTGAGGGTGACGGTATTGCCTGTGCGCACACTCGGACCACTGTTGGTGGCGATGACCGGCGCATCGTTGACCGGCGTCACGTCCAGGGTGACGGTGCCGGCAAGAGCTGTCGCCGTGCCGTCGCTGATCGAGACGCTGGCCGTGATATCCGTATCCAAATTGGCGACCGGCGTGAACGCCAGGGCGTTCATGGCCGTCTCTACGGTGGCGGCATCGCCACTCATGGTCCAGGTGCCGGAGGCCGCATCAAAGCTGCCGCCGCCACTGCTGGCCAGGGCGCCAGCCGCACTGTCACTGAGGGTGACCGTGGCGGTGAGCGTGTCGCCATCCACATCTTCCAGCGCGACCGACGTGCCGAACAGAGAGACCGCACTGCTCGGATCCTCGGTATAGGCCGCAGTCTGGGTCAGGTTGGTGGCCGTAGGCGAGTCGTTCACCGGCTCTACGGGCAGGCTGAGCGTGGCCGTGGCGCCGGGGTTGCCGTTCACGTCCTGGCCCTGCACCGTGATACTCCGTTCGGTGGTTTCGGGGCTGTTGCTGGTGTTCTCGTACTGTAGCTCGCGCAGCAGCGTCTGATAGTCGGCCGCCGTGGCGCTGCCGGTCAGAGAGATCTGTGTCGAACTGTCGTAGTTGATGGTGATCGTGCCGACCGTGTCGCCCGTTTTACGCCCGCTCAGCTGTAGGCTCTCGGAGGCGCCGTCCTGTGGATTGGTCAGCGTGATGACCAGCTGATTGAGGTTGTCGCCATCAGGCTCGGTGATGGTGGCACCGGTGGCAATGAGCTTGCCGCCGTCGCCCTCGCGATAGCTACCCGACAGATCGCCCGAGCCACCGTCACCACCCAGGTCCACCACGGGCGCGGTGACGATGCTCAGGGTACTGGTGGCAGTGGTGGAGTCGCTCTCGCCATCATTGACCACCACGTCGACAGTGCGGTCGCTGATGGTGATGTCGATGGCGGCGTCGGTGTTGTCGTACTGGATGCCGCGCAGGAGCGTCTGATAGGTGCTCGCGCTTGCCGCCCCGGTCACCGAGAGCACACCGGTGGTCGCGTTGTAGTCCATCGCCAAGCCGGCGGCGGTGGCGGCGTTTGACGCGGTGCTGTTCAGCGACAGGCTCTCTACACCGTCGCCGTCGGGACGGGTGGTCAGAGTAGCGGTCAGGCTTTCGATCTGGTCGCCGCTGTCGACGTCGTTCAAGGTGGCGTCGGCCGTGGCGACTTCGACTGGGTCGCCGCCACCGGCGAATGTCGCGGTGTTGTCGGTGCTCACCGTGCCGCCGTTGAGGTCGACCGTGGGCGCGTCGTTGACGGGTTCAATACCTACAAAAACCTGGGATACGGCACTGCGCATGCCGCTGCTGTCGGTGACGCTGACGTCAATCGTGCGCGTTGCATCCTGTGGGGCATCGCTGCTGTTGGTATAGCCGAACGCCTGCAGCAGGTCCTCGACATTGGCAATAGTCGCATTGGCGTTGAAGTTCACCACCAGGTCGTTGCCGGCGGCAATATCATTGGCCAGCGTGCCAATGGAGGTGCTACCGACCAAGACCGTCGAGCCCGCCACGTCGCCGCTGCGAGCCACATTACTGCCAGTTTGCAAGGTGAGGATGTCCTCACTTGCCACTGCATTAGCGGATACGGAGGCCGTTAGACTGCCGCCTTGCAGAGAGGCCGCGTCTGGGTCGGTCAGGGTCAGATTGCCTCCCTGGTCCAGCAGCACCAGGGGGGCTCCCTCGGTGAAGGAGACAGTGTCGCCGTCCAGGTTGGCCAGCACCGGCGGGTTGCCCAGAACCATGGTGAAATTGGCTGTGGCCTTCTCGTCTCCCCCATTAGCAGTGCCATCGGCATCGTTCAGGGTCAGGGTAAAGTTTTGCTCCCCAGTGCCGGCAGGCGCTTCCCAAGTCAGGTTTCGCAGTAGTGTCTGAACTCGAGCGTTGTCAGCATCACCGTTGAAAGCAATTTTCAGGCTGTTACCAACCTGACCATTGTTGGTCGCGTCTACGGTGCCGACCGAGACGCCACCCACGGCGATGGTCTCGCCGGCAGCAATCGTTGCGTCACCACCGGCGGTGACGTTGGTGCCGTCGACAGCGAAATTGCCGTTCGCCGTGTTGTTGCTGCCATTATCAACGATCGTCACAAAGCCGCCGTTGTAATTGGCCGAATCCACGTTGCTGACGGTGACATCGCCATCCGCATCGATTTTCACTGCATTCCCGCCGCTCTGGACTGCATTGTTGTCGCCGGCGAGATTGCCGATCACCGGCGCATCATTCACGGCCGTCAGGCTCACCGTGCTTGTCAGGTTGGGAGTGGCGTTATCCATGCCGCCATTGGCAGTGCCGCCGTCATCCTGAACTTCAGTGATAGTGACTATCCGGTTGCTGCCGGTGGTGGGGTTAACCGAGGCATTGCGATAGGCAAGGCTGTCTACCAGCGTCTGCATCTGGGCTTCAGTGAGACTGGCCCCGGCAAAGCCGACCGTGGCGGTTGAGCCGCTGACGGATACCGTGACAGTCAGGTTGTTCGTTGCCGTATTGACGCTGTTACCGTCAGTCAGCGCAATATCCGAGCCGTCGATGCGCAGTATTTCATTCGCTCCATCGGAAACATTTGCCACCGTCACGGTCATCCCGGAGAAGCGGTCGGTAGTGTTGCTGCTCTCGACCGTATTAGCCGCTACCCCGCTGTACAGGTCAGCGGCCGCACCACCTTCAACGTAGACCGGGTCATGACCCGTAGCAGTCAGGCTCGGGGCGTCGTTGACGTTGGTTACGGCCACCTGGGTAGTACCATTGCCATTGGTAACACCTTCGTTGAACGTCCAACCAAGATCAACGGTGCTGGCCGGATCGTTGGAGTCGTTGGCATAGGTAATGGCTTGCACGACCTCGTTGACCAAGGCCGTGGTGGCGGCCGTGCCGCTGCTGGTGAAATTGATGGTCAGGGTGCCGCCGGTGCTGGTGAACGTGGCGAAGATCTGGCCGCCCGACTGCAGGTCGCCGCCGGAGACAGCGAAGCTGGCAGCACTGGTATCGAAGGCGAACTGATCATTGGCGTTGGCGCCGCCGTTGCGTGCCAAGGTCAGGGTTGCCCCTGCGAAATTGCCATCGCCGGCATTGAGGGCGTCAAGCTCGGTATCGGTGACCGTGACGTTGCTGTCCAGTACCACCGGTGTGCCGCCTTCGGTAAAGGCGGGGGTACCATCCAGAGCAGTGAATACCGGGGCATCATTGACCGAATTAACGGCAATAGACGCGCTTTCGGTCGCTGTCGAGAAGGCGGTGGCATCTCCATTAGTGCTGGTATCGACCTTATTACCCGCCGTGCCACTGGTCTGATCCCAGCCGCGATAGGTCACAGTAGCGCTGCCGTTGTACTCGGCATTGGGAACAAAACGCAACTTATCGTCTGCCGCTAATAGCAAAGCACTGCTATCAGATACCGTACCCACATCCGACCAGTTGGTGCCATCTGTAGAGTACTGCCAGGTGCCATTGATGTTATCCACCGCCGTGACCGCGATACCTTCCGACGCGTCAGTATCCACATCCGTTAGGGTCGTCTCCAAAACCGTAGAGACTAAGGTGCCTACATTACTGGAAGGGTCTTCATCAATGGCAGTTAGGGTAGGATCACCGGAATTATCCAGCACAGGGGCGTCGTTAACAGGGGTGATATTGATGGTGACGGTATCAGCAGTGCCATCCACCGTGCCATCATTGGCACTAATAGTGATGGTGGCAACATCTTCGCCATGGATGTTGGTTGCACCTGTGTATTGAATATTGGAGTTATGGTCAAGTCTGGTGTACAGCGGTCAAGCGGCGTTGCTGTCTGATTGATCGGTTAAAGGCTCACCATCCTGGAACTTCACGTTATTCACGACGAGTTCCAGTTTGTTGAACCCGGCTATCCGCTTCCAGCGCTTCTGAGCGCTCTGAAGCAGCTTAAACACCATCGCCAAGGTCGTTGCCCTAGAACCGCAATTCCGGCTGCGTTTGCTCCGCAGGCGAACCGTAGCGAAGGTCGATTCGATCGGATTGGTTGTACGAATATGCAACCAGTGCTCTGCCGGATAGTCGTAGAACGCCAGCAGCGCCTCCCGATCCTTCACCAAGCACGCCATGGCGTTGGGGTACTTGGTGTCAAAGCGTTTCACGGTGCGATCAAACGCCTTGTGTGCTTTGTCGCGTGTCTCGGCCATCCATATCTCGTGCAGGTCAGCCTTGACCTTGCGCTGCACGGATTTCGGCAGTTTGTTCAGTACGTTAGCCGTCTTATGTACCCAGCAACGCTGGTGATCCGTTTCCGGGTAGAGCTTGCTCAACGCCGCCCAGAACCCCATGGCACCGTCGCCGATCGCAAGCTTGGGGGCATGGGTGAGTCCGCGTTCCCGTAGTCCCGTGAGCAGCTCTACCCAGCTGGCTTCCGACTCCCGTCGTCCATCTTCGACGGCAACCAGCTCTTTACGGCCATGCTCGGTCACACCGATGATCACCAGCAGGCACAGGCTGTCATCCATGCGCACCTTGCTGTAGATACCGTCGACCCACCAATAGACATAGCGCTGCTCTGATAGGTCGCGTTTCTGCCAGTCAGCATGCTCGTCCTCCCACTGCTTCTTAAGCCGGGACACGGTGTTCGCCGAAAGGCCTTTGGCCTGATCACCCAGCAGCGCGGCCAGTGCCTCTTGGTAGTCGCCGGTGGAGATTCCCTTCAGGTAGAGCCAGGGGATCAACTCCTCGATACTGCGGGTTCGCTTCAAATAGGGCGGTAGCAGGTGTGTTAGGCCTGCCGCCAGCGTTCAATCTGAGCCATGATCAAACTCTTCAGTTTAAAATCATACGGTTCTTGCCTGCCCGAAGGCAGAAGCGAACCAATCTTGGCTCAAGGTTTCAAACGAATTCATAAATCCTGTTCCTGAGAACAGGCTTGACGAGTCGCTTGCCTTGATAATAGGTGATTTGTCACCCTCATCGGCAAGCGCCCACATGAATTACCTGATCAAATTCTTAAAGAGCGTCTCGCTGTATCAGCGGCCAACCGCTGTACTGCTTGGCCTCAGCGAGGAAGGCGTATTCTACGCATCCCTGGGTGTTTGTCAAACGCTATTTTCAGTGACTGAAATCAGCGCCAGGTGAGCAGACAATCGCTCTAACCTACTGACAAACCGAAGGTTTTCACCTTCCTATACCGCTGGAAACGCTTGGCGTCCCCGGCAGCGGATGCGTACTTTACGGGCTCAACGCTGGGTTGGCAAGAGGCTGTGAGAAAAAATTAAAAAAACGGCAGAGAATCACTTCCCTGCCGCCAACTACCGATCAGAACGTCTGACCAGAGAGTGCTCCGTCACTACTCCATGAACGGGTAGGCCTCACTTAAATTTCAAACCCAAGGCCAAAATCTTCACTCGATAGAGCCATTAAACTGCTTGCACCTGCCTGAATCATTTGCGCATGTGCTTTTGTACGTGGCAAAAGCCGCTGGTAATAAAAACGCGCTGTATTGATTTTGGCGGCATAAAACGCACTGTCGTTACCTTCAAGTGAGTCTGACGCCTGCTTAGCCGCGTGTGCGAACAAATAAGCCAAGGTGACGTAACCCGCGTACATAAGGTAATCGACACTAGCCGCCCCCACTTCCTCACGGTCTTCCATTGCCTTCATGCCTACGCCCATCGTGAGCTCTCCCCACTGGGCGTTGAGCTTGGCCAGCGGCTCAATGAACTCTTTGAGCGCCGGATTATCCGCTTCGGCCTTACAGAAATGATGAATCTCTTTGGTGAAGACTTTGAGAGACTCGCCTTGGCTCATAAGTACTTTGCGACCGAGCAGGTCAAGCGCTTGAATTCCTGTGGTGCCTTCATAGAGACGCGTGATGCGCGCATCACGCACCAGTTGCTCCATCCCCCACTCTTGGATAAAACCGTGGCCACCGTAAATTTGCACGCCTTCATTAGTGCTTTCAAAACCCACTTCCGTGAGGAAAGCTTTGACAATAGGTGTCAAAAGACCCAGCAGGGTTTCAGCTCGCTCACGCTCTTCTCCCGGCTGACCATGCTCCACAACATCAAGCATTTGGGCGGTATACAGCACCAACATACGCCCACCCTCGGCAAAGGCTTTCTGCGTAAGCAGCATACGCCGCACATCGGGATGAACAATAATCGGGTCAGCCGGCTTTTCGGGTGCTTGCTTGCCGGATAGACCCCGCATCTGCAGCCGGTCGCGTGCATAGCTTAGTGAGTTTTGAAAGCTCGCTTCGATCAGCCCCAACCCCTGGATACCCACCCCTAAACGCGCAGCGTTCATCATGGTAAACATGCAAGCCAAGCCTTTATTGGGTGGCCCCACCAAATAACCTGTCGCACCGTCAAAATTCATCACACAGGTGGCGTTACCGTGAATCCCCATCTTGTGCTCAAGAGAACCGCACGCGACGCCGTTACGCTCGCCTGGGTTACCTTGAGCATCCGGTAAGAATTTAGGCACCACAAAAAGCGAAATACCTTTGGAGCCTTCGGGCGCGTCGGGCAGTTTTGCCAGTACCAAATGAACGATGTTTTCTGCCAGATTGTGCTCTCCGGCAGAGATAAAGATCTTGGTGCCGGTAATGGCATAAGCATCGCCATCGGTGGGCACAGCGCGCGTTTTGATCAAGCCAAGATCGGTACCACAATGCGGCTCGGTTAGACACATAGTGCCTGTCCAGATACCTTCTACCAGCTTGGTGAGATAGGTCGTTTTTTGCTCATTCGTGCCGTGATGCCTCAGTGCATCCGCCGCGCCGTGAGAAAGCCCGGGGTACATCCCCCAAGCCAAGTTCGTCGCGCAGATCATCTCGGACAACACCATGGAGAGCGAGTGGGGCAACCCTTGCCCGCCGTGCTCTGGGTCCGCAGCAAGGCTTGGCCACCCGCCCTCGACATACTGCTGGTACGCTTCTTTGAAGCCTTTTGGTGCTTTGACCTCGCCCCCCTCTAGCAAACACCCCTCTTGGTCGCCCGATTGGTTGAGCGGCAGCAAGACGTCGCGGGCAAAACGCGCGCCCTCTTCGAGAATAGCATTGACCACATCCGGTGATGCATCGTCACCAGAAGGCAGACGCGCATAGTGAGCCGGATAATCCAGCATCTCATCCATGACAAAACGGAAATCACGCAGCGGGGCTTGGTAGGTAGGCATAACACTTCTCCTGACGGCTAGTGAAAGTGCTCAGCGCAGCTTTCAAACGTATGTTTGAAAGTTAACTGCCTCCCCACACAGAGTCAAGCAAGCGTTTGATATTTACCCGATCACCAAATGAAACGTTAGTCCAAAAAAAAGCGGAGGTCGGCTTGAAAGCCAACCTCCGCAGTGAGTGTTACCTAACCATTTGCGGTAAGGAAAACTGGGCAGTCCGGTTACTGCATACGAATACCGCCATCCAAACGAATGACTTCACCGTTAAGCATCACATTGGTAATAATGTGCTCCGCCATTTTGGCAAATTCATCAGGCTTGCCTAAACGCTTGGGGAAAGGAACTGACGCAGCCAGTGCTTGCGCCGCCTCATCGGGAATTTCGCTCATCATGGGCGTTTCAAACACGCCGGGCGCAATCGCCATGACGCGAATACCATGCCGCGATAATTCACGCGCAGCTGGAAGGCTCATGCTCACCACGCCCGCTTTCGACGCACTGTAGGCACACTGCCCCACTTGACCGTCAAACGCCGCAATCGATGCCGTATTGATCAACACGCCGCGCTCACCCTCGTCACCGGGGCTATTTTTCGCCATCGCCGCCGCCGCAAGACGCATAATGTTGAAAGTACCCACCAAGTTGATATTGATCGTTTTGCTGTACGCCTCAAGGCTGGCTGGATTGCCCTCTCGGTCAACAAGCTTACCGATACTGACGACCCCGGCGCAGTGAATGACGCCCGCAAGCCCCAGCCCATCGCTGTGCTCAAGTGCAAGCGAAACCGCAGCCTGCATATCGGCTTCTGAGGTAATATCCCCAACGCTTGCTTGCGCCGATTCGCCCAGCGCGCTTGCCTGCTCCTTTACCCCCTCTTGCATATCGCAGAGGATGACTTTCCCTCCGCCGGCGACTAATCGCTCTGCGGTCGCCGCTCCCAACCCGGAGGCGGCACCTGTAATCAAAAACGTTCTGTCCTTCACCTGCATCGTTATTTCCTCTAAACGCGGCTTAACCGTTCGCCTTGGATTGCTCAGCCGCCTCGGCACGCAGTTTAAAACGCTGAATTTTGCCGCTCGGCGTTTTGGGAAGCTCAGTGACAAACTCAATCACCCGGGGAAACGCATGCGTCGAGAGGCGCTCACGCACCTGCTGACGAATTTCATCGGCAAGATCATCGCTGGCTTCAAACCCATCCCGAAGCACGATATATGACTTGATGATTTCACCGCGAATGTCATCGGGCTGCCCAACTGCCGCGGACTCGGCGACCGCCGGGTGCGTCATCACGCTGTTTTCGACATCGGTGGGCCCAACGCGATAGCCGGCGGTGGTGATGATATCGTCGTCGCGTCCGGCAAATTGGAAGGTGCCATCTTCGTTGCGAATCACCACATCGCCGGTTAAATAATACCCCTCGGCAAACGGGTGCTTCTCTTGCCAGGTATAGCCCTGAAAAAAGTGGGCCGGTGAGTTTTTGATATCGACAGCCAGCACACCCGGCTCCCCTGCGGGTAACTCATTATACTCCGCATCCAGAATTGCCAACCGGTACCCTGGCATCGGCACCCCCATTGCCCCCACATGTTTTGGATGGTCGAGGGCGTGGTGATTATTACACGTCATCCCGGTTTCGGTTTGACCATAGTGATCCATCACCGGACAACCCAGTGATTTTTCTACCCAGGTCACCACTTCCGTATTGAGCGGCTCACCCGCCGAGCTTGCCGCCCGAAGCTCAAGTGTTTGGTGCGCATCGTCAAAAAGGCCAGATGCCTTCATCAAGCGATATGCAGTAGGCGCTGCAGCAAAGTTAGTGATGCGGTGGCGCTTCATGAATGCAAGCGCCCCTTCAGCGCTGAACCCTGCCTCACAGAAGTGAGTGGTAACGCCCAGTAACAACGGCCCGGCGATGGCATAGTAGAGGCCATAGGCCCAACCGGGGTCGGCCATGTTCCAGAAACGATCCTCTTCACGAAGGTCGATCGCTAATTCCATGTAAAGCGCAAACGCGTTCATACCCGCAAGCGGAACAGCGACGCCCTTGGGTTTACCCACCGTACCCGAGGTAAACATCTGCAAAAACGGCTGGTCTGGTGTCAGCCGAGGCGGCTTTTCGGTGGAAGGAGCGTGTGTCGTCGCTCCCTGCCAATCCAAGTCGTGGGCATGTTCGCTCGTCGCCCCGCCGACGGCGAGTACCGGCGGGCACTGGCTAAGACCATCAAACTTATAGCGATTCGGGTGATCGGTAATAACAAGCTTGGTATCAGCGCGACCTAGGCGATAATCCACCGCATCGGGACCGAAAGCGGTAAAAAGCGGTTGATACACCGCACCGATACGCCAAGTGGCCACCACCGCCACCAAAAGCTCTGGGGTACGCGGAAGCATGCAAGCAATACGGTCGCCCACACCCAAGCCTTGAGAGTGAAACCAGCCGGCGAGCTTCGCACTCGCTTGATCAAGTTCCGCATACGTCAACTTATGCGTGTTGCCTTGAGTATCCTCCTGCACAAGCGCCAGCACATCGCCGCGCCCGTCGCGAACGTGGCGACCGCAGCTCGCCTCATAGGCATTAAAATGGCCATCTTGGTGGTCATCCAAGCGCGCGATAACATCATCAATGGAGAAGGCTTCAAGATACTCGCGGTAATCGGGAAGTGATGTCGCAGTCATGATCGCTCTCTTGTGTTGTGGTTGTGAGCATTATCGCCATGCAGGCTTATCGTCGATGCGCTAAAAACACCAGATGGTGGTTAGTCCGCCTGACGTGGCATGAGTCGCTATTTATCCGTTTACGTTAACGGAAACTTTCTTATACACCAACGCTAAAACCATTCGTTACCGAGAGCAAGCCTTACCCAGAGCAAGATGACTAGACAATGGTCAAAGACCGCCCTGACGCTTTAAAGGCATAATCATCGCCACCAACTCATCTGCCAGGTCGTCTGGCGTTCGTGGCCCTGCCGGGTCATACCAACGAACCGTCCAGTTGAGAGCACCAAGAACGAAGCGTGAAACAAGAAAACGATCACCATGAATGAGGCCAGCATCCAGCGCTTCGTCGATCACGTCGACCCAAAGCGCTTCATACGCATCGCGCAAATGGCTTAAGTGGGCTTTCGCATCGTCATCCAAGCGGCGCCACTCAAATAGCGCCACCACGTGGGCGTTACGATCGGTAAAGAGCGTTTCCAAATGTGCCCGCGCCATGGCTCTGAGACGCGCCTCGGGGTCTGGTGGGCTAGACTCCAATGTACGGCGCGCAATCGCCAGCGCGTTATGGGTTCCCTCTTCAATAACAGCCGCCAAGATTTCTTGCTTATCTTTAAAATGGTGAAATAGGCTGCCCGATTTAATCCCCATGGCCTGGGCGAGCATGCGTACCGTTGTTTTGTCGAACCCTTCTTGAACAAAAAGCTGCGCGGCGAGACGTGTTAGCTCCTTGCGGCGAGGTGATGCATTCATTACATTCATAGCTCTTACACTAGCGCTTGCTTGGTTACTCAGGAGAGAACCACAGCGCACGCAACGGGTCAACGCAACCGTGCCTTTTGACAACCACAACAATGCTAAGACTTGGAGATAAATGATGAGTAATAACGACGTTGTTTTTCTTGCCGCCACTCGTACCCCCATGGGCGGCATGATGGGCAGCCTTTCAAGCGTGACGGCACCCGAGTTAGCCGCTGTCGCGATCAAGGCCGCCATTGAACGCTCGGGCCTTAAGCCGGCCGATATCGAAGAAGGCATTATGGGCTGCGTGCTCCCCGCCGGCGTTAAGCAAGGCCCTGCACGACAAGCCATGCGCAAGGCCGGCATTCCCGACGCCAACGGGGCGACCACCATCAATAAGCTGTGCGGCTCCGGCATGAAGGCCACTATGCTGGTTCACGACATCATCAAGGCGGGAAGCGGCGATATCTTGCTCGCCGGCGGCATGGAGTCTATGTCCAACGCGCCCCACTTACTGCCCAAGGCGCGCACGGGCTACCGCCTGGGTCATGGCGAACTCAAGGATCATATGTTTCTAGACGGCCTTGAGGACGCCGAAACCGGCAAACTGATGGGTGGCTTCGCGCAAGAGGTCGCAAGCGATCGCGGCTACACGCGTGAACGTCTGGATGACTTTGCCATCGCATCGCTTGAACGCGCCATGGAAGCGACCAACGCAGGCCATCTCGATGCCGAAATGGCGCCCGTCACCGTTTCCAGTCGAAAGGGCGATACGCTTGTCGAGCACGATGAACAGCCCTTTCAAGCCAAGTTGGACAAGATTCGCGAGCTGCGCCCCGCCTTTGCCAAAGAAGGCACCATTACCGCCGCTAACTCAAGCTCTATCTCTGACGGGGCCTCGGCGCTGATTCTCGCGAGCCAAGCCGCGGCGGATAAACACGGGATCAAACCCTTGGCGCGCATGCTAGGGCATAGCACCCATTCACGCCATCCCAGTGAATTTACCATCGCCCCGGTCGGGGCCATCGAAAAGCTGATGAAAAAGCTTAACTGGGAAGTCAAAGATGTTGATCTGTTTGAAATCAATGAAGCCTTCGCCGTCGTCACCTTAATGGCAATGGATGACTTGGGTTTACCCCATGACAAGGTGAACGTTTACGGCGGCGCCTGCGCGCAAGGCCACCCTATCGGCTCAACGGGCTCGCGCATCATCGCGACACTGATTCATGCGCTACGCAACAAAGGCGGTAAGCGCGGCATCGCCAGCCTGTGTATCGGCGGTGGTGAAGCCACGGCCGTCGCGGTCGAACTTATCGACTAACCGTTCGGCTGGCGCTCTGCCTGGGTGCGAGCGCCAGCCATTTACTCAACAATCAGCGGAGCGGTTATGTTTGCCCATGTCCTGATTGCGGTCGATTTCTCCCGTGCCTGGCCTTTACTTCAGCAGCGGCTCATGCGGCTTCGCGCCAAAGGCGTTAAAAAGGTCACCTTGGCACATATCATCAGCCCCAAAGAAATTCCCCACCCCTCTCCCGACGATATTCAGCACTACCTAAAGCTTCTGGAAGAAGAGGCTGAGCCGCTTAAAGCCATTAGCCTTGATGTAACCTGCATGGTAGAGCCCGGCAAGCCGAGTGAGCGCTTGGCCAAACTGGCAGCGCAACATGCGCCGAATGTTATCCTGCTCGGCTGCCAAGGCCATGGCCTACTGCAAAATATGCTGCTGGGCAGCACGGCCCAACGGCTGGCCCATCTTAGCGAAACACCGCTTTGGTTAGAGCCAATGGATGAGTCAACGGCGCATGGTTACGCCTTCACGACACTTGTGCTCGCGACCGATGGCTCACCTGCCGCATTAGCGGCGGATCGAATGTTTCAAGCCCTATCGCATCACTTCCAAAACCGCGTGGCGATCATGGCCGAAGCGCTCCTTCTCGCCGATGGGCGCAGCATCGAAGATGCGCAGTTGCACCTCGCCGCAATGGAAGCGCGTGTACCCAAACTCGATACCGTGATCGTGTCAGGCGATGCACGCCATGCGCTCATCGAAGAAGCCAAGGCGTGGCAGGCCGATTTAGTCATCATCGGTCAGCAAGGCCACAGCCGATTAAAAGAGCGGCTACTGGGCAGCACCGCGCAAGCGTTGCTGGAAGGCGTCAACTGCCCGGTGTTGGTCGTGCCGGAAACATCACGTTTGCGTTAAGCCGCAGCTAAATCCCGCTCACCGTCGTACTGCTTTTGAGTGCGACGCGCCTTATCAGCAACCGCTAGTTGCCGCGACCAAGAAGCCTCTTCACCCTCAACGGTCTCCTGTCGTTCGTTGCCTTCCACCGCTTTAACTTCTCTATGATGAGATGCAAGTTCGTCAGCGTCATTTTGCAGCGTAAATTGATGCGCGTACTCACGCATATCATCGGCTTCACCAACAAGCGCGCTGGCGCAGCTAGAAGCGTGCTGGACAATCTGCACCGTATCCTGTGTGGTGCTTTCGATCTGTGACACCGCAATGTTGACTTCCTCAATGCCGCGGCGCTGCTCTTCGTATGCCTGCGTCATCTGCCCCATCAACTGATTCACTTGTTCCGCAGCGGTAATAATCGCATGAGTATGATCCCTCGCTTCTTTCGAAAGTCGGTTACCTCGCAGTACGCTCTCACGCGATGCCTGAAGGCGGTGCCGAATATCGTTCGCGGCACTAGCGCTGCGCGACGCCAGGCTTCGCACTTCACTGGCGACCACGGCAAAACCTCGCCCATGCTCCCCTGCTCGCGCTGCTTCAACCGAGGCGTTCAATGCCAATATGTTGGTTTGGAAGGCGATGCTATCGATCACCTCGATAATGCTCTGAATCGCCTCAGAGTCCTCGTTGATGGAAGCCATCGTATCGACAAACTGAGAAATCACTCGCTCCCCTGCCTGCGCTTTAGCCGCCGTCTCTGCGGTTGAACGATTAACATGCTCCGCGCTCTCGACGTTTTGCCCTACCGTCGCGGTTAACTGCTCGATGCTCGCCGCCATCTGCTGCAGCGCACTCGCTTGCTCGTCGGTATGAGAGGAGAGTGCGTGATGGTGCGCCGTCATATCGTGGCTGCTGCGATACACGCGTTCACTACTACGGTTCAGGCGCGCAACCGTGGTGGCTAGTGATACCTGCATATTGCTCAGTTCACTAAAGAGCGTGCCAATTTCATTGTGGTTGTTCGTGGCGCTCACAGGAGAGGAAAGATCCCCTCTAGCGATGCGTTTAAAGTGTTCTGTCATCTGCTTAAGCGGCTTGATCACGTTTTTACGCACGCCCCAGACCACAATCACAATCATCAAGGCTGAAATAACCAAAGCAGCCAGAACGCCTTGGAAAAGCCACGCGGAGACTTGCTCGAAGCGTCCCTGTAGCGCTTTGCCGTTGCGTTGAACACTATCGAAAAAAGCATCGGCGCTTTCCACAAATTGGCGGCTGCTATCGTCCACCCGCGACTCACCGGATAAAAAGCCGCGCACATCGCCCTCTTCCAGCATCATCATTTGCAGGCTTAAGTTATTGTTGACTAACGATTGAAAGTCGCTTTCTAGCTGCTCGACAAGGGCCTGTTGATTCGCGGTGATGGGGCTATTTTGAAAATCCGCGAACGCATTTTTCGCTTCTTGAAGTAACGTTTTTGCTTCGTCCATTAATGGACCAGGGCGATCAAAGGAAGGCGTGCGGATCAATTCCGCCGCACGATTCATCTGGATACGCGCCCGCATCAGCCGATTGTAAGCATCGTTTAGCTCACGTACTTGGGCCATATCGCGTTGGTTGATCGTACTAAAGGCATCACGGCCAAAGTGATTGGCAAAAATCCCCAGCGACCCTATTAACAAAATCAAGCCGCTAAAGGCGACGAGCACTAGAGTCCAGCTCGCCTTGATACTTAAACGATTGATGAGTTTCATCTTAGCTACGCTCCTTTGCCCGGTAACCAGGCCCAAAATACCCATTAATCGTGACGGCAATATTGCAACGCCTTACTCATATATGAAATATCGTATATAGTGTTAGGCAAGAGTTCTCGCGGAGATTGACGACTTATCAGGAGGGAGTTATGACATTAAATAAAAGCAGTGACGCACCCAGCACAAGCGAAGGCATGGGACTATTCGGGCGCTTTCTTTCGCTATGGGTGGCGTTGGCAATTATGGCGGGGATTGCGTTAGGCCAGTTTGCGCCGGCGATACCGGAGGCTCTTTCACGCTTTGAATACGCCCAGGTATCGATTCCCGTGGCGATACTGATTTGGGCAATGATCTTTCCGATGATGGCGCAAATCGACTTCACCGCCATTCTGGGTGTTCGCCGGCAACCCAAGGGGTTGATGATCACGACCACAGTCAACTGGCTAATCAAACCCTTCACCATGTTCGCCATTGCGTGGTTTTTCTTGACCGTGCTGTTTCGCCCTTTTATTGCCCCCGACATGGCCAATCAGTACCTGGCAGGCGCTATTCTGCTAGGCGCAGCCCCCTGCACCGCGATGGTGTTTGTGTGGAGTTATTTAACCCGTGGCGATGCTGCTTATACCCTGGTTCAGGTGTCGCTCAACGATGTCATTATGCTGTTTGCCTTCGCGCCGATCGTAGTCTTTCTCTTGGGTGTGTCCAATATTCAGGTACCTTGGAACACCGTCGCCCTTTCCGTTGTGCTGTATATCGTCATACCGCTGGCAGCGGGTTACCTCACACGTCAAACACTGAGCAAAAAACGCGGCAGCGAGTGGTACGACGACGTCTTTATGAAACGCATTGGGCCGATTACCCCTATCGGGCTGATTATTACGCTGGTGCTGCTATTTGCCTTTCAAGGCGAAGTGATTCTGCAAAACCCGCTGCATATCGTGCTGATCGCCATTCCGTTGATTGTGCAAACTTTTCTGATTTTCTTTCTAGCTTATGGCTGGGCCAAGGCGTGGCGAGTCCCGCATAGCGTCGCCGCCCCCGGGGCAATGATTGGCGCCAGTAACTTTTTTGAACTCGCCGTGGCCGCCGCCATTTCTATTTTTGGCTTGCAGTCGGGTGCGGCACTCGCCACCGTTGTCGGTGTTTTAGTCGAAGTGCCTTTAATGCTTGCCCTAGTGCGTATTGCCAACAATACGCGGCACCAGTTTCCGCAAGCCACATAACGTCAACTAAACGTTTTGGCAAAGAGCGCGGGCATGCTCTCGATAGGTCCCGGTCGAGCGAGCAGAAAGCCCTGCACACTGGCGCAGCGATGCTCGCCGAGAAAGGCTAATTGATCGTGGGTTTCCACCCCTTCGGCTACCACATGCAACTTTAGGGCGCGAGCCAAGGCAATCACCGCCTGCGTGATGGCAGCATCTTCAGAGTCCCGGACCAGATCACGAATAAAGGCGCGATCGATCTTCAAGGTATTGACCGGAAAACGCTTCAGGTAGCTAAGCGACGAGTAGCCGGTGCCAAAGTCATCAATGGCCAGTCGCACGCCAAGCGCCCGCAGGGCGTGCATGGTATCAATGGCGGCCTCGACATCATCCATCACCATGCTTTCGGTGATTTCAAGCTCCACCTTCTCGGGCGCAATGGCGCTCTCCCCAAGAGCGGTGCGTACGCTTTCGATCAACCCCGGCTGGCGGAACTGGCGAGCCGATAGATTGATCGCCACTCCCGGCACCTGCCCAAGACGTTCGCCGAGCTCAACCGCATCCAGGCAGGCACGGCGCAAAATCCAAGCCCCCAGCGGCACGATCAGCGTGGTCTCCTCGGCCAAAGGAATAAAGTCCGCCGGCGAGACCATGCCATCCGCATGGGGCCAGCGGATCAGCGCCTCCATGCTTGAGAAGCGGCCTGTTTCCAGATTCAGCTTGGGCTGATAATGCAGCACAAAGCTTTCCTCAGCCACGGCACGGCGCAGGTCGCTTTCCAGCCGCACGCGCGCGGCACTGTTTCGGTTCATGCTGTCGGAGAAGAAGCGAAACTCCCCACGCCCGACATCTTTGGCTTGTATCAAGGCTGTCTCGGCCACCCGCACAAGCTCGTCCACATCGGCGGCGTTATCAGGAAAAATGGCAATGCCGATACTCGCCTGAACAAATACCTCATCGCGCTGGCCCGACTCGCCTTCCACATTGAAAGGCGTATTCATGGCTTCAAGCATACGCTTGGCCACCACCGCCGCGTTCTCAGGCGCTTGGAGGTCGTTGAGAATAACCGCAAAGTCGTCACCCCCCACACGCGAGACAAGGTCGGGATCACGCTCGCGGCGGCTCTCCTGTCGCGCGACCAGGTCGGTACGGCGCACCGCGGTTTCCAGTCGTTCGGCGACTTCGACCAGCAGTTTATCGCCAGCGGCGAAGCCGAAGGTATCGTTGAACTGCTTGAAACGATCAAGGTTGAGCAGCATCACCCCAACGCGTGTTTTCTGCCGGCGAGAGACCTCGAACTCGTGCTGCAAGCGGTGGCGGAATAGCGACCGATTGGGCAGCGTGGTCAAAGAGTCGTAATACTGCAGCCGCTCAATCTCTTCCTCAGAGGCTTTCTGCTCGGTCAGGTCGTGGAACATGGCCACGTAGTTGCGTGTATTGCCTTCTTCGTCTACCAGCCGGTCGATGCTCAGAAACTTCGGGAACGCCTCACCATTCTCGCGACGGTCCCATATCTCGCCCTCCCAATGCAGGTCGCGATCAAGGGCGGCCCACATACGTCGATAGAAATCGGGTCCGTGGTGGCCGGATTTGGCCACGGTAGGCTTTTTGCCGATCACTTGGCTCAATTTAAAGCCGGTTAATTTTTCATAGGCCGGGTTAACGTAGAGGATACGATTGTCAGCGTCGGTGATGGCCACGGCGTGGGAGGCACGCTCCACCACTTTATTGACAAGCTCAAGCCGGTTGATGGTTTCCCGGTGTCGCTGCGCTTCCTCTTCGAGTTCCTGGGTACGCTCGCGCACTCGCTTCTCAAGTTCAGCATTGACCGCTGTCAGCATGCCCTCAAGGCGCTTGCGCTCACTGAGGTCATGCAAAATGGCGGCAAAGCGGGGCTCACCGTCCTCTTTGAAGAAGCTAACCGAGATAAGCAGCGCCACCCTGTCACCATGGCGATCAAGGCCTTCAACCTCTCGCGTTGCCCCCACCATATAGCGGGAACCCTGCTGAAAGTAATTGGCGACATAATCCGGGTGACGACAACGCTCAGGGTGGGGCATTAATTCGGTAATGGGGCGACCGACAAGCGCACCTGCGGCATACTGAAACATCCCTTCTGCGGCCTGGTTGGCCTGCAGAATGATGCCATTGATGTCGGTGATGATGATGCCGTTGGTTGCTGTTGCCAGTAAATCAGCGGCACCCTCTTTCCCAGGTGCTGTGGCGGCCTTTTCCATGACTCTCTCCGACTCTGTTCACGCCTTCATTCGACGAGGAGGACCAGAGTATATGGCGCACCCATCTTCAAACCTTGATTGAAAGCAAGAGAGCGTCTAAAAACATGTTGTTACGCTGGGAGTGTTTTAGGCCTCCTGGGGTAACGCCAATGCCATCAACGCACTCGACGCGACCAAGGCGGCCGCCATCCATAAGCAAGCACTTAAACCATAAGCCATATACAGCCAGCCGGAGAGCAGTGTGCCGATCAATCGCCCCAAGGCGTTGGCCATGTAGTAAAAGCCCACATCCATGGACACACCGTCGGCACGGGCATAGTGAACAATCAGGTAGCTATGCCAGCTAGAGTTGATGGCGAACAGTACGCCAAAGGCGAGAAGCCCTACCACCAACCAGCCCACTTCGGCCAAAGGTAAAAGCGCCAGCACAATCGCCAATGCGGCAAGAGTCGCGGCCCAGCCGCTGGTTAACCAGCGAGCATCCCCCCTGATCAGGCGAGATAACTTGGGCGCTTGCGTCTGCACACCGCCGTAACCGCTCACCCAGATAGCGAGTAAGCCCCCGACCGTCCAATGGCTCCACCCATGCTGGTCGTAGAGAAAGACCGGCAAGGCCACTACAAACCACACGTCGCGAGAAGCGAAAAGACACAGGCGCGCCGCGGAGAGCACGTTAATGGCGCGCGACTTGGAGAATATCTCGGTAAATTTCGGCTTACGCTTTTGCCGTCCGAGATCCGCTTTCAGCCGCCAAAGCGAAAGTGCCAATACGCCCACCAGCATCACCGCCATGGCCAAAACAGCGCCCTGAAAGCCGATCAGCGTTAGCAGTGCGCCGCCGACGAAAAACCCGAGCCCCTTGAGCGCATTTTTGGAGCCGGTGAGCATCGCCACCCAGCGGTAAAGCGCACTACTAGCATTCGCGCTATCCGTGGGGACGAGCACTTTCACCGCGCTTTTGGCGCTCATTTTATTAAGGTCCTTGGCGATCCCCGAGAGCGCTTGCGCGGCCATGACCCACGCCACGGTTAACATACTCGCTGGCACCAACAGCATGGAGAGCGCCACGATCTGGATACCCAGCCCCACGTTCATGGTGCGATTAAGCCCCAACCTCGCGCCGAGCCAGCCGCCTACCAGATTGGTCACCACGCCAAACGCTTCGTAAAACAGAAACAGCATGGCCACTTCAAGAGCCGAGTACCCCAGCTGGTGGAAATGCAAGACCACCAACATGCGTAGGGCGCCATCGGTGAGAGTGAATGCCCAGTAATTGCCCGTTATCAGCAAGTATTGGCGCACTTCAAACGGCAGTGCTTTTATCCGGGTCACCATGGATTCATTCACGACCCACCTTCAGCGCCAGTTCCGCGGTGCGATTGGCATAACCCCACTCGTTGTCGTACCAGGCGTAGAGCTTAAGCTGCGTGCCGTTGATCACCATGGTGGAGAGCGCATCGATAATGGAGCTGCGCGGATCGGTGCGGTAATCGATCGACACCAGCGGGAGCTCCTCATAGCCAAGAATTCCTGCAAGCTCACCTTCGGCGGCGGCTTTGAGCGCTGCGTTCACCTCTTCGGTGGTCACCTCACGCTCAAGCTCAAACACCATATCGGTGATGGACGCATTGGCCAGCGGTACCCGAATCGCATGGCCGTTAAGCTTTCCCTCTAATTCGGGGAAGATCGCCGTGATCGCTTTGGCCGAGCCAGTGGTGGTCGGGATCAGGCTCATACCGCAGGCACGCGCGCGGCGAAGATCCTTATGCGGCGCATCGAGAATCGTTTGGGTATTGGTGATGTCGTGAACGGTGGTCATCGAGCCGTGGCGAATGCCGTAGGTCTCTTGAATCACCTTGACCACGGGCGCTAGGCAGTTGGTGGTACAGCTTGCCGCCGTCACCACGCGATGCTTCTCGGGGTCATAAAGGTGATCATTAACCCCCATCACGACATTGAGCACCTCTGACTCTTTTACCGGGGCGCTAACCACGACGCGCTTAACCCCTTGATCCAAATAAGCGTTTAATTTGTCACGGGTCTTGTGCTTACCCGAACACTCGATCACCACATCACACGCCGACCAGTCGCTATCGGGAATGGCACTGTTAGCGCTAAAGGCAATGTCATGGCCGTCAATGTTGATAGCATCTTGAGTCGCTGAGATGCCCTCACCCGGAGCCCAGTGGCCATGCACCGAATCAAACGCCAGCAGGTGGGCAAATGTCGCTGCATCGCCACCGGGGTCATTGATACGCACAAGCGTCACGCTACCCGACGCTACCTGTTGCCATAGACTGCGCAGGGTCAAACGTCCCATGCGGCCAAAGCCGTTGATTCCGATCTTGAGTGTCATTCGGCGTCTCCTTAGATTGATGGCAGCTACCCTAGCAAACAACACATATATTTTTCCATATATAAGCAGGACTAAAAAAGGCGAGGCGCCAACGCAAAATACGCGCCTGCCTCGCCACGAGCACAGCTCATTACAAAAATTAGTTAGCCATAGCGGCCTGAAATGTAGTCTTCGGTCTTTTTCTTCGCCGGCGTCGAGAACATGACACGCGTGTCGTTATACTCGATGATTTCACCTAAGTGGAAAAACGCGGTGTAATCCGCCACGCGCGCCGCCTGCTGCATGTTGTGGGTCACGGTGACGATGGTGAACTTCTCTTTCAGACGGTCCATCAAGTCTTCAATCGTGGCCGTCGAGATCGGGTCCAGCGCCGACGTGGGCTCATCCATCAGGATCACATCCGGTTGCACCGCGATCGCCCGCGCAATGCATAGGCGCTGCTGCTGACCGCCGGATAGCGACGTGCCCGGATCCTGCAGCTTATCTTTGACCTCTTCCCAGAGCCCTGCATCACGCAGTGCTTTTTCCACCAGTTCGTCCTGATCCGCCTTGCGGCTGACCAGGTCGTGCATGCGCGGCGCGTAGGCGATGTTTTCGTAGATCGACTTGGGGAATGGGTTGGGTTTTTGAAACACCATACCCACACGGCGCCGTAGCGCCACTTCGTCCATTTTGACGGCATTGATATCTCTACCGTCCATCTCTACCAGGCCTTCCACCCGCACATTGGGTATTAGGTCATTCATGCGGTTTAAGCAGCGCAAAAACGTCGACTTACCGCAGCCCGAGGGGCCAATCAGGGCGGTGACATTTTTTTGAAAAAGGTCGATGTCGATCCCTTTTAGCGCCTGGTTCTTGCCGTACCACAGGTTCAGATCGCGTACGCGAATGCTTAAATCGTGGCACGCCTGCTCGTTGTGCGTGTAAGGCTGCCCTATCGCCGGGGCTTGCTGCTGGCTCATTTGGGGTGCTTGACTATTCATAATAATTTCCTCGAAAACGTAGGGCTTACCAGCGACGTTCAAACTTTTTACGCAGCACGACGGCTGAGGCATTTAATGAGATGAGAATGGTTAAAAGCACCAGAATACCGCCCGCCGTTTTTTCGACAAAGGCTTGTTCAGGCTCGCTTGCCCACGTAAATACCTGTGCCGGCAACACAGTCGCCGCGTTGGTGAAGGAGGCGCCCACGTCGGGAATAAAGGCCACCATGCCCACAATAATCAGCGGTGCGGTTTCCCCCATCGCCTGTGCCAAGCCGATGATGGAACCGGTCATAATCCCCGGCATGGCAAGCGGCAAGACGTGATCGCGCACCACCTGCCAGCGCGAACACCCGACCCCGAAAGCGGCATGGCGAATCGAATCCGGCACACTGCGAAGGGCCGTACGCGTGGAGATAATAATCACCGGCAGCGTCATCAGTGCCAGCGTCATACCACCGGCTAGCGGTGATGAACGCGGTACACCGAAGAAATTAATAAAGATCGCCAGGCCCAACAGACCAAACAGAATCGACGGAATGGCTGCGAGGTTATTGATGTTGATCTCGATCGCTTGGGTAAAGCGATTATCGGGCGCGAACTCCTCCAGATAAACCGCTGTCATGACCCCGATGGGGAACGCGATAGCCAGGGTGACGATCATGGTCATGATCGTACCCACGACAGCGGAGAGAATACCCGCGCTTTCCGCTATTTTAGAGTCACCTTGGGTAAAGAAGGTCGTGTTAAATTTAAGCGCCACCTGCCCCGACTCGACCAAGGCATCAACGGTTGCCACTTCACTTTCGCTAAGTTTATGGCGATGCCCTTTTAAGTACTGATCAACTTGGCTATTGGCGAGCAGCCAGCGCGTTTCACGGCTCCCGACCATTTCCGGGTTATTGCGCAGTTGCAGCGGAATCCCACGCACTTCGGTGCGACTGACAACCGGTACCAGCACATCATCTATGGCTTTACGCCCATCCTTTGACGCTTCTTCGGAGTAGTGCATTTCAGTTTGCACATAGGCTTGCTGGAACGCTGGCAGGCCCTTACTTAGCATGTCGCTAAAAAACCACAGCAAAAATAGGCCAGCTAACCCCAAAGCACCCATGGATATCCACTTCAAGCGGGCCGATTTACGATGGCGACGCTTGAGCTGCTGGCTAATGTCATCAAATGATTGGCTCATGGTAGATCCTAGGCGTTACAGATTATTGACGCGATATTTTTCACGGAAGCGACGAATCATCAGCACCGATACCAAATTGAGTGAAAGCGTGACCGCAAACAGCACCAAGCCCAGCGCAAAGGCGGAGAGCGTTTCGGCACTTTCAAACTCCTGATCCCCGGTGAGGGCCGCGACAATACGCACGGTCACGGTGGTCATGTCCTCTAACGGGTTAGCGGTCAGGTTGGGGCGCATACCCGCAGCCATCACCACGATCATGGTTTCCCCCAACGCCCGCGACATTCCCAAAAGCGAAGCGGAAATAATCCCCGGCAGCGCCGCGGGTATCACCACATCTCGAATGGTTTCGCCCTTGGTCATTCCCAACGCCAGTGAACCTTGGCGCATGCTATCGGGTACGGCGTTGATCACGTCATCGGAGAGCGAAGAAATAAACGGGATAATCATGATCCCCATCACCACACCTGGGGCGACCGCGTTGTTGTACGAGGCGTCCAGGCCCAAAAAGCCCGCGATATCGACAATAATCGGCGCCACCGTGATCGCGGCGAAAAACCCATAGACGACCGTTGGAATACCCGCGAGCACCTCAAGCACCGGCTTAGCAATGGTTCTCACCCGCCGTGGCGCGTACTCCGACATGTAGATCGCCGACGCCAGCCCCACTGGCACAGCCACCAGCATGGCGATCAATGTGATCATGAAGGTACCGGCAAAAAGCGGCACTGAACCAAACTCAGCACCCCCACCGTCCCCGCGGCCAGCTGACGCTAAAAAGCTAGCGCCTGGGTTCCATGTAGTGCCGGTGATGAAATCCCAGAAGCTGTGCATCTGAAAAAAGCGCAGCGCTTCACTAATAATCGAAAAAAGAATGCCGAACGTGGTGAAAATCGAAATCAGCGCCGCCCCGGCTAACGTCTTACGGATAACACGCTCGATAGCACGGCGCGCATGAAAGTGCGGTTTCACCTGCGCCACCCCTAAAGCTAAACCGGCGGCAGCGACCACAAGACTTGCGGACAACAAATACAGCGGCGGAATATCCGCGCCCAGTAGCAATAAGGCAAAAGAGCCCACCGCCCCCACGAGCACGGCAGGCCCCGCGGTTGAAAGCACCGCAAACCACGCATACTGATCCGGCTGTGCATACATCGCGATACCGGTCGCACGCACGCGGGAGGCTTTGGCTCGGCCCACAAAAAAGGCCACCAGCCCCAGCAGCAAGAGCACAGTACAAAAGAGTAAAAGTAGCTGGTTGGTTTGCATCGAATTTCTCTCGCGTTACCTAATGAAATCGTGTTGGCGCCTACTTTGCGGCAAAAACATGACAGCAATGTGACAAGTGCCATCAAAAAAGCCACCACAAAAGCCACCTCCAAAAGAAAGGGCCGGTAGCGCTTTGGCTACCGGCCCTCTCGCACGAACGCGGACTAACTTACTTTAAGTCTTCCAGTGCGAGCTCAGCGCGGTCGGCTACCTTCTGACGCCACGCTTCACGCTCTGCTTCCGGCAGCGGAATCAAGCCAATATCGACCAGATAACCACCTTCACCGATCATCTGCTCTTCCATGAACATGTTGGCGTATTCGTACAGCGGCGGCACCATATCGGCGTGCTGGTTCTTAACGTAGAACCACAGCGAGCGCGCCACCGGATAATCACCCGAGCTGATCGCGTCTGCTTCAGGCTCAACGCCGCCAATGCTTGCGCCCTGAATCATATTGGGGTTCTCCACCAGGAAGGAGTAACCAAAGATACCGAACGCATCGGTGTCTTCCGACAGACGCTGAATGATCAGGTTATCGTTTTCGCCCGCGTCGATATACATCCCATCGGCGCGAATCTCGGTGTAACCCTCATCGCCATAAACGCCCATCTCTTCGGAAACCGTCTCCATGACGAGCTCTTCAAAGGCATCACGGGTACCGGAGGTCGTGGGCGGACCGTAAATAGAGATTTCACGATCCGGCAGGGAGGCGTCGATGTCGCTCCAGTTCGTGTAGGGGTTATCGACCAGCTCACCGTCAACCGGCACCTGAGCGGCTACCGCCAAGAAAATCTGCTCGAGAGTGAAGTCCGCTGCGGGGTTGTCGGTTGACTGCCCCAGCACGATACCGTCGGAGCCAATTTTAGCTTCGGTGATATCGGTCACGCCGTTCTCTTCGCAGCGCTCGAATTCAGACGGCTTCATGCGGCGCGATGCGTTGGTGATATCCGGCGTGCCATCGCCAACGCCGTTACAGAACAGACGCAAGCCACCGCCTGAACCGGTAGACTCGATCACCGGCGTCGGGTAGTTGGTCAGCGCGCCAAACTCTTCGGTGACGTAGCTGGCAAACGGGTAAACGGTGCTGGAGCCGACGATACGAATCTGATCGCGCGCCTGAGCAACACCGGCAACGCTCATGACGGCAGCGGCGAGTACGGTGGTCTTGAGAATACGGTTCATGCGAATTACTCCTGTCTATGTAAGGGATCTGGCCTTCGCACGACATACCTTGCCCGCTTTCTGTGACAGCTTAATGACATAAAAGCGACGTTAACGTTGGGCAAAAAAGATAGCGCCTTCCGCAGCCGCCCTTATGGCTTAGACGTCAACAAACGCACGCCGATATTACCCAAAAGCGATGCCGCCAGCATTGTCAGCACCATGGGCCAAAGATGCTCCACTTCAAAAAGCCCCACCATGACACCGGCAACCGCCCCCGAGCCGAACTGAATACCGCCCAGCAGAGCGGTGGCCGTGGCACTGATATGACCGAAGTGATCGAGCAGCGAGGAAATGGCGTTGGGCGTAATCAACCCGATCATTCCAGTGAACATCATCACCAACACCACTACCAGCGGTAACGTCGTTAGCTCCGTCAGCGTCATCAATACCAAACCACTGGCGGCAAACAGCTGCACCCCAAGCCCTAAGCGCAGGTTTTGCTGCGGCGTGCGCTTTTTTAAAAGGTGAATATTGACGCGATTGGAGAGCGCAATCACCACGACATTGACGCCAAAAATAAACGGATAGTGCGCCGGCGACACCGAAAAATAGTCCAAATACAGAAAGGGCGAGGCGGTGACAAAAGCGAACAACCCAGCAAACGAAGCCGCGACCGCGCAGATATAGCCCATTCCCTCTCGATGGGACAGCACACTGGCGTAGTTGCGAAGCACCTGGCGAAAAGACGCAGTCGGTAGCGTTGTGTCGCGGGTTTCGGGCAAGCGTGTGCCTAGAAACCAGAACAAAAAGCCGGCGTAGGCGGCCAAAAACACAAAAATCAGCCACCAACCCGCCACATAGAGCAATAAGCTTCCCACCGCCGGCGCGACCAGGGGCGCTAGCATCATAATCATCGCCATCGTGGACATGACACGGGCCGCCTCGCGCCCTTGAAAGCAGTCGCGCACAATGGCGGCGGAGTTGACCACACAGGCGCCGCCGCCCAAGGCTTGAAGAAACCGCCACGCCAACAGCGAGGGCAAACTATCGACCTGAGTAATCATCAAGCTTGCCAGGGCAAACACCACCAAGCCGCCCAGCAATACCGGCTTGCGCCCGAGGCGATCCGAAAGCGGCCCAAAAAAGAGCTGCCCCAAGGCAAAGCCGAGTAAAAAAACGCTAATCGAGAGTTCGGTATGGTGAATGCTCGCCCCAATGCTCTCCGCCAGTACCGACATCGCCGGTAAGTAAGCATCGATGGCAAAGGGCGCAAGGGCTGTATTGGCAGCGACTAATAACGCCACGCGCCGTGGATTGAGTTGCATGAGCTTCCTTGTAGCGGCAAAAATTAGATAGTCAGCTAATTATATCCTTTTTTCCATCGCCATGCCGGCGTCTGTTCGCCGCGTGCGCACCTTGTTAGAGTAGCGCTAGTTACCCATAAGGAGCACGACATGGCGATGAGCCTTCTCTCTCAGTTAAAAACGATGACGACTGTGGTGGCCGATACCGGCGATCTTGACGCCATTCGCCGTTTTACCCCGCAGGATGCGACAACCAACCCTTCGCTGATTTTGCAGGCGGCGCAGCAGCAGGATCGCCGAGAGCGTCTGGCGCGGATCGCCAGCGAGAGTCGCGATATCGACGAGGCCGTTGATCGCGTCGCCGTGGATATCGGCACTGAAATCAGCGCCTTGGTGCCTGGCTATGTATCCACCGAAGTTAGCGCCCGTCTCTCCTTTGATCGCGCTGCCACGGTTAAGCGCGCGCACTCGCTGATTGCGCGCTATCAGCGCGAAGGCGTCGGGGCCGAGCGTATTTTGATTAAAATCGCCTCTACGTGGGAAGGGATTCAAGCCGCCCGCGAACTGGAACGCGACGGTATTCGCACTAACTTGACGCTACTTTTTGGATTTACCCAAGCGCAGGCCTGCGCCGATGCCGGGGCCACCCTGATCTCTCCGTTTGTGGGGCGCATCCTCGACTGGCATAAAGCGCGCCACCCCGAGGCTGACTTCAGCGGCGCCAACGACCCTGGGGTTCAGTCGGTCAAGCGCATTTATGAGCACTATAAAGCGCACGGCTACCCCACCATTGTGATGGGCGCAAGCTTTCGCAATGTCGGGGAAATTACCCAGCTTGCAGGCTGCGACCGGTTGACGATCTCGCCCAAACTGCTGGATGAGCTCGATCAACAGCAAGGCGATTTGACGCGAATGCTGCACCCGCAGAAAGCCAGCCACGAACCCACCGCTCCCTTGGACGAAGCCACCTTCCGCTGGGAAATGAACCAGGATGAAATGGCAAGCGACAAGCTCGCCGAAGGCATTCGCAAGTTTATGGCCGATCAGCGTGAGCTGGAAACGCTCCTCGGGGAGTTGCGTCAAAACGCCCAAGCGTGAGCCAAAATAGCGAAAGGCAGCACAGCCTGCCTTTCACATGAGCGCCTGAGGCCTGGCGTTTAGTGTGACGAGGGGGGTTCCTGCGACTCTAACATCTCAACGAGCGGCTGAAACTGCTCGCGATTGTGCTCGTTGATGTGCATTAAAATACGGTGCGCTTCTAGAATGCGCTCCCGCAGCCCCTCTTCATCGGCAGGGATTTGCGGCAAATCTTCCTCTGCGTCGGGCAGATGGACGAGCAAAGGCTCTTCCATCAGGGTAAAAAAGCGCGCGAACCCCATCACATCGAGCATCTGCCGCACGTCGGGGTTGTCCACGATGATCGTCGGCGACTGCTCAAGGCGCCCTTTTACCGCCATCGCGACTTTGGCCAGAAAGCCTAGTGCCGTGGAGTCCACATTCGTGGCCTCCCGCAGGTCAATCATCACGGCCTTAAGCCCAGGTGTTTGCGCTAAACGTTGCGCTTGGGTATCGAGCGTCGCGCAAAGCGTCAGACGCACGTCCCCGCAGAGTTTTAGCACAAAAACACCGGATTCGAACGCCGCTTTAATACGGCCCTCTTCAATCAGCATGACCAAATCCGCTCACCATCATGATTGTCAGATCGTCGGGTAGAGCATTGCGGTCGGGGCTATCTCTTTCATCTAACGCCTCCTCATTTGAGATATGGGCGCTAGTCAAAGCTAGCCGGTCGTGCAGCTGCTCAAGTGTGGCACTCTTACTGACTAAACACTCTAGTTCCTTGAGCCGCGAGTCGAGCGTATCGCCCGGCAAGCATTCCAGAACGCCATCTGAACATAGCCAGAGAGTAAATTGCGGCGGTAACTCGCAGCGAAGCGTGGGGTACTCAACACCGGGGAAAAGCCCAACCGGCATCCCCTCCCCTTCTAAGCGTATAAGCTGACCGTTAGCGTACAGCAACGGCATAGGTAGCTGCGCGCCGAGAGAATAGTGAAGCGTATGAGCCTCGTGGTCAATCACACCCACAAAAAGGGTGGCATGTTTGCCAATATCCGTCCCTTGAAGCTCGCGATTGAGCGCCGCCAACCAGTCAGCGGGCAAGCGCTCGGGGTGCTTTCCATTCCACTCATGCAGCCAGCGGTTGCATAGATACTTCAGCAATACGGTCACAAAGGCGGAAGACGCCCCGTGGCCGGAGACATCCGCGAAGTAAAAAGCGCTATAGCGTTCGTTATAGCGCTGGTAGTCGAGAAAATCCCCCGACAGATAGAGCGACGGCGCGAACCAGTAATCGAAATAGACACCGTTGATCACCTTCGGGTGCACCGGCAACAGCCGGCGCTGTATATGGCCACCGCTTTGCTGATCCATGCGCAAAAGCGCCAAATGCGTTTCCAAGCTCTCATTCAGCTCGGCCAAGCGCTCGCGATCACGATCGCGCTCAAGCGCCAGCGCATGAAGCTCAATGGCTTTACGAATCATGCGGCGCAATAGCTCGGCGTGGCGTAGTGGGTGGACGATGTAGTCCACCAGCCCCACATCGACCGCTTTGATCAGATCGGCATCCTGGCGCGAATCGCTGACCACCAGCGTCGGTAAGCGGCGCGTCAGGTTGGACCATTGCTGGCGCGGCACCGCACGCGCATGGGCCACGATCAGCGCGGTTTCCGCTGGCAAGTGGTCGATGTTCGCGGCCGCAAATACGCCCATATCCTTACAGGTGATCGCCTCGGCAAGGGCATCACGCTCTTCGCCAGGCTCGTCAATGACTGCAATCAGCTGCTTAGAACGCTGCATGAAAAGCCTCAGTCAGCGCCATTTTCTTCGAAGTCGGCGTCGTCGAAATCCGCGTCATCAAACCCAAAGTCGTCGGCAGCAAAAGGATCTTCACCTATCTCGCCATCGCTAATTTCAAACTGACGACGTTGCAGGAACGCATCCCGGATAAAGCGGTAGCGGTCGCCTTGGATCAACTCCTCTTGATCCAACAAGCCAGCCCGCGTATCCACTACGTCAAGAACCGTCAGGGCAATTTCTGTCGTCTCATCATCCAAGTACGTTAACGGGTCAGCGGCGCGATCGGCGGGCAAACCGGTGGTATCACGCAGTGTGCTTGGGCCTAATAGGGGCAGCACTAAGTAGCGTGACTCGTCCCATCCCCAAACCGCCAGCGTTTGACCGAAGTCCTCCTCATCGCCGGTAATGTCCATTCGGGACGCGACATCAAAGAGCCCGCCAACCCCCACGGTCGAGTTGATGATGAAACGCGACGTCGAAAGGCTGGCGTTTCTGCCCTTGCCTTGCAAAAGACTGTTAATGACCGTGCGCGCCTCGCCTAGGTTGGAAAAAAAGTTGCCCACGCTGGTCTCTACCGGGTCGGGCGTTACAAAGCGATATCCGCGAGCCACCGGCTTTAACGCATAGCGGTCGAGCACATCATTAAAGACAAAAACGCGCCGATTGAAGCCTTCCCAAGGGTCATCAGGGTGGCGCGTTTCAGCGGTTTGCGAACTAGCGCAGCCGGCTAAAAACACCGTCAGCCCCAGCGTAATAGGTAACCACGTAGCGCGTCGCAGGCATTCCGTTGCGCGCGAATGGGAAAACATCGACATGAGCATTTCTCTCTAAATCGTCCTTAGGCTTGACTCAAACAGATGACACGCGCTGCAGTACAACACTCCCGGCGCTGTATCCTGCACCGAACGAGCAAATCACGCCGATATCGCCGGGGGCGATCGCCTCACGATGGAGGTGAAACGCGATAATCGAGCCCGCCGAGCTGGTATTCGCATAGCGATCAAGAATAATCGGCGCCTGTTCCTCGCTGGGGTCGGCGCCTAGCACTTTGCGGGCAATCAAGTCATTCATATGGCGATTCGCTTGGTGCAACCACAGGCGTTTAAGGTCAGCACCGCTAAGCTCCAGCGACGCCAAGTGTTGGGTGATGAGTTTCGCCACCAGCGGGCAAACCTCTTTGAACACTCGCCGGCCCTCCTGCACAAAAAGCTTATCAGACGCCAACGGGTCACTGTCCGTTACCCGGTTCAAGAAGCCCGCATTGTTGCGAATGGCGTTGGAAAAGCGTGTGACCAGTTTAGTTCCTAAGACCTGATACTGCTCCGGGGCAATCGCCACGTCTTTACTTTCTAGTACCACAGCAGTACAAGCATCGCCGAAAATAAAGTGGCTGTCACGGTCTCGAAAGTTTAAATGTGCCGAGCAAATTTCGGGGTTGACCACCAGCGCCCGTTTCACGCTGCCGGAAGCGATCGCGTTGGTCGCTGTCTCGATCGCGAACGTGGCCGAACTACACGCCACATTCATATCAAATCCGTATCCCTGCGCGCCGAGTGCATCTTGCAACTCGACCGCCACGGCAGGATAGGCGCGCTCCAGATTGGAGCAACCCACGATGACTAACTCGATGTCTTGGGGCGTTACCTTAGCGTTTTGTAGCGCTTGTGTCGCGGCCGCAAGTGCCATGTCACACTGAATCGAGAGCTCGTCGTTACCGCGCTGGGGTAGCTTGGGGCGCATTCGCTCTGGGTCGAGAATACCTTTCGCATCCAGTACATAGCGGCTTTTGATCCCGGAGGCTTTCTCAATAAACTCGCTGCTTGAGTAGGCTAAGGGTTCGCGCTCGCCGGCCTCAATGGCCTTAGCATTGCGCGCATTCTCTTGCGCCACCCAAGTATTGAACGCCGCGACCAGCGCGTCGTTATCAATGGCGTGTTCCGGTGTGTAGAGGCCTGTACCGGTAATCACCACGTCTGTCATGCCTATCTCCTCTCGGCGGCGATCTGCCTTTCCCGCGTAAGCGGGCTTGTATTGCGCCATCGGCGGCGCCGATAACGTTACTGTGTGCTTTTCCGGCCGGTTTGACCAGTCCTTTACCGTAGGCCCTGCCAACTTTCGCTTACGTTTCGGTAATGGCCTGCCACTGTTTTTCCAGCCGTTTGACCGAGACGGGCATTTGCGTGCCCAGCTGCTGGGCAAAGAGTGACACGCGAAGCTCCTGCAGCCACCAGCCAAAGTCGACGAGCGCCGGATCTTCTACATCGCCTCGACGCTGCGACTCGCGTCGCGCCTCCCAGCGTGATTCTAGTGCCTGGATTTCGCTCATCATCATCTGATCGCGCCCGCGCTCGCGAGGGGCTTTCTCCAACCGAATGAGGGCCGCCTGCATATAGCGCGGATACTCCGACAGCCACGCACCGGCATCATTGATAAACCCTGGATACACCAAGCGCTGCATCTGGGTTTTAATATCGCTATAGGTCAACGCCAAGGCGAAGTTTAGCTGGCCTTTGAGCTGTTTGCTGACGGCTAAGTGCTCTTTCAATGCCGCTTCGGTCTGCGCCAGTAGTTGCTCAGCATGGGGAATCAGCGCCGCCTGGCAGGCTTCAAGGCGCTCAGACAGCTCGCCCGCGGCGCGCGGCAGCGGCTCGACCGCGACCACTTGGGTAAAGGTGGCACGCACCAAATCATCCACCAGTGCCTGTTTGCTGCCCACCTTGGCGAACAGCAGCGCGCAGGTTTCCACCCCGCGCAGGCGCTTAATGGTTTTCACCTGTTCGGGGCATTTCGCCATCGCCAAACGCGCCACGCCATCGCGGTGAGCAGCCTGCGCCTTGGCCGGGTGATCAAAGAGCGCGACATTGAACTGCCCGCCTTCGCTGACCAGCGCCGGATACGCCTCCACACGAATGCCGGCCTGCTCGGTCACATTGGACGCGGGCAGGGGCTCATCGGGCAGCTCCGTTACCGCCGGCGCGTCACTGACCTGTTTGGCCAAGGCTTGGGCACCGGCACTGGCGGCTTCCTCGAAGCGTTTTTCCAGCGCACGCACATCGCGCCCCTGTCCCAGCGTCTCGCCCGCGTGGTTGACCACCCGCACGTTCATGAACAGATGCGGCTCAAGCTGATCCAGGCGCCAATCATCGGGGTGCACCCGGGTGCCGGTTCGGCGGCGAATAAAGTCACCCAACGCTTCCGTCAGCGACCGTTCGTTAGGCACCAGCGTCTCCAGCGCCGCATCGACCCAGTCAGGGATCGGCACCACCTGGCGGCGAATCGCCTTAGGCAGCGATTTCATCAGCGCGATGCACTTTTCGCGCAGAAGCCCCGGCACCAGCCACTCCAGCGCCTGGACGGGTAGCTGGGGCAGCATCGCCGCCGGCACCGTGATGGTCACGCCATCGTCTTCCGCTCCAGGGGCGAAGTGGTAGCTCAAAGGGTAACTCACCCCACCAAGGGTGATGTGATCGGGGTACTGCGTCTTGGTCACTTCGCCGGCGTCGCGGGCCTTGAGCATGGCTAAATCGAGCTTAAGCGCCTCGGGGTCTTCGCGCTCGACCTGTTTGCGCCAGTGCTCAAAACCTTTACCGTTTACGATATCGGCCGGGATACGCTCATCATAAAACGCGAACAGCGTCTCTTCGTCGACCAGGATATCGCGCTTGCGCGCACGGTCTTCCAGATCGGTGACTTCTTCGATCAAGGCGCGATTGTGCGCGAAGAACTCGCCTCGGGTGCGAAACTCGCCCTCGACCAAGGCGCGACGGATAAACAGCTCGCGGGACTCCTCGGGGGCGATGGGGCCGTAGTGCACCCGGCGTCCGGTGACAATCGGCAAGCCAAACAGGGTCACCTGCTCTTTGGCCACCACCTGGGCACGCTTCATCTCCCAGTGCGGGTCCGCGTAGCTGCGTTTGACCAGGTGCTGAGCCTGGGGCTCAATCCACGTCGGGTCGATTTTGGCCACGGTGCGGGCGAAAAGCCGCGAGGTCTCGACCAGCTCAAACGCCATCACCCATTTGGGTGTTTTCTTGGCCAGCCCAGAGCCGGGGTGAATCATGAACTTGCGATTGCGCGCGCCGAGGTATTCGCGATTTTCGTTCAAAAGCCCTAGGTGCGATAAAAGCCCCGAGAGCAGCGCCTGGTGCAGCTTGCCTGAGGTTTTACGCCGCGCTTGGCGCGCTTGCTCTTCGCTCTGCTCGGGGTCGCGGGGCAGCGGCGCGGGCACCTCGATCTCCATATCGCGCAGCAGTTGGCGCAGCTGGCGGAAGGTATCGTGCCACTCGCGCACACGCAGGTAGTTAATGTAGTGCTCGCGGCACCAGCGCCGCAGTTGGTTGCCCGAGAGCGCCTCGCGGGCATTCTCCACGCCGTGCCAGAGGTTCAAAAGCGCGACGAAATCGGAGTCAGGGTCGTGCCAGCGCTGGTGCGCTTGATCCGCCGCCTGGCGTTTGTCCGCCGGGCGATCGCGAGGGTCCTGTATCGCCAGCGCCGAGACCACCACCAGCACGTCGCGCAGGCTGCCACGCTCGGCGCCCTCCAGCACCATGCGTGCCAGACGCGGGTCGATGGGGAGCCGCGCCAGCTTGCGCCCAAGCGGGGTCAACCGCTGCGCTTCGCTCACCGCGCCGAGCTCGAACAGCAAACGGAAACCATCTTTGATAAAGCGGCTATCCGGCGGGTCGACGAACGGGAAGGCCTCGATCTCGCCGAGCTTCAGCGCCAGCATCGAAAGAATCACCGAGGCCAAATTGGTGCGCTGAATTTCCGGGTCGGTAAACTCGGGCCGCGAGAGAAAATCCTCTTCGTCATAGAGACGAATGCATACCCCTTCCGCGATACGCCCGCAGCGGCCCTTGCGCTGGTTGGCGCTTGCTTGACTCACCGGTTCAACGGGCAGGCGCTGAATTTTGGAGCGGTAGCTGTAACGGCTGATGCGCACCAACCCCGGGTCGATCACGTAGCGAATACCGGGCACGGTGAGCGAGGTTTCCGCCACATTGGTCGCCAACACGATCCGCCGGCCTTTATGGGGCGCGAACACGCGGTTCTGCTCGGCGTTGGAGAGGCGTGCGTAGAGCGGCAGTATCTCGGTGCCTTTAAGGTCGGCGCGGCGCAGCGTATCGGCGGTTTCGCGAATTTCGCGCTCACCGGGAAGAAAGATCAACACATCGCGCGGGCCGTGCAGCCAGCCCTTTTCCCGCTCGATCTGCTCAATCTCCTCCACCGCGTGGAGAATCCCCTCCTGCAGCGTGCGGTCCTCTTCGTCTTCATCGTCGCGCACCAGTGGCCGGTAGCGCACCTCGACCGGATAGGTGCGACCGGTCACCTCCACCACCGGGGCGGGCGCTTCGACGCTGCCAAAGTGCGCGGCAAAGCGCTCAACGTCGATGGTCGCCGAGGTAATGATGACCTTGAGATCGGGTCGCTTGGGCAGCAACCGCTTAAGGTAGCCGAGCAGAAAATCGATATTGAGACTGCGCTCGTGCGCCTCGTCGATAATGATCGTGTCGTAGCGCAGCAGTAGCGGGTCGTGCTGGGTCTCGGCGAGCAGAATCCCGTCGGTCATCAGCTTGACCAGGGTGGTGTCGCGGCTCTGGTCGGTAAAACGTACCTGATAGCCCACTTGCTCACCCAGCGGCACCTCCATCTCTTCGGCAAGGCGCGTGGCCACGCTGCGCGCCGCGAGACGCCGCGGCTGGGTGTGGCCGATCAAACCACGCTGGCCACGCCCCAATTCCCAACAAATTTTGGGCAACTGCGTGGTTTTCCCCGAGCCGGTTTCCCCTGCCACGATGACGACTTGATGCTCGCTCAGGGCGCGAAGAATATCCTCGCGGCGCTCCACCACCGGAAGCTCCGCGGGATAATTGAGCGTGACAGGCTGGCTTTTACGCTGCTCAAGACGGCTTTCTGCCTGCGCCATTTCTTGTGCCACCTTGTTCAGCCCGCGGTCGATCGGCTTATTCTCGCGCAGGCGCCGCTTGAGCCCGGCCAAGCGCTTGTTCAGCGCCTCGGCATCGCGGTGCATCAAGGTGGGAATAGCCTGGAAGAGGCGCTCAAGGCGCTGCGCATCGCTCTGGGAGGAAGGGGTATCAGTGGTCACAATCGGCGTGGGTTCCTATTCGGTCACGTAAAACGGTCGCAAAACGCGTGTAAAACATTTTTTTTCACAACAGGTTTCAAAGCTGTTTTCAAAACTGTTTTGAAAACAAGGCAGCCCGCTCATCTGAGCGGGCCGGATAGTGTAACGCTTTCGTTTGGGTGGCGGCTAACCTAGCGTCACGCGCTCTCCTCATCGCGCAGTTGGCGGCGCAGCACTTTGCCCACGTTGGTTTTCGGCAGTTCATCGCGAAACTCGACGAATTTCGGGACTTTATACCCCGTCAGCTCTTTTTTGCACCACTCGCGTAGTGCTTGGCTATCGAGCTTATCGTTGCGGGCCACCACGAAGAGTTTAATCGCCTCACCGCTGGCCTCATCCTTGACACCCACGGCAGCGCTCTCCAGCACATCCGGGTGTGCCGCGACCACATCTTCCACTTCATTGGGATAGACGTTAAAGCCCGACACCAGAATCATGTCTTTTTTGCGATCGACGATGCGAATATAGCCATCCTCCTGCAGCACCGCGATGTCACCGGTATGGAACCAGCCATCGGCGTCAATCGAATGGCGGGTCTCATCTTCGCGCTGCCAGTAGCCTTTCATCACCTGCGGCCCCCGGACACAAAGCTCCCCCGCCTCATTGAGCGGCAAGTCGTTGCCATCAGCGTCGATGACCTTCACTTCGGTACCCGCGACCGGCTTACCAATGCTGCCAAGCTGGATCGCATCTTGGGGGTTGAAGCTCACAATCGGCGACGTTTCGGTCAGCCCGTACCCTTCAGCGACGGGGCAGCCGGTCACCTCCTCCCAGCGCTTGGCGGTGGTTTTGGTCAGCGCCATGCCGCCCGAAATGGTCAGGTGCAGCTTGGAGAAATCCAACTGCTTGAAATCGTCGCGGTTGCACAGCGCGTTGAACAGCGTGTTCAAGCCGATAAACCCAGTAAACGGCAGTCCCTTCAGCTCTTTAACGAAGCTATCCAAATCGCGCGGGTTGGTAATCAGCAGCGAGTGGTTGCCGGTTTCCATCAAAAACAGGCAGTTCACCGTAAAAGTGTAGATGTGGTAAACCGGCAGCGGCGCAATCATTAGCTCCTCGCCGTCGTTTAAGTTACCGCCAATCGCCGCGCGGGCCTGCAGCATGTTCGCCACCAGGTTACGGTGCGTCAGCATTGCGCCCTTGGGCATACCGGTGGTGCCCCCGGTGTACTGCAGCGCGGCGAGGTCCTCTTGATGGCGGTGGACATCCTGGTGCTCAAGCGATGCGCCTTTTTTAAGCGCCTCCCGAAATCCTAGCGCGCTGGCGATCGAGTACCCCGGCACCATTTTTTTAACGTGCTTGACCACGGCGTTAATCAGCCAGCGCTTGGGCGCGCCGTGTAGATCGGCAAGCTCGGTGACCAGCACGTGTTTAATATCGGTTTTATCCAGTACGCGCTCTAACTTATCGGCCATGTTGGCCAGGATCACAATCGCTTTGGCATTGGCGTCTTTGAACTGGTGGGCCATTTCCCGCTCGGTGTAGAGCGGGTTGGTGTTCACGACCACCAGTCCCGCGCGAAGCGCGCCAAACACGGCCACCGGAAACTGCAACACGTTAGGCAGCTGGATCGCGATACGATCCCCCGGCTTAAGGTCGGTTTCATGCTGAAGCCAAGCGGCAAAGTCCCCCGACAGGCGGTCAAGATCAGCAAAACTTAGCGTTTGCCCCATACAGGTGAAAGCGGGTTTGGAGGCGTATCGCTTCACCGCAGCGTGAAACACATCCGTCACCGAGTCGTAATCCGCTAGCCCTTTGAGTTCAGGCCCCTGAAGCACACCCGCCTGGTTAACGGGGGTATTGGCGTGTTCGCTCATCAGCAATCTCCGCTATGGGGGTCGGGGTTGGCACCGACCTTATTGTTTTTTAAAGCCGTTCCTGGAACCGCTTTTAGAACCGTTTAACCCGGCTTTAAACGATATACGACTCTACCAATACTGTAAAACGATCGATTGAAACTTTTGTTTTATTCTGACGTTGAGTCCGTGCTAATGCGCGTTTGGATTTCGCCCTCTTTCCACACCAGAAGCTCACCAGGCGCCATTCGCTGCCAGGTCTCGTTATGGGTGAGCGGTTCGGTGGCGATCACGGAGACCACATCATTGGGCGTTGTGTGCTCGGCAAAATTCACCGTCAATTCCGCGTCCGAGAGTTCGGCCTCGCCGAAGGGCGCGCGACGGGTGATGTGCGCCAGTTTGGTCGAGCAGTAAGTGTATAGATAGATGCCATCGGAGAGCAGTAGATTAAAGACACCCAGCCCGCGCAAGCGTTCACACAGCCCATGAAGATGCTGCCACAAACGCTCTGGCTGCGTCGGTGGTTCGGGAAAGGCGCGACGTAACTCGCCCATCAAAAAACAGAACGCGTGCTCGCTATCGGTGGTGCCCACCGGCGTATAGGCGCCCAGTGGTAAGGCCTTCCACTCTTTGTTCAGTTGGCCGTTGTGGGCATAGCACCACGGCCGCCCCCACATCTCCCGAGTAAAAGGGTGGGTATTGGCAAGGCGCACGCCCCCCACATTGGCCTGCCGAATATGGCTGATGACCACGTGGGATTTAATTGGGTAGTCGCAAATCAGCCGAGCGATGGGCGAATCCACCGAGGGGTGCGGGTCGCGAAACTCCCGATACCCTCCCTCTTCGTAAAACGCGATCCCCCAGCCATCGCGGTGCGGTCCTGTCCCGCCACCGCGATGCAGAAAGCCGGCGAAACTAAAGCAGATATCGGTCGGCACATTGGCGCTCATGCCCAAAAGCTCGCACATTCTGACGCTCCTTGGGGACGTTAGAGCACCGGTTCACGGCGGCGTGGCGTTTGTGGCTCGGACTCAGCGTGCGGTTCGCGCTCCTGGCGCTCACCAGCACTTGGGCGGCGCCACCACCAAAGTGCCACACCCACCAAAGCGCCCAGCACCACACCCAATAACAACCACATCAGTCCCGCGCGAAGGGCACCGGCGTTACTTTCCATAACGCCCACGGCCGCCACCATCGCCGAGGGCGCCCAACCGGTGTAGAACTCGCCCTCTTCCACCAGCGGTAAGCGAAAACGCGCCGGTGCCCACATGGCGCCAGCGACGCCCCAGGTCACGACCAAGCGCGCTAGACGCGGGAGTAGCGCCAAGGCAAAGTAAACGGCGATCAAGACAACCAGCGAAACAGCGTAATAGCTCAACCAAAGCAGTGACATTGAATCAGCAAACAGCATAATACCCTCACACGATACGATTCTCGCGGGCCAACGTACCCGACACTCATTTAGCTAATGGTACCTATCAATTGAGCAAAGCACAGCCAAGCAACGCAAGCGCTTCGCCGGTGGCGCGCTATTTTCGCGCCGATGACCCGCACTGGCACTGGCTGGAAGACGCCGAAGCGCCCGAGGTCCGTGACTTCCTGACCGCGGCCAACGCGCAGCACGCCGCCTGGTTCGCGCCGCTTGAACCGCTCGCCAAGGCGCTCTATGAGGGCCACCTGGCGCGTCGGGAACTTGCCATTACCGGCCTTGAGACCGCGCTTGACCACTTTACCGTCTACAGCGAAACCGGCGCCGATGACGACTACCCGCGCTGGTGGCGTTACCCCATCGGCCAGCCGCAAAGCCGCGAGTGTTTTTTTGACCTCCCCGCGCGCGCCGCCGGGCACGATTTTTTCGACATTGGCGATATGGCCCTCCCCCCTGACGAGCAGTGGCTCGCGTGGACGGAGGACACCCAGGGCGACGAACGTTTCTCACTGTGGCTTAAGCGCCTACCCGATGGCGCACCTCAGCGGCTGCTCGAGGATATTGGCCCTAGCCTGTGCTGGGCGGAGGATCAAAGCGCCCACGGCGCAACGCTCCTTTTCACCCGTTTTGATACCACCCAGCGACCGGAGAGTATTTGGCGGCTCCCCCTTGCGTGGCACACCCACACCGATAGCGCCGCCGCCGGCACGCCCGAACGCGTCTTTATTGAGCCGGACCCGGAGTTTTGGGTCGGCATCGGTAAAACGCGCTCAAAAGCGTGGCTACTGGTGGAATCCGCCTCCAAGGACACCAGCGAGGTACAAGGGGTTCCCGCGCACAAGCCGGATGCCCCGCTGGTGTGCCTCCACCCGCGAACGCCCGGGGTCGAGGCGAGCATCGACCACCGGCCCGGCGCCTTCTACCGCCTGCACAACCACGCTGGCCCTCACTTTCAACTCGATGTCATCAGTGAGGCGCACGCGTTGGCGGGTGGTGTCGACGCCCAAACCCCTTGGCAAACGCTGCTTGCCCACCGCCAAGAGGCCACCCTGGAAGGTGTCGATGCGTTCGCCTGGGGGTTAGTGGTCGCCGAACGCGACCATCTTGAAGCGCAGGTTTACCTGCGCCGATTAGTGCTTGATGACCCAAGCAGCGCCTCCCCAGCGCGCCACCCGCATATCATTGGCGATGAGCGTTTAGCACTCCCCGAAACGCCCTGCTCGCAGTTTTTAGAAGACGCGCCGCACTTCGCCACCACGACGCTGCGTCTGCGCGAAGAGTCGTTTACTCAGCCGCCACGCTGGGTTGAGCTGGAGGTCACCTCCGGCCAGCGCCGTGTGGTCAAAACCCAGCCGCTTTACGGCGACCTTCAACCTGAGCAGCTTGTAAGCCGGCAAATCTGGGCGCAAAGCGCCGACGGCGAGCAGGTGCCGGTATCGATGGTGATGCGCGCCGACCTCGCCACTCAAGTGGACAATGGCCAACCGCTGCCAACACTGCTTTACGGCTACGGCGCCTATGGCGAGCCCTTGGACCCGTGGTTTTCCATCGCGCGACTGGAACTGCTCGCCCGCGGCGTTGTGTTTGCGGTGGCGCATGTGCGCGGCGGCGGCGAGCGTGGCGAGCCGTGGTACTTAAACGGTAAGATGGCGCATAAAGAGAACAGCTTTCACGACTTTCTCGCCGCGCGCGACGCTCTGGTCGAACAGGGTGTCAGCGATGCGCGCCGCATCGTCGCCGTGGGCGCGAGCGCAGGCGGCATGCTGGTGGGCACTTGTGTTAACCGAGCGCCCAACGCCTTCTGCGCGGCGGTGCTTGATGTGCCGTTTCTCGACGTGCTGCGCACCATGCAAAACCCCGAGCTTCCGCTCACCACCGCCGAATATAGCGAATGGGGCAACCCCCAAGCGCCCGAGGTGGCAGAGCGCATGGCCGCCTACTCGCCGCTGGATAACGTCACCGCACAGACCTATCCCGCGCTGTGGATAGAGGGAAACTGGTTTGATACGCGGGTGGGCTACTGGGAACCGGCGAAGTTTTATGCCCGGGTGAGCCAGTGCCAACAAGGCGGGGCGCCCGTTCTGCTGCACACTGATATGGAGAGCGGCCACGGCGGCGCTTCGGGCCGGTTTAAAGCGTGGCGCGATAACGCGCGTCAAGATGCGTTTATTCTTTGGGCGCTGGGCTTGGCGTAAGAAGAGGTTGCGCTAGGGACAATTTAGTTTCAAAGCTCGCAAACGCTTGCCATGCCCCATCCCCCACGGCTTGCCACTCGCGGGGAGCGCATTCAGCGACGGCAAAGCGCCAAAAGAGCGGCCAAAAGCCGGGGCCTAGGGGATGTGGCGCGGTGAAAAATCTCCGCGGCACGGTCTCTCCTAGACGCTTTTGCACGTGACGGGCGATCATTTCGCCCCCCAGGCGCGAGCCCTCCAGCACGTAAAGGGCACCTAAGGCGTGCGCCTTGGAGGCGGGCAAACTGGCCTTAGTCGTTATCCCGGTCGGTGCGACCCAGCCAAGCGCTGCCAGGTCGGCGGCTAACAGCGCGCTACGCGACACGACAGGGTAAGCCCATCGATAGGCAGTGGCGGCGTTCATGACGCTCTGTTCAAGCCAACAAACGGCGGGATAAAGCGCGGTTAACGCATATCCGTAGTGGTTAACCTCCAGCTTAGCCTGCATCAGCGGCTTAAGCAGGGGGTGTTGGTCTACCCGGTGGTGCGCTTGGCGCGTGTAGGCTTTGAGAAAACGCGCTAGCTTATCCGCTTCCACTGTCACGCTCCTCTTCGAGGTGACGTTTGGCTTGCTGTAACAGCGCGCGTAGTTTAAGCAGATAAAGCTGGATATTTTTGGACCACGGCCGGCTATGGCCTAGGCGCTGCTCCACCCAGGCTTCAAACGAGCGCCGAGGGGCAATACCGCGCCCGCCTTGGCGGTAATCCGCGGGTTTATCGGGGTTACCGCCCCACGTCACTTGGTAGATGTACTCCTCACGGCATAGGTAAAGATGGGCCGTTTCGTGCGGGTCCAACGGAAGGTCGCGCACCACGGCGACCCCCGCCACGCTCGTGAGCGGCAGATTAGGGCAGTCATAAGAGAGCCGGTCGCTCAGCCACAATGAGCGCCCCTCCTGGCGAATCCGCGCGTCCACCGCCGCGATGCCCTCTTTGGGTAGCACGCTGCCCTGGGTGTAATAGGTCGTACCGATTTGCAGGACAACGCCATCGGCATTGAACGTCTCCAGCAACCACTGGCTTAGCTCGGGCCAGGCTTTTTCGATGGAGCCGTGATGCTTCAATACCGTCTGCGCCTGGCCAAAGTGGTGTTGCAAGCCTTCAAATATTTGAAGCCGCCTGCGTGCTTTAAAATCGCGTAGGCGCAGGTTAAATGCATCAAGCTCTTCGCGCATCGCGCTCAGTTGGCTAACGGTCAGCGGGCGCGGGGTCGCCGCATGGCAAGAAATCAGCGCGTCGAGCTCGCCGCCGAACACAATGGGCAGCGACACCGCGGCACCCACGCCCATATTGGCCATGTACTCCTGATGGACCGGCGAGACACTGCGCAAATCGACCCAGGAGAGATTGGGTACGGCATCTTCCTCTCGGCTGACAATCGGCACCGGCTCCGCCTTGGCATCGGGAATGGCACGCCAGGGATTGGCCAGATACAACTCGCGGGCGACTTGGGGAATATCGCTTGCCGGAAAGCGCAGGCCCCTATAACGCCCCATGCTCGCTTCGCGCAGCACTTCACCTTGGACTTCCCCATCGCCTTCGGGGAGAAAACGGTAGTAAAGCACTCGGTCGTAGCCGCTCATTTCGCGTAGGGTCTCAAGCAGCTGCTGGCACTGCGCATCAAGCTCAGCGCTGTCTCGGGGGATAGGCTGCGTTGCCACCGGCGCCATCAACGCCTTGGCATGCGCTATGACCGGGTAGAGTTCAAAGAGGCGCTGCTCACCGTTGTCGCTTATGACGACATCAAACTCCTGTGCCGAGACGTGACTTTGGCCCAGATAATGCTCACCGGCATTTAGTGGTGCCGCGCCAGCATCCACCTCGCGCAAAAAATGCGGCAACGGCTGCCCCAGCAGCGCTGCGGGTGTGGCCTTTTCGCCTAACCACTCAGCAGCATTAGCCGACACATGCGAAAGCCGCCCTTGGCGGTCGCACACCAAAAGCACGCCATGGGGCTGTATGGCACCCGAGAGATGCAGTTTTTCCTCTTCGCACTGGGCAATAAAGCCAGGACTATACGCCATTCATAACACCTCTTGTGGGTCGCCCTGTTTAGATGCCATCAACGGAAACGGGGGCCGCGCTTAACGTCATTGGCGCTCGGTCATCAACCGTGTGTAATCCTCAAGCGTTAATGGGCGGGAGAGCCAATAGCCTTGAACAAAATCGCAGCCGTTATCCGCCAACCATTGAAGCTGCGCCTGTGTTTCGACCCCCTCGCCCACCGTACGAATTTTGAGGGCTTTTGCCATACCCAAAATGGCCATGGCAATCGCTTGGTCGCTCTCGTCATCCCCGCCCAAGCCATCCACAAAGCTTTTATCAATCTTAAGCTCCGCCAACGGCATCCGCTTTAGGTAAGCCAGCGATGAGTAGCCGGTGCCAAAATCATCCACCGCCAATTTGATGCCCGCCTCGCGCAGCTTCTCGATATTGCCAAGCGCCGAGCTTGAGCGATCCACGAGCGTGCTCTCGGTAATTTCAACCTGGACTAATGCATACGGCACGCGGTACTGGGTCAATAGACTGAAGAGGTGCGCGACAAAACGCTCCTCTTGGAAGCTGCGTGCCGACACGTTCATGGCAATGGGATACGGCGTGTTCCCTTGAGCGATCCAGGAGGCCAATTGTTGGATCAGCATAAAAGCCACGTAACGGTCAAGCTCCAGAATCAAACCGGTGGCCTCGGCAACCGGGATAAAATCGGCGGGGCTCACCTGGCCAAGCGCCGGATCTTGCCAGCGCAACAGCGCCTCGGCGCCCACGAGTTTGTCGGGGTCTGCACTGGAAAATTTGGGCTGATACACCAAGGTCAGGCGCTCGTGCTCCATGCCATCGCGCAGCCCCTGCTCAATTGCCACATCGCGCATTAACTGCTCTTGCAGCTCGGGCTTAAACAGCTCGAAGCGGTCACGCCCGTTCTCTTTTGCTCGGTACATGGCGGTATCCGCCGCTTTTGTCAGTCCGGCGACGTTTTCCCCGTCCACCGGGCAGAGCGCCATCCCGATGCTCGCGGTGACAAACAGCGAGTGTCGACGCACGTCAAACGGGCGAGCCAGCGACTCGACAATGCGCTTGGCAACCTGCTCCGCCCCTTCAATGGTGGTATCCACCAGAATAACAGTGAATTCATCACCACCGAGGCGAGCGACAGTATCCAGCTCGCGCACCAACTCCCGCAGCCGCGCGGCCACCTGAATCAACAGTTCGTCGCCCACATCGTGGCCGAGGGTGTCGTTGATACTTTTAAAGTTGTCCAGATCCAAAAACATCAACGCGCTGAGTTGCTGGGTGCGGCGGGCGTTAGCAATGGCCACCTGCAAGCGGTCCTGAAACAGGGTGCGATTGGGCAAGCCCGTTAGCGCGTCATGCGTGGCCAGGTACTCAGCGCGGCGCTGGGACTCTTTAATATGGGTAATATCGGAGAAAACGGCGACATAGAGCCGCCCATCGTAGCGGTCGGGCTCGATACAATTCAGCGTTAACCACTGCGAGAAAAGCGTACCGTCGCGCCGCTGGTTGAACACCTCGCCCTGCCAGAAGCCATGATGCTTGACCACCTCCCAAATGATGTCGCAGCTATCCCCACCTTGATCGCTCTCTCCATGGCTAAGCGCATCGCGGCGTAACAACTGGGTCAAATCATCGTCGGCCATTTCACTCGCGGAAGTACACGCTTCGGCCTTTTCCAGCCCCGCGTATAAAAATGTAGCGGCAGATTTCTCTATGACGTCGTGGGCTTCGAAACCGGTAATCCCGGTAAAGGCGGCGTTGACCGATTGCACCTGGCCGCGCGCGTTAATAACCACAATCGCTTCGCCGGCTTGTTCGTAAACCTTGGCGGCCACCTGCATTTCCCGCTCGGCGAGCTTACGCTGAGTGATGTCTTCCGCTTCGGTCAAAATGAGCTGCGGATGGCCTTCTTCATCGCGCAGCACCTGATGCACCGTGGAAAAGATTTTTTGTATGCCGTCATCGGCCAATGCATGCTCGGCCTGCACGATCGTCTGGTAGCGCAACGCTTCCAAGTCCCGCGTCCAAACCGAACCGGCAAACGCCTCAGGGAATACCTCAAACGGATTCTTGCCAATCAGATCCTGCTCTTTAAGACCAAACGTATTGAGAAACTGAGGGTTGGCAAAGGTATAGCGGCCGCTTAAATCCTTCAGCGCCAGCAGGATGCGAGTGTTCTCCATCAGCGCGTGCAGCTGCGCCTGCGACTGCTTCAGCTTGGCCTGGGCGAGACTGAGATCGGTGACATCTTTCAATGTCACGACCAGTAACTCCACGCGCCCCTCACGGCTAACGCCGGGTGTGACCACCCGTTGAAGCAAGCGCCCCTCAAACTCGATGGTTTGCTCGTCGGGCACCCCTTGATCCATCACCTGCGCTAATAGCGCGGGCAGGTCGCTTAGCGCCTCGGGCAACGTCAATCCCGTCACCGGTCGTGTCAGCGCCGTTGGGCGAAAGTTAAAGGCGTGAGCCGCCGGGGCGTTGTAGCGCTTTAAGCAGCACGCCGTATCAAAAACCAGCAGCGGAAACTCTAAGGCGTCGTAAAGGTAGGCATACTCTTCATTAAGGTGAGAAAGCTCAGCGGTTTTGTCGTTAAGCTCCTGGTTAAGGCTAATGAGCTCTTCGTTGGTCGCCTGGAGCTCCTCGTTGGACGCCTCCATCTCTTCGTTGGTGGCTTGTAGCTCTTCATTCGACGCTTGTGCCTCTTCGTTAAGCGTCTGCATCTCTCTGTTCGCCGCCGCCAACTCTTCCACCAGCGTTTGCAAGTGCTTGCGAGTGGCCGCTAGCTCTTCTTCCACGGTTGCGCCATCGGCAAGCTCAAGCGGTGCCATTAATCGATCCAAGGCGCTTTCATCGGTAGGCAGCTCAGCCACCGGTTCCAGAGGCGGCTTATCTTGCTCACGCCTCCCCCACGTTGGCATTGACGAAGGTGGTTGGCTTTTCTGGGCAAGCTCATGGTGGCCATCCCGCTTGCAAAAAATGCGTTCGCGCTGATCAAGGGGGGTAAAGAGCGATTCGGACTGGCTAATGCTTTCCGAGCGACCTAAAAACAGCACCCCTTGCGGAAGCAAACCAAAGTGAAAGCGCTGCAACACCCTGGCTTGCAGTTCTTTGTCAAAATAGATCAGCACATTGCGGCAGGTGACTAAATTCAAACGTAAAAACGGCGGGTCGCTCACCATGTTGTGCTTCGCGAATACGATCATGTCGCGCAGCGTCTTACCTACCTCAAAGCCGTCCTCATTTGGCGTGAAGTAACGCTCAAGTAGGGGTGGCGACACCTTTCTGAGCGCGGGCGCGGGATAGCATCCCCGCCGGGCGACTTCCAGCGCCGCCTCGTCGATATCCGTGGCAAAAACCTGCACAATGCTTTGGCTTTCCAGCTGCCGCTTGGCCTCCGCCAGCACCATCGCCACCGAATACGCCTCTTCGCCCGTGGCGCAGCCGGCAACCCACACCCGTACTTCACCCTCACCAGCCTCTTTGATAAGCGTATACGCTGCGCGCTCTAGCGCTTTAAAGGCATCGCTGTCGCGGTAAAACGCCGTCACGGAGATCAAAATATCGCGGGCGAGCCGATCGAGCTCGTCGGGGTCGCGTTCCGCCAGGTGAAGGTACTCGGTAAGATCTCCTTGCTGAGTGGCCGCCAAACGGCGCCGGATGCGCCGACTTAGGGTGGCAGGCTTATAGCCGGCAAAATCGAGCTGACAGCGCGCTTTTAACAGCGTGAGCAACTGATCTATGACCGTTTGCTGGCTCTCTTCGTGGTTTACCTGCTCGGCGCGAGAAAGCTTGGCTAAAAATTCGGCCATCGCTTCCGGCGGCAGCACGTAATCTCCGACGCTCGCCTGTAGCGCCGCGTGGGGCATACCGGCATATTGGGCGCTGTCGGGCGATTGCACCATGGTGATGCCCCCGGCGGCTAGAATTTCGCGCAAACCGGCCGTCCCGTCCGAGCCGGTACCCGAGAGCACAATCCCCACCGCGGCATCGCCGGCATCGATTGCCAGCGAGATGAAGAAATCGTTAATCGAGGGATTGGGAGTCAGGTGCGCCTTGGCTGGCGTCGCGTGGAACACCCCCTCTTTCATGGTGGCGGTAATATTGGCCGGCACGACGTAAATCACCCCGGCTTTTGGGGCCTTCAGATGGGTCAAACGCTCCACGTTAAGGCGCGTTTCTCGACTCAAAATATCCACCAACCGGCTTTTGTGCGCCGGTGAAACGTGCTGTAGCACGACGTAGGCCATCGGCAGCTCGGGGTCGAGGGAGCGTATCAGTTGGGTAATCGCCTCTAGCCCCCCTGCAGAGGCCCCCACTCCCACCACGATAGGCGATACCGAAACACTCATGAACAATCCTTGGGGTAGTTATCTCAGCAAAGCAGCGACGTATTTTGATCATTAGCATATTTTGCGGAACAGTCTACCTAGACAAAGCACAATAAGACACGCTTGCATGCACCACAAATGCCTACGCCCGCACAGAGGCGGGCGTATAACGCGGATACATGGGGGTTTAACGCGGCATAGCTTACGAAGGCAGTAGCCGCTGACCAGAGGGCGCACTGCTTGGCAGGGTGAATCCACTGACCGCGCGCACCAGCGTATCGGCGGTGGCGGAGAGCTGTTCGGCCATGTCGTGCGATGCTTCCACCGCCTCCCGCGAGAGCTCCAAGGCGTTGTGAATTTCATTCACACTCTGCTCCAACTCCTCGATGCCCTGGTGCTGCTGCTGGACAGCATTATCCATGCTGCTTAAGCGCTCGGCCACTTGCTCAAACCCTTTTACCAGCGACTGATTGGTTTCGCCGACTTTAACGGTTTGCGCCACGCCCTGTTTCACCTGATCGGTAGTGGCATTGATGGTCGTACGGATACGCGCGGCGGTCTCTTGCGTGTTGCCGGCGAGCTTGCGCACCTCGGTCGCGACCACGGCAAAACCACGCCCGTGCTCGCCGGCACGCGCTGCCTCAACCGAGGCGTTTAATGCCAGCAGGTTGGTTTGAAAGGTAATGTTATCGATTTCGCCCAGCATCTCGGCAATTTGGCTCGCCTGTGCATTAAGCGACGCCATCATCTCGCGCATGGCCGCCACTTGCTCGCCGCTTTCACGCGCCACTTTCTCCGCCTCACCGGCAAGCTGGCGCACGCTTTGCGACTCCTCGGCGGTTTCGCGGGTAGTCGCGGCAAGCTCGGTGGCACTGGTGGAAATCCGCTCAATCTGGCTGTTGTTACGCGTTGTCTGCTCGCGTAATTGCTCTTGAGCGCGAAAAAGCCGTTGGCTATAGGTGGTGACGTCATCTGCCGCGGATTGGGTATGGCGCAAACTCTGCGCCACTTGGTCACGCATTGTCGCGATCGCGGCCACGGCGGGAAGACGCGTTTCAGCCGCCGAGAATGCCATATCCAGCTTGCCTTCACCCGCCTGATGGGCAAAGCGGCTTACGTGTAAGCCCTCCGCCACCATGCGCGCCAGCACTTTAGCCAAGTACCCCAGTATCACGACTTGCACCACCACTGCACCGCCGTGCATCACAAGGCACGCTAATAGCTCGGCGATACCGTGAACGTCGCCACCCATTCCCATCATGCTGCTATAGAGGTCGACATAGCCCAAGTGCTGCAGCCAGGTAAATAGCGCGTGGTGAAGCGCGATGACGGCGCCCCCCACCATAATCACGCGCCAATCGCTGTACAGAATCAACGCCGAGAGCAGAATGAAAATACTGAAGTGTGCCTCGATCAAACCGCCGCTTTGCTCGATCAGTACCGCCGACCAGCCCATCATCACGGCGGCTTTCACGAAGCCGTTAACCGAATGGCCGGTAAAATGGCGCTGAAGCCAAAATGTCAGCGGTAGCGTCACCACAGCGTAGCTCACAGCCAGCAGGAGTGTTTGGGTAAAAACGCCCACAATCAGGCATAAAACGGCAATCAGCCCGAGGGGGAACCACATTAAGCGGTCGGTGTGCGCCCTATGGCGCGAAAACAAAGCGTTGGACATGGTGTTCCTCAGAGGCAGGCAATCGCTTGAACGTAGCGTCACTTGGGGTAGACGCTGATCAGCGGCTGTAAGTATTTTCCGGGCCGGCACTTTAAAAATCCTCGGCGCCATTATCAATCCTTTTTGTGATATCCATAGAAAGATTTCCCTACTTCGACTCACGCCATTTCAACGTAGGCTGGCATTGATGGCGTCGTATGATAGTTGCAGCCAATTACCTCGTTAGTTAACGGCTATGTATGTTACAAATAGAGTTTCCTCATATAACAAGACGCAACATCGATGAATGCCCTCAACCTTAAAGCCCTCCTACTGGTGACCATCGTCTGTCTCGTCGCGCTGGGTAGCGTCGTGGCGGTCGTCATGGGTGGGGCGGGACTTTGGGTTAGCGCCGCGTTGAGCGCGGTCACGATGCTGCTTGGGGGTATCGGCTTAGCCATCATCATGGCCAAACATAGCGCGCGCACCCGTGAACTCTCGCTCGCCAAGCGCCAGCTAGAGAGCCAAAACCGCCTGCAGGCACTGATTGCGCGCGGTGCCCCCTACCGCACCACCCTTGAGCACGCCTGCCAATTTCTTGAACAGCAAATTCCCGATGCCCACGCCCTGGTATGGAGTGCCCGTACCGGCGATGCCAATGGCGAGCTCATCTCGCTAAGCGCCGCCACCCCTTTGGCACAAAGCCGCGAGTTTCGCGGACACATGAAAACGCTCGTCGAACGCGGCATCGACCCGTTTTATCCGGTATTTAAGGCCATCAACCTCGCGGATAAAGAGGCTGTATCACCCATTTCGCAGCCCCTTTGCCAAACGCTTTACCAACACAGTTACCGGTCGGCTTATTTGGTACCCATCGATGCCACCCACCCCGACGAGCTTGGGGCTCTACTACTGATCTTCCCCACGCCGGGTGAGCCATCAGCACCGCAGCAACTGACGATCACCAACGCCACACGCCTGGCGCGACTTGCCCTAGAGCGCCACCAGAGCGAAGCGCAGCTGCATATTTTTGAGCGCAGCCTGCAGGCCAGCAGCAACGGCGTGTTAATCGCCGATGCAACGCAAACGGATCAGCCGATTGTGTACGCCAACCCGGCGTTTACACAGATGACGGGCTATCCCATTGAGGAGGTCAAAGGCCGCAACTGTCGCTTTTTGCAAGGCCCCGACACTCACCCCGAGCCGGTAGCGCAGATGCACCAGGCATTGAGCGAGGCACGCGCCGTCGACCTCACCGTGCGCAACTACCGCAAAGATGGCCGCCCCTTCTGGAACCAGGTGTTTATTTCACCGGTTCACGCAAGCGATGGCCAGGTCACTCACTTTATCGGCATTTTGAATGACATCTCGGAGCGTAAGAATCACGAAAACCAACTCGCTTTTCACGCCACCCACGACGCGCTGACCGGCCTGGGTAATCGCGCGCTGTTTGAAGATCATTTGCGCCACGATGTCGAGCTCGCCAAGCGTCACCAGCAGCTCATCGCCGTGCTGTTTATCGATTTGGACGAATTCAAGCCGATCAACGATACGCTCGGCCATGCCGTGGGGGACCGCGTATTGATCAACGTGGCCAAGCGCCTAGAGGCGACCATTCGGCCCTCGGATACCCTGTGCCGCTTTGGTGGTGATGAGTTTGTTCTGCTGCTGCCCGATCTAGCCGATCTCAACCAGGCCGAAGAGATCGCCGAGCGGGTGATCCATGACCTCGAACAGCCCTACCAAATTGACGACCATGAGCTGCATTTGTCAGCCAGCGTTGGTATCGCTTTAAGCGACGAGCACCTTAACAACCCCAGCGAACTCATCCAGCATGCCGATATGGCGATGTACAAAGCCAAGAAGCAGGGGCGTAATGCAATACAAACGTTCACCCATGACATTAATGCCAAATTGACGCAACGGCTGATGCTGCGCAACGATCTCCAAGAAGCGATCACACAAGAGCAGTTCAGCCTCCACTACCAGCCGCTTATCAACGCGGACGGCACCATCAAAGGGTTTGAGGCCCTGCTGCGTTGGCAACATCCCGACAAAGGCTATATTTCGCCGGGGCGTTTTATCCCCCTTGCCGAGCAAACCGGGCAAATTATCCCTCTCGGGCAGTGGGTCATGGAGCGCGCCGCACAGGATTTACTCGCCCTTTCGCCCTCGCTCCCCAACCACTGCCTTATCTCGATCAATTTGTCGCCGCTGCAGTTTCATCGCGAGGATTTTCTAAAAACGCTCGCCGCGACGTTGGAAACCACCGGCTTGCCGGCCTCACGGCTGGAGCTTGAGCTGACCGAAGGCGTGCTCATGAATGACACCCAAGGGGCAATCGCTACGCTACACGCCCTGCGCGACATGGGTATTCACGTCGCCATCGACGACTTTGGCACGGGATTCTCAAGCCTTAGCTACCTACGCCACCTGCCGGTCGACACGCTGAAAATCGATCGCAGTTTTATCACCCATCTGCCGGAAAACCGCAAAGATACCGCCGTTGTCAGCGGCATTATTGGCCTTGCCCACCACCTTGATCTCACCGTGGTCGCGGAAGGTATCGAAACCGCAGAACAGCGCCAAGCGCTCGTGGCGTTAGATTGCGATGTGTTTCAAGGCTACTTTCTTGCCCGCCCCATGCCCTTCACCGCCGTGGAAAATTGGCTCGCATCACGCAAGCCACAGCCCGCCTGACGCTAATAACTTCTGCCTATCCCAAGTATTATGTAAATAAATGGTAAAAATATTTGTTTTTTTCCTTAAGTAGCCATACATTTACGTCTTAAAACCTAGACAATAATAGAACTCCCCTGCAGTAAACTTGTACAACTTAAAATTAGGTAGTCTCATTTCACTTAGGGTAAATGTAATGCGCGATAATGGTGCCGTTACTCAGCGGGAGTACGTCCTCAGCGACGGTGACGTCCTGATCTCAAAGACCGATAGCCAAAGCCACATTCTTTATGCCAACCAGGCGTTTATCGATGTGAGTGGCTTCAGCTACGACGAACTTTACCAGTCGCCCCACAATATCGTCCGCCACCCGGATATGCCGGAAGTGGTGTTCAAGGATATGTGGGATGACTTAAAAGCGGGCAAATACTGGTCGGGCTTGGTCAAAAACCGGCGCAAAAACGGCGACCACTACTGGGTGCGGGCTAACGTGGTCCCTATCCGCGAAGGTAACAAAGTCACCGGTTTTTGCTCCATTCGTATTAAGCCCAGCAGCCAAGAAGTGGCGCACGCAGAAGCGGTGTACCGCGATATTCGCGAGCAGGGCGGACGTTATGAAGTCAAACACGGCGTTGCTTACCGCCGTTCGCTGCGCCGCCTTATGCCGATTAACGTTAACAGCATGCGGGTGAAGTCCGCTTTTTCAGCGCTTGTCGGCTTTGGCCTCTTCGGTGGGCTAGGCCTCGCCGCCGCCATCACCCTTAACCAGCTGGCACCGCAGAGCAGCGCGGCCATGGCATTTCTGGGCATAGGCGTGGTGGGTGGCCTCGGCGTAGGCGCCTGGCAGCTTTATAACGGCTTACGCCATCGGCGCTTTTTCTATAGCACCAACGACTTTGCCCTGCAGTTGGCGGCCGGCAACTTGGAAGCCAGTATTCCGCGTATCGGCAAAAGGGAGATGGATAATACCCTTGGCACCATGGATTTCACCCGTCGCTCGCTAGAAGCGCTGATCGGCGATCTTAACGAACGCGTTGAACGGGTCGGCCCCGCCGTGGAGAGTATCTCCCAGGGCAATGACGCCATGGCCTCACGGCTTGAACAACAGGCCTCGGCCGTGCAGCAAACGGCGGCCAGTGCTGAAGAGATCTCCTCCACCGTGGCGCAAAGCGCCGATAACGCTACCCAGGCCAGCAACGCCTCCGTGGGTAACGTCAACGAAGTGGACCACACCAGCGACGTGATGGGTAACCTTGCCAATGCCATGGAAGAGATCACTCAGCACGCCGATAACATGGCCGGCATCGTCGGCACGATCGACACCATTGCGTTTCAAACCAACATTCTGGCGCTCAACGCCTCGGTCGAAGCGGCGCGTGCCGGCGAGCACGGGCGCGGCTTTGCCGTGGTGGCCGAAGAAGTGCGCAAGCTCGCCAGCCAATCCGCCGATGCGGCCAAGCAGGTGCAGGGGCTGATTGATCAGGCGCGCAAAAGTATTCACGGCGGGCAAGCGCACGCGCATGAAGCCACCGACGCCATGGAAAAAATCCGCTCGGCGAGCCACCGGGTGAACGACCTGATGGGCGAAATTACCGCGGCCACCCACGAGCAGAGCGAAGGTATTCGCCAGATCAGCAGCGCCATCAACGATATCGACCATAGCACGCAATCCAGCGCTGCCAGCATGGGTACCTACAAGGAGGCCACCGCTGAACTTGGCGAGCAGATTCGCGGGCTCTCGCATAGCGCGATGGCCTTTTTAAACGAACGCCAACGTAATGCGTATCTCCAAAAGCTGCCGAGCGGCAAAGGTCAGGCCGCACTGCCTCACAGTAGGGAGACGCAAGGTCAGGCGAGAAACGCGTCGAGCCAACAAAGTCGGGGCCACCGCGAGGCAGCCGCTTCACACCGGCTAGGCCAAGACGCACCCGAAGCGGAGTGGGCTGAATTTTAACACCGGGGAAGGCGAGCCCAAGAGCGTAACCGTCTGAACTAACACTGAACTGCAAGATGAAAAGGAAGCATGTCGTGGCGGATACATCGCCACGAAATGCTCGACGAAGTGCCGTATAAAAATGGCACCAAGGATTCTAACGATGCCCACTGCCCCTCTCCCCCCGAACGAAGAGCAGCGCCTCGCGGTGCTTCACACGCTTGATATCCTCAATGACGACAGTGACCCCAATCTTGACCATATCACCGAGTTAGCCCAGGACATTTTCGCCGTTCCCACGGCATTGGTTTCGCTGGTGGATGCGAAGACACAGTGCTTTAAATCGCGTCAAGGGTTCACCCCCAAAAGCACGCCGCGTGATATCGCCTTTTGCGGCTTTGTTGTTTCCGACAATGCCCCACTGGTTGTTGAAAACGCATTGGAAGACGCGCGCTTTGCCGATAATCCGCTGGTAACGGGCGAGCCGCATATCCGCTTTTATGCCGGTGTGCCGATCTACCTGCACAACCGCTCCCTGCCGCTAGGCACGCTATGCGTGATTGACGATAAGCCCCGCCACTTTGGGCCTGCGGATCAGCGTCGCTTGGCGCTTCTTGCCTCCCAAGTGGAGGCCATTTTGCATCAGTACGAGCTCAATCAGTCGCTGCAGCAAGCGCGCGACGAGGCCGTTGCGTATTACCACGCAAAAAGCCGTTTTTTAGCCAAGATGAATCACGAGTTACGCACGCCGCTCAACGCCATCATGGGGTTCTCCGACCTTCTGCTTAAAAGCCACCGCCACCCCCTAAGCGACCCGCAGCACCGTCAAGTAAAGAAGATTCGCCGCAGTGGCGAGCACCTGCTGACACTGGTCAACGACGTCTTGGACCTCTCACGTCTCGAAGTGAATGCCCTACCGGTCAATCCCGAGCCATTGGACGTGGTGGAGGTGGTCAACGAGATCATGGATTCGTTGAGCGCCGACATGGAAGCACAGGGGCTTGCCTGCTATTTCGCCCCGATGAACCACGCGGGCAGCGAAGTAATGGCCGACCCCACCCGTCTGCGCCAGGTGCTCTACAACCTTATCTCCAACGCGATTAAGTACAACCGGCCCGGCGGTAGCGTCAAAATCTCGCTGGCGATTCAAGACCATAAAGCTCGCATCGGCGTGGAGGATAGCGGCCCGGGCATTGCTCCTGAGCAACACTCCCGGCTGTTTGAAGTATTCGACCGCTTGGACGCTGACGGCGACGCACCGGGCGGCAGTGGCATCGGCTTGCCGATTGCCAAAGAGCTTGTCAACAAAATGAACGGTGAGATGGGCGTCGAGAGCGAACCCGACAAGGGTAGCTGCTTCTGGTTTACCCTGCCGCTGGCCGACGCGAGGGCTTAACGTTTTGCGTCCGCCAACAGCCCCGCAAACGCATGAATCACCACTTCACGGTTAGCCACGGTGGCAACACGCTCTTTTTTCAAACGGCGAAGATGGCGATTGACGGTTTCCGGGGCAAGGTCAAGGTAGCTTGCGATCTCGATTTGCGATAACGGCAAGGCAAAACGGTCGGGGACTTTGCCTTGCTGTTTTAGCCTTGTCGAAAGGTCCAACAAAAAACTGGCCACTTTGTTGGCAGCACAACGCCCGTAGATAAGCTCAAAACGACGCTGGCGCTGGCGCAACTGACGCCCCATTTTCAACAGCAGTGCTTTTTGTACGCTGTGATGGCGCAAACCAAATAGCGTCAGCTTTCCATAGGGGATACGGCAGATGAAGGCCTTATCCGCGGCCAAAAATGACGAGCCCACGTGGGTATCGCCAATCGCCTCAAGGCCCACCACCTCACCGGGCAGATAGATATCCAAAAGCTGATGTGGCTGTTTGGAGTCGGCGTCCGCCACCTGCTTGATAAGCCCAGAACGCGCCATCAACAAGAAACGAAACGGTTCTCCTGACTGGACAATCACGCTGTCGTGCTCAAACGGCAATGGCCGCTCGACTAATTGATCAAACGACTCCAGCGCTTGACGCGGCAGTGCCGAAGGAAAACAAAATGCCCGCTGCCCACAAAAGTGGCAGCTCACATGCGGCATTTGTTGGCTACCTGTGCTGTTCACGCGGTCGTTTCCTTGAGGATGCAGAGTACCAGGGCGCAATTAAGCGATGAGAACCAGTCATTCACCTGAGTCCATGCGTTTTTTTACCACATTCCTCATACCCCTTCACGCTTACCCGCGCCGGTAATAATGCGGATCAACCCTTTCGCGCTCTCATGCACATTCTATGGAATTATTTTCCATATTTTTATGGAAATACTTTCCATAAAATAAAATTCCCGCTATATTACACCTAAGTCGCATATCAAAAGACACGAAGAGATACACACAAAAGGCATAACAGGAGCCTGACGATGGCATATCAAGAGAGCTTTCCCACCATTTGGGATACCCCCAGCAAGCCAAGCACCAAGCCACGTGCAAGCACGCCGAAAAGTGCCACCACCCCGCCCGTGGGTGAAGCACTGAAAGAAGCGATATGGTCCATTTGGGATACGCCAAAAGGCGCAGCGTAAAAAAGCCAAAACGGGAGGAGGCAAGAACCCGCGCTTCCACGAAGAGACGCTACTTGGCTGCGGGCTTACGAAACCGCTACAACTGCACTTGCGTTTAGAGGATCAGGGAGGGGGTAGAAGCCCGGGGAACGGAAGATCTAGCTACATCGGCAGGATGGCGATAATGTGCTCTTCGAGCCTGCTTTCCGGCACGCTATCTTGCGATACCGCAAAGCTTCGCACGCTAATGCCTTTGCGGTGGACACGCTCTGCATCGTTGCTTAGGAGTGGATGCCAGCCGGCTAATTTGCGCCCTTCCGCTACGCGCCGGTACGCACAGCTTTGGGGCAGCCAGGTAAACTCCTTCACTAGGGCCGGCGTCAATTGCGTGCAGTCGGGCACGCTATCAAAGCGGTTTGCATAATCGCTGCACTGGCAACTGTGGGTATCGAGCAGGCGGCAAGCGACGTTCAATACGGCGAGTTCCTGAGTATCTTCATCGTGCAACTTCAGCAGACAGCACTGGCCACAGCCATCGCATAGCGCTTCCCACTCCTCCCGCGTTAGCTCCTCAAGCGGGTAGCGCTCCCAGAACCGTTCTCTCATGCTCTCCCCCTTGTGCATTAGGCACAACGATTAATAGCGTGCTTCTGTCGGCGCCCGGTAAAGGTCCAGCAGATACGCCTCTTTGGCGGGCGGCATCTGGAAGTAAAAACCCTGTTCGCGAATGGCCGCCATGATATCGGCTGCTTTCACCCGCCCGAGGGGTTTATCGGGCGTGAGCAGTAGCGTCATCACCGGCACCGGCTTACCAAAACGCTCCATCAGCGCCTCGGGAACATCGGCGATACCGTGGCGCTTATCCACGTACAGATACATCTCCTCTTTGCGAGCGCTTTTCAGCACTTCACAGAGTAAGCGGTCGGGTGTGATGTCGGTCATTTTGTCTCTTCCTGCAAAACGTGTTCTTGCAAAACGTGGATAAGCGATGGATTCAGGCACTCTCCGCGCCAATCAGACGGCAGCGACAACGGCTCATTGGCCAGGGACTGCATCACTAGCTGCTCAATATCGCGGCGGCGCATCAGCACTTCCGGTGCCACGCCGAGCTCATCCGCTTGAGCGGTAATCACTTTTTTCAGCGCCTTGAAAAGCGGCTTGAACGGCGGCCGCGCCGGGTCGGGCCAAGCAGCGGGCAGTGCGTCCGCGGGGCACATGTGCGCCTGCTTGACCAGCGCCAAGAGCGCATCACCCTCTTTTTTTACCAGCGAGGGTTTAACGCCCTCTACGTTAGCCAGCTCAAAGCGATTTTGCGGCATCGCGTCAGCAATGGCGAACAGGACTTTATCGCTTACCAGCCAGTTGCGGGGTAAATCGCGCCGACGCGCTTCGCCTTCGCGCCACGTGGTCATCCGCCGGTAGGCATCTATCTGGCGGGGCGTTAAACGCCACAACTGACGCTGGCGGGTAAACCACTGCTCACTGCTATCCTCTTGCGCCTGCGCCACGACTGCTTGGCACTCCTGCTCCACCCAGTGTAGACGGCCAAGCGCGGCAAGTTTCTCGGCTTGATGCGACCACACCTTAAGCAGGTAGATCACATCCAGCGCAGCGTAGTGGCACTGCGCTTCACTCAAGGGGCGCTCTAGCCAATCGGACCGGGTCTCCTCTTTGGGCAAGGTTTCGCCAGTCCAGAATGCCACGAGCTTCTGATACCCCATGCCGGGGTTCTCGGAAAGAAACCCCTGAGCGATTTGCGTATCGATCAACGGCGTGGGTAACACCCCCGCCCAGCGCTGAAAGACATCCAAATCCTCGCTGCTCGCGTGCAGCAGTTTAGTCGCGTCATTTTCCAATAGCGCTTTAAACGCCGGCGTGCAGTCGGTGACAAGCGGGTCAATCAGATAGGCCGTTTCATCGCAGGCAAACTGAATCAGCGCGGGCACGGGGAAGAAGGAGCTCTCACGAAAAAATTCGGTATCCAGCGCGATAACGTCGGCACCGGCCATCTTTTCACAAGCGGCATCCAGCGCCTGCGGCGTGTCAATCCAGTGATAGGAGGGCGAGGCAATAGACAAAAGCAATACTTCCAAGTAAGTGGGTGGCTGGCAGGCACGCATCCGGTGCGCGCGAGCGCTTATTCGCAAGACACGAGACTAAGGTGCTACTCGCTCTAAAGTACCAGTCACTCTAAAGTACCAGTCACTCTAAAGGACTAGTCGCTGGAAAAAGGCAGCCGGCCGTTAAAGGCGCGGCTTAACGTACCGCCATCGACGTACTCAAGCTCACCGCCCATGGGAACGCCATAGGCTAGGCGCGAGAAACGTACGCCGTAATCGTTAAGCTGCGTAGCGATATAGTGCGCGGTCGCCTCCCCTTCCACCGTGGGGTTGGTCGCCAGCACGAGCTCTTTTACTTCACCACGGGCCACCAACGCCTCCAACTGTTCTAAGCCAATCGCCTCTGGCCCGATGCCATCAATGGGCGACAGGTGGCCATGCAGGACGAAGTAGCGCCCTTGAAAACCACCCGCCTCTTCGATCGCCAGTTGATCGGCGGGAGACTCCACCACACACAGGAGCGTGTCGTCACGGCGCGGGCTTTCGCAGAGGGCACATAGTTCGGCTTCGGGGAGGGGACGGCAGCGCTGACAATACCCCACCTCTTCGATCGCTTGCGCAATCGTCGCCGCCAGCCGTTGCCCGCCGTTGCGCTCACGCTCCAGCAGATGCATCGCCATGCGTTGAGCCGTTTTAGGCCCCACGCCGGGAAGCACACGAAACGCTTCCATGAGCTGTTCAACCAGGGGGGAGAAGCGCATCGCTTAAAACGGCATTTTGAAACCAGGCGGCAGATCGAGCCCCGAGGTGGCTTCTTCCATCTTCTGCTTGGAGCTGATTTCAACTTTACGCACCGCGTCATTCACTGCCGCCGCGAGCAAGTCTTCTAAAAGCTCTTTGTCTTCCTCCATGACGCTTGCATCGATATCGACATCGATCACGTCGTGGCATCCGTTCATGGTCACTTTCACCATGCCGGCACCCGCTTCGCCCAAGACTTCCGCATTGGCAACTTCTTCTTGGGCGCGCTGCATTTTTTCTTGCATCTCTTGGGCCTGCTTCATCAGGTTGCCCATTCCACCTTTCATCATGGCAGTGTCTCCATCTGTGACGATCTGAGGTTCAGTGTAAACAACAAATTGGAAAATAAGGTTGAGAGAAACCGTCGGGCGCTTGGTGCGCGTTAACGAGACGGATGCACCGGTTTAACGCTGGATTCTATCAGCTTTGCCCCAAACACCTGCTCCAGTTTCTGAATATGCGGGTCACCGCTGAGGGCCTCAACCGCGTGAGCGTGACGCTCCCGGGCTTGCCGCTCTTCGCGCTGATGCGGTGTCTCCTGCGTGGGATCAAGCTCTTCGACGTGAAATGTCACCTTCCGTTCAATGCCCTGGGCGCTTAATGCCTTGGCGATCCGGGTTTGATGGACCTCGGCCTGCATCGCGGCCTGGCTGGGCGCCAAGCGTAGCGTCAGCGTGTCGCCGTCATCGCTTTCACACTGGCAGTTGGCCGCCAAGTTGCGTGTTAGCCCGCCAAGGCCCAACGCATCAAACAGCGCCAACCATTCGGCATGGTTCAAGCGTCCGGGTTCACCTGACTGCGCTGCAGCGGCTGGCTCGGGGGCTTCGCTCTGCACGCTGAGGGGCGAGGCAGGCGGTGCTTCCGATTCAGGCTCAAATGCTGGCTGAGGCGTTGCGCTTGGCTCAAGCTCGGGCGCTAACGCTGACGCCGGCTCAGGCAGCGGCTCAGCGTCATCATTGGCCCAGGGCGGCGGCTCGGGTGTGCTCGGTGCTACGCTGGGTGCCGGCGGCTCCGGGTTAGCTGCCGCTGCGGAATTTGGCACGCCTTGCGGCGAAGGTGTCTCCCGAGAAACCGGCTGCAGCGGCAATGGCGTTTGCGGCGGCTTGGGAACGCCTTGGGGGCGAAACGCCAGCATCCGCAGTAACGTCATTTCCAACGCGCTGCGCAAATCCGGGGCATGCACCATGTCGCCACGCCCTTGAATGCCGATTTGGTAGTAAAGCTGCACGTCTTCGGCGGTAAAGCGCGAAGCCAACGCCAGCACTGTATCGCGGTCGCCGTGGCTATTATCCACCGCATCGGGCACCATCTGCGCCACCGCCAAACGGTGCAAAATCGCGGTGACATCGTCCAGTACGGCGGCAAAATCGGGCCCCTGCTCAGAGAGTTGCGACACCTCACGTAAAAGCCGCGCCACATCGATATCGGCGAGCGCCTCCACCAGCGCCAGTACGTGGCGATGATCCAGCGTTCCCAGCATGGCCGCTACGTCGCTGTGGCGAACTTCCCCTTGGCCAAAGGCAATGGCCTGATCGGTCAGGCTCATGGCGTCGCGCATGGAGCCTTCCGCCGCTTTACCCAATAGCCACAGCGCGCTCTCTTCGTACGCTACGCCCTCCGATGTGAGCACGTGCTGCAAGTGCTCGACCACGCGCTCTGGCGGCATGTGTTTCAGCGTGAACTGCAAACAGCGCGACAGCACCGTGGGGGGAAGTTTTTGCGGGTCGGTGGTGGCCAACAGGAACTTGACGTGCGGGGGTGGCTCTTCGAGGGTCTTGAGCAGCGCGTTAAAGCTACTGGTGGAGAGCATGTGTACCTCGTCGATGAGGTACACCTTGTAGCGCCCCTGCGTCGGCGCATACTGTACGTTATCTAACAGTTCGCGGGTGTCTTCGACTTTGGTGCGCGAGGCGGCGTCGACTTCAATCAGGTCAACAAAACGCCCCTCGTCAATGGCTCGGCAGCTATCGCACTGCCCGCAAGGCGTCGAGGTCACCCCTTCATCGCCACGACCGTTTGCCGTGCAATTCAAGCATTTGGCAAGTATGCGCGCGAGCGTGGTTTTCCCCACGCCACGCGTACCGGTAAAGAGGTAAGCGTGGTGCAGCCGCCCCTGATCAAGGGCATTGACCAGCGCGCGCTGCACATGGGTCTGGCCCACAAGCTCGTGAAATGTGCGTGGCCGCCACTTACGGGCCAGAACCTGATAGCTCATGGAGCGAATTTCCTTTGGCGAGCTGAAGTGCCTATGGCAACGACGTAAAAGCCGCCATTCTAGCGGCTGCGCGTAAGCCCGCCAACCGAAGACGCGAAGGCGTTACGCTATTTACGCGTTACCGCTGTTTTCGGCGCTGTTCGCCCGCTCACCCGCGGCCTTGACGAGCTTTTCCAGTTCGCCGCTCCCATGCATTTCCATCACGATGTCGCAGCCGCCAACGAGCTCGCCCTCTACCCACAGCTGCGGGAAGGTCGGCCAGTTAGCCACTTTCGGCAGTTCCGCGCGAATATCGGGATTATCCAGCACGTTGACGAACGCAAAGCGCTCACCGCAGCTCATCAGCGCTTGAACGGTTTGCGCGGAAAACCCGCACTGCGGCAGCTGTGGCGTACCTTTCATGTAGATCAAAATCGGGTTTTCGCTGATCTGCTGCTGAATGTTCTCTACCGTGGTGCTCATACCCTCTCCTCGTTTTCTGACGGTTATCTCATTGACAGCCTAATATTTGACTACGTCCTTAATACTTGACTGCTTTACTGGGCCTTAGCCGTGATGGCCATTCTACCCATGCGGCGCGCGTTGCGCATCCCCCGGTGCCTCGCTAGGATAGAGTTTTTGAGCGGAGAACGACCATGGCGGCACGCCATTTCCTGACCCTGTTGGACCTAACCCCTGACGAACTGAACTATCTCATTGCGCGCGCCATTACCATCAAAAGCAACCTAAAAGCGCAAGGGCCCAGCTACACCCCGCTCCCTAACCGCACGCTGGCGATGATTTTTGAAAAATCCTCCACGCGCACCCGGGTATCGTTTGAAACCGCAATGGCCCACTTTGGTGGCCATGCGCTATTTCTCTCACCGCGCGATACCCAACTCGGCCGCGGCGAGCCGATTGGCGATACCGCTCGCGTACTGTCTGAAATGGTTGACGCGGTGATGATTCGCACCTTCTCCCATGCCGGGCTAGAAGCGTTCGCTGCTGCGAGCGACGTGCCCGTTATCAACGCCCTGACCGACGATTACCACCCCTGCCAGTTACTTGCCGATGTCATGACTTGGACGGAGCTGCGCGGCAGCGTAAAAGGGCGCACGGCCGTTTGGGTCGGCGATGGCAACAACATGTGCCAATCGTGGATTAATGCGGCCCGTCAGTTCGATTTCAACCTGCGCATTTGCTGCCCGAAAGGATACGAGCCTAATGCCGAGATCATGGCCGCCGCCGGCGATCGCGTCACACTGACGCATGATCCACAAGAGGCGGTGAAAGACGTCGACTTAATCACCACCGATGTCTGGGCATCGATGGGGCAGGAGGAGGAGCAAGCGAAACGCGAGGCCGACTTCGCCGGCCTTCAGGTCACCGAAGCGATGCTCGACCAAGCCAAGGAGGATGTCCTGTTCCTCCACTGCCTGCCCGCCCACCGCGGCGAAGAGATCAGCGAGACGCTGCTTGACGACCCACGCGCGGTGGTCTGGCAGGAAGCCGGCAACCGCTTGCACGCCCAGAAAGCGCTGATTGAGTTTTTGCTACTCGGCAAGGTGAGCTAACAAAAAAAAACCGCCCGATATCGCAAAGGATATCGGGCGGTTTGAGAAGATGGTGGAGCCTAGCGGGATCGAACCGCTGACCTCGACACTGCCAGTGTCGCGCTCTCCCAGCTGAGCTAAGGCCCCTAAAAAGACGCTGCCTTTGGCAGCGGCGAGGATATTACGTCGCTACTTGAGCACGGTCAAGTTTTTTAGCACTAACGCCTTAGTGCTAATTCTCCTTTGCCAAACCCTATGGCACTATTTTAGCGTCTACCGCCGAAGCCATGTGCAGGAGCCCCCCTTGATCAACGTTTTAATCGCCGATGATCATCATCTGGTCAGAACCAGCATTGCTCACCTGCTTAACCAAGAGAGCGACATCCGCATTGTGGGTGAAGTCAATGATGGCGAAAGCGCGGTCGCCCAATGTCGACGGCTGCGGCCCGACGTGGTGCTAATGGATATTCGTATGCCCGGCATAGGCGGTTTGGAGGCCACTCGGCGCCTTCACCGCGGCATGGAAGACATTCGCGTGCTGATCTTAACCGCCCACATGGAGGATAACGTCGCGCGGAAAATGCTAGAGGCCGGCGCAACCGGCTTTTTGAGCAAGGGCGCCGAGCCCGCCGAGATGATCGACGCTATTCGCCAGGTCTTTCATGGCCACCGCTACATTAGCCAGGAGATCGCCCAGCGCCTTGCTCTGTCCAATGTCACCCACAAAGATAACCCCTTTGCGCCGCTTTCCCATCGCGAACTGCAAATCGCGTTGATGATTGTCAACTGCCAGCGCGTCCAGGATATCTCCGACCGACTGCACCTAAGCCCCAAAACGGTCAATACTTACCGCTACCGCCTGTTCGATAAACTCAGGGTGGGGACCGACGTGGAGTTAACGCACCTTGCCCTGCGCCACGGGCTGGTGGAGGGCTTTGAAAGCGCCGAAGGGTAATCGCAAAAAGAGCACGCTAAAAACCTGTTAAACTGCTGACCTAGCACAGACCCCGTCAGCAGAAATGGGCGATAGATGAGCTTTAATCCCAAGCAGTTCTTAACCACGGTAAGCGCCTCTCCGGGCGTATACCGCATGCTCGATGAGAGTGGCAACACGCTTTACGTCGGCAAGGCGAAGCGCCTCAATGCTCGCCTGGCAAGCTACTTTCGTGGCAACTTGAACGCCAAAACCCAGGCCATGGTCAGCCGCATTGCGGATATTCAACTGACCGTGACCCGCAGTGAAACCGAAGCGCTGCTGCTTGAACAGACACTGATCAAAGAGCTTCGCCCTCCTTATAACATCCTGCTGCGTGACGATAAGTCTTACCCCTTTATTTTTGTTAGCGACCGCCACCCCTATCCAGCCCTGGAGTACAAACGCGTCCGCCAGCGGCGCAACGACGGCCGCTACCTAGGACCGTACCCTAGCAGCGGCGCCGTACGGGAAAGCCTGGCGCTTATGCAGAAAATTTTTCGTATCCGCAACTGCGAAGACAGTGTGTTTGCTCACCGCTCGCGCCCCTGCCTGCAGTATCAAATCGAGCGCTGCAGCGCTCCCTGCGTGGCGTATATTTCTGAGCCGGAGTACCGGCGCGACGTCGAGCACGCCGTGATGTGCCTAGAAGGGAAAAGCGAGCACGTTACCCAAGCGCTAACCGACGCCATGGAAGCCGCAAGCCAAGCCCTCGATTTTGAGGAGGCGGCGCGCCTTCGCGACCAGATTCAGCAGCTGCGCCAGCTACAGCAGCGTCAATTCGTGGATAACGAGCGCGGCGAAGCCGACATTTTTGCCCTCGCCCAACGTCCCGGCGGCTTGTCGGTCTCCATCCTGAGCGTTCGCGACGGCCGCATGCTCGGCGCGCGCCACCACACCCCCAAGAATGACTTGGATTTTGCCCCCTCGACCCTGCTGACCGAGGTGGTTAGCCAATACTACCTAGGCCAGCCCCACGAAGTACCGGCGGAGGTGATTACGAGTATCGCGCTCGACGATAGCGAGCTGCTTGCCGATGCGCTTTCCCAGCAGGCGGGCAAGCGCGTTCGCGTGACCCACCAGGTGCGCGGCCACCGCGCCCAGTGGCAACAGCTGGCCATCACCAATGCCGAGCAACAATTAGCCTCTAAGCTTGCCAGCCATCAGCAGATGAGCGCACGCTTCGAGGCACTACAACAAGCGCTTGGGTTGGCGCAAATGCCCGAGCGCCTAGAGTGTTTTGATATCAGCCATAGCCATGGCGAGGCCACCGTGGCGTCTTGCGTGGTGTTTGATCAGAACGGTCCGCGCAAAAGTGACTATCGCCACTTTAAAATTGAGGGCGTCGCTGCCGGTGACGACTATGCGGCGATGGAGCAAGCGCTCACCCGTCGCTTGAAGCGGGTTAAAAGCGGTGAAACCACGCCACCGGACATACTCATCGTCGACGGCGGCAAAGGGCAGCTGAATATGGCGCGCGACGTGCTTGAGCGCTTAGGGCTTGAAACGATCACGCTGCTGGGGGTGGCCAAAGGCACCACGCGCAAAGCAGGGCTGGAAACGCTGTTTCTCTCCACGCCGGAGCAGCCGCTAGCGCTTGATTCAACGTCGCCCGCCCTGCACTTAATTCAGCATATTCGCGATGAGTCGCACCGCTTTGCCATCGCCGGTCACCGCGCTCAGCGGGACAAAGCGCGGCGCACCTCGACTCTTCAAGAGATTGAAGGCATTGGCCCCAAGCGGCGACGTGAGTTATTGCGCTTTTTTGGCGGCTTACAGGGCGTGCAAAAAGCCAGTCGGTCGGAGCTCGCCCGCGTACCAGGCATAAGTGAAGCCTTGGCTAACACGATTTATCAGGCGCTTCACGGATAAAGTGGCACCGAGCATGGATGCTGTCGCTTAAGGCGGATAGAATAGCGCCACAATCGCCCTTCTTTTTGTCTTCGGCAAGGATCGCAGCCTGCGATGAATATACCCAATATCCTCACGCTTATCAGAGTCGCCTTTATTCCGCTTTTGGTGGTGCTGTTTTACCTGCCTTTTAGCTGGAGTATGCCGCTTGCCGCCGGTCTCTTTGCTCTCGCCTCGATAACCGATTGGCTTGACGGCTACCTCGCGCGGCGCTGGAATCAGTCAACCCCGTTTGGCGCTTTTCTCGACCCGGTGGCCGACAAGCTGATGGTAGCTATCGCGCTGGCCTTGCTTATCGAGCGCTTTGACACCTGGCTACTCACGCTACCGGCGCTGGTTATCATCGGCCGCGAGATCGTGATTTCCGCGCTGCGGGAGTGGATGGCTGAAATGGGCAAGCGCGGTTCAGTCGCGGTATCCTGGATTGGCAAACTCAAAACCACGCTACAAATGGTGGCCATTTTAATCTTGATCACTTTCCCTCCGGGACACTCGCTCTCGATATTGGGCATCACCACCCTCTTTGTCGCTGCCGCGCTCACGCTTTGGTCGATGATTCAATACCTTAAAGCCGCTTGGCCGCATTTGAGCCGTTCCATGTAGGGTCGTTATAGCGACGAGATTAAGTCATTGACAAGGCAGGCGTAACGCGTATAATTCGCTCCCAAGTCAAGCGGGAATAGCTCAGTGGTAGAGCATCGCCTTGCCAAGGCGAGGGTCGGGAGTTCGAATCTCCTTTCCCGCTCCAATGACCTTGAGGCTGGATGGCAGAGTGGTTATGCAGCGGACTGCAACTCCGTGTACGCCGGTTCGATTCCGACTCCAGCCTCCATTTTTTCGTGCATCGACCCTCTCGCTGCACCGCCCGGATGGCGAAATTGGTAGACGCAAGAGACTTAAAATCTCTCGGGGGCAACCCCGTGCCGGTTCAAGTCCGGCTCCGGGCACCATGAATACACCCCTCCTGTAGCGCACCCTCTTGTATTACTGCCTCTCGCCACCCTTTTGCCTGCGCTGCCTCTTGGGTTTGTTTGCATTGAGACTATGATGTAAACGACCATTCATCGGGCGCAATAGGAGCGGCTACATGAGCGCGTCTCAATCCGACGTTTTAATTATCGGCGGCGGCGTCGCCGGCCTCACCTTGGCGCTGACGCTAGCAGAGCGTTTTCATATTGTGCTCGTTCGTCCCGCTCAAGATGACCAGGGCGCCAGCCGTTGGGCGCAAGGGGGCATCGCCGCAGTACTCTCGCCTGACGACAACCTTGAAGCCCATGTTCAAGACACGCTGATCGCCGGCGACGGGCTGTGCGATGAACGCGCCGTGCGCTTCACGGTAGAGAACGGCCCAGCGGCGATTGAGTGGCTCATTGAGTGCGGTGTGCCGTTTACCCCCGATACGACGCCGGATGCCCGCTATGCCTACCATTTAACCCGCGAAGGCGGGCATAACGCGCGGCGCATTATCCACGCCGATGACGCCACGGGAAAAGCCGTTGTTGAGACACTTAGCCGCCTGGCATCGGCGCACCGCAATATCACCCAGCGTGACGATATTTCCGTTATTGATCTATTAGCCGATGACCATGGTGCTTGCTGTGGCGCCCTTGCCATCGACGCTAGCGGCAAGTCCCACTCTCTTTTGGCAAACCACACCGTACTGGCGACCGGCGGCGCCAGTGGTCTCTATCAGCACACCACCACCCCCTCTCCAAGCAGCGGCGAAGGCATGACGATGGCCGCTTCACTGGGCGCGACGCTGATGAACCTGGAGTTCCAACAGTTTCATCCGACTTGCCTCTACGACCCCGATGGCCCGGCATTTCTTATCAGTGAAGCGGTAAGAGGCGAAGGTGGGCACCTGCTAAATGAGGCGGGCGAGCGCTTTATGCCCGCTTTAGACAGTCGCGCGGAGCTTGCGCCTAGGGATATTGTCGCACGCGCGATTGACGCGCAAATCCAGCAAGGCTCGCTCGGTCACGTTTGGTTGGATATTCGTCATTTAGGTGCCGACGCGATCCGCCATCACTTCCCGACGATTCTCGCGCATTGCGCCTCACGCGGCATGGATATTACTCGCGAGCCCATTCCGGTTGTTCCCGCGGCACACTATAGCTGCGGCGGCGTCGCCACCGACTTAAGCGGCGCCACCAGCGTGTCTAACCTCTATGCCATTGGAGAAATCGCCTGTACCGGGCTGCATGGCGCCAACCGAATGGCCAGCAACTCACTGCTGGAGTGCTTGGTGTTTGCCCGTAGTTGTGCCAAGGCCTTATTAACCGCCTCTTCTGGCACCACATCGGCACCGTCTAGCCCGGCCATCTCCCATATCGAAGCGGACTTTCCTCTCGATCGCACCGCCTTAAACCAGCTACGCACGACGCTGCGCGCCACCATGAGCCAACATGTCGCGATTGTGAGACACATCGAGGGATTAGCGGCCGCATCGCATCAGTTGGCCACGCTTGCGTCGCGATTAGTCAGCTTAGATCCCGATATAACGCATCCTGAAAGCCGCCGCTTGTGGCATAGCCTGAGACTTGCACGTTTGACGGTCCTGGCCGCGCAACAGCGCCATGAGTCGCGCGGGCTGCACTACTCTCCCGACTGGCCTTACCACGCCGAAACGCCGCGCCCTTCTCGCTTATCGCTCAGGGATATAGAGCAGTAACCGCCTAAGCTTTCGCTGGGCGTCATACGGCGCGCTATCCGGCCACAGCCATAAACGCTCGCCGCCCACATTGAGACGCATAAGGCGTGGCCCCAGATAGTCGCAACGTAACATTTGCGTGTGGCCCACATCGCCACTGTCATATACCCAGTGGCTCTGTATAACGCCGGCACGCTCCTCGACCCATAGCGTGCGGGACGCCGGCGGATGCCAGCGCCACCCACAGAACACTATCGCTAAAAGCCCTAGGCTTAACGCCGCAGCAAGCTCCAATTGCCAGGCTGCTAACGCAATGCCACCCGCGCATAGCGCCGTGTCACAGGCACGCTTCCCGTTAGAGGGTCCGATAGGCAGAATTATCGGTTGACTCGGCATGCTCGACAATCATCTTCACAATGCGCCTAAGCGTTGCGTTACTCGGCCATTCGCGGCGCATCAACCAGGCAAACAGGTCCTGGTCCTCTTCTTCTATTAACTGCTGAAAGGCGAGCTGATCCTCCGCGCTTAGGCTATCGTAACGCTGCTGGAGAAAAGGAATCAGCAGCAGGTCCAGCTCCCACATACCACGGCGGGAGTGCCAATAAAGCCGTTTCCTCATGATCGCTTCGTGTGATGTGTCGTCGCTCAACTTAAGCCCCACTGCGTGAATGAAATGTCACCTCAGTATACCTGAGCATGAAAGTCGCGCCAGCGGCGCCCCTCACCTATGCTATAAGAGCGAAACCGCTTTTCGCTAGTACCTTGTTTTATCGGCATTGTTTTATCTGGGCTGTTTATTTTACCCGAATTGTTTTATACCGCCCTGCACAGTATGCTGAGCCACACAACGAGATTGCGAAACGCGCCACGGCCTATCACGTTCGCATGGAGCTAACCGATGACTAAGTCTGAACTAATCGAACAAATTGCAATGCGTCAGCCGGAGCTATCGGCCAAAGAAGTGGAAACCGCCGTTCGTCTCATACTCGACGATATCACCGACACCCTTGCTGGTGGGGGGCGCGTCGAGATTCGCGGCTTTGGTAGTTTTTCGCTGCATTTTCGCGAGCCGCGCACGGGGCGTAACCCCAAAACCGGCGAAGCAGTAGAGCTAGACGGCAAGTACGTTCCGCACTTTAAACCCGGCAAAGAGCTGCGCGAGCAGGTCGATGCCAGCCGTGCGTTAGGCTATTAATGCGTGCGCTTTGACCTTCTGCGTGGTGACGCGCAGCCAAGAGTCATACACAATAGAGACCGCAAACGTCACAGACTAGGAAACTCACATGCGTTGGATCAAAGGGCTGATTTTAGCCATCATTTTGCTTGTGGTGCTGTTGGTGGGCATCCTTTTCGCCGTTAACAACCAGCAAACCATCGGCTTAAACCTGATCTGGGTTGAACTTCCCCCGGTATCGCTCTCCGTTTGGCTGCTCGCAAGCTTAGCTGTCGGTGTCATTGTCGGCATGCTGGCAATGCTGGGCGTTTATACCCGTCTCAAAGCGGGGCTGGTACGCGAAAAACGCCACAACAAGCAACAGCAAAAAGAGCTCGACCGGCTGCGCACCCAGGAGCTTAAGGAACTGGCGTAAATGATGGATGCCGTGCTGCTAAGCGTTCTGTTGGCAGCCGTTGCCATTGGCTTTGGGTTGGGCTACCGCCAAGCACGAAAGCGCGACAAGCCAACGCGGCAGGCACTCTCACCCACGCTCTCGCGTGACTACTTCGTCGGGTTGAACTACCTGCTCAATGAGCAGCCCGACGAAGCGATTCACACCTTTATTCGTGCGCTGGAAGTCAACAGCGATAATGTTGATACCCATATCGCGCTAGGCAAACTCTTCCGTACCCGCGGCGAAGCGGACAAGGCCGTGAGCATTCACCAGAATTTACTCGCTCGCCCGGCGCTGACGGCACCGCAAAACGAGCAGGTTCAACTCGAACTCGCTCGGGATTTTATCGCCCTGGGGGTGCATGATCGCGCTCAGCGTCTGCTGGAATCCGTTATTGGTCACACCCAGCAGGATGATCACCGCATCACGGCCAAACGCTTACTGATCGATCTGCTTGAGCGTGAAAAAGCGTGGCAGCAAGCCCTTGACCTCGCCCTCCCTATGCTCAAACAGCAGCCTCAGCTGCGCCGCCCAGCGGCGCACTGGCTGTGCGAAATGGCCGAAGACGAGATACGTCAGGCCAGCCGTGCCCTTGCCAAACGCCATTTGAAAAAAGCCCTACAATTAGACGAGCAGTGCGTACGCGCCAATTTGCGTCTTGCTGAACTCGAAATGGATAACGGTCACTATCGCCATGCGATCGCGCGCCTTAAATCCATCCCACACCAAGCACGGGCGCATATTCCCACCATGCTTCCTACGCTAAAGCGCGCCTACTGGCGCGCCGATGATATGCCGGGATTTGAGGCGTATTTGCTCGACCTGCTTGAAACAGCGCCGCTGACTAGCGTCATCGTCAGCCTAAGCGAGGTGATCCACCAACGCGATGGGGTTGAGCGTGCCATCGAGGTAACCGGGAGGTACTTGCATCAATCGCCCAGCCTAGGCGGGCTGGATCATCTTATTGATCTGTATATAGAGAGTCAGCAGTTAAGCGGTCGCGAAAACCCCGATAGTCGCTTACTCCTTCTCAAGCACCATACCCAAGCACTATTAAGAAACCGACCGCGTCACCGCTGTCAGCGCTGCGGCTTTAGTGCCGACAGCCTACATTGGCTGTGCCCCAGTTGCCGCCACTGGGGCACGGTCGAGCCCATTACCGGCGTTGAGGGAGAGTAACAGCTCGCACGCCTAGTGCTCGGCGAGTTCCGCCTCAATAGCCGTCAAGGCTTCCATCGGGTCTGGCGCCTCGGTGACCGGGCGCCCAATCACAAGGTGCGTACTTCCCGCCTCCATCGCCGCTCGGGGTGACATAATCCGCGCTTGATCGTTTGCGGCGGCAAAGCTTGGCCGAATCCCCGGGGTTACTTTCAAAAACCCTTTACCGCAACAGGCGCTCAGCGCTTTGGCTTCCTGCGCGGAGCACACCACCCCCTCCATGCCGCTGTCCTGCGCTAAGCGCGCCAAACGCTCGACGTGCTGCGCCGGCGAGGTCGTAATACCCAGCTCGTTGAGATCCTCGGCTCCCATACTGGTCAGCACGGTGACCGCGATCAAATGCGTTTGAAGCCCATTGGCGTGCAGGCGATCAGCGGCGGCTTGCATCATTTTTCGTCCGCCGCCGGCATGGACGTTGACCATCCAAACCCCCTGCTCGGCGGCCGCCTGTACGGCGCCGGCTACTGTATTGGGAATATCATGAAACTTAAGATCGAGAAATACCTCGAAGCCGCGACCGTGCAGCGCCTCGAGTACTGCCGGTCCGCTGCGGGTAAATAGCTCTTTTCCCACTTTCACTCGGCAGCGGGCGGGGTCGAGCTGGTCGGCCATGCAGAGCGCCGCATCAAGAGAGGGGTAATCCAGCGCGATAATGAGGGGAGACTGAGTAAGAGGAGATTGAGGGGTCACACGACGGCTCCATTGCCTGTTACGGTTTCGATCCAGTATATCAGCCCTACAAAAGCTGTAAGCCCTGCACTACAAACAAATAGTCATTGGCTTACACGGATTGGCGTCAATCGCTTACAGCAAACCCACCCGCCCCAACTAAATTTAAAGAGCCACATGAATGACAACTTGCCATTAAGGGGATTTTTATGCGCATTAAGGGATTATTAACGGCACTGCTATTGAGCGTAAGCCTGGGGCTTTCAAGCGGGGTATTGGCTCAGCAAGTCGCACCTATCAACGTGAATACCGCCGACGCGGAACTCCTCGCCGAGCTTCCCGGCATTGGCCCCAGCCGGGCCAGCGCAATTATTGAAGAGCGCGATAGCAACGGCGAATTCGCAAGCGCCGAAGATCTCGCGCGCGTCAGCGGCATTGGCCCAGCAACCATTGATCGGATGCGTGATCAGCTGGCGTTTTAACGCTTGAGATCTGCCCCGATTATTACCGACCCTAGATGATCCACTGCTGCATAAACGTCGGCACCGGCATATCGCCCAAGGTGTCGGCGTTTTCGCATTGGGCCAAAATCGTCTCGCAGCGTGGCTTAGGAAATCGCGTGGCGAGATTGTGGGCGAACTTATCCACCAGTAGCGGCAGCCCCTCTTCGCGCCGGCGGCGGTGCCCTACCGGGTACTCGACTTCGACTTTATCGGTCGCGCTGCCGTCGGTGAAAAATACCTGAACCGCGTTGGCAATCGAGCGCTTATCCGGGTCGTAGTACGCCTCGGAATAACCCGAATCCTCGACGACCTGCATCTTCTCGCGAAGTTGATCGATCTCCGGGTGGGCGGCGTGGAAGCTATCCTCGTAGTGCTCCGCGGTCAACGCACCAAAGATAAGCGGTACCGCCGTCATGTACTGCAGGCAGTGGTCACGGTCGGCGGGATTTGCCAGCGGCCCAGTTTTGGAAATAATCCGAATGGCCGAATCGTGCGTGGTCAGCTCGACTCGCTCAATATCGTCAATACGGTCTTTCACGTGAGGATGAAGCGTTATCGCCGCCTCGCATGCGGTCTGGGCATGAAATTCCGCAGGAAAAGAAATTTTAAACAGAATGTTTTCCATCACATAGCAGCCAAAGTCGCGCTGAAACCGAAAGCGCCGTTCACTTTCCGGTTTCGTCGCCAAATCTTTATTGCGATGGCTAAACAGGACGTCATAAAAACCCCACTGAGGTGCGGTAAGCGCGCCGGGAATCCCCATTTCGCCGCGCATGGCGATATCCGCCAAGCGTACCGCCCGCGATGTCGCATCTCCTGCCGCCCAGCTCTTACGCGAACCGGCGTTGGGCGCATGGCGGTAGGTGCGCAGGCTCTGCCCGTCAACAAAGGCGTGAGAGAGCGCTGAGAGCATTTGCTCGCGGTTGGCGCCCATCATTTTCGCCGCCACCGCGGTTGAGGCCACCTTGACCAGTACCACGTGATCGAGCCCCACGCGGTTAAAGCTATTCTCTAGTGCCAGCACGCCTTGAATTTCGTGCGCCATGATCATTGCATGCAGCACATCGTTCATGGTCAGCGGTGCCTCCCCGCTGGCCATGCGCTTCTGGGAAAGGTGATCGGCGACGGCTAAAATCGCCCCCAGGTTATCGGAGGGGTGCCCCCACTCCGCGGCAAGCCAGGTGTCGTTATAATCTAGCCAGCGCACGATGGCGCCGATATCCCAGGCGGCTTTCACCGGGTCTAGCCGATACGGCGTACCGGGCACATGCGCACCAAAGGGTACCGTTGTTCCCTCCACCAGCGGCCCCAGGTGCTTGGTGCATTCGGGAAAACGCAGTGCCAGCAGCCCGCACCCTAACGTATCCATCAAGCAGTAACGGGCGGTATCCAGCGCCTCAGGCGAGGGTGTATCAAAGTTGAGGACGTAATCGGCAATTTTTTGCAGCTCGACGTCGTACTCAGGACGTTCATTCACCTCGGACGTAGCGGTCATTGCACGGCTCCTTGTCGTTTGATGAAAAGTCATTAGGTTGAATCGGCTTCGCGCTCTCGTTTTCAGTATGGTGCGCTAAGGCCTGGCACGCCAATAACCGCCCGCTTTCAAAGCGATTAAACTCGATTAAAAACTATCGCCCGGCACCCGCACGAAGCCTTCCATCAGGACGCGAGCACTGCGGCTCATCACCGCCTGATCAATGTTCCAGCGGCCGTCAATCAAGCTTGCTTCAGCGCCGACCTGCAAGCTGCCGGAGGGGTGGCCAAAGGTCACGGCATGGCGCTTGCCACCGCCCGCGGCGAGATTCACCAGCGTGCCTTCGATCGCGGCGGCGGCGCCAATGGCAACGGCAGCGGTGCCCATCATGGCGTGGTGCAGCTTGCCCATGGAGAGCGCGCGTACCAGCAGATCCACCTCCTCGGCATTGACCTCTTTACCGCTAGAGGCGACGTAGCTTTTGGGTTTCGCCACGAACGCCACCTTGGGCGTATGCTGACGGTTGGCCGCTTCCGAGATATCGCTAATCAGCCCCATCTTGAGCGCACCGTAGGCGCGGATGGTTTCAAAGCGGGTCAGTGCATCGGGATTACCGTTGATCGCTTCTTGAAGCTCGGCGCCGGTGTAGCCAATGTCTTCGGCGTTGACGAACACCGTAGGAATCCCGGCGTTGATCATGGTCGCTTTGAGCGTCCCTACCCCCGGTACTTCCAAATCATCGACCAGGTTACCGGTGGGGAAGATCGCGCCCTCGCCATCCGCCGGATCCATAAATGCTACCGGTACTTCCGCCGCCGGGAAGGTTACCCCATCAAGCTCGAAATCCCCGGTTTCCTGAACTTCGCCGTTGGTGATGGGCACTTTGGCCACGATGGTCTTTTGAATATTGACCTGCCAGATACGCACTTCCACGACGCCATTTTGCGGGATGCGCGCCGGGTCGACCAAGCCGTTGCTCACCGCGAATGGCCCCACCGCCGCCGAGAGGTTGCCGCAGTTGCCGCTCCAGTCGACAAAGGGCTTGTCGATGGAGACCTGGCCAAACAGATAATCCACGTCATGCTCGGGTGATTCGCTCTTGGAAAGAATCACGGTTTTGCTCGTGCTTGAGGTGGCCCCGCCCATGCCATCGATCTGCTTTTGGTATGGATCGGGGCTGCCGATCACTCGTAGCAGCAGTTTATCCCGTGCCTCGCCCGGCTTTTGTGCGGTCTCAGGGAGGTCATCAAGCTTGAAAAAAACGCCTTTACTGGTCCCGCCGCGCATATAGGTCGCGGGAATTTTAATCTGGGGAACAGATGACATAGCCAAACTCCAAGGTGTTATAAAAAAAGGGATTAGATAACAAACACCCGGCACACGAGGCGCCGGGTGAGAGTGATCCACGCTACACAGGTACCGCGTTAGGCAGGCGTTGCTTCGCTGGACTCCAAGAAGTCCTGGGCAAAACGCTGCAAAACGCCACCGGCGGTGTAGATGGTGACCTCCTCGGCGGTATCCAGACGGCAGATCACCGGCACACGCTCGACATCGCCGTTTTTCCGCTGAATCACCAGCGTGAGTTCCGCCCGCGGCGACAGCGCTCCTTCCACATCGAACACCTCGGTACCGTCCAGGTTCAGCGTGTGGCGCGTGGTACCCGGCTGGAACTGCAGCGGCATCACGCCCATGCCGATCAAGTTGGTGCGGTGGATGCGCTCAAAGCCTTCAGCGACGATCGCTTCCACACCGGCGAGTGCCACGCCCTTGGCCGCCCAGTCCCGCGACGAGCCCTGGCCGTAGTCGGCGCCGGCGATGATAATCAGCGGCTGCTTGCGCTCCATGTAGGTCTCGATCGCCTCCCACATGCGCGTGACCTTGCCTTCCGGTTCAACGCGCGCCAGCGACCCCTGCTTCACTTCACCGTTCTCGTCGCGCACCATTTCGTTGAACAGCTTCGGGTTGGCGAGCGTGGCGCGTTGGGCGGTAAGGTGATCGCCGCGGTGGGTGGCGTAGGAGTTAAAGTCCTCCTCCGGCAGGCCCATCTTGTGCAGATACTCGCCCGCCGCGCTATCCATCAGAATCGCATTGGATGGCGACAGGTGATCGGTGGTGATGTTATCAGGCAGAATCGCCAGCGGGCGCATGCCTTTCAAGTGGCGCTCGCCCGACATTTTGCCTTCCCAGTACGGCGGACGGCGAATGTAGGTGCTCTGCGCGCGCCAGTCATACAGCGGGTTGGTTTGTGCCGCGGCGCTCTTGTCCAGATCGAACATCGGAATGTAGGTCTGACGGAACTGCTCCGGCTTGACGGCGGTTTTGACGATCGCATCGATCTCTTCATCCGCCGGCCAGATATCTTTCAGCGTCACGGGGTTGCCGTCGGGGTCGTAACCCAGGATATCCTTCTCGATATCAAAGCGGATGGTACCGGCGATAGCGTAAGCCACCACGAGCGGCGGGGAGGCCAAAAACGCCTGCTTGGCGTAGGGGTGAATGCGCCCGTCAAAGTTACGGTTGCCCGAGAGCACGGCCGTGGAGTAGAGATCGCGGTCGATGATCTCCTGCTGGATCTTCGGATCCAGCGCCCCGGACATGCCGTTGCAGGTGGTGCACGCATAGGCCACCACGCCAAAGCCGAGGTCTTCGAGCTCGTTCATCAGGCCGGCGTCTTCAAGGTACATCTTGACGGTTTTCGACCCCGGCGCCAGCGACGACTTCACCCACGGCTTGCGCGTCAGGCCCAATTTGTTGGCGTTGCGCGCGATCAGCCCCGCCGCCACCATGTTGCGTGGGTTGGAGGTGTTGGTGCAGCTGGTGATCGCGGCGATGATCACCGCGCCATCGGGCATCAGGCCCTTGGCTTCCTCCTCGCGCGCCTTGTCCAGCCCCACGGCGATACCTTGATTGGCAAGCTCGCTGGTGGGTAGCTTGGCGTGCGGTTTAGAGGGGCCGGCCAGAGTGCGCGATACGCTGGAGAGATCAAACTCCAGTACGCGCTCATACTCGGCGGTTTTAAGATCATCCGCCCAAAGGCCGGTGTGCTTGGCGTACTTCTCGACCAGATCAACCTGCTCGTCATCGCGACCGGTGAGCTTCAGGTAATCGATGGTTTGATCATCGATGTAGAACATCGCCGCGGTAGCACCATACTCCGGGGTCATGTTAGAGATGGTGGCGCGATCGCCCACGGTCAGGCTGTCGGCGCCTTCACCGAAGAACTCCAGGTAGGCGCCAACCACTTTGGCATCGCGCAAAAATTCGGTAATCGCCAGCACCATATCGGTGCCGGTCACGCCCGGCTGTAGCTTGCCGGTCAGCTTGACGCCGACGATATCGGGCAGGCGCATCATCGAGGCACGGCCGAGCATCACGCTCTCGGCTTCAAGCCCCCCGACACCGACCGAGATAACGCCCAGCGCATCCACCATCGGGGTGTGGCTATCGGTACCCACACAGGTATCGGGGAACGCCACGCCGTTTTGCTTCTGCACCACCGGCGACATCTTCTCCAGATTGATCTGGTGCATGATGCCGTTGCCGGGCGGAATCACGTCGACGTTCTCGAACGCGGTCTTGGTCCAGTTGATGAAGTGGAAGCGGTCATCGTTACGGCGGTCTTCGACCTGGCGGTTCTTCTCGAAGGCGTCCTTTTCGAAGCCAGCGTGCTCAACCGCCAGCGAGTGGTCGACGATTAGCTGGGTGGGCACCACCGGGTTGACCTTAGCCGGGTCACCGCCCTTCTCGGCGATGGCGTCGCGCAGACCCGCCAGGTCAACCAGCGCGGTCTGGCCCAGAATGTCGTGGCACACCACGCGCGCTGGGTACCAGGGAAAGTCCAAGTCACGCTTGCGCTCGATCAGCTGCTTGAGCGAATCGGTAAGCATCTCCGGGTCGCAGCGGCGCACCAGCTGTTCGGCCAGAATACGCGAGGTATAGGGAAGCGTGGCATAGGCACCCGCCTTGATATCGTCGACGGCCTCACGCGCGTCGAAGTAATCCAGATCGGTGCCGGGAAGAGGTTTGCGGTATTCGGTGTTCATTGCGGAAAACTCACGGCGAGAGGATACGTTAGGGGTGGCCTCCCGGCATTTGTTGGCCGCCGGGAGGAGGAGCAAGCAGCGACTTTTCTGGATTAGTCGCGCTGCTCGATCGGCACCCATTCGCTCTTTTCAGGGCCGGTATAGTCGGCGCTCGGGCGAATAATGCGATTGTTGGCACGCTGCTCGAAGACATGCGCGGCCCAGCCGGTCACGCGCGAGCAGACAAAGATCGGCGTGAACAGCTTGGTCGGAATGCCCATGAAGTGATAGGCGCTGGCATGGAAGAAGTCGGCGTTACAGAACAGCTTCTTTTCGCGCCACATAACGTCTTCGCAACGCACGGACACCGGGTAGAGCACGGTATCGCCCACATCTTCGGCAAGCTTTTTGGACCACTGCTTGATGATCTCGTTGCGCGGGTCGGAGGTGCGATAGATCGCGTGGCCAAAGCCCATGATCTTCTCTTTACGCTCAAGCATGCCCATCATTTCGCGCTCGGCTTCTTCGGGCGACTGCCAGTCTTCGATCATCTCCATCGCCGCTTCGTTGGCACCACCGTGCAGCGGACCGCGCAGTGAACCAATCGCACCGGTCACGCAGGAGTGCATATCAGAGAGCGTGGAGGCACATACGCGCGCGGTGAACGTCGAGGCGTTGAACTCGTGCTCGGCGTAGAGAATCAGCGACACGTTCATCACATCAGCGTGCAACTTGCTCGGCGCCTCGCCACGTAGCAGGTGCAGGAAGTGCGCGCCTACCGACTCGTCATCGGTTTCCGTCTCAATGCGCACGCCCTCATGCGAGAAGCGGTACCAGTAGCAGATGATGGACGGCAGCACCGCGACGAGGCGATCGCTCGCGTCCTGCTGTTCATCAAAGCTCTGCTCGGTTTCCAGGTTGCCCAGCATGGACGCGCCGGTGCGCATGACATCCATCGGGTGGGCGTCTTTCGGAATCTGCTCAAGCACGGCCTTGAGCGCATCCGGAAGGCCGCGCAGGCTCTTGAGCTTGGTGATATAGGCGTCTAGCTCGGCCTGATTGGGCAGCTTGCCCTTGAGCAGCAGATAAGCGACTTCCTCAAACTTGGCCTTTTCCGCCAACTCTTTGATGTCAAAGCCGCGGTAGGTCAAACCTGAGCCGGTCTTGCCCACGGTGCATAGAGCCGTTTCTCCCGCGCTCTGACCGCGTAGACCTGCACCACTGTTTTTCTTCTCTGCCATGTTACGTACTCCTTCAAACGGTGATCTCATCATCGCGCCAGCAGACGCGATATACGTTGTTATTAGCGTCGTGGCGATTAGCGTCGTGTCAGTGACCGACGAGGATTAGTTGCCGCCCTTTTCAGCGAACAGTGCATCCAGTTTCTGCTCAAAGTCGTGGTAGTTCAAAAAGTCGTAGAGCTCTTCACGGGTTTGCATGATATCGATCACGTCTTTCTGGTGACCGTTATCCAGAACGCTCTGGTAGACCTTGAGCGCGGCGGCGTTCATGGCGCGAAACGCCGAGAGCGGATAGAGCACCATGCGGCAGCCGACTTCTCCCAACTCTTGCTGAGTGAACAGCGGCGTGGCGCCAAACTCGGTGATATTGGCCAGAATTGGCGCATCGACGCGCTCGCAAAACGCTTTATAGTCTTCAAGGGTATGCACGGCTTCGGCGAAGATCGCGTCGGCACCCGCTTCGATGCACGCCTGTGAGCGCTCGATAGCGGCATCCAGGCCATCCTTCTGGAACGCATCGGTGCGCGCGATCAGATAGAAATCGGGGTCAATGCGTGCGTCAGCGGCGGCCTTGATGCGATCGACCATCTCCTGCTTGGACACAATCTCTTTATTGGGGCGATGGCCACAGCGCTTCTGTGCCACCTGATCCTCCAGGTGAACCGCTGCCACCCCTGCGCGCTGCATCTCTTTCACCGTACGCGCGATGTTGAAAGCGCCGCCCCACCCGGTATCGATATCGACCAGCAGCGGGACATCCGTTGCGCCGCAGATGCGATGGGCGTCTTCAACCACGTCGTTCATGGTGGTCATGCCCAGATCCGGTAGGCCGAAAGAGGCGTTGGCCACGCCGCCACCGGAGAGATAAATCGCCTGGTGGCCCACGCGCTCCGCCATCATGGCGGTGTAAGCGTTGATGGTACCCAGAATCGGTAGCGGACGATTAGCTTCTAGCGCCGCGCGAAAGCGCGCACCCGGTGTTTTTGCTGGATTGCCTTGTAAGGTTGACATGCGGTGTCTCCTGTTCTGTTTTTTTGCGTTTTTTGTAAAGCGTGACGCTGGTATGGGATTCGTTACTCTTTGGCCCGCAGCGCTAGGCCGACGTTGGCGCTTGCGCTGACGCCTCACTTAACGTTGCCGCATAGCGGTTGGCGACGTTGGCGCGGGATGCGCTAACGTGGCGGCGCATCAATAGTTCGGCAAGCTCGGCATCGCCGGCTTCAATGGCATCAACGATGCGGTGGTGCTCCACAAAAGCCCGCTGCGGACGCGAACCGCTAGCGCTGAACTGGGTGCGATAAAGTCGCACCAAGTAGTAAAGGTCATCGCAAAGCAGGTTCATCAACATCTTGTTGTGGCTACCCAGCACAATCCGGTAGTGAAAATCGAGATCCCCCTCGCGCTGGTAGTAGGCCTCGCCGCGCTTTAAATCGTCTTGGCTTTCATGCACCGCCAACACGCTGCGCAGCCCCGTTATCTCGTCGGCGGTCATGTTCTCGGCCGCCAAGCGCGCCGCCATGCTCTCTAACGCTTCACGTACGTCGAATAGCTCTAAGAGCTCTTTCATGGAAAGCTGTACCACACGTGCACCCACGTGAGGCACGCGCTCAATCAGCCGGTGCGCCTCCAAGCGGCGCATCGCTTCGCGCAGCGGCCCGCGGGAAATGCCGTAGGTTTTGGAAAGGCCCGGTTCGGTGATTTTGCTGCCCGGGGCGATTTCACCGCGCACAATAGCGTCCTGTAGCTGGTGAAATACGCGCTCGGCGAGGGTACGCACTTCCGGGGAGCCCTCCTCATCAGCACGCTCTGGGGGCTGCTTTGCGCCCGACGACGTAGCGTGTTCGCGCGGGGTGTGTGGGACAGAAGGCGTGGTCAGTAATGTCATATCAAATTGTCGACAATCAGGAGTTGAGGGAACTTTAGCTCTCTGGCTATACCGCGTCAACTAGGTGATATCGCCGATTTTATCCACCTTTCGTTGTACTCACTGCTTTTACAGCGCACCCTGATGTCAACAATCTTGCATTATTTGAACACTTTTCACCCTAAGCGCCTTGCGTGAAAACCGCGTCGGCTCGCTGGCTGGTGCATCGCCTTGTCGCCCTCTAAAATGTGCCGCTCTTTACTCACCAGGTTGATGTTTGCATGGCCACGGCGTTATCGATCTCTGCTTTTCCCTACCCCTCCGATCCGTTAGCGCTTTTTGCGCTACTTCGGCATCGGCCTGGCGCCGTGCTGCTCGATAGCGGACGGCCAGTGGCAACGGGGCGCTACGACATTATCAGCAGTGACCCCCTCGCGACGCTGAGCGTGGATGAACAAGGCCATTCAAGGATTGAGAGCTCAACCCTCACGCCGCCCGAAGGGCTGGGCGATGCGTTTGCCTATCAAGCCTGGCTACTGCAGCAGCTCGACATAGAGCCCCCGGAAAGTGAGCTACCTTTTACCGGCGGCTTGATAGGTTATTGGAGCTATGACCTAGGCCGCGAGACCCAGGCGGTGGCAAGCACGCGCCCGGCGCCAACGCAGCTTCCACAGGCGCGCCTTGGCCTTTACGACTGGGCCATTACGCTGGATCACGTGATGCAAAAGGCGTGGCTGATCGCCAGCCACGCGCGACGCCGCGAGGTGACCACCTGGCTAGACCAAAGCGCCGAACTGTCACCGCCGTTTGCCCTCACCTCCCCTTTTCAGGCCGAGCTAACCCACGCCGACTACCTAGCACGTTTTGCGCGCGTTCAGCGCTATATCCGCGCCGGCGATTGCTACCAGATCAACCTCGCCCAGCGCTTTTCCGCGTCGTTTACCGGCGACCCTTGGGCCGCGTATCTGCGCCTGCGCCGCGCCACCCCGACGCCCTTTTCGGGCTTCATGGCCTGGGGAGAGAAAGCCGTCCTGTCACTCTCGCCCGAGCGCTTTATCCAGTCGCGCGGTGGCCACGTCGAAACTCGCCCTATAAAAGGCACCCGCGCGCGCGGGAACTCGCCAGAAAAGGACCAAGCATTGGCACAGGCGTTATTGGCCAGCGAAAAAGATCGCGCCGAGAACGTGATGATCGTGGATCTGCTGCGCAACGATTTGGGCCGTGTGTGCCAACCCGGCAGTATTCGTGTACCGCAACTGTGTACGCTTGAAAGCTACCCCAACGTGCATCACTTGGTCAGCGTGGTACAGGGCAAGCTTGCCAAGGGGTATTCCCCCCTCGCCCTGCTCAAAGCGGCTTTCCCAGGCGGCTCCATCACCGGTGCGCCCAAAATTCGCGCCATGCAGATTATCGACGAGTTAGAGCCCTGCCAGCGCAGTGTTTATTGCGGTAGCCTCGGCTACGTCGATGTGCGGGGCAGCATGGATACCTCGATTGCTATTCGCACCGTAATCGCCGACGCGGGCAAGCTTCACCTTTGGGGCGGCGGCGGCCTCGTGGCCGATTCCGAGGGGAAGGCGGAGTACACCGAGACACTGGATAAAATACGCCACTTAATCTCCTCTTTGAAATAAAAAACAAAAAATCTACATCAAAAAGAAATATAAAACCCAAACAAAACGGTATTGGGGTGAGATCAGTGGCATTTGGTAGCCTGGTGGCATAACCCCTTTATGCCCTTTTTGCATGATATCAAGGAGGCAAAATGCCCACCTCATCCCCCACGGCTTTCGACCTAGACGACATCAACCAAACGCTGGGCCAGCGACCACAAGCGTTGGTTGAGTGGGCCATGCAGCAGGGTGAGCGGCCTATCTGCACCACCAACTTTCGCCCTTTTGAAGCCGTGATCCTTCACATGGTGACGCAGGTAAAGCCTGATATCCCCATTGTCTGGATGGATAGCGGTTACAACACCGAGGCAACCTACCGCTTTGCCGACGACGTTATTAAAACGCTCAACCTCAATATCATCACCTACCTGCCGCTGCGTACCCGCGCTCACCGAGAAGCGTTGGAAGGCCCCTTTCCTGGCATCGACGATCCGCGTCACGCTGCCTTTACCCAAGAGGTCAAGATCGAGCCGTTTGAACGCGCGCTAGGTGAAATGCAGCCGGATGTGTGGTTTACCGCGTTACGCGCCGAAGACACCGCCGAACGCGCCAAGATGCAGTCTATCAGCCAAACCGACAGCGGCTTATTAAAGGTGGCCCCGGTACTGCACTGGCGAGCGAAAGAGATGTACGACTACCTGCAAGCGCACGGATTGCCCAACAACTTTGATTACTTCGACCCCACCAAGGTGGAAGAGAAGCGCGAGTGCGGGCTGCATTTGCAGCACTAAACTCTCCAAAGGGCCATACAACGCCACGCGCCCCCTGCCAGAGACAGAGGGCGCGTGGGGGAAGAAAAGCATTAATAAAGCGCTAGTATTCGGGAAGCTCAACTTCGTTAAACAGTGCTTGCTCGTGACGCGGGCCTGCCGTTAACGCCGAATCAACACGATCGCGCGTGAGATGCGGCGCAAACCGTTCTAAGAAATCATACATATAGCCCCGCATGAAGGTACCGCGGCGAATACCAATTTTAGTGGTGGAGCTTTCAAACAGATGCCCCGCCTCAAGCGCCACAAGATCAGAATCCTGCTCGGGGTCAACCGCCATGTGCGCGACAATACCCACGCCCATGCCAAGGCGCACGTAGGTTTTAATCACGTCCGCATCGGCGGCGGTCAGCACCACATTGGGGGTCAAGCCCTTGGCTTTGAAAGCGTCATCGAGTTGCGAGCGCCCAGTAAAGCCAAACACATAGGTCACCAGAGAGTACTGTGCCAGCGCTTCCAGCGTCAGCGGACCCTCGATATTGGCCAAGGGGTGGCCTTTTGGCACCAGTACGCAACGGTTCCAGCGGTAGCATGGCAGCAGCACCAGATCGGTAAAAAGCTCCAGCGATTCGGTCGCGATGGCGAAATCGGCCTGACCCTCGCTCACCATTTGCGCGATTTGCTTAGGCGTCCCCTGCTGCATGTGCAGCGCGACATCGGGGTATTTTTGCGTGAACTCGGTAATAATCGGCGGCAGCGCGTAGCGGGCTTGCGTGTGTGTGGTGGCGATGGCCAAGCTGCCACGGCGCTCGTCGCTATGCTCTTGCGCCACCTCTTTAATGTTATCGGTCAAGCGCAGCACTTGCCCGGCAAGCTCGATAACCGCCTGCCCAGCCGGCGTCGCACGGGTCAAGTGCTTACCACTACGGGCAAAAATCTCAACGCCGAGCTCGTCCTCTAACAGCCTGATTTGCTTGGAAATCCCCGGCTGTGAGGTGAACAAACTCTGCGCCGTTGCCGAGACATTGAGGTTGTGACGGCTAACTTCCCAGATGTAACGTAGTTGTTGTAACTTCATCGCGTCGCCCTTTTTGAGCCATCGGTTTGGGTCGCTGCCAAGAGCGGTCAGCCCAAAACCAAAATTTATAGCATATAAAGAAACTTTATAATACCTTTATAGTATAAACAACTGTACCGCGCATGGCTTCATCCGGAGGTAGATTTTCCCGGCATATTTGCCAGCCTTCGTTATCGTCGCTAACATTGATCGGCTTGGCGCGGTGCAAGAGCGCTTTCACTAAGCAAAACAGGAGAAGCCCATGTCCCATGTTGATGTCACCAACGCCAATTTTGAGCAAGAAGTGTTAAACGCCGAACAGCCCGTGCTACTGAAATTCTGGGCCCCTTGGTGCGGCCCCTGCAAAGTCATGGCACCGGTCGTCGATGAAGTCTCCGATGAACGCGGTGATAACCTGAAAGTCGTTAGCATCAACGTCGACGATGCCCCTGAAATTGCCGCTGAACAAGGCGTTCGCGGTGTACCCACCGTGATGCTTTTTAAGTCAGGCACGAAAGTCGCTTCACTGGTAGGCGCACAATCCAAGTCTCAGCTGACACAGTTCATCGACCAGAACGCCTAATCTCCCCTGCAAGCCCTTACGAGTGAGCTGATCGACACCGACCGCCGCCCTGCCGGCGGTCTTTTTATGCGTTATGGGTTGTTCGTCAGCGCTCACGTTTAAGCGGCGGTTTATCGGCATCGCGCAGGTGTTCGTGTTTCTCCTCGCTGATACGCGCCCCTGGGCCAAGAAGGTGGGCCATCCAGCGGGTTTGCGGGTGGCTATCCAAAGCAATTTTCAGCGTCATGGTTAACAGCACGGACAGCAGCATTCCCGCGGCACCAAACACCCAGCCCCAGACCACGAGCGAGACAAACGCCACAAGGGTGGAAAGCCCGAGTGCCCGCCCCATCAATCGCGGCTCAACCAAGTTCCCCAGCACAAAGTTGATACCCAGATACGCCAGCGCAAGCACAAACGCCTGCCAAATGCCGCCATCCTGAGAGACCAGCAGCAAAAGTACCGGCGGCACCGCCGCGATCGCCGAGCCAATATTGGGAATAAAGTTAAGGGCGAAGGCCAACACCGCCCAGAGCAGAGGAAACTCAACGCCGACCATGAGACAAGAGAGCCACACCAATACAGCCGTTGCCAAACTGATGATGGTCTTCACCGCCAGGTAACGCTTGAAGGTACGACTGAATTCCGCAAAACGCTTTAGACTTGGCGCCGGGTTCTCCAGCGCAAGAGAGACCTTGTCGCGAAAATTGAGCGTCTCAAACATCATAAACACCACCAGCAGCGAAACCACGATACTCTGCATAAACAGATTACCAATCTCACTCAGCACGGCGGGTACCCAGGTCGAGCCGCTTTGCATATCAAACAGCGAGTTAAGCTGCTCGGGGTCGATGGCAAGCCCCATGTCCGACAGCCGATTCAGTACGCTCCAGTAGGCTTCGTAAAGGCGGGTTTCAATGTCGGGTAGAGAGCTGACAAAGGTACTAAAACTATTGACCACCAAAAGCCCCAAAAGAGAGACGAGGCCGAGTAACACCAGCAGGGTTAAAAATACCGAGAGGCGCATGGGTACCCCCCAACGATGGAGCCACTGCACCGGAGAGGTGCATACCACCGCGATAAAAAACGCCAATAACATCGGCACCAACAAGCTCGAACCGGCTTTCATTCCCGCGATAATCACTACCAACGCCGCCAGTGAAAGCGTGGCATTGAGCGGCATGCTCTGGTTACTCCCCTGACCCAGGCCTGGGCCCTCCTCGTTCTGTTTCGGCATAACCCCTACCCTTAGATGCTTATCCACTTATCATGGGGCCAACAACGGCTTAGCACAAACACGGCTGTTTCTCGACGAACTTTCCCTGCGCAACATGCTCACAATAGTCGCTCGGCATAAGTTCTCCCAACTCTCAAGGAAAACCCACCATGACCATGTCCGCTACGCTCACACGACGCTTACTACTCCTTGTGCTCGGCGTTAGCCTTGCTGCCGTCTTTGCCCTTCCTGCCAAGGCGAACGAGGCCATAACGCAAGAAACGCCGCGCCTGCATGTCTCCGCGGAGGCCTACGTGGAAGTTGCACCCGATAAAGCGACCATAAGCGCCCGACTCTGGGAAGACACCCCTGCGATTAGCCAGCGAGAGAAAGACTCCTTTGAGGCGCTCAGCGACGCGCGATCACAACTCGAAGAGCGTGCTCGAAAGCTGATTCTTACCCTAGAAGAACACGGCGTTGCCCGCGACGCCATTACCGCCGGCTCGCTCCACATCACGCCGCAGCAGGTACACAACGCCAATTCCGACAGCGAGCGCGAAACGCTTAAACGCACCCGCGTTGAGCGTCCGGTGACCGTTGAACTAAAAGAGATTGAACGGGTGAGCGCGATTCTCGATGCACTGGTTGCCGCGGGAGTTAACCGCCTCGATGGCGTTGCATTCGGCCTTAAAGACCGCGACGCCGAGACCGATCGCGCCTTGGTGAAAGCGCTGGAAAAAGCGCGCCACAAGGCCAACCTTATGGCCACAACCCTCGACGTTGAACTCGCTGGGGTGATGCGCATTGAAGAGACGCGCTCGCCCGTGTTCCAACCGCAGATGATGGCCGTGCGCGCTGAAGGCAGCGACGCCTCAGCGGGGGCAACGCAGAGCGAATACCGCCCCGGCACCCTCCGCATCGATGCCGGGGTTAACGTCGTATGGTCGCTTAAAGAGTGAGCCTTATAGCGTGATGGTTTGCGCGCCACCCATATAGGGCTGTAGCGGCGCGGGAATGCTCACCGCCCCATCGGCCTGCTGGTGGTTTTCCAACACCGCCAGCAGGCAGCGGCCCACCGCCAGGCCTGAACCATTGAGAGTATGCAGCAATTGCGGCTTCTTAGCGTCCGGCTGACGGAAGCGCGCCTGCATCCGCCGCGCTTGAAACGCCTCACAGTTGGAAATCGACGAAATTTCGCGATACGTTTCCTGGCTAGGGAGCCACACTTCAAGGTCGTAGGTTTTGGCTGCGCCGAAACCCATGTCGCCGGTGCATAGCGTCACCACGCGGTAAGGCAGCTCCAACGCTTGCAGTATCGTCTCGGCGTGGCCGCGCATCTCTTCAAGTGCCTCGTAGCTTTTCTCCGGCTCAACGATCTGCACCATCTCGACCTTATCGAACTGATGCTGGCGAATCATGCCGCGGGTATCGCGCCCGTGGGCACCGGCCTCCGCCCGGAAGCACGGCGTATGCGCCGTTAGCTTTATGGGCAGTGCCGCCTGCTCGACGATCTCGTCGCGCACGAAGTTCGTCAGCGGCACCTCCGAAGTGGGAATCAGGTGGTATTCGCGCTCATCGTTAAGCTTGAACAAGTCATCGCCAAATTTCGGCAGCTGACCGGTCCCCATTAACGAGTCGCGGTTGACCATGTACGGCACATAGCACTCTTCATAGCCATGTTCTTGCGTTTGCGTATCCAGCATGAACTGCGCCAACGCACGGTGCAGACGCGCCACCGGGCCGCGCATCACGGCGAAACGCGCACCGGTTAACTTAGCCGCCAAGTCAAAATCGAGGTAGCCCGACTTTTTACCCAGATCAACATGATCCAGCACCTCAAAATCGAATTCACGCGGCGTGCCCCAGCGGTGCAGCTCCACGTTATCCTTTTCGCTCTCACCTTCCGGCACGCTTTCGTGGGGCAAGTTGGGAATACCGCTGACGATGTCTTCCCAATCCTCCTGCATGGAGGCCAGTTCGCGTTTCGCCGCATCCAGACGGTCGCCCAAATCGCTCACTTCATCCAGCAGCGGTTGAATATCCTCCCCGTTGGCCTTCGCTTTACCAATCGCCTTGGAGCGTGTATTGCGCTCGTTTTGCAGCTGTTCGGTTTGCGTTTGCAACTCGCGACGACGCGACTCAAGGGATGAAAGCTCCTCGGTATCTAGCACAAAGCCCCGCCGGGCCAGTTGTTGAGCAACACTGTCCAGGTCACCACGCAGCAGTTTCGGATCGAGCATAAAGTCTTGTCTCTTGGCCGGAAATCAGAAAGTCAACGCCCAGGAAGGTACGTCAAGAATGGCGCCTATTGTAGGCAAAAGCGCTGCGAGGGACCATGGGGTTTCTACAGTGCTCAATGTTGTCAGCAGGGTATTGTGCTAACATTTGTACATACAGCGATGTCGGCAGGAGCTTACCATGGACACCAGAATACAGTTTCGCGTTGATGAAGAAACCAAGCGCTTAGGCCAACAAATGGCTGAAAGCCAAGGACGAACCCTTAGTGATGCCTGTCGTGAATTCACCGAACAGTTGGCTGAGCAGCAGCGTCAATTGCTATCTCATGATGCATGGCTTATCCAGCAAGTACATTTAGCTTTTGAGAAGCTCGAAAAAGGCAGCGCCTCCTTTTTAGATCACGCTACTGCCCAAAAAAAAATGGCTGAGCGCAAAGCAAACATTCGTCTTCAGCACCCAAAATGATTTTATGGGAAGAAGCTGCTCTTGATGATCGGGAAAAGATCTTTGCGTTTCTTTACCGCCACAATCCTGTGGTAGCAGAAAAGACCGATGCCTTAATTGAAGCCAAGGCTGAAAATCTCCTTGATCAGCCATTGATGGGCGTGCAAAGAGATGGCATTCCAGGCAGGTTGCTCATTATCACTGAAATTTCAATGATAATGTCCTATTCACTCGAAGGTTCAACCATCCGCGTAATGCGTGTGCTTCATCAGAGACAAAGATTTCCAAGCAACTGATACCAGTATCTCCTGCAAACAAAACAGCCATCTTCTAGCCGAGCACTATCACCATGCCTTCTGCGTTTGAAGACACTCTCGCTGCCATTGACGCGCTGCACGCTCAAGACCCACGCTCAACCACGCTTGAGGATGGGTCTTCCCTACCTCAAGAGCTCGCTTACGCCCAGCGTATGAGTGCCTGGTTGAATAAAGTACACGATGCGCCCGACGACGTGCTGACATTGGCGGTACGCGCGCAGCATCTGCAGCGCTGGCAAGTTCCCCGGACGGACTACCCAGAGGGGCGCGTTGGGTATTTGACCTGGCGCAAAGACCAAGGCAAACGGGCGGGTGAAACCACCGCGACGCTGATGCGCAAGGCCGGTTACCGCGAAGCCGACGCCGACCGTGTCGCTACGGTTATTGCCAAGAAAGGGCTGGGACGGGATCCCGATGTGCAAGCACTGGAAGATTGCGCCTGCCTGGTATTTCTTGAGAACTATTTTGCCGATTTTTCACGCAAGGTCGCGCACGATCACATGGTGCGTATTGTGCAAAAAACCTGGCGTAAAATGTCGCCGCGCGCCCATGAACTGGCCTTGGCGCTCCCCATGTCGGCAGCGTCCGCCGCTCTGGTGAAAGAAGCCTTGAACGGGGCATAATGCCGCTCCCGAGATGCAGCCAGAGAGTCGCTGCGGTAAAGTAGCGATCTTCCTTTATTGCGCCCCTGGCATTGACGGCTTGTTCACCTATGATTGCATCCTTGGATACCCGTACCGTCGCGCTCAACCGCTTGAGCAAAGAGTATGTCCGTTTTCTCAAAGCGCTCAAGACACGCGGTTTTGAGGGTGAAATCGCCCCCGATTACGCCAATCGCACGGTCATGGCGACCGATAATTCGATCTACCAGCGTTTTCCCCAAGCGGCGATCTACCCCAAGCATGCCGAAGATTTAGAGCGTCTGGCAAAACTGGCCGCGCAAACGTCTTATCGCGATATTGTGTTAACCCCGCGCGGGGGCGGCACGGGGACCAACGGGCAGTCGCTCACCGATGGCATCGTGGTGGATGTGTCGCGTCATATGAACCGCATTTTGGACATTGACGTGGAAAACCGCCGCGTGCGCGTTCAGGCCGGCGTAGTGAAAGATCAGCTCAATGCCGCGCTGAAGCCCTACGGGCTTTTCTTTGCCCCAGACTTATCCACGTCTAACCGCGCCACCATCGGCGGCATGATTTCGACCGACGCCAGTGGCCAGGGTAGCTGCGAGTACGGCAAAACGCGCGATCACGTGCTGGAACTCGATACCGTGCTGCTGGGTGGCGAGCATCTGCACAGCCGCCCGCTTAGCGCGCAGGATGAGCACGCGGCGCGTCAACAAGAGGGTATTAGGGGCCGCGTCCACGCGACCGCCGCCGATATTATTGACGAGCAGCGCGCGCTGATTGAGGCGACATTTCCGCCCCTGAACCGCTGCCTGACCGGCTACGATCTGGCCCACCTGCGCGACGCGAGCGGCGAGCTTAACCTGAATAGCCTACTGTGCGGCTCTGAAGGGTCACTGGGGTTTCTCAACGAAGCCACCCTCAACGTGCTACCGATCCCCAAACACTCGACGCTGGTGAATGTACGCTACCCCAGCTTTATGGAGGCGCTGCGTGATGCCAAAGCCTTGATGGCAAGCTCGGCCAACCCCACGTCGATTGAAACCATCGATGACACCGTGTTGTTGCTGGCGATGGATGATTTCGTCTGGGACAGCGTGGCCGAGTTCTTCCCCGAAAGCGCGGCACCTATTCGCGGCATCAACCTGATCGAGTTTAACGACGACGACCCTGAGCGGCTGGCAAGCCGCGTCCAGGCGTTTACCCGCCATCTTGAGCAAGATACCACGGTTGAGCGGTTCGGGTTTACCCTTGCTGAGGGGCGCGCTCAGATCCAAAAAGTCTACGCCATGCGCAAGCGCTCGGTGGGCCTTCTTGGTAATGTACAGGGTGAGAAACGCCCCATAGCGTTTGTTGAGGATACCGCCGTGCCTCCCGAGCACCTGGCGGATTTTATCGGTGAGTTTCGCGCGGCACTCGATGCCCGCGATCTCTCCTACGGTATGTTTGGCCACGTGGATGCCGGCGTATTGCACGTGCGTCCTGCCATTGATATGAAAGACCCCGAGCAAGCAGCGCTTATTCGCGAGGTGTCCGATGAGGTCGTGGCGCTGACGCAAAAATACGGCGGGCTGTTTTGGGGGGAGCACGGCAAGGGCGTGCGCTCCGAATACGGCCCTAAATTTTTTGGCAAGCTCTACCCCAGCCTGCAGCGCGTCAAGGCGGCATTTGACCCCTACAACCAGCTCAACCCGGGTAAAATCGCCTCGCCGCTCTCACCGCCCCCACAAGATCACGCAGCGGACGGGCTGATCGCCAAAGAGAGCGACCCCGCCCTGCTCACCATTGATGGCGTCACCACGCGCGGCGAGCTGGATCGCACTATCGATGAGCGCGCCTGGCAGGAGTACGACGCCGCGGTCTACTGCAATGGCAACGGCGCCTGCTATAACTATGATGTCGACGACCCCATGTGCCCCTCCTGGAAGGCGACACGCGACCGTGTCCACTCACCCAAGGGCCGCGCTAGCCTCGTCCGCGAGTGGCTGCGCCTACAGCAAGAGGCGGGTATCGATGTGGTGGAGGAGTCGCGCAAAAAGAAAGCGGAAGGGTACATCGGCTTTGTCAAAAGCTTCCCGCGTCGCGCGATCAACACCCTTAGCAAACGTCAGCGGCACGACTATTCTCACCAGGTGTATGACGCCATGGCCGGGTGTCTTGCGTGCAAATCCTGCGCCGGTCAATGTCCGGTCAAGGTCAACGTACCGCAGTTTCGCTCGCAGTTTTTGGAGGTGTATCACGGCCGCTACCTGCGTCCGCTTCGAGACTATTTGGTGGGCGGTACCGAGTGGATGCTGCCGGCCATGAGCCGGATTGCGCCGCTGTATAACGCGCTCCTCGGCCAGCGCTTTGTTGACCGTTTAATGGTGAAAGGAGTGGGTCTCAGCGACTCTCCCTTGCTCTCCCGCGCCAGCGTCAAAAAACAGCTGCGCGCTTGGGGTGTGGCGGAGGCGACGCCGACGGCGCTTTCGCTACTGACCGAACAGCAGCGCGCGCAAAGCGTGATTCTGGTGCAAGATGCCTTCACCACCCATTTTGAGGCGCAGGTAGTCATCGACATCGTCGAGTTACTTTCGCGCCTTGGCCTTCGCGTCTTTGTCATGCCCTTCTCAGCGAATGGCAAGCCGCTACACGTGCAGGGCTTCTTGGGTGCCTTTGAGCGCACCGCTGTTAAACAAGCCAAACGGCTACGCACCCTTGCGCGCTTTGATGTGCCGCTGGTGGGTATCGACCCGGCGATGACGCTGACCTATCGCCAAGAGTATGTAAAATCGCTTGGGGCTGATGCCGTGCCCAAGGTGCTGATGCTGCAGGAGTGGCTGGCCACTCGCCTTCATACCTTAGCCCCGAGTCAGCCGATACACTCGGACCCGGGCTTTAAGTTACTCTCACACTGCACCGAAAAGACGAATGCTCCTGGCAGCCCCAAGGCGTGGCAGCAAGTCTTTGCGGCGTTTGGGCTAGAGTTAGAGCTTGTGGCCACCGGCTGCTGCGGCATGTCAGGCACGTATGGCCACGAGACACGCAATGTCGACACCTCAAAAGCCATCTACGCCCAGTCGTGGCAGCCGCAGGTAGAAGCGAGTCATAACGATGGGAAGTTAATCGCTACCGGCTACTCTTGCCGTAGCCAGGTTAAACGCTTCTCCGAGCAAACCTTGCCGCATCCGCTGCAAGCACTCCTGCAAACGCTAAAAGCAAGCAGTGGTAGCTAAAGCAGGATAAGCCCACAGACCTGAGAGGCCGCTATGTCGAAGACGCTGATCGTGGTGGGATTGATCATCGTTGCCATCGGGCTTTTTTGGCCGTGGCTATCGAAATTACCGCTGGGGCAGCTCCCCGGTGACATTGTGATTCGCCGCGAGAATGCGGCTTTTTACTTCCCTATCACCACCATGATTCTCGCCAGCGTGGTGATATCGGGACTGCTCTGGCTAATCGATCGCCTGGGGTGAGCGCCAAAAGCAGCCCCTGTCGCTAACAAGGCTCGTTATTAGCGGTTCACTTTTTTTGTTTGAGCCGGCGGTGACGCGCCGTGGCATAAAGCACCACGGAAAGCACGCCAATCAACATCATGATCCAACCAACGCTCTCCGCAATGGGTGCCGCGCCACGGGGAACGCCGATGAGAATAATACCACCCAAGACAAAGTTGTAAGCCGCCATGATCAAAAGCACTATCAGGCTCTTACGCGGCTCCTCTTTTACCACCGTTTTGGGATCTTCCATCGATACCTCCCTTGCAGTTTCCATGTGGTCGCCTCAAGAGACGTGGTGACTCTTTGGCTAACGTCAAGTCAACCTTCAGCCCACGCTCCTTTGACGAGGCCATGCGCGTAAAACATCATAGCCTAATGTCCAGTGTAGAAGTAAATCGCGATGTGACCAGAGCCTTGGTCGCTTTGCCACATCAGAAAAACAGTCTTTTCAACGCATTGCCGGGATCTTCTTCGCGCATAAAGACTTCACCGACCAAAAAGCCGTTAATGTTGTGATCACGCATTAGCTCGATATCATCGCGCGTATGGATACCCGACTCGGTAATCACCGTGACATCGTCGGGAATCCGCGGCAGCAAATCCAGCGTGGTATTCAAGCTGGTATCGAAGGTGTGCAAATTACGGTTGTTGATCCCCACTAATTTCAAGTCCAACGCCAGCGCGCGCTCAAGCTCATCGGCGTCGTGGACCTCAACAAGCACATCCATGCCCAGCGCATTCGCCTGCTGATGCAGCTCTTTGAGCTGAGTATCACTCAAGGCCGCCACAATCAGCAAAATGCAGTCGGCGCCAATGGCGCGCGCCTCGGTGACTTGATAGCCGTGGGTAATGAAGTCTTTACGGATCACCGGCAGATCGCAGGCATCGCGCGCCGCAATCAGGTAATCCTCATGGCCTTGGAAAAAATCCGCATCGGTAAGTACCGAGAGACACGCAGCGCCCCCTTCGGCATAGCTTTTGGCAATCTTTGCCGGGTCAAACGCCTCGCGAATGACGCCTTTTGACGGCGAGGCTTTTTTTACCTCGGCAATCACCGCCGCATCGCCCTTAGCGATGCGCGCGTTCAAGGCCCGAATAAAGCCACGTGGGGCGCTCTGTTTTTCCGCGAGTGCCCTCAAATCGTCTTCGGAAACCGCCAGGCGGCGCTCGGCGACCTCTTCGTCTTTGCGCGACAGGATACGGGTTAAAATCGTGGGCGTGGCCTGTTGTGTCATGGGAATCTCTTTTTGCTTGAGTCACGCTGAGAGTGAACGCTTGGTGTTTGCAAAGTCGGTGTTTGCAAAGTCGGTGTTTGAAAACCGGTTTTTTGTAAACCGGTTTTTTGTAAACCGGGTTTTTATAAATAGAGTGTTTACAAGCTCACTGTTTGAAAACGCTGGTGAAGTGCGCAAGCTCTTTGAGCTTTTCCAGCGGCAGTTTGGAGGCTTGGGCATCTTGCGCCACCATGACCCCCTCTTTCAGCGTATCGGCCACCCCCGCGCAGTAAAGCGCAGCGCCCGCATTGAGCGCGACCATATCCGCCGCTGGCCCTTCTCCGCTGAGCGCCGCCTTGACCAAGCGCAGGCTATCCTCGGCGCTAGCGGCTTTTAGCGAGACGAGGCTTTGACGCTCAATACCCAGCTCTTCCGGCGTGATGGTGTACTCGCGAATGGCGCCATCTTTAAGCTCTGCCACCTGCGTGGGTGCGGCCAGCGAAATTTCATCCAGGCCATCCTCGGCGTGTACCACCATGACATGCCGACTCCCAAGATGCTGCATGACCTCTGCCATTAACGGCACCAGCTCAGGAGCGTAAACGCCCAGCACTTGGTTTGGTGCGCCCGCTGGGTTGGTGAGCGGGCCGAGAATGTTAAACAGGGTACGCACCCCCATCTCACGCCGGGGGCCAATCGCGTGGCGCATCGCTGGGTGGTGGTTGGGCGCAAACATAAAGCCCACACCCACGCGCTCGATGCAGCGCGCGACTTGCTCGGGTTTTAAGTCGAGATAAATACCGGCGATATCAAAAAGATCAGCGCTGCCAGAGGAGGACGACACGCTGCGGTTGCCGTGCTTGGCGACATGCGCGCCGGCGGCGGCGGCGACGAAACTGGCGGCGGTGGAGACATTAAACAGGTTGGCCCCGTCGCCACCCGTGCCCACGATATCCACCACGTTGTCGGCGTTAAGTTCAACGCGATTCATCAGCTCACGCATCACCTTGGCCGCCGCGCTGATTTCCACGGCACTTTCCCCCTTCATGGCCAACCCCACTAGCAGGCCGCCAATCTGGGCATCGCTCGCCTCACCGGTCATGATCTGACGCATCAGCGCGTGCATCTGGTCAAAAGAGAGGTCTTCGCGGCACATGACCGCATGAATAGCGTCTCGCATCTGCATGAAAACGTGCGCCTCTTAGTTAAGAATGGCCGTTAAGCGCGCTCAAGGAAGTTAGCCAGTAACGCATGGCCTTGGCGGGTCAAAATGGATTCAGGATGGAACTGAACCCCTTCAATATCGAGTTCGCGGTGGCGAAGCCCCATAATAAGCCCAGGGGTAATATCATCGTCACTCGTCCAGGCGGTGACTTCCAAACACGCGGGCAGGCTCTCTTTCTCCACCACAAGCGAGTGGTAGCGCGTAACTTCTAAGGGGTTTTCAAGCCCGGCAAAAACACCCTGGCCGGTGTGCTCAATCACGGACGTTTTGCCGTGCATGACCTGCGGCGCACGCACCACCTTGCCGCCGTAAACCTGACCAATGGCTTGATGCCCGAGGCAAACGCCCAGAATGGGCAACTTGCCAGCGAAGTGACGAATCACCTCCATGGAAAGCCCCGCCTCACTTGGGGTGCAAGGCCCAGGAGAAATGACCAAATGGGTTGGCGCCAGTGCTTCCAGTTCGGCAATGCTAATTTCATCATTGCGATGCGTTAGCACCTCGGCACCCAGCTCACCGAGATACTGGACGATGTTGAATGTGAAGCTGTCGTAATTATCCAGCATGACTACTTTTTTCGACATAAGCCTTTGAAACTCCTGAAACCGGCTATCAAAAGGCTCATTCGTTACCCAGCCTGTTACCCAGGTTGATCATCGCGCCTTTTGCTAATGCTGATCATTGTAACGCTAGGCGCTGGCTGGTGCTACGCTAACGCCTTTACAGGAGATAACGCCACTGGCTGAATTTTGCAGGCAGTGCGCCCTGGAGATCTTGGGCGAAAAACAAGCAGAACATGCTACCGTTGAGGACGCAGAAGGCGAAACGTAGTGAAAGTCTGAAGGGGCCGGGTCGGGATTAGTGATTTAAGCGCGATGAGTCGTATTCTCGCACCCAGTAGGCGAGTAGGTTTGCTATATCCTCTTCATTATAGGCATGCATGGCCGCGCCTTCCCAGAGCTGCACAATGTCCTGTTCTGGCATTGTTAACTCGTACCCGTTCAGCAATAAAAAACGGTAAACAGCATCCGCCGCAGTGCGCTTATTCGCATTCATAAAGGGATGGTTCTGTACGATACCCAATACGCTCGCCAAAGTGGCCAAATCTTCAGTTTGATTGTAGTACCGATGCATGCAAGGCTTTTGCAGGGCGCTTTCTAATCCACCCTGATCACGGATACCAAAAGGCTCACCCGGGGTGAGCCTTAGCATTTCTTGATTTATCTGTATTAGCTCTGGAACAACTAGGTAGCGGATGCCATCACTCTCTGAACCACAGTCGCTCATGCCGCCTATACCTTGGCAAGCTCGCGGTAAGCATTCTCGTACCGCTCCAGCGACATTTTCCCGGCTTTTTCGAACTGAGCCTGCTTATCCCCAAGGCACGGACGCGCTTTCACTTGCTCACCCTCCTTACGTGCAGGAATGATAAGACGCCCCTGTTTAAGCAGTGCTGACATGGTGACCTCCAAAATTCTCTTTCATCTGAAAAAAGCCCCTAACGAGTTCGCCAGGGGTATTCAGATGACACATTAAACGTACGCCTCAGATAAAAATTATTCAACTCATTAATGGCGGGGATTACTACCGAGCCGCAACCTAACGCTCCTGGGTCAATCACTAAAGGCATAGCCATGATACTGCAACGCGGGCGCAGCGTGCAGGGGCGTTAAAGATTATCCAGCCCGCGTTCGGCCATCGCCACGGCACGGAACAGCGCACGCCCTTTGTTTAGCGTTTCCTGCCACTCCATTTCTGGCACCGAGTCCGCCACGATCCCGGCGCCTGCTTGAACGTGTACTTGACCATCTTTGATTACCGCGGTGCGAATGGCGATGGCGGTATCCATATTGCCGTGCCAAGAGAGGTATCCCACCGCGCCCGAGTAGATGCCCCGCTTGACCGGCTCGACCTCATCGATGATCTCCAGCGCGCGAATTTTCGACGCCCCGGACACCGTGCCCGCCGGGAAGGTCGCGCGAAGGGCGTCCATGGCCGTGAGCCCGGGTTTCAGCTTACCGGTGACATTGGAGACGATATGCATCACGTGCGAGTAGCGCTCCACCACCATCTGATCGGTGACCTCGACGCTGCCCACTTCGCTGATACGGCCGACATCGTTGCGGCCCAAGTCGATCAGCATCAGATGCTCGGCGCGCTCTTTGGGGTCGGCCAAGAGCTCTGCTTCCAGCGCCTTGTCTTCCTCTTCGGTTTTCCCCCGTTTGCGCGTACCCGCAATCGGCCGCACCGTGACCTCGCTCCCTTCGGTGCGGGTGAGGATTTCCGGTGACGAACCAACGACCTGATGATCATCGAGGTTGAGGTAGAACATATACGGCGAAGGGTTAAGGCTTCTCAGCGCGCGGTAAAGATCCAGCGGCGCGGCCTGATACGGCGTCGTCATGCGCTGAGAGGGCACGCACTGCATAATGTCACCCGCGAGTACGTACTCTTTTATTTTCTCCACCGCCGCTTTAAAGCCCTCCTGGGTAAAGCCGGAGTCAAAATCACTCTCCTCGACCGCACTGCGCCCCGTGCCACCGCCTTGTGGACGCGAGTAGGCATCGCGCAGGCGGCTTTCCAGATGCTCAAGATGGCGCTCGGCCTGCGCCAGCGCATCCGGCACGTCCGGGTCGGCGTGGGTCAAAAGCGTCAAGCGTCCCGACAGGTTATCGAACACCACCAGATCGTTGCACACCATCAGCAGGATATCCGGCACGCCGATAGGATCGGGCTTCTCCACGCCGCGCAGGCGGGGCTCGATATAGCGGATGGTGTCATAGCCAAAATAGCCAACCAAACCGCCATCAAAACGCGGCTGATCATCCAGTTTGGGCACCTTAAAACGCGCCTGGAACTGCTCAATCCAAGTTAAAGGATCGTCCACCTCGGTCACGCCCTGACTCTGATCATCCTTGATATGGTGAACGTTAAACCCACGCACTTCGATGCGCTCGTGACACGGCAGCCCGATAATCGAGTAGCGACCCCATTTCTCCCCTCCCTGCACGGATTCCAGCAGAAACGTCCAAGGCGTGTTGGCGAGCTTAAGGTAGGTGGAAAGCGGGGTGTCCAGATCCGCCAGTACGTCGCGGGAAACAGGAATGCGGTTGTAGCCCGCCTCGGCGAGCTCGGCAAAATAGTCCGGGGTCATCATCAGGCTTTCCCTGTCGTTGAACAAAGCAGATCGCTTAGGGTATCGAGTAGCATATCGGGATGGCTATCACCTATCGGCTCGCCGTGGTTATAGCCGTAGGGCAAAGCGAACGTCGTGAAGCCCGCTGCCTTACCGGCCTCTATATCGTGGCGCGAGTCCCCCACCATGGCGCACGCCCTCGCCGGAACGCCAAAACGCTTGGCGGCGTGCAAAAGCGGCAGCGGGTCGGGCTTTTTACGTGCCAGTGAATCGCCCCCTAGGCACAGGTCAAAATACGCCGCGAGCCCAAAGTGCTCAAGAATGGGAGCGATAAAGCACTTGGGCTTGTTGGTGACCAGCACCAGTATCAAACCGGCCTCTTTGAGGGTGGAGAGCACCTCGGAGGCACCGGGGTAAAGCCGCGTTAGCCGGTTAGGCGCCTCGGCGTAGTGGGCTAAAAAACCTTGATAGCTGCGCGCCTGCACCTCTTTGGAGGGCGCCTCATTCAGCGCCCAGGTAAGGGCTCGCTGCATCAGTATGGGGGCACCGTTGCCCACCCAGTCGCGAACGTGCGCCTCTTCAGGCGGCGTTAAGTCTTGGTCTTTCAGTGCTTTTTGTACCGCCACGGTAAGATCCGGCACGGAATCGATCAGCGTGCCGTCCAGGTCGAACGCGACCAACCGCTTATCCTTGAGCCATGAATGCACCGCGCTCCCCTCCCTTTTGCTAGCGCGCGGCGCTTTCGAGTTTGGCGCGCATTTCTTGGATCACCGTATCGTAACCGTTGGGGTCACCGGATTTGAAGGCGTTAAAAATCGCCGACCCCGCCACAAACGTATCCGCCCCGGCGGCGGCGACCTCGGCAATATTGTCCACTTTGACACCGCCATCCACTTCCAGGCGAATATCGCGCCCGGACGCATCGATTTTGGCCCGCGCCTCGCGCAGTTTGTCCAGTGTCCCGGGAATAAACGCCTGGCCACCAAACCCGGGGTTAACGCTCATCAATAGCACCATATCGACTTTATCCATCACATAGTCAAGATACGACAGCGGCGTGGCGGGATTGAACACCAGCCCCGCCTGGCATCCGCCGTCGCGGATAAGCTGCAGCGAGCGGTCGATATGTTCGGACGCTTCAGGGTGGAAGGTGATCATGCTCGCCCCGGCATCGATGAAATCGCCAATCAGCTGATCCACCGGCTTGACCATCAAATGCACGTCGATAGGCGCGCTCACGCCATGATCGCGCAGCGCCTGACACACCATCGGCCCAATCGTCAGATTGGGCACGTAGTGGTTATCCATGACATCGAAGTGAACCCAGTCCGCTCCCGAAGCGAGAACGTTATCCACTTCCTCCCCTAGGCGGGCGAAGTTCGCGGAGAGAATCGAAGGCGCTATCACAAAATCGCGGGAGGTCGTCATGAGGGAAACCTTGTCTAGCCAAAAAAACGCATGATACCAGAGCCAAGCCCCTCGGTTCTGCGTTTGCTATCGCATCGCGCCTATATACCCCACGGCGTAACACCCAACGCCGTACACATATATTCTTAAATAGAATATAAATCACGATTGTAATTCCACAAATGCAGGTTTACCCTTTCCTATTATTAGCCTGAGCACGTCAGGCCCACACGCTATCAAAGGAGCCTCATCATGCTATTCCTCAGCAAACCGCTATCTACCAAACAGCTCCCCACCCGCAAAAAACGTTTATGGGGTAAAAACCTTGGTCGCAGCGTCTTCGCGCTGGCGATTGCCGCTAGCGCCTCCACGACCGCCGTGGCACAGGAAGCGCCGCGCGAGCTATTGAACTCGTCTTACGATATCGCCCGCGAGCTTTTCGCGGCGATCAACCCAGAGTTTGAAGCCTGGTGGCAAGAAGAGCATGGCGAAGCGGTTGAGGTAAGCCAGTCCCATGGCGGTTCATCCGCCCAGGCGCGCGCCATTTTGCAGGGTTTGCGCGCGGACGTGGTGACGTTTAACCAAGTGACCGACGTGCAAGTGCTCGCCGATGCCGGCCTAGTCGCGAAAGATTGGCAAGACGCCTTCGATAACAATGCCTCGCCTTACTACTCCACCACCGCTTTTTTGGTGCGCGACGGCAACCCCAAAGAGATCGACAGCTGGGAAGACCTCGCCCGTGACGATGTCGAGATCGTTTTCCCCAACCCCAAAACCTCGGGTAACGGGCGCTATACCTACCTTGCCGCCTGGGGTTTTGCCGAGCAGCAGTTCGACGGGGACGAGGAGCAGATTCATGACTTTATGCGCACCTTCCTGAGCAATGTCGTGGTCTTCGATACCGGCGGCCGTGGCGCCACCACCAGCTTCATCGAGCGCGGCATGGGCGATGTCTTGATCAGCTTCGAATCCGAGGTCAACAACATTCGTGGCGAGTACGGCAGCGACGACTACGAAGTCGTGGTGCCGCCGGTGAGCATCCTAGCCGAATTCCCGGTGGCCGTGGTCGAGGAAAACGCCGAGCGCAACGGCAACGAGAAGCTGGCGCGTAGCTACCTGGAATACCTCTACACCGAAGAGATGCAGCGTCTGCTCGCCGGCTTTAACTACCGTGTGCACGACGAGGACGTGGTGGCCGAGTTTGCCGATCAATTCCCCGAGACCAAGCTTTTAGAAGTCGAAAATGTCTTTGGCAGCTGGGATAACGCCATGGAAACGCACTTCGGCAGCGGCGGCCTTCTCGACCAGCTCCAGCGCCGTTGAGGTCACCCATGAGCGCCACCCTTAGCCTTCGAATTAACCGCTCGAAACGGGTACTGCCGGGCTTCGGCCTCTCCATGGGCATCAGCGTGCTGTTTATTTCGCTGGTTTTGCTGCTGCCCATGACGGGCCTGTTTGGCCAGTTGGCCGAGCTAAGCCTCGCGGAATACTGGGCGATTGTGACCGAAGGCCGCGTCGTAGCGAGCTACATGGTCACTATCGGGGCAGCGGCGGTCGCCGCGATAGTGAACGCAATCTTCGGCCTGCTGCTGGCCTGGGTCCTGGTGCGTTACGACTTCCCGGGTAAGCGCCTTTTAGATGCGTTAATGGACTTGCCCTTTGCGCTGCCCACGGCGGTTGCCGGTATCACGCTCGCCACGCTCTACGCCAGTAATGGCTGGATGGGGCGTCTGCTGGAGCCACTCGGATTTCAGGTGGCTTACACCTGGGTTGGCATTGCGCTGGCCATGGCGTTCACCAGTATTCCTTTTGTGGTGCGCACGGTGCAGCCCGTGTTGGAGGATATGCCCACCGAGGTGGACGAAGCCGCGATGTCGCTGGGCGCACGCGATGGCGCCGCGTTCCGTCGCGTGATTCTTCCCCACCTGTGGCCCGCCATTGTCACCGGCACCGGGCTTGCGTTCGTGCGCTCGCTGGGCGAGTTCGGCGCGATCATTTTCATCGCCGGCAATACACCCTACGAGACCGAAATCACCGCCCTGATGATCTTCGTCAAACTCCAGGAGTATGACTACGCAGGCGCCTCGGCGATCGCGTCGGTCGTGCTCTTTGTATCGCTTGCGCTTCTGCTTGCTATTAACGTTTGGCAAGGCCGCTTTATTCGTCGCCTACACGGAGGAAAGGGTTAATGCGTCGCATCGGTGATGCCCCAGCGGTGCGCCGCGCGCTGATTGGCGCGGCGGTACTGCTATCGGCGCTGTTTCTGCTACTGCCGCTGGTAGCGATTTTCGCCCAGGCGTTTTCCCAGGGCGTCAGTGTATTCTGGGCCAACGTCAGCGACCCTTATACGCTGCACGCCATTGGCCTGACACTCGCCGTGGCGCTGATGACCATTCCGATCTGCCTGGTGTTTGGCGTCGCGCTGGCGTGGCTGGTGACACGCTTTAGCTTCCCCGGCCGGCGCGTTTTGCAAACGCTGATCGATATCCCCTTTGCCGTCTCGCCGGTGGTGGCGGGTCTTATTTACCTCTTGCTCTACGGGCGCAACGGCTGGATGGGCACCTGGCTGGATAGCTACGATATTCAGCTCATGTTCGCCTGGCCCGGCATCTTGATGGTGACGGTGTTTGTCACCTGCCCGTTTGTTGCCCGCGAACTGATTCCCTTGATGCAGGCGCAAGGGTCACGCGAAGAGGAAGCAGCGGTCACCCTCGGCGCCCGTGGCTGGACCACCTTTCGGCGCGTCACGCTGCCTAACATTCGCTGGGCGCTGCTGTACGGCGTGATTCTGACCAATGCCCGGGCCGTGGGTGAATTTGGTGCGGTATCGGTGGTTTCCGGCGCGATTCGCGGCCAAACCAACACCTTGCCGCTGCACTTAGAGCAGCTTTACCAGGATTACAACACCGTTGGCGCCTTCACCAGCGCCGCCCTATTGGCCCTCATTGCCCTACTGACACTGGCCGCCAAAGCTGGCCTTGAGTGGCGCGCATCGCGCCGGGAGGCACTTGCATGAGCATTCGCTTACACAATATTGGCAAACACTTCGGCGCCACCCGAGCGCTGGAACCGATCAACCTGGATATCCACGAAGGCGAACTGGTTGGCCTTTTGGGCCCTTCAGGCTCGGGCAAAACCACCCTGCTGCGGATTATCGCCGGGCTGGAAGATGCCGACCGCGCGCGCGAGTCCAGCAAGATTCTGTTTGGCGAGCGCGATGTGACCCATGTCCACGTGCGCGACCGCCGTATCGGGTTCGTATTTCAGCACTATGCCCTGTTTCGTCACATGACGGTATTCGATAACGTCGCCTTTGGCCTCACGGTGATGCCACGCAAGCAGCGCCCTAGCAGCGGAGAAATCCGTTCGCGGGTATTCCGTCTGCTGGAAATGGTTAAACTGGAGCACCTAGCGAACCGCTATCCGGCCCAGCTTTCCGGCGGTCAACAGCAGCGGGTGTCGCTTGCGCGCGCATTGGCAGTAAAGCCCGATGTGTTACTGCTGGACGAACCGTTTGGGGCGTTGGATGCCAAGGTGCGTCAGGAGCTGCGCCGCTGGTTGCGTCACTTGCACGATGAGCTTAACTTCACCAGCGTGTTTGTCACCCACGACCAGGAAGAAGCGCTTGAGCTCTCCGACCGGGTGGTGGTGATGAGCAACGGCCGCATCGAGCAGGTCGATTCGCCGGAAGCGCTCTACCGCGCACCGAAAAATCGCTTTGTGTTTGAATTTCTGGGTGATGTAAACCACCTGGAAGGCCGCGTGCGCGATGGTGTCCTCACCTGCGGCGACGCGCGTTTGAACGTTGACCTGCCCGATGGCCACGAGGAGCTGTTGCTGCGCCCACACGAGGTGCGCCTGGCAGAGTCGCCTTCCGCCGAGAGCCACCTACCGGTCACCATTACCGCCATTTCACCGGTGGGTGCCGAAGTACGGGTGGAACTCGAAGCGGACTGGCTGGCAAAGCCGTGGCTTGCCACCGTGCGCCACGCCGATTTCGAGCGCTTATCCCTACGCCGCGGGCTACGTCTCTACGCTCACCCACGCCAGTGGCACCGCTTCGAGGATGAGACCTCCGCCCATGAAGCCGCTGCACGCGCAGCGTGATGGTTGATACGCAATGACAGTATAATGACGCCGAAGGCCTACTTCCCTTTAACGTCGCGCGACTCGAAAGCGTTGCAAACGGAGATCACCATGCATCGGCGTCACTTCATCACACACAGTATCGTCACACGTGGCATCCAACTCTTGTGCGCACTCCTGGCGAGCCTCTGGCTTGCCGGCTGCGCTAGCCCCCACTACCTTACGCTCTCCCCCACCCGCAGTGTCGATGTGCCCCAAACCGGGCAAGGGCAAAGCGTGACGGTCATTGCCCAAGACGGCCGTGAATCGGATGTGATTGGTCGACGCAGCCATACGGGCATGTCCACCGCCACGATCACCGTTAGCAGTCACGAGCTAATACCGCGCTTACAGCAAGAAGCCGAACGCGCCGTGCGCGATATGGGCTTCTCGCCCACGACCGAAGAAGCCGAGGGTCGTCCCTTGTTGATTCTGGAGTTGGCACGCCTTGACTATCTGCATGGGGACAGCAGCCAGCCAGTGCTGGATGAAGCCCGGCTTGAAGGCGTTTTTCGCGCTATCGCCCAGCACAAAGGCACGACCTATACCGGCACCTACACCTCGCGGCGCACCCAGAGCTTCGCGGTTAAACCCGGCGAAGCCGCCAATACGCGCATGCTGAATGATTTATTAAGCGACGGGCTGAATCGTGCGTTCAGCGATCGCGACCTTGCCAAGCTGCTGGCACGATAGGATCTATATCAGCAGAGCCTATTCACGCGGCCCACGTCGCTCTAGCGCCCAGACACTCTCCGTGAAGCCACGCGCGTCGGGCGCTCCCTCTTCCCACTTTTCCAAGCGGAAATTCGGCCTAAACAGCTCATCAATCTCGGCGTGACTAACATGGTAGGGCGGGCCGGACTCCCCGGCATCATGGTGAAGGCTGATCAGTAGCCCTTTGGCACCGGGGGGCACCAGCTGCGCAAGATGAAACGCGTAGCGACGCCGAGTGGCCGGTGGCAGCGCAATCAGCGAGGCGCGGTCGTAAAACGCCTCCACTTCATCTACCTGCTGGATGTGCAGGTGAAAAAAATCGCCCTGCCATAGCTCAACGCTGCCTTGCCGGGCAATATCAAAACCGGCTTGCCGATAGCGCGACACTTCTCCGCGACGCTCAGCGAGAAACTGCTCGATCGCCTCGGGCGCAAGCTCCACGCCCAACACCGGGTGACCTTGCTCGGCGAGCCAGCGCATATCAAGGCTTTTGCCACACAGCGGCACCAGCACCTTGGCGCGGCTGGGTATTTCAAGCGCTTTCCAGTGGCGCACCAGCGCGGGATGGGTTTGGGCCAAATGAAAGCCAATGCGCCCTTCACGCCAGCGCTTTAGCCACTGCTCGCGCATTCAGACTCTCCTTACTGAAACCAACGGTCGCGTTTTTTACGTCGACGCGGCAAGTGCGGCACAATCAAACCCACCACCAGCCCGGCACCAGCGACCCCACCGCCGTACATAAAGTAGCGCAGCAGCAGATCTTCCTCTTGGGTATCAAGGCGCGCCTTGAGCGAGCGGACTTCTTGACGCAGCTCATCGGATTCCTGAACTAGGGCCGCATTGCGGGCCTCTAGCTCATCAATTCGCGCTTCGCGCACCTCAAGGGTTTCTCTCATTGAGACGACGCGCTGCTCCCACTCCTCGTTGATACCCGCAAGCTCTGCCGTCAGCGCCGCTACCTGCGCCTCCAACTCAGGCAATCGCTCACTTGCGCTCGGGGAGTCTTGAAGCTCGTTGCTTAACACCCATACGGTATCGCCGTCTCCATCGCGCACGCGGGTGTAATCGCCGCTGGTTTCGAGCACCTCAACCTGCTCCCCGGCGGTCAGCGTACCTACAATGCGATAGCCATCGGTCGGGCCACTACGCACGTAGGTGCTCAGCTCATCGGACACCCAGGCGGTACTCCCCGATTGAGCGACGGTGGTAGCGCTTACGACGCTAAGCCCGATACCAAGCGCCATGGCAGCGGCGCGCAAACGATAGGTTGTCACTCGCATAAACAGTGCCTTAAACGTTATGGACCTTTATACAAAGCGCTGCGCCGCCTCTGGCGCCGCCTCACTCGTTTCGTGGTGGCATGGGGAAGGGGCGCGGAAACTCTGCCACACGAGCATCACTTTTAACCGCTTTAAGTTGACCTTCTCGCTCAACTTCGTCAATGCGCACGATGGCATTCAGCGGCAAATAGCTGCGAGTAACGCCTTCAAACGTGCGCTCAAGCTTCTCGGTGGCCGGGTCAATCACCATGCGACCGGCATCGGCGAAGACAAACTCTTCCACTTCAATAAACCCCCATAGTTCGCTTTGAAAAATTTCGCGAACATAGAGTTCCCACACTTCACCTTGTTGGTGTACGACGACGCGGTAAATCGGCTTGGCCGCCATCTTGGCCCAGTCCTCTATTGACCATGATCAGGCCTGCTAGCCTACCATAGCTCGGCTTGTGGCGCCCAAAAGCGTTACGTGCGAACCTGGGGCATTACGCCTTATGACGGTGCAAAGCATCCGCGACTTGTTAAAACATCAAGAAGAACGAGACTTCTATGTATAATTCCCCCACTGGCTGGGATAAGGAGTCACCGTGACGTCGGAAAACGATACGTCTCCCCAGAGGGACGATAAACGTAATTTGCTAGTCGATAAGCTGGACGATGCGATTCACCAGCTCGCGCAAGAGCCCGCATTTTCCAAAGCAGCAAAATTGCCCCAAATGATGGAGTCTGCCCGGCAGGTCCTGCTTGAGCCAGGCGGGTGTGAGGCCATAGAAGCGCGCGCCGCTGAGCTGGAAGAAGCCGGCGTGTTTAGTGGTTCCGACTGGGAAACGCCGCAGTACCTTGTGCCATCCCTCACCACGTATGCGCTGAAAAGTCCCGACGCCAACATGGTAGTGATCGAAGCATTGAGCGAGCTACGCCTTCTGGCCGTGGCCAAAGGCAATTACGCCCACGACAGCGTTTCTGCCGAGCACGCTCACCACTACCTGACCCAGGTCATGGCGATCAACCTCTGGCTGCTGTTTTCCGCCCCCACAGAAGCCGAGCGTGAAACCCAGGGTAAGCTCGCCAATATCTCACGCCAACTGTTCCAGCATTTGGCCGAGCGTATCGGTTACGAACACATTGTCGATCAGCTTATTGATGAAATCTGGCGCATCCTGAAACAGCGCCCCATTCAGGTGGATGCCATCAAGTTGATGATCACCCAGATCGCCTTGTGTCAGACCAACCCGGAGATCGACCTTGGCGCCAGCGGCCAAGGGGCGGCGCGCCTGGTGAGCTCGCTCTACGGCCCCACACAAGCGTGCCAGGAGGACCCTGGGGTCGGCATTTATCGCGACCGCCTCGAGCGTATGGATAATGCGGCGCTGCAAGCCGAAGCGACCGGTTTTGCCCGCGCCATGCACGACACCGGCTTGGTCTCGCCCTACCACCCGGTGCTACTGCGCCACTTGCTGGAATCGGGCGATCATCTTGTCTCCGAGGCGCTGGGCCTCTCCTCCACCGGGCGCGACTGCTTGCTTTGCTACCGCGAACTGGTGCATGCGCTGATTCGCGGTGGCGTTTATCCTTCCACCCCGCAAGCGGTATACGGCCTTGCCTTGATGCTAGAGCGAGGCATTCTCTACCAGCCGCCCGTGGCACCGGCCATGTGGCGCCAGCTAGGGTTAAAGCTCTCCGAATGGTCACAAGCGCGGCTCAATATTGCCTTCGGCGAAACCGCCTCCCCACGCGCGCGACTCCTCGAAGGCGTGATGTGCATGCTCGGCCAGCCTTTGGGCGTGGGCCAAGGGAATAACCCCACCTGCCAATCCGCCCGCGCGCTTTCGATGTGGGCCTACAACGACCCCGACTATCTGTTGCAAATGGTCGCTTGGGCAGCACGGGACGACGAGATCATCATGCACTTTGAGGGCCAGCCTATCTCTTCGATGGCTAGCCTAACGGGCGTCGCCACTGAGCTGCCGATAGACCTTGACCCGGTGTCGCTGATTGTGGTGCCGCACCTCGATCGCATCTATGCCGAAATGGGGCGTCGCTGCATCTTCCGCGATGGCGATCCACACCGCTGGGTGAACCCCGAGTTTCACGGCTGGTGGTCGGGCCGGGGCTTTCGTATCAACGTCGACGTGGGTACCGGCCAGCTCACCGGCGTAGACGAATTTTTACGCCATTTCTACGCGAGCTACCACCCTTACTACAATGGCAATCAACCGCTCATACACCCGCAGCCTGCGGGCATTGCGGTCACCGACAGCGCCGCGCGCTTTATCGGCTGGCACGCCATTACCATTTTACGCGCCTCGCTCGACCCTGAAGGCCAGATGCGTATCTACTTCTACAACCCCAATAACGACAGTGGCCAAGACTGGGGTGACGATGTTGTGGTGAGCACAGCCGGTCATGGTGAACGCTTCGGCGAGGCCTCGCTACTTTTTGAGCAGTTTGCCTCACGGCTCTATATTTACCACTTCGACCCACTGGAGAGCGGTGAGTTAGCCACCATTAGCGAGGACGAGCTTGAACGCGTGAAAGGGTATTTGTACCGCAGCTGGGGCAGCGATCGCATCCCCCCCGCCGAGCGACAAGCCGACGAAGGCCCCGTTTCGCCTCCCCCTTCGGACGGATCCACAGAATAAGCCATGCCACGCCTCGACCAACTGCTGGTAAGCCAAGGGCTGGCCACGTCTCGCACACGCGCCCAGCGGCTCATCCGCCATGGACGCGTCTCGCGTCTGGATACCCACGCCATACTGACCAAAGCTAGCGAAAAACTGCCGGATGACACGCCACTACAGGTGGAAGACGACCCGGAGGAGCGCTACGTCTCACGGGCGGGGCTCAAGCTTGAAGCCGTACTCAGTGCGCTGAATAAGCGTTTCGATGGTCAGGTGGTGCTCGATGTCGGGCAGTCCACCGGCGGCTTTAGTGACTGCGCCCTGCGCGTTGGCGCGCGACACGTGATCGGTATCGAAGTCGGCCATGGGCAGCTGGCGCCTTCACTGCGCGACGATCCTCGCGTCACCTGTTTGGAGGGCATCAACGCCCGCGCCATGCGCGACCATCCAGCACTTGCGGACACGCTAAAAACGCATCCCCTCAACATAGCGGTGATGGATGTCTCTTTTATTTCGCAAACCTTAATCCTGCCGGAAATCGCCGCGCTGCTGTCGGCGGGTGGCGAGCTGATTTCCCTGGTGAAGCCGCAGTTCGAGCTTGACCCTGCGGCGCTGGATAAGCGTGGCGTGGTGCGCGACCCTCGCCGCTACCGCGAGGTGGAAGAGAAACTTCGCGCGGCCTGTGCTGCGTGCGGTTTTGCCATCGCCCACTGGCAGGAGAGCCCGATCACCGGCGGCGATGGTAATCGGGAATTTTTGCTCCATGCCATTAAAGACTAGCCACTTGGCTCACCACCAAGCGTAACGGACTGCACGCGCACAGGGGCTGTTTCGTCGCCGTGCAGCCATACGTCCATTTGTTCAAAAGCGACCCGTATACCCGCCTCACGAAACAACTCGTCGACACGGCAGTTCACTTCATCGGCGGCGTATAGGCGATCAAGCAGGTCATTAACAAAAATGCGCAGCTCGAAGTTGAGGCTATGAGGCCCGTAGCTGAGACAGAAGACTTGCGGCTCCGGGTCGCTTAAAACACGGGAGTTTTCTGCAGCCGCCTGGTGCAGCAACTCATGGACTTTAGGTAAATCCGAGCCGTGAGAGACGCCGTATGTGAGCACTACTCGGGTCACGTTGTCCGATAGCGACCAGTTGATCAACTGGTCGGTGACGAAGGTTTTATTGGGGATAATGATTTCCTTACGGTCGAAATCGGTCACCGTGGTGGCACGAATGCGAATCCGGCTCACCGTGCCATGCAGGTTCCCCAATGTAATCGTGTCCCCGATGCGAATTGGGCGTTCGAACAGAATAATCAAACCGGAAATGAAATTGGCGAAAATCTCTTGCAGCCCAAAGCCTAAGCCAACGCTAAGCGCGGCCACCAGCCACTGCAGCTTGTTCCACGAAACGCCAAGCGTGGCGAGCGCCATCACCACACCGGTACCCACAATCGTGTAAGAGAGTAGCGAGCTGATGGCATAGGCACTGCCCTGCTTTAGCGCCAGACGCGAGAGCACCATGACTTCTAAAAGCCCCGGCAGGTTACGCGCCATGATAAAGGTAATCCCGACAATCAATAGCGCCGTAAACAGATCCGACATGGAGAGTACATTTTCCACCAGCTCCCCTTCCGCCGCCTCTAGTAGGGTAACCTGATCCAGATATCTCAACACCCCCAACAAATCAGCCCAAACGACGTACAAAAGTGCGGAGAATGCCAGCAGCAGGATTAGCCGCGAAAGACGCAGCGATTGTGTGTTGATCTGCTCCATATCCAGCGGCGGCTCCTCCACGACTTCTAGCCCGCCCTCGGCCCCCTCTTGAACTTGCGCACTGCGTCGGGCTAAAGCACGACGGTAAGCCAGACGCCGAGCAGCTACGGCCAAACTGCGCACTGCCGTGGCTTCTACGACCACCCACAAACCCAAAATGTAGAGCGACACCACATAGCGCTCAATCAGCTTAAGCGCCGTATATTCATAGCCCCACGCGACAATACCCAATAGCACAAGCGGGATTACCGCCATCGACATCCCCAGCACAAGGCGCAACAGATTCACCCCGAAAAAAGGCACATGGGCCAACACCAGCTTTGCCAACAACAAGCTCATGGCCAAAAGCCCCAGCATAAAGAGCGCAAACGCCGTTGGACGCATCGCTAACGGGGTTTGTATGGCCTCGGTCATCGCCGCGATCGAGACCACCGGAATCAGGGCGATCCCCAGCCCAGTGAGTAAACGCCTTACACGGGCGTTATAAGCCGCGGGCCAATTGAAATGGCGCTCAGCTACGCCATCTGTCATCAATAAACGCCGCCCCAACGCAATCACTCCCCACAGCAGCGCGAGCTGTATCAATGCCGGGGCCTGCAAACCAAGACCCAATCCAGCCAGCAAACACCCTCCCGGCAGCGCCAAGAGCACGTTTAAGCACACGGCTTTGGGCGTATGTAGTTGGGTATCGCTTTTCAGCCGACCAATTTGCGCATGCAGCACCGCCAAGCGTTTTTTAATCCGCCGCCGCAGGGCCACCAGTACAGCCGCTAACAGCAGCAGTGGCCCACCGCTTACCCCCTTCCAAGCCTCACCCTTCCAAGCCTCAATGGAAAAGCGCGACGCCACGACTGAACGCCACTCCCCTTCGGACCATTCACTCTGCAGATAGTCGGGTAAGCTACGTAACCAATTCATATCAAGCGGTCGGCTATTGGCTACCCAGAACAGCTGCTCATCAATGGTTTCGCGCAGCTCGCGCGTGGTGTAAACAAGTTGCTGATGGTTGAGTTGAAGCTCAATGGCCGCACTCAACAGCGTGCCATAGGCCTGCTCAAGTGGCTCAACCAGTTCCCGCCGCGACTGATAGAGGCGTGTCAGGGAGTCCACCAAACCTGGCGTGACCTCAACGCCAGCCTCTTGCAGGCGTTGCGAGGCAAGCCGCTCGCCTTGGCGCAACTGATCCCGCTGGCGAATCAGGTCGAACTGCTTTAAGCGCAAATCAGCAATCTCATCTTGCAGTTCGCGCCGCGTGGTAACGTCCGGCAGTGCCTGGCGCTGCTCGCGAAGAATCCTCGACAACAGCTGACTGCCCCGAATCGCGTCGATTTGCTCGTTTAGCGTGCGTTGAAGCTGGCGGATATTATCGAGTTGCCGCTGGGTCTCCATATTTTCCCGCACTATGCTGCTGGCTCGATCAGTTGCCTGTAATAGCTCTAAGCTCAGCGTTTGGTTGACCTGCTGCGCACGGGCAACCACCGGATGCCCCCCCGCAATCAGTGGGTCATCTCTTGCGGCATCGGCAATCGCTTGCTCGGACAAAAGTCGCCGTTTACGCTCGATCTCCCCTTGCAGCCGCTCAAGGTATATTTCTTGGTGGGCAATCTGCAGGGCAATGAGCTCCTGCCGCTCTTGAGCTATCTCGCGAAGAAGACTGTTCGAACTTAATTCGCGCTGATGAAAGCTGATTTCGCGCTCTGCCACCGCGCGTTCTAACCGAATCTGGATCAGCTCTGGATCTTGCGACTCGGAAAGCTGGCGATCAGCCAAGCGGGATGCGTGAGCGTCATGCTCCCGGCGCAAACGCTCCACGCGCTGTAGCGCAGAAACGATCGCTTGCTGTGCCCGCTCCGGTAATGCTTGCGCGGCCAATAATTGTGCATTTATTTCCGCCAGTTGGTTTTGTTGCTGCTGCAGCGCGGTGACCGCTTGGGCCTGTTCCGCTTCAAGCACATCAAGCGGCTTTTCACTTAACTGCGCCATCGAGGGTTGCCCCGGGTCTTGCGCCATCTGTTTGATCGCACTTTCCAAGCGTCGCAGCTCACCGGGAGCACTCGCGATACGCTGCTCCAACGTTTCAAGGCGCGCTTTGAAGGTGGCTAAACGATCATAGGCTTGCAGCGATGCTTCAAGCGCGGCCTTATGGCGTGTTTGCTCAGCGCTTAGCTCGCTATCGCTTTGCGTTAACGGCTCTAAACGCTCGCGCAGCACCTCCTTGGAAGGCACGCCGTCCAAAGTGACCGCCCACGTCGCGTTGGACAAAAAGCTCAGACTTAGATAAAGCACACACAAAAAAACAGGACGCCGCCAGCCAAAAACTTTGCCCACCCCCTCCCCCCTTTATGAAGGCGCTTATAAGCAGCGCTCGAGCGTATTGTCAGCGCTTACTTTCGTCAGCGCAATCGAGATGAGTTGACATCACAGGGCAGCGTGATAGAAACAACCTTGGCATTTGCCATCCCCTCAATACGAGTCATTAACATGGTTACCCGTTTTCGATGGTTAGCGACGCTTATTGCCATGACGCTGGTTGTGGCGTTTGAAGTCAGTGCACAAGAAACCGAGCGTGAGGCCCAGGCCATTAAAGCGCGTATACAAGCGCTCAATAGCGAGCTAAACGCGCTGCAAGCCGAGCTTGATGCCTTGGAAAACCCAGCGGAGGATGGCGCTCAGCAGACATTTTTTAAGTACGCCGATACAACCCAAGCGGCAACCAGGGAGCAGGCGGTCGCCATCGAGGATATCAACGAGCGGCGTGATTTAGAGCAAGCCTCCAACCGTAACCCCTTTTCGATTACCACGCATCGCACCAACTATTTGCTTCCCCTTAGCTACAACACCAACCCGAACCGCGACAGCTTTCGCGCTATCGAGCCCGACACGGCGCCAAGCCCGACGGAGTTAAAGTTCCAGTTCAGCACCAAAGTAGACATTGCAAGCGGACTTTTTCTTGGCCACGGGGATCTTTACTTTGGTTACACACAGCGCAGTTGGTGGCAAGCCTTTAACACAGAGGCATCGTCCCCCTTTCGTGAAACCAATTACGAGCCAGAGCTTTTCATCGACTTTGATAACGCCTGGAGCGTATTCGGCTGGGTGAACGCGCGAAACCGCCTTGCCTTGAACCATCAGTCCAACGGTCGCTCTGACCCGCTGTCCCGCAGCTGGAATCGAATCTATCTCGAAAGCATTTTTCAGCGCGGCGATTGGGCGTTTATGCTCTCTCCTTACTGGCGCATTCCCGAAGCGGCAAGCGAGGATGATAACCCCAACATTCACCACTACATGGGGTATGGCGATATTAGCCTTGCGAAACGGCTTAATCACAATCACGAAATTATCGCGCAGTGGCGTGGTAACCCCAGCAAGGGCCATCACGGCGCCCAAATTGATTACAGCTGGCCCACGTTTAATAACCTGCGGGCACACGTGCAGTACTATTACGGCTACGGCGAGAGCTTGATTGATTACGACCACCGGGTACATCGGTTAAGCGTTGGCTTTAGCTTAAATCCGCTGTTTACCCCCAGCGGCTTAAATCGCTAGTGTCCGTCTTGTCTCATTCACTGTGACTGCTATGCTTAAAGTGACATTCACGTAAATACCGACCGTCAAAGGAAGACCTCATGGCAAAACGTCCGTCTAACTACTCTGCTCAGTCTGAACAGCTTAAAGAGGATCTGCGCCAGCTTAGCGACACCGTTGAAGAACTGGTCAACGCTACGGCCCAAGACGCAAGCTCTGAAATGAGCGACCTACGTGCTCGCGCTGAACGGCGTCTCAAAGACACGCGCGCTCGCTTGGAAGCCCGCGGTGAAAAGATCTATCACGACACGCGTGACACGCTTTCATCGCAAGCGGACTGTTGCGATCGCTACGTGCATGAAAACCCATGGACTAGCATTGGCCTCGGCGCGGCTGCCGGCGTTGTCGTAGGATTGCTGCTTGGGCGTAAATAATGGCGCTAGGGCCTAGCCAGCGCGTATTCGCCGCCGCCAAACGTCTCCTTACCACGCTGCTTGCCAACGGCGAAACGCGATTGCGTTTAGCGGTTCTGGAATTAGAAGAAGAGCGCGCCCGCTTACTTACGCTCATTCTGCTTGCCGGTGCGAGTCTCTTGTTGTTGCTTCTGGGAGTGGCCACACTCACAGCGCTAGTGATTATTCTCTTTTGGGACAGCTACCGCATCGCGGCGATTGGCGTAAGCGCCGGTGTTTTGCTTTTCGCCAGCCTCATACTGGGTATCATCGCTATTCGCCAAGCGAGACGTCACACGCTGCTAAAAGAGACGCTGAATCAACTCTCGACAGACCGAGCGCTAATGGAGCTAGACGACGATGCCGAGCCGCAAGAGAAACGCTGAGACGCAAGCCCTGTCGCGTGCTGAACGCAAACAAGAGCTATTAAACCGCTTAGAGCAGCAGCGTATCGACATGATGGTGGAAGGTTTGCGCCTGCAACGTGCAGGCGCCCCGTTAGACGCCACCTGGCAACGGCTCGCCCGCTATAAAACCCCACTGACCCTGCTTGGCGGCATTGTCGCGTGGAAAGTGTTACGCCAGCCCGACCGGCTCATCTATATCGGCAAGCGCGCCCTTACCGGCTACGTGGCGTTGAAAAAACTTAAGCGACTGACCCAATAGGCCAGTGTTCAGCACGCCTGCCCGCATGCCACACCACTTGCCCACGCCCATTGGAAGTTGAAACCGCCAAGTTCGCCCGTCACATCAAGCACTTCGCCAATAAAACGCAGCTGAGGCAACGCTTTCACGCTGAAGTCTTTAGAAGAGATCGCCGCGGTATCCACACCCCCCAGCGTGACCTCCGCCGTGCGCCACCCTTCCGTGCCCGAGGGCTTCAGCGCCCATGCATTCAGTCGCGCCGCCCAACTATCCAGCTCGACATTACTGTACTGGGCAAGCGGCCGGCTCTCCTGGGCAGACGCGTACCACGCCATAAGCGCCTGCGCTAAGCGCTTGGGAAAGCGCTCGCCTAACCAGGTCGAAAGCTGCCGTTTGGGGGTGGTATCACGGGCCTCGCGCAGCGTTGTGGCAACATCCTCATCGGGCAGCAGGTTAAGCATCAGCGTGTCCCCAGGCTGCCAGATACTCGAAATCTGCAGCATCACCGGGCCTGAAACGCCGCGATGGGTAAAGAGCATCGGCTCACGAAACTGCTTTTCTCGGCAACTCACCGATACCTCGAGGCTAACGCCTGAAAGCTCGGCAAAGCGTGACTTCCACGGCTCGCTCAGGGTGAACGGCACTAGTGCGGGGCGCGTCGGCAGCACATCGAGCCCGAACTGGCGGGCAATCTCATAGCCAAACCCGGTCGCCCCCATGGTAGGAATCGACAGCCCGCCGCTGGCGATCACCACCACGCCGGCATCAATCCGGCCTGCGGATGTCATCAAGCGCATGCCCTCTCCTTGGCGCTCGACGCTTTCAATTTGCGTTTTCAGCCGTACTTCTACGCCCGCCCACTCACATTCGGTGAGCAAAACGCGAACCACGTCTTTGGCCGAAGAGGCGCAAAATAGCTGCCCGGGGGCTTTTTCCACGTATTCAACGCCGTGGCGTTCGATGAGTTCGACGAAATGCTCAGGGCGATAGCGCTTAAGTGCCGAGATGCTGAAATAAGGATTTTCCGAGTAAAAGTGCTGTGGGGTGGTGGCGAGATTGGTAAAGTTACAGCGTCCGCCACCGGACATAAGAATTTTTTTACCCGCTTTATTCGCATGATCGAGCAGCAGTACACGACGCCCGGCATAGCCCGCTTGCGCCGCGCACATTAGGCCGGCGGCACCTGCGCCGATCACCACCACATCAAACGTCATCTTGGGTACCCCATGAATAAAGCGCCTAGGGTACCAGTTGCCCGCTGAATCGCCAGCGCAAAGAGCCTGCGGGGTTTTGATGTACATGCGGGTAAATGTGGTATAGCTTTTGCATAACTAACCAATGCCTATCCGGGCTCCACTGCAACTCGTTGAGACGCTCATGCAACGTACCCCTTCTCGTGATGCTCAGCGCTTAACGCTGGCATTTGTCTTGTTATTCACCCTTGGCGCTATATTGCCGAGCAGTGCTGCGTGGGCACAATCGCCCCCGCCAGTTATCGCCGCAAGCGCCACGTTGAAAAGTTGGTCAGATCCGATCGACGCGCTGGGTACCCTACGAGCAGACGAAAGCATCACGCTCTCTACCACAGTGACGGATACGGTGATGGAGATAAACTTTCGTGATGGCGAGCTCGTGGAAGCCGGGCAACATCTGATTCAACTCAACGATGCCGAAGAACGCGCGCAACTCCGCGCCGCCCGTGCGCTTGAGGATGAACGGCGCAATGCCCTGAATCGCGTTATGCAACTGCAAGAGCGCAACCTCTCGGCGCGCGCCGACGTCGAGGACAATCAAGCGCGCTTACGCCAAGCCACCGCCGAGGCCGAAGCATTAGAAGCGCGTTTAGCCAATTACCGCATAGAAGTCCCGTTTAGCGGTCGTGTCGGTTTTCGCGATATTAGCCTTGGCACCCTGGTCACACCGGGCATGGACCTGGTCACGCTGGATAAGCTTGACGTGATGCAGCTCGACTTTAGCGTCCCCGAAGTCTACCTCGGCGAGCTTTCTCCAGGGCTTACCCTCACTGCCACTAGCGCGGCCTACCCCAATAGTGACTTTGAAGGCGAGGTCGCGACAATCGGCACCCGGGTCGACCCCGTATCCCGCAGTGTTACCGTGCGCGCTGAAGTCGAAAATCCCTTGCTGCGCTTACGCCCGGGCATGCTCATGCAGGTAACGCTTGCGCCCGCACCGCGAGAAGCGCTGGTGATACCGGAATCGGCCATCGTGCCCGAAGGCGCGACCCATTATGTATGGTACCTGCACGCCGAGGATAATAATCGCGTTGCTTGGCGCGAGGTAGCACTCGGTTCGCGGCGCGAGGGTGAAGTGGAGATCGTCGCCGGGCTCGAACCTGGCGACTGGGTCGTTGCCCACGGCACCGAGCGCGTGCGTGAAGGCCAAACGCCCGACCTGCTTGGCGTGCTCGATGAGGAGACCAGCGTCTCTGAGCTGATACGCCAGGAGAGCCGCTGATGCGTTTATCGGACATTTCCGTTCAGCGCCCGGTACTTGCGACCGTATTAGCCGCGTTAATTGTCGCCTTTGGCCTGCTCGCCCTTGAGCGCTTGCCACTGCAAGAGTACCCCTCGATTGATCCCCCCGTGGTCGGCATTGATACGCGCTACCCCGGTGCCTCGGCAAGCATCGTCGAAACGCGCATTACGCAGTTATTGGAAGACCGCATTTCCGGGGTCGAAGGCATCGAGGTCATTTCATCAAGCAGCGAGGATGGGCGCTCCAGCATCAACGTCGAATTCAGCCTGGATATGGATATCGACGCGGCGGCAAACGATATTCGCGATCGCATTTCCGGCTCACTCGATAACCTCCCCGAAGAGGCCGACCCACCCGAAGTGCAAAAAGCCGACTCAAGCTCCGATGTGGTGCTGTGGCTAAGCCTCTCAGGCGAAAACTACAGCATGGCCGAGTTAACCGACTACGCCGACCGCTATCTGGTCGATCGTCTTTCGGTACTCCCCGGGGTTGCCCAAGTCCGCGTGGGTGGCGGGCGTGAATACGCCATGCGCGTCTGGCTCGACGCCAACGCCCTGGCGGCCCGCAAACTCACCGTGGGCGACGTGGAGCGGGTTCTGCGCGAGGAAAACGTGGAGCTGCCCGGCGGGGCGATTGAATCACGCGAGCGCCAATTCATCGTCCGGCTGCCGCGTAACTTCAGCACCCCCGCCGACTTTCGTTCACTGGTGTTGGCGGAAAGCGACAACGGCTATTTGATTCGCCTGGATGACGTCGCTCGCGTGGAAATCGGCGCGGTCGAGGAGCGCACTATTTTTCGCGGTAACGGCGTGCCAATGGTGGGCTTGGGGTTAATGAAGCAGTCCACCGCCAACGTGCTGGAAATTTCCCAAGGCGCCCGCGCCGAGATGAAACGCCTTCAGAACACCCTGCCCGATGGCATGACCTTGGGCATGAACTTCGATGCCTCGGTATTCGTATCCGGCGCGATCAAGGAAGTGGTGATCACGCTGTTTGTCTCGATGAGCTTGGTCGTGGTGGTGATCTTTCTCTTTTTGGGCAATATTCGCACCACCTTAATCCCCGCCGTGACAGTACCCATCGCGCTCATCGGCGCCTTTGCCGCCCTAGCCATGATGGGCTTCACCATCAACTTGCTGACGCTACTCGCGCTGGTACTCGCCATAGGGCTGATCGTGGATGACGCCATTGTGGTGCTGGAAAATATCCACCGACGCATGCAGGAGTACGGTGAATCCCCGCTGGTCGCCGCGTATCGCGGCTCACGTCAGATTGCCTTTGCGGTGATTGCAACCACCCTGGTGCTAATCGCCGTCTTTGTTCCCTTGAGCTTTTTGCAAGGCGATATTGGTCGACTTTTTTCGGAGTTCGCCCTGACCCTCGCAGCCGCCGTGGCGCTATCGAGCCTTCTGGCGCTAACGCTCACGCCGATGATGGCGTCGAAAATTCTTAAAGCCGATATGCATGACAGTCGTATCGCCGTCGCCGTACAAGCGGTGTTAACCGCTACCCGCAGTGCGTATCGCCGCCTGCTTAAGCGCGTACTCGCGCTACGCTTTTTGGTCGTCGCGCTTTTTGCCGCGTTGATGGCTGCCATGGTATGGCTAAACGCCGAAGTGCCCAACGAATACACCCCGCAGGAGGATCGCGGTAACTTTTTCGTCCTCGTCAACGGCCCGCCCGGCGCGACCTACAACTACATGCTCGACTACATGGATGAAATCGAAGCGCGCTTACTGCCGATGGTGGAGAAAGGCGAAATCGAGCGCGTGGTGGTGCGCGCGCCACGCGGCTGGGGCAACATCGAAAACTTCAACAGCGGCTTTGTGATCGTCAATTTGGCCGACTGGGATAGCCGACGCAGCGCCTGGCCGATCATGCAGGAAATTCGTCAAACCTTAAGCGACCTCCCTGGCGTGCGCGCCTTTCCGGTAATGCGCCAGGGCTTTGGCTCCAGTGCCGAAAAGCCCGTGCAGTTTGTGCTCGGCGGCGGTACGTATGAACAGCTTGCCGAGTGGCGCGATACACTCATGGAACATATCGAAAGCGATAACCCGCGCTTAACCGGGTTAGAGAGCGACTTTGAAGAGAACCAGCCGCAGCTGCGGGTGGATATCGACTACACCCGCGCCGCGGCGCTTGGCGTAACCATTAGCGAAATTGGCCGCACCTTGGAAACCCTGCTCGGTGGGCGCAGCGTTACCCGCTATGTCGATGATGGCCAGGAGTACGAGGTGATTCTGGAAGGGGAAACGGGTGCCCACCCAAGCCCCCGGGCGCTGGAAAACATCCAAGTGCGCTCGGCACGTTCAAATGAGCTGATTCCGCTGGCGAGCCTGGTTACCATGACCGACTTTGCCGGCCCTAGTACGCTGAATCGCTACAACCGGCTGCGGGCAGTCACCATTGAAGCCAACCTGGCCGACGGTTACTCGCTCGGCGAGGCGCTGACCTACCTCGAAGAAGCGGTCAATGAGGTGCTCCCCGCCGAAGCGCAAACGGATGTCAAAGGCGCCTCAAGGGACTACCAGGAAGCCAGCGGCGCGACGACATTTTTGTTAGGGCTGGGCATTTTGGTGGTGTTTTTGGTGCTGGCCGCGCAGTTCGAGAGTTTCGTGCATCCATTTGTGATCATGCTCACGGTGCCGTTGGCGATAAGCGGCGCCCTGCTCGCGCTCTATCTCACCGGGCAGTCGCTGAATATCTATAGCCAAGTAGGGCTGGTGATGTTGGTGGGACTTGCGGCGAAAAACGGGATTTTAATCGTGGAATTTGCCAACCAGCTACGCGATCAGGGCGTAAGCTTTCACGACGCCCTGGTGGAAGCCGCCGTTACTCGCCTGCGCCCCATTTTGATGACGGCGGTAACCACCATGGCGGGCGCGATTCCGCTGGTGATCTCCAGCGGTCCGGGTGCCGAATCACGCCTGGTCATTGGTACGGTGATCATCGCAGGGGTCGGTGCCGCGACGCTCTTCACACTCTTTGTGGTCCCGGTGGCGTACGATCTGCTCGCCCGCCGTACAGGTTCACCGGGTGCGGTGAAAGCCCGCCTCGATAACGAATTAGCGCACGCACCGGAAGGGCATTAACCGCACCCTGAAGTTCGAGCGCTTAGCAGTCACCTATGCGCTCGCCTTCGATATGCGTATTCATGGTCATTTCGCCCATGGGTGACTGAGTGAAAATTTCCACGTCGCCTTCGACTCGCTCACCCATGAAGCGCATTTCGCCGTCGATAGTGGCTTCGCCACCATCGGCCCGGCACACCATGCTGTAAGAGAGGCCATCGGCATTGATGTCCTGGTTTAGCAGCTCGCAGCCCTCTTCCTCTTCGATGAAACCGAAATCCGCGCTATCGAGCTCTTCTTGGGTAATACACTGGCGGTCGGTATCGGTCTGCTCGGGAATTTCCATATCGGCATCGATCTGGGTGACACTGACAAACTCCCAGTTACCCGGCGTCAAATTGGGGGTTTCAGCCTGAGCGGCCAACGGCAGCGCGAAAAGAGCCGCAACGGCTAATGGGCGTACAATCATCGTCATTCTCACTTTTGGCTATGGGTTGATAGCATCATCGTAACTGATTCACTGTACGGATGCCCGGCTCGCCCTCGTTCTTACGGTGTATGGGCGCACCAACATCGCCAACATAGTCACCCTCTATCGACTATATGGCATTTCTTAATTTCAGCTATTTCGCCTCTACGACTAAAATGGCAGCTCATTTAAGTCGTAGCGTATTAAATCCACAAGGAGATGAACTCGATGTCCCTTATCAACACCGAAGTAAAGCCGTTTAAAGCCACTGCCTACCACAACGGCGAGTTTGTTGATGTTTCCAGCGACAACCTAAAGGGCCAATGGTCAATCTTCTTCTTCTATCCGGCCGACTTCACCTTTGTTTGCCCGACCGAGCTAGGTGACCTGGCGGATAACTATGAAGCCTTTAAGAGCCTAGGCGTTGAAATCTACAGCGTCTCCACCGACACCCACTTCACCCACAAAGCGTGGCACGACAGCTCTGAAACCATCGGTAAGCTGCAGTTCCCGATGATTGCCGACCCGACGCTCACGATCTCGCGCAACTTTGAAGTGCTGATCGAAGAAGACGGCCTGGCCGAGCGCGGCACCTTCGTTGTCGACCCGGACGGCAAAGTCCAGATCGTTGAGATCAATGCCGGCAACATTGGCCGTAACGCTGAAGAACTGCTGCGCAAGGTGAAAGCGGCGCAGTACGTGCGTGCCAACCCGAACGAAGTCTGCCCGGCCAAATGGGAAGAAGGCGAAGAGACCCTCGCACCGTCTCTCGACCTGGTAGGCAAAATCTAAGGTTACGACAACCTTATCGCCTCACCGTAAGACAAAGCCCTACGCTGTTTCGAGCGCTTAGCGGGCTTTGCGAGACACCCGGGGCTCCCCGGGTGTTCTCTTTAGAGTTCGTGTTTTATCCCCACGTTTATCTTTTTTGATCGTTGCCATTGCGAGGAAAGCACTGTCATGCTGGACGCTAATCTAAAAAATCAGTTGAAAGCTTATCTGGAAAAAGTGACTCAACCGTTCGAGATCGTTGCGTCCCTCGATGACGGTGACAAGTCACGCGAACTACTCGGCTTGTTGGAAGAGATCAACGGCCTGTCCGACAAGATTTCTCTCTCCACCGACGGCCAAGACGCGCGCACGCCGTCGTTTGCGATCAACCGCCCGGGTGAAGAGACCGGCGTGGTGTTTGCCGGCATCCCCATGGGTCACGAGTTCACCTCGCTGGTGCTGGCCCTGCTGCAAGTCGGCGGCCACCCGCCGAAAGTCTCCGATGAGACGCTGGAGCAGATCAAATCCCTCGACAGCGACATGCAGTTTGAGACCTACTACTCGCTGTCGTGCCAGAACTGCCCTGACGTGGTGCAGGCACTGAACCTAATGGCGATTTTCAATCCCAAAATCCGCCACGTGGCGATCGACGGCGCGCTGTTCCAAGACGAAGTCCAACGCCGCGAAGTCATGTCGGTGCCGAGCATCTTCTTGAACGGTAAGCCGTTCGATCAGGGCCGTATGACCCTGGAGCAGATTCTGGCCAAGGTCGACACCGGTGCCGCTGAGCGCGAGGCCAAAGCGCTTAACGAAAAGGCAGCGTTCGACACCCTGGTGGTTGGTGGTGGCCCAGCCGGTGCGGCGGCAGCGATTTACTCAGCGCGTAAAGGCATCAACACTGGCGTTGCCGCCGAGCGCTTCGGCGGCCAAGTCTCCGATACCATGGGCATCGAGAACTTTATTTCGGTCGCCAAAACCGAAGGCCCCAAGCTCGTTGCCGCGATGGAAGAGCACGTCAAAGAGTACGACGTCGACGTGATGGGCCTGCAGCGCGCGGTGAAGTTCACCCCGGCGGAGCACGAAGGCGGGCTGCATCAGGTCACGTTTGAATCGGGCGCGACCCTTAAGAGCAAGACCCTGGTACTGGCCACCGGCGCACGCTGGCGGGAAATGAACGTGCCCGGCGAGCAGGAGTACCGCAACAAGGGCGTGGCGTACTGCCCGCACTGCGACGGGCCGCTGTTTAAAGGCAAGCACGTGGCGGTCATCGGCGGCGGTAACTCGGGTGTGGAAGCCGCCATTGACCTCGCCGGCATTGTCGGCCACGTGACGCTGATTGAGTTCATGGGCGAAATGCGCGCCGATGCCGTACTGCAGAAGAAGCTCAAAAGCTTGCCGAATGTCGATATCATTCTCAACGCGCAGACCACCGAGGTTACCGGCGACGGCAGCCGTGTGAACGGCCTGAGCTACAAAGACCGCACCAACGACGAGATCAAGCACGTGGCGTTGGAAGGTATCTTTGTTCAGATCGGCCTTGTGCCCAACACCGAGTGGCTCAAGGGCTCCCTGGTGGAGATGAGTCCGCGCGGCGAGATTATTGTCGACGCCCATGGCATGACATCCGTTCCGGGCGTATTTGCCGCCGGCGATGTCACCACGGTGCCGTACAAGCAGATCATTATCGCCATGGGCGAAGGCGCAAAAGCCTCGCTCGGTGCTTTCGACTATTTGATCCGCAACTAATACTCGTCCCGTGACTAACGAATGTTCCCCTGGACGTCGTCCCTGACGTCAGCCCGCTCGCCGAGCGGGCTTTTTTTATTTTACGCTCCGCGCTTAGCGCACACCGGGCAGGCGGGGTCGCGGGGCACCTGAAAGTGACGCCACTGGCCGCTTAGTCCATCGAAGGTGGAAAGACCGGTATGCGCCAGGCCGGCGCCACTGAGCAGCTTGAAGGCCTCCACGGCCTGAAAGCTGCCGATCAGCCCCACCAGCGGGGCCATGACACCGCTTTCGGCGCAGGAGAGCGCCTCATCGCCGCTCTCATCGGGTGGGTAGAGACAGGCGTAACAGGGGCACTCGGGGTCTCGCGGGTCGAATACCGCCAGCTGGCCGGAAAAGCGGATCGCCGCGCCAGAAACCAAGGGCACACCCGCCGCCTGGCAAGCGGCGTTAATCGCATAGCGACTAGAGAAACGATCAGTACAATCCAGCACCACGTCCGCACGTTGCACCAGCGCGGATAGCGCCTCCCCCGTGACGTGCTCGTCAATAGCGATCGCCTGGCACTCGGGGTTTAGCGCCCGGGCGCTCTCGCACGCCGAGGCCGCTTTATTACGCCCCAGATCCGCCTGCTGGTGGGCAATTTGGCGCTGTAGATTGGAAATTTCCACCGCATCGGCATCGGCGATGGAGAGACGGCCGACCCCGGCGGCGGCAAGATAAAGCGCGACCGGCGAGCCGAGCCCGCCCGCGCCGATAATCAGCGCATGGCCCGCGCGCAGGCGCTCTTGGCCATCGATCTCGACCCCGGGCAGCATAATTTGGCGGCTAAAGCGCAAAAGCGCCTGGTCGTCCATCATCGCTTAGCTATCCTCAGCCCTTGCTTTCAAGCTCGTCGATATCGGGAACGTGGAGACTAAAGCTCTCTTTCACCTCTTCCATCACCACGTAGCTTTTTGACTCTTTCACCCCGGGCAGGGTGAGCACCACATCGCCTAGAAGTTGACGATACGCCGACATTTCAGGAATCCGGCACTTCAGAATGTAATCGAACTGGCCGGAGACCAAATGGCACTCCTGAATCTGCGGCAGTGTCTCAACGGCGCGGCGAAACTCATCGAATACCGCCGGCGACTGCGTTTCCAGGCTGATTTCGACGAACACCAGCAAATTAGCTTTTAGCGCCCGCGGGTCGAGAAGAGCTTGATAGCCGCGAATGATACCGGTGCGCTCCAAGCGCTTAACGCGCTCTAAGCATGGCGTAGTGGAAAGCCCCACTTCAGATGCCAGGTCGACGTAAGAAATACGCGCGTTCTCCTGCAAACAGCGCAGGATTTTAAGGTCAATGCGGTCCAGTGTTCTGTTTTTGGATTTCATTACAGGATCCATTCCGGTCATTAATTCGGCTGACTTAAACGCCCAAGCGTAACGCGTTCGTGCCCTGCCAGGTCATGCAGGCTTTCAACGTTATGATAGCCGCCTTGGCGAAGTGCGGCGCGAACGCCGCCCGCTTGCGTGTGGCCATGCTCCAGTAACAGCCAGCCCGACTCGGCCAGAAACGCCTGCGCGCGTTCAATCAGATGCAGCAAATCGGCCATGCCAGCACTTCCTGCCACCAGCGCCGAGCGTGGCTCAAAGCGCACATCGCCGCGAGTTAAATGCGGATCATCCGCGGCGATATAGGGCGGGTTACTCACGATAATATCGAAACCGGGCGTCTCGTCGTCAGCGGCTAACGCGCTAAACCAATCGCTCTGCGCAAAGCGGGCGTTGGTAATACCGAGTCGCGCGGCATTGCGCTTGGCAAGCGCCACGGCCTCAGGGCGAATATCCACGCCCACGACCTGCCAGTGGGGTCGTTCAGAAGCGAAGGCAAGCGCAATGGCGCCGGTGCCCGTGCCAAGATCGAGCAGCGCGCCGCTTGAGGTGGTGGCCCGCGCGAGCGCGGCTTCAACCAGGGTTTCCGTATCCGGGCGCGGAATCAGCGTCTCCGGTGAGGTCATCAACGCCAAGCCCCAGAACTCACGGGCGCCAATCAGATAAGCCACCGGCTCCCCTTGCGCGCGAGCGGCGACAAGGGCGGCGAATCGCGCGTGCTGATAGCGCTCGCAGGGGCGATCCCCCCAGGTGTAAATCCAGGTGCGATCGCGCCCAATGGCGTGACACAGCAGCAGTTCCGCATCGAGGCGCGGGGTTGCTGAACCGGCCTGGGTAAGCCGCGCCGTGGCGGCCGCGAGCAGTGCATCCAGCGTCATTCGCCGCCCTGTAGCGCCGAGAGCTGCTCCGCCTGATATTCGTGGATCAGCGGGTCAATCACATCATCCAGCTGCTCGCCGCTAACCACTTCGTTGAGCTTGTAGAGGGTCAAATTGATGCGGTGGTCGGTAATCCGCCCTTGGGGGTAGTTATAGGTGCGAATCCGTTCACTGCGATCCCCCGAGCCCACCAACGACCGACGAGCATCCGCTTGCGTCTGACGCTGGGCATCTTCGGCGCTCTGTTTGAGCTTGGCGGCCAGTAGCGACATCGCTTTGGCGCGGTTTTTGTGCTGGCTGCGCTCTTCTTGACACTCCACCACCACACCGCTGGGCAAGTGGGTAATGCGAATGGCGGAATCGGTTGTGTTGACGTGCTGCCCACCCGCGCCGCTGGAGCGGAAGGTGTCGACGCGTAGGTCCGAGGGGTTGATATCGATATCGCCCACGTCCTCGACTTCGGGCATGACCGCGACGGTACACGCGGAGGTGTGAATACGGCCTTGGGATTCGGTCGCGGGGACGCGCTGCACGCGGTGAGCACCGGACTCAAATTTCAGGCGGGCATACACGCCCTCGCCCTTCACCCGGGAAATAATCTCTTTATAGCCGCCCATTTCCCCGTGATTGGCGCTGACCACCTCCACCCGCCAGCCGCGTTTTTCGGCATAGCGTGAGTACATCCGAAAGAGATCGCCGGCAAACAGCGCCGCTTCGTCGCCGCCGGTACCCGCGCGCACTTCGAGGAAAACGTTGCGGCTGTCGTCGGGATCTTTAGGCACCAGCAAGCGCTTGAGTTCGACTTCCAGTGTCTCGAGCTTCTCGCGTCCATCCTCTATTTCCATTTCCGCCAGCTCGCGCATCTCGGCGTCGCTGTCGCGGGTGAGCTGCTCTGCCGCCTGTATATCGTTTTCAATGCGCCGATAGCGCTGCCAGGCCGCGACCAGCTCCTCCAACTCGGCGTATTCGCGCGAGTAGTCACGAAAGCGTGCCTGATCGGTAATGACCTCGGGCTCCGCGAGCAACATCGCAAGCTCTTCAAAACGTTCGACAAAACTGTCTAGGCGTTGGCGCAGCGTCTCTTTCATGCGGGGGTATTATCCTTTCGGCGGCGAGGGGTCGCGGGTGTATGGGTTTCAAAGGCGGGTTTGGGCGGCATCAAAAGGCGTGGGACGGCGTCGAGCAGCGCGTGCTCCTCTTGGGAGGCCGCGTCGCGAATGGACTGGGTGGGCTGGTGCATCAGCCGGTTAGCAAGCTGATGCGCGAGACGCTCAACAACGGCCGCGGGATCTTCACCGCGGGCTAAGCGCTCAAGGGCCTGCTCCCGCGACAGATCGCGCAGGGCCTCACCGTGGCGGCGATACTCGCGAATCAGCTCCCCGCCGTTGCGGATTCGCCGCTCGTGCTGCCAGTGGCTGACCCCGTGCTCGATCAACGATTCGGCTTGATCCGCGGCGACTTGGCGATGGCGGCGGTTCTCTTCGATGACCTCTTGCAGATCGTCCACGGGATAAAGGAAGACATCGGAAAGCTCGCCCACCTCGGGTTCGATATCCCGGGGAACGGCGATATCGACCATAAACACCGGGCGATGGCGGCGCTTTTTCAGCGCGCGCTCCATCATCCCCTTTCCCACAATGGGCAGCGGCGAGGCGGTCGAGGAGATCACGATATCCGCCTCCATGAGCGCCTCAGGGATTTCGGTTAGGGTGATGGCTTCCCCCCCAAGGGCGGCGGAGATATTTTCGGCCCGCGCGCGGGTGCGGTTGGCGACCGTCAGCTTGCGCACACCGGCTTCGTGTAAATGCCGCGCCACCAACTCGATCGTTTCTCCCGCGCCAATCAATAGGGCTCGGGAGCGGCTAAAGTCATCGAAGATTCGGCTGGCCATGCTCACGGCCGCATAGGCGACCGATACCGGGTTTTTGCCAATACCGGTCTCGGTGCGTACCTGCTTGGCAATGGCGAAGGTATGCTGAAAAAGCCGCTCAAGCTCTCCGCCCAAACCGCGCGCCTGGCGCGCTTGCTGGTAGGCCTCTTTGAGCTGCCCGAGTATTTGTGGCTCACCGAGCACCATCGAATCAAGCCCTACCGCCACGCGCATCAAGTGGCGGGCAGCGTCGTTATCGAGGTAGTGATAGGCGCAGCGGGCAAGATCGTCGACACGCAAGTTATGAAAACGCCCCAACCAGTTGAGCACGGTTTGCTCGCCAGCGGCGTCGGTCACGCAGTAGAGCTCGGTGCGGTTGCAGGTCGACAGCACCGCAGCCTCGCTGATTTGCGGCAGGCTGCGTAACTCTTCCAGCGCACACTCTAGCTGCGTTGGCGTAAAAGCCACCTGCTCGCGCACGGCGACCGTGGCGGTACGATGATTGATTCCCAGGGCAAGAAGCGTCATGCGTTGTGCGTCTTCGCTCGTGTGTCGGTCTTAAACGTGTGGGTAAAAGCTTGCCGAGGCAAGCTAACCGGGCGAATATTCTATCACAGCCCGCCTTGATCTGATCACACCACTTTGCCATCACCGAGCAAGCCGCTATGCTGAGCAACCGGCCACCGAATCGAGACACGCATGCCACTTCGCTTGAGAGCCTTGACTATCGCCCTATTGCCGCTTGGTGCGACATTTTTACTCAGCGGCTGCCAGCTCGCGCCCCCCTTTAGTGGCGGTGGCGTGGAAGGTGCGCAGCTAAGCGACCCTATGGACTCGGCTCCTCCCATTACCCGTGGGCTGGACGCACAAGGGCTAAGCACCCTGCTGACCGCGGAACTCGCCGGTCAGCGCGGCAATTACACGGCGGCAACGCAAGGCTATCTTGAGGCATCAAAGCGCTACCCAAGCCCCCGGCTTGCCGAGCGCGCCACCTTTGCCGCGCGCTTTAGCGACTCTCCCACGCTTTTGCGCAGCGCGGCACAGCGCTGGCGTGAACTGGCCCCCGGCGATAGCGCGCCTAGCCGTCTCTTGGCGGCGATTACGCTACAGCAAGGCCGCTGGCTTGAGAGCCTAGAGCAGCGCTTAGCGGTGACCCGGGCCGGCGACGATGGTGAACTGACCGCCCTGGCGGAACTCGCCGTGGCCGAGGGCGTCCCACTTGAACCACTGCTTATACGCCTGCGTGAACACCTGGCAACGCCCGGCGTTGAAGCACTGCCTCACCATAGCGATGTCCTACTCGCCACCGCGCTTATCGAAGCGAGCACCGGGGAAACCCAAGCCGCCCGAGAGCGACTCGAAAAGGCCCAAGCCTTAGCGCCTGATGCCTTACCGCTGTGGCTTGCCAAGGCGCGCCTGGCGCTTGAAACCAACGCGTATGGGCAAGCCCGCCAAGCGGCCAAACGCGGGCTTGAGCTCAACCCCGGCGATGTGCGCTTTATTTTGCTGCTCGCGCAGGCGGAGATTCGCCTTAATAATATCAGCGCCGCCGAGGCGCAGACCGACGCGCTGTTAGACCGTCATGGCGGCAGCCACGATTTACGCCTCGCCCTCGCCCAGCTCTATCTAGAAGAGGGCCACAGCGCCCCGGCAAAACGGCTGCTTCAGCCGCTGATTGGCCAGGAGAACATTCCGAATTTAGCCTACTACCTGCTCGGCGCCATCGCCGAGGCCGAAGGCGATGTGGATAACGCCCTTCTTTATTATCGCCAGGTGAAAGAGGGTGAGCAGTTCATCCCTGCCCGCGCCAATGCCGCCCGCATGCTGATTGCCGAAGACCGCCTGCTTGATGCCCGCGCGTTCTTGCGCATTGAGCGGATGCGCTTTGACGAGCAGTTCAATGCCCTTCTCATGCTGGAAGTGCAGATGCTCGACGAACTCGGCCGCACAGAAGAAGCTGATGAACTCTTGAATCGCGAGCTTGAGCGCACCCCAGATGATAATGCCCTGCTCTATCAACGGGCGATGCGCGCCTGGGAGCAAGGCGATCTCGTGCAGATGGAAGCCGACATAAAGCGGTTGCTGGAAAACGACCCCGACAACGCCATGGCCCTCAACGCCCTGGGCTACACCTTGGCGGATGAAAACGTCAGCGGACGCCTGGACGAAGCCCAGGCGATGATAGAGCGCGCCCATGAACTCGACCCCGATAACCCGGCGGTCATGGATAGTCTTGGCTGGGTCTATTATCGCCAAGGCGAACCCGAACGCGCCCTGCCCTGGCTTGAGCGCGCCTACGCGCAAATGCCCGACCAAGAGATCGCCGCCCACCTCGCCGAGGTCCTTCACGCCCTGGGGCGCCTTGAGCAAGCGCGATCCATTCTGCGTGAGGTGATGGCGCATACCACCGACCACCCTGTTATCGATGCGCTACTAGAGCGCCACCCGGAACTCGCTCCAAAGGGGACGCAACCGTAGCGCCCCTTTACTTTTTATCTGGCGTTTTTACCTGCCGTTTCAGGAGTTAATAATCCCCATGCTCTTATCATGCCGTTTTTCGCCCGCACGTTTCGTCACGCCGCGTTTCACCGCCGTGGCACTGACCCTTTTACTGCTTAACGGTTGCGCGACCCCCACACCCACCGATGAAAGCGGGCGCCAGGCGGGGCAGTGGGAGGCTCAGAAAAGCGACGTGGAAGCGCTTGAAACCTGGTCGCTGATAGGCAAAGCGGGCTTGCGCACGCCGCAGGAGTCCACCAGCGCGAACCTGGATTGGAGCCAATACCCGCACTACTTCCGCATGCTGATCAGCGGCCCCTTTGGAGGCGGGCGTACGATGCTTGAAGGCCGCGACGGGCGCTTCTCGCTTAGCAACAATGAGGGCCGGTTCGAGGCAGAAACACCCGAGGCGCTGATGGAAGAGCAGCTGGGGTGGTCACTGCCCATTCGCGCGCTGCCCGACTGGGTGCGTGGCTTGCCCGATGACGACAGTGCTTATCAACTCGAAACGGACGAGTACGGCTTCCCTCTCCATTTGGAACAGGATGGCTGGGAAATCGACTATCGAGATTGGGAGCAAGTCGACGCATTATGGTTACCTCGCCGCCTGGCCATGCAGTACGGTGATATGCGCATCACCCTCGTGGTGAACCGCTGGCAGCCTGGCTCGGAGTAAGTCACCCCATGGCAGAGACGCTCTATCTTCCGGCGCCAGCCAAGCTCAACCGCCTTCTGAACATCATCAAACGGCGTGAGGATGGCTACCACGAGCTGCAGACGCTGTTTCAACTCGTTGACCTGTGCGACACCATCGGCTTAACCCCGCGCCAAGATGGGCGCATCGTATTAGAGAACGGTATCGATGATGTCCCTCACGATGACAACCTCGTCGTCCGCGCGGCGCGCCTGCTTCAGCAGACAACTAATAGCGATTATGGGGTTAGCCTCTCGATCGACAAGCGCCTCCCCATGGGGGGCGGGCTGGGCGGCGGCAGCTCCAACGCGGCGACGGTGCTCATCGGTCTTAACCACCTCTGGCAGCTGAACCTGGGCATGGATCAGCTCGCAAGCCTAGGCCTTCAGCTTGGCGCGGATGTGCCGGTGTTCGTCAACGGCCACTCGGCTTGGGCAGAGGGCGTGGGCGAAAAGCTTACCGCCGTCACTCTTGATACGCCCTGGTTTGTGATTATCCATCCCGAGGTGAGCGTCTCCACGCCGGGGGTGTTCCAAGATCCGCAATTGACACGCAACACACCGCCCATTACCATGGCGCGCGCACTGCAGGGGGGAGCGCCGACATGGCGCAATGACTGCGAAGCGGTGGTCAAAAAGCGCTATCCGCCCATAGCGGCCGCGCTGGATTGGCTGAGTCAGCACGCTTGTAGCCAACTGACGGGAACGGGTGCCTGTGTCTTTGCCGCGTTTGCAACGCAACAAGCGGCCGAGCGAATCGCACGCGACGCTTCCCTACGCTTTCCCACATGGGTAGCGAAGGGCCTTAACCGCTCTCCTCTTCATGATGCTCTGGGTGGTTAAACGCCCCCAACCGTGAATGTTAATGGGGTATCGCCAAGTGGTAAGGCACCGGTTTTTGGTATCGGCATTCCCAGGTTCGAATCCTGGTACCCCAGCCATTGCGACGGTAAACCGCGTTTTCTCCCAAGATCCCCAACACTGCAAAGGTGGCTGCGCGTGTCAAAATTGATGGTTTTCGCCGGGAACGCTAATCCCGAACTCGCTCACAAGATTGCCGAGAGTCTGGATAGCCGTATGGGTAACGCCACGGTTGGCCAATTCAGCGACGGTGAAATCGCGGTCGAAATCAATGAAAACGTGCGCGGTAAGGATGTTTTCATCCTGCAGTCCACCTGTGCACCGACCAACGACAACTTGATGGAGTTGATCTTGATGGTCGACGCCCTGCGTCGAGCCTCAGCAACCCGGATCACGGCGGTACTCCCCTACTTCGGCTATGCACGCCAAGATCGTCGCGTGCGTTCCGCCCGGGTACCCATCTCCGCCAAAGTGGTCGCCGATATGATGGTTAAGGCCGGCGTTGACCGCGTCATGACCATGGACCTGCACGCCGACCAGATTCAGGGCTTTTTCGATGTGCCGGTCGATAACGTCTACGGCTCACCGATTCTGCTCGACGATATCGAGCGCCAGAACTATAGCGACCTCGTCGTTGTCTCCCCGGATGTCGGCGGCGTGGTGCGCGCCCGTGCTATCGCCAAACAGCTTAACGCGGACCTAGCGATCATCGATAAGCGCCGTCCGCAGGCGAACCAAGCGCAAGTCATGCATATCATTGGCGAAATTGAAGGCCGCACCTGCGTGGTGGTGGACGATATGATCGACACTGCCGGCACCCTGTGTAAAGCAGGTGAGGCCCTTAAAGACCACGGCGCGAAGCGCGTGGTCGCCTACGCGACTCACCCAATCTTGTCGGGCCCGGCGGTTGATAACATCGTCAACTCCGTGCTCGATGAAGTGGTGGTGACCGACACCATCCCGCTCTCAGACACCGCACGCCGCAGCGGGCGCATTCGCCAGCTCAGCGTGGCCGGTTTGATCGCGGAAGCCATTCGTCGGGTGAGTAACGAGGAATCCGTCAGCGCGATGTTCCACTAATCGGCTGACACCCACAGCTCTGATCGAGCTCCTGGAAGCGTCGTCGTCTGGTCGCGGGCGGCGACGTTTCCTTACTTTAACTAAGAGGCAACCTCAATGTCTGATTTTATTCTTAACGCCACCGTTCGTCACGACCTGGGGAAAGGTGCGAGCCGCCGCCTGCGTCGTGCGAACCAGCAAGTGCCCGCTGTCGTTTACGGCGGCGAGAAAGCGCCGCAGTCTATCTCCGTTGAAAAGACCGCTTTCTACAAGGCGATCGAAGACGAGTCTTTCTTCTCTTCTGTGATCAAGCTCGTTATCGAAGGCAGCGAAGAGCAGGTAGTGGTACGTGACCTGCAGCGTCACCCCTTCAAGCCGCTTTTGACCCACGCTGACTTCCTGCGCGTTGACGCGACGCACGAAATCACCATGAACGTGCCGCTGCACGTGGTGGGCGAAGAGTCTTGCGTGGGCATCAAAGACCAAGGCGGTGAGCTGCACGTCCTGGCAAACGAAGTGGCCATCAGCTGCTTGCCGAAAGACCTGCCCGACTACCTGGAAATCGATATTTCCGCCGTCGAGCTGGGCACTACCCTGCACCTGTCTGACCTGACCCTGCCGGCCGGTGTCACCTCGGTTGACCTGTCTCACGGTGAAGATCACGACAACGCCATCCTCAGCATCACTAAAATGAAAGTTCGCGCAAGCGACAGCGATGACGCGGAAGAAGGCGGTAGCGAAGAAGGCAGCGCCGAGTAAGCGCTGACGCGCACCTTGGGCCATGCCTGCCATGGCCCTTGTCATGCTACGATCAAGCGCTTCGGCGCTTGATTTTTTTTGCGGTGCTGCCTGTTAAGAGGGGTTAAAATGAGTCAGGTGTTAGCGATTATCGGCCTAGGCAATCCCGGCGCGGAGTACGCCGCCACGCGTCACAATGCCGGCGCCTGGTTGGTGGAAGCGGTTGCCCGAGAGGCTCACGTGGAACTCCGGCCTGAAAAGAAGTTTCTTGGCCTTTACGCGAAAGCCATCTTTGCCGGCCATACCGTTCATTTGCTCAACCCCACGACGTTTATGAACCGTAGCGGCGCCTCGATCGCGGCGTTATGTCAGTTTTTTAAACTCACCCCAGAGCAGCTTTTGGTAGCCCACGACGAGCTTGACTTGCCTTGCGGCCAAGCGCGCTATAAAACCGGTGGCGGTCACGGCGGCCATAATGGTCTCCGCGATACGATCAGCGCTCTGGGCAACCAAAAGCAGTTCCATCGTCTGCGGATAGGCATTGGCCACCCGGGCAGTGCCAAGCAGGTGGTCCACTACGTGTTGAATCGCCCCGGCAAATCGGAGTTAAGCGCCATTGAGCACGCCATTGAGGAGTGCCTCGCTACGCTTCCACTGGCGCTTGAAGGCGACTGGGCAAAAGCCATGAACCGCCTGCATAGCGTAAAATCGTCACCCAGTTGACTGACGTCTCTTGCATACGTACCTGACTTACTAAACTTTGAGCAGCGCTGGCGCCTTTAATACGCCACTGCGCCCCAAGCGGCTAGGAATGATCTTATGGGTTTTAACTGCGGTATCGTCGGCCTCCCCAATGTCGGCAAATCCACCCTCTTTAACGCGCTGACCAAATCGGGCATCGACGCGGAAAACTTCCCCTTTTGCACCATCGAGCCCAATGTCGGCATTGTGCCCATGCCGGACCCGCGCCTCGACAAACTCGCCGAGATCGTCAAACCGGAAAAAGTCATCCCCACGACGATGGAGTTCGTGGATATTGCGGGCCTGGTCGCCGGCGCCTCCAAGGGCGAAGGCCTGGGCAATAAGTTTCTGGCCAACATCCGCGAAACACAGGCGATTGCGCACGTGGTGCGCTGCTTTGATAACGACAACGTCATCCACGTGGCCAACGCGATCGACCCACGCGCCGATATCGAAACCATCAACCTGGAACTGGCGTTAGCGGATCTGGATACCGTCGAAAAAGCCAGCCAGCGTTTGGTGCGCGTAGTGAAAGGCGGCGATAAAGACGCCATCGCCACCAAGGCCGTGCTCGATAAGATCCAGCCGCACCTCGCCGAAGGCCAACCGCTGAGAAGCTTCGGACTTAGCGACGATGAAAAGCGCCAGGTCAAAAGCTTCGGCTTTTTGACGTTGAAGCCGACCATGTACATCGCCAACGTCAACGAGGACGGGTTTGACAACAACCCCTACCTCGATATTGTCAATGAAATCGCCGCCGAGGAAGACGCTGTGGTGGTACCGGTGTGCAACCAGATCGAAGCGGAAATTGCCGAGCTCGAAGACGAAGAGCGCGCCATGTTCCTGGATGAAATGGGCATGGAAGAGCCCGGCTTGGACCGCGTCATTCGCGCGGGCTACGGCCTACTCGGTTTGCAAACCTACTTCACGGCTGGCGTTAAAGAGGTGCGCGCCTGGACGGTTAAAGAGGGCGCCACCGCACCGGAAGCGGCCGGCGTTATCCATACCGACTTCCAGAAAGGTTTTATCCGCGCCGAGGTTATCGCGTATGAGGACTTCGTGGCGCTTGGCGGCGAGCAGGGCGCCAAAGACGCCGGCAAGTGGCGCCTAGAGGGTAAGGATTACATCGTCAAAGACGGTGACGTGATTCATTTCCGCTTTAATGTGTAAGCGGTAGGGTCTTTCCCGAAGAAGGCAGCAAGCGACCACTACGCCTCTGGGCGAATGAGCGCTGCCTTCCTAGCAGTACGAAAGCCTGCTAGTCTGGAAATATGCCTTTATCTTGCCTCCCCCATGATCGGGGTATCAGCCTCATGCCCCGATCTCGCCTATGGATTGTCACCTTGCTGCTGCCAGTGCTCATGCTTCTTGGCTGCGAGCAAGGCGATCCCCTAAACGAGTCACCTCCCGTCACGCAGCTTGAGCCGCCCGAACCGGGCGGAACCCTCACCGTGGCGACCCGCAATAGCGCCACCACGTACTACCTTGACCGTGACCAGACACCGGCCGGCCCGGAGCACGACCTGGTCGAGTCGTTCGCGCAGGCGCACGGCTGGGAGGTCGAGTGGATACTACTCGAATCGACTGCCGAGGTGCTTCAAGCCCTGAAAGAGGATGAGGCTCAGCTTGCCGCGGCCGGCCTGACCCACCTCCCCTCCCGCGATGAACATTTCCAGCGCGGCCCGACCCACACCGATATCGTCGAGCAGTTGGTCTGCCACCGCGATATGCGCCCTTTGCCGCGCCAGGTAGAGGAAATGACCGGGCTCGACATCCGTGTCACGGCGGATTCCAGCTACGCGGAAAAGCTCCAGAGCTTGGTGAACCAGCACACCGGCATTACCTTCAAGGAGGATCCTCGTACCACTGAAATGCTGCTGACCGAGGTGGCCGAAAAACGCATCGACTGCACCTTGGCCGACTCCAATATCGTGCGGGTCGTGCGCCGGCACTTTCCGCATCTGGAAGTCGCCATGAACCTCACCAGCGGCGATCGGCTGGGCTGGTATGTGCGCCCCGAACACCAGGCCCTCGCTGAGCTTGCAAGCCAATGGATGGAAAGCGCCGACGGCCAAGAGCGCATCGCAGAGGTGCAGCAGCGCTACTACGCCTACATCGGTGAATTCGACTTCGTCGATCTGCGCGCGCTCAACCGGCGCATCGATGAGCGCCTGCCTACTTTCCTGGATCTTTTTCTTGAGGCCGAGAGCGAGACCGGCATGCCCGCCGACTTGCTCGCCGCCTTGTCTTACCAAGAGTCGCACTGGGATCCTCAGGCCGTCTCCCCTACCGGGGTGCGCGGTATCATGATGCTGACCCAGAACACCGCTCAATCTCTCGGCGTCGCGAATCGCCTCGACCCGGCAGAAGCGATCGACGGCGGGGCCCGCTATCTTGCCGACCGCCACCAGCGCCTGCCCGATACCCTTCCCGAGCCGGATCGCACCTATCTGGCGCTGGCCAGCTACAACATTGGCCGCGGCCATGTGCTTGACGCGCGAAAGCTCGCCCGCGAGCTGGGCAAGAACCCGGACTCCTGGGACGACATGAAAGAGGTACTGCCGCTCAAGGCCGACAAGCGCTACTACCCGCAGACGCGCTACGGCTATGCGCGGGGCTACGAGCCGGTGCACTACGTACAGCGAATCCGCAACTACCAGGACGTGATCAGTGCCGCGATCGAGTGGACACCGCTAGAGGAAGCCGTGAATCAGGAGGATTAACGTCATCACCTACCATCTTCGCCATGTAGCCCTTCTGCTGGCAACGGTATTGCTGACCGCCTGTGCCAGCCAGCAGGAGCCCGTCTCGCCGCCGGTCAACCTCCCCGAGACGTTCTCCCAAAGCGGGGAGCTGCCGACTCCCAAACGCTGGTGGACAGCCTTTGACGACGAACGCCTGAACACCCTGATTGACCAGGCTCTAGAGCGCAATCTCAGTCTCAAAGCGACCTACCAGCGGCTGCAGCAGGCACGCGCGGTGGTGGACCGGGAAGCGGCGGGTCTGTTTCCCACTGTCAATGCGTCGGCTGGCGCCGAACGGCGCGAGACCGATACCACCGACATCGACACCTTCAGTGCCGAACTCAGCGCCGACTACGAGGTAGACCTATGGGGCCGGGTTCGTGCTCAGGTTGAAGCCGAGGAGTTTCGCGCCCGCGCTAGCCTCGCGGACTACCAGGCCGCCTCTCTTTCGCTTGCCGGCGAGGTATCCACGACCTGGTTTCGGATACTGGCGCAACGCGCCCAGCAGCAGTTGGCGCAGTCCCAACGGCAAACCAATCAAGACATTCTGACCTTGATCGAGAGCCGCTTCGCCAGCGGCCTGAGTGACAGCGCCGATGTACTGCGCCAGCGCCAGCTGGTAGCGGCTTCCCAGGAGCGGCTTGTCAACGTGGAAGCCGAGCGGCGCGTGCTTGAACATCAGTTAGCGCTACTACTGGGCCAGCCCCCGGCGGGAAGCACACCACCTGAAGGGGCTACGCTGCCCGAATTGCCGCCCCTGCCAGATACCGGACTGCCATTGGCGCTGGTCCAGCGCCGACCGGACCTGGAGCAGGCTTTTCGCCAGCTTCAGGCCGCCGACGCCGAGCTGGCGGCGGCCATCAGCAACCGCTTCCCACGGTTGACGCTTTCTGCTTCCACCGCGTCGCAGGCACGAAGCACCGATGAACTCTTCACCGATTGGCTCTCTACCATTGCCGGCAACCTGATTCTGCCGTTGATCGATGGCGGACAGCGCCGAGCCGAGGTCGAGCGCCAGCGCTCGCTGCGTGAGCAGCGCTTGTATGAATATGGCCAGGCAACGCTTACCGCCATTCAGGAAGTGGAAGATGCCCTGGTGCAGGAGCAGCAGGAGCGGCAGCGTATCGAAAGCCTTGAGCAGCAGATCGCACTGTCGGAAACCACGATCCAACAGCTGCGCCTTCGCTATTTCAATGGCAGCGCCAACTATATCGATGTTCTTAACGCCCTGCAGGAAGGCCAGGATTTGCGCCGTACCCTGATCACGGCACACCAACAGTTGCTGGGATTCCGGGTGGCGCTTTACCGCGCCTTGGCAGGCAGTATCGAAACATCACCCATGGAAATTGGTGACAAAGCATGACCCACTCGGTAGATGAGCCCTCAGCACGCCCCGAGACCGCGCCGGCAAGCCGCTGGAAAACCGCCTTAATCACCCTGCTGATCGTGCTTGTGGGTGCCGGGCTTATTTGGTTGACGTTCAAGACCGAACCCTCTGCCCGCCGTGGTGACGCGGCGCGTGACACCGCCATGCTGGTGGATGTCAAGACGGCCGAAAAGGGCAGCTTTCGCCCTACCATTGAGGTCTTGGGCCAAGTGGCTCCCGCCCAGGAAGTGATCCTCCGCCCCCGGGTGGGCGGGCAGGTAATTGAGCAGGCGGACGCCTTTACCCCAGGAGGGCGCGCCAGTCAAGGAGAGACGCTGCTACGCATCGACCCGGCGGACTACCAAGCGGTACTGCGAGAGCGCCAAAGCGATCTCCAGCAGGCCCAAGCTGACCTGGCACTGGAACAGGGCCGCCAGACCGTTGCCCAACAGGAGTTTGAGCTGCTGGGCGACGACATTCCCCAGGGCAACGAGGCGCTGATGCTTCGAGAGCCGCAGCGCGAACAGGCCCGCGCCCGGGTGATCGCCGCCGAGGCGGCCCTTGAGCGGGCACAATTTGACCTTGAACGCACCCGCATCAAGGCGCCCTTCAATGCCCAAGTCCAGAGCCGTGAAGTGACCCTGGGCTCCCAGGTCAACGCCGGCGATACCCTGGCAAGGCTGGTGGCCACCGACCGCTACTGGGTGGAAGCAACCGTCCCCCTCTCCAAGCTGCGCTGGCTCCACTTTGGCGACGAAAGCGACAGCGAGACCTTGGGCGCTCCCGTCACCCTGCGCCACGACAATTTCTGGCCCGAAGGCGCGTCACGCGCCGCGCGTTTGTCGCGTTTAGTCGGTGAGCTGGATAGCGACACCCGCATGGCACGCGTCATCGTGACCGTGGACGATCCTTTGGCCCTTGCGCCAGAAAACAGCGACGCGCCTCGGCTAATACTGGACGCGTTCGTCAACACTTCGATACAGGGGCGTCGGCTTGACGACGTGGTGCGTCTTGAGCGAGAGCTTATTCGGCGCGACAACACTGTCTGGGTCATGGAGGAGGATAAACTCTCCATCCGCGACGTGACCATCGCCTTCCAGGATGCCCACTACGCCTATGTCGAAAGCGGCGTTGAAGCGGGCGAACAAGTCGTCGTTAGTGATCTGGTATCGGTCGTTGAGGGCGCCGCCCTGCGCCTGGAGGGAGATGAGCCATGAGCCAGGCACGCCGACGCCGGGGCTGGGTTGGCCCCATCGAGTGGATGGCGCGCAATTCCATCGCCGCCAACCTGTTAATGATTCTATTGCTCGGTGGCGGCACCTGGATGGCGCTGCAGGTGCAGAAGGAAGTCTTCCCCCAGTTTTTGCTCGATGTGGTGCAGGTGGAAGTCACCTACCCGGGCGCCGCCCCCGCCGAGGTGGAAAAGGGCATCCTGCTGCCGGTGGAGGAGGCCGTCCAGGGCCTTGAAAGCATCAAGGAGATGACCTCCACCGCCCGCGAGGGCAGCGGCACCATCGAGCTTGAGCTGATCGCCGGCAGCAACCGCATGCAGGCGTTGATGGATATCGAACAGGCGGTGGACCGGGTGCGCACCTTTCCCGAGCAGGCGGAAGAGCCCCGGGTCAGACTCCAGACCCAGAGCCGGGATGTTATGGAGCTGGTGCTCTACGGCGACGTCGACTATTGGACCCTACGCCAGCTCGGCGAGCAGGTGCGTAACCGGCTGCTTAGCGAGGAGACGATCACCCAGGCCGTGATCAGCGACGTGCCGGCCTACCTGACGCAGGTAGAAATTCCCCACCAAACCCTGCGCGAATTCAACCTGACCCTGGCCGAGGTGGCCCGCCGGATCGAGCAATCCAGCCGCGATATACCCGCCGGCTCGATCGCCACGGATAATGGCGACATCCTGCTACGGCTCCAGGAGCGCAAGCAGTGGGCCGAAAGTTTTGCTGATATTGTCATTCGCTCGGCCGCTTCGGGAGGGAGGGTGACGCTAGGGGAGATCGCTAGCGTCCGCGACGGCTTTGAGGAGAGCGGCTTTCCTTCTCACTTTAATGGTCAGCCCTCGGTAGAGATCGAGATATTCCGTACCGGCTCGCAGTCCCCGCTGGAGATCGACGCTGCCGTGACGTCGGTGATGGCCGAGCTCGCGTCTACCCTGCCCGAGCCGGTACAGGTACGCATCGACAGCAACCGCGCCGAACACTTTGAAGAGCGCATGAGCATGCTCCTGGAGAACGGCGTACTGGCCATGGCCATCGTGCTGGTGATCCTGAGCCTGTTTCTGGAGTACCGCCTGGCCTTCTGGATCATGATGGGCATGACCATTTCCTTCGTGGGCAGCATGCTCTTTTTGCCAGCCCTCGGGGTGAGTATCAACATGATCTCCATGTTCGGCTTTTTGATGGTGCTGGGCATCGTGGTGGATGACGCCATCGTGGTAGGCGAGAACATCTACGACTACCGCGAAAAGGGAATGGATTTCATGACCGCCGCCATCCAGGGCGCGCGTGATATTGCAGCCCCGGTGACTTTCAGCATCCTGACCAATATTGTCGCCTTCATGCCGCTGCTGTTCATTCCAGGGGTAACCGGCAACTTCTGGTGGCCGATGGGGGCGGTCGTGATCACGGTGCTCGCCATTTCGCTGATCGAGGCGCTGTTTATTCTGCCGGCCCATCTGGCCCATAGCGGCCGCGGCACGGTTAGCCTTTACGGTCGCTGGCTCCACGCCGTGCAAAAGGCGTTCTCTCGCGGATTTACAGCCGTGACCGAACGCGGTTATCGGCCGCTGTTGGCGCTGTCCCTGCGCTTTCGCTCTATCACCCTAACCGCTTCCTTCACCCTTCTGCTGGTGGTGGGCGCCTATGCTTTTAGCGATCACATGGGCATGATCATGATGCCAGAGCCACCGGCCGATGAAATTGAAGCGGCGGTCAACCTGCCGGTAGGCACCACCGCTCGCCGCGCGGGAGAGCTTGCCATGGCCATCACCCGCGATACCCAACGGCTGCTTGACGAGCAGAACCTGACCGACAGCGTGGAGGGCATCAAGACCAATGTGCGCGGTGAATCCTTCATCGATGTAGAGCTGGTGCTGAAACCGGAAAACCAACGAGAGAGGAGCGTTGGCGAAATTGTCGAGCTGTGGCGAAACCAAATTGGCGACTTCAAGGGCGTGGATCAGATTACCTTCGAGACCGAGACGGGGCCCGGCAGCTGGCGTGACGATATCAGCGTGGATTTAAGCCATACCGATATCGATACCCTAGCTGATGCCAGCGAGCGCTTTTTCACTGCGCTGGAACAGATCTCCCAAACCCGCAACGTCAATGACAGCTATACCCCTGGCAAGCCCCAGTTCGACCTGAGCCTGACCGCCGAGGGCCACGCCCTTGGCCTGACCGGCGCCGAGGTGGGTGGCCAGCTACGCGATGCCTTCTTCGGGGCGATCGCCCTGCGCCAGCTGCGTGGCCTCAACGAAAACGAGATCCGCGTGCGCCTGCCCGAGAGCGAGCGCCAGCAACTGGCCTATATGGAAGAGTTCGTCATCCAACTCCCCGAAGGCGGGGAGGTGCCGCTGATGGACATCGCCCGCGTCACCAAAGGTGAATCGCTGCGCTCGATCAGCCGCCGCGACGGGCGGCGGGTCATTACCGTAGGCACCGATGTGATACCCAAGAGTGCCACCGGCCAGGTACTGGCGCTGATCGAAAGCGATATTTTGCCCGAGCTTGCCGGCGAATTTCCCGGTCTCACCTGGAGCTTTCAAGGCAGCCAGGCCGACATGCGCGAATCCACCTCGGCCCTATGGGGCGGCTTTGCCTTGGCCATGGGCGTCATTTTTGCCCTTCTGGCCATCGCCTTCGGTAGCTATCTGCAGCCGCTGATTGTCATGCTGGCCATTCCCTTTGGCGCGGTGGGCGCAGTGATCGGCCACATTCTCCTGGGCCTGGACCTGTCACTGGTCAGTCTCATGGGCATCGTCGCGCTCTCCGGGGTGATGGTGAACGATTCGTTGATCATGGTGGATTACGCCAATCGCCAGCGTGAGCAGTTAAGCGCGGCCGAGGCCATTTTCCACGCCGGCCAGCGCCGCTTCCGGCCCATCGTGCTGACCACCCTGACCACGTTCTGTGGCCTATCACCGATCATCTTCGAGACCTCGTTGCAAGCGACCTACTTGATTCCCATGGCGGTCTCGCTGGGGTTTGGTATCGTCTTTGCCACGGCCCTTATTCTCTTTGTGGTGCCCTGTCTTTACCTGACCGTAGAGCAGACCAAAGCCAGGCTGCAGCCACATTCAAGCACGCCTCCTGCGCCCGCTCGGTGATGCAAGCGCCCTGCGCGTTTCCGTTCTGAGCGAATGGCGGCGGGTTTAAGGGCTTGACGCGGCAAAGGGGGATGCGTATTATCCGCTTCCGTAATTGGCTACGTAGCTCAGTTGGTTAGAGCACATCACTCATAATGATGGGGTCCCCTGTTCAAATCAGGGCGTAGCCACCAAATCTTAAAAAGCCCCACTGATGCGTCAGCGGGGCTTTTTTGTTGTCTGCGCCTTGTGTTTAAGCGCTTTTTAAAGCATTTCTCTTAAAGCCTCTTGCGGTTAAGAAACTGCATGAGCGCGTCGGTCAAATAGCCCACATCTTGGGTGCCTGCGGTTTCGCGGATCGAATGCATGGCCCACTGCGCTATCCCCACATCCATGGTGGGCACGCCAACCTCGGTGGCGGTAATCGGCCCAATGGTGCTGCCGCAGCCCATGTCTGCCCGGGTCACAAACGCTTGCACCGGCACCTTGGCCTCGCGACACACATCGCGAAACAGCGCACTCGTGGCGCTATTGGTGGCGTAACGCTGGTTGGCGTTAATCTTGATCACAGGCCCCCCATTGATGGCGGGGCCGTGGTGCTCGTCGTGTTTATCGCGAAAGTTGGGGTGTAGCGCGTGGGCATTATCGCAGGAGAGCATGCACGACGACTGAACCAGCTGGATCAGCGACTCTTCACTCCCACCGCCCACCTGGGCATTGATGCGCTTTAACACATCGCCCAAAAACGGCCCTTGGGCACCACAGGCACTGGCACTGCCGACCTCTTCGTGATCGTTGGCGACAAAAAGCGCCCCCTGCTCGCCATCGCTGGCTAACAGCGCTTCTAGCCCCATAAAGCATGACAGCAGGTTATCCAGCCGGGCGCTGGCCACAAGCTCTTGGTTAACCCCAATGAGCGACGGCGGCTGAAGATCGTAAAAACTGAGCTCAAAATCCACCACATCCACATCGGTGAGGCCGTGCTGCTCGCGCAGCCACGTCGCGAGCAGTGGCGTAAGCTCAGCGCTGTCGCTCTGCATCAGCACGGGCGCCATTTGCGTCTGAGCATTGATGGCGCGGCCATTGTTGGCGTCACGATCCAAGTGGATCGCCAGGCTCGGCACCATCGCCACGGGTTGATCGACATTTAACAGCACGCCCTCTAAGCGCCCATCGGCGTGACGCACATGCACCCGCCCAGCAATGCCTAGATCACGGTCAAACCACGGCGCCAACAAGGCGCCTCCGTACACCTCCACCCCTAGCTGCAGCCAACCTGCCGCGTGCTGGGTGGCGTTGGGCTTTAAGCGCAGGCCGGGGCTATCGGTATGCGCGCCGATCATCCGCAGCGACGCCACTCGGTCTCGCGGCAATTGAAAGGCGATGATAGAGGAGTCATTGCGGGTAACGTAGTAGCGCTGCCCCGGCGTTAGCTGCCAAGCGGCGGTTTCCTGCAAAGGCGTAAATCCCGCCTGCTCCAAACGCGTCGCCATATTTTGTGTTGCGTGCCAAGGGGTCGGTGAAACGCGTAAAAATTCACACAGTCTTGCCAAAAGGTGCGTATTAACAGCACTGGGCATAGCATTCCTCTATATAGTGAACAGCGAAGATGAAACATCGATAATGGGAGACGAGAACAGCGCGCGAAATCGCGATGAAGAGGTCTCCGCCAAGCAAGCGACCTGCTACAATGCGCTTTCGGTCAATACCCTGTTTTTGTAATGCAAGTTTCGCAACTCAATCGCAGATAACAGGTCTAGAACGCATGAGCCGTCTAAAGGTGAGTGTACACAAATCCGGGAGAGCTTGATTGATGAGCTTGTTTGCCACCCTATCGCGCTCAATTGCTTTGACTGCAATGCTAGTGATTGCCAGCCCCGCTGTCTTAGCGCTTGAGCCGACCGATGAACAGCGTCAGGCCACCATAGAAATCGCGGACTCGCTGCGCTATGGCCACTATGCCGACGTTGAGTTTGACCAAGCCTGGTCTGAAAACGCCTTTCGCCGTTATCTGGATATCCTAGATGGCCAGCGTGCGTACCTTTTACACAGTGATATTAAACCTTACCGGCACCTGGAAACTCGCTTCGCTGAAGCGCTATTTGATGGTGACCTTGACGACGCTTTCGCCCTCCACGAAAAAGCCGAAGCGCGCCGGAAGGCCCGCTTAGCGTGGTTGCTCGCGCGCCTTGATGAGGGCCTAGCGCTAGACTTCGACGGCAATGAGCGTCTTGAGGTGGAGCGTAAAGACGCGCCCTGGGCACGAAGCGAAAGCGAATTGGACACCTTGTGGCAAAAACGCCTAAAAAACGATGCACTCACCCTATTACTGAGTGATCAGGATAGCGAGCAGATCGAAACCAACTTGCGCCAGCGCTATAAAGGCCAGCTCTCGCGTATCGAGCAGACTGAACCCGAAGATGTGTTTGGCTTGGTGATGGCCGCGGTCACCGGCACTATCGACCCACATACCGGCTATCTCTCCCCGCGCCAGGGCGAATCTTTTGATATCCAAATGAGCCTTTCGCTTGAAGGGATCGGCGCCATGCTGCAATCCGATGGCGAGTACGTCAAAGTCTCAAGCCTCGTTCCAGGAGGCCCCGCCGACCGCGCGGACGCGCTGGAGCCCGCTGACCGAATCATTGGCGTGGGACAGGAAGACGAAGACGAAATGGTCAATGTGATTGGCATGCGCCTGGATAACGTGGTTGACCTTATTCGCGGCCCTAAGGGCTCGGTGGTGCGCTTGGAAGTCATCCCCGCGCAGGCGGTCGATATGACACGCTCACATACGGTTGAGATCACCCGCGATACGGTCAACCTGGAGGATCAAGCCGCGCAGAGCGAAATTATTGACGTTGAACGCGACGGCACAACGCGCCAAATTGGGGTGATTACGGTGCCCACGTTTTACGTCGATTTCGACGCCTGGCAAGAGGGCGAAGAGGATTTCCGCAGCACCACTCGCGACGTGGCCATTGAGGTGGAAAAACTCAAAGAGGCCGGCGTGGAAGGCATTGTCTTAGACCTGCGCGACAACGGCGGCGGTGCGCTGCAAGAAGCCAACTCGCTTTTGGGCCTGTTCATTGATCGCGGCCCCACGGTGCAAGTACGCGACGCCCAAGGTCGCATTCAGCTTTACGGTGACAGCGACGCGGGCACGCTCTACGACGGCCCGCTTACGGTGCTGGTGAACCGACTCTCGGCCTCGGCCTCGGAAATTTTTGCTGGTGCCATCCAAGACTACGGGCGTGGCATTGTCGTAGGCTCACAAACCTTTGGTAAAGGCACCGTGCAGACCCTGAGCGACCTGAGTCACGGCGAAATCAAGCTGACCCGCGCCAAGTTCTACCGCATATCGGGGGATAGCACGCAAAATCGCGGCGTCGAGCCGGACATTGCGTTTCCCAGCCTAATCGACCCGGAGCGAATTGGCGAAAGCAGCCTGGATAACGCGCTAGCATGGGATACGGTGCAGAACGTGCAGTATCGCCGTTACGGCGAGCCGGAAGACTATCTCGGCACCCTAACGTCGCGCCATGAATCCCGCGCCAAGGATAACCCCAACTTCAACTACCTAGCGCAGCAGTCGACACTGGCTCGCCAGCTGCGCGAACAGCACGTCAGCGTAAGCTTGAACCGTGAACAGCGCGAACGCGAAATGCAGGCGCAAGAAGCCGAACAGTTGGCGCTGGAAAATCAGCGTCGCCTCGCACTCGGCCAAGATGCCTTGGAAGAGTGGAGCGACGCTCGCGACGAGAGCGACGATGACGTGATGCCGGCGGAGTATGCCCATGTACTGGAAGCCGCAGAGATTCTCCTCGACTATTCGCAGCTCAAAAGCGCACAGCGCATGGTGAAGCGGTAAGCGAGGCGTCACCAACAACCAAGCCAAAAACCGAGGCCAGCGCCTCGGTTTTTGTTTTTTTAAGTGTGTTTTAACACAGCGCCGCGCGGCGTGTGGGTCGGTCACCCATATCGGCCAAACGCTGGGTGAGCGCTTTTATCTTTTGGCGGCTGCCTTCACGTCCGGCGGCAATGGCGGCAGTGGCCCAAGGGGGCAAGTCGCGCGCGATACGGTAGTAGACCCACTGCCCTTCACGCTGGTCGTGGAGCAGCCCGCACTGACGCAGCTGCGCGAGATGGCGTGACACTTTCGGCTGCGACTCTTGCAGCGCGTGGGTCATTTCACACACGCAAAGCTCGCCCTCTTCGGCGATTAACAGCACCAGAAAAAGGCGCGTTTCATCGCTGAGGCATTTGAACGTTTGCAGGGGGGTTAAAGGTATTGCGTTGCTCACAGGCTCATTTTCCGTTGACGCGCAAAAAACCGACACAGAAGATACGGTGTCGTGCGTGAGTATACCTAAGCGGAATAGGAAGCGAAATCAGTGGGAAAGACGTATTAGGAAAGGCGATGTCAGATGGCTCCCCGAGCAGGACTCGAACCTGCGACCCAATGATTAACAGTCATTTGCTCTACCAACTGAGCTATCGGGGAATTACCGGAGCTTTTAGACAAGTCAGCTTAGAGCGCTTTGGCTCCTCGAGCAGGACTCGAACCTGCGACCCAATGATTAACAGTCATTTGCTCTACCAACTGAGCTATCGAGGAATAGCGTAAGCACTGTCTTTAATAGCAACGTGTTTAAGCTGTTTTTGGCTCCCCGAGCAGGACTCGAACCTGCGACCCAATGATTAACAGTCATTTGCTCTACCAACTGAGCTATCGGGGAACTGCCGAAACACGGAGCGTAGTATACGGATACAGGCGCGCCGGTCAAGTATCGATTTCGGCCAACGCTAGCCGGGGGTTTCTTGTGTCCGTATAATGCGGCCATTCACCCACGCGGCATCTTCTCCTACGAAGATCAGCCGCGCCACCATTCATCCTCGTCCCCCGACGACTCATAGATGACAGGTACCGATGGCGAAGAAACTCTTCATCAAGACGCACGGCTGCCAAATGAACGAGTACGACTCCTCGCGCATGGCAGATCTGCTCGGCGAATCGCACCAACTGGAACTCACCGATAACGAGCGTGAAGCCGACGTCATTTTGTTAAACACCTGCTCCATCCGCGAGAAAGCCCAGGAGAAGGTGTTTCATCAGCTGGGACGCTGGAAAAAGCTCAAAGACGCCAACCCTGATCTTGTGATTGGTGTTGGCGGCTGCGTGGCGAGCCAAGAGGGCGAAGCGCTGCGCAAACGCGCGCCGTTTGTCGATATGGTCTTCGGCCCGCAAACGCTGCACCGTGTGCCCTCCATGCTCAACGCCCGCGCGGATAACCAGATCGCGGCGGTGGATGTCACCTTCCCCGAGATCGAAAAGTTCGACCACCTACCGCAACCTCAGGCCGACGGCGCCACCGCGTTCGTTTCGATCATGGAGGGCTGCTCCAAGTACTGCACTTTCTGCGTAGTGCCTTATACCCGCGGAGAAGAAGTGTCGCGCCCGTTCGAGGCGGTGATGGACGAAATCATTCATCTCGCCGACCAGGGGGTGCGCGAGATCAACCTGCTTGGCCAGAACGTCAACGCCTATCGAGGGGAAAACCAGCTAGGCGATGAGATCGACCTTGCCGAGCTCATTGCTTGCGTTGCCGCCGTGGAGGGGATTGATCGCGTTCGCTTCACCACCTCGCACCCGGTCGAGTTCACCGACAGTCTCGTCGATGCCTACGCCGATATTCCGGAGTTGGTCAGCCATCTGCACCTGCCCGTACAGTCTGGCTCGGATCGTATTCTCAGCGCTATGAAGCGCGGTCATACCGCGGAAGAGTACATCGAGAAGATGGAGCGCATCCGTGCCAACCGCCCGGATATCAGCTTCTCGTCGGACTTTATTATTGGCTTCCCCGGTGAGACCGAGGAAGATTTTGAAGCCACGATGGACCTGATTCACCGCATCGGCTTCGATCACTCCTTCAGCTTTGTTTATTCGGCGCGCCCGGGCACGCCCGCCGCCTCGCTGGCCGATGAGACGCCAGAAAGCGTCAAAAAGCAGCGCCTCGCGATCCTGCAAGAGCGCATTATCCAGCAAACCATGCAAATCAGCCGCCGCATGGTGGATACCACTCAGCGCATTCTGGTAACCGGGTTTTCGCCCAAAGACCCCGGCCAGCTCTCTGGACGCACTGAGAATAACCGCGTCGTCAACTTTCGTGCGGCCAACCCCACGGAGTTGATCGGTTACTTTGTCGATGTCGACATCACCGAAGCGCTGCCCAACTCGCTGCGCGGCGAACTCGCCTCTCCCGAGCGCTACTAACGATTCCCTTAACAGACAATTGCCCCGACACCGGTCGGGGCAGTAAGCTTGCTGATACATCCACTAACCGACGAGTTTTTCTTTGAGCCAGCCATCCTCTCAGGCAAATCGTATTATTACGTTAAGCCTTGAACCCAATGATCCTCAGCGGCTTGCGAGCCTTTGTGGCCAGCAAGATGAGCATCTAAAGCTGATTGAAAGCCGTTTGGATGTCACCCTGCGCAATCGCGGCAATATTTTCCAACTCGCGGGTGCCGCCAATCGCATCAAGGCGGCCGCCAACGTACTTGAGCACCTTTACCGCGAAACTGCAGCGAGCGAGCTTGAGCCCGATACGGTACACCTGTTTCTCCAGGAGTCTGGGCTTGAAGCTCTAGAGGATGAGGAAGAGAGCGAGGACGGCGATGTCGTCATTCGCACCCCGCGGACCATGATCAAGCCACGCGGTCTCAACCAGCAGCGCTATGTCACCAGCATCCGCGAACACGACATCAACTTTGGTATCGGCCCGGCGGGCACGGGTAAAACCTACCTGGCGGTCGCCGCCGCTGTCGAAGCGCTCAATCAACAGGAGGTGCGCCGCATTCTCCTGGTGCGCCCGGCGGTGGAGGCCGGCGAAAAGCTCGGCTTTTTGCCCGGCGATCTGGCCCAGAAAATCGATCCTTACCTGCGTCCGCTTTACGACGCGCTCTACGAGATGATCGGCTTTGAGCAGGTCGCGAAGCTCATTGAGCGCCAGGTCATTGAAATCGCCCCGCTGGCCTATATGCGTGGCCGCACGCTCAATAACGCCTACATCATTCTGGATGAGAGCCAAAACACCACGCCGGAGCAGATGAAAATGTTCCTGACGCGTATCGGCTTTGGCTCCACTGCCGTGATTACCGGTGACGTCACCCAGGTAGATCTTCCGCGCGGCCAGCGCTCGGGGCTCATTCAGGTACTGGACGTACTCAAAGACACGCCCGGCATTGGCGTGACCCACTTTGCCGCCAAAGACGTGGTGCGCCACCCGCTGGTACAACGCATTATTGAAGCCTACGACGCCTTTGAATCGCAGCAAGAAGCCGAAGAGCGTGATCGGCGCGAAAAGCGCCAGCAGGAGCGCGACGCCCGCTTGCAAGCGCGAGAGGACAGTTCGCGATGAGCACGCCCCCGTCGAGTCACGCACCGTCAAACCTGGCCGTGATCGACCGCCAGGTGGCCATCGAAGCAGAGGAACTGCCCGGCGAATCTGAGCTCGTCGACTGGGTGAGTCGCGTACTGGCGCACCACCCCGAGGAGTCGCGCCATGAAGTGACGGTGCGACTGGTGGAGGTCTCCGAGAGCCAGGCGCTCAACCGCGACTATCGCGGCAAGGACAAGCCTACCAACGTGCTTTCGTTTCCCTTTGATGCGCCGCCCGAAGTTCCGCTCCCGTTACTGGGCGATCTTGTGATCTGCCACGCTATTGTCGTGGCAGAGGCGCAACACCAAGCGAAACCCCTCGCGCAGCATTATGCCCATATGGTGGTACATGGCACCTTGCATTTGTTGGGCTACGATCATATAGACGATGACGAGGCCGAGGTAATGGAGCAGATGGAGCGCGATATCTTGGCCGACCTGGGCATTCCAGATCCTTACCAAACGTCTTAAACGACGCCCTCGTTGTCCGACGGCTAATGTCCGCAAATAAGAGATCAACCGCATGAGTGAAGACCGATCGAGCACGCCAACGTCAAAAACCTGGATCGAAAAACTCTTAGGCGCCCTCTCCGGCGATAGCGAGGAGCCTAGCTCCCGCGATGAATTAATGGCTTTTTTGCGCCACACCGCTGGGCGCTTAAAGCTGGATCAAGACGCCATGACGATCATTGAAGGCGCGCTGCAAATCAGTGATCAACAGGTGCGTGAAATCTTGATTCCCCGCTCACAAGTCGCCGCGATTCCGCTCGATCAATCCAGCGACGACTACCTCCCGCTCATCCAGGAAACCGGTCACTCCCGCTACCCGGTCATCGGTGAGAATCTTGACGATGTGAAGGGTATTTTACTGGTGAAGGATTTGCTGCCGCTTTTGTCGCAAACCCAAGCCCAGCGCGATGCCTTCAAGCTAGACGACATCCTGCGCCCGGCGATGTTCATCCCCGAATCCAAGCGTTTAAACAGCTTGCTCAAAGAGTTTCGCGACACCCATAACCACATGGCGGTTGTGGTGGACGAGTACGGCGGTACCGCCGGCATCATCACCATTGAAGACATCCTTGAGCAAATCGTCGGCGACATCGAAGACGAGCACGATACCGACGAAGAGGACGATATTCGCGCGCTTGAAGATGGCCGCTACGCCGTGCGCGCGCTAACGCCTATCGAAGACTTCAACGAGCGTTTTGGCACCCACTTTTCCGATGACGAGTTCGACACCCTCGGTGGCCTGGTGATGCAGCAATTTGGTCACCTTCCCCGTCGTGGTGAGGAAACATCGCTTAGCGGCTGGCACTTTAGCGTGATGAATGCCGACAATCGTCGCATTCGCCTGTTAGAGGTCTACTACGACGATAGCGACCCAGAGAGCGATGACTAACGCCACTGATCTTACGCGCGACTCACTTCGATAGGATATCCGCTGATGAAGACGGGACTCTCTTCAGGACGCTCTTTCACGCTTGGCGTTCAGCTTATCGCCGCGCTCGTCGCCGGTGGCTTTACGACCCTGACCGCCTCCCCCTTTGAGCTTTGGTGGCTTGGCCCTATCGCAGCGGGCCTGATGTACCTTGGCATTCATGGGTTAACCCCGGTTCAAGCGGCACTGAAAGGGTGGTGTTACGGCGTCGGGCTTTTCGCCAGCGGCACCTCCTGGGTCTACGTGTCGATTCACGACTACGGCTACACCGGCGTTCCACTGGCAGTATTTTTAACCGGGCTGTTTGTGGTAATCCTCGCCCTTTTTTTTGCGGGCACTTTTTGGCTCTACCGGCGCTTTACCCTGGCACGCTTTGCACTGTTAACCTTTGCCGGCACTTGGGTCCTGGGGGAAGTGCTACGCACCTACCTGTTTACCGGCTTTCCCTGGCTGCTGCTCGGCGCCAGTCACGTCGACTCGCCTCTGGCCCCCTGGGCGCCGATTGGCGGTGTGTACCTGTTATCGCTGTTTGTCGCCTTTAGCGGCGCACTCGGCGCCGAATTGCTCTTTCGCCGCCGAGTATGGACACTCCTCCCCTTGGCGGCTATCTGGGTCACCCCGTTTCTGCTGCCCACGCAGTGGACGAAGCCGAGCGAGACACCCCAACAGGTCGCGCTTTTACAAGGCAACCTTCCCCAACTCATCAAGTGGACGCCCGAAGGCCAGCGCAAAGCGGCCAACACCTACATGGAGCTGACCAACGCCCTTGATGACGATATCGACCTGATTGTGTGGCCCGAGACCGCGCTCCCCATGGTCGAAACGCAGGCGCGGCCCGTACTGGAGCGCGTTCAAGCCAATCTTCCTGATGACACGGCCCTTCTCACCGGCATCGTTCAGCGCGACCGTGAGGGAAACTATTTCAATGGCGTGATTGGCTTGGGTAACACCGAAGGAAGCTACCAGAAAGAACACCTGGTCCCTTTCGGCGAATACTTGCCTCTTGAGAGCGTTTTGCGCGGAGCCATTAACTTTTTTGACCTTCCTATGTCGACCTTTAGGCCCGGTGAGGATGACCCGGCCCCGATACACGCCGCCGGCATGGCACTGGGAAACGCCATTTGTTATGAAATTATCTACCCGCAACTCGTGGCTGAACGCGCCCACGACAGCGACGTGCTTTTAACCGTCTCAAACGATACCTGGTTTGGCGCCTCTATCGGCCCGCACCAGCATTTGCAAATGGCGAGGTTGCGCGCCCTGGAAAACGGCCGCTACGTGATCCGCGCCACCAGTAATGGCATTACCGCGATCATCGACCCACAGGGCCATATCACCGCGCGCGCGCCGCAGTTTGAAACCGCCACCCTCACCGGTGACGTATATGCCATGGAGGGTCTCACGCCCTTTACCCGTATGGGTAGCTGGCCTATCTGGCTGCTCGCTGGGCTCTTGGTACTGCCGGGTCTGCGTTTAAGAACAGGGCAACGCTAACAGCAAGAAGGTGCCATTAAAGGCACCTTCTGCTTACCACGTTTGCTACTTTGCCGGTACGAGGACTACTCCTGCACTTTAGAGTAACGGCTAGTGGCCGAGGCGCTCTCAACGACCTCCTCGACCATCTCCCCCAACACCTCGGGAATGGTCTGGCGCACGTAGCGGCCCGGAGCGGGCTCAATCACCGAGAGTTCACCCTCGCCCGGCTGACGTGCCGGCACCATTTTTTCTGTATCGGCATAGCCATTGTCGGTCATCCATGCCTGCCAGTGCGGCCACCAGGAGCCTTCGTTGAAGGTTGCCCCTTCGAACCACTCTTGATGCGTGTCTGGCAGTTCGCTATTGGTCCAGTAACCGTACTTGTTTTTACGCGGTGGATTCACGATTCCCGCAATATGGCCCGAGCCGCCGAGCACGAAGGTCACCGGCCCTTTAGGCAGCAGCGCGCCATAGTAGGTGCTGTTCCACTTGGCGATGTGATCCTCTTTTGTCGAGATAAAGTAGCTTGGCGTTGAGACTTTGCGCAGATCGATCTTCACGCCGTCCAACTCAATGCCACCCGGCTCGACCAGGCGATTTTCCAGGTACATATGGCGCAGGTACCAGGCATGGGTACCTGCCGGTAAGTTGGTACCGTCGGTGTTCCAATACAGCAGGTCAAAAGCGGCGGGCATTTCACCTTTTAAGTAGTTGCTGATATAGAACGACCAGAACAGGTCATTCTCTTTCAACAAATTAAAGGTATACGCCATCGAACGGCCATCTAAATAGCCCTTGGTCTGAAGGGTTTTCTCAATACCCTGAACGACTTGTTCATTGAGGAAAACGCCCAGCTCACCTGGATCGCGGAAGTCTTGCAATGTGGCCATATAAGTGACCGACTTCACCTTGCGACCGCGACGCGTGCTGGTGAGATACGCTACCGTCGACGCGGTGAGCGTTCCGCCAATACAGTAACTCACCATGTTGACCGACTTTTCACCACAGGCGTTTTCGATGGCCTCGATCGCACTGATCGGCCCCATCTGCATGTAATCGGCCCAGGTAAGGTCACTCTGCGCAGGGCCAGGGTTGCGCCAGGAGATCAAAAACACCGTATGCCCTTGATCCACCAACCACTTCACAAAGGAGTTATCCTGGCGCAAATCCAGGATGTAATACTTATTGATCCAGGGCGGCACGATCAGCAGCGGCGTTTTAAACGTGCTCTCCGTGGTCGGCGTGTACTGAATCAGCTGAATCAGGGTGTTTTCATACACCACCGACCCCGGCGTGACGGCGATATTGTCGCCCACGCCAAAGGCGCTGCGGTCGGTCATGCGCACGTTGATGCCTTCTGCCGAGTTGGCCAGGTCTTCGCGCAAACGCGCCAATCCCTCGATCAGGTTTTTCCCTTTTGTTTCCAGCGTTTCGCGCATCACTTCCGGGTTAGTCGCAACAAAGTTAGTGGGCGACATCGCGCTCACTAACTGGCGGGCATAAAAGTGTAAGTGCTGCTTTCGGGTCTCATCCAAGCCGTCGAGGTTATCAATGAGCTCATCGACAAGCTGAGAAAACAGCAAGTACTGCTGCATGATCGCGAGGTAGTAAGGCTCTTTTGTCCAAGCCTCATCTCTAAAACGACGATCCCCTTTGGCAGGCTGAATCAGCGGCTCAACCTCTTCTCCCGCCATGGCGCGGGCATTTTGCTGCCACAGCAACCACTGGTCTTGAAGCAAACGTGCCTGCGTTTGCCACAGTAGCGTAGGGTTTTGTGCCAGCGCTTGAGCAGCAGCTTCAAAGCTTTCGCGCATATCGTTGTGCACGGACTCTGCGGCTTCGCTTGGTGCAAGGCGCGTGAACATGTCCTGCATCAAGGCTTGGTAATGCTCACCGACCTCTTTCAGTTGAGCGTTCCAGGCTTGTGTATCGACCTGAGACGGCATTTCCCACCCTGACTGCATACTCACTCTCCCGTAATACTCGCACAAGCTAGCGCCTCGAGCGCTCCGCTCTATCGAGCTTAGCTAAACAACAAGACGACAATGTCTCATTAACCATACATGATAATAATACGGCGCCCTAGGGCGCCGTATGAATAACACTGACTTAACTTTTCGTGCTATTTGAGCTACCGCTACGCGACGGCTGGCTGGATGCCTTCGCGGTTGGCTGGGCTTTTGCTGCGGCGCTCGCCTGCTCGCTCATCTGCTTGCCGGTTTCGCTAAAGAGTTTTTCCATTTCCGCCTTGAATTCAAGGCTCATCTCGCTCATAGCGCGAGCATCTTCCTGCATTTGCTGCGAAAGCTCGTTAAGCATTTCGGCTTGCTTGGCACCGAACTCGCGCAGACTTTCGGCATCTTCGATATCGGTCGCGCTGCGGATGCGCTGAGTCCCCATCTGGCTGTAACGCTTCATTGCCTCCAGCTGGTACTGGGTCATTTTTTCCATGTTATTGAGCATCAGCGAGTTCACTTTACGCATCGGCTCAAAGAGTTGGCGTGTTTGCGTGTTGAAAGCGTTCATCATGTTATCTTGCATGGTATGTACCCCTTGGTTGAGTCGTTACCTGCTTGAAAATAGGCGGCGTTTAAATTGTTATAAGCGACAACCTTGCTGCAGCGCAACAAGAATAATCTCTACCCTCTGCCTTTGCAACTGTCAATACCGCAGCCATGCTAGCTGCTCTCCCGCTTAGTACGCGAACGGGCCGATGCGGTCTTCGCTTTACTGCTGGAACTGCTTTTGCTTGCGCTGTTTTGGGCGGCCTGGCCGGCGCCCGAGGAGGCATCGCTAGTTGCCTGCGATGAGGTGGCGCTGCCTCTCTTTCCCGTTTCTGCGTTTTCGTTGGCGTCGTCATTACTACCGCTGGAGTAACTCGCATTACCGGCTTGCTTCAGCATATCCATCATCATCTGCTGATACGTGCCGAAGCTTGCGAGACCTTGCGACAACCCCTGCTGCATCATGGGCTGCTGTAGATAGGGTCGCATGAGGCTCATGGGGTCATAACCATCAACCCCGGACTCCATTTGCCGCTGGATATTGGCCAAAAGGCTCTGCTGAAACGCCTCCACGTCCGGCAAACCGAGTGCGCGACGAAACTCATCCGGCGTTAGGTCAAATTCCACGTTTATTTTCATGGCTTGCTCCTCATTCCTTACCCCTGAGTGTAGCAGTCATACCCCATCTTCACCGCGTATGCGTTTAAGCGCTTTTTCGTTCACGTCGTCAGCATTGACCCAGCCTTGGCGTGGTCACGCTGACATCCGCATTCTGCCCCCGGTGGCGTAGCCAATGATCCATCACAGTGATCGCCATCATCGCCTCGGCAATGGGTGTCGCGCGGATGCCCACGCAGGGGTCGTGGCGCCCTTTGGTCACCACCTCAACCGGCTCACCGTGTACATCTATCGAGCGCCCCGGGGTGGTAATACTTGAGGTTGGCTTAAGCGCCAGGCGCGCCACAATCGGCTGCCCACTAGAAATGCCGCCGAGCACACCGCCGGCGTGATTGGAAAGAAACCCCTCCGGCGTCATCTCGTCGCGATGTTCGCTGCCACGCTGAGACACGCTGGCAAAACCGGCGCCGATCTCGATTCCCTTAACGGCGTTAATGCTCATCAAACCGTGGGCGAGTTCGGCGTCCAAACGGTCGAATACCGGCTCTCCCAGCCCCACGGGCACGCCTTCCGCGACCACGGTGATCTCCGCGCCCACGGAGTCTTGATCGCGGCGTAGTTGATCCATGTACGCCTCAAGCTCGGGCACTTTCTCCGGGTCGGGGCTAAAAAATGCATTCTGATCCACCGATTCCCAGGTTTTAAAGTCAATTTTAATCGGCCCGAGCTGGCTCATGTAGCCACGAACCTGCACGCCCTGCGCGGCGAGAAACTGCTTAGCGATAGCCCCCGCCGCCACACGCATGGCGGTTTCCCGGGCGCTTGAGCGACCGCCGCCGCGATAATCGCGATGACCGTATTTGTGGTGATAGGTGTAGTCGGCGTGCGCGGGACGAAACTGGTCCTTGATCTTGGAGTAATCTTTGGAGCGCTGGTCGGTGTTTTCGATCAAAAGCCCAATCGCGCATCCCGTGGTTTTACCCTCGAAAACCCCCGAAAGAATGCGCACCTGATCGGCCTCTTGCCGCTGGGTCGTGTGGCGCGAGCTGCCAGGGCGACGGCGGTCCAAATCACGCTGCAGGTCCTCTTCCGTGAGCGCCAGCCCCGGTGGGCAGCCGTCGACAATGGCGCCGAGCGCGGCGCCATGGCTCTCGCCAAAGGTGGTCACGGTAAATAGCTTGCCAAACGTATTGCCAGACATGGGCGTTATTTCCTCACGCAAAAGACGCCGCATGGGCGTCGAGTTCAGCGGCGGAAAGGGCAAACACGCCCTGGCCGCCACGCTCGAATTCCAACCAGATAAAGGGTACCTCGGGGAAGGCCGCCTCAACGTGACGGTCAGAGTTTCCCACCTCTACAATCAACCAGCCATCGTCGCTTAAGTGTTCGCGGGCCTGGCGCAGAATACGCCGGACGATATCCAGGCCATCGCTACCGGCGCCGAGCGCCAAGGCGGGCTCGTGACGGAATTCGGCGGGCATGGTGGCGAGATCACGCGCATCCACATAGGGCGGGTTGGAGACAATCAGGTCAAAGCGCTGCCCCGTTAAGCCATCGAAGACATCCGACGCCACCGCACGCACCCGGTCGCCCACGTCGTGGCGAGTGATGTTCTCGCGCGCAACGGCAAGTGCCTCTGGGCTGATGTCGGCCAGGGTCACGCGGCTTGTGGGCAAGTAGAGGGCGGTAGCAATGCCGATACAGCCTGAGCCAGTGCAGAGATCCAACACGTTCTCAGGCGGCTCCTGTGGAAACCAGGCGGCAAAGCCATCTTCGATCAGCTCGGCAATCGGCGAGCGCGGAATCAAGACCCGCTCATCGACGTTAAACGGAACACCAGCGAAGAAGGCCTCGCCAAGCAAGTACGGCAAGGGCCGGCGCGTTTCAATGCGTGCACGGGCAAGGGCCACGATGCGTTCGCGCTCCATGGGCAAAAGCCTCGCATCCAGCACCGCGGGATCAATATTCCAGGGCAGATGCAGCGCCCCCAAGCACAGCGCCACGGCCTCATCCCACGCCGAGTCGGTACCGTGACCGTAATGCAGGCCGGCAAGATGAAACTCGCTCGCGACCCAGCGCACATAGTCGCGCAGCGAATAAAGCGCTTGAGTCAGCTCGGCGTTGCTCAGCGCGAGCGTTGACGCCGCTTGAAGCGGGGGCGTTTGTGTAGAAGAAGAAAGCGTGGCGGCCACGGTGGCTCCTGGTTAGCAGGCGGTCATCAAATACGTCGATTGGTTAGGAAAAGGATTGTACCTTTCACACCGCCCGGTTCACAGCGGCGCTAAGGTCGCTATACTGTGCGCTTTCGCTACCGCTACACTAACGCTCACCGCCTTCGCCTTAGAGTTTGCCATGACACGCCGCCACCAACCCGATGAGGAAGAGATCAGCGCCTTTCGCCAAGCGCTAAAAGCGGCCGGCGTGCGTCGCATCAACGCCAACCAGGCCGACCCCGGCAAACCCAAACGCAACGCGGTCGCCCAGGCGGCGCGGCGGCAAGCGGCGGTGGAAAGCCAAAGCCTGCAAACCACCGGGCGCACCTCCGATGGTCGCGTCGAAGCGGTACGCCCCTCGGAGTATCTCGAATTCTCCGTGCCCGACCTGCCGTGGCGCACGCTTAGCCAACTCAAGCGCGGCCAAACCGGGTGGCAAGCCGGGCTCGACCTTCACGGCTACACCCTGGAAGAAGCCCGTACCGAGCTAGAAAGCTTTCTGCGCGATGCCGTCGCCCAGCATATGCGCTGCGTGCTGATCGTTCATGGCAAGGCCTGGGGCACCACCGCGGACTACCCCGTGCTGAAAAGCCACACCAACGCATGGCTTCGCGAATGGCCTGGCGTGTTAGCGTTCTGCTCCGCCATCGAGATCGACGGCGGTACCGGCGCCGTTTACGTGCTGCTGCGCAAACCTGGGCGGTAGTGAGGCATCCAACGCTTTATCGGCTAAATGGCGACCTAAGCGAATCAGCTCATTGGCGCGATGAAACTCATAGGCGCTGCACACCGTTTTGGGCACTTCGATCAACACATCCGGCGGATAACCGGCGATTTTGTATTTCGCCAGCGCTGCTTGGGTAATATCGAACGACTCCAGGATCATATCCAGCTTGCCCCACTCGCGCTTACCACGCTCCTCGGCGCTTTCGCTGCTGCTATTTTCACTCGCCAAGCTGCCAAGCCCCTCCCACAGCCGACGAGTGGCATCGCGCACCTCCGATAGCCAACCGCCGATACTTTCATCACGCTCGCGCTCGTCATCGCTGCGGGTATCTTCGGCGGTGCCTTCCGGCAGCATGTCCGTCAGCGACACCGGCTGCGGGCTGTGAGCGGTAACATTGACCGCCACAACAAGATCCGCCTCGTGGGCGGCCACGGCGGGCAAGATGGGCAGCGGGTTGAGCAAGCCGCCGTCAACGAGCACCTGATCCCCCAAGTGCTCCGGCGTAATAACGCCCGGCACGGCAATGGAGGCGCGAATGGCACGCAAAAGCGGGCCATTTTGGAACCAGACCTCGCGCTGTCGCACCAGGTCAGTGGCCACGGTGGTCACGGGAATGGCGAGGTCTTCGATCTGTGTTTCTCCCACCAGACTCTCCAGCTTCTGCATGACCTTATTGGCACGCATCGCCCCCATCGGGCTCCACGTCACGTCCACCAGCTTAAGCACATCAAGGTAATCCAGCTGGCACACCCAGTCGCGGTACTCAGGCAGCTTACCCGCCGCGTAAATACCGCCTATCAGCGCACCCATTGAGCAGCCGGAAACGGAGATAATCTCAAAACCGCGCGCCTCTAGGGCTTCAATCACCCCGATGTGGGCGTAGCCCCGCGCGCCGCCACTCCCCAAGACCAGCGCGACTTTATGACCCGAGCTCGCCTGCTCTCGCCGCTTTCTCTCACCCATGGTGCCTCTCCTGATTGCCACAGCGCGCTGTGATGGTGTGCTGAACGATCGTATTCGCAACGGCCTCGACGGATTGCGCTTCCAAATGCAGGTGGTGCCCTCCGGCGAGCACGTGTCGGGTGAGCGTGGGCACCGCCTGACGGGCTTTTTGCGCCCAGGCACGCTCGCCCAAAATACCGCTATCACCTTCGATCAGCAGCACTGGGCAGTGTATTTCTGCCAAAAGCGCCAACACCTGCTCCGGGGTAAAGCGCACCAGCGACGGCTTGAGTAGCCGGCCATCGGTACGTAGCCAAACATGGCCGTCATCATCCACGCGGCTATTACGTGCGACCAGCGGGCGTGCCGTATCCGCGTCAATCGGCGTGACACCTCCCGCCACACGTGCGGCCACAGCCGTCTCGATGTCTACATAGCGCGGTGGACGCGAACGTGGGCGACGATGCGCGATCAACCCCTTGCGCAGCTGCCCGGCCGTCTGCTCCGGCGGCGTGCTGATGGCACCCAGACCATCGATCAGCACAAGCTGTTCCACCCGCTCAGGCAGTGCGGCGGCCAGAAGACAGCTGACAGCGGCCCCCATGGAGTGCGCTAACAGCGTCGTTTTATTTATCGCCAGCGCATCCATGGCGTCCAGCACATCATGGCAGTAGTCCCACAGGGCATAGTCTTGATGAGCATAGTCTTGATGGGCATGCTCTTGTGGAACATTCTCCTCCTTTGATGAATGGCCGTGACCACGAAAATCGAGTGCCACGATGCGGATATCCAGCGCCTTCGCTAAGCGCGGTGCCAGCCGGGAAAAGCTCGCGGCGTTATCCAACCAACCGTGAAGCGCAAGCCAGGTAGGGGCATCGCGCCGGCCCCAACTCAACGCTGCCAATCGACCATTCGCCAGGGTCAAAGGCTCGCCCGCCTGCAGGGGTATCTCCGTTTCTGTTTGTGACGCGGTTGTCATTGGAATTCCTTCACCCGGTACGCCAGAGTCGCTACCATTCGTCGCCTCGCCATCCCATTATTGTCTGAGCGGTATTGGCTCCTATCCACCCTAAAATTGCAAGAGGTCAACATGAAACCCCATCGCGATACACGCAGCCGTAACTGGGTATTTTTCATCACTGTTTTGAGCGCCATTGTGGTCGGCATGTGGCTTGCCCGCTAAGGAGGCTTGAGAAAGACAGCCAATTACTGTATATATAAATATATTGATCAATTATACAGTTAATGGTGATTGTGATGCTTTCTCTCCCTCACGCCTGCGCACCGCTTGCGTTGCCACTCCTGCCGGTTTGTGCCCAGGCGGGGTTTAGTGGCTTTCCCTCACCCGCGCAAGATTACGAGTCACCCACCCTTGATCTGAATACCCGACTCATCAAGAACCCCGCCACCACGTTCTACCTCACCGCCGCAGGCGAGAGCATGCAGGGCTGGGGCATCTTTCACGGTGACCTGCTGGTGGTGGATCGCAGCATTACGCCGCGCTTGGGGCATATCGTGGTGGCGCTGCTGGAGGGCGAACTGCTGATCAAACGCTACGCGCTGCACCGCAATGAGCCGCATCTGTGCTCAGGGCACCCCCACTACGGGCCTGTCGCCTTGCGCGAGCGCGAATGTGAAATATGGGGCGTGGTGCGCGCCGTGGTCCACGAGTACCTCTCGTGATCGGCCTGGTCGATGCCAACAATTTTTACGTTAGCTGCGAGCGCATTTTTCAGCCGCAGCTTGACGGCCTACCAGTCGGGGTGATGTCGAATAATGACGGCTGCGTGATTGCTCGCTCGGAGGAGTTGAAAGCACTAGGGGTGGAAATGGGCACACCCGCCTTCCAGCTTGAAGGCCCCTGGCAGCGCGGTGAGCTGCACTTGCTCTCCTCCAATTACGCCCTTTATGGCGATATGTCGGCACGTCTAACGCAGCTGCTTCAGGCCGCCTGCCCAAAGGTGGCGCCGTACTCGATCGATGAGATGTTCCTCTATCTGGATGGGCTCGATCACACCGCGTGCCAAGCCCTCGGAACGGCCCTTCGCCAACGTATTTGGCACGGGTTGCGTCTGCCCGTATGCGTGGGGCTAGCACCGACACATACGCTGGCCAAACTCGCCAACCACTACGCCAAGCGCGATAGCCACTACCAAGGCGCCTGCCTGCTGGACGGCCACGACGCCACCACCGCATCGCTTCTCAAACGCACACCAGTCGATAAGGTATGGGGGATCGGCAGACGCCTCGCCGAGCGTCTGGCGCTCTGCGGTATCACCACGGCCTGGGCGCTACGCGAAAGCGACACTCAACGGCTGCGGCGGCGCTTTTCCGTTGTCGTGGCTAGAACCGCGCTGGAGCTACGCGGCACGCCGTGCTTGGCGATGAATGCCGCGGATGAGCCGCGCCAGCGCATAATGACGTCGCGCTCGTTTGGTCGCGCGACCGGCGCCTGGGAGGATCTTTACGGGGCCCTTAACCGCCACGCCCAACGCAGCGCGGAAAAGCTGCGTCAGCAGAAAGGCCTCGCCCGGGCGGTCATGCTGCTTTTGCACACCAACCGCCACCGCCGCGACCTTGCGCAGTATCATCCGCAAACGCTGATCGCGCTGCCCTACCCCACCGATGACACACGCGAGATTCTGGCCGCCGTGCGCCAAGGGCTTCAGCATATATACCGCCCGGGCTACGCGTTTATGAAGGCGGGGGTCATGCTCGTCGATCTTGTCGACGCTGAGCAGTATCAGATGACGCTGCTCAACCCACCGCCAAAAACAAGCCACCTCCAGCAGCGATTGATGGCCACGCTCGACCGCATCAATCAGCGTCACGGCCAAGGCACCATCACTTTTGGCGTACCCCCAAAGCGAGCGGTGTGGCATCTACGCTGCGCGCACCGCTCACCCCGCTATACCAGCCATTGGGGCGAACTCTGCCAAGCGGGCACGCACCCCGGCGCCATCGCCGAAACGCGCAACCGCCTTTAGCGCAGCGCTTGGCGCAAGCGCGGGCTGAGCCCTTCACCGAGGGCGACCATCGCCACCAGAATCGCCAGTAGCCACGGCCAGTGAGCGGCAAAGGAGACCGAATAGACCCCTAACGCATCGACAAAAACCACCAGAATACCCAGCGGACTGACGTAACGCACCATCGCCAGCCACAGCGTATAGGGCAGTGGCGACAGCCCCAGCTCATCACGCAAGACCTCAGACTTCAGCACGAAGCCCGCCAGTACCACGATGCCTAGCCCACCGAGCGGCATCATCCAGCGTGCGGTGAGGTAATCGAGCCAATCGAAGACGTTTTTCCCCGCGAGCGTCCATTCAGCCCCGACGTTGAACGACAGCATCGCCAAGGTGCTGACTAGCCACAGCACGATACCGGTCCCCCATGCCGCCGCGCGACGGGAGAGCCCTTTGTTATCGCACAGCCAGGACACCGTTGCCTCCACCATGGAGATTGACGAGGTCAATGCCGCCATCGACAGCATGACAAAAAAGAGGATGCCGAATAGCGTGCCTAGCGGCATGGCGTCAAACGCCAGCGGCAGGCTCATAAAAATCAGCCCCGGCCCTTGGCCTGGGTTCATGCCGTTGGCAAAAATCACCGGGAAGATTGCCAACCCCGCCATCAGCGCCACCACGGTGTCCGCTGCCGCCACGCCCAAGGTGGTGCGGGTAATGGATGCACTCTTGGGGAGGTAGCTGCCATAGGTGAGAATAGCGCCAGAGGCCAGCGACAAGGTGAAAAACGCATGCCCTAAGGCAGCCAGCATTCCCTCACTGGAGAGGCTTCCCGCGTTGAAGGAGAAGAGAAAACGCACCGCCTCGCCAAAGCCGCCGGAAGTCATGCCGTAAGCGATCAGCACCAGCAGCATCACCACCAGCCCGGGCATCATCCAGCTGACATTTTTTTCGATACCTTCCTGAACGCCTTTACCCACGATCAGCATGGTGAGCAGCGTCACCAACGTGCTCCAAAAACCCAGATTAAGCGGGTTTTGGTTATTCGCCACAAAGACCGCGATCATGTCATCGACGCTCTCGCCGCTCAAACCACCGCTCAGCATTTTCCAAAGATAAGAGAACGACCAGCCCGCCACCACGACATAAAATGACAGGATCAAAAAGCCGCACAGCATCGCCATCCAGCCGATCAGCGACCACGCCGAACCACCACCGGACTCACTGACAACACGGCGGATGGCATCAATGGGGCTACCGCGCCCACGACGCCCAAAGGCGATTTCGGTCATCATCACCGGTACGCCGACGGCCAAAATGCAAGCCAGGTAGACCAGCACAAAGGCACCGCCGCCGAACTCGCCGGTGATGTAAGGGAACTTCCAGATGTTGCCCAGCCCCACGGCGGAGCCGGTGGCCGCGAGCAGAAAGCCCCAGCGGCCAAGCCACTGAGTTCGAGGTTGCGCAGCGGAGGTCATCGTTTGTCCTTCCTATGGGGAAAAACGCGCCATCCTAGACGATTTTGGTACAAATGCCTAAGACCGCCGGCAAAATTTCCTCTTCAGACGTAAGTGGTCGCTTTCGCCTCGGCGTCAAGGCGCTGTGCGGTCTGGTCCACCCAGCGCAACCACGCCAATAGCACCGCTCCCAAGGCGACAAAACCACCCGCGAGCCACAGCCCAATGCCGTAGTGGCCGGTGGCCTCCGCGAGCATGCCGGTGAGCGCGGGCGCGGCAATCTGCGCCACGCCATACGCCAGGGTCATGCGTCCCATCAACCGCGCCGGGCTTGCCGGGTAAAGCCGCCCGGCCATGGTCAGTACGAGGCTCACACAACCCAAAAAGGTGCCACCGTAAAGCACCGCGCTCAACAGCACGGCGGGCAGGCTTGCGGTCATCGCGGGCAGCACGATACCCACCACCTGCAGCAGCATCGCGGCAATTAACGCGCCCAAATAGCCGATGCGCCGGGCGATCAAGTCCCACAGCATTACCGCCGGCGCGGCCGCCAACCCCACCAAGGCAAACGCCCAGTTACCCGCCCCCGAGAGCAGCGGCTCGCGCTCCACGATGGTGACAATAAAGGTGGCGCTGATCACATAGCCGTAACCGGCGCAGAAGTACGCCGCCATCATCAGGCGCATAAAGGTGCGACCCGGCGGCTTATTCTGTTCCGCTGAGGCCGACTCCCCGCCCGCCACTGGCTTGACCGGGCGCGGGAGCCAGCGCCAAGCGGGGATTAACAGCACCACCGCCAACAGGCTAAAGCCCCACCACTGCAGCCGCCAATCCATGGAGAGGCGCAGCATGGCCTCCACCGCCACCGCCGCGAGTAAAATCCCCACGCCCACGCCGGCAAAATGGATACCCAGCTCGCCACGCTGGCGGTGCTGAATCAGCCAGTGCAAAATCAGCCCCGAGGCAAGCAGCATAGAGGCGCTACTGGCGAGCCCCGCCAAAAAGCGCAACCCCGCCCAGAGCCAGAAATTCTCGGCCAGTGCCATCCCGGCGGTGGTGACCACGGCGAGTAGAAGCCCCGCGCGGTAGAGCCCATCCTTGACGTCAACAGTGCGCACCGTCATGGCCAGCACCGCGCCAAGCATGTAGCCCGCATAGTTAAGGGCCGCCAACCAGCCGCCATCGGCGTCGCTAAGCCCGGTCTGCTGCTGCATGACCGGCAACAGCGGCGTATAGGCAAAGCGCGCCACGCCAATGCACAGCAGTTGGCTGAACACGCCGGCCAGCAAGACCTTAAAGCGCTGTGCACGCAGATCTGTTTCTGCCACGCGGATCTCCTTATTCATGACATTGATTAGCCGTCTTATTATCTTGCTTTACGCTATCCTACGAGGTTTCCGCCCTTTGCGACTACACGACCTACGCACAAGCGCCCCGGTTCTGGCAGACTGTGTATAAGAGCGTCCATGTCCTTTAACCATTCGCTGCTACCACAGCAACCCTCAAGGAGATCGTGAATGAGCGATAGCAACAATGCCAACACCCCCTGGACACAACCCATGCCCGACGCGCAGTTTAAGCTGATGCGCGATATCCTCGCCGCCCCAAGCCCGGTCGGCTTGGAAGGCGCGATGACCTACGGCGTGTTAAAACCCCATTTCGATACCTTTGCCCCGAGCGACTGGCACCTGCACCAGTTTCGCGGAAACGCCGGCGTGGTGCTCGACACCCACCCGGGCCGCGACGATATGTTCAAACTGATGATCATCGGCCACGCCGACAAGATCCGCATGCAGGTGCGCTCGATCGGCGAGGACGGCAAGATCTGGATCAATACCGACTCCTTCTTGCCCACAGTGCTCATCGGCCATGAGGTCAAGCTGTTCAGCGAAGACCCCGAGGCGCCGGGCAGCTACCGCAGCATTGAAGGCGGCACCGTGGAAGCGCTTGGTGCGATCCACTTCTCCGACCCGGCAATGCGTGATGGCAGTAAGGGCATCAAAAAAGAGCAGATCTACCTGGATTTACAGATCCATGGCGAGAACAAAAAACAGCAGGTATTGAATCTAGGCGTGAAGCCCGGCGATTCGATCATTTTCGACCGTCCGATTCGTCACGGTTTCAGTCCCAATACCTTCTACGGTGCCTACTTGGATAACGGCCTGGGCTGCTTCGTCACCGCCGAAGTCGCACGCCTAATCAGTGAGGCCGGCGGCACCGAGCAGGTACGCGTGATGTTCGCGATCGCCAGCTACGAGGAGATTGGCCGCTTTGGTAGCCGCGTATTCGCTGGCGAGCTCAAGCCGGATGCCCTAATCGGGGTCGATGTGAACCACGACTACGTCGCCGCCCCCGGCATTGGCGATAAGCGCATGCAGCCGCTGGAAATGGGCAAAGGCTTCACCATGGCGGTTGGCTCCATTGCCAGCGAGCAATTAAACCGCGTCATCGCTCAGGCCGCGAAAGAGAATGATATCCCCCTGCAGCGCGACATCGTAGGGGTGGATACCGGCACCGACGGCATGGCGGGCGTGCTAGCCTCCATCGACAGCGCGGCCACCTCGATTGGCTTTCCGATCCGCAACATGCACACCATCTCGGAAACCGGCAACACCCAGGATGTGCTCGCGGCGATTCACGCGCTCACCCGCACGATTCAGGCGCTAGACAAACTGCCCGATATCAAGCGCGAGTTTCTCGATAATCACCCGCGCCTGGATCAAGCCAGCCCGCTTTCTCATCAAGGCAGCGATAAGCCCGAAAGCGAAAAAGACGATCAATAATCACCGTTTTGCTGGTTCTTATCGACAAAATGCCCCGTTAAAGCGGGGCATTTTTGTCGTTTCAGTCAGAGACAAGCGCTAGGCGCGTTCCAGCCAAGCAACCAGCGCCTCGGCGGCGAGCGCCGAAAAGGGAGTGCCCGTGAAACTGAGAGTCTTATCCGACCTGCACCTTGAACATTTCGATGACGGGCGCACGCTACCCGACGTACCTGCCGACGTGGTGGTGTTAGCCGGAGATATTCACGAAGGGACACGAGGGCTTGCTTGGGCGGCGGCACGTTTTCCCGATCAACCGATTCTCTACGTGCCCGGCAACCATGAATTTTACGGCCACAGCATGCCCTTGCTACGCGAGCAGCTGCGCGCTGAGGCTCAGCGCCTTGGGATTCACCTGCTGGATAACAGCAGCGTGGCCATAGACGGCGTTAAGTTTCTCGGCAGTACGCTCTGGACGGATTTTGCGCTCTATGCCGATGCATCGGTTGAAGATACCGAACGAACTTTCCAGAGAGCACTCGCCTATATGCCGGACTTTCACCTCATCGAGCAGCCCGAGGGCAACACGTTCTCTCCTGAAGAGAGCCAACGGCTGCACCGCAAAGCAGCAACGTGGCTAATGCGCGAACTTGCCGCTCACTTCGACGGCCCCAAGGTCGTGATCACTCACCACGCGCCGCTTGCCGACTGTATTCCGCCACGCTATCAAGGCGATAGTCTCTCCCCCGCCTTCGCGTCACATCTGCCACACCTCATGGGAAACGCCGCGCTGTGGGTTCACGGCCACGTGCATGAAACGGTCGACTTGGATTGCCAAGGTACATGGGTGATGGCCAATCCTGGCGGCTACCCGAATGAGTTCGACGCACCCAGCTTTGTGCCGGATCGGGTAGTTGAGGTACCCCAAGGACGGTAGGCTGCGCCTTTAACGCAAGCCTTGCAGAATGTGCTTGACCGTTTGCTGAGCTTGAGCGGTTGTCGCGCCGCTTTTGAGCAAAAGCCGCAGCCCGGACATGGAGAGGGTTAAGAATTGCGCCGTGCTGGCAGGGTCGTAATCGGCGCTGATACTGCCTTCGCGCTGGGCACGCGCGATGACCTCAGCGAAAAAACCGCTGATGTCGTCAACGCACTCACGGGCGGTTTGCGCTGGCAAGGACGTTTCGCCGCCCAGCTCCGTGGCGGAGTTGAAAATCAAACAGCCAAGCGCTGCCTGCTCGCTTTGCGCATCCAGCGCCGCTTGGGTCAGAAGGCTTTCGATAAACGCCCACGCCGACGGCGCCTGATCAAACGCCGCCGCCAAGTTATCCAGCAACTGTTTGCGGTAACGCCCCAGCACCGCCAAAAAGAGCGCTTCTTTATTGCCATAAAGCTGATACAGCGAACTACGCGAAATCCCCATCGCCTTGAGCAAGTCACGCAGCGACGCATGGTGATACCCCAATCGCCAAAAGGTATCCATCGCCGCGGTTAACGCTACATCGGGTTGATGTTGTAAGGGTCTGCCCGCCGCCATCACTAACACTCTGTCTGATCAATTCGTGTTCAATTTAACATGCAAGCGCCATTCAGGGGGAACACATGACGATAAAGGTTGCCGATCACACCCATAGCCTACCTTTATGGCCACGCGCACTTAAAACCGCGCTGGTGGTGGGGCCGCTTTTAACGATCATTAACCAATTAGCCACATGGCCAGCAGCAACGTGGCGATCGCAACACCGGCACCTACACTGACATTAACAGGAGGTCAACATGGCATGGCGTGAATGGCTCAACCTCTCTCGACACGTGGCCAACTGCTCTCAAGCGCTACACGACGCCAACCGCCGGCTTCGACAAGAGATCGCGGAGCGCCGTGAAGCGCAAGCACGCGTGGCAAGCCTTGCCCGCTTTCCCGAGGAAAATCGCCAACCGGTGCTGCGTATCGACCAGCGTGGGGAGCTGCTTTACGCCAACACTGCTGCTCGTCCGTTGCTTAACCACTGGCGCTGCGATGCCCCGAGCGACGATGCTCAAAGAGACGATGAGCCACAATCGCTGCGAGTGCCTGAGGCGTGGCGGTCACGCATTGAGAGCGCGCTAAAAAGCGGTGAACTTGTCGAGGAGGAGTATTACCTTGACCAGCGCTGGCTATTAATCACGCTTACCCCGCTTGTCGATGCGGGCTACGTCAATCTCTACGGCACCGATATCACCGATCGCAAAGCCTACGAACAGGCACTTGAGAAGCGCAACCGCTACGACGAACTCACTGGGTTGATTAACCGCCACGTGCTTTACGACCGCGTTGATCAAGCCTACCGCACCGCCGTTAGTCAGAGCGGCTTTGCGCTCATCGTGTTGGATCTGGAGAATTTTCGTCTGGTGAATAGTTTATTGGGCCACCAAGGCGGGGATGAGGTGCTTGCCGCACTGGCCAAACGCTTACGCCAGCAGGTCGATGCGTCCACCACTCCTGCCCGATTAGACGGTGACACGTTCGCGGTGCTCCTCCCGGTTACCGCCTCGCTCTCCCGCGTCACGGCAGACGTTGAGCGCTGGCTGAGCGCCCTGGCCGAACCGCTTGAGGTTGACGGCGAACGCATCGAGTGCCAAATCGTGGCCGGTATCGCCCTGGGCCCGCAAGATGGCGAAGACGCCCGTGAGCTTTTGCGCCACGCCCACTTAGCGGCCCACCGTGCGCGGCAAACCCAGCAGCGCTATCACTTCTTCGTTCACGAGCTCAACACCCACCTGCATCAACGCCACCAGCGTTTACAGGCGCTAAAAGACGCCATTCATGATGATGTGCTGGTGATGCATTACCAGCTGCAATTCGACGCCCAGGGCGAAGCGGTCGGCGCGGAGGCGTTAATCCGCTGGCCCCAGCCGGATGGCAGCATGGTGTCACCGGGGGAGTTTATCCCATTGGCAGAGGAGAACGGCCTGATTGTGCCCATTGGTCGGTTAGCGCTAACTCACGCCTGCGCGCAAGCGACCACCTGGCGACAAAGCGGCCATCCGCTACGTGTAGCGGTCAACTTGGGCGCCGAGCCCGCAAGTCAGCGAACGCCTCAGGGCGTCCGCTTCAGAAACGGTGACTTTTTAGCCGCCACCCACTGCCGGAGCGTTTTTATGACACACCCTTTTAAACACCTTTACAGCGTAACGTATCGGGTAGCGTCGTTTTTTGTCTTAAGCGTGCTGCTCACCGTCTCTTTCACCGTCAACGCCGATGAGCACGGCGACTGGCCTCAGGAGGGCTGGGAGGTGATTGAGACCGACAAGGGCTATAGCCAACTCATAGAAAACCTTCACGAGGCGGTGCTTGAAGCCAATATGTTTGTCGTGACCGAAGCAAGCCCCACAGCGGCGGCCGCTGCACGCGGCGAAACCATCCCGGGTAACCGAGTGATCGGCGTCTTTCGCAACGATTTTGCCGTGCGCATTATCCGCCTAAGCGTGCCGGCCATGATCGAGGCGCCGCTGCGTTTTTATGTCACGGAAACCCCCACGGGAACCGCAACGCTTTCGTGGAAAACGCCAAGTGCTGTTTTTGCTTCCTACACGCAGGATAGCGATAGCGAGCTCACTGAGATTGCCAGCGAACTCGACGAGATTTTCGCCCGTATCGCCGACCTAGCCACACAGCCATAACGCTAAAAAGCCGGCAATAAAGCGGCGCAGGATTAAAGCCTGCGCCGCTTTGTTGAGTTGAGCGCTTAAGTAAAACCAGTGCAACGCTCACCTCTCGTCGTTGCAGTCGCCTTCTGCTTCGCCGGCAAAGCGCGCTCTGGCATGCACCACATACGCCGACAGGGCGGCTAAGTCATCGGAGGCCCAATCCAGGGGCTCGGCGGCCATGGGAGCGACCATACAGAGCTGAACCATCTCATCGGCATGCACGGTCTCCATACCAAACTGATTCACCCCCATACTCACCTGATGGGGATAAGGTTGGTTGAAAGAATCTTGATAGCCCGACTGGCCATCCGGCCCGTGGCAGCTAGCACACGATAGCCCGTTGGTGCTTAATGAAGGATCATTGAACAACGCTTTGCCACGCTCAATGAGGTCTTTCGGGTTGTCTCCGCTTTCGTCGTAACCGGGCTCGTAACCCTCTGGGCGGGAGACTTGCGCAGTGCGCTCACCGGTCCCTGAGCTCCCTTCAGCTTCGCCCTCACCTTCGGCTTGCGCTTCGCCTTCACCCTCTCCTTCGGCTTCGCCCTCACCTTCCGCTTGTGATTCGCCTTCCGCTTCTCCCTCAGCTTCCCCCTCTGCCTGCGCTTCGCCTTCCGCTTGCGCATGGTTGCTAGCCAACAGTAACGCGCTCGGCGCCTCACTGGGCGTGGCGTCAACGCTTTGATCGCTTGCCATGGCATCAAGCGCCCCACCGCTTGCCACCAGTGCGAGCGCAGGCGCGGTATAGCGGAACTGACGGCTCAGTTTGCCGAGTAAATCTTGGCGTTTTTGCTGATCAATGGACATAGTGCCATCTCCCTTGATGGTATTGCCGTGAATGACATCACGCTGTTTTCAGCGTAGACGACACTCCTGCGGTGCTGCTTGATTGTTCTGTGGCAGCACTTGATCAGTGAACCGAACCGCGTATTCCTTACAGGCAAAGCGTAAAACGCCTCCTCGGCGACCTGTCGATGGATCAGTGCAGACGATCGATCCACCTGCAATCCCCTGCTCATTGCTGATCACTGAAGCTCGCCATTGACATAAATATCGGCATTCGCGGGTTGGTCAAGCGATATTTGAGGACGCTCTCCGTAAACGCGAAAGCCGTCTGCCGCGCCTGCAACGTGGCCTTGGGCGCGATTGCCGCTAACGTTGTCGTTTGCCTGTATCGAAACGTCCTTTGCGTCCAGGCGGCCACTTACCTGTTCCAACCTTCCTCCGCCGGAAATTGTATAGTCGGTACCACCCTGGGTGTCGCGACCGCTGATAACGATTGTGTAAAATGGTTGCCCATCGACGTAAATATCGGCGTTGCCAGGTTCATTCAGCAATATTCCGGGCATCTTGCCGAATACGCGGAAGCCATCGGCAGCTCCGCCAACTTGGCCCTGAGCCAAATTACCGTCGACCGTGTCATTTCCCTGAATCGAGACTTGGCGACCATCGAGGGTTCCGCTGACCTGCTCAAGATCTCCGCCGCCCGAGATAGTGTATCCGGTGCTGCCGGATGTATTGCGGCCACTGATGACGATAGTATGCTGAGCGCGCTGCGCTGATTGCCTGGTTTTCGCGTCGGACGTTTTAATGGTAATCCAGCAACACCCGGCATGCTCATCAAAACTTGCTGGGAAACTGGGGTTAGGGTACTCGACGTATACCTTGTATTTTTCACCCTCCACCAATTCTCCGGACGGCACGCTGTGGTCGAGCAGCAGCATGCCGGTCGTGTACCCCCTACCAGTAAACAGCCCCTCGCCGCGCGTTTTTTCATAGGTATAGACGGTGTTGTTATTCTCGACGTGCGTTATCTCAAGCTTGACTCGCTTTGCGTTCGGGTTGCAGTTGGAACCACTCTCTGCCGTTGCCTGTATGGTTGGGGTTGTGGACGTGACGGCTTCTGGTTCCGGGCTAACGATTTTTGGCGCACAGAACTCCGCCCATGACGGTGAAGCGACCAAAAACGATGCTGCAAAAATGGCAATACTGAGTATCGGAATTCTCTTAGAGGTCACCATTTTCGTATCCTCCTGAGGTTGCGGCTTTTTCATTTGATCGCGCCGAAGGGCAGGAACTTATCTGCAAATGCGTGATTTGAGCGCGAATTCCTAATCAAATATCCGTTCAGCCTGTCACAGCTTTTGCTTACCCTTAAAGTAGACCCTTAGTGAATCTTTGACTGCCCACAGTAATCAAAAATGCTCAGATGACTGAAAAATAACCAAATTTGTCGTGAAAGAGGTGCCGTTCGATAAGGGTAGCCACCGGTCTGCTAATGCCTGACTTCCCTTTTAGGAAGTGCCTCCTCTGTCTCTGTGGCTATCGAAGTGTCTTCGGCTTGTAAGAACTGTTGCTTCAGGCGCCGCGCCTTCGTAACGCTGATCCAGGCAGCGCTCACCAGGTCGTCCCAGGCCAGCTTCCGTTCCTGGAGGACCGCTCCGGATGAACGGTCGATCAGGCGCAGCCTTTCAGTGTCGAGTACGACGCGTAGCGCTTGGTCGAAGCTGGTAAAGGTGAGCCGAGCGTTTGCATCGTCACGCTCAGCAGTTGTATTGGCGGCCGCCTCGGCTTGCGCTGGCGGCTGCGAAACCCTACCGGCAGGTACTTTCACTTGCACATCGTAGGTTTCCGAAAGTGCATACGGCGCAAAGGCGTCCGCTATGACGAACGCCTGGAGCGTGCCGTTTTGATGCTCTAATAGCAGGCGCATGCTCGACAGCTTCAGCTGTCCCACCGCCTCCATAGCCCGAGAAGGGAGGGAGTTCTCGAATTGCCCAGACGCGTAGCGTTCTTTAATCCGCTCGCGTACCTGTTTCAGCTCTGCTTCGGATAGTAGGTGCTCGGGAGGCAAGGGGCCATCGGCGAACGTTAAGCGACCTTTGGTGAGCGGTATGCAGCCACGACGTTCTATATGCGTTGGGTGGGGCGCGCTGGATTCCCATCGCGCACGCGTATGCCCGCAGACAATGCTCTTAGCGACTGAGAGTATCACTGTCTCGCGCCGGTAATTACCATCCGAGCTACCTTGCATGGCTGATTGCATTTCCTGACGTATCGATGCACGGGTATTCACTGGCGTGAGTCTCTGTCCCCATGGCGCAGCGAACACCGTGCGGGATATACCACGGCAGTTTTTGTCCAGGCAGCCTTCAGGCAATCGCACTGTTAGCGTCTGAAGGCGCATTAAACCCTCTGGTTGTGGCGATACGATCATCCCTTCAATCTCGTGAATACCTGAACTGTTCCCAAATTGGGCGTCAATGTCGCGGTACACGAGAAAGGAGCGGTAGTTCTCGCCAGTACGCAGACCCAGCAAAAGAGCGCTAGCCCTGTTTTGGGCATCCTGGTGCGAGCTTGATGCGCTGCTATCTCGCTGCTCGGTATCGGCGGGGCTGAATGCCTTTGGTCCTGGCCGCACGTAGCCCATTGACGGGTCCAAGTACCAGGCAGCTTCACTACGATCGCCCACTACCAGCGGCTTGCTGCCGCAGTTGAAACCTGACGCCAAGCGATCGGCCGCTCGCCGTGCCAGCACATTGGCCGAGGGGTTGGCGCGAGCGTCGACATACGCCACATGACAGGCCTCGTCGTCACTCACCCTAGTGACGACGAGAATCTCGCCATCAGGCGTGCCGCTATGCTCCGTATGCCAACGTAGGATAGTCGCGAAGGGATGCTGCTGCGGCATCTCCAGCCGCCACTCAAGTGTGTTACCAAGCCGCGTGAAAGGCGGTAGTGACTGCTCGGCGGCGGGTTGTTCGGCGGCATTTGCACCGAAGGAGACGAGATAGCGCGAATCGTCCTCGGCTACCCAGACCGGGATGCCGCCGTAGCCTGGGCAGCGCCACACGTAAGAATATGATTGCTGCTGGATTTGCTGGCACTCATCGAGATTCAACTGAGTGTAGGCACTGGTCTTTGTCAGCCCATTGGCACCGTATGCCTGTGGCAACCAGACACTTATGAGCAGTGCGAGCAGGATGCTGGCTAGCTTGTTGGTTTCGCGGGTAGCTTGATTCGTATCGGACATGAAAATCATCAATTTCTTGTACCTTTGCACCAGTGATTTCGGAGGCTTTGTTCTAAGCGAGGTTGTGGCACATCTAAAGCTGAGATCGAAGGCGGGATAACATTCGATCAGAAGGCTGTTTGACGGGACCAAGCAGTAGACCCACATTGAAATGTAGGGCAATTTTGAAAAAAAGGGGGGTTTTAGCGATGACCTTGGAGTTGAAACCACTTATGAGCGCGTCTGCGCTCATAGGGTTAGGTCTAACGGTGATGCCCGCTGGTGCGGCTGATGAAAAAGCATGAGGAGGAGTTCTTATGAATTGCTTGACCAGAATGCTTCTGGCGACACCCACCATTTTGGCTTTGTCGCTTTTGTCCACGACCGGGGCGCAAGCCAAGGATGCTTGCCCACCTGAATTCGACAGCCCCAATCCGGGCGAACTGGTCTCGACGACCCCGACCATTAAGGCAACGGCCGATACCACGGGAAACTGTGATCCGAATGTTAAGATTATCCGCCTGTACATTAATCATCGCGATAGCGGTAATCAAGTTTATTCAATGGAACATAAGCGCGGGAAAGGTCTTTCGACGGGGCGTATGTGGACGTCGGGTATGCTTCTGATTGACCATAAGATTCCCGCGGGCGAACTGGGGAAGAGCGAAGGTTATCGGGCTGTCGTTCAATACGACATGGCAGTTTTTGCGGGCAAGCCCGCCTCGGCGTATGTGGACTTCCGTACTCACGGCCCCAATACGGCAGATACCGGTGGCGATCCAACGCACACGATCGTTATTAGTGGGCAGAAGGCGTTGAACACGCTAGGAGGAACCGACTATACCATCCGCGGAGGTGGTCGGCTTGAGCAGGTCAGTGGCACGTTGAATAGCCACCAGGTCTCGATACAGCCCAATGACACCAGCAGCGGAGACCATGCCAGTGGCCATGTCGGCGGCGGCGCCGACGGGTACCTCGTTTTTGGTGCGATGCCGCAAATTAGCCTGAAGAAGCCGGGGAACGCCAATGTCTTCGTGAACGGTGAGCAGTTCCACACCGTCGTCATCAGCGGCACGAACACGGCTGGGGGAACCGATTATATCCTCCATGGCGGCGGCCGGCTGGAGCAGGTTGAGGGCGAACTGAATGGTCATAGCGTTTCCATCCAGGGCAATGACAATGTCAGCGGAAACCGAGCCGAGGGTCATGTTGCTGGTGCCAAGGATGGCTTCATGGTGTTTGGTCCGATACCGCAGGTCGAACTCAATCAATCGAGCAATGCTATCGTTTATGTCGATGGTAAGCAGCAGTAGTGTGGCGAACGAAAATTGAAAACGTCTTCATGATGCAGAAGTGCGAAACTGGCTGACAAAAAAAGCGCCATGTTGGCACACATCACAACGATAAATAGCTTGGCGACCAGCTCCTCATACCCAGATGAGCTGGTCGCGTTCTATTTTTCTTTATTAGCGTTCTTGACTAAAGCTTAAGCCATAATCCGTATCATTCCACTGTGAGCTGCCCGAGATGATATCCGTGTCCCAAGTGTGCAGTAGCAGGCGGTTTACGTCTTTTTGTCCCGATCCACCGACCTCTTTAAGAGGTATGACCTGCATGATGTGCCCCACGCCATGGGGATTGACGAATTTGGTTTGCCCTGAACCTGTGAATGTCTGGTTCCGGTCGAGGTCTTCCAAGGTCACGTTGAAATCGTGGATCATCTCGGTCGTGCTGTTGTGCTCTATTGTGAGCTTTGCACGACGTCCATCACTGTACCCCGTATAAGTGCCGCTCCAGTGTTCGGTCTGCTGACCCGGATGATCATGGGGGAATTCAGCTGCTACAGCTGGCATCACTGCAGCTGCTGCAATGGTTACCATAGTGGTTGCAATGATGTGAAATCTAAGCATTTTACCCACCCTCCTTTAATCATAATTATGTCTTATGTATATAAATCAATCATTAGTAAATCAAGATCTGTAGTGATAGCTACCAAGACCTATACTTTAGCGTAGGCCGTGGTGGGCTGAATGAGCAAACACGGTGCGTCGTCGTTACCCAGGGGAAACATCAACAGGTCCTAGCGTGATTAATTCGGTCAAGAAATATTTTCTGGAAACGCATTTGCCATTTATGGACCACATATTCCATAATCAATTTACCGTGTTAGGCAACGTGATCATCCACTGAAGGAGCTTGATATGACCGATTTCACCCTGCACACCACCGACAGCGCACCGGAAGCGGCGAAAGAGCACCTGCAAGCCGCGGAGAAAAAAATGGGCTTTCTGCCCAATATCTTCGGCAAAATGGCGGAAGCCCCGGCGCTTTTAGAGGCTTACCTCACCCTGGACGGCATTTACGCCAAAACCAGCCTGAGCCCGGTAGAGCAGCAAGCAGCACTGTTGGCCATCAGTGCCGACAACAAGTGTAACTTCTGCGTGGCCGCGCATTCAGGCGGTATCAAACAAGCGGGTGCCGATGATGACTTGGTGAAAGATCTACGCGAGCGCACTGCACCAGATGATGCCAAGGTCGCGGCGGTGACGCGCTTCGCCCGCCACCTCAACGAAAAACGCGGCTGGGCCGAGCAAGCCGAGTTAGACGCCTTCTTCGATGCGGGCTTCAGCCAACAGCAAGCGCTGGAGTTGGTCATTGCCTGCGCCCTCAAAACCCTCTCGAACTACACCAACCACATGGCCGAGACGCCCCTGAACGAAGAGTTCAAGCCGCTTGAGTGGGAAGCCCCCTGATACCGAGAGCTAGCCCGTAGCCTGGGCTGCGGGCGTTGATTGTGAGGATTTCCATGACCACCGCCACGCCCTCTTCCCATGACTCCGCTACCCATGATCATATCGCGGCGCTGCGGCCCAAACTTGTCGCCTTTGCACGTTTGCAGCTACGCGATGGCGCGGCGGCAGAAGATGCGGTGCAAGACACCTTAATCGTCGCGCTGGAAAAACACGCGGCTTTTGAAGGGCGCTCGGCGTTTGAAACCTGGGTTTTCGGCATCTTGAAAAACAAAATCCTGGAACGACTTCGCCAGCAAAAACGCTACGCCAACTGGCACGCTTTTGATGACCAAAGCGACGATGATGCTTTCGACACGCTACTCCAAGACAATTTATTTCAAACCAACGGCCGCTGGCAGGCTGCCGCTCGTCCTCAACCCTGGGGCGAACCCGATCAAGTGTTGGAAAACCAAGGCTTTTGGCGCGTCCTTGACGCATGCATGATGGCCCTACCCGATAACATTGCCCGGGTGTTTACCCTGCGCGAATTTATGGGTTTCTCAACGGAGCAGATCTGTCAGGAAGTCGGGGTAACGGAAACCAACTGCTGGGTCATTCTCCATCGCGCGCGCCTACGGCTGCGCGACTGCATCGAAAAAGGGTGGCTCAACTCCCCCGAGCGATAGAAAGTCCGGCAGGAGTGCAAAATGGATGCGTTTGGCCAGCACCATCGCCTTTTGATTGCCGCGTTATGCGGCTTTTTTATCCTGGTGGCAATGATCCGGCATTATGCACGCCGCTCGGTGCTACCGGCAGAATCCTGGCTCTTGGCAGTGGGCATCGGCTACGGCTTGCTCGCCGCCGAGACGACTACGCTTCCCGCTATCCGACTCAACCCGGAGCTGGTGATCGGCATGCTCCTGCCAGTGCTGGTGTTTGCCGAAGGAAGGCACCTGCCCATCGGCTTAGTGCTGCGCGCCGCCCTCCCCATTGCGCTTCTCGTTCTGCTGAGCATGCCGCTTGCTCTTGCCGTCATTGGTTTGCCCATCGCTTGGCTGGCTGAGATTCCCTTATGGCACGGCCTGCTGTTTGGCGCCGCCGTGGCCGCCACCGATCCGACCACGGCAGGGCCCGTGCTCGGGCGCTTCACGATTCCACAACGCCTGGCGCTTCTGCTGCAGGGCGAGTCCATCTTCAACGATGCGATTACCGTTGTGGTGTTTACCACGCTGGTCGGCGTAGTGCTCGGTGCCGGCGACTTCTCGCTGGGCAAAGTCACCATTGCGACGTTGCGCAGCATGCTGCTGGCAGTGCCCATCGGCCTACTGATGGGCTGGCTTCTGGGGCTTTTGGTCCGCCATTGGGGAGAGCAGAACTGCATGCCGGGGCTAACCCTGACTCTGGCGCTGCCCATCGGTACCTTTCTTTTAAGCGAACATCTGCTGCATGCCTCGGGCATCATTGCGGTGGTATTTTCTGCCCTGGCCTTCAGTCACAGTCGGCATCGGCAAAGAACAAGTGAGCACGAACTTTACAACGACTTTTGGGAATACCTGGGAACACTGGGCTCGAGCGCGCTCTACTTTGCGCTCGGCGCGTCTATGGGGCCTCAACTGCTCGCGCTCAACTGGCGCCTGGCCCTGGTGATCCCACTATTGCTTATCAGCCGGGCGGTGCTGATCTATGGGCTGGGCCCGCTACTGCGCCTGCAAAATTGCTCGCTGCCGGCTAACTGGAGCCATGTATTGATGCTCGGTGGCCTACGGGGCGCCGTGCCAGCGGCACTGATACTGATGCTGCCGCTTGATTACGCCTATCGTGACGAGCTTCTGGTGATGGGGTTCTCGCTTGTGGCCTACAGCATTATCGTGCACCCCGTGCTGCTCAACCTCTATCTGAAAAACTACTCCGTTTCCGAGCTGCCCGCCCAGAACGCCCCCACTTCCACTCAGCCCGAGGCCGTTATGTCGGGTCTGTCACCTTGGCTTTCCGAGCGTTTTGAAGCCAGTGCTTGGGGCATGGCGGCGATTGCCGGCGTAGTCGCAGGGGTTGTGTTTCTTATTTTGAAAATGGCCTTGGTTCTCCTTTTTCAACAGGTAGGCCCCTGGGTACCGGTGCGCATGATGGCTGCGATTGGTCTGGGGCCTGAGGTATTACCCCCACCGGCAGGCATCGCCCTCGATGTGGGCCTCGCCGCCATGGTGGTGCATTTTACCCTGTCGTTAAGCTATGCCTGGCTTCTCGCGCCCTTTTTGGAAGGCATTGGTCTTTTTAAAGGCATATTGAGGGGTAGCCTTTTCGGGCTTTTAATCTATGCCGTCAATTTCTATCTGTTTACCGTGCTCTTCCCTTGGTTTTTACAAGCGCGAACCTGGGACACCATCGTCGCCCACCTGGTCTTTGGGGCTGTGCTGGCCATGAGCTACTGCGGTTTGCGGGCCGCGGCGCGCAAAAGGGCCGTCTCGCGTAAGAGAGGAAATGTGTAAGGAAGCCGGTGCGACAGCAACCAACCGCTGAGCCAGCATCCATCGTGCGCATTTACGACTGCGTCACTACATTAAAATAAGCCGGCTCAACTCCCCTAACGCCAATTTCAAGAGGCGCCTATGATGATCATGTGCCGCGAAGCTACCAAGCTGATGTCGCTCTCGCTTGATCGCCCCTTAAACCGGCGAGAACGCTTAAAGCTCCGTCTGCACACCATGATGTGCGGCCCCTGTCGTCGTTGCCAGGCGCAATTTGAGCTGCTGCATCGCGCCGGGGAAACGCCCCCCAAAACCGACGACACCGGAGGCGATGCATGAAGTCACTCTCCCCCTCGCTGCGCTGGCTCTTTTTTCCCTGGTTGGCCGTTGTCATCAGTCCCGTGGTGGGAAGCGATCCCATCGCCTTCACACCCACCCAAATGGAGCGCTGGCCTACCCGCAGCTTTGAAGGGGAAACCGATTACCGGCTCACCGAGAAAGATGGCGAGCGTGTGCTGCAGGCGCGCGCCAATGGCCAAGCCTCGGCGCTCTACCTGGAGCGTGAAATCGACTTGACGCAAACGCCGTACCTGAAGTGGTGCTGGCAAGTAGACCGTGTTTACCCCGGTTTGGACGAAACCACCAAAGCCGGCGACGACTACCCCGGGCGCGTTTACGTCGCGCATAAAACCGGGCTACTGCCGTGGCAGGTGCAGTCGGTTAACTACGTTTGGTCATCAACGCAGGCGCCCGGCACTGCCTGGACCAATGCCTTCACCGACCGCGCCCAGCTCCTTGCCCTACAGGGCGGCGATGCTAAAGTGGGCGAGTGGGTCGCCGAGGTGCGCGACGTCCGCGAGGATTACCAGCGCCTGTTTGGCGAGAAGTACGACCATATTGACGGCGTCGCCATCATGAGCGATGGCGATAACGCCGGCGGCGATGCCACCGCTTGGTTTACCGGCTTAACGTTTTCCGCCGATGCCACGCCGCCCACCTGCCCGTCACCCTAGGTATTGACCCTCACCGCCGCATCAGCCAGCCGCCCTTCTGGCGTTTGGTCAGGTACTGCAGCTCGTCGGCGGCGCGGGCCGTGCTGATGCGCTGGCTGACCATGTCGCGATAGATTTGATCGGCCTTGCGCCGGCGGCGCACGGCATCGCCCACGTCGAGAAACTTCTCCACCCAGCTCACGAGCGTCATCCAGAGCCCGCCCGAGGGCTCGCTGGATGACAGGCCCTCCTCCTCTTCCTCGGGCCTGTTTTTGGCCTCGAGATTGGCGGCGATCAAGCGCAACTCCGCCTGAAAGCTCTCGCTCTGGGCCACCGGCAGCTCCCGTGCGCGGCTCAGCAGCGCCTGCATGTACTCCGCCGAGAGCAGGCCGTACTCCTGGAAACTCGCCAGGAACTGCAGACCCCGGGTTGCCTCGCCGCGATTGCCGTTCAGGATCATCTCGCCGGCGGCGTGGATTTTGTCCCAGGCCTGCCAGCGGTAGACCCAGTCAAGCCCTGGGCCCTTGATGTTCTGCATGCCAAGGATGCGGTTGGTGTAGCCGGGCGGGGTCTGCTCGCAGATCAGGTTGACCAGCTGCTCGCCGGTCACAAAAGGTGAGCGCACGATCTCGATACGCGAGCGAAACCAGGTCCAGAGCAGGTCGCGCGCCTGTTCATCGAGCGAATCGGACGGGGCCGGGTGCTTGGCGATCCGTCCTTCGAGTTCGCGGAACGCCTGCCACTCCCGATAGTAAGCCTGATGCTGGGCAAGGATCGTCTCGAGATGGCGTGAAAGCGATGCCTTCCCCGGGTTGCCTTCTTGGGTGAGCGTTTTTAGGTACTCCCCGGGGTCGGCGAGGTGTTTCAACAGCGCCTGGGGGTCATGTTCCACCTTAAGCCCCTCGAGCATGGCCGAGAGCCTGCCGAGCACTGCCTCTTCGGTAACACAAACGCGCATTTGGCGGGCCAGGCGGTGCCACTCCACGCAAGGGTCGGGGTTCTCCTGAGAGCGCGGCCAGAGCGTGGTTTCCTCGCGGCGCACCGCCCAAGACTCCTCGATATAACCCATCAGGCCCTCAAGGTTGGTGCCGATGAGAAAGTGCCGATCGGCGCTGATATCGTTGACCAAAATGTCGGCGAAGACCCTTGAGCGTGCCACCCGGTCAGCGCGATTGTTGATCACCGTCGAAATCCAGACGCCGGGCTCGGCCTCCGGGTCCTGCTTGTCGAAGCCCAGCCGATTCCAGTTGCCCAGCGCCCCCAGGCGCTCGTTGGCGGACATGCCGTTGGTGAACTGCAGCCAGCGCCCCCGGGCATGGGCCAGCGGATAGACCTTGAGCACGCCGAGATCGAGAATCACGTGATCGGCCATGGCCTTGAGCGCGAACAGGTGCGAAATGCCGAACTCATCGGCCATGCGCAGCACAAGGGCGATGTTGGTGGGGTGCTCTTCATAGGGAAAGCGGGACAACGTATCACCAGGCAAGAGTTCGGACTCGATCCAGCCGATGTGATGACACTCGGTGCCGAGTTGTTGCGAGGCCTGCTGCAGAATCGGCAGCATCTCCGCTTCACTGGTGATCAGCGTCGAGTTCTTGGGGATGAACTCGGTCATCACCATGGGGATATTGATACCCGCCGGTCCCTGGATATCCTCGTGGTCGGGGTAGGTATTGGTGATGGTGGAGATGTCGTCGCGCATCCACTGCTTCTGCAGGATGCGCACATAGGCAGGCGTGAGTCCCATGCACTCCCAGAGAAATACATCCGCGTCGAGCTTTTTGGACAGCTTCACCAGGTCCGCCTGCTCCCAGATGGTGGCCTTGTCGTAGGGCCGGAACAGGAACATCTCCTGGAGATCGCGGTGGCTGTAGCCGTGCAAAAACATCGCCTCGCAGCCGGTGGTCTTGGAGATCACATGAAAGCCAAGACCATTGAAAAGTGCGGCCTTCAAGCGCTCGGTGCCCGACTTGCCCCGGGTACCCCAGCCGCCGATCACCAGCGGCAGCTTGTTGCGCGCGCGCCGGGTGGTCAGGTTGACGTAGACGTGCCGCCCGACGAACAGCGCCAGCATGCCGGCCAGAAAGAAGCTCAGCTGGCGCAGGGTGTTCTGGTAAACCGATACAAAGTAGCCGGTGTAATCCTGCCACCAACCCACCAGCAACGGCGGAAAGGCAAGCGCGTGAAAGAAGCGCCGCACCGCCGGGTCTTCGGGCAGCGGCTTGGCATCCGGGTCGGTATGGGTGCGAAAGCCGACCTTGAAGCCCAGCGACTGAAGTGCGGTCACGTAGCCGTTCGCCGCCCCGCCGCTGTCGGCTTCCCAGTTGCGCAGCCGCGCGTAGTGGGCAAAGCGGAAGGTGAGCTTGAGTCGCGCGCGCAGCCGGGCAATAAGCCCGCCAGGCGGGGTGATTTCGGTCACGCCCTCGCTGGTGTAGAGCTTCATCGGCCGGGTCGGCCAGGATTGATCGAGGCTCGAGATCACCTGATCCACCAGCGGTAGATAGGGCCGCCAGCCATCCTCGTCGCTCATGTGCAAAGGTTCGCCAGGCACCTTGGTGGGACTTAGCTCCGACATCCGCGCCGAGGGCACCTGAAAGAGGCCGTAATACACCCGCCCGATGGTGTGGTGGCCCGCCTGGCGCTTGTCCGGCGAGGAGTGCATCAGCTCGTACCAGGCCCGCCAGAGGCGAAAGCGGAAGCGCTCCCAGCGCCGAAACGCGAGCTTGCCCGATGCGCGGCTGGCATCCAGGCCAAAGTCATCCTGGGTCAGAGCACTCAGCACCCGACCCAAGCGGTCATCGTCTGCTCCCTCGGGCACCTTGAGGCGCCGCCGCTTGCGCACCGGTGACTCTTTGAGGCGCGTACGAAGCTGCGCGTGCAAATCCCGCGCCTCTGGGTCGGCCATGCACCAGAGGGTTTCCCGCGCCTGGGCCGCCCAGCGCCGCACGCGCAGGTCAAGCGCCTGGGTATGCAACCGGGTGAGCAGGGCAAAGCCGGTTTCCGCCCACCTTTCAAGCGCTGCCTCTTCGCCCTTCTCAAGCAGGACGGCGGCGATGGCCGGCATGAGGTGGCAATAGAGCCGCAGGGTGATGGGCAGACGTTCATGGCGAGCGCCGCGCTCGGCAAGCGCGCGACTGAAATCGACACAAGAGGCGTCGTTCTCCACCAGCCGGATCAGGCCATGAACCGCATAGCCGCGCACTTCCTGGGCGCTGTCCTCCAGGGCAAGCGCTGACAGGTGCTGCTCAAGCGTCGCCGGGCGCCGCTTGATCAGCAGGTCGATCAGCGCCTGGCGCACCGTGGGGCTCGGGTCGTTCAGAGCGGTCTCGAGCAGGGTCTCGAATCTCGTGTCATCGCTGTGATCACCCAGTACCTGCACCGCGTGCTGGCGCACGAAGAAGTCGTCGCCCTCGACAACGCGGGTCAGGCGGCGCTCGATGATATCCACCACGGCGGGATAGCCCATAACGCTCAGAAGCGACAGCGCCTCGGTCTGGAGCCACACCGGCTGGCGGGAGTCCATGGCCAGGCGGTAGCTGTAGTTCAGGGTACTGTCGCCCAGATAGCGCCCCCGGCCTTCCGGCGGCAGGGCACGGGCAACCCGGGCCAGGCCATGAAAGGCCGCAATACGCACGCGCAGGTCGCCCTCGTAAGCGAGTAGCTCGCCAATGCTCCCTTCAAGATTAAGCTTTCGCCAGCGCTGAATGCCCTCCTCCGGCGTGACGCGCTCCGCGCCCATATAGCGCGCGCCCAGCTCCCCCAGCCGTTCCAGGCTGAAGCTTAGGTGGCGCTCGCAATCGGCGAACTGCTTCTGGTAGCGCTCGCTAACCGCATCGGGGCCGAACCAGCGCCCGAAGGCTTGGCGATCCCCCAGCAGTTGGCGCCGCCCTGCCCCCAGAGTGCGAGCATAATCGAGCACGTGCCCGCGAATCTCATCTTCCGAGCGGGCGCTGGCGAGCCTTGCGGTGAACTCATGGTGGTTGGCATGCAGGCGCGCGATGTCACGGCGCTGCACCTCGATCCAGTCCAGCAACGTCTCCAGCAGCACCCGATAGAGGGCGTCGGGGTCGTCCTTGGGCAGTTGACGCCCGCTTTTATGCAAAAAGGCCAGAATGGCGGCAATCTGGCGCCGGCTCACCCGCTGCCAAGGCGCGGAGAGCCCATCAGTCAAACACTGCTCAAGGGATACATTGGCGTTACGCTTCATGATACTTTCCCATCGTCCCCTGTCCTTTAGGCTCTGCCCGCGCTTACTCACGCTTCACCATAAACGTCTCGGCATACCCCAAAGCGCTTAGCCGCTGACGCAGCGCCGCGACGCCATGCGCATGGGTACCGACCTGCACGCGATGAAAGCCGCCGCCGCTCACCAAGCGCGTGGGTGCGTCGAGCTTTGGATCAAGCGTTTGTTGCAGCTTAAGCGCAGCGGCGTGGGTGCTCAATGCCATCACCTGGATATAGCGATCCACGGCGTGATCGACGGCAATACCGCCGCTCGCTCGCGTCATCGAGTTCGCGCGTGCCGACGAGGCGCCTTCGTGCGACGCCTGTGGCACCAGACGGTTGGTGTCAACGCGCGCTCGCTGCTGGGCGCGCCTCAAGGGCAAAAACGCGCGCTCATCCGGGCGTCGGGCCGGGCTCAAACGCCCCTCGTTGGCCTCAAAGCCAACGTCCAGCTGGAAACCGAAATCGCGGCGCTCGATGTCGTAGTTCCCCCGCGCACTCAGCGTCCAGGCATTGGCACCGCTATCAAAGCGCAGCAGATCAGCGCCCACAAAGAGCCGCTGCTGATCAATGCTCGCGCCACGGTCGTCGTCGTTGAAGTAGTGACGCCAACGCACGCCCGCCTCCCCGGCGACGTTGCCAAATAGCTGCCTGGCCGCCGTGGTGACTTCCCCATAATCGGGATCAAAGGGGTTGAGCGATTCATTGCTTACCAGCGCTCCCTCAAGATAGACCCGCTGATCCAGATGGGGCGACCAAGTGAGGCGGTCGGATAGCACCAGACTTCGCTGGTGATCGTCCTTGTAGGGCGAGTACACATCGGGGTCTATGGCGGATAAGTCGGCCAGGGGCACCGAATCCAAGCTCAACCAGCGCTGGTTGAGGGTAATACCGGCCTCGTGCCGAAGCCGTGGCGAAAGATGGAAAGTTCGCTCGGCGCTGCCCTGTAGCCGCGCCGCCCAGTGATTGTTACCGGCTACCCCCTCGACGCGCTCAGGCTGAAGGTAGGCCTCGCCGAAAAAGCCGAGCTGCCAGTCGCTTTCGTCGGGGTAGAAATCCACCCACTGTTTGGCGCCCACGACGCCATGGCCGCCCTCAAGCCGACGCATCAGGACGTCGCTGCGGCTGAAAAGCCGCCTATCGGGCTGACGAACGCGGTAGCTGACGCCGGCCTCGAGCGCACTTGTCCCTTGAACGGGCGCGACGGCATCCTCACTGCCGTCGATACGCTCGACAAAGCGCAAATAGCCGCCCCCGCTATCCAGGCCGGCACCGGGCGAGTGATGATCCTCCAGCTTCCAGGCGACCGGCTCTGCCGGTGCCGGCGGTGGCGAAGGCCCCCGAGCGGGAACGGCAAGGCTTGCCTTGATCACGCTCGACTCAAGCGGCAACTCGGCCTCGGGCGAGGCGCGCAACGCATGCAGCCGAAAATAGCGATCCTCGTCACCTCTCGCCTCAAAGGTCAGGGTCTGCCATCCCGGCGCCACGAAGCGATAAGACGTCGCATCTTGGCGCGGCGACCACTCGTCCACCCGCACCCAGGCCGGCCCTTTGACATAAAAACTCGCCGGCTGACCAGGGGCGGCGATGTGGTAGGTGCGCGTTTCGTCTTCCAGCAGCGGCGCCCCGCTCCCAGCCCGGGTAAGCTGGGCAGTCACGAACTGCTGCTGGCGCGGGTCATCCAGCCACAGCCGCAGGGCGTGCTCTCCCGGCTCCAGGCGAATGCGCTCAAGGGTCTCTCTTTCCGATAAGCGCACCCGCCGGGGCTCGCGATCGTCAAGCTGTATCATCACCTCGGCGGGCACCCTTGCCTCGTAGGGCATCACCCGCTGAGCGAGGCGCAGTTCGATGGTCAGGGGGTCAGGCGTGAAAAGCTCCACGCCTTCGGTGCCTCTGCCACTCAAGAGCATCGCGGCGTTGGAAAGCTCGGGCAACAGGGCCTGACGCACGCGCCTAAAAGGCGAATGCATCGATTCTTCCAAAGGCAGCTGGCGCACCCCAGCACTCTCAAAGCTGCTGCTGATGCGCTCCCAGCGATACCCTTGACGCAGCCTATCGGCAAGCGCGCGGATGGCTGGCACGTCGGCGTGCACCTCGGCCAGCTGCGCCAGGCGCGCACTCACCGAATCTTGCATGCCTGGGTGCTGCTCAAGCTGCCAGAGCAGCGCCACGGCGAGGGCATGGGCCTTTTCAGGCGAATCGGGCACACCGGTACTCGTTACGATGTTATCGACCTGAACAGCATGGCTCCCTGTCGGCCAGCTTGCCGGTCCGCCACTCCCTTCTTGAGCGTCAGCTGGATCGGGAAAGTCGAGGGTCTCCAGCGTACTTTTGAGGCTGACTGCGTCCAGGTCGGCAAGCTCGCGGCTATAGAGTTGCGCCGAGGGCCTGACCGCCAGCGGCTCAAGCTCGCCGTCGCGCACCTGAAAGTAGTCAGGCACCGGGGAGGAGAGGAAAGCATCCCTTCCAGGAGACGCGTGCAGCAGGTCCTTCAAGGCCAAGGGCGTCACCGGCGGCAATACCGCCCAGGGGTGCGCCGGCTGCCACTGCCACAGCTGGGTCAGGTAGTCGTGTTGTTGAGGCCTAATCCGCACGCGGTGAAGGCCGGGGGGCACCGCCACCAAGGTGTCATCGCCGGTGGCCGTGGCGGCGCCTTGATGGATCGCTTGAAGGTATGGGTTTTCCGCGCGGCTTAAAATCGGCGCGTTGAGCGTGGTCGTCTTGCCCGCAACATCGATAAGCTCGGCGGAAAGCCAATCGAGCTCTCCTGCTTCACGGGTTTCCGGCGCCACTCGTCGAAGCTGCACGCGCAGTACCGCCGGCCCCACCACCTCGACTTCCACTGGCGCATCGTGGCTTGCCTGTGGCAGCGCAAAGGGCTTTTGCGTGACCTCGCTGAACAGGGTCGAGAAGCCGCGAGCGCGCTCGATGCGGCTATCCAGCGAGACCCAATCGAAGGCTTGTTCTTGCGACCGCGACCACTCAAGCCAGCGCTCAACCCCTGCCAGGCGCCGCTCTCGGTTCGGGCTTTCAAGGGCACGGGCGATGGATTCACCAGCACGCATTCGCTCTCTCCGTGCATGGCCTGCCTCTCCCGCTTTTTGCCAATGCGCCATGGCCTGGTCGGTATCGCCCTCGCGGGCGGCGCGATCGCCCCGGTGCAACGCCTGCTCGGCCAGGGTGCGCTCGAAGCTGTCCGCAGTATCGAGCACTGAGGAGAAAGTTTTTTTTTTTTTCAAGCAGAAGACGGCATACGAGATACGGAACTGTGACTGGAGTTCAGACGTGTGCTCTTCCGATCTTGCTCGGCCGCCGCCGGCAGCCAAGCGGGGGTGGCCCCTTCATGGGCAAGCATCAAGCCAAGCTGCGTGGCCCAGAGGGCGTCGCCGGCACGATGCAGCGCCTCGCCTAAGGGGTCGAGAAGCGCTTGATCGCCTTCGCGCACAAAACGTGCGGCCAGCAGACGTACCTGACTGCCCCAGCGCTGGGTCTTGGCGTACTCCGCCAACATATCATCGGTCGCCAGGCGCCTCGTGGCTGCGTCTTGCCCCAATACCGCCGAGGCCAAACGCTGGCGACGGGCCAGGTAGTGTTCACCGAGTGTTTCAAGCGCCTGCTGCGATAGCCGGTAGGCCTCCGGGTGCTGCCCGTAGCCGGCGTGCCCGAGCGCTTCCAGCACGCCAATCCACTTCTTGCGCCCTGCTTCTGCCCATGCCTTTCTCAGGCGCGCATCCAGGTCGGGAGCACCAGGCGGAGTCTTCGGGCTTATGTCATCCAAATAAGCCGCCTGGGCGGCGTGCAGATAGCGCAGCATGGGGTACCACTGATTCTCCAGCGCCTGCGCCGGTGTGGGCTCAAGAGGAAGTGGCCTTGATGCCGGGCTCGGTGCGGCTTCAAGCGCCCGGTGCAGCTGTTCGGCAAGGAGAGAATCGGTCTTTTCCAGCAGCGCACGGTAAGCGCTCTCGCCGGCATCAAAAGGCTGACTTGCGCGGTACTGCAGCGCGACGGAAAGCGGCGCGTCACTCCAAACACGCACCGCGTCGATATCGGCCGGCAGGGGAAGCTCCACGCTGGCTGTCGGCCAGTAGTGGCCAGGTTCCCGGCTGGCGGTAAAGTCACCGCCCAGGGTGGGGTGTACCAGTGCCTGCCCCGGCGCTTTTCGCTGTGACAGCACGGCATCCTCGGGGGTGGGGAGTGACGCGCCCTTGGCAGGCTCTGAGAGCCTAAGCCGCTGGGCCGGTGCCTCGTCGTACTGCACCCAGAGTTCGGCCTCTTGGAGTGCCAGCCGCGCCACGGCAAGTCGCAGCCGGGAAGGCCCGGCCCGCTCGGGCAAGGGGTAACGCAGCGCTTCCTGGCTCACCTCGACAAAAACGCCACGACCCAGCCGCTCAAGCACGCCCTTCCCTAGGTAGTAGCGCTCATCAATTTCTAGGTCTAGCGGGCTGGTGGTGGCAAACCAGGCCGTGTTCAGGGCAAGGGGCGCACGCTTTGTACCCGCGCCGGCCTCGGGAAAGAGGCTACGAAAAAAGCGTTGGCTGCGTTCGATCTCCCCGGCGAGGGCCTGTCTTGCCCTCTGAGGCCGAGCGCCGGGGAACGCGGACGCCTCCTGATCAAGACGGCTTTGTTCAAGACGCTGTGTCTCAAGAAAGCCCAGGGCAATATCGGCGGCACCCTCGAGGTGATTCGACTGGCTAAGTGCCTTCAGCGCTTGCAGTGTTCTGCCCTCGGCGCGCAGAGGGTGGTCGAGAAGCCCCTGGGTCAGCTCGGCCGTGGTCGGCTCGGGCTCGTTGAAACCGAGAAAATAGTCCGCTTCGGCCTGCTCGACGCGAGCAAAAAGCGGCTGCGAGGCCTTGAGCTCCAGTCGGTGCTCCCCCTCGGGAATCGTCAGATAGCGCCGGTCCATGCCGCCGTGAAAGCGCGAGTTGCCCGCCTCCTGATAGAGCGTGCTCAACTGGGTTCGCTCGACGCTGAGCTGTCGCCAGGGCGACGCATTCAAGCGCCAGCTCAGCGAGTACTGCTGCTGTTCGGCCGCCTCGGCCGGCCGGCTGGCCACGGCGAGCACCCGGGGGCCTTCCACCTCAAGCGCAATCACCTCCCCTTGTGCCAGACGCTGAACGTCACGCCGCTCGCCGTCTTCATCCATCAGCGAGACCTGCTCAAACTCGTGCGCCGTATGGGTTTGCTGGTAGGTAGTCGGCGCGTCCACGGGGTCGAGTTCGGCGACAAACAGCCGGCCACGAATGTCCGACTCCGCCTCCAGACGTGCCAATAGAGGCGATGGCTTGTCCTTCACATGCAGCCACTCATCGCCTTCGCTGCTAGGCGTCCAGGGCGCCTGCCACCAGAGCTTGCCGTCGCGGGAGAGCCATAGCAGCGGCGGTGTCTGGTCGTCGTCCAGTTGCAGGCGCAGATGCCCCTGCGCGGCAAGCGCGAAGGTCGCGGTGTCGCTGGCATCGAGTCTCACTCGGCTGTCTCGTGTGTGATCCAGCCGCTTGGCCTGCTCCCACATCAGCCGGGGCGCCTGACTGGCGCGTTCGCGTTCGGCCAGCGGATCTGCCCCGTAAGGATAACCCTCGGGCTGATTTTCACCGGCCGCACTCAAGGGCAGCGCAGCGGCCACGATCACCGCAAGCCATCTCATGGGGTCGTCTCCGTCACGCACTGGATAAGGGTATGTCGGGCACCCGCGTCCTTGATCAGGCGTTTGCGCAGATCGGCGTCAAGCTCCAGATGCACAAAGCCCTCAAAATCGCGACGGCGCAAGTCGGCAGCCAACGTATTGGTGGTGGCGCCAAGTTCGCGAACATCCCGGGGGTAAAGCAGTGCGCGGATGTCGAGTCGGTCGGACAAACACGCGGTCAGCTGCACCAGCGCCTTAGGCGGATAACTCGTGCCGTCGCTTAGGATGGCTTGGGCCTCACGCCCGGCTCGGCTGTCGCGCTTGGCGCGGCTGTAGCCATGCAGCTGGAGTATCCGCCCTTCTGGATGCACATCGGCAAAGGCGCGGCTCAAGGCGTGCAGGTAGCTGTCGGCAATGTGCACCAAGTCGGTGTCATCGCTCTCGTAGCGATGCGTGGTGTTCCAAGCCGCGGCCATGGCATCGCTTTCCAGAAAGAGCTGGCGCGCGAGGGTGCCGGTGCGTAGATCAAAGTACTGGTGCGGCGCCTGGATCAAAAGCGGTGAGCCGCCTGCCACGCGCGCGGCAAAGAGCCCTCGTCCCCGGCGCGCGTTTTCCTCTTCGGTCAAGACCACGATGTCCGACTGCGACAGGGCAATCGACTCGTAGTCCAGGTCCTTGAAATCGCGCTCCCCCTCGCTTCGCTTGTCCGCGGCAAGCCACTGCCTAAAGCCCTCCTGGGCTAGGAGGATGCTATTTGCGGGGGGCACGGCGTACGCTTCGCTGCGCGCCTGATCAAGCAGTGTCTCAAGGCTCGGCTCGGCGGAAGCCAGCGTCAGCGTGCCGGGAACCACCAGCAGTGCCGCCGCCATCAGTAAGGTTTTTTTCATCGCGTTTGCCCCTTTCATTCACCCTCCTCGCGAAAACTGCGCGTTCGCTCGTGCTCGCCCGGCAGCACTTCATGGAAAACGATATAGCCCGGTGCCCCGCTCGTGAGCGAAAACTCCACGCCCAAGGGGCCATCGGGAAGGTCTCTGCCCAAGTCGATCAGAATCGGCTGACCGTGGGCAAGCCGTTCACGCTGCTGGTCGAGCACATAGCCGACGCCAGCCTCCTCGGCGGTGGGCGTCACCTGATAGTGCCGCTCAAGATGCGTCCACTCCTGCGTCGGCCCTGGGTTCAGCGTCTCGGGCGTGATGCGCACGCGCACCGTGCTCGCTTCGCCGGCGTCACCCAGCGAGTAGAAGCGCGCCCCGACCAGCTGGCCATCCTCACGCTTATTGACAGGATAGCGCAGCGTCTCCTCTTGAAGTCGGAAGGCCATGCGGCGCAGGTAGCCCGACTCATCCGGGTAGCGGTAGTTCATTAGCCAAGTCCCCGAGGTACTGGCATCAAGTGCCACTTCGTGCTGGCCCGGCGAGAGCGGCGGCAAGCCGATCTCTCCGCGCCTGCCAATCAGCTCGTGGCGCACGGTTCTGCCGTCGATACGCAGCGTTAAGCTGAACGGAGCGGAGGCATCACGCAGATAAATCAGCTGTGGCGAGAGGCTTCGTGTTACGCCGGGCGCGGCGATGTCCACGCGCTGACTGCCCTGCCGTAGTAGAATCGACCTATTGAAATAGGAGTGCGCATGAGCGAAACGGATACCTCCCGAACCGCTGACCACGACAGTCCGTGGAAGATGGCGTTGGAAGGGTACTTTCAGGAGTTTTTGGATCTGCTATTCCCTCCGATTCATGAGCAGGTGGACTGGTCGAAGGGCTACAGTTTTCTCGACAAGGAGCTGCAGCAGATCACGCCGGATGCCAATAGCGGTAGGCGCTACGCCGATAAGCTGACCAAGGTCTACGCTAACGACGGTAGTGAAACCTGGGTGCTGATTCATCTTGAAGTCCAGGGCGAGCCGGAAGACACCTTTGCCGAGCGCATGTACACCTACCAGTACCGGCTACGAGATCGCTATGGGGTGGACGTGGTGAGCTTGGCGGTGCTGGCCGACACCCGTGACAGCTTTCGGCCTACCACCTTCCATTATCTTATCAACGCTGGTGGTGCAAGCTGACGTTTACCTTCCCCACGGCTAAATTGATCGATTGGGAAGCGCGCTGGGCGGCGTTGGAAGCCAGCAATAACGTCTTCGCTCTGGTGGTCATGGCCCAGATTAAGGCTAAGCGAGTGAAAGACGGTGCCACACGCAAGGACGTCAAAGTAGCGCTGATACGGCTGTTGTATGAGCGGGGCTATAACCGCGACCAGGTCGTAACGTTATTTATCATCATCGACTGGATGCTCCAGCTGCCGAGCGCCCTGGAACCCGAGTTTGTACAGGCAGTCTACGCCATACAGGAGGAAAACCATATGCCTTACGTGAATACGATTGAGCGCTATGAGCGAGCGAAAGCAGTCCATGAAGGTGTAGAGGGCACCTTGCGCAAGCAGATAGCTCTGAAATTTGGTGAGTTGCCTGATTGGGCTGACAAGCACATTGCCTCCGCTTCTGATGCACAACTTGATGACTGGGTAGAGCAGATTCTGACAGCGGATAATTTGGAGACGCTACTGGGCAAGCACTGATCCCACCTTCACCTGCAGCGGCTCGGAGCTGAGGTCAATTTAGATCAGCTCAACAGTTTGGTGGAGGATAGAGATATGTTGGCAGAAAATTTGGAAAACTGAGCGCAGCAAGAGCGCCAGAAGGTTCCTTCGACAGGCTCAGAGTGATCGTTCCTCGAAAAGCCCGAGGCGCGAACCCGCTCACGCTGAGCTTGTCGAAGTGTCACCCTTTCCCATGTATATACAGTTGACACCTGATATCAACCAACCTACATTCCAGCTATGGTGCAAGGAAGAAGTGTATGGATGATCAAGGATTAGATACTTTATTAGCGCTCAACGGTATTCAATACGGCATCCAAGGTGATTTTTGGGTCAAATTTGAGGTCCGGCGAGTCAATGCAACATCGAATATTCCCCATGGAATAAAATATAGCTTGACGCTTCACCATAAGAGCGGGACACGGCTACTTGGTTTTGACAACGCGCATGCACCTAAAATTAAACGCAAAAAGTTTGCGGGGCGACGCGCAGAGTGGGATCACCGTCATTATCGCAGCGTCGTTAGTGATTACTTCTTTGATTCTGCAGCTCAGCTAATTGAAGATTTTTGGAAACAGGTCGACGAAATACTCCGAGAGGAAGGAATATGACAACCGTCAAAATCGGCATCATGAATCGTGATGAATTCCGCCAGCGCACGATCTCGATTGCCAAAGGTCTCTATAAGCCTGCGGCTGAAGAACCTAAAATATGGTTCGATAGTGTCGAGTCCATGTCTCGTCTGTTGAATACGAAAAACCTTGAGCTTCTTAAAACGATTCGCCAATGCAAGCCGCAGTCACTAGGAGAGCTTGCCGAACTAACAGGGCGTCGAAAAGAAAGCTTGAGCCGCACCATTAAAAAGATGGGCGACTATGGCTTGGTAGAAATCAAGGAAGGCCCTCGGCATGCCAAGACGCCTGTTGTTACGGCTGACAGATTTGAAGTCACGTTAATGTGAAAATCGCCATTTTTTCATCAAAGCCGTGCCTGCTCCCCCACTCACGCTGAGCCTGTCGAAGCGTAACCCTGAACCCGCTACCCCGCTCACCCTGAGCCTGTCGAAGGGTGACCGTCCGATAACATCACCCTTGTCCCGACCCGTTATCGGTCTTCGTGCAAGCGGCCTTCTACATACTTGTGCAGAATGCTGGCCACAAGCGTCTGATAAGGTATGCCTTCCTTGAGGGCCTTTTTTTGAAGGCCACGGAGGTCCTTTGAAGAAAGCCTGATATTAATGCGGGCATCTTTTTTGAACATGGCTTCAGCGTATTGCTGATGCTGTGCTTTTCGCTCTTCAAACTCCGGCGCTCGCTTGAGTTCCCCGGCATCGAAGGCATCCAGAATTTCCTGCTCTTCTTTATGCAGCCTGCTCATTTTGGGCCTCCCAAATAGGCTCTGGTCGCTTTCCGGCTGGGAATGATCGTTTTTAGAAAAACCTCATCCTCTGACTCCACGAAGGGAACCAGGTAAGCATACCCTTCCATTTCAATAACATGGATTTTTTGACCTGGATATCGCGCCTGGTTTGGATGCTCAAAGGTATCCAGAATACCTCCAATCGAAATGTGCAATACCGCATCTTCGAAGGAGATATTCCTGTCCTCTTGGAGAAGCTGGTTCTTCTCCAGGTTCCATGTGATGGTTTTCATGAATAGAATATAGCACATTGTGTGCTTTTTGTACTCACCAATCCAGCATCACTCGCGTATGCTCACGCTGCTGCTTTACCGCGTCATCCAGAATCACGAGCAACTTCTCGTAATCCTCTGGCATCTCGCCTTCCAAGCCAGCATTCTCAAAGCGCTCAATCGTTTGCTGAGTCTCGTTGATCACGGCTTGCAGTTCATCGATGACACGCTGGTGCTCTTCATTGGTCATACGCTTCCACGGTTTTGCAGCGCTTGTACGCGCTGATAAAGCGTCTTGGCGTTTTGGATCGCGGTGGCTTCGTGCTCATCCAGCGTCAGGTAAATTTCTTGACGATCGTCTTTCGCCACGGCGGCTAACTCGTGCTGGTAACGCTGAAAAAGGTGCTTAAGGTTCATATCGATCATCATCAGCTCCAGCTCGAACTCGATTTTTAGCTTTTCAACCCGGGCTTTTTCCTCCGCTGTTTGCCCCGACGCCACCATCGCGTGCAGCGTGCCGTTCACCTCTTTTCCAACGTTTTTAGCTTGGGGCTCAGGTCGTATATCACTTCGTAGGCGGAGATTTTAACGCTGTGCTGGCTCACTGGCTGACCTTTTTTTGTTCAAGAATTGCACCGCTTGCTGGCCACTGCCAGCCCGCAAGCGTTTTATACTCATTTAACTGCGTTGTAATAGCCAATATTCACGGTAGTTGAGCCTATCATCACACAGGCTGCCCTTATCCACCACGGTGAAACCAACGCTCGCGATGCCGACCGGCGCATTACCCAGCGGCTCAAGGAAGCCCTGGGCTTGGTGGATATTCGGGTCTTGGATCATATTGTCGTTGGCCATGAAGGCTACACGTCGTTTGCCCAACGCGGATGGCTATAAAGGCACTCTTACCCAGCCTCTTCGACACTGCCTGCCCCACGCTTGCCCTGACCGGCAGCGTGGGGCGGGGCTTTTCTGGTGGGCATCTTTTTTCGCGCATGGGCTATTGGATGAGAGAAAAAAGCTAAGCGCTGGCATGAGCTTGGAATAGGGCGTGCTGTGGTAAAATAAAACGCATTAGGAGAGGAAAGCGCATGGCGGATACTACCCACAAGCCGCATGATACGGGCTATAAAGAGTTATTCAGTTACCCCGAGTTCGTGCAGCAGCTGATTGAAGGCTTCGCGCCGACTGAAATCGCTGAACTAATGGACTTCTCGACACTCAGTAACCACAGCGGTAACTACATCACACCGCTGTTTGAGGAAAAGTTTGAGGACGTGGTGTGGTCAGTGGAGGTGACCTGGCAGGGCACTACTCAAACCGTGTTTCTCTATATTTTGCTGGAGTTTCAGTCGAGGGTGGATCGCACGATGCCGATCCGGCTGATGCACTACGTGGCCTGTTTTTATGATCACTTGCTGAAAAATGGCAAGACAACACCGCACAAGGGCTTACCGCCCATTCTGCCTATCGTGCTCTATAATGGGTCTGAGAACTGGACGGCCCGGCAAGATATCTACGACATGGTGCGCCCGGAACCGCCTGCGTTTCTGCAGGTCTACCAGCCACACTTACGCTATTACTTAGTCGATGAAGGTCGCTATACTGACGAACAGTTAGGGTTGGTACAGACACCGCTGAGCGGGGTGTTCAGTATTGAAAAAGCCTCCAAAGATCGCCAGGGGTTGCAGCAGGCGGTAGATAGGATCGTGGCGATCATCCAGGCCGATCCGAATAAAGAGCGCATCGACAAAATCATCACCCGCTGGCTCAAGCGTCACCTGCAGCGGCTCGGGGCTGAGGTCAATCTGGATCAGCTCAACAGTTTGGTGGAGGATAAAGATATGTTGGCAGAGAATCTCGAAAGTTGGGCGAAGAGAGAACAGCACCAAGGTGAAACTCGCGTGCTAACGAAGCAGATCAAAATGAAGTTTGGTGAAGTTCCTGAGTGGGTTTTGCAGCGACTTAACCAAGCTACTACAGAGCAACTGGATGAGTGGTCATTAGCCATCTTGGCTGCGAACTCGCTCGACGAGATGTTCAAACACTGACAGTACTTTCCTTCGCATACCGCGGCTCGGGGCTGAGGTTAATCTGGATCAGCTCAACAGTTTGGTGGAGGATAGAGATATGTTGGCAGAGAATTTAGAAAACTGGGCGCAGCAAGAGCGCCAGAAGGTTCCTTCGACAGGCTCAGGATGATCGTTCCTCGAAAAGCCCCGAGGCGCGAACCCGCTCACGCTGAGCTTGTCGAAGCGTCATCCTCGCCCAACATCACCTTTTTATGCTTTCTTTGCTGGGTCACGGCATCATCCAGAATCGCGAGCAGCTCATCGATAACGCGCTGATGCTCTTCATTGGTCATATCATCCCCATAAAAAACCGACCCTGAAATGAGCCGGCTTATCACTCTCTATTCCGTCAATCTAAAACAGTAGCGCTACTCATTCACTAGATCACGAATTCGCTCTACCACTGCTGCGTAATCCACTCCCTCTTCGCCCAAGCGTTCAACAAGCTGCCGATCATTTTGCTCTCCGGGCTCTAGCATTGTAACAATCATTTTTCCCACAGCCGTCCCATGTTTGTATAGGCGCACCTGCTCATAATGATTAAGTGGCAACTCAACGGGAACATGCCCCAATCCCATACCGGCAAGAGTGCTGCTAATGCCATCGCGAACATTAACGCCTAAACGACTTGCACTGGCTGCGTCTCGCAACTCCACCATTGGAAGAGTTAGCACATTACCATTTTTTTCAACTTCGGCTTTGATTTCGTCCCAGTTCATCATGCGTTCCCTCCATTAGAAAAAACGGGGACCCGAAGGCCCCCGTCATTACTTACCACTTCAGCCTTGCGGCTAGACTTCAGATTAACCCAGCAGAGACAGAACGTTCTGCGGCAGCTGGTTAGCCTGTGCAAGAACGGATGTACCGGCCTGCTGTAGGATCTGGTTCTTGGTCATATCAGCCACTTCCGTTGCGTAGTCGGCATCTTCGATGCGCGAACGAGCAGCAGAGAGGTTAGTTTCGTTGGTGCTCAAGTTAGTGATGGCAGATTCAAAACGGTTTTGCACCGCACCCAGCTCAGAACGAAGGCTATCCACTTGACTCAGAGCAGCATCAATAGTTGCAAGAGGGTCATTGGTGCTTGCACCTTCAAACTCATCAGTTGGAGTAGCGCCACTCAACTCTATAGTTGTACCTGCTGCAACGTTAGCGGTTGGAGTGCCACCGCCATTGGCTAAAGTAGCATCTGCAATTTCGTAGTTACCACCCTGAATTTCGGTGTAAGCAGTCGCTGCTCCAGCATCATCAGCGCCTACTTTAACTAGCTGTCCAGTCAAAGTAATTTCGCTGCCGCTGGCAATACCGTTATCTACATCATTGTACTGAACATCTGTGGTATTGAGAACAACAGCACCATTAGTATCATCTACTGATGCTGCATAGAAGTCATCACCAGACTTGACTACAAATTGATTAGTCGCATTGCCATCAGAGTCTAAGGTATTGTGCAATGACAAATTAGATGCATCATCGAGATTCAATGTTGAAGCAACACCACTTAAGTCAACATCTTGAGGTATGCCACCGCCATTTGTTGTTTGAGTTATCTCTTCGCTAACACCTAAGGCATTGCCAGATACTGAGAAGCCTTCCATTCCAAGTGTATTAGAAGTAATTTCCTGCAAAGACACTTCAATGGTCTGACCATCGTCAGCACCGACCTGAATACTCAAGCCTTGGTCACTGGCAAGAACTTTAGTTCCGTTGAAGTCGGTCTCTTCTGAGATTCGATCAATTTCGTTTAGGCGTTGATTAATCTCGTCTTGAATAGAGTTCAAGTCATCTTGGCTATTCGTACCGTTTTGAGCCTGAACAGACAATTCACGTACACGTTGCAAGTTGTCGTTGATCTGATCCAAACCACCTTCGGCGGTTTGTGCAGCAGAAATACCATCGTTGGCATTTCGCTGCGCCTGACCCAGACCGGTGATCTGTGCAGACATACGGTTGGCGATGGCTTGGCCGGCCGCATCATCCTTGGCACTGTTGATACGCAGGCCAGAGCTCAAACGCTCCATGGAAGTCTGCAGTGCGTTTTGTGACTCACGCAGGTTCTGCTGGCCGATCATTGAAGTGATGTTGGTATTGATCACTGACATGGTGATTCTCCTTTCCTTTTGACACTGGCCTAGAAGGCCCGCTTTTCGGCCACATTGTGTGCCGTTATTACTAACTACGGCACAGGCGGGAAAACCTTTAGGCTTTCTACCAAAAAATAATGTAATTCTTGGTAACAGGCGCTGAGCTTTCTCATGCTTGCTGAAATGCGCCGCGAGGGCGAGTAGAATGCGCGCTTTGGTTGCCCCACCCACGATAGCGCCCTGTGCCTTATGACCCACGCCTTATGAGCAGCACCTACCCCCACTATGAAGCCCCCATTCAGCTGTATGACGTGGTGTTTATCATCGTCCCCCGGTTGGATCGGGCGCAGAAGCTGGTGAACAGAACCCTCGATACACTGATTGAGGGCGCCACCGACCCCAAGGATTTAACCAAGCGGCTGGAACAGCGCCGGGATTTCACGCTGGAACTGCAGGCGATTCACACCAACCTGGAGCACCTTTTAGAGCGCTACCGGCCGGATGTGAAAGACTTGCTGCGCACCAGTGGCATGAGCGGCAACCGCACGGTGGAGCCGGATGACATGGAGCAGGACGCGATCGAGCGCGCGAAGGAGATTTACCGCAAGGTGGTGGAGTTTCAAACCGGGCGAAGGAACGTGCCGTTTTAGGGGGGAGGTAGGTTCGCACTTCGATAAGCTCAGTGTGAACGGGCCAGAAGCGCTACCCCATAAAACGTAGCGCGGCGAGAGTGAGCCCCAGCGAGGTGGCGATAAAGCCCAGCAGCCAGTAGAACTGCTTATCCTGGCGCTTGAGCACGGCTTCAAAGCGCTCGTCCTGCTTGTCAAAACGCTTGTTCATATCGTCACGCATACCTTCAAAGCGCTTATCCATCTGCTCAAAGCGCTTATCCATCTGCTCAAAGCGTTTATCTACCTGCTCAAAGCGCTTGTCGACCTGCTCAAAGCGCTTGTCGACTTGTTCGAAGCGCTTAACCATATCTTCACGCATGGCTTCAAAGCGCTTGTCGACCTGTTCAAAGCGCTTATCCATATCTTCACGCATGGCTTCAAAACGCTTGTCGATCTGCTCAAAGCGCTTTTCCATGAGGTGAAAGCCTTGCTGCATCAGTTCGCGCTGGTGTCTTAATTCATCTTCCACGCGCACCATGCGTTCGCGCAGTTCAATTTCGTACACTGCAGGCGGCTTGCCCAGGCTCTGCTCGGCCAGCCATTCGCCCAGGTGGGCTTTGATATACTCAATGTCGCTTTCACCCAGGTTCATAGGGGTGGCTCCGTGCTATATCCAATGCTAATAGTATCGCGTGAGGGGTTGTGCGAGGCAAGGTGATGGACATTTCCCAAACCGGTCACCCTGAGTCTGTCGAAGGGTGGCAGGGTTCACACTTCGACAAGCTCAGACCGAACGGGGAAAATCTCGATGTCAACAATCTTAAAGGGAACGGACACCCATGCAGCTGATCCACACCGCTGACTGGCACCTGGGCCAGAGCTTCCACGGCCAGGAGCGCCACGCCGAGCATCGTGCTTTTCTCGCCTGGCTGCTGGATACCCTCACCGAGCGCGAGCCGGATGCGCTGCTGGTGGCTGGGGATATTTTCGATGTGGTCAACCCGTCGCTGCGCGCGCAGGGGCTTTTCTATGACTTCATCGTTGACGCCCATGAGCGGCTGCCGCGCTTGGATATCGTACTGATCGCCGGCAACCACGACAGCGGCAACCGCATCGAGCTACCCGCCCCCCTGATGAAGCGCCTGCGCACCCACGCCCTCGGTCGGGTGAGTTGGCACGAGGATGGCACCCTCGACGCCGAGCGACTGCTGGTGCCGCTGACCGATGCCAAAGGCACCCCCCGCGCCTGGTGCCTGGCGCTGCCCTTCTTGCGCCCGTCTGAAGTCACCGGCGGCGAAAACCAAGAGGCCGAAAGCGACTACGTCAGCGGCATGCACCGCGTTCACCGCGAGCTGATCGCGGCCGCGAAAGCCGCGCGTGCGCCCGGCCAGGCGCTCGTCGCCATGAGCCATGCCCACCTGCACGGCGCGGCGGTGTCAGAGGCGAGCGAGCGCCCCATCGTGATCGGCGGCGAGGAGTCGATCTCCGCCGCGCTCTTCCCGCCGGAGGTCGCCTACGTGGCATTGGGCCACCTGCACCGCGCGCAGCAGGTCGGCGAGCCGCGCATCCGCTACAGCGGCAGCCCCCTGCCGCTGGATTTCAGCGAGGTCCACTACCCCCACCAGGTGGTGGCGGTCACCCTCGACGACGAGACGCTTGCCGGTATTGATACGATCCCGGTGCCGCGTCCGGTGGCCATGCACCGCATCGGCCCCGCCCCGCTCAATGACGTGCTCAAAGGGCTTGCCGCGCTGGACGACGACCCGGCGCTGCCTAAAGATTCATGGCCCTGGCTTGAGGTGCGAGTGGAGCTCGACGCGCCGCTGCCAGACCTGCGCGCCCGCATCGATGCCGCCCTGGAAGGCCGCGCCCTGCGCCTTTTGCGCCTGGAACGGCGACTGCCCCACGTCAGCGCAGCGGGCACACCCACGCCGATCAGCCTGGAAACCCTCGGCCCACGCACGCTGTTCGCCGATACCTGGAAAAAGCGCTGGGGCGCACCGCCCGATGATGACGTGCTCGCCGATTTCGACCGCCTGCAGCAGGAGGTGCTCGATTCAGACGACAGCGACGACACACCGGAGGGCCGCCCGTGAAGATTCTCGCTCTGCGCTTGGAAAACCTGGCTTCGATCCCCGGCCCGCTTGCGCTCGACTTCACCGCCGCGCCGCTGGCGGAGGCCGGGCTTTTTGCCATCACCGGCCCCACCGGCGCCGGCAAGAGCACGCTTTTAGATGCGCTGTGCCTGGCGCTCTACGGCAGCACGCCGAGGCTGCGCCAGGCACCGGGGCAGAATGCCCCACTGCCGGATGTCGGCGGGGAAACGATCGGTACCAGCGACCCGCGCACCCTGCTGCGCCGGGGCACCGCCAGCGGCTACGCCGAGGTGGATTTTCTCGGCCGCGATGGCCGGCGCTACCGCGCGCGCTGGTTCGTGCGCCGCGCCCGAAAAAGAGTCGATGGCAAGTTGCAGAGCGTCGAGCAGTCGCTGCGCGACCTTGACGCCGACCGCCTATTGACCACCCAGAAGCGCGAATTTGACCGCCTGCTCGTCGAGCGGCTGGGGCTGAATTTTGACCAGTTCACCCGCGCGGTGCTGCTCGCCCAGAGCGAGTTCGCAGCCTTTCTCAAGGCCGACGACAACACCCGAAGCGATCTATTGGAGCGCCTGACCGGCACCGCCGAATACTCCGAGATCTCCAAGGCCGCTTACCGCCGCTCAAGCGAGGCCAAGCGCACGGTGGAGGCGCTACAGGCGCGCTTGGCCGACGACCTACCCGCCGATACCAACACCCGCGCCGAGCTTGAGCGCGCCGCCGACACAAGCCAACAAGCCCTGAACGCGCTGACGGAGAAGCGCCAGGCGCTCGCCCGCCAGGTGCAGATCGCCACCGAAACGTCACGCCTGACCGCCGCGCTGGAAGAGACCCGCCGCGCCCAAGCGCGGGCGGATAGCGAACACGACGAGGCCACGGCGGCGCTCAAGCAGGCCGATGCCGAGCTGGCCAGCGCCCAAGAAGCGCGAACCCGCGCTACCCCCGCCGTGAACCAGGCGCGCGAGCAAGCGCTGACGCTGTCAAACCTGGAAGCGCAGCTCAACAAGCAGCAGGCGGCGCAGCGCAAACAGCAGGGCCTTGTGCAAACACTCACCGAGCAAGTTCACGCCGCGCGTCAAGCGCAGCAAGAGCACCAGCGCGAACTCGATGCCTGGCAGGCCAGGTTAAAGGCGCTGCTTGGCGATGAAGCAAACCTGGACAATGCCCGCCGCGCCCATCGCGCCGCCCTTGAACAGGCCGCCAACCGCACCCTTGCGCTGGATGCACTCACCCACCGCTGGCAGGCGTTTACCCAGGCGAAGCGCGGCTTTCAGCGCCTGAGCGCGCAGATCGAAGAGGCGCAAACCCAGCACGAGAAGCTATTAGAAGCGGGGAAAACGGCGCGCCAGCAGCTGGACGACGCCCAGCGCCATTTCGACAGCGTCAGCGCCTTTGTCGAGCGCGCCCGCGCCGTGCGCAGCGAGAGCGTGCTCACCCTGCGCGCCGCGCTGCAGCAAGATGAACCCTGCCCGGTGTGCGGCGCTCTTGAGCACCCCTTTCGCCACCACCCGCCCGCAACGCCAGAAGCCGCGCAGCTCGCCGCCCAGGAGGCTGATGAAAAGCGCCAGCTCAGTGAGGCCCAGGCAGCCCGGGACGCCGCCCACGAACACCGCGAAGCACTGGTGAGCGACTACCGCGCCGTGGACGCCGCGCTCAAGCAGCGAACGCTTGAGCAGGAAGAGGCGCGCACAGCGTATGGCACCGCCGAGCACGCGCTTACCGCGCATCCGCTCTATACCGAGCTTGCCGCCATTGACGCGCCCAAGCGCGATGGCTGGCTGCAGGCGCAGCGCGACGAGAGCGATACCCAGCGCACGCAGCATGAACGCACGCTCGATCAACTCAACCAGGCCGCCAACGCCCTGGCGCCGCTGGAAAACGCCCTGCGCGACGATGCCCTGACGCTTGCGCGACTCGACGCCGAAAAGCGCGGCGCGAAGCAGCAGCTAAACGCCATCGACGCTGAGCTTTCACCGCTTGAAACCCAGCGCGATAGCAGCCGCGAAACGCTCACCGCCTTACTCGGTGACTACCCAAGCGCGGAAGCCTGGCAGCAAGCGCTCGATACCCAGGTAACGCAAGCGCAAACAGCGCGCGACAGTACCCGCGAGCAACAGCACGCCGCCGCGCAAACCAAGCTGCCGCTAGAAGAGCGAGCCAACACCACCGCCGAGCAGTTAACCACACTGCAAAGCGAACAGGCCCGACTAGAGCAGGAGAAAACCAGCGCGAAAAGCGCGGCCGCCCCAAGCCTTGCCGCGCTCGAAGCCGAGCAGCAGGCGCTAACACCCCGGCTCGACGAGGCGCAGCAGCAGCGCGACCAAGCCGCCCACGCCCTTGCCGACGACGACCGCAAGCGCGAACGCCAGCAGGCAGGCCAAGCCGAACTCGACGCAGCGCAGGCCGAATACCGCCGTTGGGGGCAGATCAGCGAGTTGATCGGCTCCGCCGATGGCAAGGCGTTCCGGCGCATCGCGCAAGCCTACAACCTGGAGCAGCTGATCGTGCATGCCAGCGCGCACCTTGGCGGGCTTAGCCGCCGCTACCGGCTGGTGCGCGGCGGTAGCGAGCTGGGCCTTCTGGTGGAGGACGTGGACATGGCCGACGAGCGCCGTTCGGTACACTCGCTCTCCGGCGGCGAGACGTTTCTGGTGTCGCTGGCACTCGCCCTGGGGCTGGCGTCGATGGCCTCGGGGGAGCTTACGATCGAGTCGCTGTTTATCGACGAGGGCTTTGGCAGCCTCGACCCGCAGTCGCTGGCGCTGGCCATGGACGCCCTCGACGGCCTACAGGCGCTCGGCCGCCGCGTTGGGGTGATCTCGCATGTACAGGAGATGCACGAGCGCATCCCGGTACAGATTCAGATCGAGCCGCTCGGCAACGGCACCAGCCAAGCACGGCTGGTGAGTGTGTGAAGTGTAAGCAAAAGCGCTCTATTCCGACTAAACTGAACGCCATGAAAACACCCATCTTCGTGATCCAGAAGCACGACGCCTCGAACCTGCACTACGACTTTCGCTTGGAGGTTGAGGGCGTGCTCAAGTCATGGGCGGTGCCCAAGGGGCCGTCCACCGACCCGCGCGACAAGCGCCTGGCCATGCCCACCGACGATCACCCGCTGGATTACGCCGACTTCGAGGGCGTGATCCCTGAGGGAGAGTACGGCGCGGGCACGGTGCTGATCTGGGATCGCGGCCCCTACCGGCTGATCGAGGAAGATGACGACACCCCTTCCATGGCCGAGCAGCTCAAGCGCGGCCACGCCAAGTTCTGGCTTGAGGGTAAGAAGCTTGCCGGCGGTTATGCCCTGACGCGCACGGGTAGCGGTGACGACGAGCGCTGGCTGCTGGTCAAGATGGACGACGACAAGGCCGATGCCAGGCGCAACCCGATCTCCACCGAGCCCGAATCCGTGGCTTCCGGGCGGAGCTTGAAGGCGATCGCCGAGGAGCGCTAACCCGGAGGCAGGCATGGAAATTGACGGACGCCACGTCGAATTTTCCCACCGCGACAAGGTCTTTTTTCCCGAGGCAGGGCTGTCCAAGGGCGATTTGATCGACTACTACCTGGCCGTGGCGGAGACGATGTTGCCCCATGTGAAAGGCCACCCAGTGAGCCTGGAGCGCTTTCCCGACGGTATCGAGGGCAAGGGCTTCTTTAATAAGGACACCCCGGAGCACTTCCCCGACTGGATCGAGACCGTCACCTTCCCCCGGCGCGAAGGAGGGAGCTTCCACGCGCCCGTCATTGAGAGCCGCGCGGCCCTGGCCTATCTCGCCGACCAGGCGGTGCTCACGCCCCACCTCTACCTTGCCCCGGTCGGAAATCTCGAATGCCCCGACCGGATGATCTTCGACCTAGACCCACCGGAAGGGACACGGGACTTCGCGGCGGTGCGCCGAGCGGCCCTTGATCTACATGAACTTCTTGATGAACCGGGCCTTGCGGCCTGGGTGCAGACCTCAGGCTCCAAGGGCTTTCACCTACTGGTGCCGCTGGACGGTAAGCGCGACTTCGACGAGGTGCGTGACTTCGCCCGGCAAACGGCGCGGCTGTTGGTCCGCCGCGACCCGAAGCGCTACACCCTCGAGCAGCGCAAGGAGAAGCGCGGGTGCAAGGTGTTTCTGGATGTGCTGCGCAACAGCTACGGGACCACCTCGGTGGCGCCCTATGCGGTGCGGGCAAAGCCCGGCGCGCCGGTGGCCACGCCGCTGGAGTGGTCAGAGGTCGAGCGCGGCGCCGAGCCGCAGGGCTGGACGCTTGAAAGCGTGCCCCGTCGCCTGACCCAGAAAGAAGATCCCTGGGCCAAACTGGCGAAGCACGCCTTTTCACTGGAGAAGCCCTGGAAAAAGCTCAAGGCGCTGCTTGAGGATACCCCGCCTGCCGAGGAGGAAGACTGATCGAGGCTGATCCGGCGGCAAGCACTCTCAGGGAATCAGCACCGCCGCCCCGGACAGCCGCCCCTCGCGCAGATCCTCCAATGCCTGGTTGGCCTCTTCCAGGGGGTAGGCGCGGGTCTCGGTACGGATCGGCACCTTGGGGGCAAGCGCCAAAAACGCCTCGCCGTCGTGACGGGTGAGGTTGGCCACCGAGTGCAGGCTGCGCTCCTCCCAGAGCAGATGATAAGGGAAGGAGGGAATATCGGACATGTGAATGCCGCCGGAGACCACCCGGGCGCCGGGGCGCACATGGGAAAGCGCCGCGGGCACGAGTTCGCCCACCGGCGCGAAGAGCAGGGCGGCATCCAGGGTGTCGGGCGGGTTCTCGTCGGAGCCGCCGGCCCAGGCCGCGCCCAGACGCCGGGCGAATTCTTGAGCCTGAGTATCCCCCGGGCGGGTGAAGGCGTAGATTTCCTGACCGCGTGAGAGTGCCAGCTGGGCAAGAATGTGGGCGGCGGCGCCGAAGCCGTAGATGCCGAGCTTGCGGGGCTCGTCGCCACCGGCCATGCGCCAGGTGCGATAGCCGATCAGCCCGGCGCAGAGCAGGGGCGCGCTGGCCTCGGGGTCATCGGTGTCGATGGGAAAACAGTAGCGGGCATCGGCCACGCAGTACTCGGCATAGCCGCCATCCAGGGTGTAGCCGGTGAAGCGGGCCTTTGAGCAGAGGTTCTCGCGCCCGGCCCGGCACTGCTCGCACTCACCGCAGGTCCACCCGAGCCAGGGCACGCCGACCCGATCACCCACGGAGAGCCCTTCGATGCCCTCCCCTAGCCCCGTGACCTCGCCGACGATCTCGTGGCCGGGAATGCGCGGGAACTCGGGCTTTTCCAGTTCGCCATCGATTAGGTGCAGATCGGTGCGACAGACACCGCAGGCCAGCACTCTGACCTGCACCTGCCCCGCTTGCGGCTGGGGGCGCTCAATCCGGTCAAGCTCAAGCGGCTTGCCGATAGCGTGCAGGCGCATCGCGCGCATTGTCTCGCCCATGAAGGTCTCCTTGTGCTCGAAATATCACCCATACTCGATACGTCACCCACAGTATAGCCCGCGAGCCGATAGCCGAAACGGCATCTGTTAGCGGCATGCTAGACTGCGGAGACACGCAACCAAAGGTGAGCCACATGCGAGATTTTTTAACGCGGTTACCCAACGTCGAGCTCCACTTGCACATTGAAGGCTCGCTTGAGCCTGAGCTGATGTTCGCGCTGGCCAAGCGCAATAACATCGACCTGCCCTACGCCACGGTGGAAGAGGCGAAAGCCGCTTATCACTTCGATGACTTGCAAGCCTTTTTAAATCTCTACTACCAGGGCATGAGCGTACTGCGCAGCGAGCAGGATTTTTACGATCTGGCCATGGACTACTTCCAACGCGCTAGTCAAGAGGGCGTGGTGCATATCGACATGCACTTCGACCCGCAGGCGCACCTGCAAAGGGGCGTGGCGTTTGACACCGTCATGGCGGGGCTTTTGCGCGCCAAGCAGGACGCCGAGGCGTCGTTGGATTTGTCGGTGGGAATGATCATGGCCTTTTTGCGTGACCGGCCCGCCGACGAAGCCCTTGAAGTGCTGGAGCAAGCCAAGCCGTACTGGGCATCGTTGGACGCGATCGGCTTGGACAGCGCGGAGCGCGATAACCCGCCGGCGAAATTTGCGGCGCTGTTTGCCCGCGCCAAGGCACTTGGCCTCGCTCGGGTGGCCCATGCCGGCGAGGAGGGGCCAGCCGACTATATCAGCCAGGCGCTGGATCTTCTCGACGTGCAGCGCATCGATCACGGTGTGCGCTGCCTGGAGAGCGAGGCCTTGGTGCGGCGCCTGCGCGAAAGTCAAACCGTGCTGACCGTCTGCCCGCTCTCCAATGTCAGCCTGAACGTCGTCGACGACCTTCGCGACCACCCGCTGCCCCGGCTGCTGGCGGAAAAACTAAAGGTGACGATTAGCTCCGACGACCCGGCCTATTTCGGCGGTGGGCTTCTGACCAACCATCTGGCGTGTGCAGAAGCGTTTGGCTGGGGAGAAGGCGTCTTTCGCCAGCTCAACCGCCATGCCATCGAAGAAGCGTTTATGCGCGAAGATCGGCGCCAAGCGCTTCTTCAACGGCTCGCCGAGGTGAGCGCTCAGTAGACGGGGGAATCCGTCAGCGCCTGCTCGGTAAACACCAAAAGCCCCAGTTCCGGGCGGTAACCGTGGATCTCCTTGACGTCCAGGGCCTGCAGGAAGGCGAGGATCTCCTCGCTGATGACCTGCCCTGGCACCAGCACCGGGAAGCCCGGCGGATAGGGGATCACGAAGCTCGCCGACACTACGTCGCGGCCGGCACGCATCTGCTTTTGCAACTCGCCGTTATCAAAGCGCAGGTACTCGGTGTTCTCCTCGTCGTAGGCCAGGAAGTAGGCGCTGCGGATATCGCCTTGGGGCGTCTCGCTGCACTGACGGAAGGCGTCGTGAAAACGGCTAAAATCGGGCAACGGCGGCAGGTCCTGGGTCAGCGAGCGCACGTGATGCTCGATGATCTTGCGCTCGGGTCGGCTGCTCTCCTCCCACTGCGACTCGAACTCCTTGGCCAGCTTGATTAAAACGTCGAGCAAGTAGGCAATGGAGCCGCGGGTGGTGCCGATATTGGTCATGAACAGCACGGTGTTGCGCGAGGTCTTGTTGATCTGAATACCGTACTTGTTCATCAGGTATTCGTTTTTGAAGGCGTCGCCATCAACCCCGGTCGCGCCGATGGCGATGGTCACCCGGGAGGGGTCGACCACGAACTCGTCGCGGGCCCACGCCTCCTCCATCTTGTCCCAGCCGGTCACTGGATCGTAGTAGGACTCGACGCCGGATTCGCGGTAGGCCGCCGGCACCATGTCGCTGTTCTTGAGCACCTGGAAGTACTTCTGCAGCAGCGGATGGGTATAGAGCTGCTCGCGCAGCGACAGCGCCGCCTCCACCTGGGCATGGACCAGCTCGAAGCCCTCCATCTCGGCCTGCATGCGCCCGACATCCAGTGACGCGATGATCTGATAGTTGGGCGAGGTCGAGGTGTGGGTCATGTACGCCTCGTGGAAGGGCGCCTCCACCTTCTGGCGAAAATCCTGATCGTAGACGTGGATCATCGAGCCCTGGCGCAGCGAGGTTAGTGTCTTGTGGGTGGAGTGGGTGGCGTATGCGCGGATACGCACCGTCTCGGGGTCGGGCATCAGGCGCCGGTCGAGCCAGGTGGCGTCGTCGTCGGGGTCGAGCTTGTCGAACTCCGCCTTCCAGGCCGCGTACTCCTCCTGGTAGGCCTCGCCGCGATAGGTGTCGCGCAGCGTACGGGCGGCGTGCATGGCGGTACGCGGGCGATAGGTGGGGTTGAAACCGGCGAAGGCGAACCACGCCTCATCCCACAGGAACACAAGATCCGGCTTGATCGCGAGGCACTCCCCCATCACCCGGCGCACGTTGTAGACGATACCGTCGAAGGTGCAGTTGGTGAGCAGCAGCATTTTGACTTTGTGCAGCTGGCCGGCGCGCTTGTAGCCCAGCAGGGTTTTCTTGATTTCGCGCAGCGGCACGGCGCCGTACATCGAGTAGTCATCCAGCGGGTAGGAGTCGAGATAGCTCACGTGGGCGCCGGCCAGCACCATGCCGTAGTGGTGGGACTTGTGGCAGTCGCGGTCGATCAGCACGATGTCCTGGGGCTTGACCAGCGCCTGCACCACGATCTTATTGGCCGTCGAAGTGCCGTTGGTGACAAAGAAACTGTGGCGCGCGCCAAATGCGCGAGCGGCGTACTCCTGCGCCTTTTTGATCGGCCCGTAGGGCTGCAGCAGGGAGTCGAGCCCGCCGGAGGTGGCCGAGGTTTCAGCGAGAAAAATGTTGATGCCGTAGAAGTCGATCATCTGCCCCGCCCAGTGGGAGCGGGTGATCGATTTGCCCCGGGAAATGGGCATGGCGTGGAAAACCCCGGTGGGCTTTTTGCTGTATTCGCGCAGCGCGTCGAAGAACGGCGTGCGGTAGCGATTATCAATCGCCCGCAAGATGGTGTGGTGCTGCTCGATGTAGTCCGTTTCGCGGTAGAAAATGCGGTTGAAGTGGCGAATATCGCGGCTCGCCGTGGCCTCGACGTCGCCACTGGTGACCAGGAACTGATCGATCTCGGGGCGCAGCTCGTTGATCATTGAACTCAATAGGATGCTGCGTTCGGCTTCCGTCTGATGATCAAGGTGGCTCTCGGAGAGCCCCTCCAAGTAGTTGCGCAGCGCGCTCAAGTTGTACTTGGACTTGTAGGGGAACTCGTAGCGGATCAGGCAGGCCTGGATGTTGGGATTGACCAGCACCGCGATCAAGGCGTCCTCGAAGCTTCTCACCGTCACCACGTCGTAGACGAACTTGTCCTCGGGGCGGCGCATGTTATAGAACGCCTCGCGCACCACCTCCTCTTCCTGGGCCGAGAGATTATCGACGATCAATAGCTCAAAGTAGGGCTGGGCCGAGCTATTGGAGGCGGGATGGCCACGCCTAAGCTGGTTGAGGGCATCCAGGGTTTCAAGATCCTCGGCGTCGGCGTCGCTATCGGAGAGATCGACGTGACGGCGCCGGTAGGATTCGCTGATCAGCGCCCGCACCAGACGTTTGACCACCTTCTCGAGCAGAACGTACTCGCCGTGGTTGAACAGCGACCAGAGGTGGCGAAAATCCTCCTTGGAGGGGAAAGCGTGGTAATCCTCGATAATTTCCAGACGCGTCAGTTTTACGTCGACGGCCTTGACCAGATTCCTGACCCGGGCATCGTCTTTCATGCGCACCAACTGGCCGAGGTCGCGTTTGAGCGCGTTCCAGGTGTCGGCTCGCAGCTGGGAGATCTTGTGGTAAAAGCCCAGGGCCGTGTAGGGCGTTTCAGTGTGATTGCTCTCTTGCATGGCGACACCCCTGTGTGGTGATAACGAACGATGCTTGGCGTTTGGCTTTAGCCTGCGTTCAAATTGCGCACGCCGTAGCGCACCCGTATCTGTTCCTCGGGAAAGTGATCGAAGCTCAGATCCAGCCATCTGCCCGGCCAGTGGAACTGAGCGCGCCCCTCGCGGGGGCGATAAACCGCGGTATAAACGGTGCCCAACCCCCGGGCGTAGTCGTGGCGAAAGAGCGGTGGCGACGAGAAAGCGTCGATCAAACGCGCCTCGGTGGTCGCTTCGTCGTCCACCAAAATTGATAGTTGGCGCTCGCGGATCAGCGTCTCCGAGGCCAGGGCGTGGGCATACCACTCGATTTTTTTCTGATGGTTGGTGGCCACCGGCACCCGCCGGATACTGGCGCGCTGATCGGGGGCGATCATGGCCGTCACGTAGCGTTCGCAGGCGTCGGCCACCGTGATGTTGTACGCCATGTGCGTGGGCACCCGGGAGAGCACCGCGGCGGCTTCGGGCACCGTTTCGCAGAACTCAAGGAGGTAGCGCAGGATGATCGGCGCGCCGAAGCCTTCGCCCACCACCTTGCGGCCACCAAAGGCCAGCGACACCGAAAGCCCCGCGTCGTTGATGCCGTCGAGCACGCCCCACAGGCAGTCGGACATGGCGATCACGCCACGACCGTTCCAGCGCGTGTAGAGAATCGTGCCCTCGCAGAGCTCCGGCGGGTAGTCGTAGTTGCGCGCCAGCAGCGTCGAGCCCGGCCTTGTGAGCACCGCTTGGGAGCAGCCGGTGATGTAGGGGGGCGGCTGATAGAGGCTAAGCAGGCGCGCGGCAAGGTCGCCCCCACCGGCGAGCTCGCAGAGCTGCCGGTAGGTGCCGAGCAGCTCCGGCATGTGGTGGCTCATCGCGTTGTAGCACGCCAGATACGCCGGCCGCTCGCGCTCCCCCTCCGCCAGGTACCACTGGGCATAGGCGGGCCAGTGGTAGTGAAACAGCGACTGCCACTTGGGGCCTGGAAGCGCCTCCTCAACGCTACGAAACGTCAGCGTCTTGTCCACCTCAGCTCCCTGCCCGGGGCCCGAATTGAGCCCCGCGCCGTGCATGTTCACAGAATTTTGAAGTTGCCACCGCCAATGGCGTGACTGACGGCAACTTCCTCTACGACAGGATCGGCAAGCGCCTGGCCGGCATACTCGCCGCGAATGCCCTCGATCCAGGCTTTGGCGCGTTCGTTGAGATTGAAGTCGTCGTCCATGAGACGCCCGCGGGTGATCAAAATGCCCAAATCCGCGCCTTCGTAACGGAAATCCCCCGCCCCACTGATGCGCAGGAAGAAGGCCTCTTTCTCGTTTTCGGCGGCGTGCGGATGGTAGCTGTAGTGGTCGTAGCTGATGCTGCCATTATCGCTCATGCGCCATACGCCGGTCTTCGGCGCCTGGGTCAGCAGATCGACGCTCTCGTCGGTGTGCTTGATCACCAGCTGGCTCCAGCTATCCACGCTCTCGGGATGCGACCAGCGCTCGTTGATGTCGTCGATATCGAGATCGAAGTCGAGATCCGAGAACTCAAGCAAATGGAACAGGAACAGCGGAATGTCGGAGTGGGCGAACGCCGCCACATTGGTTAGCGAGCTCGCACCGGTGACGCGCGGATTGAGTTCGCCGAGATAGACTTCGTCGGTCTCCATATCGATCAGGAAGTCGAGCTCGAAATAGCCACGATAGCCCTCATCGCGCAGCGCCTCGCCAAACTGGAAGGTGTACTCCCGCGCCTTGTCGCGTACTTCCTGGGTGAAGGCACCGGCGAACATTTCGTTGCCGCACCAGCCGCCTTTGTAGGGTGTCAATGACTTGAAGCCCACAAGCTCGGTCATCAGCGGACCCACGACCGTGCCGCACCGGGTCGCACACGCCTCGATGGCCGAGCCGCGGCAGTTAATGCGCTTCATGATCTTGACCTCGGGCTCGGCCTCGATCTCCTCGGCATGCTTGTAGTAGTCATCTTCGCTGGCGATGAAAAAGGTGGTGTGGCCCGAGTCACCGAAGGCGGTTTGCACCACCAGGTCGGTACCGAGATCCTTACTCACCGAGCAAAGCTCCTGATAGCTGCCCACTTTGGCCAATACGTTGGGCACGCTGGGGACCCCAGCCTTGTTGCCGATGCGCACGGTCTCGATCTTGTTGTCCATGCGTTGGCGCAGCGCCGCCGGCGGAAAGGCAATGTTAAGCCCCAACTGTTTGCAGATCGCTTCGGTGTGCTCATCGAACATCAAAAAGGCGGCCGTGCCGGCGCTTTCTCCGTCGGCTCGCCCCTTGAGGAAGTCGATGACCTCCTTGTGCTCAAGCAAGTAATTGTTGATGTCCTCAATGCTCTCGAAATCGCGCGGGAACTTCTCCTTGGGCACAAAGACGTTGCGCTGCTGCCCCTCAAAGCAGTCGATATAGTTGATATGGCGAAAGTTGCTCACCCAGTCGCCAATTCCCAATAGATTGAAATTGGTGGCCGAGATGAAATAGATAGGCGCTTTGTTGTTGCGAAAGTGACGACGAACATCGGCAATGGAGGTAATGCTGCTCATGGCTGAGACTCCTTGGGTGGCGGACAGGGGCCGCGCCCCTTCCCGGGTACCTTCATGGGCCCTTTCCCGGGTTTTCTGCGCAGCAGAATCCCGGGGACTTGCCGGCGCGCCAGAGTCGCGCGCGGCTTTACTATCCTGCCCCAGCCCCAGAAGCCGGCGCAGCAGATCCAGCAGAAATTTCATCGCTGCCCTCCTTGTACCGCCCTCGACCGGATTACCGCGCCGGGGGTGTTTACACGTCGGCACGCACCGGCTTGGCCAGCGGTCCTAGGGTGTCTAAGAAGGGAGAGGAGCCTGTCTCGCTTTGGTAGAGCGTGAAATCCACTTGCCGGTCGCGAAAGCTCTTGAGCGGTTGGCCCAGGCCACGCAGGCCGGTCTCGCGCTCGCGCCGCACCCGGTTGAGGTCGATCTCGATGGGCATGACTTCCTCACCGATACCCGCTTGATGAATGACATCGCCAGACGGCCCCACTACGATGGAGCGACCATTGCCTAGCGCGCCGGCGCCGTTGATGTCAAAGAAGTAGCACTGGTTAACCGCGGCATTGGTACGCGCAATGGAGAGTTCCACATCGCGATCGATGGTATCGGTCATGGTGGGGTGCAAAATCACCTCGGCCCCCATGGCCGCCAGTGTGCGCGTGGTCTCGGGGAACCACATGTCGTAGCAGATCGACACCCCGAAGCGCCCCACCTCGGGAACATCAAAGAGGACAAACTCGGTGCCGCTCTCCACCCCGGCCTCGTAAGGCCGAAAGGGAAACTGCTTGCGATAGCGGGCGATGACTTGCCCTTGCGGATTGATCACCGAGGTGGTGTTGAAGATGCCCGCCTCGGTCTGTTCGAACATCGAGCCGGGAATCAGCCAGATACGGTACTGCTCGGCCAGGGCGCAAAAGCGCTGCTCGACGTCGCTCGGCAGCGGCGTGGCGTGGTGCGGTGAAGCGCCCAGCGGCAGAAGCTCGCTAAAGAGCACCATCTGCACCTGGGGAAAACGGTTCATGAGCGCATCGACGCGATGGCGCATGGCATCGGTATTGTCGCCGTGGTGTAGGGCATGCATCTGAACACCGGCAATGGTGAAGTAGGACATGGTCATCTCACTGTTAAAGCACGTCAGGCGGATACGGCCATCTTCTGTTTTTGGTGTTGTGATGTTTATGGCGTCTACTTTCATATTCGATCGTTTAAACGTTTAAGTCCAGAATTACGCGGCGGCTGCATCCTGAACATCAGCGCGACGCACGCGGCGAAAGTGGTTAGGCTGAAGGTATCGCCGCGACAATTTTCCGGGAGATTGCCTTATGGGGTCACTCAAAGCGGGCCTAGCCCAGGGGTGGTATCGCTTTAGTCACAGGATGTCGCCGCCTGTCTTTATTGGCTCGGCGCTGTGCGTCATTGGCTTCTGCATTTTTGGCGGTTTTTATACCGCCACGGCAAGTGATGCCTTTTCTCAACTGCAGCAGGCTATTTCACGCACCTTTGGCTGGTACTACGCCCTGATCGTCACCCTGTTCGTGATCTTCACGCTTTGGTTACTGGTAAGCCCCTATGCCAAGCTGCGCCTTGGGCCGCCGGATTCACGCCCCGATTTTAGCTATCGGGCCTGGTTCGCCATGCTGTTCAGTGCCGGCATGGGCACGGGCCTGGTGTTCTGGGGGGTAGCGGAGCCGCTCTATCACCATGCCAACCCGTTTTTGGCCGAGGGCGGCACGCCCGAGGCGGCCAAGGAGGCCATGCGTTACACCTTTTTCCACTGGGGGCTGCACCCGTGGGCCATTTATATTCTGTTTGGCGCCTCCATTGCGTATTTCCATTTTCGTCACGAACTTCCCCTCGCCCCAAGATCCATTCTTCACCCCCTGATCGGGCGCCATATCAACGGGCCCATCGGCCATGGCGTGGATATTTTGTGCACGGTGGGCACGCTGCTGGGCGTGGCGACCTCCCTGGGGCTGGGGGCGATGCAGATCAACAGCGGTCTCGCGCAGTACCTCGACCTGCCCCAGCAGACCAGCGTGCAAGTCGCCATCATCGGCTTGATCACCCTGGTGGCCACGCTGTCGGTGATCTCCGGTATCAGCGCGGGCATTCGCCGGCTGAGCCTGATCAACCTTTCGCTGGCGTTTGGTTTGATGCTGTTCGTGTTTTTTGCGGGAGAGACGATCTATATCCTCGAAACCCTGGTGGGATCGCTGGGGATGTATCTGCAGAAATTGCCGGAGATGAGCCTTTGGGTGGAGTACACCGAAAACACCGACTGGCAAACCTCCTGGACCATGTTCTACTGGGGGTGGTGGATCTCCTGGTCACCGTTTGTTGGGGTGTTTGTGGCCCGGATCTCCAGGGGGCGCACCCTGCGCGAGTTTATTCTTTCGGTGATGCTGGCCCCCACGCTGGTCACCTTCGTCTGGCTGTCCGTCTTTGGCGGCTCGGCGATTCATATCGAGCTTTTCGGCAGTGGCGGGCTGGGTGAGGTCGTGCAAGAGGACGTGTCGCTGTCGCTGCACGCGCTGCTAGGGGAGCTGCCGCTGGCGGGGGTGACCATGATGGTGGCGACCCTGGTGATCGTGCTGTTCTTTATTACCTCCTCGGACTCGGGCTCGCTGGTCGATGACATGGTGACTTCCGGCGGCCACCCCAACCCACCGCGCGCGCAGCGGGTGTTCTGGGCCGTCTCCGAGGGCGCCGTGGCGGCGATCTTATTAATCGTGGGCGGGCTGCGGGCGCTTCAGGACGCCTCGATCTCCCTGGGCTTTGTGATGTCCTTTTTGCTCATCGCGATCTGTTTGGCGCTGTATCGCGCGCTGCGCTCGGAACGCCCCTTGACGCGCGCCGACAGCCAAGCGCAATTCGCGACCATGCCCTGGAGCCAGCGCTCTTCTGGCTCGGAAAAGCACCGGTCATGACCGTTGGCGTTTCTGACACTCACTGATGTTGAAAAACATCGCCGGTTGCGACAGTTTGATTGTCAGCTACGATGAATACTCAGCACCGGCCATTCATCAAGGTGTGCAAAAGCAGCACCCTAATGAGGAGGAGAGCGTATGAGCATCAAAAATACCGCAACGGCACAGTGGAAAGGTGGCCTGAAAGATGGCGGTGGCAGCCTGTCGACCGGCAGCGGCACGCTAAAGGATGTTAGCTACGACTTCCGCAAGCGTTTTGAAGGCGCCGAGGGCACCAACCCCGAAGAGTTAATTGGGGCGGCGCATGCCGGCTGCTTCTCCATGGCGTTCTCGATGATGCTGGAAGAGGCGGGCTACCGCGCTGACAGCATTGATACCGAGGCGACCGTTACGTTGGACCCGGAAACGCTCGCGGTCACGAACGTGCATCTCGTCACCCGCGGCAAAGTGCCGGACGCCGATCAAAGCGCGTTTGAAGAAGCGGCCAACGGCGCCAAAGAGAACTGCCCGATCTCCAAGCTTTTAAACGCTGAGATCACCTTGGAGGCGACACTGGAAAACTGATCGCCCGATTAACCCGTCAAGCGTCGGCACAACACCCTGCCCCTTCGACACGCTCAGGGTGACCGGGGGTTGTGCCATTGAGTCGCTAAGCGGATGACCGGGGGTTGAGCCCTTGGCTGTGAGTTGTCTCGTACAGCTGCCAGTCGTTTGAGGTAATAGGCTTGGCGCCCTGCTCGGTGACGACGACCGTATCGCTGAGCCCCACACCCCACTGCCCCGGCACGCGCAGACAAAGCGGCAGGTGAAAGACCATATTGGTTTCAAAAGTGCGCTTTTGCCCTTGGGCAATGTAGCCGGTGCCCTCTACCCAGCTGGGCGGGAACTGTGCCCCCACCGCGTAACCAAACACCCCCGAGAAAAACAGCCGCTCACGCTGCGGCGCGAGCAGGGCATCGGCGGCGCGCGCGGCGTCATCGAAGGTATTGCCGGGACGCAGGGTGCTGCAGAGCGACTCAAACAGGGCACGGCAAAGATCACGGGTGGCCACCAAGTCAGCGTTGGGGCGACCTGTGACGGCGGTGCGCATCATGGGTGCGGTATAGCGTTGATAAGCGGCGCCGAACTCCAAAAATACCGGCTCATTCGGCTGAATCACGCGCCGCTTATGGTTGACGTGAATGATCCCAATTCGCGGCCCGCTGGTGACAATCGGCTGCAGGCTCATAAACTCGCTGCCGTTTTCCAGCAGCGCTTGCGCGCCGGCGGCGGCCACCTGGTTATCGCTGATGCCAGGGCGGATTACCGCCATGGCCGCCTCCAGTCCGGCGGCGGTGATGCGCGCGCTCTCTTGCAGCATGTCGAGTTCGGCCGCGCTTTTGACGATGCGAATCGCATCCAGCAGATCACCCGCCTCGCAGAAGCGCGCTCTGCCTAACACATTCGCCAACGCCTCCATCACGCCAACGCGAAGGCCGCCGCTGCCGCCATCGATGCCAATTCGCCCACACGCCGCCAGCATGTCGGCGAGAGGCGTGGTGATTTCATCCGGGCTTTCCCAGCGATAGCCGATAATCTCGTCCACTCGGGCGGTGACCACCGCCGCCCCAGTCTCAATCGACGCCACTTGCAGCACCAAGCGCTCCGGGGTGCAGACCAAGCAGGCGTGCACCGAGACCTCAAAGGTGTGATAGCCGCTTAGGTAGTTGATATCGGCCGGGTCGGTCAGCAGCAGCGCATCGAACCCGCGATGGGACATGGCTTGGCGTACCTTCGACACGCGCTGTTGATACTCTGAGGCAGCAAAGGGCAGCTCGCTTTGGGCTAACGACGCGGCCAGGGCGTCACGGTACTGGTGGTAGTCCATTGTCATTACCTCCGAGAGTGGTCAAGTCCGTATAGGCGCCCTCAATGGCCCCAAGCGTATCCGTTTCGCGGGGTTAGCTGGTCACGGTAATCGATGTCCAAGGCGGCGTTGGGCAGGGGGCATTCATAAACAGGAAAGGCCGACTCATACAGCACCGCCTTCGCCCCCTGATCTCCGCTGAGCCGTTTTAATCGCGGGAAACTTTTGCGCCCGAAGATCGCCGGCACGCCCCGTCTCCCCTGATAAAAAGCGCAGACAATCGCGTGCCCGTCGCTATTGTGTTGGTTGAAGGTGGCCAACAAGCGCGCCAGGTCACGGCGCTCAAGCGCGACCTGATCCGCGAGTAGCACCAGCACGGCAGCGTAATCGGCTTCCAGCGCGTGAATGCCGGTGACCAACGAGGCCGCCAGCCCATCGGACCAGCGGTCGGCGTAAAGGAAGGAAGCGCCGGATAGCTCCCCCCTCTCCTTCGCCGCCATGAGCGCTTGATGCCAAGCGCCGCTCACCACGTAAACATCCTCAGGGAGCCATTCGCCAGCCTGGTCGATGCGTTGCTGAAGCATGGGGCGACCGCCCACGTCCGCCAGCAGCTTGCAGCCGCCAAAGCGTGAGCTGGCGCCAGCGGCCATGATAAGGGCAGCCATGGGTTTCATAGCTCTGAAAGCGCCCGCCCTCGTCTTACCCGCACGATATCCGCCATGATGGCCAGGGCGATCTCTACCGGCGTCTTGCTGCCAAGGTCCAGGCCGATGGGCATGTGAATACGCGCGATCTCGGCGTCGGTCAGCCCGCCCGTTCGGCGTAGCCGCTCGGCCCGAAGCTGCGTCGTTCGCCTTGAGCCCATCACGCCAATATAGCGGGCGGGGGTTTTGACCGCCTCCATGATGGCCAAATCGTCGATGCGCGGGTCGTGGGTGACGGCCACCACCGCCGTTGACGGCGTACAGGCATCGGGGGTGGCGATGTAGCGCGAAGGGAGCTGGGGAATAAAGTCGACCCCCGCCGGGAGTGACATCTGCCGGGTGACCTCCTCGCGGGGGTCACAAAGCACCACTTGGTAGCCGAGGCTAAGGGCAAAATCGGCACAGGCCGCCGCCACCGTCGAGTAGCCTGCTAGGATCAACTTGGCGATGGGGCCAATACGCACCTTAATGACCTCTTCGCCCTCCTGCCACGCCACGCGCGGCCCGGTCGGCTCAATCTCCGCCAGCCAGCTTTTGCCATCGGTCAAGCGGATATGCCGCGCGCGCTCCTGCTCGCCCGAAAGCGACGCCTTGAGTTGCTCAAGGTGAGTCAGGTTTTCGGGCGTCGCGGCCAGCCGCTCCACCAAGACATCGAGAATGCCGCCGCAAGGCAGGCGAACCGGCGCACCCTCGACGGCATCGTGTTGGTCGCCATAGCGGACGATGACCGCCGGCAGCTCGTACTCGCCGGCGGATAGGCGCGCCAGAAAGTCCTCCTCAACGCAGCCCCCCGAGAGCGACCCTACATGCTCGCCTTCCGCATTAGCGACCATGAGCGAGCCGGGCTCCCGGGGAGACGAGCCAAAGGTGGCAATCACGGTGCAGAGCCATACCGTTTCGCCGCGTTGCTGCCACTCAATGGCTTGCTCCACCACCTGATAATCCAGACGCTGCATGGGCATCAGCTCAGCTGGTTGCCAACGGGAAGGCGCCGGATACGTTTCCCGGTGGCGGCAAAGAGGGCGTTGCAAAGCGCCGGCGCCACCGGGGGAAAGCCCGGCTCACCGACACCGCCCATGGCCTCGTTGGGGTTATCGATCAGGTGCACATGGAGCTCTTTTGGTGCATTGGGCATGCGGGGTATCAGGTACGTATCGAAGTTGTCCTGCTGGGCGACGCCATTTTCGAAGGTCACTTCGCTTTGCAGGGCGACGCCAATGCCCATCACCACCGAGCCCTCCATCTGCGCCCGGATACGCTCGGGGTTCGCTTGAGGGCCGCAGTCGAAGGCGATGTCCGCCCGGTGGATGGTCACTTCCCCTTCATTGTTCACTTCGACGTCAAAGACAACGGCGGTGTAAGAGACAAAGCTGTGGTGGAAGGCAAGACCGAGACCCCGTCCGTCGCCGGTTTCGCGCCCCCAGCCCGCTTCATCGGTGGCGCGCTCGATCACCCGGCGCATGCGGGCCACGTCAATGGGATAGAGGGCAGGGTCTTCACCGTAGTTCCAGCCATCGCCCACGGTCAGGTTGTGTATCTCCCGATCCGGCCCCAGCAGTTCCAGCACATAGTCCCGGTGGTCCCTACCGGCCTCGACGGCAAGCTCATGGGCGAAGCTCTGAATCGCCCAGGCGTGAGGCAGGTTATACACCGAGCGGAACCAGCCGATACGCACATGGGCCGATGCCGGCGGGTTCTCCAGCCGAATCGCCGGAATATCGAACGGCATGGTGTTGAAGCCCATCCCCAGCTCGAACTCCTGCTTATGCTCGGGGTCCGGGGCAAACAGCGAGGCGATACTGGGTGAGAGGGTGCGGTGGCGCCAGCTGGTCGCTTTGCCCTCGCTGTCCAAGCCCGCTTCCAGGTGGTCGACGGAGACCGCGTGGAAGTAGGCGTGCTGAATATCGTCTTCCCGCGACCACTGCAGCTTGATGGGCCGGCCCTCGAACGCCTTCGCCACTCGGGCTGCCTCGATCACGAAATCGGGTTTCGACTTGCGCCCGAAGCCCCCGCCGAGCAGGGTTTGGTGAACGGTGACGTTCTCTACGTCCATCGCAAGCTCCCCCGCGATGCCCTCTCGGGTCGCCCGGGGGTTCTGAACCGGCGCCCAGGCTTCGGCCTTGCCGTCCTTGATTCGCACCACCGCCACCGGCGGCTCCATGGGCGACTGCGCCATATGGGGCATGTAATAGGTGGCCGACACCCGTTTGTCAGCCTCTTGCAGAGCGGTCTCGACATCGCCGGTCTGACGAACGACCTTACCGGGGGATTGCGCCACCTGCTCCAGGGCCTCACGGTAGGCATCGGAAGTGTAGTCGGCATTATCGCCCGCCGCGTCCAAGTCCCACTCGATCTTAAGCGCCCGGCGACCTTCCATGGCGGCCCAGGTGTTGCTCGCCACCACGACCACGCCCCCGAGCGGGTTGAACGCCCCGGGCGGGTCGACGCCTTCAATGCGCAATACCTTGTTCACGCCAGTAACGTTCAACGCCTCGCTATCATCGACGCTTTTGACCTTCGCGCCATAAACCGGCGGACGGGCCACCACCGCGTAGAGGGTGTCCTCTAGGTCCACATCGGCCCCGAAAATCGCCTGGCCGGTGACGATGTCTTCGCCATCGATAGCTTTGGGATAGGCGGATTTGAGCTCGCCGTTGATCAGGCCGGACTCCTTGCCGATAAAGCGCAGTTCGCTATCGGCCTTGAGCACCAGGGCGTCGCGATTGGGCACTTCCAGCTCGCGCGCGGCGCTGGCAAGTTCGCCAAAGCCAAGCTCACGGCCCGAGGCGGGATGCACCACCTTATGGACCTCGGCCCGCACCTCGTGGACCGGCACCTCCCACTGGTTGGCCGCGGCCTGCTCAAGCATCTGTCTTGCGGCGGCGGCCGCTCGGCGCATGGGGTCATACCAGTGGCGCATGCTGCGGGAGCCATCGGTATTCTGGTTACCGTACTTCTCCTGATTCGCCTCCGCCTGCTGCGCCCGCACCTGATCCCAATCCGCGCCTAGCTCGTCGGCCGCCACCATCACAAGGCTGGTGCGGATGCCCTGGCCCATCTCGGCCCGGTTATTGACGATGGTGACCACGCCATCGGTGTCGATATGGATAAACACATTGGGGTCATCCACCCAGCCCCCGGGCATGGCGCCGGCGCCAAACTGCGCCTGTTGATTGGCAAAGCCGAGATCCCAGCGGGCGGCGAGCAGCAGGGCCGAGCCCGCCGCCATGCCTTTCAAAAGATTACGGCGGCTGACATTGGCGAGCAGCAAGGTATCGTTTAACGGCGTCTCGTTTGATCGGCTCATGAGTTGGCCTCCTGGGTTGAGGCACGCTCAATGGCCGCCAGAATGCGGTTATAGGTGCCGCAGCGGCAGAGGTTGCCTGCCATGGCCTCGACAATTTCCTGGGTTTGTGGCGCCGGTGTCTGCTTCAAAAGCGCCGTGGCGTTCATGATCTGGCCGCCCTGGCAGTAGCCGCACTGCGCCACGCCTAAGTCCAGCCACGCCTGTTGGACTCTCTTGCCGACGGCGTCATCGGCCATCGCCTCGATCGTGGTGATATCGCTCCCCTGGACCGTGGCAACGGGCGTCACGCAGGAGCGTGTCGCCTCACCATCGACATGAACGGTGCAAGCACCGCACTGGGCGATACCGCAGCCAAACTTGGTGCCTTTCATTCCCACCACATCGCGAATGGCCCAAAGCAGGGGCATATCGCCGGGAATATCCAGCTCGTGCTGCTCTCCATTGATAGTCAGGTTAATCATTATTATCTCCGATCCTTCATTTGAATGGGTACATGCCTGATCGGGCCATCCCGCCAAATATTCTTGAGTCTAGTCGCGGTGCGCGCGCTCTACCATTTTTCACCACGACGCGGACATAAACGCGTTCGTTTTTGCCGCCAACGTCAAACGCCACTCCCGCACAGGGCGGCAAAAATTGAACTAAGGTGAGGAAACTAGTTGAGAGAAAGCGACTAAATCGCCATCCGATCACCTGCAGCAGATAGGAGAACAATTTGAGCCATTTTTTTACCCTCTGGCATGAAGCCGCCACCACCAGCCTCGGCTTTTTCTGGATGGCGCTATGGGCGTTCGTGCTCGGCTATATCATCAGCAGCCTCATCCAAGTACTGGTGACCCGGCAACGCATGCAGCAAGCCATGGGTAAGGAGGGGCCGCGCAGCATTGCCCTGGGCACCTTCTTTGGTTTCCTTTCTAGCTCCTGTAGCTTCTCGGCGCTGGCCACCACGCGGGCGATTTTCAACAAGGGCGCCGGCCTGGCGCCTTCCCTGGCGTTCATGCTCGCCTCCACCAACCTGGTCATCGAGCTTGGGATGGTGATCGCCGTTTTCCTCGGTTGGCAGTTCGTCGTCGGGGAGTATGTCGGCGGTATTCTGCTAATCCTGGTGACGTGGCTACTGGTGCGTATTACCCGGCCCCGCCGGCTAGAGGCGCACGCGCGTAAAAAAATGGAGGATGGCGATACCCAGAGCGACGGCGAAGGCAAAAGTTGGAAAGAGAAAATCACCACCCAAGCGGGCTGGCAGCAGATTGGCCAGACCTACATGATGGAGTGGCAGATGGTCTGGAAGGACGTGCTGATCGGCTTCACCGTCGCCGGGATCATCTCCGCCATGGTGCCCCAGAGCTTCTTCGAGGCCCTGTTTATGGGCGCGGGCGGCGAGAATGCCGCCAACCCCGGTTTTATCGCGGTACTGGCGCAGACGTTGGTGGGGCCGCTGGCGGCTTTCTTCACCTTCATCGGCTCCATGGGCAATATCCCGCTGGCCGCCGTGCTGTTTGCTCAGGGGGTGAGCTTCGCCGGCGTGATGGCGTTTATCTTTTCCGACCTGGTCGTACTGCCCGTGCTCAGAATTAACGCCTCCTACTACGGCTGGAAAATGGCGCTGTATATTCTCGCCCTGATGCTGGTCGGCATCGTCAGCGTCTCCCTGGCCATGCATTACGCCCTGGCGCTACTGGGCCTTCTGCCCGACTTCAGTGGTCAGATGACAATGGCAGAGCGGGAGTTTTTCCAGTGGAACTACCAAAGCGTTCTGAACATCCTCTTCCTGGCCGCGACCGCCGTGCTGGTTGGGTTCTGGCGACAGGGCCAAAAACAGCACGCCCATCACCATGAGCATCACGACCACGATCACGGGGGCGCCTCGATGACCGATAAGGTGCTGCGGGTGTTGGTGGTGATCGCGCTGCTCTGGTTGATAGGCGGTATCACCATTCCCCTGCTGTAAAACGCAAAGCGGCGATCTTAGGACAACGCCACGGTACGCAGGCGCGCGGTTAAGCGCTGCAGGAGGCCGCTGCTGTGGCGCCACGTGTGCCAGTAGAGCGGCACGTGGAGCGCTTGGTCGACGACGCTAATAAGACGACCTGTGCAAAGATGATCCTCCACCTGCATCTGCGGGATCATCCCATACCCCACGCCGGCGAGGGCCAACCGTACAAAGCCTTCCGATGAGGGGCAGAGGTGATAGGGAAAGCGCCCGTGGTAGCCACACTGGGCCAGGAAGCGGTGCTGCAACTGATCGTGCGGGCCGTAGACGATGGCCGGCGCTCGCGCCAGGGCGGCATCGTTGACGCCGCGGGCAAAGTAGCGCTCACGGTAAGCCGGGGTGGAGAGCGGGTAGTAGCACATCTCGCCTAGCGGCTCGCAGCGCGCGCCGGCCATCGGCTGCGGTGTGGCGCAGAGGCAGGCGGCCACGTCGCCGGCGCAGAGGCAGGCGGCCACGTCGCCGTCGCGCATCCGTTTAAGGCCGACCTCCTGATCCTCCACCACCATATCCAGCAGCACGCCCTCCTCCTGACACAGCGGCGCCACGGTATCGGCCCACCAGGTGGCCAAACTGTCGGCGTTGATGGCGATCCGCAGCCGCGTGGCCGGCTCGTCAAGGGTGGGCAGCGACTCACGCAGATCGCGCTCCAGCAGCACCACCTGCTGGTAGTGGGTCAGCAGTTTCTGCCCCGCCGGGGTAGGGGCAAGGTGCGGATGGCGTACCAACACCGGGTGCCCGAGCCGCACTTCCAGGGTTTTGATGCGCTGCGAGATCGCCGACTGCGAGATGCCGAGCACCTCCCCCGCGCGTTCAAAGCCGTCGCACTCCACCACCGTGGCGAGCGCCTGCAGCAGCTTATAGTCGAGCACTGCGTCTCCTTTTCATAAGCAAAGCTAATACAGCATTAGTATTATGATTTTTCTCCATACATGCCAGCCGGTAAGCTGCGCCTTCGACAACCTGACGGCACACGGAGGCGTTTTATGTGGGAGAGCTATCTCACCGGATTAGTGGTATGCGGCGGTATCATCATGGCGATTGGCGCGCAGAATGCGTACGTGCTCGGCGTGGCCGTTAGGCGCGAGCACCACTGGTGGTCGGCGGGGCTGTGTATCAGCGCCGATATTGCCCTGCTGAGCTTGGGTATGTTCGGCGTGGGGGCGCTGCTCATGGCGCTGCCGAGCGCCATGGAAGTGATGCGCTGGCTGGGGGTTGCCTTTCTCAGCTACTTGGCCGCGCTGGCGCTCTACCGCGCCGCCTATGGTCGCCAGGGGCTAGACGCCGACACCCAGCGCGATCGCAGTGTCGCCCAGGTGCTGCTGGCCACGCTCGCCGTCACCGTGCTCAACCCGCAGGTCTACCTGGACACGCTGCTGCTTATTCCCGCCATTGGTGCCCAGCAGGAGAGCGCCCCGACCTTCGTCGCCGGCGCCGTGACGGCCTCCATTGGCTGGTTCTGTCTGCTCGCCTGGGGCGGGGCGGCGCTCTCCCCCTGGCTCTCCCGCCCGGTCGCGTGGCGCACGATCGACGGCGTGATCGGCGTTATGATGGCTGTGATCGCGATAAAGCTGGCACTGGGGAGCACGCTAATGGCATAGAGCGTAGGCGTAACGATGGCAAAAAATCCTTAGGGCGGTGCTTGTTGTAGTATGGGGAGAGAACGTTCAGGCTGGTCATTCCCACTGGCGAATCCACCTAACAGCTTAAGTCTTTATACCCATAAGGATTGTCGATGAACGATGAAGTGCGTCAGCTGGAAGCCCAACAAGATATCCACCGACTCATATCGCAACGCGCCCCATTGCCCGAAACGCTGGACGCCATCGCCCAGTGGATAAAACAGCGGCTACCCGATGCCATCGTGACGTTCATGCTTTACGACGCGCAGGACGGCACGTTAAGCCTGTTACCCAACCCGCGCTTTTCCGCCCACTACCATAAAGCGTTGCAGAAGGTTCGCGTTGCACCCGATGTGGCGTCCTTCGCCACGGCGGCCCATGAGCGCAGCCCGGTGTTCACGGTGGACATCGCCGCCGACCCCCGCTGGGAGGGTTTCCGCGACGCCGCCCTTGCCGAAGGGGTTCGCGCGTGCTGGTCCAGCCCCGTGATCGCCCCCGACGGGGAGCTACTCAGTACCTTTAGCGTCTACTACGCTACGCCCAGAATACCCACGGCGGATAGCGAGCAGCGACTGCATCAAGCCGCGGCGCTGATCTCGTTGGCCTTCCTGCGTGAACGCGATACCCAGCACCACCGTGAGCTCACGCAGTGGTACCGGTCGCTGTTCACCCACCATCCCGATGGCGTCTATGAGTTCGACCTGGAAGGCCGTTTTTTGCGCTGCAATCCGGCGCTAGAGCAGATGACTGGTTACCCCGAATCCCACCTGCTCGGCCAGCACTTAAGCCGCTTCATCGAACCTGAAGACCGCGAGATGACCTTGGTGTATTTCAACATGGCCGCCCTCGGCGAGGCGGTGACGTATGAAACCCGCGTCACCCATGCCGAGGGTTACACCTGTTACCTGGAGGTGATCAACTTTCCCGTGGTCTTGGATGACGAGATCGTCGGCGTCTACGGCATCTGCCGCGACATTACCCAGCGCAAGCGCCAAACCGATGCCTTGAGACGGCTCAGTCGCGGGATCGAAGCCAGCCCCAACGGGGTGTTAATGGCGGATGCGCGCGAACCCGATATGCCCATCGTGTACGCCAACCCGGCCTTTTTGACCATGACCGGCTACGACCTCGATGAGGTACTAGGCATCAATTGTCGTTTCCTGCAGGGGCCGGAGACCGACCCGGACGCCGTGGACAAGATCCGCACGGACATCCGCCAGCAGCGCGATGTCCGCGTGACACTGCTCAATTATCGCAAGGATGGCACGCCGTTCTGGAACCAGCTGGAAATCAGCCCGGTATTCGATGACGACCAGGTCTGCAGCCACTTTATCGGGACTCAGCAAGACATCACTGAGCGAAAAACGCAAGAAGCCCATATCGCGCATCAAGCGACCCACGACCTGCTGACCGGGCTGTACAACTTAACGGCCTTTACCCGTCTGTTAGATGATGCCTTTCAGCGTAGCCTGAAGAAACCGGAGCTGCTGGCCATGATGTACCTGGACATGGACGGCTTTAAGGCCATCAATGACGGGCTAGGGCATCATGTCGGCAACCAGGTGCTGAGCACCATCGCGCAACGGCTGGAAACGCTGCTGGGCTCGGACGACGTGTTGGCACGCCTGGGTGGGGATGAATTCGGTATCTTGCTGGTCAATTATGGCAGCCGTGATCAAGTGATTCAGCTGGCCGAGCGTATTCTCGTGGCCTTGGCACAGCCCGTCGAGGTGGACGGTCAGCTCATTCAGCTCAGCGCCAGTATTGGCATCGCCTGCAACTGCGTCCCCCTAGAGCAGTCCCACGAACTCGTCCAGCACGCCGACCTGGCCGTGGAGCAGGCCAAGCGTCAGGGTCGCAACACCTGGCAGTGGTACGCGGGGCGCCAGGCAGAGAGCTCTCGGCATAGCGTGATGATGCGCCACGAGCTGAACACGGCGTTACTCGAAGAGCAGTTCGAGCTTCACTATCAGCCCCAGGTGGATGCCTCAAGCGGCGAACTCCGTAGCGTCGAGGCGCTGGTGCGCTGGCGCCACCCGACGCGGGGCATGGTGTCACCGGGGGAGTTCATCCCCTTGGCCGAACAAACGGGGCAGATCATCCCGTTAGGGCGTTGGATCCTGCAACAGGCTTGCCGCGACATCGCCGAACTTCGCGCCAGCACGGGCCGCGAACTGCCGGTGGCGGTGAACATTTCGTCGCTGCAGTTTTGCCGCAAGGGCTTTTTTGAGGAAGTTGAAGAGGCCTTGTCGCGTTCGGACCTACCGCCGGCACTGCTGGAGCTGGAAATTACCGAGAGTGTGCTGCTGGACGGTGCCGAACCGGTGATCGAGCTCATGGAGGCACTCAATACGATGGGGGTACGGGTCGCGATTGATGACTTCGGCACCGGCTTCTCAAGCCTCAGTTACCTGTGCGACCTGCCCGCGCACAAACTCAAGCTCGACCGCAGCTTCGTGCAGAAGGCCCAGCAGGACCATCGTATCGCCGCTATCGTGCAGGGCGTGATCACCATGGCGCACCATATGGAGATGATCGTGGTCGCCGAAGGCATCGAGACCCGTGAAGAGCAGCAGGATATGGTACGACGCCGGTGCGAGTTGCTGCAGGGCTTTCTGTTCTCGCGGCCCATTCCCTTGAACGACCTGACGACGTTACCGGAACAGCTTCCCGCTTATGCCTGACCACATCGGCCTGACCAACCGTCATGGGCTCGGGCAGCAACTCGGTCAGCCTTGGTGCTGGGCACCGATACCTTGGAACATCTGGCGAAGGTCGACCGTTGAACGCTCGCCGATGTCGGCGAAGTTCGCCTCCAGCCAGCGGGTGGCGGTGGTTCGTCCCATGTCGCGTAGCTTAACGAGAAATTCCCACTCGGCATTCATCTTCGACGACGCTCCCAGGGGGTTCATCTCCGCTTGGTTTTCCACGATATGCACCCGCACCTGACGATACTCATCGGGTGAGAGCTTGCCCTGACAGATCAGCCGGTCGACAAAATCGATCGCCCGCAACTCCTTGAGCAGGCTGCTATTAAAGCTGATCTCGCTCATGCGGTTCTGGATCTCTTGGGGGGTCTTGGGGACGCCCTTGCGCTCGATGGGATTGATCTGAACCACCAAGATGTCGTCGGTGTCGGTCTCGCCGTGAAAGGGAAACAGCGACGGATTGCCCATGTAGCCACCGTCCCAGTAGGGCACCCCATCGATCTCGACCGCCTGAAAAAGATCGGGCAGGCAGGCGGAAGCCATCACCATGTCCGCTGTCAGCTCCTTCCGCGGGAAGACCTTGACCTTGCCGGTTTCCACATTGGTGGCGGAGATGAAAAGCTTGAAGGCAGTGCATTGGCGTACCATGGCAAAATCGATGCTCTCTTCTACCAAGTCGCGCAAGGGGTTGATGTTCATCGGATTGAGCTGATACGGCGAGGCCACGTGGGCGAGCGCGTTCATGGCGTGATACACGGGGTTGTTCTCCAGCCCCCAGTGGCCCATCAAGAGATCGATCGGCGTCCGTCTTAGCGGACTGTGCCGCGCGCTTTCGCTCATGCTCCGCCAGAAGTGATCGAGAGCCGCACGCGCTCCATCGGGGCCGTCGCGGGTGAAGCCATCGGCCAGCGCCACCGCGTTCATGGCGCCCGCCGAGGTGCCCGAGATCCCCGTAATCCGCAACCGTCCATCCTCCAAAATCCGGTCAAGAACCCCCCATGTAAAGGCGCCATGCGCACCGCCACCCTGAAGAGCGAGGTTAATGGGTTTGGATGTCTCTGCCATGTTATCGGTCCTGTCAGGTGTGGATGTGGGAGATGGATGTATCCTGCCATCTGTTGTTCGGACTCAGCATCAATGGCATTACGCCAAGTGCGGGGTTTTTGCGTTATGGCGCGGTGGGCGCGCCACGATAAGCACAAAATAGCTTATTTCAGCGCCTCCAAGGTGGTCGCGACTGCATCAAAAAGCCTCTCCAGCTCGGCCTCGGTGGTGCCAAACGGCGGGCCGAATTGCAGCGTGTCACCGCCATAGCGCACATAGAAACCCGCCTCCCACAGCGCCATGTGCGCATCACGGGGCCGAATGGTGGGGTCACCGTCGCGCGGGGCAAGCTGAATCGCCCCGGCTAAGCCGTAGTTGCGGATATCGACAATGTGGGGGCTGCCTTTTAGAGCATGCAATGTCTGCTCGAAGGACGGTGCGATGGCACTGACCTGGGCGGGAAAGTTCTCGCGCTCCATGAGTTCAAGCGTGGCCAACCCTGCCGCGCAGGCTACCGGGTGCGCGCTGTAGGTGTAGCCATGGGAGAACTCAATGGCGTGCTGGGGGCCACCAGCGTGCATGAAGGTATCGAAAATTTCCCTTGAAGCAATGACCGCGCCCATGGGCACGGCGCCGTTGGTGATCTGCTTGGCCACGTTCATGATATCCGGCGTCACGCCAAAGGCTTCAGCGCCGGTGGTCGCCCCGCTGCGGCCGAAGGCGGTAATGACTTCGTCAAAAATCAACAGGATATCGTGGGCGGTGCAGATTTCGCGCAGCCGCTCTAGGTACCCCTTGGGCGGCACGATCACTCCCGCCGAGCCGGACATCGGCTCGACAATAACGGCCGCAATGCTGGAAGCATCGTGCAGGGCGATGTGATCAAGCAGTGCATCGGCCAGTTCAGCGCCGCTTTCGGCCTGGCCACGGGTAAAGGCGTGCCCCGCCTGAAGGGTATGCGGCAGGTGCGTTACGTCCATCAGCTGGCCGTAGTGTTTGCGGTTGCCGCCGATACCGCCCAGGCTGGTACCACCGATGTTCACGCCGTGGTAGCCCTTGGCGCGGCCAATCATGCGGGTTTTCTCGGGCCGACCTTTCAAGCGCCAGTAGGCTTTGGCCATTTTGACCGCGGTATCCGCCGCCTCCGAGCCTGAGTTGGTGAAAAACACGTGATCAAGCCCGGTGGGCGTAAGGCTTGCGACCTTTTCCGCCAGCTTGAATGCCAGCGGGTGACCCATTTGAAAACCTGGGGCAAAATCGAGCGTACCCAGCTGTGATGCCACGGCTTTTTGAATCTCTTCGCGGTTATGGCCGGCACCGCAGGTCCATAGGCCAGAGAGCGAGTCAAACAGCTTACGACCCCGATTATCGATGTAGTACCGCCCTTCGGCTCCGGCTATCACGCGCGGGTTGGCACGAAAATCGCGATTGGCGCTAAAGGGCATCCAGTAGTGCGAGTTGAGCGCGCTTCCCGAGCCGGTTTCGTCTTTTGAAAGCCCCTGTGAAGCTTGGGTTGTTTGGCTGCTTGCTCTCAGCATGATGTCCGCTCCATCCTAGAAAACCGTGTACTCGGCCTATTGATCAATAGTGTATGGACTATCTGAGAACGTAAAGGGGCGGGAGGGGCAAATCGCGTGGGCTAAAAAAAACAGGCAATGCCCTACCAGGATGGAAAGGCATTGCCCTTAGTTCTAAAAAAAGCGTTACCCCTTAGACGTAAAAATCCAAATCCTCCTGGGCTTTCAGCAGATCCCGCATCTTGATGGGATCATCACCGAAGAAGAAGACCAAGCCCCAGTGCGTGCCGAAGGCTGAGCGGTCGGGCACCGTTTCTTCAGTCGGTGCGACCAGTTCGTGCGACTCGAAATAGGGGTGCTCGATGCACTCTTTGGGCATTTCCAGTTTGCTCACCACACGGCGGCGTGGGTACACGCCGAAGCAACCTGCGTACCCCTTGGCATCGACCACTTCGCGGGGGAAGAAGGCCTCCACTTCCTCTTTCGTGCTTTTCGGGTCGAACACCAGCATGGAGGCCTGATAGGCGTTAAAGCCGTAGGCTCTCTCGATCAGCTCGAATGCTTTAAAACCGGGTGGACGATAAGCGACCTCGCCAAAGTACATCTCTCCGTCAGCCGTGACGAAGTACTCGGGGTGAATCAAGCCGAACTGAATATCAAACGTTTTGATTAACAGCTCAATCTGCTTGGTGATCGCATTGCGCCAGCTCTCAAGCTCGTTGGTCGCGGGAACAAAGACCGAGTAACCCAGCGTCACGTATTCGGAGATATTGAGGAACTGGATTTTGCCATCGTGGATCCACGCCTCGACCGCGAACTCCCAGCCATCGAGGTGACTCTCCATCAATAGGGGGTACTCCTCATCCGGAATCAGGTCAATTTCTTCCAGCGTGCGAATCATCCGGTGGCCGAGGCAGCCGGCCTTGTCGAAGGCCTTGACGTGAATCGGGTCGTCCGGGTCACCGTCGAGCTTGAGCAGTGTCTGATTGACGCGTTTCATAAAGCGAACGACGTCTTCTTTCTCGTGGGCCTCCTCGAAGATGCCGACGCGAATACCGCCAAGCTGGGCACGCCGTTTCATCAAGGCCTTGTCGCGAAACAGAATAGACTGCCCGTACATACGCGGGTTATCGAGGAGTACCGAGTTAATGGCACCGGACCACTCGACGGTTTCCTCAAAGAGCGGTATCGCCACATCGACGCCTTCCGCCTTCAGCTTTTCGGCGATCTCCATGGAGCGATCGTTCAGCCGGATAAAATCCCACTGGATATAGGGGATATTGTTGGCGGTACAGAAATCCTCGGCCCAATCAGGGGCCACCACAACGTAGCGGCGATCAAATTTTTGTGCTGCCTTGATCGCGTTGAGGCTCCAGCCCAGCAGGGCGATATAGCCTTTGTTCGGATCCTTGGGGGTCTCGGTGCCTTTTACCGAGTCCAGCTCAGGATCACGCCAAGAGGCGACGGCTTCGGATAGTTGCTCGGGTAATTGCTTTTCTGATGTTATCGACATTCGATGCTCTCCTTTGCTGGTTAGCCCAAGCTGACGGCACCGACAACTTAAGGCGCCCTGGATAAACATAACCGCCGTCAGTGGTGTGCAGAAACATTGCTCAGAAGCGGTTGAGTCAGCCAGCATGAGGGAAGTTTTCAGCGCGCCCACCCAATTAAAGCTAGTTTATCCCCTGACAAATGGCAATTTAGCGCTAGCGCACCTAATGCAGGACAACAGAACATCATTCAACGCTCTGATTCAGGAGGTTACATGGAACGACAAGATCCTATCGTGCGCCGATCGACGCCGGTGGTCACCCAGCTTTTGATACTCAACGGCCTGGCCTTTCTTGCCTTGAGCACCGCGCCTCAGCTTCTTATTGAGCACTTTGCGCTCTGGCCCATTGCCGACCCGGCCGCTATCCAACTACCCGATCGCCTACCGCCAGGGGAGTTCAGACCCTGGCAATTGGTCAGTTACGCCTTTATGCACGGCGGCTTTTTGCATCTCGCCATCAATATGTTCGTGCTGTGGATGTTTGGCCGGCCCATCGAGAGCCAGTGGGGGCCGCGCTACTTTCTTGCCTTCTATGTCACCTGCATCGTCGGCACCGGCCTTGTGCAGCTTTTCATCGCTTCAAGCGGCCTCATGCCCCCGGCGCCCACGGTAGGCGCTTCCGGGGGTGTTTTTGCCGTCCTTCTGGCCTTCGGTCTGAGGTTCCCCAACCAGATGGTGATACTGCTCATTCCACCCATTCCCATGAAGGCGAAATACTTCGTGATCTTCATCGGGCTTGTTGAGCTTATGGCCGGCGTCTTCGGGACATCCCCCGGCGTTGCCAACTTTGGGCATTTAGCCGGCATGGCTTTCGCCGGCTTGTTTATCCTGCTATTTCGTCAGCGCCTGAACCGGCCGGACTGAGTACTGCCACTGCAACGATCCTGTCCACGGTTTTAGGCGCTCGATATCCGATTTAGCCGGTCAAAAAATGGCCGTTAAAACTCTTCCCAATCGTCCTCCGCGGTTGTTGCCACCGGACGCTTGAGTTCGGGGCGTTTGTGAGGTACTTGTTCTGACCGCGATGTGGGTGCGGGGCTGGAAAGGGCCGGCTGATGTTGGAGTGTAGCCGCGCCACGACTGCTCAGAGCATTGCCATCCAGCACGAAGCTACTGATGATCTGCGAGAGCTTCTCGGCCTCCTGGCGCAACTTCGTCGCCGTGCGAGTGGATTTCGACACCATGCCGGCGTTTTGCTGGGTCATGGTGTCCATCTCCCCAACGGCGGAATTGATTTGATGAATCCCGGCACTTTGCTCCTGAGCGCCCGCCGTGATCTCCCCGATCACGTCGTTGACCTCGCTGACACGCGTGAGGATCTCCTTCATCGTCTGTGTTGCGCTGTCGACGATTTTCTTGCCGTGACGCGAGTGCTCCACCGAGGCATCGATCAACCCGCGGATCTCCTGCGAGGCATCCGCGCTGCGCTGGGCCAGCTTGCGCACCTCTTGCGCCACAACAGCAAATCCTCTGCCATGCTCACCGGCGCGGGCAGCTTCCACCGAGGCGTTAAGGGCGAGAATGTTGGTCTGGAAGGCAATCGAGTCGATCATCTCGATAATGTCGCCAATGCGTGAGGACGAGTCGTCGATTTTCGTCATTGTCTCCACGACCTCTTTCATCGCCGCATCGCCTTTGCGCGCAACGTCCGCCGTGTTATCGGCGATGCGGCTAGCGGTCGTGGCGTGCTCGGCGCTGTGCGATACCGTCGAGGTGATCTCCTCCATCGCGGATGAGGTTTGCTGTAGATTCGCCGCGGCCTGATCGGTACGGGAGGCGAGTTCTTCGCTGCTTTGAGAGATGTCCGCCGACGCCCGATCTACCGCTAGCGCCGTGTCCCGAACGTTAACGAGTGTGTGCTGCATGTTCGAGAGAAAGCCGTTAAACCGCGCCGCGAGATCGCTAATTTCATCATTGCCGACCACCGCAAGACGGCGCGTTAAGTCCCCGCGCCCTTCTGTGACACTTTGGGAAATATCGGTGATGTCGGTTGCCGCGTTACGAATGCGCGTCACGATGCGTCGCGTCGACCACAACACGCCCGCGATCACCAAAAGATTGATCAAGGAAGCAATCACGAACGTCCGTATTAGGTTCTCTCTCAAGTTGGCCGCATACTCCGCTCCGATAGTGGCGATCGTCGCCTCGATATCGTTAGCGTAGACACCCGCACCAATCACCCAGTCCCACTCGGGCACTGGCACCACGTAGCTGTATTTGGTTTCCTCCTCGCCGGTCACCGGATGGGGCCAGGCGTACTGATGTTCTCCGCCCCCCTGTTGCGCCACGTCGCGCATATCGCGCAGCGGCTCTTCCCCATTGGGGCCTTTCACATCCAGCATATACGTGCCTTCCAGCGAGGGCTTGGGCGGCTGGACCCGCATGATGCCCTCATAGGTGTAGGCAAAAACATAGTTATCATCATCGAAACGCATGCTACGCAAGCGCGTTGCGGCCAGCTCGCGGGCTTCGGCTGTATTGCCTTCTGTTTGCATGATGCTATCGACCAGCGAGTGGGCCATTTGCACTACATCTTTCACGCCTTCTTTGCGCGACTCCAGCAGTTGCTCGCGCTGCTCAGCGACCCGTTCACGGTTATCCCGCACCTGCTCCATGGCGACCAACCCCAGGATGCACCATCCCGAGATTAGCAATGGAATGATTGCCAGCAGCAGTATCTTTCCCTGCAGGTTGAGAAGTCGGCGTTTATGTGGTGAGCGTGACATTTGTCATCCTTGTTATTTTGTTCGTTAAGACATTAAAAGGGTATTAATGGCCCATTTTGATGGCTGTAGCAATAACAGCAATACGACGGAAGTGGTGTGCTCTACGGGAGAAGCAGGTGAGCGCTAAAAAAGCGGCAGTGTGGCGGGGCATACGTCCGTTTAAACGGTTCACCATCGCAACGGCTATCGCGGGGTTTCATTCTACTGGACACTTCACGAGATGGGTAACTATCGCTGCGAGCTCCCCTCTCTGCCAACATCTGACGTCACCCTGGATAAGCTCTTTGAGAGTTCGCTTTTGCAGCGCCAACGCCTGAAAGCCAAAGCCAACCAGCAGCTGGCTGAATGGATGGGAGTGCACTGACAACTTTTGTGTCAAACCTTGTGCCAAAAAATAAGGGCCTACGCATTAACGTAAGCCCTTGAAATCATTGGCGCGCCCAGGCAGGATTTGAACCTGCGACCCTCGGCTTCGGAGGCCATTTTTGGAAGCTACAATTTTTCCGCCATCACCGGCAAAAACCTTAAATAACACAATAAAATCATAACCTTAAAGAAAAAATAATCGTCAAACGATTTTCATCTTTAAGCCAATTAACACCAAGATGTGCCCATTGGCGACAAAAAGTTGGCACATAGCGTGACTTTTTCGCGTCTTGTTTTTGACCACATTTGACCCTTGGCCACCAAGCCACATGTGACCTGAAATCTGATCTTGCTGTGCGTTAAACACACATAGCTCTTCCACTGAAAAGCTACGCATCATACGCACCACCTGCCCTACTTGCCACCGTGCTAAACTCATCGCCAACGACACAAGCGAACAGGTTTATCATGGGAGACCTCAATGTCATCTGCTCAACGCCGTAAACTTCCCATTGGCATTCAGTCCTTTGAGAAGCTGCGCAAGGGTCAGTATTACTACGTCGACAAAACGCCCTTGATTCACACCATGGCTGAAACGGGCGGTTACTATTTCCTCTCCCGCCCGCGACGGTTTGGTAAAAGCCTAACGCTGGATACGTTGCGCTGCCTGTTTGAAGGCCATGAAACCCTGTTTGAAGGACTTTATATTCACGATAAGTGGGACTGGCAGCAGCAACACCCGGTATTACGCCTCAGTTTCTCCAACGGTGTGGTTAACAGCCGCCAGGACCTGGACGCCAACATTCGTTATCAGCTGCAACAGCAGCGAGCAAACCTGAAAATTGAGACACCGCCGCCTGAGCGAATTGCCGACGATTTCGCCAACCTGATCGAGCACGCCCACCATGTCCATGGGCAACGCGTCGTGGTGCTGATTGATGAGTACGACAAGCCCATATTGGATAATATCCTCGACGCTGACAGGGCTCGCGAACTTCGCGAGGGGCTGAAAAATTTGTATAGCGTGCTCAAGGATGCCGACCCACACCTGCATTTTGTGTTGCTGACGGGTGTCTCTAAATTCAGCAAGATCAGCCTCTTTTCGGGGCTGAACAATCTGCGCGATATCACGCTTTCATCTGACTATGCCGCCATCTGCGGCTATACCGACCACGATGTCGATACCGTCTTTGCACCGGAGCTGCCCGGGCTTGACCGTGAAGATATTCGCCGCTGGTATAACGGCTACCGCTGGGGTGGGCAGGAAGTCCCCAGCGTTTATAACCCCTTTGATGTGCTGCTATTACTAGAAGAGCGTAAATTTAGCCCTTACTGGTTTGAGAGCGCTACGCCCACGTTTTTGGTGGACTTGCTGAAAGCACGCGGTGTGTTTACCCCGCAACTTAGCACCCTTCAGGCCAAGGCACAGTTGTTGGGCCGCTTTGATGTCGATGACATCGCAACTGAGGCACTGCTGTTTCAGACCGGCTACATCACCATCAAGGATATGCAGGAGCCGATGGTGGGCTACCAGCTGTACTCGCTGGGGTTTCCCAATCGGGAAGTGGAAAGCAGCCTGAACGAGTTTCTGTTGCCCGTTCTGGGTATCCCAGACAGCGAAGCGCAAACCTATCAATTGGCGCTGTTTAAGGTACTGCATGAGCATGATCTAGCAGGGCTGGAAGCTCACCTCAAAGCCCTCTACGCCGGCCTGCCCCACGACTGGTATCGCAACAACCCCATTGCCCAATACGAAGGGCATTATGCCAGCGTGTTCTACAGCCACTTCGCGGCACTGGGCGTGGGTGTGACAGTGGAAGATGCCAGCCACCGGGGTAAAGTCGATATGAGCGTCGACTTCTGCGGGCATATTTACCTTTTCGAGTTCAAGGTCGTGGAGCAGCAGCCTGAGGGAAAAGCACTGGAGCAGATCAAAGCTAAAGGCTATGCCGACAAACACCGTGCCAGTGGCAAGCCCATTCATCTCATTGGCGTGGAGTTTTCCAGCATTGAGCGCCAAATCGTAGCGTTTGAGGTGGAAACGCTGACCCCCGACGCAGGCTAAGCTCCACTTCATCACCTGTCGCAAGTCGTAAGCCATTCACGCAGGGAGGCCTCAATATCATCTGCTCATTGTCAGACACTGCCCAGTGGCATTCAGGGACTGGTGCATATTCCGCCCTATCATGACCGCCCATTCCGTTTGAACGTGACCGCATGTTCCGGGCGATGGTGACCGCGTATTCCGTTTTATCGTGACCGATTTTGGGTAGTTTTCCGGAATACTCGGTCACGTCCCCCCTGGAATCACATCTAACACGCTGGAATTCTTCAACTTAATTCGGCATACCTTTCTTTTTTATCACGAGGAAGTGCGAATGCCGGCTGCGAGGATTTCCATGCGACAGATCATCGAGGTCTTGCGCCTCAAGCACGACGTAGTCCTGAGCCACGACCGCATTGCTCGCGCTTGCGGTCTCTCCAAAAGCGTGGTCGGCAAGTACGTCAGCCAGCCCCAGGAAGGGCATCACCTGGCCGTTGCCCGTGGGCGCGGATGAGGCCCGACTAGAAGCGTTGCTGTTCCCCGTCAAGACTCCACCCTCACGCTTTGCCGAGCCGGATTACTTCCAGATCCACCATGCACTCAAGACCAAGGGCGTTACCCTGCAACGGCTCTGGGCCGAGTACACGGAATGCCACGGTGACAAGGCCTACCGCTATAGCCAGTTCTGCCACCACTAACGTCTCTGGCGGGGACGGCAGCGACGCACCATGCACCAGGTTCACCGGGCCGGTGAGAAGGTCTTTATCGATTAATGCGGACCGACCGTGCCGGTGGCGAACCGGAGCATCGGCGAGATACGTAAGGCCCAGGTCTTTATCGCCGTGCTTGGCGCCTCCAGCTACACCTTCGCCGAGGCCACCTGGAGCCAGAGCCTGCCGGACTGGATCGCCTCCCTCCAACGGATGCTGAAAGCAATAGAGCCAAGATGACAATCAGTGGCAGGCTGATTGCCAATTGGTACAACTGCCACCCAAGGGGTGCAGCCAATAGCAGCACAGTTAGCATCGTTAGCCGCAATTACTTCAGGTAGGAGGGGGCTACAGGCTGGAAATTCGCCTCCTGCAGAGGAGTAAAACGGTCTGGTTCAAGTACAGGGTTTGCCTGCTCGGTCATCAGCGATTCTGCCATTTCGTGACTATCTGTGGGCTATCGCACCCAGGTCATCAGGTGCTGGAACTGATCGCCAGCGAGAAAGCTAGCTCAAGGGTTAACCGGGCTGACGCTTTCCGCTTGCAGCAGGCGGCCCGTTTCTCGCGAGAAGCTGAATTGGCCTTCCACTTCCACTTCCTTGCCCAGATGCGGGGCAATCAGTTCGTGCGGTTTGATTTCCACCCGGTTGAGATCAACATCTTCGATCCAGTAATGCAGCGGCTCATCAAACGAACGCACCCGGCCCGAAGTGACCACATTTTGCGTATCATGGGCACTGATCCTGCCCAGTAACAGTGGACACCTCAAGAATGTCATACGCTACGATGAGGTGAACCATGGCAAGATCGACAACATCAATGAAGAAAAAACCATATACCCGTTACTCAGATGGCTATCGGCAAGAAGCATTAGCGCTTGCTGATCGCATTGGCGTTGCAGCAGCGGCTCGTGAACTGGGAATACACGCGAGTCAGCTCTATCAGTGGCGATCTAAAGCACAGCTGCAGCAAGACACATCTGAGCGAGAGCGGTCGTTGGCAGAAGAAAACGCCCGCTTGAAGCGTCAACTAGCCGAGGCGAATGAAGAGCTGGCCATCACAAAAAAGGCCGCGGTGTACTTTGCGAAAAGCCTGAAGTGAAGTACGCCTTTATCCACCGTCATCGTCAGGCTTTCAGTATTCAGCGTATGTGCCATGTTGTCGGGGTCGCTCGAAGTGGCTATTACGCTTGGCGGCAGCGCGGAGGAGCATCGTCCCCAAAACGCAGCCAGCAAGCCATTATCGATCAGCACGTGGCCAAGGCTTATCACCAACGCAAGGGGCGCTCAGGCGCTCCGAGATTAGCACTGGACCTGCGCGATGACGGGATGCCGATCAATCGTAAGACAGTAGCTGCCAGCTTGCAGCGTCAGGGCTTGCGCGCTAAAGCAGCCCGTAAGTTCAAGACCACCACGAACTCACGGCATTCGCTGCCAGTCACACCGAATCTACTAGAGCAAAACTTCACGGCCTCAGCCCCTAATCAAAAGTGGGTGGGTGACATTGTGCGCCACGAGGCGCTTTGGAAACGTGCAGTGATGAAAGAGCACTGCCATGGGTCTGTCGCAGCAGACCCATAGAAGCTGAGGGCAGCTCGACCTCCGGTACGGGAGTAAGAGCGGCAAGCAGCCCTGACAACGCGGAGTCGTGCTGGTACTGCCAGACAGCGCGGGCTCTGCTAGCGAGACAGGACGGTGTACGAGAGAAACCCGTGTCATAAAGCCCCTCAAGAGAGACCCACCCGCTCCAATCTGGCGGATATGGGCGGGGTTGCGGTGCGCATTCCTGAAGTTCAAGCTCAGGGAGAACTCGCCTTCCGAAGTGTGTCGACGGTTGGCGAGGCCATGGTGAAGGCCTGCGGCGTAACCATGGCGAAACCGCTGGGGCATAGCGGGGCACCAAGCCTGACAAGCGTTTCCAATGTGAACGTGGGAACCCCATCGTCGGTCCCTCGCCGTCATGCGATGGCAGGGAAAGCGCGTAGCCAGCCGAGGCCGACGATGGGGGGCGGAGGATCCGTAGTAGTCCGAGGACGCGAAAGCCGTCTACATGGCGAAGGGGTCCAGCAAGGTTGCATGCCTAATGAAATTCAAGGAGGTCGTTGGTGAATACCGATGCACTGTGGCCCAGCCTGATGTTGGCGGAATCACGGGTACTTGGACTCCAGAAGAAGCTGCACCAGTGGGCACTGGCGGACAGCCAGCGTCCCTTTGATGATCTGTTCAACCTGGTATGCGACCCGGCCTTCCTGAAGGTGGCCTGGCAGCGCGTCAGGGGGAACAAAGGAGCGCGAACCGCCGGTGTGGACGGTGTAACCCCCTGCAGTATCGGGGATGATGCCATTGACCTGTTGAAATCGCTACGAGCTGAGCTCAAGGCACAACAGTTCAGGCCACTGCCAGTCCGTGAGAAACGGATTCCCAAAGCCAACGGCAAAGTTCGGCGGCTTGGGATACCGACAACACTGGATCGTGTGGTTCAAGCTTCCCTAAAACTGGTACTGGAGCCAATCTTCGAAGCGGACTTCAAGCCATGCTCCTATGGCTTTCGCCCGCATCGACGAGCTCAGGACGCGATTGCCGAGATTCACTTCTTCACCACCGCTCAGCGGAACTACGAGTGGGTGTTCGAAGGTGACATTCAGGCATGCTTCGACGAGATCGACCATACGGCTCTGATGGAACGTGTGCGTCGACGCATCGCCGATAAACGTGTGCTGAGGTTGATCAAAGCGTTCCTGCGGGCTGGCATTCTCCAAGAGGATCGCCAAGCACGCGCGACCATTACCGGTACCCCTCAAGGCGGAATCTTGTCACCCGTCCTTTCCAATATTGCCTTGTCTGTACTGGACGAGCACTTCACTCAGAAATGGGAAGCGCTCGGGCCTGAATGGACGCGGGCCAAGCGTCGTCGAGCGGGAACCCCCGTGATGCGGCTGGTTCGCTACGCGGACGACTTTGTCGTGTTGGTTCATGGACACCGCGAAGACGCAAACGCACTGTGGCAAGAGGTGGCAGAGGTATTGGCTCCGATAGGGCTTCGGCTCTCACCGGAGAAGACAGGAATCTGCCATATTGACGAAGGGTTCGACTTCCTTGGCTGGCATATCCAACGCCGGCGCTGGCGAGGTCGCGGCGAAAAGCGAGTCACCTACACCTATCCGTCTAAGAAAAGCTTACAGACGGTAATAGCCAAGGTGCGCTCTCTGACGCGTCGGAACAAACATCGAACACTTGCCGACCTTCTTCATGCTATCAATCGCGTGATGCGAGGCTGGTGTCAGTACTTCCGGCATGGCGTGTCCGCCAAGACATTCAGTTACCTTGATTACTTCGCTTTCTGGCGAGTGGTTAACTGGGTGCGTAAGCGGCACCCCAAGCAGGGATGGGGAAAATTGATCCGTCGCCACCTACCCGGGTGGGTACTGCGCGACGGACGAGCCGAGATGTTCCGCCCCGGCCGGGTCGAAGTGACTCGATACCGGTACCGGGGAGCTCGGATCCCGACACCTTGGGCAAGCGACAAACTGGCATAACCTTGTGGAGAGCCGGATGCGGTGAGAGTCGCACGTCCGGTTCGGCGGGCGGGCCGGGGAAACCCATCAGCTGAAAAGCTGACAGGGCGTCCCGGCCCGACCCAACACCTACTTGGCGACGGGCGAAGGCTGGCGTTACCTGGCAGTGCTCATTGATCTTTACTCTCGTAAAGTGGTCGGTTGGGCAATGAGTGAGCGTATGACGGCCGATCTTGTTTGTGACGCGCTACAGATGGCGCTATGGAAACGCAAAATGCCCAAAGGCGTGATAGTCCATTCGGATCGAGGTAGTCAGTACTGTTCCACGCGTTACCAATCGCTGCTTACCCGGCATGAGCTTACGTGCAGCATGAGCGCCAAAGGCAACTGCTATGATAATGCCTGTGCCGAAAGCTTCTTCCACAGTCTCAAAGTTGAAGCGATCCATGGGGAGCAATTTAAAACGCGAAACGATATGAGGCGCCAGGTGTTTGAGTACGTCGAACTGGACTACAACAAACAACGGCGGCACAGTGCTATTGGGATGATCAGCCCAGAGGCCTTCGAAGCCCGAATGATCGCTTAAACCAGTGTCCACTGTTGCTGGGTAAGATCAGTCATGAGGTAGGTCTGTATAGAGGGCTTTGAGGGGAGTTTTCAGGGCACTGAAGTCATGGCGTTGCAGAGTACGAAACAGCGTCAATCGTTCTCTGGGTGGCTCTCGTACGCCGAGTACCGGTAAAAGGGCTTGATTGAGGCTGGTTTCCACTCCGTGGTTGGGGTAGCCGAGAGTATAGAGCCAGTAGCCGGTCATGGGCTCTTCGACTGCATGCACGTTGAGGTAACCGGTCTGGAACAGCAAAGCTTACGTAGCGATATGATCGACATCGAAGCGCCCCAAGAGCTCGGCTTCTGTCTGCAATTGACTCAACGCCGGCGTGAAGATGCCGCGTTGCTTAAGCAAGTCCACCAGAAAGGTCGGCGTGGCGCTCTCAAACCAGTAAATGTTAAATTTGCGCTTTTCTAACAGCAACAGCACGTCAAAAGGGTTGTAGACGGCTTCAACGTCCTGCCCACCCCAGCAGTAGCCATTGTACCTGCGGCGAATCTCTTCCCGGTCAAGACCAGGTAACTCTGGTGCAAATACCGCACCAATATCGTGGTCGGTGTAGCCACAAATAGGCGCGAGGGGCGCATCCAGCGTAATGTCGTTCAGGTTATTCAGCCCTGAAAGCAGGCTGAACTTGGAAACGCCGGTCAGCAATATGAAATGCAGATGCGGGTCGGCGTCCTTGAGTACGCTATAGAGGTTTTTTAGCCCCTCGCGCAGTTCGCTAGCCAACTCAGCGTTGAGCAGGTTATCCAGAATCGGCTTGTCGTACTCATCGATCAGCACTAAGACGCGTTGCCCATGAACACGATAGGCGTGCTCGATCAGGTTGGTAAAATCGTCGGCAATCCGCTCGGGTGGCGGTTCTTCAATGCCCAAGACGTTTCGCTGCTGCTGCAGTTGTTAGCGGATGTTGGCGTCCAGGTCTTGACGGCTGCTGACCACACCGTTTGAAAAACTGATCCGCACCACGGGATATGTGGACTGCCAGTCCCACTTGTCGTGAATATAGAGATCCTTGAACAGGGCTTCACGGCCTTCGAATAGGCAGCGCAGGGTATCCAGCAGCAAGCTTTTGCCGAACCGCCGTGGGCGGGAAAGAAAGTAGTATTTGTTTTGGTTCGCGAGCTTCTCAATAAACGGCGTTTTATCGACTTAGTAATAATCGCCTTCGCGGATATCTGAGAACGTTTGAATACCAATAGGCAACTTACGCCGATGACATTGAGGCCTCCCATGATATACCTGTTCGCTTGTGTCGTTGGCGGTGAGTTTAGCACGGTGGCAAGTAGGGCAGGTGGTGCGTATGATGCCTCAATTTTCAGCTGAGGCGATATGTGTGTTCAACACGCAACCAGAGCAGTTGCCAGTGTCAATGGCGAGTTGGCTAAGGGGTCAAAATAGGTCGCGGAAAAATCACGCTATGTGCCAACTTTGTATCGCCAATGGACGCATCTTGGTGGTAATTGGCTTTAGGATGAAAATCGTTGAGTGACCATTTTGTCTTTAAGATTATGATCTTATTGTATTATTTAAGGTTTCACCGGTGGCTCGCCCGAAAAATTAATCACTAGGAATGGCCTACGAAGCCAGGGTCGCAGGTTCAAATTCTGCTTTTTTTTATTTTTTGTTATAGGTCTTTTGTAACACTTGTTTACTCATACTCAGCATTTTGGATCACTTGCCTAAGCGTCGTGGCGTAATGGGGGTCATGTGCTTACTGTAGCGCTGTTTTTCTTTGCCAATATCCTGTTTTGCCTGGCGTATATGGTGCGCGATATGGCTTACCTGCGCGCGATTACGATTCTCGCCGCGATCAGTACGCTACCCTATTTTTATTTTCAAGCCACGCCTCTCTACTCGGCGATGGTGTGGCAGGTCGCCTTTATCGTCATCAATGCCTTCAACCTAACCGTTCTGCTGCTGCAGCGTCGCCCGGTAAAGCTCAGCGACGAGGAGCAATGGCTTAAGCACACCACCTTGCGTTTGCTCAAGCCGCGCAAGATTCGGCGCCTGATGCAGCGGGCTGAGAGATATGAGGTGCCTTCTGGCGAGCACCTTATCCATCAAGGACACGAACTGAATGCCCTGCTGCTACTGCTCTCCGGCGAAGCCAGCGTCAAGGCCGATGGACAGCGACGGGCGATGCTACAGCCGGGCGATTTCGCCGGTGAAATGAGCTTTATCAGCGGTAAGCTCACCAGCGCCGATGTCGTCGCCGAAGCCCCGGTGCGCTATATCGCCTGGCCGGCATCCACCCTAGAGCGGCTTTATCAGCGCGACCCCGAGCTGAAAGACGCCCTGCAGGGGACGATAGGCATGGACATGGCCAACAAGCTGACGCGCTAACCGTACCAAGGCGCTTTGCACTGAGGAAATATTGTTGCCCATCCTATTAGGCATTAACACGAATAAGCCTATATGCTGAGTGCAGACAAGCGTAATTAGGATGCTTTATGGACAAGACCGCTTGTGACGGTGACATTACCCGGATTCGTCAACTCAACGAAATCGGCATTGCGCTCTCCTCCGAGCGTGACCATGACGCCTTGCTTGAGCGCATTTTCACTAGCGCGCGCGAATTAACCGGGGCGGACGCCGGCACGCTCTACACCGTCAATGCCGAAAAGCAGCAACTCTCGTTCGCGATCGTGCAGAACGACACGCTAAATATTCACCTCGGAGGGCTTAGCGATCCGGTAGGCGATCAATTCCCCACGATTTCGTTGCACCAAGCCGATGGCTCGCCCAATGAGCATCTCGTCGTCGCCTATACCGTCTTAAACGACTGCACCGTCAACATTGAAGACGCTTACGCAGCGGAAGGGTTCGATTTCTCGGGCACCCGGCAATTTGACCAGGCCACGGGGTACCGTTCGCGCGCCTTTCTCACCGTGCCCATGCACAACCACGAAGGGGATGTCGTGGCGGTGCTGCAGCTGCTCAACAAACATACGGCTGATGATATCGATGGCACCTTCAGCCAGGCGGATCAGCATATCGCCGAATCGCTGGCCTCTCAGGCCGCCGTCGCCATCACCAACCAGCGCCTGATTGCCGAAATGCAGGCGCTGTTCGACAGCTTTACCCGCGTGATCGCCACGGCGATTGATGCCAAATCCGCGCACACCGGCGCCCACTGCCGACGCGTGCCAGAAGCCACCCTGCTGCTGGCGGAAGCCACGCACCGCTCAACGCGCCCTGAAGTCGTTGACTTTCATCTCAGTGACGGGGACCGCTACGAACTCAAAACCGCTGCCTGGCTGCATGATTGCGGCAAGGTCGTCACGCCCCACCACGTGATGGAGAAGTCGACCAAGCTTGAGGGGCTATTCAGCCGCCTGCCCATGGTCGAGGCGCGCTTCGCCGCGAAACAGCAGGCACTTGACGCGGCGCAGCTACGCGCCGAACTTGAGGCTTATCGCCAGAGTCAGCCCTTCGCCGACAGAGAACGTCAGCGTTTTGCCGCTCAACAGCAACAACTTACCGATGACATAGCGTTTATCCGCCAAGCCAATACCGGCGGTGAATTTATGCATGACGAGGATATCACGCGCCTCCAGGCCATCGCTGGCAAGACCTGGCAAGACGCCGATGGCCAGCAGCAACCGCTGCTGACCGCCGATGAGCTAGAAAACCTCTGCATTCGCCGCGGAACACTCAATAAGAACGAGCGCAAAATCATTGAGGGCCATATGACCGCCACGCTCGACATGCTCAATGAATTGCCATTCCCCAAGCATTTACAGCGCGTGCCCGAGTACGCAGGCGGCCACCACGAGCGCATGAACGGCACTGGCTACCCCAAGGGGCTCACCCGCGAGCAACTGTCCCTACCGGCCCGCATGATGGGCATTGCCGACGTTTTCGAAGCGCTCACCGCGCCGGATAGGCCCTACAAAGCGCCGATGAAGCTCTCTCAAGCGCTAACCATCATGGGCCGCATGGTCGAAGACAACCACTTGGACCCTGACTTGTTCGCCGTGTTTGTCGAGGAAGGCGTGTACCTGGATTACGCGCGTGAATACCTTGCCGATGACCAGTTTGATACCGTGGATACGGCGTCGCTACCGGGATTGCCTGCCACACTATCCGTCTAGGTCTACGATTCACGCTTATGCAAAAACACTAACCAAAGATACTAACAACGCTATGCACATTCATTCTCTTGGCGCCAGCGGCGGCCTGGAGCCACAGCAAGGCACCAGTGCGTTTTACCTACCGCCCCATACGCTCATTGACGCGGGCACAGGGGCTTCGCGGCTTAGTGACACCGCTCTATCCTCACTGAGCAGCATCCTAATCACGCACGCGCACCTTGATCATATCGCCAGCCTCCCCCTGCTGATCGACACGCAGTTTGAAGCCCTTGTCGAGCAAGAGCGCACTCTAAACGTCTATGCGCTGCCGGAGGTGCTGGACGTGCTGAAAGCGCATATTTTCAACGGGCATGTATGGCCTGACTTCACTCGCCTACCCTCGGCCGATACGCCGGTCGTTCGTCTTGTGCCTATCCATTTATGGCAGCCGTTTGCCTTGCCCGCGGATGCTGGCATCACCTTGCACGCCACCGCTTTTCCCGTGACTCACGGCGTCCCCACCTGCGGCTACTGCATTAGCGATGGCACCTCCCAAATGGCCGTTTCCGGCGATACCGGCTTAAGCGAGACCACTATTGCCTCGCTTAACCGCTTAGGCGCGCTGGATCGTTTGGTTATTGAATGCGCATTTAGTAACCACCTGGATCACCTGGCAGAAATCGCCCACCACCTAACGCCGCAGCGACTCGCCACCCTGCTCGATGGCCTGGATACGCTGCCGAAAGCGCTATGGATCACTCACTTAAAGCCCAAACAGCGGGAACGTATCGCCACCGAGCTACGCCAATACCTTCCCCCCACCCTAAACTGGGTACTGCCATCATGAGGAATGCTATGCCGCTCAATGTCTCCCGACTCACTGGCCGCCGCTTTTTTGGCACTCTGTTGAGCATGTCATTCGCCTCTTTGGTCTGGGGCTACCAAGCCGAACTCGAAAGCGCCCAACAAGCCCTCGCCCAAGACGACAACCAAGGCGCTTACGCGCAACTGCAAGCGCTTGAAATCGAGCACAGCGGCGCCCCTGAATTCGATTACTGGCTGGGCGTGGCCGCCCTGCGCGCGGGCGAGCCCAGTCACGCGCTGATGGCGTTGGACCGGGCGATTTTACGTCAACCCAACCACGCCGGCGCCCGCATGGAGCGGGTTGCCGCGTTACTACAACTTGACCAGCGCCGCGCTGCCGAGCGTGAAATCGAACAGCTGCAAGCGCTTTCGCCACCGCCCGAAGCGCAAGAGGCCATTGCCCGGTTTCAAGCTGTGATTGAGCAGCGCCGCCAAGCGGAAAGCAGCCCGCAACACCAAGCCCGCTTAGGGGTGGATCTCGGCTATGACAGCAATCCACAGCGGTTTCCTGACGAAATCGCCATCGACCCGCTGCAGCCTGATTTACGCCAAGTGTTTGACGAGCTTATCGAGATGGGCCTTGAACCCAATGGCGACCCCTCGCAGTTCGACGAGCGGGTATTCAGCAGCGACGCCAGTACCTATCAACGCCTACAAGGCAGCTACCAGGGTGTTTTCCCTATCGATGAACAGTCCCGCTGGCGAGTCAGTACCACCGGCCAAGCGCAGCGCTATACCGAAGAAGCCGCGCAAGATTACGATCTCACCCTCGCCCAAGCCCAAGTGGGCTATCAGCGTGATTTAGAAGCGCAACGCGTGTTGACGCTGCGCGGCTCGGCGCTACAGGGGTGGAGTGGTCAACAGCAAAGCCGCTTGCTCACCCGCTGGGGTACCGCGGCCGATCTACGCCAGCCCATCGGCTTAGACAGCGAACTCACCTGGCAGCTCGGCGCGCAACATAACCGCTTTAGCGCTTCCAACAATAATTACGATGCTGGCCGTATGGGTATTCAATGGGCGACCAACCACGCTGATTTCCGCACGCGTTTAAGCGCGCAATTTGAGCACGAGTGGGCCGATAGCGACCGCGATGGCGGGGACCTTATTCAAGTGCGCCTTGGCGCCGGCTTGGATTACCCCATTAATGACCAACATCTGATTCGCGCCGATCTCAACCACCGAATCCGCACCTATCAAGATGACGGCTTCGCGCTCTACAACGACTTTTCGCCCACTGAGCGTCGCGACCGCATTTGGCAAGCGCGGCTGGCATGGCTTTACCAGCTCAATAGCGACTGGCTAGTGGAAGCCAGTGCCGATGCTGAACGCCGCCTTTCCTCGATCGAGTTCTTTGACACGCGCCGCTACCAAACACAGCTAGGGCTTCGCTACCTTTTCTAACGGGGATTGTTATGAGTTTATTTCACAAGCGCCCACTGGCCCGCGTCACCTCGCTAAGCTTGGGTAGCCTGGCGCTGCTACCCTTCCCTTCCTTTGCCGACACACCGGCTGGGCGAGTGATGTTCGTTCACGGCGACGCGACCATCGAGCGCGACGGCGAGCGCATGCCCGCCGAGCGCGGCGCGGACTTTTTCGCCGGCGACACCTTTCACACGGCCGACGCCAGCACGTTGCAGCTACGCTACAGCGACGGCGGCACCAAGGCCATTCGCCCCGGCAGCACCTACACCCTTGAGCGCTACGAACTCGACGAAGACTCACCGGAAGACTCAGAACAAAGCGGCGAGCTGCTGCGTGGCGGGTTGCGCGCGATTACCGGCGCCATCGGCCGCAACGCCCCGGAAAACGTGACGCACAGCACCCCTGTTGCCACCATGGGCATCCGCGGCACCAGCTTTCAAATTCTGCACATACCCGAAGGCGGAAGCGACGCCCTGCCCGGCGTCAACCCAGGCAGCTACCTTTACGTCGAAAGCGGCATGCTGGCCATGTCGACGGATGCCGGCGAAACCTTGATTCGCCCCGGGCAAGTCTTCTTCTCACCATCGCGCGATGCTGCGCCACAGCTAGTGCCTGGCGGAATCAACATCTTTGAGCAGCTTGATAACAACATGCCGCAAGGCAGCGAAAACGAGAGTGAGGAAACACCTTCAACAGATGCCGCCCAAGGCACCGAACCACCAGCAAGTGACACCAGCCCTACGACAACAACCTCCACGGAAGGCACGTTTTTTGACAACGCCGAGCTAACCTCCGTCGACACAAACGAGTTGCAGGAGACCCAAAGCGAAACCGAAATTGACGTGTCACTGGCAGAAACAGAACAAGACGCAGAAGACGCCATAGAATCCGCGCCCGAGCCAGAACCTGAGCCGGAACCAGAGCCAGAGCCAGAACCAGAACCTGAGCCGGAACCAGAGCCAGAGCCGGAACCAGAGCCGGAACCAGAACCAGAGCCGGAACCAGAGCCAGAACCAGAGCCAGAGCCGGAACCAGAGCCAGAACCAGAGCCAGAGCCGGAACCAGAGCCAGAACCAGAGCCGGAACCAGAGCCAGAGCCGCCAGCTCAGCAGTTAGGTTTCGAGCCCACTGAAGAAATGGGGGCCACTGAAGCCATGCTCACCCAGGGTGCGAGCGGCAGCGACCCGACCGTGCTGGGAGAGGCCGGTGAACTCTTACTCACCACTGGCGGAGAGAGCAGTTACGCGCCGCTCTCGGCAAGCAATACCTATTGGAACGACCAAGAAAAAGAGACAGAACAGCCAAAAGCGCTAACCGCTGCGGAGATTTCCACTACCGAAGGTGAGTTGGCAGAACGCCTGCAGACCCAGGTCGGCGCCGCGCCCGCCAACTTCCAGACGATCTCGCTGGGTGAGCGTGACGCCACGAACGGCAGCGCCACCGACATCTACTGGGGCCGGTGGAACAGCAATGATATAGCCCGCTTGAGCGGCGACTACGAAAGCTTCGTGAAAGAACTGGGCGAGGTTGGAGATCTACACTACGTCGGCAGCAATCAAATACTCAACATTAATGAAGTCGAGCCGCTGACCGCGCAAAATAACATCAGCTTCTCACTTGTCACTCCCGGTGAATTGACTACCAAGGGAGAAGGTGAGTATGAAGATTTAAAGGTACTTAAGGACTCAAAATTCTTGCTGGTGGATGAAGGTTCTGAATTGCAGGCCCAAGCTCAGTTCTATCTGGGGAGTGGTGTCGAGAACAGTGGCGGTGTCTATTCAGCACGAGCAACCAAATCATGGATGGATTTCAAAGACGAACAAACGTTAACATTCCCCACCCCAGCAAGTGATGGTCAAGAAGTCGAGACTGGCACACCGCAATTAATCAATGATGGGGAAAGCGATACTACTTTTGCTAATCCCGTTCATGGTGGCCACTTCACCTCGCGCTTTATAGGCACGCGTGATGCTCAAGAAGGCAGTGTCGACGGCGTGATTGGCAACCTCTACGCCGAAGTCGACGGCGGTGACCGCAGCGCATACGGCAGCCTGGGCTTCGGGCGTGAGCCAGCACCCGAGGCTTGGATCGACTTTCCGCCCACTTACAGCAACAGCTTAGCCCCCGAAGCCTACAGAGAAACTTTAAACAGTTTTTATCAGCAAAATATCGCCCCCACCGAACAAGGCAGCCAAGTCGTGACCAATGGCAACGTGGTATGGGGCTACTGGGACCAGCAAACGCCTGAACCTTCTGCGCCTGATGGCAACACAGTGAGTCAAAACATTCCGTTTATCAGCGCGTCCGACGAATTAGCCAGTAGCACAACACTGAGAGAACAGGCGCTCACTGCCCTCAGCGACTCGCTCACCGGGGGTGTCACCTTTAAATGGAAAGGCGGTACCGGCCTAGTACCTAACAGTGGTGATGATGATATTATCCACATTTTAACCGACGACAGCTTTATCAAGGTAGACAGTGACGGCCCTAAAGTTGAGATTCACCTGAAAAACTACGGAGTACTGCAAGGGTATGGCTCGCCCTATGACTCGTCCGAAGAAGAAACCTACCCCCTCAATAATATATCACTGGATAAATTATCCTGTGGCAGTAATGGCTGCTTTGATGGCGGTGAATTCAACGGCAAGTACATCGGCAAAGAAGCCGCCGGTGTCATGAGCTTAATTGAAGCATGGGAGGGTGGTATAGAAAATAAAACCAACGAGCATATCGGCACCGGCGTGTTTGAGCGGTGAGAAACACGCCAGCACCCTTCGACAGGCTCAAGCACCCTTCGACAGGCTCAGGGCGATCGGGTCTGTTGAACCTCACTTCTCCGTATGCGTCCAGACGCCGTCCCAGTCTGCCGGGGGCGGCTCGGTTTTAAAGTGTTCGATCCGTTCGAGGTACATCTGCGTGGGGGCGTTTTCCAGATCGGGTAGTGCCTTGAAGGCGCGCTCGGCGGTTTAGCGCTGCCGGCTGGGGTCTTGTGAAGAGGCTTGCTACGATTACGCCTACTAGCGGCCAGTCGGTCAGTCATCCGCTTTACGTTGGCTGGCGACCGTCTATCTGCTGCCGCCGGCATAGTGATAAGAGCTGATGGCTTAAATGTGACAAACTATGTTGTCCGACATCAACAGCCAGAAAGAGGCGCGACGTATTTTGAGTAAGCACCTCAGTTTCACAACTGAGTCGCATCAGACGCGGAAGCATCGAGCATGCCCCACCACCAGCCTTCGGTAGCACCACCGCGGATTTGGCTGCTCCCCATCGCATCTGCGGTGCCACGTACCTGGTACGACTACCTTGATGCTCAAGAGCGTGCGCGCGCTGATCGTTTTCTAAACCCTGCGGATCGATCGGCGTTCATTGCTGCGCATGTGATGTTGCGCGCGCTTCTCTCATCATGCGGCACGCGTGCGCCGTCGGATTGGACATTCACCGTTGACGCTAATGGCAAACCACGGATTGCCGACGACAACGCTCGCAGCTTTCCTTCTTTCAACATAAGCCATACCGCAGGGCTTGTCGCTGCCATCGCGGATCCCGCCGGGCGAGCGGTTGGAATTGATGTCGAGCCGTCTCACCGAGTTATCGACCCAATAATGACGCCTTGGGTATTGTCTGGAGAGGAACGCAAGCACTTTACCCGGCTGGACGAAACCGCTGCTGGCGATGAACTTCTGCAGCGCTGGGTGTTGAAAGAAGCGCTGGCAAAGGCCACAGGCCAAGGGCTTGCTATGGATGTTACGCGCATCGAGATCATACGCTTGTTCCCTCCAGCCGTGTTTTTTGAGCCGGATGAAGTGCTAGGACATGCCGATACGTGGCATCTTGAAAATTGGCGCGCTGAGGGCAGGCATCAGGTGGCCGTAGCGGTTCAATGCGTTCAGGGGTCATCACCGACCCTGACCAAGCGAATGCTGAGCGAGGATGCGCTGAGCCACCTACTGCACTCTTATAGTTAATACCGCCTGGCGAGATCAAGTCTATTGGTCTATTGGGTTTCAGTTACGAGCGCCGGGATGTAATACCATTCATCAGGTCTCCGCTCACGGTTGGAGCACCAATACCCGCGCGTAGTATGCGAAAGAACAAATCGGGCGTAAAAAGCTCACGTTTGGTGATATTGCGTGCCCCGTAGGCAAGCAAACTGTCGGCAACCACGGGGTCGCGGGTGGCAGCGGCATAAAACAGACGTTCTAGCAATTTGAAGCGGCGACCCTGTGCGTAATCGACCATGTGGTGTTCGTAGCCGCTTAAGCGGTCACCGTGATGCTGACGATAGGCCATTACGCCGGGCATTGGGTCCAGCCCTTTCTTAAGCGCTACACGGGTTGCATCCACCAGCCATTCGGCAGACTGAAAGGCAAAGCTGAGTCCGGATCCCCAGAGCGGGTCCGTGACCATACCCGCATCGCCGATGAGGGCGACCCCGTCTTCAAGAGGTGTGCGATTGTGGCTCACCAGCCGCTTGGCGACTATCGGCTTTCCGAGGGGTTGGGCAGCGCTGAGGTCGGGAGCATCGGGCAGACGTGAGAAAATCTGCCGCAGATCATGATCGGGGCGCTCGCCGAGGTGTAGCGGGGAGTCTCGCGTTGGCAGCCAAGCCAGCACCGTGATGTCATCTTCGTTAGGAAAGGCATACGCGCAATCTGGGTCGAGGAACCACATCTGCGATTCGGTGCCTGTTTTCATGACGACACCGCGATAATACGAAAAGTATCCAATGCGGTTATTCGGGTATACCCTGGCATCAACCTCGGTAAACTGAGCAACACGTGAGTTCATGCCATCAGCCCCCACCACCAAGGGCGCGCGCGCTTCCACCGGAACGCCGCACTCATCGGCACGAACGCCCGTTATGCGACCCGCTTTGCGCAATAGGGCTTTGACTGGGCAACCTAGCCAAGCTTCGACACCCGGCGTAGACAACGCCGCTTCCCGCAGTATAGGGTCAAGGCGTTTACGACGAATGCTGTAGCCGCATGCTGCTTCGTCAGCGTGGCGTTTTCCTGATTCGCGTATCCACCCCCAGCGTGTCCACATGCGGACGCTGTTGCGCACAGCGCCTTCTTCTTCTAGTGCATGCGTGAGGCCGAGTCGATCCAGTGTCGGCTTGGCACTCGACTGGATAAAGTGGGTGCAAAAATTTTTGCTTGCATCAATATTTTTGCGACGTTCGAACAGCGCAACATGCAGGCCCGCTCGCGCATACATTATCGCTGCCGCACATCCTGCAGCACTGGCACCTACAATAATGACGTCATGAGTTCGCGACTCCATACAATCAATTCGCCTTGTCTCTATCTTTAAGCTTTCTGTGATATCTTGTAATTTAGTACTTTAATCTTAAAACCGATTTTGTTACCACTGCAACGGGCACACGTCAACATCAACCTGCCATTTGACATGTCATGGATAGAATTGAATCGCAATACCCACCACCGGCTGCACTCGGAACAGAGTTATCACTTTGGGTAACGCCATATGGCACACTCGAAACGCAACCGCCGGACAATCAACCAGACGCCCAGCCGGTGGTTACGCTTCCTCCTGTTTATCCTGAGTGGCTAGGCAGCCCGAGTTTTCGTAAACGCCACGGCAGCCGCTTCGCTTATGTGGTGGGTGAAATGGCCGGCGGCATTGCAGGCCCTGCGCTTGTTACGGCAGCGGTTCTCGCGGGCTGTGTAGGGTTCTTGGGGGCGGCCGGCCTGCCGTTGAACGCCATTGCCGACGCCATTCGGCGAATTCGATCCGAGCTTGGCAGTGACCAGGCTTGGGGCGTTAACATCATCCATGATCCCGGTGCTCCACATGCCGAGGAAGCCCTGGTTGACCTGCTGCTTGACGAAGGGGTGACCTGTGCGTCGGCGTCGGCATTCATGACCCAAAGCGACGCCTTGATTCGCTATGCAGCCACCGGCCTCACCCGCACGGCTGACGGGCGCCCACAGCGTCATAACAGGCTAGTGGCGAAGGTGTCACGGCCCGAGGTCGCTAGACACTTTCTGGCGCCCCCTGACAAGGCCCGTTTAAAAGCATTGGTCGAGGCAGGACGTTTGAGTGCCAATGAGGCTGCCATCGCGGCCGAACTACCGTTGGCGTCCGACCTTACCGTCGAGGCGGACAGCGGAGGTCATACCGATAATGGTTCGCTACCGGTGCTACTCGCTTCCATGTTGCAGCTACGCGAGTCGATAGCAAGAGAGTCCGGGATAAGCGAACACGTATGCATTGGAGCTGCTGGCGGCTTGGGGACACCGGATGCGGTGGCCGGTGCTTTCGCGGCGGGCGCCGATTATGTCGTGACCGGCTCGATCAATCAGGCTACCCGCGAGGCGGATACATCTGATCGCGTTAAAACCATGCTCTGTGACGCCGATATTCAAGACGTGACGATGGCGCCAGCCGCTGATATGTTCGAACTAGGGATACAGGTTCAAGTGCTCCAGCGGGGAAGCGTCTTTCCTGGCCATGCTCGTCGGCTTTACCAGCTTTATACCGAGTACGGCGGGATCCAGGATATCCCCGCTACCGAACGTGACTACCTGGAACGTCATGTTTTTGCCGCGCCGCTGGAGACCATTCGCCAGCAGACAGAGGAGTATTTCGCTGAGCGTGATCCCGTTCAGAACGAGCGTGCTCGACGAGACCCTCACCATCAGTTGGCACTGGTACTGCGCTGGTACCTTGGCCGTTCAGTACGATGGGCTCGCAGGGGTGATGACGAGCGCCGCGCCCATTATCAGATCTGGTGCGGGCCTTCCATGGGGGCCTTCAACCGTTGGGCGGCTGGCTCGTTTCTTGCATCGCCTGATGGCCGGACGGTCGGACAGGTGGCATGGAACATCATGGCGGGGGCCGCTCGAATCACGCGGTTGATGCAGCTACGTTCTATGGGCGTTGACCTCCCAGCCAATGCATTCGTTGTCCTGCCCCAACGCTATCGACTGGGACAGGCCATTCATAAAAAAAACGAATAAGAGGGGGAAGTATGTCGCCAATTCGACGTCCAGCTGCTGCTATTGTGGGAATTGGCAGCCTGTTTCCCGGTTCATCTGATACGGGCGGCTTTTGGCGAGACGTCGTGACCGGCCGTGATTGTTTCAGGGAAGTACCATCGAGCCACTGGCTGGTTGACGATTATTTTGATGCGGATCCGTCGGCCACGGATAAAGTCTATGCTCGACGTGGTGCCTTCATTGAGCCGCAACCTTTCGAGCCATTGGCATTCGGTATTCCTCCGTCCATTCTATCCTCTACCGACAGCGTTCAAGTGCTGTCGCTGATGGTTGCACGCCGCGTGCTTGAAGAAGCAACGCGCGCTGGCGCCGAACTGGGACGTGACCGCATCGGTGTTATCCTTGGTGTCACCGGGACAACGGAGTTATGCAACCACAGCAGTGCACGCCTCCAGCGTCCGATCTGGGTGAAGGCGTTGCGTGAAACCGGCATGCCAGAGGATCAGGTACAGGTCGCCGCCGATCGCATCGCTGAACATTACATTCCATGGCGCGAAGATACCTTCCCTGGTTTATTGAACAATGTCGCGGCGGGCCGGATTGCCAATAAACTTGACCTCCACGGCACCAACTTCACCACCGACTCGGCTTGCGCCAGCTCTTTTTCGGCGTTGGCCGCGGCAGCAGACGAGCTCGCTATGGGTCGCGCCGACCTGATGATTGTCGGCGGTGCCGATACCATGAACGATGTCGCTTCGTTCGCTTGTTTTTCTGCCACCCCTGCCTTATCACCGACGGAGGGTTGTCGACCGTTTTCCGTTAACGGTGACGGTACATTGCTCGGTGAGGGTGTGGGCTTGATTGCGCTGCGTCGCCTGGAAGAAGCCGAGGCGGAAGAACAGCCGATTTATGCCGTCATCCGGGGGATCGGGTCAGCATCGGATGGCCGCGGGGTCAGCGTTTACGCGCCTCACTCCGAGGGCCAGGCACGCGCGCTGCGGCGTGCTTATGATGAAGCGGGCTTTAGCCCACGGACGGTTGGTCTAGTCGAAGCCCATGGCACGGGCACTCGTGCGGGTGATGCCGCTGAGTTCGCTGGCTTGCGAACGGTCTTTCGTGAGGAAGACCTTGACGGGAAACAGTGGTGCGCGCTCGGCTCGGTCAAGTCCCAGATTGGTCATACCAAAGGCGCTGCAGGGGTGGCTGGGCTGATCAAGGCTGCGCTTGCGGTCAACGCAGGAATCCTGCCGCCCACGCTCAAAGCAAAACCCGTCAACCCGGGTCTTGAACTCGACCAATCTCCGTTCCATATCGCGCATCGGCCACGTCCATGGATCAGTGATGGCTCGACACCTCGTCGGGCGGGCATCAGCAGTTTCGGTTTTGGGGGCAGCAATTTCCATGTTGCGCTCGAAGCTTATCATGGCCCTCGGGGCCGGCAACCGCGAGTACGTGCGCTTGGCAGTGAGCTAGTTGCCGTGTCATCCCATTCAGCCGATGCACTCGTGGAACACGTAAGAGCACTGGCAGCACGGGAGCGCCTCGACCCCGCTTGCATGGCCCGCGAAACGCAACGGGCTTTCCATTCAAGTGACACTGTCAGGCTGACGCTGATCGCGCGTGGCGATAGCGATGCCATCCGCCAACGGCTGGAGCGAGCAGCATTGCGCGTAGAGGAGGCACCTAACACGTCCTTTGAGCTGCCGGATGGCACGCATTATGGCGCCGAAAAAAGAGAGCCTGGAAAGATTGCTTTCTTGTTTCCCGGCCAGGGCAGCCAGTATCTGTACATGGGGGCCGGAGCGGCGATGCATTTCGATGCGGCTCGCGCTGTCTGGGAGGATGAGGCCAAACGTGCCACGGCAAGGGAGGAAGAACGCATTGATGCGTTTGTATTCCCACCACCGGCTGACACCGAGGACGGCGAAAAAACTCAAGAGGCTGCTCTACGCGATACACAGCGCACGCAGCCGGGCATTGCCGGTGTGAGCATGTCGCTTTTAGCACTGCTGCGTGCGTTGGGTCTTCAGCCTGACCTTGCCGCCGGCCACAGTTTCGGCGAAATTACGGCGTTACACGCTGCTGGCGTTCTGTCGGCGGCCGATACCTTTGCTCTGGCCCGAGCTCGGGGCAAGGCAATGGCAAGCGCTGCGACGGCAAGCGGTGAGACCGGTGCCATGCTGGCGGTGCAGGCCGACGCAGCCAGCCTGGAAGAAGCGCTCACTCAGCAGGGTGCGGTCGATATCACAGTGGCCAACGTCAACTCCCCAACGCAAACGGTGTTGGCTGGCCCAGAAGCGGCTATCGACCATGTGGCCGCATTCTGTGCGGACCTGGGCATGAATGCCGTGCGGTTGCCGGTTGCCGCCGCTTTTCATTCGCCTCAGGTGGCCCCGGCGAGCGATCAACTCGCGGCTGAACTGGCCTCCATGGACATACATTCGCCGACACTACCGGTGCTTGGTAATGCGGACGCCGACGCCTACCCTGACGCGCCTGATGCCATCCGTGACCGGCTGGCGAAGCAGCTAACACAGCCGGTGCGTTTCGCCGACCAAATCGAAGCGCTCTACGAGGCAGGTGCCCGCACCTTTGTCGAGGTCGGCCCCGGCCAGACCCTTAGCCGGTTTGCCGATCAGTGCCTGGGGGAGCGCCCCCACCGTAGCATTACGCTGGAACGCCGCGATGATACCGACATGGAGGCTTTCTGGATCGGTGTGGGACGCTTGCTGACCGCCGGTGTCAATCTCGACCTTGACGCTTTGTGGGAGGAATACCACGAACCGGAGGCTCCGCCTGTTTCAGGGCCGGGGAGTGTTTTCGTCTCCGGTACCTTGTATGGGAAGCCCTATCCACCAAAGGACGGTGCGGCGGGTATTCCCGGCCCAAATGCCGCTGCCGACCAGCCAGGGCTTTCCACCCCGACGACTCACACCGAGCCAAAAAACCACCCAAAAACTGAGCCAAACGCCGCAATAATGGATCCAATTTCATATACGGAAGATGATCACCGTGCTGGTTCTGCCGACACCTCGTCCCGACCTTCATACCCGCCGGGGGATGCCGCTCAAGATGTCTCCCCTCCTCACTCGGCACCTGCCTCGCGAGATGCAAGCGCCAGCACTATCGGGGCGGTTCACCGGGAACTGCTGGCGGCGCATACGGCGTATCAAGAGTCGACCGCAGCGGCGCACGAGGCTTTTCTGGCCATGATGGAGCGCAGCCTAGCCGGCGCACCTGCGCCATCTGCCGCTGTGTCGCCCACAGCCCCTGCACCAGGCAATGAACCGCCACCCCGCCATGCTGCCGTTAACCACTCAACAGCCGAGGAGGCGAATGCTCCCCGTGAGCGCGCGGATACCGTACCCACGGAACCGCACCTGGCGCCGGCCGCACAGGCGAATACGCCGGCCCCTTCATCCACAGAGGTGGCGGAAGCGCCAACGGATGCCATGGCGGTTCTGCGGACCGTCATCGCCGAGAAGACCGGTTATCCGGAAGACATGCTCACTCCCGAGCTGGAGCTTGAGGGCAGCCTGGGGATTGATTCCATCAAGCGCGTGGAGATCTTTGCGGCACTGCAACAGCGACTCCCCGGCATGCCAGCGGCGGAACCTTCGGAAGTGGCCGGTTTGCGCAGCCTCGCCGAGGTCGAGGGGTTCTTATCGGAACGCATGGGTACAGCCCCCGTAAACGAGGCTGAATTCACAGCGGCGGTGGAGGCGACGCAACAAGCACAGGGGCCATCAGCGGAACCCACGACCAGCGGCGCGGGCGCTGTGATGGATACGCTACTTGCCGTTATCGCTGAAAAGACCGGCTATCCGGTGGACATGCTGGAACCAACGCTGGAGCTGGAGGGTAGCCTTGGCATTGATTCGATCAAGCGGGTGGAGATTTTTGCGGCGTTACAGCAACGATTACCCACCATGCCGAGCGCGGAACCCAGCGAAGTGGCGGGGCTGCGTACCCTGGCCGATGTCGTGAGTTTTCTTGAAGGGGGCGCCAGCGACGGTGAGTATAACGCTGACACAGCAGCATTGGCTTCGTCGCCGGCGTCATCCACTGTTCCTAATACAACACCCTCGGCATCGCCTTCGCCCTCTATTCCTGAACCAACGCTGCCGACGCGCGCCGTCCCTACTCTGACATCAGCGCATGCGTCAGGTGAGCCTATGCCCGCTCTGGCAACGGCTAAGACGTGGCTTATCCTGGCCGACCATCAAGGCGTCGCCTCAGCCTTGCAACGGTTAATCGAAGCTGAGGGCGGCAGCGTGCAAATCATCGACCTGGACACTGAGTCACTTCCCGAGCACCCCCCATCGGCGATGGTGTATCTGCGAGGCATCGAGACGTTAGCAAGTCCCTGGGAGGCGAGCCAGGAGCTTCAGCAAGTACTAGCGTTGGCGCGCAAGCTCGCTGCTCACCCAGAGTCGCAACGCTTATGGGTGACGGTTCAAGACACTAATGCGTTCGGTCTTGGCGACAGCTCGAACGCTGGGAGCGCGCTTCAGGCGGGCCTGGCCGGTGTCAGCAAGACGGCTGCTAGCGAATGGCCGAGTGCTGGCGTCAAGAGCCTGGATATGGCGACAGACTCCGCCGAACCTCAGGTATTGGCAGCTCGTCTTTGGTCGGAAATGCAGACTGGCGGTCGCGACGTCGAAGTTGCCATCAATGGGAATGGAGACCGCTACACCATACGCGCAGCGTCCAGCCCTTCACCAGTGGCTGATAAGCTTCCGCTGAGCGAGGGGGAGCTAGTGGTCGTGACCGGCGGTGCCCGGGGCGTAACCGCAGAGTGCGTGCTGGAACTCGCGGGTCGGGTGCCGGCGCACTTCCTGCTGCTCGGCCGAACCGAACCGATCGAGGAACCGGCCTGCTGTGCGGGTATCAATGACCTCGCCGGTCTTCGCCGTGTGCTGGCCGAAGCGGCCAGTAAACGCGGAGAGCCACTCTCTCCTGCAGCAATTGACCGTCAGGCACGTCATATCCTGGCCGGGCGCGAAATTCTGACCAACATCGACCGTATCCGCGCCACAGGTGCCCATGTGGAATATCAGGCTGTCGACGTCACGTCATCGGAGGACGTTCAGGCGGCCGTCAACGCGGCCAGGCGCAACCACGGTCCCGTTCGGGGCGTTATTCATGCGGCTGGGGTAATCGCCGACCGGGCGCTTGCCGATAAGACGCCAGTTGAAGCCGCGTCGGTAATCGATACCAAGCTGCAGGGCTTCGCATCCCTGCTAGCCGCCACCGGTGACGATGAACTGCGCTTGCTGGTTGTCTTCTCTTCGGCGGCCGCGCGCTACGGAAACGCTGGCCAAGCTGATTACGCGGCAGCCAACGAAGTGCTCAACAAATGGGCTCGAATTGAAGCGGCAAGCCGTGGCGATGACTGCGTGGTCAAGTCTTTTAATTGGGGACCCTGGAATGGCGGTATGGTTGATGAGGCGTTAGCCAGGCATTTCCGCGAACGCGGCCTAGCGCTGATCGAGCCTGCTGCGGGGGCGCGTCTCATGGTGGACGAACTGGCCGCTGGTGATGCTGACATTGAAATCCTGGTCGGCGACGCAATGCCGAATCAAACCCATTAATGGTCATAGCTCATGTACGCTGAACCGATCGCTATTGTTGGCCGGGGGTGTGTGCTTCCAGGAGGAGCGCATGATCCTGAGACATTCCATCGGCGACTGATGAAGGGAGCCGTCGATATCGGTACGGCGGCCGCTGCCGTTAGCGGAGCCGATACGCATTCCGGCCATATTCATGGTTTTCCGACCGCAGCGCTATCGCCGGGTGCCGACGAACTTGCGCGTATCGATCGCTCTGCACTGTGGGCGCTGCATGCGCTGCGTGGTGCCATGGCGGAGGCCGGCGGGACTGCGGAAGGGAGAGGACGCAGCGGGCTTATCCTGGGCCATCTGGGTTTTCCAACCCGCGCCTTTGCGGATTATGCTACCCAGATTTGCCTGGGAGAAGCGCCTGGTGATCCGCTGCGGCGCTTTACCACGGGCCTTGTGACACGCCTTCTGGCCGAACAACTTGGGCTGGATGGCGACACGGTGTCACTTGACGCTGCCTGCGCGACCAGCCTGTATGCGATTAAACTTGCCTGCGACCGTCTGCGCGACGGTAGTCACGACATGGTCCTGGCTGGGGCGGTTAACGGCGCAGACGACGGGGTATTATTGGCGGGTTTCCGGGCGCTGGGTGCGCTCAGCGCAGGCGAACGCAGCCGCCCGCTAGACGGTAATAGTGACGGCCTGCTGCCGGGTTATGGCGCAACCGTTTTTGCGCTGCGTCGGCTGCGCGATGCCAAAGCCGATGGACAGCCCGTGCTCGGCGTCATTCGAGCGATTGCGCTGTCCAACAATGGCAACCGCGGCAGTATGCTGGCGCCTGTAGAACGCGCACAGACGCAACTGCTCACTACAGCGTTGGCCCAGGCGCAACTATCTCCCAAGGATATCGGCTATGTGGAGTGCCATGCCACGGGAACGGAGCTCGGCGACCGCATCGAATTACAGGCGTTGGGGAGTGTCTATGCGAAAGACCGTGCACTGGCAGTCGGGTCGGTAAAGGGCAATATTGGGCACCTGATGACCGCCGCTGCCGGTAGCTCCCTTATGAAAGTGCTGGGCGCTTTCGAGCATGGTGTGCTGCCCCCGGTTGGGGGACTTGAATCCCCCCTCGCAGCGGCACAGGAACTCGGCCTGAATGTGGTCGATCGTGCCCGCGACTGGCCAGCCGAGCAACCTTTTAGAGCGGGTGTGAGCGCTTTCGGCCTGGGCGGACCGAACGCACATCTGCTGGTGGAAGCGTACGGTGCCGAGCCCGCCACCACAAGCGTTGCGGTGCCCTCTGCGCCAGCGGCTCGGGCGCCGGTGACCATCACCAGCCTTGGGGTGGTGACAGGAGGCGCCGAAGGCTGCGACGAGTTCGCGCGGATGCTGTTCGAGGAAGCGCCGGCACAGCCAGCGACGACCGTTGACCGGATTCGCTTACGCCGTGAAGGTTTACGTATACCGCCCGCTGATCTCGACAGGGTATTGCCACAACAGCTGGCCATACTGCAGGCGGCAGAGCAGGCACTGGCGGAAATGCCATTGCCGGATCCAGACCGTATTGGCATCTACGTCGGCCACACCTGTGACGGCGAGAATGCCCTTGCACCAGCACGCCATTTGGGCCGTACGCAGCAAACCGACCGTAACCGGATTGAGGTGACGGCGGCGACCATTCAAGGGCTGATTCCGAATCTTGCTGCCAACCGACTGAACTTCCAGCTGGGTGCCAATGGTCCGGGGTTTTCTTTGTACGACGAGGAAAGTGCCGGTCTCCAGGCCCTGGAGACCGCTTGGCGGGCACTCGACGACGGGGACATTGACATTGCCTTGGTTGGCGCTGTCGATCTCGGTGCCGAACCGGTGCACGACTCGGCGGCAAGGGCGTTATTGCCGGCGCATTTGCAGCCCGCCGGTGATGCCGCCGTGATGTTGGTACTTCGTCGGAGCAGCGATGTCCAGGGCGATGCCTGGGCGCGGCTCGAAGATGCGCCCCCTGGGTCTTTGAGTAGCGATGGGGAGTTATCTCCTCTGCGGCTTGCCCTTGACATGTCCGCATCTGGGGCCACGTCTGATTCGGATCACATCACCTCACGCATCGGCCATGCTCATGCCGCCAGCGGTCTACTACAGATCGCCACGGCGGCCGTATGCCTTGCCGCCCGACGCACGCCGGGCGGTGCTCCATGGGTGCCGCCGCCAACCGGCAGCCATGCGGAGGTAAGCGTTCAGGGACTGCGTGACAGCAAGCAAGTCTGGTACCTGAGTGTCGGCGGTGCTCCGCGTGCACTTGCGCCACCGCCACGCCATTGCGTGGAGCGGTATGCTGCCAAGGATCGCGCGGCGCTGGTTGATGCTTTGTCACGGGGTGCCACGGGTGGCGAGGGGGAGTTTCGCGCCGCTATCGTTGCGCCCTTAGAAGCGCTGGACAGCCGCCGTCGAGCATGGATAGATCGCTTCGCCGAATCGCATTCCCCCGCTGCGATAGACCTTGCATTGCCCGGTTGTCATTATGCCGAAGGCCCGATTCACGGCAAGATTGCCCACGTCTTTACCGGCGGCGCCTCTGCTTACCCTGGCATGGGGGCCGATCTACTGGCGGCATTTCCAACGCTTGCTGCCAATGCCGGCAAGACGCCGCTAGTCACCGGTGGGGCCATGAGCTTTTATGGTCCGGAGGCCGAAAACCGGGCATTCTCGTGTGAAGAACAGCTAATGGGCACGATCTGGCTGAGCCAGGCGCATTCATGGATGGTACGCAAGCACCTTGGTTTGCGTATGGACGCGGTACTTGGCGTTTCTTCGGGTGAAACCAGCGGGCTGATTGCGGCCGGTATATGGCGCGACGAAGACGGCATGTTGAAACGCATCCTTGATGCGGGCATGTACGGCCATTACCTGAGCGGCCGCTTTGATGCCGCCAGGCAGGCCTGGGGACTCCCTGAAGGTACGATGGTCGACTGGCGAAACTGGTTGATCCTAGCGCCGCCAGAGAGGGTCGCCGAGGCTTGTGATGGGGAACCGTATGTCTACGTCACCATCATCAATAGCCCGCAAGATTGTGTCATCGGCGGCGACGCCGCTGCTTGTCAGCGGGTTATCGAACGGCTGGGGCGCTGGCGCGCAATGCCACTGGGCCACGACCTAGTCGTTCATTGTCCCGCCGTGGAACCTGTCGCCGAGCTTTGGCGTAGCCTACATGATGTGCCTGTCGGTGAGGCTTCTGGCATTGCCATCTACGGGAATGCGTGGAACACCCGTTATACGCCGACGCGTGCTCATTGTGCAGAAGGTTCCATGCGCCAGGCCCTGACCACGATTGATTTCCCTACGACCGTTCGCCAGGCTTGGGAGGATGGCTGTCGAGTGTTTATTGAGCATGGCCCGCGTGCGGCACTGACCACGGCGATAGACCGTATATTGGGCACGCGTAAACATCTTGCCGTATCGGTGGATGGCGGTCCAGGCAGCGATATCAATCACCTCTTGAACAGCGCAGCACGGCTGTGGACGTATGGCGTTCCGATGAACGAAAACGCTTTTACGTCTGAGCCTCTGAAAGCCGAACCTGAACTGGCCGCGGCACCTTGGGAATCGTTGCATGAGCTACCCGTGCACAAAGCGCTTCCCGTAGCCCATAGCGAGCTGCTGGCTATGCCACCACACCATCGATTCATTCGGGCGGGCCAACGCGCACCGATACACCTCGACCATGAGCGAGAGATCATGCTGACGCCCCCCAACCAGACAGCCCCCGATACTGACGACGGTCTTGATGCGTCGGCTTCTGCCAAGCCATACCCGTCTACCTGTGACTCGCCCAGATCGCATGCGCCGCCATCGAATCCTTCGGTAGAAGACGCGCGTGCAGCCACTCTCGTCGAACTCGCACGGTTGCATACGGCTTTTCTGCAACGCCGCCAGCAGTTGCATGAAAGGACACTGGCGATCAGTGAAATGCTGCGCGACCGCATGGATACAGCCACTTATGACGACATGCAGCATGGTTCGGGACCGTCACAGGAGACCGCCACGGCTATCGAAAGTGTACCTGAGGATATACCTTGCCCCTCTAGCATACCATCAGCACCGGATGCATCGCGGCAGGATACTAAAGCCCCATCCAGGCCAGCTGCTGACGCGCAGGCATTATCCAGCGAATCGCCAGGGCCCCGAGCGATCGACAGGGATCGTTTGCTGGATCATGCCTATGGTCGCATCAGTGATGCCTTCGGCGAGCCCTATCGTTTCCTGGATCGTTATGAACGACGCGTGCGGTTACCTAACCCGCCTCTATGCCTGTTAGATCAAGTGGAGTCCATCGAGCAGACTGAGCTGAAGATGGACTTGGGCTGGATCATCAGTTCGATTACTCCACAGCCCGACGATTGGTATGTTCATCAAGGGCGGATGCCTATTGGCATGTGTATTGAAGCCGGCGGTCAGCCTGCGCTAGTCCTGCTTTCTCGTGCGGGCGTTGATCAGCAGAATGCAGGGCGGCGAATGTTCCGCCTACTCAATTTCCGTGGTGTCCTTCATGCGGCGCTGCCAGCAGCCGGGGAACGATTGGAGTTTCGCACCCAACTGACGGGGGATACGACCTTTGGTTCTGCACGGTTGATAACGTTTGCATCCGAGGCGTTACGTGATGGTTGCCCCGTTATGGAGGTGGACTGGGCAAAAGCGGGGTTCTTCACCGAGGAAGAGCTTGCCAGTTCCCACGGGGTCGGTTGGCATCCAAGCGATCACGCGCTTTCTGACAAGGCAAGGCGGGAGCCGACGCCAAATGCCAGTCAGCGGCGGACCTTTGATCGCAACCAGGTACGTGCTCTTGCCGAAGGCCGTCCGTCAGATTGCTTCGGGGCCGACTTTGGGGCGCCTGAGACACCGGCACCCCTGCACCCAAACCCCGACGGTCGCTTCTGGCATGAGGTCAAGGCTTTCGAACCACACGGCGGCGCTTTTGGTCATGGCTTGCTACGGACTATTGGTTATTATGATCCGTCTGACTGGGTGTTCGACGCTCACTTTTTGAACGACCCCTGCCTGCCGGGAACGTTGATGTCCGAGGGCTGCATGCAGGCCGTGGGCTTTTTGATGACCGCGCTTGGGCTGACTCATGATTACCCCGGCGCTCGTTTTGAACCGGTCAGAGGACAGGGCTTTGAGTGCGTGTGCCGCGGTCAGGTCACGCGAGACACTCGGTGTTCGGCCTATGAAGTTCACGTTCAGGAAATCTATCATGACCCGTTACCGGTGGTGCAGGTATCTCTGATCGCTTGGGCAGATGATCTGCCAATCTTCATGTGTGAGCGTTTTGGCATGACGATGGTTTACGACGATGTCCAAGCAGCCTTGGCCCCTCAGCTGTCAACTCCCGGTGCTATGGCAGGCCTGCGTTTAATTCACCATCGACATGCTAGGCACGGTCAGGCACCGTGGCGTTCAAGGCATGCGCCACAACTGCTACCACCTAGCAACGTCGTTCAGCCTGTTACGGATTCGGGGGTATGCGGACGCGTTTCGTGGCTACCCAACGATACTGTTGCCGCAATAAACCGGCCCGAGGCCATCGCATGCCTTGCCGCGCGTGATCATGTGGCCGCCCACCTAAACCTTAATCCGGCAGCACTGGCGCTTCACCGGGGACACGAGCAGCGCTGGCTGGTGCGGAGTCGTCATTTCGCCTTCAATCATCTTGATGTCATGGTGACGCCAGAAGCGAACGGCTGGCGGGTGACGGAGAGGCCCGCCGATGGCCCGTATAACTCACGCTTGCGCCGTGAGGCCTCGACGTTGATGGGTGAGGATGCGCGCACGCCGGTCAATGAGGTCTTGCAGGCGCTGGCACGCCGTTTCGTCGGAAATATCGTCAGCCATGCGCCGGATGCCTTCATCGGCGGCCGCCATCGTCCAATGCTGATTCTTGCCAACCATCAAACGGGGGTTGAAAGTGCCCTTGTCTCTGCGTTGGCGGGTATTCTGACCGGTCTGCCTGTGACGGCGGCAGCCAAGGACGATCATCGCCATTCGTGGTTGGGCACGCTCGCCGAACTGGCCCGCAGCGAAACGGAACGTCCGCTAGTCGAGCTGGCCTTCTTCAAGCGTGCCGATCCTCAGGCCATGTTGACATCAATGCAGGCGTTGCTGCAGCGACTTCATACTGAAGGGCGCTCACTGATGGTTCATGCCGATGGCACGCGTTCACTGCATTGCCGGCAGCCCCCTGTCAGGCAGGTAAGCGGTGTTCTGCTCGACCTTGCGGAAGCCGCCGATATGCCCATCCTGCCGATACGCCTTGTTGGTGGGCTGCCAATTGAGTCGCCACCCGATGATCAACGCCTGGAATTTCCAGTAGGGCTTGGCCGTCAGGATATACATATCGGACGGCCGATAGAGCCTTCAGAGCTGGCAGGCCTTCCCCTGGCTGAGCGACGCGAGCGTGTGTTGTCAGCGTTATGCGATCTGGGTCCGGATTGGCGCGCCGAATGCCCCACACCACCCGCAGAGGCCGCCTTTGCCGAACGCGTCGACAGGATCCAGCGTACAGCAGGTCTGCAAACGGAACGTGCCATCACGTTAGCGGCCGTATTGGAAGCGGATACCGGAATGCCTGAGCTGGAGGAGGTTCTCCATGCCATGGCGGATGGAAAATCCGCCGGCATTGCGTCACCCCATAACCTGTCGGCGCTTCGCGATTGGTTCACTGCAGGCTGCCGCACGGCTCAACTAAATAAAGGAAGCTCATGAGTAAACAGCCCGTTTGAATTCATGCCGTCACAACAAGTATCGGAGAACTTTATGTATGTCCGTGCCTCTAACCTGCTACTTGCCTGGCTGCTGTTTGTCAGTGTATCGGCGCACGCCAACGTTATCGCTGAGCTTGCCAACAGCGCACGCGTAGAGCTTTCCAGCCACGCCGATTATTTTACCGAAGACCCGCCGTCTTCGAGCCGTGATGTAGATGAGCGTCGTCTTTTTGTATTGAATCGTCTTGAGGTAGACGCCTCGACATGGGTAGGTGAAAACTGGGCCGTCGATGTTGGTGCTTATGTGGATGTGAGCACGCCTCGTCAAGGCGAGCGTTTCAGTAATTCACCCACAGACGATGATCCGACCGTTCCCTATTTTGACCTTACCAGACTGGCGGTTCGTTACGACACCTACGAATACGCTCTGTTGCTCGGCAAGTCGGACGTGTCGGTGGGTGCAACAGACCTTTACAGCCCGGTCGATCGCTTCGAGAGTACGAACTTCAGTAACCCTCTTCATGCGATCGACAGGGGGCGGTGGCAGCTCAGCTATACGCGCTACCTTGAGAACAGCCAGTTACGCTTCTTTGCACTACCGATCGCAGAAGCGGGTATTGGTCCTCCTGAAGACTCCCGCTGGCGAAGTGCGGCGGGCAGCGACGTGTTCTTTGATCAGACCACCCAGGGCGAGATGCAGCTGAGGAACAATCACCCTCAACATTGGGATTACCTGCTTATGTGGGACTGGAGCATGGCCGGGGCGGATTTCTTTATGGGTGCGCACCACGGCAGTTCTGCTTATCCGGTGGCACGACAGCGTCAGGCGCCGACGCCTGTCAATCCGCAGCCAGATCTGATTATCGAGTACCCCAGCGCCACATCAGGCATGGCTGGTTTTGTTGCGACCTTCGATAGTTTGAGAGTACATGGCGAGTTGCTGCATCAGAACGTTGAGGGGGACCGCGACCAAAGCCTTTCACGCTATGTGCTGGGAGGGTCATACCGAGAAACGGAGTGGGCCAACAGGCTTGACCTCAATGAAGTCAAACTGATGCTTGAGTACTCCGATGAGGTGATTCACGACGAACAGGATGCCGAAGGGTATGTGCAAGATAGCCGGCCTGCGCGCCCTTTCCCTCAGACGCTGTTGGCGCGCCTGGACGTTATTGTCGACGGTGAACTCACCTTCTGGGGGGCTATCAGCGACAATTTCCGCGAGGGTGATGGTAGTTATATGCTCGGGGCCACTTATGATTGGTCGGACGCTTTGCAGCTTGATCTGCGTGCGGTCAGCTTTTCGGGGGATGACGGTACCCAATTTGGCCGCTGGCGTGACAACGATCACATCACCGCGGGGCTGCGATATACGTTTTAGATTAAACGTCGACACTAGGCGGGTGGCCTACCCTATGGCTACTCAATGCCTTGTGCCTTAACACTGTGATTGACGACAATGCCTTACTCTATATTGGTTAAAAACCGATCACCATCAAGCCGCCATTGACCCGGGATGAATCCCCCCGCCAGGGGCACGGCATCACCCATTAAATGGAGACCGTCTTCGCTGATCGTTACGTCGGTCAGTGGCATGGGCCGACCAAACCGGTCGGGGCGATAATCTCTGGGGGTTACGGTGCTGACCCAGCCACCGCCACGCGCATCGATCAGCGCCGGCAGCGGCCTGAGACCGTGGCGGTCGGTAATGTGGCGCCGCCATTCGCTGTCCACCGTTTCGCCGGGGCACACCAGTTGCTCCAGAAACCGGAAGTCGAGCGGATCTGCCTGTTGGCCCATCCCACGCAGCGTCTCGGTATCGATCAGTGCCGTATGCACTCGCTTCATACTGAGTTCGCCTACCAGACGACTGCCCGTCAGGGGCTCTGGCATGAGGACAAGTCGGCAACCACAGAGTATTGGCAGCAGCATACCACCAAGCAGACCGGCAGCATGTGTCACTCCGTAAGAGGTCAAGACGGCATCCGGTGGGTTGAACGCCAGACATGCCGCCATGCGAGCACGGTTCGCGAGCAAATTCTGATGCGTCAACACCATAGGTTGGCCATCATTACCTGCAAAAGGCAGTACGAGTGCGGGGCTGCTTGGGCCTTGAATGGCGCTACGCCTTGGTTTTGATGAAGCAGGCAAGGCGGGATCAATATCGTGTGGGGTCAGACCGGCCTCTTTAAGCGCTTCATGCGAAACTAATTGCGGAGTCTTTGCTGATAACAGAATATCCTTTGCAGCCGCCGCCTGACAGCTTTCGATCCAGATATCTATACCGTCATCCGGATCAAGCGGCACCACCGCCCTGCCCTCACGCCAAAGTGCCATTACTGTAAGAATAAGCGCGATACTTGGTTTCATTGCGACGGCAACAGCGGAGCCGGAACCTGTGGGCAACCCGGCGATACCCCGCCGCAGGCAACGGCGTATGCTGCGCACATCGATACTGAGGTCACCTTCTTCCACCAACACTTGTTTTGGCCGCAATACGTATCGACACAGATGCTCGAAGTGGGTCGTCAGATTCTCCTCAATATGGGTGCCAATAACTTGCGCCTCCAGCATGGCATCTCCAATAAAAGATTTAAGCGCGGCGCGGCGTGCCGAACCGCGAAGGTCTTTCGGCAGATCGGGATATCTTGGCGGAAGAAATGTCAGACGCAGCTTGGGGAAAAAGTGAGAGCGGACTCTGCCCCTCAGGTGACTGAATGGGCTGTATTGTAGCCCTTGTGCATAAACAGGCAACACCGGCACTTTTTCCTGCTGGGCCAGCACGGCCGCCCCGATATAAATGCGTGACAGAGACCCATCTCGCGTCAAGCGACCTTCGGGAAATATCTGACAACTGGCACCTTGGCGCAGTGCCCGTGCCATATCACGGATCGCAAAGGATTCGTTGGTATCAATAATAATGACCCGATGACGCTTTGCCAGCCAACCGCCATAGCCGCGCCTGCCCATCTGACCATTGATGGTGGTGATCAGCTCGGGCGGGAACAGGCAGCCATAGAGAGGGCCATCCAAGAACGACACGTGGTTAGCCGCAAGCACCATCGGTTCGCGTGTCACTTGCTCCATATACTGCGCACCACGAATTTCTGTGCGCCAGCCGTAGAAGATGAGCATACGGATGACCCAACGATGAACTCGCGCACTGAGCCCAAGGGGGAATCGTGATGGCGACATTTAAGCCTTACCTAATCTGGTTAAGTGTTGCTGCCAAACGCTGGCCAAGCACTCTGCTGATATTGCGGAATAGTTTTAACGAAATATGGGGGTAATGACGCAAACGCTGCTGCGTGGATTCCTGCGTAAACACAAGGACGGTAATATCCGTGGCCGCTCCCACCGTTGCAGTTCGGGCGCAACGATCTACGAATGCGATCTCTCCCACGATGGCACCTGGGTGGATCGCCGAAATAAAGCGAGGATGACCTTCTTGGTTGCTGACATACACCTCTGCCCGCCCTTCAAGCAGAAGATACATCTCTTGTCCCTCGGCGCCTTGCTCAATAAGTTGAGTACCCGCCGGTAGTTCGTGCAATTCGGATAGCAAAATGAGCTTCTTTATCTGCCAGCGACTCATTCCCTGGAGTAGCGGGCTGTTGTACAACACGTCCTCTCCAACCCGCAAGCTGAGTATCTGCCAGAGGCCAACTGGGCGGGTGTGGCGCAAGATCATTGGCATCAGTAGTAGATCGGTGAGCATGGCGGTTACCATGGCGGTCGCGGCCATCAGGCCGAACGTGACGATAATCGAGAACTCCGAAAAAGCAAACAGCGCGAAAGCTGCACCAAGAGCAAGCGTCGAGGACACCACAGGCATGGCCTGGGATTGCATGGTGCGCGCAACGGCAACGTCTTCATTATCGGTCCTACGGCACTCTTTTGAGTAACGTATCAACATGTGCATGGTATCGTCGACGGCGATGCCAATGGCGAGCGCGGCCACGATGGCAGTCGAAATAGTCAGGGGGGCCTCAAGCAGTGCTAATCCGCCGTAAGCAACAAGAATAGGGAAAAGGTTTGGAATAAGGGATAGCAAACCCGCGCGCAATGACATGAACAACAGGGACATGACGCCAAACACAGTGACCAGTACCAGCAATAGCGCCCAGAACTGACTCAGGATCAAATCATCCGCAGCCTGATTAACCATCAGCTCAAGACCGACAAAGTCCACGTCTATATCATCATGCCCTGCCAGCACTTGGTCGACCTTGTCCTGCAGATCTGCTATCGCCCGATTGGCCGCGGTCGACTCCGTGAGATTGTGCCTGACCACGATATTGGCCATCGTACGATCGTGATTGATATAGCGCTCGATATCTCCGCGCTGGAAAAACAGTAAAAACTGCTGAATCAGTGCATCGTTGTCCGGTACTGTGAATGCATCCGGATCAGCACTCATCTTCTGATTGATCAGGCGTATTAGTTGGGCCAGTGACATCGTTGCGTCAAAACGGTCGTCACCCTGAACGACATCCACCACATCTGCGCTCGCCTGAAGCAGTTCGGCTGAATCAAACTGACCATTGCCATCGGGTATATCCAGGGTGATGAAAAAGGTCTGTGCGCCGCTTAATGTCTCGTGGAGTTTTTGTGTATCTTCGACGATGGCCGCATCATCGTGAAAAAAGCCGAGCGGGTCGTTATTCACTTCGAGTCGAGGCAGATTCATGACGGCGGCTACCGCTACGGCAATAAATGCCGTTACCATGAACCGGCGACGTTCTCTTCCAATACGCACCATGGTTTGACCGATCCAGTCACCGATTAGGCCCGTTTTGGTGGAGCTATCTTCATTTTGGCAGTCCCCGCCGTTATCCACCCTGGGCGTCATCTCACGGGTTCGAACAGGACGCCGTGGCCCAAAGGTGCGCAGCAACATGGGAACCAATAGGGCCGTGACGAAGATATTGAATAAGATACCTGCGGATGAGGCGATCGCAAACTGACGCAAAATGATGGTGTCCGATACTAACATTGCCAGGAAGCCAACTGCTGTCGTGCCGCTGGTTATCAGTACTGGGGTGCTCATGCGTTGCGCCATTGCAGCGACTGCGCCAGCACGTCCCCCTTCTGGATGCTCATGCAGACGTTCGAGATACGCGGAGACGAGGTGGACATCTTCCGTAGAACCGATGACAAGCAGCAGCGCCGGAAGCATGGACGTCAATAACGTTACCGGGATGCCCATCCAGCCCATGAAGCCAAAGGTCCAGATCACGCTAACCAGCGAAGTGATCAACGGAAGCAATGCAAACCCCGGATTACGCAGGAACACTAGCACGCTGAACATCAGGGCAATGACGGAAAGACCACCCAGAACAACCATATCCCGGGACATACCGTTTTCCATTTCATAAGCAATGCGTGCGCGCCCGATCTGGAACAGGTCGTCGTAATCTCCTTTCAATGGCTCAAGTAGTTCGCCAATTTGCTCGTGCGATCGAGCGGTAACATTTTCGTTTGTATTGTCCGCCACGCGAACGCGTACATTGATCGCCATTGCTGGGCGGTCTGCACTGATATAATTACCCACAAGTAGCGGGTTATCGCGTGCGATATCCCGCTGCCGCTCAGCCTCGGCCACCGTCTTCGGGAGCTCGGCAATCGTGGGCCCGGTTTCCAGTGCATTGTTTTCATCGCGTACGTTGGACACGCTAAAGAGGCTATCAACCCGCTCGACGGTATCTAGCACGGCAATGTCATCAACGAGATTGCGCAACCGAGCAATATGTTCAGGGGTGAAAAGATCAGCGTCCTCTATATAGAGGACAGTAGTATTGTCTGAACCGAATATTTCCGTGACTTCGTCATAGCGCTGCTTATCGGGACTGGAGTCACTTATCAACAGCGTGATCGCCGTATCAAACGTGACCCGCGGTAAGCCTGTCGCCATGAGAGCAGTAAGCACGGCGAGGATGAACAAAGTAGCCTTGCGATGGGCGGCAGAGAACTGCATCAAGAAATTCATCTAAAGGAGTATCCGGTCTTGGGCGAGTCGCTAACCCTGAACGACATATTCAGCGCATGTAACGTCCACTGGTCACAAAACGCTTCTCAAAGGTCCTGTTGGGCACATCTTCAGGATCTAGTGACCGCTCTAGGCTTTCCACCCTAGTTTGATGATCTTCCCGGAAATTTTCCATCAGTGTGACATCTGGCCGCCACATTTCATCGCGACCTTCGACCTTGTGTTGTTCCTCAATGGTCATGCGTTTAAGGTGCTCGCCAGTGCGCTCTTCGTAGTAGTCGACTTGGACCACCGTGAAGTTGTCCTGATCGATACGAATCTCACGTGATTCGTATCCAGTGTTCACACTGTCATCAACGGGTGTCACCCGCAGAACAAAAAGGGCATTGCCATTTTCGTCACTTTCGTCATCTAACCGTTGGTATTGGAAATTGTCCATATCTTCCGAAACCAAGTCTTCGTAGGTGAAATCGGTACCCATGAAATAGTTTGAGCGTCCGCCTGATGATACTCTGCGCAATTCTCTTCCCATGGCCGGTAGGCGAGTCCACTGTTCATCATCCGCGTTACTGTGTTGCCATGTCAGCAGTGCGGTACCACGCACCGACGCTGGCTCATCAAACACAACCAGGTATCGGTAATTCTCGTCTTCTTGGAGACGAGAATATCGGCGCACACGGCGCTCACTCTCGTTACCATTGGCATCAATCAGCGTCATGCGCTGATGTTCAAGCTCATGGTCAGCATCATGTCGATCACGCACTTCATCCATGACTTCTCGCCCCGTCATTTCGGCCGCGTTGGCCATGACAGCGGCTGGTGTGGCTAGCACAATAGCCAGAAAAATGCTTATCAGTAGTTGAGACCTGCCGATGGCTATCTTGATTTTGCTTGTGCTATAAGTCATTAAAATTCTCCCGATGATCTACTGATAGTATCCTGAGCCCTGTTGGCCCACATCACAACAAGAGCAGATAAAAGCGACAGAGATGAAGTGAACATAGCCAAAGCAAATAGAACCCGGGGTATATAAGCCGCAGGAGACATGACTACTCCTTGCGCAGCTAGCGCCCCCACTAGCGTTGGCAGCGCCCCCATAAGCGCACCGGCCGCTCCTCGATCCATTTCTCCAACTGCCTCAATAATAGCAGCCTGGGTATAGGGAAATGCTATGCCAACACCCACCACGGCAATGCTGACGGGCGCAAAGTACAAAGCGGGGTGACCAGCAGGCAGTAACATCTTTAACAACGGTACCAATACCATTATGGCTAACAAGGCTAGCAAAGATCCCGATACGATGGCCCGGAGCGGCGCTACCTTATAACGCCCGAAGACGGCCAAGCCAATGCCCAGGGTCATTGTGAGTATTGGCACCAGCATGCCAATTCCAAACGTGGTGGGTGGCTCACCATTTATTGCCAGAATGTGAGGAAGGGCACTGACGAATGCCATGAGCCCACCATAATGCAATGAGCCGTGTAATAGCCAAGTCGCCACTGTTGGGGCTCGCAAGACACGGACAAACGCTGCAATGCCCGGCCGGTCGCGGCAATCGACTTCCATGGTACACTCTTGCTCTGGCAACCATTGCATGGTCGCGAACATCGCCATGAAGACTAGAATGGCTTGAAGCCAAAACAAAGAGCGCCACCCTAAGTAATCGACCATCCAGCCTCCCACCGGCGGCCCTAGCAGAAGAGCCAGTATGCAGCCGATGGTCACCACCGAAACAGCTAGAACAGCAGCCTTGCCTGAGAAACGGTCTCCGATCACGGCACGACTGATCACAAGCCCCGAGCTGGCCGCTGCCGCCAGCAATGTACGCCCAATAATCAACCAAATAACAGAGGGTGCAAACAGGCATATCATGCACCCTGCGATACACAGCACCTGCGACACGACCATGACGGGTTTTCGGCCGATCGCGTCGGCCGCTGGCCCCACAATGAGACTGGCTACGACAACCCCTAGCATTGCCAGACTGATACTCAATTGCACCAGGCCTATGCTGCTTTCAACATCAATGGCGACAGAGGGCAGTGCTGGCAAAAAGACAGTCAGCGAAAACGGACCGAGAAAGGCTAGAAACGCCAGCGTGACCATGATGCTGACATTTATAGCTTTCATCCCATCACCATTTGGACAGAATAGGCAAAAACGCCCAACGGTACAGCGAACATCAGGCTATCCACTCGATCTAGCAGCCCGCCGTGACCTGGTAGCAGTCGGCCAAAATCATCAACGCCGACGCTACGCTTGATCGTTGATGCGACAAGGTCGCCAATGATACCTGCACCCACCAGCAGTGCCCCTAAACCGATAGCGATAGCAATACCGACACTCTCCAGGCCGTTGCTCAATAAGAGAGAAACTGTAATACCAGCGGCTAATCCACCGATCGCTCCTTCAACCGTCTTGCCTGGGCTGAGGCGCGGCGCAAGCTGATGCTGGCCAAAATACCGACCAAAAAGTAATGCGAATGCGTCTGATATTTGAGGAACCAGAATGATCAGTGCAGTCAGTAGGTAACCATCTGGATACTGTCGCATAACCCCCAGCAGCATCGCGGGCAGTACGATCAGGATCAGTCCTGCAGCCAGTGCGACTACAGAGCTGGCAACTGACACACTGTAGGGCGGGCGAAGCGCGAATAGTGCACTTGGCAGCAACGCTAGGGATAATGCCGCCATCGCTGCCATGGGACCAAGCGGCGCAAAAAAAATCGACAACCCTGCTGGTAATGCGAGCAATAATGCGTGCCGCTCGCCGACAACCGTCAGCAATTCTGCTACAGCGACTGTCGTACACACCGCAAGAAACGCAAAGTACACCCATCCGCCAGCGGTAATAGCGATACCGAGCGTAAGTGCCAGTACCCCAAGACTCACAAACCGACGATGCAGATTGCCCTCATCTCGTCTCTTTTCCCGATTGACTGCCCTTGTACGCATGACACGCACTAGGACAGCAGAAAGGGAAAACGCGCCGATTAACGTTCCAAAAACTGCTGCTGCCTCTTGCGGAGGCGGCAAATCAAGCAGGGGCGTGGTGACTGAAGCGACCAAGGTCATGTCGCGCGTTGCGCAATCAGTGCATACATTGGATAAAACCCGACATATAACAATAGCGCAATGGTTAACAATAGCCTTGTCGGATCAATCACTATGGCAATGCAAGCGATCACGAATGGCCAGCGGGGTATTTCTCCTCGCAGGAGTCGTTTCGGCAAGTCGTTATAAGGTATGCGACTGACCATTAGCAGCCCTAACATCAACAGGACAAGTGAGAATAGTGATGTTGCATACCCGGACGCTATGTCTATGCCCGTCTGCCCATGGACGACTAAAACAAGGGCAGCCACCAACATGGCGGCAACAACACTTGGCAGGCCTGAGAACATCGCATCGCCATTCTCTTCGCTGGAAAACCGCCCTAGACGCAACAGGCCACACATTGCAAAAATACCTGCCGCCACAAGGACCAGCGGGTCTCCATTCGCCTGTGCAAGCACGAGTAATGTCGGCAAGACAACAAAGCATATGGCATCGGCCAATGAGTCGAGGGATTGACCGAATTTCGACGTGGCTCGTAACAAGCGTGCAGCCAGGCCATCAGCAATGTCGAATGCCCAACCAACAAAAATGAGACCAGCCGCAATTGGCAGTGCCGACTGGCCGGCCAGTACCAGTACGGCAAGACCAACTATTCCACAGCCAGCATTGATCAATGTCAGTACAGTGGGGAGTTGATTGCGGATACTACTCACCTGGCTCACTTAGTTCACCTGGCTCAATTAGTATGTCCCATCGGCTCATAGAGATAATCCTTCAAAGTCGGAATATTGCTATGCATCAATAATTTACCCTCTGAATGGCAAAGGCTTATCACCATCTATTCCTGACGACTTTTTCCGTGCTTACTGTAGTGCGACAGGGTGACTGGCTTTGGTATTTGATTGTCGGGTTGATCAAACACGCCACGGACTTCAGCACAAGCCCAGCGTTTCTGACATCCAATACAGGTCGGGAACCGATGCATAGGGGAAAGGTTTTCAGGCAGTTCGCGGTTCACATCACGGAATGCCAGGATGTCTGTAAAACGATCTTCACGTTCAGGGGTGAAACCGTAAAGTTCGGGATGATCTTTCCGGGGATTATGGAAAGTACCAAAAACCATATCGAAGATTGGCAAGTCCGCAAAGTTACACGTCTTACCCTCACGCTCATGATGGTGCATGCGATGCAGCTCAGGCCTGGGAAAAAAGCCAACGAATCCCAACCAGTATGGTGTGCGCACATTCCAGTGCTGAAAAAACGACAGCCCACCACGGAGGAATACATAAAGAGCACCAGCAGCTGGTGAGCAACCCAGCAGAAAATAGACAATGATCGCGTTAAAGAATTGAGCAAAAAGTTGTTCAACAGGGTGTCTATATAGGGCCGTCACTAACTCTACCCGGCGCGGAGAGTGATGAAGCTGATGAAAAACACGCCATAAAAACGCATTTCTATGACGCCATCTATGCCACCAATACTCCCAGGCAGTGGAAATAAAAAAGGCGACGAGTAACTGGACGATCAATCCGCCAGGGTCATTGCCGACCCATTGGGCAAGTGAAAACATCGATGCGCTCTGTGTCCAGGCTATCCATGACATGCCCATCAACCAAGCAATCATAGCGTTACTTGCAACAAGCAAGATAAGCCGAGGCCACCAGGCTCTTACCCGCGGCAGACCGTTTGCAGGCCATAATCGCTCACAAACCAATAGAGAAAGAAAGGAGACAATAGCGAGTACAGTCAGCATAAATCAGTCGTTAGTTCAGTGAAGACGTAAAAAAACATTATTTGCCAATGTAACCTAGCAGGTGACTTAATTTTCTGTCAATGATGTGTTACCAACTGCCAAGTCAGTTAGAATTGTGTTTTTTGGGCTTTCATCAAATGTCTCAAATGTTTTTTGGTCGTATAAGCTGATAATGCTGGCACAATGCTGCTGCTTCGCATAACCTCATTTCCCCTTATGCGTCCAGACGCCGTCCCAACCTGCCGGGGGCGGCTCGGTTTTAAAGTGTTCGATCCGTTCGAGGTACATCTGCGTGGGGGCGTCTTCCTGATCGGGTAGTGACTTGAAGGCGCACTCGGCGGATGCAAAATCCGCTGCTTGATAAAGATCCATCGCCTGCTCGAAGGCGGTGTGCCACTCGCGTTGTGATTCGCTAAGCGAGTCCCAGCGGCTAATCGGTTCTAAAATCCATAGCGGGGTGCCACGCCCCTTCACGCGGACTTTATCGAGGCGGCGATAGCACCACCCGGGCGCCTGCTCGGCGGTGGTGTCGCTGACGATCACGCTCACGCCATACGCCTTGGTCAACCCTTCCAAGCGCGAGCCGAGATTGACGTTATCGCCCATCACCGTATACGCCATGCGAAAGCTGGAACCCATGTTGCCCACACTCATCGGCCCGGTGTTGAGGCCCACACCCATTGCCAGTGCGGGTTTGCCCTCGGCGGTAAACTCGTGATTGATGGCTTCCAGGGCTTCTAGCATCGCAAAAGCACCCTCAAGCGCGTGTTCTGCATGCTGTTCATCGTGCAGCGGCGCGCCCCAGAACGCCATAATGGCATCCCCCATGTACTTGTCGATGGTGCCGTTGTGCTGATGAATCGCGCCGGTCAACGGCGTTAACAGCCGGTTCATCACCTCGGTCAGCTCTGCGGGGGGAATGGACTCAGAAAACGCGGTAAAGCCGCGCACATCGGAGAACAGTACAGTGAGCTCGCGCTCCTCGCCCTCTAGGCCAAAGCTTTCGCCACTATCCACCATGTCCTCCACCAGCTCGGGAGGAATGTACTGGCCAAAGCGGTCAGCGACCCAGCGTTTTTGCTGTGTTTCACGTAGAAAGTTCATCGCCAAATGCCATAGCATCTGCGCCACCAGCAGCACCAGCAGGCCCGCGATAGGCAGTGCAAGCCCTTGATACCACGCCCAAAGGTTGCCGCCTACCGCGGTGGCCAGCAGCACGCCACTCAACAGCAACAACAACGGCGCATTTAAGCGGGGATATAGCAGCACCATGATAAGCCCCAGCACACTCAGGCTAACCAGCTCAAAGCCAAGCACCCAGGGCGGCTGCGCCTTGAAGCTCTGGTGCAGCATGCCGGCCAGCAGGCTCAAGTTAATCTCCGGCCCGGGGAAGACCGCCCCGACCGGCGTGGAGCGCAGATCCATCAGCCCCGGCGCGGAGGCACCGAGTATCAACGTTTTTCCCGCCAGCGCTCCCGGCTCAAGCCGGCCTTCCAGCACATCCACCGCCGAGATGTAGTCGAAGTGCCCGCGCGGGCCGTACCACGGCACCAGCCCCGCCCCCCGCGCATCCACGGGGATTTCAAAGCCACCCACGTCCAGCGCTTCCAGCTGAGCGACTCCCGCGCCTTCGCCAATCATGGGGGTAATGGTGGGCTGACCCAGCATCGCGAGTAGCATCGCCAGCGGTAAATTGGGGTATAGCTCTCCCTCCCAACGCTGCAGCATCGGGACACGACGAAAGACCCCGTCATCATCCACGCGCGGGTTATCGAAAAAGCCCGCGCCGAGGGCGCTCTGTTGCAGCATGGGCAGGTTGGCGGTGTAGCGCTCAGGCGTGGGGAACGGCAGTTGCGAAGAGGCCTCCACGGTAGCCGGCGGCGGTAGTTGCCCCACCGGCGGCGGGTCACTCGGTTGACGCGAGGCCTGAAAATAGTAACCCAGCACCACCGGATAATCGGCCAGCGTGCTGGCTAACTGCTCATCCCCGTCCGCAGGCGGCGACACATCGCGCAGTTCCGGGTAGTCGCGCGTCAGCGCTTTCCAGTGCTCCCGCCACAGCGAGGCCTCAGGCTCGGCAAACACCACATCAATGCCCAAAAGTCCCGCGTCATACTCGTTAAACAGCGTCTCGATCAACTCGGCGAGCGTGGCGCGCGACCACGGCCACTGCCCCACTTCAAACAGGCTGCGCTCATCGATATCGATAATGGCCAGCGAGGGGTCCTTCTGCCCGGAGAGCGTGCCACGCACCTTAAGGTCATACGCCTGCCACTCTAGGCGCTCCAGCATAGGCAAGGGCATCCACCCCACTCTTTCCGCCAGCAGCAAGACAACAATCAGCGCACCGCCAAGATATTGTAGCCAACGCCAATAGCGGCTCTTGATGGAACGGTGCTGTTGAGAAGAGCGCTGTTGAAAAGAATCAGTCGACACGCCAAGGACCTCGCTGCCAATGTAATGACAACCTAGCACGCCGGGCGCGTTAAAACGCAAACGCCTCGACCAAAGGCCAGAGCAATCGCACGGGAATAAGGTTCCACGCACCAGCCAACTTCTATCTGAAGGGGATCTCCACCGGCGACTACCAAGAGGCATTGGCCGCGCTGCTGGGTGATCAGGCCAAAGGCCTTTCGGCGAACACCGTGTCTCGGCTCAAGAAGCAGTGGGAGGACGAGCGGCAGAAACGCGACCTATCAGAGCAGCGCTATGTCTATTGGTGGGTCGACGATATCTACAGCAAGGTGCGCATGGATGACAGCCTGTGCCTGCTGGTGATCATCGGTGTAACCGAGCATGGTCGTAAAGAGCTGGTGGCCGTTGAGGATGGACGACGGGAGTCGGAAGCCAGCTGGGTAAAACTGCTCACGGGACTACGGGAGCGCGGACTCACCCAGGCCCCCAAGCTGGCGATCGGCGACGGTGCCATGGGGTTCTGGGCGGCGTTGAGCAAGCTCTATCCGGAAACGGATCACCAGCGTTGCTGGGTGCATAAGACGGCCAATGTACTGAATAAGCTACCGAAATCCGTGCAGCGCAAGGTCAAGGCTGACCTGCACGAGATATGGATGGCCGAGACACGCGTTGATGCCCACAAGGTGTTTGATTGCACTGTGAAACGCTTTGACGCCAAGTACCCCAACGCCATGGCGTGCTTGGTGAAAGATCGGGAGGCACTGCTGGCGTTCTACGACTACCCAGCAGAGCACTGGTTGCATATCCGCACGACTAACCCGATCGAATCAACCTTCGCCACGGTTCGCCTGCGGAGTAAACGCGGCCGGAACTGCGGTTCTCGAGCAACGACCTTGGCGATGGTGTTTAAGCTGCTTCAGAGCGCCCAGAAGCGCTGGAAGCGGATAGCAGGGTTCAACAAACTGGAACTCGTCGTGAATAACGTGAAGTTCCAAGATGGTGAGCCTTTAACCGATCAATCAGACAGCAACGCCGCCTAAATGGCCATACACAAACATTGACGATAACTCGCTCGACATGAGCCGTGTATTTTCGCTCGATATCGGCATCGATAACCTTGTCGCCATCACCTCCAACCAGCCGGATTACCGTCCTGTTCTGATTAAGGGCAAGGTCATCAAGTCGATTAACGCGAAGTACAACAAAGATAAGGCGGCATTAGCCAAGAAAGGCAAAAAGCGTCACATCCGCTCGAAAGTCGGGAAACGCCATGCGCGCATTCACGACTATTTTCACAAAGCCAGTCATTGGATGGTGAGCGAGTGAGTACGCACCCGCACGGGCAAACTGGTCATTGGCAAAAACCCAGGGTGGTAACAGGGCGTGAATATCGGTCGCGTCAATAACCAGAAATTCACCGCGATCCCCTACACCAAGTTGATCGAATTGATCCAGTACAAGGCGGAGGAACGGGGCATCGAGGTGGTATTGATGAACGAAGCCTACACCAGCAAAGCCAGCGCCCTGGATCTCGACCCCATCCCCGACTATGACGAAGCACGCAAGCGCAAACCGACCTTTAGCGGTAGGCGCATCAAACGAGGCCTCTACCGTACCGCCTCGCGTCAGCAGATCAATGCAGACGTAAACGGTAGCGCCAATATCATGCGAAAAGAAATCGGCAACGAGTGGATCACCGATCACCTCCGAGCAGATAAGGGCGTTGTGGACACGCCCATGACAATCACGCACATCGATGCGCGGTTGTCATTAGAAGTTTGCCACCGCGCAAGCGAAACCACGTCTAACGGCTTAGCCGCGTAGGCGTGGTAGTTCATGATAGGTTATTATTATCAACGATAAGTAATCGATTAAGCTGTTGTTTTAATATTTTAGAAGGCTCATGACCTTGCGCTGACGCTTCTCTCAGCCAATTGTAAGCGGTGTATATTTCACCTTGGAATAAATATCCGCTGGCAAGTTGGAGCTGCGAAGGAATATGTCCGAAAGTGGCGGCTAGTTCACGCCATTTTTTCGCTGACACATGGTCAACAAACTCAGGATATTCACCCTCGAAAAAAGTGGCTAACCGTGCCATGGCGTCGGGTTGCTCTTCTTTTGCGGCTTGAGATAAATACCAAATACCATTTTTGATATCTCCATGCGACGCATTTGATGAAAGGCAATAGATACCTAAGTTATAAGCTGCTTCAGATGACCCCAACTGCCGTGCATAAACAAAAAGTGACAATGATTTTTCACGATCTTGTTGCACTAAATCCCCCCACCAATAGTGACAACCCAGTCGGTTAATTGCACCAGGATGATGTTGACTGCACGCATCATAAAGTAGGGCAATCGCCATAGACGGTGAGTGATCGACCCCCTTGCCTTTGAGATACAGTAATGCGAGGTTATAAATAGCATCCAAGTGCCACTTTTTAGCTGCTTGCTGCCAGTACTCAGCGGCAACGGCTACGTTTGGTGGCTTATCGGCACCATTGTATGCACGAAGCCCCAACATGAAGTTCGCCTCACTATCTCCCTCTTCCCCAAGCGCTTTTAGCTCATGAAGAAATGACTGCTTGAGCTGATTCACGTTTGTTACCTGAGGACCTGAAGAGCTAGGCTCAGGGTTGATAAAATTCAAACGGTTTAAGTCACTAAAGTGCATAAAAAAGCTCCAGCTACTTCGTCGGATTCTGCGCAAGATACCCGGAACTTTGAGTGCCGGGAGGGATAACGCATTGCCCATAGGGCGACTGGGTTACGCCACTGCCTGTCCCGCTCCTCCTGTTGTTGGCTAATGGATGAATAGTATTAGGTGATAACCATAGCCACCATCCTGCTGAATCTGAGTGCAGTGCATGTACGAAATCCCTGACACGTAGTCGTGTTCTGTCTGGATGTCATAGCTGTCATTTTTACGCACCGCGATACGGATGTCGAACTACTGGCGCTTGTACTTGGTGCGGCTACCACTAGCCCCTGTCACCACGGTGGCTTTGAGCGCAATAAATAGCGTCCAGCGCGTGTCCTTGACCGCATTGTCATCGGGAAAGGGTTGCTTGAGCTGGCGCTGTAAGCACTCCAGCTGTACGTCTGCTGACAAGCCGTTGGCCTTGAGGCGCTTTTTCAGCGCTTTGCCGATGGCGTAAAGTCCGCCGACGGAAACGCTTCTTGGCCTGGTTGCTAACGCGTTTTGAGCCACCGCGCGAGCTCCTCACCACGTGCTCTAATTCTAGTGGCATGTCGGAGGCTCCAGAGAAAGCACTCTCCCAGTCCCATTACTCGCGAACCCCGTAGCCGAGCAGAGCGCCTTGCTAGTATTCAACGCCTCTGATCTCGCGGTTGTCGTTCAAACCGCACCAACGCATAATTGATCGCAGTGATCAGCGCCTGCTTGCCTAGCCGCTCCATCCTCGCCATGACGGTATCCATGATGCTGTATGCCGTGTGGCAACCAGCCGGTTTTGTGCGTCCGGTTGTCGAAACGCAGCGTTCGGTAGCGCAGGTTCTTTGACCGGCGACGGCGGCGAAAGCCACGACGCTGCTCCGATGCTTTTTGGGTCTGGAAGCAGCGATGCACCAGATCAAACAGATACAGCACATGGCGCTGGCCATCGTACGGTTCACGCATCAGCGCCAGTCCGGTCGTTTTGATGCCAAGGTTAATGCCAAAGCAAAGAGCTTGTGTGTCAACGCCCACCCAAGCTTGGAGCAGAATCACCGGCAGCGTTTACGCACCACGTCGCTCCCACGCGGCAGTAGCAAGCTTGCGCGCTTTTCGCTACACGGCATTAACGGCTGCTTGTGTTTATCTAGTACGAAAACCGTCATGCGATTTCCTCCTTAACCGTACCCTTACGGGTCTCGTGTCGCGGGGCGTGCGCCCCGTCTCCCCTCGGGAATGTCGATAACCGGCTCCTGCGTTTCCGCAGCGATCAAGACCTTCGGCGTTTTACCTTGCGCCAGCATGATCCCGACCTTCCAGAGCGGCAGGCTGAGGAAGCACCTGCCAATGGGCTTTGACGACCTGTTATCAACGTAGCGGCTATACCGCCCGCTCTCCCTGGTCAACTAGGCTTGTTGTCACAAGCCTCTCCTTTCAGAGAGGTAGTTGACAGCATTCAACATTGCACGACGTCTATTTCGTCCTCTGTGATAAACGGATAATTCGCCTTATCGTAATTTTTTCATGAGGATGAGACTTTGATGTATGTGCGTTATCGCACAGACGTCACTTACTTACTAACAGTTAGCGGTTTTCCCCGCTGTTTGATAATGAAACGTCAACAGGTCCTAGTCCATAAGGAATCTTTTCTCGCTGTCGGCATCGCCCTCTGTCTGACGCTTGAGCGTTTCAGCGAGGCCTTCTAGCTCACTGGACGTATCCGACAGCTCCTCAGCCAGATTGGACGAATTTTGAGCAACTTGTTGGAGTTCGTGGTTCGAAGCACTAATCTGCTCAATTCCATCTGCTTGCTCTTTTGTGCTGGTAGACACGCCCTGAATCAAGGTCGAAACGCTTTCAATCTGAGGAATCAGCGCTTTAATGCGATCCGTGGCCTTGTTGGCAATCTCGATTGAAGCATTCGATGTCTTGGAGATGGTTTCCGCAGCTTTTCGGCTTTCTTGCGCTAGTTTTCTGACTTCCTGTGCCACCACGGCAAACCCCCGTCCCTGCTCGCCTGCCCGCGCCGCCTCAATAGACGCATTCAGTGCCAACAAGTTGGTCTGGAAAGCAATGTTATGAATCAGAACAATTTTGTCCGTAATGTCTTGCATGGCTTCACGGGTTTTCTCAACGTCCTGGCTGCTCTCAGATGCTTCTTTGACTAGCTGACTGGCCACAGACTCTGTCTGCCTTGCACTGTCGGCGTTTTGGGAGACAGAGGCTGTCAGTTCTTCAAGCGATGATGAGGTTTGCTCAATCACCGAGGCCTGCTGAGCAGTCGACGACGACAAATTGCTCGACGCTGACGATACATTGACGCTGAGGTCAACCACCTTGCCGGTGACGCCAGCAATTTCCTGGAGAATGTCTTGCTTTTGATATTGGAGTTTTTTCTTCATCTCTTCGCTTGCTGTCAATGCTGTATGCGCATCCGTGAACTGCCGTGCCATGCCGTTGACAATCAGGATCAGAATAACGGTTTCAACCACCAGATACGCAGCATGCAGCATGATGATATTGAAGCTGGCTTCAGGCAGCACCCAGACACCGGCACCTTGTGACTGCATGAACCAAAAGCTTAGATGGTGGACGGTCGCTGTTACCGTGCCTGCTAAAATGACCCGCCAGTCCTTGTAAATCAGCAGGAAGGCGAGAAGCACAAAGAGTCCGAAGTGAAACTCAATAATGCCGTGCATTTGATGGATATGCAGGCCTGTCAGCACCATGAATGATATGCCGATGTATAATCGAGTCATCAGCTGGTCAGCATGAGCGTATACGAGATACACACCGAGCAAAGCGGTAGGCAAGCCAATTAAAACAGCCTCCCACCAAGTGTTGTTAACGGGCGCGAGGCCAAATCCAAGGGCAACAAGCAGGCCGAGCACCCAAAGCATTTTGCGGCTAGAGCGCGCCCAGTCATCGCTGAAGATGGCAGGATTAAGAGGGGTTAAGTTAAGCATTACTTTTGCTGCTCTCAGTAGGAAGGACAAGGGAATTTTCGGATTTTAAAAGTGCGACTATATAGACGGCCAGTCGCAGTAACAGCCGAAGCTGGAAATGTTCAACCATGGCACAACAGATTCTTTCGCTATCATATCTTCGAGAATAATATCGACAGGGCTATCGTTGTCAGCAGTGCAAAGCGCCCCATCACTAAAAGGACCAGAATAGATCAGATCATGGGTCTCGTCGGTAATAATGGCAGAAGGGCTGCTGATGCCATTTATGGTGTTAACCACCATTGCCTCAGCGACCCCTGGGAAGGTATTGAGTGCATCTGCTTTTTCGTTTTCGCGGGGCACTGCGACAACAAAACGAATCCCTTCCGGCGCATATTCAGCAATAATATCTTTAATGTGTTTGATACTGAATCGGCTACAGGGGCAGCCCTCATCCCAAAGAATGACGAGGTGCTCTTGTGTAACAGGAACGTCTGCAGCCGGCAGGTTATCTGCGACCTGTTGAGCAATGTCTGCTGAGAATTGTGCCAGGGTTTCAGCGTCGGCCCCTTCACCAAACGCGCGTAGATCCTTGAACATAAAATACCAAAACAGATAGACCATCGTAATGGCCCAGCAGGTCACAAGGAGCGTTAAGCCCAGCGTTCTTTTTGATGGGGTTTGCATAGGCTGGCTGATCCAAATGACGATGATAAATAAAGACGAGTATGCTCTATTGTCGGCTTATAGGTCATAGTGAATTGATTTAAATTTGCGCATCAGGCCCATGAAATAGAGCATTGCATTTTGCTGCGCCTCTTTTGGTGGTTCACAAAGCAGCTATTAGCTGTCGGCAACTCTATCGTTCAATACATTATTATTGTTTTCTATCTTTGCATATCAAGCATTCTACTTATTTTTCTTTTAAAGCAATCACTTGTTCGACGGCAACTGGCCACGTTGTGCCAATAGACGTTTAAACGTCTCCGCTCTTAACGGCTTACTATAATAATAGCCTTGTCCAAAAGGACATCCCAGTTCCCGCAATGCTTCCCCTATCTCGGCAGACTCGATACCTTCGGCTAAGACATCAGCGTCCAGCGGAGCTGCCAGCATGATCACCGCTTTTACAAGATCACGACTGAAGGCATCGTCAAGAAGATGAAACACGAAACCTTGATCAATTTTAATCTCATCAACCGGGTATTGTTGCAGATAGAGCAATGAAGAATAACCGGTACCGAAATCATCTAATGACAACCGTACGCCCATATCGCGTAATGCATTCATTTGTGAAAGTAGGGTATCAGAGGCTTCACTGAAAACACTTTCCGTCAACTCTACCACTAGCAATTCCGATGCTATGTCGTACTCTTTTAATACATGCCTAACTCGCTCTGGCAAATCGCCATTTTGAAACTGGATGAGTGATACGTTAATAGAGATGCTGACCGGATCAAAGCCTGCATCACGCCACTGTTTTAAATGCTGGCAAGCATTGCGTAATACCCAGTCACCAATGGGAGCAATCAACTGACTCTGTTCCGCAATAGGAATAAAAAGGCCAGGCGACACAAAGCCTTTCACGGGGTGATGCCAACGTAACAACGTCTCGCAGCCCATAAGCTTCTGATTTGCTAAATCCACCTTCGGCTGAAAATAAAGCTCAAACTGGTTTTCTTCGAGCGCTTGACGCAACTCACGAGTTAACTGGATACGTAGCTGGCTCGCTCTTTTGAACTGGTGATCATAGGCGACCCAAGGGGCAGACAGTACTTCTCGGTGTTGGAAAAGCGCGCGCTCCGCTTCACGTAAAAGCTCTTGGATAGAGCGCTGAGATGTATCAAGCCGCGTAAAGCCTACACGGACCGACAGCTCAATAACGGTTCCCTCCAGCTCGATTGGCATCGTCAGCGCATCAATCAACTGCTCAAGATTTTTTTCTAACGTAATCTCGCTTTTTCCATCAATAGGCAACGGTAAGTACAGCGTAAACTCATCCCCTCCAATGCGACCGGCAAGCCGCTGTTGAGCACTTCGTTGCATCAGTCGACGACTGAATTCAATCAGCAGGGCGTCACCAGCATCATATCCATACGCATCATTAATATCACGCTGCCCCATGATATCGACCATCACGACCACCCCTTCAGGCTGCCACCCTTCTTTTTCTATATATGCTTGCAGCTCTCGGGCAAAGCCAACACGGGAATAAAGCCCTGTTAATGGATCCTCAAAGGCAATACGGCTAAGTTCTTTCTCAGCTCTTTTAATAGCCGTGATGTCTTGCTTGATCGCGACGAAATTCGTTATTACCCCAAGGTCGTCTTTGAGAGGCGCGATCATTTCTCGCTCCCAATAAGGCGTGCCATCTCGACGGCGATTTTGTATCTCCCCCGTCCAAACATGCCCCGCTTTGATTGTCTTCCACAAGTCGCGATAGGTTGCTTTTGATGTATGCCCGCTCTGGATACGTGCTGGCGTGTCGCCTTTCAACACATCGCGCGAGTAGCCTGACACCTGCTCAAACGCCCGATTGACATATTCAATATGGCCATTGAGATCAGTAACCGTGATAGGTGCCGGACTTTGTTCTGTGATGTAAGCCAGTCGGCGCAGCTCTTGCTCTCGCTCACGTCGTCGAGTGACATCCTGAAGCGCGCCCCTTACGCCAATAATACGCGCGTCCACGCCCAAAATAGGTTCACCAAGCGTACGAACCCACACACGCTGTCCATTAGCCGATAAAATCTGCAGTTCTTCATCGTAGGGTATGCCCTGCTCAACACACGCAGTGAAACACTGGCGTATTCTTTCGCGATGCTCAGGAATATAGTATGCAAGGGCTTGACTAAAAGAAGGTGAATAGCCGTGCGGCATACCGTGAATGTCGGCAACAACATTCGACCACTCAATGCGATAGGTACTGAGGTTGATAAACCAACCGCCAAAACGAACGGTCTTCTCGGCCATTTTGAGCAACTCGGCCTGACGCGTGAGTTCATCCTGGGTGACGGAAATATCGGTAATGTCGTTTTGCAGGGAGATATAATGCGTCACGCGTTGCTGCTCATCGCGAATGGGGCGAATACTCCAGCGCACGCGATAAGAAGAGCCGTCCTTACGGTAATTAACGGTTTGGCCATCGAAAAAATCCGACTGTACAAGTGATGTGCGCAGGCGGCTCAACACGCTACGGTCCGTCTCAGGCCCTTGCAATATTCGTGGCGTTTGACCAATCAGCTCATCTTCTGCATACCCCGTCTGCTTACAAAATGCCGCATTCACATACACAATTTCAGGACCGGGCGGCTCAAGTTGCGCCGTCGTCATAAGCACTGCACCGTAGGCTTGGTCGATAGCGTGACGGAATAAGGTATCTTGCAAGGCCAGCATATAAGCTCCATCTGCTGCTTAGTCCACCACGCGCCTAGCGCAGCCGACGTCATGATTAGGCTGCTAAGGTGCGACGATGATCGTATCTCGTCCTAAGTTTTTTGCGCGGTATAGCGAGTCATCTGCGCGCTTGATGAGTGTGTCGTTGCTCTCTTTTGAGCTAGGGTCACATCCGCACTGCGCCACACCAGCGGAAAAGGTAAGCGTCAGTCGACGAGGTGAAAAGCGCATCACGCGTATTTCTTCACATACACGCGCTATCGCTTGGCGTGCTTCTTCTTTGTCAATTCCCGGCATTATTAGCATGAACTCTTCACCGCCTAAGCGCACCGCACTGTCGCTGTTACGCAACCCTTGCATGAAAAAGTGGGCAAACTCCACCAAGACATCATCGCCCACATCGTGACCGTGGGTGTCATTAATGCGTTTAAAATGATCGATATCTAAGATGGCAATACACAGCACAGTACCATAGCGGTGACAACGCTTTTTTTCAGAAGTGAGTCTTGCAAGCCCTGCTCGACGGTTTAATAGCCCGGTGAGTTCGTCGTGGTGTGCCAAATAATCCAGCCGGTTTTCCAGGCGCTTACGGTCAGTAATATCATTAATGTACGTGATTTTATAAGGCTTTCCATCTTGCCCCGCAATAATGGTGGCATACGCCAAGATGGTACGGCGACTGCCGTCTTTGCGTTGAACTTCCCATTCTTGTCCCGACGTTTCTGCTGCTAAGTCGCGAAAACACTTGTCATGCAGTGCCGTTAACGCCTTCCGCTGCGGTGTGGTCACCACCATGGTAAAATGCTGACCAAGGAGTTCCTTTTCCTGGTAACCGTAAAACTCACAATAAGCCTGGTTCACCATCATAAAATACCCGTCGGCATTTGTGGCGCACACGCCAATCGGCGCCGCATGAATCATACGACTCATGTTGTCATCGGCAGGCAAAAAGTCTGAGATAGTATTCATTAGCGGAGGCATTACGAGGCACCTGTTACATCGGGATCTGATACAAACAGCGTGCTGCCTATTGGTGGCAACGTCACTGATGGTAGGCGCTCCATTGCAGCGAATGCATGCTCAATATCCGCGTCTGTTAATACAGCTTCAAAAGCGGGCCGAGCAAAAAAGAAACCTTGCTGCAAGGGAATCCCCGCTTGGTATAACCACGTTGCCTCTTCAGCGGTTTCCACTCCTTCTGCTACCAGTGTGATGGGCAAGGCAGCCGCTAACTGAATTAACGACGTCAGCAGGACCTGGCGCCTCTTATCGGTATCACATCCCATGACCAGCGACCGATCAATTTTTAGCTTATTGGGGTATAACGTTGTTAGCAGATCCAAGTTAGCGTAGCCGTTGCCAAAATCATCCAGTGCCACGCCAAACCCCATCGTTTTATACGCGTCAATAATGTCGCGGATATGATCACGGTTCGGGACCTGCTCAGTTTCAGTGATCTCGAAAACTAAGTTATCAGTGGGCCAGCCCACCCGGCGTGAAACCTCTAAAGTCGCTTGAATGCAGGCCTCAGGCTCATACACCGCATTTGGCAAAAAATTGATGGAAAGCGGTGTTTTCATGCCCAACTCACTCGCAAGCTCTATGGCTTTAACACGGCACGCTTGGTCAAAACGGTAGAGTAAATCGTCTGTGACAAGGCCAATGATATGCCCCGCGGACTCTCCGTTGATGCCACGCACTAATGCTTCATGGGCGTGAATCACACGCTGTCGCACATCCACAATCGGTTGAAACGCCATGGTAAACGCAAAAGGCAGTGCACCCTCGCAGCGCTTGCAACGTCCTTGTACCCTTGCACATTGGCTCATGACCTTTATCTCCTAGAACGGTGTCATCCACAGTGGCGCCATAAGGCATCTGCTAATCCACTCAATGAAACTGCCTCGTTAAAAGCGCGACCACATAAGCAAAATGGCTTAGCTCAAATCTATACAAAACCTTTACATAAAGAAAGCGTTTTCCGTATGTCGAGGGTATGATTTGGGGTAGTCTAAGGCGTTAAGCTTATTTATACCATTATAGTATGAGCATAATGCTTAGTAGCATAAAGGGTGCCATTTTTAACTTTATTCATCACGGCAACGGTAGCGCCATTATTTAGCGCTTTATGGCACGTAATGCGCGTTTTTGGCTATCTGACGTCTTTTTGACGGTTAATGAGGCAGTATTGTTTTTAAGCGCTTATTTTTTATCGCGTTTTGACATAGGTAGCGACCTCTTGCCCACGACCTGTCCTCGGCTTTTATCCGATGATTGTCGTACGCCGGTGAAGTAACTGAGATTAGTTGGAGAGCGGCTGCAGTCGTCGGATGCGTGAAGTAAGCGAGGCCACCACGTATTGGCTGCCACGCCAATACGTATACGGGTTTGGCGAGCTTTTACCGTGAAGGTCGCCGCCACGTTCAATACCTACTCACGTCTAGTATCTCCCCCACTTTCCACAGCGAATTCTATAACTACTTGAGTGGATGATCGTTGTTGGTCACGAGTAGCACGTATGCCCGTTGCTGGTGACGTCGCGCCCGGTACGTGGACGCCCCAAGGCGAGCGGATAGCACAAGCTTACTTAGATCGCTGGGCCTGCGAGGAGAGGTACCGGGTTCACTAAGCAGGGCTTTGACCTGGAGGGTCGCTTCACGACACTGCAGAATCTAGTGGCGCTGGCGCGTTTGGCCTGGGCGTTGCTAGCGGCCTATCAGGGTCGAGCACCGGCGTTGGTGAAGCACGGTAAACGCCAAAAGCGACCTAAGCGGCTGACCCTCCCGTTCTACAGCCGGCAACGGGGCTCGCAACATTTGTTTGCTAGGTAGAACCATCTACTACCACCTGTGGCAAAGCCCCTCTGGGACCGAAGAGCAAATACCGAGACTGTTCTCAATTTCTGGGAAGTTATACCGATGACGCGACAAAAAATGGGGAGGCGCTGGTCAGCTTTATTTCTTAAATTTTGCTTTGCAATTACCGCTCATGCACATAATACAGTAGTGTTTCCTGTCCTCGTGTTTGGTACCTTTAGCGATAGCAATGCCGCAGCTGTTACAGAGCAGGGTGCCAATGCCTTTTTCAAATTTTACAACTGCATGTTCGTAGCTCATATAATGCTCCACGAAGGCCGAGAGTAATAGCGTGTCGGAGAATTCCGCCCCTCATCTCACTTCTGATCAGACGGTATTATCGGCCATCAGTTCAACCGCCGCTGATTCTGACGAGTCATCAAAAAATTCGGTGCTATGCGTCACAGAACCTCGCTTTATTCATCACGCCGACGGTAGCATCGTCATTTAGCGCTTTACGAGTACGTAATTCGCCCACTTCTACTAATAGACACATTAAGGATAATGGCGCGGGTTATCGAAGCGTCGCTTTGCCGACATAAAGATTTCGGTGATTTTCAACCCAGTTGTCCAAATAGCCGCGCTTATGCGACTTGTTTATTGCGCTCGATACGACGCGGCCACTTTCAGAGAATTGATCAGCTTCGCCAGCAGCCCCTCAGTACTACAGCCATAACTAAATCAATTACATACACTATAGCTTATTTAGCTACGGCTGCAGTACCTAGAGTTATTTTTAACGTAAGTATATTTGCCCCTGCTCATGAAGAATGCGGCAATCGTTGGCGTCATGATAACGATCCTCAGATACATTATTAGAATTTACGCCTGGCCCATCAAAACGCGGATCATCGCACTCACCGTCATTGGCCCAACGGCTGGTGTTATCGCCCCATTCAATGCTATCAGCTGCTGCTGATGAAATATCGAAATCTGGCGTCCTTTCGGAAATATACAAGGTAGACTGAAGATAATCACCAGAAGCTACATAATTTCCCAACCAGATATTGTAGTTACCTGAAGGAGGGTTTTGCCATTGAAGCGCTGGGTTAGTACCAGAAAAATCATCATTGCAGTGCCAATTACCCGCTGCATCAAATACCACAAGCGTAATATCATCTTGTGATTCCGCAAAAATTGAGAGCATATGGTCGCCTGCCTGATAGTTAAGATCCAAGTCAGGCGAGTTGCTCACGTATCCACGGCAATGTGAACCCACCTCACTCGCAGAACGGCTTCCACCCGCAACTAACGCAGTGGCGTGCGGATCTGGATAAAAGTTTGCAGACAAATTGATAGTGCCAGAAATAGGCTCCTCCTCCCAATTTAGCGCCAAAGCAGGTGACGCTAACGCTAATAACAACGACACGAGTACGACCGAATCAATACACTGACTACCCATAATGCTTCCTTCCATATCTCGAGTTTTGATTGGCAATTTTCCTTTTTCAGCTGGCGCTGCGCCCTGGTCTTGCTGGGCATCGTTTCAGACAAGCCTTCGTGAAGCAGCCCGCCATCAGGCATTATGCGACGCATAGCGCTAAATTCGTAGGGATACGCCAACCTTAACTTAACACCTAAACCTGATTATTTGCTGCAAAGCACATGTACTCGCCTAGAAAGTGTCTTTCATTTGAAAACTTACTGTCCTTCAAATGAAACAAGCCTCTGTTGAAATGCTCCTCACTATCCGGCGACGGGTGGTTTTTCGCCTTAGCCACCGCCTCAACACTCATCGATGGAGCAGATCATGTTGCGTAAAACAATCGTCACAATGGCCTTGTCAACGATCGCCATGCAGGCACAGGCCGCGCAGGAAATCCAGTGGTGGCATGCGCTGGGAGGACAACTCGGCGAAACCGTCGAGAAGATGGTGGCCGAGTACAATCAGTCCCAGGACACCTATGAGGTAAAGCCGGTCTACAAGGGCAACTACACCGAAACCATGACCACCGCCATCGCCGCCTTCCGCGCCAACGAGCAGCCACATATCGTGCAGGTGTTTGAAGTAGGCACCGCCACCATGATGAACGCGCAGGGCGCCATTTATCCGGTCCACAAACTGATGCAGGACGCCGGCAACCCAGACTTCTCTTCCGAGCCTTACCTGGATGCGGTTGCGTCCTACTACACAACGCAGGATGGCAAGCTGTTGTCGCTGCCGTTCAATTCGTCGACACCGGTCATGTTTTACAACAAGGACGCCATGAAGCAGGCAGGGCTGGATCCGGACCAGCCGCCACAAACATGGTCTGAGCTAGCGGACATGTCACGGCAGATTATCGACGCCGGTGGCGCTACGTGCGGTTTCACGACCGGCTGGCCCTCCTGGATTCAGATCGAGAACATGTCCGCCTGGCACGACAAGCCGATCGCCACCCAGGCTAACGGCTTCGGCGGCCTGAACACGGAGCTGTTGATCAACTCAGGCTTCCAGGTCGAACATTTGCAGAACCTCACCGATTGGCAAGAGGACCGTACCTTTGTCTATGGCGGCCGCCGCGGCGATGCCAATCCGCTGTTCATGAACAGCGAGTGCTGGGTCGTGATGAACTCTTCCGCTTACTACGACACCTTCGCCGAGGGCACTGATTTCGACTGGGGCGTGGCCATGCTGCCCTATTACACCAACGAAGTGGAAGAGCCCCAGAACTCCATCATTGGTGGCGCCACGCTATGGGTGCTCAACGGTCACGACGAGGCGGAGTATGAGGGTGTCGCCGACTTCTTTGGGTACCTGTCCAGCGCCGAAGCACAATACTTCTGGCACGACAACACCGGCTATGTGCCGATCACGGACGCCGCCTTCGAACTCGCCAAAGAGCGCGATCTCTACGCCAGCAAGCCCGGCAAGGACGTGGCCGTGCAGCAACTCACGCTGAACCCGCCAACGCCCAACTCAAAAGGCCTGCGTCTGGGCAACTTTGTTCAGATCCGCGATATCGTCGAGCAGGAAATGGAGAACGTCTTCGTGGGTAACAAGACCCCCCAGGAAGGCCTGGATGACGCGGTCACCCAGGGCAACAAGCTGCTGCGTAAGTTCGAACGCGCCAACGATTAAGTCCCTCATCGACGAGGCGGGGAGGCGGCCCTTGACTGGGCCGCCCCTCACCCTTCCGAGAAGACGAAACCATGCACAAGAACATCACCTTTAACAACCGCTGGCTGCCCTACCTGCTGGTCCTACCACAGATGGCCGTGACCATCGTGTTCTTCATTTGGCCGGCGGCGCAAGCGCTTAAGCAGTCATTTCTGGTCGAGGACGCCTTCGGACTGTCGTTCGAGTTCGTCTGGTTCGACAATTTCATTGAGCTGTTTACCGACCCCGCTTACTACGGCGTCATGATCAATACCGCCTTGTTTAGCCTCGGTGTCACGGCGGTCACCATGGGGATAGCCCTGCTGCTGGCCGTCATGGCCGATGGTGTGCTCCGCGGCAAGCGCACCTATCAGCTACTGCTGACCTGGCCTTACGCGGTAGCCCCGGCGGTGGCTGGCGTCCTGTGGCTTTTCCTGTTCAATCCCTCCAATGGCGTTCTGGCCTTGGCCTTGCGCGCCATCGGCTACGACTGGAATCACTACCTCAATGGCGGGCAGGCCATGGCCCTGGTGATCACGGCGGCGGCCTGGCCGCGCATCGCCTACAACTTCATTTTTTTCCTGGCGGCGCTGCAATCCATTCCCCGCTCACTGATTGAGGCGGCCGCTATCGACGGCGCAGGCCCCGCCCGACGCTTTTTCAGTGTGATCTTTCCATTGTTGTCACCGACCACTTTTTTCCTGGTGGTGGTCAACGTGGTCTACGCCTTCTTTGAAACCTTCGGCGTGATTCACACCGTCACTCAGGGCGGCCCCGGCACCGCCACTGAAATCTTGGTCTACAAGGTGTTCAAGGACGGGTTCATCGGCCTCGACCTGGGCAGCTCGGCGGCGCAGTCGGTGGTACTGATGGTGATCGTCATCGGCCTCACCGCCATCCAATTCAGGTACATCGAACGCAAGGTGCAGTACTGATGGTCGAACGACGCCCTCTGTGGGCCTTTTTCACTCATACCGTGCTACTGCTCGGCCTTGTCGTGACAATCTTTCCGATCTATGTGGCCCTGGTCGCCTCCAGCCACGACACCACGACCCTGATCGCCGGCGTCCCGATGACCTTCGGTACCCACTTCGTCGACAATTATACGCGCGTCATCCTCGAAGGCACCGCCGCCCCCGGTGCCGCGCCGGTAGGGCCGATGCTGATCAACAGTGCGGTCATGGCGCTGGGCATTGCGGTGGGCAAGATCGTTATCTCCATCTTGTCTGCCTTCGCTGTGGTCTACTTCCGCTTTCCCCTGCGCATGGTGTGCTTTTGGCTCATCTTCGCCACCTTGATGCTGCCGGTGGAGGTGCGCATCCTGCCCACCTACGAAGTGATCGCCGATCTGTCGATGCTCAACACCCACGTTGGCCTCATCGTGCCTCTCATCGCATCGGCGACCGCCACGTTCCTATTTCGTCAGTTCTTTCTTACGGTGCCCAATGAACTGGTCGAGGCGGCACGTATCGATGGCGCTGGGCCGTTGCGGTTTTTCAAGGACGTGCTTCTGCCCTTGTCACGCACCAACATGGCGGCGCTGTTCGTCATTTTGTTTCTATATGGCTGGAACCAGTATCTGTGGCCGCTTCTCGTGACCACCGACGAGAGCATGTACACCATCGTCATGGGTATCAAGCGCATGATCGCGGTGGGCGATGACGTGGTCGAGTGGAACCTCGCCATGGCGGCGGCCATCCTCGCCATGCTGCCCCCCGTGGCGGTGGTCGTGATCATGCAGCGCCTGTTCGTTAAAGGCTTGGTCGAAGTCGAAAAGTAAACACAAAGGAAGACACGAGAAATATGGCCTCCATCACACTATCGGGCGTCCGTAAGTCCTACGGCACCACCCAGGTCATCCACGGTGTTGACCTGACCATTGAGGACGGCGAGTTCGTCGTTATCGTCGGTCCCTCCGGCTGCGGCAAGTCGACCCTGCTTCGCATGGTGGCGGGGCTGGAGGAAATTACGGAAGGCACGGTCGATATCGACGGGCATGTGGTCAATCGCCTGGAGCCCAAAGACCGCGATATCGCCATGGTGTTCCAGAACTATGCACTCTACCCGCACATGAGCGTGCGTCAGAACATGGCCTATGGCTTGAAGATGCGAAAAATGTCCAAGGCCGACATTGAAAAGCGCGTGACATGGGCGGCGGGCGTATTGCAGTTGACGGATCTGCTCGACCGCCGACCGGGCCAGCTCTCGGGCGGTCAGCGCCAGCGTGTTGCCATGGGCCGCGCCATGGTGCGCAGCCCCGCTGCTTTCCTGTTCGATGAACCGTTGTCCAATCTGGATGCCAAGCTGCGCGTGCAGATGCGCCTGGAGATTAAACGCCTTCAGCAGGAATTGCGCACCACGTCGCTCTACGTCACCCACGACCAAGTAGAAGCGATGACCATGGCCGACCGTTTGGTTGTGATGAATGGTGGAGTGGCTGAGCAGATCGGCACGCCCATGGAGATCTACGAGCGCCCGCGCACGGTCTTCGTTGCGGGCTTCATTGGTTCTCCTAACATGAATTTCCTGCCTGCTCGACTGGATAGCGGAATGCTGGCATTGGGGCAAGGGCTGCGTGTGGCATGCCCCCATGCGCCGGAAGAGGCAAACGGTCGGGACGTGACACTGGGCATCCGGCCCGAGCATTTGGTGGTGGCCGAGCAGGGGGAACCGGCCGACGTCCAATTTATCGCTCACATGGTGGAGCCACTAGGTGCCGAGACACTGCTCCACGGGCGCTTCGACGGCGTCGAGGCCAATGTCGCCTTGCGTCTGCACGGGACGCCGGACGTGCAGCGTGATGCGCGCTTGCCCCTGCGTCTGCGCCCTGATGCTCTCCACCTGTTCGATCCTGCCAGCGGCGTGCGTCTGACTGAATGACCGCGTGCCCTTATTGCCCCAAGCACACATAACCACGGATCCCTTGTCATGCCCTCACCAACATTCACCATGCAAACGCCGCCTGCTGTAATGGGCCATCGGGGCATACCCAGCCTGGCGCCAGAAAACACCTTGGGTGGTTTTCGCAAGGCGGCCGACGTCGGAGTGCGTTGGATTGAATTGGATGTCACCCTCTTGAGTGACGGCACACCGGTCGTTAGCCACGACACAACCACCGCGCGCTGCGGGAATCACGCGACTCGACTCGATCAGCTGACGATTGATTCGCTGGACGGTCTCGACATGGCCGCTCACGTCGAGCATTGGCCTGCCGAACCCTTGCCGCTGCTAGTGGATACTCTGCGCCTACTCTCAACGCTAGGCATGGGGCTCAACCTGGAAATCAAAGACTACGGACTGCCTACCGCTGATGTGGTCGCCGCCGTGGTTAATGCGCTACAAAGCACCGATTTCCCTAGTGAGACCCTGATTATTTCAAGCTTTAGCCTTAACTTACTGGCCGAAACCCTAAACCAAGCGCCGCATGTGCGACGGGGTTGGATTATCACTGATCTACCCAACGACTGGCGCACCGAGGCCGAGCGTTTGGCACTGTTCAGCCTGCATGCGGATTGGCGCCACCTCAACCCACAACGTGTGCAAGCAATCAAACAGGCGGGCCTCTATCTTTATGCCTGGACGGCCAACGCCCCGTCAGAGGTAGCCTCACTCTGGCACTGGGGGCTCGATGGCGTGATTACGGATTATCCTCAGCGATTTATGACGACCCATGAAGCTAAATGACCGACAGGAGCGCATTCTTGCCTTGCTAAGCGCTCAAGGCGAGTTGGGAGTGGACACCCTGGCCGATGAGTTTACGGTAAGCGCGCAAACCATACGCAAAGACCTCAACCAGCTTTGCGAGATGGGGAGAGCCCGCCGTGTGCATGGAGGCGTTAGCTTACCGGCCAACGCCCTTAACCTCTCCTTCAATCGCCGCCAACAGCTCCATGCCGACAGTAAACAACGCATGGCCGAAGCCCTGGCAGCGCGCATCCCGGATGGAGCCACCTTGATGCTGGGAATTGGTACCACGGTGGCCTACCTGGCGCGTTGCCTGTCAGGACATAAGCGCCTTCGGGTGCTGACGAATAACCTAAATGTCGCCGGTATTCTCGGGGAACAACCCGATACCCACGTCCTCGTCATGGGGGGCACACTGCGCCATCACGACCACGACGTGGTGGGGGAAACCGTCACACGCAGTCTGGATCAATACCAGGTGGATATCGGCATTATTGGTGCGGGCGGGCTCGACCCAGACGCCGGCGTGTTGGATTTTGACCCGCTGGAGGCAGACGTCAGTCGCGCTATTTTACGTAATGCTCGCCGACGCGTGTTGCTTGCCGACGCCAGTAAATGGAATCGCCGCCCCATGGCGAGAGTCACCGGCTTTGATAGCATCGACCAGCTCGTATGTGATCGCCTGCCCGATAACGCCATCTATTCCGCCCTCCATGATCAGGGCGTTGACATCATTCACACCGAACCAAACCTATGATGCCCATTGCTGACAACTTCACTTCCATTCGCTATCTACTGACCGATGTAGACGATACGCTCACCACGGATGGTCGCTTACTGCCCGAGACACTCTTGGCCCTATATCGCCTAAGTCATGCCGGCATTGAGGTCATACCGGTCACCGGCGGGTGTGCGGGTTGGTGCGATCAAATGATCCGACTCTGGCCCGTGCCTGCCGTGATCGGTGAAAACGGTGCTTTTTATTTCGACCGCGACCGCATCGGTAAGGTCGAATACCATAGCTGGGATACACCCGAGGCAGGGTTTGCCAGCCAGCAACGATTGCTAAGCATTGCTGAAGACGCCATGGCGCGTGTTCCCGCGCTTCGGTTAGCAAAAGATCAACCTTACCGGCTCTTTGATGTCGCGCTTGATCACGGTCAGGATGTACACGGCATATCAACAGTTGACATCGACAGAGCACTGGCAGCATTTCGTGAAGCAGGGGCGAATGCACGCGCTAGCTCCATCCATATAAACGCTTGGTTCGGTGACTACAGCAAGCAGGCAATGGCGCAGCGCTTACTACAGGCCAAATACGGCTTAGACGAAAACGCCATTCAGCAACATGTCGCTTTTGTCGGCGACTCTCCCAACGATGAACCCCTGTTTGCTTACCTGACATATACGTTTGGTGTCGCCAATATCGGCCGATGGTTAGATCGCATGACACACCATCCACGCTATCTTCTCGCGCAACGCGGAGGAATCGGCTTTACCGAGCTTGCGACCTTGTTAGTGCAAACGCAAAGGGCTGAGACGTAAATCGATATCGTCACGTTAACGCCAATTTTTTTATCCCGCCTCTCTCACTCGGTCACGGCCTTCAGCCTTGGCCTGATAAAGCGCTGAATCGACGCGTTTGATCATAGAGACAATTAGCTCATTTGGACGAGCCTCAATAACACCCACGCTGGTCGTGACATGTCCTACCACCGGAAACACCGTGGCAGCAACCGCCTCGCGTAGCTTTTCCGCAAGCTGTAAGGCTTGGGCAAGCGCTGTCTCGGGCGCCAACACAATAAATTCTTCCCCACCCCAGCGGGCACATAAATCGGTAATACGTAGGTTCTCACGCAACACGTTGGCAAAGCACACCAATACTTGATCGCCGACATCGTGGCCGTGGATGTCGTTGACAGGTTTAAAGTGATCAATATCGAGCATGATCAGCGACAACGGGCGCTGGTAGCGATGAGAGCGCGCCATCTCCAGCTCCAGACGCCGATCAAAACTCAATCGGTTAGCCAGCCCCGTCAAGGTATCCGTATTGGCAATGCGCTCAAGTTCCTGCTCATGCTTAACGCGCCGAGTAATGTCTTTGCCCACAGAAACATAGCGCACAATACGCCCCTGCTCGTCTTTGATGGGGCTGATCGTTTGTTCAACATAGCGATGATCTCCATCCCGCGTTTTATCCAAAAACGTGTCGCGAAAGGTCTCACCGCGCGTCAGGGTATCCCACATGTTGCGATAAAACTGGGCCGAATGATGGCCAGATTTGAGCAGCCGGGGGTTTTGCCCGATCGCCGCGTCGCGCGCATAACCCGTATAACGCTCGAACGCCTGGTTGACGTACTCAATATCCCCTGCAGCGTCCGTAATGACCACGCTATCTGACGACATTTCAATCGCACTGGACAGCAGCCGCCTTTGTCGCTGCTCTTCTACAGAAAGGGTGATGTCCCGTTGGATCGACACAAAATGGGTAACGGACCCCGCCTCATTGCGAACCGGCGAGAGGTTCCACTCCACGTCATAGGGAGTGCCATCCTTACGGTAGTTTACCGTAATGGCGTCAAAAGGCTCACCGGCTTTCAGGGCCTCTCGCAGGCGTTGCAGCATCGCGCGGTCGGTTTTTGGCCCCTGTAACAAACGCGGCGTGGTACCCAGCAGCTCTTCACGCTCATAACCGCTCATGCGCATCATGGCCGCATTAACATAAATAATGGTTGGCCCAGGAAGATCAAGTTCAGCTGTGGTGATCACAACGGCATTGAACGACTGTTCTACTGCGGTTTCCAGTAACTGCAGGTATTCGGTGTCTCTCATAACGCTCTCTGACGTTGTCTCTTGTCACCTGACGGCAATCGGGTTACCGGAGAATATAGGGAGAGCTCCCATTGCGCTGCTTTAACGTCAATATGAAGCTGTTTGCATTAAGTAAATCCGCTGCAAAAAATAGCGGGCATAGCCTCAAGCGGCTTTGGCCGGGCTAACAAAAAACCTTGCACGTAGGCGCAGTGCCGTTCACGTAAAAAGGCCATCTGATCTCGGGTCTCCACGCCTTCCGCCACGACATGCAACTTGAGGGTTTTGGCCAGCACGATCACCGACTCCGTAATAGCAGCATCTTCAACGTCATGAGGTAGGTCACAGACAAAGGCACGATCAAGTTTTAAGGTGTTGACTGGGAAGCGCTTAAGGTAACTCAGCGATGAGTAGCCGGTGCCAAAATCATCAATGGCCAGTTCCACGCCGAGATCGCGCAAGGCCTGCATCGTCTTAATCGCGCTCTCAACGTCGTCCATCACCATGCTTTCGGTAATTTCCAACTCTACTTTCTGGGGCGGAATAGCACTCTCATCCAACGCGGCACGTACCGCCTGAATAAGCCCCGGCTGACGGAACTGGCGAGCAGATAAATTAATGGCAATTCCAGGCACATGACCAAGCTGTTGACCTAAAGACATGGCATCCATACAAGCGCGGCGAAGTACCCACGCTCCCAACGGCACAATCAGGTTGGTTTCCTCGGCCAGAGGAATGAACTCGGCGGGTGATACCATGGTATCGCCACGCGGCCAGCGAATAAGCGCTTCCATGCTAGTAAAGCGGTGTGTCGTAAGATCAAGCTTAGGCTGGTAATGAAGCATGAAAGATTCTTCCGCCACCGCTCGGCGTAAATCGCTTTCCAGCCGCAAGCGGGCGGCACTGTTTTCGTTCATGCGTTCGGAGAAAAAGCGCAGCTCGCCACCCCCATCCGCTTTGGCCCAAGTCAACGCGGTTTCTGCTGACCGAACCAATGCGTCAACGCTCGCGGCATTATCGGGAAAAATACTGATGCCAATGCTAGCCTGGAGAAAAATATCGTCGAGGGTTTCTGAGCCCGCTTGCAACGCGAATGGCTTGCTTATCGCATCCAGCATGCGCAGCGCTGCAAGCGTGGCATCCTCAGGTGTTTTAAGGTTATTGAGAATCACAGCAAAATCGTCCCCGCCGGTGCGGGAGACAACGTCAGGGTCGCGCTCAGAGGCGTGGTGTTGACGTGCAACGAGATCGGTGCGTCGCACCGCGGCAGTCAGGCGTTCAGCGACCTCCATCAGCAGTTGGTCCCCAACGGGGAAGCCGAAAAAATCGTTGACTTGCTTGAACCGGTCCAAGTTCATCAACAAAACGCCCACGCACGTTTTTTGCCGGCGGGAAATCTCAAATTCGTGCTGAAGACGATAACGAAACAAAGAACGGTTGGGCAATTGCGTGAGCGCATCGTAATATTGCAAGCGCTCAATTTCCGCTTCTGAGGCTTTTTGCTGCGAAAGATCGTAAAACATTGCGACGAAATTGCGGGTTTTACCCTCTTCGTCTACTAACCGATCGATACTCATTAACTTGGGAAATACCGTACCATCCTCATGGCGATCCCAGATTTCGCCCTCCCAGTGTCGATCTTTTTCAAGTGCAGCCCACATCTTGCGATAAAATTCAGGCCCATGCCGACCGGACTTGGAGATCGACGGCTTTTTGCCCATCACATGCGATAGCTTAAAGCCGCTCATTTTTTCGTAGGCGGGATTAACATACAGAATGCGGTTATCCGCATCGGTGATCACTACGGCGTGGGAGACACGCTCAACCACGCGGTTAACCAACTCCAGTTGCTCGATGGTTTTCTGGTGGCGTTTAATCTCTTGCGCCAGCGCTGCCGAGTTATCCGTCGTTTCTCTATCCGAACCCGCTCCGTCCATGACGTCCTCTTCTTGCCACTTCATACTTGCTGTTTCTGACCATGATGTGCGTGCTTACCCGCTAGGTATGCATACCCTTAAGCCTAACCTTCGGCGTAGGTGCTTTAGGAAAAGCGTCAAAGAAAAACGCAACGCATTGAAAAAGACCCCAGAAGTGGCGCTGCTTCTTGGGTATTCGTCAAATTTCACCCAACTCACGGCATGAATCGCCAGCACTCTATACCACCCTTGCGGCTGGATACAGTGCTATGTATATAAACATATCATCTAAAAAACGATGGCAGGCTAAGAAAAGCGGACGTTTGCCCAGGCAGTAACGTGTCGTAACAACCCATAAGCAGTTCATTTCCCAGTGGTTGGTGTGGAAAACAGAAACGGCTCATACCGCCCAGCAATACGAGACGCCGTCGTATCGGACTAAGCAAAACATGCACTTCATTTGACTTACATCAAAAAGATGAGGGTCTAGTAACGCTTTTGCACGTTAACAGTGCGCCATTTTTATACAGGCATGAAGACTAGATCAAATAAAGCTGTACAAATACTATACGTTAAGTAATATAATATGCTTACACGACAAACATCTGAACAAACCGCAACAGGATCACTTTCATGCTGAGTTTTGCACGCCTCAAGGTTCGCCATCGTTTAATGGCCGGGTTTGGAGCCCTTCTGGTTATCTTTAGTGCGCTCACCGTTGTCGGCATTGACCGCGTCAACACGATTGACCAGCGGTTGTATATGATCAATGACGTCAATGGCCGGATGATGCGCCACGCGATTAACTTTCGCGGCAGCGTGCATGACCGTGCGATTGCGCTACGCGACATTACCCTCGTCAGTGACACCCAAGAGGTTAATGATCTGGTAGAACTTCATGACCGCCTGGCCAACAATTATCGCCAAGCCGAAAACAGCATGAACGACATGTTCGAGAACTACCCTGAAACCATTTCCGAGCGCGAGCGAGAAATGATCGCCGAGATTGACCGCATTGCTCAGCGTGGCCGTGATCTTGCTCAAGAGATTATTAGCGAGCGCCGTGATGGAGACTTTATCTCCGCGCGTGAAATTGCCGTAGGTGAAGGCGGTGATACGTTTGCCGAGTGGCTAGATGCCATCAATGTTTTCATTGACTACCAAGAAGCGGAAACCGCAGCAGACACCACTATCGCCCGCAGCGTGGCCAATAACTTTAGCCAACTGATGATTACATTAACCTTGATTGCCCTTGTTTTAGGCACAGGGATTGCCGTATTTATTTCCCGCCAGTTAGTGAAAGAACTAGGCGCAGAACCGCGTGAAGTACGTGCCTTCGCGCAGGCCGTCGGTCAAGGAGATCTTTCCATCAAGCCCAAGCTCGCCCCGAACGATAACAGTAGCATTATGGCTGCACTGGCGAGCATGGTAGATCAATTACGTGCTCTTGTTACCCAAGTTCAGCACTCAGCGGGCACTGTGGCGAGTAATAGCCAGCAAATAGCTGAAAGCAATAATGGCTTGGCCTCTAGCATGGAGCAGCAAGCAAGCGCTCTCGCCGAGACGGCCTCCGCCATGGAAGAACTGCACAGCACGGTGGAGCAGAACGCTGACAATTCGCAACAAGCAAGTCAGGAAGCCAGCGGCGCTTCCAGCACGGCTAAGCGTGGCGGTGAATCCGTCTTCCAGGTCACTGAAACCATGAAAGCCCTGAACGAAAGCTCACAGGAAATTGCCGGTATTATTTCGACGATTGACTCAATCGCCTTCCAGACCAATATCCTCGCGCTCAATGCCTCTGTGGAAGCGGCGCGGGCGGGTGAGCACGGGCGTGGGTTTGCGGTTGTTGCCCAAGAGGTCCGCAAGCTTGCCCAGCGTAGTGCCGATGCTGCCAAAGAGATCACCTCTCGCATTACCAGCAACCTCGAACGCGTCAAGGATGGCGATAAACAGGCAGAAGAAGCCAGCAAAGCCACGGAAGAGATTGTCGCCGCCATTGAGCGTGTCACAAGTTTTATGCAAGAAATCAGCAACGCCAGCGTAGAACAGAGCAAAGGGGTTAGTGAGGTCAACGATGCTGTGACCGACATGGACCGTGTCACGCAAAGCAATGCGCTTAGCATTCAAGAAGGTGCTCAATCCGCCACGCAGCTGCAAAGGCATGCAAGCGAACTGTTAAGTGCTATTGAAGTGTTCAAGCTGCCAGAACACGACCAGGCACCTGCGTTACCTAGGCATTGATACGCTTTAGCCCCCTAGCCCTCACTCCAAAGAGTCAGGGCTAGGCTTCTCGAATAGTTAAAAAGTAAGCTATTTAAGCCGTGCCAATAGGTGTTTAGCATTACGGCATCCTGCCCTGAGTGCAGTACTGACTGAGGTGCTATGAGAAATCCTGGCTAAGATAGTATATGCTATGTGTTTAGTAGATTAAGCACTAAGCACTGCTGATCAGAGTGAAATAACCATCAGGAAATACTAAGGATGTTGTATGTTCGTTCGGAAGTATCGCCTTGCATGGATTCATGGCTTTGTTGACGGCGAACAGGGTAAACGTCACCAGACGCTAAAAGGTATTCCCGGCTTTCGCTACACAAATGGCTGGATTGAAGGTCAAGCAAAGCGCCACGGATACACTTACGGTTTAAGCGATGTCACCGAAGGTGAGATAGAAGCTGCCCGTCGCAAAAGACAACCCGAACCGCACCACCCTTGGGACGGTATCAGCGGGACGTTCCTATGAAAAAGTCACATACAAAACACAACCCTGGGTTACAGGGTGGCTTTATGAGCCTCACTCGCTAATATAACTACGTTGTTTCTTTTTAGCCTTGCCTAGGCAAGTTAAAACCGCCTCGTAATCGCCATATTTGGCTTTCACGTCTTCGTCGGATGCGCTTGCAAGAGAGGTGACACTCTGCATAACAGTCCAATCGCCCGGTGTGGCGATGCCGCGCTGCATGGTGGTCTGCAGCGTATCCAGGGCGCGAAGTTCCTCATCGGCATATGTTTTGTTGGCCCCCTTCGTCACTGTTACCCAGGCATGCGGCGTTTTCTCACAGGGGGTATCGCTTGCCATCGTGTTCTTTCAGGACGTAGCTTGATGAGATCCATTCAGCTGACTGGGAAGACTTTTTTATCATGCTACGTTTACGTTCCTACACTACCTTCTTACTGACACTTGCGGTAACAATTAGCCTGCCAGTCCTCGCCCAGACCCATAGAGTTTCTCATGCCGAAGAGAAATGGAGGCAGGGTACCTCTTTTCCTCAACAGCAACTGCCGGATGCATTCGGCAATACCTATCAACTCCCATACCCCGGTATTCGCCATGTGCTTTTCACGGCCGACATGGACGCCAACGACCTGATTGAGCAAAGCTTTGGCGAATTGGGCAAAGGTGATTTTACAGCTGCAGGCCTTGTGTATATAGCCGATATCAGTGGTATGCCCGACCTGGTTGCTCGCCTCTTCGCGATTCCCGCATTGCGTGACTATCCTTTTCGTGTGCTATTGGCCCGCGATGCCGATCAGGTCCGTCTGTTACCGCGGGAAGAAGGCGCCGTCAGCGTGATATCGCTATCGCCGGAAGGTAAAGTTGAACGGCTGCAATTTATCCGTAATGAATCAATGCTTAAGACATTGATGATCCCGTGAATGACCATTGTCAGGTTTTGGATTGTTCTTCCGGCGAGGCTTCCACCAGCTAATCTGGCAACACCTACCTTTCAGCAAAAAATCATGAAAACCTCGCTTAATGCGCGGGCGGGGAGATAAGTAGGTAGCGCGCTAGCGCTGCTCGGGTTGATCTTCGCCACTTATCGATTTTTATGGATATAAATACAGCTAAAAAGCCACAATGCCATTCTAAACGCCACCAAAGTCCGCCTCTACCTGACGTCTGAAAAGGCAGAGTTTCTGAGCGCCTAGTTCAGCGTTGTGCGGTTTATGCACAATATAGCGAGCCCTACCAGGATCAGCCTGTGTATGAAATTTACCACGACTTGCTAGCAAGGGATCTCTCTAGGATCGCTTAGTACGCGGTACAGACAGCTGCCTGACGTCGAGGAGAGCAGTGACCGCCGCCCTCAAGGCGCGCCTCAACACCATGCCGTGCCACGCATCACGGCAAGGGCCGCCAATGAGGCGTGGACGTGGGACATCAGTAAATTGCCCACGCAGCGGCGCGGCGTCTACCTCAATCTTTACGTGGTGCTGGATCTTTACAGCCGATTTATCGTGGCCTGGATGGTCTCCTGCAATGAGAGTTCGGCGCTGGCTCAACAGCTCTTCCAGGAGGCCGTGGATCGTTACGGCATCCCGCATGGAGCGCTGACGCTCCGCCAGGATAGAGGCTCACCGATGACCGCCCGGAGCTATCTGGGCCTCATGGGGGAGCTGGGAGTGACGTGCAGTCACAGTCGCCCGAGGGTGAGTAATGACAACCCGTTCAGCGAAAGCCAGTTCAAGACCAGTAAGTTATCCCGGGCGCTTTGAGAGCATCACGCATATCCAGCAGTGGTACAGCGCCTACGTCGACTGGTATAACCTGCAGCACCACCACATTGGGCTTGCTGGTTTCACGCCCGAGCAGGTCTTCACTGGTCGTTACCACGACATCGCAGAGTTTCGCCAGCAAGCGCTTGATGATAGCTTCGAGGCGCATCCCGAACGGTTCACACGCGGACGCCCCAAAGTGGCAATGCCGCCAACCAGGGCGGTCTCAATGACCAAGTGCAACACATGACCTATCAGGTACGGTGTTGCCATGACCCATTGCTACCGCCATCTCACCGCCGAAGACCGAGCCGCCATCATGATGATGCGAGCTACGCATTCGATCCGGTCCATCGCCACTCATCTGGGCCGTGCACCGAGCACCGTGTCGCGAGAAATCGCACGCCACACGGTCAACCCCATCAAGGGCTACGATGCCAGCCTGGCGGGCTATCGAGCTCGTTTGACGCGACAGCAGCCACATCAGCGTCCCAAGCTGCACCCCGACGGTGAGCTCTTCGAGGTGGTGGTCTACCTGTTGCGCAAGTACTGGTCACCGGAACAGATAGCCCGCACACTGAAGCGCATGTCTCCCAACGATTCCCGTCGACAGGTCTCGCATGAGGCCATCTACAACGCGCTCTATGTGATGCCCCGCGGCAGCCTCAAGAAGGAGCTCATCGCCTGCTTGCGGCAGGGCAACGGCAAGCGTCGGCCACGTAGTCGTGGCAAGGATCGACGCCAGCAGATTCCCGAGCTGGTCAGCATCCATATGCGGCCGCCTGAGATCGAAGATCGCCTGATGCCTGGCCACTGGGAGGGCGATCTCATCATCGGTGCCAACAATCGCTCTGCCGTCGGCACGCTGGTGGAGCGCACCACGCGCTTGGTGATCCTGGCGAAGGTGGATGGCACCACGGCCACCGCTGCGGCCGTCGGCTTCAGTGACAAACTCAATGAAGTGCCACGAGCCCTACGCCTCTCCATGACCTATGACCAAGGCAGGGAGATGGTGAAGCATGCCGAGATCACGCAGAAGACCGGTACGGCGATCTACTTTGCGGACCCACACAGCCCCTGGCAGCGGGGGTCTAACGAAAACACCAATGGACTGCTACGACAGTATCTGCCGAAGGGCACGGATCTGTCGGTCTACAGCCAGGAAGAGCTCGATGAGATCGCCGATTCACTGAACACGCGGCCGCGCAAGACGCTCGACTGGCGCACGCCGTTGGAAGTCTACGCGGAGGTGCTCAAGAAATCAGTCGCCGGCCCGAGCGCCCTTCAATAGCGTTGCGCTTGGAACTTGAGACCGCCCAGTGTCTCGATCAACCCTGTACAGCCCGATGATGACGACCCGCCACCTTATAGTATGGTGAATTTTCCGACGCTGTCGGCAGCAAGCGATGCCGACACAAAATCTACGTTAATTTTTAACGATCTGTCCGATTCAGGTTAACAGGTTCCGAAACGCTCAGCACGGCAAACTGAGAATGTCAGTTCCCGTCCTTGAATTTTGCTTTGCAGTTGCCGCTCATACACATAGTGCAGTAGTGCTCTCTGTCCTCATGTTGGGTACCCTCAGCGATGATAACGCCGCAGCCGTTGCAGAACAGGGCGCCAGTCCCTTCTTAGACTTTCACAATTGCATGTTCATAGTCCATAAAGTGCTCCACGAAGACCCCTTTCCTGTAAGAGCGAGTAGTGGGCTTACCGCTTATCAGCGAAAGCCAGCTGTGATTGCTCCCCGCCCGCCGCGCTACGCGCTTTGGGCGGAGAGCATTCACTCAAGCAAGATATGAGTCGAGCATCCACACGGTTTTCTCTTGCTCACGGATGTAGTCCCCGGCCTGAGCGGCCGTGCCTTCATCGTCAACATCCGAAGCCAGTGAAAGTAGATCACGCTGCAGATCTATTAGTACTTGGTAACCCTGAAGTATGCCACGCACACAGGCTTCACCGTCTTGAACACCTTTATCCTCTTGGATCTTGGCAATTTTGATGTAATCGCTGTAAGCGTGAACGGGCTGATGGCCAAGGGTGAGGATGCGCTCAGCTACCTCATCTACCTTCGTTAGCAGATCAGTGTAGAGTTCTTCAAATTTCTCATGAAGCTGAAAAAACTGCCGACCTTTCACATTCCAATGGTAACCACGCACATTCATGTAGAAAATTTGATAGTTTGCAAGCAGTTCATTTAACTTCTCGGCCAACTGACTAACATTAGCTTCGTTCAAGCCGATGGTGTTAGTTGAGTTCATTCGAATACCTCCTTTAGATTAAATTAATTTAGCAAATAACCGCTGACATATTAAGCATGTCGTCGGCTAAATAAAAATTAATCTTCTATATCAGCTTTCGGCCGCAGCGCACTGGTGCCAACACAGCAGGCATTCAAAGCACACATTAATGCAGCGCTTACCTTTATACTTTATGCTATGTATCTCTTAAGTAAATTTGACACGCTTTTAGTTAAAGACGAATCAATGCGATGGTCCTGGTCAAAGGGCTCAAATCGCAAAATCCTCCAATGTAACCTCATCATCGTCATCTTTATCTAAGTCGTTAAACCAGCTAACTGTACCCGTAAGAAACTCGTCACGCTCAACACGGCCATCACCGTCAATATCGCTATTTTCCAGGCTCATGCCATCAGCTATCGATTGCATCTGTTCTCGTTGCTCAGCTTCGTAATTCGCAACATCACCAGCACGCGCTTTGTCGAACGCCACATACTCATCAGCGCTGAGATAGTCGTTTTGATTTGTATCAAATGCCTTAAAGACGTTCCCTCGCATTTTTCGTAACTCTTCAACTGTTACCATGCCGTTTCCGTCGAGATCCCAGGTTTGCATAAATTGGTGCCCAGGCGATGACTGGGCAAATGTTGTGTTCGTGGTAAGCGCCAAAACGAAACTGAAAAAGAGGCGTTTCATTAAAATTCTCCTTAATTACGAGGTTAAAGTTCGAAAAAAGTTGCTCTTCACGACACTTGCCTCCCTTAATATTTGATGGTTCATGATAGAACAGCCCATCAAACGGCGAGAGTAATTATAAGAGCTTCCTAGGAGTACGAAATCACTTTGGGCCATTAATACTCCCCGAGCAATTTACGAATTAGCGCTAGGCGACTCTTCTTCGTCTTGCGATTCAATGAATTCGTTTGGGCACAAGCAAGCTCGAGCTAGCAACTTTTTAGTTCTGGGACAAAATGTACCTGTTGTTGCACTCAACATAGCATAGAATAGTTATAAATATATAACAATATGAATTATTCGTCACGTCAACGGGAAATCACGCTATGGCCTATCATTCCACAAACCTCAGTCGCCGCCAGTTGCTTAAAATGGGCGCGGGCGTGGGTGCCAGCACCCTACTGACACCCCCGCTATACGCCAACACCGTCGATACCCAAGCACATATCGTCATCATCGGTGGTGGCGCATCTGGCATGGCGATGGCCAACCGCCTCGCGCGGCGTCTACGTGGCGGCACCATCACCCTCATTGAGCCGAGTGAAACCCACCATTATCAGCCGGGCTGGACAATGGTGGCCTCTGGCGTTTGGCCTGCCGCTAAAACCATGCGCCCCAACGCAGAATTTGTTCCGCAAGGCATCAACTGGGTACGCGAACGCGCCGCCGGCATTGATGCGCAGAATCGCCGCGTCGAACTCGCCAACGGCGAAAGGCTGAACTATGACTACCTGGTTGTCGCGACGGGGCTTCAGTTGAACTACCACTTAATTGAGGGAATGTCGCCTGAGTTAGTCGGCCAGCACGGCATTGGCAGCGTCTATGCCAGCATTGATGCGGCGGCAAAAACGCGTCAAACCATAAAGTCCTGGATCGATAGCGGCGGCGGGCAGGGGCTATTTACCATGTCGCCAACGGCGGTGAAGTGCGCCGGGGCACCGCTAAAAATGACCTTCACCACGCTTTCTCATTTGGAAAATAGTGGCCGCCGAAGTGCTTTCGACGTCGACTTTATGGCGCCAGGTTCGGTGCTATTCACCCAGCCCTGGATCAACGATTTTGTTAAACAACGCTTTGATCAGCAGGGCGTCAACCGCCGCCACTTTCACCGCTTGGTGGCCATAGACCCTCAAGCCAGACAGGCTGAATTCCTGCTGGAAGATAGCGATAGCGGCGAGCGGGTAACGCGAGATTACGACTTCATCCATGTCGTCCCTCCTATGAGTGCGCATGACTTCGTCAAAGAGAGTGACTTGATTGCGCTAGGTGGCCCGCATGCCGGTGAGTGGCTGAATGTCGATATTCACACGCTACAGCATAATCACTATCCCGAAGTCTTCGGTATCGGTGATGTGATTGGCGCGCCGATCAACAAGACGGCGGCAAGCGTCAAGGCGCAAGCACCGGTGGTGAAAGAGAACCTGATCGCTGTCATGCAAGGTAAGGAACCGCCCGCCCGGCACCGTGGCTACACCTCCTGCCCCATGATTACCGGCATTGGTAAAGCGATGTTAGTGGAGTTTGGCTATGAGGATAACTTCGCTTTCATGCCCTCTTTTCCGTTTATCGATCCAAAAGAGGAATCCTGGACCGTTTGGGTAATGAAAGACCGCATGCTTCAGCCCGCGTATTACGCCGTACTTGAAGGGCAAGCTTAACCGAGGAGAAACCGCCTGATGTCCATCTACAGCACGCTCACTATCTTAATGTATGCCCTAGCCCCGTTCGCCTGGTGGTTAACCATCGGCACCATCGTACTGATTACGCTACATTTCGTGGCATATTTACGGGGCTATCAAATCACCCGGTACCGCTGCTATCCAGCGGTGGCTATCGCCGCACTGGTGGGGTTGTCTGCACTGCTGTGGATACCCCCCATGACGCACTCCCAGTTAAGCTATATTGCCACTTGGGTTGACTGGTCCGTGCTGGTGAGCGCCATCATAGGTACTGCCGTTATTGCCTATCTTGTGGTGCATCCTTTGAGCTTTTTCGTCCGTGAGAGGACGTAATGTCGCTCGCTGTTGTCTCGCGTTACCCACTGGCCAGTGGGGTAGTATCCATGCTGATCGTCTTGACTGCACTTTTCAGCGCCTACCAGTGGCTCAGCTACGATATTGATGAACGCGACCCATTGGGCAGAACAGCACTATTTCGCGCTGTCGAAGAGCGAAATGCGGCAAGTGTTAATACGCTTATCCAGCAAGGTGCCAAACTTGACCTTGACGACAGCTGTGGCTGGTCACCTCTCATCAAAGCAGCGTCACTCGGCGAAGTAGCGATTTTACGCCGCCTTCATGAGGCGGGCGCAAACCTGGAGCACCAGGATGAAAGCGGTTATTCGGCGCTGATGATCGCCGTGGTCAGCAAAGAGCCAGACTCTCTCGACTACTTGTTGTCTCAAGGCGCAGACGTTAACCATCAAGATGCTCTTGGTTGGACAGCGCTGATTTGGGCTGCTAAGCAGAATGATATTGTCAGTGCCCAAAAGCTCTTGGTACATGGCGCAGATCCCTACCTAAGCGATAGCGAAGGAAGAACTGCCGTTCAGTGGGCCGCCTTAGAGGGACACCAGGAAATTCTTAACTTAGTGACAGCTCCCCACCCTAAGTCGCTACGCGACCAGGGGTGAGGCTTCCCACTTTTCAGACCGCTGCCGGTGCGTGACCGGGCTTACGCAGGCCTCCGTGGGCAAGAACCGATAGTCCTTCGGCTCGTAACATGAAAAGTCCTTGCTGGTGGATGTTGATCGCGGCGTTTACGTCACGGTCAATCGCCTTTGTGCCGCAGCTTGAGCAATCCCAGGTACGGACGTTGAGGGGCAGTCTCGACTTTGTGGCCACAGCCCGGGCAGGTTTTTACACTGGCGAACCACGGGTAGATTTTAACCAAATGCTTGCCCTGCTCCTTCGCCTTATACTCCAGTTTTTCAATCAGGCTATTCAGTTCGCATCGGCAATATGCTTGGCCAGCTTGCGGTTTTTGAGCATGTTTTTGAATTTTAGTGTCTCGACCACCACTTGGTTGTCGTCAATGAGTTGTCGAGACAGTTTGTGCTGGAAGTCAGCACGGGCATTGGCCAGGCGTTCGTGTGCCTTGGCGAATTTAATCCGTGCTTTCGCACGGCCATTGCTGCCTTTTTGGCAGCGTGAGAGTGCTTTCTGCTTGCGACGCAGGTTGGCACGCGGTTGGCACGCGCGCGCTTGAGAAAGCGGGGTTTGGGGTTTTATTGCCACGCGAGTCAATGGCAAGGTGCGTCAACCCCATGTCCACGCCGATGACCGACTGCACGGTTTGCAGTGGCGCCGGAGCATCCGCGCCGTCATCAACCAGCACCGAAGCGTAATATTTGCCGGTGGTGGTTCGGGTCAAGATGATGCTTTTCACCGTGCCTGCGATCTCCCGATAGATTCATGCCTTAATCGGCGTGAGCTTCGGTACTTTGATCCAGTCATCACCGGCTTTAATTTTGCGTGGCGAGTTACAGCTAAACCCAAGCCGGACACTTTATGCGAGCCTCAGCCGTGCCGAACGCGACGCCGATGCCACCGAGCGCTACTTTGCGAAGGGTGACTGGGTCGGCAACCGCTTTGACCGCCGTTTCCGCCATGCTGGGCGCTTTCTTTATATTGTCCGATCCTATTTTTAATGGCCTTGCCATCTCGTTAATCTTTGGCCTTGCGGTTTCCACCTTGTTGACGCTTCTCGTGGTGCCGCTTCTTTACTATGCCAAAGAGTATCGTCAAGAAGGCAAGGCTTAATAATGTCACTAGTTGGGAGTGGCAGCATTAAAGCGGCTCGCTGCGATAAAACGCGTAATTCACCCCTAGCCAGGGACTCCTGCCGGCTTCATTAGCACGCTAAAAGTGGCTATCGTTGTTCTGCAGCCTACAACGGGCTGGCAACATTTTTTCCTAGGATAGAAGTCGTCTTCTAAAACCTGTGGCGAATTTCCTCTGGGGCCGAGGGGCTAATATCGGACCTGTCCTCACCTTCCGACAGGTTATGCCGATAACATGGCATAAATTGAGAGGATGCTGGTGAAATGTTCTTTGCAAAAAACGTACAATGGTTTTCATAAACATATTCGTATAAGTAAGTCGAAAAGCTGAGTGAACACACCCTATATTGCCGCGTAACCGGCACGAGGAGTAAAAATGCGCATGACGATAAAGGCGCGCCTGATCACGGTGATCAGCGTGATGTTGGTATTGATGTTGTTGGTCGGTGCTATGGGCTTTAGTGGCATGGTGACCTCTAATCGTTCGGTCGATACCATTTATCAGCAAAATCTCCTCAATACGCAGCGCATAGCCGCCATCAATCAACACGCTAAGGATATGATCATGGAGTTGGCGCTGTCAGGGCAGCACGACCCCATTCTTCCCGTAAGCGATTTACACAATCACGAAGTGCAGATGCACATGGACAATATCGTGATGAATATTTCGGAAATTGATGCTTACTGGCAAGAGCTGACGGCGGATGATTTATCGCCTGAAATTCAAGAGGTGGCTGATCAGTTCATGGAGGATTATCGTCAGCTTCTGGGTGCCGTGTCGCCTGTTATGCCGATGTACTCCGCCGGCAATTACGATGCCGCCAACGAGAAAGCGTTTACCGAAGCGCTACCGGCCTACCGCCAAATGGATGAAACCCTGACCGAGCTGATTGAGCTTGAGGAGCAGGCCGCCCAAGCCGAGTATCTCAATGCCGAGTCGCAGGCGAACTTTATGCGTAACCTAATGATCGCAGCACTTGTTGTCGCGGTCATCTTGGGCGGTATTATGGGCTGGCTGTTGATTCAGCGTATTACCCAGCCGCTGGCGTTGGCGCGCCGTCACTTCCACGCCATGGCGGAAGGGGATTTGACCCACTCGATCCAGAGCTCACATCGCGATGAAATCGGCGATATGTTGCAGGAACTCGACGATATGCAGTCCAAGTTGCAGTCGTTGATTGGCGAGATCAAGACCTCGGCGGATGCTATCTCGACCGCCTCTTCGCAAATTTCCACGGGCAATATCGACCTCTCCCAGCGGACCGAGGAGCAGGCCTCAAGTCTGCAGGAAACCGCCGCCAGCATGGAGCAGGTGGCCGCCACGGTGAAGAACAACACCCAGCATACCGCCGAGGCGAACCAGCTCGCTCACACCGCCAGTACCTCGGCGAGCCAAGGGGGCGAGAAGGTCACCGAGGCGGTGAGCAAAATGCACGAGTTGACCCAAAGTTCAGAGAAGATCAGCGGTATTGTCACAATGATCGACGGTATTGCCTTTCAGACCAATATTCTCGCGCTTAACGCGTCTGTGGAAGCCGCACGCGCCGGTGAGCAGGGCCGTGGCTTTGCCGTCGTCGCCCAAGAAGTGCGCAGTCTGGCTCAGCGCAGCGCCGATGCCGCCAAGCAGATCCAAGAGCTGATCGTGGAAAACGACGAGATCGTAACGCAAGGGAGTACGGTGGTAGAAGCCGTGGGTGACTCCATGAAACAGATCGTCACCAACATTGGCAGGGTCTCCGACCTGATGGAGGAAGTGAGCCAGGCATCCACCGAGCAGAGTTCCGCGATCGAGCAGATGAATACCGCAATTAACCAGATGGACGACGTGACCCAGCAAAACGCCGCGCTGGTTGAGCAAACGGCCAATGCCTCGGCGTCGATGGAAGAGCAGGCGCGGGATCTGGCCAATGCCGTGGCGTTCTTTAAATTGAGCCATACCAGTACGCGTCCGGCGCTTTCGGCCTCCGCACCTTCCAATGAGATGAAGCGCCCAGCGCTTGACGGTGACAGTGACTCCAATGCGCCTTCCAGCTCAGAAGAGTTGCGCCGTCCCGCATCAAAGCAATCCGCCACGCAGGGCAATGATGATGACGACTGGGAAACGTTCTAGGGCTTGTTGATCTTTCACATTGGTAGTCATAAAAAGCCGCAGGCTAAGAGTAATGCCAGTCAGTTAAGCCTATTCTCAATAAGCTGATCATGAGACCTACCCGTGTCGGGTCCACTTACACGGGTAGGTAGGTCCATGCATTTTAGCGACGACATTGATGCCATCGCCGAGGCAGCACCCGACGATTTCTACAGCCTCTACGAAGTGCTCTTTCACGAACTGATCGACACTCGCCTTGAAAAAGCCGGCGCGGCAACACTGCGCAAGCGTCACTTCGGTGATTTTCAACCCATTTGTCCAAATGGCTGCGCTTAAGCAGCCCGTTTATTATGCTCGATTCCGTGCATTTTTACCGGGTTGAGCGACACTGAACCGGTGACTTCCCAGTTCCGAGTGCTGCCCGACCAGCGTTTTGGATGTCGGCGCTTCGCGCTTTCGTATACCTCTTTACGCTGCTTTAGGCGCTCTTGGTCTACGTCTCGATGACGGTCCGCTGGCTTGACATACTGAATGCCACTGTGCAGATGCTGTTCATTGTAAGCACGCTCGAACGCTAACATCTATTCTCGTACCGCGCTCAGCGATGTAAAACCCTTTGCAGGCCATACCGGGCAATATTTAACGGTTCGGAACAGCACTTCCGAGTAAGGGTTATCGTTGCTCACTCTCGGCCTGCTGTAAGACATCAGCATGCCCATTCTATTAGCTGTTTAGCTAACTCGCCCGATTCCGTGTCGTGGAATTCCCAAGCGATGATTTTGCGGCTGTAGATGTCCATGATCAGGTAGAGATACCAGTGCTGGCCTCGCACGACGGAGGCGCAATAACTGTTGGGTCGGGCCGGGGCGCCCTGTCAGCTTTTAAGCTGATGGGTTTCCCCAGCCAGCCCGCCGAACCGGACGTGCGACTCTCACCGCATCCGGCTCTCCACAAGCTTATGCCAGTGTGTCGCTTGCCCAAGGTGTTGAGGTCCGAGCTCCCCGGTACCGGTATCGAGTCACTTCGACCCAGCCGTGGCGGAACATCTCGACTCGTCCGTCGCGCAGTAACCACCCGGGTAGGTGGAGACGAATCAATTTTCCCCATCCCTGCTTGAGGTGCCGATTACGCACCCAGTTAACCACTCGCCAAAAAGCGAAGGAATCATGGTAACTGAATGTCTTGGCGGACAAGCCATGCCGGAAGTACTGACACCAGCCTCGCATCACGCGTGTTTTGTTCATGCGTTTGCGCACGAAGTAATCGCTGTTGCTTTTCTTCATCAGAGCGGGAGTGCGCGGAAAGAATGGCCTCGCCAAAACCGGGCTGAGAAATCGAGTCCGCGACCTTTCCGCCTAACCCGTCTTTGTGCAATCCAAGCTGTTTGAGTTTTTCTTCCAATGATACCGAGGCGTCCTCTATCACCAGCGTTAACCATTGCTCTTCACCGAGATGGTCGGCGCGATTACCTTGTTGAAACGCAACATCGAGTAAAACAGGAAAAAGCAATTCATTCAGCCAAGGCGTGATATCCACTTCCGCCCTACTGCTGGCTTCTTCTTTTTGTTGGCTCGCCTGAGAAAGGCGCGCTTTAAGATCCGCGTTTCTTTGGAGAGTGTATCGTTTCTATCAGTGGTATTCGTTAATGAAGGCGCCATTCCCAATAACTGGATCAAGGACTGCGCTTTTTCGGACAGGGTAATATCTTTTAGCTGGAGCGATTCACCGAGATATAGTCGGAAGTTGTGTATGGAGGACTGAAGGAAGGGTGGCGTATCCTGCTGATTGATCTCGCCAGATCACAACCAGCAAAGAACGGATACGCCATGACGGATTTTACCCTCCAAGCCGTAACACAGCCAGACAACGACATCACAGACCCGCTGCATGAACTGCTACGCAAGGGAGCTCGAGACTTAATCACCAAAGCCGTGGAGGCTGAACTGGCGACGTGTCTTGAACAGTACGTCGACAAGACGCTAGGCGATGGCCGCCGGGCTGTGGTGCGCAACGGTTATCTGCCAGAACGCACCGTACAGACCGGCATTGGTGACGTTGAGGTCAAGGTACCCCGGGTACGTGATCGCAGTGGCCAAGGAGTCTCCTTCAGTGGCACTTTATTGCCGCCTTATCTCAAACGGGCCCGCAGTATCGAGGAGCTGATCCCCTAGCTCTATCTGAAGGGGATCTCCACTGGCGACTACCAAGAGGCATTGGCCCCGCTGCTGGGTGATCAGGCCAAAGACCTCTCGGCGAACACCGTGTCTCGGCTCAAGAAGCAGTGGGAGGACGAGCATGCTGACTGGCAGAAACGCAACCTATCAGAGCAGCGCTATGTCTATTGGTGGGTCGACGGTATCTACAGCAAGGTACACATGGAGGACAGCCTGTGCCTGCTGGTGATCATCGGTGTGACCGAACATGGCCGTAAAGAGCTGGTGGCCGTCGAGGATGGACGACGGGAGTCGGAAGCCAGCTGGGTAGAACTGCTCACGGGACTACGGGAGCGCAGACTCACCCATGCCCCCAAGCTGGCGATCGGCGACGGTGCCATGGGGTTCTGGGTGGCGTTGAGTTAGCTCTATCCGGAAAAGGATCACCAGCGTTGCTGGGTACATAAGACGGCCAATGTGCTGAATAAGTTACCGAAATCCGTGCAGCGCAAGGTCAAGTCTGACCTGCACGAGGTATGGATGGCCGAGACACGCGTTGATGCCCACAAGGCGTTTGATCACACCGTGAAACGCTTCGACGCCAAGTACCCCAACGCCATGGCGTGCTTGGTGAAAGATCGGGAGGCACTGCTGGCGTTCTACGACTACCCAGCATAGCACTGGTTGCATATCCGCACGACCAACCCGATCGAATCGACCTTCGCTACGGTTCGCCTGCGGAGCAAACGCAGCCGGAACTGCGGTTCTCGCGCAACGACCTTGGCGATGGTGTTTAAGCTGCTTCAGAGCGCCCAGAAGCGCTGGAAGCGGATAGCAGGGTTCAACAAACTGGAACTCGTCGTGAATAACGTGAAATTCCAAGATGGTGAGCCTTTAACCGATCAATCGGACAGCAACGCCGCCTAAACGGCCATACACAAACAATGACGATAACTCCGCAACCGCTACCGGTTGGCCGACGAGTTAGCGTGACGACGACAGCGTAGACACATCCGACGGGCAAAACCGGTACGGCTGCCAGACCAACGCGATTTGTTACCGCCTTTACGAACAGGTATCTTTTATCGAAATTTGGTCAACAGCAGATACAGAGCGTCATAAGGCGTGCCAACAAGACAAAGGCGACATCATTGTCGATACCTGGGGCACCGGCGGTACCGTAAATCTTCTACTGCTGCTTAAGGATACAAACCATGAGTCAAGCCCATAGGGTGCTATTGGTCGAAGATGATCAGGCCGATGCCTACATCACGCAGAAAGTCTTTCGCGATATTGCGACTGATATTGCCCTTTCGCATACGGAAACGGGCGAAAGTGCGCTGGAATGGCTCGTCTCGCACCAGGAAAAGGACACATTACCCGAACTCATACTGCTTGACCTCAACATGCCAAAAATGGATGGTTTTACCTTTCTTGAGAAGTCTAAAGGGCACGAGAAGCTGCGTTCGATTCCTGTGGTGGTCTTGACCACATCGGCATCGCAAGGAGATGTCGATCGTGCCTACGCCTTAGGGGCAGCGGGTTATGTGGTGAAACCCACCAGCATTGATGATTTCACTCACTACATGCAGCAGTTAATAAGCTACTGGTTCAGCTTGGTAAAGCGCCCCCACTAGGAAAGGATTTCTCATAGGTTACCCATGATGCAAACATTATCTGTTGTATTGGTCGAGGATGAACCGGGCGATGCCGGCTTAATCCGCTACGGCCTAAAGTTCAGCGGTGGCGAACACGACGTTGACTGGGTCACCAGCCTGGAAGCGCTCGGTACGCAACTCCAGGCGATGACGGCGGCTCCGGACGTGATTCTGCTCGACCTGAACCTGCTCGACTCTAGCGGGCTCGACACTATCTCACGCTGTAAGGCCATCGCCACAGAGACGCCGATCGTGGTCCTAACGGGCCACGATGACATGGATTTCTCTCTTAAGGCATTAGAAGCAGGTGCCCAAGATTATCTCATCAAAAAGGGCGTTGAAGCGGATGCGCTTTTACGTGCGATGCGCTATGCCATGGAGCGACACCAGCTCGAACAGCGCTTAAAAGAGTCCGAAGAGCGGATGACGGCGGCCATCGAAGGAGGCGGCCTAGGTATCTGGGAGTGGAACTTAAAAACAGATGCCTGCTACACCAACGAGCGCTTGCGAAAAAACGTGGGGTTCGATGCGGAGGACGAAACCGCTCCCCAGACATTATCGGCGTGGATGGCTCGCACGCACCCTGACGACACTGACGCGGTCGATGAAGCGCTCAAGCGCCATGTGAAGGGTGAAGAGAAACGGTATGAAATCGAGTACCGCCTCAAGCACAAGCAAGGGCACTGGGTCTGGGTGTTTGAATCTGGCCATGTGGTCGACCGTGATAGTAATGGCCATCCAGAGCGCATGGTGGGCATCCTGCAAGACATCTCTTCTCGCAAGGAAATGGAAGAGCAGTTGCGCACACTTGCCATGCGTGACCCCCTAACGGGGCTATTCAACCGCCGCAGCTTCATGGAAACCATGGACAGCGAGTACGGGCGCGTCAAACGGCATGACGATTATCACGCCAGCATCTTAATGCTAGATATTGATCACTTTAAGCAGGTTAACGATACCTATGGCCACGCAGCGGGGGATGAAATTCTCAAACACTTTGCCCGCACGATTAGCCACACCCTGCGCGAAAATGACGTATTCGGTCGTCTAGGCGGAGAAGAGTTCGCCATTTTGCTACCGGATACCGAACGAGAGGGCAGCGCTTACGTGGCCGAAAAAGTACGTGCCGCCATTGCGGCTATGCGCGTGCAGGCAGAAGGGAAAGCAATCCGCATTACCACCAGTGTGGGCATGGCCACGCTATCGGCCAACGATAAACGGCCTGACGGTGCCCTCGCCCGTGCGGATGCCGCGCTCTACCACGCGAAACAAAATGGACGCAATCGTGTTGAACAGGCAGAAAGCCCAACCGATGCGTCAACCGCACATGCGTAATATATCGATCTCGTGCCTTGATAGAGAAAAGGACACTTCATGCCCTTGTCTGTTCGCTCTCGTCCGCTGATACGGTGGCTATTGGCTGCAACGCTGTTACTTTCTCAGGCTGCCGTGGCAGCCCCTTCGACCACGTTGGGTGTATTTGCCTATCGCGACGCTGAAACGGTTCGCGAGCAGTTCACTCCCGTGATGGAGGCGATGCAAAAGGCGCTTCCACGCCACGAGGTGCAGATGCAGGTGCTGTCACTTGAGGCATTGGATGACGCGCTTAAAGCAAACGAAATTGACTTTATCCTCACCAATCCGCGTCATTTCCTGGCGGTGCGGCAGCAATACAATGTCAGTGGAGCGCTGGCAACGCTCCAGAAATACCAGGGTGGACGTTCCCTAAGCTCACTCGCAGGCGTCATTCTTACCGCTACGGACGCTAACATAGCAACACTGGCGGAACTTGAGGGTCGTACCATCGGCGTCCCGGGCAAACGTTTTCTTGGCGGGTTCCTTGCGCAAGCCTATGAAATACATCAGCAAGGATACGACCCTAAGCGCTTTGCCGACTACCGAGAGCTCGGCTCCCACGACGCGGTCATGCAGGCACTCATGAACGGCGAGATCGACGTTGGCTTTGTGCGCAGCGGCATTCTGGAGGACTGGCTAGCCAGCGGACGTTTAGCGCCGAATACGCTTGATGTCATACACACACACACCTTGCATGCGCACGCACATTTCCCACTGGCACATTCCACCCGGCTCTATCCCGAGTGGGCACTGGCCGCCATGCCGCATGTAACCATGGAAGATATTCGACGTGTCAGCAACACCCTGCTTCGCTTAGATGGCGTGGCGCCTAATGACAAGCACGCAGTAGGGTTTGATCCGCCGCAGGACTATCTTACGGTTGAATTAGCGGCGCGCGCGCTCGGCGTTGCACCTTTCGCGGCAACGCCTCAGACGCTTTGGCAGCAGCTAAAATCTCGCTTCGGCAATGCCATCTGGGTACCCATCGCCCTTGCGGCAGCGTTTTTCTTGTTGCTCGTGCTTTTTGTCGGGCTTTACCTACGCAAATCCCGGCTATTTGAGCGCTTTAACGCGCTTTTTTACTACTCACCGAGTGCCAAGTTATTGCTACGTACCGACGAACAGCATCGATTTGTCATTGCCGAAAGCAATTACGCAGCACTGTCGCTGTTTAAAGCACAAAGCAGTGACGACTTACTGGGCAAGGACATTATCGATCTGTCGCCTAACACGCAGCCCGATGGCCAATCCTCTAGCGCTCGCGCGAAGGAATTGCTAACAGAAGCATCCCATCAACGCCAGCGTTTCATTTGGGAGCACAAAGACCTACAAGGCACGCCCATTCTGGTCGAAGTCACGTTGATTAAGTTTGCTCGCCATTCGCTGCTAGGCGCGCTGAACCAACAGCCGACGCTTTTGGTTGCCCTGCACGACATCACCGAACACGAGAGCGCTCGTCTCGCGCTGGAAGAAGAACGCAATGCGCTGCAAAACATCCTCTGGGGCACCTCGGCGGGCACATGGGAGTGGAACGTCCAAACGGGTGAGACACGCTTTAACGAACGCTGGGCCGAGATGATCGGTTACCGCCTTGATGAGTTAACGCCCTCCACGATTGATACATGGATGGCATTTTGCCATCCCGACGATCTTAAGCGTTCAGAGGCGTTATTAACCGAGCACTTTGAAGGCAAGCGTGATGCCTATGATTTCGAAGCGCGCATGCGTCACCGCAACGGCCAATGGATCTGGGTGCAGGACCGCGGCCGCGTCGTTTCACGCACAAAGGCCGGCGAACCGCTATGGGTCGCCGGTACGCATACGGACATCACCGCGCGTAAAGAAGCAGAAGCCAAAGCCAAATCCGCCATGGAACAAACGCGCAAGCATGCCGCACTCCTGCCGGGCATGCTGTATCAGTTCTGGCTCCACCCCGATGGCCGTTGTGCTTTTCCCTACGCCAGTGTGGGTATTCAGGATATCTACGGCGTGTCACCCGACGAAGTTCAAGAAGATGCCAGTGCGGTATTCGATGTCATCGCGCCTGAGGACTTAGCGGTGGTGTCCAGCAGTATTTCCACCTCGGCCACCGAGCTGACCCTGTGGCGTCAGACATACCGCGTGAACCATCCCGACGGCCATCAAATCTGGGTAGAAGGTATTGCCACACCCGAGCGGCTGAACGATGGCAGCACCATGTGGCATGGCTACTTGCGCGATGTCACCGACGAGCACACCACTCAGTTACAGCTTGAGCAGTACCGCGAATCGCTCGAGCGCTCAAACAAAGAGCTTGAGCACTTTGCTTACGCCACGTCGCACGATCTGCGACAGCCGCTGCGTATGGTGACCAGCTACGCGCAACTGCTTGAACGCCACCTCGGCGAGCTCGACGAAGACGCCGAGATGATGCTGCATTACATGCGCGACGGCGCAACACGAATGGATAGCATGCTGCTGTCGCTGCTGGACTATTCCCGCGTGGGGCGCAAGGGCCAGCCGATGCAAAAGATGCCGTTAAAGGACGCCCTTGATGAAGCGCTGCACTTTTTGACCCCAAATATTGAGCAAGCGAATGCCAAGATCACAGTGACAGGTGAGTGGCCCACCGTTCATGCCAGCCCTGACGAGATGACACGGCTATTTCAAAACCTTATTAGCAATGCCCTCAAATATCGCGCACCAGAAAACACCGGCGTGGACGTCACCATCGACAGCAAGGCACTACCCGATAAGCAGCAGTGGCAAATCAGCGTGACGGATAACGGCATTGGCATCGCCCCGGATCAAATAGAGCGCCTGTTCAAGGTCTTTCAGCGTCTACACACTCGCGAGCAGTATGAGGGCACCGGCGTGGGTTTGGCGGTATGCCGAAAAATTGTGGAGCGCCACGGTGGCCAAATATGGGTGGAATCGGAAGGAGAAGGCAAAGGAAGCCGCTTCACGCTCACACTGCCCATGCCCCCCACCAAAGAGGGTAAAGCATAATGCGACGTTTTATTCGTAGATGCCTTATCGCGAGTGCCTTCGTTCTATCGTGGCTACCGGTAACAAGCTGGGCGCTGGACTTTAGAACGTTTTTCGAGCAACACTCGACGCCCATGTGGATGCTTTCCGTCGATAACGGAGACATTCTGGAGGCCAACCAGGCAGCAGAAGATTTTTACGGCTTCGATCAGCTAGAAGGCATGAACATTGATCAAATCAACATGCTGACGCCGGAGCAGTTAGAAGAAGAGCTAAAGCGTGTCGCGCAAGCCGAGCGCAATCACCTTTACTTTCGTCACCGCCTGGCCAATGGGGAAGTTAAGGTGATGGGGGTCTACACCGACCGTTATAAGGTGGATGGGCGTGAGGTGATGGTCTCTTCACTTTACGATACCAGTGAATTTGAAAGCTCCGCCGAGCGGCACTATGTGGCGCGTGTCGAAGAACAGGTCGACCTGCAAACGCAACAGCTTCAAGATTCACGGCAACGGACGCTATGGCTGGCAATGGGGGCAACCCTGCTACAGCTTGGTGTCATTGCCATTCTCTTGATTGTTCTACTGCGTTTACGTCGCTCTCAGCGAGAAAACCGCCGCTTGATCAAAGAACTTTCCTTTCGTAACCAAGAGCTTGAGCGCTTAAGCCATGTGATGGCGCATCATTTTCAAGAGCCCAGCCGGCGGCTCGTCAGCTTCGCCCAGCAGCTGTCTCAACAGCTCGCTCACAAACCGTCTCTGCCGAAGGCAGACGAGAATAACGAAGAGATGCTGATGGCCACGGGCTTTATTGAGCGCCAAGCGAGGCAGCTCAAAGAGCTGGTCAGCGAGATTCAGCGCTACCTCAGCCTCGATATCAGGCCAAAGCCGGAAACACTCGAGCCGGAACGGGTGATTGAAGCCGTTTGCCATCGTGACCCGGAGCTTGCAGAAATTAGCCGTGCCGGCACTGTGGAAATTCCTCAACGGCTGCCACCGGTAGAAGCGGATGCGCACCAGCTGAAAATGATTTTCCGCGCGATTTTGCACAATGCTTGGCTATACCGTGACCCAGATCGCTCCCTCAAAATCCGTATTACAGCACGCACGCTCGGTGAGCGCGTTCAATTTCGTGTCGAAGACAATGGTAGCGGTATTGCGCCTGAGTACCGCAAACAGGTATTGGATATCTTCTCTCGTTTGGTACCGCATAACGAACAGTACCCAGGTACCGGTATGGGACTCGCCTTAGTGGTCAAGGCCCTGCGCAATGTCGAAGGGCACATCGCTATCGAAGAGGGCATGTCAGGTGGCACCGCCATTATTTTTGACCTACCACGCGCAAGGTGACGTATTTTGGAAATGGAAAGCGATTTTACCGTTCTTCTTGTTGAAGACGAACCGGCCGATGTCCACCTGACAAAGATGGCTTTCAAACAGAGCCGGCTGCTGGTTAACGTATGCGATGTCGGTGATGGGGTTGAAGCCTTGGCCTTTTTACGACAGGAAGGACAGTACGGTGACGCCCCAACGCCCGATATTATCCTGTTGGATCTCAACATGCCGCGGATGGACGGCAAAACCTTTCTCCATCATTTAAAACGGGACGACACCCTAAAACGCATCCCTGTTGTTGTCCTTACCACTTCAGAGGCGGAATCGGACATTGTGGAGTCATATAACCTTGGCTGCGCCGGCTTTGTCACAAAACCCATCGACCTTACGCAATTTCTGCAGGCCATACAGAACGTGGAAAATTACTGGCTGACGCTCGTTAAGCGGCCTTAGGTCAACTACCTCCGGCTAAAAGCCCGATTGACCATGGAAAGCGGTAGCCAACCCAGCACTATTGGGTATCCCGCGCAAGCCTTATGGATATACGACGAGAACATCAATGAGTGAGAATCTCGAGCACGCCGATTACGCCAAGCTGGTTGACCACCATCCGTTCATGCTCAACCGTTTTTTGCCGGATACCACACTGGTTTATACGAATCCGGCAATGGCTGCTTTTTTCGAGGCCGAACCGGAAGCACTGATAGGTAAGCGCTGGTTGGATAGGGTGGGTGAAGAGGAGCGCCACCAATGGCATGAGCACTACGCGCTCTTTATGCCACAGGCACCGCGTCACCGCTTGGTAAATTGTGTCGAAGGGCCAAAGGGTGAACCGCGTTGGGTGGAGTGGACCAATACGGCATTTTTCGATGATGACGGCTCGCTTATGTATTTTCAGGCCGTTGGCATTGATGTGAGCCAGCGTATTCAGGCCCGCACCGCTTTGGAAACAAACGAAGAGCGCTACGCGCTCGCTCAGCAAGCCGCCGGTTTCGGCGTCTGGGAGTGGTACCCTCAGCGCGACGAAATTTTGTGGGACGCACAATGCTACCGCATGCTCGGGCTTTCCCCTTCTCATACCCCCCTTACCTTTAACGAGTGGCTCGCGCGGTTGCACCCCGACGATGTCGAACGCTGTACCAAAGCAGTGAACGAGCAGCTGCTTAAAGGCAATGAGTTCATCATTGAGTTTCGCTATCGAGCGGCAAATGACTACTTCTGGGTGCAGGGGCGCGGCCAAGTATTCGAACGCGATGAGTCTGGGGCGCCCGTGCGCCTGATCGGTACCCATCTGGATATTCAATCGCTCAAATCCGTACAGCAAGAGCTGACGCGCTCCAATCAAGAGCTTGAACAGTTCGCTTATGCGGTTTCGCACGATTTACGCCAGCCGCTGCGCATGGTTAACAGCTACCTGCAGCTTTTAACCCGCGAACTTGGCCACGACTTAAGCGATGACGCCCAAGAGATGATCCACTTTGCCCGGGATGGCGCTGAGCGCATGGATGAAATGATCCTGGGGATTCTCGACTTCTCGCGCGTGGGGCGCAAGACATCGCCAATGGAGTGGGTCGACAGTCGCGCCGTTCTGGAGGAAGTCATGGGCTTTCTTAAACCCATGCTAGCCGACAGCGGCGGCTACGTTCACATCAAGGGCGACTGGCCCGGGGTGTACGCCAGCCGTGACGAGCTCACGAGGCTACTGCAGAACCTGCTTGATAACGCCCTGAAGTACGTTGATGAAGGCACAACACCAGAGGTGACCATTACAGGCCGCCAGCAAGCGTCCGAATGGCAAGTTGACGTGCAGGACAACGGCATCGGGATCGCACCGGCACAACAAGATCGACTCTTTGGTGTTTTTGCACGCTTGCAGCCGCGCAGCCGCTTTGAGGGAACAGGTATTGGACTCGCCATTTGCAAACGTATTGTCGATCACCACGAGGGGCAAATAAGCGTCACCTCCCCCGGCGAAGGTTATGGCAGCTGCTTTACCTTTACCCTGCCAATCACTGGACACTACCAGTAAGAGTGATTGGCCAGCTTCGTCTAAACAAATAGTGTTTGAGAGTATATGCAAAGCGGCTAAAAGGCCGCTTTGGGTCCTGGCCGTGTGAAAACAGAAAAAATCTGGTATGACACAAGAATCTTCCCCTTCAACTGCCCGTTGGCCCCATCTGAGCCATTGCTACGATAATCGCCGACCGCTGCTGTTGTGACATATGGAAATGATGGAATCATCAGGAACCCACTGCATTCGCAATCACGGCCCTAGAATACAGAGAAAAAAGGGCTGTTACGCCCTCGCAGCCCTCATCAACGCATTGACGCCCAGGATCTTTATGACGCGCTTCAGGTTGTACGCCAACACATGAAGACTCATTTCCGTGCTCACATTTCTAAAACGCTTTGTCGCGAAGTGTGTCGCCCCCATCCACGCCTTTAGCGTGCCGAATGGATGCTCCACCGTTTGTCGCCTTAGGCGCATCATCTCTGGATTCCAATCGAGACGTGACTGTGCAGATTCAAGCACATCTTCATGCTCCCAACGTCTGATCCGTCGTTGCTTGCCAGTCGTGCATTTTTCTTTCATAGCGCAGCTTGCACATGCCGAGCTCCAGTAAGTATGCAGCTTCATTCCCTTTTCTATCGTTTCATATCGCCATATGAGCCGCTGACCAGCGGGACAAAAATATTCATTACTTTCAGGCAAGTACCGGAATGCGTCTCTTGGGTAAAAGCCCTTGGCCTGGTTTGGAGATGTCATCGGCTTCGGCAGGTAGGTCGTTATCCCTTCTTTATGGCAGGCGAGAATCTCTTCCCCCTTGAAGTAGCCTCTGTCAGCTACGACCTTCAGCTCCTTAATGCCAGTGGCTTCACGCGCTTGCTTCGCCATGTTGAAGAGCTGCCCCCGATCATGCCCAATATTGGTCACCTCATGGGCCACAATTAAATGGTGCTGGCTATCGACCGCTGTCTGCACGTTATAACCTACCGTCCCGGTGCCTCTACCACTGGTGGCCATCGCCCTGGCATCTGGATCCGTCAAAGATACTTGCTGGTCGGGAGATTGCAGCCGCTGTTCCTCAACTGTTTGTAATCGAGCCGTTTCTTCCCTGAGCTTTATAATTTTCTCCTTCAGGTGTTCCGTCTTGGCCTCGGCCAAGGCGGGCTCCGCGTGGTCGGCTGTGTCTAGTTGACCAAGGTACCTATTGAAGCTTTCTTCGATCTGCTCAAGGCGACGCTTCACCTTGGTCGCTGTGAAATTGCGATTGCGGTTGTTGACGGCTTTGAACTTGCTGCCATCGATGGCCACGATGGCTTGGGAGAACAGCTCCAGTCGCCGGCAAAGCACGATGAACTCTCGACACACACGGCGGATGGCATCGCCATTGTCCTTTCTGAAGTCTGCAATCGTCTTGAAATCTGGTGTCAGGCGCTCTGTCAGCCACATCAGCTCGACATTGCGCTGCGTCTCGCGCTCTAAGCGGCGACTCGACTGGATGCGATTAAGGTAGCCATAGATATAGAGTTTCAGGAGTACAGCGGGATGATAGGCGGGCCTACCTGTTGCATGCGGATCGACGCCCTTGAAACCAAGTTCTCTGAGGTCGAGACCTTCTACGAATGCCTCTATGGCACGGACAGGGTTATCGTCTGCGATGAAGTCGTCCAAAAGCGCAGGGAACAAGGTGCTTTGGTCTCGGGCCTCGCCTACCACGAATCGCTTCATCGCCATTTCCTCATCGGACCTGGTCAAAGTATAGCGGCCAACACGTTTTCACACAGCCTCGGTCGTCTGCTGTCCTTTCTCACTCATTTCCACCCACCTTTCCCAACGGCAATAACGCATAAACGCGCTGAGGATTTGTCTCTAATACAGCAATAGGACGTTGGTTTTCCAGCTGCGCATGGGGGTTTACCATCCAGCGCTGGGCGTGTGCTTCGCCAAGCATATTGACGGCTGCTGCCCGTACGTCTTCCGGGCTGGGAGGGTCTAGCACTTCTCTGCCAACGTCCGGCATGTCGCGCCACGGTTTCATCGCTACCCATCGCGGGAAGATACGCTCCATCGCTTTGCAGGCATTCCTGCGCATCACGGAACATTGGGCCGTGGCTTCATTATTTACCTCACGCGAGACATCAACGCCCTCAGCCAGCATGTACATCTGCGCGCGGTCAAAAATGCGATCCTCAGATTTGTCGTGGGCTTTTGCAAGCTCACGAATCAGCATGTTCAACCCCGCTTTACGCAGTGGCCCCCGGCGAGTGCCGCCGTTAAGGAACACCTACCCATGGGGTGTGTCGTCTATACCGAAATAGCTCACGTTGAGCGGATCCTCAGCCGTGATATGGCCAGAAAGCTGGTAGGCCAGCGGGGTAGCGTTCATGGGCAACCCTGTGCTGATCCAAAAGCGTCGCCGCTATGATGGCATATCGTGCAAGTGGGTGAGTGCAGGGTTTCAGAATCACTTAAAACGTCAAAATGACGATGCCACAGACAAATAAAAAATTAACTATAACTAATAAAATCGAGGTATCATGAAAATTATTTGTGTTAATAAATATCTGCTCACCACCTCTTAGTGCATACTTCACTGTGACATCGTCACGCTGAAGTTTTTTTACATAAAAGGGGTTGCGCCGTTTAAAATTCATGATAAAAAGTAAATATACATACCTTGAAATAGTGCCATTATATGGCAGCGAAAGACATCTCCTTATAAAAAATGGGTGTTGTAATGCTCAAGGACTGTGGCTCAAGAAGGATTTTTCTATCTCAGATCGAGGTAGACCACCATATGTCATATCGCGCTAAAGCGCTCTTCTTGGCTCGCCCACCGTCGCTAAAAGACTCACAGGCAATGACAACTTTAGCTATAAAAGCGCTTATCATTCAGCATCCTCCCATCGTATACGAAGACCCCAAAAAAAAGAGTGGTGCTCAATTCGCGTGCATCGGCAACCTTTATGCACTGCATATCGCAAAATCTCGTTTACCTGGCAGCGAAAAAGTAAGGGTTAACGTCGTTGAAGCTCCCTTGAAAAAAGACGTAGAGGCGCTGGCACTGTCTTTAGCATTTTCAGCCGATGCTTTAAATGCGCTCTCACCCAAAGAATCTTCAACGTACTTAGCATCGCTCTGGCAATACCTAGCTTCTCATCACCCTCAATCGTTAGCGAACGTGTCTGAACAACTAGGACACAAAACCTCCTTTGCTGATGCATTCAATATTAACCGTCGAGACTTGGCGAAAAAGAAAAAGAAGGAGACTCGTGAAAAATAATACGCAGCTTCTCACCCTGCTGGAAGAAATCCTGCAGCCTCGTCAGGACTTCTTTGCCATTGAAAAGCTTCAACCGCTATTGGCACCCACTATTGAAAACGTGGCTAGCATTGGCGACGAAGCCTGGGATTCATCAGCGCTTTTAACGCTGGCCGAGGCTATCAGTAGTGGTAAGTTAGAACTATCGTCACAGGAGGGCCAAGGCGAAAGAGGTATTCACGGCTCAAACCCTGTGCACGGTGCCCTGCTCAAGCTTGCCAAAGCACCAGATGAGACAGAAAGGCTAGATGACCGGCTGATGCTGCTGGCCCACGTCATCTATGCGGCGTATCAATGGCGTGCCGATATGCAGGCTGCTGAAGAAGATCAAAATTTTACCGAACAGCGCGAAAAGCGTCTTAAGAAAACCACCTACCTGAAGAACTTAGAAGCCGCTTGCAAAGTGGTTCGGCGCATAGAAGCCGACTGGCTGGACTTTCTTTCGCCGCTAGACCAACCGACGGAAGAGCTGCGCAAACGGTGCGATGCGTATGAAGTGGATGATGATACCAAGCAACAAGATATTTATATCAAAGAGTTAGGCCGTTTTTTGGCTTACGCATTGAATAAGCGCCAGCCCCGACGGGGATACCAAGAAGAAAAAGAATCCTCTTCAGAAAATAGACCAACTCGTCGGCGTCACTTTGACGATGATCCTGACGACCGCTGGCAGGAAACATCTGCTTCTACCGTTGCCCTACCACCGGATATAAGCGCAAAAGCTGAAGGGGAACTTCGTACGTCGGGGTTATCGACAACAGAGGAGCGTCCATCTACCGAGCTGACACAAAGTGACGCCCCCATCAAAGCCGCAAAGGGCGACTCCTCTCTACAAGCGGTGTTTCGCACGCGTAGCCAGCAAATTTTTCAAGACAAGGCAGCGCAACTGCTGCCGGGGCGGTGGGAACAGCTGAGTGCTTTTGATCTTTATCAGCTAATGCAGCAGCTCAACCAATTAGATTCAAGCAAGCGCCGCCGTATTGGCTGCGTGATCGGATTGTTGTTAACAACTGGCCGAAGCTTGGAAAGCGTTCTCAATGCACAGATTGTTACGCGTAATAAGCAAATCCCTCAAGTCATTAGCGAGCAATCCATTTATGTCTTTTATAGCGACGCTCCCTATTGGATATCCGGCGTCTACCGACCGGAAAGCAGTCGCCAGTTGACGGGTGAGTGGCCTGCCCACATGCGCAGCACAAAAGACCGTATGGCATTCCCTATCTTGCCGTTTTGCTGGCAGATGATGGCATCCCACGCACGCCACCTCGCCTCAAGGGCTAAAGAGCGCTCACATTCATTGCCACTGTTCACAAAAGACGGCTGGGCGGAGCTAGAGCGCGACCTAAAAACACTTCTCTCCGACACTAACCGTCAAACAGGAGCCCGTTTAACCGAATACCGCTTAAGCACTCATCTTTTCAATATGCTCAACCAGGGTGACGCGGATTTAACAGCAGCATGTTTAGTGGCAGCTCGTAATCCCACGCTCGGCCAACAGGCATCGCTCTACTATTACGCACCGAGTACGTGTTATCTGGAACAGCGCTATACCAAGGCCCTAAACGCCATCGAGCATCAGGGCTCAGATGCACAGCATCCAGCAGTAAACGAGAGTGTTGCTATCGCAGGCACGACAAAGCAATCAGAAGAAATGACCTATGTCGGTTCTAAGCTGGTGCCCCAAACGGCTTATATAGCAGATCTCGTTGCTAGCATGCAAACGCAGATCAAAGCCGCCAAAAAGAACGCATCTCCTGTAACGCTTTTCCGAATGCATAACGCCTATGTGGCCTATACCGTCGCCATGCTGATGTTTTCAACCGGCTATCGCAGCGTTCGCGATCCGCTGCCTCTGTGGAACAATATATCCCTGTCACGTCAACTGATTGTGATTGCCGACAAAACCGACGATAAGCAAAGCCATGCGCGTTTTTTACCGCTCACCAACATGATGGTCGAGCAGTTGCAGCACTATCACCGCCACCGCCAAGGCCTTTTAGGGCGCCTGCAATTTTTTCTGCAGAAGGATTGGGACACACCGTTTATGTTTTTGGACGATAACGGCAACCCCAAAGCTGTCACGCCCTCACGGTTGAAAAGCCAGCTCCACTGGCCTGGTGACCCGCCTCTGAATATCAATCGGCATTTCCTTCACACCCACCTAAAGGAAAATGGCTGCTCATCAGAAATTGTTGACGCGTTCATGGGGCACTGGGATGCAGGCCAAGAACCCTGGGCAAGCTACTCAACATTGTGTCCTCAAGAATACCGAAATCTCTTAACGCCGATCATCGAGCGCTTAATGTTGCGCCTAGGCTGGAAAGCTTTAAAAGGAGCAGCACTGTGAACGATAAGACCATCTGGCCCGGCTGGAAGCTAGCGAAACCAACAAAAATGGCAACTGATGGTCAGGAAACACGTCGTTACCAGCGCACAATGGGCCAATATAAGAGCTTATTAGCGACTCTTGAGACTTTGGAAAGTGCCGTACCTGGAGCTTTAGAAGGAAAGCACGGGCTCGTTTTTCCGGACAAAGCCATTACGGCTGTCTTCGACAACCTTCACCAATCAGCCTCGCCTCACGCGCTGCAAATCGCACACAATTTGCTGGTAAAAGGGTTAGAGCGCGGCCATGCCACACTTAGCTGGCAGGTCTCTATTCCTAGCCCCCTGGTGGTCGTTAAGCGGCCTTCACCTACCGTAACGACCCACTCATTCGCCGAATTGCATACGTGGGATCCTGTGGTAGAGATGCACGATGCAATGCCAAGCTCGACGGGACTTAGCGGGCATGCCCTGCATAAATGGCTTACCGGGCGATGGATATTTCAACTAATTCGCGAAGGCGCTCTGCTGCATAAACGTTACTTCGAGCAATTGCCGGATGCTTTTGAGCAAGGCATCACCTTTTCAGCTGGCACGGGGTTTCTCACGTTAAAAGAATGCGTACAGCCCGCCAATGCAGGCGACGAAAATGAAGCCCCAGAAAACGGTAACGACACATCGAATGCCGACCCACTTGCCAAATCGCCCCCTGAACCTCCCATCGAAGAAGAGCAGCGTTTTTGCTACCGGCGCTTATTTTTAAGCCCGCTGAATCAACTGCTGCTTCTTAACACGTATCAGCGTATCGGCAGGATATGGCCTCGTACTGCTTCCAAAATTATCGTGCCCGTCGAGCAGTGCTTGATGTTTTATCTCAATCAGATTGCCGCCAATAAAACACCGGCGAGCTTTTCAGCTCTTTTATCAATGGCTAAAACAGCGGCGGCGCTGGAAATGATGCCGTTGCTGACACATTACGCAAGCAAAACCGATATTGCGTTATCACTACGCCCATCAACGTGGCAGAGACTGCTTCACCGCAACGTGTTAGCCGCTACTGCAATGGAGAGCGCTGGCGATGAGGTTTACCTGGACTTTCAGACACCCACTCTGGCTCGCACTACCGCTTCCGACCAGCTAAAACAACTTCGCCAGCTGCAGCGGTGTTTCTCGGCATCGTTGGTGGGCCAAACAGGCAGACGCGAGGCAATCGCCAATATTGATGCCTTTCTCGCTGTTTCAAACAATAACGATGTCATGGTCACGTTATTGGCAAAATGGTGCCAAAAGTTGATGCAAAAAGGCGGCCGCGTTAAATCCAGGCTTGCCGCCCGGTCTGCTGCTACGTATTTATCGATCATAGCGCGCCCACTTGTCGCCCATAGCCAAGCGTTTGGAGATGTATCTTCAGCGAGTGCTAATGAGTGGGAAGCGCTCTATGAAAACGTCCTGAATAGCATAAAGCCAAACGGAGATCGGGCAAAAACGCAAAACCGCCTCTGCGATTTCCATCATTTTTTGGTCGACACACAGGCAGCGCCCCCTATCGACCTGGAAAACACAAGTGGCGTAAAACAGCGCGTCGATGTGAATATCATTACGCCCGCCGAATTTCGCCGCGCTCTGGCATTGATTGACGCCTCCCAACAGCCCGAGCGCTTTCGTACCATGCAAAAGCTTGCGCTAATACTGGGTTACCGCCTCGGGATTCGACGTAGTGAATGCGCGGGGCTGATGTTAAAAGATGTCCCCTACCTTTTTGATCACGACGCTCAAGATGGCGAGGTCATCATTCGCTCCAATGAGTACCGACAGGGTAAGAGCTACTCGGCCACACGACGGTTGCCGCTGTGGCTGTTGATGCCAGAAGAGCGGAAGCAACTCATTGACTGGGTGAAGCGTCGCCAAGGGGAAATCACCACCAAACAGATACAGAAGCAGTTACTTTTTTGCCGCGGCGGAAATGGCCGTTTACTGCTGGAAGACAAGGCCCTCTTTCACCCCATACAAACCGCCTTGAAAACAGTCAGTGGCGATCACTCGCTACGCTACCACCACCTGCGGCATAGCTTTGTGACCTTTATCCTGCTGCGTCTGCTGGAGCGCGTACCAGGCGAGCTACTACCCCGCACATGGCTAACGGATGACCATCGCACTATCGCAATGCCAAACGCTGACGCCGATATATCGGCTTTAGCCGGCCTTGCGCCTCAAGATCGCCCTTCTCGCAAACGGCTCTGGCAACTCGCGCTTTGGGCAGGGCATGCAAGCCCCGAAGAAACGCTTAGCTCCTATACCCACTTATTGGACTGGGTGCTTGGCCAAGCCCTACGTGAACGCTTTAACCCCACGCTCAGTATCGATCAACAGTTCGTGCTGCTGAACCTTCAAACAAAAACAGCGCTGAGCAGTTGGCGTAATCGCCGGAAGTTAAAAGGCCAGACACAAGCCAGCGAACTATTGCAGTATCTAACAGACGACTGGAAGAAATACCTGACAAAAGATCCTCTGGACGACGAATGGCAACCTTATCAGGCGCCGACCGAAAATCCGCTGGATAACCCCATGGAAGCCGCGTTTGACTGGCCGGAAGCCACGACGATTTATCAAAGCCTACGGCTTGTCGAGCAACAAGAGCAACGCAACGTACCCCTTGATGATGCTATCTGGCAGACCGCCAGGCGGTTCGTTCTCGACCCTGAGCAGCTTTCTCTCTGGTTAGAAAATGGCGAAGTGCTGATGCAACGCAAAACGCGACGCACCAATCAGCAATTTAGCCGTGAAGACAATCGCTATGATCGGTCGCGGCGCGTCGCGTCAAAAAATATTTACCAGCCAGAGCTGGAACGTTGCATGGCCCCGCCGATCAAGCCGCCCGTGTTGAGAGAAGCGGGGCAGTTTTTTCACCGCCTGCTCGATTGGCATCAATCACAGCCCACCGTTGCAGAGGAAAGCCTCATAACGCTGCGTAATCACATGCAACGCAGCACCGGGCAGCTCGCACTACCCGATGCGGAAGCCATTAACTGTGTTCGCGAACTCTTACGCCCGCTGCGCTGTTTTCAGCATGTTTATCTCGTTGTAGAAGTCGAGGCCACGGCGAAGGAGAAGAGCATTAAACAGCATTGGTCTAAAGCGACCGGCATTCCCCATAAGCGTATTGATTTAATACCCACGCCCTCCCCTTCAGGCCGCACCCGCCACTGGTACGGCAATGCCAACCTCAAGATCACGCGGGGCCATTACTCAGAGTTCCAGCAGCCGCTATGGGAAGCGGTTCGCTTTGCCGCGTTCATGGCGATGCTGGTGTTGGGCTTGGGGGATGACTCAACGTCAAGTTAAGTTCTATAAAAACTATCCCCACCGCCTGGCTAAGAGGGGGTGGGGATAAGTCGAGCTGATAGATGAGGATCTGCCTAGCTTTAGCCGCTCAGCACCTCATAGGCGTTGATAAAGCAAAGCTTCTGACTGACAAAGCGCGCCCACTTGACCGTTACGTTTAGCCGCTGCCCCATGGTCGGTACGCCCTGCGCTGTAACGTGACGATCAGTGAGATAGAAGCGGTAATTGCCCTTCGGGCCAATCAGGTAAAGCGACCACACTTGGTGCTGCATCAGCCATTCGGGGCCCTCAACCCCCGCCACATAAAGCTCACCCTCAAACTGACGCCCTGCCCGCTGAGCCGTGGTTTTTTGTGTTACTGCCATGTTTGATCCTCCCACGCCCAGAGCGTGCGCTCGAGTTCCGCCAGCAGCAGCGGAATGGCATAGCGGTTGGCGTCAAGCTTCAGCTGCTTCAGCGTGCTGCCCACCCATGTCACGAGTGCTTCAAAATTATTCGCTTCATGCCCCTCGCCGAGCCACATGACCAACGCGCTGCCGTTGGCTAAATGTGTGGCGACTGCCAGAGACTCCGCTAGGCGCCGTTCGACACGGCGCTGGGCCTGACGCGCTGCCGTCGCGCGTAGTGAATGTTCGATATCGTTCTGAGTCATCATCAGATCATCAAGGTTTTTCATCGCTATCTCCTAGGCGCGTTTTTGTTCGAGCATACGTTCAAAGGCAGAGCCGTCTTGGCGCGTTAGGTTGGGCACAAAGCGCGAGTAAACGCGGAACAGCATTTCCGTGGTGGTATGGCCCATTTGGCGAGCGATCCATTCCGGGCTCTCGCCAGCGGCTAACCACAACGTCGCGGCGGTATGGCGAGTTTGGTAAGGCCGGCGCTTTTTCAAACCAAGCTCTTCAAGCAACGGATACCAAACACGCTTGGTGACGTTGTGATGCGAAAGCTGGGTGCCTTTTCGCGTGGTGAACACCAGCCCTGTCTTGCCCGTCACGGCGTACTGCATCTTCAGCGCGTCAAAAACTGGCTGCGACATATCGATTGAACGATAGGAGCCATCAGTTTTAGTCGGCACGAACTGACCGCGCACCAGCGCTTGATGCACCAGGATTTGCCGGCGAACAAAATCGACGTGCTCCCACGTAAGGCCATCAATCTCCCCGGTCCGCATACCGGTAAAAAAGCGCACGATGTAGTACTGACGAAAGTCGTCGCGCACGTGGTCGATGATCTGCTGCACTTCATCAAGGGAGAATGGCTCAACATCCGTGCGTGGCACATTGAGCGATTTAATCCCGCGATACGGTGAGCTAAACTCATAGCGGTCGGCGGCTTCATTCAACATCATGCGCAATGGCGTCATGATGTGGTTAATACGGCTGGCAGAGATCTTCTTGCCGCTCCGGGTGTTCACTTTGGCGAGGGAAGCCCGGAACTCAAGAATCTCTGCGCGGGTGATGCTGCCGACCTCTTTATCTCCCAAGGCCGGCAAAATGTGCCTATCCAAACACCCTCGCACGGTCACGATCTGCGACTCACGCCATTCGATCTCCTTCTCCGCGAACCACGTCTCGGCAAACTCAAACAGCAGCGGTGTCGCGTGGTAACCGCCGACTGCCGTTAACGCGCGCTTGCTTAGCGTCTTTGCCCGCGGGCTATCCGGAAAGTAACGGCCGTAATCAAATGACCCCAGCGTGATCTCCGCTTCGATCTTCTCCAAAATCCGCTCTAGCTTCTTGCGGTTGGCAGCCGTGTTATCCAGTGACGTTTGTTCGCGGCAGCGTTTCCCTAGATAGCGAAAATCAAAGTACAGCTTGCCGGTCTCTTTACGCGCAGCGACTTTACCCATGGCAAACACCTCCCCCGGCCATCGGCACGCCAATGCTTTCTTCTTTGGAGTGCAGCTGCATGTCGCGCTCGATCGGCTCCCACAGGTACAGAATCTTGCGGCCGCCAAACGGGCGGATGTAGTGAATGCCTTCCAGCAGGACATCGTCTTTTAAACGTTCGCGGATGGTGCGGGCATCATATTTAATGCGTTCGGCAAGCTCGCTTGTTGTCAAGTAGTGAGTAGGCATCTTATGTACTCCTTAGTGGCTTTATGTAGCTTACACGCTACATAATAGACAGAGGAAAGATGATGTCAAGCGCTTTTTGTAGCTTTTACTCAACATTAGATGCGGGAACCCAAAGTGTTTGGTAGGATGAAGCCAATGTAAAAAGGCCACCCACTATGATTCGATTCCGTTTAAAAGAGCTACTTGCTGAGAAAGGCTTCCAAGAAAATCGGCGGGTTACGCTTGATGAAGTGTCGCAAGAAACCGGTATACACCGGACAACCCTGTCGAAAATCGCTAACCAGCGTGGCTACAACACCGGCACTGAAAATGTTGATCGGTTGTGTGCATATTTTGGCTGTAAGGTCGAAGACATCATCGAATATGTGCCCATGTCGGATACGCCCAAATCAGCGGATTAAATTTATTCTCAAGGAAGCAATATGATCCTCACCCTCAACCAGCTTGAGCGGCACCTGTTCAAGGCAGCCGACATCCTGCGCGGGCGTATGGACGCCTCGGAGTTCAAGTAGTACCCCGACTTCTAACGCGGCTGAGTGGGGGATGACCAACGATAAATTAAAGAGAGTGCAAGGATGCCCACATACGGAAACATGTTGGTTTAGCGGAACGAGAAAGCTGAAATAGAGATGGCCCGCAAGGTGCCGATGGGTTTCACCGATGGCCGCAACGAGGCCTGGCTGCGCGACCTGCTCGCCGGCAACCCGGACCTGCTGCCTATCGAGGAGGTTGCGCCCCGCTGGCGCCGCTCTGCATTGAGCTCTCGACCGAGGCCGGCCTGGTGGATGTGGTCTTCATCAACCCCTCCGGCCGGCTGACGCTGGTGGAGTGCAAGCTGTGGCGCAACCCCGAGGCGCGGCGCAAGGTGATCGCCCAGATCCTCGACTACGCCCGGGCCGTCTCCGGCTGGAGCTACGCCGACCTGCAGCGCCGTGTCGCGGCTGCCACGGGGCGCAAGGGCAACGTCCCCTTCAAGGCCGCCCGGGAGCTGCAGCAGGACCTTGACGAGGCCGCCTTCGTGGACGCCACCGCCCGCGCCCTACGCGAGGGGCGTTTCCTGCTGCTGATCGCCGGCGACGGCATCTGCGAAGGCATCAGCGGCATGGCGGACCTGATCACCCGCAATGCTGCACTCGGCTTCAGCTTTGGGCTGGTGGAAGTCGCCCTCTACCAGTTCGGCGAGCAGGGTCTGTTGGTGCAGCCGCGGGTGGTGGCCAGGACCGAGACTATCGAGCGCACCTTCGTCCACCTTCAGACGTGCGATGGTAGCGCGCTGCAGGAGGTCGCCGAGGAAGCCGAAGTCGAGGTAAGAGGCGAAGCCCCCTCAATGAGCGACGAGCGCGCCTGGTGGGAGCCGCTTACGCGCATCAGCTTCGATGACCCGGAGCAGGAAGCGCCGACCTACCGGCCCCGCAACCACGTTAGGGTATCCATGCCTTACCCGGGGATCTGGCTTACCGCTTTCCGTTCGATGGGGGGGATGGTGTCTGTGGCGTGTTTTGCACTGGCGCCAAGTCGGAGGCCAAGCAGATACTCAACCGTCTCAACGAGGAGCGTGAGCAGATCCTCGCCGAGCTCCCCGAGAGGAGCGACAGCCGCCGATCCAACGGTGACCTTGGCTTCGCCAGCTATGCTCAGCTCAGTGACTTCCCCAGTGACGGCGAATGCCGCGAGTGGGTGGCGCAGCAGCTCAACCAGTTCGTCAACGCCTTGTGCCCGAGTTTGAAGGCGATTCAAGGTGCGAATTGACATCCTCCCCTTCCTCAGCTTGCGCTGCCGTCTAACGACGAAAAGGAAGGGGATTCCCAGGTCGTCACCTTCCTGGTTTCTGCTTCTAAGACGACTGCCCGAGGGAATGGCTTGGTTATCGCCGCAAAAGTCCCACAGTGGGGATTTTTACGGTGGCGAGCCAACTCATATCCCCCAGGTCTCACATCGTCTCCACAGACGTATCTTCCCGAGTGCCCCTCGGTAGGCCGTGTCGGCATGGGTAGTATAGCACTGCACAAACCGTCAGCAATGGCATCCGGTGGATGCCGCGCTATCCATCCGCTCACTAAAAGTAAGCGGTTTTCCGCGCTGATTGATAACCAAATGCGGCTATTTCAATGTCACATACCTAGATCCTGGGCCTGATCAGTCAAGGCCTGTAGCGCAGCTTCGCTGGAAATAGCTTGGCCTGGCTCCTCTCCCCACAGCATACCGATAGGAACGGCGAAGCAGCCCGGCACTTGCAGTTTGAGGCAGTGGCGGCCGGTGTAGATTAACATTCCCCCACGGAAGCTTTTGCCGGCCTGATCGGCGAGCCGAGCGAGCCCGGCGGCGTCCTTGGCTTGAATGCTGGCGGCACGCTTGACCTCCACGCCCCAGAGTTCTTGGCCACGCTCAATAACGAGATCAACTTCTACCTGATCCTTGTCTCGATAATGTGAGAACCGCAATTCCGGGTCGAGCCAGGAGGCCTGAGCGACCAGCTGCTCGACCACATGACTCTCCAGCAAAGCACCGAAGCGTTCTGCCTCTGCCAGCCACTGATTCGGTCCCAGGCGTCCCAGTGCTGCGGCAAGACCGGTATCTACCAGGTGCAACTTGGGGCTTTTGATCAGCCGCTTGGCCTGGTTGCGATGCCAGGCAGGGAGCTGATGAACCAGAAATAGACGCTCCAGGATACCGAGGTACTTGGCAACCGTGCTGCGCTCCATTCCTAGCTCCTTGCTCAGATTACTGATGTTGAGCAGGCTCGCGGTGCGGTAAGCGAGCACCTCCATTAGGCGCAGCATCCCGTCCTCGTCCTGTATAGCAGCGATATCTCGCACGTCACGCTGTACGATGGCATTGAGGTACTGCCGATACCACTGACGTGCCCGATGGGGCAGCCGACGGTTGGGTTCAGGATAGCCACCCTGACATAGCACCTCTGCCGTGGGGGAAAGTGGAACACTATCCGTCACCACCCTCGTCGTCATTTGCCCATCCATCAGCGTGGCCAGCAAGGTAGACGTACTCACCCGTTTTTCCTGTTCTGTCAGCGGATGCAGGTAGATAACTTCCATGCGACCAGCGAGGGAGTCCTGCGCCTTAGGCAGCAACAGCAAGTTGGCAGAGCCTGTCAGCAAAAAACGGCCCGGCCGACGATCACGGTCTACTACCGATTTGATCGCCAATAGTAGCTCTGGTGCCCGCTGTACCTCATCTAGAGTGACCCGTTCGGGGAGATTCTCGACAAAGCCGATTGGATCCTGCTGCGCCGCTTCAAGTAGCGTCGAATCATCCAGGTTAAGATAAGTGCGCTCGGGGTCGACACGCTGAGCAAGCGTCGTCTTGCCCACCTGACGAGGACCCAGAAGACAGACCACCGGTGTATCAGTGAGGGAGTCAAGCACTCGATCTCGAATCAACCGGGGAAGATAAGGGGTTACCATACCGCACCTCTTTTAGCGTCCATTTGCTGGGTATTTTATCGTCTATTTGATGACTACACCCTCGTCTAATTGTATTATTAAATGCCGTCCAGCTGTGAGTCTGCGAGCATAGTAACCTTTTGGTTTCCACGCCAAGCAACCCTTTCGTTACCCTCAAAGACGCTTGTCACGCGCTGGAGCAAGACATGACAGGGATCCGGAACCTCTTCATCTATCAACTTGCCCGCTTGTAGCAGCAGCTTCTGATCGGCTCGGAACGGTATCGCGATGGTGGGAACTGAGAGCCATTACGTGTGACCACGACTGTGACCACAAAATGCCGAATGTCATGGCTAACAAAGCGCATTAAGAAGAGGGTCGAGACATTGTGGCCACGATTTGGTCACAGAATGGTCACAGGCAAAAAATAAGGGCCTACGCGTTAACGTAAGCCCTTGAAATCATTGGCGCGCCCGGCAGGATTTGAACCTGCGACCCTCGGCTTCGGAGGCCGATACTCTATCCAACTGAGCTACGGGCGCTTAGTGGTTGCGTATCGTAACCGGGCAGGCCGCTTATGTCTAGGCGAGCGGAGGCGTAGGCGCTAAGGGAATTGATCAGCGTGCTGCTGGTTTATGTGCCAATTCTCGCCGGCTGGTCGGGTGCGTGAGCACGAGTGGAATAACGTACCTCGGTAAAAAGGAGACAAAAAAATGTCACCACGACATAACCTAGGTTAACGCATTCTCCCGACGACCTATGCACAGTAAGGGTGTGGCGGCCAAGGAAAGCCCTTGAGGTCTGAAAGGAAGCGCTCCGAGACACAGGGAGAGAGGAAAAAGGCCTGCCACACCGCTTTGCCGTTGCCCTGACTGTTCCCACTACCCGGTCAGGGCATTTTTTTATTCAGCCTTTAGCCAGCGCGGCGACCTCATCGTGAACGCGTTCGACTATCGCTTGCTCGTCCTCCGCAAAGCGCTCAGGGTCGATCGGCTTGCCAATCACCACCCTGACGCGCTTACGCTTCGGCAGCCATTTCCCCGGTGGCAAGGCCTCCCAGGTGCCTTCAATCCAGACGGGCACCACCGGCACTGGCTTGGCGCGCAGCACTAGCCCCAGACCCGGTTTGAAGCGTTGCAAGCGGCCATCGAGGGAGCGCTGCCCCTCGGGAAACCAAACCAGGCTGTGGCCACGCTCCAGGCAGCTTACCGCCAGTGCCAGGCTGCTGCGGGGCGCCGCCCCAGGGTCGATCGGCAATATCCGCGCGCAGCGACTTAGCCAGTGCGTTACACGCCCGGAAAACAGCATGCCGGTCCAGCCCGCCCAGTAGAGCGACTCCAGCTGGTCGCGGTCGAGTATTCGCGTGAGCACCAGCGGGTCGAGCACGCTTAAATGGCGCGGCGCGAGCAGATACGGGCCTTCGGTGGGTAAACGGCCCTCCACTTTTAGGTCCGCGAAGAGATAAGCGGCCCCCCGCGTCACGCCCAGTAGCCCCACGCCCACGGCCCGCTGCAAGGCGCTGCGCGGCGACAGCGTCGCTTTTTGGTCGTCATCGAGCATGTTGTCGGGTTGCTCAAGCGCGGTCAGCAAGTCTTCTCCCGCGTCCTCGGCGCCGGCGGCCCCCGCCGCCTCGTTGAGCAGGTCGCGCACGCTCTGAACCCGGGAAATGGCGGCATCGTCCAGCTCAATCCCGGCACGCTCGCGCAGCGCTAGGGTCAAATCGACCCAGCTGAGCGAATCGATGCCCAAATCCCGTGCCAGGCTGCTGTCGGGGGTGAGGCGAATGTCGTTGAACCGCTTGGCCAGATAGTGCCAGGTCTGCTCCGCCGCCGGGTCGGAGAGGAGTTGCTGATCCTCCGGCGCCATGGCTTCCGGGGAGATCGGCTCGGGCGCCGCCTGAGACGTCTCATCAACGTCGCCCAGGCTGTCGAATAGTTCTCTCACTTTATGCCGGCGCAGCTTACCCAAGCGGGTGCGGGGCAGCGGGTCGAGGGTGATTCTAAGCTCCCCCGGCCGGTGGTGGCTGGGAAGCTCGCGGGCCGCGTCGCTCACGGCGTCCTCCACGGCGCGGCGGCGCTCTTCCCCACTGGCCTCATCCAGTAGGCCAGGTTCCGGCACCACTACCGCCGCCAGGCGATCTTTGTACTCAAGAATACCGGCTTCGCGGATCTTATCGGAAGCCGCCAGCGCCTTCTCGACGCGCTCGGGGTCCACGTTCTCGCCGCCGGAAAGCACGATCATCGCCGACTTGCGGCCCGCTAGGTAGAGATAGCCGTCCTCGTCCAGCCAGCCGACATCGCCGGTGTGAAACCAGCCGTCTTCATCGAGATCTTCCCGGGTCTTCTCCGGTAGGTTCCAGTAACCACTGAAGACGTTGGGACCACGCGCCAATATCTCACCCTGCTTTGTTTCGCCCTTATGTGTTTCGCCTTCCTGAGCAGGCTTTTCGCTTTCGGCGATGCGCAGCTCAACGCCGGGCAGCGCCGCACCGGCGCTTTTAAGGCGCACGCGCTCGGGCGGGTTCATGGTCAGAATCGGCGAGGTTTCGCTGAGTCCGTAGCCGGTGGCCACTTCCCAGCCCAACCCTTGTAGTTTGGCGCCCAGTTCAGGGTCGAGCGCGGCGCCCCCCGCCACCATCAGGCGCAGCCGCGGGGCCATACGTTGGTGCAGCGTGCCGAACAGGCGTTTGCCCAACCGCCAGCCAAAGCGCCGGCGGGCGATCATCGATATCTGGAGCAACCCAGAAAACAGCGCCGCCGCTAGCTTACCGCGCCCGGCCACGCGCTCGTGCAGCGCACTCCAGATCGCTTCGTAGAGCCGGGGCACCGCCTCTATCAAGGTGGCATCGCCCTCGCGTAGCGCCCGGATGATCTGCGGCCCGACCAAGGAGAAGGGAATGATGATCGGCGCGCCCAGGGTGAAGGGCACCAGAATCCCCACGGTAAAGGGGTAAACGTGGTGAAACGGCAAGGGCACCAGGACGCGATCGCGGCTGTCCGCCAGATCCTGACTGCACAGCGCCTTGACGTTGCTGGCGATGTTGTAATGGGTCAGCGGCACGCCCTTGGGCGGCCCAGTGGTGCCGGAGGTATAAAACAGCGCCGCAGTATCCTCGACGTGCGCGCGAATCGGTATCGGCTCGGCTTCCAGCAAGGTACGCCAAGGCTTGGGTTGGCAAGAACCGGCGTTGGGCTCGTCCTGCGTTTGACCGGACGCTTCTTCATTGGACGCTTCGCCGTCGAGCAGAAACAGCGTCACCGACGCTTCGATCTCGGCCAAACGCGAGCGCAGCGCGCCAGTGGTGATGGCGAAACGCGGCTCACCATCATCAAGGGCATGCTGCAAATCCTCGCCGGGCATCTGGGTATCCAGCGGCACCACCACGCCGCCGGCATGCAGGATGCCCAGCGCCGAGATGATCCAGTCGACGCTGTTGGGGGCGAGGATCACCACCCGGTCGCCGCGCTCAAGCCCTTGCTGCTCAAGCCCGCCGGCGAGACGCGCGCTGCGGTCGAGCACCTCCTGGCGGCGCGTGGTCGCGAGCGACTCTCGCCCTAGCTCAACGACGGCGGGGTGCTGTGCATCCACCTTCGCAGAGGCCAACATCTGATTGAGCGTGGTGACATCCATGGACTCGGCAACTCCTCGCGTTTAAGGATGGCGACGTTGCCTTAACCCTAGTCAAGCCTCGCCGCTACCGCCAAGAGGCGAGGGCGTAATTGCCCCAACAGCTACTGCACGACGACGCAGTTTCGCCCGTTGTGCTTGGCCTGGTAGAGCGCTTGATCGGCGCGCTGCAGCGAGCGCTGATAGTCGGGATGGCCATCGTGCAGGGTAACGCCGACGCTGATGGTGACATTGAGCAGGGTATCGCCCGCGACCAGCATTGGCTCGTGGGCGATTGTGCGGCGCAGCCGTTCGGCGAACAGGCGGCTGCCTTCGGGGTCGGTATCGACCAGCACGAGCAAGAACTCCTCGCCGCCCATGCGGAACACGTAGTCGCCGCCGCGGGTGGCGGCATCCAGAAGGCTGGCCACCTGCTGCAGGACGCTGTCGCCGGCATCGTGGCCATGGTTGTCGTTGAAGGCTTTGAAGTGATCGATATCCACCATCAAGAGCGCGAAACGCTTATTGGCGCGGCGGCCCATTTCGATTTCGCGATTCAGCACCACGGGCAGAAACTTGCGGTTCAGCAGGCTCGTCAAGCTATCGCGCCCGGCCTCTAGGCCGCTGGCGCGCTCAAGCATATTATCCAGCAGCAGCAAAATGGAGCGCGTGGCATCGCGAATATCGCTCAGCGCTTTCAGCCGTGATGCTGACTCCGCGCTGTGAAGCTTATCCAGCCACTGGTTATCTATCTGTTCAATACGCTGATTGATGGTGGTGATTTCCGGTGCGCCTTCAAAGGCGTGGCAGGCTTTGTGCAAATACCACAGGCCAAACTCCGAACTCGCCAGGGGTGGCAGTGAATCGGCGCTTTGCTGCGCCGCCACCGCGTACATTAGCGTGTTTTCCCAGTTCAGTAGCGCCGAGCGCTGGCGTTCGCGCTCATCCCCCACGCTCTGGGTCAAGGAGAACAGCCGGTACGCTTCCTCAGTGCGGGCATTGCGGTCGTTGGCGACCGAGTAGGCGTGGCTCATGATCTCCATGGCCATGTCGATATGGTCGGAGACATACACGGACGCATCGCCGCGCATGGCGGCGTCCATGTCGCGATTGATCTGGCGGTAGAAGGCGAGTTTAAGCTGGCGGGCGCCGTTGAGCACCAGGTTCACGGGGATATCGATCCGCGCGTGCACCTGGCCGATTTTTTCTTGCTGCTCGACCAGGGCTTCAAAATCATCGTGCTCAACGCTGAACATCGCGCCGAGCCAGCGCTGCATCGAGGGATTGAGGCGCTGTTTCACCTGGTCGTTGGAGAGAAAGAGCGAGGCGGTGGTGTCGTCCAGCATCACCTGGTAGAAGTGGGTGGCAAAAGACTCCTGGTGGGTCTCCACCAGCGCCGCAACCGCTTGGCGCGCAGGCGTAGACGTGCGCTGCAAAAGCGTCTGCCACTCGTCGCCAAGCTGTTGTCTATCTTTGTAGCGCATCGCGCACCCCATCTCGTGTTTCGGTCAAAGACGTAATTCTACACCGAAATATACGCACTTACTGCGGGCGAGATAGGGTGCGTTTCGCTAAGGCGGGGCGATTAAAACGTCTCCCACTCGTCCTCTTGGCGGTGGCGACGCGCCGGGGCAGAGAGCGCGGGCTGTGAACCGGACATCTCATCGCCTTGATCGTCTTCACCCAGAACGAAGGCGTTAAGCAGTACGTTTAAGTGTTCGGCATGGCGTCGCATGTCAGCGGCGGCGGTGGTGGACTCTTGTACCATGGCAGCGTTTTGCTGGGTCATGGTATCCATTTCGGCCACGGCGGTGTTGATCTGGCCGATGCCGCTGCTCTGCTCTTTGGCGCCGGCGCTGATTTCGCCGATCACATCGGTGACTTTCGCCACGCTTTCGACGATCTCACGCATGGTGGCACCGGCGTTGCGCACGAGATCGGCGCCGGTGTGGGTGTACTGCACCGAGGTATCGATTAGGGTGCGGATCTCTTTCGAGGCCTCGCTTGAGCGGTTGGCCAGGGTGCGCACTTCCTGGGCGACCACGGCAAAGCCACGGCCGTGCTCCCCGGCCCGCGCCGCCTCTACCGAGGCATTGAGCGCCAGGATGTTGGTCTGGAAGGCGATCGCATCGATCATGGTGACGATTTCGCTGATACGCGTCGCGGAGTCGTTGATGTCCTGCATGGTGCTCTCGACCTGCCCCATGGCGTCTTCACCGCGGTGGGCCACTTCGGCGGTGGATTGCACCAGTTGATTGGCTTGCTGGGCGTTATCCGCGCTATGGGTCACCGTGGAGGTGATCTCCTCCATGGAGGCCGAGGTTTCTTGCAGGTTGGCCGCCGACTGCTCGGTGCGGGTGGCGAGTTCATCGCTGCTGTGGGCGATCTCACCGGCGGCGTGATGCACGCTAATAGAGCTACGGCGCACATCGCGCAGCGTCTCCTGCATACGCGCGACGAAGGCGTTGAACTGCGTGGCCAGGTTGCCGATTTCATCGTGGCTCTCCACCGTTAAACGGCGGGTCAGGTCGCCTTTGCCTTGGGCGATATCGTGCATCGCCGCGGCGGTGCGCTTAATCGGCTGAATGGTGCGGCGGACCAGCAAATAGGCCACTACCGCCACGCCGGCGAAAAGCGCAAGTCCTATCAGCACACTGGCGATAATGGTGGTGCGCAAATCGGCCATCGCGTCCGCTTTAAGCGCCGCCATGGTGTCGTCTACATCGGTGACGTAGACGCCCGCACCGAGCATCCAGCCCCACTTATCCAGGCCATCCACGTAGGAGTGCTTGGGCTGCGGCTCATCGGTACCCGGGTACTCCCAGGGGTATTCGTAGTAACCGCCGCCCTCTTTGGCGATTTTGATCAAGTCGCGCACCAAGTAGTCGCCGTCTGGGGTCTGCACGTTGCGCATATCGGTGCCCTCGCGCTCGGTGGCGTGGGGCAGCACCACGTTGGTGCCATCGTACTGATAGACAAAAATGTAGTTATCGCCCTCAAAGCGGATTGAGCGCAGAATTTCCGCCGCGCGACTTTTGGCCAGGCGATTGGTGGCGCTGGCGTCTGCATAAATGGGAGCAATCGCCGTTTTCGCCGTTTGCACCACGTCGCGTACCGCTTTGCGCCGCTCATCGATCAGCTGCTCGCGCTGCGCGGCCAGGGAGTCCCGGGTATCCTGCACGCGGCTGTAGCTGTCGTAGGCCACCAAGGCGGTCATCACCACGAGCAAGGGGAAAAGGACCAGAAAGAGCACTTTGGTCTGCAGGCTTATGGCCCGACGGGTGCGGGAAGAAGGGGTTGTCATCATGAATACACTCTGGGAACTAGCAAAAGGAATGATTTTTAGCCCGCTTATTATCGACTAACGTCGCCCATAACTTGAGGGGAAACTGCGCTTTCACATATTTCTTTACCCTTTCCCCACACCGGTTACCTAAAAACACAGCCCGAGGCGTGAAAACGCGCTCGGGCTGCATCGGATACCGGCGTTAAGTGTTTATACGCGGCTTTTTGCGCGCACCTGTTTTATCCCTTCCTGCCGCTTACGCCACGCGCGCCGGGCGAGCAGCGCGACGGCCGCCACGCCCAGCACACCGGCGCCTAACAGTAACCAAATCACGGGGCTACCCAGCCAGGCGTCCCACTCGGCGACGCTGGCGCTATCGTGCTCGGCCAGCGCCGTTTGCAGCCGTGCCAGCACCGGCAGCTCGCAGCGGGTCAGGCCGTCACCCAGCACGCCGGAGAGCCACCGGGCGAGGCTCGCCTCGTCCTCCACCCAGCCAAGCTCGAAGGCGCTTTCCAGGCCTTGCGAGAAGGCAAAGGCGCCGATAGGCAGCGCGGGGCTGACCAGCTGCAGCAGGCCCAGCAGCGCCAGGTCGTCCTGCTGTCGGTGGAGTGCGAGCGGCTCAGTGGGCATGGTCGTGCGCATGATTGTGAAAATGGTCGTGGTGAGAATGGTCGTGCCCCCCGACCTGGTTGTAAGCCCCCGGTTCGGGGTCGAACGTCGCCTCGTGATACTCAAGTACGGCGCCTAAACGCGCGGCGAGCTCTTCCAGGACATAATCCGGCGGGAAGCGCACCCAGCCGCCGCGTTCGTCTTCGCGCTGTTCATCGATACCTAGCGCCAACTGCACGTGGCGATTGCCCAAGTGGTAAGCGAGCCGCGCCAGCGGCAAGCCCGCCGCGACACGGGCGGTGACCACGGGCTCGACGGCGGCCTGGACGCGTATCACCTCGCCGTTTTCGGCTTTTAGGCCGTCGCCGCCGCGCAGTACCGGGCCGCGATCGAGAAAGAGCCCCAGCGTGCGGCCGCTATCGCTCTCGGCTTTCAACCGCCCGCGCATGCGCAGCTCAAACGGCAACGTCAGCGTGTCACTCGCCGCGCTCGCCTCCACTGGCCCTAGACGTTCTATCAGTTTCAGCATAACTAGCGTCCTTTCTCGCTCGGGGCGGCCGTGTCGGGGGTAGGCCGTAGAGAGGGTCTTTTGCCATGGATGGCAAAAGTAGCGTACACGGATGTATTAACAGCGCCCTCTCGTAGGCCTACCCCCGGCGCCCTGGATAATATCTCAATCAAAACAAGTGGTACCGCTGAGCCAGCGGCAGCTCGGTGGCGGGCTCGCAGGTCAGAAGCTCCCCATCGCAGCGCACTTCATACGTCTGCGGGTCGACGGTAAGTTCAGGGCAGGCGTCGTTAAGCTTCATGTCCTGCTTACGCACCTGGCGTACGTTCTTGCACGCCGAAAGCGCGCTTTGCAGGCCAAGCTTGTCTTTGATCCCGGCATCCAGCGCCGCCTGGCTGACAAAACTCAGCCGCGTTTGGCTTGCCGCGCGCCCCAGCGCACCGAACATGCGGCGGTAGTGCACCGGCTGCGGCGTCGGAATCGAGGCATTGGGGTCGCCCATGGGGGCCGCCGCGATCATGCCACCTTTGAGGATGAGTGCCGGCTTGGTACCAAAAAAGGCCGGCTTCCACAGCACCAAATCCGCCAGTTTGCCCACTTCCACCGAGCCCACCTCGTGACTGATGCCGTGGGTAATCGCCGGATTGATGGTGTACTTGGCGATATAGCGCCTGGCGCGCAGGTTGTCCGCACCCAAGGCCGCATCTTCCGGTAGCAAGCCACGCTGTACCTTCATTTTGTGCGCGGTCTGCCAGGTGCGGCAGACCACTTCACCGACGCGCCCCATGGCTTGCGAATCGGAGGCGATCATCGAGATCACGCCCAGATCTTGCAGAATGTCCTCGGCGGCGATGGTCTCGCGGCGGATACGCGAGTCGGCGAAGGCCACGTCCTCGGGGATGTTGGGGTCGAGGTGGTGGCACACCATCAGCATGTCGAGGTGCTCGTCGATGGTGTTGACCGTGTAGGGGCGCGTGGGATTGGTGGAGGACGGCAGCACGTAGGCTTTCGAGCAAGCGGTGAGGATATCGGGCGCGTGCCCTCCGCCGGCGCCTTCGGTGTGGTAGGTGTGGATACAGCGTTCGTTGAACGCCGCGAGCGTATCCTCGACAAAGCCCGATTCGTTCAAGGTATCGGTGTGGATCGCGATCTGAACGTCGTAGCGCTCGGCGACACTCAAGCAGTTGTCGATCGAGGCCGGCGTGGTGCCCCAATCCTCGTGTAGCTTCAAGCCCATGGCGCCGGCGTCGAGCTGCGCTTCCAGCGCTTCAGGTAGGCTGGCGTTGCCCTTGCCCAGAAAGCCGATGTTCATCGGCATGTCATCCACCGCTTGGAGCATCTTGCCGATGTGCCACTCCCCCGGCGTGCAGGTGGTGGCGTTGGTGCCGGTGGCAGGCCCTGTGCCGCCGCCAAGCATGGTGGTGATGCCGCTCATCAGCGCCTCTTCCACCTGCTGGGGGCAAATAAAGTGGATATGCGCATCGAGCCCACCGGCGGTGAGAATCTTGCCTTCACCGGCGATGATTTCGGTGCCGGGGCCAATCACGATCTCGATATCGGGCTGGGTGTCGGGGTTACCCGCCTTGCCAATCGCTTTGATGCGACCGCCGCGAATTCCCACGTCGGCTTTGACGATGCCCCACCAGTCGAGAATCAGGGCGTTGGTGATCACGCTGTCCATCACCGTGTCGTCAAAACGCTGACTCTGACCCATGCCGTCGCGGATCACCTTGCCGCCGCCAAATTTCACCTCGTCGCCGTAGTGGGTGGCGTCCTGCTCGACTTCTATCCACAGTTCGGTATCGCCCAAGCGCACGCGGTCGCCCACCGTGGGGCCGTACATATCGGCGTAAGCTTGGCGGCTGATCTTAGTCACTGGCTTCATTGTTTACCTCGTCGGTGTGCAGCCAACAACGCAGCCCCTGCGTGACACGCTGTGAATACTTCCCTGTACGCTCGACTGCCGCTTCCCTGCGGCAGACGGTCACTTCAGGAGCAGCGCGGTTAACTCGCCGCATTAATTAGCGTCCAACTTACCCATTACGTCACCACGGAAACCGTAGATATGGCGCCGGCCCACGAACGGAATCAGCGTCACTTCGCGGCTCTGGCCAGGCTCAAAGCGAATCGCCGTGCCCGCCGCCACGTCCAGCCGGTAGCCGCGCGCCTTGTCGCGGTCGAAAATAAGCGCCGGATTGGCCTCGGCAAAGTGATAGTGCGAGCCGATCTGAATGGGGCGATCGCCGGTATTGGCCACTTCGACCGTAATCCGCTCGGGCCCCGCGCACAGCTCGATCTCGCCGTCTTTCAACTGATACTGTCCTGGAATCATTGGACCGGGAATCATGTTGGTTTTCCCTCTTGTTAATTTTTCGGCACCTAGGTTTAAAACTGAGCGAGCGAAGATCAGGCAAGGCGGTAAGCAACAAAAAAGCGGAGTTGACAACTGTCAATGAGCATTTTTTGGTGTGCAACCAACAAAGCATGATCGAGCACAGCCAGTTTTAATTGATCGGGGTATGGACGGTGACAAGCTTGGTGCCGTCAGGAAAAGTGGCCTCCACCTGCACCTCGTCGACCATCTCGGCCACACCTTCCATCACTTCATCGCGGCTAAGAATCTCGCGGCCATGGCTCATCAGATCCGCCACGCTTCTGCCGTCGCGAGCGCCCTCCATAATCTCGAAGCTAATCAGCGCCACCGCCTCGGGGTAGTTCAACTTCAGGCCACGTGCGCGGCGTCGCTCGGCCAGTTGCGCGGCGGAGAACAGCAACAGCTTATCTTTGTCTCGCGGGGTCAGTTCCATGGTGTCTCCTTGAAAATCAGGTGCGCCAAATACGCGGCGCGTGAGCCTCGCGCGCAATCCAACGGGGGCGCAGCACACGCCAGGCCTGTTCGCAAAGCGCCCAGGCATCGTTGCGGGCATTACCCAGGTAGCGCAGCAGCAGCACGCCGTGGCGCACGGTGACCGCCCAGCACGGGTCGGCGGGAATCATTTCGCGCAGTGCGTTCACGGCCTCAACGTCATCTTCAAGGCCCACGGCCCAGAGTGTGGCCTGCACCGTCGCGCCCCCCTGCCCCCAGTGCCCGGCAAAGCGCGGGTGCGTGGGGTCGAGCGGTTGACGCTCCAGCCACAGCGGTTGACCATCGCGGGTCAGGCGAAAGCGCTGCTCGATGCGACCGGATAGATAGGGGAGCTTGCTAGCCGGGCGACCCAGTGCCATCACTTCCCAGCCCAGGCAGCGGGCGCTGCCGTGAAGATCAATCGTGGTGCGCTGCTCGCCCTTCGAGCCATCAAAGGCGATAGTTTCCTGGGGCAGCCACTCGAGCGTGCCGCCGTCGGCGACATTGAGGTGCGTCTGCTGAGACCACGCCACGCCTTGGCTATCGGCTTTGTAGAGCTTGTTAGCGGCGGGCGTGGTCAAAAGCGCATGAGCGTTAGGTTCGACATGAGCGCCTATGCTCAACGCATCACCGCTCACCAGCCCGCCGGGCGGGTGCAGCAGGTAGACATGGCAGGCACCATCGCGGCCTTCCGGGTAGAACGGCCGCTGCACCCGCAGCGGGCCATGATGGTGCGTGCGTGTCAGCCGGGTCGCGCCATGGCGCTGAGCAAAGGTGAGATTAAGCGACGCCGCCCAGTGCCGTTCACGATCAAAGCGGTGGCCGGAAAAGGTGGGCGATAGGTTCGGCGACAGAGTGGACACGCACTGGTTCATCGCAAGCTCGCTGAAGTGGCCAAAAGTAAGGCCGTCGAAATAAGATGCTATGTAAGCAGCAAGCGCTGTACCAAAATGGTGAATTCGTCTTTTTTATCTTTATTTTCAGAGCCTTAATTATTCAAAAACCACCGCACCAAAAAACTCGGCGCGCCATTTTGGCGCGCCGAGGAAGAATGGATGCACGGTTTTGGGGCGAGGCATGCCTCTGACACTGTTGTAGTACGTCGTACAGGTTCCAGAGTTTCTGGACGACGTCGTTGTGGGTCATGGGGTTCCAGTTATTTTCAGCGCGTTCAAGGAACAGCGCCACATGTATAAACAGTGGCGAAATCTTTGCATGTTACGGGTGACATGTTAAGAAAAGCTGGCTTTCTATACTCGTCGGCTGGGCTATGTCGAAAAAAGCCCAAAAAATCGACATGAATTGAGGCTATGTCGATGCCATCAACATAGCGCATGTTCGCTTCATGGATTTTCTGGAAACAGTGCTCTCTTTACAGCGACCACTGATTTATTGGTGGTTTTTTCGAGAACCGCTTTGGGAAACAGCGCGGTGTAGGCGTCCGGGCGAGTGTGATCGCCGTTTAACCGAGGGTGTAAACGATCTTTTAGCTGCTGAGCCGTTTCATGGGCGTTCACGCGTTCTCCAAGAGAGTCTAGTAACGCACCTTCAAGGCAAGTCGGTGCCCAGAAAATAAGGCTGTAACCGTTTTTGCGCGCTTTATCCCGCTCCTGCTGTGAAGGTGGTATATCGGCATCCAGCACGATAAAGCGCTGATCAAAATCCTGATGGGCGTACTTTCGTGTTGCGTTATCGATAATATTGCCTGGTGACCCACCCGACTGTTTTTCGATCTTCGCTTTGATGCCACTGTGTCTTTGCCGAAGCTGCTGGTGCATATGTTTGATAAAGGCCTGATCATCGGGACCCTCACCGACAATCAAAAGGGCGGTTTTGATGACGTGGCGATTAGGGTTGCGTTGAGAGCGTTTTCTGGCCATAGGCGTCACAGCTCCGGCGTGGCGCCGAGCGCTCCCGCCATATATTTGGCGTAAAGGTTATCATCGGCTCGAAGGCCTGCCATATCGTCCAGGCGCCAGGCTTCACTCTGTTGGTTGCGCTTTTCGATCAGGTATATCTGATGTTTCTGCAGCAGGTTCAGTACCTCAGGGGTATGACAAGTGAAGATCAGCTGCGCCTGATGCGGGTTGGTATGGTCAAACTCAAACCATTCCAGTAGATGTGGAATCAGGTGTGGGTGCAGGTCGTTGTCGATTTCATCGATCACCGCCACGCCGCCGTGTTGCAATGTATGCAAAATAGGCTCCAGTAAAACAAACGCCGACTGGGTACCACTGGATTCCTCAAAGAAGGGCAGCTCAAACGTTTGGCCATTGTCGGTGGCATGCAAACCAAAAGGGACAAACACAGGCTCTTCCCGTCCGGTTTTGTCGCGTGCTGTGAGCTTTCTTATTTCAACACTACTGAGCCCAAGATCGAATTCACACATGGCGTCTGACATTCGTTGGAGCAAGTCAGGTGCCTTCTGATACTTTTCAGCAGCGCCCAAAATATCGCCATGCTGGAAATGCTGGCGTCCTGTGCTCACCACATTGCTCTTTATATGCTCAAAGAACTCAACAAAAGGTTTTGCTTCAACAATATCGTAGCTGTGCGCAGCGCTGATGAGTGACGCATTACAACGCAGTTTTTCAGCCTGCGCCTTGGGAAATGGGAAGCCTTTATGTTTAAAGCGGTACCCCTGCTGGGTTTTTTCACGCTTGAACAAATAGCTGTATTGGGCGCTTGTTTTTTTATAGAGCGCCTCGGAAATGACCGCTTGAGGTGTCAGTTGCAACTGGTAACGGTAGTCGACGCCATCCAACATAAACTCAAGCTCAAAATGGCTTGGGGAATCGGTATGGAGAAGATGTGCTGCAAAGGGAATGTCTCCTTCCGGGTCGCCACCGAGGAAGGACTGGTCGACAAACCAGCTCAAAAAAGCCAGTGGCTTCAAAAATTGGGTTTTACCCGAACCATTCGCACCTACGATGGCGATGGCCTTGTTGAAGCGCTCGCCATTCAGGCTGATGTCGTACCCTGAAGGCGTGGGCTTCTTGCCTAGACCAAAATCAATCATCGTCTCATCGGCAAAGCTATAAAAATTACTGAAGCTCAGATTTTTTATCATATAAATGCCAAATCAACGGAATTTTGTTGATTGTGCGCTCTTATGACTCCCCCTTCAAGAACGGGGTAGCCAGTATTAGGTCACATGGCTTCATTCAACTCCTCCAGCACGCTATCTAGCTTCTCCTCAAGGATTTTATCCAGTTGCCTGGCACCGCCCTTGAACACCGGTAGCCAGTTGGGGGCTAGGGCTTCACCCAACTGGCGGCGTTTGATCAGGGTGGTGTTGGGGTTGGCGACAAAAAACCCGCTCGCTACACCGTCAAATGCTGCTTGATTAGCTCGTCCGAGAGTTCGCCGATGTTGCCTTTGGCGACCGGCCGGCCGCGGTCCATGATCACGAAGCGGTCGGCGTATTTGCGCGCGAAGGGTAGCTTCTGTTCGACCAGCAGTACCGTGAGGCCGTCTTCTTTGATTAGCCGACGGATCACCTGGCCAATCTGGGCGACGATATTGGGCTGAATGCCCTCCCCCGGCTCATCCAGAATCAGAAGCTTGGGCTCGATCACCAGCGCGCGGCCGATGGCGAGCTGCTGCTGCTGTCCGCCGGATAAATCCCCGCCGCGGCGGTGTTTCATCTCCTCCAGCACCGGGAAAAGCTCAAAAATACGCGGGGGGATTTTTTTCACCCCGTCACCGCGCGCGACAAGCCCGGTGCGTAGGTTCTCCTCCACCGTGAGCAGCGGGAAAATCTGCCGCCCTTGGGGCACATAGCCAATACCTAGCCGCGAGCGCGCCTCGATAGGCTTTTTCGTCAGCTCCGTCTCCTCACCCTGTTCCTGCGTATAGCGGATGCTGCCGGAGGCGACCGTGACTTCGCCCATGATGGCCTTCATCAGCGTGGTCTTGCCCACGCCGTTGCGCCCCATCACGCAAGTACACTGCCCGGCGGGCACGTTGAGATCCAGATCCCACAGCGTGTGGCTCTCACCGTAAAACTGGTTGAGCGTTTCAATCGCAAGCATCAGGCCGCCTCCTCGTCGTCCGCACCCAGGTAGACTTCCACCACCTTGGGGTCGCTGGATACCTGATCCATACTGCCCTCCGCCAGCACGCTGCCCTGGTGCAGCACGGTGACTTGACGCGCGATGGAGCGCACAAAGCCCATGTCGTGCTCGACCACGACCACCGACTGTTGGCCCGCGAGCCCGGTCAGAAGCTCGGCGGTGCGCTCCATCTCCTGCTCGGTCATGCCGGCGACCGGCTCATCGACCAGCAAGAGACGCGGACGCTGCATCAACAGCATGCCGATCTCCAGCCACTGCTTCTGGCCGTGGGAGAGAATGCCCGCCGGCTGGTGGTGCAGGACCGTAAGGCCGATCGTCTCCAGTACCTCCTCAATGCGGTCGCGAATCTCGCCGGTCATGCGCGCGGTGAGCGTGGGCAGAATGCGCTTGTCGGCGGCCATGGCCAGCTCCAGGTTGTGAAACACCGAGAGCGCTTCAAACACCGTGGGTTTTTGAAACTTACGCCCGATGCCGAGACTGGCGATGTCGGGCTCGTTCATGGTCAGCAGGTTGTGGCGGCTGCCGAACCAGACGCTGCCCTCGGTGGGCCGCGTCTTGCCGGTGATGATGTCCATCATGGTGGTTTTACCCGCCCCGTTGGGGCCGATAATGCAGCGCAGCTCGCCGTCGTCGATGGTGAGGTTCAGCTTGTTGATCGCCTTGAAGCCATCAAAGCTGACCGTGACATCTTCCATGTAGAGAATCGGGCCGTGTCGCACGTCCACCGGGGAGGCCTGCGGCGCCATGAAGTCGAACACCCGATCGCGGTCTTTGAGCGAATCGATCAAGCTCATGAGGTCGCCTCCTGTGAGTGGGATGGCTGGGTTTCACGCTTTCGGGGTTTACGCCTGAAGTGGGCCAAAAGCCCCGCCACGCCCTTGGGCAGAAAGACCGTGACCAGCACGAAAAGCGCCCCAAGGGCAAACAGCCAGGCATCGGGCATCACCCCGGTAAACACCGTCTTGGCGTAGTTGACCAGCAACGCACCGATCACCGCGCCGTAGAGCGTGGCGCGCCCGCCAAGCGCGACCCACAGCACGATCTCGATGGAAAAAATCGGTGAGAACTCGCTGGGGTTGATAATCCCCACCTGCGGCACGTAGAGCGCCCCGGCAAGCCCCGCGAGCATCGCGGAAACCACGAACACAAAGAGCTGAAAACGCTCGACGCGGTAGCCGAGAAAGCGCGTGCGCGCCTCGGCGTCGCGGGTCGCCACACTCACCCGGCCGAGCTTGCTGGTGACGATCGCCCGACACAGCAGATAGCCCAGCGCCAGCGCTACCCCCGTCGCGAGGAAAAGCCCCAAGCGCGTGGCGTCAGAGCGCAAATCAAAGCCGAGTAGTTCGCGAAAATCGGTCAAGCCATTGTTGCCGCCAAAACCCATCTCGTTGCGGAAAAACGCCAGCATCAGCGCGAACGTCAGCGCCTGGGTGATGATCGACAGGTATACCCCGGTCACCCGCGAACGGAAGGCGAGAAAGCCGAACACCAGCGCCAAAAAACCCGGCGCGAGCAGCACCATGGCGAAGGCAAACCACGCCATATCGAAGCCGTGCCAATACCACGGCAGGCTGTCCCAGTTGAGAAACACCATGAAATCCGGCAGCACCGGGTCGCCGTAGGTGCCCCGGTCGCCGATCTGGCGCATCAGGTACATCCCCATGGCGTAGCCGCCGATGGCGAAAAAGGCGCCATGACCCAGGCTCAAAATCCCCAGATAGCCCCAGACCAGATCCACCGACACGGCCAGCAGCGCGTAGCTTAAATACTTGCCAAACAGATTCACGGTATAGGCGGTGACGTGCAGCGGATGCCCTTGCGGCACCGCCAGGTGCAGTACGGTGACCAGCAACAGAGCCGCAAACAGCACGCCGAGAAACAGCTGCGTGGCGCGCTCACGAAACGGTCGTGTGAGCCAAAAGCGCTGGGAGGATTCCATATTTTGCATCGGTTAACCCTCCGCCGCGCGGCCCTTTTGCGGGAAGAGTCCCCGCGGACGTTTTTGAATGAACAAGATGATGAACACGAGCACGATAATTTTCGCTAGCACCGCCCCGGCCCAGGGCTCCAGTACCTGATTGATCACCCCAAGCGACATGCCCGCGACCAGGGTGCCCCACAGGTTGCCGACGCCGCCGAACACCACCACCATGAACGAATCGATGATGTAGTTTTGCCCCAGGTTGGGGCCGACGTTGGTCAGCTGGGAGAGCGCCACCCCAGCAAGCCCCGCCACACCGGAACCGAGCGCAAAGGTCATGATATCGACGCGGGTGGCGCGGATACCCATCGAACGCGCCATGGCGCGGTTCTGCGTAACCGCGCGCACTTCAAGGCCGAGTCGCGTGCGGCGCATCACAAGCATCAGCGCGGCGAACACGACCAGGGCAAACCCCAGCACATAGAGGCGGTTAAGGGTCAGCGACAGCCCCTCGTTGATCATCAGCGAGCCGCTTAACCACTCGGGCGAAACCACGGTGCGGTTCTGCGGCGAAATCAGCGTGCGCACCAGCTGCTGCAGGATCAGGCTGACGCCGAAGGTGGCCAAGAGCGTTTCCAGCGGGCGCCCCTTGAGAAACTGAATGACGCCGCGCTCGATGGCGATGCCGGCGAGTGCCGCGACCAGAAACCCGGCGGGAATCGACAGCACCAGCGCCAGCCCCGGCTGGCCGGGCAGCAGTTGCTGCATGGCCCAGGTGGTGTAGGCGCCGAGCATTATCAGCTCACCGTGGGCCATGTTGATCACGCCCATCACGCCGAAGGTGATGGCCAGGCCAATCGCCGCGAGCACCAGCACCGAGCCCAGCGATAGGCCGAAGTAGAGCGTCTCCAAGCCGCGATTGAGTTTAAGCTTCTGCTCGATACCCGCAAGCGCGGTGGAGGCGGATTCAGCCAGTACCGGGTCATCGCTGCGCGCTGCTGAATTGAGGGCGGCGCGTACCTCGGGGTTGAGGCTACCTTCCAGCTCGTCGATGGCCGCCACCTCACCCTGCTCCAAGCGATAAATAGCCAAGGCCTGGTTCAGCAGCCGGCGCACCTCGGCGTTGGCCTCGTTGTCTATCACCGCTTCAAGCGGCGCTACCAAGGGAGCATCCACGTCGCCCAGCAGCGCCCTAGCCGCCTCGCGGCGCTCGTCGACGCTGTCGGCACGCAGGTCGAGCACCGCCAAGGCTCCCTGTAACTGCCCACGCAGCGCATTGTTGATGCCGATGCGGTCAAGCTCGCGGCGCGACATCTCGCCGGCATCCTCGAAGCTCAGCGCATCGACCACCGGCCAGCTGCGGCCGCGGTTCTCGAGCACGATGACAAACTGCTTTGTTTCCTTGTGACGCTGCAGTTTGCCGCCGAGCAGGGCTTCCAGCCAGCGGCGACTACGCGGATCACCGCTTTCGATGATCGCCTCGATCGCTTCCGCCTTATCGGCGTAGGCGCGGGTATCCAGCGCTTCCAGCAGCGGCTGACCGGGGTCCTCCTGCGCCTGGCTGACCGCGGGCAGGCCGACACACAGGCAGAAAAGAAGGCCCGATAGAAAGCGTGAGAGCATCCTCATGGGCGTGTCCTGTTTGAGTGAAAAGGGGCCGCCCATGGCGGCCCGTCAGGGTGATGGCACCGCGTGACGACGTGCCATCAAAAGGCGTTGCGGTTACTCGCTTGCGGTTTGACCGCCGCAGCTGCCCTCGACGACGTTGTAGTTGCCGCACTCCATCGGCTTGCGCCAGTCGCTGATCAAATCCCGCGAGCCTTCCAGGTAGTCTGACCACGCATCCCCGGCCACGGTGGAGGGCGTCTGCCAAACGATGGAGAACTGGCCGTTATCCTGAATCTCGCCGATCAACACCGGCTTGGTGATGTGGTGGTTCGGCATCATCGCCGCGTAGCCACCGGTGAGGTTGGGTACCGTCACACCGATAATGGCGTCCTTGACCGCGTCGACATCGGTGGTCTCGGCCTTGCGCACCGCTTCGGCCCACATATTAAAGCCGATGTAGTGCGCCTCCATGGGGTCGTTGGTCACCGCCATCTCATCGCCGGTATGCTCAATCCAGGCATCGATGAAGTCGTAGTTGGCATCGGTATCGACGCTCATGAAGTAGTTCCACGCCGCCAGGTGGCCCACCAGCGGGCCGGTGTCGATACCGGAGAGCTCCTGCTCGCCCACCGAGAACGCCACCACCGGGATATCCGCGGCGTTGACGCCCTGGTTACCCAGCTCGCGGTAGAAGGGCACGTTGGCATCGCCGTTGATGGTCGACACCACGGCGGTCTTTTTACCCTCGCTGCCAAACTGCTTGATCTCGGAGACGATGTTCTGCCAATCGGAGTGACCGAAAGGCGTGTAGTTGATCATGATGTCGTCGTCGCTGACGCCATGACTTTTAAGATAAGCATCGAGGATCTTGTTGGTGGTACGCGGGTAGACGTAATCGGTCCCGGCCAGCACCCAGCGCTCGACGCCGACTTCATTCATCAGGTAATCCACGGCGGGAATCGCCTGCTGGTTGGGCGCCGCGCCGGTGTAGAAGACGTTCTCCGACGACTCCTCCCCCTCATACTGCACCGGGTAAAAGAGCAGGCCGTTGAGTTCCTCGACCACCGGCAGCACCGACTTGCGCGACACCGAGGTCCAGTTGCCAAAGATCACGTCGACCTCCTCCTGGGCCAGCAGCTCGCGCGCCTTTTCGGCGAACAGCGGCCAGTTGGAGGCGGGGTCGACGACGACGGCTTCCAACTCGCGACCCAGCAGGCCGCCCTCGGCGTTCTGCTGATCGATCAGCATCTCGACGGTGTCCTTGAGCACCGTTTCGCTGATCGCCATGGTGCCGGAGAGCGAGTGAAGAATACCGACTTTGATCGGGTCATCGTCTTGCGCGAATGCTTGGCCGCTTGCGCCCATTACCGCACTCGCCAGCACCGCCGTGGCCACGCCTTTGGAAAGCGCGTTTTTAAGCAAGGCGGGTTGAGAAGCGTTTGTGGAATGAGAAGAAGCATTTTTGAACGTCGTCATGGAAGACCCCCTGCGCCCTGATACCGGGCTTTTTGTGTGGGTGGTGAATCCGCTAAGCGGAAACCGTCACTAGCCCATAGGCTCTGCAAGGTGCGCGCCACTTTCCCGCAAAACACTATTTATTTTTTAAATTCAAAAACATGGGAAAACAAAAAACGCTAGCTCCCCCCTCCCCTGTACTTCCTCCAGCGTTATCGCGCCCTGTGACAAAGCACCCCACTGCACCAGCGTTAAGCACTGCACCAAAACAGCAACGCCCGCTTGATAGCGGGCGTTGTGGTTAGCAAGTCTCACTGTGGAAGAGTGGTCTTCGACAAGCTCAGACCGAACGAGGAGGTCAGGCTGGACGGGTAACACGATCACCCTGAGCTTGTCGAAGGGGTATATCCACATGCTGCCTTAGCGGTCCTGGCCGCGATGCGCCCAGGCGGTCATGCGCTTTTCCAGCAGCGCGAAGAGTTCGTACATCACCATCGCCATGGCGCTGATCACGATCAGTCCGGCAAACACCAGCCCCATGCGCATCTGTGAGCCGGCGCTCATCATCAAATAGCCAATGCCCTGATTGGAGGCGACGGTTTCCGATACCACCGTGCCCACGAAGGCCAGGGTGATCGCGACTTTTAACGAGGCAAAGAAGTAAGGCAGCGAGCGCGGCAGGCCAATTTTGAGCAGCACATCCAGGCGCCGGGCGCCGAGCACGCGCAGCACGTCCTCCATCTCGGGTTCGAGCGTGGCGAGCCCCGTCGCCACGTTGACGACGATGGGGAAAAAGCAGATCAAAAACGCCGTCAGAATGGCGGGAACCGAGCCAATGCCGAACCAGACCACCAAGATCGGCACGAAAGCGACTTTGGGGATCGCATTAAACCCCACGAGTAGCGGATAACAGGCGTTATACAAAAAGCGCGACGAGCCGATGATAAACCCAAGCCCCAGCCCAACGGCGACCCCAAGGGCAAACCCCACCAGCGTGGTCCAGAAGGTTTGCCAGGAGTGCATGCCGATGGGCCCGGCGTAGGTGACAAGTGCGGTGGCGGTATCCAACGCGCTGGGGAAAATAAAGCTCGGCACATTAAAAAGCCGTACCGTGACTTCCCAGATCAGCGTCAATACCGCCACCGCGATCCACGGCGCCAGGCGCTCGATCGTTTGGCGAGTAACATTCATAGTGAAGCTCTAGTTTGTCTACATTCAAGTGGTGTGAATTCAGCTGCTGCGGATTTCACCGATCTGGGCACGCAGATCGTGCACCAGGTCGATAAAGGGTTTGTCGTAGGTGATGTCCAGCGCGCGGGGGCGAGGCAGGTCAATCTCACGCCGCTCAACCACTCGCCCGGGGCGGCGACTCATGACGTAGACGGTGTCGGCGAGAAACGCCGCTTCGCGCAAATCGTGGGTCACCAGCACCACGGTAAAGCGCTGCGCCTCCCACAGGTCGCGCAGCACGCACCAAAGCTCCTCACGGGTGAAGGCATCCAAGGCGCCAAACGGCTCGTCGAGCATCAAAAGGCGGGGTTGATGGATCAGCGCGCGGCAGATGGAGGCACGCTGCTGCATGCCACCGGAGAGCTGCCACGGATACTGATCTTCGTAGTCGGCCAGGCCCACGGTTTTCAATAGCTCGCGCGCCCAGCCCACAAACTCCTCACGACGTTTGCGAAACTGATGCCGGTAAGGTTTGACGATTTCCAGCGGCAACAAGACGTTATCCAGGGTCGTGCGCCACGGCAGCAGGTTGGCGTTTTGAAACGCCATGCCGGAGATTTTCAGCGGCTCGGTCACCGCCACCCCATCCACCTGAATCGACCCCGCCGTGGGCGCGTGAAGGCCCGTGCAGAGCTTCATAAAGGTGGATTTACCGCAGCCCGACGGCCCCACGAAGGCGACAAACTCGCCTTCGTGGATATCCAGGTTAATGTCTTCAATGGCATTACCCGAGTCGTCGTAGGCCAGACTGACATGATCGAAGGCAACAAACGCCGACATCGTTATTCACCCCCTGCCGGCAGCAGCATGCGCTCCTCGCGCGGCGGCAGATAACGCGAATCAAAGACTTGGCCGGGTGATGGCAGAGTGGGCAAGTCATAGGCATCGGCCACGAGCTGAATGGCCTCACGTAGGCGCTGCTCATCGACACCCCCCACGCCATACTCGCGGGCATCCGGAGTATCCACCACGCTATCGAGCGCAAGCTTCAAGCGGCGGGTTTCCATCTCGACATCGATCAGCGCATCGCGATTTTTCACGTACTCAATCGCGGCATCGGGATCCTCCAGGGTTTCGCTCAGGGCACGGTTGAAGGCGCGCAAAAAGCCGCGCACCGCTTCAGGGTTCTCTTCGGCAAAGGCTTCGCTTGAGATAATCGCGTTGCCGTAGAGCGGCACGCCGTACTCGGGGAACGGCATGATCGTCAGGTCGTCTTGCCCCATGCCGCGCTCTTCAAGGTTCAGAAGACTGGTGAAGTAAAAGCCCGTGATCGCATCCACATCGCCCCGGGTCAGCAGGGTTTCGCGTAGGGTCGGGTCGACGTTTTGCCACTCCACGGCGTCGGGGTCTAGATCGTTGGCGGCGGCAAAGATGCCCCAGGCGCGATAACCGGTATCGAAGGTGGGCGCGGCAATGGTTTTGCCGGCAAGATCGGCAGGGGTTTCAATACCGCTATCTTTCCGGGAGAAAACCGCCGCGGGCGTGCCGTCGTAGACGCTATATACCCCGGTGATACCGGGCCCGTCGGGGTTTTCGGCCAAGAACTCGATCAGGGCATTCAGATCGCCAAAGCCCATTTCATAGGCGCCGGAGGCCACCCGGTTGATGGCCCCCGCCGAGCCGCTGCCGGAGTCGATCTGGACATCCAATCCCTCCTCGGCAAAGTAGCCGCGCTCGACTGCCATCAAAAAGGGCGCTGAGGGGCCTTCAAAGCGCCAGTCCAATTGAAAGCGGATATCGGTTTCCTGCGCGTGACTCGCCGTTGCCCCCAGCGCCATGGCCATGACCACACCGCCTAACCCTAGCCGGTTCATGCGCTGCTTGATCGGTGCCGCTTTTACCTTCGTATTCATGCTTAACCCTCTTTGTATACAATCAACACAAAGGGATAATGCACAAAAGCGGCCAACATAAAATAAAGTCTTACTTATCAGTATATTGCTGTAAATATATAGTGCGATGTCTGTTTATCTCAAAACGCTGTGCACCAATCGTAAGCAGAGGGGAACTTGAGATGCACCACACCGCACCCATTCGACCTTTGTCTATAAAAATGCTACTGTCCTCGGCGTTTTGTCCTGGCGCCATTCACTCAATGGCGCTTTTTTTATGCCGCTTTTCCAGCGGCTTTGCCCTGAGCGTCTTACACGCATTCCAACCCACACGCTTTTCAATACAACGGTGTATCCCATGCCCCACTCCCCTGACGGCGCCACCAAGCCGCGCGGGCTTCGCGCCTTAGGCGACCCTATCGTGCTGATCTTGAGTATCGGCTTTATTGCGGCCTTTGTTCTGCTATCGCTGTTCGATATTAACCTGGTGGCTGACAGCATCAGCACAGGCTTTGCCTGGACGGCGATCACCCTGGGCACTTACTTTCAGCTATTGCTGCTCGCCACGTTTTTTATCGCCATTGGCCTTGCCATGACACCCGCGGCAAACGCCAAAATCGGCAACCTGGACGCGCCCGAAATGAGCACGTTCAAGTGGTTATCGATCATTTTGTGCACGCTGCTTGCCGGTGGCGGGGTGTTCTTTGCCGCAGGCGAGCCGGTGTATCACTTCGTGGTCACACCGCCCGCCTTTGATACCCAAGCCGGCACACCGGCGGCCGTTTCCGGCGCATTGGCGCAATCGTTTATGCACTGGGGCTTTTTGGCCTGGGCGGTGCTGGGCTCGCTCTCCGCCGTGGTATTGGCGCATGCACACTATGTGAAAGGCCAGCCGCTTAAGCCGCGTACGCTGCTTTACCCGGTATTGGGCCAACGCTTAATGCAGAGCCCGCTAGGCGGGGTGGTCGATGCCTGCTGCGTGATTGCGCTGGTGGCGGGCACCGTGGGCCCGATTGGCTTTTTGGCCACGCAGGTGAGTTTCGGTTTGCACGAACTGTTTGGCCTGCCGCAGGGCTACCCCATGCAGCTGGCGATTCTGGCGCTGTTGGGGGCGGTCTACGTCGCCTCTTCCATGAGCGGAGTACATCGCGGCATCCAGCTGCTGAGCCGCTTCAATGTCTTTTTGGCGCTGGCCATTGGCGCGGTGATTTTTCTGTTTGGGCCGACGCTGTTTTTGATCAACAGCTACGCGGCCGGCATGGGCACTTACGTCAGCGAGTTTTTCACCATGGCGACGCTGACCGCCGAGACGGCACCGGCGTGGTGGATGCAGTGGTGGACGGTCTTTTTCTTTGCCTGGTTTATCGGCTACGCCCCGCTGATGGCGATTTTTGTCGCGCGCATTTCGCGCGGACGCACTGTTCGGCAGATGATTCTGGCCGTTGCCGTGCTGGCGCCTATCGCCACCAGCCTGTGGTTTACCCTGCTGGGCGGCTCGGGCATTCACTACCAGCTCACCGGCGCGATTGATTTGACCGAGGCGCTGAACAACTTTCAGTTCGATGTCGCGACGTTAACGGTGGCGCAGGCGCTGCCGGGCGGGACGTGGATGGCGCTGGCGATTTTGCTGCTGACCACCATTTTTGTCGCCACCACCGGCGACTCCATGAGCTACGCCATCGCCATGGTGGGCGCCGGCCATGATAACCCCAACCCGCTGATTCGCGCGTTTTGGGGCATTGCCATGGCGCTGATGGCGGCGATTCTGCTTTACATGGGGGCCGGGCAAATTAGCGCGCTTCAGCAGTTTATCGTCATCACCGCGATACCGGTGTCGTTGATTATTCTGCCATCGCTATGGAAAGGCCCGCAGGCGGCTTACGCCATGGCCCGCGAGCAAGGGATTATCGCGAAGTGACCTATGCGGCGGCGTGTTAAACCTCGTTTAGCGTGACGCGTAGCGCGATGGGGTACTCGTCGCAGTTGGGGCCGTCGCCGCCGCGATCCACCACCAGGAACTCGCCTTCGCGCTCCAGCACCGATTGAATGGCGTGCCAGGTGCCGGCGTGGTAGTTCACCCCCTGGCGGCCATCGGTGACGAAAGCACGCACCTCGCTCGGCGGGATCTCTTCGCCGGGCGGGGCGACCACGACGATAAAGCGCTCTTCGTGCAGCGGCATAAAGGCCTGGCTGCCCAGCGGGTGACGCTCTAAAAACGTCAGCTCAAGCGGTAGCGTCACCGGCTGGCTAACAAAGATATTGATCAGGGTGCGGGCGTTTTCGCCAAGCGTTTCCACCCTGGCAAGGTCGTGGTGGCGCTGGGTGCGCCCGGCGTTGATGGGAAACGACGTTGAGGTACGCGCGTCGATCACATCGCCAAAGGGCGCGAAGGCCTCAGCCGTTAACGGCTCGGCGTTTAGTTCTAGCATGGTTGTCCCCTTCAATAGAGTCCGCTTCAGGCACTGACACCGGTCATCCCGGCCACTCACACCGGTCATCCCGAGCTTGTCGAGGGAGGCCCTTCGACAAGCTCAAGACCCTTCGACAGGCTCAGGGTGAGCGGAAGTGTTTACAGCCGCAGGGCGGCGTGGCGGTTGACATCTTTATACAGCAAGTAGCGAAACGGCCCTGGACCGCCGGCATAGCAGGCCTGCGGGCAGAAGGCGCGCAGCCACATGAAATCCCCCGCTTCGACCTCCACCCACTGCTGGTTTAAGTGATACACCGCCTTGCCTTCGAGCACGTAAAGACCGTGCTCCATCACGTGGGTTTCATCGAAGGGAATCACGCCACCCGGCTGGAAGGTGACGATATTGACGTGCATGTCGTGGCGCACATCCGTCGGGTCGACAAAGCGCGTGGTCGCCCAACGCCCCTCGGTGCCGGGCATCTCGATGGGAGCAACGTCCTGCTCGTTGGTGACAAAGGCCTCGGGCACCTCCAGCCCGTCGACAAATGCATACGCCTTGCGTACCCAGTGAAAGCGCACCGGCGCTTGCGAGGCATTGCGCACCTGCCACTGGCTCCCCGGGGGAATAAACGCATAGCCGCCCGGCGCCATCACGTGGCGCTCACCGGCAAGCGTCAGCGTTAATTCGCCCTCAACGACAAACAGCACGCCTTCGGCTTGCGGGTCGAGCTCGGGCGTGTCGCTGCCCCCGCCCGGCTGCACCTCCATGATGTACTGGGAAAACGTCTCCGCGAAGCCCGAGAGCGGCCGCGCTAATACCCACAGGCGCGTACCTTCCCAAAACGGCAGCTTGCTGGTGACGATATCCTGCATCACCCCTTTGGGGATCAGCGCATAGGCCTCGGTAAAAACGGCGCGATCCGCGGTTAACTGCGTTTGTGGCGGATGCCCACCCTGCGGGGCGTAGTAGCTGGCTTTGTTCATCTTTTATCCCTTTCAGCGGCTTCGCGCGGGGTGGTGCTCGGCCCAGTGGCGGGCGATATCGACGCGGCGCGTCACCCAGACACGGTCGAATGTCTCGATGTAATCCAGAAAGCGCTGCAGGGCGCGAAAACGCCCCGGGCGGCCGAGCAAGCGGCAGTGCATGCCCACCGAGAGTATTTTGGGGGTGTCTTCGCCTTCGGCGTAAAGCACATCGAAGGCGTCGCGCAGGTAGGTAAAGAAGTGATCGGCGGTGTTAAAGCCCTGCGGCGCGGCAAAGCGCATATCGTTGCTATCCAGCGTGTACGGCATGATTAAATGGTCGTGCTCGCGCCCTTGGCTATCTTGGGCACGGGTCCAGAACGGCAGATCGTCGCCGTAGTAGTCGCTGTCGTATAAAAAGCCGCCTTCATCCAGCAAAAGCCGCCGGGTATTGGGGCTATCGCGACCGGTGTACCAGCCTGCGGGCTTCTCACCGTAGAGGCGCTGGAAAATCTCCAGCGCTTTTTGCAGGTGCTCGCGCTCCACCGCTTCGGGCACTTCCTGGTAATGAATCCAACGATAGCCGTGGCAGGCCACCTCGTGACCCAACTCCTTAAAGGCGTGCGCCACATCGGGGTGGCGCTCCAACGCCATGGCCACGCCGAAAACGGTGAGCGGCAAGCCACGGCGCTCAAACTCGCGCAGAATCCGCCACACGCCCACCCGCGAGCCGTACTCGTAGATCGACTCCATGCTCAGGTGGCGGTCAGGGAAGGCCGGCGCGCCGATGATCTCGGAGAGAAACTGCTCCGAGCCCGCATCGCCGTGGAGCACACTGTTTTCCGCGCCCTCTTCGTAATTAAGCACAAACTGCACGGCGATGCGCGCCCTGCCCGGCCAGTTGGCCTGCGGCGGCGTACGGCCGTAGCCAATGAGGTCACGAGGGTAGGACGAGAAAGATGGGGAAGACATCGGGCAGCTCCTGCGGAAATATACGCTATCGGCTGGTTGTATAAGACAACCATGCAAGCATATCGTATACAAAAAAATGGTAGCGTTCTACTCGCAAGCATCTTATGGGCGACTTTACGCCGGCTTGTAACAGCAAATGGCTTTTTTACCCCGACACGACACTAGAATAATTGTATACAAACCTTTAGTGCCGATAACTCCATTCTGTTTTTGCACTCCCCCTCTCGCTGTCAGCGTGCTATCCACCGGAGTAGGAAAGGAGGCGCTCATTTGCCCTATTGCCGCTTTGCCGACTAGCTTTGTGTAAACGGATTGGCCTTTAACGGCTGGAATTATCACATGTCGGCAAGAGGTTCTCGATCATGCAGGACAACGAGCAGCAGTCACGTAAGGAGAAGCCGATTGTGGTGATTACGGGGGCCGCCGGGGACATCGGTACGGCCCTCACGCGCACGCTCGGCCGCGATTACCGCATCATCGGCCTGGACATGAATAAGGCCGAGAAAGCGGACGATAGCTTTGAGTTCGACCTCACCTCGCTGGATTCCGTCAAGGACGTCTGCCGAACCATTGCCGAGAAGCATGGCAGCAAAATTGCGGCGGTGGTCCACCTGGCTGCCTACTTCGACTTCACAGGCGAGCATTCACCGCTCTACGATAAGGTGAATGTCGAAGGCACCAAGAACCTGCTTGAGGCGCTGAAGGAGCTTGAGGTCGAGCGTTTTATTTACTCCAGCACCATGCTGGTTCACGCGCCGCAAGAACCCGGCAAGCGCGTCAGCGAGGAGACGCCCATCGGCCCGACCTGGGCCTATCCCGAGTCCAAGGCCGAGACCGAGGCGGTCATCAAAGAGCACGCCGGCAACATGCCTTACACGCTGCTGCGCCTGGCCGGTATGTACGACGAGAAAAACGCGATTCCCACCCTCTCGCACCAGATCGCGCGTATTTACGAACAGACCCTGAAGAGCCACTTCTACTCCGGCTACACCGGCGCCGGCCAGGCCTGCGTGCACAAAAAAGACATGATTGACGCCTTTCGCCGGGCCATTGAGCGCCGCCGCGAGCTGCCCAAGGAGAACGCTATCCTGGTCGGCGAGCCACACTGCCTGAGCTACAAGGCCTTGCAGAACCGCCTGGGTGAGCTGATTCACGGCAAGGAGAAGTGGGAAACCTTGATCGCGCCTAAGCTCGTGGCCAAAGCCGGCGCCGCGGTCGAGGAGAAGAGCGAGCCGCTAGTACCCGACGACTTCGACAAGGATGAGAAGCCCTTTATTCGGCCCTTCATGATCGATATGGCCGACGACCACTACGAGCTCGATATCAATAGAGCCCGTAAGCAGCTAGGCTGGGAGCCGCGCCACGAGCTGTACGACTCCCTTGAGGATATCGTCGCGAACCTACTGGATGACCCCAAAGGCTGGTACGCCGCCAACGGTATCACCCCACCTGACTGGGTGGAGAGGGCCGACGAAAAAGGCCACAACCCCGAGCAAGTACGCCAACGCCACCACGACACCGTCATCCGCCAGCACCACTCTTTCCTGTGGGCTCACTTTCTCACCATTGCCCTGGGTTTCTGGCTTCTTGCGTCACCGGCCACCCTGGGTTACGACAACCCGGGAATGATCTATAGCGACACCCTTTCCGGGGTACTACTGGCCATCTTCGGCGGACTGTCGCTCTCTTTTCATCAGCGCTGGGCGCGATTTGGCTCCGCAGCAGTGGGGCTTTGGCTACTGTTCGCGCCGTTGGTGTTCTTAAGCGAAAGTGCCGCGGCCTATCTCAACGGTACCCTGATCGGTGCCCTTGCCATCGGCTTTTCCGCCCTGGCGCTCCCCACGCCCGGCATCTCGCCGGTGGCGGAGACCACCGGACCCACCACACCGCCGGGCTGGAACAACAACCCGTCGAGCTGGTTTCAGCGCATGCCGATTATCATTCTGGCGTTTATCGGCTTCTTTATCTCCCGCTACCTCGCGGCCTATCAGCTGGGCCACATTGATGCCGTGTGGGACCCTTTCTTCGGCGGCACGCGTACGGGGCTTAACGGTACCGAGGACATCATTACATCCAAGGTATCCGAAGCCTGGCCGATTCCCGACGCGGGTCTGGGCGGCATTATCTACCTACTTGAGATCCTGCTCGGCCTTCTGGGCAGCACCCGGCGCTGGCGTACCATGCCGTGGGTAGTAGCCTCCTTTGGCGTGCTGATCGTGCCACTTGGCGTGGTCTCGGTGACCTTCATCATTATTCAGCCCATCGTGATCGGCACGCTCTGCACCCTCTGCCTGATTCAGGCCGGCGCCATGCTGCTGCAGATCGCTTATGCCTTCAATGAGCTTGTCGCCACCGGTGAGTTTCTCAAGCGCCGCCACAAGGCCGGTGCGCCGGTACTCAAGATCTTCTTCACCGGCGATACCGACGAAGGGGAAAGCGAGACGCGCAAGGATGACTTCCAGCGCTCCCCCATCGCCATTGCCCGGGATATCATCACCACTGGGGTCAACCTACCCTGGAACCTGGCGCTCTGCATCGTTATTGGCATCTGGCTGATGTCCACCCGGCTGACCCTGGGGGCCGAGGGCACCATGGCCGATTGGGATCACCTGATTGGCGCGCTGATGATCACTGTCTCGCTTATCGCCATGGCGGAATCGGCGCGCCCGGTGCGCTGGCTGCTGATCCCCTTGGGCAGCATGCTGTTCCTGACCCCTTTCCTGCATGGCGCCGGCGTCCTTGCCCTTTTGGCAAGCCTGGTCTGCGGGGCGGCGGTCATTGCCCTAAGCCTGCGTCGCGGCCCCATCCAAGGGCGCTACGGCAGCTGGGATCGGCTGATCGTCTGAGGCCTACATGCTCAACCTAAGCCAGACGCCTATTACCCTGCTGCTGCTGGCGATCAACACGCTGGTGAGCCTTTTTGTGTTGATGCGCCGGCCGGCCCTTCTCGACTACCTGAGCCTGGTGCCTTGGCGGGTACTGCGCAACGGCGAGCTTCACCGGTTGATCACGGCCGGGTTCGTGCATGTCAATGGCACGCACCTGCTGGTTAATATGATCACCCTCTACTTCTTCGGCCCCTGGATGGAGGTTACCCTGGGCTCGGCGAGCTTTCTGCTGCTCTACTTCGGTGCCGAGCTCGCGGCTCACGGTTTCTCCCTGGTGATTCACCGGCGCAATCCGCGCTATGCGGCCGTGGGCGCCTCGGGGGCCATCAGCGGGGTGCTCTTCGCCTTCTGCCTCTATGAACCCTTCCGGCTGCTGTTTTTGTTCTTCGTGATACCCATTCCGGCCATCGTCTTTGCCATCGGGTTTGTGATTATTTCGCTCATGGCCATGCGTCGACAGGCGGGCCAGGTCGGCGGGTTCGCCCACGAGGCCCACCTAGGCGGCGCTTTTGGGGGCGTGGTGATCGCCATTGTGCTTGACCCGGCGGTGCTGCCGGGCCTGCTGCAGAAGCTGGCTGGCTAAGCGCGCCGGATGGCGGCGTCAGGCCCCGAAAATCTGGTGCAGGTCCGGGGTGCTGTCATCCTTCTCCACGATCGATAGCGACGCTTCTATCGCCTTGAGGTGGCGGCCCATAAACGCTTCGGCCCGTTCGGCGTCGCCTTGTTCGAGAAAGCCGATTAGGTTGTCGTGGTCGTGGGACTCGCACCCCAAATGGCCCCGATGGCCGTAGACCGCCATGATCAGCGACGAGCGCGAGCAGAGCTGCTCAACGAACGCCGCCAGCGTCGCGTTCCCCGACAGCCGCGCCAGTTGAATATGGAAGTCCGCCGAGAGCTTGATCGCCGTGCTGCGCTCACCGCTGCGTAGCGCTTCCCGTTCCTGGCGGGCCATATCGCGCAGCGCGGCCGCTTCTTTCGATGTCATGCGGCGGGCGACGTCGGGCATGAGCCCGCACTCCACCAGCTGGCGGGCGTCGAACACATCCTTGGCCTCATCCGCCGTGGGGCGCGTCACGCTCGCGCCGCGCCGGGGGGTTAGCGTGACCAGCTGCTCCAGCGCCAAGCGCTGAAGAATCTTGCGTATACCGGTGCGGCTAATACCGAACACCTCGGCCAGGGCGTCTTCGCGCAGCCGCGCGCCGGGTTTCAGGCGCTGCTCGATAATGGCGTCGCTCACCGCCCGATAAATCGACTCGTGGCGCGCTTCGCCTGGTTTTTTACCGGCTGGCTTTTTACCCACTGGGTTTTTACCGACCGGGGCTTTATCCGCGTCGAGTTTGTCTACATCGTTTTTGTCTACACCGGGTGCTGCCTGCACATCGCTCATTCCTATCACTCCTCCCAGGCTGCGATGATATCGCGCTCCTCAGCGGTCATGTTAGTGATATTGCCCAGCGGCATATAGTGGTTGCCCACGACCTGCTGGATGGTCTCGCGCTGCTGCGCGATCGCTTCCCAGCTTTCAAAGGCATAGCCCGCGGGAGGCGCGCTGAACGCAGCATGCTCGGGGTCGCGGGCGTGACACTGCACGCAGTGCTGCGCGATGATCGCGCTCACCTGCTCACGCCCCGGGGCTTCACTCTCCGCTGAGGCGGGGCCGGAGGCGCTGGGCGCGCCGACCACGAATGCCAGCACAATCAACGCGGCACCGGCCACCAGGTAGAGCGGTTTGTTGTGGCCTGCGTGCATGAGCACGAAAAACTGGCGAATCACCGCTCCGGCGAAGATGAGCAGCGCCATGACCACCCACGCAAGTTCATGGGAGTAGAGGAACGAGTAGTGGTTACTGATCATCAACAGCACCACCGGCAGCGTGAAGTAGGTGTTGTGCACCGAACGCTGCTTGCCGCGTTTGCCGTCCAGCGGGTTGGGCGTCTCGCCCGCCTGCATCGCGTTCACCATGCGCCGCTGCCCGGGAATGATCCAGAAGAAGACGTTGGCCGACATCGCCGTGGCCATCACCGCGCCGGTGAGCAGAAACGCCGCGCGCCCGGTAAACATCTGGGTGCTCAGATACGCCACCACGACCATCATGACCGCCACGGCGACACTTAGCAGGCCATCACGCTCCATGTTGGGGCTAATGCGCTTGCACAGCTCGTTGTAAACCACCCAGCCGCCGAGCAGAAACGCCAGCGCCAGCAGGTTGGCCTGCCAGCCGTCGAGATCCGCCGCCCACGCCCAGGGGCTATTGGCGTTCACCAGGTAAAAGTCGGGGCTTGCCATGTACAGCACCACGAACAGGGCAAAACCGGTCAGCCAGGTGGTGTAAGCCTTCCAGAACGACCAGTGCAGATCACCGGGCAGTTTGGCCGGCGCGGTGGTGTATTTCTGATTGTGGTAAAAACCGCCGCCGTGGACAGCCCACATTTCACCGAACACGCCCTTTTCGCGGTCCTCCGCGGCTTTGGGTGTTCGCAGGCTGTTATCCAGCATCACGAAGTAGATCGATTCGCCAATCCAGGCAATGGCCGCAATGACGTGCAGCCAGCGCAGCAGCAAATTGACGACATCAACGATATAGCCGTACATGGCGCTCTCCCTTTACGCGTCGTTAACGGCGTTAGCTGCCGCGATAGGTGGTGTAGCCGTAAGGCGAGAGCAGCAGCGGCACGTGGTAATGCTGGCTTTCATCGGCGACGCCAAAGCGCAGCGGAATCACATTCAAAAAGCGCGGCTCCGACGCTTCCTGCTGCTGGCGGCGCAGGTAGTCGCCGGCGTGAAAGACCAGCTCGTACTCCCCTACCGTAAACGCCTCGCCCTCAAGCAGCGGGGCATCGCAGCGGCCGTCGTCATTGGTGGTCACGCTTGCTAGGTGATCGCGCTGCGTGCCTGACAGGCGATACACATCAATGATGATGCCCTGGCCGGGGCGGCCCTGGGCGGTATCCAGTACGTGGGTGGTTAAGCGTCCCATCTTGCCTCCTTAATGAGCATTGGCGGTGAGGTTGAGCGAGACCCGCTGAGCGTTATTCGTCAGTTGAGAGTACCTTCCGTCGTTTTTATTGTATACAGTATTGAAATCAAAACCCACACAATACGGGAGAAAGCATGTCGACCCCTACGCCTCGCTCCGTTCTTGAACCCCGCCCCAGCGCGCTCGATGTAGACGCCTTCGTGGCCCATTACGGTGATATTTACGAGCACTCCCCCTGGGTGGCCGAAGCCGCCTGGCGACAAGGGTTAACCCCGGCGCACGACACCCCCGACGCCCTTGCCGAGCTAATGGGAGAGATGCTTAAACAGGCCAGCAGCGACGAGCAGATTGCGGTGATTCGCGCCCACCCGGATTTGGCCGGCAAAGCGGCTCTCGCGGGAGAGCTCACCTCCGATTCAACGCGTGAGCAAGCCGGCGCGGGGCTGGATCAGTGCACGCCCGAGGAGTTCGCGCGCTTTGAGCGCCTGAACAAAACGTACAAAGATAAATTTGGCTTTCCCTTTGTCATCGCCGTGAAAGGCTTGGACCGCCACGCTATTTTGCGCGCCTTTGAAGCGCGCATCGATAACGACTTAGCGACCGAGCGGCGCACGGCCATCGAGCAGATTAACCGTATCGGCAAGTTGCGCCTGCGCGACCGCCTGACGCGCTAGCCGTGTGTAACGTTTGCCGGCGGGAGGACTGACCGCGCGAACCTTCCACCAAAGTGGTGATTGAAATTTATTCCTGTATACAATCTTATGTGTATATGGATGCAATAAATCACCCTTGAAAGGCCAACAACATACACAAAAGGCTCGCTATGTCTCATCCCCCCGATCAACCCGCTCGCCCGTCACGGACGATTAACCAAGACCCTAACGCGATGCCGCCGCTCTCCAAGGCGGTACCGTTAGGGCTGCAGCACATCATGGCCATGTTCGCCGGCAACGTGACGCCGCCGATCATCATTGCCGGCGTCATCGGTGCCGGCACGGGCGAGCAGATTTTCCTTATTCAGGTGGCGCTGTTTGTCGCGGGTATCGCCACGCTGGTGCAAACCATCGGCGTAGGGCCAGTCGGCGCGCGCCTGCCCATTGTCCAGGGCACCAGCTTCGGCTTTCTGCCGGTGGCCCTGCCGCTGGCGGGATCTTTTGGGCTGGCGGCGGTACTCGGCGCATCGTTCATTGCGGGCTTGTTGCAGGTCGTTTTAGGCACGTTTCTGAAAAAGATTCGCCACTGGTTTTCGCCGGTGGTGACGGGGATCGTCGTGCTGCTGATCGGTATTACGTTAATGCCGGTAGGGATTAACTACGCCGCGGGCGGCGTGGGCGCCGATGATTTCGCCTCCCCCACCAATCTCGGGCTGGCGCTCTTTGTGCTGGTGGTCACGATCGTGGTACACCAATTCGGGCGTGGCTTTCTAAAAGCGTCCTCCGTCCTCATAGGGCTGGTCAGCGGTTACCTGGTCGCGATTGCCATGGGCTTGGTGGACTTTTCCAGCGTCACCGACGCGGCCTGGTTTGCCTTTCCCAAGCCGTTGCAGTATGGCATGGAGTTTCATCTGACCGCGATCATCGGCATGACGTTGATTATGTTTGTCGTCGGCCTGGAAACCATCGGCAATATTTCGGCGATCACAATGGGCGGCGCCGGGCGCCACGCCAAGGATCGCGAGCTATCGGGGGGCGTCATGGCGGATGGGGTGGCTACCTCCTTTGCCGCGCTATTCAATACCCTGCCCAATACCGCCTACGCGCAGAATGTCGGGCTCATTACCCTAACCGGGGTGGTCAGCCGCCACGTGGTCACCATTGGCGGCATCTTATTGATCTGCATGGGGCTATTTCCCAAGCTAGGCGGGTTAGTCGCCGCGATGCCACCGGCCGTACTGGGCGGCGCGGGGGTCGTCATGTTTGGCATGATCGCCTCGGCAGGCTTGAAGATCATTCAGGAGTGCGAGCTGGACCAACGCGCCATGCTGATTATCGCCGTGGCCATGAGCTTGGGCATTGGCCTGCCCGCGGTCGAGGCCATCGCCGAGACCATGCCCGGCCAGGTGGGCTTGCTGTTGAAATCGGGTCTGGTGCCGGCGGCCTTGGCCGCACTTCTGCTTGATGCGGTACTGCCGGGCAAACCCAACCGCCGCGACCGGCTGGAACAAGAGCAGGCGGTGGAACAGGCAAAAGCAGAGGCGAAGGCCCAGGAGTGACGGCCAGCCTGGCGGTGATAGAGTCACCGCCAGGCGTGGACGCGCTCGCTATGAATCGTCACGCCGGTGCTGGCAGCGGCCGTTGGCCCAGGTCTCATAGATGGCGCGGTCGTCGCCGAGCATCATCAGCGCAAACATGCGCTCAGCAAGCGTCTGACAGCGCGCCGTGCGCCGCGCGAGTAGCGGCGTCGCGGCCAGGTCCAGCACCACGAAATCCGCTTCCATCCCCTCGGCCAGCCGGCCGATATGGCCCGCGAGCGAAAGCGCCTGGGCGTTGCCCAGCGTCAGCGCGTAAAAGCCCTGCCAGGCGGTCAGCGCCTCGCCGCGCAGCTGGCCCACCTGGTAGGCGGCCTTGAGCGTTGCCAATCCCGAAAGGTCCGTCCCCGCGCCGATGTCGCTGGCCATACTCACGTTCATGCCGGCCTCCCGGGCGGCGCGGCGGTCGAACAGGCCGCTGCCGAGAAACATATTGGAGCTGGGGCAGAAGGCGATATTGGCACCGCGCTCGGCCAGGCGCGTGCGCATGCCATCATCCAGATGGATGCCGTGGGCAAAGGTGCTGCGCGGGCCGACCAGGCCGGACTGCTCGTAGACATGCAGATAGTCGCGGCTCTCCGGGAACAGTTCAGCCACCCAGGCGATCTCGCCGGTGTTCTCGGCCAGGTGGGTCTGCAACCACAGGCTCGGGTCGCTGCGCAAAAGCCCACCGGCGGCGTCGAGCTGCGCCCGGGTGGAGGTCGGGGCGAAGCGCGGCGTAACGCTATACCCCAGGCGGCCCTTGCCGTGCCAGTCGGCGATCAGGCGCTCGCTATCGCGGATACCACCAAGGGTGTCGTCGGTGAGCGCCTCGGGAGCGTGGCGATCCATCAGCACCTTGCCGGCGAGCATGCGAAGCTCGCGGCGCTGACTGGCGGCAAAGAAGGCGTCCATCGACCCCGGGTGGCTGGAGCCAAACACTTGCGCCGTGGTGGTGCCCACGCGCAAAAGCTCCTCAAGAAACGCCTCAGCCATTGTCTCGGCGTGCTCGCGCGAGGCGAAGCGGCACTCTTCAGGAAAGGTGTAATCGTTGAGCCAGTCGAGTAGCTGCCGCCCGAAGGAGGCCATGATCTCCAGCTGCACGTAGTGCACATGGCTATCGATAAAGCCGGGCATGATGAGCTTGCCGCGATGGTCGATGATCTCGATGCCGTCGGGCAGTTGCGCCGCGAGGTGCTCGAACTCCTCCACCGCGCGAATGTGGCCGTTTTCGAGCCACAGCGCACCGTCGGTTAAGTGGCGCACGCTGCCCGGCAGCGGGGTATCGCCATCGCCGGGGTCGGCATCAAAACTTAGCAGTTCGGCGCGCAGCACAAAGGCGCCGCCGCGGGAGTCGGTAATAGCATCAGTCGCGGTCATAGTGTCAGGTATCATCAGGATGAACAGAAGGGGTGGAAAACAGCGGCTTTAGCGCCTCACGACTCAAGCCGCGCTGCTCACCGCGCACGGGAGTTGTCGCCAGCGGCAACAGCTCGGCGACGGTGGCGAGCGCAATGGCGTAGGGGGTTTTATCGCCGCCCTTGGTTTTATCAATGTTGCTTTTATCAACGTTTGAGCCACTCGCCATCCCCAACGGGCAGCGCACCTTGGCCAGCGCTGCCTCGTCGTGGCCTTCGCGTGAAAGCCAGGCGCGAAAGCTCGCCCACTTGCTCTGCGAGCCAATCAAACCGAGGGAGGCGCAATTGCCGCGCGCGAGCAGCGCGCTGACCAGCGCGCGATCTTCGCTATGGTCATGGGTCATCACCAGCGCATGGGCGCCAGAAGGCAGCGTGGCAACGGCGCTTTTCACCTCAACCACAGCGTGGCAGCTTAAACGCGGCTGCTCGCCGGCCCAGCTGGGGAAAGCGCCCTCGCGGCTATCAAACCATAGCATGCGCCAGCCCAGCGGTGCGGCAAGCTGCACGACGTTGCGCCCGACATGGCCGGCGCCAAAGAGCGCCAGCGTCGTGCCGCTACCCGGAAAGACCTCAAGCAGTACGTTGACGAATCCGCCACAGCACTGGCCGCTACGCCCGCCGAGCGAAAACGCCTCCAGGGACATGCCTGCCTCGCCCGCGGCGAGCTTTTCCCGGGCGGCGGCGATGGTCTGCCACTCAAAGGTCCCGCCTCCTAGGGTATCGAACACGGCGTCCGCGGTGATCACCATGCGCGCGCCCGGCTCCCGGGGCGTGGAGCCCGCGCTGGTCACTTGGGTGGCGAGCACATGGGGCAAGCCTTCGCGCTGCAGCCGGTGGAGCGCGGCGTGCCAGGTATCAGCGGCGTTCAAGGTGCCTCCCGGGCACGCAGCGCTTCGGCGGCCAGCAGCACGCGCTCGGGGGTCGCCGGGGTATCCAGGCGCGGTGAGATGCGGTACTCCTTGAGGCTTGCCAGGGCATCGCGCAGCGCCGACCACACCGAGATGGCCAGCATGAACGGCGGCTCGCCCACCGCTTTGGAGCGGTAGATGCTCGCCATCGAGTTGGGGTGGCCCTCCATCAGCGCGACGTTAAACACCGGCGGCAGATCGCCAAAGGTGGGGATTTTATAGGTCGCGGGGCCGGTGGACATAAGCTGCCCGGCGTCGTTCCACTTGAGCTCCTCGCTGGTCAGCCAACCCATGCCCTGGATAAAGCCGCCCTCGACCTGGCCGATATCGATGGCCGGGTTCAGTGAGTCGCCCACGTCGTGAAGGATATCCACGCGCGTCACCTGGTACTCGCCGCTTAAGGTATCGACGCTGACCTCCGAGACCGCCGCACCGAAAGCGTAGTAGTAGAACGGATTGCCCTGGCCAACGCTGCGATCGTAGTGGATCAGCGGCGTGGCGTAGAAGCCCTTCTCCGAGAGCGAAACGCGGCCAAAGTAGGCCGTCTGAATCAGCTCACCCCACGGGATGCGCTGCTCGCTCTCACCCCAACCGGCGATCAGATGGCCCGCTTCCAAGCGCATAGCGTCAACGTCCGCAGCGTAATGTTCGGCGGCGAAATCAAAAAGGCGCGCCTTGAGCTTCACGCAGGCATCGCGCGCTGCTTGGCCGTTCAAGTCCGCCCCACTAGAGGCGGCGGTGGGCGAGGTATTGGGCACCTTATCGGTACGCGTGGCGCTAATGCGCACCGCGCTGAGGTCAAGGCCCAGCTCGCGGGCCACCACCTGGATGATTTTGGTGTGCAGCCCCTGCCCCATTTCGGTGCCGCCGTGGTTGATCATCACGCTGCCGTCGGTGTAAACGTGCAGCAGAGCGCCGGCTTGATTGAGGTGCTTGGCGGTGAACGAGATACCAAACTTCACCGGCGTCAGTGCCAGGCCCTTTTTAATCACGCGGCTTTGCGCGTTGAAAGCGCTGATCGCCTCACGGCGTGCCCAGTAGTCGCTGCTGGTTTCCAACTGCTCGACCAGCGTATGCAGCAGATCGGTCTGATCCACCGACTGGCCATAGTGGGTGATATTGCGCTGGCTGATACGGTTTTGGCGTTGCGTCGGCGAGGCATCTTTGCGGTAGAGGTTGCGCTTGCGCACCGTGAGCGGGTCTTCGCCCAGACGCCTGGCAATATCATCCATCGCCGCTTCGATCGCCATCATGCCCTGCGGGCCGCCGAAGCCACGAAAGGCGGTATTCGAGGCGGTATGGGTGCGCGCGCGATGGCCCGTCACCCGCGCCGCGCCCAGCGAGTAGGCGTTATCGCTGTGGAACATGGCACGGTCAACGATGGCGTCGGAAAGATCCGGCGAGTAGCCGCAATCGCCGATCACGGTGATCTCGCCGCCCTGAATCACGCCGCTGTCATCCACGCCCAGCCGGTAGCGGTTGTGGAAGGGGTGGCGCTTGCCGGTGGCGCGCATATCCTCGCTACGCGGCAGGCGCACGCGCGCAGCGCGACCGGTGCGGCGGCAGACCAGAAGCCGCCGCCCATGCGGCGCACCTCCACGGTGACCGCGTGCAGCGGGATGCCCAGCACTTCGGCGACGAGCTTCTGGGTCTCGCTGGGGTGCTGGTTGGAGGTGTGAACCACCACGCCTTCGTCCTCGGTGGGCGTGACCAGGCAGGCCTGACCTTCCAGATAGAAGTGCTCCTGGCCGCCGACAAACTGCTCGCCTTCGATCACATGCGCGGCATCGGTCAGCGCCTGCTCCCAGTCGCCGCGCTGCTGCACATGGGTAGGGCGCACCAATTCGCCGCGCTCGGTGGCGGCCACCGGGTCGAGGCTGGGTGCCTGGGCATCCACCTTGACCATGCCGGCGTCGAAAGCGGCCTTGACGGCCTCGCGTGCGGCGCGCTGGCTCTCGGCGGCCACGGCAAACAGCACCTGCCCGGCGTAGCTGATCTCGGACTCAACGAAAATCGGGTCGCCGGGAAATACCGGGCCGATATCGGTGTGCCCCGGCACGTCATCAACGCCGACGGCATCGACCACGCCGGGCAGCAAGCGAATGCGGGCCAGATCCAGCTCCGTGAGCCGGCCGTGGGCGACTTTCGAGAGCCCCAGGGCAATATGTAGCGTATCGGCCGGCGCCTTGAGATCATCGATATAGGCGGCGCGGCCGGTAACGTGCTTCACCGCGCTCTCGTGAGCCTGCGCATGTTGCTGTGAAGGCTGTTGAACGTGGCGCAGCGGCGCGTTATGGACGGTATCCCGCGCCAGCGGACCATCGCCCTTGATGCGCCCCTTCTGCTCTTCGCGGGCGGCGGCGGAGTCGGCGCTCACATCGGGGCCGCGCTCTTGGTTTAGCTTAGTGAGCGTACGCATTGAGCATGACCTCCTCGGCTGAGTCGCAGTCGACCACCACGCGGCGCAGGCGTTCGAGTAAATTAGCGGCGGCCAGGCGGCGATAATCGGCGCTGCCGCGCACGTCGCTCATGGGCGTGAACGCCTCCAGCAGCGCCGAGCGGGCCGCGGTGAAAGTCGCCTCCGTGGGAGGCTGCCCTTCCAGGGCGGACTCGGCGATATAAGCACGCTTAGGGATGGCCGCCATGCCGCCGAAGGCCAGACGCACCTCGCGTAACACGCCGCCCTCTAGGCGCCAGTGAAAGGCCCCCAAAAGCGCGGAGATATCGTCCTCGCGGCGCTTAGAAATTTTCCATACCTTGAGCACATGCTCGGGTTTCGGCGCGGGCAAAAAGATCGCTCGAATCACCTCGCCTTCGCCCAGGGCGGTTTTCTTGTAATCGAGGAAGAAGTCGTCCAACGCCAGCTCGCGCTCGCCCTCGGGGCCGGCCAGCAACAGCCGTGCCTCAAGCGCAAGCAGCACCGGCGGGGTGTCGCCGATCGGCGAGGCGTTGGCGACATTGCCCCCAAGCGTGCCGCGGTTGCGGATCTGCGCCGAGCCCAAGCGGTGGAGCAGGTGGGCAAACGCAGGGAAGTGCTCATCCAAAAGCGGCGTCAAACGCGTGTAGGTCACCGCCGCGCCAACCCACCAGCCTTCGCGCCCATCGTCGAGCGTGGCGGCCTCGATACGGGACAGCTCATCAACGCGGGTAACGTCGATCACGTGCTCATAGCGCGCCAGGTTCTGGGTGACATCCAGCCACAGATCGGTGCCCCCGGCCACCAAGGGGGCGTCAGGGTGGCGCTTGCGCGCGGTGAGCAGCGCGGCCAAGGTAGTGGGCTGAAGAAAGCGTTCGTCAGGTGGTGTACTATCTGCTTCCCCTGCATCCGTCTGCACCGCACTTGCCATCGCAGGCGCCTCAAACCACCACGCCTCGCGCGGCGCCGGATGCTCGCCCATGGTAAGGGCGGCGTCGCGGATTGGCCGGTAGCCGGTGCAGCGGCATAGGTTGCCGCCGAGCGCGGCTTCCAGGCGCTCGGGTGTAAGCGGCGCGGGGGTCTCGGACTGCGCCTCGTGGAGGGTGAACAGCGACATCACAATCCCCGGCGTACAGAAGCCACACTGGCTACCGTGGCAGGCCACCATCGCCGCCTGTGCCGGATGCAGGCTATCGCCGTCGGCGAGCCCTTCGACCGTCACCAGATGGCGGCCTTGCAGTTGATGGGCGGGCATGATGCAGGCGTTGGCACTATGGTAGTGCATTTTTCCCGCCTCATCGGCTTCACCGACCGCGACGGTGCAAGCACCGCAGTCGCCGGAGGCGCAGCCCTCCTTGGTGCCCGTCTGGCCGAGCGTGTCGCGCAAGAGTTCGAGCACGCTGGTATCGGGCGTGGCCGCCACACTGCGCGGCTGGCCGTTAAGCAGGAAGTCGATCATGGCATTAACTCACATGTTGACCAAATGGTCAGGAAGATACCCAAGCATGGGTCAGTCCGTATGACAATGCAAGTCGCGGGCCACCATTTCAGGAGCCGGTATGACGCAACCCCCTTTGGCCGCTAAGGCGCCTGCGAAACGTAACGAGGCCACACGGGCGCGCAACGAGCACATAATCCTCGCCGCCGCCGAGCCCATTTTTGCCCGCCACGGCTATCGCGGCGCGAGCGTGCAGGCGATCGCCGAGGCGGCGGGGCTACCCAAATCCAACGTGCTCTACTACATGGGCAGCAAGAAAGCGCTCTATGTGCGCCTGCTGGCGCGGATGATGCAGCGCTGGAACGCACTGCTTGATGACATTTCGGTGGAGGATAACCCCGCGGACGTGATCACGGCGTTCATTCGCCGCAAGATGCAGCTCTCGCTTCGCCACCCTGAGGGGTCACGGCTCTTTGCCGCGGAGATTCTCGGCGGCGCGCCCTTTCTACAGGAGTATCTGCGCGGGGAGCTGCGCGACTGGGTCGAGAGCCGCGCGCGGATCTTCGAGCAGTGGGCCGAACGCGGCCTGATGGACCCGGTGAATCCGGTCTGGCTGATTTTTCTGATCTGGTCATCGACCCAGCACTACGCCGACTTTGAAGCCCAGGTGCTCGGCATCACCGGCAAAGCCACCCTCAGCGACGACGATATCGAAGAGATCACCGCCTTTCTTACCCGCATCGTACTGAAAGGCTGCGGAGTGCGGGAGAAAACAATATAAGGAGCCAGTGTTTTGCCGCCCCCCGGTGACTATGCTGTAATACATTGTAGTCACCAACCTTGAGGGTACCATTATGGGCGTCACTACCGTTCGCCTTCAGGCAGATGTCGAACAGCACCTGGAAGCCATCGCCGGCAGGCTCCATCGGAGCAAAGGCTGGGTGATCAACCAGGCACTATCGGAATACATAAAAAAACAAGAACGTGAACAAGCGCGCTGGCAGCAAACGCTAGTGGCAATGGAGTCGGCTGCTCAAGGAAAGGTGGTTGATGCTAGCAAGGTTCATAACTGGCTCAACAGCTGGGGAAGCGAAAACGAGCAGGACACACCGAGGTCAGGTAAGTGAAACTGGTTTACACGGATGAAGCCATTGCTGATTTGCACCGCCTACGGGAATTCATCGCGACTCACAACCCCACTGCCGCCAGCAGGATAGCCACGGAGCTGGTGGGTAAAATCGCACTGCTACCCGACTTCCCCAAAATGGGGGCGCCGGTTGAAATGGCGCCGGTGCCCGATTCCGTTCGCGACATGGTTTTTGGCCAGTACGTTATCCGCTATTCGGTGCATGCCAGTGCCATTATTGTTCTCCGAGTATGGCATGAACTCGAAAGCGGACGATAAAGCACCTGGCCACAAGAGCCCTACCACTATCTATCACCCACCGTTCAGCGTGCGGCCGCTCTCTTTAAGAAGTTCATCGACCGGCTCGCGCACGTAGTCGTGGCGATGGTAGCCTTCGTCAACCAGTTCGCCGTCCCAGGCGATGATATCCAAATCCATGGTCCGCGGGCCGGATTTAATCGGCCCACGTTCGCGCCCCAGCCGGTCCTCGATGCGCTTTAGGTACTCTTTGAAATCCGCTTGTGGGAGGGATGTGCGCACCAGCACGGCGCTATTGAGGAAATCGGGCTGCGCCTGATAGCCCACGGGGGTCGTGCGAATGGGCGTGGTATGGGCAATCAGCTCGCACTCTTGGCTGAGAATCTCGATCACCTGCGTATAGTGGTGTTCGGGGTCGATGTTCGAGCCCACCGAAATCACGCACTCATGCGGCGTCTGTGTCGCGGTTGATGAAGCCTTTGGCATAACAGTTCCTTGGCAGTGAGCAAGTGAAAGGGCTGATTTATTAGCCTAACGCTTCCCCCTTTTTGTGCAAGCCCTGTTTGTAGAAGAGACGTACAACTTATTGACAACCGCTCTCCTCACGTCGAGAGTGACGGTTCTTGCCTACCCGCTCTTGCCCACCATGAGGAGACAGCCATGAGCGCACAAGCTGCACTGGTCACCGGCGGCGCCACGCGTCTAGGGCGCCACTTCGCCGAAGCACTGGCGGATGCTGGCTACGATATTGCCCTTCACGTGAATAGCTCGCGCAACGAGGCCCGCGAAGTCGCTAACGACATTCGCAAGAAAGGCCGCGAGTGCGACATCTTCGCCTGCAACTTTTTAAGCGATGCGCCGGAAGATGACCTTGGCCTGCTGATCAGAAACGTCAAAACGCGCTTTACCGGCTTGAGCCTACTGGTTAACAGTGCTTCCGCGTATGAACCCGCTCCCCTTGCCGAAACCGACTTGGGCATGCTGGAGACCCAGTTTCGCGTCAATATGTTTACGCCGCTGCTGCTGACGCGTCACTTTGCCGAGGCCGTCGAGGAGGGCTGCGTGGTCAACATCATCGATAACAAGATCGCCTACCACCAGTACCCTTACGCCGCGTACCTGTTATCCAAAAAGGGCCTAGCCGAGATGACTCGCATGGCGGCGCTGGAGTTCGCTCCGCGCATCCGGGTCAACGGTATCGCCCCCGGCGTGGTACTGCCCGCGTCCCAGCGCACCAGCGACTACATCGAGTGGCGCATCGACGGCATCCCCGCCAAGCGCCAAGGCGACCCGGACCACTTGGTGGCCGCGCTGCGCTATGTGCTGGAGAACCCCTTTGTGGTGGGGCAGATTCTGTTTGTCGACGGCGGCGAGTCGATCAACGTGGAGGGGCGCCACTCGGAGAACTATCCCGCTTAATGATGTGCGCGCGCAGCGTCGTGACTAACCCAAAGGGCCGCCCAATAAGGCGGCCCGTTTGTATCAGGATGCGCTGTTACGACACATCGTCGTCGGTGGGTTTGGTGTGCTCCTCCTCGGCGGAGGTCTGCACCCCGTGCTCCGGATCGTCACGGCTGACCGTTTCGCTGCGCGAACGATCGACCGCGGTGCTTTTGATCACCCGCACGTTCGCCGCCGGGGCGTTGCCCTCTTTGTCTTCGCCGAAGTAGAGCGTGGTATGCGGGAACGGGATCTCGATACCCGCCTCGTCGAAGCGCAATTTAACCAAGCGGTTATAGGCGCGACCCACGGCCCACTGATCGCCCGGTGTGGTCTTGATCACCACGCGGATATTCACCGAACTATCCGCCAGGGCCGTGACACCCGCCACCGTGAGGTCTTCCAGCAGCTTATTGCCGTGCTCTTCGCTGGCCTTCAGGTCTTCAAAGGCGAGCTGGAGCTGATCGACGGCGTCATCAATGCTTTCGCGGTAGGCGATGCCGTACTCGCCGACGTGGTTGCCGTATTCGCGCATGTAGTTCGAGACGGTGTCCACGCTGGAGAACGGTATCAGGTGGTAAGTGCCGGAGAGGTCGCGAATCCCCACCGAGCGAATGCTCAAGCGCTCAGCGGTGCCGGTAATGCCGCCCACCGTGACCACATCGCCGGTATTCATGGCATTCTCCACCTGAATAAAGATGCCGGTGATCACGTCCTGCACCAGCTTCTGGGCGCCGAAACCAATCGCCAAGCCCAGCACACCGGCACCGGCGATTAGCGGGCCAATGTTGATGCCAATTTCGGACAACACGATCATGCCGGTGATGGTCACCATGGCGATCGCCAAGGCATTACGGAACAGGCTCAACAGGGTTTTTGCCCGCGCGGAGGGTTCGCCGCTGCCCGTTTCGGGGTTGAGTTTATGCTCGATCAAGCTGGCGAGCCCCAGCCACACCCCGATCGCGACAATCAAAATCACCGCCACGCTGGTCAGATTGCCTACCATATTGGCGCCGGCCTCGGAGGCGTACCACGCGGGTAGGTCAAAGGCACCCCAGGCATCGAGTACCACCATGATCACCGCCACGCCGATCACCGTGCGCAGGATACGCAGAGCATTGGGAACGTAGCTATTGAGGCGCTTTTCCAGCAGCGGCAGCTTGCGGCGCAGCTCCGGCGAGAGCTTGATCCGCCGGCCGATGGTCTGGGTCAAAAAGGCCGAAGCCAAGAGGCCCAAGACAACCGCCGCCAGGGTTTGTAGTGTCGCGAACATGACAAAGGGCAGCGCATCGCCCGGGCGCGTCAGCGTGAGGACAAACACCACCAGGAAGTAGAGCAGCGCGAACAGATGCCACGTCCGTGCGAACAGTTGTAGCGACACGCGACTGGCGGTAAAGCTTGCGTTGGTCGACATGACATTGATGTTATCGCGCAGGCGTACCCGGTTTTTCAGAATCACCGCCACGGCATAAATAAACGCGCACACCATGATCAGCGTGCCCAGCGCCTGGCCAAGCGCCGGGGCGATATAGAAGTTCACCAGCGGCACGACCACCATCAGCCCGTAACCGACCATGCCCACAAGACGCGCCAGCCAGCGGTTCCAGTAGGCCGCCTCGTCGGCCGAGATGGGCAGCAAGCGCAGGCCTTCGTAGCGCGAGGAGAACAGCATCCGCACCCCGGCTTTGATCAGCTCAATGACCAAAAACGCATTCAGAAATAGCGATGCGCGGGTGGAAAGGTCGCCGCTCTCGCCCACGGCGAAGGTCGCGATCAGATTACCGCCCACGTAGGCAAAGGCGACGATCAGTATGTCGATAACGGCGGCGATCGCCACGCACAGCACCAGCCGCAGCACCGGCGTTAAGCCAGCGCCTTGCTGCGACCAGTGGCTAATCTTGGTGAAAAGCGGCTTGCAAACCCGTCGAAACAGCACAAAGAGCACAAAAGTGGCGAGAATCACCAACCCCAGGTTAATCGCCGCGGTGGTAAACGCCGACATTTCAAACGTGCTGGCGCTTTCGCCGCTGAAGAGATCCGCGACAATCGCCACCGCCTGCTCAAGTTGCCCACCTACGTCACTCACCACGCGGCTGGTGATCTCGGCGAGCTGACGCGGCAACGAGACCTCTTCCGGTGACATCTCGCTGCCTTGCGCGGCGGCTTCAGCCTCGCTTGAGACATCGGCTGCCTGGCTGCGCAGCAGGTCGATCAGCTCTTGACGCGACTGCTCGTTTTCCAGCAAATCGGCCAGGTTGGTTAAAGAGACCTCGCTGCCACTACCCGCATCACTGGCGGTTTGCGCCACGGCAGGCGTCGCCATTAGCGCCAGCAGCGCGAATAGCCAGATGCCCAGCCAAGGCAAGAGTCGTAATCGCGTCACACTTCTTCCTCCCTTATTGAGTCGTGTTTATCAAGACACGCTTAGCGATAGCCTAACACGCTGTTTAGCGATCTTCGCGCCCCTAACAGGCGCTAGCATAGCGGCATAAGCCAGGTTTGCGCCAACCCCAGCACCAACGCGTAGCGTCCGGCTTTTGCCAGTAAAATCCAGGTAAGCGCTCGCCACCACGGTAGGCGAAACACGCCGGCAAGCACCGTGAGCGGATCCCCCACCACCGGCATCCAGGAGAGCAGCAGGCTGTATTCACCCAGGCGGTGATACCAGCGCTCGGCACGCGCGAGCCCCTGCTGGGAAGCAGGAAACCAGCGGCGATCCTGAAAGCGGCGGGCGTAACGCCCCAGCGCCACGTTGATCAAACTGCCCAACGTATTGCCGAGCGTGGCCACCGCCCACAGCGCCAGTGCAGGCTCGCCTAGGCACCACTGCCGCGCGAGCCACACCTCCGAGGCGCCGGGCAGCAGCGTGGCGCTACCCAGGGCAATGAAAAAGAGGCTGAACAAGCGGCGCTACGCCGGGGCGTGGCCACCGAGCTGCGCGGTAATATCCGCCGCGGTGGCCCGCACCAGGCCGCCAAGCTCTTGAAGCCGCGCTTCGGGGATGCGCGCCATGGGGCCGGAAACGGAAATCGCCGCCAGGGGGCTGCCGTACTCGTCGTGGATACAGGCGGCCACGCAGTGCAGGCCGATGGCATGCTCTTCGCGGTCGCAGGCGAAACCGTCGGCGCGAATGCGGGCCATCTCCTCTTGCAGCGCTGCCGCGGTGGCGAGGGTGTTGTCGGTGACTTGAACCAGCTCGCGACCTTCAAGCAGCTGCGCGCGCTCCTCACAGGGCATCCACGCCAGCAGCGCCTTGCCCACGCCGGAGGCGTGCAGCGGCGCCCGCGAGCCTAGCCGGGTAATCATGCGCATCATCTGCGGCGATTCGTGCTGAGCGAGAAACACCGCCGTGGCGCCATCGCGAATGCCTAGGTTGGCCGTTTCGCCGGTGGCCTGGGTCAAGCGACGCAGAAACGGCCGACTGGTGGCGATGAAATCCCGCGCTTCGAGAAAGCTATTGCCGATGCGAAAGGTTTTGACATCGATGCGCCACAGCCCCTGCTCGTTCTCCTGGGTGACAAACCCCTGGCTTTGCAGGGCCTGCAGCAGCCGGTGCGTGGTGGAAGGCGCCAAATCTGCTATCTCGGCAAGCTCGGAGAGCGAAAGCCCGCGCGGGCTCTGCGACAGATCCTCCAGAAGCGTTAATCCGCGCACCAGCGATTGACTATGGCCACCGCTGGCTTTGGCCCCACTCGCCGGCCGCCCGGCGGCTCTGCGTTTGACCTCACTCACCCTGCTTCTCCTCACGCGACAAAAGCGTGAGGATAACGCGCTTTCGCGTCGCCTGTCGCGTTTACGGAAACGCTTTCCAACTTTTTCGGTGTGTCTCACTACCACCACTAGGCGCCGGCCGATCAGGGCGCGCTAGCGGTGCTTCCACTCCGGTGGGCGCTTCTGGATAAAGGCGTCGATCCCTTCGGCCACGTCATCGGCGAGCATATTGCACGCCATGGTCTCGCCGGCGAAAGCGTAGGCTTCATCCAGTGGCATGGCGAGCTGGCGGGCGAACATCGCCTTGCCGGTACGCACCGCTACCGCGCTTTTGGCGCAGATGCTCGCGGTGAGCTCCGCCACCGCCTCATCGAGCTGTTCATCCTCGGCGACGCGGTTAACCAGCCCCCATTCGGCGGCGGTGTCGGCGTCGATAAACTCGCCGGTCAAAAGCATCTCCATCGCCCGCTTGCGCGCCACGTTGCGCGATAGCGCCACCGCCGGCGTCGAACAGAAAAGCCCCACGTTGATACCCGAAACGGCGAAGCGCGCGCTTTTGGCCGCCACGGCCAAATCGCAGCTCGCCACCAGCTGGCAGCCGGCGGCGGTGGCGATGCCTTGGACCTTGGCAATCACCGGCACCGGCAGATTGACGATCGCCTGCATGACCGCGCCGCAGCGGGCAAACAGCGTCTGGTAGTAGGCTTTATCGGGGTTGGCGCGCATCTGCTTTAGGTCGTGCCCGGCGCAGAAGGCTTTGCCTTCGGCGGCGAGCACCACGCAGCGCACGCTCTCGTCGGCTTTGATCGCATCGAGCGCGCCTTGCAGCGCATCAAGCATGGCCTCCGAGAGCGCGTTGAAATTTTTCGGCGCGTTGAGCGTGAGCGTCGCAACGCCCTGGTGGTCGTCGCGTGTAAGCAGCGATTCTGCGGTTGTTGGCGTCATTGTCATTGTTCTCTCCTATCACTTATTGCTCTCTTAGCGCTGGGTATCGCGCGGGTCGCGCCCGAGCGGGTGCGGCTCGCCGCGCGCCTTGGCCAGCTCAATCTGACGCTGACGCTCGCGGGCCGCGGCGCGGGTCTTCTCCGGCAGCGAATCGATGCAGTGGGGGCAGCTGATGCCGGGCTCGTAGGCGCTTGAGTTCATATCTTCGACAGAAATCGGCCGGCGACAGGCGTGGCACTGCTCAAACGCGCCTTCGCTCAAATCGTGGCGCACGGTGACGCGGTTATCAAACACAAAGCAGTCGCCGCGCCACAGCGACTGCGCTTCGGGCACCTTTTCCAGATAGTTCAACACGCCGCCTTTGAGGTGGTAGACCTCGTCAAAGCCCTCCTTGAGCATAAAGCTAGAGGCTTTTTCGCAGCGAATGCCGCCGGTGCAGAACATCGCGACTTTTTTGTGCCGCGCGGGGTCGTAGTGCTCGCGCACGTAGTCGGGGAACTCGCGAAAGGTCGCGGTTTTGGGGTCAATCGCGCCCTCGAAGCTGCCGATCTCGACCTCGTAATCGTTGCGGGTATCGATCACCAGCACTTCCGGGTCCGAGATCAGTGCGTTCCACTGTTCGGGCTCAACGTAAGTGCCGACCGTGTCGTTGGGGTCGATCCCCGGCATGCCTAGCGTGACGATCTCTTTTTTGAGTTTGACCTTGGTGCGGTAAAACGGCGGCACGTCGCAGTAGGACTCTTTATAGTGCGCCGCGTTATGGGGGATATCGCGCAAGCGCGGGTCGGCGGTGAGCCACGCGAGCAGCGCCTCGATGCCTTCGCGGGTGCCGGCGACGGTGCCGTTAATGCCCTCATGGGCCAGCAGCAGCGTGCCTTTGACGCCGTTATCCAGCATGGTTTGGCGCAGCGGCTCGCGTAGCGCTTCAGCGTCATCCAGCGTGACAAACTTGTACATCGCCGCGACCACAATGGGCGGCGTTGAGGTGGGGTGGGGCATGTGAACTCCTGGTTGTCGCCCCCGTAAAGGGCGGACCATTAACAACAACGACGCCCCGCCTAGGCGGGGCGTCGGTTATGACAGCGAAAAACGCGCTGCGTTTAGTCGTTTTGTGTCGCGTCGTTTTGTGTTGAGTAGAGCACGCGAATTTTCAGCGTATGCGAAACGTCCTTGAGCGCTTCAAGCGCCTGCGGGCCGTAGGCTTTGTCCACGTCGATCACCACGTAGCCGACTTTCTCGTTGGTCTGCAGGTACTGCCCGGAGATGTTGATGCCGTTCTCCGACAGCACGCGGTTGATCTCGGAGAGCACGCCCGGCACGTTGTCGTGGATATGCAGCAGGCGGTGCTTGTCCGGATGCGCCGGCAGCGCCACCTCGGGGAAGTTGACCGAGGTGACGGTGGTGCCGTTATCCGAGTAGGTGATCAGCTTCTCGGAGACCTCGATGCCGATATTCTCCTGGGCTTCCAGGGTCGAGCCGCCGATGTGCGGGGTCAAAATCACGTTGGCCAAACCGCGCAGCGGGCTTTCGAACTCTTCGTCGTTGCCCTTGGGTTCGACCGGGAAGACGTCGATCGCCGCGCCGTTGAGCCGACCCGCCTTCAGCGCCTCGGCCAGCGGTTCGATCTCGACCACGCTACCACGCGAGGCGTTGAGCAAAATCGCCCCCGGCTTCATCGCCGCGATCTCTTTCTCGCCGATCATCCAGCGGGTCGAGGCCAAATCCGGCACGTGCAGGCTGACCACGTCGGCGCGGCGCAGAAGCTCCTCAAGGCTTGCGACCTGGGAGGCGTTACCCATGCCCAGCTTGGCGATCACATCGTAGTAAATGACGTTGAAGCCCAGCGACTCCGCAAGCACGGAGAGCTGCGCGCCGATGCTGCCGTAACCCACGATGCCCAGGGTTTTGCCCCGCGCTTCATGGGAGTTTTTCGCCGATTTCAGCCAGCCGCCTTCGTGGGCGCGGGCGTTCTTTTCGGGGATGCCACGCAGCAGCATGATCGCTTCGGCGAGCACCAGTTCGGCCACCGAGCGGGTGTTGGAGTAGGGCGCGTTGAAGACCGCGATGCCGCGCTTAAGCGCCGCGTCCAGGTCGACCTGGTTGGTCCCGATACAGAAACAGCCAACGCCGACAAGCTTCTCTGCCGCGGCAAACACGCGCTCGGTGAGCTGCGTGCGCGAGCGAATGCCGATGAAGTGAACGTCGCGGATCTTCTCGATCAGCGCCTCTTCATCTAGCGAGGTCGGCAGATGCTCGATGTTCTCGTAACCTGCGTTATGAAAATTGTCCACCGCGCTCTGGTGGACGCCCTCGAGCAGCAGGATCTTGATCTTGCTCTTGTCCAGGGACGTTTTAGCCATGGCTGAATCAACCTCATTGATCGGCGGTTTCCGCCGTGTATCGGTTCACGAAAGGCCCGTATATTAGCACAGCCACGGCGCTCGGGCGGGGCCGGCGAGATGAAAAGTCTGCGCGCTTTGCATGAGCGGCGTGCATGGTTTGCCGAGACGTTGACCATATTCACTGACACGCGGGCAGACGCGCCGGGGGGTGGTCGGTGTATACTGGGCGGCTACTATGCATGACACGCGCTCTTAAGCGTGGTCGTTAGAAAACGTGGACTTTGAGAAACGGCAGGCATCGGCGATGAGTGACTCGACATCTTCCTCCCCGCAGGAGTCCCCCGATCAGGGCGCTCCCCAGCAGGACTTTGCGGCCACGGTGGAGCAGCTAGAAGCGCTCGTCGAGCGGCTGGAGTCAGGCGCGCTTTCGCTTGAGGAGTCGCTCACGGCGTTTGAGCAGGGCGTGGCCCTCACCCGCGAGGCGCAAAAACGCCTGGACAACGCCGAACTCAAAGTGCGCGCGCTAAGCGAAGATAGCGACGGACGGCTGGCCGTGACGCCGTTCAACGCGCCGGACCAAGACGCCGGCGGCGAGGAGAACCCGCCATGGTAGCCATGCAAACACCGGTGCTGGAAACCCTGCGCCGCGCGAGCAACGCTCGCGTCGATACCACGCTTGCGGCGCTGTTTGAGGCACGCCCGGCCACGGCTCCGCGCCTGGAAGCCGCCATGCGCCACGGCCTGCTGGTGGGGGGCAAACGCCTGCGCCCGCTTTTGGTCTATCTCGCCGGCCGCGCCCTGGGGGCCGATGACGAGGCGCTCGACGCCCCGGCCGCCGCGATTGAGCTAATCCATGCCTACTCGCTGATTCACGATGACCTGCCGGCGATGGACGACGACGACCTGCGCCGCGGCCAACCCACCGTCCACAAGGCCTTTGACGAGGCCACCGCGATTCTGGCCGGCGATGCCCTGCAGTCACTGGCGTTTGAGGTGCTGGCCAATACGCCCCACCCACGCTTGGGCAGCCTGGTACGCACGCTGGCCACGGCCTCGGGGCGCGAGGGCATGGTGGCCGGCCAAGCGCTGGACTTGGACGCTGTGGGCGGGCATCCGGATGTCGAGGCGCTGGCGCACATGCACGCCCATAAAACCGGCGCGCTGATCGAAGCCGCCGTGCGCTTGGGCGGCCTGATTGCGGTCACCGAAACCGACCCGCGCCTGGACGCGCTGGCCCGCTACGCGCGCGCGATTGGCCTGGCGTTTCAAATTCATGACGATGTCCTGGACGTCACCGGCGACACGGCGACGCTGGGCAAAGCCTCCGGCGCCGATGCCGCCCGGGCCAAGCCCACCTACCCCAGCTTGCTGGGGCTGAGCGGCGCGCAACAAAAAGCCAAGCGCCTCATGGACGAGGCCATCGCCGCACTCTCCCCGCTGGGCGAGAATGCCGCGCCGCTGGCCGAGTTGGCCCACTACATGATCGAGCGCGACTATTAATGCCGATGCCGGCACCACGCGCGCCCGTCCGCGTCGTTTTCTTGCGCCGCATTAAGCGTTTCTTTTTTGTGTCTTTATAAAGAGTGCCCATGAAGCTGTTCGACGAGATTCCCCGCGAGCGCCCGGCCACGCCGCTGCTCGACTCTTTTGACCACCCCGCGGCGCTGCGAGCCATGAGCGCGGCACAGCTCGCCCAGCTCGCCGATGAGCTGCGCGCCTACCTGCTCTACAGCGTCGGCGTCTCCGGCGGTCACTTTGGCGCGGGGCTTGGCGTGGTCGAGCTGAGCGTGGCGCTGCACCACGTGTTTCACACCCCCCACGACCGGCTGGTGTGGGACGTTGGCCACCAGGCTTACCCGCACAAGGTGCTGACCGGGCGCCGCGAGGCGATGCTGAGCATTCGTCAGCACGGGGGGCTGGCCGCTTTCCCACGGCGCGCCGAATCCGAGTACGACACCTTCGGCGTGGGCCATTCGAGCACCTCGATCTCCGCCGCGCTTGGCATGGCGCTGGCGGCCAAGGCGCAAGGCGAGAAGCGCCGCGTGTGCGCGGTGATCGGCGACGGCGCGCTCACCGCGGGCATGGCCTTTGAAGCGCTGGCGCACGCCGGGCATGTCGACGCCAATCTGATGGTGGTGCTCAACGACAACGAGATGTCGATCTCGGAAAACGTCGGCGGTATCGCCACCTACCTCGCCCGGGTGCTCTCCAGCAAGCCCTACCTCAAGATGCGCGAAGAGAGCAAAAAGGTGCTCTCGCATCTNGCCAAGGCGCAAGGCGAGAAGCGCCGCGTGTGCGCGGTGATCGGCGACGGCGCGCTCACCGCGGGCATGGCCTTTGAAGCGCTGGCGCACGCCGGGCATGTCGACGCCAATCTGATGGTGGTGCTCAACGACAACGAGATGTCGATCTCGGAAAACGTCGGCGGTATCGCCACCTACCTCGCCCGGGTGCTCTCCAGCAAGCCCTACCTCAAGATGCGCGAAGAGAGCAAAAAGGTGCTCTCGCATCTGCCCGGCGCCCTGGAGCTAGCGCGGCGCACCGAGGAGCACATGAAGGGCATGGTCAGCCCCGCCACCCTGTTCGAAGAGATGGGCTTTCACTACGTCGGCCCCATCGACGGCCATGATCTCGACTCGCTCACCCAAGCGCTCACCCACCTAAGCGAGCTTGAGGGGCCGCAGTTTCTGCATATCAAGACGATCAAGGGCAAAGGCTTTTTGCCCGCCGAGGCCGACCAGATCGGCTACCACGCGATCACCAAGCTGGAAAAACCCGACCCGCTGGCGAAAACCGCCGCAATCACGCAAGCGCCGGCTAAGAAACCGCCCGTAACGAAACCGCCCGTAAAGAAGAAGTACTGCAACGTCTTCGGCGACTGGCTGTGCGACATGGCCGCAGCGGATAGCCGCTTGATGGGGATTACCCCGGCGATGCGCGAAGGCTCCGATTTGGTGCGCTTCTCCCAAGCCTACCCCGAGCGCTACTTCGACGTGGCGATTGCCGAGCAGCACGCGGTGACGCTTGCCGCCGGCATGGCCTGCGAAGGCATGAAGCCGGTGGTGGCGATCTACTCGACCTTTTTGCAGCGCGGCTACGACCAGTTGATTCACGACGTGGCGGTGCAAGAACTCGATGTCACCTTTGCCATCGACCGCGCGGGGCTGGTCGGCGAGGACGGCCCGACCCATCACGGCAGCATGGACCTCTCGTTTCTACGCTGCGTGCCGGGAGTGGTGATTCTCGCTCCCGCCGATGAGGCCGAGTGCCGCGCCATGTTAAGCGCCGCCTATCACCACCCCGGCCCGGCGGCGGTGCGCTATCCGCGCGGCACGGGGCCGGGCGTTGAGATTCCCACGCACCTTGAGCCTATCCCCATCGGGAAGGCCGAAATCCGCCGCAGCGCCAAAGACGGGGAGGGGATGCGCATTGCCTTGCTCGCGTTTGGCAGCTTGAACAGCGCCGCCGCCGAGGTGGCCGAGCGCTTAAACGCCACCCACATCAATATGCGCGCGATCAAACCGCTTGACCGCGACACGGTACTCCACGCCGCCGACGAGCACGAGCTTTTGGTCACCCTGGAGGAGAACGCGGTGGCCGGCGGCGCCGGCAGTGCGGTGAACGAGCTGCTCGCCGCCGAAGGCGTGCAGCTTGAAGTGTTGAACCTCGGCCTACCCGACGCTTTTGTCGAACACGGCACCCCCGCCGAGCTTCTGCGCGACTGCGGCCTAGACGCCGAAGGGATCGAGCGCGCGATCCGCGCTCGGCTGCCGTAATAGGCTGTTTTTAAAACAGATTTTATCAAACGGCGTCTTGGAGAGAGCCATGCTATTGCTGATTATTGTGTTTGCGCTGATCGGCCTTGCCGTGGGCGGCCCTATTGGCCTCGTGGTGGGCGGTGGCCTGGGTTGGTGGCTGGGGCGCGGCCTGCGCCGTCGTCTGAATGGCGTGCGTCAGCGGCTGCAAGAGGGTTACCTGGAGTCAATCTTCGCGGTGATGGGCTGTTTGTGCCAAGCCGATGGCAACGTCACCGATGGCGAACTCGGCGCTGCCGAAAAGATCTTCGACCAGATGCGCCTGCAGGGCGAGCAGCGCAAGAGGGCTCGCGCGGCGTTTGAGCGCGGCCGCGCCGACGACTTCGACCTCGACGCCGAGCTTGCCAGCGTCAATCGCCTCACGCGTCATCAGCCGGTGATGCGGCAGGTGTTTTTGCAGGTGCAGCTATCGGCGATCGCCGCCGACGGCGTGCTACACGATAGCGAGCACGACATGATGCTGCGTGTCGCTCGTGGCGTGGGCTCCAGCGAAGCCGAGGTACAGCAAATCGAAGCCATGCTGCACGGCGCGGCGGCCAGCTCCCAGGGCGAAAGCCAGGAAGCGCTGAAAGACGCCTACCAGGTGTTGGGGGTCGCGGAGGACGCCAGTGACGCCGAGATTAAAAAGGCCTACCGCCGTCTGATGAGCCAGAACCACCCGGATAAACTCGCCGGCAAAGGCCTACCCGATAGCATGCGTGAGGTGGCCCAAGCGCGTACCAGCGAAATCGGCAACGCCTACGAGCGCATCTGCAAAGCGCGGGAGCGGGCACGCGCCGCCTAGGATGAGGCGGCGCCACACCTCGGGCCGCTACTCCTTGCGCTCGATATCCACGTCGCTGGCCTGGGTGAAATCCCCCAGCGCCATCATATGGCCCAGCTTGCCCGCCTTGGTGGTGAGATACTGCTCGTTGTGCGGGTTCAAGCCGGTGGTGATGGGCAAACGCTCGACCACGTTGACGCCATCGCGGGTCAAGGCCTCCACCTTGCGCGGGTTGTTGGTCATCAGCTTGAGCGCGGTAATGCCTAGGTGATCCAGCATCGGCACGCATAAGTCATAGCGGCGCATATCGGCGCCAAAGCCCAGCCGCTCGTTGGCTTCCACCGTGTCGGCGCCCTGGTCTTGCAAATGGTAGGCGCGGATTTTGTTTAAAAGCCCGATGCCGCGCCCCTCTTGGCGTAGGTAAAGCAGCACGCCCCGCCCTTCGGCCGCAATGCGCTTGAGCGCCTCTTGCAGCTGATAGCCGCAGTCGCAGCGCATGGAGAACAGCGCATCACCGGTTAAACACTCCGAGTGGACACGCCCGAGTACCGGAATTTCGCCGGTCACGTCGCCGAGGGTCAGGGCGATATGGTCTTTGCCCGTCGCCTCGTCTTCGAAGCCGTGCATGGTAAATGTCGCCCAGGGGGTGGGCAGCCGGGAAGCGGCAATAAAGCGAATCGTCACAGGTTACCTCGGTGATCAGCACACCCGCAGATGAAAAGCGTGTTAACGAAATGGTCGCCCATTTTAGCAGGAACCGCCGGCGATTACCGTCTTGGGTGGCGCGAATCCGCTGAGCGCTTGGCGTATCATCCGGCCGCCCTGCTGCCCTATAATCGATGCCACTGTTTATTTGCGTTTCTCTCTTCTAGGACACACGTTTCTAGGCCACACGACTTCAAGAGCCCTGCTATGTCTCAAGTACCGACGTCTCAAGCGTTACACAACGACCGTTTTCTCCGCGCGCTGGCGCGCCAGCCCGTCGACCGCACGCCGGTGTGGATGATGCGCCAGGCCGGGCGCTACCTGCCGGAATACCGCGCCATCCCCCCCGAAAGCTCAGAGGTCATTAGATGCCGCGCGCCACGCAAGCCCACCGCCTGAAGCTTCAATAGCGTGGATGATGCGCCAGGCCGGGCGCTACCTGCCGGAATACCGCGCCTCGCGCGCCGACGCGGGCAGCTTTATGGACCTGTGCCGCAACCAGGACCTGGCCTGCGAAGTCACCCTGCAGCCGCTTGAGCGCTACCCGCTGGACGCCGCGATTCTGTTTTCCGACATCCTCACCATCCCCGATGCGATGGATTTGGGTCTCTATTTCGTCACCGGCGAGGGGCCGAAATTCAAAAAAACCGTGCGCACTCCGGAAGAGGTCGAGGCGCTGAAAGTCCCCGACGCCGAGCGCGACCTGGACTACGTGATGAACGCGGTTTCGACCATTCGCCGTGAGCTGAACGGACGCGTACCGCTGATCGGCTTCTCGGGTAGCCCCTGGACGCTGGCAACCTACATGGTGGAAGGCAGTTCAAGCAAGGACTTCCGCCACGTCAAAACCATGCTCTACGACACGCCGGATGCCATGCACCAGCTGCTCGATAAGCTCGCCCACGCCGTGACCGACTACTTGAACGCCCAGATTCGCGCCGGCGCCCAAGCGGTGCAGATTTTCGACACCTGGGGCGGCGCGCTCTCCACTCCGGCGTATCTGGAGTTTTCGCTGCGCTACATGGAACAGATCGTCTCCGGGCTTATTCGCGAGCACGACGGGCGCCGCGTGCCGGTGATTCTGTTCACCAAAAACGGCGGTCAGTGGCTTGAGCATATCGCCTGCGCCGGTGCCGATGCCCTGGGGATCGACTGGTCAACCGAGCTTTCCGACGCGCGCGGCCGTGTGGGTCACAAAGTGGCGCTGCAGGGCAATCTTGATCCCAACGTGCTGTTTGCCCGGCCTGCCGCGATTCGCGCCGAAGTCGCGCGGATTCTGGAGAGCTACGGCCCCGGCCCCGGCCATGTGTTCAACCTGGGCCACGGCATTAGCCAATTCACCGATCCCGATCACGTCACCGCCTTTATGGACGCGCTGCACGAACTCAGCCCCCAGTATCACCAGGAGATTGCTACTCAATGAGCCCACAAGATAGCCGCCTGATGCCTGAAGAGGCCTGGTTCACCGAAGTGTTTGACCGCCACGGCAGCGCCTTTTCGCTCAAAGTGCGCGAAAAGCTGCTCGACGTTCAGAGCCCCTATCAACACCTTGAAGTCTACGCCACCGAGACCTTTGGCAACCTGATGGTGCTCGATGGCTGCGTGATGCTCACCGATCGCGACAACTTTCTCTATCATGAGATGATTGCGCACCCGGCACTTTTCACCCACGAAGCGCCCAAGCGCGTGGTGATTATCGGCGGCGGCGACTGCGGCACGCTCAAAGAGGTGCTGCGCCACCCGGGGGTTGAACACGTCACCCAGATCGATATCGACGAGGAAGTCACCAAAGCGGCGGAGCGCTTCTTCCCGGCGCTGGTGGAGGCCAACGACGACCCGCGCGCAGAGCTTTTATTCGCCGATGGCGTGAAGTGGGTGGACGAAGCCGACGACGGCAGTATCGATGTGCTGATTATCGACTCCACCGACCCGGTTGGCCCAGCGGAAGGGCTGTTCAAGACCGACTTTCTCAAGCGCTGCCACCGTATTCTCGCTCCCGGCGGGGTCATGGTGCAGCAGAGCGAATCGCCGCTCTACCATAGCGCCACGATCATCCGCGAGCTGCGCCGCGATATGCGCGAAGCGGGCTTTGACAGCGTCGCCACGCTGCCTTTCCCGCAGCCGGTGTACCCCTCGGGCTGGTGGAGCGTGACGCTTGCCGGCAAAGCGTGTGACGTGAATCAGTTCCGCGAGGAGGCTGCGTCCAATCACGCGATGCCGCTCTCTTACTACACCGTAGACGCCCACCGCGGTGCGCTGACGCTCCCGCCCTTTATGCAAAAAGCCCTCGATTAAGCCTGCGCTTCCCTTCTCAATCCACGTTTTTGGTGCCCACTTCAACGGCACCAAAAACGTGCGCAAACGCCACTCCCTTGCACTTTTTACACCGCTTCGTTGCGTTTTATGCACTGCCCTCACCTCGACCTTCGTTGGTCTTGCGTTGAAAAGCGCTGAATTTCGCGGCATACCCCCGATGGCATCATCCTTGCTAGGTTTTAGTGTCATGCCACGGCATGCACAACGACTGAATTCCGAAAGGATGACGATTTTCAAGGGGAACTCCCATGCTCAATAAGAAACACCTGGTTCTCGCCGCCTCCGCCGGCGCCCTCACCCTAGCTAGCGTCACCGGCGCCCATGCCACCACGCTGGAAGACACGCGCGAACGGGGTGCCGTGCAGTGCGGGGTCAGCGACGGTTTGCCGGGTTTCTCGGCGCCGGATGACGCGGGTAATTGGCAAGGGCTCGACGTTGACGTCTGCCGTGCGGTGGCCGCCGCCGTATTCGGCGACGCGGATGCGGTGAACTATGTGTCGCTTAACGCCGTTGAGCGCTTCACCGCGCTGCAATCCGGCGAGGTGGATGTGCTCTCGCGTAACACCACCTGGACCACCACCCGCGACACGACGCTGGGGGTTAACTTCACCGGCGTGAGTTTCTACGACGGCCAGGGCTTCATGGTCAGCCGCGACCTGGGCATCTCCAGCGCCAGCGAGCTTGACGGCGCGGCGATCTGCATTCAGTCCGGCACCACCACCGAGCTGAACGTGGCCGACTACTTCCGTGCCAACGACATGCAGTTCGATCCCATCGTTTTCGACACCTCCGAGCAGACGGTCGGCGGCTACCAGGCGGGCCGTTGCGACGTGCTCACCTCGGATACCTCACAGCTTGCCGCGCTGCGCATCCAGCTTAACGACCCGACCGCATCGGTCATCCTGAAAGACATCATCTCGAAAGAGCCGCTGGGGCCGTCGGTGCGCCAGGGCGACGATGAGTGGTTCAATATCGTCAAGTGGTCGCTGTTCGCCATGATCAACGCCGAAGAGTACGGCATCACCAGCGACAACGTGGACGAAATGACCGCTTCGGAAGACCCCAATATTGCCCGTATTCTCGGCCAGGACGGCAACTACGGCGAGGGCATGGGGCTTGATGCCGACTGGGCGTACAACATCATCAGCCAAGTGGGCAACTACGGCGAAGTGTTTGAGCGCAATGTGGGCATGGGCTCTCCGCTTGAGATCGAGCGCGGCGTCAACGCACTGTGGACCGATGGCGGCATCATGTATGCACCGCCGATTCGCTAAGCGTCTCGTGTAACACCGGCCCGCCGTTCTCCATGGGGAGAGGCGGGCCATCTGATTGACTTAGCGATTCGCGGAGACGCACCTCATGTCAGCACCCCCTTCCTCTCGCCCGGCCGGCCAAAAGCCGCCGTTTTGGCGAGACCGAGCCAAACGTGCGCTGATTTTTCAGCTCCTTTTGGTCGCGGCCATCGCCGCTTTCATGCTCTATATCATCGGTAATACGCAGGAAAACTTGTCCGAGCGCGGCATTACCACCGGGTTTGGTTTCCTGAGTAATACTGCCGGCTTTGGCATTGTGCAGAGTCTGATCGACTACTCCTCCCAGAGCACTTACGGCACCACCTTTATCGTCGGGCTGCTTAATACCTTGCTGGTCGGCGGACTGGGTGTTCTCGCGGCGACCGTTATCGGTTTTACCGTGGGTATCGCGCGCCTGTCGCCGAACTGGCTCTTGGCCCGCTTGGCCAACGCCTACATCGAAACGTTTCGTAATATCCCGCTGCTGCTGCAGATTTTTTTCTGGTACTTCGCCGTGCTGCGAGCACTGCCGAGCGCGCGCGACAGCCTCTCACTTGGCGAGGTGATCTTTCTTAACGTGCGCGGGCTCTACCTGCCGGAACCGCTGTTTGAGTCGGGTTTTGGCTTGATCCCGGCTACCTTTGTCATCGCGATCGTGGTCAGTATCGCGCTCGTGGTATGGAACAAACGCCGTCATGAGGCCACCGGCAAGCGCTTGCCCGCCATTTGGATATCGCTGGCGCTGATCTTCGGCCTGCCGCTTTTGGTGCTCATCGCCACCGGGGTACCGGTCACCTGGGATGTGCCGACGCTTGGCGGCTTTAACTTCAGCGGCGGGATTACCGTTATTCCTGAGTTTCTCGCCCTGTGGCTGGCGCTGTCGATTTATACCGCCTCCTTTATCGCGGAAATCGTCCGCTCGGGCATTCAGGCGATCTCCCATGGTCAGACCGAAGCGGCGCAGGCGCTTAGCCTGCCGCGCAACTTGATTCTCCGCCTGGTGGTAATTCCCCAAGCGCTGCGGGTGATTATTCCACCGCTGACCAGCCAGTACCTGAACCTGATCAAAAACTCGTCGCTGGCCACCGCCATCGGCTACCCCGATCTTGTCTCGGTCTTCGCCGGCACCACGCTCAATCAGACTGGCCAAGCCATTGAGGTCATCGCCATGACCATGGCGGTCTATCTGTCGATCAGCCTGTTGGTGTCGATGTTCATGAACTGGTTCAACGCCCGCGTGGCGCTGGTCGAACGTTAGGCCCGGTGAGGATTCCCCCATGATTCACAATCAAACCCTTATCTCCGAGCGGCCAGCGCCCAAAAGCGCCATTGGCCCGCTTGCCTGGCTACGCGCCAACTTGTTTAGCGGCCCGGTGAACACGCTTTTCACCTTGGCCGGCCTCTACTTGCTCTACCTATTGGTGGTGCCGACGGTACAGTGGGCGTTTATCAACGCCGACTGGATCGGCACCTCGCGCGACGACTGCTCCCGCGAGGGCGCCTGCTGGGTATTTGTCAACGCGCGCTTTAGCCAGTTTATTTACGGCCTCTACCCAAGCGAAGAGACGTGGCGCGCCAATATTGTGTTCGCAGGCTTCTTTGCCCTGATCGCTTGGCTCGCCATCCCCCGGCTACCGCTGAAACGCTGGGTGGCGCTGTTTGCCTTGGTGGCATTTCCGGTCATCGCCTACGTGCTGCTCCACGGCGGCTATTTCGACCTTCCCCGGGTGCCCACCGGCCGCTGGGGCGGGCTGATGCTTACCTTGCTGCTGGCCACGGTCGGCATGGTCGCCGCCCTGCCGATTGGCATTGTCCTGGCGCTGGGGCGACGCTCAAGCATGCCGATCGTCAAAAGCTTTTCGGTGGTGTTTATCGAGTTTTGGCGCGGCGTACCGCTGATTACCGTGCTGTTTATGGCCTCGGTCATGCTGCCGCTGTTTCTGCCCTCCGAGCTCACCGTTGATCGCCTGGTGCGGGCGCTGATCGGCATTACGCTGTTCCAGAGCGCCTATATGGCGGAAGTCATCCGCGGGGGCTTGCAGGCGATTCCCAAGGGGCAGGAGGAAGCGGCCGCGGCGCTGGGGATGACCTACTGGAAGCGCATGGGGCTGATCGTGCTCCCGCAGGCGCTGAAGATGATGATTCCCGGCATCGTGAATACGTTTATTTCGCTGTTTAAAGACACCACGCTGGTCATGATCATCGGCCTTTTCGACCTGCTGGGCATTGTCCAGGCGGCGCTGTCGGATTCGCGCTGGCTGGGCTTCTCGCTGGAAGGCTATGTGTTCGCCGCGTTCATGTTCTGGATTTTCTGTTTCAGCATGTCGCGCTACAGCCAGTACCTCGAACGTAAACTTCACACCGGCCATAAGCGCTAACGCCGCTTTATTGACGACGTCGTTGGTCAAGACTTAGATAGGATTTCAACATGGCACAAGCAGCAACCCAAACCGATGACCTGATGGTCGAGATGCGCGGCGTGAACAAGTGGTACGGTGACTTTCACGTGTTGCGCGACATCAATTTAGAAGTCAAGCGTGGCGAACGCATCGTTATCTGCGGCCCTTCGGGCTCGGGCAAATCGACGATGATTCGCTGCATCAATCACCTCGAAGAGCACCAGCAAGGCGACATCACCGTCGGCGGGGTGGCGCTGACCCAAGACGTGAAGCGCATCGAGCAGATTCGCCGCAGCGTGGGGATGGTGTTTCAGCACTTCAATCTCTTTCCCCACCTGAGCGTGCTGGAGAACTGCTGCATCGCGCCGATGTGGGTGCAAAAAAAGCCCCGCCGCGAAGCGGAAGAGCAGGCGATGCGCTACCTAGAGCGGGTACAGATCGCCGAGCAAGCGAAAAAGTACCCCGGGCAACTCTCGGGTGGGCAGCAGCAGCGCGTGGCGATTGCCCGTTCGCTGTGCATGCACCCCGATGTCATGCTGTTCGACGAGCCCACCTCAGCGCTCGACCCCGAGATGATCAAGGAGGTACTGGATGTCATGGTGGAACTCGCCAACGAGGGCATGACCATGCTCTGCGTGACCCACGAAATGGGCTTTGCCAAAACCGTGGCGGACCGGGTAATTTTTATGGACCAGGGGCAGATCATCGAGGAGAACACCCCCGAGCCGTTCTTTAACGATCCGCAGTCGGAGCGCACGCAGCTCTTTCTCAGTCAGATTCTGGGACACTAACGCAGGCTTGCCAGTAGGCCACCACGCGATCACGCCCGCTCTCTTTGGCGAGATAGAGGGCTTGGTCCGCCTGGGCGATGGCCATCGACTGGCAGTGGCTAAGGCTGCCTGAGAAATGCAGCGTGGCCACGCCCAGACTGATGGTCATCGGTACATTGACTTGCTCGGCATGGGACGTACCACCGATACCGGGCAGCGCCTCAAGCGCGAAAGGATGATGGGCAATACAGCGGCGCAGACGCTCAGCAAGTTGTAGCGCTTTGGCGTGGTTAGGAGCATCAGCCAGTATGGCGAACTCTTCGCCGCCCAAGCGCACCAAGCAGTCCTCAGGACGCAGCTCGGCGCTCAGGCGCTTTACCAGGATTTTGAGCAGCGCATCGCCGGCGGGATGCCCGTAGCGATCATTGATGCTTTTGAAATGATCAATGTCCAGCAACAGTAAATAGGCGCTCTGATAATGGCGAGGCTGATTCGTTTGGCTTTGTCGCAATTCGCGCATATAGCGCACCATACCACGGCGATTGCGCGCGCCGGTGAGTTCGTCGAACTCGGCCGCCGCCTGCGCCTGTACCTCGCCCTGTTTGCGCTGGGAAATGTCGATCGCCAAGCCGGCGATGCGGGCCAATCGCCCGCAGGCATCGTAGTCGGCTTCGATGACCAGTTCGTGCCAACGGGTTTCGCCCTGTTGGTCGATGAGGCGCACATCCAAACGGCAGCTGGTGTCGCAAGCGCCAGAGCAGCGGCGCAGCAGCGCCCATAGCAAGCCGCGATCCTCCGCCACGATGTGAGCCAACAAGCGCCGCAGTGGCAAGCGGGCGTAATCCTGCGGATAGCCCAAGGTGGCGAGCAGCGCCTCGGAGCACCAGGTGGCATAGGTCACCGGGTCGATCTCCCAGATACCGCAAGCCGCCACGCGCTGCAAAAGCTCGACTTGGCGCTTGCGGCTATTGAGCTGGTGGCGATAGATCGCCGAGGCGATCAGCTCAGCGGCAATGGTCAACGCGTGAAGCCCCGACCCTTCCCAGGCCACTTCGCGCTCGCAGTCATCAAACCCGAGCGTGCCCCACCATTGGCCGTTGACCATGATCGGCACCGTGACCATGGAGCGAATACCCTGGCTCTCAAGGTTCTCACGTAGCGTGCCCTGCGGCATTTGCGCCACAATGCAGGTATGAGGCTCACCGCGCTGGCGGCGCGCCACCATGTTGGCGTACTCAGGATCGTCGATCGCCATGGTAAAAAAACGAAAGCGCTTTTGCGTCAATTGGCGATAGCGGGGCGTTGCCGCCCATTCAAAGACGTAATCCTGCAGTAAGCCGTCGGGGGCTTGCTCCAGCAGTTGAAAAATCCAGACACGGCTGACACCCGAGGCCTCACCCAGCGCTTGCAGTAGCTGGTTGACCCCGTTACTCCAAAAACGCCGCTGCAGGAGCGCATCGCTGCCACTGGCGAGGGCATTGAGCAAGCGCGGTGCATCGGGGGTAAAAGGAGCGGGCATTGTCACACACGTCTTAGCACTGTCGAAGTCATGAGCCTAGCACACTAAAATTAATCTGCATTAGCGCTATTCGTCTAGCGTTTGACCAAATCGCAAACGCTTGCCATGGTGAAAGGACACAAGGTAAACGCCATCGATAACAAGGAGGATGCGTAACTATGACAACCTATATCGTGGTAGCCGATGCCGCACGCGCGCGCCTTTTTACCCGTGATGCGCTGACGCTGGAAGAGAAGGAGAGCTTAGTCCACGCCGAAGGGCGCCTGCATGAGGGTGATCTCGTCACCGACCGTCGCGGCGGCGATGTCCACGAGTCGATGTCCACCACGGCACGCTCCTCGGCGGGTGAAGAGGGCACCGCCTCGCAGCATGAAAACGAGCTGTTCGCCAAGCAAATCGCGCAGCGCCTTTACACCGCCCGCACGGAAAACCAGGTCAGCAAGCTGATTGTTGTCGCGCCACCCAAATTCCTGGGGCTACTACGAGAAAAGCTCGACGCGTCCACGCAGAAGCTGATTATCCACACGCTCTCAAAAGACCTCACCAAGGCGACCCTGTCGGATATTCAGGAAGCCGTGAGCGACCTGCGCTAAGCGTTTCATCGCACCGCCCAGGGCAACGCTCGCCCTGAAAAGCAGGAGTCACTGTAAAGAGCCATTAAAGAACGGGGTGGCTCTGCCGATACAGATAGGTTGACGTTAACGCCGCGTGGCACCCGCGCGGCGTTATTCAATCTCCTGATCCCCGAGAGCCACCATGTTTGCATCCCTAAGAGCCCGCCTGCTGTTGGCCGGTTTAGCTGCGGTTATTTTCGCCCTTTGCGCGAACGGTATCGCCAGCTACTGGACGGTCAAAAGCCACAACGACGAACAGATCACACGTAACCTAAACGCGGTCGTAAAAGGCAATACCCAAGCGCTTAACGAGTGGTTTGATGCCCGCCACTCCATGCTCGAAAGCATGGATGAAGCGGCTAAGAGCGACGACCCACGCGCCGCACTCCGCCAGCTCACTACTTCCGGCGATTTTATGGCGACGTATCTTGCCGACCCCACCACCGGCGAGACGACTTTCTTCAATGACTGGCAGCCACCCAGCGACTTCGACCCCCGCGAGCGTCCCTGGTACCAAGCCGCCGTCGCCGAGCGAGATACCATCCTGACCGCGCCGTACGTGGATGCCCAGACCGGTGATCTCGTCGTGACCTTCGCGCGCCCCTATTACGCCAATAACGAACTCGTCGCGGTAATCGGCGCCGATATCACCATTACCGAGGTGATCAACATCGTCGCGGATATTGCCCCGACGGATTCAAGCTTCGCCTTTTTGACCACCGCTGACGGCACACTGGTGGCCCACCCGGACGCTGATCTCACCTTGAAACCCGCCACCGCGATCAGCGACACCTTGACGCCGGAAAAACTGAGCGCGATTGCCCGCGCCAACCAACCCACGCCGCTGACGCTTCAAGGCAGCGATAAACGTTTGCTCGGCGGCAGCGTGGGCGGTGATAGCGGCTGGCAGTTGATCGTGGCGCTCGATGAGCAAGAAGCCACCGCGGGCCTGCGCGCCATTGCCACCACCTCCACCATTACCCTGGTGATTGTGGCTGCGTTAACGGCGGTTGTATTGAGTCTGCTGCTCAAGCTTCTGCTACGGCGCCTGTTCTCCGCGCGCGATGCAATGAACAACATCGCCTCGGGCGAGGGCGACCTTACCCAACGCCTCCCCGAAGAGGGCAACGACGAGGTGACGCAAATCGCTGCCGCGTTTAATCGCTTTGTCGGCCGTATGGATGACGTGCTGATCGATGTGCGCCAAAGCAGCGAAGCGGTGAATAGCGCCGCCACCGAGATTGCCCACGGTGGCCAGGATCTCTCCCGACGCACCGACAATACGGCGTCAAGCCTGCAGCAAACCTCGGCGTCGATGGAGGAGATCACCAGCACCGTCGAGCACACCGCCACTTCTGCACGCGAGGCGAACAAGCTCTCGCAGGACGCCTCTAACGTCGCCGAGCGCGGTGGCCAAGCCGTGTCTCAGGTCATCGCCACCATGGAGGAGATCGCCGACTCCTCGAGCAAAATCGGCGATATCGTCACGCTGATGAACGGCATCGCGTTCCAGACCAACCTTCTCGCCCTTAACGCCTCGGTGGAAGCCGCGCGGGCCGGCGAGCATGGGCGCGGCTTTGCCGTGGTCGCGGAAGAAGTGCGTAAACTGGCCAGCCGTTCAAGCGACGCCGCCAACGAGATCCAAACCCTGGTCGAAACCTCGCAGGGCAAGGTGGAAAACGGCACACAGCTGGTGCAAAACGCAGGCTCGACCATGGACGAGATTGTCAGCCACATCACCCGCGTGACCGACGTGCTTAAGGAGATCACCTCCGCCGCCGGCGAGCAGAGCGACGGTATCGGCCAGGTCAACGTCGCGGTAGCGGATCTGGACCGCATGACCCAAGAGAACGCCGCCATGGTCGAGGAGTCCACCACCGCCGCCGAACAGCTGCGCGAGCAGGCTGACCACTTAACCGCTGTGATTAGCCGCTTCAAGCTCTCATCGGCACCTTCGGCAACACCGGCGCTTAACGCGCCGCGCTAAGACTAGGGCACCGGCGGCAGCGCGATCTCGTCGCTGCGCGTCGCGCCTGCCGACATCTCGCGGCACAGGCGCAAGAACTCGCGCACCCCGGTGGTGAGGTACTTGTGCCGGTGCCAGATAAAGGTGAACTGGCGCTTTAAATCGAGCTCCGGCGTGGGGAGCGGCACTAGGCTTCCGCGCCGGAAGGCGTCGCGCAGGGCGAGCCGGGAAATACAGCCAATCCCCAATCCCGACTCCACCGCGCGCTTAATGCCCTCGGTGTGCTCAAGCTCCAGCAGCGTATTAAACCGCCCGCGCCGATGGCGGGCGGCCTGTTCCAGGGTCAAGCGCGTCCCGGAGCCCTCCTCGCGCATGATCCAATCTTCACGCAAGAGCTCGTCGAGCTCTAGGTGCTCGCGTCCGGCCAGCGGATGGCGCGGCGAGCAGAACACGCAGAGCTCATCTTCCACCCACGGCTGGCTGATAATCCGCTCGTCGTCGCACTGCCCCTCGATCAGGCCAACGTCCAGCGTGTGTTGGCGTACCCCCTCGATAATGTGGCGGGTATTGCGCACCGCCAAGCGCGCCCGGCTACCGGGGTGGCGCTGCATAAAGTCGCTGATCAAAAGCGTCGCCAGGTAGTTGCCGATGGTCAGCGTGGCGCCCACGTCGAGCGTGCCTACCCCTTGCTGGCCGCGCAACAGCTCCTCGACCTCCTCGGCGCGGTCGAGAAGCGCCACCGCCTTGGGCAGCAGCTGAAACCCCAACGCATTGAGCTTTAAGCGCTTGCCCAATCGATCCAGCAACAGGCAGTCAAATTGACGCTCCAGCTCGGCGAGTGCGGTGCTGGTGGCGGATTGCGACAGCGACAACGCCTTCGCCGCGTGCGAGACGCTTTCGTGCTGAGCCACGGCGACAAAGACTTCAAGCTGACGCAGGGTAAAGTGCATAAAAGCTGACCTATATCTATAACGTGGATAAGCGTTATCACTATTATTTGCTTAACAGATATACCACGCTTTTTTAGACTAAGCAGCAACACTTAACCTATTTTTTATTCTTTTATTGCATATAAGGCCGGCCGGTTAGTGCATCATGCCTGGCAGGCAGAGGTCGCCGAACGACATAAGGAGCCGTTATGAGCAAATTTGCCTTGGAAGAAGTGCTTAGTGTTCACCACTGGAACGACACGCTGTTTAGTTTTCGCACCACGCGCGAACGCAGCCTGCGCTTTAAAAACGGCCAATTTGTCATGATTGGCCTTGAAGTCGACGGCAAGCCCTTGATGCGCGCCTACTCAATCGCCAGCCCCAACTACGAAGACCACTTGGAGTTTTTCAGCATCAAGGTGCCGGATGGCCCGCTCACCTCGCGGCTGCAGCACTTAAAGGTCGGCGATCAGATCATGGTGAGCCGCAAGCCCACGGGCACGCTGGTGACCGACGACCTGCTGCCGGGGCGCAATCTCTATATGCTCTCCACCGGCACGGGCCTTGCGCCCTTCTTGAGCCTGATCCAAGACCCGGAAATGTATGAGCGCTTTGAGAAAGTGGTGCTGGTTCACGGTGTACGCGAAGTTTCGGAGCTGGCTTACGCCGACTTCATCACCAAAGAGCTACCGGCGCATGAGTACCTCGGCGATGAGATCGCCGAAAAGCTCGTTTACTACCCCACGGTCACGCGCGAGGAGTTCCATACCATGGGCCGCCTGACCGACCATATCCGCACCGGCAAGCTGTTTGAGGATACCGGCCTGCCGCCGATTGACCCGCGCCAGGATCGCGCCATGATCTGCGGCAGCCCCGCCATGCTCGACGACACCAGCGCCCTGCTCGACGAGCTAGGACTCAACATTTCGCCGCGCATGGGCGAGCCGGGCGACTACGTCATCGAGCGCGCCTTCGTCGAGAAATAACGCCGCTCTACCCTGCCTTCGACGGGCTCAGGATGAACGGCAACCCCGCTCGCCCTGAGCTTGTCGAAGGGTCACCTGGCCTGGAGAAAGATCAAAAGCGCTCTAAACCGCGTCTTTTCCCGTCTCCCCGGTACGGATGCGAATCACCTGCTCAAGCGGCATCACGAAAATCTTACCGTCGCCAATCTTGCCGGTGTTGGCCACCTGGGTGATGGCATCGATCACCTGCTCGGCCATGTCGTCATCCACGGCCACTTCAAGCTTCACCTTGGGCAGAAAATCCACCACGTACTCAGCGCCACGGTAGAGCTCGGTGTGGCCTTTCTGGCGGCCAAAGCCTTTCACTTCCGTCACGGTAATGCCCTGCACACCGATATCGGAGAGCGATTCGCGCACGTCATCAAGCTTGAACGGCTTGATAATGGCAGAAATCAGTTTCATGGAAGTTGTCCTCTAGCGCTTGTGAGTCACACGTTAACCCGCCAAGCATACACCGCCATCGCGCAAGAATAAAAAAGCCTCCCCGAAGGGAGGCCAAGAGGAGCACGCCAGCTCACTCGGTGAGCGTGGGGAAATTACTTACCCACGCCAAACTCGGGGTAGGCCTCAAGACCGCACTCGGCGATATCGACGCCTTCATACTCTTCTTCTTCGCTCACGCGGATGCCCATGATTGCTTTGATGATCAGCCAAACGACCAGGCTGGCAAGGAAGACCCAAGCAAAGATGCCCACGATACCGATGATCTGTGCCATGAAGGTGGCACCGTCATTGGAGAGCGGCACCGCCAGGCAGCCCCAGATGCCGACCACACCGTGAACCGAGATCGCACCGACCGGATCATCCAGCTTGAGCTTATCAAGCATCACGATGGAGGCCACCACAATCACGCCACCCACCATACCAATCAGCATGGCGCCAATCGCGGAAGGTGCCAGCGGCTCGGCGGTGATCGCCACCAGACCGGCCAGCGCGCCGTTGAGCGCCATGGTGAGGTCCGCCTTGCGGAACCACAGTTTGGCCAGCACCAGCGCGGCAATCACACCACCGGCCGCGGCCGCATTAGTGTTCACCAACACCTGCGCCATGTTGTTGGCTGAGGCAACATCGGAGACTTTAAGCTCAGAGCCACCGTTGAAGCCGAACCAGCCCATCCACAGAATGAAAGTACCTACTGTCGCCAGCGGCAGGTTGGCGCCGGGAATCGCGCGGATCGAGCCGTCCTTGCCGTATTTGCCCTTACGCGGCCCCAGAACCAGCACGCCCGCTAGCGCCGCCGCGGCACCCGCCAGGTGAACGATGCCCGAGCCGGCATAGTCGGAGAAGCCGACCGCGGAGATCCAGCCGCCGCCCCAGGTCCAGTAACCGGAAACCGGGTAGATCACGGCGGTCATTACCACGGCGAAGGCGAGAAACGCCCAGAGCTTCATGCGCTCGGCCACCGCACCGGAGACAATCGACATCGCCGTGGCCACAAAGACGACCTGGAAGAAGAAGTCCGCGCGCATGGAGTAGTACGGCGCGTCGTCACCGCCGGCGGTCACCGCATCAACGCTGTTTTCACCGCCGAGAAGAAAGCCCAAGTTGGGCAAGAAGCCGCCCGCGCTGCTGGAGTACATAATGTAGTAGCCCACCAGCAAGTACATGGTGCAGGCAATCGCGAACAGCGCGATATTTTTGGTCAAAATTTCGGCGGTGTTTTTAGAGCGTACAAGCCCCGCTTCCAACATCGAGAAGCCGGCGGCCATCCACATCACCAACACGCCGCAGATTAAGAAGTAAAAGGTATCGAGCGCGTAACTCAGCTCAGCAAACTCGTTCATGTGAAGTTCTCCATCTGACTAGAAAAGAGGCGTCGGTGGGCTTATACGGCGTCGCCGCCGCGCTCACCGGTACGGATACGGATCACGTCTTCCAGCGGCGTGACGAACACCTTGCCGTCGCCGATCTTGCCGCTGTTCGCCGCGCTGCAGATAGCGTCGAGCACGGTTTCCAGACGCGAGTCATCGACCGCGACTTCCACTTTGACTTTGGGCAGGAAATCGACAACGTACTCCGCGCCGCGGTAAAGCTCGGTATGGCCTTTTTGGCGGCCAAAGCCTTTAACCTCGGTCACGGTAATGCCTTGAACGCCGTTATCGGCCAGCGCTTCGCGCACGTCGTCGAGCTTGAACGGCTTGATGATGGCGGTGATGAGTTTCATCCCGTATCTCCCTTGCGTGGTTAACAAGTGCTGGCATAGGCAGTGATGACCACCCGCACCAGTGGCTTGCCCTGCCTAATGCTTATTACGTGCCATGTATAAAAAAAACATTTAAAAACAGAAGCATAAAACCAATAAAACACGTGGTATCGATCGCGGTGTGCAGTGCAGCAAGCCCAGCGATTTTTATACGCACTAAAAAAGGGCGAAATTGTTGCCTCTTTGCATCATTTCGATGCAGCAAATATCACCCAGGAATTTTGCCCGATTCACCGCCTGATACATGCGCGAACGCGCCGGGTTGCGTATCCTTACGGGAGTGATCGACCATTGAGAAAGGAGAGAGCCATGATGCCTCACGACCGTATCAGCCAGCTGGCGCAGCAAATCGGCGACCGGCTACAAAACGCCTCGCAAGCGCCGGAAGATATTCAAAAAGGAGTGCAGCAAGTGGTGCGGGGCGCCTTTGACCGCTTGGAGCTGGTTTCACGGGAAGATTTCGACATCTTGATGGATGTGCTCCAGCGCACGCGCTCTCGGGTGGAGGCACTGGAAGGGCAGGTCGCCGCGCTCGAAGCCGCCATTGAGGCCAAAGAAGGAGGCTTAAGCGAGCTCACACCGGAGACAAACGATTCGGTGTCAACGCCAAGCGAGCATGAGACACCCGACAGCCCTGACGAAAAGCGCGATGACGGGGCGTAAACCGACGACTTTCGCACGAATGATAATCATGCTCATTGACATCTTCGCTCCGCCTGTTACTGTGACAGGCGGCAAGGCGGGAGTGCGTTGCCGCAAACGGTACACGGAGGTCTTGCCTGGCAGGTGTTTGCCTGTGATGCTCAAGGAGCGCAGATGTCGGCACTACAGTGGCTCTATCGCGACGCCCTTAGCGCGTTTAACGTCCCCTCCTGCGGGCCGGTTCCCGCTGAGCCGCTGCTGCCCGGCGACGCGTTAACCGACGCCTCGCAGCTACGCCGTCATGTGCTGCATTTTGGTGCGACAGATCTGCAAAGCGACGACCTCAAAGCCAACGCCTCACTTTGGTCCAAGTGGCATTTCAGTGCGGTGGTCGCCCCGGCACTGGCCGCTCACCTGCTGCTAAACCGCCAGTTGCCCCTCTCGCTCGATCAGGTGGCACTGCACCTTACCACCAGCGGCCGTACTGAACGCCTGCATTTGGCCCACGAAGGCAAAGCCCTCCCCACAAGCGAGCCTTTTGCCGCGTTTTCTCCTTTGATCAACGCGCACTTAGCCCCTGTCATCGAGACGTTAGCGGCCATTTCCGGCGTCTCCCCCAAGGTGTTCTGGAGCAACGCCGGCACCTATTTTGATTACTTCACCCGGCTGCTCGCCGCCCACCCCGACGCCGACCCACAACGCCTGAATGACGCCAACGCGATTTTGACCTCGCGCCAGCGCCCCGACGGCCAGCGCAACCCGCTCTACCAGCCCGTCGTTGAAAGCGCCGATGGCAAGCGCCAACGGCGCCTGTGCTGCCTGCGCTACCGCGCGCCCAAGCTTGGCTATTGCGGCAACTGCCCGCTCTCTTGCCGAAACAAGGCGGAAGCGGCCCAGAACTGACCGCACCAGAACGGCAAAGGCCCTTCCCGTTGCCGGAAAGGGCCTTTTTGCTACCCAAAGGTCCAGTGCCTTATGCGGCTCAGTACTTCCAGGTTAGGTTCGCCATAAAGTGACGCGGCGCACCATAGAAGCTCTGATCCCACTTCAAGCTGGTCAGGTACTTCTCGTCGGTGACGTTGTTGATATTCAAGGAGCCGGTCAGGCTGTCGCTGAAGTCGTAGCTTGCCATCAAATCGACCAGCGCATAGGCGTCCTGATGGTTCTTGCCACCAGCAGAGGTCCGTGCTTGCTCGATATCATCTTGCCAGCGTAAGCGTGCACCCACTTGAAGCTGATCCATGGCCGCCGGGCGATAGCTTGTGGAAGCTCGCACCATATTGCGAGGTATGTAAGTGTTGGCATCGTTGCCGTCAGCGTCTTCGACTTCAAGGTAGGTATAGCCGACGCTCGCCTGCCAGCCCGTCGCGATTTCGCCCGCAAGCGTTGCCTCGAAGCCTTCGCTGGTAATACCGTCGCCACCCGTGTAAACAAATGTACCATCGGGTAGCGTACCATCGGGCTGGGCTACGTTGTCCTGCTCTGTCCGGAATACTGCAAATGAAGCATCGGCACCGCCATTGAACATGTCCGCTTTAATGCCGACTTCTTGAGCCTTTCCGTCAATCGGGTCGAGATACTGGCCACTGCGGTCTGTTTCGGTCTGGGGAGAGAAAATTTCTGTATAGCTGGCGTAGAGCGATGCATTTTCCGTGACGTCGTAGATCAGACCGGCATATGGCGTTACTACGCCATTCGACTCAGTTGCTTGCGACGCCCCATATTGCTCTCCGTAGGCATCGTACCAACTCACCCGTGTACCGGCGACACCTGTCCAACGATCAGCCAGGTCCAGCTTCGCTGCACCGTAAACACTACGCTCCTTGATGGTAGCATCGTTGACGAAGTCGGGGTCACCAAAGCTGGGGTCTGGGTAATCGCCATCCCATTCATCCAATGGTGGCAAATCTTGAGAAGAGGCATCATATAGCGAACTCTGTTGATTGCGGCTCTGGCTCCAGTCGGTTCCCAGCACCAACTGGTGGTTTCGCCCGAATGCTTCGATATCACCCTTGGCATGCAGGTCGACAACCCACTGTTCTAGGTGGCGATCGTACTTGCTTATCCAGAGGCTGCTGCTGGGAATTCGCCCTGTGGAAGCATCTGGAACGGTACCGATATAGAGCAGCTGGGAATCGGAGAGCATGTCCAGGTGCGTCACCGTCCCCTTCAATGACCAGTTATCACCTAGCCGCTGCTGCAGTTCGATGAAGCTGCGCCGTGTTTCCACGTCCCAGTAAGACCAGTCGGGAGCCGGGGAAGTAGACCTATCATAGTCGGTCGGATTGCCTGCCGTGTCGTAGAGCGGCAGCGCACCCCACATGTTGCTATCGGTATTATTATCCTGCCAGGTATGACCCAGGGTAAGCAGTGTGCTGTCGGTAAGATCGGCTTCGATCACGCCATAGAGAAGACCCCGCTCACGGTGCAATCTGTCCAGGTAGGAATCGGTATCCAGCCCTGACGCCACCAGGCGGCCACGCACTCGGCCTTCACTATCCAAGGGGCCAGAGACATCCACATCCAGACGGCGCTGATCCCATGAACCAAGGGTGGCCGAGATAGAGGCTTGGGGCTCAAAAGTTGGCCGCTTGCGAATGAAATTAACCGTGGCCGCCGGGTTGCCTGAACCAGACATCAAGCCTGTGGCGCCACGTACCACTTCGATACGGTCGTAGATCGCAGTGTCCATATCACCATGGACATTGTTGTAGGGCATCGGCACACGCAAGCCATCGACCTGGAAGTTCGAGATCTCGAAGCCGCGTGCGGTGTAATAGGTCCGATCCGTCTCAAGCCGTTCCACGGTCACACCCGGCGTGGATTCCAGTACATCGTTGATGGTATCCAGCTGGAAATCATCCATCTGGGCACGCGTCACTGTCGACACGGACTGCGGTGTTTCACGGGGTGTGAGATCAAGGCGTGTGGCAGTACTGGTAAGCGGGGTGCGATAGCTTTCCGTGCCCTCGGTGACAACCGACAGCGCCTCCGCTTGAACGGTGACGGTATCCAGTTCAGCGGCATCGCCTTCTTCGGAACTGGTCTGTGCCAGGGCGGCGGGCGCGAGGATGCAGAAAGCACTCACAGCCGTAAGGCCGAAGGCTTGGCGGATGGCGAAGGTCAGCGGATTTAGGCCGGTGACGGGGCGTATGTGGGACATTGGGGCATTCCTTTATGGTTCAGGACGGCTAGGGAGTAAATGCTTGGGATTTTGAATGAAAAAAATCCAGCGCATGATAATCGTTACAATTTGCATGTTCAATGGAACGATTCCCATTTCCTGAACTAATTCATTTCACTGATGTCGTGCCGACCCTTTTAACCCAAACGGATTACGCAGATGCCCTGATATAAAAGCCCGCGCAAAAGCACACTTACCGCCACTATCAGTCAGTGCCAAGCGATAAAAGTTAATCACCTCCACCACCAGCGCCTTTGATAAATATTTCTATTTGATTAGAATTCACCCTCGCTGATGAAAACCCTTTCGCCACGTCCCGGGCAGGAGAGGCACCATGTTTGAGGTCAACGCCGCTGGCTTTCAGGTGGCCGATACACCGCTGCTACACGCCACGACCACCACTTTTGCCCCCGGCCAAGTGTGTGGTTTGATCGGCCACAACGGTTCGGGCAAGTCCACGCTGCTGAAACTGCTGGCGCGTCAGCAAAATGCCTCAAAAGGCGAAGTTCGTTTTGCCGAGAGACCGGTAAGCGACTGGGGTCAGCGCGAATTCGCCCGCCAAGTAGCGTACCTTCCTCAGCATCTTCCCCCCACCGAGCACCTGACCGGGCGTGAGCTGGTCGCCATGGGGCGCTACCCGTGGCACGGTTTGCTCGGCCGGCACACCGCGAAGGACCGCGAGGCGGTCGAGCGGGCGCTTGCGCTCACCCACACCGAAGCGATGGCGGACCGCCTGGTGGATACGCTCTCCGGCGGCGAGCGCCAGCGCGTCTGGCTTGCCATGCTGCTGGCACAAGGCAGCCAGTTTTTGCTCCTCGACGAGCCGCTCGCCGCGCTCGATATCGCCCACCAAGTCGACGTGCTGGCGCTGATTCAGCGGCTCACCCACGAGCTGGGGTTGGGCGTGATCATCGTGCTGCACGATATCAACATGGCCGCCCGCTACTGCGACCGGCTGGTGGCGCTGCACGGCGGGCGCCTGCTGGCCGATGACACCCCGGCGCGCTTGATGCGGCGCGATACGCTCAAAGCCATCTACGGCATCGATATGCGCATCGTGGACCATCCCACTTCACGTCACCCTGTTGCCGTGGTGGCGTGATGCGCAGGCGGCTATATCCACTATTACACCCACTGTTGCGCTCACTATCGGTTTTTTTGACGGGCGCTTTTTTGATGCTCGCCAGCACGCTTGGCAGCGCGGCATCACCGCAGTGGGCCACGCTGGACTGGACGCTGGCGGAAACGCTGATCGCGCTGGACGCCCCGTTACGCGGCGTGGCGCAAATCGATGCCTACCACGCCTGGGTGGATAAACCCCGCATCCCCGACACCGCAGTCGATTTAGGTTTGCGCACCCAGCCCAACCTGGAGCTGCTCGCGGACTTGGCGCCCGATGCCATTTTTATCTCGCCCATGTTTAGCTACTTAACCCCGCGGCTATCGCGCATCGCTCCGGTCGAGGCGCTGCCGCTTTACCAGGCCGACAGCGATACCTGGCAGGAGATGCAAACGCTAACGCGCAAGCTTGGCGAACGCGTCGACCGCAAGGCGCAAGCCGAAGCGCTAATTGCCGACACCAAGTCGCTTATTCACCGCCTGAAAAGTCGCGTTTCACCCACGGCGCCGCTACTCATGGTGCAGTTTATGGACGAGCGTCACGTGCGGGTATTTGGCGAAAATGGCCTCTACCACGCCGTTTTGGAGCAGCTGGGTATCGACAACGCTTGGCAAGCGCCCACCAACGCCTGGGGCTTTTCCCTGGTCGGTATCGAAGCCCTCGCGGCGTATCCCGACGCGCAACTGGTGGTGGTTGACCCGCTGCCCGTGGGGGTGGAGGCGTCATTGGCGGAAAGCGGCTTGTGGCAACAGCTTCCCAGCGTGCGCGAGGGGCGCGTCATTACCCTGCCGCCGGTGTGGAGCTTTGGTGCCCTGCCCTCCGCGCAGCGCTTCGCGCGCACCCTGGTGAGCGCGTTGGAGGCACGCCATGACGGCGATATCGATGACAACTAAGCGACTAAAGCGCCATCAACCCACCGTGTTGACGCTGCTGCTCGCGGCACTGGCAGCGGGGCTTGCCGTTTCCGCGCTCTCGCCGGTCACGCTTAACGAGGCGGTCAACCTGCTCTGGGCCCTGGAAGTGCCTTTAACGCCCACGCAGGCGGTGGTGCACTTCAGCTTCTGGCCGCGGCTGGCGATGGCGCTGCTGGCAGGCGCCGGCCTGGGCTTGGCCGGGGTGCTGATGCAGCAGGTGTTGCGCAATCCCTTGGCCTCGCCGACCACGCTTGGCGTTGCCAGCGGCGCCAACCTGGGGTTGATGATGGCGACACTGTTTCTGCCCGACCTGCTGCTCTGGGGGCGCGAATGGGTGGCGCTTGCCGGTGGAGCAGCGGCCATGGGCGGTGTTTTCCTGCTCGCGTGGCGCAGCGACCTGGCCCCCGCCGTGGTCGTGCTAGCGGGGCTGGTGATGAACCTTTACGCCGGCGCGCTGGGGATGGTGCTGCTGCTCTTTCATCAAGAAGCGCTAAAAGGCATGCTGATTTGGGGCGCCGGGTCGCTTGCGCAAAACGGCTGGAGCGACGTTGAGTTTTTGTGGCCGCGCCTGCTGCTTGGCGCCGTCGCAGCGGCACTGCTGCTGCGCCCCTTGCAATTGCTGACGCTGGACGATGCCTCAGCGCGCAGCCTCGGCGCCTCGCTCAAAGCGCTACGCTTTGGCGGGCTGGGCGTGGCGGTCTTTATTACTGCCTGCGTGGTCAGCGTGGTCGGCATCATCGGCTTTATCGGCCTGGCCGCACCCAACCTTGCCCGGCTGGCGGGCGCGCGGCGCCTGGGTGAGCGCGTGGTGTATGCCATGCTGCTGGGGGGCTTGCTGCTGGCCAGCACCGATCTGGCGCTGCAACAGATCCCCGGCATGCTGCCGACGCTGATTCCTACGGGGGCGGCCACCGCCGCGCTGGGCGCGCCGCTTCTGCTGTGGCTGATTACGCGCCTAAAGCTCTCCACCCCGCACGCCGCGCGCGGTATGCCGTCGCACGCCGCCTCTCACTTAGGCCGGCGTAGTGCTCTGCTCATGGGCTTAACGCTACTGAGCATCGTGGGCGCGCTGCTGCTGGGTCAAGGGGCCGATGGCTGGTTTTGGGCCGGGCTAGAGCGTATCGATGTGCTGCAGTGGCGCTGGCCGCGTCTTCTGGCCGCCGCCGGTAGCGGCGTGCTGCTGGCGCTGGCCGGCACGCTGCTGCAGCGGGTCACCGCCAACCCCATGGCCATAATCTCCTGTTCGCCGGCCCGCCCGGCACCGGCAAGACCATGCTGGCGAGCCGCCTGCCCGGTATTCTGCCGCCGCTTTCGGAAGAAGACGCCCTGGCCGTGGCCGCCGTGCGCTCGGTATGCGGGCTCTCGCTCGACGAGCATTGGGGTCAGCGCCCCTTTCGCCAACCGCACCACAGCGCCAGCGCCGCCGCGCTGGTGGGAGGGGGCTCAAAACCCAAACCCGGTGAAATTTCGTTGGCGCATAAAGGCGTGCTGTTTCTCGACGAGCTGCCCGAGTTCTCCCGCCATGTGTTAGAAGTCCTGAGACAGCCGCTGGAAACGGGAGAAATTCATTTGGCCCGCGCTAGCCACGAGCGGCGTTTTCCCGCCCAATTTCAGCAGAATGCAAGGTAATGATGAATTACTTGCCTGCAATTAAATCGCGCTAATTCAGCGGGTTACCTGTTTTGCTCGGTATTGGCTTGGTTGGTATGGACAGAAACCAAAGGATGGTTAACACTGGTAGGTGTGATAAAAGTATAGGTGAATTTCTCATACTTATAGATTATGTTACAATTGTTAAATATTAAGATAACGCTTATCTTTCTGGTATATTTGTACTATGCAAAGGAGTAAGCCAAAGATTTAGAAATAACAGATCAAGCTATAAGCAAAAGATAAAACGTACGAACACATAAATAAATACGCAAGGAATGCTATGAATTCACCAACCAATATCCTTTCGAATCATGTTGAAGAGGAACTAAAAACTGCATCACTAGCAGCAGTAAATTCTCTTCGTTCTGGGTTAAGCGATGACTATGCAGTGGGCGAGCTTCTTGGGTTAGATTTCCAAGAAGCGAAGGTGCTGATTCATGATTATGCAAAGCAAAAAGTCCAAGGACTTCCTCACGGATCTTTTCTGGTTGCTACCCGTATACCGACCTGCTCAGAAAAAAATTCATCTGGAGTATCTGGTTTGGTTGAATCAGGTATTGATGGTGCTGATGACGAGGATGCTTCGCTCCTATTGCTAAGAATAATCGGCGAGTACTCCCTGCCTAACAGCTCCCAGAGTGAAGAATACCGTTTCCAGGCTGGTGTCCGTGCAACAGATTCATCTGATACTTGGGATAGCTCTGACCATATTGATGAATGGACACGTAATGCGCTTCATTATGGTGGGTATCGTTGCCGTGTGCTTGGCACATTTAGAATGAAAAAGTCTGAAGGAGAAGGCTATAAGCTACACTTTGGTCCAGACCTGATTAACTACTATTCTGGGCGAGGAATGAAAGTCTACAAGCCAGTTGGTGCTCTGCTATCTCAGATAGTTAATTATCGCAATTCGCAAGGAACAACCGATGAGGACTTGCCAGTACGGGTTGGAAGAGTACGGTATGCCGCGAGCGAAATATCCCCAAGACCTGATCTTGATGGTGTGCCAGTAGAGCTTAATCCGAACAACTTTGTTGCTAGAAGAACTTTTTATGGAGGCATGAGCCGGGGGGGTAAATCAAATGCAATGAAGATTTCTGCTCGGGCAATTTACCTCCTGAGGAATCATGATTCCAGCAAGCGGATAGGCCAGCTGATCTTCGACCCAAATGGTGAATACGCCAATGAAAACTCACAGAATGCTGCAATCCGAAATTTGTACAAAGAAGTCCCTGGTGCATTAGTTTCGGATGAAGTGTCAGTTTATGGTTTGATCGAAAGAGCAGATGATCCAGACCGCAAAATAGTGAAAGTCAACTTTTTTGGTGACAATGTAACAACATGGTCTAGCGTTGACAGCGTTAGTAGAGATCTTGAACAGCTTTTTGTCGGAAAGGATTTGATCGAGAGTGCTCTAAAAGAAGAAACAGGTATCTATGTTAAATCATTTAGAGACGCTGATCTTAGCCCGCCTCAAGATCTTTCTGATAGAGGTGAGCAAACTAGATACCAACGCCTAATCACTGTATATCGTGGGGCATTAGCTGCTGCGGGTTTTAAACGCCCTAAACCTGAGGTTAATATAAAAAGGCTATTTAGTAAGGCCATCTGTGATGCAATGGCAAGCACTGGTCTTGATACGGCAAGAGACACAGAAAAGAAGCAAAAAATCGAGACAGCGGCAGGTATCCTGCGGAAGGATTCCATTCCTTGGGATGATTTCCGAACAGCCTTGGAAGGATTATTTACATTTATTGAAACGCCAGGAAGTGGTTGGGATGCATTTGATACAGAATATCGTGCCAATAGCAGAACTGGCCAATCATGGGCGGATCAGCGACTGCGCGACGTATTACAAATCTTTAAGTATTCGAATGGTGTAAGGCGTTTGTCACCACTGACTAAGGATCACTCTACATCCACAACAGGTGACTATGCTAAGGCAATTGCTCAAGATCTTCGAGCTGGAAAGCTTGTGATATTCGATCAATCAGTTGGTGATCAAGAACAAAATACCAAAGCTGCAGAGCGTATCTTGTGGTCAATTTTCAACGAGCAAAAATCAGATTTTACAAATCCTAGATTTGTAGATGGCAAGCTAGTACCACCGCCTGATGTGATGGTATATCTTGAAGAGGCTCACAACCTTCTGCCAGCCGTTGGCAAAGCAGATGAGCTAAAATCTATTTGGGCAAGGACAGCTAAAGAAGGATCGAAATATCGTATTGGAATGGTTCTAGCGACGCAGGAGCCATCCTCTGTCATGCCTGCAATATTGAAGAATACAGATAATTGGTTTGTAGCCCATCTCAATAATAGTGATGAGATACGCACTCTGTCAAAATTCTATGACTTCGAAGACTATGCGCATCAAATTAAGACAGTTGCAGAGCCAGGCTTTGTCCGGATGAGGACTCTTTCAAGTCCATTCACAATCCCCGTCCAGATTGATCTTTTCCAGATAGAGGGGGATGTGTGAATGCCATACATTGGCCAGATAGCTACAGGTGAATCTCTTATTTCCCTGTCTCAGAGCAAGCTTTTTAAAGAGTTTGTTGGTGAAATACGCCCGGCTCCGGCTAAAAAGCATAGGGTCCTAAACCCCGCAACTGTCCCCGCTCCAACAGAGACCATCAACACAGTTGTCGCTATCGATGGTTCGATAGTGACCGAAATTGTACGTAATGGTTTCCCTGGAGCTGAAGCAAGTCTTGTGCAAATTGCTATGGTTCTTATAAAGCTTGACAAGCTCAGGCAAAAGAAACCAAAAGAGATACTTCCGCCAAGTATATTTAACAAAATGGACTCGGCTTCAACTGTTCAGGCGGTCTTGCCTGGACGCAATATTGTAAGTGCTACTGGACTTGGTCCGCGTGAATTTTTTCGTTACACGATCTATGAGGCGCTGCAAGGTTCCATACAAGATGGCCATGAAACACTTCTCGATACATATCGCGATTTATTTGGTGGGCGCGATGTCGAGTTTCGATGCCCTATAGATGGATGTAAGGACTCTGTCAGATCAAGTTCTGATGTGTGTGCATGTGAAAAGAAAAATAGGCTCTATCCGACCGATCAGCTACGATTCCATGAAAGGTTCAATGAGACAGGTCCCAATGGCGAAGCGCATGGTGAAGTTATGCGCTTTCTGGAGATAATTCTACTCATCAACACTTTGAGGTTCTTTCTGAAAAACAGGGATGCCATACCCCTCTTACCACGCACTGCGTTTGTTTTTGACGGACCATTGGCTGCATTTGGACAATTTGCTTCAATTGCTCCAAGAGTTCGTGAAGAGCTTTCCCGGATCGACAAGGAGTGTCGCGAAGAAACTGGCAGGGGTATTATCCTGTTTTCCTTGATTAAGACAGGACAATTTGTCGAGCATTTTGACCAAATAGACTTCTGTCCTACCAAGGGTCCTGATCAAAAATTCCCAAACCGTACTGCTCTGCTTCCACCAATTGACTATATTCACGAATCTATAGTGTTTCGACCCCAGGATGCCAAGGAGTGGAGTAAAGATACGTATTTCGGTAGGGTAGTCCTCTACAAGAATGCTAGTGGGCAGAAAATGGTCGTTAATACGCCTAGAACAACTCCTGAATCGGAAGACCTTTCTAACGTTTCATTGGCTGCATTTCCACGAATTGGTGAGATATTAGGAGTTGTAGATCGGCTTTCAACATATCTCTTTGAAGGTGGTTTTGTGCCGATCGTTCGTGCGCATTCCCATGCAGCGATTCCTCTTCGTACAGGTGGTGAATTGCTTAAGGGTCTGTTCGATGAATGAGGAGGCTTTTCAGGAAAAATGGACAGTTGGTACGTCTATAGGGCGTTGGTCTGGGATGGGACCGTACTATGCAATGTTCCCTGTGTCATTCGCAAGAAGCGTGATAGAGGAGTATAGCCAACCTGGACAAAAGGTAATTGACCCCTTTTGTGGGCGTGGCACAACGAACTATGTGAGCCGCGTTTTAGGTCGTGATTCATTCGGGTGTGAAATTAACCCTGTTGGATGGGTTTACGCAAGCGTAAAAACTGATCCGTATAGAAATTATCATGGTGTAATACGACGTATTGAAGCACTCGGTGGCATGGTGTGCGAGGGAGATAAGCAGCCAGAAAATGAATTTCAGACTTGGGCTTGGCATCCAGATGTGCTCGGTTTCCTTCAGGTCGCACGCCGTGAACTTGACTGGAAAGGTTCACGGTTAGATAGAACTGTGATGTCATTCTTGCTTGTATATTTACACGCAAAAATTGGTGGTGGGTTGTCAAATCAAATGCGACAATCAAAATCAATGTCTCCTGAATATTCAATACGGTGGTGGAAAGAAAAGGGGTCTAGCCCCCCTAAGATCGATCCTGTCGCTTTCCTTGTTTCGCGTGTCCTATGGCGTTATAAGAAAGGTTTTCCGGGAAGCGAAGCGACAGCCCGTATTTTCTTAGGAGATGCCCGTGATGGATTGAAACGTCATAGAGGTAAGAAGGGAAAGCTCATTCTGACCTCTCCTCCTTACTTAGCTGTTACTAACTATGAATATGATAATTGGATCCGTCTTTGGTTACTTGGAGGAGCCCCTTATCCTAGCTGGAGTACCAAACACCGTCATGCACATAAGTCTCGTTTCGAGGACCTTTTGCACGAGGTGTTTCAAAATTCAGCTTCTCGTGCTTCCGAAGACGTGAGCGTGGTAGTTAGAACTGATGCGCGTGAAATGACTCTGAATGCTACGATATCTTCCATAAGAAATGCGTGGGATACACATCGGATTTATAGCCGTCATTCCCTTCCTAAGAAAAGGACTCAAACCGCTTTGTTTGGTGACAAAGAAGCTAAGCCAGGCGAGGTGGATATCATCGCTTTGCCAAGCGACAGGTCTCCGCCAGATGGGTTTTTGAGGCTATAGAAGTACAGTGTCCTATAGATTGCATTAATAAAAAAAAGTTTGGTGTTCTGAGTTTTAAAAAGATTGGCAAGAGTATAGGCCTATCAAGGTATCTTCGCGCAGTCTGAGTAGGTGGCGCGCTAGCATTGGCTCGGAGGTGTCATCAACACGCCGATAGCGGAAATGTTCATGCGCCTTGATCCAGAGCAATGGCTCTTCGGCTAGTCTCACCGCTTGCGGCCACGCTCAGAACCAGAAGTGCCGTGTGTTCATATTTCAAGCTGTGGCTTGAAGGTATACCCAAGGCAGTACATGCGCTGAGCGGGACTTGACTGTGTTGATATTTTACTTTTTAAACTCAAAACAATACACTGTATTTCCAACACATCAAAACAGCACAGAGGCTCATCATGTTCATCCGTGCCTACCTTCGCGCCAGCACTCAGGATCAGGATGCCAGCAGGGCCAAGCATAGCCTTCAGAGCTTCACTGAGGCCTTTGGCAAGGCGATAGCCTGTCAGTACATGGAGAACGCCAGTGGAGCCTCAGCGGAGCGCACAGAGCTTCGTAGGCTGCTCTCTGATGCTCAGGCTGGGGATGTGCTGCTGGTTGAGAGCATTGACAGGCTTTCGCGCCTTCCCGCCGATGACTGGAAAAAGCTGCGTGCCGAGATCGAGGTTAAGGGTCTACGTGTCGTTGCCGTAGATTTACCAACATCACATCAGGCCATGAATGCACGTATAAACGATGACTTCACTTCCAGGATCTTGGATGCAGTCAATTCAATGATGCTAGACATGATGGCTGCCATTGCTCGCAAGGACTATGAACAACGTCGTGAGCGCCAGCAGCAGGGCATAGCGAAAGCAAAAGCTGATGGGCGGTATAAGGGTAGGCCTGTAAATTTAGATAAGCATAGGCGCATTCAAGAACTACTCCAAGCAGGGTTCAGTGTCAGGAAGACAGCTGAACATGCAGGTTCCAGCACATACACTGTCCAGAAGGTAAAATCTAAAATGGATAGCGACCAATAGAGGATAAATTCTATAGCTCATGTGATCATCAGGGACCCTACATAAGCTATGTACTAATGAAATGCCCTTCTTCAGGGGCCTGATTGCTCATCACATCACCTGCTTTTTTGAGGGTTTGTGAACAGCTTTCCGGCATGATGCAATATAAGAACCACACTAGCAGCTTACTTCTCTTCCTGACGCCCCTACTGGCGCTTCTCGCATAGCTTTTTTAGACCACGCTTACGCTTGTATTCTCCTTTGGCATTTTTGACTTCTATTTCTCCGTATAACCCCTCGCCTTCCAATATCTCGATGACCTTTGCAGTACCAATAGCAATACCTTCATCCTTCAATTGGTGAGTGATGCTGTTTGCGGATTGGTGCTGAGGATGATTCGCCAGCTCGATAACTCTCAGTGTTGTGCTGGCGCTTACTTGTCGTGCCATCCGTTTTGGACGGCGACTCTCATCGTGAATCTCTTCTTGCTTCACCCACTCAGGATTATCAGCGAGCTTATCGCGCCAGCGACGGTAACTGTCTGGGGAAATCCCTACCTTTTCGCAAGCCTCTGTAGACTTGTAGCCTTGGTAAATAAGCTCTTTGACATCCACGACTGCCTGAAAGCGTGACGTGGGCGTATGAGCATTTTTTTGAGACATCTGAGACTGCACCGTTTTGAGTCACATATATAGATGTAGCCTACCAGCGCCTAACGCATACGGCGATTCGCAAATCCGGTGGGTCACGATAGTAGAAATGGCTTTACCAGTCTGGTTCCTGAATAACGGCGCCTTGGTTATCCTATTATCCAATGAACAGATACATAAAACACATACACGCATCAGCGTTTATAGAATAACATTAGAGGATTATTCAATGAAATTACAAAAGCTAACAAAAAGAGTGTTGGTAGATAGCATAATCTTGACTGAAGAGGAGAAGAAGAAAGAACGTTTTGTATCAGATACTACTGAATGGTTATCAAAAACTGACTGGGATTACTTTCTAACGCTGACCTTCAAGCACCCGGTAAAAGACGAAATAACTGTTACTAAAGCAATAGAGAAATTCATCAATAATTTAAGTAGAAAATCATTTGGCAGTCGGTCAAACAAACGAATTGTTTGTTTCTCGGCGATAGAAAAAAGCTTCGACAATTCGTTGCATATCCATATGATCATTCAAGACCCAACGTAAACGATCCACTAACCACATCTGGGCAGGCATCGCTCAGTCGGGTAACGTTTTCTTCCAGTGCCAGGGTAGCAGCGTAGTGAGCTCGTCATCATTGAGCGTGGGCAGCGTTTCGAAGACGTACTGCAAGTAGTCGTAGGGTGAGAGGCCATTGGCCTTGGCGGTTTCGATCAGGCTGTAGATTGCCGCGCTGGCTTGAGCGCCGCTCGGTGTGTGGCTGAACAGCCAGTTTTTACGCCCCACCACGAAGGGGCGGATAGCGTTTTCGGCCAGGTTGTTGTCCAGCGGGATTCTGCCGTCCTCAAGGAAGCGGGTCAGGCGCGGCCATTGGCTATCCAGGTAATGCAACGCCTTACCCAGCGCGCTTTTGGGCAGCACTTGCGCCAGGGACTTATCGAGCCAGGTGCGTAGCTGAGCGACCAGTGGACGGCTCTTCTGTTCGCGTAAAGCCTGACGTGCTTCTGGCGCCAACGCTTTGGCTTGTTTTTCGACACCATAGAGCTTGCTGATCTGGTTCAGTGCCCAGTCAGCCTTGCCGGTTTTACCGGCTGGCTGTACTTTCTGGGCCTCGATGAACTTGCGTCTTGCATGTGCCCAGCAACCGGCGTGGGTGATGCCATTACGTCGCACCACCTCGGCGTAGCCTTCATAGCCATCGGTCACTAGGCAACCGGCATAGTGGCCCAGCAGACGCATGGGCACGCTTCCCGCACGGCTGGGGGCATAGCCGAACAGCACCACCTGCTGGCCAGGCGGCCCACCTCGTTGTACCCACATGTACGATTTGGCACTGGCCTTGCGTTCCTCTTCCTGGTTGACCTGGAGGGTGGTCTCATCCATGTGGATCAGAGGCGCTGTTAACAGGTGTTGGCGCAGTGTCTCAATGAGCGGGGTGAGGCGCTCACCGGCTTGCACCATCCAGCGGGCTAGCGTGTTGCGCGGGATCTCCGCGCCGTGTCGGGCAAAGATCTGACTTTGCCGGTAGAGCGGCAAGGCATCCTGGTACTTGGCGGTGGCCACGTAGGCTAACAAGGTGGCGCTGGCATTACTCTTGGGCAGCAGTTTGGCCGGTGCAGGGGCCGTTTTGACGTTTTCTTCGCAGGTTGGGCAGGCATATTTGCGCCGCACATGGCGGATCACTTCGACGCGAGCCGGCACCACATGAAGCTCTTCACTGACGTCTTCACCGATGACCTTAAGCTCGGTTCCGTCTTGGGCACAACAACGTTCTGCTTCGTTTAGCTCATGAACCACCTCGACGCGAGGCAGTTCTGGCGGCAGGGCCACACGCCCACCGCGCGGGCGCTTTTTGACAGGAGCGGTAGCGTTATCGGCCAATGACGTTGCGTCGGCGTTCTCCGTCGCTTCATCATCCGCCGCACTGTCCTCTTCATCAACGGCCAGCTCAGCCTCATTGATCAGCAGGTCACCCTGTTGGATGCCGTACTTTTCCGTGGAGGGACCAAACTGGCGCTCCAATGCCAGGCGGAACTGTTCGTACAGGGATTGCTTGGCCGCTTCCCACTGCGCCTCTTTCTTCTCCATCAGGCGATGCAGCTGCGCGTTCTCTTCCTCCAGCGCCTGAACCTGGCGTTGCAGTTGAGAGACGTCATGGGCGGAAGCAGTGGCGTTTTTCATGCCGCAGAGTATATCAAAAACGCCCGTAAAAAAGGAGCAAGAACATCAGCCAACAGACTGAAAATTCAGTGCTTTATGCGGTTGCATCGCTTTCAGGTCGTAGCCATCCAGCAGCCAGTTAAGTTCCTGGCCACTCAGTGTCACCGAGTCCCCATCCAGGTGGGTTGGCCATTTAAAACGTTCGCGTTCTAGGCGCTTGTACCACACCACAAAACCATTGCGCTCCCAGAACAGCAGTTTCACCTTGTCACGCTGCCGATTACCGAACACAAACAGCGCCTTATCGAACGGATTCAACTCCATGGCTTCCTGAACCAATAAGGCCAGTCCGTCGATCTGCTTGCGCATATCCACCGGTTCGCGGCACAGATATACGTTCAAGTCGGTACTGGGACGGATCATGGCGCCACCGCCACTTCGACAAATCGCGCGGGACGATAGCGTGGTGGCACGGGCAACGCCTGGACCTTGAGCCGCCCTTCCCAGGCCAGCAGATCGGCTAACGTTAATCCCTGATGCGTGGCGTACTGGCTTAGCGGCATCTCCAGTACTGAGGCATGGTAAAGATGACCGAGCCAAAAGGCTTGTGTAGCGTTGAGTTCGCGACTCATGAGGCTCTCCCAAATAAAAGAGAGCCTCAGTGTGGTTGGCAACATTCAGCCTGAGAAGATGTGTTTAGTGGACCGTTTACGACCCAACCCCTAGTATACTTAATTATAACAGGCGTAAAAAACTCAATCTTCGAGATGCCATAATTGAGTCATGGGTTGGTGCAAGCTCTTATGCTGGAAACCCCGCACTAACTGCAGTCAATGATGAATGGATAAAGCCAATTGATGATATCAAATCTATCGTGAGATATATGACTAAGCAAATTAACCCTAATCTAAACAACTCCTTAGCATGGGATCAGTTGTCTCTAAACGGACGACGCGATCTATCAAAATGATTCAAACAATCGTCTTAAATGAAGCTATCATCAAAACACCTTGACCTTCTGGAACAGACTCTTATTACTCATTAATTTTAATTTTCATATCATAAAGCTCTGCTCTTTCTGTAAAAAGGTATTCTAGCGCGGCATCTCCATCACGCTTTTCAAGTTCATTCAAAAGCCGACTTTCATCGGATGATGAAACTATAATTCCTTTATAATTTACTGCAAAAAAAACAGTTTCCTCTTTATGAGAAACATCTACCGATTCGTCGTCTGCCAACGGAATAGAATATGCTGGAGTATACCGCTTAACTATATAACAAGCGTATTTTTGAGATCTTCTTACTAATGTAAATTCTACGAAATTTGATGGCCCTGTCTTAACAACCATAGTGTCATCGTTTCCCAGAATCTCATAAGCTGACTTTTTAAGTGTTTCCCTGAGATATATGGAATCTGATACTATATCAAACTGCTGATCATTAGCCAATTTAATAAGTTTGTACCAATACGGATTATCCTTGCAGTCAGAATCGAAGACCACCTCATCTTTTATAAGTGATGATTCGAGAGAATATATTTTAGCATCTATCTCCATCATCCGATTATTGAGAATGGTCATTTTATCTACTGTATTTTGCTGTTTTGGCATAATCAATAAGATTTCTAAAAGATTATCAACTTGATCAGAAATCTCTTGTCTTTCAGACTTCAATGTCTCTATCTCAGTTGCCACACCAGTTTCAGCATAATCAAACGAAGCTTTACCTAAATGCATATCAAATGTTAGGTCGTGTATAGCCATCAAAACTTGATAGGGCCATGTTTTATTATTATTGCAGAAAGGCTTACCCCTTTTAAGATAAGTTGAACAATTTGAATATATTATATAACCATGATTATGATACTTTCTTCTGTAGTAGTACCTAGAACCGCACTGAGAGCATTTTACTAGACCTGATAGATCGTATGTCTGCTCTGGCGACATAACCCTTGCTCTTTCTTTAATCTGCTTCTGAAGTCGATAGAACGTTGCATGGTCAATCAATGGCTCAAATACATTTCGTATGTGATCACCCTTGTTTTCCCATTCCCCAATCAAAGCACGATGCTGAAACCATCTTTTAAGAGTAGTAGGATGAACTCCTTTAAGTTCTTCGTAATCATCCAATAACATCAGAATTATTTTCCTAGTCCCATAACCCTTGAGGTAAAAATCAATACATTTCTTGGTTATCTCCGCTTTTTCTGGAATCAAACTTCCTTCCTTATCCAGCCAGAAGGGAGTTATTATACGAATATCTTCACCTGCTCTAGCTTTCCTTCTCTTAGCTTCATAGGCTGCAATAAGTCTATTTGAAAGTGATTTTGAGTAGTGATGTGCTTGCTGAATCTTACCAATCAGTATGTACAATGATGAAAAATTGTTATTCAACGCATTTCTTGAGTATGTTTGCTGGTCTTCCAAGGTTACAATGTTCACATCCTTAGCAACAATATCTTGTATTAGGCTAATCATATCGAATGGCTCAAGACGTCCTATCCGATCTATAGCTTCTACGAGAATGAAATCTCCTGGGCAGATTTTATCCTCTTCAATAGCTTCTAAGATTCGTCCCAATCCATGCTGAAGATGATCCCCTCTGAATCCACTTTTACCTAGATCCTCTTGGGATAAGTGGGATAGTTGGATGTCTGGATTGTCAGAAAGCCATTGCTGTATTAGCGCCTTTTGTCGCTCTGTGGTAGAGCCTTTGCCTTGTCTACCTGATGAAAAACGTATGTATGAGATGGCTTTGGGCATGCTTTCGATCCGATGTTAAACAATTCATCATAATCTAGCACATTGCCAACTGGTTGCCGCGATGAACCCGTGCCCCTGCGGGCACTTGGGCGACCCGCGCCAACGCTGCCAGTGCACCGCCACGCAAATTCAGCGCTACCAGGCGCGGCTTTCCGGCCCGCTTCTGGACCGTATCGACCTACAGGTGGAAGTACCCGCGCTGCCGCCCGAGCAGCTCACGGCGCAAACCGAAGGCGAGCCCTCCCATGCGGTACGCCAACGGGTAGTAGCAGCCCGCGAACGGCAAATGGCCCGGGGTGCGCTCAATAGCGAGCTTGGTGGCAAAGCGTTGGAGGCCGCCTGCGCGCTGGATGACCGCGAACGCGCCTGGCTTGCCGGCGTGCTGGAAAAGCTCAAGCTCTCGGCCCGCGCCTACCACCGCGTACTGCGCGTGGCGCTGACGCTCGCCGACCTAGAAGACGCCCCCAAACCCACCCAGCCGCACCTGATCGAAGCCATCGGCTACCGTCAGCTGGACAGACTGTTGAAGGGAGGGTAAGTCATTAGCATATATAACGCATTGCGTTATACTGATGCTATAAACACGGAGGTTGGTCGTGATAAAAGGCTTTAAGTGTTCTCAAACCGCTATGATTTATCGTGGGGAACTATCGCGTAAACTGCCACACGACATGCAGCGCAATGCACTCAAAAAGTTGCGGCAACTCGATGCGGCAGCAACCCTCGACGACTTGCGCATTCCGCCAGGAAATCGATTAGAGCCGCTTCGAGGCAATCGCGAAGGCCAGTACAGTATTCGCATTAATGACCAATGGCGCTTATGTTTTCGCTTTGAAAATGGCGATGCTTACGATGTCGAAATAGTCGACTATCACTGAAAGGAGGTAATCCATGACAAAGCTTCCTAACATTCATCCCGGTGAAATCCTGTATGAAGATTTTATACAGCCGATGGGACTGAGCAAAAACGCACTGGCAAAGCAGATGGGTGTGCCCGCCACGCGCATCGGCGAAATCACCCTTGGTCGTCGGGCCATTACGGCGGATACGGATCTACGTCTGGCGCGCATCTTTGGCACTAGCGAAGGCTACTGGTTACGCCTCCAGAACGCTTACGACCTTGAGGAAGCGCGTCGCCACCAAGTCGCCTAAGGACTGCTCTCCTAAAGGCTGGAAAGATCGTCAACAAAACCATCGATAGCGCCAAAAAGCTCCTCGCGAATGGGCGCGGTTTCGTTGACTAGATGGTGGCGCGCCTCAGGATGCCGGTAAACCTGGGCGCGGGGGAATTTCTCCGCCAGAATTTGCAGGTTCCACTCCCAGTCGACGGTCACATCCTGCTCTCCTTGAAAAATCAGCGTCGGCACGGCGACAGGGTCAAGCGCGAGCAGCTGCGGCATCCAGCGGCGCATGGCGCTGATCCACGCCACGCTGAGTTTATCGGGCTGCAGCGGGTCGTGGTCGCGTAAAAAAACGGTAAAGGCCTCGTCGTTGGAGTTGGCGCGGTACTTGCGCGGGATTTCTTTAACAAAAGGGCTCGCGAAAAGGTGCAGCCAGCTCGATTGATGCCAGCCCCAGGGGCGCACCAGCGGCGCCAATAGCACCAATCCTGCCCAGGGCGAAGGCTCGCCTTGGCGTAACGCATCGGTCGCCAGGATCGCCGCCCCCGTACTCTGCCCCACGCCCAACCACGGGGTGGGCGCAAGCTTCTCCTCGCGCAAACGGCTTTGCAGCGCCCGCAGGCAGTGCTGGTAGTCGGCAAAGTCGTCGATCGAGGCGCGCGCACCGCTCGATAGCCCGTGCCCCGGCAAGTCCCACAACACCACGCGCCACTGCTTGGCCAAGAGGTACTCCAGCAGATGGCGATAGAGCCCTAAGTGGTCAAAATAGCCGTGTACCACAAACGCCGTGCCGCGCGGCTCGGGCGGGCTCCACACCTGGCACCAAAGCGAAAAGCGCCCGGTATCCAGAAAGCCCGCGTACACCTCGCTGGTATCGTTAAGCAGGACACCCAGCCCGTAGTGGCCAAAGTAATCCTCCAGCGCTTGCGCCAAGGCACTGCCTGGCTGTAGCTGCAATAACGTCGACTCTCCCGGTACGCGGCGAAAGTGCCCTTCCAGATGGCGAAAATCTTGCCTGCTCACGTTGTGTCTACTCCCACTTTGGCCCACGCCGTCTGGCTTATTTTTTGATCACGCCCTATCTTTTGGTCGAGCATCGGAACGCTTTAGGGTCTACGCTGTTTACATGCCAACTCAAATGTGGAAGTATTTTCCATAAACCTACTCTGACGCCCTGAGCTGACCATCACAAGGCCACTCAGCCCCTAAACAAGCACGCCCTACACCGGAGATTTCCCATGAGCGAGCGTATCACGCGCCACCGTTTACAGGTGGCAGCCGATTTGGACCGTTTCATCAATGAGCAAGCCCTGCCGGGTACCGGCGTCGATCAAGACGCGTTTTGGGCCGGCGTGGATGCCCTGTTTCATGATTTGACCCCCAAAAACCGCCAATTGCTCGAAGAGCGCGACGCGCTGCAAGAGAAGCTCGACACCTGGCACCGTGAAAACCCCGGCCCGGTGAAGGATATGCCGGCCTACCGCGGCTTTTTGCAAGAGATTGGCTATCTCGCCGACGCGCCCGCCAACGTCAACACCACCACGGCCAACGTTGACCGTGAAATCGCCGTGCAAGCCGGCCCGCAGCTGGTGGTGCCGGTTTCCAACGCCCGCTACGCGCTGAACGCCGCCAACGCGCGCTGGGGTAGCCTGTACGACGCGCTCTACGGCACCGATGTCATCTCCGAAGCCGATGGCGCCGAGAAAGGCTCAAGTTTCAACCCCAAGCGCGGCGAAAAAGTCATTGCTTACGCCCGCGGCGTGCTGGATCGCGCAGCGCCCTTGGCCACCGGCTCGCACCGTGACGCGGTGAAATACGCCATCCGCGATGAGCACTTGATCGTGACGCTGGAAGGCGGTCGTGAAACGGGCCTCAAAGACCCCGATAAGTTCATCGGCTTCACCGGTGATACGGCCAAGCCCGACGCCCTGTTGCTGGCCAACAACGGCCTGCACGTTGAGATTCAGATCGACGCCGAGCACCCGATCGGCAAAACCGACCCGGCGAATGTGAAAGATGTCGTCGTCGAAGCCGCGCTGACCACCATCATGGACTGCGAAGACTCCGTCGCCGCGGTGGACGCCGAGGACAAGGTAGGCGTTTACACCAACTGGCTCGGCCTGATGAAGGGCGACCTGGTAGAGACGATCGAAAAGGGCGGCAAACGCTCTGTTCGTAAACTTCACCCCGATCGCACCTGGCAGACCACCGAAGGCGGAAGCGTTACCCTGCCTGGCCGTTCGCTGATGTTCGTGCGTAACGTGGGCCATTTGATGACCACGCCGGCGGTGCTGGACGAGAGCGGTAACGAGCTGCCCGAGGGCATTCTCGACGCGGTAGTGACGTCACTTCTGGCCCTCCACGACCTGAAAAAAGAGGCCGACCAGCCGCGTAACTCGCGCGCAGGCTCGGTGTATATCGTTAAGCCCAAGATGCACGGCCCCCAAGAAGTCGCTCTCTCCAACGAGCTGTTTGGCCGCGTGGAAGACATCCTGGGCATGAGCCGCGATACCCTGAAAATGGGCATCATGGACGAAGAGCGCCGCACGACCGTCAACCTCAAGGCGTGTATCAATGAGGCCGCCTCGCGCGTGGTCTTTATCAACACCGGCTTCCTCGACCGTACCGGTGATGAAATGCACACCGCGATGGAAGCCGGCCCCATGGTGCGCAAAGGCGATATGAAAGGCGCCGCCTGGATTCAGGCTTACGAGAAGAACAACGTCCAAGTGGGTCTCGCCTGTGGCCTGCGGGGCCGCGCGCAGATCGGCAAAGGCATGTGGGCCATGCCCGATTTGATGCACAGCATGCTGGAGCAGAAAATCGGCCACCCGAAAGCCGGCGCCAACACCGCCTGGGTTCCCTCTCCCACCGCCGCGACCCTGCACGCGCTGCACTACCATCAGGTCAACGTCACCGACGTTCAGCGCGAACTCGAAGCCCAGGGCGAGCCGGATTACCTGGACGACCTGCTCACCGTGCCGGTCGCGGAAAACGCCAACTGGTCCGATGACGAGATTCAGCAGGAGCTGGATAACAACTGCCAGGGCATTCTCGGCTATGTCGTGCGCTGGGTAGAGCACGGCGTGGGCTGCTCGAAAGTACCGGATATCCACAACGTCGGCCTGATGGAAGACCGCGCCACGCTGCGCATCTCTAGCCAGCACATCGCGAACTGGCTCCATCACGGTATTGTCGATGCGTCGCGTGTCGAAGAGACGTTGAAGCGCATGGCCAAGGTCGTCGACGAGCAGAACGCCAATGACCCGACCTACACCGCCATGAGCGCTAACTTTGACGACTCCACGGCGTTTAAAGCGGCGTCGGACCTGATCTTCAAGGGCCGCGAGCAGCCGTCGGGCTACACCGAGCCGCTGCTGCATGAGTGGCGCCAGGTTCACAAGGCGAAGTAAACGCCAAGCCAAACGAGCGCACTAGACCATAGTCGCTATCCGCCCCTTAAGGTCTCGCACCTTAAGGGGCTTTTGTTTAGCTTAGGGAAAACCTGACGTTTACGTTCCAGTAAGCAACAAAAACAAGGGAAGGAAAATCAATGACTGTCATGACCGTTGAACAGATCGAGCACTTCCTCGACGAGGTTTTCCCGCAACGCATGGGCAACATCGTGAGCGTGGGAGAAATGTGCGCCACCATGCGCCTTAATATCGGCCATGAGCACTTGCGCCCTGGCCCCCGGGTTTCTGGCCCGACCATGATGGGCTTTGCCGATGTAGCGCTCTATGTGGCGATTCTGGCGCAAATCGGCCCCGAGCCAATGGCCGTGACCAGCGACCTGAACTGCCACTTCCTGCGCGCCGCCTCGGGTGAGCATGACATTATCGCCCACGCCCGGCTGATCAAACTTGGCCGCCGCTTAGCCGTTGGCGAGGTCGAGATCGTCTCCGCCGCCGATGAAACCAAGCCGGTGATCCACGTCACCGCAAGCTACATGCTGCCGGATAACGCCTGACGCTGGCCGTTTTAGCTAGCGATCACCCAACAGCGCCACCACCCCGAGCCCTAGCCAGCCTACGATCAACAGCACCCCGCCAAGCGGGGTAACCAGCCCAAGATTGAGCCCCGCTAGCGCCATCAGGTAGAGCGAGCCGGAAAAGCACACGATGCCCAGCGCCCAGAGGGTGATCACCCAGCGAAGCCCCTTAAGCGGAGTTTGCCACACCAGTAGCGCCATCATGGCGAGCGTATGCCACGCCTGATAGCGCACGCCGGTCTCCACCGCACTGACCAATTGTGCGCTAACACGCGCACTCAGCCCGTGAGCGGCGTAAGCGCCCAGCGCTACCGTGAGCGCCCCGGAGAGCGCCACCCCCACCCAAGCCCACTGATTGACTCGCCGCACCGCTTACCTCCTTTGACGTTTGTGCTGTTTATGGCTGTTTGCCCGCGTTGAAACGGCTACAATAGCGCCCATATTACTGGATACATGCATCCGTCAACCTGTGCCCAATACCATGTCAACTACCATGTCCACGATTAAGATTCGCCTCAATGGCGAGCCTTACTCACTCGAAAGTCGCCGCGACACCCCCGCGTCAGCCGCGGATTTGGTCGACCAACTGGGGCTTGGCGGCCGCCGTGTCGCGGTGGAAGTCAACGAAGCGATCGTGCCCAAAAGCCAGCTCGCCAACACACGCTTGGCCGAGGGCGACCAGGTCGAAATCGTCCACGCCATTGGCGGCGGTTAATCTCTTTTCCCGGGCTAGCCCTAAGGAGTTCATCATGACCCAGCTCACCGATACACCGCTTGCCATTGCCGGCCGCGAATTCAGCTCGCGTCTTTTGGTGGGCACCGGCAAGTATAAGGATTTCGACGAAACCGGTGCGGCGATTGCCGCAAGCGGCGCCGAGATCGTCACCTTTGCCGTGCGCCGCACGAATTTGGGGCAAGATGCGGACGCGCCCAACCTGCTGGACGTGATCTCTCCCGCGCGCTATACGCTGCTGCCCAACACCGCCGGCTGCTACAACGCCAAGGACGCCGTACGCACCTGCCGCCTGGCGCGCGAACTGCTTGATGGTCACAACCTGGTCAAGCTGGAAGTGCTCGGCGACGACGCTACCCTCTACCCCAACGTGGTCGAAACCCTGAAAGCCGCCGAGACGCTGCTTGCCGACGGCTTCGATGTCATGGTGTACACCAGCGACGACCCCATTGTGGCACGCGAACTAGAGACCATGGGCTGCTGCGCCATCATGCCGCTGGGCTCACTGATTGGCTCCGGCCACGGCATTCAGAATCCGCACAACGTGCGCCTGATTGTCGAGCAGAGCCAAGTGCCCGTGCTGGTGGATGCGGGTATCGGCACCGCCTCGGATGCGGCCATGGCGATGGAGCTCGGCTGCGACGGTGTGCTGCTTAACTCCGCCATTGCCCACGCCCGCGAGCCGGTGCGCATGGCCCGCGCGATGCAGCGCGCCGTGGAGGCCGGACGCGATGCGTACTTGGCCGGGCGTATGCCGTGGCGCCAGCACGCCGACCCGTCCTCCCCTTTTGCCGGCCGCATTAACGGCTAATACAGTATTTCCTTTAAAGCCCTATTACGAAGAGCCCTCACAGAGACACCATGACCGACAACACTGAGCCGACCACCGGCCCCGAGAGCCCTGATGCGCCGCTGCACCGGCGCGGTATCAAAAGCTATGTGATTCGCGCAGGCCGCATGACCCAGGCGCAAACCCGCGGCCTGGAAGAGGTCTGGCCGCGCCTGGGGCTCACCCTCGCTGACGGTCGGCAAGATCTCGACGCGCTGTTTGGCCGCCGTGCGCCGCGGGTTTTAGAGGTCGGCTTCGGCATGGGCCAGTCGCTGATTGAGCAGGCGCAGACGCACCCGGATACCGACTTTATCGGCATCGAAGTGCATGCCCCCGGGGTAGGCAAACTGCTGGATGAAGCGGATAAGCGCGGGCTGACCAACCTGCGCGTCTATCGCGAAGATGCGTTGGCGGTGCTGGAGCAGTGCATCCCCGAGAGCCGCCTGGATACCCTGCAGCTCTTCTTTCCCGACCCTTGGCCCAAAAAGAAGCATCACAAGCGGCGTATTCTGCAGCCCGCTTTTGTCGAGCTGATCCGCACGCGCTTAAACATCGGCGGCACGCTGCATATGGCGACCGACTGGGAAGCCTACGCCGAGTGGATGGCGGACGTGATGGAGAACGCGCCGGGCTATACCAATACGGCAACCGCCGAAACGGCGCCGTATGTGCCACGCCCGGCGTTTCGCCCGCTGACGAAGTTCGAAGCGCGCGGCGAAAAGCTCGGTCACGGCGTATGGGATTTGATCTACCGCCGCGATAGCTGAACCGCTTACTCAAACGCCGTCAGAATAAAGCTCTCGCTATCGGTTACCCTGGCGTACCACGTTTGCAGCGCGGGAAAGCGATTTTCCCAATCAAAGGCGGGCAAGCGAAAGCTCAGGTACGCCAGGGCCACCGCCACCACAATCGTATCCAACGTGCGCTCTGTCGGCGCCGTCGCACCCATTATGGCAGGGTGTGCGTCCAGCGCGGCGAGGGTGCGCTCGATGGCACTCACGCGGCGCATCCCCAGCACGCTCGCATCGGCTTCGCTGCCTTGGTGCTTGCGGGCGATCACGGTTTGAAATGCCGCCTCCATCAACCCTTGACCCAACCCGGTAAGCGACAGCACCGCCTCGCGCTGCGCTTCCGGCAACAGTGACACGCCTTCGCTGATGCTATCCACGTAGTACGCGATCAAAAGCGACTCGGTCAGCACCTGCCCCTCGGCCGTCACCAGCGTCGGCACGCGGCTAAGCGGATTGATCTCCAAAAGCTCGCTGTCGGCGGCCCAGGGGTCGCACCAACGCAGCTCGGTCTGCTCAATCAAGCGTGTTTCATGTAGGCACACGTGTGCCACGCGCGCAAAGGGGGATGACGTATTGAGATAGAGGGTGAGAAACGGCTGCATAGCGGGACTCCTTGCACGAGATATAGCTCACAGCATGGAAGGCGGAGGCTAAAAGTGCAATTTGCAAAAAGCGCGCAGCGAAAAAAAAGAAAGCCGCCCAAGGGGGCGGCAAAAAGACCGTGACTAGCAATGAGAGGGAGAAACCATGGCAGGAAACTGGCCGTTTCTGCCTTGGCTGTGGCGCCTCATCCAACGCCACCATCACAATATAATCATTCTCATTTATCCCGTCAACACTAATGCGAATATTTTTTATTTACCTTTCTCTAACCGGTGAGCTGTAGCCAAAGCGGCAGCGTGAGCATGGCGATCAGCGTCTGGCCAGTGATAATCGCCGCCATTAACTCCGCGTCACCGCCGAGCTGACGCGCCAAGATATAGGCCGAGGTGGCCGTGGGGAGCGCGGCAAACAGCAGGGCGACGTCGCGCGTGACGCTATCCAAGCCCAGAAGCCACGAAAGCGCCAGGACAAGCGCGGGCAGCAGCGCAAGCTTCACACTGTTGGTGACCAGCACGCCGCGATCAAGGCGCAACAGCGCGGCAGGGCGCAGCGCCACTCCCACCGCGACCAGCCCCAGCGGCAGCGCGGCACGCCCCAAAAGCGAGACGCTCTCCTCGCTCCAGCCGGGTAATCCTATCTCCGACAGGTTCAAGCCAACACCCACCAGGCAGGCGAGAATCAGCGGATTTTTTACCAGCGCCGCGATACTTTTGCCCAGGCTCGCTCGCCCCAGCGTACCCGCGGCGACAAAACTCGTCACGCACATGACATTGACCACCGGTACCATCAACGCCACCGCCACCGCCGCCGTGGTAGCCCCGGCGCTGCCGTGCAGCGCCGCCGCCCCCGCCACGCCCACATAGGTGTTAAAGCGGATCGCGCCTTGAAACACCGAGGTAAAGGCCGCGGCATCAAGCCCTAGCCGGGGGCGCACGCACCAAAGCAGCAGTGCAAAGAGGCTCAGCGCCCCCAGCAGCACCAGCGCCAGGGACGCCACGGGCACCTGCGCGACATCCGCGCTCGCCAGTGTCGCCAACAACATCGCCGGAAAGAGCACAAAGTAGATCAGCCGCTCCATTTGCGCCCAAAACGCAACGCTAGGCCAGCGCCGATACCCCAGTATCGCGCCAAACAGAATCAGCAAAAAAAGCGGCCCTAGCGCCCCGGTGATACTTTGACTTGCCACGTCCTGCCTCGCCTCCCCCTGCGACATCCCAGCACAGGGACGCCGGCGGATTTGCTGTTAAAGTACGCTGTTAACGTGCGTTGTTACCATACCCCGCCCCCACCCGACGGCTTACGTCACAGTGATTTTGCCATGAAACCGATTTCAGAACCTGTCTCAAAAACCGGCGATGCCGCTCGACTGCCATTACTCAAAGGGCTTATCTTGGTGACCGGCCTCGCGCTGGCCGCGCTTAGTTGGTATGCCTTCTCCCACTGGCTGCGCGGCGATGCGGATACCACCTGGTACCCGCCCGAAACCGGCTGCGACTTACACAGTGCCCCTTGCTCGGCCACCCTAGGCAATCATGGCCACATGACGTTCGCGATCGACGTCGAGGAGCGTATTGAAGCGCTGGAGATTCTGCCGCTTGACGTAAACATTGAAGGTATTGAAGCAACGGCGGTAACCGTCAATTTTGTCGGCCGCGATATGGATATGGGGCTGCACCGCTTTGCGTTAAACGCCACCGGCGGGGGGCATTTTCACGGTCAAGGGCAAGTGAGCGTTTGTACGCAAGCGGTGATGCCGTGGCGTGCCCGCGTTATTGTTAAGACGCCGGAAGGTCGCCTCGGCAGTTGGTTTGATTTTGATGTCATTCGGAGCTAACAGCATGCCCAACCCGCGTTCCACGTCGAAAAGCACGCCTCTTTGGCTAGGCGCTGCGCTGATTGCGCTGCTTCTCATGGCCAGCGCCGTCGGCCTCTACCGCTACACAAGCGCACCCGATACCCAGGGCGAACCTATGGGCGGCCCCATTGAGCTGTCCTCGACCCACGGCGACTTCTCCCTCACCCAGCTTGAGGAGGATCAGTTAGCGGTGGTGTCGTTTGGCTATACCTACTGCCCCGATGTGTGCCCCATGAATCAAGCGGTAAAAAAGCAGGCGCTTGCGCAGTTAACGCCCGAGCAGCGCGCACGCGTCGTGCCCCTGCTGATCTCGGTGGACCCTGAGCGCGACACGCTTGAGCGCTTGCGAGAATATACCGGCTTTTTTGGCGAGCGCTTTATCGGCGCAACGGGCAGCCAAGCAGAGCTTGAAGAGCTCGCCGAGCGCTATGGGGTGATTTGGCGCCGCGTCGAGGCTAAAGACTCCGCCATGGAATACACCATCGACCATAGCGCCTCGCTTTACTTGGTCAACCGGACGGGCGACATCGTGCAACGGGTGCTGTATTCGCCCACCTCAAGCGCCTTGGTGAGCGCTTTAAACACCCACCTGGCGCGTTAGCCTAGCCGTTAGCGCTCGGGCAGCGATGATGCCTGTAACCGCTCAAGCATCGCCGTTAAGGCGCTTACCTGCTCGCCCTCGCGGGTATCGTGCAGCGGGCTGAGCTGCCAGGTGCTTTCGGCAAAGCCCCACCAATCCCAGCAGCCTTGCGGGTTGGCCAAACTGCTCTCGGCTTGAGGATAGAGCACGATCTGCCGGTGCCGATCGGCCCACGCGTTCAGCCCTGTGTGGCGCACGAATGTCTCGCCGATCGCCTCCGCGCTCATTTGGCAACCGTGCAGGGCCACGGTGACACCGCACTCGCCGTCGTCGCAGCCCGCGGGAACGTAGACGTAACCGGTATCGGCCAGGCCTTTGGCATCAAACTCCCCTTGGGCGAACGCCAGTAACTCGCCTTCCTCTTCGGGTGAGGCGGCGCTTCGCTCGGGATGGAGCCAGTCCATCATTTCGCCGGCGATATCTTCATCGCAGGCCAGCACGTGGCTACCCCCGCCCTGGCGGCAACCGCCTAGCGCTTCGGGCGCGGTGCCCGAGTCGCTGGGTAGGCGTACCGGCCAGCCATGGCCGGTCTCCTCGCTACGCGCCACTTTCAACTGCTCCTCATCGGCGAGCCACTGGCGCCACTGCTCGGCGAGCAGATCACCGAGCACCGGATCGACCACCTCATCGGCTTCACCGTGCCAGACATAGGCGCGAAGATCGTCGCGAGCGGCGTCACTACCGACTTGACCTTCGGCGGCGTAGCGCGCCCAACGCGCATCAAGCTCGGCGAGGGAGGGCTCACCGCGGCGGGTCATCATGCATTGATTCAGCGCTAAGCTAAGCGACCCTTGAGAGCATCCCCAAGGGCCTGCCGCCAGCACCCCCACACCCTTAAAGCGCTCCGGCCAGGCGATGGCCAGCTGCATCGCCATATAGCCACCGGAGGAGACGCCCACGACGCTGTTCTGGGCCTCGCTGGCACTCAACGCGGGCAAGGTCGCAGGGTCACTCTCGGTATCGGCCATCGCCGCAAGCGGCACACTCAGCCCTGCGCAGAGCAAAAGCCGAGTCGCCTTAGCGAGTGCAGGAGCAGAGGCGGCAGTCGTTAGCATGGTTATTCGACGTCCAGCAATTCAACGTTAAAGATCAGGACTTCATTGGGGCCAATTGGGCCTTGGCCGGACGCGCCGTAAGCCAAGTCGGACGGGATATAGAGCTTCCATACGTCGCCGACGCTCATCAATTGCAGCGCCTCTTGCCAGCCCTCGATGACCTGATCGACGCGGAAGGTCACCGGCTCGCCGCGCTCGATAGAGCTATCAAAGACGGTGCCGTCAAGCAGCGTGCCTTCGTAGTGCACTTCAACGCTATCCTTTGGGCCAGGTGTGGCACCATCGCCGGATTCGAGCACTTCGTACTGCAGGCCCGAGTCGGTCACGGTGACGTCGTCGCGCTCGGCGTTTTCGGCTAAAAAGGTTTCGCCTTCCGCTTTATTGGCTTCGGCAAGCGCTTCTGCTTGCGCTTCGCGCTCCTGCATGGCGCGCTCTTGGAAGGCGGTCAGGGCGTCGGCGATTTCATCCTCGCTCAAAGCCAGCTCATTGCCGGCAAACACATCGCGCATGCCCTCACTGAAGGCGTCGATATCTAAATCATCCACATCGGCCTGCATGCTTTCGCCGAGCGTGACCCCAAGGCTATACGCCAAGCGCTCCTCGTCGGTCTCGGGAGCCGCTGCGGCATACGGGGCGATTAAAAGCGCGCCAACCAGCGCCGTGGAAGAGAGGAGAGTTTTCATCAATTACCCTTACATCAGAAAAGTGGTCAGATGGAAAGCGTAACACCCGCCGCCTTAGGCTGCATCTACCTAAGAGAGCGGGTGTTGGCCCCAGGTGTTACGACTTGCTTTACACCACCATGGTGGGGCAGTGCGCCGCGCCCGCCACGCGCTGACATACGCTACCTAGCAGTAAGTTTTTATCGCCGTTGGTGCCTTGCGCGCCGATCACGATCAGGTCGCACTCGCGCTTACGGGCAAACCGTACAATGGTACGCGAAGGACGGCCCCCCTTGACGAAAGCGCGCACTCGGGCACTGTCAGCACCCAACTCAACCGCATGCGCCTTGGCATGAACCGCGATCTCGGTGGCGTACTCTTTTAGGGCGTCGTCGGGCAAATCCAGCTTTTGCGGCCGCACCATCGAAAGCGAGGCTTCCAGCAGACTGTGGTGCTTAAAAACACACAGAAAGTAGATTTCCGCGCCGGTGAGCAGATGCAGCCCCACCGCTTTCTCCAGCGCTTTCAACGCCCCTTTTGAACCGTCTACCGGGACCAAAATGCGGTTAAACATGGCTTATCTCCTTATGGTGATGAGCGGCTTAGCGGAAAGCGACGTCACGCAAGAACAGCGCAATTTGCGGGAACATAATCAGCAGCGCAGCCGCTAAAATCAGCATAAAGATAAACGGGGGCGTCCCCTTGATCACTTCCAAGTAGGGGCGCTTGAAAATCGCAATGGCGGTGAAAATATCGCACCCAAACGGCGGTGTGGCCGACCCAATCGCGACTTGCAACGTAATCAGGATACCCACCAGCACGGGGTCGAGCCCTGTCGCCTCAATGGCCGGGGTGAAAATCGGTGTCAGTACCAAAATGACCACGATCGGGTCGACAAACATGCACGCCACGAAAAAGGCGATACAGATCGCAATCAGCACGCCGGTGGGCCCGGCCTCGTTCACCCCGACGGCTTCCAGAATCGCTTGAGGAATTTGCGCGAACGAGATAATCCAAGAGAAGCCATTACCGGCGGCGACCAAAATAAAGACCACCGCCGTGATCAAGCCTGTCGACTTGGCAATGGCATAGATATCGTTCATTTTCAGCGAGCGAAACACCACGAACTCAAGCAGCACGGCATACAGCACACAGGCTGCCGCCGCTTCGGTGGGGCTAAAAATACCGCCATAAATCCCGCCGACAATAATCACCGGGAAACCCAATGGCCACAGCGCTTGTTGCACTGCTTTGGCGCGCTCCTTCCAAGTCGATTTGGGCTCGGTGGGCACATTCTTAACAATGGCGTAAGTCACGCAGTACGCCGAGAACATCATCAGAATCAATAACCCAGGACCAATACCGGCGATAAACAGCTCACCGATCGAGGTGCCCGAAATAACGCCGTAGATGATCATGCCGATACTCGGCGGGATCAAAAAGGCAATATCGCTGGCGTTAATAATAAGCGCCAAGGTAAAGGGGTCGGAGTAGCCCGCTTTCAGCATTTTGGGGCGCAGGGGCGAGCCGACCGCCACTACCGTCGCCTGGGTAGAGCCCGAAACCGCGCCAAATAGCGTACACGAAGCCGCGGTACTGACCGCCAATCCGCCTTTCACGTGGCCGATAAACGACATCACCATCGCGATTAAGCGATTCGCCGACTGACCGCGTGTCATGATGTCCGCTGCCAAAATAAACATGGGCACCGCGATCAGCGAGGCGGGGCGAATGCCGGCCATCATCTGCTGGATCAGCGTATCCATCTGGCCCAGCCCGTTAAACATCATATAAAACCCGATCACTGCTGCGGTGATCAGCGGTATCATCATCGGAAAGCCCAGCAGCAGCAGGCCGATCATGGTTCCTACCATTATGGTCGTCATAGCCGTTCCCCTAAGGTGTCAAACCCTGCGTCAAAGCCCTGCATCAGACTTCGGTTTCCGTGTCTTTATACCCATCAAGCGTGGTGGTCGAGAGATAGACATCCCGTGATGTGACGTTCTTGACCGCGGTGAGCAGATACTGAATCCCGGTAATAAATAACCCTAGCGGCGCCCAGACATAGATGAACCAAATTGGCAGCTGCAAGGCGGGCAGTACACGCCCTCGTCCATGCAAATCAAGGATATAAATAACTGAGTAGTAACAGAGGAAAAACATTACCGCGGCGGTAAATAGCGCGATAAAAATCATCAATACTTTGCGCCCACCCGCCGGCAGCGCATCGTAAATCGCGGACATTCGAATGTGGCGCCCGTGACGCGCGGCATAGCCCACGCCGGCAAAGGTGATCATGATGATCAAAATGCGGTTCAATTCTCCCGAAAACATGATGCTGTTACCGAAAATGAAGCGCGCTATCACGTTGGTGACCGTATTAAGCGCCATCAACAGCACGCCCAACGCTAAAATCACCGCCTCAAGCTTGCTGATAAAGGTATCAATGATCCCGAGAAACCCCGGCAAACCGGAGCGATAATACTTTTCGGATGCTTCATCAGACATCGCCGGACTCCTTCTTTTACGCCCTGGTTTTTCTAGCCCGAAAGCCAAACTTTTGCTATCCGCTTAAAAATCCAACCTGCTGAGGACTAAAAAAGGGGCAGCGCATGCTGCCCCTTAGCGGTTATCGCGGGCACTGTATCGCTACATCGACTGTACTAAACAGAGGGCGGAAACAGTGCGCTACGAACACGGAGCCTACTCCGTTTGGACATTCATCGTGTCAGCGATTAATCGTTATCGCTCTGCACCTCTGCAAGGTCTTCCTTGAACTGGTTCAGCAGCTCTTCACCGCGCTCACCGGTCATCTCGATAAAGGCTTGCTCAACCTGCGGTGCCCGCTCGCGGAACGCCTGGATCTCTTCTTCGCTTAGGCGATTGACCGTGACTTCATCGGAGGCTTCCTGAATCTTGGCCAGCGACTCATCGGCGAGGCCTTGAATGTGCTCGATGGTGTGGTCATACGCCACTTCGGAGGCGGCTTGAACCAGCGCCTGATCTTCTTCAGACAGCCCCTCGTAGAAATCCTGGTTGGCCATCATGGCGGTAGTGAACCAGCCGTGACCGGTAAAGGTCAGGTGCGGCGACACTTCATACAAACCACCAGACTCGATCCAAAAAATGGGGTTCTCTTGGCCGTCGAGAATGCCGGTCTGCAAACCACCGTAAACCTCACCCCAGGGCAGCGGCGTGGGCGTCGCGCCAAAGGCATCGTAGGTTTCCGATAGCAGCGGGTTGGTCATCACGCGGATCTTCTTGTTGTTGAGATCCTCCGGCGAGCTAATGGGCTCGTCGGTGGTGACCACCATTTCGCCTTCCGGATACATCTTGAGAAGCTCAAGCCCCTGCTCAGCGTAGAGCTTGGGGAACATATCATTGATGGCTTCACTCTCGTCGAAGAACTCAAGCACGGTCTCTTCGTCGGTGGGCAGCAGGTAGGGAATGAAGAAAATTTGCGCTTCGGGAATCAACGACCCCGTAAAGCCAGGCGACTGGTTCACAAACTGCAGAATACCGTTTTGCGTCTGCTCCATGATGTCGTCGGATTCACCCAGCTCACCGAAGCGGTAAACCTGAACGGTGTGATCGGAGTTGTCTTCAATATACTCCTTGAAGGCATAGGCGAAGACGTCTTGCACATCACCTTCATACTCTTCGTGAGCGTAACGCCAGTTATCGGCCGAGGCCGCACCGGACAGCCCTAGCAGTAGCGCACTAACGCTGGCGGTAGTGAGAAGCTTGGTAGAGAGAAGCTTGGGAGAAACAGACTTGCTTGCCTTCATGCGTTATTCCTCTTGCAGTGGTAAGCGCTGAACATAGGCTCAGAACCTGCTCAGACCTTTGCATCTGCTGACATCAAGCAACGCTCGCCGGGAGGCACTACCGCCGCCACTAGATGTCATCAGACGCGCCATTAAGGTCATTTAAGAAGCAGTTAAAATTCAGGCTAGCGCGCCGGGATGAAGCGGTCAAGCTGGCCACCCAACACTTCCCAGGCATTTTCCACCCTCGGACTCGGAGCACAGCCGCTACCACTAAATGGGTGAAAATTCGGCGAAAAAAGCTGTAATTGCAGCCAATGCGCACGTTTAGAAGGCTCTCGTGTCGTTTCTTTTGGGTCTGTACGCGTATTTTCAGGCACGAGAGTCCACTGCTGCCAGCGTTGAAGGTTTTCACGCTCGGCGAGCAGTTCGGCCCGCTTGATGGTCGCGCGTAGCTCAGCCACGCCTTCGCTGGCTTGCGCCGCGCCTTTCAATTCGCGACGCAGCTGGCGCAAAACACCGGTAATCTCCTGCTGCCAGCGAACTCGCGTTCGCCGCTCCAACACCAGCGCCGCGTGCTCGGCTTTGCGCCCATGGTGAAAGAGCCAGGCATGCAACAGCAGCTCGCACACATCGACCTTTGCTTCGTCTTGCAGACACAGACACGCATGCTCAACGCCAGGTCGCGTATAGAAATCGAGGGCAAAATCCCACAGCGGATTCTGCTTGAGGGCGGTCAATCGGGTAGAATCGCGCATCACAGCCCACCTTTACGCTCAGGAGCACGCATGATCGCACTGCGCCAAGTCGCCCTGCAACGCGGCACGCAAACCCTGCTGGAAAACGCCGACCTCACCCTGCACAGCGGCGTCAAAGCCGGCATCATCGGTGCCAACGGCGCAGGTAAGTCGAGCCTGTTTAAACTCCTGCTAGGCGAGCTAGGCGTCGATCAAGGCGAGATTGAGATGAGCGGCGGCCAGCGCATTGCGCATATGGCGCAAGAGATCGATGCCCTCGACCGGGCGATTATTGACTACGTGCTTGATGGCGATCACACACTGCGCCAGGCCGAGGCGGACCTTGCCGCAGCCCAAGCCTCGGGCAATGCCCACCGCGAGGCCGAGCTGCATGGGCTGATCGAAACCCTAGACGGCTACCGGGCGCGCTCACGCGCCGCGCAGCTGCTGGTGGGGCTAGGCTTTGTGCAAGCAGACCTAACGCGGCCGTTGTCGGCGTTTTCCGGCGGTTGGCGGATGCGCGTCAACCTCGCCCGCACGCTGTTCACGCCGTCCGACCTACTGCTCCTGGACGAGCCCACTAACCACTTGGATCTGGATGCGCTGCTGTGGCTGGAGCAGTGGCTTACCCGCTACCCCGGCACGCTGCTGTTGATCTCCCACGATCGCGATTTTCTCGACGCCGTGTGCGACCACATCGTGCACATGCACCACAAAACGGTGGAACTCTACCGCGGCAACTACTCGCGCTTTGAGCGCACCCGCGCGGAGAAACTCGCCCTGCAGCAGGCCGAAGCCGCTAAACAGCAGGCCCGCCGCGAAGAGATCGAGCGCTTCATCGCCCGCTTCAAAGCCAAGGCGACCAAGGCCAAGCAGGCCCAGAGCCGGGTGAAGATGCTAGAGCGCATGGAGGAGATCGCCGTGGCCCACGTCGATTCGCCGTTTCACTTCACCCTGCCGGCGGCGGATAGAACCTCGCATCCGCTTCTCGTACTCGATCAAGCAACGCTGGGTTACCGGGGCGAAAACGGCGACAGCGTGCAGCTGGATCACGTTAACATCACGCTGCTCCCCGAACAGCGTATCGGGCTTCTCGGCCCCAACGGCGCGGGCAAATCGACGCTGATTAAATCGCTGATCGGGGAATTGCCGCTCCTGGCCGGCAAGCGCGTGCCCGGTGAGCATCTTGCGGTCGGCTATTTTGCCCAGCATCAGCTTGAAGGCCTGGATATCACCACCACGCCTTTCGTCCACGTACAGCGGCTCTCCCCCACCGCCAGCGACCAGGAGATCCGTAACTTTCTCGGCGGCTTTGGTTTTAAGGGCGACGATGCGTTTGGCGAGGTGGCAACGTTTTCCGGCGGCGAAAAAGCCCGCCTGGCGCTCGCCCTGGTGGCGTGGCAAAAGCCCAACCTGCTGCTGCTCGACGAGCCCACCAACCACTTGGATTTAGAAATGCGCGAGGCGCTGACCGAGGCGCTCGCCAGCTTCGAAGGCACGGTGATTTTGGTCTCCCACGACCGCCACCTGTTACGCGCCACGGTGGATGAGTTTTGGCGCGTGGCGGATCACCGCGTCGAGCCCTTTGACGGCGACCTGGAGGACTACCGCCACTGGCTTAAGGAGCGCCTGGAGGCCGAGCGGCGCGATACTCGCAGCGAAAAAAGCGAGCGCCAGGGCGCGCAGCAAAACGACGATAGCCGCGAAGCGCGCAAAGCCGCACGCCAGGCCGCGGCTAAAATGCGCGAGCGGCTTCGCCCGCTGAAAAAACAGCGCGATCAGGCAGAAAAAGCCATGGAGCGCGAACAAACGGCCCTGGCCGAGGTGGAAGAGGTGCTCGCCGACCCTGAACTCTACACCGACGCGTCGCGAAAAACCGAGTTAACCAAAGCGCTTGCCCGCCAAGCCGAGATCAAATCGCGCCTTGACGCCGCCGAAGCGCAGTGGCTCGGCGCCGAAGAGGAGCTGGAAGCGATGGAAGCCGAGTTGCTGGCCAGTGAAAACGCTTAGGAGCCCGTTCACGTTTCCAGCAAAAACGTCACTGGGCCGTCGTTGATCAGCGATACCTGCATGTTGGCGCCAAACTCGCCGGTGGCGATGGGGATATCACTTTGACGCGCTTGCTTAACGAGGTAGTGGAACAACCGCTCGCCTTCGGCGGGCGGCGCGGCGCTGGAAAAACTGGGCCGCAGCCCTTTTTGCGTATCGGCCGCCAGGGTGAACTGCGACACCAGTAGCAAACCGCCCCCGGCCTGCTGCACATTGAGGTTCATCTTGCCCTCCGCGTCGCTGAAAACGCGGTAATGCAAGAGTTTTTGCAGCAGTTTATCGGCGTGGGCCTCGCTGTCGCCCTTTTCTACGCCCACAAGCGCAAGTAAGCCGTGCTCAATGGCACCCACGGTCTGCGCCTCAACCTCGACGCTCGCGCGGCTTACCCGCTGAATCAGTGCCTTCATCCCTTACTCCTTGCCCGCTTCGTTTTCCCTGACTGACTCTTCCCCGGCTTAGTCTTTCCCCAAAAGCGCATCGCGAAAATCCTCGCCCAACGGTTTTTTTCCGAGCCAAATGCCGAACATGGCACTGGCGGTGTCGCTATCGCCGCCTTCATACACGACCTCGCCATTGAGCGCCAGCCGCAGTGTTTCGCCATCCCAGCTAAGCCGATAGCGGTCGCCCGGCGCCACGTCTTGGTAGCTTTGATTGATGGCGTTGATCTCCTCTTCGACCTGATTGAACTCGTAGCGAGTGAGCGATTTTTCCAGTGTCTCCGTGGTGGCCTCGGCAAAGTCAGCCGCTTCAATGTCATGGAAGTAAGCCAGCTCCAGCAGGCGGGGCACATCGCCAAGCGGCTGCGGCTCGGTTTCGCCTTCCACCTGATAATAAGCGCCGGCGTAGGCGGTCCAGATCATGTAAGTAAACACCCCGCTACCGAGCAGTTCAAAACGCTGCCCGTGAGCTTCCAAGTGGCGCGGGAAGGTTTCGCCGTTTTCGTTCACACTCGTACCGCTTTGCGCCTGGGCTAGCGCCGCAAAAGAGAGGAGCAGCGCAGGTACCAGCCCGCGTAAGGGGGAAAGAGACATGTCGAACCTCCTGTTTAAATGGCACGCACACCATACCTACCATCGCAATAGGTAGAGGTTCCGTATAAAAATGTAACCGTGTCTACCAAGCGCGGCAGAGCATGAGGTCGCAGTGAGGCTCGCTTAACAGCATCTCGGTTAACTGGCTGGCGTAGTGGGGCTGACCGCGGCTACCGATCATGACCAAATCGGGGGTGTGGCGCTTCATGTACTCTTTCACCACCTCGCAGGGCGACCCCGGTTCCAGTAGAAGCTCCACCTCTGGGACGCCATCGAGCTCGCGCATCAGCGACTCGACCTCCTCTTCAAGCTGCGCCCGCAGCGCCGCCACTTCACGTTCGCGCCACTGCGCGTAGCCCCGTTGCGAACCCAGCTCTCGCTCGCCGGGAAGTCTCCAGGCGTGCAGCAGCGTGATTTTGGCCTCCGGAAAGCGTTTCAACGCCTCTCTTAGCGTATGGCGCGCGGTCAGCGAAAAGTCGATGGGGAGCACAATATGCTCCCACGGCTGGGTGGGTAGGTAAGAGGCCACGACGACCGGACACGGCGCGCTGCGCATCACGCGCATCACCGTGGTGCCCGCGAGCAAGTCTTTCTGACCGCGCTTGCGGTGCATCCCCATCACAATCAGTTCGGCGCTACGCTCATGGGCTTCACGCACGATTTCGGCATACGGCGCGCCGGCGACCGTCTGAATCAGCGTTTGCGGCGCCTCCAAGGCGTAATCTTCACGCAGATCGTTCAGTGTGGCGGTGATGTCGTCCACCACCGCGGCTTCTAAATCGTGCAGCATCCGCTTTGGCAGGTAGGGGTCAATCACGTGGAGAATATCGAGCCGGGCACCTTGGGCATAGGCTAAACGCAGCGCCCGGGCAAACGCCGCGCGGTTATCCGCGGAAAGGTCGGTGGCAAACAGCAGCGTAGGCGTCATGGCGTGGCCTCCTCAGCTTACAAGGGCAGGGGAATCGCCCACCACTCAGCATGGTGCGCTTATGCCCGCCGCGCAAGGCCGCCATCGCGACGCAAACGCCTTACCACCAGGCGTGGAAGTGATGCACCGGCCCACGGCCTTGGCCGACGCTGAGCTGGCCACTGGCTTCCAGCGCGGCATGCAGCCACTGCTTGGCTTGGTGAATAGCGGTCACGGGGGCATTGAAATCAGCGTCTGCGGGTAGTTTGGCCAGACAGGCGGCAATCGCGGAAGAGAGTGAGCATCCGGTGCCGTGAAGATTATCGGTATCGATGCGCGAGGCGGGAAGCCATTCAGGCCCTTGCGGTGTCGCCAACAGATCCGGGCAGGTCTCGCCCTGCAGATGCCCCCCTTTGAGCACGGCGTAGGGCGCCCCAAGCTGCATCAGCCGCGGCAGCACGGCTTCCATCTCATCCAGCGTCGTGGGGGCGCGCGCGTCTAAGAGTACGGCGGCTTCCGGCAGGTTGGGGGTGATGACATCGGCAAGCGGCACCAGGATATCGCGCACCGCGTGGATACCGGCATCGTCGACTAAGACATCGCCGCTTTTGGCCACCATTACCGGGTCGAGCACGATCCAGCGCGGCCGGCGCGCGGTGAGCGCAGCGGCGATCACCTCGGCCACGTCGCGGCTCGCCACCATGCCGATTTTGACCGCATCGAGCTGAATATCCGCTAGCAAGGTATCCAACTGCTGGGCGATAAAATCCGCCGGTACGGGGTGTACGCCGCGCACGCCACAGGTGTTTTGCGCCGTGAGCGCGGTAATGACACTGGTGCCATAGGTACCCAGCGCCGAAAACGTCTTGAGATCGGCCTGAATGCCGGCACCGCCGGAGGGGTCGGAGCCGGCAATCGTCAGCACATTACGGGGGCGGGAATCGTTAGACATCGGGCTCCTCGGCAAAATCATCACGTTATTCCCCTAGGATACCCAAGCCGCGCTTTTTGTGCTGCCTTTAACACGCAAATGGCCGCCCGAGGGGCGGCCATTTGCAACCATGCAAAAAAAGTAGGCGTTACTCTGCTGCGTCCCCTACCGGGTTACGGGCGTTGTAGTACGCCTGCTCGGAGATTTCGTGGTAATCCACCACCTTCTCCTGGAAGGCACGATAGGAGTCGTAAATGCGCGTGGCCATCTCGCTGGACTCGGCAAGCTCCGCCACCACATCCGCTGAGTGTTCGCGCGCCTGCGCTAGCACGTCGTCAGGGATGCGGCGCAGCTCAACGCCGTGCTCGTTGATCAGCGTCTCTAGGGCGTCGTTATTACGCGCGGTGTACTCGTCGAGCACGTTGGCGTTGACGTCACGCACGGCGGTTTTCAGGATCGCCTGCAGGTCAGCGGGCAGCTCGGCCATCGCTTCTTCGTTGACGATCGCTTCAAACATCACCGTAGGCTCGTGCCAACCGGGATAGTAGTAGTAATCCGCCGCCTGATGCAGGCCGAAGGCCAGATCGTTGTACGGACCAATCCACTCGGTTGCGTCGATGGCACCGGACTGCAGCGAGGTGAAGATCTCGCCACCCGGCATGTTCACGATGGCGACGCCCATGCGGTTCATCACTTCACCGCCTAGACCGGGCATGCGCATTTTGAGGCCGTCGAGATCATCGACCGAGTTGATCTCTTTGTTGTACCAGCCGCCCATTTGCACACCGGAGGCGCCGGCGACCATGACATCCACGCCGAAGTCGTCGTAGAGTTCGTTCCAAAGCTCCAGACCGCCGCCGAAGTGCAGCCAGGCGTTCATTTCTTGCGCGTTCATGCCAAAGGGCACGGCAGCGAAGAACTGCGCGGCGGGCGCCTTGCCTTTCCAGTAGTAGGAGGCGGAGTGGCCCAGCTCGGCGGTGCCCTCGGAGACCGCGTCGAACACCTCAAATCCTGGCACCAACTGGCCGGCGCCAAAGACCTCAATGGTCAAGCGGCCATCCGACATCTCGTCAACCAGCTCGGCGAGACGCTCCGGCCCCTGGCCGACGCCGGGGAAGTTCTTTGGCCAGGAGGTGACCATTTTCCAGCTGTAGGTCTCTTCCTGGGCTTGAGCCTGGTTATCCAGGCTTGAGACGGCGAAGAGGCCGGCCGACATGGCCGTGCTCATCGCAATGGCGGCGGATAATGTTTTAATTTTCATATAACCCCTTATTGTTACTGTTTTTGCTTGGAAAGGCACCCGCGCGTAAGCGTGTTCTTCTTCCTATCATGGTGCAGATTGCCACGCGCAAGCGTTGATAGCAGCTCCCACTTTCAACTAATAGCACTAACCAAACTGTTCGGGAAGCCACGTCGCCAGCTCAGGATAAAAGGCTAGCATCAGCAGCATACCCAGCTGAATCAGGATAAACGGAATCACGCCACGGTAAATCGCCGACGTCGGCACCGACTCCGGCGCCACGCCGCGCAGATAAAAGAGCGCGAAACCAAACGGCGGGGTCAAGAAGGACGTCTGCAGATTGATGGCGATCATGATGCCGAGCCAAATCGGGTCGAGCCCCATCGCTAGCAGGATCGGGCCGACGATCGGCACGACGACGAAGGTGATTTCGATAAAATCGAGGATAAACCCGAGCAGAAAAATCACCAGCATCACGATAAGCGTCGCGCCCACGACGCCGCCCGGCATACCTTCAAATAGCTCGGTGACCATGTGCTCACCGCCGTAAGCGCGGAAAACCAGCGAGAACAGCGCCGCCCCGATCAAGATCAAAAATACCATGGTGGTCACGTGCGTGGTCGAGCGCAGCACCTCTTTGAGCGTGGCCCAATCGAGCTGGCGATAAGCGAGCGCCAGTACCAGCGCGCCAAAAGCGCCCACCGCCGAGGCTTCCGTGGGGGTGGCAAAGCCGGTCAGAATCGAGCCCAATACCGCCACGATGAGCACCACCGGGGGCACCAAGCCTTTGAGCAGCAGCATGCCGATGCCCTTGGTGTGGCCCAGCTCCTCCATTAGCTCCTGGCGATCCGCGGCGGGGGCTGACTGCGGGCGCCACCACGCGATCACCATCACGTAGATCATGTACATCACGACCAAAAGCAGCCCCGGCACCAGCGCGCCCATAAAGAGATCGCCCACCGACACCGTTTTGGGGCTGAAAATCCCCATATCCAGCTGCGCTTGCTGATACGCCGAAGAGAGCACATCGCCAAGCAGTACCAGCGCAATAGAGGGCGGAATAATCTGTCCGAGCGTGCCGGTGGCGCAAATCGTGCCGGTGGCAAGCGAGGTGGAGTAGCCGCGCTTGAGCATAGTGGGGAGCGACATCAACCCCATGGTGACCACGGTGGCGCCGACGATCCCGGTCGAGGCGGCCATCAGCATGCCCACCAGCGTGACCGAAAGCCCCAAGCCCCCGCGTAGCGAACCAAAGAGCAGCGCCATCGCGTCGAGCAGGGTCTCCGCCACTTTGGATTTTTCCAGCAGCACGCCCATGAGGACGAAAAGCGGCACCGCCAACAGCGTGGTATTGGTCATGATGCCGTAAAGGCGATTCGGCAGCGCGGCTAGATAACCGCTATCGAAATGGGCGTCCACGCCGATGGCTTCAAGGCCAAGCCCCAGCCCGGCGAAAAGCAGTGCGGTCCCCGAAAGGGAGAGCGCCACCGGGAAGCCGAACATCAGCACAATGCAGATCACGGCAAACAGAACGAGAGGCATAAACTCCAGCATCAGACGCGCTCCTCTAGGTGGCTGTCATCCTCTGCGACGGGCGTGATTCGCCCTGTCAGGATATAGATATTCCGCACCACCTCGACGAGACCTTGTACGAGCATGAGCAGCGCAAACACGGGAATCATGGTTTTTAGCAAAAACACCGCAGGGATACCGCCGTAATCCGAGGAGGTCTCCAAAATCTGCCACGATTTGCTGACATAGCCCAGGCTCGAGGCAATGATGAACACCATTACCGGCATCAAAAGCGCCACGATGCCCACCAGGTTGATCAGCGCCTGGCGGCGCGGCGACGCCTTGCGATAGAAAATATCCACCCGAACGTGGCCGTCGTGGCGAAAGGTGTACGCCGCGGCGAGCATAAAGACCGCCGCGTGCATATACATCACCAGCTCCTGCATGAAGATACTGTTGACCGAAAAGATATAGCGCAGCACCACGATCAAAAATTGGATGAGCATCATAATAATGATCAGCCAGGATAGCGTGCGCCCTAACCACTCGGAGGCGCGATCTAGCGCTCCGATCAGAGGCGGTAGTTGTGATTGTTGGGACATGGGGCGTGTCTCGTATAAACGACTAAGGGAAGAACGTAAACGCCCTGACAATAGCGCATCTTGCCCCACAATGCAGCGCTGGCCACTCACGCGCATTGAACGTTTTTATTTTTGCGCGTCGCGCAGTGCGGTCAGGCAAGCCGCTGGCAGCGGCAGATCGATGGCAAGGGGCAGATGATCCGAAAAGAGGTGGTCCAACACCTGAACCTCGGAGACCTCCAAGCTCTGCGAGAGCAGAATGTGATCCAGCGCCCGGCGCGGTTGCCACGACGGGTAGCTGAGAAGCGGTTTTACCGGATGCAGGGGCAGCGACTCGCTAAACCGCTCATGGGCATGAATTTGCTCCGGGGTGCAGTTGAGATCGCCCATCACCACCACATGGCGCAGCGGGCGGATAATGTCGCTTAGGTAGTCGAACTGACGCACGCGGCCGCGATGACTCAGCGCCAAATGCGCCACAAAGACGTGCAGTGCATCCGGGCCATTACCGAAACGCGCGTGAATCGCCCCGCGTCCGGGTAGCGTGCCGGGCAAGCGATGCTCCTCGACCCGCGCCGGTGCCAAACGCGAAAGCAAGCCGTTACTGTGCTGAGCAATGCGCCCCAGGTTACGATTTAGCTGCTGAAAATGGTGGGGAAAGCCGGCACGTGCGGCAAGGTACTCCACCTGATTGACCCGACTTGAGCGAAAACTGCCGCCGTCGACCTCTTGCAGGCCGACGACATCGAATTTCCCCAGCACGTCGCCCATCAAATCCAGGCGCTGGTTACGCCGAGGATGGGGAAGCAGGTGCTGCCAGCTGCGGGTGAAGTAGTGGTGATAAGCGGAGGTCTGGATGCCCACCTGCAAGTTAAACGTAAGCAGGCGCAGATGGCCGTTGGCAAGTAGCGGTGACCGGGCATCCAGATGACTCATGGGCTAACTTCCCAACAGCGTGCTAGTGAGCAATTGATAAGCGTGATTACTCTGCTCGCTCCTCGCGGACTCGCTCAACCAGCGCGTCGGCAATTTGCGGCATATTGGCCAAGCTACCGGCACTGCTTGGCGTGACGAGGTAGCGACCATCGATCATCAGCGCCGGCACGCCCATCAACTGCATATCGCGCATGCGGCTATTGGCACGGCTCACGTCGCTGCGCACGCTAAAGGAGGTCAGCGCTTCGCTCGCCTCCTTTTCACTCACGCCGTAGTTCGAGAAGAATTCGGCCAATTCATCGGTATCCGTCAGCGAGCGGTCTTCTTCGTGAATGGCGTGAAAGAAGTCGGCATGCAGCTCTTCCTGAATGCCAAGGGATTTTGCCGCATAGAAAGCGGTCGCATGGGTGTTCCAATCACCGCCCATCGTCGCGGGTAGGTGAACAACCTGGACATCGTCCTCAAGCGTTTCGTACCACTCGGTCACCTCGGGCTGCAGGCGATAGCAGTGGGGGCAACCGAACCAGAACGCTTCGGTGATTTCGATTTGACCGTCATCCACCCGTGTCTCCACCGGCGTTTCTAGACGCTCGTAGTGCTCGCCTTCAACGATCTCCTGAGCACTCGCCACCGCAGAGAGCGTAAGTCCCGCCACGGCTACCATTAATGCTTTCAACATATCGGGCTTTCTCCAGGTCAAGCCGGCCCCAAAATGGGCAACGAATCAACAGCGAACCATAAGACGCTATCAGCGCCTTATGGTTCCTTTGTCACCACGACACAAGCACAGGCAGTGCGAGGTTTAGTGCAGGCCCAGCACGTAGTTGGCCACCGCTTCCATGTCGTCATCGCTCATTTTAGAGGCGATATCGCGCATGATGGCATTGGGGTCGTTATGGCGCTCACCGGCGGCAAAGTCTTGCAACGTGGAAACCGTATATTCAGCCAGTTGCCCTGACAGGGCCGGATATACCGCCGTACCGATGCCCTGCCCGGTCGGGGTATGACAAGCGGCACAGGCCGGAATGCCTTTGTCCATATCGCCCGCACGATAGAGGACTTGGCCACGCTCAAGCAGCGCTTCATCGTCTTTGGCTTGACCAATGTTGGGGTCCATTTCGGCGAAGTAAGCCGCGACGTCCCAGGCGTCTTGGTCGGAGAAATCGTCGACCTGCCCGGCCATTTGCGCGACTTGACGATCGCCGTCGCGAATATCCATGATCTGTTTAGCGAGGTAGGACATCTGCTGACCCGCTAGATTGGGGAAAGAGCCAATCGCGCTAATGCCATTTTGGCCATGGCAGGCCGCGCACGAGGCCGCCAGTTCTTGGCCAGCGTTGGGGTCTGCATTGGCTTGCAGGTCTTCTTGGGCGTGGGCGGTGCCAACGGCACCCATGGTAATTGCCAGGCTTGCCAGTAACTTTCTCATTGCTATTCCACTATGCCGTTAGTTGGTGACGGGTACGCACCCTGGGCGCTGCCCAGGTTCAGCACACTACCATGGACAGCTCTGAGCGCCGCCAACAACCCTCGCAAAGGTGCGAAATGTCGCTGACGGATAGAGCGCGATGGTACACTAGCGCCCCAGGTCGCAGATATTAAACCGCTTGCATTATAACGAATCACCCCAGCAACGGAAATGCAAGAGCATGCCTGCTTTAGGGGTAATTCCAGCGCGCTTTCGCGCCGACTTCTGCTCTATTTCGCCAGGATACACACCGATGACCGTAACACCTGCCAGCGCTCCGGCACTCAACTATTCGACCGCGAGCTTTATGCTAAGCGCGCCGACGCTCGCCCAGTGCCCCAACGACAGCGGCGCCGAGGTGGCCTTTGCCGGGCGCTCGAACGCGGGGAAATCCAGCGCCATCAATGCGCTTACGCGGCAAAACGCGTTGGCGCGCACCTCGCGCACGCCCGGGCGTACGCAGCTGATCAACTTCTTCAGCTTAATGAACACCACCTCACAGCGCCTGGTGGACTTGCCCGGCTACGGCTACGCCAAAGTACCCGAGGCGGTCAAACGCGAGTGGCAAGAGCACCTCTCCCACTATCTGCGCGGCCGTCAAAGCCTGCGCGGGCTGGTGCTACTCATGGATGTCCGCCACCCGCTCACCGAGTTTGACCAGATGATGCTGGGTTTTGCCGACGAACGCGACCTGCCGGTGCAGATTCTGCTGACAAAAGCGGATAAACTGAAAAAAGGCCCCGCGAGCAGCTCGCTGCAAAAAGTGCGTTCTCAGCTGCGCGACTGGGAAGACCTCGTCTCCGTTCAGCTCTTCTCGGCGCTCAAAAAAGAGGGCCTGGAGCCCCTATCGCAGCGTCTGGACCAGTGGCTAACACTCCCCAATGAGGTATAGCGAAGCGTTATCCGCTATTTTCCCACCACGCTATCACCTCGGGCAGCTCTTTGACGTGGGCGATGCGCGTCACCCGCTCGGGCAGCGCTTGATCGCCCGTCTCGCTGATCCACACGGCGTGCATGCCGAGCTTTTGGGCGGGCAGCACATCCTCCTCCCAGGAGTCGCCCACGTGCATCGACCGCTCGGGCACCGCGCCGAGCTTTTCCAGCGCGGTCAGAAAGGGCGTGGGGTCGGGCTTGGGGGCGAGTAGCTCGCCCGCCGCGATGGCCACCGGGAAGTGGTGCGCCAGCGGCTGCCGGGTTAAGCGGATATTGCCATTGGTGATCGCCGCCAAGCGATAGCGCTTACGCAGCTCATGCAAGAGCGCGTCGACTTCCGGGTGCGGCGTCACCTGCACGCGCAGGCGGTGAAATTCGTTCATCGCCGCCGACGCCCACATCAAGGCGGTACTCTTCTCCACCCCCTGGGCTTGAAGCTGCGCCTCGAGGGCGCGCAGGCGCAGCCAGGTAAAATCGCCGCGCCGCTTTGGCACCTCGCAGGCTAAGCGCTGGCGGCGGGCAAGGTAATCCTGCAAGCCGTTTTCATACGTCAACGCCAGGGGCGGCTCGCCGCGCTCCGCACGCCACACGTTGAACGCGGTGAGCAGCCAGCGGTAGTGGCCCTCTTCGGTGCGCGCCATGACCCCCCGGTTGTCCCACAGGGTGTCATCGAGATCGAAGGTAATCGCTTGCAGCGAAGCCGTTGGGCGCATGGCTATGCCTCGGGAGGTGAATTGGAAGAAGCGTCCGGCGCGCGGCGCCTGGCACGCGGGTGGGCGGCGTCGTAGCTTGCGGCCAGGTGCTGCCAATCCAGCCGCGTATAGACCTGCGTGGTGGAGAGATGGGCGTGGCCCAAGAGCTCCTGCACCGCGCGCAAATCCTGGCTCGATTCCAACAGATGGCTGGCGAACGAGTGGCGCAGCCGGTGCGGGTGAAGATGCTCGGGCAAGCCCCGCTCGATGGCCAACTGCACCAGACGCCTCTGAATCGCGCGGTGACCCAGCCGGGCGCCCCGCTGCCCCACAAACAGCGCGGTTTCGCTCGCCGGAGCGAGCTGTGCCCGTGCCGCGAGCGAGAGGAGGGGTAATGCTTTTGCACTTCACCAAAATGCACGGCCTGGGCAACGACTTCGTGATAGATCGGAAGAGCGTCGTGTAGGGAAAGAGGGTAGATCTCGGTGGTTGCCGTATCATTAAAAAAAAAAAAACGTGCAGTCGCTGAGACCCGCCGCCCGCCGCCGCGCCAGGCTGCGTGGCGCCAGCCCACGGCTGCGCTCACTGGCGAGAAAGGCGCGCAGAAACGTGGTGTTCAGCTGTTTCACCGACACCACGCCGCGTGTCTCGGCGAAGGCGCTTAGCGCGGCCAAATCACGCCGGTACGCCGTCACCGTGGCCGGGCTTGCATGCTGCGAAAGCGCCGCCAAAAACGCCTCGATCTGTGGGGTTAAGTCGGCAGGGACGTTAGTCATGGGGTGAGAGACGGATCAAAAGTCGAGCGACGATATCGCCCAAGTACTCGGTGAACAGCGTGTCCATGCTCGCCCGGTACTGCTCGGGGTCGGGGCTCGCCAGCAGCAGGTAGCCTAGCGGCTCGCCCGCCGAGAGGCGCGTCACCGCGCAGGAGCCGGCTTTCTTGGGCGGCGTGACGTGGGGCAGCAAGCACTTCCAATCGCTTACCCCGAGCTTGGCACAGCGGCTCGTGCGGCCATCCAACAGCGCCGCCAGCCGCGCGCCGGCGTGCTGGTTGAGCACGTACCGCGGTGGCTGCGGCAACGTCGGCTCGGCATCGCTCAACGCTTCAGGGCACCACAGCGCCATCGCCGGCGTGTCGAAACGCTCGCTCATCTGGGTCGCCAGCGCCTGCGCCAGGGCATCGCGGTCCTCGGCCTCGACCAGTGCCAACAGCGTTTCGCGCAGGCGACGATACTGCGCCTCGTTATGTCGCGCTGCGTCGAGCAGCTGCTCCAGGCGCCCTTCCGCCGTCTCGGCACGTTCGCGCAGGTCGATGACCAACCGCTCCAGTAGCGAAACGGCGCCGTCTATGTTGGGGTGCGGCACTTTGAGCTGCTGTAGAAGCCCTTCACGGCCGATAAAAAAATCGGGATGACGAGCCAGCCAGAACGCCACTTGATCAGGGTCGAGCGTCTTGCGCGGTTCAGGGGCTTGAGACATCGCCATTCTCCCTAGGTTATTGATGTTATTGCGATTGATTCAGTGCCACTCGGCCATCAAACACGCGTGTGGCGGGCCCGACCATGATCAGCGAGGCTTCCGGGTCGGGCCACTCGATGGTGAGCGCACCACCAGGCAGGTGGACGTTGACCGGGCTTTTCAGAAGCCCCTGACGAATGCCGCTGGCCACCGCCGCGCATGCGCCGGTGCCACACGCCAGGGTCTCGCCGCTGCCGCGCTCAAACACCCGCAAACGGATCTCGCTGGGGGAAACCACCTGCATAAAGCCGACGTTAACCTTATGGGGAAAGCGCGGGTGCGCTTCAATGGCGGGCCCTAGACGCGCCACCGGGGCGGTATCGACGTTTTCGACCTCCAGCACCGCGTGAGGGTTACCCATCGAGACCACGCTGATGTCGAAGGTTTCACCGTCAACGTCCAACTCATGCAGAGGCTGATCGCCGGGGGCATCGAACGGCAGCGCAGACGGCGTAAAGCGCGGACGGCCCATATCCACACGCACCTGGCCATCGTGCTGAATCGTCAGCATAAGCGGGCCGCCGGCGGTTTCGACGTGAATTTCGTTTTTATGGGTCAGGCGTTGATCGCGCACGAAGCGGGCGAAACAGCGCGCACCGTTGCCGCAGTTCTCCACTTCGCTGCCGTCGGCGTTGAAGATGCGGTAGCGAAAATCCATGTCGGGGTCGCGGGGCGGCTCGACGGTGAGTAACTGATCAAAGCCGATACCGAAGCGCCGGTCGGAGAGTTCGCGGACATGCGCATCGGTCAACCGCGCGCGCTGGGTGACCAGATCCACCATCACGAAGTCGTTGCCCAGGCCGTGCATTTTGGTGAAGTGCAAAAGCATTACCCCTCCTCTCGCTCACCTAGCGCGTGCTCGGGCAGCAGCGCTTCACCGGCCCACAGGCTCTCGACGCTCTCACGGCGGCGCACGACAAAACAGGCGTCGCCATCCACCATCAGCTCCGCCGGGCGCGGGCGGCTGTTGTAGTTCGACGCCATGACAAAGCCGTAGGCGCCGGCCGAGCGCACGGCGAGCAGATCGCCCGCGGCAATCGCCAGTTCGCGCTCTTTACCCAGGAAGTCGCCGGTTTCGCATACCGGGCCGACCACGTCGTAGAGCGCGCGCTCGCGCGTTTCGCGGGTATCCACGGGCACAATCGCCTGCCACGCCTGGTAAAGCGCGGGACGAATCAAATCGTTCATGCCCGCGTCGACAATGGCGAAGTTCTTGGTTTCACCCGGTTTTAAAAACTCCACGCGAGTGAGCATGACGCCGGCGTTGGCGGCGATCGAACGGCCCGGCTCGAACAGCAGGGTGAGCTTTTTGCCGCCTTCCCAGCGTGAAAGCCGCGTCAGTAGCGCACTGGCGTAATCAAACGGCTGGGGCGGTTTTTCATCGCGGTAGGGCACGCCCAGGCCACCGCCAAGATCCAAGTGCTCGATCGCGATACCGCGCTCGTGCAGGCGCTCCATGAGCACCAGCAAACGCTCCAGGGCATCCAGGAAAGGCGCGGTTTCGGTGAGCTGCGAGCCGATGTGGCAATCAAGCCCCACCACTTTGACGTGGGGCAGGCCTGCCGCGAGTTCGTAGACCGAAAGCGCCTCGTCGACGGGAATCCCGAATTTGTTGTCTTTAAGCCCGGTGGAGATATAGGGGTGGGTGCCGGCGTCCACGTCCGGATTGACGCGCAGCGACACCGGCGCGGTTTTACCCGCCTCCCCCGCCACGGCGTTTAAGCGCTCAAGCTCGGGGCGCGATTCGACGTTAAAGCATTTGATCCCGACCTCCAGCGCCCGGGCCATCTCCTCGGCCTGCTTGGCCACGCCCGAAAACACCACCTTCGCCGGGTCACCGCCCGCTTTGAGGACGCGCTCAAGCTCGCCCACCGAGACAATATCAAACCCCGCGCCGAGCTTGGCCAGAAGCCCCAGCACCGCGAGGTTGGAGTTCGCCTTTACCGCGTAGCAGATCAGGTGCGACTGGCTACCCAGCGCCTCGGTGTAGGCGCGAAAATGGCGCTCAAGCGTGGCCTTGGAGTAGACGTAGCAGGGCGTGCCGTGCTCGGCGGCGATACGCGACAGCGCCACGTCCTCGGCGTAGAGCACGCCGTCACGGTAATTAAAATAGTCCATTTACCCCTCCTGCTCGGCGCGGTTGGTCGCGGCTTCATCATCGGGCAGATAGAGCGGCCCTTTTTGGCCGCAGCCTGCCAGCGCCATTAACACGGCGACACCCACTATTAGACGCTTAACGCTCATGCCTGATCCTTAAGCACATCGAGCGCTTCGCGGGCACGCTGCGCGGCCGCGCGGACCTGTTCGGGCGCGGTGCCGCCGATGTGGTTACGCGCCGCGACCGAGCCTTCCAGCGTGAGCACGTCGAAGACGTCGCTTTCGATCTCCTGGGAGAACTGGCGCAGCTCATCAAGCGACATCTGCGAGAGGTCTTTCTCCTCTTTCAGGCCATACGCCACCGACTCCCCCACAATCTCGTGGGCGTCGCGGAAGGCCACGCCTTTGCGCACCAGGTAATCGGCCAGATCAGTGGCGGTAGAGAAGCCCTTGCGCGCCGCTTCAAACATATTGACCTTTTTCGGCTCGATGGCCGGCACCATGTCGGCAAAGGCTTTCAGGCAGTCGCCCACGGTATCCACGGCGTCAAACAGCGGCTCCTTGTCTTCCTGGTTGTCCTTGTTGTAGGCCAGCGGCTGCGACTTCATCAGCGTCAGAAGCCCCATTAGGTGGCCGTAGACGCGCCCGGTTTTGCCCCGCACCAGCTCGGGCACATCGGGGTTTTTCTTCTGCGGCATGATCGAGGAGCCGGTGCAGAAGCGATCCGGCAGGTCGATAAAATCGAACTGCGCGCTGGTCCACAGCACCAGCTCTTCGCTCATGCGCGAGAGGTGCATCAAGAGCAGGCTGGCAAAGCTGACAAACTCGATGGCAAAATCGCGATCCGAGACCGCGTCCAGCGAGTTCTCCGCCGGTCGCTCAAAGCCTAAAAGCTCGGCGGTAACGTGGCGATCGATGGGGTAGGTCGTCCCCGCCAGCGCCGCCGCACCCAGCGGCATCACGTTAACGCGCTTGCGGCAATCCAAAAGGCGCTCATGGTCGCGGGCGAGCATCTCCTGCCAGGCCAGCAAATGGTGGCCAAACGTCACCGGCTGCGCCGTTTGCAGGTGGGTAAAGCCGGGCATGATGGTGTCGGCTTCGCGGTCGGCAAGGGCTATCATGCCTTCGCGTAGGCGAATTAGCTCGGCTTCGATGGCATCGATGGCATCGCGCATGAAGAGGCGAATATCGGTTGCCACCTGGTCGTTGCGCGAGCGGCCGGTGTGGAGCTTTTTACCGGTAATGCCGATTTTGTCGGTCAGCCGCGCTTCGATGTTCATGTGTACGTCTTCCAGCGGCACCGACCACTGGAACTCACCGCGCCGGATCTCTTCACGAATCTCGTTGAGACCGGTGACGATCGCCTCGCGCTCCTCATCGGTCAGCACCCCCACTCGCGCCAGCATGGTGGCGTGGGCGATCGAGCCTTGAATATCTTGCGCCGCCAAGCGCTGATCAAAGTTGACCGAGGCGGTAAAGCGCTCGACAAAGGCATCGGTGGGTTCGCTGAAGCGGCCGCCCCAGGACTGGTTGGTAGCTTGGCTCATGACAACAGTATCCTGCGTAAACATTAAGAAAATCGTTGGCCAAAGTGTACCAGAGTCGCCCTACCAAGCGGCATGGCGTTTTGCGATTTCACCCGCCGCGATGGCGTAAATCCCTTTAGCGCTCCGCCGCCGGATGACGCTCCCTTTGCCCGTGGCGCCACCTTTCCCGCTCGGCATGGCGAAACGCTTCTTGCACCAGCGCGCGCAGCTCGTCGTCGTCCCAGGGCTTGGTAATGAATTTATACACGCCGCCTTGGTTCACCGCCTCGGTCACGGTTTTCAAATTGGTGTAGCCGGAGAGAATCAGCTGCACCGTATCCGGGTAGAGCTCTTTGGCCCGGCGCAAAAACTCCGTGCCGCTCATTTCCGGCATGCGCTGGTCGCTGAGAATGACTTGCACGTCGTTCATGGCCATCTGCTCAAAGGCGTCTTCCGCGCGCTCAACGGCGATAATCCGGTAGCCATCGCGGCGCAGCACCCGGGTAAGGGCACGCAGGATATTGGGCTCATCATCAAGCAGCAGCAGCGTGCGCGCTGCATCGCCCTCAGTGCTGGTCACGCTCGGCAACACCGGGAGCTGCTCGCGCATAAAGCGCACCAGATCGTCAAACGGCATGGGCCGCGCGAAGTAAAACCCCTGAAAGCTTTCGCACAGCTGTTTGCGCAAAAAGGCGTGCTGGGCCGCCGTCTCAACCCCTTCGACAAGCACCTCCAGCTCCATTTTGGCCGCCATCGTGACCACGCCTTCAATAATCGCGGCGTCACGATGATCGCTAATGACCTCGCGCACAAAGGAGCGGTCCATCTTGATCTTATTGATCGGCAGCCGCTTTAAGTAGCTCAGGCTGGAGAAGCCGGTGCCGAAGTCATCCAGGGCGATATGCACGCCGAGTTCCCGCAACGCATTTAGCGTATCGATCGCCTGCTCGGCGCTCTCCATCAACACGCCTTCGGTGAGTTCTAGCTCTAACAGCGTCGGATCGAAATCGCTGGCATTCAGGGTCTGCTGAATCGACGCAAAAAAACCGGGCCGCTGAAACTGCATAGGGGAAATATTCACCGCCAGGCTCACGCGGCCGAAGCCTAGCGCATTGAGCCGCTGACCGTCGCGGCAAGCCGTCGCCAAGACCCAGTCGCTGATGGGGATGATCTGGCCGGTATCCTCGGCGAGGCTGATAAACTCGGCGGGCGAAATATAACCACGCTCTGGGTGGCGCCAGCGCAACAGCGCTTCGATACCGGTCACCCGGCCACTGGGGCTGTGGATCTGCGGCTGATAGTGCAGCTCGAACTGCTTTTGCTCGATGGCCTGCTGCAGCGCGCTGCGTAGGGCCACGCGGGCACTCACTTTTTGGTTGAGCCCCTCGGTGTACCATTGATAGGTATTGCGCCCTTGGCGTTTGGCTTTGTACATCGCCAAGTCCGCCTGCTGAAGGAGAGCCTCCGGGCGGTCGACGTTACCGTCGCTGGTGGTGATGCCGACACTCGCGGTGATGCGCATCTCGCTGCCTTTGTGCCGGTACGGCGTGGCCAACTGGTGCAAAATACGCTCAACGACGTGCAGCGCATCACTCTCTTGGGCGAGATCCGGCAGCAGCGCGACAAACTCGTCGCTACCAAAACGGCCAACGGTATCCCACGGGCGCAACACGCTTTGTAGGCGCTTGGCAGCTTCCACTAGGATGAAGTCGCCCACCTCGTGGCCGAGGGTATCATTAATCGGCTTGAACTCGTCTAAATCGATAAACAGCACGGCCAGATAGCGCTGATGGCGCCGCGCCACTTGGCAACCCTGCGCTAAGCGCCGCGCGAGAGCGTTACGGTTGGGTAGTCCCGTGAGGGTATCGTGACTGGCGTTATAAGCGATTTGGGCTTGGTATTGGCGCTGCTCGGAGATATCGTTTTGCACGCCGATATAGTGCGTCACCGCACCGTTTTCATCGCGCACCGGCGAAATGTACAGCTCATTCCAGAACAGCTCCCCATTGCGGCGGTAATTGCGCAGCGTGACATGCACTTCACGCTCGGCCGCAATTCCCTCACGCAGCTGTCTGACCACCTGAGGGTCGGTCTCCTCGCCCTGTAAAAAACGGCAGTTGTGGCCTAGCACCTCCTCGCGGGGGTAGCCGGTAATGCGCTCAAAGGCGGCGTTAGCGTATACCAGCGGTAGATCGGGCTGCCCGGCATCGGCGATCAAAATGCCGTTGACGCTCGATTCGACCCCGCGCTTGAGTAGCCTGAGCTGGCCTTCAACCGCTTTGCGCTCGGTGATTTGCCGCGCGACGACGTAAATAACGCGATCCGCGCCTAGCGAGGCGTTTACTTCCACCCAGTAGCGCCGCTTTGAGGCGCTGACGACCTGCAGCTCGAAAACATCCACCACCTCGCCCTGCGCTAGCCGCGCCAACATATCGGCGACCAACGGCTGGTCCTCTTCGCACACCACCTGGGCATACGAATGGCCGAGCACCGTGTCTTCGCGGTACTCAAGCAGGGTTAAAAAAGCGGGATTGACCTGCTTAAAACAGCCATCCAAATCCACGCAGCAAAACAGATCGGGAGAGAGGGTATAAAATTGCGCTAACTGCCCTGGGGTTGGGACTCGGGCCATAATGTATCCTAATAAAATTGTGTTTTTGCTGGGTAGGGCCCCACCGCCGGCCAGCGATGTTTTTGTAGCGCTGATTTTTACTGCGTGGCCGGGTGCTTTATGATGAGTCGTAACACAGTTTATCGGGCCGCGATAGCGGCAATAGGGAGAATGACGTGCAACCTATCACCAAGTTGCGTATCGCCACGCGCAAAAGCCAACTGGCTATGTGGCAAGCCGAACATGTGCGTGACCGCTTAATCGCCGCCCATCCCGGGCTTGAAGTCGAGCTGGTCGCGCTGTCGACCAAGGGCGATAAGATCCTCGACACGCCGCTTTCCAAAATCGGCGGCAAAGCGCTGTTCGTCAAAGAGCTGGAAGAAGCCATGCTCGATGGCCGAGCCGATATCGCCGTCCACTCGATGAAAGACGTGCCCATGCATTTCCCCGAGGGGCTCGGCCTATCGGTGATTCTTGAAGGCGCCGACCCCACCGATGCGTTTGTCTCCAACCACTATACAAGCATCGATGAGCTGCCTGAAGGCGCGCGCGTCGGCACGGCCAGCCTGCGCCGCGGCCTACAAATGCGCGAAGCGCGCCCCGACCTTGAGATTCTCAACCTGCGCGGCAACGTGCAAACCCGTTTAGGCAAGCTCGACGCCGGCGAATTCGACGCCATTATCCTGGCCACCTCAGGCCTTAAGCGCTTGGGGCTCGATGCGCGGATCGCCCAGGCCCTACCGCCGGAAATCTGCCTGCCCGCCTGCGGCCAAGGGGCGCTAGGCATCGAGTGCCGCCTGCACGAGCCGGAGCTTGTCTCGCTGCTCGCCACCCTCGATGACCCCGACACCGCCACCCGCGTGCGCGCCGAACGGGCGATGAACACTCGCCTTGAAGGCGGCTGCCAAGTGCCCATCGGCGGCCACGCCGTGCTGGATAAAGCCAACGAAACACTGTGGCTGCGCGGGCTGGTCGGCAACCCGGAAGGCACCGAGGTGCTGCGTGCCGAAGGCAAAGGCTCCATGCATGAGCCGGAAGCGCTGGGTATCCGCGTGGCAGAGGAGCTTTTAGACCTCGGCGCGGGCGACATTCTTGCCGAGGTTTACGGTAGTCAGTGATGTTACCGGTACTGATCACTCGCCCGGGCGAGCGCGGCACGGTGCTTGCCGAGGCGCTTGAGCAAGCGGGGTTCACCGTGGCGCCGCTTGACGTGATGCGCCTGGAAGCGCTGCCCGAAACGCCAGCGCTACGCAGCCTGTGGCTTGATTTTGATCAGTACGCAAAAGTTATCGTTGTCAGCCCCTTTGCCGCCGAGTGCCTAAGTGCCGCGCTCGACCGCTACTGGCCGCAGCTGCCGATCGGCATTGACTACTACAGTGTCGGCCGCGCCACGGCGCAAGCGCTTCACCGCCAGCTCGGCGTACGGGTCCACGTCCCGGCAAGCGGTAGCGACGATACCAGCGAGGCGCTGCTCGCGCTGCCATCGCTTGCGCGCGTGGCGCAGCAAAAAGCGTTGATTATCGCCGGCGAAGGTGGGCGCGAACTTCTGGCCGATACGCTGAGTGCGCGCGGCGCCGACGTCACCCGCGTAAGCGTTTACCGGCGCGTCTACTCGCCGCCCGATACCCACGGGCAAAGGCGTCTGACCCAGGGGAATTACCGGGCGTTGATCGTTACCAGCGGCGAACTGCTGCAACATCTGGCAAAATGGTGCGATCAGGCAGCCTTGAACCAACCGCTAATCGTTTCCAGTCGCCGTTTGGCTACACTGGCACAAACACTGGGCTTTCGAGCCCCTACGGTGGCTTTGGGGGCAACACCGGCTGCACTGACAGCCGCGTTGGCTCAGGCCTGCAACCCGCCGGGGACCGATGTCGATCAAGGAACTTAACAAGGGCTAGCGACAGATGAGCAAACAACCTAACGATCAGGACGAGTCAAAAAAGACGTCCGCCGCGTCGTCGAACGGCCAACCGAAAGCCGGTGACGCTAAAAACAGTGGCCATGCGGGAGGCACTCAAGCAAGCCAACCCGCTGCCGCTAATAAGCGTTCTGAAAACAAGAGCGCTGACAACACGCGTTCCGAAAGCGAGAACTCTGAAAAAAAGAGTGCCAGTAGCTCGGGTTCCCAACGCTCAGCGTCAAACAGCTCAGGGGCCAAGTCTGAGCCCCACGCCTCAACCCGTAAAACCGCCACCAAAGAGGCGGACAGCAAAGCGCAAAGCAGCGCTAGCGACAAGAGTGCGGCCGCCAAGTCGCCCACACAAGCCGCCGCCTCCAGCGGCGCCTCCGACCAAGCGTCGGCGAAAAAAGCCGACAACAGCGCTTCAAGTAAAACACCGCCCCCCGCCAGCACCTCCCAAAGCCACAGCGGTGGCGGCGGCAAAGGCGGCATTGTCGCGATCATTCTGGTGATTCTCCTGGCGATTGCCCTGGCGTGGCTCGCCTGGCAAGGCTGGCAGCGCTTGGAGAACCAGCAGCAACGCATCGACGACGTCGCCCAGCAGGCAGGCAACAGCGCCTCGCAAGACGCGCTCAGCGAGCTGGAATCACGCCTTGAAAGCGCGGAACAGCAGCGCAACCAAGCGCTTGAAGAGACCACCAGCGCGCTGCGCGAGGAGTTCTCAAGCTACCGTGCCGACGTCAATGAGACGCTCGATAACGTGCTCGAGCAGCTCTCCCAAGAGCAGGACACCGACGAGCGCGAATGGCTCCATGCCGAAGCCGCCTACCTTTTACGCCTGGCCAACCAGCGCCTGCAGCTTGAGCGCGATGTCGAAGGCGCCGCCGCGCTCTTGCGTACCGCCGATGCACGCTTAGCCGATGCCGACAACCCGGCGCTGACGCCGGTACGCCGCGAGATCGCCAGCCCCAGCTTTTCAGGGCCGAGGACCCCCGGCTGCCGAGTCCCAAAAAGATGGAGTTTGGGTCCTTTCTCTTATACACATCCCGCGCTCGACGCCGTGCCGCGCGTGGATCGTACCGGCCTTTATCGGGCTTAAACCGCCCAGCAAGAGCGCATCGCCACACTGCGGTTAGACCAAGAAGCCGGGGAAGCCGAGCCGGTCTCCGCCACTATCGAAGAGCCGCCCACCGGCACATTCCAGCGCCAGCTGGCCCGCTTCGGCGAAGAACTCAAAGAGCTGGTGGTGATTCGCGAGCACGACGAAGCGCTGGAAGCGCTGGTGACGCCGGAGCAGGAGTCCTACCTGCGCCAGAGCCTGCGCCTCATCCTTGAGCAGACTCAGCTGGCCCTGCTCAAAGAGGAGCAGGCGCTGTTTGAAGCCAGCATCGATAAAGCGCTGAACCTGCTTAACCGCTACTACGATACCTCACGCAGCGAGACCCAGAGCGTTATCGAGCGCCTAGAAGAGCTCAAGCAGACCCAGGTATCGCCAGAGCTTCCCGATATCAGCGGCTCTCAGCAGGCCCTTGCCGAGTTCATCGACAACCGCTACGAATCGCGTAACGCAAGCGGAGGTGAGGCATGAGAAAGCTCGTTCTCCTCATCATCGTCGGGCTGGCCGTCGGGGCCTTTTTCGGCCACCTGATGATGTCCGTGCCCGGCTACTGGCTGATACGGGTGGGCGATACCTCCGTGCAAACCTCCTTCTGGTTTGGTCTGGTACTGCTGCTCGCGGCGTTTATCGCTTTGCACTTTGCGCTGCGCCTTTTGAGCGGCATCATTCGCCCGGTCGGCCGCTTTCGCACCTGGAACAGCCGCGCCCGCAATCGCCGCGCCATGAAGCGCACCGTCCGCGGGCTTGTCGCCTTGACCGACGGGCGCTGGAAAAAGGCCGAGAAAACCCTGGTACGCGCCGCGGATGACTCCAGTACCCCGCTGGTCAACTACCTCTCCGCCGCGCTCGCCGCGCACTATCAAGGGCAGTACGAAAAATCCCAAGAGCACCTGAACCAGGCGCAGCTCACCACCGACGGGGCGGATACCGCCATTGGGTTGATGCAGGCGCAGTTGATGATCGACCGCCAACAGCCCGAAGAGGCGCTGGCGATTCTCAACCGGTTGGATAAAAAGCTCACCAACCACCCGCAAGTGCTCAAGCTGCTCAAGCAGGTGCATTTAAGCGTTAACGATTGGGACGGCCTACGCCGGTTGATTCCGCGGCTGGCGGCGCAAAAGCTGATCTCGCCCACCGAGCGCGAACAGCTTGAATACCGCGCTTACCGCGAGCTCATCATGTTTGAAAGCAAAAACCCCAGCGACATTGAGCGCGTGCGCGGCCTCTGGGCCGATATGCCCGACTACCTGCGCGCCAATACCGAGCTGATTGTGCTCTACACCGAAGCGCTGGTGCAGGCGGGCGAAGAGCCCATTGCCGAGCGCCTCTTGAGCCACTCGCTCGATCACCACTGGGACGCTCGCCTGGTGAAACGCTACGGCCTGCTCAACGTCGATGCGGGGCGTCAGCTGGCCAAGGCCGAGCAGTGGCTGAAAGAGCGCCCCAATGATCCGGAGCTTCTACTTGCCTGCGGGCGGCTCTCACTTCGCACCGGCCAGTGGAGCAAAGCGCAGGAGTACTTTGAAGCCAGCCAGCGTCAGCGCCCCAGCGGGGTGGTATGCGCCGAACTGGCCCGCTTGTACGCGAGCCTTGGCGAGCACAACAAGAGTCAGCTCTACTACCGCCACAGCGTTGAAATGCTGGCGAAGTCGCTGCCCTCGCTACCCCAGCCCAGCGATAGCAGTGCCTCGAACGGCGACGCTTCCAGCAAAAAATCGGCGAAAGACGAGAGCAAAAAAAGCGCTTAGCGCTTTCTCCTCTCACTCATCGCCAATGCACTCTTCGCCAATGCACATAGCGGGCGCCCCTTGGGGCGCCCGCTTGCGTTTCGGCGACTCTCCTACCTTCTTACTTTGCCGCCGCCATAATCGCCTCCAGCGCGGCGTGGTAGCCCTGCGTGCCCAAGCCGGCGATCACCCCGTCAGCGCGCAGTGACACATAGGAGTGGTGACGAAACGCCTCGCGCTGGTGAACGTTGGAGATATGCACTTCGATCACTTTACCCTCAAAGGCGTTAAGTGCATCCAAAATAGCGATTGAGGTGTGCGTGTAGGCCGCCGGGTTGATAATAATCGCGCAGGTGCCATCATCACGCGCGGTATGGATGGCATCGATAAGCTCGCCTTCGTGATTACTCTGGCGATAGTTCAGCTCCCAGCCGGCTATCAGCGCTTTTTCGTGCAGGGCGTTATTCACACCCGCCAGCGTTTCATGGCCGTAGATCTCCGGCTGCCGAGTACCTAAAAGATTGAGGTTGGGTCCGTGTAATACCAAGATTTTTTGCATGGGTTGCGCTCCTTTATCGTTCTTTCATGATACAAAATTACACTCGCTCCAGCCCTGAATAAAAAAACGGACCTTGAGTCTCCCCAAGATCCGTTTCGCTACGCCTGATGAACGATGCGACGCCAGCGCAGCGCGGCTGTCTCAATTACCTCTTGGCTTAAGGCTCCTCCTCCAGGCGCGCCGCCCAAGAGACGAGATCATCCGAGGTGCGCAGGTTCGCTTCATGGCCCGGCGGCATCTCCGGCAGTTCGTGGGCGATACCTTTGTGGCAGTCGATGCAGGTCGCCTCTCCTGACGCCAGCGATGTCGAGTGGGCGCGCGCGGCGCGCTCGCTCTGCAGGGTGAAGTCCATCGAGTCAAACTCGTGGCAGTTGCGACACTCCAGGGAGTCGTTGGCCTCTAGTCGCTCCCATTCGCGTCGAGCAAGTTCCAGACGCTTGGCTTCGTACTTCTCCTCGGTATCGATGGTGCCGAAAATCCAGCCCCACACCTCTTTTGACGCCTCCATCTTGCGCGCCACTTTGTGGGTCCAGTCGTGGGGCACGTGGCAATCCGAGCAGGTCGCGCGCACGCCGGAGCGGTTGGTGTAGTGAATGGTCGACTTGAGCTCCTCTAGGGGTTGCTGCATCTCATGGCAGGAGACGCAGAAGGCCTCCGTATTGGTCGCCTCCATCGCCGTGTTAAAGCCACCCCAGAAAATGATCCCGGCGATAAAGCCGCCTAGGGTCAGAAAGCCAAGGCTGTAGTGGACGCTGGGACGGGTGAGGATACGCCAGTAGCGGGCAAAAAATCGCTTCATGGCTCACCCCCCTCGCGTTCGCGAATCGCTTCTCTTAACACCTCGTCAATGGGGCGAAACTGATTCTCCACCAGTGGCTTGGCGTCGGTTTGCGGCACGTGACACTGGGTGCAGAAGTAGCGATCCGGCGAGACGGCAGCCAGCACCTGCTTATGGCGATCCATAAAGTGGGTGATGCTCACCATCGGCGCCCCGGCGTCCACGGCATCTTCGCGGCTGTGGCAGGAGAGGCAGCGGTTGCTGCGCTTGTCGACCTGATAGTCGCGAATCGTATGCGGAATGACCGGCGGCTGTTCCGGGTAGTTGAGCACTTCGCGCCCGGCCTGTTTGGGCAGGTTGGCGATGGGATCGGCCGACATTGTTTGGCTGGCGGTACCGGGGGCACGCAGGCCGTCCGGTGCGGAAGGATCAAGCCGCTCCTGCGCGGATGCTCCGCCAAACGCCAGGGCAACGACGAAAACGAACAGAGAAACCGTTAACCGTTTCATCACAAGGCTCCTTATGGCGCTTACGCCAAGTTGACAAGTTCAAGACGCACGGCGCACTTCTTGAAATCGGTTTGCTTGGAGATCGGATCGGTCGCATCCAGCGTGACTTTATTGATCAGGTGCGACGCATCGAAAAACGGCACGTAAACCATCCCTTCGGGTGGCTTCACGCGACCGCGCGTTTCAACGCGCAAATGCACCTCGCCACGGCGACTGGCGACTTTGATTTCGCTCCCGCGGCGGAAGCCTTGCTTGCGGGCATCATCTGGGTGCATATACGCCAGCGCCGCCGGTACCGCTTTATGCAGCTCCGGTACGCGCCGCGTCATGGAGCCTGTGTGCCAGTGCTCCAGCACACGTCCGGTGCAGAGCCAGAAGGGGTACTCCTCATCCGGCGCTTCCGCCGGTGGCTCCTGGGGCAGGGCAAAAATCAGCGCGCGGTTATCGGGTTTGCCGTAGAACTGCACCCCCGTTCCCTCTTCGACGTAGGGGTCGCGGCCTTCGCGATAGCGCCATAGCGTCTCCTCGCCGTCGACGACCGGCCAGCGCAGGCCCCGGGTTTCGTGGTAGACGTCGAAGTTCGCCAGATCCTTGCCTTTACCGCGGCCGAAGCGGGCGTACTCTTCAAACAACCCTTTTTGCAGGTAGAAGCCAAAATCTTCCGACTCGTGGTTACCGTAGCCCTCGGCGATATCGGAAAGCGGATACTGATCCACCTGGCCATTGGCAAAAAGCGCCTCATACAGGGTTTTATCGCGCAGCTCAGGGGCTTTATTCAGCTGCTCCTCCGGCCACACTTCATCGACGCGAATGCGCTTGGAGAGGGCCACCGTTTGCCATAGATCGGAGCGCGCCTCACCGGGTGCCGGCACCAGCTGGCGGAAGAACTGGGTGCGCCGCTCGGAGTTACCAAACGCGCCCTCTTTTTCCACCCAGCCGGCCGCGGGCAGAATCAAGTCGGCGTTTTGGGCTGAAACCGTGGGGTAGATATCCGAGACGATGACAAACGCGTCGGGATTACGCCAGCCGGGCAGAATTTCCTGCCGGGAGTTGGGGCCGGCCTGGACGTTGTTGGTCACCTGAGTCCAGTAAACCTTCAAATCGCCATCGTTTAAACGCCGGCTCTGCTCCACGGCGTGAAAGCCCACCTTGGCGGGAATCGTACCTTCCGGCAGCTTCCAGATCTCTTCGGCTTTTTTTCGGTGGTCGGGGTTCATCACCACCATATCGGCGGGCAAGCGGTGAGCGAAGGTGCCCACTTCACGCGCCGTCCCGCAGGCGGAGGGTTGACCGGTCAGCGAGAAGGGGCTGTTGCCCGGCTCGGAAATCTTGCCGGTCAAAAGGTGCAGGTTATAGATCAGGTTATTCACCCACACGCCCCGGGTATGCTGGTTGACGCCCATGGTCCAGAACGTCATCACCTTCTTATTGGGGTCGGCATAAAGCTCGGCAAGCTCTTGCAGGCGGCTCTCCGATACGCCGGATTCGCGCGCCGCACGCTCTAGCGTATACGGCTTAACGTACTCGGCGAACTCGTCAAACGTCATCGCCGACCAGCTATTGGCGTTATCGGCATTGGCGGCGGCTTGCTGCAGGGGGTGTTCGGGGCGTAGTCCGTAGCCAATGTCATCGGTACCGCGGACAAAGTTAACGTGGTTATTCACGAAGTCCCGGTTGACGCGGTCGGTTTGAATAATATGGTTGGCGATGTAGTTAAGAATGGGGATATCCGCATGGGGGCTCATCACCATGGGGATATCGGCCAAGTCAAAACTTCTGTGCTCAAAGGTTGAGAGCACAGCGACTTGGGTATCCGGGAAAGAGAGACGGCGGTCGGTCACTCGCGTCCAGAGTACCGGGTGCATCTCCGCCATATTGGAGCCCCAGATCACAAAGGCGTCCGCATGCTCAATGTCGTCGTAGACCCCCATGGGCTCATCCGAACCGAACGTGCGAATAAAGCCGAACACCGCAGACGCCATGCAGTGACGCGCGTTGGGGTCGATATTGTTGGTGCGAAAACCGCCCTTGAAGAGCTTGCTCGCGGCGTAGCCTTCCCAAATGGTCCACTGGCCGGAGCCAAACATGCCCACGCTTTCCGGGCCGTGGTCACGAATGGCGGTTTTAAACTTATCGGCCATGATATCGAGCGCTTCGTCCCAAGAGACCGGCTCAAAATCGCCATTTTTGTCATAAACCCCGTTACGTTTGCGCAACAGCGGCTGGGTCAAACGGTCTTCGCCGTACAAAATCTTGGACAGGAAGTAACCCTTGACGCAGTTGAGGCCGCGGTTGACCTCCGACTGGTTATCCCCGTGGGTGGCGACGATTTTATCGTCGTAGGTCCCCACCATCACGCTGCAGCCGACCCCGCAAAAGCGGCACGGGGCCTTGTTCCAGTTAAGCTTTGTTAGCTCGGAATTGGTGATCAAATTACTCGCGCCGGCGGGGATACTCATCCCCGCCGTTGCCGCCGCGGCCGCCGCCGCGTTGGCTTTAACAAACTCTCGACGTGTTAGCTTCATGGCTCCCCCTTCTTGCTTTTTCTGGTTTTTTTGACGCTGGTCTTGAAACGCTAGTCTTGAGGGTCATCAGCGGTGTCTGCCGCTAGCACCTCGTGGTACACCAGCGCCGCATCCAAAACCCCTGGCTGCTCGCGTACCGTATCCATCAGTCCCAGCAGCCTTTTTTCATTGCTGTTTTCGGCAACGACGACGAGTTTTCCCGCTTCGTCTTCGCCTCGGATATCGCAGTTGGGCTGCGCGGCCAACCACTGCGCCGTGGCGGCCAGTGCATCGGGCTTGACGTGAACAATAAAGCTCACGATATGCAGCGTGTTATCTTCCATAGGCTCTCCCCTCTATCCGCTAGCGTGGTCCATGCTCACCATGGTGATGGCACTGTTTGGGCAAGCGGGCTGGCACGCCCCGCAGCCGGTGCAACATTCGCTATCCAGTACCGGCGTGGGCGGCTTACCGCCCGCTACCAGCGGAAACGTGATCGCGCGCCATTCGCAGGCATCCTGGCAGCTCTGGCAGTGGATACCGCCAAGCGCCAAGCAGTGCGGCGCAATTTCAGCGCGCCAGGGGAAAGCGGCCGCATTGACCGCGCCGCTTTGCGGCGGCAAAAGCGCGTCGGGCTCGCACACCTCGACGCACTCTGCGCACAGCGTGCATCCCTCCTGGGCAAAGGAGATTTCGGGATACCCCCCGCCGCCCCGCACCAGCACCTGTTCGGGGCAATGGGTAATGCAGGCATCGCAGCGCGTACACGCCGCCAGAAAATCATCCCGTGCCCAAGGCGGACGTTTAACACTCCCTTTCCCGGTTAAAGAGCGAAACAACTGGCGCCGCTTATCGTTATGGGCGTGATGAGACGCGCGCATAGCAACGCTCCTTAAACTTGCGTTCAAAATATTAAAATGAGAATAAATCCGCTTTAGTGACTGTTTATTGCGTTTTAATTATGCGTCACTTGATGTTTAACGCACCGGCATAAATCCACGTCACGGATACGTATTACATTTTATGCCGGTGGCCCAGGCGGGCCGGCAAACATTTGAAATATCCATACGGCGAAGCCGTAACCGCCTACCACGCCGACGGCCAAGATAGGAAAGAGCAGAATAATAATAAATAAGAAGAGTTTTAATTCTTTGGCTTTAAGCGATTTATTATCACTCGCCATACCGCTATTGCTGTCCGACATTTTTTCTCCCCCCGAAGATATAACTCCACTTTTATGCGGCAGCGGCCAATTAAATAGCGTGCCTGTGATTATTTGACGCAGCTTAAGCCTTAAGGCTGGCTTAATCTTTAACTTAGATCAACCTTCCCACATTCGCGAGTACAGGGCTTAGGTTTTTGACCCGTTTAAGCGCTGCCCGATATGAGCGGCGATAAGCCAGCCGCTAACGCTTAGCAGCCCATAAAGCAGCGCCAGGGGTATCTGATTCCACTGCCACAGCAGCAGCACTTCTAAGCTGAAAAGTGAAAAGGTGGTAAAACCGCCGCAAAAACCGGCAAGCCAAAAGTGGTGCCAGCGGGAGACGTGGCCGTGTGGATATTGATGGGCGTGAGACGCAAGCCAAGCGATCAGCCCCGAGCCGATCACATTGATGACGAGCGTCACCCAGGGAAAAATGGGTCCCAGCGTTTGCACAGCACCCACGCTCAGCCCATAGCGCAGCCCGGCGCCAAGAGCACTGCCCAACCCGGTGGCGAGGTAGCGCTTCAGCGCCTGGTGGTCACGGTGATGGAGCGACATAGCGCTAACCCAATGCCCGCATCAACCCGTGGCTGATAACACTTCCTAGCGCCACCAGCGCAATACCGCCGGCCACGCTGGTGAATAGGTAAGCGGCTGCCTGGCGCTTTTTTTGCTGCCACAGCGTCAGGGTTTGCAGGCTTAACGACGACACCGTGGAGTAACCGCCGAGCAGCCCGGCGGCAATAATGCCCCAACCCAGCCCCTCAAACGACGCCGCTAAACCTTGCCCAGCGCCAAATGCCAGGCCCAGCAAAAGCGTCGCGGTGAGATTCACCGCGAGCGTCCCCCAGGGAAAACGCGTGCCCACACGCCGCGCCACCGTATTACCCACCCACAAGCGCAGCATGCCACCCACCGCACCGCCGAGCATCACGCCAATAAGGCCTGTCACTGTTAACATAGCCTCTCCCCCAATATTAGATGTCCCGTCATGACGCCACCGCTTTATCTCGGCCTACCCCTGTGGGCCAACCCCGATTGGCAAGGCAGCCTCTACCCGCCCCATGCCAAAAGCGAGCTTTTGCGCGACTATGCCGCCGTTTTTTCCAGCGTGGAAGGAAACACGACGTTTTACAGCGGCACTCCCGGCACGGCGACGGTCAATGCCTGGGCACATCAAGCGCCCGCCGCGTTTCGCTTCTGCTTTAAACTGCCGGCCCTTGTCACCCACGAGCAGCGCTTGAGCCGCTTAGACGCGGCATGGGATTTTTTGCACGCGCTCGCCCCGCTTCACGACCGGCTAGGCCCCACCATGGTGCAACTGCCCCGCGACTTTGGCCCGCGCGAGCTGCCTAAATTAGAAGCGCTGCTCGCCGCATGGCCCCACCATTTACCCTGCGCGGTGGAAGTCCGGCACCCCGAATTTTTCCACAAGGGCAGCGCCGAGCGCGACCTCAACCGGTTGTTGATAACTTATCACGCTAACCGCGTGATGCTCGACGTGCGCCCGCTCTTCTCCACACCACCCAAGGCCCATCCCGGCCTTGCGCACGCTCAGCAGGAAAAGCCGAAACTCCCACTACACGTGCTTTCCACGGCAGACCAGCCCGTCATTCGCTACATTGGCCATCTTGACAAACAGATAAACAGCGACTATTTCACGCCCTGGAAAAACCAGCTCAGCTTGTGGATAAATCAGGGGAAAACCCCTTTCTTATTTGTGCATACGGCGGATAATCGCCGCTCGCCTGAGCTGGCGCGCCACCTGTATCAACAGCTTGCCGAATGCATTGGGCTACCCGAACTCGCGCCCTTCCCCGGGGAAAAACAAGCCCCCCTGTTTTAACGTCTTTTTCAGCTAACCCGACTGGCATGCGCGCGTTTGATCGGATAAATTGCCCTTACTTTCGGAAAAAGCTGGCAATTCGACATACGATAGCGGCTATCTGCAGCGGTTTTCGTAGGTCACCGTTCCGAAACGGCGCATTGACGCGCCAACAGCGAATACGCAGCAACGTAATGCTGAACACGGTAGTGCTTAAAACAATAGCGCTGAAAAGTAATACAACGTAATCCAATAACAGGTGATGTATGGCAAAACATGCGCATGCGCAGTGGTCATCGAAGATGGCCTTTGTGCTCGCGGCTGCGGGCTCCGCAGTCGGCCTAGGTAATATATGGCGCTTCTCCTACCTCGTAGGCGAGAGCGGTGGTGCGGCGTTCGTCCTGGTGTATCTCGCCTGCGTGGCGCTGGTGGGCGTGCCGATTTTGATCTCCGAGTGGATGATCGGCCGGCGCGGTCAGAAAAACCCCATCGACAGCATAACGGAGCTCGCCGAAAAGAGCGGCAAGCCCAAAGCCTGGGCGCTGGTAGGGGTAAGCGGCGTGCTTGCGGGGTTCTTAATCCTGTCGTTTTACAGCGTTATTGGCGGCTGGTCGCTCAACTACACCTTAAACGCCGTCACCGGCACGTTTAGCGGCCAGGATGCCGACAGCATCGCGGCAATCTTTACCGGCATGCTGGCAAGCCCGGGCACACTGCTGCTGTGGCACTCCGCCTTTATGCTACTGGTGATCGGCATTGTCGCCCGCGGTGTCACCAAAGGCCTTGAGAGCGCGGCGCGCGCCATGATGCCCGCGCTGATCGTGCTGATGCTGATTCTGGTCGGCTACGGCATGACCACCGGCCACTTTGGCGAAACGCTCGCGTTCATGTTCAGCCCTGACTGGGGCGCGCTGGATGGCGGCGTGGTCTTGGCGGCGATGGGGCAGGCGTTCTTCACGCTCTCACTGGGCATGGGCATCATGATGGCCTACGGCTCTTATCTCGGTGAAGACGTCAACCTGCTGACCACGGCGCGCACGGTGATTATTCTTGATACCGCGATTGCGCTGCTGGCGGGTCTGGCGATCTTCCCCATCGTGTTTGCCAACGGCCTCGATGCTGGCGAAGGCCCAGGGCTGATCTTTATCACCCTGCCCAACGCCTTTGGCAACATGAGTGGCGGTGTGATTCTGGGTCTGATGTTCTTTTTGCTGCTCACCTTCGCCGCGCTTACCTCAGCGATTTCGCTTTTGGAGCCGACGGTCGAGATGCTGGAAGAGCGCACTTCCCTGCCCCGCGTGACGGCCACGCTGGTCAGCGGCCTGGCGGTTTGGGCATTGGGCATTGCGGCACTGCTGTCGTTTAACGCCTGGTCCGACTTCCTGATCTTCGGGCTCAATATCTTCGATCTTCTGGATACCTTCACCGCGAAGATACTGCTGCCGCTGACGGGTCTTGGTGCCGTACTCTTTGTGGGCTGGGCACTTGAGCGTAAAAGCGTGGAAGCCGAGCTCAACCTCTCTGCCACCGGGCTTAGCGTGTGGAATGTCACTGCCCGCGTGATTGCCCCCATCGGCGTTATTTTGGTGTTTATCGCTGGCTTTATGTAAGCCTTGGCGACACCACGATAACCCTCTCGATGGAGCGACGCCCTGCCGTTATGGCAGGGCGTTTTTAATGCAGTTCGTTTTCGATGGGTTCGTCGTCATGCTCGGGCAGATCGGCGATCTCTTGCCAGAGCTTTTGAAATTCGCGGTGCTGCTCGATGCCGCGCCGGGCCCGCAGGCTACGCTTGGCACAGGCGCGCTGGCGCTGGGTATGTTCATCCACGTTCATGCTCATAAAAATATCGAGTAGTTCGCTTTTCACCGAGGTGACTCGTTCGACATTACGCATAATCGACGCTCCTTCGGGTGGCTGTTTTTAACAGCGGACCGTATCCACAGTGCTTTTTCTCCCCGCATTTTCTCTCCGCACCCAGCCGCTTGCCGGCGATGATGCAGTGCGGCACTGGCACTTTTACTATAACCCAGTTGACAAAATGATGACGGCGGCGGCGAAAAACCGTCCACGCCTTTTAAACGCATCATTCAACGCGCACGCGATGCTGCCCATTTTGCCCACGACTCAGGCATACTGTTGCCCCGCACGCATCAATAACGAAGGAGTTGAACGTGAGCCGCGCCCTGTTCGATGAAATGAGACGCCGCATGGAGCACTTTCGCCGCTCCGAGCAAAAAGTGGCGCGCTTTGTGCTGCGCAACCCCGAAGAAGTGATCCACATGCGCATCGTGGATCTGGCCACCGAAGCCAAGGTCAGCGAACCCACCGTGGTGCGCTTTTGCCGAGCGCTGGGCTGCAACGGTTTTCAGGATTTCAAGCTTCAACTCGCGCAGATGCTCGCCACCGGCAGCCAGTTCGCGCAGTTCTCGATGAACGATAGCGATTCGGTCGCCGAGTTTTCGCACAGCATTTTCGACTCCACCGTCGGCACGCTGCTCTCGGTGCGCGACCGTTTGGATAACGATGCCCTCGGCCGCGCGGTGAATGCCCTGGCGATGGCCAACCGGGTCGAGTTTTACGGCTTTGGCGCCTCCGGTGCGGTGGCGTTCGATGCCCAGCACAAGTTCTTCCGCTTGCAGATCTCCACCTCGGCCTACGCCGACCCGCACATGCAGAACATGTCGGCGGTGACGCTCAAAGAGGGCGACGTGGTGGTCGCCATCTCCCAGACAGGGCGTACCAAAGCGCTGGTCGCCAGCGTACGCCTCGCCCGCGAAGCCGGGGCCACGGTGATCGGCCTGTGCCCCAGCGATTCACCGCTGTCCAAAGAGGTGAGCCTGCCGCTGTATATCGATGTCCACGAAGACACCGAAATTTATACCCCGATGAGCTCACGAATTGCCCACCTGGTGCTGGTGGACGTGCTCGCGGTGGGCGTGGCCAAAACCCGCGGCCCCAAACTTGCCCAGCAGCTCAAAGCGGTGAAAAAGAGCCTCAACCCGCTGCGCTTTCCCGAAGAGAACTAGCCCTGTGCTAGACTGAGCGACCATTTTTCGACCCCGGCAGCGGCTTTTATGGATGACGTCACGGCGATTCTCGATCAGCTCAACAGTGACCAGCGCGAAGCGGTAAGCGCCCCGCAAGGCAACCTGTTGGTGCTGGCGGGCGCTGGCTCCGGCAAGACCCGGGTGCTGGTGCACCGCATCGCCTGGCTGATGCAGGCCGAAGGCCTCTCGCCCTACGCGCTCTTGGCGGTCACCTTCACCAACAAGGCCGCGCGCGAGATGCGCACGCGCTTGGAGGCGCTGCTGGGTATCTCGCTGCGCCACGTCTGGGTCGGTACTTTCCACTCGATCGCCCACCGGCTTTTGCGTACCCACTGGCAGGACGCGCGGCTGCCGCAGCACTTTCAAATTATCGACAGCGATGACCAGCTACGCCTGGTCAAACGCCTGCTAAAAGACTTCTCCATCGACGACGAACGCTTCCCGCCGCGTCAGGTGCAGTCCTTCATCGCCGGCTGCAAGGAAGAGGGCCTACGCGCGAATCAGGTGGATGTCGCCGGCGATGCCTACATGGGCCAGATGGTCGAGCTTTACGAGCGCTACCAGCTGACCTGCGAGCGCGGCGGATTGGTGGATTTCGGCGAGCTGCTACTCAGAAGCCTGGAGCTTCTGCGCGATAACCCGGCGCTGCTCGCCCACTACCGCGAGCGCTTTGGCCACCTGCTGGTGGACGAGTTTCAGGATACCAACACCCTGCAGTACGCCTGGCTGAAGCTTTTGAGCGGCATGCAAACGCCGATGACCGTGGTCGGCGACGATGACCAATCAATCTACGGCTGGCGTGGCGCCAAAGTGGAAAATATTCGCCGCTTCGAGCGGGAGTTTCCCCAGGTCAAGACCGTGCGCCTGGAGCAGAACTACCGCTCCACCAGCGCGATATTGGAAGCCGCCAACACGCTGATTCGCCACAACAGCGAACGGATGGGCAAAAACCTCTGGACCGAGGGCGCCGAGGGCGCGCCGATCTCGGTCTACGCCGGGTTTAACGATCTTGAAGAGGCGCGCTTTATCGTCGACACCATCAAGGAGAAGGTCAACGACGGCTTCAACCGGCGCGATATGGCGATTCTCTACCGCTCCAACGCCCAGTCGCGGCTGCTGGAGGAGACCCTGATTCGCCAGGGCATGCCCTACCGCATCTATGGCGGTCACCGCTTCTATGAGCGCTTGGAGATCAAAAACGCCCTGGCCTACCTGCGCCTGCTGCTCAACCGCGACGACGACGCCTCGCTGGAACGGGTGATCAACGTGCCCACCCGCGGTATCGGCACGCGCACGGTGGAGATACTTCGCCATCGCGCCCGCGAGCAGAGCGTCCCGCTGTGGCAGGCGCTGCACGACGCCGCCCAGGACGGCACGCTCAAGGGCCGCGCGGCCAACGCCGTGCAAGCGTTTGCCAACCTGATCGAGCAGCTCGACAACGATGCCGCCGGGCTTTCGCTGCACGAGATTATCGATCACGTCATCGCCCGCACCGGCTTGATCGAGCACCACCAAAGCGAAAAGGGCGAAAAAGGCCAGGCCCGGGTGGAAAACCTGGAGGAATTGGTCAACGCCGCCCGCGCGTTCACTCAAGGCGATGTGTTCGACGCCCCGGAGGCCGGCGAGGGCCTGGCCGCGCTGGAAGCCTTTCTCTCCGAGGCGGCGCTCAACGCGGGTGACCACGAAGCCGAGGAATTCGAGGACAGCGTGCAGCTGATGACCCTGCACTCGGCCAAAGGGCTGGAGTTTCCGGTGGTGTTTATCGCCGGCGTCGAGGAGGGGCTGTTCCCGCACAAGATGTCGCTGGAGGAGCCCGGGCGTTTGGAAGAGGAGCGACGCCTTTGCTACGTCGGCGTCACCCGCGCGATGGAAAAACTCTACCTCACCCACGCCGAAACACGGCGCCTGCACGGCAAGGAAGTCTTTCCGCGCCCGTCGCGTTTTCTGCGCGAACTGCCGCCGCACCTGCTCGAAGAGGTCCGCTTGCGCGGCCAGGTGTCGCGCCCGGTCACGGCCTCGTCCGCTATTTCAACGTCTGGCTTCGCGCAACAGCACGTGGAAGGCGACGGTGACTTGCCCAGCCTGCACGTGGGCCAGCGGGTGGCGCATCCGGTCTTTGGCGAGGGGATCATTCTCAACGCCGAGGGCGAGGGCGCGCGTGCGCGGGTGCAGGTAAGCTTCGAAGGCGAAGGCGTTAAATGGCTCGTGCTAGGGTTTGCTAAGCTGACACCAGTGTAGACCGTTGCCGCCTGCCCCAGGGCCTACCGCCTCATACGCCGTCGAGAGAGCCTTATGAAACAACGCCTAAAACGCCTGTTCCCGGAAGTATGCAACGGCTGGGCCGAGCTAAGCGGCTACCACCGCTTTGAACGCCTGGTCTCGCTGGTACTCACCCTGGCCATTGCCGGTGCCGTCCTGGTCGCCATGTACTACCTGGTGATTCACGTGGTGCAGCTTTTGTTCATCCAAAGCCGCGACCCGTTCGACTACCGCGTCTTCCAAGCGCTGTTCGACATGATCCTCACCGTGCTGATCGCCATGGAGTTTAACAACTCCATTATCCGCACGATGGCCGGCGGCAAAGGCTTTATCCACGTCGAAATCGTGGTGCTGATTGCGATTATGGCGCTGGTGCGCAAGTTTATGGTGCTGGATATGGAAACCATCGACCCTTGGCTGATTGGCGCGCTGGCGGCGGCGGTGTTGGCCCTGGGGGGCTGCTACTGGCTGGTGCGTCACGCCAACCGCATGAAGGATCCCCCGCAATGATGGTGCAGAAAGCTTGCGGGCAAAATTCGCTTTAACGCATACTGAGCGACGGACACTGCGCATTGCGCGCTTACATAAAAACCATACGTTCGGAGTTTTGCTCATTATGCAACGCCGCCACTTTCTTAAAAACACCCTAAAAACCGCCGGCCTAGGGGCCGCCGGGGTCGTCGCCGCCCCGTTTATCTCCACCGCCAAGGCGCAAGAGACCATCACCTGGAACATGGTCACCTCATGGCCGAAAAACTTTCCCGCCTTGGGTACCGGAGCGAACGAATTCGCCGAGCGCATTGAAACCCTCTCCGGCGGGCGCATGCGCGTGCGCGTTCACGGGGCGGGCGAGCTGGTGCCGGCACTGGAAGTCTTTGATGCCGTCTCGTCAGGCACGGCGGAAATGGGCCACTCGGCCTCGTACTACTGGCGCGGCAAGGTCGCGGCATCGCAGTTTTTCACCGCCGTGCCCTTTGGCATGACCACCCAAGAAACCAACGCCTGGCTCTATCACGGCGGCGGCCAGGAGCTTTGGGACGAGGTCTACGCCAAGCACAACCTCAAGCCATTCGCGGTGGGCAACACCACGACGCAACCCGGCGGCTGGTTTAAAAAAGAGATTAACTCGCTTGAGGATCTACAGGGCGTCAAACTGCGCCTACCGGGGCTTGCCGGCGAGGCGATGAACCGCATCGGCGTCACCACGGTCAACATGGCCGGCGGGGAAATCTTCACCGCGATGCAAACCGGCGCGCTCGACGCCGCCGACTGGGTCAGCCCCTACAACGACTTGGCGTTCGGCCTGCACCAAGTGGCGGATTACTACTACACCTCGGCGTGGAACGAGCCCAGTGCCGTGCTTGAAGGCACCGTCAACCTCGACGCCTGGAACGCGCTGCCCGACGACCTCAAAGCCGTGGTCACCGAAGCCGCCCGCGCCGCCAACCTGTCGATGATCAGCGAGTTCACCTTCCGCAACGCGCAGGCACTCGATACGCTGGTGAACGAGCACGACGTCAAGCTGCGCTCCTTCCCGGATGACGTGATGCAAGCACTCTACGACGCCTCGCAAGAGGTGATCCGCGAGCAGACCGAAAGCGACGCCGACTCCAAGAAGGTGTACGACTCCTACCGCGCCTTCCAGGAAACGGTTCGCCCCTCAACCGACAGCGGCTTGTTCACCTACCTGAAAACCCGCGACACGGTCATCAACTAAGCACGGCGCTGACGCACAACACCACCGGTACGCTAAAACGCGCCGGTGGTGTTTGGGTTAAAACCGCTTAGTGCTCGCTATCGTGTACGGCGCGAATACGGCCGTTGTCATCGAGTGCCACCATCACAAAGCGCGCTTCGGTGACTTTTTGCCGCTCATCCTGGCGCTTTTCATGGGGTGGGCGCACCCAGACTTCCACGTCGATCTTCATCGAGCTATGGCCAATATCGCACACGTGGGTATAAACGCTGACCATCGACCCCACCCGCACCGGGCTTAAAAAATCCATCGCCTCAATGGCCACCGTGGCGGTGCGACCGCCCGCTTCACGGCCTGCCGCCAGCTCAGCCGCCTGATCCATCTGATTGACCAGCCAGCCACCGGAAATATCGCCGTAGAGGTTGGTATCCTGGCGCGAGGCCAAAAGTTTAAGCGTTAGCTGTCCCGTGGGGGCCGGTATGTCATCCACTTCGTTAGGCAAAAGCGTCTCGTTGTTTAGCACAGTCATGATAGCGTCGCTTATTGAGTTTATTGTTGTGGAGTAGAAAAGTTGAAGGCACGCATTTTACGCTTTCTCCGCAGCGAGTGTAATTGCTGCAGTGCAATACGTCGTTGCAGTTAACCATAAGGGAGCGCAATTTGAATAGTCGCGTTGTATCGTTACGCCGCTGGGCAGCGCCCATTTGGCTAACTCTCCTGCTTGCCCTGGCGTTCACCCCTGCCCACGCCCAAACGGTGAGCGGCACCTTGGGCGCTATTGGCTCCGATACCATGGCAGGCTTGGTGCTGCGCTGGGGCGAAGCGCTCAAGCAGCGCCATCCAGCGGTGAATATCCAGTTTCAAGCCAGTGGCTCGGCCAATGCGCCGTCGGCGCTTATTGCCGGTACCACGCGGCTTGGCCCCATGTCGCGGCAAATGACCGCGGAAGAGACGCAGGCGTTTATTCAGCGCTACGGCTATCCACCGCTGGAGCTAAAAGTCGCCCGCGACGCGCTGATTGTGATCGTCCACCGCCACAACCCGCTTAACGCCCTATCGCGGCGCCAGGTGGATGCGATTTTTTCCACCACGCGCGAGTGTGGCGCAAGCGAGCCCATCACCCACTGGGAAACGCTGCTCGACCCCGCGCAGTGGCCGTTTCGTCATATCGCGCTGCATGGGCGTAACTCGGCCTCCGGCACGCACGCGCTTTTTCAACAGCGCGCGCTGTGTGGCGGCGAGTTTCGCCGCGATGTCAGCGAGCACCCCGGCGCCTCGCCGGTGGTCGCGGCGGTAGGCGAATCCCCCGGCGCCATGGGCTACGCAGGTTACTACCACTTAAGCGCGGCGGTGAAGGCGTTGAGTATTTACGATGACGACGGCAATATCGTCCCCCCCAGCGAAGAGGCGATTCAAACCGGGGCCTATCCGCTCTCGCGCTACTTATACCTTTACATTAACGCTCCGCCCGATGAGCCATTACCGCCCGCGGAGCGGGCCCTGCTCACGCTGATACTGTCGCCCGAAGGGCAGCAAATTGCCCGCGCCGCCGGCTTTGTGCCCCTCTCGGAGAGGGTGCGCCAACAGCAAGCGCGCAGGTAGACACTGTCACGTGAATGTCATAAACATGCCTTACGCTAAGCGACGCTCAGGAGAAAGCGCCATGCGCGGCGCTCACACCGCGACCACTCCCTACCGCTTCGTTCCACTGCCATGACTTTGCCTTCTCGGCCAACCTACTCAACGCTATCAAGCGTGGCGCACCCCAGGCGTCAACGGCTCGACCGCCTCGCCACGGCCGCGATTACCGTGGGCGCGTTTGCGGTATTGGCGGCGATTTTGGCCATCGGCGTTTTTCTGCTTTGGCAGAGCGTGCCGCTGCTCTCCCTGTCGGAGGCTTTTACGCTGGATACGCTCTCGCCGCTGGTCTGGGGAACACTAAAGGCCGCGCTGGCCGCGATGTTTTTTGCCTTACCCATCGCCTTGGGCGCGGCGATTTACACCGCGCTCTATATGCCACCCCGGCTGCGCAGCCGCTTAAAGCCCGTGCTGGAAATGATGGAAGCGGTACCCAGCGTGGTGGTGGGTTTTATCGCCGGTCTGATTTTAGCCCCCTGGGTGGAGCGCCATTTGGCCAGCACCCTGGTGCTGCTGGTGTGGCTGCCCCTGAGCACGCTACTGGCCGGGGTGTTGTGGCACACGGCGCGGCGCCATCTACGCCGGCGCTTACCCTTTAGCTGGGCGGGGCTGTGGCTTGTGCCCTGGCTGCTGGCGATGACCCTGCTCGCCCTCTGGGCGACACCGTACTTTGAACAGGCGCTCATTGGCGGCGACCTGCGCCAGTGGCTCGAGCAACAGCTGGGGCTTAATTACGCCACGCGCAACGCCATGATCGTGGGGATGGCCATGGGCTTTGCCGTGGTGCCGAGCGTTTACGCGCTGGCCGAAGACGCCCTGGCCGATGTGCCCCCTTCGCTGCTTGAAGGCGCGCGGGCACTCGGCGCCAACCGCTGGCAGGCGCTGTGGAAAGTCGCCCTGCCGGCGGCCGGCCCGGGGATTTTCTCGGCGGTGATGATCGGCGCCGGGCGCGCGGTGGGGGAAACTATGATCGTGCTGATGGCCAGCGGCAATACCGCGCTGTTCAGCGCCCGCCCCCTTGAAGGCATGCGCTCCATCGCCGCCGCCATTGCCATTGAGCTCCCCGAAGCCGCGCCCGGCGGCAGCACTTACCACGTACTGGTTTTTGCTGCCCTGGTGCTGTTTCTGTTCACCTTTTCGGTCAATACCCTGGCCGAAGTCGTTCGTTTACGCCTGCGTAGCCGTCTAAGCCGCATGGGGGGTGGCGCATGAGCCGTGTGTGGCCTTGGCTCTGTGCGGCCAGTGTGGCGCTGTCGTTTCTGATGTTGGCCGCGCTGCTCACGCTTTTACTAAGCCGTGGGCTTGGCCACTTTTGGCCGGCGACCCTGGAAAGCGTCACGCTGGACTCCGGCGAGGTCATCGCCGGCGAAGCGGTGCGCGAAACGCCGCTGCCCCACCGTGACGGTGAAGAGCGGCTCTATTTCACCGGCAACCGCGACCTCGACAGCCAGCGCTGGCGCTGGGTGGCGATCGAGCGTATCGCCGAGCGCAGCACCCCGCGCGAACTGGTGCGTTTGGAGCGCAGCCCTTGGGGCGATTTTATTGGCTACCTGCGCGCCTTTGAGTCCCAGGGGAGCCGGCTGGAGGGCGACGCCGCCTGGCGCGCGTTAACAACAGCGCTCACCCTGCCCGCTGTCGAGCGCCCCGACGCGACCCTTATCCTCCAGAGCGCGGGCGGCGAGACGCTGCGCCAGCCGCTCAATGCCATTCACCGCGCTCAGCGCCCCAACGCCATGTCGTGGTGGGAAAAAACGCAGTTCTGGTCCCAGGGCGTATGGCAGTTTTTAAGCGAAGGGCCGCGGGCGGCAAATACAGGCGGCGGCGTCTGGCCAGCCATATTCGGCACCATCTTGATGGTGATCGTGATGTCGGTGATCGTCATGCCCTTTGGCGTGCTGGCGGCGATTTACTTAAACGAGATCGCCCACCAGGGTCGCCTCACTCGGCTGGTGCGCATCGGCGTGCGCAACCTGGCCGGGGTGCCGTCGATCGTGTATGGCGTGTTCGGCTTGGGCGTGTTTGTCTACGGCATTGGTAGCTCGTTGGATGAGTGGTTTTTTAGCGATTCGCTGCCTTCGCCCACCTTTGGCACCGGCGGGCTTTTATGGGCGTCGCTGACGCTTGCGCTTTTGACCCTGCCGGTGGTGATCGTCGCCACTGAGGAGGGGCTGGCGCGCATCCCCGATGCCCAGCGTGAAGGCGCCGTCGCTCTGGGGGCGACCCGCTTTGAAATGCTCACCCGGGTAGTCATGCCCATGGCGGCGCCGGCGATGCTCACGGCGGTGATACTCGCCATCGCCCGCGCCGCCGGCGAAGTGGCGCCCTTGATGCTGGTGGGCGTGGCCAAGCTCGCGCCGCAAATGCCGGTCGATGGTGAGTTCCCCTATTTGCACCTAGAGCGCAAGTTCATGCACCTGGGCTATCATATCTTTGATACCGCCTTCCACGGCGAGGATGTGCAAGCGGCGATACCGCTGGTCTACGCTACCGCGCTGCTTTTGGTCGTCATTGTGTTGGTGCTTAATCTAACTGCCATATTTCTGCGTCATCATTTACGCCGTCAACGAGGTCAGCCATGTTAGCGCACGTCATGCCGTTTAGCGCCGAGCGGACCTGTCTAAATATTGAAGATTTTAGCCTTGCGTACGCGGGGAAGTCGGCGCTACACGAGTTAACGCTGAGCGTGCCGCGCCATCGGGTGACGGCGTTCATTGGCCCCTCGGGGTGCGGTAAATCCACGCTACTGCGCGCCATCAACCGACTGCACGATTTAAACGAAAGTGTCACCCATAGCGGGCGCATCACCTTCGAGGGCGAGGATATTCACGCCGATAGGATGAACGTTTCGGAGTTGCGCCGACGCATCGGCATGGTGTTTCAGACGCCGAACCCGTTTCCCATGTCGATTTACGAAAACGTCGCGTTTGGGCTGCGGCTGCAAAAGCGCATGAAAAAGCGCCAGCGCGACGACATTATCGAGTGGGCGCTGACCTCGGCGGCCCTTTGGGATGAGGTCAAAGAGCGCTTGCACAAATCCGCCTGGCAGCTATCGGGCGGGCAGCAGCAGCGCCTTGTCATCGCGCGCACGCTCGCCGTGCAGCCCGATATCTTGCTGCTTGATGAGCCCGCCTCGGCGCTTGACCCGATTTCCACGTTAAAAATCGAGGAGTTGATCCGTAACTTAAAGTCTCAGCTCACCTTAATACTGGTGACCCACAATATGCAGCAGGCCGCGCGCGTCTCCGATTACACCGCGTTTTTACACAGCGGCGAGTTGATTGAGTATGGCCCGACGGATCAAGTCTTCACCAATCCGCGCCTGCGCCGCACCGAAAATTACATCACCGGGCGGATGACATAACCCGGTCGAGTGGCCTACCACCGACCCGCCCGACACCGACATATATCACACCGACGAGCATCACGATCAGGAGCGCTCCATGGATATCACCAGCGACACCCACAGCCAACATATTTCCCGTCAGTTCAACCAGGAACTGGAAGAACTTAAAACCCACCTCATGGCCATGGGCGGCCTGGTGGAAAAGCAGGTGCACGATGCCGTTCTCTCGCTGCTTGAAGGCGACACCAAACTGGCCATCAAGGTGCGCGACAGCGACCGCCAGGTCAACGAACTGCAGCTGCAAATCGACGACGAGTGTACCCGCGTGCTGGCCCGCCGCCAGCCCGCCGCCTCCGACCTGCGCCTGGTCGTGGCCGTGATTCGCGCCTCGTCTGATCTTGAGCGTATCGGCGATGAAGCGAGCAAAATCGCGCGCAATGCCATTACCTTAAGCGAGAGCGGTGCCGCCGTTAGAGGCTTGGTGGAAGTGCGCCACATTAGCGATCACGTGCGCAAGATGCTGCGCGACGCGCTGACCTCCTTTGCCCGCTTCGATACCGACCTTGCCCTTGAAGTCGTGCGCGAGGACGAACTGGTGGACGACGAATACAGCAGCGCCATGCGCTCGCTGATCACCTTCATGGCTGAAGACGCGCGCTCTATCTCACCGGTACTCAGCGTGATGTGGGTACTGCGCGCGCTGGAGCGGGTGGGCGACCACGCCGACAACCTCGCCGAGCACGTGGTGTATTTGGTGAAAGGGCTGGATATCCGCCACGCCAACCCGGAAACCCTTGACGAGCAAATGCAGCAGCACAGGTAATCATCGGCTCCAGCCCCTAAAACGCTGGCGAATTATTCGCTTGCCATTCCCCCGATTTTGCGTACTTTATGGGCCGCGTTGCGGTCCATTTTTTTGTGCGTTTTACACCATACGCCTTGATTTAGGAGCCTCACTTCTATGCTCAACGCCCTTACGGCGATCACGCAGGGAACCCGCTGGGTCTACCGCCCGGGCTTACGCCGCTATGTCTTTTTGCCCATTGCGGTTAACTTTTTGCTCTATACCGCTCTGCTGGTGCTGCTCTGGCACTATTTTGAGGGCTGGCTGGCGTACTGGATGAGCCTGGTGCCCGACTGGCTTACGTGGCTCACATGGCTGATTTGGCCGCTGTTTTTTTTGAGCCTAGTGGTGGTGATCTTTTTCTCGTTCACGGTGGTCAGCAGCATGATCGCGGCGCCTTTTTACGGCTTTCTGGCCGAAAAGGTCGAAATCCAAGCCACCGGCCGCCATCCTCAAGATGACCGTAGCCTGACGCGAGCCGCCATCGATGCCTTGGGGCGCGAATTGGTCAAACTGGGCTACATTCTGCCCCGGGCGCTTGCGCTTTTTGTGATCAGCTGGATGCCGGGGCTGAACCTGCTCTCCCCGTTGTTATGGGCGCTATTTTCCGCTTGGGTCGCGGCGATCACCTATCTCGATTACCCCATGGATAACAACAAGGTGAGTTTTGCTGACATGCGTCGGCGGCTCTCCGGCCGGCGGTGGCATAGCTTAAGCTACGGTGGGTTGGTCACGCTGATCACCTGGGTACCGCTGGCGAATCTGTTTTTGATCCCCGGGGCGGTGGCCGGCGCGGTCTTGATGTGGGACGCCCACTATCGTATCGAGATCGAGAATGCGCGCACCGATACGCCGTCAAGCGCCGCGAGCGGGCGTTAAGCGTTAGCACACAGAAGGCTTACTCAAAGCCGGCGAGCCGCTCTTGGGGAAACACGCAGCGAAAGCGGGCGCCTTCACCGGGGCGGGAGTCGATCGTAAGCTTTCCATCGTGGCGCAGCAGCACATGCTTGACGATGGCAAGCCCCAGCCCCGTGCCGCCGGTCGCGGTGCTGCGGCCTTTATCCACGCGATAAAAGCGCTCGGTCAAGCGGGGAATATGTACAGGGTCAATGCCCTCGCCGTCGTCTTCTACCGCCAGGCAGGCGCCCTGCTCGCTCGCTTGCCAGCGCAGGGTAATCTGACTCCCCGGCGGGGTATAACGCACGGCGTTAAACGCCAAGTTGGAGACCGCGCTGCGCAACTCCTGCTCGCTGCCGATAAGCGCCGCGTCGCTCTCCACCTCAACCTCGATGGCGTGCTGGCCTTTGGATAGCGCTAGGGCGTCGTCGCGTACTTTTGCCAACAGTGCTGCCACGTCGATCGGCTGGTGATCCTCCCCCCCCTGGTCGATCTCCAAGCGCGACAGCAGCAGAAGATCATTGACCAAGTTCTGCATTCGCGTGGTCTGCGCCTGCATCTGTTCGATACCCCGACCGAGCCGCGGCGGCAGCTGCTCGGCCAAGTCGGCGTAGGTTTCCAGGTAGCCCGAGAGCACCGTCAAGGGCGTGCGCAGTTCATGGGAGACGTTGGCGACAAAATCGCGGCGCATCTGCTCCAAACGGTGCAAGCGGGTAATATCGCGGGCCATCACCAGGCGCTCATCGTCGCCGTAGAGGGTGATTTGGTACTGCAGAATACGCCGCTCGTCGATGGGAGAGGGGAGCGTTAGCGGCTCGCTGTAATCGCGAGCGTTGAAGTAGCTGACAAAGCGCGGGTCGCGCAGAAAGTTGGTGATGTGCTGGCCGCGGTCGAGCTCAACTTTCAGCCCCAGCATCTGGGCCGCCGCGCTGTTCCACCACTCAAGGTCGCCGTGGCGGTCAAGCATGACCACGCTGTCGCGCATCGCCTCCGAGGACTCTTGAATACGCGCGAGGGTCGCGCGTAGGCGGTTTTGGGTCAGGCGTTGGCTTTTTTGGTAGCGGTAGAGACGGTCAAAAAGCTCCCCCCACAGCCCCGGAGCCGCCGGCGGCTCCTCCTGGGGCGCGCGGGTGAGCCAGTGGTAGAGCGCGCGCAGTTGGTAAAGGTGGAATCCCAAGCAAACCGATAGGCCGACGGCTAGGCCCAGCCCTGGCACGCCCAAAAGCGCCCCCAGCAGCACGCCAACGGCCGAGGGCCACACCAAACGCCAAATTTCACGGCTCCATAGGCGCACGCTTACCCCCGTGCAGAGAAGCGGTAGCCGGTACCGCGCACCGTTTGGATCAGGCGATGGTGGTCGCCCAGCGCTTTGCGCAGCCGGCGGATATGCACATCCACGGTGCGCTCCTCCACATACACATTGCCGCCCCACACTTGGTCAAGCAGCTGGCTGCGGGTGTAGGCGCGCTCCGGGTGGGTCATGAAAAACTGCAGCAGACGGTACTCCGTGGGTCCCATATCGACCGCTTTGCCGTAGGCGCTAACGCGATGGCTGACCGGGTCGAGCAAAAGCCCCTCAATCTCGATGGGGTCTTCCACCCCGCGCGGCGTGGTTCGGCGCAGCACGGCTTTGAGCCGCGCGACAAGCTCGCGGGGGGAGAACGGCTTGGTGATGTAGTCATCCGCGCCGGCTTCCAACCCTTGGATTTTATTATCCTCTTCGCCTTTGGCGGTGAGCATGATAATGGGCAGCTCGGCGGTGGTCTCTTCGCGCTTTAAGCGCCTAGCCAGCTCAATGCCGCTGGTGCCCGGCATCATCCAGTCGAGCAGTAAAAGGTCGGGCTGATGATCCACCACCATGGAGTGGGCATCCTGGGCGTTGTCCGCTTCAAGTACGCGATAGTCAGCCATTTCCAGCGCCACCGCGATCATTTCGCGAATCGGCGCCTCATCATCGACGATCAAAACGGTCTTGGCGGTCATTCCTGAGCCTCATGGTGCTTAAGACGAAAAAGTTCAACACGACATTTCGATGACGATCACACCATGTCTTGATGACAATCTCGTGACACTGCCCCTTTTATCCCACACTTGGCCATAAGCTCAAGGCAATCCCTGCAAACACCAGAAGCCCCGACCAGTGGTTGTTCAAAAAGGCCTGAAAGCAGCGTTGCCGCTCGCGCTGGCGAATCAGCGCCTGCTGATACACGAACGTTGCCGCCATGGCGGCAAGCCCCAACCAGAAGAATCCCCCCAGCGCCAGGCGCATCCCCACCACCGCCAGCAGCGTAAGCGTGGCAAGCTGCAGCAAGCCGATGATCACGCGATCCGCACGGCCGAACAGTACGGCAGTGGATTTAATCCCGATTTTAAGGTCGTCGTCGCGGTCCACCATGGCGTACTCGGTATCGTAAGCGACCGTCCACAGCACGTTGGCCAAAAACAGTATCCAGCCTTCCAGCGGCACATAGCCCAATACCGCCCCGCACGCCATGGGGATCGCCCACGAGAACGCCGCGCCCAAAAACACCTGAGGGAAGTGGGTATAGCGCTTCATAAACGGGTAGATGAACGCCAATACCACGCCGCCCAGCGAGAGCAGGATGGTGAAAAGATTGGTCAACAGCACCAGCACGAACGCCACGGCCACCAGCCCCACGAACAGAAGCTGCGCCTCGCGTTCGCTAATGCGCCCCGTGGCCAGCGGGCGCTCCTTGGTGCGCTTGACGTGCCCATCGAAGTGGCGGTCGGCGTAGTCGTTGCCCCCGCACCCCGCCGCGCGCATCACATCCCCCCCCGCCACGAAGATCAGCAGCACATCGCGCCCCGGCACGCCGTTGGCCGCGATCCACAGCGCCCAGAGCGTCGGCCACATCAAAAGCCAGGTGCCGATTGGCCGGTCGAGCCGGGTCAGGTGAAGAAAATCGGGCACGCGGGCCCAGCCTATCGGCCGCAGCAGAGAACGGTCCATGCTTACCTCGTATCAAGAGAAACGCTAATGCGGTTAGCCTATCGCGAAGGCAGCGAGAGCGCATCCGCCATGGCGGGTAAAAAATACTCCTGCACCAGCAGGGACAAGCCCGCGTGCTCAAACCGCGAGCGCCGCCCCCAGAGCGCCTCCACCGCGGCAAAGCGCGGCGCCTGGGTGCTCACCTCCAGGGGGCCACGCACGAGGTCTGGCTGCTGGAAGAGCCAGCTGCCCAGCGAGCGGCTGCCCAGCGTCTCCAGACGCTGCCCCTGAACCTGCGAAAGCGGTGCCACCGTACGCGCTACCACCCAGGGGGTATTGTCCAGGCACAGCGCCACCTCGCGCCGCCACGCATAGTGGTGACGCGAGGTGCCCAGCGCCTGGGTTTCATCGACAAACGCAGGCCCCACGCTCTGGCGCAGTAAACGCACGCAAAAGCGGCGCCCCTCACCGGCCATGATCAGTCGCGCCGTTAGCGAGTCGGTGGACGCCACCCAGCGCCACCAGGGCAGGGGCATGGCGGGGCGCGCCGCCTTAACCGGCATCCAGCGCGCAACCGGGACAGACGGATGACGCTGCGTTGAGCCACTGTGCTGCAAAGCCTGCTTCTCCCTAGAGAACCGCGAAAGCGGCTAGTGTACCATGCCGATATTGCGGACTTTTTCTGCCTTTTCACTCATCAGAGCGATTTAACCCGATAGGTAACGTATGTCGACTCCCCACGCCGATTTAGTGATCATTGGCACCGGCATGGCCGGTGTGGGCCTTGCGCGCGCGCTGCGCCGCGAAGGCGATACGCGCGCGCTTACCTTGATCAGCGCCGATAGCGGCGACGACTACAGCAAACCGCTGCTTTCCACCGGCTTGGGCAAAAAACTCCCCCCCGAAAAGCTCGCCCAGCGCGATGCCGGCGCACTCGCTGAAGAACTCGACGCCACCGTGCTCGCGCATACCGCCGTTACCGCCGTCGACCCAGAAGCGCGGCGCTTGACGCTTGAGGACGGCAGTGATTACGCCTTCACCCAGCTCGTGCTGGCCACGGGCGCCGCACCCCGCGCACCCTTTGCGATTCCTAGCGACTGCGAATCTCACTGCTTCAGCGTTAACGACCTGGATGACTACCGCCGCTTTCACCGTGCCCTCGGCCACGGCCCCGCGCGGGTGGCGATCGTGGGCGCGGGGTTGGTCGGCTGCGAGTTCGCCAACGACCTGCACGCCGGCG
>NZ_LT699745.1:649719-1395459 GCF_900155385.1 Vreelandella massiliensis
TGCCGCGCCTGTTGCCCGAACCGCTGGGGCGCGCGCTGGGGGAAGCCTTCGCCGAGGCCGGCATGCGCTTAGCGCTGGGGCGCGGCCTTGAACGCATCGCCCTTGGCACCGGCGAGCGCGTGGCGCTAACGCTGGACGACCATGACGTCATCGAAGCCGATCTGGTGCTGCTGGCCACCGGCCTTACCCCCCGCACCGCGCTTGCCGCCTCCGCCGGGCTTGAGGTCACGGCCAGCGGCATCGCCGTTGACCGCACCCTGCAAACCTCGCACCCGGCGATTTTTGCGCTGGGCGACGCGGCTTGCGTCGACGGGGTGAACGCCATGTACGTGCAGCCGCTGCAAGCCAGCGCCAAAGCCCTGGCCAAAACGCTGACCGGTAACCCCATGCCGGTACACTTTGGCGCCTGGCCGGTGATGGTCAAAACGCCCCTGCTGCCGGTGGTGGCCTATCCGCCACGGGTGACGCCCGCGCGCTGGCGCATTGAGTCAGACGGTGCGGATATGAGCGCGCTGGCCGAAGATAAAGACGGACGTTTGATCGGTTTTGCGTTGACAGGCGGCTGCGTGAGACGGAAAGTGGAGCTTTCCAGGGCCGCCCCTGCGCTGCTAGGCTGATTTTCGCCGCACCACGCGCTACGCTTGTGGCGCACGACGCACCCGACTCTTGAACATTGCTGCCTCAAGCAGTGTAAAAAAATAGCGTTTGATAACGCCTTAACACTCAAGCTAATAAAACCGGAGATACCCAATGCGCAAACCCGAACTCGCCGCCGCCATTGCTGAAAGCGCCGACCTGTCCAAAGATAAAGCCAGCCAAGTGTTGAACGTGATCCTCGATGAGATCACCAACAGCGTCGCCAAGGGTGACGACGTCTCGCTGATCGGCTTTGGCACCTTCACCGTGCGCGAACGCGCCGCCCGTACCGGAAAAAACCCGCAAACGGGCGAGCCGCTGCAAATTCCGGCGAGCAAAAACGTGGCGTTCAAGCCCGGTAAAGCGCTCAAGGACGCAGTTTCCTAATGAAGCTGGCGCTAACGCTGTGGCTACTGGGCTTTCTGCTTAAGCGCTCGCTGCGGCGCAAGCCGCGCTTTCGTGAGCAGCTTGAGCGCATGGGCGGTTTGGATTGGGGGATCGCCACCGAAGACCTGAAAATCGCCCGCTACTACCGGATGTCACCGAAAGGCATCACCACGGGTAAGGGCTTGCCGGTGGATCTCGATTTGGAGCTGCGCTTTCACGATGCCGATACGGCGCTTGCGGTGCTTAAAAAGCCCACTCAGAAGGCGTTTCTCGACGGCATGATGAATGATCAGGTTCGCGTGGTGGGCGACTCCGCCGATATGAACCAACTGCAAAAACTGCTCAAGCACCTCTAGCTTGCCCCGGCCTTGGCCACCGATCGCCACGCCGCACAGCCGTTTTGCGGCGTGGCGATCAACGCCCAAGCCTCGTATACTGAGCTCTCCGACTTAGGTCTAATGCCTTTATTCCCGTTCGAGACTCAGGAGACCGACCCGCCTGCCCATGCTGCTCGCTCACTCCCTTCGCCGCCTCTGGACGCTGGATAAATTCGCCTACAGCCTGCGGGTGTTTCTCGCCTTTAGCGGCGCGCTGACCTTCGCCACGCTGTGGGGCGAGATCGGCTTTGTTATCCCGCTTTTTCTCGGCATTATCGCCAGCGCCCTCTCCGAAACCGACGATAGCTGGCAGGGGCGGCTGCAGGCGCTCGCCGTCACGCTTACTTGCTTTGCGCTAGTCTCGCTGATCGTGCAGCAACTTTTCCCCTGGCCGTGGCTTTTGGCCCTTTGGCTTGCCGGCGCCACCTTTGGCCTGATCATGCTCGGCGCCATTGGCCAGCGCTACGCCACCATCGCCTCGGGCACGCTGATTCTCTCCATCTACGCCATGATCAATATTGAGCAGCACGGCGGCGTCGACGACGATGCGGCCTTTCGCCAGCTATTGCTGCTGATCGGCGCCGCCTGGTACGGGCTAATCTCGGTGGCGTGGTGCGCGCTATTCTCGCGCCAGCCGGTCAAGCAGAGCATGGCGAGGCTATACAAGGCGCTCGGCCAGTACCTGGTGCTAAAATCGGCGCTATTTGAACCGGTGCGCGGGGTGGATATTCAGGCCCGGCGCGTGGCGCTGGCGCGCCAAAACGGTCAGGTGGTGGAGGCGCTCAATCACGCCAAGGAGATACTGCTGCGCCGCATGGAGGGGCAGCGCGGCAACCGCAAGCTCAACCGCTATTTGCAGATCTACTTTATCGCCCAGGATATTCACGAACGCGCCAGCTCCACTCACTACCCGTACAGCGCGCTGACCGAGGCGTTTTTTCATCACGACGTGCTGTTTCGCTGCCAGCGGCTACTGGATCAACAGGGGCTGGCCTGCCGCCGATTGGCGAAATCGCTGCTGCTCGACCGCGCCTTCGACCACCGCCAAAGCGAAGAAGCGCTGGCGGATTTGCGCGCCTCTATCGCCAATTTGCGCGATCGCGACAAGCCCGAATGGCGCGGGCTGATGCAGCCGCTTGAGGCGCTGGCCGACAACCTCACGACCCTGGAAGCACAGATCGCCAGCGCCCATAACCCCGACGCCAGCGAGCCGCGTAACGACACCGCGCTGCTCGACCGCTCGCCGGGGAGTCTCATTGAGGCGTGGCGGCGCGTGCGGCTGAACCTGACGCTGGGCTCGCCCACCTTTCGCCACGCGGTGCGCCTGTCGCTGGCGCTGCTCGCGGGGTACTTGCTGCTGCAGTGGCTCGACCCGGAGCAGGGCTTTTGGATTTTGCTCACCACGCTGTTTGTTTGTCGCCCCAACTTCGCTACCACGCGCCGCTTTCTGGTCAAGCGCATCCTGGGCACGGTGCTGGGGCTTTTCGTGGGCTGGGCGTCGATCAGCCTTTTCCCGCAGGCCCAGGTGCAGAGTCTGATCGCGGTGGCCGCCGGGGTGGGCTTTTTTGCCACCCGCGAGAAGCACTACCTAATCGCCACCGCCTCGATCACGCTGCTGGTGCTGTGCAGCTTCAACCAGGTGGGGGATGGCTTTGATCTGATCTGGCCGCGGCTTTTCGATACCTTGATCGGCGCGCTGATTGCCGGGCTGGCGGTGTTTTTTATCCTTCCCGACTGGCAGGGGCGCAAGCTCTACCGCGAGGCGGCCAAGGTGCTCGATAGCCAGCGGCGCTACCTCGACGAGGTAATTCACCAGTACGAAACCGGCAAGCAGGATGATCTCGCCTATCGGCTGGCGCGGCGCAACGCCCACAACAGCGACGCCGCCTTCTCGACCCAAATGAACAATATTCTCCACGAGCCGGCGCACTACCGCCAACAGGATACCGAGCACGGCCTGCGCTTTCTGGTGCTTTCAAACACCCTGCTTAGCCACCTCTCCGCGCTGGGCGCCCACCGCCACCGGCTTGCCGAGGACGAGGACGACGCCGCCCTGGTGCCGGTGGCCAAGCACGTCAGCGCGCTGCTCGGGGAGCTTGCCGAGCGGCTACGCCAACGCCAGCCCACCGACGACCTTACCCAGCAAGTGGAGAGCGTGCTGCATAAGCTCGATACGCCCGCCGCGCATGAGACACAAGCGCTGACGCTCTATCGCCCGATTCAGAGCCAGCTACGCCTGATCGCGGGGCAGCTTGCGCCCCTGGCCGACGCCGCCAACCGGCTGATCGCCATCGAGCCCCCTTCGCGGTGACGGCCTACACCTGGCCGTAACGCCCGGCGGCGTCGCCAAGCCAGCGGCGCACCAGCACGGCGGTGGCGTGGCGATCGCCCTGTAGCGGTGGCGTGGCGATCGCCCTGTAGCGCTTGCGCCAGCGCCGTGACGCGCTCTAATAGGTCGGCGTCGCGTTCGAGATCGGCGATTTTCATCTGCGCCAGCCCCGTCTGGCGGGTACCCAGCACCTCGCCGGGGCCACGCAGCTCCAGGTCTTTTTCGGCGATGCGAAAGCCGTCGGTGGTTTCGCGCATCACGCCCAGGCGCTCGCGGGAGCTTTTGGAGAGCGGCGGGTGGTAGAGCAGCACGCAGAAACTCTCGGTGCTGCCGCGCCCCACCCGGCCGCGTAGCTGATGAAGCTGGGAAAGCCCCAAGCGCTCGGGGTTTTCGATGATCATCAAGCTGGCATTGGGCACGTCCACGCCGACCTCGATGACCGTGGTGGCAACGAGCAGATCCAGCTCGCCGCTCTTGAAGGCGTCCATCACCTCGGCTTTCTCGCCGGCCTTCATACGCCCGTGGACAAGGCCAATGGCGAGCTCGGGCAGCGCCTCGGTCAGCTCATCGCGGGTCACTTCCGCCGCCTGGCACTGCAGCGCCTCGGACTCCTCGATCAGCGTGCAGACCCAGTAGGCTTGACGGCCCTCCCCGCAGGCGCGGCGAATGCGCTCGACCACTTCCGGGCGGCGCTCATCGGAGACCACCACGGTTTTGACCGGGGTGCGCCCCGGCGGTAGCTCGTCGATCACCGAAACATCTAGGTCGGCGTAGGCGCTCATCGCCAGGGTGCGCGGGATGGGGGTCGCAGTCATGATCAGCTGGTGCGGCGTCAGCCCGCCAGCTTCGCCTTTTTCGCGCAGCGCCAGGCGCTGATGCACGCCAAAGCGGTGCTGCTCGTCGATAATCGCCAGCCCCAGGCACTGAAAGCGCACGTCCTCTTGAAACAGCGCGTGGGTGCCCACCACCATGCGCGCGCGGCCATCGGCAATCGCCGCTTTGGCGTCGAGCCGCGCCTTGCCCTTGAGCTTGCCCGACAGCCACGCCACCTCGACCCCCAGCGGCGCAAACCACGCCTTAAAGGCGCGGTAGTGCTGCTCGGCGAGGATTTCGGTGGGCGCCATGATCGCCGCCTGGCAGTGACCCGAAAGCGCCGAGAGCGCCGCCATCGCCGCGACCACGGTTTTGCCCGAGCCCACATCGCCCTGTACCAGCCGCAGCATGGGTGCGGCGCGGGCCAAATCGAGGCCGATCTCCTCCAGCACGCGGCGCTGGGCGCCGGTCAGCGCAAACGGCAGCTGGGCGAGAAAGCGCGCCTGCAGGCTACGCCCAGAGGGCAGCGCGGGGGCGCCGTCGGATTGGATGCGCAGGCGCACTTCGCGCAGGCTGAGCTGATGCGCCAGCAGCTCCTCAAGCGCGAGCCGGCGTGTGGCCGGGTGCTGCCCGGCGCTTAGCTGGGCGATATCCACCTCGGGAGGCGGCTGATGCAACAAATGCAGGCTGGCGTGCAGCCCGGGCAGGCGAAAACGCGCCAAGAGCGCCTCGGGGATCACATCCGGCAGCGCCTGGGGGTCGCTATCGAGCAGGCTGAGCGCCTGCTCGGCGAGCGCGCGCAGGCGGGTTTGATTCAAGCCCTCGGTAGTGGGGTAAACCGGGGTAAAGTACTCCGCTACCGGCGCGGCCCCCGGGGTGGTCAAGCGGTACTCGGGGTGATAAAGCTCCAGGCCGGTCGCGCCGGCCCGGGCCTCGCCAAAGGCGCGCACGGTGACGCCCGGGCGTAGCTGTTGCTGCTGCGCGGGCGAGAAGTGAAAAAAGCGCAGGCTGATAATGCCGCTGGCGTCGCGCAGGCGCACCAACAAACTGCGCCGGCGCCCTTTGACCACATCGGCGGCGGTGACCTCGCCCTCCACCACCGCCTCTTGGCCGGCGCGCAGCGTGCCTATCGGCGTGAGATGGGTGCGGTCCTGGTAGCGCAGCGGCAGGTGAAAGAGAATGTCGCTGACCCGCTCGATCCCCAGGCGCGAAAGCTTTAACGCCAGCGCTTCACCCACGCCTTTCAGCGCCGTGATCGGGGCGTTAAGCGTGCTCATGAGACGGCGTTTTGCTCTTCGGGGGGCTGGCCATGCACCGGCTGGCGGCACTGGGAGATGGCCCGAATCAACGCGTCGATGGCTTTGGGGCGCGGAAAGCTCGCCCGCCAGGCGATCGCCACGGTGCGCGACGGCGCCGGTGGCACAAAGGGGCGGCTAACCAGCATGGCATTTTCGTAGGCATCGGTGCCCAGCGCCGATTGCGGTAGCACGGTAATCCCCAGCTTGGAGGCCACCATGTGGCGAATGGTTTCGAGCGAGCCACCTTCGGCAATCAGCGTGTTGTGCGGGCTATTGAGCTTCTGGGTGATCGCCGGGCAGGCCTCCAAAATCTGATCGCGGAAGCAGTGCCCCTCTCCCAGCAGCAGCAAGCGCTCCTTGAGCAAATCCTCTTTATGGATCGCGTCGCGTTCGACCCAGGCGTGGTTGGCGGGCATCAGCACTTCAAAGTGCTCTGCGTAGATCGGCTTGGTCACCACGTCGGTCTCGGTGAACGGCAGCGCCACGATGATCACGTCCAGCTCGCCGCTGCGCAGCTTGGTGCGCAGGGTGCCGGTCATGCTCTCTTCGATATATAGCGGCATCTGCGGCGCCGCCTCGGCCAGCGCCGGGATCAAGTGCGGAAACAGGTACGGCCCGATGGTGTAGATCGCGCCGATACGCAGCGGATTCGCGAGCTGGTCCTTGCCTTCGCTCGCCATGGCGTAGATCTGGCTGCTCTGCTCAAGCACGCGCTGCGCCTGGGCGACGATCTTCTCCCCCAGCGGCGTCACCTGAACCGTGGACTTCGAGCGCTCGAACAGCGCGGCTTCCAGCTCCTCTTCGAGCTTTTTGACCGCCACCGAGAGCGTCGGTTGCGAGACATGGCAGCGCTCCGCCGCGCGACCAAAGTGACGTTCTTGGGCAAGGGTTACGATATAGCGCAGTTCTGTTAAAGTCATAGCGGCGCCGTGGCATCCTCTGTTGGTCACCGGTGTGTCGTTATCACCCGTGCGAGTGGGTCCGTCTTCGACGGGATTTGATTGCGACTGGCTGGCCCAACGCCCGCCGACGCCCCAGCCCTTTTATGCATTTTAAAGGAGGGAAGCGGCCGCTAATAGGGATTATTTATCGCGAGGAGAGCAACATGGCATTAACCGTACTGATTATTGGCTGTGGCGATATCGGCATTACCTTAGGTCGCAAGCTGTTAGCCCAAGGCCACCGCGTGATTGGCGTTCGCCGCCAGGCCGAGGCGCTTGAAGGCACCGGTATCGAACCGCTAGCGCTAGATCTCGACGCCCTGGATGACGCCGACGCCAGCGCCCTACCGCACGCGGACTACGTGATTTACACCGTGAGCGCCGACCACTTCGAAGAGAGCGCTTACCGCCGCGCCTACCCGGAGGGGCTGAAAAACGTGCTCAAGGTGTTAGAGCAGCACGACGCCCCGCCCCAACGCGTGCTATTTGTCTCATCGACCAGCGTTTACGGCCAGCAAGAGGGGGAGTTGGTCAACGAAGAGAGCCCCACGGAGTCCACCAGCTTCTCCGGGCGCTTGATGCGCGACGCCGAACAGGCGCTGATCGACCACGCGATCCCCGGCACGGTGGTGCGTTTTTCCGGCATTTACGGCCCCGGGCGCGACCGCTTGATCCACCAAGTCGCGGAGGGTCGCGTGGCCGCCATTACGCCGGTGGTCTACTCCAACCGCATTCATCGCGACGACTGCGTGGGGCTTTTGATGCACTTTATTCAGTGCCAAGAGCAAGGCCAGCCGCTCGAAAACCTCTACCTAGCCAGCGACTGCGAACCGGCCACTCTGCACAACGTCATGATGTGGCTCGCCTCCCAGCTCAAGGTCGACGCCACGGAGACCATGCAGTCGCCTCTGCGTCGCCGCACCAGCAAACGCTGCGACAATAGCCGCGTGCTCCAAAGCGGCTACCAGTTTCTCTACCCCACCTATCGCGAAGGGTATCAGCAGGTACTCAAAGCGGGCGGTTTTCTGGATGCGCAGAAGGCGTAAATGCCGGACGGCCTTACGCTTGGCCTGACAACGCCAAGGGGTAATAGCGCGGGCCTTCATCCGTGAGCACGGAGAGAATCAGGGTGACCTGGTGGTAGTGCCAGTGCAGCTCGAAGTCGGGCAGCGCCGAGGTATCCAGGGAGTCGGCCCGGCGCACCAGCGTGACATGCGGCGTGTAAGCCTTGGCGGGCGGCGCAAAACCCTGCAGCGCCAGCTCATCCCAAAGCCTGTGGTGAAGGCCGCCGAGCAGCGGGTCGGGATGCGACCCGCCGGCCCAGACGATGCCGGGCCCGCGAAAGCTGCCGAAAGTATCCAGCGTCCAGCTTCCCGGGCTTGGGCGCAGGCGACTCACCCAGCGGCTAAGGCGCTCCGCCCTTGCCTCGTCCACCTCGCCGAGAAAGGCCAGCGTTAGGTGCAGATTTTCATCGGGAACGCGCCGCCCCCCGCAGTGCCGGCGGGCCTGGGGGGCCAGCCGGCCGAGGGCGTCACGAAGTTCCGCTGCGGGCTCAAGGGCCCGAAAGAGGCGCACGCTCGTCGCTTTTTACCGTTAGTCGCCTAGAACCATCACGGCTTCGGCCTCTACCTGGGCGCCCTTGGGCAGCGCTTTGACCCCCACGGCGGCGCGGGCCGGGTAAGGCGAGGCGAAAAACTCCTCCATCACGCGGTTAACGATGGCGAAGTTCTCCAAGTCCACCAGGTAGAGGTTGAGCTTGACGATATCGCCAAGCGAACCGGCGGCCTCTTCGCACACGGCTTGCAGGTTGGTGAAGACCTGACGCGCTTGCGCTTCGAAGTCGTCCGAGACCAGCTCCATGGTGGTGGGGTCAAGGGGAATCTGACCCGACATATACACGGTGTTACCCGCTTTGATCGCCTGCGAATAAGGGCCGATCGCGGCCGGGGCTTTCTCGGTATTGATGACTGCCTTGTTACTCATTATGAGCACTCCTGAATAAAAGAAACGAGAGAGGTGTAGGGACTACTACTGGCCCAAGCGGGTGATTCTACCTACGTTGGGGAGGTTACGAAGTCGCTTGATGATGCGCGCGAGGTGGACGCGGCCTTTCACCGCTAGGGTCAAATTGACCGTCGCGAGGCGGGCATCGCGCTCCTCGATACCGATACGTTCGATGTTGGCATCGGCATCGGTGACAAGGCCCGCAAGCTCGGCGACCAGGCCGCGACGGCTTTCGATTTCGATCCGGAGCGCGACGGGAAAGTCGATGTCGATATCCTCCGCCCACTTCAGAGCGAAAAACTTCTCCGAGTCGGTTTTATCCGCGACGTTGTTACACTCGGCGCGGTGCACCACCAGCCCTTTGCCGGCCGAGAGGTGGCCGACCACGGCATCGCCCGGCAGCGGATGGCAGCAGCGGGCGAAGCTTGTCACCATGCTTTCGCTGCCGCTGATCACCACCGGCTGGCGGGTATCGCTTGGCGTCGGCGTGGTCGCGCCATCGGCCAGGTCCACCATGCGCCGCGCCACCGCGTGCGCGACCCGCGTCCCGAGGCCAATCGATTCGAGCAGCGCGTCTTGGCCGCTCACGTCGAGCTCTTTCACCGCACGCTTGACCACCGAGGCGTCCAACTCCTCCAGGCTGGTGTCAAACACCGCCAGCGCCTTGTTCAGCAACCGCCGGCCCAGTTGAATCGCTTCGGCCTGCTGCTGATGCTTGAGCGCGTGGCGGATCGCCGAGCGCGCCTTCGCCGTGGTGACAAAATTTAGCCACGCCACGTTGGGCCGCGCGGCGGGAGCGGTGATGATCTCCAGCGTCTGGCCGCTCTCGAGCCGCGTCGAGAGCGGCGCTAGCTGGCGGTCAATCCGACAGGCTATGCAGTTGTTGCCGATATCGGTGTGTACGCTGTAGGCAAAATCGATCACGGTCGCGCCCTGAGGCAGCTCCATGATGTCGCCCTTGGGGGTAAACACGTAGATATCGTCGGGGAACAGGTCGTTTTTGACGTGCTCGATAAATTCCAGCGAATCGCCCGCGTGGCGCTGCATCTCCAATAGCCCTTTGACCCAGGCGCGGGCGCGGGCGCGGCTACCTTCGGCGATGGGGTGCGCGGTTTGGCCGGCCTTGTAGAGCCAGTGGGCGGCGATGCCGTTATTGGCCATGGCCTCCATCTCGCGGGTGCGAATCTGCACTTCGATGGGCATCCCACGGGGGCCAAAGAGGGTGGTGTGCAGGCTTTGATAGCCGTTGGCCTTGGGGATCGCGATGTAGTCCTTAAAGCGCCCCGGCACGGGTTTATACAAGTTATGCACGACGCCCAAAATACGGTAACAACTGGCCACGTCTTCGGTGACGATGCGAAAGCCGAAAACGTCCATGATCTCCGCGAAGGGTTTGCGCTGGTCGCGCATTTTGCGGTAGATCGACAGCAGATGCTTTTGGCGCCCCATCACCGTGCCATTGAGCGCTTCATCGTCGAGACTCTGCTGCAGTGTCGATTGAATCTCACGCATGGCGCTGCGGCGGTTGCCCCGGGCGCTGGCCACGGCGCGTTTGATGCGCTCGGCGCGCATGGGGTAAATGGCCTGGAACGAGAGGTCCTCCAGCTCCACGCGAATAGTATTAATCCCCAAACGGCCGGCGATACGGGCGTAAATTTCCAAGGTTTCCCGGGCAATACGGCGCTTTTTATCCGGCCGCAATGCGCCCAGGGTGCGCATGTTATGCAGGCGGTCGGCGAGTTTGACGATAATCACGCGGATATCCCGCGACATCGCCAGCACCATTTTCTGGAAGTTTTCCGCCTGAGCGACGGCTTTGTCTTCGAAGGTGATCTGGGTGAGCTTAGAGACGCCATCGACCAGCTCGGCCACCGGCTTACCGAACTGCGTCTCGAGGGCGGGCTTGTCCACGCCAGTATCTTCGATGACGTCGTGCAGCATGGCGGCCATCAGGCTCTGATGGTCCATGTGCATGTTGGCCAAAATATTGGCCACGGCCAGCGGGTGGGTCACATAGGGCTCGCCGGAGCGGCGGCGCTGGCCATCGTGGGCCTGTTCGGCGTAGTAGAAGGCGCGTTTAACCTGCTGAATCTCATCCGGAGGAAGATAGCCGCCAAGTCGATCCGCTAGGTCATCAATGGTGAACATTACCGCGCCTCTATCGCTTAAGGTCCGCTTATCAGTCGTCTACCGGTAAGCTCGCGGCTGCCGGGCGTGCGCGTACCGGCGCTTCCACCGGCTCATCGAGTACGCTGTGATCGACCAGACCCGCGGCGATTTCGCGCAGGGCCATCACGGTGGGTTTGTCGTTTTCCCACGCGAGCTGTGCATCACGCGTGCCGCGCGCGAGCTGGCGCGCACGCTGGGTGGAAATCATCACGAGCTTAAAGCGGTTTTCAACGTGATCGAGGCAATCTTCGACGGTAACGCGAGCCATGGGGGTCTTCCTGTAGCGACGACGCCAAGCCGACGCCGTTAGATACGGTGTCGACCTAGCGAATAAGAGGATATCCAGAACCTGATAGATTACTCGACGCCAGGCGCCTGTGACAAGAGCGCATCCAGCAGGGGCGCGTGGTGCTCACGCATGGAGGCGAGCGTAATCCGGCGACTGATCACCAGCGATTTAAGCTCTTCCAGAGCGGTGGTGAAGTCGTCGTTAATCACCAGGTAGTCGTACTCATCGTAATGCGACATTTCGCTGATCGCATCGCGCATCCGCCGGGCGATCACCGCGTGCTCGTCGGTGCCACGGCTTGCCAGACGGCGCTCAAGTTCGCTACGCGATGGCGGTAGGATAAAAATCGAGACCGCCTCGGGCATCTGCTCGCGCACCTGGCGGGCGCCCTGCCAATCGATTTCAAGAATCACATCCTGCCCGGCGTTGAGACGTGCCTGCACGGCCTGGCGCGACGTGCCGTAGTAATTATCGAACACTTGCGCGTACTCAAAAAACTCACTCCGCGCGATGCGTGCCTCAAAGTCAGCCACGTCGGTAAAGTGATAATTGACGCCATCGACTTCCCCGTCGCGCTTAGCACGGGTAGTGTGCGATACCGATACCTGAATGCCATCCAAACTCTCGATCAGCTCGCGAACCAAGCTGGTTTTACCGGCACCCGATGGGGCAGACACAATAAAAAGCGTACCTTGGGACATGAAGCGCTTCCCTGTTGGCGAAGGAACATAGTGAACAAACGCCCTTATTTAGCAAAAAAAGCGTTAGCAAAAACAGCGGCGACGTGCAGTAGCGGCAGTATCGCACACCCGCCGGCGCGACTGTAGAGCGCACGCTTGGAGAACCCGGAGATTGACATCCCCCCCTTCCTCAGCTTGCGCTGCCGTCTGACGACGGAAAGGAAGGAGATTCCCAGGTTGTCACCTTCCTGGTTCCTGCTTCGTTGTCCGTTGCCTCAATGCCTTGGCATTGCCGGTCTTATACAAACTCCACAGGCGTTGATTCCCGAGTGCCCCTCGGTATTACCTCAACTTTCAGCCGCTGCTAACAGCGCAGTCCCGGCTTGCAGGATGTTACGCGCAGCGTTCACATCGCGGTCGATGCCTTGGGTGCCGCAGTCAGGGCAATCCCAGGTGCGCACATGGAGCGGCAGTGATTCCAGCACAAACCCACAGCCATGACAGCGTTTTGAGCTGGGATACCAGCGGTCGATTTGGACGCACTGACGCCCCGCCCATTCGGCCTTGTAGTTGAGCTGACGCGCCAGTTCACCCCAACCCGCATCACTGATGGCTTTGGCCAAACACCGATTCTTGACCATATTTTTCACCGAAAGGCTTTCAAGGCAGATCACTTGGTTCTCGTTGACGATCTGCCGGGTGAGTTTATGTAGGTGGTCAAGCCGTGTGTCGGCGATTTTGGCGTGGCACTTGGCCACTTTCTGCTTCGCTTTAGCGCGATTGTTCGAGCCTTTTTGCTTGCGGCTCAAGCGCCGTTGCGCCCGCGCCAGCTTGAGCTCGTAGCGTGCCGTGTGGCGTGGGTTATTGACGCGCGTGCCGTCACTGGTCACGAACAGGTCTTTCAGCCCGAGATCAATACCCACCATCTTAGGCGTGATCGGCAACGCCTCGGTGTTCACTTTGCACAGACAGCTGATGAAGTAGCGTCCGGCGCGGTCTTTGGAAACGGTCACGGTGCTGGGCGCCGATGGCAATTCACGGCTCCAACGAATGTTAAGGGGCTCGCTGCACTTGGCCAGTGTGATCGCGCCGTTGCGGTACAAAAACGCCGAACTGGCAAAGGTGGCGGATTGCCGATGCTTTTTGGACTTGAAGCGCGGGTATCGAGCGCGCTTGGCGAAGAAGTGTTTGAAGGCGCTTTGCTGATGACGAAGACATTGCTGCAACGCCACCGAACTGACGTCGGCCAGAAACGCCGTTTCCGGCTGCTTTTTGATCTGCGTTAAATATGCACTGGCGTCGGTATAGCCAATTTTCTCTTGGCGCCCATAGAACGCATCGGTGCGATAGCGCAACACGGCGTTCCAGACAAACCGCACGCACCCAAACGTCCGCGCCAGCAGGACTTCCTGCTCGGGCGTCGGATAGAAACGGTACTTGTAGGCGCGTTCAGCTTTCATGCATTACAATTTAGTTCTGTTTATGTAATAACGCAAGTGCAAGGTAGCCAAGGCGCCCTACCGGGCGCCGCGCTATCCATCGCTCACTAAAAGTAAGCGGTTTTCCGCGCTGATTGATAAGAGACGTGATGACCCCTGAAACGATCGAGCACGCCATGCAAGCCCTGTCCGAGGTCGACCCCGATATCGCACGCGCCTACCCGCGAATAGGCGCGCCCACGCCGCGCGAGCGCGATAAAGGTTTCGCCACCTTTTTTGCCACCATCGTCAGCCAGCAGATCTCCACCGACGCCGCCCGTGCGATTATGGCCCGCGTGAATACGCTACTCCCCGAGCTGCATGCTAACGCCGTCATGGAGGTGGAAGGCCAGGCGCTGCGCGACGCAGGGCTCTCCTGGCGCAAGGTCGAATACGCCAAGGGGCTCGCGGAGGCGGAACTCGCCGGCACGTTCAGCGCCGTGGCGCTCGAACAGTTAAGCGACGAAGAGGCCATCAACGCCATTACCCAGCTACGCGGTTTCGGCCGCTGGAGCGCGGAAATTTACCTGATGTTTTCGCTCAAACGCGCCGATATCTTCCCCGCCGACGACCTTGCCCTGCGCGTCGCGCTCGGGCGCTTAAAAGGCCTGGAAGACAAACCTACGCCCAAAAAAGCGCGCCAAATGGTGGAGCACTGGGCCCCCTGGCGCAGCGTGGGTTCGCTCTTTTTGTGGCACTACTATCGCGGCGAGCCGGCCTGAAGCCGCCCAATGACGTTGATGCCATCTTCTTCAGGGCGCACCACGATCATCTCGCCCGAGCCCACGCCGCTACCGGTCAGCGCGGTGATATTGACCTGATGCGTCACCATGAGCAGATTGCCCGGCCCCTGCCACGCGAGTATACGTTCGCGAGCGGCTTGGGTACGCGCCCTTTGCTCGCTACGCTCACGAAAGAACGAATCCAGCCACGGCGCGGGCGTTACGCTTCCTAGCGCCAACAGGTTCGCGGTATCCCGCGCTCGGCACCAGCGGGAGGTGTACACCGCCTCGATAGGCACCTCCCGCTCGCGCAGCGCACGACCAATGGCTTCTGCCTGAGCGCGGCCCTCGGCCGACAGATTACGCTGGGTATCGCACTCAGAAAGCTCAAAACCCGGAGGATCTCCAATACCGGGGGCCAGCGCATGGCGCATCAGTATCACCAGCCCACCCGCTTGCAGAGCCTGCCAGGTGGCCTCGCTCGCCTGAGCGCTCGCGGGTAAAACACCCCAAACACCCAGCAATAGCGTTAACGTGATGGTGCGCAAGGTTTGCATAAATCGATCACCATGGAAATCACTCAATATTTTGAATCTGCTCGCGCATCTGCTCGATCAACACCTTGAGTTCCACCGCGCAGCGGGTGGTGTCGGCGACAACCGATTTGGATGACAGCGTGTTGGCTTCGCGGTTGAGTTCCTGCATCAGAAAATCCAGACGGCGGCCTTTAGGGCCTTTTTGCGCCAGCTGGCGGCGCACTTCGTTGACATGCGCGGTGAGGCGGTCGAGCTCTTCATCGACATCGGCTTTTTGCGCCACCAACACCAGCTCAGCCTCTAAGCGCTGAGGTTCGAGTTCGGTTCTGGCCGCGTCCAGGCGCTCTAGCAGTTGGGTGCGCTGGCGCTGCAGAATTTGCGGCATTAACGCCCGCACGGTGGCGATCTGCTCGTCCACGGCGGCCAAACGCGCCGTGATCATCTCGGCGAGCTTATCCCCTTCCCTGGCGCGCGCATCGATCAGCTCATTCAGGGCCTGGTCAAACAGCGCTTTGGCCGCGCTTTTCACCGCCTCTTGATCCAGGTGCTGGGCTTGCAGCACGCCGGGCTGATTGAAAAGTTCAAGCGTGGTGGGGGCGACGGCCTGGGGAACTTGGTGGTGGACCACGCTAAGGGCTTCGGCGATTTCCGCGAGCCGCTGAGTGTTGACGGCGGGTGCTTGGCTCATTTCTGCGGCCTCAAAGCGCACGCTGCACTCCACTTTCCCCCGCGCCAAACGCTGGCGCAGCGCTTCCCGCAGGTAGGGCTCTAGATCCCGCAGGGTATCGGGCAGGCGAAAGTGGGGTTCAAGATAGCGCTGATTCACCGAGCGGATCTCCACCTGCAGGGTGCCGAAGGGATAAGCGTGCTCGGTGCGGGCGAAAGCGGTCATGCTATGTACGCCAAAAGCGTTGGCCATAAAGGCTCCTTAATGGATGGCTTTACGCCAGTTTACCCGATATGGCAAGGCATAGCGGCGTGCGAAAGAGAGCGATTTGGCTCCCAAACTTGCACTCCCGCCGGAATGGCTACTACGTTTTAAACACAGGCTTTCAATAGCCCTATTTCAACAGAAAATAAACGAAGCCGACAGAAGGTCGTCTTCTTGTATTTGCCAACATCAACCGATCGATAAGGAGAACGATATGATGGAAGTAAGAGAAGTCATGACCACTCGTCCTCAGTACCTTTCCGATGACGTGACCATTCGCGAAGTTGCTCAGGCGATGCAACGTCATCAAACCGGCTTTGAGCCGCTCGTGAAAGGCAATACGGTTGTCGGCACGCTTACTGACCGGGACATCACGGTTCGCGCCGTTGCCGAAGGTAAAGGGCCTGACGACAAAGCAAGCTCGATTGCCACCGAAAACGTCCTCTATACCTTCCAAGACACCGACGTGAAGGACGCCCTGCAGAACATGCAGGAACAAAACGTCCAACGCCTGATTGTGCTCAACAATCCAGAGGATAAGGATCTCGTCGGCGTTGTAACGGTGGGTGATGTGGCCGATAAGTACCATGGTGAGAAAGAGATCGCCGACATGCTAGTGACAGCCAGCCGTCACTACCACTAACGCAACCACTAACGCATCCGTTGAAGAGTTAGAGCGCTTTAACAGGGAGCGTTAAAAAGGCGCATAAAACGAAAAGCCCACGATACCCTTCGTGGGCTTTTTTGTTGTTCATTTGCACGTATCTCGCCACTATCGCCAAAGCCGACGGCGCAGACGTGTACAATACGCCATTGCCCTATGTAGCGATCAACACGTATCCATGATGAAGAGAGGTGCTATGCGTCCTGAGGTGATCCCCCCCGGTGGCCGTGCGGCCGCCGCGCCGCGCGAGGTGCGTTTACCCCGTGGCTATCCCCGCCATGCCGAGGGTTCGGTGCTGGTGGAATTTGGCGATACAAAGGTGCTGTGCAACGCCAGCGTGGAAGCCGGGGTACCGCGCTGGCTGCGGGGGAAGAATCAAGGCTGGGTCACCGCCGAGTACGGCATGCTGCCGCGGGCGACGCACACCCGCGGCGGGCGAGGCCACGCGCGGCAAGCAGGGCGGGCGCACGCTGGAAATCCAGCGCTTGATCGGCCGCAGCCTGCGCGCCGCGGTGAACCTGAAAAAGCTTGGCGAATTCACCATTACCGTGGATTGCGATGTGATTCAGGCCGATGGCGGTACGCGCACGGCTGCGATTACCGGCGGCTGCGTGGCCCTGGTTGATGCGATTCGCTATCTGCAGCGGCAGAAGAAAATCAAAGGCGACCCGCTAAAACAGCTGGTGAACTCGATCTCGGTGGGAATCTACAAAGGCGTACCGGTCGTCGATCTCGACTACCCGGAAGACAGCCAGGCCGATACCGATATGAACGTGGTGATGACCGAAAGCGGCGAGCTGATCGAAGTGCAAGGCACCGCCGAAGCGGGTACCTTCAACCGCGCCGAGCTTAATGCCATGCTGGATCTCGCCGAGCAGACGGGCAGAACGTTGACCGAGCATCAGCGCGAGGCGCTAGAAGTTCGCCGCTAAATCGTTAACGTCTTGCGGTAAGTTAAAACGCCGAAGGCCAGCTTAAAAGCTGGCCTTCGGTGGTGAGCGACGCGGAAAAATTGCGCAAAAACGGGGGCTATAGGTCGAGATCGTACTCGACGATTAGCGGCGCGTACTCGGAGAAGGTCGCGTCGTAATCGATCCAGGCATCCACCACGTGACGGCGGAAGTTGGGGCCCACGAGCTGGTAATCAATCCGCCAGCCCTCTTGGCGCTCGCGGGGCACGTCCTGATCCAGTTTTGGCCACCAGGTGTACTCGCCGGCATCGCGATTGATCTCGCGGAAGGTATCGATAAAGCCCGTCGGGCCGAGCACCTGATCCATCCAGGCGCGCTCTTCCGGGCGGAACCCGGAGGTGAGCTGATTATCGGACCAGTTGGCCAAGTCAATGGTCTTATGGGCAACGTGCCAGGTGCCGCAAATAATGTACTCGCGGCGCTTGCGCGCCATCTTGCTTAAATACTCCTGATACTGATCCATAAAGGCCTGCTTGGCCTTTTGGTCGCTGCCATCGGGCATCAGAAACGAGGCGATGCTGAAGCGGTCGTAATCGGCCTGCAGAAAGCGCCCTTCGTGGTCGCACTGCGGGAAACCCAGGCCGTACATGATCGCCTTGGGAATCTTGCGGCAATAGAGCGCCACGCCGGAAAACCCATCCTCTTCGGCATCCAGAAAGTAGCCTTCGTAGCCTTCCGGATAGAGAACATGGTCGTCCAGTTCAAAACTTTTTGCCTTGATGTTCTGCACGCAGACCACGTCGGCATCCTGCTGAGCCAGCCAGTCCAGGAAGCCACGATCGACGGCGTCACGAATACCATTGACATTGATGCTGGCAATTTTCATAGATCGTCCCTTTTGCGTCGCTGCTGTATGATACCCGACGTTTAGACGTTTGGGTAAATCCCCCACGAAAAATCGCGAGGATCACTGTGACAGCCCCTTTACAACCGTATCAACGCGAGTTTATCGCCTTCGCTATCGAGCAAGGTGTGCTCAAGTTCGGCGAATTCACCCTCAAATCCGGCCGCGTGAGCCCGTATTTTTTCAATGCCGGCTTGTTTCAAACCGGCCGCGCCCTGGCCAAACTCGGCCGCTTCTACGCCCAGGCGATCGTCGATAGCGGCATGCACGCCGATGTGCTGTTTGGCCCAGCGTACAAAGGCATTCCGCTGGCCGCGGTCACGGCGGCGGCGCTTTCGGATCACCACGACCGCGATATGCCGTATGCGTTTAATCGCAAGGAGGCTAAAACCCACGGCGAGGGCGGCAACATCGTTGGGGCGCCGCTTGCCGGTGATATCCTGATCATCGACGATGTGATCACCGCCGGCACCGCGATCCGTGAGGTGATGGCGCTGATCGAGCAAAGCGGCGCCCGCGCCGGCGGGGTGATCATCGCCCTCGACCGCCAAGAGCGCGGCCAGGGCGAGCAGAGCGCGATCCAAGAAGTGGAGGCCCGCTACGGCATTCCCGTGGTCAGCATCGTGACGTTGTCACAGGTACTCGCTTATTTGGAAGAGCATGCCGGGCCCGATATGCAGCCACACGCCGAGGCCATTCGCGCCTATCGCGCGCGTTACGGCGTCAAATAGCGCGCTTATACGCCCGTGGCGCCAGCAAAACCCTGCTGGCGCCAGGCTTCATAGCTCACCAATGCCACCGCGTTGGAGAGGTTGAGGCTACGGTTGTTGGGTTGCATGGGAATTAACAGCTTCTGCTCGGGCGCGATACGGTCATGCACGGTGGGCGAAAGCCCGCCGGTTTCCGAGCCGAACAGCAGCACATCACCCGGCGCGAAGGGCGCCTCGCTGTAAGGGCGCGTTCCACGGGTGGTCAGCGCCCAGATCGTGCGGTCCTGCATCGCCGTGCAAAACGCCGTAAAATTGGCGTGGCGGGTGACGTTAGCCAGATCGCGGTAATCCAGCCCCGCCCGGCGCAATTTTTTCTCTTCCAGGTCAAAACCCAGCGGTTCAATCAAATGCAGCCGACAGCCGTTATTGGCCACCAAACGCATGATGTTGCCGGTATTGGGCGCCATTTTGGGCTCGAACAGCGCTATTTCAAACATCGGCCTGCCTTCTACACGTAAAGGACGCATTCTGCCATGAACCCGAGCATCGCCCAACGCCTGAGAGGCTTGAATCCGCGCCAGCAGCAAGCGGTGCGCTACATCGACGGCCCCTGCTTGGTGCTCGCCGGCGCGGGGTCGGGGAAAACCAGCGTGATCACGACCAAAATCGCCTACCTGGTCAAAGAGTGCGGCATGAGCGCGCGCAAAATCGCCGCGGTGACCTTCACCAACAAGGCCGCTCGCGAAATGAAAGAGCGCGTCGGGCAAATGCTCACAGGCAAGGAGGGGCATGGGCTCACGGTCTCGACGTTTCACACCCTGGGGCTCAATATCATCCGCGGCGAGCTGAAAGCGTTAGGCTACAAACCGGGGTTTTCGCTCTTTGACCCCGAAGACGCCAAGGCGCTGCTGCGCGATTTGATGAACAAGGACGCCCAAGTCGACGCCGAGCAGATCAACGCCGTGCAGAGCCAAATCTCTCAGTGGAAGAACGACCTGGTGCTGCCGGGGGATGCACTCTCGTTTGCCGCCGATAACGACGAGCACTTCGCCGCACGGGTGTACGAAGCCTACGTGCGCCACTTGAAAGCCTACAACGCGGTGGATTTCGACGACCTGATTCTGCTGCCGGTGGTACTGCTGCAGCGCGACCCCGAGGCGCTCTCTCGGTGGCGCAAGCGTATCCACTACATGCTGGTGGATGAGTACCAGGACACCAACGTTTCCCAGTACCTGCTGGTCAAGCTGTTGATGGCCGAGCGGGCGACCTTTACCGTGGTCGGCGACGATGATCAGTCGATCTACGCCTGGCGCGGCGCGCGGCCGGAAAACCTGATCACGCTCGGCGATGACTTCCCACGCCTAGAGGTGATCAAGCTGGAGCAGAACTACCGCTCCACCGGAGTGATCCTGCGCGCCGCCAACACGCTGATCGCCCACAACCCTCACGTCTATGAAAAAACCTTGTGGTCGGAAATGGGCGACGGCGCGCCGATCCGCGTGATCGTCAATCGCCACGAAGAGGCCGAAGCCGAGCGCGTCGCCAGCGAAATCCTCACCCGGCGGATCAAAGAGTCCGCCTCCTGGCGCGATTTTGCCGTGCTCTATCGCGGCAACTTCCAGGCGCGGCTTTTGGAACTCAAGCTGCAGCACTACCAGATTCCCTACAAGCTCTCGGGCGGCACCTCGTTCTTCTCCCGCAACGAGATCAAAGACGCCATGGCGTACCTGCGCCTGTTGATCAACCCCGCCGACGACAACGCCTTCTTGCGCATCGTCAATGTGCCGCGCCGAGAGATCGGCCCCGGCACGCTGGAAAAGCTCGCCAACTACGCCAACGAGCGCTCCATTTCGCTATTTGCCGCCTGTCATGAACTGGGCCTGGAGCAGCAGCTCCCCACCCGCGCGGTCGAGCGTCTAGGGCGTTTTACCCACTTTATCGACGGCGTTCGCAAGCGGATGGACCAGGGCGATGCCATTGCCGCGATTCGCGACATGCTGCGGGATATGGATTACGAAGCCTGGCTGTACCAAAACGCCAGCGCCCCCACCGTCGCCGAACGTCGCATGGCCAACGTCTGGACGCTGATCGATCAGCTGGAGAAGTCGCTTAACCGCGACCCAGAGGATGATACCGCCTCCACTGAGACCGAAACTGACAGCGTCGAAGCGGCGATATCGCGCCTGGTGCTGCGCGATATTCTCGAACAGCAGGCCGAGGAGGACGACTCCGACCGCGTGCAGCTTCTCACCATGCACGCCTCCAAGGGGTTGGAGTTTCCCCACGTCTATCTAATGGGCTTGGAAGAGGACCTGCTGCCCCACCGCAACGCCATCGAAGTGGGCACGGTCGAGGAGGAGCGGCGCCTGGCCTACGTAGGCATTACCCGCGCGCGGCGCACGCTGACGCTGACGCTTGCCCGCCAGCGCAAGGCGTACGGCGAGCTAATGGACTGCACGCCCAGCCGCTTTCTCGACGAGCTGCCCGCCGACGATTTGGCGTGGGAAGGCCGCGCCGATAAAGAAGACCCTGAGAAAAAACAGGCCCGCGGCCAAGACGCCATCGCCGGGCTGCGCTCGCTTCTGGGGTGAAGGCAAAAAAATATCCACAGGGGGTTTAAAAACCCGCCTGTGGATAGCGTAATACCTATTACGGCTTTACTGATTTGCTCTGTGTCGAGCTTACTGCGCTTCGGCCACCATGTGATCCACCGCGGCCATAATCTCTTCATCGGAGCCGCCGCTACCGCCGCGCGGTGGCATCGCCCCTTTACCGTTGAAGACACTTTCATACAGCGCTTCGTTGCCCTGCTCAATACGCGGTGCCCACGCTTCGGCATCGCCATACACCGGGGCGCCGGCAACGCCGCTAGCGTGGCACGCCGCACAGCCTAGGCTGTTATAGAGCGACTCGCCGTCTAAGCTGCCGTCGCTGCTCGCAGTGTCGCTACTTTCTGCCGGCGCGGCCGACGCCGTGCCGCAATCCTGGCCTTCTAAGCACAACTGCCCGACAGGCGCCAAACGTTCGGCCATGGCATTACGCTCTGCATCATCCTGGGCGAAAGCACCGGATGTGCCTGCCATGACGCCAAGGGCCGCCAGCCCGCTCATGATCAGCTTAAATTTCACTCTCACCACCTCTTGAGTTTTTCATCGACGTTATCGTCACTTTCGCGGGCGGCGGCGCCAAATCGGCTATGCGCTACCGGGCCGCAAGACGTACTTATTACGGATGAAACTAGTATACCGGCATCCCCAAGCGCTGGAAAATGCCACGAATGGCTCTTACCCCTATTTTCCCTGCTACTCAACCGTCACGCTCTTGGCGAGGTTCCTCGGTTGGTCCACATCGGTACCCTTGAGCACCGCCACGTGGTAGCTCAAAAGCTGCAGCGGCAGGGTGTATAGTAGCGGCGCGAGCGCTTCGTGAATGTGCGGAAGGTGTAGCACCTGAATGCCGTCTTGCGCGTGGAGTCCGACGTTGTTATCGGCAAAGACGAAAAGCTTTCCGCCGCGGGCGCGCACTTCCTGCAGGTTGGATTTCAGCTTCTCAAGCAGGTCGTCGTTGGGCGCGACGGCAATCACCGGCATTTCGCTATCCACCAGCGCCAGCGGGCCGTGCTTGAGCTCGCCCGCCGGATAGGCTTCGGCGTGAATATAGGAGATCTCTTTGAGTTTGAGCGCGCCTTCCAGCGCGATGGGGTAGTGCGTGCCGCGCCCCAGAAAGAGCGCGTGGTACTTTTCGGCAAAGGCCTGCGAGAGCGTTTCGATCTCGCTATCCAGCGTCAGCACTTGCTGGCAAATCGGCGTCAACGCCTTAAGCGCCTGAACGATCTCCGCCTGCCCGTTGGCACTCAGCGGCGCGCTATCGCGGCTTTTGGCCAGCGCCAGGGTAAAGAGCATCAGAGCGATCAGCTGGGTGGTGAAGGCCTTGGTGGAGGCGACGCCGATCTCGGGGCCGGCGCGGGTCATCAGCGTCAGGTCCGACTCGCGCACCAGCGAGCTGCCCGGCACGTTGCAGATCCCTAGCGCCCCGATATAGCCCAGCGTTTTGGCGAAGCGCAGCGCGGCCAGGGTATCGGCGGTCTCCCCCGACTGCGAAAGGGTGACAAACAGGGTCCCGTCCGGTACCACGGGGTGGCGATAACGGTATTCGGAGGCGACTTCCACCTGCACCGGCACGCCGGCGTAGCGCTCCAGCCAGTAGCGCGCCACCAGCCCCGCGTGGTAGCTGGTACCGCAGGCGATGATATGAATTTGCCGAGTGCGGGCAAACAGGTCGGCGGCTTGGGGGCCGAAGCTCTCGACCAGCACGCCGGTTTCGCCAAGTCGCCCCTCTAGCACGGCGCTGATCACTTCTGGCTGCTCAAAGATCTCCTTGAGCATAAAGTGGCGGTATTCGCCTTTGCTCGCCGCGCCGTCGCCGTGCTCGAACTGATGGACCTCACGCTCGACCGATTGGCCATCGCGGTCAACGATGCGTATCTGGCCGCCGTCACTCAGCTCGACCACATCGCCCTCTTCCAGGTAGATAAAGCGGTCGGTGACGGGTAAAAGCGCTAGCGGGTCGGAAGCGAGAAAGGCTTCCCCGATGCCCACGCCCACCACCAAGGGGCTACCTTGTCGCGCGCCGATGACCACGCCGGGTTCGGTGGTGCTCATCACGCCCAGCGCATAGGCGCCGCCCAACTCATGCACCATGCGCTGCACCGCGGCGAACAGCGCACCGCGCGCTTGGGGTACCTCATCCAGCGCATCGTTAAGCAAGTGAGCGATCACTTCGGTATCGGTTTCCGACGTAAAAACGTGTCCGGCGGCTTGCAGGCGCTCGCGTGTGCGCTCGTAGTTCTCGATGATGCCGTTATGCACCACGGCCACCCGCTCACCGCTATGGTGGGGGTGGGCGTTGGCTTCTGAAGGCTTGCCGTGGGTGGCCCAGCGAGTGTGCGCGATACCGGTCGTGCCAGGTAGCGGCCGCTCAGCGAGGCAAGCATCAAGGGCGGCCACTTTGCCCACCGCGCGGTGACGGGTCAGGGCACCGTCGAGCATCACGCTCATACCCGCCGAATCGTAGCCGCGATACTCCAGGCGCTTTAAGCCTTCGAGTAGAATTCCCTGCACATTGCGCTGGGCAACAGCGCCGACAATGCCACACATAGCCTTTTCTCTCCTGTCTTCACCCTGGTGCGGGTCGTCTGATGCCGCTTTCGCTTACGGTGTCTGCTTCTTCGGCCGCGGCCAGTCGGCTTTTTCGATCTGCCGGCCCCGGGTCACGGAGAGGGCATGGTCGGCCACGTCCTTGGCAATCGTGGAGCCTGCCCCCACGGTGGCGCCACGGCCCACCGAGACCGGCGCGACGAGCGCCGTGTTGGAGCCAATAAAGGCGCTATCGCCGATCTCGGTGCGGTGTTTATTGGCGCCATCGTAGTTGCAGGTGATCGTGCCCGCTCCTATATTGACTTCGCGGCCCAAGCGGGCGTCGCCGACATAGCTTAAGTGGTTAATCTTACTGCCCTCGCCCACGTCGGCGTTTTTGGTCTCGACGAAATTGCCCACCTTGGCTTTGACCGCCAGACGCGTGCCGGGGCGCAGCCGGGCGAAGGGGCCGATTTGATTGCGCCCCGCCGCCACGCACTGCTCCAGCACGCTGTGGGCGTCGATCACGCTCTCGGCGCCAATGGTACTCTCCTTGATCACGCAGTAGGGGCCAATCCGCACGCCCTCGCCGAGTTCGACATCGCCCTCGAACACGCAGCCCACGTCGATAAAGACGTCGTGCCCGCAGGTGAGCGTGCCGCGCACATCCAGCCGTGACGGGTCGGCCAATGCCACCCCCTGCGCCATGAGCCGTTCGGCGAGCTGCGTTTGATAGGCGCGCTCCAAGCGTGCCATCTGCGCGCGGTTATTAACCCCTTCCACTTCCACGGCGGTGGCGGGTTGCGCTGTCGCCACGCGAACGCCCTCATCGGCGGCCATGGCGATCACGTCGGTTAAGTAGTACTCGCCCTGGGCATTGTCGGCGGATAATTGGGGCAGCCAGCGTTTTAGCTGCGCACCGGTCATCGCCATGATGCCGGTGTTGCACTCGCGAATGGCAAGCTCGGCGTCGCTGGCGTCTTTCTGCTCGACAATGGCCACTGCCTCGCCGTCCGCATCGCGCACGATACGTCCGTAACCGCTCGGGTCATCCAGGGTGACGGTTAAAAGCCCGAGATGCGTTTCATCGACGTTTTCCAGCAGTTTGACCAGCGTTTCGCGCTGGATCAGCGGCACATCGCCGTAAAGAATCAACACCTTGCCGCTGCCAAGCTGATCCAGCGTCTGCGCCACGGCGTGGCCGGTGCCCTTCTGCTCGGCCTGCAAGGCAAAGCGTAACGGCATCTCAAGGCGATGATCGCTCAAGGCGTCGCGCAGCTTGTCGGCGCCGTGGCCGATGACCACGTGCGTGCGCGCCGGGTCGAGTTGCGCGGCGGTATCCAGGACATGCCGTACCATCGGTTTGCCCGCCAGGGTATGCAGCACTTTGGGCAGCTGCGAGCGCATGCGGGTGCCTTTACCGGCGGCCAGAATGACAATATCGAGTTCGGCGTGCATCGCGTTATCCTCTTTCCTTGCTGACATTTTCATCGATCCCAGTTGCGTTGATCGTCGCTTCCTTGGCGGTGGCGACCTCTATCCCCAGCTCTTCCAGCAGCGCTTGGCCAAAGAACTGGGCAAAGGCGGGGCTCGCGAGGCTGCGCCACGTATCTCCCTCGCGAACCAGCATCAACACGTTAAGATCTTGCTCATGCGCCAGTGTCATGCCCTCGGCCTCGCCCAACACAAGCAAGGCCGTGGCCCACGCATCCGCCCAGGCGTTGGAGGGGTGAAAGACCGACACCGAGGCGAGCCCGTGGGTAATCGGGGTGCCGCTGCGCGGGTCGAGGGTATGCGAGTAGCGCTGACCCTCGGCCTCGAAGTAGTTGCGGTAATCGCCCGAGGTCGCCACGGAAATATCCGCCAGCGGCAGGACGTGCTGCGCGGTTTGCGGGCCATCTTCGGGCACTTCAATGCCCACCCGCCACAGCGTTTCCTCCTCCGGGTCGCGATAGCCATGCGCCACGAGATCGCCGCCCAAATTGACCAGGTAGTGCTCGACACCCTGCTGCTCAAGGTAGGCGGCCACCTGATCGGTGGCGTGGCCTTTGGCCACCGCGGAAAGATCGACGAACACATCCCGAAGCCGTCGCGCCTGCATTGCTTGGATGTCCACCTCCAGCGCGTCGATGCCAATTTGCGCCAAGCGTGCGGTTAACACCGCATCCGAGGGAACCTCTTCAGGACGGGCTTCAGGGCCAAAGCTCCAAAGATTGACCAGCCCGCCAATGGTGACATCGAAGGCGCCACCGCTGGCTTCGGCCACCGACTGGCTAATCGCCATGACCTCAATCAGCGCGTTGGAGAGCGGTTGCCACTCCCCCAGCGGCGCTTGGTTAAACGCCGTAAGCTCCGAGTCGTCGCGGTAGGTCGACATGGCCTGATCCACTCTGTCGAGCTGCGCCTCGATGCCGGCTTCCAGGGTTTGCGCCTCGCCCTGGGTCAAGGGGTCGGCGATGCTCACTTGGTAAAAACTGCCAAAAGCGCCGCCGTCTAAGCGCACGGGTGATTCTAGCGGGCGCTCGCTCTCGGAGGAGCAGCCGGCCAGGGCAAGCAGCAGGACCAGCGCGCCGATTAAGGTGTGGGAAAGACGTTTTTGCACGTGATAGTTCTCGTCAAATCGATTTAGGCGTGAAAAAACCATAGCAGCCAGACGCCGAAAATCACGCGATAGAGGACAAAAGGCTGCATCCCTAAGCGTTTTATCAAGCGTAAAAAGAAGTGGATACATAAATAGGCGCTTACCCCGGAGAGCAGCGCGCCAAAAATTAACACGGACCAATCAATCCCTTGTGGTTGCTGGATGAGCCCGAGGGTTTCCAGCCCACCCGCCAGCACAATGACCGGGATCGAGAGCAGAAACGAAAACCGCGCCGCCCCTTCGCGGCTCATGCCCACCATCAAGGCCGCGGTGATGGTAATCCCCGAGCGCGAGGTGCCGGGTATCAGCGCCAGCGCCTGGGCGAGGCCAATCACAACGACATCGCGCAGGCGCAAGTGATATTCGCTGCGCGTGCCACGCTGCTTCCAGTCCGCGTAGCCAAGAAGCACGCCAAAGCCAATCAAGCTTAGCGCAATAATCAGCGTCGAGCGCATATAGCCTTCGATGACATCATGAAGGACAAAGCCAACGGCACACACCGGCAGCGTGGCCAGCACCACCCACAGCGCCAGCATGGCTTCGCGGTCGACGCCGCGCCCGCGCAGCGCCGACAAGCTGCTGGTCAGCATGCCCCATAGCTCATGGCGGAAGTAGACCACGACCGCGGTCAAGCTACCAATATGCAGGGCAACATCAAAGGCGAGTCCCTGATCCTGCCACTCGGTGAGCACCGGCACCAGAATCAAATGCGCGGAGCTTGAGATCGGTAAAAACTCGGTAAGCCCCTGGACGACCGCTAATACCACCACCTGAAGCCAATCCATGTAAAAATCCGTGTTGTGAAGACGTCTCGTGAATAAATCGCCGCCATGCCATGCAGCCTGTCAGTGGCGCTCAAGGATACACGTCGCTTTCTCGCTTGTCCGCTGCCTAAAGCCCTGGCCTATGGGCAACTTGCTGCAATGCGCTACAATGGCGTCTCAACGCAAGCGTGCCTTTCAGGTTGCCCATGACACTGCATGTCCCAACACCTTTAGAGCCGTCTCAAGAGCCACCCCAAGAGCCGTCTCACGCCGAGTACAGTCGGGATGCCAAGCGCGTCACCGCCATTGGCGCCTGGCTAGACGGCATCTTGAGCGCGGTCAAGATGGTCGTGGGATTGCTGGTCGGCTCGGCGGCGTTGATTGCCGATGGTATTCACTCGCTCTCCGACTTGGCTACCGATGGCTTTGTGTTTGCCGCCATTCACTACGGCCGGCAAGGCCCTGACGACGACCATCACTACGGCCATGGCCGCATCGAAACGCTGACCACGCTGCTATTGGGCAGCGTGCTGATCTTCGTCGCCGGGGGCATCGCCTGGTCAAGTTTGGACCGGCTGTTTAGCGGCACCGAGATCAACGCACCGGGGTTGGTCGCGATCGGGATCACCCTGCTCGCCCTGCTGAGTAAAGAGTGGATTTTCCGCTACACCATGCGTGTCGCCAAACGGGTACAGTCCAAACTGCTCGAAGCCAATGCCTGGCACTCGCGCAGCGATGCGCTCTCAACCGCGGTGGTCGTGGTAGCGCTGATCGGCGCGCAGTTTGGTCTAGGCTGGCTCGATGCGGTCGCGGCGGTGATTGTCGGCTTGCTCGTGGGTAAGGTCGGCTGGGATCTTTTATGGGACTCCGCCCGCGAACTCGTGGATACCGCCCTTCCCGAGGACGCACAGCAGCAGATGCACGCGGTGGCCGAAAGCGTGCCCGGCGTGGATAGCGTTCACGATTTGCGCACCCGCCAATCCGCGGGCTGGGTGATGGTCGATTTACACGTGGTGGTGGGGCCGAAAGTCAGCGTTTCTGAGGCGCACGAAATCGGCAACGAAGTGAGCCGCCGTCTGCGTCGCGCCTTCCCGGCGCTGACCGATGTGATTTTCCATATCGACCCGGAAGATGACGCCGGCGAAGGCGACCCCAGCCGCCTGCCCGGCTTGCCGCTACGGCCCGAAGTGGAAGCGACGCTAGACGCCCGCTGGTACAAACATCCGGTATGGCGCACCCTCTCCGAGCTGCAGCTGCATTACCTCAACGGCAAAATCTCCGTCTCGCTGATTGTCGGCGATGCCATTCATCAGCCTCCTCAGTGTCTCGCCAGCCAGCTAAAAGCGCTGGCAAGCGACGTCGAGTGGCTGGGGAACGTCGAAGTGCTGTTTATTACCCGTGCCACCAGCAATATGTCATGGCGCTAGCGGGCTAGATGCTGGCCAAAATCGCCGAAGCGATGCTGAAATAAATCACCACCCCCGAGGCATCGATCAGCGTGGTCACCAGCGGCGCCGAGGCGGTTGCCGGGTCGACCTTGAAGCGCTCCAGCACGAACGGCAGGCACATGCCGATCAGGCTGCCAAATAGCACGATGGTCACCATGCTCAGCGCCACGATCACCGCCACCGCCTCGCCACCGCGCATAATGCCGATCGGCGCCACGGCAATCGCCATGGTGATACCCAGCGAGCCGGCGACTAACAGTTCACGCCCCAACATTTTGCCCCAGTCTTTGACGCCTACGTCGCCGGTCGCCATCCCGCGCACCATCAGCGTGGCCGCCTGGGCGCCGGCGTTACCCCCCGAACCAATCAAAAGGGGTAGGAAAAACACCAGCGCGACTTCCAAGGCGATGGTGTCTTCAAAATAGGCGATACCCGCCCCCGAGAAGAGGTTGGCAAAGACCAGCAGCACCAGCCATAGCACCCGCTTACGGTAGAGGCTCCACAGCGGCACGCGGCTGACGCCATCTTCCAGGGCACCAATCGACATCCCTTTATGAATATCCTCGGTGGCTTCCGATTCGGCTACGTCCATGGCGTCATCGTGGGTGACGATCCCCACCATGCGGTCATCGCTATCGATTACCGGAAGAGCGATCAAATCGTAGCGCGCCACGATACGGGCCACCTCTTCCTGCGCCTCGTCCACGGCGGTACTGATGACATCCTTGATCATGATGTCATCCACCAGTGCGCCGGGGCGCGCCACCATTAGCTGGCGCAGCGACATGGTGCCAATTAGCTGCCCATCGCTTGCGAGGATATAGAGCTGGTAGACCGTTTCGGCGTCGGGGGCGGTTTGGCGCACGCGCATGAGCGCCTGGGACACCGTCATGCCACTGGCTATGGCCACATAGTCAGAGGTCATGATGGCGCCGGCGGTGCCCTCTTCATAACTGGCAAGGCGCTTTAAGTCTTCGCGCTCCTGGTGGGCCATGCGGCGCAGGAGCGCTTCACGGCGATCCTCCCCCAGAAGATTAAACAGGTCAGCGCGCTCGTCCGAGCCCATCTCTTCGAGCAGCTTGAGCAGCTGGCCATCGGATAACTCGCCCACCACTTCAAGCTGGTTGTCGCCGGGTATATACCCCAGGACGTTGGCGGCGCGCTCGGTCGAAAGTAGATCCAAAACACCCAGTGCAGTGCTGAGCGCATCATCCTCTTCGATCAGCTCTTCGAGGATTTCACCGATATCCGCCGAGCGGATTTCGCTCAAACGCTCGGTAAGCGCCTCTTTATTGGGCTCCTCAGCGGCAAACGCCTCGAGCAGCTCGTCTTTTAATTCCTGTAGGGTTTCATCATTTAGCGACATGGTGGTTCCCCCTTTTTGTCGCTGTGCCTCGGTATCGCCAGGGCATCTGTCTGGAATGTGGCGCGAGGTTAATAGTAACAGACAAAAAAAACGCCCCTTAAACCCAGCGCGGGGTTTAAGGGGCGCGGGTTACGCCAAGTGCGTGGATTTAGCCTTTACCTGCCTTTTTACGCAGTTGCTGAATCGTACGCAGTTGGGCAACCGCCTCGGCCAGCTCAGCGGCGGCACGGGTGTAATCCAATTCGGACGTTTTGTCGTTGAAGGCACGTAGTGCCTGCTCGCGCGCTTCCTGCGCCGCTGCCTCGTTGAGGTCAGCCGCACGAGAAGCCGAATCGGCCAAAATGGTCACGACATCCGGCTGCACTTCCATGAAGCCGCCGGAGACAAAGAAGTTATCCTCTTTGCCGCCGTCGTAGATTACACGGATCGGGCCCGGCTGAAGCTCAGTCAGCAGCGGAGCGTGCCCCGGCAGTACGCCGAGGTCGCCCATCAAGCCAGAAGCAATCACCTGCTCTACTGAGCCTGAGAAGATCGATGCTTCTGCGCTGACGATATTGCAAGTGAAGCTATTCGCCATAGCGAATCCCCCTGGTAGACGGGATTACTTCTTCATCTGGTTGGCTTTCTCGACGGCTTCGTCGATGGTGCCGACCATATAGAAGGCCTGCTCCGGCATCTCGTCGTAATCACCGTTCAGAATGCCCTGGAAGCCGCGAATCGTGTCTTTCAACGACACGTACTTACCCGGCGCGCCGGTGAAGACTTCGGCCACGAAGAACGGCTGCGACAAGAAGCGCTGGATTTTACGCGCGCGGGACACGGCTAGCTTGTCTTCGTCAGACAGCTCGTCCATACCCAAAATCGCGATGATATCCTTGAGCTCTTTGTAGCGCTGCAGGACGTTCTGCACGCCGCGCGCCACGTCGTAGTGCTCGTCACCCACCACCAGCGGGTCAAGCTGACGCGAGGTGGAGTCCAGCGGATCGATCGCCGGGTAAATACCCAGTTCGGCGATGGAGCGCGCCAGTACCACGGTCGCATCCAGGTGCGAGAAGGTGGTCGCCGGAGACGGGTCGGTCAAGTCATCCGCCGGGACGTAAACGGCCTGTACGGAGGTGATCGAGCCGGTCTTGGTCGAGGTGATACGCTCCTGCAGAACGCCCATCTCTTCAGCGAGTGTCGGCTGATAACCTACCGCCGACGGCATACGGCCGAGCAGTGCAGATACTTCGGTACCGGCCAGGGTGTAACGGTAGATGTTGTCGACGAACAGCAGAACGTCGCGGCCTTCGTCACGGAACTTCTCCGCGATGGTCAGACCGGTCAGCGCCACGCGCAGACGGTTGCCGGGCGGCTCGTTCATCTGACCGTAAACCAGCGATACCTTATCGATAACGTTGGACTCGGTCATTTCATGATAGAAGTCGTTACCCTCACGGGTACGCTCACCGACACCGGCAAACACGGAGTAACCGCTGTGCTCGGTGGCGATGTTGCGGATAAGCTCCATCATGTTAACGGTTTTACCCACACCGGCGCCGCCAAACAGGCCGACTTTACCGCCTTTCGCGAAGGGGCAAACCAGGTCGATAACCTTGATGCCGGTTTCCAGCAGCTCGTTAGAGGCTGACTGTTCGGCATAGCTCGGCGCTTTACGGTGAATCGGCATGCGCTCTTCTTCACCGATGTCACCGGCTTCGTCGATCGGCTCGCCGAGTACGTTCATAATACGTCCGAGCGTGGCTTTACCTACCGGGACGGAAATCGCTGCCCCTGTATTGGTAACATCCATGCCCCGCTTAAGCCCCTCGGTGGAGCCCATCGCGATAGCACGCACTACGCCATCGCCCAGCTGTTGCTGGACTTCCAGAACCGTCTCGGCTCCCGAAATGTTCAGCGCGTCGTAGACCTTGGGCACTGAGTCCCGCGGAAACTCTACGTCAATCACCGCGCCGATGATTTGTACGATACGTCCGCTCATCTTGGTTCCTCTCAAAAACCTGCAAATGAAACCTGTCTGCCGGGAGCGCGCTAGGCGCATGCTCCCAAGGCGTTATACGGCAGCGGCACCGCCGACGATTTCAGAAATTTCCTGGGTAATGGCGGCCTGACGGGCCTTGTTGTACACCATCTCCAGGTCGTCAATCAGCGTGCCAGCGTTGTCGGTGGCGCTCTTCATCGCAATCATGCGGGCTGCCTGCTCGCAGGCGCCGTTCTCCACGACTGCCTGATAGACCTGCGATTCAATAAAGCGAACCAACAGACTATCGAGTAACGCCTTTGCATCCGGTTCATACAGGTAGTCCCAGCTTCCGGGACGGGCGTTTTCATCGTCTTGCTCGTCGGCGCCCATATCGGGCGACAGCGGGAGAAGCTGACGCAGCACCGGCTGTTGGGTCATGGTGTTAACGAACTCGTTGTACACCACAAACAGACGGTCCAGGTGTCCTTCGTCATACGCTTCGAGCATGACCTTGACGCTACCAATCAGATCTTCGACCGTGGGCGACTCGCCCAGGCCACTTTTTGCCGCCACCAGCTTACCGCCATACTTATTGAAGAAGCTGCTCGCTTTGCTGCCCAGCGCGCAGAACTCAAGCTCCGCGCCCTGTTCACGCCATGCGACGGCGTCCTTCAATACGGTCTTGAACAGGTTATGGTTCAAGCCGCCGCAGAGCCCGCGATCGGTGGAGACCACAATGTAACCAACGCGTTTCACCTCGGCACGCTCGACCATGTAGTCGTGCTTGTACTCGGGGTTGGCATCGGCAATGTGGGCGACCACGTTGCGGATCTGCTTGGCGTAAGGCTGACTGGCCTTCATCAGATCTTGCGCTTTACGCATTTTCGATGCAGCCACCATTTCCATGGCGCTGGTAATCTTCTGCGTATTTTTAATGCTCCCGATCTGGGTGCGTATCTCTTTTGCAGCTGCCATAGCGATCTACCTTTCGTTCGTGGCTCTCAGAAAAGCATCCAGGCCTGCCCGAGAGCAGGCCATAGGCATTACCAAGTCTGAGTCGCCTTGAACTGTTCGAGACCCGACTGCAAGCCGTTTTTGATCTCGTCGTTGTAGTCGCCGGTCTGGTTGATCTTGTCGAGCAGTTCGCTGTGCTCGGACTTCATGTAGTCGTGCAGGGCACGCTCAAAGTCCAGCACCTTGCTGACGTCCACATCATCCAGGTGTCCTTCGTTAGCGGCGTACAGCGTCAAGGCCATTTCCGCTACCGACATCGGCGAGTACTGCTTCTGCTTCATCAGCTCGGTCACACGCTGACCGTGCTCCAGCTGCTTACGCGTCGCTTCGTCAAGATCCGAGGCGAACTGCGAGAACGCCGCCAGTTCACGGTACTGAGCCAGTGCCAGACGCACACCGCCACCCAGCTTCTTGATGATTTTGGTCTGCGCCGAACCGCCCACGCGCGATACCGAGAGACCCGCGTTGATCGCCGGACGAATACCCGAGTTAAACAGGTTCGTCTCAAGGAAGATCTGACCGTCGGTGATCGAGATCACGTTGGTCGGAACGAACGCGGAAACGTCGCCGCCCTGGGTTTCGATGATCGGCAGCGCGGTCAGAGAACCGGTTTTGCCTTTGACTTCGCCATCGGTGAACTTCTCGACGTAGTCGGCGTTGACGCGCGCGGCGCGCTCAAGTAGACGCGAGTGGAGATAGAACACATCACCCGGATAGGCTTCACGGCCCGGCGGACGACGCAGCAGCAGCGATACCTGACGATAAGCGACCGCCTGCTTGGAGAGGTCGTCATACACGATCAAGGCGTCTTCGCCGCGGTCGCGGAAGTACTCGCCCATGGTGCAGCCGGAGTAGGCCGCGAGGAACTGCATCGGGGCCGGGTCAGCGGCGCCCGCTGCGACCACGATGGTGTGCTCCATCGCGCCGTGCTCTTCGAGCTTGCGCACCACGTTGGCAATGGTCGACTGCTTCTGACCAATGGCGACGTAAACACAGGTTACACCCTTGCCTTTCTGGTTGATGATGGCATCAATGGCAATGGCGGATTTACCGATTTGGCGGTCACCGATGATCAGCTCACGCTGGCCACGGCCGATCGGCACCATGGCGTCGATCGATTTGAGACCGGTTTGGATCGGCTCATCAACGGATTGACGGGTGATAACACCGGGCGCCACTTTTTCGACGGCGTCGGTCATCTTGGCGTTGATATCGCCTTTGGCGTCAATCGGGTTACCCAGCGCGTCGACCACACGGCCGATCAGCTCAGGGCCTACCGGCACTTCGAGGATGCGACCGGTACACTTGGCGGTCATGCCCTCTTCAAGTTGCAGGTAGTCGCCCAGCACCACGGCACCCACGGAGTCGCGCTCCAGGTTAAGTACCATGCCAAAAATGCTGCCGGGGAATTCAATCATTTCACCGAACATCGCGTCTTCGAGGCCGTGAACTTTCACGATACCGTCGGAAACGCTGACGATGGTGCCCTGATTACGGGCTTCAGATGCGACGTCAAGCTTTTCGATCCGCTGCTTGATGATGTCGCTGATCTCGGAAGGATTCAGTTGCTGCATGCCATGTCCCTCAGACTCAAGTGGTCAGCGCTTCAGAAAGGCGATTCAATCGACCGCGTACCGACCCGTCAATAACGGTATCGCCGGCACGCAGGATGACGCCGCCAATCAGCGCCTTGTCCACCTGAGTGGTAATGGAGATTTCGCGATTCAGACGTTTTTTAAGCGCGTTTGCCAGCTTAGTCTTCTGCTTGCTGTCGAGCTTAAAGGCTGACGTCACGGTTACGTCGATACGCTGTTCGTGCTCCGCGCGAAGGTGCTCAAACTGCTCAGCAATGGCCTTCAGCGCGACGAGACGACCTTGATTCGCTAGATTTTGGAGAAAACGCTCGAACGTCTCGTCCTGCTTTTCAGGCAACATGCCTGCTAGGAGCGACACTTTCTTCTCGTTTTCGATCTTTGGGCTACCCAGCAAATAACGTACTTTGTCATCTGCTACCGCGTAGCCTAAAAAGCCAAGGGCATAAGACCAGGCATCTAGCGCATCGTGATCGCGCGCATATTCGAACGCCGCCTTAGCGTAAGGACGAGCGACGGTGAGTAGTTCCGCCATAATTCACCTCCTTACAGTTCAGCAGCAAGCTCATCAAGCAACTTGCGATGCGTTTTTTCATCGACAGAAGATTCGAGCACGCGCTCGGCGCCGACAATCGCAAGATGCGACACTTGCGCTCGTAGCTCATCTTTGGCGCGCTGGACTTCCTGGTCGATCTCAGAACGGGCGCCCGCCATAATGCGCTCGCCTTCAGCACGCGCTTGTTCGCGCGCTTCTTCGATCATCTGGTTAGCGCGCTTGTTCGCTTGATCCAGAATTTCAGAAGCCTGCTCTTTGCTCTCACGCAGCGTCTGTGTCGCCTGCTCTTGAGCGAGCTCAAGGTCACGCGAGGCACGGCTTGCCGCGTCCAAGCCGTCAGCAATTTTCTTCTGACGCTCATGGAGCGCAATGCTGATGGGCGGCCACACGTACTTTATGCAAAACCAGACAAAGATCGCGAAGGCGATCGTCTGCCCGATAAGCGTCATGTTGATATTCACAGGGATGTACCTCTGACAGGTTCGTGGCGACCGGAGTGAAACAAAACCGAGCGGGCTAACCGCTCGGCAGTGCTGTCATTAACCGGCAACAACGAAGATCAGGTACATCGCGATACCAACACCGATCATCGGAACGGCGTCGAGCAGACCGGCCATGATGAAGGTTTTGGTTTGCAGCTGGTCGCCTAGCTCCGGCTGACGCGCGGTTGATTCGAGTAGCTTGCCACCGAGCAGCGCGAAGCCGATACCGGTAGCCAGTGCGCCCAGGCCGATGATGATGGCAGCAGAGAGGTAAACCATTTCCATGATAATGCTCCAGATTTTAAGGGTTGGTTAAGGTTGAGGGTTAATGAAAGCGTTTGCGTTGCTCGGTTTAGTGGTGCTCGTGCGCGGCGCTCAAGTACACAACGGCGAGCGTTGTGAAGATGAAGGCCTGCAGGGTAACCACCAAAATGTGGAAGATGGCCCACGGCACATCCAACAGCCAGATGGCCCAGAACGGCAGGAGGGCAATCAGGATGAAGATAACTTCCCCGGCAAACATGTTACCGAAGAGACGAAGACCGAGGCCTAAGGGTTTGACCAGCAGGCCGATAATTTCGAGTATCAAATTGAAAGGGATCAGCGCCCAGTGGTTAAACGGGGTGAGCGAGAGCTCTTTGGCGAAGCCGCCGGCACCTTTCACCTTGATGCTGTAGTAAATGATCAGACAGAAAACACCCAGCGCCATGCCCAGCGTCGCGTTCGGGTCGGTGGTGGGTACGATCTTCATGTAATCCACGCCCAGACGCTTGAACAGTTCCGGGAAGTAGTCGACCGGAATGATCTTGAGCGTGTTCATCAACAAGATCCACACGAACAGCGTCAGCGCCAGCGGGGCAATCTTGGCGTTTTTGCCGTGGAAGGTAGCGCGGGTCAGGTTTTCGATGAACTCGACGACCATCTCGACCGCGTTTTGTAGCCCGCCGGGAACGCCGGTAGTGGCTACTTTGCCCGCTTTACGGAAGACCCAAATAAACAAAAGGCCCATGGCGATCGACCAGCCCATGGTATCGAGGTGAATGGCCCAGAAGCCCATTTCACGCGCTTCTTCGGCGGAGTGCGCCAGCGACCAGCCGTTTTCCGGGTGCTTGCCAAACGTCAAGTTCTGCAAGTGGTGCTGGATATAGTAAGTCGGCGAGACTTCGTTTCCTGCTGCCATGGAACTATTACCTCAATCAGTTGAGCGGCGCTTGGGCATCAGCCAAGGGGTTAGCCAATGCGTCAGGACAACCGCTACATAAGCACTAAAAAAGAAAGCGGGGTTTGAGGGGGGCACTACCACAAACACTGCGATAAACAGCACCACCGTCAAACCAAACTTACCCATCTCAGCACGAAACAGACGCGCCGCGCTCTGCGAAGGTCGCATTCGCGCCGTTAATGCCCCTGAACGCTGGACAAAAAACGCATGCGGCAACAGCGCAACCGCGACACCCAAAAGGGCTGAAACCGCGCCTTCACGCTGTGACACGCCCAGTGCCAGCACCACAATGGCGATAGCGATGCAGGCCTGTACCACACTTAGCCTGCGCACATACGCCTGGCGCCGTGTGACTTCTCGTCGTTGCCGTTTTTGTTTCATAACCGCTGTACAGAGACCGTGATCCGTTGAGAAGCGCGAATTGATTACCCTAAGCGTACGTTCACAGCCTGCACAAATCTTGCGCGATTATAGGGAAGCGCTATCGCCCCTTCAACCAAAGTAACGCGCTTTTTGGCCGCGAGACTCGCGACTTGCGACCAAAGGGGGAAAGATTGTCAACATTCTACCCGCCGTCATCGCCTATCCCGGCTATTGAATATGCGCGAGTATGCCATCCAATTCTTCAAGGCTTGTGTAGCGAATGGTGAGCTTACCCTTGCCTTTTTGGCCGTGCTGAATCGATACCGGCGCGCCCAACCGCTCGCTTAAGCGGGTTTCTAGCCGCGCAACATCCGGGGAAGTCGCCTGGCGGCTTTTGGCCCGAGCGGGCTCGCCTTGGGTTTGGCGCTTTTTTACCAGGGCTTCCGTCGCGCGCACGGTCAGGTCGTTATTCACCACCTCGTGAGCGACTTGGCGCTGTTCGACGCTGGTAAGCGAGAGTAAGGCGCGAGCGTGCCCCATATCCAGGTCGCCGCGTTCGAGCAGGGTTTGCACTTCCGGGTCGAGCGAGAGCAAGCGGAGCAGATTGGTGACTTGCGCGCGCGACTTACCCACCGCGTCGGCGATCTGCTGCTGCGTCAGCTCGAACTCATCGCCCAGGCGCTTCAGCGCGAAGGCCTCTTCCACCGCATTCAGGTTTTCGCGCTGAATGTTTTCGATCAGCGCCAGCGCCAGCGCGACGTCGTCGCTGACCTCACGGATGATCGCGGGTATGACGTCGAGTTCGGCGAGCTGCGCGGCGCGCCAACGCCGCTCCCCGGCGATAATCTCAAAGCGCTTCTCCCCCACCGGGCGCACCACAATGGGCTGCATGACGCCCTGGGCGCGGATGGAGTCAGCGAGCTCTTCCAGCGCCTCGGGTTGAATATCGCGCCGTGGTTGGTACTTACCGCGAACCAGTTGACCCAGGGGGAGTCGTTCAAGGCGCTCCGGTGCGTTTATATCCGCTTCGGTGCTCGGGTCTTGCGTTCGCTCATGGCTTCCCGGCGCGGTTGCCGACGATTCGGGCAACGACGACTCAGGCTCGACCGGCACGGCGTCGCCACCGGTGATATCTAAACTGTCTCGGCGGCGGGCGCCCGCGCCGATTAGGGCGTCCAGACCGCGTCCTAGCGCACGTTTACGCGTCATTGTTTTCCCTCGTGAAACGACGTCTGCCTGAAGTTTACCTGATTAAAGCGTCAACCGACGCATCAACTCTTTGGCCAGCACGCGGTAGGCCTGACTGCCCCGCGAAAAGCGCGCGTAGTGGGTCACCGGTACGCCGTGGCTGGGCGCTTCCGCGACCTTGATGTTGCGGGGGATGGTAGTTTTGAGGAGCGCGTCGCCAAAAAAGTCGCGCAGCTGCTTATCGACTTCGCGGGTTAGGCTGGTGCGCTTGTCGTACATGGTGCGCAGAATCCCCGATACGGTCAGGCTCGGGTTAATGCTCTCTTTGATCTGGTCTACCGTGTCCAACAGCGCCGATAACCCTTCGAGGGCATAAAACTCGCACTGCAGGGGGATCAGCACCCCGTCGGCGGCGGTCAGCGCATTCACTGTCAGCATATTAAGCGACGGGGGGCAGTCGATCAGCACCACGTCATAATCGTCCGCCACGGTGTTAAGCGCTGTCGACAACCGGCTTTGGCGCTCCTGGCTATCGAGCAGTTCGACTTCGGCAGCGGTTAAATCGCCGTTGCCGGGCAGCACATCAAACCCTACCGGAAGGTCGCGGGCAATCACATTACGCGCTTCGGCCTCGCCCAAGAGGACATCGAGAACGCTGACATCCAAAGCGTGCTTGTCGATGCCGCTGCCCATGCTCGCGTGGCCCTGCGGGTCAAGATCCACCAGCAGCACGCGGCGGCCAAGCTGAGCGAGACTCGCCGCCAGGTTGACGGCAGAGGTGGTTTTACCCACCCCGCCTTTTTGGTTGGTCAGGGCGATGATCTGGCTCACTTACGCAACTCCTTGTGGGGTTTAACCGGGTGGTCGTAACACCGTCGTTACCGTTACGGGGTCAGGATCAGTAACTGCCGCGTGGCGGCTTCAAAGGGCACCTTAAGCGAGTGCTGCGCTTTAAGCGTGATACCCGCAGGCAGCTCGCGAAGCTCATCGTCGGCGCCGGGGCCTTTCATCGCCAGCCACTCGCCATCAGCGGTGGGAAGCGTTCGCGTCAGGGCGATAAAATCTTTGATACTGGCAAAAGCGCGCGAGATCACCTGATCAAAGCCATCGGCGTCAAACTGTTCAACGCGAGACTGCACCGGGGTGACGTTTTCAAGCCCTAGCTCCATCACGGCTTGGCGCTGGAAACGCACTTTTTTGCCGTTGCTATCCAGTAGCGTGACCTCAAGCCCCGGGTTGAGAATCGCCAGCACCAAGCCGGGGAGCCCAGGACCCGCGCCCACGTCCAGTACACGCGGCCCATGAACAAACGGCGCCACCGCGGCGCTATCGAGAATATGGCGCGTGACCATATCGCCCACGTCCCGCACTGCGGTGAGGTTATAAGCCCGGTTCCACTTGTGCAATAGGGCCAGAAGCCCCAGTAGCCGCTCGCGCTGTTCGTCGTTGATGGGTTGCCCCAGCTCAAAGAAGCCCCGCTCCAGGCGGGCGGCGATGTCCCGTGGTAGCGATGATGCCAGGGTGGAAAGCGGTGTCATCCGTTAATGACCTCGCTGTTTTCGATCAGGCGGCGCTTTTTCAAGTGAATCAATAAAATCGAGACCGCCGCCGGGGTCACACCGGAAATCCGCGCCGCGTGGGCGAGCGTTGCCGGCCGTGCCTCGCTGAGTTTCTGGCGGATTTCATTGGAGAGCCCCTCGACGCGCTGATAATCCAGCGACGCCGGTAGCGGTGTGGCTTCGTGGCGCTTGAGCTTATCGATTTCATCCTGCTGACGGTCGATATACCCCTGATATTTCGCCTGAATTTGCACCTGCTCGGCCACGGCATCGCTGTCGATCACCCCGCTTTCGATGCCCGGCAGCGCTTTTATATCGGCGTAGTTGAGCTCGGGGCGTTTGAGCAGATCGCTCAAGCGGTATTCACGCGTCAGAGGCTTGCCGAGCTTCTCGGCGATGCATTCGGCGGCCGCGCTCTGTGGCTGGACCCAGGTGCTCGCCAGGCGCTGATTCTCCACCGCGATGGCGTCGCGTTTCTCGCAGAAAGCCGCCCAGCGCGCCTCGTCCACCAACCCTAACTCGCGGCCGGTTTCGGTCAGGCGTAGGTCGGCGTTGTCCTCGCGTAGGAGCAAACGGTACTCGGCGCGCGAGGTGAACATGCGGTAGGGCTCTTTGGTGCCCATGGTGATCAGGTCATCGACCAGCACGCCCAAATAGGCTTCATCGCGCCGCGGGGACCAGGCTTCCAGCGCCTTGGCTCGGCGAGCGGCGTTGAGGCCAGCAAGCAAGCCCTGGGCACCGGCCTCTTCGTAGCCGGTGGTGCCGTTGATCTGTCCGGCAAAAAACAGGTTGTGGATAAATTTAGTTTCCAGCGAGTGTTTCAAGTCGCGCGGATCGAAGAAGTCGTACTCGATGGCATAGCCTGGCCGGGTGATATGCGCGTTTTCAAGCCCCTTGATTGAGCGGACGACCTGCAGCTGAACGTCAAACGGTAGCGAAGTGGAGATACCGTTGGGGTACAGCTCGTGGGTATCCAAGCCTTCGGGTTCGATGAAAATCTGATGGCTCGATTTATCCGCGAAGCGATGCACCTTGTCCTCGATCGACGGGCAGTAGCGCGGGCCAATGCCTTCAATCACGCCGGAATACATGGGCGATCGATCGAGGTTTTCCATGATGATCTCATGGGTTTGCGCGTTGGTATGGGCAATATGGCAGCTTACCTGGTGCGGATGCATATCGCGGTTACCCATGTACGACATCACCGGGGTCGGCGTATCCCCCGGCTGCTCTTCGAGCTGGGTGAAATCCAGCGTTTTGGCATCCAGACGTGGCGGCGTGCCGGTTTTGAGCCGGTCAACGCGAAACGGCAGCGCGCGCAGGCGTTCGGCCAAGGCGTTGGAGGGGGGATCCCCCGCGCGGCCACCCCGGCTCTGATCGAGGCCGATATGAATCACGCCGCCGAGAAAGGTGCCCGTGCAGAGCACGACGGATTCGGCGAAAAAGCGAATCCCGGTCTCGGTCACCGCACCGCGAACGGTGTCGTTATCCACCACCAGATCCCCCACCGCTTGCTGGAAGATCGTCAGGTTGGGTTGGTTTTCCAGCATGCCGCGAATGGCCGCTTTGTACCGCACTCGGTCCGCTTGAGCGCGGGTGGCGCGTACCGCCGGCCCTTTGCGCGCATTGAGGACACGAAACTGAATGCCCCCCAGGTCCGTGGCTAGCCCCATCGCCCCGCCGAGCGCATCAATCTCTTTGACCAAGTGGCTTTTGCCGATCCCCCCAATCGCGGGATTACACGACATTTGGCCAAGCGTCTCGATGTTGTGGGTGAGCAGCAGGGTTTGACAGCCCATACGGGCGGAGGCCAGCGCGGCTTCGGTCCCCGCATGGCCACCGCCGATGACAATCACGTCAAAGCGGTCGGGATAGTTCATGACACCTCGTCTTGCGCGTTATCAACGCGACTTTGTTCAGCATGCAGCGTTAAGCCCGGCAGTATAAACCTCCTGTGGGTAACCGTCAGGTTTTTCCACACGCGAATCGCACCACTTCACCGACTATTAATAACAACATAAATATAAATAAAGGAAGTTCTGTTGTTGTTGTTACTACTAGTGTGGATAAAATCTGTGGAAAAGCATCTTTAGTTTTTAAAAATCATGCATTTGCTATGTGGGCGGCTATGTTGAGAAAGCGCGGATGAGGCGCGGACAAGCGGTGTTGGGCCTGTGGATGGAAAAGCGAGTTACCCACAGCGTGAAATAGCGACGGCTTTTCCACCGCTGAGTACCCGACTTGTTACCGCAGCTGTGAACAACCCGGCGTTTTCTCCACATAGGGTCTTGAACGCGGGCATGACAGCGTTTAAGGCGACTCATCAAGGGCGTAAAAAAATAGTATCCACAGGCAAAAAAAAGCCTGTCACGAGGACAGGCTGTGAAATAGCGGGGTTTTTGGCGCTTATCTTAGCGCTAACATTGCCAAGCTAGTGCTTTAGAACACGCGCGAGGAAAGACTGTGTGCGTTCGTGTTGGGGTTGATCGAACAGCTGCTCGGGCGGGCCTTCTTCGGTGATTTCCCCCTGGTGGATATAGATCACCCGGTCGGCGACTTCGCGGGCAAAGCCCATTTCGTGGGTGACAATCACCATGGTCATGCCCTCTTTGGCTAGCTCGCGCATGGCATCGAGCACTTCGCCGATCATCTCCGGGTCGAGCGCCGAGGTGGGCTCGTCAAAGAGCATCAACCGCGGCTCCATGGCCAACGCGCGGGCGAGCGCCACACGCTGCTGCTGGCCGCCGGAGAGCTGCGAGGGGTACTTATCCGCCTGGTCGGCAATGCCGACGCGCTCAAGCAGGCGTTTGGCGGTTTCCACCGCATCCTCACGGCTCCAGCCACGCACTTTCATCGGCGCCAGCGTGATATTGTCGATCACGCTGAGGTGGGGAAAGAGATTGAACTGCTGAAATACCATACCCACTTCGGTGCGGATTTTTTGCAGCGCTTTGCTGCTTTTACCGTGGGGCTGAAGGGGGTTGCCATCGACCATCAGGCTGCCCTGCTGAAACTCTTCTAGCCCGTTGATACAGCGAATCAGCGTGGATTTGCCCGAACCGCTGGCACCAATCACCACCACCACTTCGCCGGGTACGATTTCAAGGTCGATATTTTTGAGAACATGCAGGCTGCCAAAGTGTTTATTCAGCGCCTGCATGGCCACGATAGGCTGTGTCGTCTCGTTCATGTCCGCGTCCTTTATTGTCCGACCAGGCCTCTACGCTCTAACTGGCGTAGGAGAATGGAGAGGGTCCAGGTGATCGCCAAATAAAGCAGGGCCACCATCAAATAGACCTCCATCGCGGTAAACGTCGTGGCGATATAAATCTGCCCTTGGCGGACCAGCTCGCCTACCCCGATCACCGAAAACAGCGAGGTATCCTTGATACTGATAATGCCCTGGTTGCCTAGCGGCGGGATCATGCGGCGAAAGGCCTGCGGCCAGATAATGTAGCGGAAGGCCTGGGTGCGCGAGAGCCCCAGTGACAGCGATGCTTCGCGCTGGCCGCGCTCGATGGACTGCACACCGCCGCGGACAATTTCGGAGATATAGGCACCGGAGTTGATCGCAATGGCGGCGATACCGGCGGTTAGCGCGTTAATCGGGCTGCCAATAATCTGCGGCAAGCCGTAGAAGATAAACAGTACTTGCACCAGGATAGGCGTGCCGCGGAAGACTTCGATATACACTATCGCGGGCCAGCGAAGCCAGCGCACTGGGCTAATCCGTAGTAGGCCAAAAAAGATGCCGATAAAAAACCCGAAGGCGAGGCCGCCAAACGAGATCAATAGGGTCCAGGGTATCCCCGGCAATAGATGAGGAATCGAGCCAAAAGCAGCGGCCCAATCAAATTCAAACGTAACGTCCACGTGTACGCTCCTAAGAAATTCGCCAAGCAACGACACAGGGCCGGGGGCGAGACCCCCCGGCCCTGATACGCATTAAGATGATGTGCTAGTCGTTAGCGGTTAAGCGATGGACGGGATCATTCATCGCTTGGCGTTTCGCCAAACCACTTGGTGTAGATCTCGTCGTAGGTGCCGTCTTCGCGCATGGCCGCCAAGGCTTCATTGGTTGGCTCGACCCATTCGCTGCCTTTATGGAAGACGATGCCGTACTGCTGGCCTTCATACAGCGGGCCGACGACCTTGGTACGGCCTTCGCCGCGGGTTTGCGAGAAGTAGCCGACGTTGGGGGCATCGTAGAAGGCGGCGTCGACGTTGCGGCCAAGTAGGGCCATGTACATATCGGAGGTGCCGGGGTAGGGCGTGATATCGGCGTCGTCACCGAACTTTTCGGTCAAGAAGTCATAGCTGGTGGAGCCAATTTTGGTCCCGATGGACATCCCTTCCAGGTCGTCGATGGTAGAGACTTCATCGTTGTCGTCACGGACGATAATGCGCAGACCCGAGTCGTAGTAGGGGTCGGAAAAATCGACGATTTCAGCGCGCTCATCGGTAATGGTGATACCGGCGATGGCGATTTCCTGGCTACCCGTTTGCACGGCGGGAATGATGCCGGCGAACTCCATGGTGGTGAGGTTGACCTCAAAACCGGCGCGGTCGGCGATTTCATTGATCATGTCCATGTCAAAGCCGACCATTTCGCCGGTCTCTTGGTCCATCATCTCAAACGGGACGAAGCTTGGATCGGTGGCCACGTTAACGCTGGGCTTATCCTGAGCAATGGCTAGGCTTGCGGTGCCTAAACCGAGCGCTACCGCCGTGGCGAGAGCAGTTTTAGGCAGAAGAGTGAAGAGTGCGGTTTTTTTCATGGGGGTCCCCGTGTTTTTGGCCTAAATGGCGCGTTGTTAGCGCGAAACGCTAAAACGGCCGTGGCTGTTATTGACCTTTTTAACCTTGGCGAGAAACCGCCATGGCGTCAAGTCACGGGGAGAGGCGATGGCAAACGCTGCATGAACGCAAAGCGCTTTTGCGCGCTGACACCCGCGCCTCGCGCGGGGTATCAGACCATAAAAGAGGCGCCGCAGCCGCAGGTGGTGGTGGCGTTGGGGTTTTGTACGCGGAAGCGGGCGCCGGCAAGGCCCTCTTCGTAATCGACCGTGGAGCCGACCAGGTACTGATAAGAGAGCGGGTCGACCACGAGCGACGCCTCGCCAAACTCGATCACGGTATCGTCCTCGGCGATATTATCGGCAAAATCGAAACCGTACTGAAAGCCCGAGCAGCCGCCGCCCGTCACGTAGACACGTAGCTTCAGCGTGGGGTTGTTCTCTTCGGCGATAAGCGCCTTAATGCGTGTGCGTGCGCTGTCAGACAGCATCAACGGTGTGGGAACAAAGGATTCGGCACTGCTCATGGAACCTCCCGCGAGCGTGAGGGGATATTGCACGTTAATGCGCCATTATGGGTAATTCCCAGTAAATCAGTCAACTTTATGGCGATGTTCGCGCCTCGTCTTTTACGGCATCAGCGCCGGGGCCTCAAGGCCCAGGGTCTCGTTGAACCCGAACATCAGGTTAAGGTTTTGAATCGCTTGGCCGGAGGCGCCTTTTATCAGGTTATCGATCACCGCGAGGACGACAACGGTATCGCCGTTACCGGGGCGGTGAACCGCCAAGCGGCAGGTGTTGATCCCCTTAACGCTGCGGGTTTCCGGGTGGCTGCCGGCGGGCATTACGTCGACAAACGGCTCGTCGGCGTAGCGCGCTTCAAAGAGCCGCTGAAGTTCTTGCGGCTCGGCTTGAAGCTTGCCGTAGAGCGTGGCGTGAATGCCGCGAATCATCGGCGTGAGATGCGGAACAAACGTCAACCCCACGGCGCTATCTTGCATGTCGTTTAGCCCCTGGCGGATTTCGGGCAGGTGGCGATGCCCCGAGGCGCCGTAGGCTTTCATGGACTCACTCGCTTCGGCGAGCAGTGACGGCACCTTAGCCCCGCGCCCGGCACCGGTGACGCCCGATTTGCAGTCGGCAATGAGCTGCGTGGGGTCGATAAGCCCGGCTTCCAAAAGCGGCAGGTAACCCAGTTGCACGGCGGTAGGATAACAGCCGGGCACGGCGATCAAGCGCGCGCTTTTGATCGCCTCGCGGTGCATCTCGGGCAGGCCGTAAACCGCCTCATTCAGAAGATGGGGCGCGCCGTGAGGTTGGTCGTACCAGCGGCTCCACTCATCGGCATCGCGCAGGCGAAAATCCGCGGAGAGGTCGATGACACGGGTGCCGTTATCCAGCAGCTCGCCGGCGAGGGCATGGGCCACGCCGTGGGGGGTGGCAAAAAATACCGCGTCCATCGCGCCGAGGGTTTTGGCATCGGGCTCGCTGAAGGCAAGCGTGTCGTAGTGGCCGCGTAAGTTGGGGTACATATCGCACACCTTAACGCCAGCTTCCGAGCGCGAGGTGATCGCTTCGATGCTGACCTCGGGGTGCTGGGAAAGCAGCCGTAAAAGCTCGACGCCGGTATAACCGGTACCGCCTACAATACCTACTTTAATCACGTTTAACTCCTTGCGGTTTGCGCTATTCGTGCCTTATTGATAACAGTCTGAGCTTGAAAACAAGCTGTTGCCCTCTCTTTACCTATGATACACAAGAGGAGAGTAACAAAGAGAGTCGTAAGCAAAGAGCGGTCAGCAAAGCGACAAGATAAAGAACAAGGATGGTGGCGTGGCACGTTTTTCGCGGTCAGATTTTACCTTGGAGAGTTTTCGCCGCCAGCTCGCCAATGTGGATGCGCTTCCACAGTTGTGCGTGTTGGGGCTCGTCTCCGGGGTGATAACCGGGGCGTTGATGGTGGGTTTTCGGCTACTGCTGGAAGCCGGTGCTCTGCTGTACATGCCTGCGGGAGACCCCGAGGCATTTGAAGGGCTTTCGCCCTGGCTGCGCGCGCTGTTGCCCCTTATCGCCGTCACGCTGGTGGGTGTGCTGCTTTACCGCCAGAAAAGTAGCGCGCGCAAGCTGGGTGTTAGCCATGTCATCGAGCGCTTGACCTATCACCAGGGGCGCTTTCCGCTGCGTAACTGGCTAAACCAGTGGTGGGTGGGCGTCGTATCGGTACTCGGGGGCCTCTCGGCGGGCCGCGAAGGGCCCGCCATTCACCTCGGCGCGGCGGCAGCGAGCGGGCTAGGGCAGCAGCTACGCCTGCCCAACAACAGCTTGCGGGTACTGGTGGCGTGCGGCACGGCGGCGGGGATTGCCGCCTCTTTCAACACGCCGATTGCCGGGGTTATTTTCGCCATGGAGGTGGTGATGATGGAGTACACCCTGATGAGCTTTATGCCGGTGATCCTCGCCTCTACCATGGGCGCGCTGGTGGCGCAGCTGATGTATGGCAACGCCCCGGCGTTTAGCATTCCCGACGTGGCCCTGGGCTCGTTTCTCAATCTACCCTGGATTGTGGTCATGGGGCTTGCCATCGGGCTTTTGTCCGGGCTTTTTATTCATACCGCGCGCAGCCGCTGGGTAAAGCAGCAGCCGCTGTGGCTGCGTTTGGGCGCGATCGGCGTTCTGACCGGCGCGGTTGCTTGGTTTTTCCCCCAGGTGCAGGGCATCGGCTACGATAGCGTGGCGGCCACGCTGGATAATCAACTGGCGATCTCGGTGCTGTTGGCGCTGGTGGTGTTTAAGCTGCTCCTCACCGCGCTCACCGTGGCTTGCGGCGTGCCGATTGGCATTATTGGCCCGATTTTGGTGGTGGGTGCCGCCGCCGGGGCGCTTTGCGGGCTGCTCGGCGACGCCATTTGGCCCGGGAAATCGGCGGATCCAGCGGTATTCGCCATGCTGGGCATGGCAGCAATGATGGGAGCTGTGTTGCAGGCACCGCTCGCGGCGCTGATGGCGCTTTTAGAACTCACTCATTTACCCAATATCATGCTGCCGGGGATGCTGGCGGTGGTGGTGGCATGTCTGACCTCGCGGCAGCTAACCGGCTGTGAAGGCTTTTTTATTAGCTCGGTGCGCTATGGCTTGCATCCGCTTCAGCAACCGCTGATGCAAGCGCTCTCACGGGTATCGGTGCCGGCGGTGATGGAGCGTAACGTCGTTCGCACCGAGCGGATGGTCTCCCACGCGCAGATGCGCAAGCTTCTGGAACCCAACCCCGTTTGGATCGTGATTGAGCGCTCGACGCGCGAGAAGCCGGTGCTGGCGCTTAAGGCCGCGCAGCTCGCCCGCTGGCTGATCGAGCACGAAGCCTCGCAAACGCCGGAAGAGATCGCCGAGGAGAAGATTGATCTGCTAGAGATTCCCGGCAAGCGCATCGAAATGGCACCGATCAGTCTGCAAGCGACGCTATCCGAAGCGTTTATAACCCTGCAAAATGATGCCCTTGGCGCTCTCTATGTGGTGCACGGTTACCGCCCAAAGCAGCGGCGGATTTCCGGTATCATCACCCGGGGCGCCATCGAGCGTTACTATCAGTACTCTGATTCCCAACAAGCATCGGAAACGCCTCGGGATACACCGAACGACACTTCAGATAGCCAGCGATAAAGGGAGCGCTACGCTTCCACCGCGTAAGGAGCCACAATGTATTTATGGGTAAAAGCGATCCATTTGATCGCCATGGTCACTTGGTTTGCCGCGCTGTTTTACCTGCCGCGCTTGTACGTTTATCACGCCATGGCGCGGGATGAAAACGAGACCGCGACCATGGAGAGATTCAAGGTCATGGAGCGTAAGCTCTACCGCGGCATCATGACGCCCTCGATGATCGTGGTGCTGATCTTCGGCGGCGCCTTGCTGTTTCTCAACCCGGCCTGGCTCAGCCAGGGGTGGATACACACCAAGCTCCTACTGGTCGCGCTACTGGTGGCGTATCACCATGTGTGTTTGATCTATTTAAAGCAGTTCGCGCAGGATCGCTGCACGAAGGGCCACGTCTTTTTCCGCTGGTTTAACGAGCTGCCGGTGATCGCGCTGATCATCATCGTCATTCTGGCCGTGCTTAAGCCGTACTGATGCCACAGCCGCTACCCCCTCTTGTCTTGGTATTGGCCGGGCACGACCCGACCGGCGGCGCCGGCATCATCGCCGATAGCGAAGCGATTGCCGCCAGCGGCGGTTGGGCACTCACGGTGCCCACCGCGCTCACCGTGCAGAACCTGCATGACGTGCATCGCGTTATTCCCACCGCGCCGGATGCGATACTCGCGATGGTGGAGGCCCTCAATGATATGCCAGTGGCGGCGATAAAAATCGGGCTGATCGCCGATGAAGCGACCCTCTTGGCGGTGGAAAACGTCTTGCGGCGCTTTCCCGGCGTGCCGGTCGTCGCGGACCCGGTGATTAAAGCCGGCGGCGGTGCTGAGTTATCCACACCCGCTCTCTGCCAAGCTTACGCGCGCCGCCTGCTACCCCTTGTGGATATCTTAACCCCCAATCGCTTTGAACTGGCGCAGTTGACGCCGGAGATCGAGGCGGTGGATGACGACACCGCCCGCGCGGTGGCGCTGATGTCGCAAGGCTGCCAAGCGATTCTGGTGACCGCTACCGACGACCCGCGCCCAAGCAGCGATCAGCAGCAAATAACCCACACCCTGCATACGCCCGATACCACGCGCCAATGGCAGTGGCCGCGCCTGCCTGGGGTATTTCACGGCTCGGGCTGCACGCTCGCGGCATCGCTTGCTGCGCGTTTGGCAGTGGGTGAGCGCTTACTACCTGCCTGCGAGCAGGCGCAGCACTTTACCTGGCAAAGCCTGTCCCATGGCTATCACCCCGGCCGTGGCCAAGCGCTGCCCAAGCGCTTTTTTGACGCCCATTTCTTTACTCGATAACGTTTCGCCATTATTTCGTTTATTAGTTATCACCAAAAACTATCGTCAAGAACTATCACCAAGAGCTATCACCGAGAGGATGCCATGACCACATCAGCCGAACTGTTCGACCGCGCCAGTCGCCATATCCCCGGCGGCGTTAACTCCCCCGTGCGCGCCTTTAAAGGGCTGCATCGCCCGCCGGTCTTTATGGAGCGCGCCCAGGGGGCTTATCTGTTTGACGTGGAAGGCAAACGCTATGTCGATTATGTCGGCTCCTGGGGGCCGATGATCACCGGCCACGCCGACCAGGACGTGCTCGCGGCGGTACGCGCGCGGCTGGATAACGGCCTCTCTTTCGGTACGCCAACCGAAATCGAAACCACCATGGCGGATCTGATCTGTGAGATGATCCCGAGCATGGAAATGGTGCGCATGACAAGCTCGGGCACCGAAGCCACCATGTCGGCGATCCGCTTGGCACGCGGTTACACCGGCCGCGACAAAGTCGTCAAGTTTGAAGGTAACTACCACGGTCACTCTGATTCGCTACTGGTCAAAGCCGGTTCCGGCGCGCTGACCCACGGCGAGCCAAGTTCCCCCGGCGTGCCGGCATCGCTTGCCGAGCACACGGTCACGCTGTCGTTTAATGACAGTGAGGGCGTGGAGGCCTGCTTCGACGAGATCGGCGATCAAATCGCCTGCATTATCGTGGAGCCGGTGGCGGGCAATATGAACTGCATTCCGCCGCAGCCGGAATTTCTCGAAACCCTGCGCCGGGTGTGCAACGAGCACGGCAGCGTGCTGATTTTCGACGAAGTGATGACCGGCTTTCGCGTCGCGCTCGGCGGCGCGCAGGCGCACTACGACGTCACGCCGGATCTGACCTGTTTGGGCAAAATCGTCGGTGGCGGTATGCCCGTTGGAGCCTTTGGCGGCAAGCGCGAGATCATGGAGCAGATCTCTCCGCTTGGGCCGATTTACCACGCGGGCACGCTTTCGGGTAACCCGTTGGCGATGGCCGCGGGGGTGACGCTGCTTAATAAGCTTCAAGTGCCGGGCTTTCACGATGCGCTCGCTCAGCGCGTGGATACCCTCTGCCACGGTCTGCAAGAGCGCGCCGATGCCGCCGGTATCCCCATGATCACTCAATCCGCTGGCGGCATGTTCGGGGTGTTTTTTACCGCGCAATCGCGGGTGGATAACTTCGCCCAAGCCACCGCGTGTGACCCGGAAATGTTCCGCCGCTTCTTTAGCGCCATGCTTGATCAAGGCGTGTACTTGGCGCCCTCCGCGTTTGAGGCCGGCTTCATGTCCAGCGCCCACACCGCCGAGGATATCCAGCTCACCCTGGATGCGGCAGAAAAAGCCTTTGCCCTGATGGCGCCGTAAAATTCTCATGTGAACGTATGTAACGTAGCGTTTCAGATAGCCGCTATACTCAAAGAGCCGCCCACACCGGGCGGCTCTTTGACGTGGGGAGTTCACATGCGGCACACAAAGGCTTGGCTAGGCGCACTTTTTGGCGCGAGCGTATTGGCAGCGCTACCGCTTAGCGCAGACGCAACGAAGGAGAACGCCATGGGGCAGATTCAGATCGAGGTAAGCGGTACATCAGGCGTGGCGTTTAGCGCCGAGTGGAAGGTTACGCACAACGGCGAGACGCAGATTTATCAAGAAGAGGGGCAAGTGCCCGCTACCTACCATTTTGAAGGCGACGGCATTCAAGCAAGCATCAAGGTGCTAAGCGAAGGGCAGCTGGACGTGACCGTCCAAAAAGGTGGCAATCGCTCGCGCTCCTCCACCCAGGGCAAAGGCAGCACGGTTAATATAGCCGTGAGATAATATCGAAATGCAGAAACAAAAACCGCCCCCGAGGGGGCGGTAATTAGCAGGGCCTATCGAGCGAATTAATGGCCTTGGCTAACAGAGTTGTAGTTATTGTTACCCACCGTTTTGATTTGCGAGAAGTGCTGGCCTGCTGCGCCAAAATCACCACTCTGGCTTACATGGTAGTCGTTACCCGAGCCATCGGTACGAACAAAGGAGTCGTGACCGTAACCGCTTTGGTTGATAATGTAGTTGTTATTGTCACCGTAAGTGATGATATCGCTGTCCAGCTCATCACCCATTTGATCGGTGTATGAGTAGTTGTTATTACCATCAAAGAGTACATAGCTGTCGTTCAAGTCACCGTTTTGCATGACATCAGAACTGTTGCCATTACCCTTTTGCTTTATCCATGAGTCATTGAGTTCGCCATCTTGATCCACATTGGCATAGTTGCGGTTGCCTTCTTGATAGATTTTAGAGTCATTATACTTATCAAGTTGTACAACTGTTGCGTGGTTACGGTTTCCGTCTTGATCAACTAAAGAGTAGTGTTGGCCTGGAACGGTTAAAGCCACCCCTTCAATTTCATCTTGATCAATATTTGTACTGTTGTTATCGCCATTCTGCTTGATACGCGAGATCTGTGTACCCCACTGAACCACGGTGTTGTTGTTGTTGTTACCGGTTTGGTTGATGTAGGAATCGCTACCTACAGGGTTGCCGTCATAGCTTGAGCCGGCCATACCGTTAATGGTACTCCTGGAGCCATTGAAGCTTGCATCCGGTGATGTTGTTTGAGCAACAGCAGCAGCACTCATGGTGAAAGCAACAGCAGCGGCGATAGTGGTTAATTGAGTTTTCATGGTCGTTCCCCTTGGTTTTGATCGTATTGCTTTAGTGTTTTACTGAGAAGCGAGATGCGACTCAGTTGGTATCGATAGTGACTGCCTGCGCATTACCCGAATAGGACTGCTGTTCGACGCTAATGCTTCGATAGTCACTCCCCGATTGTGAAATATTGACTTCTCCCTCAAGCCCATACTGAGTGACTTGAGACTCGAACTGGTTACCCGTTTGGGTAATATTGGCCTCGTGACGATTACCTTCTTGGTAGATAAGGCCGATATTCTGTGAGCCTTCCTGATTAATCGTAGCCTCATTAAAGTTGCCATATTGATCAATGGAGGCGTAATTAGCGCTACCTTGACTGATACGGTTCTGATTAATGGTGTTACGATTTCCATCACCGATCTGGCTGATTAGTGCAATGTTGCCGCTGTTGTCCTTAATATTTATTTCATTACTTAACAGCGACTCTTCGCTTTTATTGATATAGGAGTAGGCTGTTTGGTCATTCACACCAGGCGCACTCTCTAAGTTTTCCTGTGCTGCAACCGAAAGAGAAAAGACTGTGGCCGCACACCCTAGGGTAAAAGCTGAAACCGCTTGGGAAAGCTTTGATGTGTTAACGCTGTGCAAAGTGTTAGGATCGTGCTGTTGAATGCTCATGTTACACACCTGCTTGTTTTGTATTTTCATGTAACCTTTTGTTGAGTTCAGTATGGAAGGAATCAGAAGCGTTGCCATGATGCTTTAAACTGAATCTCAGGGTTAAAAATTTCATGGCCCAAAAAAAGCCAAGAAATGAGATTTATAATGCTGGCTATGTAGTTTTTTAATTAGCCAGAACGCTCATGTTGCTGGATCTCGATTTCAAAATAGTGGCAATAAAAAACCGCCCCGTAGGGCGGTTTAATATGTATCGAGTAGGTAGTACACTTTTACCACTGATAGGTACTTGCAGTGTTACCAGAACCATTAGTTTGAGTGTGACTTGCACTAGCTGCCGATCCGTTCTGACGAATCATTGAAAGACTTCCCATTTCGGTAGTCTGAATTACTGTGGCCTTATGACCATCATAGCCACTCTGGAAGATGTAGGAAGCACTTTCATCAGCGTCTCTTTGAGTAACGTTAGCAATGTTATCTTCACCACGCTGCTCAATAAAGCTCCAAGTTTCTAGACTATTGAGTTGCTGATCAACGTAGGCCTTATTATAACTTCCTGTTTGGCGAATTATTGAATCACTAAAGGAGGAGTTATTGAGCTGAGTTACCTCTGACTTATTGTTATAACCATCTTGCCAAATATAGGAATCACTACGGTCGGTGTTGTTCTTTTGCTCAACCTTCGCGTAGTTTTCATTACCATTACGCTGGTAAATTTCTGATTCGTTATTAGTCCCACCACGTTGTTCTACGATGGCATTATTATGATTGCCGTTTCTTTGGTCAATAAAGGATCGGTCTTGTTGACCGTATTGGTCTACGTCTGCGTCGTTATAATCACCATTTATTTGCTGAATTCGGGATTCATTCAGATTGCCACCTTGATTAACATAAGCTTCGTTTTCTGTACCTCCGGTTCCACCTCCTTGAATGATATCCGAATACTGCTCTGTTCCCCCTTGCAGCACGTTAGCAGTGCTGTTGGTCTGATTATTTTGATTGATGTCCGATTGGCGTACATTGGCTGTACCATCACCAAAGGAGGTAAATCCATCCATCCCTTGTCGAATAGTTCCTAAATTATCAAGAGCATTTTTTCCCCCGGTTTTTTCAACTCCTTCATGGTTATAGTCAGGCACTTGATTAGCCCACGAAGCGGCACTGACAGAGAGAGCGACGGCGGCAGCGAGTGCGGTGAGTTGCAGTTTCATGGTATTTCCCCTTGGTTTCGATCGTCTTGCTTGGTTAGTCACTAAGTCGGCGGAATGCCGCTCAGTGGGTCTCGACGGTGATCGGCTGCGCACTGCCCGAGTACGCGTGGTGCTCGATGCTGATGCTGCGCTGATCACTCCCCGATTGTGAAATATGGATGTCACTTGAGTTGCCGAACTGGCGAATATCGGCGTTAAAATCTAATGAAAAACTATCGTTTTGTTGGCTGATAGAGGCGTTATGCTGATTGCCGTCTTGCCAAATGGAGGCCTTGTTGTTACCGCCCCATTGGGAAATGGTGGCGGTATTCTGATTACCCTTTTGACGAATAAAGGCAAAATTTCCTGTTTGAAAGCTGGCGGAGTAAGACTGCATAACGTTGGCGTTATTATTATTTCCTATCTGCTCAATGATGCTGGCATTACTTCGGTCGTTATTGCCGTTAACCTGTTGTTGCTGCTCTTCGATATACTGCGTAATTCTTGCCCTTTCCAATAGGCGCTGTTCGTTTTCATTAGCGTAGGCCATGGTAGTCGCTAAAAAAAGAGCACCCAGTAAAATACGCCGATGAAATGTTATGCCTAGGTTATTGGAACAGTGATAACGAGGGTTAGCGTTCACGTGGAAGCTCCATGAAGAAATATTTCGTTTCTTTTCTTTACATGGGTAGATTTTGGCTTTTTGAGATTTTTTATCTATAAGAAATTTTGTTGCTTTTGATGTTTTAAAAAATAATGTTTTTATTTTTATTGAGATTTAAAAAATCTGGAGCCTTACTTTTAAAAAATTGATGCTCAGGCAGGGTGTAAAGAAAGTGAGAAAGTTGATTTATGGAAAAAATACATTGCAGCTTCAAATAATTAGCGGAAGCAGTCACTTTTCATCAATAAAAAAAGGTCATGCATAAGCATGACCTTGAAGGTTCCCTTGTTGTTTTGATGTTTTTATAATTGCGGTATCGGCGCGTTTAGATAATCCGCCAATATGGTCTGATTGAAGTCGATTTCGCTTGGCAGGTTCCACAGACGGTTTTCCACGCCTTGCGCGATCAAGTGGATGACCGATGACTCGATCGCGGCCATGACCGCCATTTGCACCGGCTCGTTGGTGGTAATACCGGCTTCCGCTTCAAGCAGCCGGCTGAAGTCGATAAAGCGGTAGACGCCGGCGCGCAGCTCCTTGGAGTAGATGGTCTTGGTGGTGGTGACGTTGGCCAGCACCTCGCCGGAGGAGATCTCCACCGCTCGGAGATTGACGGTCACCTGATCCACCTGGTACTCCCCCGAGGCGCCGATACCGAAATACTCAACCCCTGCACCGCCGGTGCGTATGTTGGACTCATAGGCGATAATCCCGCCTTCGAGCATGACCGAGGCGGCACGCAGCGAAGGAAGGGTATCGGGCTGGCCAAAGCGCTCAAACTCTGCGCGAATGATGCGCCGCTCGGTGAGCAGGTTCTGCAAGCCGACCCGCTCCAGCGGAATAAACCATCCGGAATCCGCGAGGGCCCCTGTCAGCATGGCGGCCGCCCCCTGCGTGACGGCGGTGGAGAACGTGCTGGCCGGCGCGGGGCGGTATTGTCCCGTCTGGTCGCGGAAATCATACACCGAGACAAAAATTCGCCCGGCAGGCGGTGGCAGAGAAATAAGGTCTTGGTAGGCCGCCCCTCTGGGCGTGAGGGTGGCGGGCGCCCCTTCCAGGTTTTCCGGAGTGGCGACGACCCCGGCACAGCCACTCAGCCACAGGGCTAATATTCCAACGGTAACGAGTCTCATGAGGATCCCCTTGTCTTACGTTTTGATTTTTTTGATTTGAGTTATTGAGATAAATCAAGGGTTGAACAAACCGCCGACATTGATGGTGGTGACATCGCCAGTCAGCTTGTCCACGACTTGCACGGTAAGCTGGCCCCCGTCGTCCCTGACCACGACGCCGAAGTCATCGCTATCGAAGCTGCCTTCGCCTATCTCGCCTCTTCCGACGTCACTGATCAGTTGAGAAATCAGTCGGCTTTCCAGGCTTTGTATCAAACGGGCGGTAGGAGAGAGGGGCTGCGATCGTCGGGCATCAGGGTCGGTATTGGTATCTTGAGACTGTGCCTTACCTAGCAAATAGCTGCCTACAAAGGGGTCACCGCCGAACGAAGGGTTGATAGGCTTGTAAATAAGCTCGCCGGCGGTGGCAAGCGCCGGGGCTGCGATTAAAAGCGCGATAGCAGCGTAGCGTTTGTGATTTAGGGGGGCAAACGGTTTCATTAGAAAAGCTCCTCACTTCCCAAGTCTTTATCGGGGGACATTGCGGATGTCAGCTGATGACGCAGCAGCGCCTCTTCGACGATTTGCACGGCTTCCCCGGCGGCGCGGTCGGCTTCACTGATCTTGGGGGAGAGCTGTGTACGGAAATACATACGGTTGCCTTCCATGATCCACACCTGGCTGCCCCAGCGGGCATCGGGGCGTTCGTTGATGATGATGGTGGCGTTACCGATAACGCGGTTATCCATGGCCCGCTGGCTGAAAGCGCGGTAGAAGGTTTTCCCCGCCATGGTGATGGTGCGATCGACCATGACGCCGGTGAGTTCGCTGCTGCCGTTGGGCCGTTGTTGTATGGCCGGGCCATCGGGGCTATCTAATTGGTTAATGGCATCCACTTCGGCCTGCTCTTGTGCATTGGCGCCAGCGTCATCCGGTAGTGTCTCGGCCCCGGCGGTGGACACGCTGAGGAAGGCTGTGGTGAGTGCCCATAAGGCGGTAGTGCGTAATGTGTTCATAACCGCTCCCTCTCTTGAAAGAAGAGGTTCTCGTTAAGGATTATGCTGACGCTGCAAGCTGCGAGCGGCTTCGATATTGGGCAAAATGGGGCCCAGGTTCTGGTGAATCCAGTTCAGCGCTTGAATACGGTTGTGGACGTTTATCTTGCGAAAAATGTTGTAGAGGTGAGATTTCACCGTGTGCTCGCTGACAAACAGCTTCTCGGCGATTTGTTGATTTGAAGAGCCGGAGCTGAGTAGCGTAATAATCTCCATTTCGCGATTGGTCAGCCCGCACGCAGGACGAAACGCGTTGCTTTGGTATTTGCGGTAAAACAGAATGAGACGTGCCATCAGGTCCCGCGACATCCATAAATCCCCGTCTAACAGGGCGTGAATCCCTTTACAGATGACATCCAAGCTTTCATTGCGGTAGAACACGCCTTTCAGCTGAGCGCAGGAGAGCGCTTCCAGTGCGTGGTCAAGGTTTCGAATGTTCAGGGCCGCGATGGGGGTTTTGGCCATTTCGGATGGCAGCCTTTCTTGCCACTCGGGTAGGGCGTCGATGCCAATATGATCACTATCAATCAGTAACAATAGATTACCTGATGGTAGAGACGTAAACGTGGCAGAAGGCGACTGCGTACGTATGCAACAACCTGTTTTTTCACTGATATAATCTGCAAATAGTTGAGTTTGCTGGCTTTTTTCAGTGATAAAGTAGACGGTATCAGTGGGCGTTGTAGATGACATGGGTAGCTCCTGGCTCCAGAAATAGTGGGTTAGCAACGATTTTAGTGTTATCGATAAGCTCACAAATGTAAATAAACGTTACTAATTTTTTTAGTGAAATTGACTACCCTATTCAGTTCCCCTTTTTAACTCATTGATAAGGGTGAATTTTATTTAGTCATTCAGCTTTTATGAATGTAATCGGATGGCAGGGAGACAGAGATGACAGTCAATAACGTGCTGGTGCTGGCCAGCGGTAACGCGGGAAAGCTACGCGAGTTCAACCAGCTGTTGGCGCCACTGGGAATGGATGTGCGCCCGCAAGCGGATTTTGGCGTTCATGATGTGGCCGAAACCGGGCTTACATTCGTGGAGAACGCTTTGATCAAAGCGCGCGCGGCGAGCCAGGCGAGCGGCTTGCCGGCGCTGGCAGATGACTCAGGGCTAGAAGTGGATGCGTTAAACGGCGCACCAGGGATTTATTCGGCGCGCTTTGCGGGTGAGCCCAAAAGCGATGCGCGCAATAACGCTAAATTGATAGAGGCGCTTCACGACTGCGCGGAAGGGCAGCGAGGCGGGCGTTATTGGTGTGTGTTGGTGTATCTGCGCCATCCCGAAGACCCGGTGCCGATCATCGTCCAGCGCAGCTGGGAAGGTGAAATTCTGCCCCATCCTCGGGGGGAAGGCGGCTTCGGCTATGATCCGCTTTTTTGGCTGCCGGATCTCGGCATGAGCGCCGCTGAATTACCCGCCGACAGCAAAAACCGCGTCAGTCACCGTGGCCGCGCGCTGCAGGCCTTGTTGGAATCTCTCCAAGAGGAGAAGCGGCAGGTGTCGCATGGCTGAACTGCCACCGCTATCCCTTTATATCCACACGCCGTGGTGCGTGCGCAAATGCCCGTACTGCGACTTCAACTCCCACGAGCCTCAAAACCGCGAGCTGCCCGAAAAGGCGTATTTGCGCGCGCTGCTTGCCGATCTTGATGCGGACCTTGCGTTTGCCGCTAAGCGCCCGTTGGTGTCGATCTTTATCGGCGGCGGCACGCCGAGCCTGCTCTCGCCGCGCTTTTATCGCGCCCTGCTTGAGGCGATACAAACGCGGCTCAACTTTGCCCCCGACATCGAAATCACCCTGGAAGCCAACCCCGGCACCACCGAGCAGCACCGTTTCAGCGGTTATCGCAAGGCGGGTATTAACCGGCTTTCGCTGGGGGTGCAGAGCTTTCACCCCGAGCAATTAGAGGCGCTGGGGCGTATTCACAGCGGTGAAGAGGCCGTGGCCGCGGTCAGCCAGGCGAGGGCGGCGGGCTTTACGAATATCAATATCGATTTGATGCACGGCCTACCGGGCCAAACCCCCGAGCGCGCCCTTGCCGATATCGACCAAGCGCTCGCCCTTGCGCCTGAGCACCTCTCTTGGTATCAGCTCACCCTTGAGCCCAATACCGCTTTTCACTCCCACCCGCCCGTGCTTCCCGAAGAGGAGTCGCTTTGGGAGATTCAGGATCAGGGGCACGAGCGGTTGGAAGCCGCGGGTTTCTCGCGTTACGAAATTTCCGCCTATGCCAAGCCGGGCCACGCCAGCCGGCATAACATGAACTACTGGCAGTTTGGTGATTATCTCGGCATTGGGGCCGGCGCGCACAGCAAGGTTAGCCATATCAATGGCAGCGCCGAATGGGTAATTGAACGGCGCTGGAAAACCCGCCAGCCCGAGGCTTACCTGCAGCGTTTTGGCGATCTTCGCGGGTTTGTCGCGGGAAAGCGTGAGGTAAGCGCAGCGGAGCTGCCACTTGAGTTTGCCATGAATGCGCTACGCTTGACCGAGGGCGTACCTATGGCGTTATGGTCGGCGCATACGGGGCAGCCAGAAAGGGTGCTGAATAAACGCTTACAAAGTGCCGTTAAAAAAGGACTTTTAGAGGAAACGGCGAAAAGTCTTAGGGCATCGCCTCAAGGGCTACTATTCTTAAACGGGTTGCTGACCGAGATCAGCGATGAAGAATGAATTTTCGTAACACGTGAAGGAGTGAGTGATGCGTTTTTATCGACTCTTAACGCCGATTGCGGCCGCGCTATTGGTCGCGGGCTGTGCCACCAATGACCCCTACGGTGGGCAAACGCAGCGCTCTAACACTACTGCCACGGGTGCCGGTATCGGTGCTGCCGTGGGGGCGGTGGCCGGCGCGCTGTCGGGTGATGGTAGTACCAGCCGCCGCGACCGCGCGCTGATTGGTGCCGCCGTGGGTGCCGCCGCCGGTGCGGGTGTGGGTGCGTATATGGATCGTCAGGAGCGCCAACTGCGCGATAGCTTGCAAGGCTCGCGTATCGAGATCGACCGCCGTGGCGACGAGATTCTGCTCAACATGCCCAGCAGCGTGACGTTTGGCTTCGACTCCAGCGAGCTCACTGCGCAAGCGCGTGATTCGCTCAACGAGGTCGCCAACGTGCTTCGCGAGTACACCGATACCCGCGTCAACATCGCCGGCCATACCGACAGCATCGGCGATGCCAACTATAACCAGCGGCTATCCGAGCGCCGCGCGCAGGCGGTGGGGAGCTACCTAAGCCAAAACGGTGTGTCGCCTGTACGCTTAAACACCGTGGGTTACGGCGAGGCGCAACCCATCGCCAGCAATGAAACGGAGCAAGGGCGTGCCCAAAACCGCCGCGTTGAGATTACCCTCACGCCGACCGAAGGCGCGCAGAACTACCAGGCGCAGTAACGACTGGAAAACGCCATAAACTGGCCGCAGCAAGCAATGATAACGTGACTGCTCGCATGCATTTCGCTCAGCCCGCTAAATTTTTTGGCGGGCTTTTCTTCGCTTTTTATGGGGTGTTTTAGGTTCTCATGCTCTCGTATCAGCACGCCTACCATGCCGGTAATTTTGCCGACGTACATAAGCATTTGACGCTATTTGCCGTCGTTGATTACTTATTACGTAAAAAATCACCTGTTACATATATCGACACCCACGCTGGCCGTGGGGTGTATCCGTTGGCGGCAAAAGAGAGCCAGCGTTTGCAGGAGCATCGCGAAGGCGTCGAACCGCTCTGGCACGCCAAGCGCACGCTTAACACCCCCCTTTTGCGACAGTGGTGCGATGCGCTGGCTTCCCTGCAGCCGTCACCCGCGTTACTTACCCACTACCCGGGCTCGCCGTGGTGGCTACATCAGCGCTTGCGCGAACAAGATGCCTTGCAGCTGTTTGAGCTCCACCCGGGCGAGCATCGCTACCTTGAGGATCAAGTGCTGAGCGCGAGTGCGACACGCACTTACGGCGATGGCCTTGCCGGTTTAACGCAGCGCTTACCCGTGGCGACGCCGCGCTTGTGCGTACTGATCGACCCGAGCTATGAACGCAAAGAGGAGTATCACGAAGTAAAGGATGCGGTGGCCCAGGCCATGAAAAAAGCGCGCCACGCCATCGTCATGATCTGGTACCCACTGCTACCCGCGGGGCACCACCACACGTTGATCGAAGGGCTTGCCGCCAGCGGTATCCGTAATATCTGGCGTAGCGAGCTCTGCCTGCGCTCACCCGGCGATCAACGCCACGGCATGTACGGCAGCGGGATGCTGGTCATCAACCCACCCTGGGGGCTGGATGAGCGCCTTGCGGCTGCCATGCGCGAGGTGGTGCCGCTTCTCGGAGCGGCCACCCATTACCACGGCGAATGGCTGGTGGGGGAGTAGTCGCGCGGCCCCGCAGGTTTACTGTTATTGCGGTTATTTCAGTAATTAGCGCTATTTTAGAGTTTGATCTGCCCTGTAACGGGACATGATGGCCAGGCTAGATTCCTCAGATTACACTACTTCTCAAGCCTCTTTTTACGAGCGAGACCATGGCAACCGCATACGCCAGAGTAAATCCAAACATCTTGAGCTGGGCCCGTGAGCGGGCCCAGCTCAGCGTGCCTGCGCTGGCGTCCAAGCTCAAAGTGCCCGAAGAAAAGATTGACGCTTGGGAACGTGGCGAGAAGCAACCCACTTTCAAACAAGCGCAAATTTTCGCGGCTCGAACTCATATTCCGTTCGGATACCTTTATTTACGGCAGCCCCCAGAAGAAAAAATGCCGCTGCCCGATCTCCGAACTGTTGATGGCAATGCACCACGTCGGGTATCTCCAGAGTTGATCGAAATGACTCAGATTGTCCTTAGGCGGCAAGAGTGGTTTTCTGAGTATTTACGCGATCAAAGCGTCGAAGCCAACCCTCATGTAGGTAGGTTCACTGCTGACGATAATATTCTCGATGTCGTAAACGATATGCGCCAGGTACTTGAGGTTCCTACTCATCCCGATAGGGGGGACTGGGAAAGCTATTATCGTCGCTTGATCCGTAAAATCGAGGATGCCGGAATACTGGTCATGCGACAGAGCTTCATTCGGCACCACAGCCGTCCTTTGTCTGTTCAAGAGTTCCGAGGCTTCGCGATTTTTGACTCTCTTGCTCCTGTCATCTTCATCAACCAGGCGGATGCACCGGCTGCACGGCTTTTCACACTAATTCATGAGCTGGCCCATATCTGGATTGGCAAAAGCGGCGTATCCGATGCCAGCCCTGATACCCACAGAAAGGAAGAAGTCTTTTGTAATGCCGTTGCGGCTGAGTTCTTGGTCCCGGAGAAAGAGTTTCTGTCTCTCTGGCAGCACGCTGATAATTGGAGGGACAACTTACCAGTACTGGAAGCCCACTTCTGCGTCAGCACCTGGGTAGTCGCAAGACGAGCGCTTAGTCTCGGAAAGATCAGCCGTGAAGACTATCGTGACTACGTCGAGACGCTTCAGCGTCAGTACCGAAACCGTGAAAAAAGTGCGGGCGGACCGACTTACTACCGAACACGAAAGGGTCAGATCAGTGAAACGTTGAGTTATGGTCAAGTCTGGTGTACAGCGGTCAAGCGGCGTTGCTGTCTGATTGATCGGTTAAAGGCTCACCATCCTGGAACTTCACGTTATTCACGACGAGTTCCAGTTTGTTGAACCCGGCTATCCGCTTCCAGCGCTTCTGAGCGCTCTGAAGCAGCTTAAACACCATCGCCAAGGTCGTTGCCCTAGAACCGCAATTCCGGCTGCGTTTGCTCCGCAGGCGAACCGTAGCGAAGGTCGATTCGATCGGATTGGTTGTACGAATATGCAACCAGTGCTCTGCCGGATAGTCGTAGAACGCCAGCAGCGCCTCCCGATCCTTCACCAAGCACGCCATGGCGTTGGGGTACTTGGTGTCAAAGCGTTTCACGGTGCGATCAAACGCCTTGTGTGCTTTGTCGCGTGTCTCGGCCATCCATATCTCGTGCAGGTCAGCCTTGACCTTGCGCTGCACGGATTTCGGCAGTTTGTTCAGTACGTTAGCCGTCTTAGGTACCCAGCAACGCTGGTGATCCGTTTCCGGGTAGAGCTTGCTCAACGCCGCCCAGAACCCCATGGCACCGTCGCCGATCGCAAGCTTGGGGGCATGGGTGAGTCCGCGTTCCCGTAGTCCCGTGAGCAGCTCTACCCAGCTGGCTTCCGACTCCCGTCGTCCATCTTCGACGGCAACCAGCTCTTTACGGCCATGCTCGGTCACACCGATGATCACCAGCAGGCACAGGCTGTCATCCATGCGCACCTTGCTGTAGATACCGTCGACCCACCAATAGACATAGCGCTGCTCTGATAGGTCGCGTTTCTGCCAGTCAGCATGCTCGTCCTCCCACTGCTTCTTAAGCCGGGACACGGTGTTCGCCGAAAGGCCTTTGGCCTGATCACCCAGCAGCGCGGCCAGTGCCTCTTGGTAGTCGCCGGTGGAGATTCCCTTCAGGTAGAGCCAGGGGATCAACTCCTCGATACTGCGGGTTCGCTTCAAATAGGGCGGTAGCAGGCTGCTGTTAAAGCAAGCGCCATGGCCGCTGCGGTCCCGTACCTTGGGTACTTGCACGCTAACATCACCGATGCCTGTCTGGATCGTGCGCTCGGGCAAGTGGCCGTTGCGGACCACGGCACGACGCCCATCCTCCAGCGTCTTGTCGGCGTATTGCTCCAGAAACGTCGTTAGCTCCGCCTCCACGGCCTTGGCGATTAAGTCTCGGGCTCCCTGGCGTAGCAGCTCATGCAGCGGGTCCGTGATGTCGTTGTCTGGCTGTGTCACGGCTTGGAGGGTAGAATCAGTCATGGCGTATCCACTTTTGTTGGTTGAGATCTTGGTCGTGATCAATCAACAGGATACGCCACCCTTCCTACTTCCTCCCATACACCAGAATCGAGCTTAACTCTGAAACGTTCTCTCGGGCCTTGGTTAGTGAAGCACTGAGTGGCCGTGTTCTACTTCGCGATGCAGGTAACTTGTTAAGCATGAAACCCAATCGCATACCGGAGTACGCCAAGGAACTGGGGGTATGATGTATTTGCTGGATGCAAACACCTACATTCAAGCCAAAAAACTGCATTATCAGATGGGCTTCTGCCCAGCGTATTGGTCATGGCTAGACCTGCAGTACAAAAATTCCTTGCTTGCGAGTATCCAAACTGTTCACGAAGAACTCGCTGATGGTGACGATGAGCTTTCAGAGTGGGTTAAAGACCGAAAAGAGCACTTTCTACCTGTATCCCGGGATGAGATTCAGGATCAATTTTCCCACGTTGCTCAATATGTGGCAGAGCTTAAAGGCAAAAAGCCGGAGTTCGTTGCCGAGTTTCTAGCCAAGGCAGACCCGTGGCTGGTGGCAACAGCGGCCGTTATCGGCGGAACCGTCGTGACACACGAAGTACCGGTGCCAGAGAACAGCGCCAAAGTTAAGATCCCCAATATTTGTGGCGCATTTGGTGTGCCCTACATCATCACATTCCAGCTTTTGAACCGCCTCGACGCCAAATTTGTTCTTGGCCAATAAGCCTACCAGTAGCAATAACCCGGTGGCCGAGACCCAGGGCCGCTTTCCAATCACTGCCTGGCTCTCGATCTCGATGCTGATTTTTATTGGTTGCCGTGGATAACCTTTTTTATCACTTCCCGATACAGAAGCTGCCAAAAATCTCGCCGAGCAGGTCGTCGGCGCTGAATTCGCCGGTAATCTCGCCGAGGGCTTGTTGGGCGTCGCGCAGGTCTTCGGCGAGGAGTTCACCGGCGCCGAAGCCGTCTAACTGCGTGCGGCCGGCTTCGAGTGCGGCGTGTGCTCGGTCGAGCGCATCCAAGTGCCGGCGGCGGGCGGAAAAGCGCCCCTCGGTGGTCGCGGAGAAGCCCATGATCTCTTTGAGGTGCGCTTTTAGCTTATCCACACCCTCTCCGGTTTTGGCCGAGAGGCGCAGCGTCGGATGGGTTGTGGATAAGTCAATCCCCGCGCTTTCCTGGCTGGTATCGATCTTATTGCGCACCAGCGTTAGCCGCGCGCGGTCGGGTAGGCGCTCGACAAACTCGGGCCAGATTGCCATCGGGTCGGTGGCTTCCGTCGTCGACGCATCGACCAGCAGCAGCACACGGTCGGCCTTTTCGATTTCCGCCCAGGCCCGGGCCACGCCGATTTTCTCTACCGCGTCCGGCGTATCGCGAAGCCCGGCGGTATCAATGATGTGCAGCGGCATCCCATCGATATGAATATGCTCGCGGAGTACGTCGCGGGTGGTGCCGGCAATGTCGGTCACAATGGCGGTTTCCTGCTCGGTGAGCGCGTTTAACAGGCTTGATTTACCCGCGTTGGGGCGCCCGGCGATCACCACGTTCATGCCCTCACGCATGAGCGCCCCCTGACCGGCGGCGGCGCGCACTTGGGCAAGATCCTGCTCCACACCGTTGAGCATTTCAGCAACCCGGCCATCGGCAAGAAAATCGATCTCTTCTTCGGGGAAGTCGATCGCCGCTTCCACGTAGATGCGTAGCTCAATCAGCCGTTGCACCAGCGCATGAACCCGCTGGGAGAACTCCCCCTGCAGCGAGCGCACGGCGTTCTCCGCGGCGGCGCGCGAGGTGGCATCAATCAGGTCCGCGATCGCCTCGGCTTGCGCCAGGTCGAGCTTGTCGTTCAGGAAGGCGCGTTCGGAGAACTCACCAGGCCGTGCCAGGCGTGCGCCGAGCTGCACGCAGCGCTCAAGCAGCAGGTCCATGATCACCGGGCCGCCGTGTCCATGGAGCTCAAGCACGTCCTCGCCGGTGAACGAATTCGGCCCGGCAAAGAAGAGCGCGATACCTTCGTCGATAATCTCGCTCTGCCCGTTAAACGGGCCGTAATGGGCATATCGCGGCCGCGGGCAGTGGCCGATGATCGCCTCGGCAAACCGGCGGCTATCGGGGCCTGAGAGGCGAATAATCCCCACGCCGCCGCGCCCCGGGGGCGTGGCAAGCGCGGCGATGGTGTCAGGGGTGTAAAGAGGGGGAGTATAGAGTGGTTCTGCCATGGTGCTTCCCGTGTTTTTCACTGCATTGTGATTTCCCATGCGTTAAAACGCCAGACCCCCGCGCAAGGCGGGGGTCTGAAACGGCGATTGCCATTAGCGTAAGCGAGGTGCATGGCTACTTGGTTCGCTTGCCTTTCCCTACGCTGGGGTCATTCTCAATCTGGCGGGTAATAAAGTACTGCTGCGCCACCGAGATAATGTTGTTGACCACCCAGTAGATCACCAGACCCGCCGGGAACCACAGGAAGAAGAAGGTGAAGATAATGGGCAGCATCTTCATGATCTTCGCCTGCATCGGGTCGGGCGGTGTCGGGTTGAGCAACTGCTGCACGAACATCGACGCGCCCATTAGGATCGGCAAAATGAAGTACGGATCCTTCACTGACAGATCCTGAATCCAGAACATGAACGGCGCATGGCGCAATTCCACGGACTCCAGCAGCATCCAGTAGAGGGCGATGAAGACCGGCATCTGAACCAGAATGGGGAGACAGCCGCCTAGCGGGTTGATCTTCTCCTTCTGGTAGAACTTCATCATCTCTTGCGACATCTTCTGGCGGTCGTCGCCGTACTGCTCTTTGAGGCGCTGCATCTCGGGGCCGAGTTTGCGCATCCGTGCCATCGACTTATAGGCCTTGGCCGAGAGCGGGAAGAGCGCCAGTTTGACCAGCACGGTCAGCAGCACGATCGACCAGCCCCAGTTACCCACCACGTCGTGGATCTTATCCAGCAACCAGAACAGCGGGTTGGCAATGAACCACAGCCAGCCGTAATCCACGGTGAGCTTGAGGTTGGGGGCCACTTGCTCGAGGTGATCCTGTACCTTGGGCCCCATGTAGAGCGTCGCGCCCAGGGTGGTTTCACCTTCGGGGGAGACCTGCTGAATCGGGCCGGCAAAGGCCGCTACGTTGCGATTGCGTGAATCCGTGGTCGCATAGTAGAGGTTCTGCTGATTTTGCGGGGGTGCCCAGGCTGAGACGAAGTAGTGCTGAATGATCGCTACCCAGCCGCCTTGTGCTTCGCGGTTGGAGAAGTTGCCGTTTTGAATGGTTTCAAAATCGACCTTTTGGTAGCGCTCCTCTGGCGTTGAATACGCCGCGCCCAGATAGGAGTTCATGCCCAGCGCCACGCCGCTTGAGGGGTCAGCGCTATTATCGCGTGCCAACTGACCAATAAAGCGGGCGCTGACCGGCTCTTCGGTGTTGTTGGCGAGATAGTAGCTGACATCAACCGCGTAGCTGCCGCGCTCGAACGTCAGGCGCTTGGTCACGTCAACGCCGTTCACACTGGCGCTGAGATCAACGGTTAGCTGCTCTTCATCGTCGCCTAGAACGTACGCGGTGCTCTCGGGTGAGAATGCGATACGGCTGGCCTGGTCATTTAGCTGCAGGCCTGAGCGGGCGACATAGCTGCGTGTGTCGTTATCGGAGAGCAGCACGTAGTTGCGCTCTGAGTTGAGGCGCAATTTATGCTGCGGCAAGGCGGCATAAAGAATATCGCCACCGAAAGGATCGATACGCACGTCAAGCACGTCAGTGGTGACGGCGATAAAGTCGCGGCTGTCGGTCTCGCTTTCGCCAGCCGCCATGCCGTCGTCGATATTGCCTTGCGAAGAGGCGCTCGAAGGCACGCTAAGCCCGCCGTTATCTTGCGTCTCGTCAGGGGTCGAGCCGTTTTGCTGAGATACCTCCGCGGAGGAGGGCATATCAACCGGTTGACCGTAGTCCTGATTCCATTGAACAACCAGGAGATAGGCCAAAACGGCCAATGGAATCAGTAGAATAAGTCGTTTTACGTCCATGAGGGTTCTGCCCGCTGGGTGGTGAACATGCTGATGGCGCAGGGTGATTTTACTCGACCTATGACACACAAAAGCCTGCCAAGCGGCAGGCCGAGGTCGAGCGGTAAGGCGTGTGCGTCAAGCGTCACGTTGCGCTTCGCGCTGCAGTCGTTTCCACATGCCGTGTAGCTGGCGATGTAACGTCTCGTTGTCGAGTTCATGCACGCCCCGCCGTGCCAATACCACGATATCAACCGCGGGTAACTGGTGCTGGCGTAAGCGAATCGATTCTCGTACAAGCCGTTTGAAACGGTTGCGTTGCACGGCAAGCTTCACATTTTTTTTGCTAACGACAAGTCCAAGGCGGGGATGCCCGTGAGTATTCCAGCGCGCTAGCGCCATCATACCTTTGCCATGAACTTTAAGATCAGCGTGTTCGAAAACATGACGGAAATCCCCGGCGCTAAGCAGACGCAGGCACCGAGGATAGCCTTGACGGAGCACACGCAATCCGAAATCAGGCGCTCAGACGCTTGCGGCCTTTGGCACGGCGGCGTGAGATCACGGCACGGCCGTTTTTGGTCGCCATACGAGCACGGAAGCCATGCGCGCGCTTGCGCTTTAGAACGCTGGGTTGAAAAGTGCGTTTCATAACTCGTTATTCCCACGTGGTTTTTGGACGGAATGTCGATTTAAAAGACCTAAACCAGCAAGGCACTGGCCTAGGGGGATCCAATTCAAGACCGGAAATTGTAGAGCCTTACTAGGTTAGGTGCAATTTTTTTGTGGCGTGACCGCGTGGGTATCGACCGTTATCAGCGCCACGCTACGCGACAAGACTCTTTAATAACAATAATAGTATTACTTAAATGATGTTGTTATTAATAGTGGGGATAAAAATTGTGGATAAGTGATTTAAGTATTTTATTAACAACACCCTATGCGTTTAAAAAAGGTGGGGATAAGCGGTGGTTTAGACGGGGTATAGCTGTGAGTAAACGGTGCAGTCGCGTGGATAAATAGGCGGTGGTAAGAGTTGTACCCCGTTTATCCGCCGCGCGTTGAGCATTCGATAAGAGGGTTATCCACAGCTGATATTTAGCCGCGCCCTGTGTGGATAACTGGCTTTTGGGGCGCTACAATACCCGGCCGTTTTCAACCGAAGGTGAGTTGAGTGTCTCTCGCGCTATGGCAACAGTGTCTGGACTATCTACAGGACGAGCTGAATTCACAGCAGTTCAATACCTGGATACGTCCCCTCCAAGCAGAGGAGGGGGAGTCCAACGAGCTGCGCTTGTTGGCGCCCAATCGCTTTGTACGCGACTGGGTGAGCGATAAGTACGCCAAGCGTATTAGCGAACTGATGCGCGAGCTTGCACCGACCAAACCCCCTAAAGTGAGCTTGACGGTGGGGAGTCGCCGCGCGGCCGCGCCGTCTCCCCAGCCAAGGGAGTTGGGCAACCCAGTGTCGGCATCGCCCGCCAAACCTTCGGCCCCGGCCGTTAGCACGCCGCCACGCGGCGACATTGCCGATGAGCGTGAGATCGATCAGCTGCGCGAGGAGACGCCAGCAAAACGCCCCAATGAGCGTCAGGTTCAGGTCGAAGGCAGCCTTAAGCACAACAGCGGCTTGAACCCCAATTTCACCTTCGAAACCTTCGTGGAGGGTAAATCAAACCAGCTGGCCAGGGCCGCCTCACGCCAGGTATCGGAGAACCCCGGCGGGGCCTATAATCCGCTTTTCCTATACGGCGGCGTGGGGCTGGGTAAAACCCACCTGATGCACGCGGTGGGTAATGCGCTGGCGACCCGGCGGGAGAACGCGCGCGTGGTGTATCTGCACTCTGAGCGCTTTGTCGCGGATATGGTGAAAGCCCTTCAGCTCAATGCGATTAACGATTTTAAGCGCTTTTACCGCAGTGTTGATGCGCTACTGATTGATGACATTCAGTTTTTCGCCGGCAAGGAGCGCTCTCAGGAAGAGTTTTTCCATACTTTCAACGCGCTGCTTGAGGGTGGTCAGCAGATGATACTGACCTCGGACCGCTACCCAAAAGAGATTAGCGGCGTTGAGGAGCGGTTAAAGTCTCGCTTCGGGTGGGGGCTCACTGTCGCCATTGAGCCGCCCGAGCTTGAGACCCGCGTGGCCATTTTGATGAAAAAGGCCGATCAGTCCAAAGTCGACCTGCCCCACGATGCGGCCTTTTTTATCGCCCAAAAGATCCGCTCCAACGTGCGCGAACTGGAGGGGGCTTTAAAGAAAGTGATCGCCGACTCTCACTTTATGGGCAAGCCGATCACCCAGGATTTTATCCGTGAATCGTTAAAAGATTTGCTCGCGCTACAGGATAAGCAGGTCGGCGTGGATAATATTCAGCGCACCGTGGCGGAGTATTACAAAATTAAAGTGGCGGATTTGCTCTCCAAACGGCGTTCGCGCTCGGTCGCCCGCCCTCGGCAAGTGGCGATGGCGTTAGCCAAGGAGCTTACCAACCACAGCCTGCCGGAAATTGGCGACGCCTTTGGCGGGCGCGATCACACGACGGTATTGCACGCTTGTCGTAAGGTAAAAGCCTTACAAGAAGAGAGCGCGGATATTCGTGAGGATTACAAGAATTTGCTGCGCTTATTGACCAGCTAGCGTATTGACTCGCTAACGACCGACTAATTTTTTTGGAGCGTTGATGAAATTTTCCATTTCCCGAGAGGCACTGCTGCGTCCGTTAACGCTGGTGGCCGGCGTGGTCGAGCGCCGTCAAACGCTTCCCGTGCTCTCTAACGTCTTGATCGAAATCGAAGGCGATCAGGTGGCGCTCACCGGCACCGATTTGGAAGTAGAGCTGGTGGGGCGCACCGTGGCGAGCCACGTCGAACAGGAGGGTTCCGCCACGTTGCCGGCACGTAAGTTGATGGACATCTGTAAATCGCTGCCGGAACAGGCCGAAATCCAGCTCGGGGTGGAAGAGGGGCGGGCGGTACTGCGCAGTGGCCGATCTCGCTTTACGCTTTCGACGCTGCCGGTGGCTGAATTCCCCAGCATCGAAGATGGCGAAGGAAGCCAAGAATTGAGCGTACCGCGCGGTACATTGAAGCACCTGATCGAATCGACGTCTTTCGCCATGGCGCAGCAGGATGTGCGCTACTATCTCAACGGCCTGCTGCTGGAAATTCAGAGCAACCTGTTGCGTGCCGTGGCGACCGATGGGCACCGCTTGTCGATGTGTTCGCGCTCGGTCGAGGTGAGCGTAGAGCAGCCGCACAAGCTGATTGTGCCGCGCAAAGGGATTCTGGAACTTGCGCGCCTGTTAGACGATAGCGACGAGCCTGTGAGCTTGACGCTAGGCTCTACCCATATTCGCGCGCATACCGGTGATTTCACCTTCACGTCTAAGCTAATCGACGGCAAGTTCCCTGATTATGAGCGTGTTGTACCGCGTAATGGCGATAAAGTGCTATTGGCGGAGCGCGCCGAGTTGCGCCAAGTGCTGTCGCGGACGGCGATACTGTCCAACGAAAAATACCGCGGTGTGCGGCTCTACCTAGAGCCTGGTAATTTGAAAGTGATGGCCAACAATCCGGAGCAGGAAGAGGCCGAAGAGAATATCGCCGTCGAGTATAACGGCCCTGCCATGGAGATTGGCTTTAACGTCGGCTACCTCGTGGATGTGCTGACGGTGTTAAATGAAGACCGTATTCAGATGACATTGGCCGACCCCAACAGCAGCGCGTTAATGGAAGAGCCCGGTGGCGGGGATGCGTTGTACGTGGTCATGCCAATGCGTTTGTAGGCGCTTGATATCTTTAACGTGATGCGGCAATTGCAAGTTGTTCTGGCGGTGCCCCTTTTAGCGAAAGGGGCGCCGCCTTCGTTTGTTGATGGGCAACGGCAATGAGCATAGAACAGTTGAACCTTCAGGGCCTTAGGAACCTCGCACCTGTCGCGATGGTGCCAAGCCAACGGATTAACCTGATCAGCGGGGTTAACGGTAGCGGCAAGACGAGTCTTCTGGAAGGAATTCACATCCTGGGAATGGGGCGCTCGTTTCGGACTCGGCAGCTAAAGAATGCGATTCAGCGTGACGCATCGCAAATGACCCTCTTCGCCCGTTTAGCCGGCGAGCCCGAGACAACCGTCGGCGTGCGCCGTTTTCGCGATCAAAGTGAACTAGAGCTGCGGTTAAAAGGCAGCAAAAATGCGCGCCTGGCTGAACTTGCCGAAGCCCTACCGCTACAGTTGATTAACCCCGACGCGTTTCGTTTGCTGGAAGGCTCACCCGCTGGACGACGTGAATTCCTCGACTGGGGTGTGTTTCACGTGAAACATGATTTTTTGGCCTCTTGGCGGCGAGCGCGTCGGGCGCTGAAACATCGGAATGCCCTCCTTAGGCGTGGTAGAATAGCTCCCCAAGAATTAGACGTTTGGGAACATGAGCTGGCCGGTAGCGGCGAGCTCATTGATCAGCAGCGGCGTGAGTGGTTTACCGCCTTCTTGCCCGTCTTTGAAGAAACGCTTTCCGCGCTGCTGCCGATGGAAGGGTTAACCCTCCATTATGCACGGGGTTGGGATAAGACGCGCGAGTTAGCCGATGTGCTAGCGGCAAGCCGGCCAACGGATTTGCAAATGGGTTTTACTCAGCAAGGGCCGCAGCGCGCGGACCTACGTATCAAAATCCATAGGCAACCGGCGATTGAGGTGCTTTCCAGAGGCCAGCAGAAACTTGTTGTCAGCGCGTTGAAACTTGCGCAAGGCCGGCTTTTGGAAAGCAGCGTCAATCGGCACTGTGTGTACTTGATCGATGATTTGCCCGCTGAGCTCGATAAAAAACACCGCCAGCGGTTTTGCGAACTTCTTGAGTCCATGCAGTGCCAAGCATTTATTACCAGCGTCGAACCGGCCGCCTTAGAAAACCGATGGCTCTCGGGTACCGAGGTTCAAATGTTTCACGTGAAACATCTTGAGCAGACAGAAACGCCTTCCGGGGGAAGTTCTTCAGCGCTGAGTCAGCTGATGCACATCGGTAGCGACCATGATACGTCAGTGGTACGACGTTGAAAAAAGGTGTCGGTCAACCAGGCGATACGGACAAATAGACTTCACGATGGAGTGATTAGTCAATGAGCGAGCAAGCTTACGATTCATCAAGCATTAAGGTGCTCAAAGGGCTGGACGCAGTGCGCAAGCGTCCGGGCATGTACATCGGTGATACCGACGACGGCACCGGGCTGCACCACATGGTGTTTGAGCTGGTGGATAACTCCATCGATGAAGCGCTGGCAGGCTACTGCAGCGAAATCCGCGTGATTATTCACCCCGACGAAACCATCACCGTGAGCGATAACGGCCGCGGCGTCCCGACCGAGCTGCATGAGGAAGAGGGGGTTTCCGCGGCGGAGGTCATTATGACCGTACTACACGCAGGGGGTAAGTTCGACGATAACTCCTATAAGGTTTCGGGCGGTTTGCACGGCGTGGGGGTTTCCGTTGTGAACGCGCTATCGGAGGAGCTGCGTTTAACCATTTGGCGCCAAGGGGACGTGTTTGAACAGGTGTACCACCATGGCGTACCGCAAGCGCCGCTTACAGTGGTGGGAAAAACTGAACAAAGCGGCACCAAGGTCCACTTTCGCCCCTCAGCGGATACCTTTGCCAATATTGAGTTTCACTACGATATTCTGGCCAAGCGTTTGCGCGAGCTCTCCTTTTTGAACTCGGGTGTAGCAATCCGCTTGGTCGACGAACGCAGCGGCAAGGAAGAACTCTTCCACTACGAGGGCGGCCTCAAAGCCTTCGTCAATCACCTCAACCAGAACAAGACCGTATTGAACCCCGTATTTCACTTCAATGCCGTTCGTGAGGATGGGGTGGAGGTGGAAGTGGCGATGCAGTGGAGTGACTCCTTCACGGAAAACATTTTCTGTTATACCAACAATATTCCCCAGCGCGATGGCGGGACTCACTTGGCGGGCTTTCGTGCATCGTTGACTCGCACGCTTAACCACTATATCGAAGCGGAAGGGCTGCTAAAGAAAGCCAAGGTAAGCACGGCTGGCGACGACGCCCGCGAAGGCTTAACGGCGATTATTTCGGTCAAAGTGCCCGATCCCAAGTTTTCCTCGCAGACCAAGGATAAGCTGGTCTCAAGCGAGGTCAAAACCGCCGTTGAACAGGAGATGGGGCGGCTATTCTCTGATTACCTGATCGAGAAGCCCAACGAAGCCAAGGCGATTGTCAATAAAATGCTGGACGCGGCGCGCGCGCGCGAAGCGGCGCGTAAAGCGCGAGACATGACGCGACGCAAGGGCGCGCTGGACATCGCCGGGCTGCCGGGTAAGCTCGCCGACTGCCAAGAGAAGGACCCAAGCCTCTCCGAGCTCTACCTGGTGGAGGGTGACTCGGCCGGCGGAAGTGCAAAGCAGGGCCGCGACCGGCGCACTCAGGCGATACTGCCGCTTAAGGGTAAAATCTTAAACGTCGAAAAAGCGCGCTTCGATAAGATGCTCTCTTCGGCGGAGGTAGGCACGCTGATCACCGCATTAGGGTGTGGTATCGGCCGAGAAGAGTTTAATCCGGACAAGCTGCGTTATCACTCGATCATCATCATGACCGATGCCGATGTTGACGGTTCGCACATCCGCACGCTGCTGTTAACCTTCTTCTTTCGCCAGATGCCCGAGCTTATCGAGCGTGGTCATGTGTTTATTGCCCAGCCACCGCTGTATAAGATCAAGCGCGGCAAGCAGGAGCTCTATCTCAAAGACGAGCAGGCAATGGTGGATTATTTGACCACCACGGCACTCGACGGCGCGCGGCTCTACGTGAACGCGGATGCCCCGGGGATTTCCGGCTCGCCGCTTGAGGCATTGGTGAATCAGTATCGCAATGTCATGAAGCGCATCGACCGCTTATCACGGGTTTATCCCATCGAAGTGTTGAAGCAAGTGGTGCATGTGTCGCCGCTCGATGGTGAGGCTAGCCTGAAAGATCGCGTCACCATGCAGAACTGGATCGACGAACTGCAGAAGTCGATGGACGATCAGGTAGCCTATGAAGGCGGGCCGCGTTATCACTTCCATCTCAAAGAGGATCACGAGCGTGGCCTGTTGCTGCCCACCGTGTCACTCATCGCTCACGGGGTGACCACAGAGTATACCTGGGGCTTGGATTTCTTCGAGAGCGTGGATTATCGCGCCATGGTCGCGTTGGGCGAAACACTGAACGGTTTGCTGGAAGAGGGGGCGCATATTGCCCGTGGCGAACGTCAGAAGTCTGTCTCCACATTCGCTGATGTGCTCGAGTGGCTGATGCAGGAGGGGCAACGCGGCCTGTCAGTGCAGCGCTACAAAGGGCTGGGCGAGATGAATCCGGAGCAGCTTTGGGAAACTACCATGGACCCGGATACTCGTCGCATGTTGCGCGTCAACATCGAAGACGCCGTTGCCGCGGATATGATGTTCAACACCTTGATGGGCGATGAAGTTGAACCACGTCGGGACTTTATCGAGACCAATGCGCTGGTGGCGAATCTCGATATCTAACCCTATGCACCAATGTTTCACGTGAAACACGCATCACTCTTCCAACGGGTACAAGGCAATGTCTTGTACCCGTTTTTCTTAGCCAGCCGCGTGTGCATGAATCAACCAATCGGCAAAGGCGTTCAGGTCATCAAAGATTTGCGCTTTTTCCAGCCCTACCCCTTTCGTTTCGGTTTTTTCGCCTTTCCCCGTTCTGACCAGAGCAGAGCGGCAGCCCATGATCTCTCCCGCCTGCAGGTCGCGTAGGCTATCACCCACCATCCAGCTTCCTTCCAGTGTCGTTAAGCCAAGGTGTGCTTGAATTTGCTCAAGCAGGCCAGGTAATGGCTTGCGGCAGTGGCAGCTATCATTGGGGCCGTGAGGGCAGTAAGCGATATAGGCGATCTCGCCACCGGCGCTATGGACCAGCTCATGCAAGCGCGTATGCATCGCTTCCAGCGTTTCTTCATCGTAATAGCCGCGCGCGATGCCCGACTGATTGGTCGCAATGGCAAGGGTGTAGCCCGCTTGGGATAAGCGTGCAATGGCGGTAATCGCGCTAGGGTAGGGGGTCCACTCCGCTAGCGACTTAATGTAGGCATCCGAATCGTGGTTGATAACACCGTCACGGTCGAGAATGATCAGGCGCTCGGGGTGAAGAGACATAGCGGATCTCGGGCAGTCTAGTTGATCAGGAATAAGATGTTTCACGTGAAACATCCGCGGTAAGTTCAGGGTGATAGCAGTGTCCGTTCGTGCTGGATCCACCGCTCGGTCTGAGCTTGTCGAAGACCATCCTTCGACAGGCTCAGGGTGATCGCGGTGTCCGTTCGATCTGAATCCCCGTTCGGTCTGAGCTTGTCGAAGACCATCCTTCGACAGGCTCAGGATGATCGGCCTCGACAAATAAAAGCCCGGCTTTTTGCCGGGCTGAGGGTGAACCATTTTAAAGCGCGCTTACTGCGGAAGCTCGGAAATATCCGCGACTTCCAAGAAAAGCGCCTGAAGATTGGCCAATAGCGCGAGGCGATTACGGCGCACCGCGTCGTCGTCGGCCATCACCATCACCTGGTCGAAGAAGTTGTCTACCGGCTCGCGCAGGGTGGCTAAAGCGTCCAGCGCTTCCATATAGTGGCCTTCGGCGAACAGCGGGGCCACGCTATCGCGGCGGGTAGAGAGCGCGTGAAACAGCGCCTTTTCCGCTTCTTCGGTTAACAGGTCAGCGTTGACCTGGGTGCTGCCATCGTGCGCCTGTTTGGTAAGTATGTTGGAAACCCGCTTGTTGGCGGCGGCGAGCGCCGCGGCTTCGTCGCGCTGGGCAAACGCTTTAACCGCGCGCAGTCGGCGAGCAAAATCGAGCGGATTGGTGACTGGGCGCGCCCGCACGGCAAGGTACATTTCGGCGCTAATGCCCTCTTCCTGACCCCATGCCCGGAAGCGATCGAGCATATAGGCGAGCACCTCATCCACGAGCCCTTCTGCCTTGGGCAGGCCTTGGTGTTGATCGGCTGCGCGCGTGAGCAGCTCACGTAGGTCGAGGTCGAGTTCGCCTTTGATCAAGATGTTCAGCACGCCGATGGAGGCGCGGCGCAGGGCAAAGGGGTCTTTTGCCCCGGTCGGACGTTGGCCAATGCCAAAAATGCCCACCAGCGTATCCAGGCGATCCGCCAAGGCGAGGGCTTTCCCCGTTGCCGTATGGGGAATCTCATCGCTGGCGAAGCGGGGCAGGTACTGCTCCTCAATCGCGGTGGCGACCTCACTGGGCTCGCCATCCTGCTCGGCGTAGTAGCGGCCCATGATGCCTTGAAGCTCAGGGAATTCGAGCACCATCTCGGTGACCAGGTCGCACTTGGCCAGCTGGGTCGCGCGCTGGGCGTTCGCCACATCGCCACCTATCTGCTCGGCAATGTAGACGGCGACCGCTTCGCTGCGCTGCGCTTTATCCGCCAGGGTGCCCAGCTGCTGTTGAAAGACCACGCTCTCAAGCGAGGGCCGGCGGCTCGCCAGTGTCTGTTTACGGTCGGTGTCGTAGAAGAAGGCGGCGTCGGCCAAACGGGGGCGAATGACTTTCTCGTTGCCCTGGATGACCTGCTCCGGGTCGAGGCTCTCGATATTGGCGATGGTGATGAAAAGCGGCATGAGGTTGCCGTTTTCGTCCAGCAGGTGGAAGTACTTCTGGTTCGCCTTCATCGAGGAGATGAGACACTCTGCCGGCACTTCCAAAAAACGCTCATCGAAGCTGCCGGTAAGCGCTACGGGCCACTCCACCAGGCCGCTGACTTCGGCCAGCAGGTCCTCATCAATCACGGCGGTGGCATTTTGGACTTCCGCTTCGGCGAGGACCTGTTCGCGAATCCGTTCAAGGCGCTGAGCGCGCCCGGCGAGCACGTAGGCCTCTTCCAAAGCGCTTAGGTACTCATCGGCGTGGGTGAGCTGAATGGGGTCTGGGGCATGGAAACGGTGGCCGTAGGTGGTGCGGCTCGCTTCCAGGCCCAGGGCTTCCGCGGCGATAACATCGCTGCCATAAAGCGCGACAAGCCAGTGCACCGGGCGGGAAAACTCGACCCGAGAATCGCCCCAGCGCATATTTTTGGGCACCGGAAGTGCGGCGAGCGCTTTGCGCAGAATATCCGGCAGCAGCGCCTGAATGGTCTCGCCGGCTTGCTGTTCGCGATACCCAAGCCAGGTGCCTTTGTCGGTTTCCAGGTGAATAAGCGCATCGACGCTGACACCGCAGGAGCGCGCAAAACCTTCCGCCGCTTTGGTCGGCTGACCCTCCTTGAAAGCAGCCGCCAGGGCCGGGCCACGTTTTTCCACCTCGCGGTCGGGCTGCTTATCGGCTAGGTCGCTTACGCGCACGGCGAGGCGCCGTGGGGTGGCGAACGCTTCGACGCTTTCGAAAGGGATTTCTGCCTCTTGCAGGCCGCGTTGAATGCCAGCGGCAAAGGCATCCGAGAGCGCGTCCAGCGCGGTGGGCGGAAGCTCTTCGGCGCCGAGTTCGAGTAAGAGCGTATCAACAGCCATTATGCGTCTCCCTGAGCGTCGGAGGGTTCGTCGTCTAACAGTTCACGCCGCAGTGCGTCCGGCGCCATGGGGAAGCCTGCCGCTTTACGCGACGCTAAGTAGGCGTGAGCGACGTCGCGGGCCATGGTACGCACGCGCAGAATAAAGCGCTGCCGCTCGGTCACCGAGATCGCGTGGCGGGCATCGAGCAGGTTAAAGGTATGCGATGCTTTGAGTACCTGCTCGTAAGCGGGTAGCGGCAGGTTCACCGCCAGCAGCTTGCCGCACTCTTTTTCTTGATGATCGAAGGCGTTGAACAGCTGCTCGACATCCGCGTGTTCAAAGTTGTAGGCGGATTGCTCGCGCTCGTTTTGCAAATACACGTCACCGTAGGTGACTTTGCTGCCGTCCGGGGCGATGGCCCAGACCAGGTCGTAGACGCTGTCCACGTCCTGCAGGTACATCGCGATGCGCTCGATACCGTAGGTAAGCTCGCCGGTAACCGGGTAGCACTCGATGCCCCCAGCTTGCTGGAAGTAGGTGAACTGGGTGACTTCCATGCCGTTGAGCCACACTTCCCAGCCCAGCCCCCAGGCACCTAGGGTGGGCGATTCCCAGTTATCCTCGACAAACCGCACGTCGTGGGTCAGCGGGTCTAGGCCCAAGCGCTTGAGCGAGCCGAGGTAGAGCTCTTGCAGGTGGCTGGGCGAGGGCTTCATGACCACCTGAAACTGATAGTAGTGCTGCAGGCGGTTGGGGTTCTCGCCATAGCGGCCATCGGTGGGGCGGCGTGACGGTTGAACGTAAGCCGCGTTCCAGGTCTCCGGGCCAATGGCGCGCAGGAAGGTGGCAGGGTGAAAGGTCCCCGCCCCGACTTCCATATCCAGTGGCTGAAGCACCACACAGCCTTGCTCAGCCCAGTACTGCTGCAGAGCAAGGATTAATCCTTGAAAGGTCGACACGTCTGGCGTCGAGCCATGACTTGAAACGCTCCTGGATACACTCATCGGAAAAAGCACCATTGGCCATGAATTCAGAAAGCGTCAAGTATACAATCCCAAGCAGATAGGTTATAGGCACAGGCTCACATAGGCCGCAAGTCGGGCAGGCTATTTGGTTAAGGAGAGAGAGAGAGATGATCGTCGTGACAGGCGGTGCCGGTTTTATCGGTGCCAATATTGTAAAAGCGCTCAATGCGCGCGGGCGTACCGATGTCATGGTGGTGGATGACCTGCGCGACGGTACCAAATTCGTTAACTTAGCCGACTGCACCCTGGCCGATTACCTGGATAAAGAAGATTTCATCCAACGGGTTAAAGGTTTGATGCGGGGCGAGACGGTAGACCTTCCGCGCATTGAGGCGATTTTTCACGAGGGCGCCTGCTCGGATACCACCGAGTGGGATGGCCGCTTTATGCTCGAAAACAACTATGAGTACTCCAAGGTGCTGCTCAACTTCTGCGAGCAGCACGCTATTCCCTTTCTTTATGCCTCGTCAGCCGCGACCTACGGCGGCAGCAGCGTATTTAAAGAAGCGCCGGAGTTTGAAAAGCCGCTTAACGTGTACGGCTACTCGAAATTGCTGTTTGATCAGCACGTGCGCACGCGCTGGAATGAGCTCACCACCCAAGTCGTGGGCTTTCGCTACTTCAATGTTTACGGGCCGCGCGAACAGCATAAAGGCAAGATGGCCAGTGTCGCCTACCACAATCATCTGCAAGTGCGGAACGGCGAGACATTAAAGCTCTTTGGTGCCTACGACGGCTATGACGCCGGCATGCAGAGCCGCGATTTTGTTTACGTGGGCGATGTGGTGGATGTCAACCTGTGGTTTCTCGACCACCCCGAGCAGTCCGGTATTTTCAACTTAGGCACCGGGCGGGCGGAGCCCTTCAAAGCCATCGGCGAAGCGATGATCGACTACTACGGCCAAGGCAAGATTCACTACATCGACTTCCCCGAAGAGCTCAAAGGGCGCTACCAGAGCTACACGCGCGCGGATATTGCCAAGCTACGCGAGGCGGGATGCGATGTGGCGTTCAAGACCGTTGCCCAGGGGGTAAAGGCGTACTTGGAGTGGCTCAATGGGTGAGCCGGTCAAGCGCCTATTGGTGATAGGCCCCTCGTGGGTGGGCGATATGGTCATGGCCCAGAGCCTGTTTATCACCCTGAAGCAGCGCTACCCGGGCGCCACCCTAGGCGTGGTGGCGCCTGCCTGGTCGCAGCCCATTCTCGCGCGGATGCCCGAAGTGGATGAAGTGCTGCCGCTGTCGGTAAGCCATGGAGAGTTCGGCCTAGCCACCCGGCGTGAGCTCGCCGGGCGGCTTAAAGGCCGCTTTGACCGCGCGATCGTGCTGCCACGCTCGTGGAAAGCGGCATTGGTGCCGTTTCTCGCCCGCATCCCGGAGCGCGTTGGCTTTCTGGGCGAGCAGCGCTACGGCTTACTCAAAGAGCGGCGTAAGCTTGATAAGCGCGTATTGGATCAAACGGTGAAGCGTTTTGTCGCCCTCGGCCTACCCGAGGAAGAAGCCGCCGAGGGGGCGTTCGCCATTCCCTCGCCGCGCTTGGAGATTGACCGCGATAACCTGGTGAATTTGCGCATCCAACACGCCCTGTCATCGCGCCCCGCGATTGGCATGATGCCCGGTGCGGAGTATGGCCCGGCGAAACAGTGGCCGCTTGCGTATTTTCACGCGCTCGCCAAGCGGCTCGTGGACGATGGCTATGAAGTGCGCATTTTTGGCGGGCCCAAAGATCATGTGGCCGGCCAGGAAATCGTCCAGGGTTTGCCGCAAGCGCATAACTTATCCGGTAAAACGGCGCTTGCCGATGTGGTCGATCTGCTCGCCGATTGTGGCCAGGTGGTGACCAACGATTCCGGGTTGATGCACGTTGCGGCGGCGGTGGGCACCCGCGTTCAGGCGATTTATGGCTCTTCCACGCCGGATTACACGCCGCCGCTGACCACGAACGCCAGGATTCACTACCTGAACCTTATCTGCTCGCCCTGTTTTAAGCGCGAATGCCCGCTGGGGCACACCAACTGCCTCAAGCAAATACCCGCTGAAAGGCTCTACGACGCGGTGATCGCGGACGCTTAAAGCCCTAGCTCAATCTCGTCGGCGTCGTCGCCAGGGTTTTCCAGCACTTGCTGTGCCGGCGTTGGAGGGCTCGGCTTCTCGCGCCGTTGGGGGGAAAGCCCCTCCCATAGCCGCTCTTGAAGCGCTCTCTCTGCATGCAAACGGCGATTGATCTCCTCTTCGCCATAGCGCTCGAGTAGCGTCGTGGTGTCGGCTTCCAGTAGGGATACGCCGAGGCCCGCTTTATGCTCGTCTGCCGGATAGCCTAATGCATCTAACAGCGTGGGGAAGATATCCAGCGTTGAAGCGTCGCGGGTAATACGCCGCGGTTCAAGGCCGTTACCCAGCAAGATAAAGGTGTTCTCCCGCGGCAAGGTTTCCAGTGTATTCCATGCGGAAACGCGCATGGTCAAATGGTCGCTAACGATGGCGACCACGGTGTCATCCAGATGCCCTTGGGCTTCTAAGCGCTCGACCAGGTCACGTGCGAGCCAGGCGGAACACTTGGCCGAATAGAGGATATCTTCACCGTCCCACTCCCCTTGGCGTTCATGGCAGCGCTGCGCAGGGTAGCCGCTAGGGGCGTGACCGGTAATACTCAAGTTCACCACGCCCCACGGTGCGTCGCTTTCCGCCTCTAGGCGCTCAATCTCGTTGAGGGTGAAATCATAAAGCGTATCATCAAACAGCCCCCAATCGTTGACGTATGCTTCGTCATCGAGCCGGGGGAGCAGCTCGTTGAGGCCATACACATTCTGAAAGCCGTGATCTTTATAAAATAGCCCTTTACCCGCAAATTCGGTGCTAGCGCCACCCAAGTAACTTAGCCGGTAGCCCTGCTCTGAGAGCACATCGCCCAAACAGTTGACGCCGGGCACCACGGCGGAAAGCGGCTCGAATTGACGATCGTGCAGAAGGCCTGCTGGCATTAACGGCGTGCCGCACTGGCTGGCGATCATGCCGGCCATGGTCCAGCCGGTGTTATCGATCTGACGCACGCCTTCAAACACTATGCCGCGTTCACCCAGCGCTTCAAGATCAGCGTAAGTGTCGCCAAAAACAGGGGCCGCGTAGGTGCGCTCTATGCTCTCAAGGTAGAGCAGCAGCAAGCTGGGCGGGTCGTCTTGTGCCAGCATGCGGGGTTCGACGTAACGCCGCTCCAACCAGCTATCATCGTCGGCGACCACCACCGCGCTACGCTGGCCAAGGCCTAAAAGAAGGGGGTTGGAGACGAGCAGTAAAAGGGCCAGAAAGCGCTCGATTCGCCGCCAGCGCCAGTCATTGCGAGCCAACCAGGTAAACGCGATCAGCACGCCCAACATACAGAGCGTATACATGACCGCCGCGACCATGCGCCCGGTGCCACCGTGATCCGCCATGCCCGCTTGAAGGTGAAAAAACACCGCACCAAGATCGACCTTACCAAAGCTATCCAAGAGGTAAACGTAGAGCCCCCATAAGCACAGCGGCAGTAATGACCACGGCCAAACGTTGCGATAACGGTGAAAACGCGGATGCCCCAAGCCTAAACGTCTGCCCACCCAAACCCAAAGGGCCGTAAACAGAAACAGCGACCACCAGGGTAAAGACGTTAAGGTGGCGATGGTGTAGCCGAGGCTTAAGCCGAGCGCGGTGAGCGGCATCCAAGTAGCGGGTTTGGGGAGGGGGAAGCGGGGCATGGCTCTCCTGATATGGGCGACGGCGTTAAGCCGGGATGGCGAACCGTAAATTGTTACGCCCAACGCCTACGTAGCGCAAGCCCGCCGCGGTTATGCTCTCCATGTCATAGAGGTTACGGCCATCAATTACCAGCTTTTCACCCAGCTCATCGGCTAGCCAAGCAAAATCGACGCTACGAAATGCTTTCCACTCGGTGCAGATCACCAGCGCGTCGGCGCCTTTAACTGCCTGAATACGGTCAAAAGTGAGCACGAGATCGCTGCGATCGCCATAGAGGCGCCGGCACTCTGACATCGCTTCCGGGTCGAAGGCTTGCACCTTGGCGCCGGCGGCCCATAGAGCCTCCATCAGCTCGCGGCTCGGTGCCTCGCGCATATCGTCGGTGTTGGGCTTAAAGGCGAGGCCCCAAATGGCAATGGTTTTGCCGCTAACATCGCCCAGTGTGCTCTGCAGCTTGGTAAATAACGTCTGCTTTTGCTGATGGTTGACCTGCTCAACAGCGCTCAAAAGCGCGGGATGATAGCCATATTCCCGCGCGGTGCGCTCAAGCGCTTGCACGTCTTTGGGAAAACATGAGCCGCCGTAACCACAGCCGGGGTAAATAAAGTGGTAGCCAATGCGAGGGTCGCTGCCGATGCCACGGCGCACTTCTTCTACATCCACCTCTAAGCGCTCGGCTAGGTTGGCCATCTCGTTCATAAAGCTGATCTTGGTGGCGAGCATGGCGTTAGCGGCGTATTTGGTCAACTCAGCGGCGCGTACGCTCATGAACATCATCTTATCGTGATTGCGGTTATACGGGGCGTAACAGGCGCGCATACGCGCTTCAACGTGCTCGCTATCAGTACCCACGACAATCCGGGCACCCCGAGTAAAGTCCTCTATCGCCGCGCCCTCTTTCATGAATTCGGGATTGGAACAAACATCAACCTCAAGCGATACACCGCGCTCGCCAAGGGCTGCAAGAATCTCGGCGTTGACCTTTTCCGCTGTGCCCACCGGTACGGTGGATTTATCGATCACCAGTTTGTAATCCTCCATGTGCTCGCCGATGCTGCGTGCAACGGCGAGCACATGGCGCAGGTCCGCGCTGCCATCTTCATCCGGCGGCGTGCCCACGGCAATAAACAAGAGTTCGCTCTCTTTCACGGCTTTCGCGCTATCGGTGGTAAAGCGCAAGCGTCCCGACGCCACGTTTTGCGTGACAAGCTCCGTCAGACCCGGCTCATAAATGGGAATATCACCGGCTTCCAAACACGCGATACGCTCTGCGTCAATATCCATGCAGATGACTTGATGGCCCACATCCGCTAAGCAAGCCCCCGCGACCAACCCGACGTATCCCGTACCAAAAACGCTGATGTTCATAGTGACTCACTCTGCTGCGCTATCGTTGAATTGGAGGAGAGCTTATCATGAGACCTAAAGCGTAGACGATAAGACAGCTCATCGTTTGATTTACTTAGAATTGCGATTATGAAATTATAGTTGGTGCGCGAATTGCGCAGTTTCTCATTTAAATGGAAAGGGAGTATTTCCATGAAAAAAGTAATCCTCAGCTTATGTTCTGTATCTGCACTTACCTTTGCTGCTTCAATAAATGCTGCTGACGCAGGAGCTTATCTAGGCGGTTTTATAGGCGAATCAAAGGTAGATGAGTTAAGCGATTTTGGTGCTCCTGGTGTCGAAATTGATGACACTGATACTGCCTATAAATTCATCGCTGGTTACAGAGTAAATGATTATTTTGCCATTGAAGGTTTTTATATTGATAATGGCGAATATTCTGCACGCTCTTCCACTTTTTCAGAAAAAATAGATGCTTCAAGTGTTGGGATGGCAGCAGTAGCTATTGCACCAATCTCACCCTCTTTTGAACTTCATGGAAAACTTGGGGTACATGCTTGGGATGCAGATTGGGAAGGTTATGATATGAATTATGGCTATTATGGTGGAAGTGAAGATGGAACCGATTTTATGCTTGGCGTGGGCGTGAGCTATCGTGAAGGACCAGTATCTCTTCGTATCGATCTAGAGCGCTACGACTACGATACGGATGTTGATACGGCTAGTTTGGGCTTGATTTATCACTTCTAGATAAAAGTGCCAAGAGGGAAGGTTTTACTTTTCTCTTGGCAATTTTAATAAGTGATAAGTTGATAGCTACTACTGCGAGAACATGGCGCAGATCCGCACTGCCATCTTCATCCGGCGGCGTGCCCACGGCAATAAACAGGAGCTCACTCTCTTTCACGGCTTTCGCGCTATCGGTGGTAAAGCGCAAGCATCCCGACGCCACGTTTTGCGTGACAAGCTCCGTCAAACCCGGCTCATAAATAGGAATATCACCGGCTTTCAAACGCTCATAGTGGCTCACTCTGCTGCGCTGTTGTTTAGTTGAGGAGGATTTTACCATAAACTATTTATTTGTGACGATGAGTTAAGAGTGTAAAACTAATATAGCATTAAGTTTCTTGGTGACTTTATAAATTTATATTTTTAAGGTTTTTATCTAAATGAATCATGTTATCTTGCACAAAGATCTGTTGATAGGCGAAGGTAATAAAAGGTTTTGCTTTCAGCATCCGGACGATAAAGAGAAATGTATAAAAGTAAAAAAAACAAAACATGGATTACAAGAGAACTTTATAGACTGGTTTTATTATGGGTCATTGAATTTGAAGAAAAAAGAAGTGCCGTGCTTAGTAAGGTGTCATGGGTTAGTGTGCACCAATCTAGGGTATGGAGTCGTTTTTGATAGGGTTCTAGATGAAAATGGGGTTGCTTCATATGTTTTAAACGAATTTTTAACTCAAAAAAAAGAGGTTATAACTTATGAAGGTTTGTTAGCAATGGTAAAGGATTTGGAGATGATTTGTCTAGAAAAAAGTATTGCTGTAGTAGAGCCAAATGAAAAAAACATAATGGTTAAGAAGCAGTTTTCAGGGTTTAGTTTTGTTCTTGTTGATGGTGTTGGTGGAAGAGGAAAGTTGAGTTTAAAGGTCTTTATGTATGTTATTTTTCCGTGGTATGCGCGTAAAAAAACAAAAAAACAATTTGATATTTTTAAAGATAAAATAAAATATTTGAATAAAAAGATTTATTGATAATAAAGAAGATGTTGTTGAGTGTATTCAAAATATTTTTGCATAATCAAAAGACCAATCAAGCGCTCTCTTTCGGTATTCATAAATTGAGCGAAGTAGCGGTTAGCATTAGCTATAATTGTTTTGGCCGCAATAGGATTGTCCCTGTAATAAGCGACTTTTTCTTCAAGGTCAGAATAGTCGTCCTTGAGCTGGACATAGTGATAGCCAGGGAGCAGAGTACCTTCCATAAACCAGGTTTCAAAGCGTGGCTGTCTCATAAAACAGAGCGAATTAGAGGCCATTATCCATTTGAGGTTCGTGGCCACATCTTTGCCTTCGATACTGAGCACAAATTTGTACTTAAGCTGTTCTGATAACGACATAAAATGGCTATGCCAAGGTTGGCCATCCGCATTTTGATGAATATCGCCCACATTGCATAACGGATGGTCGTAAAAGTTGCGCACAAAATTCCGCCGATGCTCTTGGTGGCAAGCACCCCGCCATACCAAAAGGTCAAGCTTGTTATCATAGTGGTAAGGATCTTTTACCGTATAATAGTGACGAACACGGTTTAACTTAAGTAAAACTGAGTTTTGATTGTGATCATTAATGGGACGGCTTTTTACAAAGGTAGGCGCATCGGGCACGGTGGTTACATCGCCAAAGCGGTGGCAGAAACGTAATTCAGGTGGGAAGTAGCGTAACATGCTGATTAAATCCAAGTAATAAGTACCGCTTTTCTCGCGCTTGAAACTAGATAAGCTCTTTGCTTGATCAGGAAGTTCAATTTTTTCTTGCAGTTTATTGCAGTAATTAACTCGAAAAATTAGTTGCTGATTTTCCTCTTCTGACAGGCGCTTTAATGAGCGAAATAAGCTTGTTCTTTGCCGTTGCAAAATAATACTGGGAATAAGACGGTGGATAGTATGCTGCGTATAAAATCTTAGCTTGTGAAAGTTTTTATGCGCTTTTGCAGAAGCCGAAAACATGATGATTAACTCACTATTGTTTGATAAAGACGCCAGTACGATGCTGCCATTGACTGAGGGCTGTAATGTTCTAAACGCTCATGGGCGCCCTGGGCCAATCGCTGTCGCAGAGCGGCATTCTTCCTTAATCGCATAATGCTGTTAGCTAACGCATCAGCATCTTCAGACGGTATGAGTAACCCTGTCTGCTCATGTTTGACGATATCCGGTAGGCCGCCAACGTTGGTCGCAATTACAGGAACGCCTAACTGCATCACATCCAAGACAACGGAGCCCAAGCCTTCATTGCGTGAAGGAAAAGCAAATACATCCAGGCCAGCCAAATAGTCGGCAATGTTACTTTTAAACCCCAGCCAGGAGACATTGCTGAGCGAAGAGGACTCTTCTTTTAGCGTTTCCGCGTCTTCGCCATCGCCTAGAAATATAATCTGTGTATCGGGCGCTTGATGCTCAAGGGCTTGTGCGGCTTGCAGTAGAATCCGCTGACCTTTAATGCGATCCACCAGAGCGCCTGCATGGCCGACAAGAAATTTTTTGGCAAAATTTTCGCGAAAATTTTCAGTAGCTTTAGGTGAAGGCTTTAGGTGAGCATAAGCATCCGCTATTAAAGTAACGTCGCCCCACTGATTTTTTTGCAAAAGATGCTTTATGCATTGGGATATTGCTACCCTAGCAGAGGCATGCGAGTAACATTGTTGATTAAACCACTTACGTTTGACGGGCGAATCGATCCGGCGAGTAATTAAATAGGGCGTGCGTTTTAAACGATGGTGTAGGTAGGCCCAATGAACACCTTTTGCATCGTGAGCATGTACCAGTTGAGTCTTGCCGAGCTGAAAATGCCCTGCTAACTGATGGTTGGACGGCTGAAATTCAAGTCTCGCTACTCCCTGTAGGTGTTGGCGCATGGGGGAGTCGCTACGACAAACGAGCGTTTGTGAAACTTCGTTTGGTGACTTCTCTGCTAATGTCTTAATCAGTATCTCAGTTTGGCGCTCGCCACCGCGAAAGCCGCGCGCCAAATTGACATGCGTAATATGCATCAATCACCAAACCTTATTAAAGTCTTCTGCTTCAAGCACTTTGGGATCGCGCTGATATTCGAGTAGTTTGGCATACTTTAAATAGCTATTGAGTCCCGCGCTGATCGCCACAGTCATGCCGTCTACTCCACCCATGAAGCCTCGCTGAAATATATATTTGCGCAAAAAGGCATTTAAGCCATGTATAAAAGGTGAGAAAGCGTTGGCGCGCTTGCCTTTCTGAAACATAATCTTAGCCGCACGACCGCTGAAGTTGCGCCCTGGCTTGGCAAATAACTGCCCCAGATTAGCAAAGGAATAATGCACTATATCGGCATTTAGCCGCTTGGGGTTGGCTGCCTTTATGCTGGCGTGCTGTTTAACATCCGCAAAGCGAGTTTGGCGCTGGTTGTAAAGCCGAATACAGTAATCGGGATACCAGCCACAGACACGGATCCAGCGTGAGCCAATCATATTGCGCCGCCGAAAGGCGAAGGCATCATGTTCGGTTGTCGCTAGGTCAAGCTGTTGGATTACTTCGACCATCTGTGGCGTTAGGCGTTCATCGGCATCCAAGCTGAGAACCCAGTCATGCTTTACATGGGCGAGAGCAGTATTTTTTTGAATGCCGTCGCCCAGATAGGCTTGGTGAACAACCTTGGCGCCTAAAGCTTGGGCGATAGCCACAGTTTGATCCTGACTGCCTGAGTCCACCACGACGATGTCATCACAAACATGTCGAGCGGAAGCAATACAATCCACAATATTGGCTTCTTCATTAAAGGTAATAATATTGGCCGATATCATCAAACAGGCATCTCTTGCAGAAAGGCAGAAGTGATCTTTGCTGGAGAAAAGCGTTCCAGCCAACGTTCATCAATAGCATAGCCGTTAGTATCTAGAACGGCATCAACTCTGGTCGACAGGGCTTCTGGTGTCATTTCACAGAGGTATGCTGCTAACTCACCGGCCATAATATCACGCACTCCGCCAGGACAATCGACTGAGACAACGGGCGTCTGGCAGGCTAGCGCTTCGAACAGTACTATGCCTAGGCCTTCGTGAGCGGAGCTCAAAATGAACAGGCGAGCATGATGCATCCATGGGTAAGGATTTAATTGTCGACCCGCAAAAGTAACATTCCCAGCAATCCCGAGTTCAATGGCAAGCGCCTCAAGCTCATTGCGTAATGGCCCATCACCTACGATCACCAGTGGAAGCGTTGTCCGCATCTTGGCATACGCTCGCAGCAGTAGGTGATGATTCTTTTGTGGTACCAAGCGGGCTACATTGAGTAAATAAGGCGAAGAGGGCAGCTCTGGACAATCATCGACCATGGCTTTTCGGATGTCCTCTATGGGACATGGATTAGTGATGGTTCTCAATGATCGCGGCTGCACTTTTAGCGCTTGCATAGCAGTGGCGGCTTGCTTTTCGACCCCTTGGGATACTGTAACTAGATGCTTGTTATGAAACAAACAGCGTGCTTTTAATCGTTCCAACCAGACAGCGTGGCCGGGAGTAGGTTTGACGATATTTTCCAGCACATAGCAGGCGCGTGGATCCTGGAAGGACCATGCCGTTTCAAAAGTACCAATACCGCGGAAAATAATCCGGTCAAAAGCGCCATATCGGCGCTCCAAGCGACGTATCTCGCGGTGGAAGAGTTTTCCGCCCCACCAGCCTGACAATAAAAAATAGCTTTTCCGTAACACGCTATTCAGTAGCCGTGCTGCCACCTCAATGATGCCGCCTACACCTGAAGTCCTGATGGCGCGGGACATTGTGAAGTGGTGAACATTCACACGCTCATTGTTCGGCTCTAGCTGAGGGGGGCGTGGCTTAAAGTACATCAAATGACTTTCATGACCTTGCTCGGCGAAGGCGTCAGCAAGGTTCACCGCGACCCGCTCCATGCCACCAATCTTTAACGTACGCACAACAATTAATACCTTCATTAGGGCGAGTCCTTTTGGTGTAGAATAGGTTGCAACACAGGGTTTCAGCGAAATTGCATACGCCGCCATCGGTCCTTGAGTATCGAAAGCGTATGCTCTATGTATTTTGTTGAGATGGCGAGGAGTCAGTTAATAATTGATGCCGATACAGGTAAGCACGTGGGTGGCGACTGTCAGTAAGCTATGGTTTTCGTGCGCCGATGAGCCCGCTTTGTTTATTGAACATTTCTGAAAGCGAAAGTGTTGAATAGTATTATTTAGTTTAATCAATGTGTTATGGTGGTTTTTGGTTCAAAAAAGTCTACTTACCAACGATTGAATTTTATCCACCTGGGCACCTGCTTGCAACTGATCTGCTCATGTCCAATTGTGGGCGGTACCACCTTGCTTGGTGCCGTGCTAGGCTTTGTCTGAAAACCTGAATTTGCTAATGTTTTCTATGCAGCAGTTGCATAGGTGATGTATGGCAGGACGTTACGAAATCTCTGAACAGGGCTGAGAGCTCATCAAAGATCTTGTGGTATCGCCAGCAAAAATGACTGGCCGCCCCCGCCGTGATGATCGCCGAATGTTAAACGGCATTTTTTGGATCCTTTGTTCTGTGGCCAAATGGCAGGATTTACCCGACCGTTATGGCCCTTGGAAAACGGTTTATGACCGATTTCGGCAATGGCGCGATGATGGCACTTTTGAAGCGGTTTTAGCGCGTTTGCAGCTACGATTGCGTGAAGACGGTTTGATGGATCTCGATACATGGATGATCGATTCAACGTCAATTCGTGCCACACGTGCTGCCTCGGGAGGCGGCAAAAAGGGGTCAGCGAGAACCCATAGATCATGCGCTGGGACGTAGCCGAGGTGGCTTAACGACCAAAATTCATATGGTCTGTGATCGAAACGGCTGGCCTTTGGCATTTACGCTATCACCCGGACAGCATTCGGATACACAGCACTTCATTTCCACTCTGGAGTGTATACGTTTGTCCGGCTTCTCAGGGCGTACTCGAAAGCGCTGCCGGTTTATCGTGAGCGATAAGGGCTACAATAGTGATTTTCTTCGCCGTTACTGTGATAGACGCGGGATAAAGCCGATTATCGCGAGCCGAAACATGCAGCGTAAATCTCGTCCCGGACTGCCAAGAGGCTTTGATAAGCCCAAATACCGAGAAAGAAATATCATTGAGCGCTGCATTGGATGGGTGAAAGAACTACGCCATATTTGCACGCGCTACGATAAGCTCGAAAGCAGCTTCAAAGCGATGGTATGCCTAGGGTGTATAGATCGCTGCTTGCGAGCTAACTTTTCAGACAAAGCCTAGGGTTTCGTTAGCCGACGTCGACGGCGAATCTTAGGTTGCTTGAACACTATACGTAGGCGTTCAGACCAAGATAGTAACGATATCAATTCCCTTCTATCGATGGGCCATGGGGTCTGACGTGAATAAGCGATAAAGTCTTCTTGAAACGGATGAACGCATGTTGGATGCCAAGGCTTGACAGCACCTATAAAGTGTACAATACACGGATGGCGAACAGCCGTTTTAAGTGAGGTCATGTACTTAACTAGATGCGGATAGCGCTTTTTGACTGCTGCGTAGGTAGTTGGCTGAAAATTCCACGCCGGTGGCAACTTATAACAGTCTCCTTCCAACACGTAATTCAATGCATCCTGGTCCGGATACCGAGCGTTCTCCCCATTTTTCTCAAGGTATGCCAGTGCCCGTTCACCCACACGCCTATTGCGCCATGCTGTCAAGTCAATAAGCATAACCCCGGAGTTAAAGTAGTCGTCAGGATAAGTTCGAGTTGCACTGATGGAAGTATTGCATATGTCCATCGCAGCGGCAGCAGCATTACCACCAAGCGGCATAGCCCACAAGTCAGATAGGTTACAGCGAACCAGTACATCACAGTCGAGGTAGATGACGCGCTCACAGCCGACAGGAAGGTAACAATGCATTAGCAGCCGAAGCAATGCTGCGGTACCGAATCGGCCAACCTTGAGTCCCTGCAACTCCTGTGCATCGACGTCGATAATATCGATTCCAACACCGGCGTCTTCTACGAAAGCATGCAAGCTGTTTTTAGTTTTTTCGCACATGCCCGGCGTCAGCATAAAAAAGTGGATCTGGCCAGGGTCGTCTACGTTGGCGATAACAGAGGCCATCACCACGGCGCCATAACGCGCATAGGATTCATCTGCACCCAAGACAATATTCATTGTGACACTATCCCGGTCCGATGTTGCTTACCGAATAAGTAGGAAGACATTCCGACGCCGCCAACAATAATAAAGAAATACATACCAGAGTTAAAAACCAGGTAGGACTCAAACATGTTTATGATGAAGAAAAATGCCCACGATACTAATAAACCCATCCCCCAGTATCGGTGAGCACTACCAAGGAATATGATTGTCCCCCTAAGAATCATTATTGTCAGTATTGTTAGAGCTGTTAGCCCTAATACGCCATAGGCTAGCAGCGTTTCCAAATAAGCATTATGGAAATGCCCAAATATTTTTTTCAACCACTCAGGGAAAGGTCCTTCGTCGATAAGCGAGGAACGACTCCTAGCACCCCAACCCGTCAGTGGCCTTTCCTTAAATTTTTCCCACCCATACGCCCAAGTATGGATACGTATACCAATACTTGTCATAGGAATGCCATCAAGTCTGCCTTCCACAATAGCTGCGATCACCTCCTGCTCATCTGACAGTCGCTTCTCAATGACGGGCGCCACCGTGCTCACCGTAAACGCAAGAACACCGACCAGGGCAACAAGTGACAGCAGCATCTTTGGGCGCAACCAATCTCTTTGCACTTGCTTAAGTAACCGCAACAAGCTCATAGTCATCAGGGCTAGTAGTATCAGAACCAAGGCTAACCAGACCGCTCGAGTTTGAGTCACGACGACCCCGCAAAAGCCAATCATCGTCAATGCCAATGCCAATGCCCACTCGACTTTTATAGCGCTGGAGCGCAAACACCGGAAGAGCCAGCACACACCCATGATCAGCAGTAGACCGAAATAAAAAGCCGTATGCTGAGCATTGGTATAGCCGAAATCTACGCGCTTTCCGGATAGACCCATGAGCCACGTTTCATTGCTTGAGTTGATCACCAAAGAAACAAAAATGCCTGCTAAGAAGACCAACAACAAATACTTGGCTGCATTTATAGAGCCTCTCAGCCACCACGCTACCGCAATACAAAGGAAAAGCTTGGTCATATGTCGCGCAGCTTTGATCTGCCCATCGGCAATATCAGGAAAGCGTTCTACCGCAAAGAAATACACCCAGACTTGGAGTGTGACGAAAGCGAGGAGTAGGAGAAAAACCTTGTGCCATTTAACCTTAGGGTTTGGCTCTTTGCACCATGCAATGATGAAGCATAGAATAAATACGGTCTCTGCCGCACGAGAAACGTCAAAGTTGATAAGCCACGAAAACGCGTAGACAGATAATGCAGTCCAACCAACTACATGGTTTTTTGTAATCCAACCGCATCGCGATTCTTTCTTATCACATTCCATCTACTTAGCCACTCCTGATATGAGCTGTCCACCCGCCCAGATGTACCCGTCGGATTGTTCGAATATCACGAGGTGACATCTGATTATCTCAAAAGGTGTTAGGATATCAGAAATCATGCAGGAAACAGGCTAAGAGCCACACCGGCTTCATCAAGACAAGTGTTGATCTGTTCGGGAGAGTACCTCGGAGAGGCTGGAAAAATCGTTGGGTACTGCCTTGCGATAGCATCATTAGCGTCGCTGAAATGCATGAACCTTTCCGTATCAGTTGCCTAGGACGAAAAGCTCTCATGATCAGCTTGTTGAGAATAGGCTTAACTGTCTGGCATTAGGCAATATGCCACTCAAACTGATTGATTTACAGTCCGGCAGCTACCTCGGCGAAGGCGTTATTGCTCGCTTCGGGGATAGATATGCCGTGCTCGATCAGCTTGTTGTTCGATATCCTTGAAAAATAGGATAGATCGATATGGTTGAATCAAACTTGCGCATAGACCTCTCCAGCCTCTGCAAATTCGCCTCTCGCCACTTACCCGGGCGACGCAGACGGCAGCGGTCAAGGTCGATAAGCCACGGCGTGCCTGGGGTATCGATGAGAATATTGCGCGCGTTAAGGTCGACGTGATCCAGCCCGTGGTCGTGAAAGCGGCGAATCATGCGCCCAACGCTTGCCAGCACGTGGTTGAGCGTTTCATCTGGTAGCGACGCATCGTTTAACCAATCCGCCAGGGCGCGGGCGCCAGGGATGCGCTGCGTGATCAGCGCGGCCTCGTAGGTTAGCCCATGGCGGGTGACGCACGCGGCGATGGGGCGGGGCACGGGCAAGCCCTGTGAGAACAGGGAGGCGGTTAAGCGCATTTCGCGAAAGGCGCGGGTGCGTTCAAGCCCGGTCCAGAGGTAGCGGGAGTGGCTCAACGTGGCAATAAGGCCGCCACGGCGATAGGGGCGCAACACCCACTGCGTGCTCGCGCCAGGGGTGGGTTGCAGGAACAAGCTGCTACCTCGCCCCGGCGCTTCGCCAGTGATCAGCGCGCGCTCGCGCCAATAGTCGGGGGTGAAGTGAGCCGGCTGAATTTGGTGTGATCCCGGCGCGTCACATAAACTGTCTGCATCCTGTAATATCAGACTCTTTTTTTGCCGGAGTGTCGCTAAGCGCATGAAGCCCCCTCTGCCTGCTCAACCCAACCATATTGCCATTTTGCGTTTGTCGGCATTAGGCGACGTCTGCAACCTCGTCCCCACGGTACGCGCCCTTCAGCGGCAGTGGCCCCAAGCGCGGATCACCTGGATTATCGGCAAGGGGGAGCACAGTTTACTGACCGGGCTCTCTGGGGTCGAGTTTGTTGTCTACGACAAAGCCACCGGGATAAAAGGCATGCGCGCACTGTGGCGCGACCTCGCCGATACCCGCTTTGATGTGTTGTTGCACATGCAGCAGGCGATTCGCGCCAGCGTGCTATCGCTTGGGCTAAAGGCGGATGCTCGCATTGGCTTTGACAAGACGCGTGCCAAAGATAAACAGCACTGGTTCACGCAGCACCATATCGCGCCGCGCGCTCAGGGGCACGTGCTGGAGTCGTTTATGGACTTCGCGCGCCGGCTCGGCGTGGAGGATGACCGCCTTGCGTGGGAGCTGCCGGTGCCCGAAAGCGCTTACGGCGAGGCACGCCTGATCAGCGGTGAGGCGCCCTACATGGTGATTAACCCCTGCAGCAACCCGCGGCTGCGTAATTTTCGCAACTGGTCGGCCGAAGGGTACGCCAGCGTGATCGAGCACGCCCGGGTACAGCATGGCCTAAAAAGTGTGCTGACCGGCGGCGGAGCGACAGCGGAAAAAGAGATGGGCGAGCGTATCGAAGCGCTGTGCCAACCGGGCAGTGTGATCAATGCCATCGGCGGCACCTCGCTTAAAGGGTTGCTTGCGCTGATTGATCGCGCCCGCGTGGCGATTGCCCCCGATACCGGCCCGGCCCACATGGCCAATGCACTGGGCACTCCCACGCTGGGTCTTTACGCCACCACCAACCCGCAGCGGGCGGCGCCCTACCTGTGGCGCGATTTTGCCGTCAACGTCTACCCGGAAGCGGTGCGCACCTACCTGCACAAAAGCGTTGACGAGATCCCGTGGGGGCAACGCGTGCGCCACCCCGAGGCGATGAGCCTGATAAAAGCCGATGCGGTGATCGAAAAGCTTGACGCGCTGCTTGCCCACACCGACGAACCCCCGAATGCGGCACAAGGAACGCTGGATGAAAATTGATTTAACCGCTTTGGAGCATGCGCGCGTCCTGGTCGTGGGCGATGTCATGCTCGACCGTTATTGGCACGGCGGCACCTCACGCATCTCGCCGGAGGCACCGGTGCCGGTGGTGCGCGTGGAGGATGCCGACGACCGCCCCGGCGGTGCGGCCAACGTGGCGCTCAATATCGCCGCCCTGGGTGCTCGCGCCGCCCTGGCGGGCGTGGTCGGGCAGGACGAGAACGCAAGCTTACTGAACGATAGCTTGGTTACCTCGGGTGTGAGCACTTACTTTCAGCGTAGCGCTGATATACCCACGATCACCAAGCTGCGGGTGATGAGCCGCAACCAGCAGCTACTGCGGCTCGACTTTGAACAACGCCTGGATAACGTCGATACGCAGCCGCTGCTGGATAGCGTGGCAAACGCCCTGCCCGAGTGCGATGTCATGGTGCTCTCCGACTACGGTAAGGGCACCCTGAACCAAGTCGAAAAGCTGATTGAGCTGGCGAAGGCGGCGGGCAAACGCGTGCTGATCGACCCCAAAGGCCAAGACTTTCGCAAGTATCGCGGCGCCAGCCTGATCACCCCAAACCTGGGGGAATTCGAAGCGATTGTCGGCCACTGTGAAAGCGACGCGCAGCTCGCCGAGCGCGGCGAAGCGCTGCGCGCCGAGCTAGAGCTGGAAGCGCTCTTGATCACCCGCAGCGAAAAGGGCATGACGCTGATCCGTGAAGGCCACGCGCCGCTGCACCTGCCTACCCGCGCGCAGGAGGTGTTTGATGTCACCGGCGCGGGGGATACGGTCATTGGCTTGATGGGCTTGGCGCTGGCCGCGGGGCACTGGCTGCCCGAGGCGATGATGCTGGCGAACCTGGGCGCCGGGCTGGTGGTGGCCAAGCCGGGGACCGCGACGCTGTCGATTGCCGAGCTCTACACCGCGCTGCACGGCGATACGCTGGCTGAATTCGGCGTTATCGAGCAAAGCCCGCTGATAGAGGCGGTGCGCGCGGCGCAAGCCCGCGGCGAGCGCGTGGTGATGACCAACGGCTGCTTCGATATTCTCCACGCCGGCCACGTGGCCTATCTGGAACAGGCCAAACGGCTTGGCGATCGGCTGATTGTGGCGGTTAACGACGACGCCTCTATCGCGCGTTTGAAAGGCCCGCAACGGCCGATCAATCCGCTCAATCGGCGGATGCAGGTGCTGGCCGGGCTTGGCGCGGTGGATTGGGTGGTGCCCTTTAGCGACGACACGCCGCAGGCGCTGATTGAAGCGGTGCTGCCGGATGTGCTGGTCAAAGGCGGCGATTACCACCCCGACGATATCGCCGGTGGCGCGGCCGTGAAGGCTAATGGCGGTGAAGTGAGAGTGCTGGGTTTTGAGGATGGCGTCTCCACCACCGCGATGATCGACACCATTCTGGACCGCGAACGCTGATGGCTGTCTGGCCGCGATGGGGCTATTCGGCTGCGCTCTATGCGCTTTCACCGCTGATTGGCTGGCGCATTTGGCGAGAGCAAGTGCCCACTTACTCGCGTCTTCAGCGATTGGGAATTGAGCATGAGCCACGCCCTGAAGGGCCGTTGATCTGGCTGCACTGCGCTTCGGTGGGGGAAGTCCGCGCGGCCAGGCCGCTGATCGAAGCGCTTTTGGACACGTATCCTCGACACCTGTTGCTGGTTACCACCATGACCGCTACCGGCGCACAGCAGGTGCAAGCGCTTACTTACTTGTCGCCGAATTTACGTCACCGCTTCCTTCCGCTGGATTTTCCCGGCAGTGCCAAGCGCTTTGTGCGCCACTGGCAGCCCGGGCTTGCGATCATGTTTGAAACCGAGCTCTGGCCCAATGTGCTTCACGCTTGCACGGCTGAAGGCATCCCCGTGGCGGTGGTGAACGGGCGCCTGTCGGCGCGGGCCTTTGCGCGCTACCAGCGTTTTCCGCGTTTGATGGCCCAGACCCTGACGAACGTCACCTGGCTTGCCGCCAAGTCGGAGGTTGATGCCGCACGCTTTGAGATACTCGGCATGCCGGTCTCACGCACCCAGGTGGTAGGGTCGCTGAAATTTGAAGTGGCACCGCCCGATAAGGTGTGGGAGGAGAGTGAGCGCTTACGTCAGGCTATTTTTCAGCCGGCTGGCGAGCGCCCTATCTGGGTCGCGGGCTCGACACGCGACGGCGAAGAGTCCCATGTGCTCGCCGCCCATCGCGCCCTATGCAAGACGTTTCCCGAGGCGCTGTTGATACTCGTGCCGCGCCACCCGCAGCGCTTTGACGAGGTGGCGCGCGCCTGCGCGCAGGCGGGTTTTGCCGTGGCACGCCGAAGCGAGCAGCAGCCGGTGACCGCGGAAACGGCGATTTACCTGGGCGATACGCTGGGCGAACTCGGCACGCTCTACGCGGCGGGCGATGTGGCCTTTGTGGGCGGAAGCCTAGTGCCGCTCGGGGGACATAACGTGGTGGAGCCGGCAAGCCTTAGGCGCTTCACGCTCTGCGGGCCGTCGCTGGAAAACTTCGACGATGTCGCCGCCCCGCTTATCGAGGCGGGCTCGCTCAAGCCGGTCGCTAATGCCGAGGCGCTGGGAGAGGCGTTGATTCAGGCGTTTAGCGACCCCGCCGCCACCGCGCAGAAAGGGACGCAGGGGCAGCGGGGCGGCCCTTATACACAACTAGATGGGGATAAGAGAAAGCTGGACGATAGCCTGGGTAACCCGGGGGTGAGGACGTACTTTCAGCGGAGAGCTGATATACCCACGCTGGCGGGGCTGGCCGCTTTGCTACCTGCCAGGCTGTAGCATAAAGGTCTGGTAGGTCAGTTGCTCGAACTCATGGTCAAGTACCGCCAGCCCTGCCAGCGAGGCGATCAGCAGCGATAGCGCGTAGCCGTAGCCGTAGAACACCGGGCCTAGCAGTTGGCTCAGTAGCGTCAATACGATATTGCCCAGTAAAAACAGCAGGCAGAGCCAAAGCGCGGATTTCAGCCGATCAAGATAAAACAGCACGTTCAGGATCGCCATGAACAGCACCTGAATGCCCACGGCGACAATGTCGATATTGAACAGCGGCAAATACCAGTGGGAAAAGCCCAGCCAGGTAAACAGCGTCGGGCCGCCTAGCAGTAGCGCCACCACGGTGATCCCCTGCACCTTGAAGATGTCGTAGATCCCATGACGCACGCTTGCCACCATGTCGCCACGCACTGATTCGATATGCTGCAACGTATCCCCATTGCGTACCGCTTCATAATAGGCGTGGCAGTGCTCGGCGAAGTCGGTCTCCATGCGCATGATGAATACCGCCATGCCCGGCACGATCGAGAGGTAGGCGAGAAAGATCGGCAAGTCGTAAATCAGCGAGGCGCGCAGAGGGCCGATAATCGGCTCAGAGGTCGCGGGATTGAACCAGAAGATGAGTTTATCCGCCCAAATGCCGGCTTGGTAAAACAGGCCAATGGCAATCAACGTCCACTGGCACTGCCCTGCACGGTGCAGATCAAAGCTCCATAGCCGGTGACTGGGAAAGTGGTGGATCACCATCGCCAGCAGAGTGAACAGCAGTAGCCCTTGCCCGATCACAAAGCCACCCAGCAAGCCCTCTAGCCCATATCCGCTGAGCAGCATGCCGGCGGCAAAGGTGGCGCCGTAGCCAAGCGCGAATGCCAGTAGCACCTGGCGGTAGGCTTTTATCCCGGCGATGAACACGGTGACACACCAGATCATGCAGAGAATCACGAAAGCCATCAGCATCTCGAGCTGGTAGAGCCAAGGGGTCTGCTCAAAAGTGAGCAGCAGCAGCGTTGTTCCCGCGAGCGTCGCCACGCAGAGTACCAGCGTCAACACCCCGAATAGGTTGGGCAGCACGGCGTGTTCACGTTTTTCGAACAAGCGATCAGCGACAAAACGGGTAAACAGTAGCTGGACCAGGGAGGTCAACAGCAAGGAGCTGGCGACCAGCCACGTCACCGAGACCAGGAAAGCGGTAACGTGAGCCGTGCCGGTGGGGGACGCGGCGGCGGATAGCACCCCGAGTGCCATTACCGCCAAAATCGACAGCACCCACGGCCCCGAGCTGATCATCCCGGCGTAGCCATAGGCGCGCAACAAGCTAACGTAACTATCCTGGCGAAGTAGCCGCCGCAGTTCAAAACCAATGCCGGCCATGAGCGTTCTCCTTGACGAGTGGACTAGGGCGTGCCGAGTGCTGGAGCGGGTGATGGGGCCGTCATGCCCTGAGGGTGGCCGGTTGGGTGTATCACTTCATGGTAGAGCCGTTGATAGCGCGCCATCATCAGCGCTTCGGTGTATTCGGCCTCCACCCGGGCGATAGCCGTCGCGCGCGCTGCCTGCCACACGTCTTGCTGAGTCAGCAAGTCATACATGGCCTGCGCCGTTGCCAGAGGGCTGGCAATCGGCACGATGCTGCCCGCCGCCTGGGGATTTGCCGGGTCGCCGAGTATTAGCTCACGGCAAGCGCCGACATCGCTGCACACCAGCGGGATACCCGCTGCCATGGCTTCCAGTACCACCAGAGGCTGCGCTTCGCTGATCGAGGTCAGCACCACAAGGCGCACCTGAGCGAGGATCTCCTCGGTGCGCTGAAACCCTAGAAACCGTACCCGCTCTTCCAGCCCCAGTTGGACCACCAGATCGCGGCACTCCTGGGCATAGGCGGGGTCTTCGCGGGTGGGGCCGACGATCCAGCCCTGCGCCTCGGGCAGTTGGTCGCTCAACTGCCCCATCGCGCGGATAAACGTCTTGATGTCCTTGATCGGCGTCACGCGCCCCAGCAGTGCCACGATCGGCGCGCGGTTACCGGCGGTGGCATCGCGTAGCGGAGCGAAACGCTCGATATTAATGCCGTTGGGAATCAGGCGAGTACGCTCACTGGGGGCGCCATCTTCCAACTGACGTAAGCGATTACCTTCGTGTAGGGCGGTAATCTGCTTGGCGCTGCCATAAGCCATGCGGCCTAGCCCCTGGAAAAAACGAATCCACATCTGACGGATATAGCCGGTATCGATCTGAAAACCGTGGGAGAGCGCATCGGTGGAGGTTTTTATCCACTTGGCTTCCAACAGGTCGATCTGGCGCTCCTTGGTGTAGATGCCGTGTTCGGTCACCAACAGCGGGAGGTCGTGAATGTGATGGGCCAATGCCCCCAAAAAACCCGCATAGCCGGTGGAGATGGCGTGTAGGCAGCGCCCCCGAGGCAGAGCGTGGGCGATGCGCGCCAAAAGAAAGAGAGGGGCGTGAATATTGCGCACCGACCAGAAGTAGTCGATGAAGGAGGGCTCGGTGGCGCGCTCAAGATAGTGATCGACGATTTGTTGCCACGCGGCCTGGCTGTACAGGAAATCTTCCTGACTAAGGCCGCCACGACGACCCAGTAGCCGCGCCATGTCACACAGCGCTCGATCCTGTTCGCTTGGCTCGGCGTGGCGCAGCGTTTGGTGGAACTCGCGCACTTTGGCAAAGGTGCGTTTTTTACCCCGGCGTGCCTTGATGGCCTTGGCCGTGGGTAGGTCGTCCATCAAGTAGTGGCACTCCAGATGCACCACATTGGCGGGGCATTCGAAGAGAATTCCCTCGTAGTGTTCGCGGCATCCGCCTAGAAAGACCAGGGCGAAGCGCAGCTCGGGCAGGCCGCGAATCAGTTGATCGATCCAGGCGCTAACGCCGCCGCGTACCATGGGGTAGGTGCCTTCCAGCAGTAATACCACATCGGCAGGGGCGTCTCGCCGTTTTAGGGTGGGCCATGTCATCGCCAGTACTCCAGCAAAGGGTGCAGAATCGGTTGCGCGCGCGCAGCGGGACTAAGCCGCGCAAGATGCGCGTGTAGTGAGGTGTATTGCCGGGTTTGGAAGGCGAGCTCGGCGCGATAGGGGGCGAGATCGTCGTCGTGCATGCCCAAGCGCTGGCACTGAAGAAAGGCAGTTTCCGCGCCCTGGGCGTCATCGAGTGCCAGGCACAAACGCCCGCGCAATAGCCGGCGGTGGGCGCTATCGGCACAGTGAATCGCCTGGTCGAGATACCCCTGTGCCTGGTGTAACAAGAAACGCGCGGTACTGCCTTGGGCCAGTTTGAGGTAGTCGTACTCCCAGTGGAGCATGGCCAAGGCTTCCGCGTGGTGGCCAAAGGGGTCGCCCCTGTCTTGGCGGGCGGCGGAAAGGGACTGAATTTGCTCATCGAGGTCGCGCTCAATCCCACTGAGCATGGAGTACGCCAGCAAGCGCACATCGTCGGTGGGGTCGGACAAGCCCTGACGCAACAAGCTGACCGCCCGGCGACGTGGCAAATGGCGGCAAGCCAGGATCGCTTCTTGGCGCTGACGACTGCTGTCCGAGTAGCTCAGCACGCTGGTGAGCCCCTCGCGCATGGCCACCGAGTCCGCGCTGGGGGGCGTCAGGGGCTGGTAAGGCAAGGACGGGAATTCGAGCGCTTGCCAGCGTGACTCACCTCGAGGCACTGCAAGGTGCAGGATGGGGACAAGGCCGAATGCTAGGCCCAGAAAGCCCACCCCGGGCAAGACAAACAGCAACAGAGCAAAAAACAGCAGTACCCCCACGATGGGGCGCCGGTAAGCGGTGGGAAGCGCGCGGCGCAGTCCCTCGGCAAGCAACACCGAGGCCACGCCATGTAGCGCCACCATTTCCGCGCTCGGCGGTGTGATCGCCTCCTGCCAGGGGTAGGCCGCCCCCGCTTCAACTATCAACCCGGCGGTAAGCCAAGGCAGGCTACTAAGAGGCGAGAAGCGCTTCGCCGTGTCACGCGTGGACATGGGGCACCCCATGGTGAGTCGGGCGCGCCAGCAGTTTCTTGGCGGACAGACGACCATCGATGACTTGGTGGGTAATGCTGATTTGCCAGCAGTTTTTACCTATGCCGGGTTGTGAGGCGAAGATTTCCTGTAGCCGCTGCGCGTAGATATCGAAGGCCTGAGGCGGGGTGAGGGGAAGCAAAACGTAGAGCCGGTGGTGGAGGTCGTCATCAAAGGTGGCCCAGCCACGGTCAAGGCCGCGCTGTTGGTTCAAGATCTTGTCAATAGCGGGCTGTACCTGGGCAGGGCTCAGTTGCGCGGAAAAGTCGACCAACACCAGCAGCGAGGTTAACTGGTGATCGCGCGCGTGGCGCACCCATTTGGCGACGCACGCACGCTGGTCGGCGATGGCGCCGCGTAGGGGCCGCTGCCCTTGGTGCAGCATGTCGCCAAGCTGCGCCCCCAGCACCGCGAGGAGGTGCAGGTGACCCCGGTGAAAATCGATAAACGGCATGGCGGTTACGGCCACCACGGCATAAATGTGCGCTTCGACATCAATCAGCGGCACCACGGCGATGAGCGGTGCGTTATCCACGTTGATGCCCTGCTCCATGGCGCTTTTCAGGCAGATCATGCGGCGCTGTTCCAGGCATGCCAGCAGCATGGGGTCACGCGAGTCGATCGGGGCCTCACCGCCGAACCAAATCGCGTGTTCAAAATCGAGCTGTTGCTGACGGTCAAGCGGGATCAGGGCCCCTTGCTGCATGCGGCCATGCTGGGCCAGGAACGTCAGCAGTTCACTGCCGAAGTGGGTGAGGGAGTCTTGGCTGTGGGTAAGGTGCTGGAATTTCACTTCCAGCGCTTTCAGGGCGTCGCGTAGGGTAAATGGATTGGCCGCCAGGCGTTCCGCTAGCTGATCGTGGGAGACCCGCAGTAACTGATAGTGGCGCACAAACTCTTCCAGGCGCGTCGACTGCGCATGGTGGATGACGGCCATTTGTTGCAGGCGCCGGCGCCATACATCGGCCATCTCGCCTGCGACCATGCCCACCAATATCAAGGCAATCGCGATGGGAAGGCGCTGGGCGCGGTCGATCAGCACATCGCCGTGATACCACCACCCTTCGATGCCGATGAGCGTGACGCCGAGCAGCGCGCTACTAAAGCCCATGGCGAAGCCGTATCGCATGCCGACAAGCAGCGGGGCGATGGCCAGTAGCCAGGTCAAACCGCTGCCAAGCAGCAAGGGATCATCGGGGTTGATCAGCCATCCGAACCCCGGTAGCGCCAGGGTAATCACCAGGGCTTCCAGCAGGCGCAGCCAGCGGGGAGGCTCGGAGGGTTGCAGCTCAGCAATACGCGTGGCCATGGTGGGTGTCCTCATTGGCGCAGGGGAAGCGTCTCGATCAGATCCGCCATCAGTTTCTGCGCGACGCCGCTGGTGGTGCTGAACCCCCAGCCGGTGCGGGCGCCGCTGGCGCTCCACAGGATTTCGCCGCTATTGACATCCACCACCCGCAAACTGATGCCGATGGCGGGCTCCCCGTCCAGGCCGGCCTTGTACTGCCACTCATCCACTGAGCCTGTGATGCCGTAGCGAATCCCCTCCTGCTGCGCCCAGGTGAGGGCGGCGCGGTAGTCGCGGTCGCTGGGGAGATCAATTAGCCCCGCCTGTGCGGTCCGTGGCGCCTGGGCCAGCGACCTGACGCCATGCTGGTGCAGCAGCGTCATCAAACTGGCTTCGGCCTTCTGCCCAGCCAGCGGCGTTTCAGAGTGGTTGGCAAGGGGCAGAAGCGCCCAGCCGGCTTGGCTGGCGAGCGGTTCACCCCGGTGCACATCGGTCACGGCACAGCCGCTTAGCACGGCCAGAGCTATCAGCAGGGCAAAAAATACCGGGCGACGACATAGGTAAGTAGACATAGCGTTATCTCCGAGAGCGCCTAATAGGCGGCGCCAGCAGTGGGGGAAAGAGCGGTTGTTGTTGATGGTTTTGTGGCATGTCAATGGCCTAAAAAGTACTGATACGTCAGGGAAGCACCGAGGTTGGTGTTGCCGTTGTCACCGGCTCCCTGGTCGGCCTCTAGGCGCAGGCTTAGCGAGTCGTTGCCAAAAATGCGACTGCCTATCGCCAGGCGAGCATTGAGGCCGATCTGGTTATCCGGCATCAAGTAACCCGCCTCCAGCCCGAGTTCGATGCGCGGGGAGGCCACCGTGGGGTAGCTGCTTGAGGGCTCGCCTCGTCGCAGGGTGATGCCCACGCCGACAAAACCGGTCTGGTCGGTCAATAAATCATCCGGCTGGGTGCCCGCCGGTAGCCGGCGGGCGATATCGTCCGGCAGGCTGTCTTTCAAGCGGTAGTCGGCGTGATTGGCCAACAGGCTCACTTCCATCTGGCGGGTAGCACCTTGGATGAGGGCGTGGCGCAGGGCGGCATCGACGCGGTAGCCACTGCCCAAGGTGTCGCGAGTTTCGCGGCTTTGCAGGTCCACGTGGCTGACATCGAGCGTCAGGGTGTCGCGCGCCGTGGGCGTCCACTCAAGCTGCGCGCCGACCCGGTCTTCCACGCTTAATAAGCGCATCCGGTCGTTGATATCGGAGGCGTGACTGATCTCGCCGTAGAGCGTGCCGGCCAGGCGCGAGGTGGCTTGCCAGCGCTGCGAGATGCCCCCGTAAGGCCGGTCGACACGATCGGTCTGGTGGCTGCCGACCTTTAGCGTGGTATCGGCGCGCGGGCCGTTCCAACCCAGCTGCAGCTCGGCGCCTTGCTCATCGGTGACGCCCTCGCTATCGACATCCACCGTGGAAGCGTCCAGCTGGCGCTGAACCAGTAATAATTGGCCCCAGAAGCGCTCGCCGCTGGTCTCGTAGAGCGCCTGCTGGGAGCTAATATCCAGCTCGCCCAGGCGACGATATTCGGCGGTCGTCGCCAGGCGGTGGGGGAGTTGCGTGGCCAGCTCCAGCGCATCGCGGCGACGATCGACTCCGCCGTGGGTGAGCGTTTCGGCAAGCAACTGGGCCGGCTGGCGGCGGTCGAGTTGGCGCATGATGGCCAGCCGGTCGGTGGCTGGAAGGGTACGTCCCGCCTCGCTATCCAGTAGCTTTGCCAGCGTATCGCGGTCGTTTTTTTCCAGCGCGACGGCCAGGGTTTGCCAGGCAGGGCTGACGTGGCCTTGGGCCTGGGCGCGCAGCAGCAGATAACGTGCGTGGATGGGCTGGCGCATGGCGGTATGCGCTTCAAACAGCCACTCGCTATCGCTGGCCTGAGGAGTGGTTTCGATAAAGGCGTTTTTTACCAGCTGGCTGTACCAGTCGCGAACGCTTTCGGGGCCCTTTAGTTGCGCCTGCAGGGCCATTGCTTGGGTATGTTCACGGCGCTGCTCGACGGGGAGCGGCTTTGTGGGTGTCTCCTGTAGGCTTTGTGTGAGGCCTGGCGATAGCGAGTTGAGCGCTTTTAGGCGCATGTTGAAGGCGAGAGCCGCTTGACCGCTCTGGGCCAGTGCATCGGCGTGATACAGCTTTTGCCAGGCATCCATGACGTGCGCCTCTTGCGCCAAGGAATACCATCTAAGGGCTTGCTGCAAGTTGCCGAGATGGCGGTGCGACTCGGCCATCGCACTCATCATCACCGGGGTCTGGGCCGCCTGCTCCTGCCACGCTTTTAGCCGTTGACGCAGGGCGGCGTCTTCTCCGGCTGCGATCAGCGCATAGAGCATGCCGGCGCGCAAGCCGGGGTCATTGTCGGAGAGCGCCAGGGCGCGTTGGTAAGCCTCGATTGCCTCGTCGGGGGCCTGCCGCAGCAGCGCCTGTTGGCCCCGTGCCGCCCAGTAATCCGCCGATTGGGCAAACTGCGCCGGCGCTTGCTCTGCCATGGCCAGCAGTTCTCGGGTAAGTTCGCTCTGGCGCTCACGTTGGGCCACATAGAGCATCTGTATCAGCGCATCGCCATCCTGCGCCTGAGTCCAGCGCTGCTGTGAAACGCGCATGGCCAGATCGATATCGCCATGATCGGCCGCGGCTTGTATCAGCCGAGAGGCGCTCTCCCCATCCAATGCGTCCTGTTCGAACATAGCGCGATACGCGGTCAGGCTGGTTTCGCTATCGCCCAGTGTCCATGCCAATTCGGCGCTTTGATTTAAGGATGTTGGATCCAAGGGCGCTGCGCTGTCCCTCATTGAGGAAGGCGGTGCGTCGTTCAACACCTCCAAGGCACGCTCAAGCTGCCAGTTCTGCGCCAGGACCTGGCTGCGCGCTTGGGCGAATTCGGGGCGCGTGCCGTGCCGGGTGCTGAGCGCCGCCCAGGTGGCGGCGGCGTCTTCCAGGCGCCCGGTTTGCTCCTGCCAGGTCGCAAGCCGAATACCCAGCGCCTCATCGTGAAGACCACCAGCCTGCCAGGCTTGAATGCGTTGAATGGCCACATCGGGCTCCCCAAGCTCTTCCAGCAGGTCCACCCATAAACGGCGCTCTTCCAGGGTGATGGCGTCGTTACGCGCCAGTTGGCTCAGCGCTTTAATGGCGGTATGACGTTCCCGAACGCTGAGGGCTAAGGTAATGACCCAGCGGTAGTGGCGCGCTTCGCCGCTCTGTTGGGCCAACTGTTGGGCATTTTTCAGCGCGCCTTGGACATCGCCTGACCACTGCTGCGTCTGGGCAAACTGTTCCAGATAGCCGGTCTGCTCCGGGTGCAGTTGGCGCAATTGGTTCAGCGCGCTGAGGGCGCTTTCAAGCTTGGTGAGGCCAAGTGCGATACTCACGTGGCGCTCAAGGTTTGCCGTATTCGGCTGTAGTTCAATTAGCCGCTGGGACCAGGCGTGGGCCTGTTCAGGTTGGCCGTGGGATAACGCCAGGCGGATGCCCAGGTCTAGCAGTTCTGAGTCGCGTGGGTAGACCGTCAAGTACTCCCGAGCATAGCCCACACCGTCGCTTTCTTGGCTTTGCTGGGCCGAGCGCAGGGCCTCTAGGGCGGCCTCGCGGCGGGGAGAGGTTGCCGTGCTGTCACTCTCCTGGGCGAGTGCCGGCGCAATGAACCAGGAGAGCCATCCCAAGTTGACAACCTTGGTCTCGGCGACTTGATAGGCGCGGTGCCAGGCGGCCGCTGAACGCTCGGGGTAGCCGGCGCGCAGCCACCAATAACCGGCGCGCGCCAGCCATTGGTACTGGCGCTCAGGGTCCTGCTCGCTCAGCGTCTCGTAGAGCAGGGCGGCGTGCTGGGGCTGCTCAAGCGCTAGCCAGTACGAGGCCATGGTTTCCAAGTAGGCGTTGGGATGGACGGTATCGGTCTGAAAGGCCAGCAAATAGGCTTTAAAGCGCTGTATCGCCTCGGGGCGTGCCGGGTCGCCTTGCGGGATAGCAGCCAGCATTTGCCACTCAATGCTGAGCCGTAACCACTGAATGGCAGGGTCGGGGTGACCCTCAACCGGGGCAAGTGTGGCCTTGGCCATATCGAGTTCGCCGACCTGCAGCAACTTGGTTGCTAGGCTAACGCGCAGGGAGACGTTATCGGGATTGGCATTGAGTAGCGCCTGGGAGTAGAGAATCGAGATGCGACTGGGAAGGCTGTCGTTGCGCTCCAGGGTCAACAGGTGGTGGGCAGGAAACAGCATCACCAGCATTAACGCGATAACCAGCGCGATCAAACGCCGTGTCAGCGGGTTGAGTAAGCGCCGCGATGGCGCTGAGGAAGGCTTAGCGTGCGCCACAGGTCACCTCAATCCGCCCGGGACGAGGACGGGAGAAGCGAAGAAAGGTGCTGCCATCCCGCTGCTGAATTTGAGCGCCGGGGGCGGAAACCTCGCAGCCTTGGGTGGCGGCGAGCTCCACGGACAAGGGCACGTGTTCCGCCGCCAAGCGGATACTCAATTGGTCCGGCGAGGCGGCCCGCCACTCCTGAATGCGGCCGTTGGCATGGCGTAAATGCGGCAGCTGAGGTGCTTTGGGAGTGAAATACACCACCGCCTCGCCCTGGCCGGTGAGGGCGATATAGCGCCCCGACGCAATATCGCGCACTCCGGCGACACCCGTTGACCGGCGCAGATCGGGCCAGCCCATTGTTGAAGGTATGCGCAGCGTGCGCATGTGGTCGGCGCCGCGAATTTGCCAGCCGCCATCCAGGCGCCGGGCAATACCGGTGGAGTACCACTGGGTGGCCACATCGCTCCAGTCACTGGCGAAAAGCGGCAGGGTTTCTTGGGTTTCAACGTATTCGTACACCTGATGCAGCGCACGCAAGGCACCGGGGCTGGCTGCCGAATAGAAGTGGTAGTAGATATCGATGGGTTTCAAGCGCCGGGGGTGATCGGTGATCTGGTACGTTTCGATGGCGCGACGATAGCCCCATAGCGGACCCAGCATGTTGTTGGTGTAGACATTTTCATTGATCTGCGGGGCGTACACCTGCAAATAGCGACCTTGTGGACGCAGCATCGGCGATACCCGGGTCATGGTGGGGTTGCTGTGGGTCACGCTGGTATTGCCGCCGTTGATGTTGCGCAGCCCCAGCTTGTCGGCAATCGCCAGTGCTTTTTCCGGGGGGAGCGAGTTGCCGGTCCACAACACCACCTTCACCGGCTTGCCGGCCGGGGCCAGATGGCGATTGATATAGTCGGTGGAGCCGGCGATCTCGCGCTCCAGGGAGAAGCGGTAGCCGGGTATCGGCATGTTGTAGTTGAACCCCGCGGCAGTCTCTCCCTGCCCGGCCATTTCCCCTTCCACTAGGCTCTCCCATTCAAAGGGGTGGCTGAATGTATGGGTGGCGACTTCTACCCATGGTAAGGCGAAAATGCGGCGGGCAAGCGGCTCAAGGTTGGCTCGGTATTGGGGGTAGAGGCCTTCGGGACCCACTTCGCCTTCGATGATGGAGACGGTGGTGGGCACCTGATAGCGCATCAAAATATCCGACAGTATCTTTTCGCCGGTGAAGGGGGTACCGGGCAGGTCGGCACGGCTGACAAAGGCGTCACCGTCTATCTGGGTCATCCAGTAGCGAGCGCCGTTTTCCGTCGTGGCATCGGCCACTGGCATCTCCGGCAGGGCCAGGGCACGCTGGAGAAAGGCGAAGGGGTCGAGGTTCCAGCGATGCTGATATTCGCTCGCCGTCTGTAAGACCCAAGGATAGCTGGCTAAGCCGCCCCAGGCGCCCGTCACGATGGGTGACACGGTGTCACCGCTGGGGGTACGCAGTGTCAGGTGGGCGGTCAAGCCCTCTCCCACCAGCCGATAGCTGGTCTGCGGTAAAGGCGGCGGTTGGGAAAACCCTTCGAAGTCAACCAGTGAGTCATGCTCGACCAGCGTTAGGTCCTGCGCGGCCAGGCCATGAACCGCTTGAAGCCCCATCAGACTGCTCAGGCCGCCTGACAAAGGGATGCCCGGATCGCCGACAATGGCGGCGCGCAGCCCGTCCTCCATCTGTCGCTGCAACCACTCGCTATAGGCGGTGGTGCTGCTCACTGAGTCGTTAAACCAGGTGACCACGCCGGCATAGCGGCCGTGCAGCACGTCGCTGGGGAGAGGGCCGTTCACGTCCCGGTATTCAGCGCCATAGCCATGGTATTCAAGAGGCATGGCGAGGTATTGGTGTGCATTGGTGTAGGCCAATTCGCCGGCTTCCGTCTCCTCCTTGTCGAACAGAATAAGCACCCGCCGGGGGATGGTCTCGATCAGCCCGACGCCGACCTGGTTCAACTGGGGAACGCTCACCCAAGGGATAAAGCCTTCAGCATGAATGCGTTGGGCGGTTTCGCGTGCCAAGGCACGATCAGCGGCGGGTACATAGTCGATGGCGATGGCCGGCAGCCCATAGTGGTCGCGTACGCGTGCAAGTTGCTGGTAAAGCCAAGCCTGGTCGGCCTCGGGCACCGCGCCGAAGATGTCGGTTGAAGGGTTCCAGCCGCGGTAGAGGGATTCCGCCGCCACACCAATAATGTCCTCGTGCACCTTATCCAGGATCTCGAAGCCGCGATTGAGCAGTAACTGGATACCGGGAAACTCACGCCGTATCCGGGTGATGATCTCAACCAGGGCAGCCTGCTGGCGATCAGCGGCACTACCCTCGGGCGCAAAAAGGCGATAACTATCCAGGGTATCGAGAAAAAGCCCCCGGTAGCCCGCTTCCCAGAGCGGCCGTATATGCGTCTCAATCAGAAAATTCTGCCACTCGGGGTGAGTCAAATCGGCGACCCGGCTGTTCCAAGCCGCGTTGTGTGTCACCAGCGCATCGGTGGGCAAGTCGACGCCTGCACCCCGCCAGGCATCCAGCTCACCGATGCTCACATAGGCCAGCGGCTGGCCCCCGTGTTGCCCAAGCAAGCGCTGTTTGTGGCTATCCACGTTGGCGGCTTCCACCACGATCCAGTCAAACTGCGAAAGCAGCTCCACGGGCACGTCATTGCCGTAGTAGAAGGCAACGCTGGGAGCGCTCACCGGCTCAGCGGTTTGAGCATGAGCCGGAGCAAAGGGCTGGAGAAGCACCATCACCGCTCCCAGTAGCGCGCTACACAACGGTTTATTCATGACAGTCACCTTCGGGAGTCAGCCTGTGGTCAGGCGTTGGCAGATAGAGCGGTGGGGCGAGCCATCCGGACTTGACGTTGATAGTTGATCAGCTCGGCCAAGCCTTGCTGCAATGACCACTGCGGCTCAAGCGCCAACCACGCCAACAAGCGCTGCGTATCGCCGCAGGAGTGGCGGATATCCTCGGCTTTGGCGGGCATGTGTCGAGCAGGGAGGTGGCACTGGCTCAGGTGCCTAAGATGCCCAAGCAGGTTGAGAAGATCGATGCTCTTGCCGGTTGCCACGTTGCAGACGCCATCCTGCGGGCTTAGCAGGGCGGCAAGGTTGGCCCGGGCAATGTCGCCGACATAGATGAAATCCCGCGACTGATGCCCATCACCGAAGATAACAGGCGCCTGATGATCGAGTAGCCGGTCGAGAAACCGAGCGATGACACCGGCATAGGGGGAGTGAGGGTCTTGGCGCGGGCCGTAGACATTAAAATAGCGTAACCCCATGCTGGGTAAGCCATGCAGGCTATGCAGCAAAGCGGCATAGCGTTCATCGACCCATTTTTCCAGCCCATAGGGCGACAAGGGCTGAGTGGCGCACTCTTCTTGCAAAGGTAGCTGGCTAGGTGAGCCGTACACCGCTGCGGAGGAAGCGTAGACCAGCTTGGTTACCTTGGCCTGGGCAGCGGCGTGCATCACGTTGAGAGCCCCTAGGATATTGTGGGTGGCAGAGCCAACGGGATCTTCCACTGAACTGCTCACCGACACCTGGGCTGCGAGGTGCAAGCAGTGGGTAATACCGTGCATGGCGGTTTTTACATCATCGGCATGCCGGATATCGCCCCGCATGAACTCAAGTCGTGGGTGTATGGGGAGGTTACTTAGGTGGCCATTGGAGAGATTATCCAGAACCCGCACGTTAAAGCCGTGCTGGAGTAATAATTCGACGCTGTGCGAGCCGATAAACCCAGCGCCGCCGGTTACCAGCACCTGCTTTTTGAGTGTGGACATGAGTACTCTCCCTAGCCTTTTTAGACAATCGTAGTGCTCGCGCCAAGAAACGAGATGATACAAGCAAGGCGCTATGTATCGTTAAATCTAATTTTGTTTACATTTTGATACAAGTAGCGGAAGGATGATATTTCTCATCAAGATAGTATGATTTTTCTCATACCATGAGGGTTGGGGTTTTAGGTAAGCAGGGAAGGGATGCCATCAGAGGGGATGTGTTATCAAGGCCAGCCGCTTGTAGCTGGCCTTAAAAATCGGAAAGGTGATAACGGACCGGGTTATTTACCGCAGCGCGGTGCGCTCGACGCCATCCGCCGTGCCAAGTAGTAGTACATCGGCGCCGCGGGCAGCGAACAAGCCGTTGGTGACCACCCCGACAATATTATTAAGGGTCGCTTCCATCGCTTTGGGGTCGTCGATCATAAAGTCGTAGCAATCAATGATCTGGTTGCCGTTATCGGTCACCACACCCTCGCGGTAAACCGGCTCGGCGCCAAGTTTCACAAGCTCCCGGGCGACGTAAGAGCGCGCCATGGGAATGACTTCAATGGGTAAGGGAAATGCGCCTAGCTGGGCGACGTACTTGGAGCCATCGGCGATGCAGATAAAACGCTGTGAGCACGCCGCCACGATTTTCTCCCGGGTAAGCGCCGCACCGCCGCCTTTGATCATCTGTAGGTGAGCGTTTACTTCGTCGGCGCCATCGATATAAAAAGGCAGGGTGCCGCTACTGTTGAGTTCCAGCACATCGATACCCACGTCTTTTAAGCGTTTGGCGCTGGCATCCGAGCTTGCCACCGCGCCCTTGAAACGGTCGGCGAAGTTGCCCAGGCGGTCGATAAATAAGTTGGCCGTGGAGCCGGTGCCAATACCGAGCACGGTCTCTTTCTCCAGCCAGGGTTCGATCTCTTTTATCGCCGCATCAGCCACGGCGGCTTTCAGTTCGTCTTGAGTCATGGAGCGCCTTTCGTTGGGTCAAAGGGAAGCGTTGGTAAAACTATTCAATCAAAACAGTGCAGGCACAGTATAGCGGGGGAAAAGCGCGCTGCCGATGTTGCTAACGGCGCTGAAGTGCTAGACGCCACTAGGCGCTATCTGCTACCAATAGGGGCTTTGTCCGATCTGCGCCGCGATGGCCATCACTCCTGTGGGATACCAGCATGCTCGAAGCTACCGTGAAGAAAATCCTCCAAGCCCGCGTTTACGAAGCGGCTTGCGAGACCCCGATTTCCCCCGCGCCTTTTCTCTCACGCCGCTTCAACAATACGATTTTAATTAAGCGTGAAGATCTACAGCCGGTCTTCTCCTTTAAGATTCGGGGCGCCTATAACAAGATGGCGCAGCTAAACGATGAGCAGAAAGCCAAGGGCGTCATTGCCGCTTCCGCCGGTAACCATGCCCAGGGGCTGGCCATGGCGGCCAAACAGATGGGGGTCAAAGCCACCATCGTCATGCCGCGGATCACCCCAGAGATCAAGGTACAAGCGGTGCGCGCCCGTGGCGCGAAAGTCGTGCTGAAAGGCGATGCGTTCGCCGCGGCCGCCGAGCATGCCCAGGCGTTGATCCAAGAGCACGGCTACACCTACATTCCGCCGTTTGACGATATCGACGTGGTGGCCGGCCAAGGCACCATCGCGGTGGAGATGCTGCGCCAGCACGCCGGGCCCATCGATGCGATTTTCGTCCCCGTGGGCGGCGGCGGGCTCATTGCCGGTGTGGCGGCTTACGTGAAGTATTTGCGCCCGGATATCCAAGTCATCGGGGTGGAGTCCGAGGATAGCGCCTGCCTAAAAGCGGCGCTTGCCGCCGGTGAGCGCGTGGTGCTGGATCAAGTCGGGGTATTTGCCGAGGGGGTCGCGGTGGCGCAAATTGGTGAGGTGCCGTTCTCGATCATGCAGCACCTGATCGAAGATGTGATTACCGTCACCGCCGATGAGATGTGCGCCGCGGTGAAGGATATTTTCGAGGATACCCGCGCGGTGTCGGAAACGTCCGGGGCGCTGTCGCTCGCGGGGTTGAAGAAGTACATTCAGCAGACGGGCGCGGAAGGCCAGACGCTGATGTGCATCAATTCCGGCGCGAACACCAATTTCGACCGGCTGCAGCATATTGCCGAGCGCACTTCGCTTGGCGAGCAGCGCGAGGCGATTTTAGCCGTCACCATCGCCGAGAAGCCCGGCAGCTTTAAAAAGTTCTGCCGCACGCTGGGTAAGCGTATGGTCACCGAGTTTAGCTACCGCTACGCCGATGAAAACGAAGCGCATATTTTTGTCGCCGTGCAGGTCAAGCCGGGCGGAGAGGATCGTCAAGCCGTGATCGACAAGCTCACCGAGGCGGGGTATCAGGTCGAGGATTTGACCGACAACGAGCTGGCCAAGCTGCACATTCGCCACTTGGGTGGTGGGCGGCCGAGCGAGCACTTTGCCGAAGAGCTCTACCGCTTTGAATTCCCCGAGCGCCCGGGGGCGCTGATGAACTTTCTCACGCAGCTGCCACAAGACTGGAATATCTCGCTGTTCCACTACCGCAACCACGGGGCGGCCTACGGTCGTGTGCTGGTCGGGATGCAGGTGCCTAACGGCGACCGGGTGAACGTGGAGAAGCACCTGGATACGATCGGCTACCGCTACTGGAAGGAGAGCGATAACCCTGCCTACCGGCTCTTTATGGCGTAGGGTTATGGATCAGTGTCTCTATGCGGTAGTGTAACGTAATGTGTTTGAAGTGAGTGGATACTTACTCGCTACCCCTGCACTGCCGTGCTGTGTGATCAAAGGCAAACGCTTAAACTAACGCTGTTCGATAACGCCTTTAGCCATTGCGAGACGTAGCCGATTGGCCCTATAGTCGCTAATGAAATAGTCGTCAGCAAAATAGTGTAAAAACCTCATCTCTTGAGCACCGACCGACTAGCAAAGAAAAATTATTATCTAACGTTTGGCACTGTGGTAAATCGTGGAGAAGTAACATGCGTCGGAAAAAGCCAGATATGGTCATGTCTTTGATGGTGGTGTTTGCGCTGGGGGTATTGGTAACGGGGTACGCGCAGGCGCTCGCCGGCAGCTAACGCTTCCTACTCGCGCTAAAACATCCCAAAAAGGCCGCGTTGCATTTAGCCACGCGGCCTTTTTGCGCCTGTGTATGGCGTTAGGGCCGGACGATGTGGGTATCGGTGACAATGGCGCTGAGCGGGATATCCCAGGGTTCCGTGGGCAGCTTATCCACCTCCTGGCAAGCGTGGGCGACACCGATCAGCCTCGGGGCCGGGCGGCGGTGGCGGATAAACGCCAGCGTGCGGTCGTAAAAGCCGCCGCCCATGCCCATGCGATTGGCGTTGGCGTCAAACCCCACTAGCGGAACGAGCATCGTGTCCAGCGCCCAAGCGGGCAGGCGGTTGCGGCGCTGGGCGCTAAAGCGCAGCTCAGGCTGCCAAATGTTGAAGCGGTTTTTGATCATCGGGGTGTCGGGGCGATAAGCCACAAACCAGAGCGAATTGTCCGCTAACGGGCGCAGGACGGGCAGGTAAACGCCGACGCCACGCTGGCGCAGCCAGGGAATGATCGGTGTGGGGTCGATTTCACCGTGAACGGGGAGATAGAGGCTAATGCGCTTGGCGCGCTGGATCTCGGGCAGTGCTTTGAGGCGCTTGCTCAGTTTTTCGGCGGCAAGGCGCTGTGCTTGGGGCGAGAGAAGGCGGCGGCGGCGTTTTAGCGCGCGGCGCAGGGCAGTTTTTTCAAGCGGTGTTGTGGTGGCGCGATGGTGGGCGGTGGCGTCGTCAGTGAGCATGTTAAGCCTTTCTTGGCAGTGGGTTCCCCAGAGTGCCGCTGTCGTTCTGGCCCTGAACCCAAAGGTTCAGGTGGGTGGCCGCAGCCAAACCGTTAGGCTTTCCGTCGCACGGACATGCACACGGGTCTGGCTAGCATTTGGCCCCCTAGGTATTGCGCATAGGCTCAAGGGACGTAAACGACTGGCGCACACCCCAGGGAACCTCTTCATCCTAACAGAGCGATGGCCGATACCAAAGGCAAGCGTGTCATTAACGCCGGTGGGAGGCTTTTTCCAGCGCGCTCTCCAGCCGTTGGCTCAAGCGGGTGAGTTCGGCTTCGTCATCGCGGCGTTCATCCAGCGTTTCGAGTAACTCATGGGTAATATTGAGTGCCGCCATGATGGCGATGCGCTCGCTGCCTAAAACGCTGCTTTGTGCGTGAATGCCGTGCATGGCGCGGTCTAAGTAACGCGCGGCCCGCTCAAGCTTAGTCTCTTCGCCCGAGTCGCAGGCAATCATATAGCTGCGACCGAGGAGGGTAATTTCTTTGGTTGGCCGCTTAGCGGTACTCATAAAGGCTCCGGCACGGGTCATTTGATTGACCGATGCGTTAACATCACTGCACAGGAAGGATAACCGGCGTTTACTATAAGAGAGCCGCTTGCGCGGGGTCAACGCGCGGGGCTGGGCGCTGCGTTTTTCTCATTCACACGATCTTTTGCCAAGCGAGTGATTTTTATGTCCCTAATCGACGAGCGCCAGGATTTTTCCGACATCGCAGATGTGTTTCTCCTTCACGGCAGCATGCAGTCGCCGGCCTTTTTAGACGGACGGCTATGCGCGCTGTTGGCGCTAAAAGACCTGTCCGCTGAAGCGTGGCTTGACGAGGTGTGTATCACGCTAGGGGTCGACCAGCCCAAGGATCAAGAGAGCGGTGAGCGGCTACTCGGCTGGCGCAAACAGACCCTTGAGGCGCTGAGTGCCAGCGAAATGCACTACGCTCCGCTGCTGCCCGATGAACTTTTCTCCCTGGCCGAGCAGGCTCAAGGGCTCAAGGAGTGGGCGCAAGGTTTTGTCGAAGTGCTCGATGAAGCGGTGGATGACACCTTGCGCCAACGCTGGTCGCAAACCTTGCGTGAGGCGCTCGATGACTTGCCGGCGCTGGCGCAAATCGAGACCGAGATCGACGATAGCCCAGAAAACGAGAACGATCTGTTCGCCCTTACCGAGCACGCGCGCATGGCGGCGATGATGCTGTATACCGAACAGCATCCCGGCCAGCCTCAGGTGGAGCAGTCCGATGCTCCGGTCCACTGACCGCCCCCGCTCTTTGCCCTCACGTGGCCACCATCCGTCTTACCGATTGAAAAGGAGTTTGCATGCTGCCCGATGTCCTCCCGCGCCCCGACGCTATCTCGCCGGAGGTCTACCGCGCCCGCCGCGCCGCCCTGATGCGCCAGCTGCCCGCGAATGCCGCCGTCCTGCTGCCCGGTGCCTCGCTGGTGACGCGCTCCCATGACAGCGAATTCCCTTTCCGCCAGAACAGCGATTTTTATTACCTGACCGGTATCACCGAGCCCGATGCCCTGCTGGTGCTGCTACCGGGTGCTAAAGGCAGTGGAGAGGGCGACGAAGACGTAAACGGTGAGAGCATCCTGTTCTGCCAAGAGCGCGACCCCACCCTGGAGGCGTGGACCGGGCGTCGTCTGGGGGCTGAGGGGGTGGTGCGCGAACACGGTTTGGATCAGGCCTTTGAGAACGGCGAGCGCGATGAGCGCCTAAGAGAACTGCTGCAGGGGCGCGAACAGCTCTACGTGCCACTAGTCAGCGCTGACGCCGTGGCCCTGGCCGAAGACGCCTATCAGCAAGCGAAAGCGGGCCAGCGGCGCGGCCAAGCAGCGGTACGCGGTTGGCAGGACATCAGCCCGCTGATCCACGAGATGCGGCTGATCAAAAGCGCGCAAGAGATCGAGGTGTTGCGCCACGCCGCGGCGATTTCCGCCCGTGCGCACTGTCGTGCCATGCGAGCCGCCGCGCCGGGGCTTTTTGAGTACCAGCTGCAGGCGGAGTTAGAGCATGAATTTATGTGGCAGGGCGGCAGTGGGCCGGCGTACAGCACGATTGTCGGCGGTGGCGCCAATGGGTGTGTCTTGCACTACATTGAGAACAGCGCGGTGCTGAAAGCAGGGGAGCTTGTATTGATTGATGCCGGCGCTGAGTTTGATCTCTACGCTGGCGACATTACCCGTACCTTTCCGGTCTCCGGTACGTTCAGCGCCGCGCAGCGCGCCGTTTACGAGGTAGTGCTGAAGGCTCAAGCGCGCGCGGTTGCCGCGGTTAAGCCGGGGAACACACTGTTCGATATTCATCAGGGCGTGGTGCGCGACCTGACGAGCGGGCTGATTACGCTTGGGCTGCTGGAAGGCGACGTGGACGCGCGCATCGAAGACGAGAGCTACCGGCGCTTCTATCTGCACTCGACGTCGCACTGGCTCGGGCTTGATGTTCACGATGTGGGCACGTATCGCCTTGACCCTGATACGCCGCGCCCACTCTCGCCGGGCATGGCACTGACCGTTGAGCCGGGGCTCTATATTCCCACTGACGACGATATCCCCGCTGAGTACCGGGGTATCGCCGTCCGTATCGAAGACGATGTCGTGGTGACGGAAAGCAGCCACGAGGTGCTCACCGCCGATGTGCCCAAACAGGTGGCGGATATTGAGGCGCTGATGGCGAAGAAATAACCAGCCTTGTCTGCCCTTTAGTGCTGTTATGTAATTTACATTACGATTGGAGTGCGCGATGGTGACGCCCAAAAAAGCAGTGACACACGATATCGTGATTATTGGCGGTGGCTTGGTCGGCGCGAGTCTCGGCTGTGCCTTGGCGCCGCTCATCGAGCGCCACGCGCTGCGTGTGGCGGTCATTGAGGCTGCCCCATTGCCGTCCAGTGAGGCGCCGCTCACCTGGCAGCCGAGTTTTGATGCGCGCGCCAGCGCCATCGCCGAGGGGGCTGCACAGCGTTTTCGCCGCTTGGGGGTATGGGAGGCGATGCGCCAAGAGGCCGCGCCCATCAAGCGTATCCATATCAGCGAGCGTGGGCGCTTTGGCGCCACACGCCTCAACGCGGCCGATGTGGGCGTCGACGCGCTCGGCTATGTCATTCCTAACGCCTGGATGGGGCGCGTGCTCCACTACCATTTAACGGGGCTTCCCCTTGAGTGGCACTGCCCGGCGCGGGTGGAGACGATCGCGCCGATCGCCGAAGGGCACCGGCTGACGCTGTCTGATGGCAATGAGCTGGTGGGAGCGCTGACGGTGCTCGCCGATGGCGGACGCTCGGGGTTAAAAGAGCAGCTAGGCATCGACAACGCGCATGCGCCTTATGAGCAAACGGCGCTGATTGCCAATGTGGCGGTGAGCCAGCCGCATCAAGGCATCGCCTATGAGCGCTTCACCCGCGACGGGCCGATTGCGCTCTTGCCGCTACCGGGTAACGCCATGGAGTTGGTATGGACGCACCCGGCCGGGGAGGAAAAAGCCCGCATGACGCTTTCAGACAGTGAGTTTCTGGCCCAGCTACAGGGGGCCTTTGGCGACCGCGCCGGGCGCTTTACCCATGTCGGCAGCCGCCACGCCTACCCGCTCACCCTCACCACGGCGCGCGAGCCGGTGCGACCGGGGCTTGCGGTGCTGGGTAACGCCGCCCACGCGCTGCATCCGGTGGCGGGGCAAGGATTTAACTTGGCGCTGCGCGGGGTGACCGATCTGGTCGATACGCTGAGTGACGGCCTCGCTGCCGGTCAGCCGCTAGGGGCAATGGCGTTGCTTGAGGCGTTCGAGCGCCGCCGCGAGGATGACCGCGCCAATGTCATTCGTTTTAGCGACGGGCTGGTGAGGCTCTTTGGTCTCGATCTGCCGCTATTGAGCCACGCCCGCGCGGCGGGGCTTATCGGTCTCAACCTCGCCGGGCCGCTGCGCCGCAGCCTGGCGCGTCGCGCCATGGGAGTCGAACGCTGATGAGCAAAGGGAATACAGATACCGTGAACCAGGACACCGTGAACGGAAATAACAGCCGCGATACGAGCGAGTTTGACGCCGTGATCGTCGGCGGCGGCATGGTCGGGACAACGCTGTGCGCGCTGCTCGTTGAGGCGGGCATGCGCGTGGCGCTGGTGGAAGCCCAAGAAGCGCCGGTACGTTTGGAGACGCTGGATCTGAACCAGCCCGCCCCACGGGTTAGCGCGCTGACGCCGGTATCGCAACGGCTTTTAACGCACTTGAACGTATGGCCGGCAATGGCGGCGGCGCGAGTCACGCCGTATCACTTTATGCACGTGTGGGATGGCGAGGGCAGCGGTGAAATTCGCTTCTCCGCCGACGAAGCCGGCGTGCCGGCGCTGGGGCATATTGTCGAAAACCAGGTAACGCTCGCGGCCCTCAACGACCTGCTGGCCGGGCACCCGAAGGTCACGCGTATCGATGGCGCCCGCGTTGAGGCGCTGCAAACCTCGGCGAAGGGGCGCTGGCTGGTGCTGGATAAGGGCCGCGAACTGCATGCGCCGCTGGTGGTGGCCGCGGACGGGGCGCGCTCGGTACTGCGCGACTTGGCCGAGATCGACGTTAGTGAGGACGACATGGATCAGCACGCGGTAGTGACCACGGTGCGTTGTGAAAAGCCCCACGGCGGCACCGCGCGTCAGGTGTTTCGCGACGGTGAGCCGCTGGCGTTTTTGCCGCTCACTATCGCCGGTGACGACCACTACTGCTCGATTGTCTGGTCCACCTCGCCCAAGCGGGCCAAGGTGCTATGCGAGTTCGACGCAGACGCGCTCGGCGAGGCGCTGGGGCGGGCCTTCGAACACCGCTTAGGCAAGGTTGAGGTGTGCGATAGCGCTTACCGCTTCCCGCTGGTGCAGCGTCATGCGCGGCGGTATGTTCAGCCGCACTTGGCGCTGGTGGGGGATGCGGCGCACAGCATCCACCCGCTGGCGGGACAAGGCGTTAATCTTGGGCTGATGGATGCCGCGGTGCTGGCGGAGGAGGTGGTGCAGGCTTGGCGGCGCGGCGCGCCCTGGGGAAGCGAGGCGATTCTGCGCCGTTACGAGCGCCGCCGCCGGGGGGATAACGCCGCGATGCTGGGGCTGATGAAAGGCTTCAAGCTGCTGTTCGGTGCCGAGCACCCTGCCTTGACCCTGGCACGCAATGTCGGCATGAGCGGCATGGACCGGCTGGTGCCGCTCAAGCGCGTGGTGATGCGCCAAGCCACCGGCGAGCGCGGCCGCTTGCCGGCGAGTTGCCGCTAGTTGCGGCGGCGGTCCACCACGTTGAGCGCTTTGAGCAGGTTCAGCGCTTCGCTAAGCTGGTAGTCGTCGCGCAGGCGCTGAGACAATGCTTGGCGCTCGCGGGTCTCGCCTTGGGAGCGCAGGTGGCCCTCCAAGTCAGCCTCGCGCAGTTGGCGCTGGTTCTCGGCGACTTCAAGCCGGCCGCGCACCACGGCCACGTCGGGCTCGATGCCCTGGGCCTGAATGGAGCGGCCGCTGGGCGTGTAGTAGAGCGCGGTGGTGAGCTTTAGCCCCTCGCCGTTACCCAGCGGCATGATCTGCTGTACCGAGCCCTTGCCGAAGCTGTCGGTGCCCATGATCACCCCGCGGCGCTGATCTTGAATCGCGCCGGCGACGATTTCCGCCGCCGAGGCGCTGCCGCCGTTGATCAGTACCACTAGCGGAATATCACCGGCGGGTGTGTTGGGTGTGGCGGAGAACTCCATTTGCGTGTCCGCCAAACGTCCTTCGGTATACACCACAAGCCCTTCGTCCAAGAACAGGTCGGCGACATCCACGGCGCTCTGCAGCACGCCGCCGGGGTTGTTGCGCAGGTCGAGCACAAGCCCGTTCAGTTCGGCCTCGTCCGCCATGCTTTGCAGCGCTTCGCGGGCTTGCTCGGCGGTGCGCGACTGGAACTGGCTGATGCGTAGGTAGCCGTAACCGGGTTCTAGGCGTTCGTACTTAACGCTTTCGGTACGGATTACCTCCCGCGTGAGAGTAAATTCTCGCGGGCTCTCCTCGCCGCTACGCAGTACCGATATTTCCACTGTGGTGCCCGGCTCGCCGCGCATCAGGCTAACGGCTTCCTGCAGCGATAGGCTTTCGGTTGGCGTGCCGTCAATGCTGATAATGATATCCCGCGACATTAATCCCGCTTTGGAAGCAGGGGTATCGTCTATCGGGGTAATCACCATCAGCTGGCCATTTTCCATGCCCACCTCGATGCCGATACCGCCAAACTCGCCCTGAGTCGATTCGCGCAGGCTTTGAAACTCCTCTTCATCGAGGTAAGCCGAGTGCGGGTCCAGCTCGTTGAGCATGCCGCGCATGGCGTTACGCAGTAGCGTGCGATCGTCGACCTCCTCCACGTAGGCGCGTTTGATGCGCTCAAACACTTCCGCCAAGGTTTGGATCTCTTCCAGCGGTAAGTCGTCTAGCTCGCTCGATGCCGACAGGTTGTCGCTCGGCAGCATCTCGGTGGTCTGCGCCTGGGCAAAAGGAGCCATCGAGACGAGCGAGGCCGTGAGGAGCGCCACTGGCATCACAGAGGCCAAAAGCCGCTTGGCCGGTGAGGTGACCGCATTGATAAGTCGCGTCATGAAGACTCCGCTGACGATCGGCAGCTGGCTGCCAAAAAATGAGGGTAATGGCGCAAGCTTATCCCGTCAGCGGCGGGCAATCCAACGCTTGGGGTTAATTGGTTCGCCACTTTGGCGCACTTCAAAGTAGAGCGCGGCTTGCGCTTGCCCGCCGCTGTCGCCGACACGGCCAATTTCGTCGCCGCGATTGATGCTTTGCCCAGGCCGAGCGCTGAAGCGTTGCAGGTGGGCGTAGAGGGTCATCACATGGTCGCCGTGGTCGATAATCAACAGGTTACCAAAGCCGCGCATCCAGTCGGCGAATACCACGCGCCCAGCGTGAACGGCGGCAACCGGCGTCCCGGCGCGCGCCTCGATCACAATGCCGTTGTAGTGGACACCCTTTTGGTCGTGATACGCCGCGCTAATCGTGCCGTGTACTGGCCACGGCAAGTCGCCCTGCGTGCGGCTAATTTGCGTGCTGGGGGCGGGCCCGTCAAGGCGCGCCATCTCCTGGCGTATTTGCTCCAGGGCGCGCTGAGCCTGTTCGCGCTCTTGCTCTAAAGCGGCGAGTCGCTGCTCTTCGCTTTGAAAGCGCGAATCGAGCGTGGCGACAAGCTCTCGCCGCTCGGCGGTACGCTTTGCAAGGGTGGCGCTTTGGCGCTCGAGCTGTTCGCCGAGGCTATCCAAACGCTGCCGGCGCTTGGCGAGTTCCGCCTCGGTGTCGGCGAGGGCGGTATCGAGTTCGGCAATCGCCTCGATCCGGGCTTGGCGTGCCTGGGTTAAGCGGTTGAGGTAGGCCTGCATGCGGTCGAGTTCGGCGGGGTCACCCTGGTTGAGCAGCAGCTTGAGTTGCGGCGTGGGGCCGAGACGGTAGAGCGCCGCTAACTGCTCGGCAAGCGCATGAGACTGCTCGCTGCGCTGACGCTCCAGGCGCTCGCGATGGGCGCGCAGTTGGTCGCTTTCGTCGGCGAGCTCGCGCCGCTCGGCTTGTAGCGCGTCCAGGCGTTGGTGCGTTTCGGCGAGCTGGGTTTCAATCTCGCGCAGCTCGCGCGAGGCGTCGCTGCGGGCGGTGTCGGTGGCGCTTAAGCGCTCATTGAGCGTTTCAATCTCCTCGCCGAGCGCATCGAGCTTGCGCTCGGCATCCGCTTCGCTGGCTTGGCTAGGAGCCAGCGAAAGCCTGCCTCCCCCTATCAGGATGAAAGCGAGCAGGGCGCAAGCGAACGCAAGACGCCGCATCAAGATTTAACGCAGCGTGATCAGCGATTGGCCGGTCATGGCCTCGGGCACCGGCTGATTCATAAGGGTTAACAGCGTGGGGGCGAGGTCGCAAAGGCGCCCCTCATCGAGGGTGGCGTGACGCTCGCCGACGTAAATCAGCGGCACCACAAAGGTGGTGTGGGCCGTTTGCGGGGCGCCGGTGTCGGGGTTGACCATCTGCTCGGCGTTGCCGTGGTCGGCGGTGATCAGGCAGGCGCCGCCGGCGCGCTCGATGGCTTCGACCACGCGACCCACGCAGGTATCGACGGTCTCGATGGCTTTTACCGCCGCATCGAAATCACCGGTATGGCCGACCATATCGCCGTTGGCGTAGTTGCACACGATCAAATCAAAGGTGCCACCGTCGATCGCCTCCACCAGCTTGTCGGTGATCTCAAAGGCGCTCATTTCGGGCTTTTCGTCGTAGGTGCGCACGTCTTGCGGCGAGGGCAGCAGAATACGGGTTTCCCCCTCGAACTCCGTTTCCTGCCCGCCGGAGAAGAAGAACGTCACGTGAGGGTACTTCTCGGTCTCGGCGATGCGCAGTTGCGTAAGCCCGCGCTTGGCGACCACCTCACCCAGGGTGTCGCTGAGATCCGATGGCGGGAACGCCGTGGGCGCGGGAATATCGGCGGCGTACTGGGTCATCATCACGATGCCGTCGCCGGCAAGCGCCGGGTGGGCGTGGCGATCAAAGCCGGTGAAGTCGGGTTCGGCAAAGGCGCGGGTGAGCTCGCGGGCGCGGTCGGCGCGGAAGTTGGCGAAAATGGCGGCGTCGCCGTCACCAATCACTACCGGCTCGCCCTGCGGGCGAATGCGGGTGGCCGAGACGAACTCATCGGTCTCGCCGCGCGCGTAAGCCTCTTGTAGCGCGGTTTGGGCATCCACCGCCTCATACTCGGCGCTGCCTTGGGTTAACAGCGCATACGCCTGCTCGACGCGCTCCCAGCGGTTATCGCGGTCCAGCGCGTAGAAGCGCCCGATGATCGACGCCACGAAGCCGTTCTCCGCGCCCACCAGTTCCGCCAGGCGGGCGTTGGCGCGCTCGATGGAAGGCAGCGCGCTTTTGGGCGGCATATCGCGGCCATCGAGAAAGGCGTGAATATAGATGTGTGTTGCGCCGCGGCGGGCGGCAAGCTCGGCGAGCGCGAGTATATGGTCTTCGTGACTGTGCACGCCGCCAGGGGAGAGAAGCCCTAGAAGATGCACCGCGCGACCATTGGCGATGGCTTCGTCAATCGGCTGCGTTAGCGTGGTGTTCGTGTCGAGCTCAACATTTTCCACCGCTTTGGTGATGCGGGTGAGGTCTTGGTAAATGATGCGCCCGGCGCCGAGGTTCATGTGGCCCACTTCAGAGTTGCCCATTTGCCCGTCCGGAAGGCCCACATGGTGGCCGTCGGTGTGGACGAACGCGTGCGGGCGCTCCGCCCAGAGCCTGTCCATGACCGGCGTGTTGGCGGCGGCCACGGCGTTGTGCTGGGTGTCGGGGTTGTGGCCGTAGCCGTCCAGGATAATCAGCGCCACCGGGCGCGGCGTGTTTGACGTGTCCATGAAAACCTCATAATGACCGAACAGCGACGCGGGGTCGCGGCGAGCGTAAGCTTGGGGCATGATAGCGCAGGCAGCCACCGCGCGTCATGACGAGTCCTGCGCGCAACGCCGTGTGGGGTGTATACTGTGGCGCTTTCACGGCGGCGAAGCCGCTTTCAATTTGTGCATTGACCAAGAGATTGTGCTCGCGATGATCGATCAGCTGTTCGAATTCGTACAGAACCACCCGTTGCTGGTGGGCATGTTTTTGCTCGTCTTAATCGCCTGGATTATTTACGAGACGCGCAGCGCTTCCACGAGCGGCGTGACCTCGGCGCAAGCCACGCAGCTTATCAACCGCGAGGATGCGGTGGTGCTGGATGTGCGTGAGAGCAAAGACTTTAAAGCCGGGCATATTGCCGGGGCGCGTAACATCCCGCAAAGCAGCCTCGATAGCCGCATGAACGAGTTGGAAAAGCAGAAGAGCCAGCCCATCATCGTGGTCTGCAAGCACGGCCAGAGCTCAGGGGCGGTGCAGGCGAAGCTTGCCAAAGCGGGTTTCGAGCGCGCCTTTAAGCTCAAAGGCGGCATGATGCAGTGGCAGGCTGACGGCTTGCCCGTGGTAAAAAAATAAGCGCTTTGACATTAACCTAATCGAAGGCGCGCCGTACGGCGCCTTATCTTAATTTAGCAGGAGTTAACATGGCGGAAGAGAACAATACCCAGCAGGGCGGCAGCCAACCCACCAATGCGCAACAGGCCGGCGCGCAAGCGGGTGAAAAATCGCAGCTGAAATTCTCGCTGCAGCGCATTTACGTCAAAGATATCTCCTTTGAAGCGCCCAATTCGCCGAGCGTGTTTAAGCAGGCGTTCAAGCCCAAGGTGAGCCTCGACCTGAACACCTCAAGCACCAAGATTGCCGACGACCAGTACGAAGTCGTGGTCAAAGTGACCGCGCAGGTCAACGACAACGAAACCGGCACGGCCTCGTTTCTCGCCGAAGTCGAGCAGGCGGGGCTTTTCCGTATCGCCGGGATCGAAGGCGCGCAGCTGGATCAAACCCTGGGTGCGTTCTGCCCCAACCTGCTGTTCCCTTACGCCCGCGAGTGCGTCGATAGTCTGGTCAACCGTGGCGGCTTCCCACCGCTGATGCTGGCGCCGGTCAACTTCGAGGCGATGTACGCCCAGCGTAAGCAGCGTGAAGCGCAGCAGGCGCAAGCGGCGCAAGAGGAAAACGCGCAATAAATGCAAGCGGCTGACTGGTACGCCGTTCACGGCAAAATGCCGCGCGTTTATGTGCCGGCGACCTTCGAACAGGGCGCAACCCTTACGCTGCCAGAGGGCGCGGCGCGCCATGTCACCCGCGTGCTGCGCATGGGCGAGGGCGCGCCGCTGGTGCTGTTTGACGGCCACGGCGGTGAAGCGGGGGCGCGTATCAGCGAGGCCTCGCGCAAGGGCACCACGGTCACGCTTGAGGCCTTATGGCCGGGCACCGGGGAGTCGCCGCTGGCGGTGCACCTGGGCCAGGCGATCTCCAAGGGCGACCGCATGGACTACGCCATTCAGAAGGCGGTGGAACTTGGTGTGGCGGCGATCACCCCGCTCTATACCGCGCGGGGCGATGTGCGCTTGAAAGGCGAGCGCGAAGCAAAAAAGCTCGCCCACTGGCAAGGCGTGGCGGCGAGCGCCTGCGAGCAGTGCGGCCGCGCGGTGGTGCCGCCGCCAAAAACTCCTGAAAGTACCCTTCCAACGCCATCTTCCACGGACTGTCGTGGTCAGCGGTTCGGGAGGTATCCGTTTCGCTCATGCGCACTCCTATTTCAATAGGTCGATTCTACTACGGCAGGGCTTGTCAAGCGCTATCGCCGCTCATGCTATCGGCCTGCTACGTCAAGAAAAAAGAACCCACCTAAAAAGCCCTGCCCCACGCTGCCGATTAAGGGCAGGCGTGAGGCAGGGGCATGGCCGACGATAATATGCAGCCATCCGTACTGCCTCGGTGACCATTTTGCGGGTGGTTGATTACCACATGTCTCCCGTCATTGTTTGCTACTATCGGGCCATCTTTGCATAGCGCCGGTGACGCTCGTCGACATCCGCACGGCGCTGGCCGCCGTGGCGAAGGATAAACGCCAAGATATGTATCTCGCACTGGATGAGCACGAAGCCACAGCGATTAACAATGCCAAAACGCTTTATCAGCGCGTACAAGCGCTGCAAACCCGTGGAAGCGCATGATCAGCGTGAGCGAGGAAAACCTCAGGCCGAGTGGTATCCGTTCATCCTGAGCCTGTCGAAGGAGGGTCTTCGACAAGCTCAGACCGAACGGAGCTTCGACAAGCTCAGCGTGAATGAATGAGGCAGCGACAAAATGAACATGACGAAGCGATTAGACGATGTCGAACGCATTGCCCGCGAGGCGGGCGATGCCATCATGGCGGTGTACGCGCGTGAGTTCAGCGTCGAAGAGAAGGCAGATAAAAGCCCGCTGACCGAGGCGGACAGAGCCGCGCATGAGATTATCGTCCGTGAGCTCAACGCGTTGCCCGAAGGCATTCCGGTGCTCTCCGAGGAGGATATCGACGCCTTCTCAGGCCCGGACGAGAAGGGCCGCTACTGGCTGGTGGACCCGCTCGATGGCACCAAAGAGTTCATCAAGCGCAACGATGAGTTTACCGTCAACATCGCCCTGATCGAGCAGGGCAAGCCGGTGCTTGGTGTGGTGGTGGCGCCCGCGCTGGGCACGGCGTATCTCGCTGCGGAAGGCCTGGGCGCGACAAAGGTGGATCCGTTTGGCACTCGCCATACCCTGCAAGTGGCGGGAAGACCCGAGACCACGACGCCGTGGCGTGTCGTGGGCAGCCGTTCGCACCCGAGCCCGTATCTCGCGGAGTGGCTTAACACGCTTGGCAAGCACGAGATGCTGCCCATGGGCAGCTCGCTCAAGCTCTGCGTGATCGCCGAGGGCAAGGCCGATGTCTACCCGCGCCTGGGGCCCACCTGCCTGTGGGATACCGGTGCTGCCCAAGCGGTAGTGGAGCAAGCCGGCGGCCGGGTGGAAACGCTACAAGGTGAGCCGCTTTCCTACGCCACCCCGAGCAAGAAACTCAACCCGCATTTTGTGGTATGGGGCCACAGGGACATTCATGACACCTGATGAGCACCAATACGTTATCGATGAGCTGCAAGCCGTGATTGATGAGACACAGCAAACGATCGAGCGCTTTGAGCACACGGGAATGGATGCGGAGATGCCGGAGGATTACGAAAAGCTGCTCGCGATTCTGGATGACGCGGTGAAGCAGCAGCGCGAGCATACGCAAGCGATGTTGGGCGAGGATGACGCTTCGACAAGCTCAGCGTGAGCGGTAGACGTGATGGATTGACCTGCCCCTCCTCAACGTCGTGGGTTATGTTGAGGTTGAGGCAACAGCGCAGAGCCACTATTGAGGGAGGGTCTTCGACAAGCTCAGCGTGAGCGGTAGACGTGATGGATTGACCTGCCCCTCCTCAACGTCGTGAGTTATGTTGAGGTTGAGGCAACAGCGCAGAGCCACTATTGAGGGAGGCAGATCATGACACAGTCTAGCGTAAATCAAGCGTCTTTTGGGGAGCGCCTTAGCGGTGCCTGCGACGTCCACGCCGCGTATATAGTGCTGGATGTGCATAAAGCCACTATCGCTGTTTCGATCGCCGAAGCGGGGCGGAAAGAGCCTGAGTTTCGTGGCGAGATTCCTAACGAGCCCAAGGCCATTGACAAGATGATTCGCCAGCTCAGCCAGCGTTTCGACGGGCAGCCGCTGTTGTTCAGTTATGAGGCTGGCCCTTGCGGCTGTAGATGTGCTTAATGGCGCGCTTACCGGCAGAGTGAATCGGCATCAGCTAACCAAAGTTGCCAGCTTCGCCAGAACGTCGTCCATCACTTCTTGAGGAACGCTTTCCAGGCGCCGCCCTTGCCGCGCTTCGATATCCAGGGTTCGTAGCTGATTGCACAGCACAACGCCGGTTGTGGTCGTGCCGATACCGTCCAATGAAACGCTGAACCCTCGTGATCGAGCGAAGCCGCCGCCAGTGCTGATAGGCGCGACCAGTGGCGTACCCATTGCGAGATTGAACGCGTCCGGCGACACGATCAGTACTGGGCGCACTCCTTGCTGTTCATGGCCCCGAGTGGGGTTGAGCGAGACGAGATAGATATTACCACGCCGCATTAAAAAAGCTCACGCCCGATAGGGCCGGAATCCAGCCACTCGCGCTCGTCGGCGGGCATCTCCGCTGTGGTGTCGCACTGAGCCAGAAGCTCCTCAAGGGAATACGTCGGTTTGGCAGGTGCCATGATCAGGCGTCCGTGCTCGATTTTGACCTCGACTTGGGAGCCTGCGTCCAGGTGTAGCTGATCAAGGAACGCACGCGGCACCGACATCATGACGGAACCGCCGACACGGCGAAGGTTGGTTGTGCTCATACAAGCCCCCTGCGCATGGCAGCGCATTGATGCTTTGTTAAAAAATGAAAGTTATATGAAAGTATAACTTACTGGCTTCTGTGCGACAAGCGGTTGAGTCCTTCAAAGCCGATTTGGGTGCCCGGCCAAGCTTGGAGGGCCGCGGCGCTTCCAAGGCTGATATAGGGGTGGGAGGGCGATTTATCGTGCGATGTGTTTGGGTGGCTAGGCCAACCCCTCTTCTCGCAGCGCTCGTTCACGCAAAAACGCCAAGCGGCGGGTTTCTTCATCGGCGCTGAGCTCGCGGATGCGGTTCATCGCCATCAATGCCTCACCTCATCGCGAAGCGCCTTTACGTCGGATTCTGTTAAACCAGAGGCAGCAGCGATTTGAGCATCGTCCAACAGGTGCATCGAAATCAGTCTTCTTGCCACCTCCAGGCGTCCTTTCTCGATGCCCAGCTTTTCGCCTTCGCGCCTCGCATCATTCAAAAACGACACTTCATCCCGCAATGCTCGTTCCCGCACAAAGGCCAAGCGGCGGGTTTCTTCATCGGCGCTGAGCTCGCGGATGCGGCTCATCGCACGCTTGACGGGTTCATGGGCGACATTGGCCATGGTGAGTTCCTCCTGCCAGTGCTTGAAGAAAGTGATCCAGGCGCGCAACGGGCCTTCCGGCAAGCCCAGGCGATCCGCCTTGTTCAGTTCGATCAGGTTCATCTGCAAAACGTTCCCCAGCGAAATATGGGGTTGGCGTTCATCGCGCATCTCGAAGCGCCAAATGGCTTGCTCGCGCTCGGCGGTGGTTTCCCTGAACAGGTCGAAGTCCAGCAGGTGCAGGCCCACCGAGGCCCGCAGCTCTTCGTAGTCCTCCCCAGCACTAAGCTGATTGCCCAGCGTGCGAGTCAGGTAGAACAGACCTCGCTTGTGCCAGGCGCCGTAGCGACGCACCTGCACCTCGACATTGTAGCAGTGGCCGTCACCGTCACGGGCCAGCACGTCAAGGATGATGTATTTGCCGGTGAGTTCGGTTGGCTCGATGTTGGGGTTAAGAATTTCAACGGAGGCAATATCAGGCAAATCCGGGCGCAGATCGTTGATCAGATCCACCAGCAGGTCTGGAGCTTCAGCGAACAGCCGCTTGAAGACGTAATCGTTGGTGGGATCAAGTAATGCGCTCATGCAACCTCCTGCGTATTGTTTCCATTTTACCACGGCAGTAGCTGCAAGGCGCTCGCTATGCCATACCTAGAGAGAAATGAAACCCGCATTTTGTGGTGTGGGGGCACGAGAAGCTGCTCGCGATTCTGGATGTTGCGCTGAAGCAGCAGCGTGAGCATACGCGGGTGATGTTGGGTGAGGATGACGCTTCGACAAGCTCAGCGTGAGCGGGTTCGCGCCTCGGGCTTTTCGAGGAACGGTCATCCTGAGCCTGTCGAGGGAGGGTCTTCGACAAGCTCAGCGTGAACGGCGCCTTCATTTATATTAGAAAGTATAGATTCATTAGTTGGTCTAACTGGCGTAGGCTATCAGCCTTGATGTACCTCAAATTGTGTTAGCGGCACCTCTGGCAGGCTGTGTTGGGTGCGGCAACAAAAATGAGAAACGGCCATGGAACCCACAACACTCCCGCTTTTAATCGCGATTTTGGCGGTTTGGGCAAGCCTTAACGGCGGCTTGGTGGTGATTTACCTGCTGGTGTCGGGTGAAACACTGGGCTTTAACCTGGGCTTGAGTAAGCGCAAGCCCCGCAAGCAAGTCGACGATGTGGCGTCAGCCCCCACGGATGACGCCCCTGTGCTGGTGGATGAAAGTGCCGGCGCCTGGGGGCTTTTTGTGATGTTTGATGACCCCACGATCGCCTCTAACGAGCGCTTGAGCATCGTGCTCTCGTCCGCCGGGGCGGTGTATGAGAGCAGCAGCAAATCCTTCACCGTGGCGGGGGATTCACCCCGTAACCCCATCTATATCGCTAACGCTTACCCGCCCGGCACCTTGCCTACCTTCAACCAGGATAACGGCCATTTCCCCGTGAAGGGTGTCAGTGTGAAGATGCTAAAAAAGAGCAAAAGCGCCACGCCCAATAAGCTTCAACTGGTACGCTTGGTGAATTTGGCAAAAGAGCTTTCCCGCATCGGCGGTAAGGTAGTCGATGCGGAGAAGCACCCCGTGACGGCTAGCGGTTTTCAGGCGGTTATCGACGGCAAGGCGAAGGTGTAGGGGGAAGTAGAGCGCCACACTTCGACAGGCTCAGTGTGAACGAGCTGTGCTATATTCGTTCGCGTTAATACTTTTATGCCGTTTCTGGGGGAGTTGTGAAGCAAGCGTCCGCGAGCATTTCCGCTTATGAGGTGATCTATGACCTCATCCCTAAGCTGAACACCATGAAAAAAGAAGTCAATACCACACTAAAGGTGACGGTGGAAACGAGCAAAACGGCGGCGCAGAAGGCGCGATATGAGTCGCTGCAAAAGGAGTTTGAGCTGGAGCTGATGATGATCCGCTTGAATTTGGAGCATCTACTCAACCGCTATGAGAATGAGCTTGAGGCGGTGACGCAAGATAAGCGCCGCGACGTTTACCTGTCTCTGGACGCGCATGAGGCCACGGCGGTTGAAAGCGCTAAAGCGCTGTACCAACGCTTGCAAGCGTTAACCCAGGCGGAGCGATAAGTGGATAGTAGGTATCGAGCGTTACACTTTGATACATGAAAAGCGGCACTTAGGGTCAAGTTCGCAATCAATAAGCCGAGAGGCTAAGGTATTAGGCAATTCAATAAGGCGCATGAGCGTCGAACACATATCAGTGTGGCGCGCCAGTAAGTAACACGCGTGCGTGTAAGTACGCACTGTGAAAGAGGATGGTTTTGGTATGTCGATTTCATCGCTTGGCATTGGCTCTGGGCTTGACCTTAACGGCCTTCTGGATCAGCTGCGCAGCGCGGAGCGTGAGAAACTAGCGCCTATCGAGCAGCAAATTGAGTCTGAGCAGACCAAAATTTCCGCGTATGGCCAGCTGGAGAGCGCCCTCTCGGAGTTCCAGAGTAGTGCCAGTGCGCTGGGTGACAGCTCGTTGTATGAAAGCCTCTCCGCGAGCACCAGCGGCGAGGCGGTCAGCGCGGCCGCTGATGAAACCGCGATGCCAGGGCGCTACGACATTGATGTGACGTCGCTTGCTACGCGTGGGACGCTGGCCTCAACCGGCGTTGCTGATCCGGAAGCAGCAATTTCAGGTGGTACTGATCAGCAGATGGAGTTCACTTTTGGTGATGATACAAACTCCAGCAAGAGTGTTGCCATCCCAGCAAATAGCTCTTTAGAGGAGATCCGCGATGCCATCAATGCCGACGAAAACGCGGGCGTCAACGCGACAATTATTAATGACGGCAGTGGCTCCAATGAGTTTCGTCTGGCTCTGACGTCACGTGAAACCGGTGCGGATGCTTCGATTTCTAGTTTTGAATTTAGTGAAACTGAGCCCTTTACGCCTGATGGGGCAAATAATACCAACACTCATCAAGCAGGCACCGACGCGAGCCTGGACGTGAATGGCATCACCATTACCAGCGCCAATAACCAGGTGGAAGGTGCGGTTCAGGGCGTGACCTTGAACCTGCAGAGCGAAGGCACCGGCACGGTGTCCGTCGAGCAAGACACCCTCGCCGTGCGCGAAGCGGTGACCGGCTTTGTGGACTCCTACAATTCGCTAAAAACCACCATCGGCGATCTAACGTCCTTTAACCAGGAGACTGGCCAAGCCGGCGAGCTAAACGGCGACAACACGGTGCGCCGGGTGGAGTCGACCTTGCGCAGCGCGTTGAGCGGGGGCGTTGCGTCGGGCGGTGATGGCTTCTCGATGCTGAGCGATATCGGCATTTCACTGGAGCTCGATGGCACGCTTTCCGTGGACGAAGGGCGTTTGGATGACGTGATCGCTAACGATCAGCAGGCGCTATCGGATTTCTTTGCCGGCGGTGAGAGCTCCACCGGCTTGGCTGAGCAAATTGATACCAGCGTCGATCAAATGCTGAGCCGTTATGGCACCGTGCAAGGCGCCATCAATGGCTCGGAAAATCGGGTGGAGTCGCTAGGTGAGCGCTACACGCGCATGGAGCAGTCCGTCGAACTCACGATCAGCCGCTACCGCGAGCAGTTTAGCCAGCTTGACGGCATGATTGCCGAGATGAACCAAACCAGCAACTACCTTAGCAACCAGTTCTCGGCGCTAGAGGCGCAGATGAACGCCGGTAGTTAACCCGCTGATGGTTTAATCCCGCGCTGATAGTAACAAAAGCCCGCTTAACGCGGGCTTTTTGCTGGCTAGCCGTTCGCCCTGACACAACGAGCTGATACACTTAAAGAACAAAAAGGCGCTAAAGGAAGCGCCTTTTTAGTCGATAATAAAATCAACGACAATTCCAACCGACAGTGCGCACTGTCCGCTTTTATGCAGGCGAAGCGCAATACGTGTTTGGTTTAGCCTTATTTACTGAGGATTTCCAGTATGGCGACAATAACCTCTCTCGGTATTGGCTCCGGCCTCGATCTTAACGGCCTGCTCGACCAGCTCAAGGATGCCGAGCGCGGCAAGCTTGCGCCCATCACGCGTCAGCAAGAGCAGCAGGAAGCCAAAATTTCAGCGTACGGCAAGATTCAGTCCTCCCTAGAGGGGCTGAAAGAGGCAGTCGACGGTCTCAAAGACCCCAAGCTTTTCCAGAGCCTCTCCGCTAGCGTGCGCGGCGACGAGATCACGGCTACCACGGATGCCAAGGCGCTGCCGGGCAGCTACCGCGTAGAGGTGAGCCAGCTTGCCACTAGCGGCACTCTCGCATCCAGTCAGATTGGCAATAGCAGCGAACCGCTAACGCTGGGTGGCGCGACGCAGTTAGAGCTTACCTTTAACGATAAAGAAAGTGTCACCATTGAGATTGCTGAAGATAGCAGCCTAGAAGATATCCGTGATGCTATTAATGCCAAGAAAGACGCTGGAGTAAGTGCCAGCGTGATTTTTGACGGTACCGGTTACCGCTTAGCGCTGAATTCTAGCGATACTGGCGATAAAGCTTCCATCCAAAGCTTTGATTTCTACGCCGGCGACGACCGTACAACCCCTATTACCGTCAAGGATTCAGATGAGAAAGAGTTGACGAACGGCACGCCTATCAGCGGCCAAGACGCGGCGTTGAAAGTCAACGGTATCAATATTACCAGCGACACCAACCAGGTCGAAGGCGCGATCCAGGGCGTCACCTTGAACCTGGGTGATCTCGATATTGGCAAAGATGAAACGGCAAGCAGCACCGTCACGGTCGAGCGCAATACGCTCAAAATTCGCGAAGCCGTGGGCGATTTTGTTGACGCCTTTAACGATATGAAGGACACCATCGGCTCGCTGACGAAATACTCCGGCGACCGCGAAACCGCCGGTGAGCTGGTGGGCGATAGCACGGTACGCACCATCGAAGGCCGCTTGCGTGGCGCGCTGACAGGCGGTGTGGTAGGCGGTGAGTTTTCCACGCTGAACCAGCTGGGGATTACGCTGCAGCGCGATGGCACCTTGGAAATCGACGAAGACGCGATTAGCGATCTGGCCAAAAACAGCCCCGATGCCTTGAGCGATTTTTTTGCCGGCGTTGAGGGGGAAAACGGCTTGGCCGATACCCTGAGCAAAACCGTGGCGCAGCTGACAGGGGATAAAGGTACTCTCGGGATTGCGATTAGCGGCGCGGAGAATCGCGTCGAGAGCTTGGGCGTGCGCTACGAGCGCATGGAGCAGAGCATCGAGCGCACGATTTCGCGCTATCGGGTACAGTTTGGTCAGCTCGACTCCATGATCGCGCAGATGAACCAAACCAGTACGTACCTGAACCAGCAGTTCGATGCCCTTGATGCGGCACTAGGCCGTAAGAAGTAATGGCGCTTTAAGGTAGATTGATAACTTCGGAAAAGGACTTCCCATGCTTGATATTCTCCACCACGGTGGCGCCAGCGGTGTCACCGGGAGTTGCCACCAGCTTGTGCTTGATCGCGAGCACTCCCTGCTTATTGATTGCGGCCTCTTCCAGGGCGAAGACGCCGCGCGCGACAGTTTCGAGCAGCTCACCGTTGAGTTTGATGTCAGCCCGCTGAAGGCGCTGATCATTACCCATGTGCATATCGACCATATCGGGCGGCTGCCGTACTTGCTGGCGGCGGGCTTTAGCGGGCCGATTCTCTGCTCCATCCCGTCAGCGAGGCTGTTGCCGCTGGTGATCGAGGACGCGCTCAAAATCGGCTTTACCCGCAACGCGCGCTTGATCGAGCAGTTTCAAGCCCAGCTTGAACGCCAGTTGGTGCCGCTGCCTTACGGCCAGTGGCATACGGTGGTGGATGCGAGTGGCATGACCACCCGGGTCAAACTCAAGCGCGCCGGGCATATTCTCGGCTCCAGCTACGTGGAAGTGTCGCACCAGGGTGCCCGTGGCGAGAAAGAGCGGGTGGTGTTCTCCGGTGATTTAGGCGCGCCCTACGCACCGCTACTGCCGGCACCCCAATCACCCTACGGCTGCGATCAGCTGGTGCTGGAGAGCACCTACGGCGACCGGCGCCACCCCGACCGGCGTGCGCGCCGGGCAACGCTCAAGGCGGCCATCGAGCAGGCGCTGGAGAACGGCGGCACGGTGATGGTGCCGGCGTTCAGCATCGGGCGCACCCAGGAGCTGCTCTACGAGCTGGAGACGATTATTCATCAAGCGCGCGGGCCGCAGGGTCGGCGCTGGCGGGCGCTGGAAATCATCGTCGATTCGCCCTTGGCGGCGCGTTTTACCCAGGTCTACCGCGAGCTTAAACCCTACTGGGACGCCGAGGCGCAGCGACGTCTGCGCGGTGGGCGCCATCCGTTAAGCTTTGACAACCTCTACACGGTGGAGAGCCACGCCGAGCATGAGCAGACGGTCGAGTATCTGGCGCGCAACGGGCGCCCGGCGGTGGTGATTGCCGCTAGCGGCATGTGCGCCGGCGGGCGGATCATGAACTACCTTAAGGCGATGCTGAGCGACGCACGCCATCAGGTCCTTTTTGTGGGGTACCAAGGCGCGGGCACGCCGGGGCGTGATATTCAGGCCTACGGGCCGCGCGGTGGCTGGGTCGAGATTGACGGCGAGCGGATCGATATCAAGGCCGGGGTTATCACGCTGAGCGGCTACTCTGCCCACGCGGACCAGGAAGACTTGCTCAATTTCGTCAAGCGCATGCGCCGCTGGCCGTGCCGCATCCGGCTGGTGCATGGTGAGCGGGAAGCCCGCGTGGCGCTCGCGCGGGAGCTAAAAGCGCTCTATCGGCGCAAAGGACGCGAGGTCGAGGTCATTAACGCTACGTGAGCGCCCATAAAAACGCCCCGCCGGTTTCCCGACGGGGCGTGCAGTTTTAACGAACCAAAGCGGTTAAGCGTTTAGCCAAATAGCGCGAAGCTCTCCGCGTTCAGCCACATGTGGACGACGATGCTGGCCACGTAACCCACGAAAATGACCGGCGTCCAGCGCAGGTGGCCCATGAAGGTGTAGGCGCCGCGTGCTTGACCCATCACGGCCACGCCGGCGGCGGAGCCGATGGAGAGGAGGCTGCCGCCCACGCCCGCGGTGAGAGTGATCAACAACCACTGGCCGTGGGACATATCCGGCTCCATGGTGAGTACCGCGAACATCACGGGGATGTTATCTATCAGCGCGGAAACAACGCCCAGGGTAATATTCGCCGCGGTAGCGTTCCAGCCGATATAGAGTGCTTCGGAGAGCATGGCGAGGTAGCCCATAAAGCCTAGGCCGCCGACGCACATCACCACCCCGTAGAAGAACAGCAGCGTGTCCCACTCGGCGCGCGCGACGCGGTTGAAGACGTCAAACGGCACCACGCTACCCAGCTGGGCCAGCTTCTTGTTGTCGCCACGGCGGCTGTAGCGCTCGCGCTTGCGCTCCAGCGAGCGTGGCAGGCTGCGGCGCAGGTAGTAGCCGAAGAATTGCAGGTAGCCAAGGCCGGTCATCATGCCCAGCACTGGTGGCAGGTGCAGCAGCGTATGGCAGGCAACAGCGGTGGCGATCGTGAGCAAGAACAGGGCGATAATGCGCCGCGCGCCGCGTTTGAGCCACACGTCTTCGTAAACGCTTTCGGGCTTGGCGTCCTTGATGAAGAAGTTCATGATCACAGCCGGGATCAGGAAGTTGACCAGCGAGGGCAAAAACAGGATGAAGAACTCCTGGAACTCGACCAGGCCCGCCTGCCAGACCATCAGCGTGGTGATATCGCCGAAGGGGCTAAAGGCGCCGCCGGCGTTGGCGGCCACGACGATATTGATACACGCCATGTTGATAAAGCGCTTATCGCCCTCGGCCACTTTGGTCACCACGGCACACATCAAAAGCGCCGTGGTCAGGTTATCGGCGATCGGCGAGAGCACAAACGCCAAGCCGCCGGTGAGCCAAAACAGCTTGCGGTAGTTGAAACCTTTACGCAGCATCCACGAGCGCAGCGCGTCGAACACCTTGCGCTCGTCCATGGCGTTGATGTAGGTCATCGCCACCAGCAGGAACAGCATCAGCTCGGTGAACTCCAGAAGCGTCATGCGGAAGGCGTGTTCTGAGTCCGCCGACATGCCGTTTTGGACATACACCCAGCCGATGAGGCTCCAGATAATACCGGCGGCCACCAGGACCGGCTTCGATTTGCGCATGTGTATCTTCTCTTCGGCCATGACCAGCAGGTAGGCCAAAACGAAGATCGCGACGGCGAAAAAGCCCACGCCGGTACTGGTGAGATCCAACTCACCGGTGACGGCGAAAGCGCCAGGGCTAAAAAAGAGCAGCAGAGTTGCCAACAAAAAAAGCCAGCGGCGATGGGATCGCGGCTGGCTTGAAGGCATGTACAACTTATTCATGGCGACGTTTTTCCTTTCAGTCAAGCGTCAAAGGGAGGGTGAAAAAACGGCGTTAGTTTAGCAGTTCATACTGCAGCGCAATACGGAATAAAAACGAATGAAACCAGGTAATGTCCGCATAATCGTGTCTTTTTTTAGGAAATTAGTCGTTTGTGCAATGGTATCTCAGCGGATATTGCGTTCCTTATTGGTGACAATTTGCCGCGCTTCAGTTTTACGCCTATCCGCCGATAGTATGTTGTAGGTCATGCATTCGTATTCAGCCATTGCCCCAGGTCTCTGCGCTGGTTTGACTGCTAGCGTACATTCGCAGCACTATTAAAGCGTTTTAGTCTCATCGTTTACCCTTCGACAAGCTCAGGGCGAACGGCAGTTAACAATACATTGCGTCTTTTACGCCCTTTATTTTGGGAGTCACCTATTTTTCATGTGGCCAACTGTTTCGCTTAATCGCCCGCTGGTGTGGGTCGCACTCGTGGCCCTGCCCGCTTGTGTCTGGATTCCCGATGCGCTGCTGCGTTTGGTGGCCGCGCTCTTTGTCGTGCTGGGGATATGGGATGCCTGGCGCATGGTGCGCCAGCAGCGGCTGGCCATGCAGCTCTCGCAGGATGCGCTGAGCTTAACCGGCGATGCCGTGGTGGTGAGCGATGCGGAGAACCGCGTGATCGCGGTAAACCCGGCCTTTACCGAAATCACCGGCTACGAGAGCCATGAAATGGTCGGGTTTAAGCTCGAAACCCTGGCCGCGCCGCGCCACGATAAAGCCTTTTACCAATCCTTTTGGAATACCTTGAAAAGCACCGGGCGCTGGGAAGGTGAGATGTGGAACCGGCGCAAGCACGGCGATGAGTACCCCGAGTGGTTGAAAGTGCGCGCGGTCACCAATAAGCGCGGCGAGATTACCCATTTCATCAGCCTGTTTACCGATATCTCCGCGCAAAAGGCCCGCGAGCAGGATTTACGCCGCATCGGCTATGAAGATCCTCTAACCGGCCTGCCCAACCGCCGGCGGCTGCACGATTTGATGGCTTCGCGCGTGCGCCACCTGCGCGCGGGTGAGAGCCTCGATCTGGCCCTGGTGGATATCGACGGCCTGAAAACCATCAACGACGGCTTGGGCGTCGAGCAGGGCGACCGTTTGCTGGCGCGCTTTGCGCAGCGTCTGGCGAGTTACGCCGCCGGCGGCGTCGTGGGGCGGCTAGGGGGCGATGAGTTCTTGGTCATTCGCACCACCACCTTTGATGATCATGACAAGTGGATAGAGGGCCTGCGTGATCACATGAGTAGCCCGTTTGAAATTGGCGAGCAGTCGCTGCGCCTGGGGCTCACCGTGGGCAGCTGCCGTGCGCCCGAAGATGGCAGCGACTCCGGCGTGCTGTTCCAGCGTTTGGAGTCGGCGCTGTATAGCGCCAAGCGCCTCGGGCGTAACCACAGCCTGCGCTTTCGTCCGGCGCTGGATAAGCAGGATAACCCGCAGCTCGCGCTGGTCAGCGACCTGCGCGCGGCGCTGGTCTCCGGGGATCAACTGGAGCTGCACTATCAGACCCAGCACCACCCAGGCTCGGGGGAGCTCACCGGGATGGAGGCGCTGCTGCGTTGGCGCCACCCCCGCGATGGCATGATCTCGCCCGGCGAGTTTATTCCCCTGGCGGAGCGCCACGGCCTGATGGCGGAGCTGGGCACCTGGGTGATCGAGAAAGCCTGCGCTCAGCAAGCGCACTGGCAAAATAGCGCCATGCCCAAGGTCACGATCTGGATCAATATCTCCGCGCTGCAGCTCTTTCAGGGGGATCTGGAGAGCCAGCTGTCGGGCTGTTTGAAGCGCTACCGCTTGCGCCCGTCGCAAATCGGCCTGGAGCTTACCGAGTCGGTGCTGTTGGATGAGCGCGCCGGCGATATGGGCCCGAGGCTGAAAGCGCTGCGCGATCAAGGCTTCCCGATTGCGATCGACGATTTTGGCACCGGCTACTCGTCGCTCGGTTATCTCAAGCGTCTGCCGGTGGATAAGGTCAAGCTGGATCGCGCCTTTATCCGCGAGCTGCCCGAAAGCCAAGCCGACTCGGCGATTGTGAAAGCCGTGCTCGCCATGGCCGAAGGGATGGGCCTGGACGTGGTCGCCGAGGGGGTCGAGACCAAGGCGCAGTGTCAGTTTCTGGTCGAGGCGGGCTGCGGTATCGTGCAGGGGTTCTACTTTGCCCGCCCGCTGCCGGTGCCGGAGCTGGAGTCGCAATGGCTGCGTGACGCCTCAGGGCGCGCCGAGGCGTCAATGGCGCAGCCTGCGTCTTCGTAGTCTTTACAGCTTCTCCACCCAGCGCGGATAGTAGCGCGCCATCAGTACGCAGAGGGCGCCCCAGAAGACGGCCTGCGCGGGCAGCAGCCAGGGCGCCAGCTCAACCCCGGCGAGCGTCGCGCCGCCGTAATAGGAGAGCGGGGCGCTGGTGGCACCGCCCAATAGCGCAAGCCACGGGTAGCGCCACAGCCAGCGCAGCGAGTGCAGAATCAAGGTGGCGAAAAGCGGCCACAGCATCCACAGCCATAGCGGCATCACCCCGAAAACCCGCGTATGGCCGCTGAAATCAAACCCGCCGAGCAGGCTTAAGCCACCGTCTACAAGAAACCCCAGTAGCGCAAAGCCCAACAGCAAACGCCACTCCCCCGGCACCGCCATCGCGCGTAAGTGCCAGGCAATCAGGGCGCTGCCACCGGCCAGCGCCAGCCAAGAGCCGCCCAGTACACACAGAAACCAGCCCGCTTGAAAGCGCAGGACGTTGGCGAGCAACGCCTGCCAGGAAGGAAGGGCTGCCGCCATCACAGCGCTCCCGTGAGCGGCACCGGTTTGGCCTGGGGCTTGGCCAGCAGTAAATGGCAGGTACCGATGGAGCGCTCCAAAAAACCGCCTTCGCAGTAGCACAGGTAGTAGCGCCACATGCGAATGAAACGCTCGTCGTAGCCCAGGTTGTGCACCGCCTCCAGGCTGGCTTCAAAGCGGTGGCGCCACTCACGCAGGGTACGCGCGTAGTGCTGGCCGATTTCGTCGAGCGCGACCATGTTGAGCGACGTTTTACGCGTCAGGCTTGAGAGAATGGCGTGGTGGGAAGGCAGAAAGCCGCCGGGAAAAATATAGCGCTTGATGAAGTCCATCTCGCGCTTGGCCGTTTCAAAGCGCTGGTCGCGGATAGTGATGGCCTGCAGCATGGCTTGGCCATCCTCGGCAAGCAGGCTGTCGATTTTGGCCAGATACGTATCCAGGTACTGATGGCCCACGGCTTCGATCATCTCCACCGAGATCACCCGGTCGTAGGTGCCGGCGAGGTCGCGGTAATCCTGTTTGAGCAGGGTGATCTGCTGCTCCAACCCCTCCTCTTTGATACGCGCGGCGGTGTGGGCGTGCTGCTCCTCCGAGATGGTGGTGGTGGTGACGCGGCAGCCGCGGGTCTTGGCGGCGTGAATGGCAAGCCCGCCCCAGCCGGTGCCGATCTCCAGCAAGTGATGCTCGGGGCGAACGTCGAGTTTCTCCAGCATCAGGTCGAGCTTGTAGGTGGAGGCCTCTTCCAGGCTCGCGTCCGGGTAAGGGAACACGGCGCTGGAGTACATCCAGTGCTCGCGATCGAGAAAGGTCGAGAACAGCTCGTTGCCGATGTCGTAGTGCGCGGAGATATTGCGCTTGGCGCCTTCGACGCTATTGCGCTGGAAGCGGTAGGCGGTGTTGAGCAGCCAGCGAGTAAAGCGCGCGCTGCCGGTTTCCAGTTTGCCGTTGACCTGCTCCAGATTGGCGGCGAACAGGCGCACCAGGGCGACCAGATCGTCGGCGTCCCAGTCGTGATCCATGTACGACTCCGCCGCGCCCACGGTGCCGCCGAAGGCGAGGCGCTTCCAGGCACGCGGATGACGGATCACCACCGTGACTTGCAGCGGCCCGCCTTGCCCCAGGTGGTGGCTGTGGGTGCCTTCGATCAGGGTGATGCGGCCGCCCTTAAAGGCGTCGAGTTGCTTGAGCAGGCGCGGCTTTAGCCAGCGCGTTAGCCTGTCGTGGGAGGTGCAGGATACGCTCCCGGGCGTGACCTTGCTCCCCGGCGACAGCGTCGAGGTGGAGGGCGTCGTTGACGAGCGGGTGGTACGCAGGGTGGTCATGATCATGTCTCCTTGCGTGAAGGATGGTCATAAAGGGGAGCGCGCTTGAGCCACAGCTTGAGCGCTTCAAAATGAATGCCCGCCACGGTTTTGAGGCTTAGCCACGGTTGGCGCGCCAACGTGCGCAGTAGCACGCCGCGCGTGGCGGGGGTGGCGTCGAGTGTCAGCGTGGCGTCGAACTGGCACTTGGGGGCATTGGGTGCGGGGTCGTTGTGCCAGTTCTCCATGTGCATCAGTAGCGTCTCGCCCGGCGTGTTGAAGCGCCACCGGTAGGTCATGTCCATGGGATTGAACGGCGAGACATGCATCGCTTTGGCAAAGGTCGCCGCGTGGCTGTGGCGCGCAGGGTCAACCGCGCAGGCGTAAGCGGTGCGCTCGCGCCAGGGCATATTGGTGACATCGCCGAGGACCGCCGCGAGCCTGTCATCGCGGTCGTAAACGTAGTAGAGCGAAATTGGGTTGAAGATCACGCCGAAGGTGCGCAGCTGCGTCAGCAGGCAGATCCGCCCTTCGGGAGCGCTGCCGAGCTGGCGTGTTAGCTCGGCGCGCACGGCCTCTTTCAAGGGCATATCGGTGGGGGCGAGGTAGTCTTCGCGGCGAAAGCGCGCCAACGCCGGGCGCCGGGCACTGAATCCCGGCACGCCGTCGAACAGCTCGGGTAATTCATCGAGATCCAGCCACGCCATCCAGATCTGATAGCGAAAGGCGTGGTGGCGCGGCGTGAAGCGCCGGTGACGCAGCGTGCCGCGATAAATACGCGAGTTAACCTGCTCGGCCGTTGCGCTCATCCGAGGCCGTCTCCCACGCCTGTTTCAGGCATCAGCTCATGCGCCGGCAGCGCGGGTGACATCTCGGGCGGTGTCGCGGCTTCGTCGCACCCCAGGGCGCGGGCGACGCGCAGCGCGCTCCATACCCCGTCTTCGTGAAAGCCGTTGCGCCAGTAAGCGCCGCAGAAGTGGGTGCGCCCAAAAGTGGCGGGCGCGGCGGAAATTTCGCTGTGGCGCTTTTGCGCGGCGTAGCCGTCAAGGGTGAACTGCGGATGAGCGTAGACAAAACGGCCGAGCACCTTGTCGGGGTCGATGCTCTCGCTGTCGTTGAGCGTCACGCAGAAGGTGGTATTGGCCTCCAGGCGCTGCAGGATGTTCATGTCGTAGGTAACCGAGACGCGCTCGCCGGCGTCGCGCTGATCCAGCCGGTAGTTCCAGCTCGCCCAAGCGCGCTTGCGCCGTGGCAGCAGGCGGGTGTCGGTGTGCAGCACCACCTCGTTATCTTGATACGGCATCGCGCCGAGAATCTCGCGCTCGGCGGCCGAGGCGTCTTTGAGCATCGCCAGCGCCTGATCGCTATGGCACGCCAGCACCACTTGGTCAAAGCGCTCCTCGCCCGCTGGCGATGTCACCGTTACGCCGGTGCTGTCGCGGTGCACGGCGCTGACCGGCGCATTGAGGCGAATGCGCGAGGCGTAAGGTGCGGTCAGCGCGGGAATGTACGCCTTTGATCCGCCCACCAGCGTGTACCACTGCGGACGGTTGCTGATACTTAAAAGCCCATGGTTGCGAAAAAAGCGCACGAAAAATGTCAGCGGAAAGGCGCGCAAATCGTCAATGCTCGCCGACCAGATCGCCGCGCCCATGGGCAGCAGATAGCGGCGCTGAAACGCCTCGCCGTAGCGATTGCGGTCAAGGTACTCGCCGAGCGTCGTGCCGGCGGGCAGCCGCTCGTTGTCCAAATCCTGGGTTGCCTCGCGGTTAAAGCGCACGATGTCGCCTAGCAGGCGGTAAAAGGCCGGGTTGAGCAGGTTACGCCGCTGGGCGAACAGCGAGGTAAGGGTGTGGCCGTTGTACTCGAAATCGACCTCGGTTTCATGCACCGAAAAGCTCATCTCGGTAGGTTGTGTGGCCACCCCGAGGGTTTCCAGCAAGCGCTGAAAGTGCGGGTAGGTCCAGTCGTTAAAGACGATAAAACCGGTATCGATGGCATACGCCTTGCCGTCCGCTTCCACGTCGATGGTTGCGGTATGGCCGCCCAAACGCTCGGCGGACTCAAACAGCGTCACCTCGTGCTGCGCCGACAGGTACCACGCGGCGGCCATGCCACTGATGCCGCTGCCGATCACGGCGATGCGCTGCGAGGCGTGAAGTGGAGCGGGTTGCGTCATGCGTGCTCTCCTTACGAGCGGACCATGCGCAGGCCGATGGCGCGGCGCAGCCGGGGGGGCAAAATACCCATGAATTTGACCAGGTAGGTAAAGCGGCGCGGAAAGTGAATATCCAGCCGGCCTTTGGCCAAGCCGTTGAGGATAGCGTTGGCGGCGTGCTCGACGCTGACACGCATGGGCATGGGGAAATCGTTGCGCTCGGTGAGCGGCGTTTTCACAAACCCAGGATGAATCAGGCTAACGTCGATGCCTTCCGGGTGCAGGTCAAGGCGCAGCGATTCCAGAAAGTAGCTCACCGCCGCCTTGGAGGCGCCGTACGCTTCGGCGCGGGGCAGCGGCAGGTACGCCGAGGCGCTGGAAGTGGCGGCAAGCCGCGCGGGGCGCCCTTCCTTACGTGCGGCGCGCAGCAGCGGCAAGGCGGCCTCCACGCCGTAGAGCGTGCCGTAAAGGTTGGGAGTGAGCACCCGCTCGATCAACGCCATGTCGAAATCGGGCATGTCCACGTACTCGCAGGTGCCGGCGTTGAGCAGCACCAAATCCAGCGCGCCGAGGCGCTCGCGAATCGTCTCGCCGGCGGCGAGCACGGCGTCGCGATCGGTAATGTCCACGGGAAGCGCAATGGCGTTGTCGCGCTTGGCGCACAGGGCGTCGAGTTTGTCTTCGCTGCGCGCGCTGAGCACGACCTGGTGACCCTCGGCGAGAAGCTGTTGCGCCACTGCTTCGCCGATGCCGGAGGTGGCCCCGGTCAACCAAATGCGCTGCGGCGTTTGCCATCGACTCATGTGACTCTCCTGTAATTGACCTGCCCTGTGATTTACCTGCCGTTAATGGATGCGCCGTTTTAACAGGCGAATCACGCGGCCCAGCAGTGGGACGTGCTCGTAGAGCATGGCGCCGGCGTCGAAGTAGTCGCGGTGGTGCGCGACGCGGCCATCGTCGGCGAAGGTGAGGTGCGTGCATCCCTCGACGTCGATTACCCTGCCGCGCTTTAGTGACGGATGCGCGAAGTGCATGGTCCAAGTCACGAACGCCTTGTCATCCTGGCGCAGTGTCTGATGATAGCGAAAGCGGCACTCGGTCACGTTTTCATACATGGCGGCAAAGTAGCGCTCCAGCGCGTCTCGCCCTTCAATGCGGTGCAGCGGGTCGCAAAAAACGATGTCTTCAGTATATACCTCGTATAGCTTTTTTGTACAGGTACTGTCTAGTTTGTTAAAAAAAGCGCAGAAGTCGTCGAGCGCCGTGTCGTAAGACATACCGGTCTCCTTGAGGCTGACCCGTTCACCCCGAGCCTGTCGAAGGACAAAACACCTACTTCAGCGCTTTAAATGCCTCTAACGCACGCTGGCGGGCCGCTTTATGCTCGACAATCGGGGCCGGGTAGTCGAGCCGCGTGAGCAAGTCGCGCGGTGGCGCATGGCGCGCTTTTGCCGGCAGCTCGGCAAGCTCGGGCAGCCAGCGGGCGATAAAGTCACCGTCCGGGTCGAAGCGGGTGGATTGGGTGGTCGGATTGAAGATGCGAAAGTAGGGCGCGGCGTCGGTGCCGGTGGAGGCTGCCCACTGCCAGCCGCCGTTGTTGGCGCAGAATTCGCCGTCGATCAGATGGCGCAGAAAGAAGGCCTCGCCTCGGCGCCAATCGATGAGTAAGTGCTTGCTCAAGAACATCGCCGTGACCATGCGCAAGCGGTTGTGCATCCACCCGGTGGCGACGAGCTGGCGCATGGCGGCATCAACAATCGGGTAGCCGGTACGCCCGTCGCACCAGGCGTGAAAGCTGGTGTCGTCATCGCGCCATTCAAGCGCGCGGGTATGGTCCTGAAACGGCTGATGCCGGCACACCTTGGGAAAGCCCACGGCCACATGCTGGTAGAACTCGCGCCAGATAAGCTCGTTGACCCAGGCGGTTAGCCCGGCGTCGCCGTCCGCTAGGTGGCCGCCGTTTTCGCTCATCACCGCCTGCAGGCACTGGCGGTGCGAGATCATCCCTAGCGCTAGGTAGGGCGAAAGCTCACTCGTGCCGCGCACGGCAGGGAAGTCGCGCTGCGCCTGATAATGGCGCGCTCGAAAGCGGAGAAATCGCGCCAAATGATCCGCGGCGGCATGTTCACCCGCCGGCCACTGGCGGCCATCCACGGCGGTGTCATCAAGCCCCGGGAGCGTCGGGAGCGCGTCGCTTTGGATATCGAGCGGGGTTTGCGGCGTGGGCGTGTCGCGCAGCGCAAGCTGCTCGGGCGCAACGTTTTTATGCCACGCCTTGGCGAAGGGGGTAAAGACCCCGTAGTAGTCGCCTTTGCCAGTGAGAAGCGTGCCCGGGGCAAACGCCACGGCGTCGTGGTAGCCGTGGGCGGCGATACTGGCGTGATGAAAGGCGTCAAACACCGCCCGGTCGCGGCGCTGCTCGTTAAGCGGGTACTCGTAGTTAAGGTGAAGCGCTGAGATATCGTGCTCGCGAGCAATGTCCAAAAGCGCCTGCGGGGCGTTGTCGAAGGTATCGACGTCGCGGTGGAGCAGCGGGATATTGAGCCCGGCCAGCGCCTCTTTTAGCGCGGCGACCCCACGGGCGTAGAAATCGAGCTTGTTGGCGCCGTGGCCGTGGGCTTGCCACTGTTCGAGGCTGCGCAAAAACACCGCAACCACCGGCCCTTTCGCTGCCGCCGCTGCGAGGGCGCTGTTATCGTCGATGCGTAAGTCGCTACGAAACCAGACCAGCTGCCTTGCCATGCTGCCTCCATTGACGAAGGTGAGAACTACAGCACGCCCGACTCGCGCAACAGCGGCCGTAGGCGCGAGATCGCTTGAGGTAAGTCGGCGCCGAGTAGGTGCACCTCGTCATCGCTGAAATCCTGCTCGCGCAGGCGGGCCACTTCCCCGCATACGCCAAGCGGTACGTTGAGGTTTTTCGCCGCCTCGGGCAGAGCGTCGCGAATGTAGCTATCGCTCTCCTTTTGGCCGCTGGCCAGCAGCACCATCGAGGAGTGCAGGCGCGCCACGGCTTGGGGAAGGTCTTCAAGCGGAAGATTTTGATCCAAAAGCTGCACGCGGTAGCCCTGCTCGCTTGCCATCAGCGCCGCCATTAAAATCCACAGCGGGCCAGGGTCGTCGGGCATCACGTTGAGCAGAATCAGCGGCCCGCGTGTGGCTTGGTTGGCGTAGTGCAGGCGGATGCCGATCTGACTGCGCAAGAACGCTTCCAAGGTACGCCGCACCAAGGCATCGGGTTCGCGCTCCCACTGCGCTTCCAGACTGAGGATCACCGGCTGCCACAGCTCGTTAATCGCCACGCTCATGGGGTAGAGCGAAAGGCTTTGGTAATACAGCGACTCAAGCTTGGCTAGGTTCAGCGCTTCGATGGTGGTCTGCAGCTGCTGGCGCTGGCTCTCCCAGTCGCCGCTGACAGGCGCCGGCGCTTCCACCTTCTCCGGCTGGTCGAGCAGATCCCCCACCTGGCTGACCGGCACGCCGCGATTAAGCCACTGCAGGATACGCTCCACCCGGGTGATGTCGTCTTGCGCGTAGAGGCGATGCCCTTTCGGCGTGCGCTGGGGTCGAATGAGGCCGTAGCGTCGCTCCCAGGCGCGCAGGGTGACCGAGTTCACACCCGTTAAGCGGGAAACCTCCCGGATGGGATAAAGCGGAGTATCGGGTGGGTGGGTCGCCTTGTTGCTCATGGGCGCGAATGCCTCTTGATTGTCGTAACCGCGAATAAATAGTTGTCGTAACGCTACCCGCGCCAGGGGGAATTTCAACGCGTATTATACACGTCCTCTTTGTACAACTTGTAGCCGCTGGGTACAACCACTCAGCGCGGTTAAGCCGCTGCGGCCCTGTTCTCGATCAATTTTGCCCGCTAAGCGCTTGGGCAAGCTGGTGCCCCGAAAGCCAGGCGTCTTCAACGCGGCCACCGCGTAGGCTATCGCCGCAAAGCGAAAGTCCGTCGTGGCCAATCGCAAACCCCTCTTCTGGCATGTCGGCGTTTTCAGCGGGTTGCGAGTAGCGCCAGCGGTGGGCGCCCATGTCGACAATCTTGGGCCATCTCAGCGGCGCGGGGTAGAGGCTTCTCAGGGCGTCAAAGAGCTTCTGCGCGACGGCATCGCTCTCCTCTTCCAGATGTTCCTCGCTCCAGTCGAGTTGCGCGATGAGGCTGACGCTTTCGGGCGCGTCCTCGCGCCCGGGCTTGGTATGGTTGCGCGAGATAAGCCGCAGGGCTGGGTGCTGGGCGCGCGCCATCTGCCACTCGCTGGCCTCGCCGGGAAGCGCCGGAAGGGGGGCGTCAAACACCACCCAGCCGGCCCAGCAGCTGCGCTGGGGCAGGCGCTGGCAGAGCGAAAACAGGCGGTTATCCCACTCTTGTACCAGCTTGGCGGCTTGTGGCGGCGGCGCGCTGATGACGACGTGTGTATAAGGGCCAAATACCTCGTCGGTGGCGCTTTTAAGCTGCCAGCCGTCTGTCGTTGGGTTAAGCGTGGTAATCCGAGTTTGGGTATGCAGGGCGGCACCTTGGCTTTCGAGCGACTCGGCCAAGTGGCGGGTGATCGCGCTCATGCGCGGCGCGCCGACAAAGCGGTTTTGCCCATCGTGATGCACCTGCCAGCCACTTGGGCTAGCCTGATAAAGGCAGTTTGGCCACTTTGCGACGCAGCCGGCATCGCGCCAGCGCTCGACCTCAGCGGCGAAATCGGCGTGGCGCACGGTGAATGCCTGAGCGCCGAGATCCAAGGTCGCCTTAGGCCGACGCTTGCTGGACATGCGCCCGCCCGGGCCGCGCGCTTTATCAAATAGCGTAACGCTTTGGCCTGCGTTGCTAAGCCGCTTGGCACAGGCGAGCCCGGCGATACCGGCGCCAATCACGGCGATGCGAGAAGAGGGGTGAGCTGCCATCACGAGCATCCTCTGAAAAAGCAAAACGTTTTTTCATCGTACCAGATAGGTATAAATTTTGTGCAATACTGGTGGCTACATTTCGTCATTTACCGCGCCTAAAAGCCGCGTGGGCAAGGAGTTTTAAATGCGTGTACTCATCACCGGTGGTAGTGGGTTTGTGGGGCAACGGCTGTGCGAGCGCTTAGTCGCCGAGGGGCACGAGCCGCAAGTGGTATCGCGCTCGCCCAAGCAGGCGCGCCGCCACCTGCCCCAAGAGTGCGACGTGCGCGAAAGCGCCCAGGCCTTTGTCGATTCACCGCCCGAGGCGCTGGTGAATCTCGCCGGCGAATCGATCGCCGCCAAGCGCTGGAATGAGGCGCAAAAAAAGGAGCTGGTCGAGTCGCGCCTAAAGGTGACGCAGCAGCTCGTCACCCTTTGCGAACGCTTAAAAGAGAACGGCCAGCCGCTGCCGAAGGCCATGGTGTCCGCCTCGGCCATGGGCTACTACGGCGATCAGGGCGATAAAAAAGTCACCGAAGAGACGCCGCCCAACGATGAGTTTGTCCACCGCCTGTGTGCCCAATGGGAGGCGGCGGCCAAAGAGGTCGAGGAGTACGGCGTGCGCTTGGCGATTGTGCGCATTGGCCTGGTGCTGGATGCCGGCGGCGGGACCCTGCAAAAAATGCTGCCGCCGTTCAAGCTCGGCCTGGGCGGGCGGTTTGGCGACGGCACGCAGTTCATGCCGTGGATTCACCGCGATGATTTGGTGGAGGCGATCCTGTTTCTCCTCAAGGATGACAGCCTAAGCGGGCCGTTCAACGCCAGCGCTCCCAACCCGGTCACCAACGCGGAGTTCGCCCAAACGCTTGCCAAAACGCTCCATCGCCCGGCGATATTTCCCGCGCCCGCGTTCGTGCTCAAAATCGCCCTGGGGGAGATGGCGCGGCTGCTGCTCACCGGCGCCGATATGCGGCCCAAGCGCCTGGAAGAGGCGGGGTTTACTTTTCAATACCCCACGCTCGACAAGGCGCTGGACGCGATTCTGCGTTAGCGCTCGGCATCGACGGTGATTACCACCCGCACTGCGTCTAGGCGCAAGCGGGTGTTTTCGATCGCATCGCTTAGCGCGGCGCGCTCCTCTTTTAGCGCCTGGATCTCCGCGTCGCGCACCGCCGGGTTGTGCTCGGCCAGCGCCGTCAAGCGGGCAAGCTCGCTATCCAGCTGGGCGCGCATGCGGGTTTCCGCGGCCTCGATAATGCTGGGTAGCTCGCGCTCGGCCTCTCCCTCGCCCTGGGTTAAAAGCTCGCGCAGCTGCTCGTGGCGGCTTTTGATCAAATCTCGCGCCAACGACTTGTTCACTTTCTGCACGTTCTTGGAGAGCCCGGTAAAGGAGATTTTGTCGGTCAGGTTGGCGCCTGACTCATCAAGCAGCACGCGCACCGCCGTGGGCGGCAGAAAGCGATTAAGGTGCAGCCGCTTGGGCGCTGGGCAGTGGGTGCGAAACACCAGTTCCGCCATCAGCCGCCCGCTGGCAATCGCCGGGTGGCGCAGCAGCGCCAGCGCCGTGTTGCCCATGGTGCCGTCGATAATCCGCCCCATCATTTCGCGCAGCAGCGGGTGCTCCCAGGAGAGCCGCTGAATGTCGTCGCGCGCCAGCGCTACATCGCGGCGGTAGGTGGCGGAGAAGCCTTCTTCACCTTTCGCCAACCCCGGCAGGCCGTCGAGCATTTGCTGGCTGGGGGAGAGCAGCATCACGTGGCCGCCGAGCTCCTGGCTCTCCACGCCGAAGATATCCAGCGCGCGCTCGACAAAGCGCGGCAGCGCCTTGTCGTCGTCCAATTCGCGTACCGCATCGATCACCGCTTGCGCCCGCGCGGGGCGGCAGGCGTTGAGTTCGAGCAGGCGATTGCGCCCGGCGTCGCGCTCGGCGAGCCTGGCCGTGAACATCTCACGGGTCTCCTCGACGATCTCGTCAAGCATCTCGTCGTCGAGTAGCGCATCGGCCAGGGCGTCGCCAAAGGCGTCGAACAGGTCGCTGCCCACGCCGTGAGGGGCGCTGAACGCGTCCATGCCGTCGTGGTACCAGCGCAATAGACGCTCACCCGGGCTGCCCTCAAAGGTGGGCACGTGAATCTCGATGGCGTGCTGCTGGCCGATACGGTCGAGGCGGCCGATGCGCTGCTCAAGCTGATCCGGGTGCTGGGGCAGGTCGAACATCACCAGGTGGCGGCAGAACTGAAAATTACGCCCCTCGGAGCCGATTTCCGAGCATACCAGCACTTGGCAGCCCTCTTCTTCGTCGGCAAAGGCCGCCGCGGCGCGGTCGCGCTCGATCAGCGAGAGGTCTTCGTGGAACACCGGGGCGTGGTAGCCGCCGAGCACGCGCAGGCCTTCGGCGATGCCCTCGGCGGTTTCGCGGTGGTGGGCGATCACCAGGACCTTATCGTTGGCAAAGCCGCTTTCGCTATCGTCGCTGAGTGTCTCCAACAGCCAGTTGATGCGCGGGTCGATGTGCCACCACTGCTCGGCGTTGAGCGGGTCGTTGGAGAGCTCGCGGTACATGGCGTCCGGGTAGATCAGCACATCCGGGTGATCCATGCCGGTTTCGATCAGAAGCTCATCGAGGTAGTCCTCGTCGCGCTCCAAACGGCGCAGCACGCGGCGATAGGCGGAAGGCAGCGCCAGCGGCACGGGGTGATAGCGCCGCTCGGGGAAGCCGCCCACGTGGCGGCGGCTGTTGCGAAACATCACTCGCCCGGTGCCGTGGCGGTCGAGCAGGGCGTCGCGCAGCTGCGTGCGGGCGGCGTCGTGCTGTGCTTCGCTGGCTTCGGGGTTGGTCAGCGTTTCGAGCAGCGCTTGGCTGTCGCGGTCGTCGGCCACGGCGTCGACCTTGGCGCGGGCACGGGTATCGCCGGGCAAGGCGTCCAGTGCCTCGATGGCGCTGGCCACTTCGACGTAGTGGCGCTCCTCCTCCTTAAAGCGCGCGAGGTCGTGGTAGCGCTCGGGGTCGAGCAGGCGCAGGCGGGCGAAGTGGCTTTCCAGCCCCATCTGCTCCGGGGTCGCGGTGAGCAGCAGCAGTCCGTCGATATCGGCGGAGAGGCGCTCCACGCAGCGGTAACCGGGGCCGCTGCCCTCTTCGTGCCAGTCGAGGTGGTGGGCTTCATCAACAATAAGCAGATCAAAGTGGCTCGCCAGCGCCTGCTCCTGGCGCGCGGGGTTGGAAAATAGCCAATCTTGGCTGGCGAGTATCAGCTGGCTGCTCTCGAACGGGTTGGCGCTGCCGTGGGCCTGGCTCTGGCTCTCATCGAGCAGCGTGACGTTAAGCGAGAAGCGGCGCAGCAGTTCCACTAGCCACTGGTGGGTGAGGCTATCGGGCACTAGAATCAGCGCGCGCTCGACGCGCCCCACGAGCAGCAGACGGTGAAGAATCAGCCCCGCCTCGATGGTCTTGCCCAGGCCAACCTCGTCGGCGAGTAGCACGCGTGGGGCGTGGCGGCCGGCGACCTCATCGGCGATATAGAGCTGATGCGGGATCAGATCGATGCGCGGCCCGGAAAAGCCCAGCGCGCTGTGCTGCTCGATGCGCTGATGGTGGTGCAGGGTGCGAAAGCGCAGGTCGAACCAGTCGTTGCGGTCGACCTGACCGGTCAGCAGGCGGTCGCGGGCCTGGTCGAACTGCATGGTATCGGCGAGCTTGGCTTCGGGCAGCTCGCGCAGCTCACCGCTGGCGTCCTGGCCGATATAGGTGATCAGCCCGCCCTGCTCTTTGCTGTCATCGACAAGCATCCGCCATCCATCGGCAGAGATAATCTGGTCACCGCTGCCAAACTGCACACGGGTTAGCGGCGCCTGGCGGGTATTGTAGGTACGGGTTTCCTGGCTGGCACTGAACAGAATTGTCACGCTGCGGGCGTCGCAGTTAAGCACGGTGCCAAGCCCAAGCTCAGCTTCGCCGTCGCTGATCCAGCGCTGGCCGGGAGAGAAATCGCTCATGGTGCCTCAAAGTGTGCTGAGTAAGGATGCTAGAAACGGGTCAACAACCGCCGGATGGGTGGCCGGCGGCTAATGGGGCGGGGGATTCTAACGCAAAGGGGGAGCAGGATTAAGCGCTAGTCGCGTTAATCTGAGGTTCACGGGTTAAGCCACTGATCCAGCTGCGCGCGGGTGAGCTCGCCGACGTGCTGGGAAAGCGCGCGGCCGTTGCCGTCAAACAGAACCGTGGTGGGCAAGCCGGGGGCGTCGAAGGCCACCATCAGCTGCTGATTTGGGTCGCGTAGCGCGTAGCGGAAATCGAGGCCTTGTTCGTCGAGGTAGCGGGCGATGGGGAGGAGGTCTTCGCCCTGATTGGCGACTACCACGGTGACCCCCTGACGCTCGGCGGCCTCCGCCAGCAGCGGCATTTCGCGCAGACACGGCGGGCACCAGGTGGCCCACAGATTGACGATGATCTTGCCCTGGCCGTCGGCCAGGTCGGGCAGCGCCACGGCGTTGCCGTCGAGATCTTCCAGTTTAATGTCGGGCAGCGCCGCGACGCTGCCGCCGCCAAGTGGCGCAAGGGTTACCAGCACCAGCCAAAGGCTAGAGGCGCCGATGAGCAGCGCCATCGCACCGCCCATGGCGATCAGCCGCTCGCGCAGCGCCCAGGCGCTCCAGATCAGCCCGGCGAGCATTCCCCAGAGGCCGTGATACCCTGGCTGCCAGAGTTTGATGGCGTCTAGCGGCGCGGCGGCGTAGCTCTCAACGTAGAGAGCGATATACCCCACGCGGGCGCCTACTAGCCAGGCGATCATCAGCCCGGTGACCCAGCGCTGGCGCAGTGATTGGGGCAAGCCGAGTAAATAGCGCGCGGCGATGATCAGCAACAGCGCGCAGGCAAAGGCGTAAAGGCGCGGAAGCGAAAGCAGCAAAGGGCCTAGAGCGATAGCATTCATGGTGTTCTCAATACATAGTTGCCCTGCATTGTTATTACACTAGGGCGACCGGGTTAGCACGCCTTCGTTGGACAAACCCTATCACGCATTTACCCACATTCGGAGAGATTATGCCTCAGCCCACTTTTGATCCGTTACGGGCGCTGGCGATTGGCTCGCAAGCGCTAGGCTTGACCGTGATCATCACCCTAGAAACCGTGCTCGACGATGCCGCGCGGCCCTGGCAGGGCGTTACGCTGGCGGCGATGGTGACGGCGGCGCTGGGGATTGCGCTAGTGCGGCTCTACCAGCGCAACAAGGCGCGCAAACGCTGGGCTGCACGCATTGAGGATGAGGAGCAGAAATGATGGATGTCGCACGGACAAAAGTGACGCTAGGGCTCTTTCTGGGGCCGCTATTGGCGCTGCTGCTGTCATGGGTGGAGGCGCCCGCCGATATGCCTCCCGTGGCGTGGAGCGTGGTTGCGCTCACCGCGTGGATGGCGGTGTGGTGGATTCTGGAGCCGGTGCCGATGGCGGTCACGGCGCTGCTGCCGGTGGCGCTGCTGCCGCTGTTGGGCGTGGGGGATATCAGCGCGGCGGCCGAGTCTTATGCTAACCCGTTGATTTTTCTCTTTCTGGGCGGCTTCATGCTCGCCGAGGCGATCCAGCGCTGGAACTTACACCGGCGTATCGCCCTCGGCGTGCTGTCGGTGGCGGGCAAGCGCCCCGACCATCTGGTGGCAGGCTTTATGGCGGCCACGGCGTTTTTGAGCATGTGGGTGAGCAATACCGCCACGGCGGCGCTGATGGTGCCGATCGGCATGTCGGTGCTGGCGCTGATGGAGCGCGACGACGAACTCAATGCCGATCAGCAGCGTGCCCTGGCGCTCTGCATGCTGCTGGGGATCGCCCTGGCGGCCAATATTGGCGGTATGGGAACGCTGATCGGCACGCCTCCGAATGCGCTATTGGCCGGTTTTATCGGCGATAACTACGGCATCCAGATCGGGTTTGCGCAGTGGATGCTGGTGGCGATTCCGCCGGCGGCCATCATGCTGGTCGCGGCCTGGTGGCTGTTGACGTTTACGATTTTTCCCGTGTCGCACGCGCCGCTGCACGGCATCAGCGCCATGTTGAGCCAGCAGGCGGAGGATCTGGGCGCCATGAGTGGCCCCGAAAAGCGCGTGGCGGCGGTGTTTTCCCTGGTGGCGGTAGCGTGGATTACGCGCCCGCTTCTACAAGAGTGGACAGGGTTAACGCTAAGCGACGGCGGTATCGCCGTGATGGGGGCGCTGTTGCTGTTCGTGGTGCCGGCGCGCTGGCGCCAGCGCCAGTTCCTGCTCGACTGGGAGAGCGCGAAGAACTTGCCCTGGGGCGTGCTGCTTCTGGTGGGCGGCGGTTTGAGCCTGGGAACGGCGATCGAAAGCTCGGGGCTTGCGGGCGTGGTGGCCAATGGCCTGGCGGTGTTTGGTGCTTGGCCGAGCTGGGCGATGATTTTGATGGTGGTGGTGATCGTCATGCTAATGAGCCACGTCACCAGCAACAGCGCCACGGCCGCGGCGATTTTGCCGCTCACGGCCGCGCTGACGGTGAGCCTTGATGCCAGCCCCTTGCTGTTGGCGGTGCCAGTGGCGATGGCGGCGTCGTGCGCGTTCATGCTGCCCGTGGCCACGCCGCCCAATGCGGTGGTATTCGGCAGCGGCAAAGTCCGCGTGATGGACATGCTGCGCGCCGGGGCGGTGATGAGCGTGATCGCGGTGGTGATGATCTGTTTGGCGATGTTTGCCCTCGCGATGCCGATTTTGGGCTTTGGCTGGGCCGCCTAGCGTGCGACCTGGCGCGAGCGTTAAAAGCGCCAGTTGTATTTTTTCCCATTTGGTTCCAAATTGTGACAGGGCCTTTGAATGAAGAACCTTTTAATTTAACACGCCCTAATGCTGGACATTTTAGGGACCATTTATCGGGAGTGCTAAATAACATGATCAATAAACGCATACTCGCTAGTGCCGTCGCCGCCTCAACGCTGGCGTTGACCGGGGTGGCCAACGCCGAAGTGAAAGTGGGCTTTTTGGGCGGCTTCACCGGGCCGATCGAAACCTTGACCCCGCCGGTGTATGACGCCGCGCAGCTGGCCATGCAGCATGTCAACGAGCATGGCGGCATCCTCGGGGGCGAAGAGGTGACCATGCCCAGCGGCGACACCACCTGCTCGGACGCCTCGGCGGCCTCCAACGCCGCGGATCGCCTGGTCAACAGCGAAAATGTCACCGCAATTGTCGGCGCGCTCTGCACCGGGGCGACGATCGCCGCGGCCAATAACGCAGCGATTCCGGGCGGTGTGGTGATGGTCTCGCCGGCGTCAACCGCTCCCGCGGTCAGCGAGCTCGACGATGATGACCTGGTCTTCCGTACCGTGCCCTCCGATGCCTTCCAGGGCGAGGCGCTGGCCAAGATGCTGCTTGAAAAAGGCATCGAGGAGGTCGCGGTAACCTATGTGAACAACGACTACGGTCGCGGCCTGGCCGATGCCTTCGTGGCGACTTACGAGGCCGAAGGCGGCACCGTGGCGGAGAACCTCGCCCACGAAGACAACCGCGCCGACTACCGCGCCGAGCTTGGCACTCTGGCCGCTACCGGCGTGCCCAATTTGGTAGTGCTGGCCTATGGCGATACCTCCGGGCAGACGGTCGTTCGTCAAGCCTACGAGAGCGGCATGTTCACCCAGTACATCGGTGCCGACGGCATGGTGATTTCGGGGCTGCTCGACGGCGTGGGGGTTGAGGTGCTCAACGACAACTTTATCGCCACGCGCCCCGGTAACCCGGACTCCCCCGGCACCCAGCGCTTTGAGGAGCTGGCCGAGGCGGGGGGTATTTCTCATGAAGCGGTCTTTGCCGGCCAAGGCTACGATGCCGCCTTCTTGCTCGCGCTTGCCATCGAGCAGAACGGCAGCGCCGAGCGTGAGGGGCTCTCCGAGGCGCTGCGTAGCGTCGCGACCGCGCCTGGCGAAGTGATTCTCCCCGGCGAGTGGGAAAAGGCGGTGGAGTTGATCGCCGCCGGCGAGGAGATCAACTACGAAGGCGCCTCCGGCAGCCATGAATTTGACGAAAACGGCGACGTGCCGGGCATCGTCGAAGAGATGGCGGTGGAAGACGGCGAGTTTGTCAGCAAAGGCTTCCTCGACCAGTAAGCGCGCCTCGCGCATTAAAAAAGCCCCGGCGGAGAAATCTGCCGGGGCTTTTTGCGTAAGGCTTGGAGAGCTTAATCGTGGTAACGAATTTTCTCGGGCAGTAGCCCTTTGGGGGCAAAGCGCAGCACCAGCGTGATCAAAAGCCCGATCACAAACACCCGGGCCTGTAGCGCGCGGCTATCCAGGTTGGTGGGCGCGTCCCAGCCGAAGCTGCCCTCGCCGAAGGCCACGGCCAGCTCCAGCACGGCAAGCGCCAACGGCTCCGACATCACCCAGATCAGGTAGACCGCAACGGCGCCAAAAATCGTGCCCAGGTTGTTGCCCGGCCCGCCCAGGATCACCATCACCAGCACCAGAAAGGTGTGATTGAGCGGCATATAGCCTTGCGGGTCGAAGATGCCGTTAAAGCTGCCCAGGGCCGCGCCGCCGATGCCCATCAAGATGCAGCCGAGGACAAAAATCTCCAAGCGGCGCTTGTTGATATCCTTCCCCATGGCCGCGGCGGCGGTCTCGTTATCGCGAATCGCGCGGATCATCCGGCCCCAAGGGGCGTGGTAGGCGCGGTGCAGCAGGAAAAATATCACCGCGATCATCACCACCGTCACCGAGAGATAGAGCGCGCGGGCGAGGGTGAAGCCGACTTCTCCCGGCCCTGGCACCGGCCAGGGCAGCGGCGAGACGGTGGCGGTGCCGCGGGTCAGCCAGTCGGCGTTTTTGAGTACCGCCTTGATGATCTCGGCGATGCCCAGGGTGGCGATGGCCAGGTAGTCGCTGCGAAGCCCTAGGCACACGCCGCCGATAAAGTAGCCCACCACGCCGGCCACCGCCCCGCCGACAATCCAGCCCAGCCACGGCGGTAGACCCAGGCCGCCGATATAACCAAACTGCGACTCGATCTGTTCGGTCACCGCGCCCAGCTGGCTGGAGACAAGCAGGTACACCACCAGCGCGGCCAGCACCGCGAGCACGGTGCGCAGGCGCTTAGGCACACCCAAACGGTGCAGACGGCTGGCGCCGACCACCGCAGCAATACCGACGGCCGCGATAAGCAGCACCTGGCCCAGCTCGCCGGCCAGAGGGCTTGACCAAAACTCAGCATTGACCGGCATGCTGAACGCCATGGCGCAGTAGCCCCCCAAGGCCACAAAGCCCATGACCCCGGCATTGAACTGCCCCGCGTAGCCCCACTGAATGGTAAGGCCGAGGGCGAGAATGGCGTAGCAGGCCGCCTCGACCAGCATTCGCGTGCTGTAGGCCGCGCCCATCAAGGCGTAGATGCTCAGAATCGCGACGAGCAGGGCGCCGAAGAGTACCACCTCGCGCAGCGGAAAAGCCGAGGGCGCGGCGACCAAATCGTCGCGCTGTTTGTCTTGTGTACGCATCAGATCACCTTACCCTTGAACAGCCCGGTCGGGCGCCACACCAGAATGGCGACAAGAAGGAAAAACGGCACCACGATTTTGTACTCGGTGCTGACGAAGGCGAGATTGGTGGGCAGCTCCAGCCACGAAGGGAAGCTATCGCGGAAGGGGCGTAGAAGAATGTTCCAGTTGAACACCGCTAGCGTCTCGGCGAAGCCGACCACGAAACCGCCGGCAATCGCCCCGTAAGGGTGCCCCACGCCGCCGACGATCGCCGCGGCGAAGATCGGCAGCAGCAAGAAGAAACTCAAGTCCGGCTTGAAGGTGACATCCAGCGATAATAATGTGCCCGCGATGGCGGCAAGCCCGCCGGCGATGACCCAGGTCACGGCGACAATCAGGTGAGTATTGATGCCCGAGGCCTGAGCTAGCTCAGGATTATCCGACATCGCCCGCATCGCCTTGCCCAGCCGCGAACGGTTTAAGAACAGATGTAGGGCAATCACGGTCACCAGGGTAATCACAAAAAGGTAGACCTGGGGCTCGGTGACCACAATCGGCATACGCACGCCGTCAAACGGCAGCGCTAGGCGGAAAATCTCTTTGCGGTCATCGACGTAGAGGCTTTGCCCGCTGGTACCGGAAAACAGGCGAATCAAGCCTTGCAGCATCAGCGTCACGCCCAGCGAGCCGATCACCAGCACAATGGGTTTGACGCCGTGGCTGCGCAGCGGCTTGTAGAAGAGCCGGTCGATCCCTACGGCCAGCCCTGCGGTGAGCAGCATCGCCAGCGGCAGCATGACAAGCGCGGTGGGCACGCCGATGGCGGCGCCGGCGGCGGGAAAGGCGGTGGTCAAGAGCAGCACCATAAAGGCACCGAAGGTCATCATATCGGCGTGGGCAAAATGGGCGAAGCGCATAATGCTGAAGATCAGCGTCACGCCCACCGCGCCGATGGCGTAGATGGAGCCGGTCACACTGCCGGCGACCACCACGTTGTTAATAAAAAAGACCAGTTCGTTCACGGCATGATTCTCCAGTACGGGCTCCGGGGGCTACCCACCGAGGAAGCTCTTGGCGACATCTGGGTCGGCCAGCAGGGCTTGCCCGGTATCGGTGAAGCGGTTTTGGCCGGCCGCGAGGACAAAGCCCTTATCCGCGATTGCCAAGGCCTGCTTGGCGTTCTGTTCGACCATCAAGATGCCCACGCCGGCGGCGTTGATCTCTTTCACCCGCGCGAAAATGTCGTTCATATATAGCGGCGAAAGCCCGGCGGTCGGCTCGTCGAGCAGCAACAGGCTGGGTTCGGCCATCAGCGCGCGCCCCATGGCGACCATCTGGCGTTGCCCCCCTGAAAGCTCGCCGGCGGGCTGGCGGCGTTTGTCATATAGCGGCGGGAAGAACTCATACACCTGGGCGAGCATGCGCTTGACGTTGTGCGGCTTGAGAAACGCCCCCATCTCTAGGTTTTCTTGCACCGAGAGGCTCGGGAAGACGTTTTTCTCCTGGGGAATAAACCCCATGCCGCGCTGCACCAGCTTGTTGGGCGGCAGGTTGTGGATGGGCTCGCCCAGCAGCAGGATCTCGCCCTGGTTGACATTCAGCAGGCCAAAAATGGCTTTCAGCATGGTCGATTTACCGGCGCCGTTGGGGCCAACAATCACCCCCACTTCATCCGCTTCCAGCGTCATGTTGACCCCGTTGAGGATGTTCATGCCGCCGTAACCGCCGTACACGTCGCGTGCTTCAAGTAAAGGCATGGTCGTGATGTCTCAAAGTGGTATCTCAGAATGTTTTTAGCGTTGTTGTGTGCTCGCGCTGTCGCCACGCGCTTTAACGTCAGGCCGCGCTGCCGCCGAAGTACGCTTCGATCACCTCGGGGTTATTCTGCACCGCCTCGATGGTGTCCTCCATCATCACGCTGCCTTGGGCCAGCACGATCACCGGGTCGCACAGCCGCGCGATCATCTCCATGTCGTGCTCGATGACCAGGAAGGTGTAGCCCATCTCCTGGTTCAGCCGCTCGATATTACCGATCAAGTCGCCAAGCAGGGTGCGGTTAACCCCGGCGGCGATCTCATCGAGCAGCACCACCTTGGCGTCGGTCATCATGGTGCGGCCAAGCTCAAGAAGCTTTTTCTGGCCGCCGGAGAGGTTGCCGGCAAGCTCGTTGCGCACGTGCGAAAGACCGATGAAGTCGATGACCTCCCGTGCCCGGCGGCGCACCTCGCCCTCGTGCTCGCGCACCTGCCCAGGCTTCAACCAGGTGTTAAACAGGCTTTCGCCGGGCTGGTGGGGGGGCACCATCATTAGGTTTTCCAGCGCACTCATGTGGCCAAACTCATGGGCGATCTGAAACGTGCGCAACAGCCCCTTATGAAAGCGCGCGTTTGCACTCAGTGCGGTGATGTCCTCGCCGTTGAGCAACACGCGGCCGCTATCGGGGGTCAGGGCGCCTGCGATCACGTTGAACAGGGTCGATTTCCCCGCCCCGTTGGGGCCGATCATCCCGGTGACCGAGCCCTTGGCCACCTGGATAGAGCAGTCATTGATCACCTGCAGGCCGCCAAATGCCTTGTTAACCCGCTGCACCTCGATGATGGGTGTCATGAAGCGACCTCGTTGGGTAGTGGATGATTGTGGTAGTCGATCATTTTGGTGGTCGATTATTGTTGTTGGGCGTTATTGACCAGAAAGGTACGCCCGGCGGCAAAGGCGCCGACGATCACTAGCGCGCCGATGGCCGGAATCCAGTAGCCCTCAACCTGCGGCAGGGTGCGCAGGAACACAAACGCCACGGCCGCCGGGGCGATAAAGCGCACCAAGAAGCGCCACACGGCAAACCAGGTGTCATGGCCACCGAGCTCTTTGGCGACCTCGCTTTGCGTTAGCGCCCAGCCGGCAAACAGCGCAATCAATAACCCACCGAGCGGCATAAAGATATTGGTCAAAAGCTCAATAAACTCAAACGCGCTGCGGCCAAAGAGGGTGTGGAAAATAGTGCCTTCCGCCCAGAGGTTGAAGCTCACCACGGTTAAAAGCCCCAGCGCCCAGCTCGCGATGACCATCAGGGCGACCGACTGCGGGCGGGTGAGATCAAAGCGCTCGACCAAAAACGCGGCGACCGGCTCAATCAGCGAGATCGATGAGCTAAGCGCGGCACCTAGTACCAGGATAAAGAACACCCCGCCGACCAGCGCGCCGAACGGCATCTCAGCGAACGCCAGCGGTATGGTGACAAACATCAGCCCCGGTCCTTGGCCGGTTTCGAGGCCGGCGCCAAAGACCAGCGCAAAAATTGCCAGGCCGGCGACCAAGGCTACGGCGGTATCCACAAACGCCACTGCAAGCGCTGTGCGGGTGAGCGAGGCCGTGCTCGACATGTAAGCGCCGTACGCCATGATCGCGCCCATCCCCAAGCTCAGGGTGAAGAACGACTGCCCCATGGCTTGTAGCCAGCCTTCTAGGCTCAGATCGGCAAGGTTAAACGTGAACAAAAAGCGGGCAGCGGCGCCGATATCGCCATTGACCGCGCTGTAGCCGAGCACCACCAGCAAAATAATAAACAGCGCCGGCATAATGATGCGCAGGCCGCCTTCGATGCCCTTGTGAATCCCCATGCCCACGATCAGCGCGGAGAGGGCGATAAAGAGAGTGTGGTAGAGCGTCATCAGCCCCGGCGAGGCGAGCAGGCTGTTAAAGCCCGCCCCGATGGTCTCGGCATCGGCGCCGATCAACGAGCCGGTGAGCATCTGCCAGGTGTAGTGCAGCGACCAGCCGGCGACCACCGAATAAAAGCTCAAAATCAGAAACGCGGAGGCGGCACCCAGCCAGCCGATGGTCTCCCAACCGCGTGAGGTGTTATGGGTTTTGGTTAGGTGACGCATGCCCATGATCGGGCTTTGACGGCTGGTGCGGCCGAGCATGATTTCCGCGATTAAAATGGGGATGCCCACGGCGAAAATGGTCAGCGCGTAAACCAGAATGAAAGCGCCGCCACCATTTTCGCCGGTGAGATAGGGAAAGCGCCAAAGGTTCCCCAGCCCCACGGCGGAGCCTACCGCCGCGAGCAAAAAGGTACCTTTGTGTGTCCAGACGTTGTGACCGCTCATGGGGAGTGTCCGTGTTATATCCGTTGAAGGTGATGTTGGGTAGCGGCATTTTTCATACTCGCGTTTAACGCCCAACTTTGCGTGATTAAAGCGTTGGGTGCCAGCCGTCTAGCGTTGGCCGTATTAACGGGCAAGCGCGTTAGGCAAAGGCGATACCCAAAAAAGCCCGCTGTGTCAGCGGGCTTGGTGCGTGGTGCGGTGCGAGCGTTACTTTTTATTGGCGCGCTTACGCTCGTTCTCTTTGAGCAGCTTCTTACGCAGGCGGATGTGGTTGGGCGTCACTTCCACCAGCTCATCGGAGTCGAGGAACTCGATGGCCTGCTCCAGGGTGAACTTGATCGGCGGCGTGAGCACGATGTTTTCATCGTTGCCCGAGGCGCGCATGTTGTCGAGCTTCTTGCCCTTGGTGGGGTTGACCACGAGATCGTTGGCGCGGCTGTGGATACCGATCAGCATGCCTTCGTAGACTTCGGTGCCGTGATCGACGATCAGCTTGCCGCGCTCTTGCAGGGTGTAGAGGGCGTAGGCCAGCGCCTTGCCATCCACCATCGAGACCATGACGCCGTTACGGCGCTCGATGGCCGCGTCGGGCTTGAGCGCGCCGTAGTGGTCAAAGCGGCTGGTCAAAATGCCGGTGCCGGAGGTCAGGGTTAAAAACTGACCGCGAAAGCCAATCAAGCCCCGCGCGGGGATAATGAAGTCCAAGCGTACCCGGCCTTTGCCGTCCGGGTTCATGTTGGTCATTTCGCCCTTGCGATAGCCCAGCTCCTCCATAATGGCGCCCTGGTGCTGCTCTTCGCAGTCGATGATCACCTCTTCGTACGGCTCTTGCTTCTCGCCGTCGATCTCTCTGATGATCACTTCCGGGCGGCCGACGGCAAGCTCAAAGCCTTCGCGGCGCATGGTTTCGATCAAAACCGACAGGTGCAGCTCGCCGCGGCCGGAGACTTTGAACTTCTCCGGGGTTTCGCCCTGCTCGACGCGCAGCGCCACGTTGTGGATCAGCTCTTGTTCCAGGCGATCTTTGATGTTGCGGCTGGTGACGAACTTGCCGTCTTTGCCCGCGAACGGCGAGTCGTTGACCTGGAACGTCATCGACACCGTGGGCTCATCGACGGTCAGCGGCGTTAGCGCTTCGACGTGGTTGACATCGCATAGCGTATCGGAGATGGCCAAGTCCTCGATGCCGGTGATGCAGACGATATCGCCGGCGGTGGCTTCATCGGTCTGCACCCGCTCCAGGCCCATGTGGGTCATCACCTGACCAATTTTGCCGCGACGCGTGTTGCCCTCTTTGGTCACCACGGTGATTTGCTGGTTGGGCTTAACGCTGCCGCGGGTAATGCGGCCAAGGCCGATAACGCCGACGTAGCTGTTGTAATCCAGCGCGGAAATCTGCATCTGGAAAGGCCCGTCGATCTCAACTTTAGGCGGCTCGACGATATCGACGATGGACTGGAACATCGGCGTCATGTCGTCGGCGAGCTCTTCGGGCTCTGGGCCGGCGATGCCGTTAAGCGCCGAGCAGTAGATGATCGGGAAGTCGAGCTGGTCATCGGACGCCCCGAGGTTATCGAACAGATCAAAGATCTGGTCAATCACCCAGTCCGGACGCGCGCCGGGACGGTCGATCTTGTTGACCACCACGATCGGCTTCAAGCCACGGTCAAAGGCTTTCTGTGTGACAAAGCGGGTTTGAGGCATCGGGCCATCAACGGCGTCCACCAGCAGCAGTACTGAGTCCACCATGGACATCACGCGCTCGACTTCGCCGCCGAAATCGGCGTGCCCCGGCGTATCGACGATATTGATGTGGTAGTCGGTGCCGTTGGGGGCTTGCCACTTAATCGCGGTGTTTTTGGCCAGGATGGTAATCCCGCGCTCTTTCTCCTGGTCGTTGGAGTCCATGACACGCTCTTGCCCTTCGGCTTTGCGGTCTAGGGTGCCTGACTGACTCAGAAGTTTGTCGACGAGGGTGGTTTTACCGTGGTCAACGTGGGCGATAATGGCAATGTTGCGAAGATTCTCGATCACGACGCGATCCTGCTAAAAAAATAGGGCGGCATTATAGGGTCTGGGAGCGGTCGACTGCCAGCGTTGTGTTGATTATGTTCGGTTTGTTTTCGCCCTGTGAACGCTTCCGGTAAGATGTGGCTTTTCCCAGGTGGGGCAGAATAATGACCATCGGCAATCTGATGCGTTTACTAAGCGATGGTGAGGTGCACTCCGGCGAGCAGCTAGGCGAGGCACTGGGTATCTCCCGCGCGGCCGTTTGGAAGCAGCTAAAAAAGCTAGAGGCGCTAGGGGTCGAGATGGAGGCGGTCAAGGGCCACGGCTACCGTCTCGTACAGCGACTAGAGCCGCTTGAGGGCGCGAAAGTGGTTGCCCACCTTCCGGCAAGCGCGCGCCACCACTTGGCGCGGCTTTTTATTGAAGACCAGCTGCCCTCAAGCAATGAGTATCTGCGTCAGCGTTTTCAGCAAGGCGCCGGCCACGGCGAGGTGTGCCTGGTCGAGCTGCAAACGGCCGGCCGCGGGCGCCGCGGGCGTACCTGGACCACGCCTTGGGGGCAGAGCTTGATGCTCTCCGTCGGCTGGCGTTTTGAAAGCGGGGTGGTGGCGCTTGAGGGGTTAAGCCTTGCCGTGGGCGTGGTGGTGGCGCAAGCGCTGGAGCGTTGCGACGCAGCGCCCAAGCTCAAATGGCCCAACGACGTGCTGCTCGAAAACCGCGACGGCGAGCTCTCCAAGCTTGCGGGTATCTTGGTGGAAGTGACCGGCGATGCCGCGGGGCCGTGCGAAGTGGTGATCGGCATGGGGATGAACCTCTGGCTGCCCGAGGCGATGCGCGCAGCGATTGGGCAGCCGGTCGCCGCCCTGGCGGACGTCTGCCCGCACGTTGAACGCAACCGATTGGCGGCCGATGTCATCGCTGGGCTTTTGGATATGCTCGCTACCTTTGAAGCGCGCGGCTTTAGCGCCTGGCAGGCAGCATGGAATCAGCGGCACGCCTTTGAGGGGGAGCCCGTCTACGTCCTTCAAGGTAATGAGAAGTACGAGGCCACGGCTGGCGAAGTGGATGCCAGCGGTAACCTCTGGGTGACGCAAGCAGGACATTCTCGGCGCCTTGCCGGTGGCGAGATCAGCATACGCAGGCGCTTATGATTCTGGATCTGGATATTGGTAACACGCTCTCCAAGTGGCGCCTCAAGGAGACGCAAAGCAGTGAAATCCGTTCGCGCGGTGCCGTGTGGACGCGTGAGGAGTGGCGCCCGGGCGCGGATATTCCCGATCTGGATGTCGTGGAGTCGGTGCGCATCTCGAGTGTCGCGCGGGCGGCGGTGCTGGATGAGACGGTCGCTTTGTTGCGCCGGCAGGTGCCGCATGTCTTCGTTGCCCGTTCGACGCGGGAGGCGCTCGGCGTGGTGAACGGCTATGACGAGCCCGGGCGCCTAGGGGTCGACCGCTGGATGGGCGCGCTGGCGGGGTATCAGCTGGCCGGCGGTTGCTGCGCGGTGGACTGCGGTAGCGCCATCACGGTGGATTTCGTCCTCCCGGGGGGTAACCACTTAGGCGGCTATATCATTCCTGGCTTGCGCTTGATGAAAGAGAGCTTGAAGCTCGGCACCCGTAACGTGGCCATTGACCCTGAAAGCGAGGCCGAAGAACTCCTGGAGCCGGGACGGCGTACCGTCGAAGCCGTCAATCACGGCATCTATATGGCAGCGGTGAGTGCGATCAACCGTGTCTACAGTGAAGTGTGCGACCAGCAAGGCGTGGCGCTGCCGATGCTGCTCACCGGCGGCGATGCCCGGGTGATATCCCGAGGTGTGCAGGTGCCGCACGCGGTATGGCCCGATATGGTGTACGGCGGGCTGGAGGCGTGTTTTCCCTTAACGCTTGCCGAGCGGGCAGGGAGAATGTCGGGTGCGCCCAGCGTGCCCGAGCCCGTGGCATTAGAAAAAATACGCGCGGGGCTTGCATTCTCCATGCTGCTTTGACAGAATGCAGCGCGTTCCAGGGCGGAAAGGCAGGCGAGCCTGTCGACAAGTTGATGATTTATATTGCTTAACGCAAACGCAATCTTCACTTGACACTGCTTTGGAGGCTGGCATAATGTGCCGCCACAGACGGAGGGGTTCCCGAGTGGCCAAAGGGAGCAGACTGTAAATCTGCCGCGAAAGCTTCGAAGGTTCGAATCCTTCCCCCTCCACCAGATTTGCTGACTAGCAGCCATAAGTTGCTGAGCGGGCAAGTGGGTCTGATTACTTGAAAGCTCTGCTAGCGTGTTTTGCGGGCATAGTTCAATGGTAGAACCTCAGCCTTCCAAGCTGATGATGCGGGTTCGATCCCCGCTGCCCGCTCCAAACAAGTTTGTGTGGTTTGTGCAGTAAGTTGCTCATGTAGCTCAGGGGTAGAGCACACCCTTGGTAAGGGTGAGGTCGACGGTTCAAATCCGTCCATGAGCTCCACATTTCAATAAAGGCGAGCAGAGCTCGCTTTTTTTGTCCCTGCTTTTAAGCGGTGCTTAAAAGTGGAAAAGGGTTGTCAAGTAGAAGTGCTTTCGCTACTATGGCGCCCGCTGTTGCGTAGAGCCGGGCAGATAAAGCTAAAAAGCGGCGCAACACGATACAGGCCAGTAGCTCAATTGGCAGAGCAGCGGTCTCCAAAACCGCAGGTTGGGGGTTCGATTCCCTCCTGGCCTGCCAACCTTCCCCAGGTTGGCGTGCCCTCAAAGAATTCCTTTATCGTTCGCTGCACCCTGAGGAGTCTCGTTTTATGAAGCCTAGTCCTGTAAAGCATGGCGCTGAGGTGCAACCGTCGCGTCATGACGGGCTCAAGTGGGCAGCGGTCGTAGCGCTATTGGTGGTTGCTATTGTGGGTAACACCTATTTTGCCGATTTGGCCCTTTTGTATCGCGTGCTAGGCGTTGTCGTGCTGTGCATTATGGCCGGCGCGGTGGCGTTGACCACCACGAAAGGGCGTAATCTGGTTATCTTGGCGCAAGAGGCCAAAAAAGAGATTCAGCGCGTGGTCTGGCCGACACGCCCCGAGACAGTGCAGACCACGGCGATCGTGCTGGCGGCTGTTTTTGTTGTTGGTCTGGCGTTGTGGTTGATTGACACGCTTCTCAGCTGGGCGATGTCCGGCGTCATTGGTTAGGAGTTTTCATGTCCAAGCGTTGGTACGTCGTACACGCCTACTCCGGTTTTGAAAAGCATGTCATGCGCTCGCTTATCGAGCGCGTGAAGATGTATGGCATGGAGGATCGCTTCGGTGAAATCCTCGTGCCGACCGAAGAAGTGGTTGAAATGCGTGACGGCAAGCGCCGCAAGAGCGAGCGCAAGTTCTATCCCGGCTACGTGCTGGTCGAGATGGAAATGGCCGACGATACCTGGCACCTGGTTAATGAGACGCCGCGTGTTATGGGCTTTATCGGCGGTACTAAAGAGAAGCCCGCGCCGATCACGACCCGCGAGGCGGAGTCGATTCTGCGTCGCGTCAAAGATGGCACCGATAAGCCGCGACCCAAAACCGTTTTTGAGCCGGGTCAATCCGTGCGCGTGATCGATGGGCCCTTCGCTGACTTTAACGGTGTGGTCGAAGAAGTTAACTATGAGAAGAGTCGCCTTCAGGTGAGTGTGCTGATTTTTGGTCGCGCAACGCCGGTCGAGCTTGAGTTCTCTCAGGTTGAAAAAGAGTAGTTATTTAAGATAGTTGAGAAACTGTTTTCGCGAGCCGGCCATGTGCCGGCTGGTTGTCACCGGGGAGCCGTAAGGCGTTAGGACCCAATTGGAGTGAATCATGGCCAAGAAAGTACAGGCTTACATCAAACTGCAGGTAGCTGCAGGTAAAGCCAACCCAAGTCCGCCCGTCGGCCCCGCGCTGGGTCAGCACGGCGTGAACATCATGGAGTTCTGTAAAGCGTTTAACGCCGAGACTCAAGACATTGAGCCCGGCCTGCCGACGCCTGTTGTGATCACGGTTTACTCGGATCGCAGCTTTACCTTCATCACCAAGACGCCGCCGGCGGCCGTGCTGCTCAAGAAGGCAGCGGGTATCAAGTCCGGTTCTGGTGAGCCGAACAAGAAGAAGGTAGGTACGGTGACCCGTGAGCAGCTTGAAGAGATCGCCAAGACCAAAGAGCCGGATCTCACGGCTGCTGATCTCGATGCCGCTGTGCGCACCATTGCCGGTAGCGCTCGCAGCATGGGCTTAAACGTGGAGGGTCTCTGATCATGGCTAAATTGTCGAAGCGCGCGCAGCAGATTCGCGAAAAAGTCGACCCGAACAAGTCTTACTCGGTGGAAGAAGCCGTGGTGCTGCTCTCTGAGTTGTCGAAAGTCAACTTCAAAGAGTCCGTTGACGTGGCGATCAACCTTGGCGTCGACCCGCGTAAATCCGACCAAGTAGTACGTGGCGCTACCGTTATGCCCAACGGCACCGGTAAAGACGTACGCGTGGCGGTTTTCACCCAGGGCGCTAACGCCGACGCGGCCAAAGAAGCCGGTGCTGATATCGTCGGCATGGAAGATTTGGCTGAGCAAGTCAAAAAAGGCGTAATGGACTTCGACGTTGTCGTGGCTTCTCCCGATGCCATGCGCGTTGTCGGTCAGCTGGGTCAGATTCTGGGTCCGCGCGGCCTGATGCCGAACCCGAAAGTGGGTACCGTGACGCCGGACGTCGCGACCGCGGTGAAAAACGCCAAGGCCGGTCAGGTGCGTTTCCGTACCGACAAAAACGGCATTATCCACACTACTGTGGGTAAGGTCGACTTTGACGCCGACGCCATTAAAGGCAACCTTGACGCGCTGATCGCTGATCTGAAAAAGCTCAAGCCTAGCACGTCGAAGGGTGTTTACTTCAAGAAGATGACCCTGTCCAGCACCATGGGGCCGGGCTTGACCATCGATCACAGCGCCTACATTTAAGGCGTGGTCGAGAAGGGCGTAGGCGCGCTATAAGCCTGCGTCTGGTCTATCAAGAACAATTGAGCAAGAACTTTGCGGTCCCCGTACGGACAAAAAACGTCAGGGCGGGGCGCCGTCAAAGACCGCAGGTGTCGAGCGATTCAGCTCGACTTAATGACAAGCGCCTGCGCAGATGGTGTTGCCGCCAGTTGGTCGATGCTTTTAGCAAGCCCGCTTTCTGGTGAGCACCATCCCCTAGGCTTCTCGGCGCAGTTTTCGGCTGAGAAGAGATGGTAACCACCGGAACCTGCCCTTAAGGTTTCGGCACGAAGGAGTGATCACTGTGCCACTAGCACTTGAAGGCAAGAAAGCGATTGTTGCCCAGGTCAGTGAAGCGGCTAAAGACGCTCTCTCCGTCGTAGTTGCCGACTCTCGCGGCGTTGCGGTTAGCAAGATGACCGACCTGCGCAAGCAGGCGCGTGAGAATGGTGTAGAGCTGCGTGTTGTGCGTAACACGCTGGCTCGCCGCGCTTTGGAGGGCACTCAGTGGGAGTGTCTGAACGAAAGTTTTGTGGGTCCGACACTGTTGGCCTTCTCTAACGAACATCCGGGCGCTGCTGCGCGGTTGTTCAAAGAGTTTGCCAAGGACGACAAGAATTTCGAAGTTAAAGCGCTGGCCTACGAAGGTGAGCTGATTCCGGCTGCTGACATCGACCGTCTGGCAACCCTACCGACCTACGACGAGGCAATCGCCAAGTTGATGTCGGTAATGAAAGAAGCCTCCGCTGGCAAGCTGGTTCGTACTTTGGCCGCCTTGCGCGACCAAAAGCAAGAAGAAGCGGCGTAAATCCGCTCACTTGTTGGCGGCTTAACGCTGCCTGATACGAGCAATGAATCCTGAGTCCTCGGGTGGCCGAGACTCCCGCAAAGTTAGGAATGAAACAATGGCACTGACCAAAGACGATATCATCAACGCCGTCGCCGACATGTCCGTGATGGAAGTTGTCGAGCTGATCGAAGCGATGGAAGAGAAATTCGGTGTTTCTGCCGCAGCCGCTGTCGTGGCTGGCCCGGGTGGCGGTGAAGCCGCTGCCGAGGAAGAGCAGACCGAATTTGACCTGGTACTCACTTCTGCGGGTGACAAGAAAGTTAACGTCATCAAAGCGGTTCGTGAAATCACCGGCCTTGGCCTGAAGGAAGCTAAGGGTGCCGTTGACGGCGCACCGGCGACCATCAAAGAAGCAATGTCCAAGGAAGACGCTGAAGCAGCGAAAACGAAGCTGGAAGAAGCAGGCGCAAGCGTCGAGCTCAAGTAATTTGTGGCTCGTGGCTTTACGCGCTGCGTAAGCTTCCACGGCTGGCGGCGGGCAACTCCCGCTGCCGGCCTTTTTCTGTTGTAACAGATTAAAGAATTTTTGACGGCGAGCTGCCCTTTCCAGGAGCTTGCTGTCTGCGTCTGAAACGCCCGCGGGGCAGATGACCACGCATCGGTCACCCATGGTGAACAAGCTGGGGAAAACAGATGGCTTACTCATACACTGAGAAAAAACGCATCCGCAAGGATTTCGGCAAACTGCCCCAAGTAATGGATGTGCCTTATTTGCTGGCCATCCAGCTTGATTCCTACTACGACTTTCTCCAGCAAGACCGTTCGCCCGACGAGCGCCACGAGGTTGGCCTGCACGCGGCGTTCAAGTCAGTGTTCCCGATCGAGAGCTTCTCCGGTAACGCGGCGCTGGAATATGTCAGTTATCGGTTTGGCACGCCTGCCTTTGACGTTAAAGAGTGTCAGCTTCGCGGCGTGACCTACTCCGCACCGCTGCGCGTCAAAGTACGTTTGATTATCTATGATCGCGACTCGTCGAACAAAGCGATCAAAGACATCAAAGAGCAAGAAGTCTACATGGGGGAGATCCCCCTGATGACCGAGAACGGTACCTTTGTGATCAACGGTACCGAGCGCGTTATCGTGTCTCAGCTCCACCGCAGCCCCGGTGTGTTCTTCGATCATGATAAGGGCAAGAGCCACTCCTCCGGCAAGCTGCTCTACTCGGCGCGCGTGATTCCTTATCGCGGCTCCTGGCTCGACTTCGAGTTTGATCCCAAAGACAACGTCTTTGTGCGTATCGATCGCCGCCGGAAATTGCCGGCATCGGTCTTAATGCGGGCGCTCGGAATGAGCACCGAAGAGATCCTCGACGAGTTCTTCGAAACCACCGTGTTCCACATTGAGAAGTCAGGCTTCTCTGTGGAGCTTGTGCCGTCACGCCTGCGCGGCGAGACCGCGACCTTCGACATCAAGGATGGCGAGGGTAACGTGATTGCCGAAGAGGGGCGTCGCATCACCCAGAAGCATATCCGCCAGCTGGAAAAAGCCGGCATTGAGCGTCTGGAAGTGCCGATGGAGTACCTGTTCGGCAAAACGCTGGCCAAAGACCAGGTCGATACCAAGACCGGCGAGCTGATCGTTGCGTGTAACACCGAGATCACGCCGGAAGTGCTGGAGCGCATGGCGCAGGGCGGTATCACGCGCATTGAAACGCTCTACACCAACGATCTTGATTGCGGTTCATTCGTCTCCGATACGCTGAAGCTCGATACCACCGGTTCGCAGCTTGAAGCGCTGGTCGAAATCTATCGCATGATGCGCCCCGGCGAGCCGCCGACCAAAGAGGCCGCCGAGACGCTGTTCCACAATTTGTTCTTCACCGAAGACCGCTACGATCTTTCCAACGTCGGCCGGATGAAGTTCAACCGCCGCCTGCGCCGCGACGAAGACACCGGCTCCGGCGTGTTGGATCGCAAAGATATCCTCGATGTGCTGCGCGAGCTGATCAATATCCGCAACGGCTTTGGTGACGTTGACGATATCGATCACCTGGGTAACCGCCGTATTCGCTGCGTGGGCGAGATGGCCGAAAACCAGTTCCGTGTCGGCCTGGTGCGCGTTGAGCGCGCAGTCAAAGAGCGTCTCTCCATGGCCGAAAGCGAAGGCTTGATGCCGCAGGACTTGATCAACGCCAAGCCGGTCGCGGCGGCGGTGAAAGAGTTCTTTGGCTCCAGCCAGCTCTCGCAGTTCATGGACCAGAACAACCCGCTCTCCGAGGTGACGCACAAGCGTCGTGTCTCGGCGCTTGGCCCGGGCGGTTTGACCCGCGAGCGCGCCGGCTTTGAGGTGCGCGACGTCCACGCGACCCACTACGGTCGCCTGTGCCCGATCGAAACGCCGGAAGGCCCGAACATCGGTTTGATCAACTCGCTGGCGACCTACAGCCACACCAACAGCTACGGCTTCCTTGAAACGCCGTACCGTAAAGTAGTGAACAGCCAGGTCACCGACGATGTGGTCCACCTCTCGGCCATTGAAGAGGGGGATTACGTTATCGCCCAGGCCTCGGCCGCCGTCGATGAATCCAACAAGCTCTCCGACGATCTGGTACAGGTGCGCCACCGCGGTGAAACCACCTTTATGCGCCCGGAGCAGGTCACGCTGATGGACGTATCGCCGCGCCAGGTGGTCTCCGTGGCGGCCGCGCTGATTCCGTTCCTTGAGCACGATGACGCTAACCGCGCCTTGATGGGGGCGAACATGCAGCGTCAGGCGGTACCGACGCTGCGGGCGGACAAGCCGCTCGTGGGTACCGGCATGGAGCGCTTTGTCGCGCGTGACTCCGGCGTTTGTGCCGTGGCGCGCCGTGGCGGCGTGATTGATTCGGTGGACGCGCGGCGTGTCGTAGTACGGGTGAACGAAGATGAGATCATCGGCGGTGAAGCCGGGGTCGATATCTACAACCTGACCAAGTACGTGCGCTCCAACCAGAACACCTGCATGAACCAGCGTCCCATCGTCCGCCCGGGCGACGACGTGGCGCGCGGCGATATTCTCGCCGACGGCCCCTCGGTGGACATGGGGGATTTGGCGCTAGGGCAGAACATGCGCATCGCCTTCATGCCCTGGAACGGCTACAACTTCGAGGACTCGATTCTGCTCTCGGAGCGTGTCGCCCAAGAAGATCGCTTCACCACGATCCATATCCAGGAGCTGACCTGTGTGTCGCGCGACACCAAGCTCGGCCCGGAAGAGATCACCTCGGACATTCCCAACGTGGGTGAGTCCGCGCTAGGGAAACTGGACGAAGCCGGTGTGGTCTATATCGGTGCCGAAGTCGGCCCGGGCGACATCCTGGTGGGTAAGGTGACGCCCAAAGGCGAAACCCAGCTCACGCCGGAAGAGAAGCTCCTGCGCGCCATTTTCGGCGAGAAAGCGTCGGACGTGAAAGATACCTCACTGCGTGCCCCGACCGGCATGAAAGGGACCGTCATCGACGTGCAGGTCTTTACCCGCGACGGTGTCGAGAAAGACTCACGTGCGCTCTCCATTGAGCGTATGCAGCTTGACGAGGTGCGTAAGGATTTGCAGGAGACGTACCGTATCGCCGAGGATGCCACCTTCGAGCGCTTGAAGCGCACGCTGGAAGGGCAGGTGGTCAACGGCGGTCCGCAGCTCAAGAAGGGCGATGTGCTCGACGAGGCGTACCTCGATGAGCTGCCGCGTCAGCAGTGGTTCAAACTGCGCATGCAGGATGAAACCTACAACGAGCTACTGGCTCAGGCCGATGAGCAGCTGGAAAACCGCCGCAAAGAGATGGACGAGCGCTTTGAAGATAAGAAGCGCAAGCTCACCCAGGGCGATGACCTGGCGCCGGGCGTGCTCAAGATCGTCAAGATCTATATGGCCGTGAAGCGTCGCATTCAGCCGGGTGACAAGATGGCCGGCCGTCACGGTAACAAAGGGGTTATCTCGGCGATCATGCCGGTCGAAGACATGCCCTTTGACGAGCAAGGCGAGTCGGTGGATGTCGTCCTCAACCCGCTGGGCGTACCGTCGCGCATGAACGTAGGGCAGGTATTGGAGACTCACCTGGGGATGGCGGCCCGCGGCTTGGGCGTCAAGATCGATGCCATGCTCCGCGACGCCCGCGAACAGCAAGTGGCAGAAATCCGCGACTTCCTGGGGGAGATCTACAACACGCCGGGTACCCGCGTGGAGGACATTAGTTCGCTGTCTGATGACGAAGTCATCGCGCTGGCGAAAAACCTCAAAGGCGGCGTGCCGATGGCGACACCGGTATTTGACGGCGCCCAAGAGCACGAAATCAAGCACCTGCTGCGTCTGGCGGATGTGCCTGATTCCGGTCAAATGACGCTTTACGACGGCCGTACCGGCGATGCCTTTGATCGCCCGGTCACCGTTGGCTACATGTACATGCTGAAGTTGAACCACTTGGTGGACGATAAGATGCACGCCCGTTCTACCGGCTCTTACTCGCTGGTGACCCAGCAGCCGCTGGGCGGTAAGGCGCAGTTCGGTGGTCAGCGTTTCGGTGAGATGGAAGTGTGGGCGCTGGAAGCGTATGGCGCCGCCTATACACTACAAGAGATGCTTACCGTCAAATCGGACGACGTCGAAGGCCGCACCAAGATGTACAAGAACATCGTGGATGGCGACCACACTATGCAGGCAGGCATGCCGGAGTCCTTCAACGTTCTCGTGAAGGAAATCCGCTCGCTGGGCATCGATATCGAGTTAGAGAGCTAGGAGCCGTCAAATGAAAGATTTGGTGAAAGTCCTCAAATCGCAGTCTCAGTCCGAAGAGTTTGACGCGATTAAGATTACGCTGGCGTCGCCGGACATGATTCGCTCCTGGTCCTTCGGCGAGGTGAAAAAGCCCGAGACCATCAACTACCGCACCTTTAAGCCGGAGCGGGATGGTCTTTTCTGCGCCAAGATTTTTGGCCCGGTGAAAGACTACGAGTGTTTGTGCGGCAAGTATAAGCGCATGAAGCACCGCGGGATCATCTGTGAAAAGTGTGGCGTCGAAGTCACCAAGGCCGCCGTGCGCCGTGAGCGCATGGGCCATATCGAGCTGGCCTCGCCGGTCGCGCACATTTGGTTTTTGAAGTCGCTGCCGTCGCGCATTGGCATGTTCCTCGATATGACCCTGCGGGATATCGAGCGCGTGCTGTACTTTGAAAGCTTCGTCGTAATCGACCCCGGCATGACCACGCTGGAGCGTGGTCAGCTGTTGAACGACGAGCAGTACTTTGAAGCGCTGGAAGAGTTTGGCGACGACTTCGATGCCCGCATGGGCGCCGAAGCCGTGCAGGAGCTGCTTAAAGACATCGATCTGGAAGAAGAGATCAACCATCTGCGCGAAGAGATTCCGCAGACCAACTCGGAAACCAAGATCAAGAAGCTCTCCAAGCGCTTGAAGCTTCTCGAAGCGTTCTACCACTCCGGCAATGCGCCGGCGTGGATGGTCATGGAAGTGCTGCCCGTGCTGCCGCCGGATCTGCGTCCGCTGGTACCGCTTGATGGTGGCCGCTTCGCGACCTCGGATCTCAACGACCTTTACCGTCGCGTGATCAACCGTAACAACCGCTTGAAGCGTCTGCTGGACCTCAATGCGCCGGACATCATCGTGCGCAACGAGAAGCGCATGCTGCAGGAAGCGGTCGACGCGCTGCTGGATAACGGCCGCCGCGGCCGGGCGATCACGGGCTCCAACAAGCGCCCGCTGAAATCGCTGGCTGACATGATCAAAGGTAAGCAGGGGCGTTTCCGTCAGAACCTGCTGGGTAAGCGTGTCGACTATTCGGGCCGCTCGGTCATCACCGTAGGGCCGACTTTGCGCCTGCACCAGTGCGGTTTGCCGAAGAAAATGGCGCTGGAGCTGTTCAAGCCGTTTATCTACTCCAAGCTGCAGTCGCTGGGTTACGCCTCAACGATCAAAGCGGCGAAGAAGATGGTCGAACGCGAACTGCCGGAAGTGTGGGACATTCTCGCCGATGTGATCCGCGAGCACCCGGTGCTGCTCAACCGCGCGCCGACCCTGCACCGTCTGGGCATCCAGGCGTTCGAGCCGCTTTTGATCGAAGGTAAAGCGATCCAGCTGCATCCGCTGGTGTGCGCGGCCTACAACGCCGACTTTGACGGTGACCAGATGGCGGTCCACGTGCCGCTGACCCTGGAAGCACAGCTCGAAGCCCGCGCGCTGATGATGGCCACCAACAACGTGCTGTCACCGGCTAACGGCGAGCCGATCATCGTACCCTCGCAGGACGTGGTCTTGGGTCTCTATTACATGACCCGCGAAAAGGTTAACGCCAAAGGCGAAGGCATGGTGTTCTCGGACCTCAATGAGGTTGAGCGCGCCTTCGGTACCCAGACGGTATCGCTGCACGCCAAGGTAAAAGTGCGCCTAGACGAAGTGGATGTCGATGAACAGACCGGCGAGCGCTCCGAGCACCGTTGCCTTTACGACACCACCGTGGGTCGCGCGCTGCTGTTCCGCATTCTGCCGGAAGGCGTGCCGTTTGAGCTGATTGATCAGCCGATGAAGAAAAAGGCGATCTCCGGCTTGATCAACGAGGTGTATCGCCGCTCAGGGCTCAAGCCGACCGTTATCTTCGCCGATCAGCTGATGTACACCGGTTTCCGTCTGGCCACCTGGTCGGGCGCCTCGATTGGGGTCAACGACTTTGTTATTCCCGAAGCCAAGACGGAGATCGTCGATGCGGCCGAAGCGGAAGTCAAAGAGATCGAAGATCAGTTCTCTTCGGGTCTCGTGACCGCCGGCGAGAAGTACAACAAGGTGATCGATATCTGGTCCAAGGCCAACGATAAGGTGGCCAAGGCGATGATGACCGGTATCTCCAAGGAGACCGTGATCGATCGCGACGGCAACGAGGTCGAACAAGACTCGTTCAACAGCGTCTTTATCATGGCGGACTCCGGCGCCCGTGGCTCGGCGGCGCAGATTCGTCAGCTCGCGGGTATGCGTGGCCTGATGGCCAAACCGGACGGCTCGATCATCGAAACCCCGATCGTCGCCAACTTCCGTGAAGGCCTGAACGTACTGCAGTACTTCATCTCGACCCACGGCGCGCGTAAAGGTCTGGCGGATACGGCACTGAAGACCGCGAACTCCGGTTACCTCACGCGTCGTTTGGTCGACGTGGCGCAAGACTTGGTGATCACCGAGACCGACTGTGGCACTGAAAACGGCTTGACCCTGCACCCCATTATCGAGGGTGGCGATATCATCGTACCGCTGTCACAGCGTGTTCTGGGGCGTGTCGTGGCGCAGGACGTGATCGACCCCGGCACCGAAGAGGTCTTGATTCCGCGCAATACCCTGCTCGATGAGAAGTGGTGCGCCGATCTGGATACCATGGGTGTCGATGAGATCATCGTGCGCTCGACGATCACTTGTGATACGTCGCACGGTGTCTGCTCGGCGTGTTATGGCCGTGATCTGGCGCGGGGTCATCAGGTGAATATCGGGGAATCCGTCGGCGTTATCGCCGCGCAGTCCATCGGTGAGCCGGGTACCCAGCTGACCATGCGGACGTTCCACATCGGTGGCGCGGCGTCGCGCTCCTCGGCGGTGGACAGCGTTCAGGTTAAGCACGGCGGTAAGGTGCGCCTGCACAACATCAAGCACGTTGAGCGTGCCGATGGCAAGCTGGTGGTGGTATCGCGCTCCAGCGCCTTGGCCGTGGCCGATGAGCATGGCCGCGAGCGCGAGTACTACAAGCTGCCCTACGGTGCCGAGCTCTCCGTGCGCGACGGCGATGTCGTGGACGCCGGCACCGTGGTGGCCAAGTGGGATCCGCACACCCACCCGATCGTCGCCGAAGTCGAAGGTCAAGCGCAGTTTGTCGATCTCGACGAGGGTGTGACCATGCACCGTAGCGTCGATGAGATGACCGGCCTCTCCTCGATTGAGGTGATTGAGTCGGCGGCGCGGCCGATGGCGGGGCGCGATAAACGTCCGATGATCATGCTCAAAGACGCCGCCGGCGAGTACGTGGCGGTGTCGGGCTCGAATACCCCGGTGCAATACCTGCTGCCGGGCAGGTCGATCATTTCCGTCGATGATGGCGCGACCATCGGTGTCGGTGAAGTGGTCGCCCGTATTCCGGTCGAAGCGTCGAGCAACAAGGACATCACCGGGGGTCTGCCGCGCGTGGCGGATCTGTTCGAGGCGCGCAAACCCAAAGAGTCGGCGATTCTGGCCGAGATCAGCGGCGTCATCAGCTTTGGTAAAGAGACCAAGGGCAAGCGCCGCTTGACGATTACGCCTGAAGATGGCGATCCGTTCGAAATGCTGATCCCGAAGTGGCGTCAAATCGCGGTCTTCGAAGGGGAGAGCGTTGAGAAGGGGGAAGTCATCTCCGACGGGCCGAGCAACCCTCACGATATCCTGCGCTTGCTGGGTGTCGCGGAGCTAGCCAAGTACATTACGGCAGAGGTACAGGACGTTTACCGCCTGCAGGGTGTGGGCATCAACGATAAGCACATCGAAGTGATCGTGCGCCAGATGCTACGTAAGGTCGAGATCACCGATGCCGGCGATTCCGACTTTATCACCGGCGATCAGGCAGAGTTGGTGCGGGTGCTGGAGCAGAATGCGCGCTTGGAGAAAGAGGGCAAATTCCCGGCCAAGTACCAGCGTCTGCTGCTGGGTATCACCAAGGCGAGCCTGGCCACCGAGTCGTTTATTTCCGCGGCCTCCTTCCAGGAGACCACCCGCGTATTGACCGAAGCGGCGGTGACCGGCAAGCGCGACTACCTGCGCGGCCTGAAAGAGAACGTGGTGGTGGGGCGTCTGATCCCTGCGGGTACCGGTTTGACCCACCACGCCGAGCGTCGTCGCAAGCGCGAAGACGCGGATCGACTGCTCAACCCATCGGCGATGGAAGTCGAGCAGGAGCTTGGGGCTCAGTTAACGGCGTTGGATTCCGACGACGAAGAGCTCTAACCCCGTTGGCTTCAGGATTAGGCCGTGGCGATAGAACCGTCGACACGGCTTGACGATCACTGGGGCGAACCATTAGAATGCGCAGCCTTTAACAGTGGGGCGGGTGCGCCCGCACCCATTGGAAAGGCAAGGCAACCATTGGAGTCAGCTACAGACTATGGCAACGATTAATCAGCTAGTGCGCAAGCCGCGCAAGCGCCCCGTCACCAAGAGTGACGTGCCGGCGCTGCAGGCCTGCCCGCAAAAGCGCGGCGTCTGCACCCGCGTTTACACCACTACCCCGAAGAAGCCGAACTCGGCGTTGCGTAAGGTTTGCCGTGTGCGCCTGACCAACGGCTTTGAAGTCTCTTCTTACATCGGCGGTGAAGGCCACAACCTGCAAGAGCACTCCGTCGTGTTGATTCGCGGCGGTCGTGTTAAAGACTTGCCGGGTGTGCGTTATCACACCGTTCGCGGTGCGCTGGATACCTCGGGTGTTCAGAACCGTAAGCAGGGTCGTTCTAAGTACGGTACCAAGCGTCCGAAGGCTTAATTCGGTCGTCAAGGTTCGAGAGGTAGCCGCTTAAGGGCTACCAGGCAGTCAATACGAATATGATGGTCTGATAAGAGTAAGGTCGAGCGGTGCTTTTTGATCAGCGCGTGCGTCTCGGGTTTACCTGAAGGATCCTTAATTGAGGGCTTATCATGCCTAGAAGAAGAGTTGTAGCGAAGCGCGAGATCCTGCCGGATCCGAAATTCGGAAGTGAGCGCCTAGCCAAGTTCATGAACCACCTGATGGTCAGCGGCAAGAAGTCCGTAGCTGAGCGCATCGTTTACGGTGCGCTGGACAAGGTTGCCGAGCGTAGTAAAGAAGAGCCGCTGGAGATCTTTGACAAGGCGCTGGAAACTATCCAGCCGATGGTCGAAGTGAAATCGCGCCGCGTCGGTGGTGCGACCTATCAGGTGCCGGTTGAAGTTCGTCCGTCTCGTCGTCAAGCGCTAGCGATGCGCTGGTTGGTTGACGCGGCGCGTCGTCGCGGTGAAAAAACGATGGTGCAGCGTCTGGCGGGTGAAATGCTGGATGCCGCTGAAGGCAAAGGCTCTGCGGTTAAGAAGCGCGAAGACGTGCACCGTATGGCAGAAGCCAACAAGGCGTTCTCTCACTATCGTTTCTAAGCTCGAATGTTTTTGATGTGCTGCTTGGGTGGTGGCAATGGTTTGTCACTGTAAGACCAAGCGCATATCGCAACATTTCGCGCATTGCCAACAACGGGAGTTATCACCGTGGCACGCAAGACTCCACTAAATCGCTACCGCAATATCGGTATCGTCGCTCACGTTGACGCGGGTAAAACCACGACAACCGAGCGCGTATTGTTCTATACCGGCCTGTCGCACAAGGTGGGTGAAGTTCATGATGGCGCCGCCACCATGGACTGGATGGAGCAGGAGCAGGAGCGTGGTATTACCATCACCTCTGCTGCGACCACCTGCTTCTGGCAAGGTATGAGCAAGCAGTTCGATGAGCACCGCATCAATATCATCGATACCCCAGGGCACGTTGACTTCACCATCGAGGTCGAGCGTTCCTTGCGCGTACTCGATGGTGCTGTTGTCGTTCTGTGTGGCTCCTCCGGTGTTCAGCCGCAGACCGAAACCGTTTGGCGTCAGGCCAATAAGTACGAAGTGCCGCGCATGGTCTTCGTCAACAAGATGGACCGCACCGGTGCCGACTTCTTCATGGTCGTTGATCAGCTGAAGGAGCGCCTGGGCGCGAACGCCGTGCCGATCCAGATTAACTGGGGCACGGAAGAGGACTTTAAAGGCGTCATTGACCTGATTCAGATGAAAGCTATCTTGTGGGATGAAGATAGCCTGGGGATGAATTACGACCTGGTCGATATCCCGGCGGATCTGCAAGAGACTGCCGAGAAGTACCGCGAAGAGATGGTCGAAGCGGCTGCCGAAGCGTCTGAAGAATTGATGGACAAATACCTCGAAGAAGGTGAGTTGACCATTGATGAAATCAAGGCCGGTCTTCGCCGTCGTACGCTCGATAACGAAATCGTCCTGGTGACCTGCGGCTCCGCGTTCAAGAACAAAGGCGTTCAGGCGGTACTCGACTGTGTTATCGAGTACATGCCGTCTCCGACCGAAGTTAAAGCGATCGAAGGCGAGCTGGACGACAAAGAGGGCACGGTTGATACACGCGAAGCCGATGACAGTGCGCCTTTCGCCGCGCTGGCATTTAAAATCGCCACCGACCCGTTCGTGGGTACTTTGACCTTTATTCGCGTTTACTCGGGCGTGTTGAACTCCGGCGACGGGGTATACAACTCGGTCAAGAGCAAAAAAGAGCGTGTGGGTCGTATCGTTCAGATGCACTCCAACTCGCGCGAAGAGATCAAAGAAGTGCGTGCTGGCGACATCGCCGCCTGTATCGGTCTAAAAGATGTCACCACCGGCGACACGCTGTGTGATATCAACCACAAGATCGTGCTTGAGCGCATGGAGTTCCCGGATCCGGTCATCTCGGTTGCCGTTGAGCCGAAGTCCAAGGCCGATCAAGAGAAGATGGGCGTTGCGCTGGGCAAACTGGCTCAGGAAGATCCGTCCTTCCAGGTTAAGACCGACGAAGAGACCGGTCAGACCATCATCTCGGGTATGGGTGAGCTGCACCTCGATATCATCGTTGACCGCATGCGTCGCGAGTTCAAGGTGGAAGCCAACATCGGTAAGCCGCAGGTGGCCTACCGTGAAACCATTCGCGGCAGCGTCGAGCAGGAAGGCAAGTTCGTACGCCAGTCCGGTGGTCGCGGTCAGTACGGTCACGTCGTGTTGCGTATCGAACCGCTGACTTATGAAGAGAAAGGCGAAGGGGATGACGAAATCTTCTTCAAATTTAACTCTGAAATCGTGGGCGGCGTGGTTCCCAAGGAATACGTCCCGGCGGTAGAGAAAGGGGCTTTCGAGCAGCTGCAAAACGGTGTCATCGCGGGTTACCCGATGATCGACGTTAAGGTCACGCTGTTTGACGGTTCCTACCATGACGTGGACTCTAACGAGACCGCGTTTAAGATTGCCTCTTCTATGGCAGTCAAAGAAGGTGCCAAGAAGGCGAAAGCCGTGCTGCTGGAACCGGTGATGAAGGTCGAGGTCGTGACCCCCGAAGAGTTTATGGGTGACGTCATGGGCGACCTGAACCGTCGTCGCGGTCTGGTGCAGGGCATGGATGACTCTTCCTCCGGTAAAGTCATCCGCGCAACGGTACCGCTGGGTGAGATGTTCGGTTACGCAACCGATCTGCGCTCTCAAACCCAGGGCCGTGCGAGCTACTCCATGGAGTTCGCGAAGTACGACGAGGCGCCCTCCAGCGTCGTAGAAGCCGTCATCAACCAAAACGGTTAACCGTTAGCTAACGTAAAGAGGTTATAGCAGTGGCTAAGGAAAAATTTGAACGCTCCAAACCGCATATTAACGTCGGTACCATCGGTCACGTTGACCACGGTAAAACGACCCTGACTGCGGCCCTGACTCGCGTTTCTGCTGAGGTTTTCGGCGGCGACTGGCGCGAGTTCGATACCATCGATAACGCTCCTGAAGAGCGCGAGCGTGGTATCACCATCGCAACGTCCCACGTTGAGTACCAGTCAGAAGAGCGCCACTACGCGCACGTTGACTGCCCGGGACACGCTGACTACGTCAAAAACATGATCACCGGTGCCGCCCAGATGGACGGTGCGATCCTGGTATGTTCCGCCGCTGACGGCCCGATGCCGCAGACGCGTGAGCACATCCTGCTGTCTCGTCAGGTTGGCGTTCCGTTCATCGTTGTGTTCCTGAACAAAGCGGACATGGTCGATGACGAAGAGCTCCTCGAGCTGGTCGAAATGGAAGTACGTGAACTCCTGAGCGAGTACGACTTCCCGGGTGACGACACCCCGATCATCACCGGTTCTGCCCTGATGGCGCTGGAAGGTAAAGACGACAACGGCATGGGTACAACCGCTGTTGCTAACCTGATCAAGGCGCTGGACGAGTACATTCCGGAGCCGGAGCGTGCGATCGATCAGCCGTTCCTGATGCCGATCGAAGACGTCTTCTCTATCTCTGGTCGTGGCACCGTTGTGACCGGTCGTGTAGAGCGCGGTATCGTGAAGGCCGGTGAAGAAGTGGAAATCGTGGGTATCCGCGACACCACCAAAACCACCGTTACCGGCGTTGAAATGTTCCGTAAGCTGCTCGACGAAGGTCGTGCGGGCGAGAACGTTGGTGCACTGCTGCGCGGTACTAAGCGTGACGACGTAGAGCGTGGTCAGGTACTGGCCAAGCCGGGCACCATTACGCCGCACACCGTTTTCGAAGCGGAAGTTTACGTCCTGTCCAAAGAAGAAGGTGGTCGTCACACGCCGTTCTTCAAAGGCTATCGTCCGCAGTTCTACTTCCGTACCACTGACGTTACCGGTACGTGTGAGCTGCCGGAAGGCGTTGAGATGGTCATGCCGGGCGACAACGTGAAAATGGTTGTTACCCTGATCGCGCCGATCGCGATGGACGAAGGTCTGCGCTTCGCGATCCGTGAAGGCGGTCGTACTGTCGGTGCTGGCGTTGTCGCCAAAATCGTACAGTAAGAAGATCCTTTAGGATCAAAGGGGGCTCTTATGAGCCCCCTTTTCTACGCATCAGCGAGACGCTTGGCTGAGAAACGTTTGACATGCCTCGCTGGCGTGCCTATAATGCGCATCCTTTGAATGCGTGGGTAGACGGCTCGCGCCGTCGACATCCATTGGAGTTTAAGGCAAATGCAGAACCAGAAGATTCGCATTCGGTTGAAAGCATTCGACCACCGCCTGATCGATCAGTCCACTGCGGAGATCGTTGAAACCGCAAAGCGCACTGGTGCTCAGGTTCGTGGCCCGATCCCGCTGCCGACCAATCGCGAGCGCTACACCATACTGATTTCGCCGCACGTCAACAAAGATGCGCGTGACCAGTATGAGATTCGCACTCACAAGCGTGTGCTCGATATCGTTGAGCCCACTGAGAAAACAGTTGACGCGCTGATGAAGCTCGATCTCGCCGCAGGCGTAGACGTGCAAATCAAGCTCGACTAATCACACTAGACACTCGCGGCCCAGCGCTTTTCATCACATCGATACGCACGATACGAAAAGCAGCAGCCGCCGCGCCGTGAGGCGCCACACAATGTGCTAGTGGAATGCTCTGGAAAGGGCAGCCATAGCGGGTGATAGCCCCGTACACTATAGGAGAACTGAGAATGACTATCGGTTTGGTCGGTAAAAAGGCCGGGATGACCCGCGTCTTTACCGAAGACGGTGCATCAGTGCCCGTAACCGTTATTGAAGTTGATCCTAACCGTGTTACACGCGTTAAGTCTGTCGAGTCCGACGGCTACGCGGCGGTTCAGGTAACAACTGGCTCTCGTAAAGCGAAGCACCTCACCAAAGCGCAAGCGGGTCAGTTTGCCAAGGCGGGTGTTGAAGCTGGTCGTAAATTGATGGAGTTCCGCCTGGAAGAAGGCGAGCAAGCTCCTGAAGTTGGCGGCGAACTCACCGTATCCCTCTTCGAAGCTGGTCAGATGATCGATGTGACCGGTACCTCTAAGGGTAAAGGTTTCCAGGGTGCTGTTAAGCGCTGGAATTTCCGTACCCAAGACAATACCCACGGTAACTCCCTGTCGCACCGCGCGCCGGGTTCCATCGGCATGTGTCAAACGCCGGGTCGCGTATTCAAAGGCAAGAAAATGGCCGGTCAGATGGGCAATGTCCGTTGCACCGTGCAGAGCCTTGAAATCGTCCGTGTCGACGCCGAGCGCAACCTGCTGCTAATCAAGGGCGCCGTTCCGGGAGCAACCGGCAGCGACGTTATCGTTCGCAGCGCCGTGAAAGCTGGCTGAAGGGGATATTACCAATGAATCTGAATCTTGCTGCAGGCGCGGGTACCGTTGAAGTAGCCGACGCCACTTTTGGCAAAGAATTCAATGAGGCGCTGGTTCATCAGGTTGTCACTGCTTATTTAGCCGGTGGTCGCCAGGGAACACGCGCACAGAAAAACCGTTCTGAAGTTCGCGGTGGCGGTAAGAAGCCGTGGCGTCAGAAGGGTACCGGTCGCGCACGCGCCGGCACTATCCGTTCTCCGCTGTGGCGCAGCGGCGGCGTTACCTTCGCGGCGCGTCCGCAAGACTACACCCAGAAGGTAAACCGCAAGATGTACCGCGCGGCGATGCGCTCCATTCTCTCTGAGCTGGTGCGCCAAGAGCGCTTGGTCGCAGTGGATGAGTTCACCGTTGAAGCGCCGAAGACCAAGCAGGTCGCTGCCAAGCTGAAAGAGTTGGATCTGGAAAAAGTACTGATCATCACCGAAGAGGTTGATGAGAAGCTCTACTTGGCCGCGCGCAATCTTCCCCATGTCGACGTGGTGGATGTTGCAGCCGCTGATCCGGTGAGCCTGGTCGCCTTTGATAAGGTGTTGGTCACCGTCTCCGCCCTGCGTAAATTCGAGGAGAAGCTGGCATGAACCAAGAACGCGTATTCAAGGTTCTGCTTGGGCCGCACGTGACCGAAAAGGCCGCGATGGCAGCAGAGCGCAATCAGTACGTTTTCAAAGTGGCGAGCGACGCTACCAAGCCTGAGATCAAAAAAGCCGTTGAGGCGCTGTTCGGCAAGAAAGTCGACCGCGTTCAGACGCTAAACGTCAAAGGCAAGACCAAGCGTACCGCACACGGCGTTGGCATGCGTAAAGGGTATCGCAAAGCGTATGTCACCCTGGCCGCGGGCGAAACGCTCGAAGACTTCTCTGGCGCCGAATAAGGGCAGGAGTACGGATAATGGCAATCGTCAAGACCAAACCCACATCCGCCGGTCGTCGCCACGTCGTTAAGATTGTTGGCGAGGAGCTTTACAAAGGCCGTGCGTATGCGCCGCTTTTGGAAAAGCAGTCCAAGTCCGGTGGACGTAACAACTACGGTCGCATCACCACCCGTCACGTGGGCGGTGGTCACCGTCAGCACTACCGGTTGATCGACTTTAAGCGCACCAAAGATGGCATTCCGGCCACCGTTGAGCGTTTGGAGCACGACCCCAACCGTAGCGCGCACATCGCGCTTTTGAAGTACGCCGATGGCGAGCGTCGTTACATCATTGCGCCGAAAGGCGTCAGCGCGGGTGACGTGCTGGAATCGGGTGTTAACGCGCCGATCAAAAAAGGCAATGCCTTGCCGCTGCGCAATATCCCGCTGGGTTCTACCGTTCACGGTATTGAGCTAAAGCCGGGTAAAGGCGCGCAGATTGCTCGCAGTGCCGGCACAAGCGCCCAGCTGGTTGCTCGTGAAGGTAACTACGCGACCCTGCGTCTCCGCTCTGGCGAGATGCGCAAAGTCCTGGCCGAATGTCGTGCGACCTTGGGCGAAGTGAGCAACTCCGAGCACAGCCTGCGTCAACTTGGCAAGGCCGGTGCGAAGCGCTGGAGAGGCGTGCGCCCAACCGTTCGCGGTGTCGCAATGAACCCGGTGGATCACCCACACGGTGGTGGTGAAGGCCGCACCAGCGGTGGCCGTCACCCGGTTACACCTTGGGGTGTGCCGACTAAGGGTCATAAGACGCGTAAGAACAAGCGCACCGACAAACTGATCGTCCGTCGCCGTAAGGCGCGGTGATTGAAACGCCAAGAGATTAAGGGGTAACGGCTGTGCCACGTTCACTTAAGAAAGGTCCCTTCATTGACCTTCATCTTTTGAAGAAGGTCGAGGCTGCAGTGGAAAAGAACGACCGTAAACCGATCAAGACCTGGTCGCGTCGTTCGATGATCCTACCGAACATGGTAGGTCTGACCATCGCAGTACATAACGGTCGCCAACACGTCCCGGTGCATGTCTCCGAGGAAATGGTTGGTCACAAGCTAGGCGAATTCGCTGCCACCCGCACTTATCGCGGCCATGCGGCGGACAAGAAAGCCAAACGGTAAGCCAAAGAGGATTGAGAGATGGAAGTCACAGCTAAGCTGCGTGGCGCTCGTTTATCCGCCCAGAAGGCCCGTTTGGTGGCTGACCAGGTGCGCGGTAAACCGGTCGCCGAGGCACTTGACCTTCTGACCTTCTCACCGAAGAAGGCTGCCAAGCTGGTCAAGAAAGTGCTGCAGTCCGCCATTGCAAACGCGGAAGAAAACAACGGCATGGATATCGACGAGCTGCGTGTCTCGACCATCTGCGTCGATGAGGGCATGACGCTCAAGCGTATCAAGCCGCGTGCCAAAGGGCGTGCGGATCGTATCTTGAAGCGCACCTGCCACATCACCGTTAAGGTAGCCGAGAAGTAGGAGTCGACCAGATGGGTCAGAAAGTCAATCCAACGGGCATTCGACTGGGCATCGTCAAAGACCATGCTTCTGTCTGGTATGCCGAGCGCGGCGCCTATGCCGATAAGCTCAACAATGATCTCGTAGTGCGCAGCTTCCTGGATGAGCGTCTTAAAAACGCCTCCGTTAGCCGCATTCACATCGAGCGTCCGGCGAATAACGCCCGCATCACCATTCACACTGCCCGTCCGGGTATCGTGATTGGTAAAAAAGGTGAAGATGTCGACCGTCTGCGTCGCGACCTCACCGAGATGATGGGTGTCCCGGTGCATGTGAACATTGAAGAAGTTCGCAAGCCGGAGCTGGATGCCAAGCTGGTAGCTGCTAACGTTGCGGGTCAGCTAGAGCGTCGCGTCATGTTCCGTCGTGCGATGAAGCGCGCGGTACAGAACGCCATGCGTCTAGGTGCCGGCGGCATCAAGATTCAGCTGTCAGGTCGCTTGGGTGGTGCTGAAATCGCACGTACCGAATGGTATCGCGAAGGTCGCGTTCCGCTGCACACGCTGCGTGCGGATATCGACTACGCCACTTACGAAGCTCACACCACCTACGGCGTCATCGGCGTCAAAGTGTGGATCTTCAAGGGTGAAATCCTCGGCGGTATCGAGGAAGTTCGTGCCAAGGCGAAGCAACAGCCTGCCGGCAACGCGCCCAAGAAGAAAGGTTCCAGGTAAGGGGAGAGCGAGTCGATGTTACAGCCCAAGCGTTTAAAATTCCGCAAGGTGCAGAAAGGTCGCAACCGTGGCCTAGCGCATCGCGGAAGCAAGATTAGCTTCGGGGAGTACGGCCTCAAAGCGACTGGCCGCGGACGTATCACCGCGCGCCAGATCGAAGCCGGCCGTCGTGCGATCACACGTCACGTTAAGCGTGGCGGTAAGATCTGGATCCGCGTTTTCCCGGATAAGCCGATCTCCAAAAAGCCGCTCGAAGTTCGTATGGGTAAGGGTAAAGGCTCCGTCGAGTACTGGGTCGCTCAGATCCAGCCGGGTCGGGTCTTGTACGAGATTGAAGGTGTGTCCGAGGAGCTCGCGCGTGAAGCGTTTGAGCTGGCCGCACAGAAAATGCCCGTATCCACCACCTTTGCGAAACGGACGGTGATGTGATGAAAGCCCAGGAAATTCGTGAAAAGTCAGTCGGCGAGTTGCAAGAGCAACTCCTCGAACTCCTCCGCGAGCAGTTTAACCTGCGCATGCAGAAGGCCACCGGCCAACTGAGCCAGACTCATCTGCTCAAGCAGGTCCGTCGGGATATCGCCCGCGTGAAGACTGTGCTCAACGAGAAGGCAGGTGACTGAGATGGCCGAAGAAAAGAAAGCCCGTACGCTCACCGGTAAAGTGGTGAGCGACAAGATGGATAAGTCCATCGTCGTAATGATCGAGCGTCGTGAGCGTCACCCGATCTACGGAAAATACGTTAAGCGCTCCACCAAGCTGCACGCCCATGACGAAGCGAACCAAGCGAAGGCAGGCGATACGGTCTCTATTCAAGAGTGCCGTCCGCTGTCCAAGAAGAAAGCTTGGACGCTGGTCGAGGTGGTCGAGCAGGCTAAAGGTTAACTTCCTGCGTCTGTTCAACCAGTGCAGTCAGATTAGGTTTGGAGAAAACCGATGATTCAGACTCAGACAATGCTGGATGTCGCTGACAACAGCGGAGCGCGCCGGGTGCAGTGCATCAAGGTGCTAGGCGGCTCACACCGTCGTTACGCTCGCGTGGGTGACATCATTAAAGTATCAGTAAAAGAAGCGATTCCGCGCGGCAAGGTCAAAAAAGGCCAAGTCATGAAAGCGGTAGTCGTTCGTACCAAGAGCGGCGTCCGTCGTCCTGACGGTTCGCTGATCCGTTTCGACGGAAATGCGGCGGTTCTGTTGAACAACACCAACGAACAGCCGGTCGGTACCCGTATTTTCGGGCCGGTCACTCGTGAACTGCGTAACGAAAAGTTCATGAAGATCATTTCCTTGGCGCCTGAAGTGCTGTAAGGAGCGAGGCGGATATGCAAAAGATCAAACGTGACGATGAAGTCATCGTCATCGCCGGGAAGGATAAGGGCAAGCGCGGTACGGTGAAGCGTGTGTTAGACAATCGCTTTGTCGTATCCGGTGTGAACATGATTAAACGTCACACCAAGCCAAATCCCATGGCGGGAAATCAGGGCGGTATCGTGGAGCGTGAGGCTCCGATTCACGCGTCCAACGTAGCCATCTTCAATTCGGAGACCGGTAAGGCGGATCGCGTCGGCTTCCAAGTCAAAGAAGACGGTACCAAGGTACGTATCTACAAGTCGACGCAGACGCAGATCGACGCCTAACGTGAGTCGGGTAGCAAAATGGCGAACTTGAAAGAACGTTATCAAAACGAGGTGGCAGCTCAACTCAAAGAAGAGTTTAGCTACGCCAACGTAATGCAGGTGCCGCGGATCACGAAAGTGACCTTGAACATGGGCATCGGCGACGCGGTCAGCGATAAAAAGCTGATCGACAATGCCATCGGCGACCTGGAGAAGCTCTCCGGCCAAAAGCCGCTGGTGACCAAGGCACGCAAGTCCATCGCGGGCTTCAAGGTGCGTGAAGGTTGGCCGATTGGTATCAAGGTGACCCTGCGCGCCGAGCGCATGTGGGACTTCTTGGACCGTCTGGTAAACATCGCGATTCCTCGCGTGCGTGACTTCCGTGGTCTCAACCCGAAGTCTTTCGACGGTCGCGGCAACTACTCTATGGGTGTGCGTGAACAGATCATCTTCCCGGAGATCGAGTATGATAAAATCGATCGTATCCGGGGGCTTGATGTCACTATCACCACGACCGCCAACACCGACGAGGAAGGCCGTGCGCTGCTGCGTGCGTTGAACTTCCCGTTCAAGAAATAAGGGTGGGATCATGGCCAAGAAAAGCATGGTAGAGCGTGAGCTCAAGCGCACTAAGCTGGTCGAGAAGTACGCGGCCAAGCGTGCTGAACTCAAAGCGATCATTCAGAACGTGAACGCTTCCGACGAAGAGCGCTTCGACGCGCAGCTTAAGCTGCAGCAACTGCCGCGCGACTCAAGCCCGGTACGCCAGCGTAACCGCTGCCGCGTTACCGGCCGTCCGCACGGTTTCTACAACAAGTTCGGCCTCGGCCGTAACAAGCTGCGTGAAGCCGCCATGCGTGGCGACGTCCCTGGACTCAAAAAGTCCAGCTGGTAAGTGCCACGTAGAATCATCAGGAGCGCACATTAAATGAGCATGCAAGACACTCTGGCGGATATGTTTACCCGTATCCGCAATGCGCAGATGGCCACCAAGGAGACGGTCACCATGCCGTCCTCCAAGCTGAAAGTGGAAGTGGCCCGCGTGCTGAAAGAAGAGGGCTACATCACCGATTACGCGGTGGCTGAAAGCAGCAAGCCCGAACTGTCCATTACGCTCAAGTACTTTGAGGGTAAGCCGGTTATCGACCACATCCAGCGGGTTTCCAAGCCGTCTCTGCGCCAGTACAAGGGCAAAGACACTTTGCCCAAGGTCGCCGATGGTCTGGGTATCGCGATCGTCACCACCTCCAATGGTGTGATGACCGATCGTGCCGCACGCCAGGCGGGTGTCGGTGGCGAAGTCATCTGCACCGTATTCTAGGAGGCTGGAATGTCCCGCATAGCGAAATATCCGGTTAAAGTGCCCGCCGGCGTCGACATCAAAATTGATGCTGACCAGCTGACCGCTAAAGGTGGCCAGGGCACGCTGTCTATGCCGATCCACGCGGATGTCGTGGTTGGCCAGGAAGACGGCCAGCTAACCTTCGCCCCGAGTGAGTCGGCGAAGAGCTGGGCGATGGCCGGCACCACGCGTGCCCTGGTTCAGAACCTGGTCACGGGCGTATCAGAGGGCTTCACCAAGTCTCTCGAAATTGTTGGCGTCGGTTATCGCGCTCAAGCGAAGGGCCAGACGCTCAATCTTTCACTGGGCTTCTCGCACCCGGTCGACTACCAACTGCCTGAAGGTGTCACGGCGGAAACGCCGAAGAACACCGTGATCGTGCTGAAAAGCGCGGACAAACAGAAGCTTGGTCAGTGCGCCGCGGAAATCCGCGCCTTCCGTCCGCCCGAGCCGTACAAAGGCAAGGGTGTCCGGTACGCCGACGAGCAGGTGCGTCGCAAAGAAGCCAAGAAGAAGTAAGGCAGGGTTATGAACGCGAAGAAAGAATCTCGTCTCCGTCGTGCCCGCCGTGCTCGCGCCAAAATTCGCGAGCTAGGCGCGTTCCGCCTGTGCGTCAACCGTACTCCGCGTCACATCTATGCGCAGATTATCTCGCCGGATGGTGGCAAGGTGCTGGCCAGCGCTTCTACGCTGGACAAGGCGCTTCGCGAGGGTGCGACCGGTAACTCAGAGGCCGCGACGAAAGTCGGCGCCCTGATTGCCGAGCGCGCAAAAGAAGCAGGCATCACCCAGGTGGCCTTTGACCGTGCTGGCTTTAAGTATCATGGTCGCGTCAAGGCCTTGGCCGACGCCGCTCGTGAAGGCGGCCTGGAATTCTAAAGGGTTTTACGATGGCGAAGAACGAACAGCAAAACGGCGATCTGCAAGAGAAGTTAGTGCAGGTCAACCGTGTCGCCAAGGTGGTCAAAGGGGGTCGTATTTTCGGCTTTACCGCACTGACCGTCGTTGGTGATGGTAAAGGTCGTGTCGGCTTTGGTCGTGGTAAGGCGCGTGAAGTGCCGGTGGCCATTCAAAAGGCGATGGACCAAGCGCGTCGCAACATGGTCAAGGTGAACCTCGCTGGCCACACGCTGCAGTACCCGGTAAAAGCCCGTCACGGTGCTTCCAAGGTGTACATGCAGCCGGCTTCCGAAGGTACCGGTATCATCGCCGGCGGCGCCATGCGCTCTGTACTAGAGCTCGCTGGTGTCCACGATGTACTGGCCAAGTGCTACGGTTCCACCAACCCGGTCAACGTCGTCCGCGCTACCGTTAACGGTCTCGCGTCCATGCAAGCACCGGAAGACGTGGCCGCTAAGCGCGGTCTGTCTGTCGAAGCGATTACGGGGTGAGCACCATGGCAGCTTTGATCAAGGTTACCCAGATCCGCAGCACCATCGGCGTTCTGCCCAAGCACAAGGCTACTATGCAGGGCCTAGGGTTACGTCGCATCGGTCACACGGTTGAGCTGGAAGACACCCCCGCCGTACGCGGCATGATTCACAAGGTTAACTACCTTGTGCGCGTTGAGGGAGAGTAATCCATGAAACTCAATACCTTGAGCCCGGCACCGGGCTCCAAGCAGGCTGAAAAGCGTGTTGGTCGTGGTATCGGCTCCGGTCTGGGCAAGACCGGTGGCCGTGGCCATAAAGGCCAGAAGTCACGCAGTGGCGGTAGCGTTAAGCCAGGTTTCGAAGGCGGTCAGATGCCGTTGCAGCGTCGTCTGCCGAAGTTTGGTTTTACGTCTGCCAAGTCGCTGGTGTCAGAAGAAGTACGTTTGGCGGAACTTTCGAAAGTCGCCGGTGACGACGTCACCCTGCAGACGCTGAAAGATGCCAACGTGCTGAAGGATGCAACGCGTCACGCGAAGATCATCCTTTCTGGCGAATTGAACAAGGCAGTTACCGTTCGCGGCATCAAGGTCACCAAGGGTGCCCGTGCTGCGATCGAAGCTGCTGGCGGCAAGGTAGAGGACTAAATGGCCAAGTCAGGAAATATGCCGGCGATGGGCAGCGGTCTGAGCGAACTATGGGCGCGTTTGCGCTTTGTGCTCCTCGCCATCGTGGTGTACCGCATCGGTGCCCACATCCCCGTTCCCGGTATCAATCCTGACCAGCTTGCTGCCTTGTTTAGGGAGCAACAGGGCACCATTTTGGGCATGTTTAACATGTTCTCGGGTGGTGCTCTGGAGCGCATGAGCGTCCTCGCCCTGGGTATTATGCCCTATATCTCGGCGTCGATTATCATGCAGCTGATGACTGCGGTTTCACCCCATCTTGAGCAGCTTAAGAAGGAAGGTGAGGCCGGCCGCCGCAAGATCAGCCAGTACACCCGCTACGGCACGGTGCTACTGGCGCTTGTTCAGGCCACCGGTATGTCGGTAGGCCTGGCTAGCCAAGGCATCGCGTACAGCGCTGACTTTAGCTTCTATTTCACTGCCGTGGTGACATTCGTTTCCGGTGCAGTGTTCATGATGTGGCTAGGTGAGCAGATCACCGAGAAGGGTATCGGCAACGGTATTTCACTGCTGATCTTCGCGGGGATCGTCGCTGGGCTACCCAGTGCCGTGGGGCAGGCCTTTGAGCTTGCTCGCAATGAAGGGGCCTGGAATGTTCTGCCGCTGTTAGCGTTGTCCGTGCTAGGTATTGCCACCGTGGCGTTTGTGGTCTTCATCGAGCGTGGCCAACGCCGCCTCAAGGTGAATTACCCGCGTCGCCAGGTGGGCAACAAGATGTACGCAGGTCAGAGCAGCTACTTACCGCTGAAAGTGAATATGGCCGGGGTTATTCCGGCGATCTTCGCCTCCAGCATTCTGCTCTTTCCCGCGTCGATCGGCCAATGGGTCGGTGCCGGAGACGGTATGGAATGGCTACAGCGCGCTTCGCAGGCGTTAGGACCAGGCCAGCCGCTTTACATCTTGCTTTTCGGCGCGGCGGTGGTATTCTTCTGCTTCTTTTACACAGCGCTGGTCTTCAACCCCAAGGACGTAGCTGACAATTTGAAAAAGTCAGGTGCTTTCTTGCCGGGTATTCGCCCCGGCGAGCAGACCGCTCGCTACATCGATAAAGTCATGACGCGTTTGACGTTGTTCGGTGCACTGTACATCACTGCCGTTTCCTTGATGCCTCAGTTTTTGATCGTGGCGTGGAACGTTCCGTTCTTCTTTGGCGGAACATCGCTACTGATTGTGGTCGTCGTTATCATGGATTTCATGGCGCAGGTGCAGTCGCATCTTATGTCGCACCAGTATGACTCAGTGATGAAGAAGTCCAACCTGAAAGGCTACGGTAGCGGCGGCATCATGCGCTAAGGCGCGCCGTCGCGAATTGGAGAAAGATCGATGAAAGTTCGAGCTTCCGTAAAGAAGATGTGCCGTAACTGCAAGATTATCCGTCGCAATGGCGCTGTACGCGTTATTTGCTCGGAGCCGCGGCACAAACAGCGCCAGGGTTAATTCCTGGGCTGACGTTAAGCGGGCGCTGGCATACCCCTGGTACGGTATTGCAACACAGTAGAGCGTTATCTGTTTGCATCTGTATCTGAGAAGGGGTATGCTACCGCGCCTTTTGTAGATGAACACACGAGCAAGCCGCTCAAACTTCGGAGTAAGCTGATGGCCCGTATTGCAGGCGTCAATATCCCGGATAACAAGCATGCGGCGATCTCGCTGACCTATATCTTCGGGATCGGTCGTACCCGCGCAGAGCACATCTGTGCTGCTGCTGGTATCGCACCGAATGCCAAAATTCAGGACCTGTCTTCTGAAGAAGTCGACACACTACGTTCTGAAGTTGGTAAGTACACCGTAGAAGGTGATCTTCGTCGTGATGTGACGCTGAACATTAAGCGTCTCATGGACTTAGGTTGCTACCGTGGTCTGCGTCATCGTCGTAGTCTTCCGCTGCGTGGTCAGCGGACTAAGACTAACGCGCGTACCCGTAAGGGCCCGCGTAAGCCGATCCGCAAATAACACGAAGGCTCTTTCATAGAGAGTCGGCGTAAAGACAGGAATAGACATCAACATGGCTAACCCGCGCAGTAACCGTAAAAAGGTTAAAAAGCAGGTAGTGGATGCCGTTGCGCATATCCATGCCTCTTTTAACAACACGATCGTGACGATCACAGACCGCCAGGGCAATGCTCTCTCTTGGGCAACTGCCGGTGGTTCGGGTTTTCGTGGTTCTCGTAAGAGCACCCCGTTCGCTGCTCAAGTGGCAAGCGAACGTGCAGCTACCGCTGCAGCCGAGTATGGTGTGAAAAACGTCGACGTGCTGGTCAAAGGCCCAGGTCCTGGCCGTGAATCCGCCGTGCGCGCACTGAATGCCGCCGGCTTCCGCGTGCAAAGCATCACCGACGCGACGCCCATTCCCCATAATGGTTGCCGTCCGCCGAAGAAACGCCGCGTTTAAGGAGACAGATTCATGGCTCGTTATATTGGACCGAAGTGCAAACTGTCTCGTCGTGAAGGCACCGACCTCTTTTTAAAGAGTGGTGTGACTCCCTTCGAGAAAAAGTGTAAATCCGAGCAAATCCCGGGTGTACACGGCCAGCGTCGTCAGCGTCTTTCCGACTACGGCTTGCAGCTTCGCGAGAAGCAGAAAGTACGCCGTATGTATGGCGTACTCGAAAAGCAGTTCCGCAACTACTACAAAACCGCTGCCCGCCTGAAAGGCGCCACCGGTGAAGTATTGCTGCAGCTGCTTGAATCCCGACTGGACAACGTCGTCTACCGGATGGGCTTCGGCTCGACGCGCTCTGAAGCGCGTCAGCTGGTCAGCCACAAGGCGATTGTCGTGAACGGCAAAACCGTTAACGTGGCTTCTTATCAAGTGAAGCCAGGTGATGTGGTTTCCGTTCGCGAAAAGGCGAAGAACCAGGCACGCATCCAAAACGCACTGGCACTGGCTGCCAACCGTGGCGATGTGGCGTGGATCGAAACCGACGCCAAGAAGATGGAAGGCACTTTCAAGGCTCTGCCTGAACGCGGTGACCTGACTGCCGACATCAACGAAAACCTGATCGTCGAGCTGTACTCGAAGTAAGCCGTTAATCGCTTCTTCAAGCCCGGGCGGAGTAGCGCTGCTTCCCGCCCGGATGCTCTTGAGTTAAGTGCTCTTGAGTACTCAGTATCCGTTTGGCAGCCTGAAAGGTGTTCTTATGCAGCGTTCAGTGACCGAGTTTCTCCGTCCTCGCGACATCAAGGTCGAAGAAATCAACGCACATCACGCCAAAATCGTTCTCGAACCGTTCGAGCGCGGCTTTGGTCACACCCTGGGGAATGCACTGCGTCGCATTCTGCTTTCATCCATGCCCGGCGCCGCCGTGGTAGAGGCTGAAATCGCCGGTGTCGAGCATGAATACAGTGCGCTCGAAGGGGTGCAGGAAGATGTCATTGAAATCCTCCTGAACTTGAAAGATGTTGCGATCAAGATGCACAGCCGCGATGAGGCGGTGCTCTCGCTGAACAAGCAGGGCCCAGCCGTCGTCACCGCTGGCGACATTGCGCTTGATCATAGCGTCGAAATTGTCAACCCGGACCACGTGATTGCCCACGTCAATGAAGGTGCCGAGCTGAAAATTCAGCTTAAGGTAGCGATGGGTCGTGGTTACGAGCCGGCTGACGTTCGTGGCTCTGATGAAGAGTCTCGCACGATTGGCCGCCTGCAGCTGGATGCCACCTTCAGCCCTGTGCGTCGTGTTTCCTACGCCGTGGAAGCCGCTCGTGTTGAGCAGCGTACCGACCTCGATAAGCTGATTATCGATTTGGAAACTGACGGTACTTTGGACCCGGAAGAGGCTATCCGCCGCAGTGCGACCATCCTGCAAGAGCAGCTGGCCGCCTTCGTCGACCTGGAAGCTGATAAAGAGCAGGAAGTCGAAGAGGAAGAAGATCACGTAGATCCGATTCTACTGCGCCCCGTAGACGATCTTGAGTTGACCGTTCGCAGCGCTAACTGCCTAAAAGCCGAGAATATTTATTACATCGGCGATCTTATTCAGCGCACAGAAGTGGAGCTGTTGAAGACGCCGAACCTCGGTAAAAAGTCTTTGAATGAAATTAAAGACGTGTTGGCAGCTCGCGGCTTGTCCCTCGGCATGCGGTTAGAGAATTGGCCGCCCGCTAGCCTGAAGGACGACAAGGCCTCTGCGTGAGTGTCGACTTGAGTCCCAGTTTGGTAAGGAATCACAACCATGCGTCATCGTAAGAGTGGTCGTCAATTAAATCGTAACAGCTCGCATCGTCAGGCCATGTTCAAAAACATGTCTGTATCGCTGGTCGAGCACGAAGTGATTAAGACAACCCTACCCAAAGCCAAAGAACTGCGTCGCGTTATCGAGCCGCTTATCACTTTGGCCAAGCAAGACAGCGTTGCCAATCGCCGTTTGGCGTTTGCCCGTACGCGCTCTAAAGAAGCCGTCGGCAAATTGTTCAACGAGCTGGGCCCGCGTTACGCAGAGCGTCCGGGCGGCTACGTCCGTATCCTCAAGTGCGGTTTCCGCACTGGCGACAACGCGCCGATGGCATACGTTGAGCTTGTTGATCGCCCGGTAATGGAAGAAGCTGCAGCTGAAGAGTAATTTTCAGTACTAGCCGTTTCATCGCCGGTAAAGCCGGCCTTATCCTGATAGCGCCTTTGCACTTGGATAAGGTCGGTTTTTTTTTGCCTATTGAATTAGCTTTATCTGATTTTTGTTTTGTGCCTTACCCCATTTTCCTTCGATTTACGCTTGATTTGACATGGCAAATAAGGCGAAGCTGTTCATAATAAAAATGCGGCCGTGCATATAGCGGCAAGGTAGCGAGGGCTTCACATGCAAGGGATATCTAGCTCTAGGCTGCGCGTTTTACAACGCGGCCTATTTCGGGTTTGGCATGTCTTTATCGTGTTATGCGTTGTCTTTTTTGCCTACTCAAGCGCCCAAGCGAATCCCCGCTATGCCGGTATGGTGGTCGACCTTGAAAACGGCGAAGTGCTCTATGCCGAAAATGCCGATGCACGTCGCTATCCCGCCTCTCTCACCAAAATGATGACGCTCTATCTGACCTTCGAGGCGCTTGAGAAGGGTCAATTACACCTGCATCAGCCTCTACCCGTCTCTTCTCAGGCGGCCTCAATGCCCGCCTCAAAACTCTGGCTTGCCGCCGGCAGCGCCATTACCGTCGATGAAGCGATCCGCGCCCTCGCGGTGCGTTCGGCCAATGATGTGGCGGTTGTAGTGGCTGAGGCGCTTGGCGGCACGGAGGCTGGCTTTGCGCGGCAAATGACGCAAAAGGCGCGCGAGTTAGGGATGCAGGCGACCACTTTTCGCAATGCGTCTGGCTTGCCGGATGCGCAGCAAGTGACCAGCGCGCGTGATATGCTGACGCTCTCAGTTCGGGTCATGCAGGATTTTCCTCAGCACTATCACTACTTTTCCCTGCAAGAGTTCGTTTATCGCGGTACTAAGCATAAAAGCCATAACCGCCTGGTGAAAAACTACCCGGGTGCCGATGGGTTGAAAACCGGTTTTATTCGCGCGTCAGGCTTTAACGTCGCCACCACGGCCACGCGAGGCGATCGGCGCCTGGTCGGTGTGGTGATGGGTGGGTTTAGCTCGCAATCGCGCGATGCGCACATGGCGGATTTGCTCGATCGCAGTTTTATGCGTGCGGGATTGCGCGATCAGCGCTCGTGGCTTGCTAATGCGAATTTCTCGCGGGAGTTTATGCGCTTCGGCGGGCGGGAAAGGCGGCAACCCGCTTCCCCGCCGCCGGGCGCAACATCCCCCACGCTACTCGCCGCACTCGACACGAGCGTTAACACTCACACTCTCCCACGTGAACGTGAGGAAGGCGAGCACCTCGGCGCCAACCGCAATGGCGCAGACATGGTAGGTAATAGAGAGCCTAAATCACCCGTTGCCTCGGGCAGTGACCCCCTTAGCGCGTTGATAGCCGGCAGTGCATCATTTTCAGGCTCCCATGCCACGGATGCCTGGGGTATCCAAGTAGGGGCTTTCAGTCGTATTGATCAGGCCCAGCAGTTTGCCAAGCTTGCCGCTGAGCGTTTGCCGCACGAGATGAGTGGCCGTATTGCGGTGGATGCGTTGGATAGCCAGCGCTCACTATTCCGTGCGCGCCTCATGGCATTAGGAGAGGGCCAGGCGCGACAAGCTTGCAAACAGCTTAAGGCCCAAGGGATGGAGTGCCTGGTGGTCAACGCCAGCCTTTAAGTCACCCTTCATCACGACACCCCGCCAGGGTAACTTGGCGGGGTGTTTTTGCTATCGGTTAATGTCTACAAAGGAGAAAGGATGAGCCCATCGCTAAAAGGGATTGGCTGTATGTGTGCCGGCGTCCTGTTTCTTGCTCTTGGGGACGCGGTATCGAAGTGGCTGGGCGAGGTGCATTCGCCGTTGCAGATAATTTTTTTCCGTACGCTGGTCTCGCTGCCATTCATCGCGCTGTTGGCGTATTTCGCTGGTGGAATGAGTAAACTCCGCACCCAAAGACCTAAAGTTCACCTGCTGCGGGGTGTGATTTACACCGGCACGATGGGGTTTTTTGTACTCGGGCTGACGCTGCTGCCTTTGGCCGAAGCCACGGCGATTGCGTTTGTGGCACCGCTTTTTGTTACGCTGCTGTCGGTACCGCTGCTTGGCGAGAAAATTGAACCGCCGGTGCTGGCTGCCTCGCTAGTCGGCTTTGCCGGCGTCCTTATCGTCGTTCGCCCCGGGGGTAGCGCCTTTGATTTGGGCGCGCTGGTATTGGTCGCTGCCGCCTTGTGTTATGCCTTGATGATGATTACCGCCAGGCGTTATGGCGGGCACGAGCACCCGTGGGGGGTGGGCTTCTATATGACCTTGGTGCCGCTCGTGCTGACCGCCGCCCGCCCGCCCTGGGTATGGCAAACCCCGCAGACCTGGCACTGGTTGGGGTTTCTGGGTTCGGGGGTGTTTGGCGTCGGAGCAACGGCGTTTATCACACTGGCGTTTCGTTTTGCCCCGGCCGCTATTGCCGCCCCCTTTGATTACACCGCGATGCTTTGGGCCGTGCTTTTAGGCTGGTGGTTCTGGGGCGAGCTGCCGGATGTTTGGGTATGGGTGGGAAGCGTGTTGATTATTGGCAGCGGTTTGGCGATTGCCTACATGGAGCGCCGCACCAGTCTCAAGCGCCGCCCGAGTGCGTAACGAAAGCGTCGCGCCAGCGGGCAGCAATATCCTGTGCGGCCGCCCTGGGTGACGCTTGGCCGCAAATAGCCGAGATGACGGCCATGCCATTAGCGCCGCTCTGTTTAACTGCTTCAACATGGCGCGTTTTTAATCCGCCAATCGCGACGCTGGGTATGGCGCTCGCCTCTACTAGGGCCGCCAATCCGGCAAAACCCAACGGTTGGGCGTGATCCTGTTTGCTCGCGGTGGCGAACACGGGACCGAGACCCACGTAATCCAGCCGCTCAACGGGGGCGTCGTTTAGCTGCGCCAGGGTGTTGATCGACAAGCCGATAATGGCATCCGGACCCAATGCCTCGCGCGCCTCGGCCACGCTAGCATCCCCCTGACCCACATGCAGGCCATCGGCGCCGCTAGCAAGCGCCACCCCAAGGCGGTCGTTAATGATCAGGGGGACGCCGCTTGGTGCCAATAGGGCTTTCAGGCGCTTGGCTTGCTCGACCATCGCTTCCTTGCTGGCGTGTTTATCGCGTAGCTGAACGATACTTACGCCGCCTTCCACGGCCTCTTTCACGGTGCGCTCAAGGCCGTAGGGTTGGCATAGGTCGGGGTCGGTGACGAGATACACCGAAAGGTCTAAGCGCATTGGCGAACTCCAGAAAGGTAAGGAATAGGCGCTCGGCCGTGGCGCGCTATCCTAGCCGATCTGTTAGCGAAAGGCGATTCGCGTGCCGTAAGCGAGCATTTCATCCGGCGTCATGGCGTGCCCAGGAACCCCGATCATCTCATCGCCGCACTGATCGGAGAAGGTCAAAATACCGTGCTCTAGGCCCAGCGCGCCCAGCTTGTCGCGAATCTCGCCGGTACCGAGAAACGTTAACGTTTTGCCCTGCTCGTCGCTGAGCTCGGACACCCCCTCGGCGTGGTGAAAGCGTACGGTGTAAATGCCATCCATCGACTCCACTTCTACGATAGGTGAAAAGCCGTTGTCGATAGCGTGGGAGAGCTGTTTATAGGTCAAGTGATCACCCAGAACATAATCGTTATTAGACATGACGTCATCCTCTCAGCTTGGCAGTATGTATCGTCTATGGTCATTCAATGTAGAAGTTTTGTGATATTTTTCCAGCCTTATCAGCGTGACAGTCAAGTTTCTGCCACCCGTGTCGACTGATAGAGTTTGAGGGATTGTCCACCACAAGAGAGAGGAGGTACGCGATGGCTTTTCAGGGTGAACAGCACCCCGGTGTCAAAACCTCACCGGCGCAGACCCAAGGGTTTCGTCTTAACCACACGATGTTGCGCATCAAAGACCCCGAGCGTTCGCTGGCATTTTACTCCCAGGTGTTCGGCATGCAGGTGATGCGGCGGCTTGATTTTGACGAGATGAATTTTTCCCTCTATTTTCTCGCCAAGCTGGAAGCCGGTGATGATGTTCCCGACGACACCCAGCTTCGTACCGTTTGGACCTCCAGCCAGAAAGGGCTTTTGGAGCTAACGCATAACTGGGGTACGGAGGACGAGGAGAATTTTGCCTATCATGACGGCAACGCCGAACCGCAGGGGTTTGGCCATATCTGTTTCAGTGTGCCCCATTTAGAGGGTGCTCAAGCTTGGTTTGACGAGCACGACGTGACCTTCGTTAAGCGCGCCGACCAAGGCAAGATGAAAGACGTCATTTTCGTGAAAGACCCCGACGGCTACTGGATCGAAGTGATTCAAGCCGACCGGATGGCTGCCATGGGCGATTAAGCATGGCGCATTTGCTGTTTCGGCTACGCCATGTGACAGACGAAGAGGCCATGGAAGTCCGCCAATTGCTTGAAGCTCACGGCATGGATATTTACGAGACTCAGGCGGGCTTCTTCCGCTTGGGCGTGGACGCGATTTGGCTGCGTGACCCAAGCCAGCTCAATGAGGCCAAGGCGCTGCTTGCTGAGTATCAAGCGCAGCGCCAGGATCGCGCCAGGCGCGAGCATCAAGCGGCCATTGAGCGCGGTGAGGCACCGACACTGTGGAAGCGCTTCACCGCCCAGCCGCTTCAGGTGTTACTGGTGCTGGTGGCGGTGGTAGTGATTGCGCTACTCACGCTCCTGCCTTTTATCGGCCTGGCCCGTTAGGCTGCCGATAAGTGGCCGCGCTTTAGGTAGAACATGGCGCCCTCGTTGCCTGCGCGAAGCTGCGGCGCCGCGCCCACCGGGTAACGGCACCAGCTGCCCGCCGGATACTCGGTGGCGTTATCCCATAGCGAGCCTTCCAGCACCAAGAGTTCCAAGCCGCCAGTGAGGGTGGGGTAATCGACTGCGATATCCGCCTCCCAGCGCTCTAGGCTGACCCGCTCCTGGCCAAAGGTGTGCAGCATTTTGTAGGTGATGCCAGGGCGCCGGTCGGGCTGCCAGGGGTGCTGGTGGGCGGGAATGGCCAGCTGCAGCGTGTCATTTAGGTCAAACTGGTGGAGTTTAACGAAAATCAGCGCGCCCTCCGCGCCGATATGCGGTGTGTGGCCGGTGCCGATAGGGTTGCGCAGATAACTTCCCGCCGGGTAGGTGCCATGCTCATCGGCGAAGACGCCCTTCAGCACCAAAATCTCTTCGCCGCCATCGTGCGTGTGGCGACCGAACTGGCTGTGCGGCGCATAGCGCACCAAGCTGGTCGCGCGCGCGACTTCATCCCCAATTCGGTCTAGCATCATGCGTTCAACGCCGGGGCTGGGGGAGTCAACCCAGCGGTAGTCACTGGGCCTGATGGCGGCAAACTGAGAAAAATCCGCGTTTAAACGCATAGGGGCGGCTCTTGCTAGCTGAGTGAGACGCTTAGTCTCCCCGATCGGTGTGGCAAAATGCAATGCAGGCGGCAGGTAGACGACGCGGAGGATAAAAAAATACCGCCCGAAGGCGGTATAGGCTTGAGGCTCAAAGGTTAGTGGGAGTGACCATCGTGGTCATGGTCATGGTCATGGTCATGGTCATGGTCATGGTCATGGTCGTCATCGTGGTCGTGGCCATTGTCGTGGCCCGGCTGTGCCAGCGCTTCGTGTAACACGCGAGCATTGTGGCGCATCATGCCCAAGTAGGTGCTTGCTTCCCCCTCAGCAGAGAGCGCGTCGGCGTACAGCGTGCCGGCAATGGGCAGCCCACTCTCTTCGGCGAGCTGCGTGATCATCGACTGGTTGGTCATGTTTTCATGGAACAGCGCCTGGACGTTCTCTTCCTCGATCACATCCACCAGCCTTGCCATGTTCGCGGCACTGGGTTCGGACTCCGTGGATAAGCCGGTCGGAGAGAGAAAGCGCACGCCGTACGCCTCGGAGAAGTAGCCAAAGGAGTCGTGCCCGGTAATCACGCTGGTAGCGTCCGGGATCTCATCGATAAGCGCGCGAATCTCCGCGTCGGTCGCCTCCATGTCGGCTAAATAGCGTTCAGCGTTATCGCGGTAGGTCGCGGCATTTTCAGCGTCGGCTTCGATCAAGCCATCGCGGATGTTGGTGACGTACACCTTGGCTTGGCGCAAATCCTGCCAGGCATGAGGATCGTCATCGCCGTGGTCATGATCGTGATCGTGTGCTTCGTGCTCGTCGTGCCCGTGGGCATCGCGGTGCCCCAGTCTCTCGATGCCGTCGGTCGCGGTGACGAGCACGCCATCGTAGTCGCTGGCATCAATCAAGCGCTCCATCCAGCCCTCAAACAGCAAGCCGTTAAACACCACGACGTCCGCTTCTGACAGCGCGCGGGCATCACCGGGGCTAGGCGAGTACACATGGGCGTCGCCGTCGGCGGCCACCAGCGGCGTCACGTCCACGTGTTCGCCGCCCACGTTTTCCACCATATTGGCGAGAATCGAGAAGCTGGCGACCACCTGGAGACGGTCGTTTGCCATGGCGGCAGGCAGCGCGAGCAGGGCGGAAACCCCCACCATCCAACGGGAAGAGGAGAGTGACAACATAAAAGGCTCCTTAGAGAGTCGTCGTATAAGCGTCAGGGTTAAGGGGCGCCGTTATCACGTGCTCGGATCCGCCGAAAGCGGTGTCGTTTTGCGCCGCCATTTAGCGGCCAAGCTGTGATAGCGCCCAAATAGCGCGGAGAAAAAGTAGCCCACGCCCGCCAGCAAAATAATGCTCGGGCCCGAAGGCGTATCAAGGTGAAACGACAGCAAGAGCCCGCCGGTACTCGCGAGCATGGCCAGCACCACCGCGATGCCGATCAAGCCTTCCAAGCGTTTGCTCCAAAAGCGCGCCGAGGTAGCGGGTAGCATCATTAGCCCCACCGCCATCAGCGTGCCCAGGGTTTGAAAGCCGGCCGTGAGGTTGAGCACCAAAAGCCCGAGAAACACGCTATGCACCCAGGCGCTGCGGCGGTTTTGGCCACGTAAAAACAAAGGGTCTAAACACTCCACCACCAAAGCGCGGAAAATCACCGCCAGCGTGATTACAATCAGCGTACTGATGCCGGCGATCAACAGCAGCGCGGTCGAGTTGATGGCCAGCACCGAGCCGAAGAGCACATGGGTCAAATCCACGCTGCTCCCTCCCAGCGAGATCAACAGGACCCCTGCCGCCAGCGAAATGATGAAAAAGCTTGCCATGGCGGCGTCTTCGCGCTGGCCGCCCATCTTGGAGACGGCCCCGGCGAGCAGCGCCACCATCACACCAAACATGACGCCGCCCAGGCTCATCACCGGCAGCGAAAAGCCCGCCAGCAAAAAGCCCAGGGCAATGCCGGGCAAAATCGCGTGTGCCATGGCATCGCCGATCAGGCTCATCCCGCGCAGCACCAAAAACACCCCTAGCGGCGGCGCGGCGAGCGACAACGCTAAGCCGCCCACCACCGCCCGGCGCATAAAGCCGTAGTCAAACGGTGCGATGAACCACGCATCAAGCAGTGCCAGCATGCGACACCTCCTGCAGCGCCAGGCGCATGGCATTTGCGGAGGCCGAGGCGGCAAGCGCGCTGGGCGCCATCCAGCGGCCATGACCGCCGCTAAGCATCAATACATCGTCGGCCAAGCGGTGCAGGTGATCCATATCGTGCAGCACCACAATGATCGTCACGCCGTCATCCGCCATCTGGCGTAGGATACGGATCAAAATATCCACCGTTTCGCTATCGACGTTGGCAAACGGCTCATCCAGGAGTAAAAGCTCGGCTTCTTGCATCAGCGTACGGCCAATCAGCGCGCGCTGGCGCTGCCCGCCGGAAAGCTCGCCCAATGGGCGGTGAGCCAGGTGAGAGATGCCTAGCCGCGCCATGATGTCGCGCCCCTTGCGGTAATGCGCCGCGCAGTAGCCTTTCAGCGCCCCGTGGCTAGGCCAACTGCCGGTCATCACCAGCTCCTCGACACTCATGGGAAAGGTCAAATCCAGCGCCAATTGCTGCGGCAGCCACGCCCGGCGCTTTTGGGGGATGGTACACACCACCTCACCGCTGATCGGGCGAAGCTCGCCCATCAACGCCTGGATCAGGGTGCTTTTTCCCGCGCCGTTGGCGCCAATCAGCGCCGTGATCGCGCCGGGCTGAAAGCGGCCATCCACGTGCTCCAGCACCGTGCGTTGGCCCTGGGCAAGGTGCAAATCATGCAGCTGCAACCGGGGTGCCTGCTCGCTCATAACGGCCACCCGCCGGCCCACGCCACTAACAGCCACAGCGCGGCCAGCGGCAGTGTCACCAGCCACAGCCGCTTCACCGCCGACAGCGACATCAGCGAAAAATGGCAAGGCCCTTCTTTATTATGGCGGTGCAAATGCTCACCCATACCGCAGCCCTCGTGAATAACAAAATAGGTTATAACATAACATTTAGCGTCGCCAAAATGCCCAGTGCAATTTCTAGCTTGAGATTTTACCGGCTACGAAAAAAGGGGCAACGGACTTATGAAAGATTGCGCAAAGCACAAAGGTATTCCGATGGTCCTATGCCATTTAGGCAGATTAGGAGGTGGTCGACGTGAAAACTGAAGGCCGGCAAGTGCCGGCCTGGAAGGATTAACTTTTACGCGGTGCGTTGTAGATGGATTCGTCGAGTTCGCCTTCACTTTTGCCGACAAGGGTGGTGACCATCAAGTCACCAGCGACGTTCACGCTGGTGCGAGCCATGTCGAGGATGCGGTCGATACCTGCGATAACCGCAATGGCTTCGAGGGGTAAGCCGATCTGGGCCATAACAATGGAGAGCATAACCAGCCCGGCGCCGGGCACGCCAGCCGTGCCAATAGACGCTAGTGTGCCGGTGATGATGATCATGCCGTAGTCGGCAAAGCTCAAGTCAACGCCAAGCAACTGAGCAATGAATACTGCCACAACACCTTGGTAAATGGCGGTACCGTCCATGTTAATAGTGGCACCCACGGGCAGTACAAAACCGGATACGCCCTCAGAAACACCAAGGTTTTTCTGGGCGCAGCGGATTGATACCGGTAGGGTGCCCGAGGAAGAGGCAGAAGAATAAGCTACCACTAGAGCATCGAGTATACCTTGCAGATAACGTAGCGGGTTGAGCTTGCCCAGTAGTGCTAGCAGGCCTGTGTAGACCACGAGCACATGCAAAACGCTGGCAAGGTATGCCACGCCAATCACCTTGGCTAACGGGAGCAATACTTCCAGTCCGTAGCTACCGGCAACATGAGCGATCAAGCCGAACACACCAAACGGAGCGAATGCCATGACGAGACTAGTGAGTTTGTACATCGCTTCTGCAAAGCTCTCAAAGACACGTACTACCGGCTCGCCCTTGTTGCCGATCAAGGTCAGCGAGATACCTAAGCCGATGGCAAAGACAATAATCTGCAAAATATTGCCGCTTGCCAAGGCGTCAATAGGGTTTTGAGGGACAAGCCCCACCACAATCTCGATAAGGCTTGGTGCTTCTTTCGCTTCAACGCCAGACTCAAAACTCATTTCTAAGCCCGTGCCGGGCTGGAATATCCAGGAAGCCAGCAGACCAATAGTGATCGCAAAAGCGGTAGTTATCAGGTAAAGAGCGATGGTGCGTGCGCCAATGCGCCCCATTTTTTGAGGGTCGCGCATGGCAGTGATACCCACCACCAGCGTCGAGAATACCAGCGGCACAATCAGCATTTTAATCGCGCTAATAAAAATGTCGCCGATGGGTTTAAAGACACTGGCATCTTCGCCCATCAAGGCGCCTGCCAAAATACCTAGGACCAAACCGGTGAGGATTTTTTGCCATAACGGGATGCGGCGCCAGAGGTTGCTCTTGGCGCCGCCGCTTTGTGGCTTTGTCATGGGGTGGTTCCTTGCTGTTCAATGCTTGCTTTATAGGGGGATGTGTTGCGAAAAATAAATTATACAGAAATTAATGATATTAATAATGGGTAATGCGCTATGTTTCTGTTGCTCTTTCATGGTCGTGCCTAGCGCCCGTCTTGTTTGTCCGACTAAGAGTTGGGAACCGGAATGAGTTGAGTGCAGTAGGGAACGCTAGCGCCGAGAAGAACGACGATATGGACGGGTAACGCTCTAAATGCAGGGGTGAATTCTAAAATAGGATTAGCTGACTAGCCCGCTTGGGAGAGTCATGTAGGTGTTCGGGGCAAAAGCGGGCTACGAGGGCATCGTTTTTTAAAGGCGCGAATTTGTCTGCGATGGTAAGTGGACTACACCGTTAATCCTTTTCCTCCTCATCCTCAAACTGGGGCTCAAAGGCGCGTTTTTCGTCGGGCAGGCGGACGTAGTCGCCGAGGGTGAGCTTGCTGACGTGCTCAAGTCGTTGGCCTTGCGGATTGATAATCGCAACGACTTTGCCGATGCTCACCGCGTCGTCCTTGCGGTAGGCTTCCACTTTTACGCGTATCACGTGCCGTTGATAGCGGGCGGAGAGAATATCGCCCGGCCCTGTCTCTACACGAGCGTCTGGATCGTTGGCAAAGTTTGCTAGGACGCTTTGCTTACCCGGGTCGTCCCACTCAATGTGGCGGTGCATAGCCTTTCTCCTGCGTTAACGACTGGCGCATGAAGTGTAGCGCATTGAGGTAGGGGCTTTCGGTGCCTGGTCGCCCTAGCTTTTGGCGGGCTTGGACGGGGCGACGTTCTCCTGCGCATGAAAGGGAGGGCTTTGGCTGGTGGCGTTGAGGTGCTGGAAACTGATGGCATCCCAACGGGTAGGGCAGACGTTGAGCCGATGGATAATATCCCTGATCGCTTCGTCGTCGAGCTCTGGATCAAAGCCGCCAAGTTGCTCAAGCCACCCCCGGCGAATGGCGAGATAGGGCGGATGCGCTTGAACAGCGGCGACAAAGCGCTGCAGCAAGCGTTTGGGGAGTGCAGGGGTTGGCAGCCCAATCAGCACGGCATCAATGAGGTAAACGTTGAGCTTTGCGTTTAACGCCACCCATGCTTCAGGGGGAATGGGGCTTTTCTGCAGGGCGATAATCACCCATTCGGCGTTGAGTCTGTCGACGGCATAGTTAAGGCGTGCTCCAAGCGAAAGCGTGGGCGTTACCAGCGATTGTGAGTGGTAACGTTTTTGCAGCCGCATTAGACGGAGATCGGGTTGCAGCGTGGTTATCACAACGGGAGCGTCTGCCATTTCAGCTTGAGGCGAGCGTATGCTCACTAAATGGCGTGGCAGCTGAGCCCCCGTCACCAGAGCATCAAGGATAAAGCAAACAGATCTCATCACTTTATCCTCTCAAAGGCGCTCTACCGCTACGTGGTTATGGCGCTCATGCTGTTGACTGCCAACATGAGGGCATGTGTTTGTAATTTATTGTAGCTTGCGGTTTGTTTTTGCATCAACATGATTTTTATCGTGTTTAATCAACGCGTATGGATGAGTTGCGCTAAATTGGTGCGAAAAGATGCGGCGTTGATCTATTTTGGTGCAATATGAGAGCTTGCCGGTGGGTGATCGCTGGGCTATTGATGGGGTGCAACATAAAGGCGCACGTATTGTTGATATTAAAACTATTAAAATCAGGTGCTTGTGATTTTATTTTCTTTTGTGGTGCAGAGTTGGCATGCTCTCTGCATTGTTAATGTCAGCGGCTAGTGACGTAGGCAGTACTGCTTTGACATGCTAAAACAGTAGCCGATTTATCCTTTGCGCCACGTCTTTGCTTTACAGCTTGTTGGGCAAATCCTGGCGCGCAGAAACGCAAGTTACGCTTACACCGGAGGACACCATGTCAGCCAAGACGCTCGCACTGATTGAAGAGAACGACATTAAGTGGGTCGACCTACGCTTTACCGACACCCGCGGTAAAGAGCAGCACGTCACCATCCCGGCGCGCGATGTGGATGAAGAGTTTTTTGAAAACGGCCAGATGTTTGATGGCTCTTCCATCAACGGCTGGAAGGGGATCAACGAGTCTGACATGATCCTGCGCCCGGAAGACGGCACCGCCTATCTCGACCCCTTCACCGAAGACGCCACCCTGGTGCTGCGCTGCGACATCATCGAGCCGGCCACCATGCAGGGCTACGATCGCGATCCGCGCTCCATCGCTAAGCGTGCAGAGGCGTATCTGCAGTCCACTGGCCTGGGCGATACTGCCTTCTTCGGTCCGGAGCCGGAATTCTTCATCTTTGACGAGGTGCATTGGAAGTCCGATATCGAAGGCTCCATGTACAAAATCTCCTCGGAAGAGGGCGCTTGGTCGACCGATCGTCAGGTCGAAGGCGGCAACTTGGGTCACCGTCCGCGCGTGAAAGGCGGCTACTTCCCGGTACCGCCGGTGGATAGCTTCCACGATATGCGTGCCGCGATGTGTAACACCCTGGAAGCCATCGGTCAGTCCGTCGAAGTTCACCACCACGAAGTGGCGAACGCCGGCCAGAACGAAATCGGCGTTAAGTTCAATACGCTGGTGAAAAAGGCTGACGAAGTGCAGGAAATGAAGTATGTGATCCACAACGTGGCGCATGCTTACGGCAAGACCGCGACCTTCATGCCGAAGCCGGTCGTGGGCGATAACGGCTCGGGCATGCACGTGCACCAGTCGTTCTGGAAGGATGGCCAAAACCAGTTCGCGGGTGATGAGTACGCCGGTCTGTCGGAAATGGCGCTGTATTACATCGGCGGTGTGATCAAGCACGCTCGCGCGCTGAACGCCTTCGCCAACGCCTCGACCAACTCGTACAAGCGTCTGGTGCCGGGCTTTGAAGCGCCGGTCATGCTCGCCTACAGCGCGCGTAACCGCTCGGCGTCGATCCGTATCCCGTATACCGCTAGCCCGAAAGGCAAGCGTGTCGAGCTGCGCTTCCCCGATCCGACCGCTAACCCGTACCTGTGCTTCGCGGCAATGTTGATGGCGGGTATCGACGGCATCAAGAACAAGATCCATCCGGGCGATGCGATGGATAAAAACCTCTACGATCTGCCGCCGGAAGAGGGCAAAGCCGTGCCGACCGTGGCGCACAGCCTGGATCAGGCGCTTGAGGCACTCGATGCCGATCGCGCTTTCTTGACCGAAGGCGGCGTGTTCTCCGACGAAATGATCGATGCTTACATCGAGCTGAAGATGGAAGACGTGGATCGCCTACGCCTGGCCACGCACCCGCTTGAGTTCGATATGTACTACAGCTGCTAAGTACGAGCTGCTAAGCACGGCTTGTCCTATCTCTCACCGGAGGTGAGACGGTATCAGAAACCCCGCCTTGGCGGGGTTTCTGCATTTTGGAGAGATCATCATGCGATACACCCGCGCTAACACAATAGGGCTTTTGCTGTTCGTCGCACTGCTGGCGACACCGCTGGCGGCGCAGACCGTCTATCGTGTGGTGGATGAGCAGGGGCGCGTGACGTTTACCGACAATGCCGCAAGCGGCGGGGAGAGGGTGGAGATCGCCCCCTTGCCGAACGTCTCCTCTTCGCGCGGCGCGGCACCTGAAGCATCGGCGGCGCCTTCCCCCAAAAGTGCCCCAGGTCGGCCCTTTATGCCCTACGACCGCTTTGTGATCGAAAAGCCCGGCGACAACGCGCGTTTGGCGAGCGGAACCACTGCGGTAGAACTGTCAATAAGCCCGCGGCTGCACGATGACCATCAGGTACGCTTGCGCGTCAACGGGGAGGTAAGTCAGTCGGCGCTGCATAGCGAGGCATTCTGGCTGGCGAACTTACCCGAGGGCACCCATCAGGTGCAGGCGGAGTTGCTCGATAGCCAAGGGCAAGTCCGCCATCAAACACCGTCAGTGCATCTGCATATCGACCCTTAGTGCACTATATTGGTGCAATGAGGACCGCTTATCTTGTCGTTATTGCGCTGTGAATGAGCGAGCGCCATCGCGCCGTGCGCGCTTAGCGTGCAGTTGTGGCTCACTTAACATCGTTTAGCAAAAGCTGGCGTGCTTTTTGCAGCAGTTTTAGCGGCAGTTTTTGCACTAGTGCTTAGAAATAGTTTTTTGCCATAGCTCTTGTCACTGTTTTTGCCATGACGCTTATCTAGGCGTGGCAAAGGCCATTTTTGAACGCCCGGGACACGCCATGTATCAGCGATTACTCGAACATCTCACCACCGCGGTGCTGTTATTGGACGGAAAGCTTACCGTGCGCTGGATGAATCCGGCAGCGGAAGCGCTTTTGGCCGTGAGTATGAGCCGAGTTCAGGGCACCAGTCTCGATGCGCTGCTCGGCGGTGGCGCGGGAGTGGGGGATAGCATCGATAGCGTGCTGGCCAAAGCCCGCGACGCTTTCCACCCCTACACCCAGCGCGAAGCGCGCATCATGCCGCTTAACGGTGAGCCGTTAACGGTGGATTACACGGTGACACCGCTCTCCGCCGATGAGCTTTTGTTGGAAGTGGAGCCGCGCGACCGGTTGATGCAGATCTCCCGCGAGGAGGCGCTCACCACCCGCCAAGAGACGATTAAAGTGCTCGCGCGTGGGCTGGCCCATGAGGTGAAAAACCCCCTCGGCGGGATTCGCGGCGCCGCGCAGCTGTTAGAGCGCGACCTGGATGACCCGTCGCTGAAGGAGTTCACGCGTATTATCGTCGAAGAGGTCGACCGGCTAAAAGACTTGGTCGACTCAATGCTTGGCCCCAACCACATCGTCAAACACGAGTCGGTGAATATCCATAAGGTGCTTGAGCGGGTGCGCTCGCTGTTGATCGCCGAGCATCCCCAGGTGGAGATTATCCGCGACTACGACCCGAGTCTGCCGGATCTCTTCGGTGATGAAGCACAGATGATTCAGGCGGTGTTGAACGTGGCGCGTAATGCCGTGCAGGCGATGACGGATGCCCGTACCGCCTCGCCGACGTTGATACTGCGTACCCGCGCCAAGCGTCAGTTTACGCTGGGGGCGGAGCGTCACCGCTTGGTCAGCGAGGTCGGCATTATCGATAACGGCCCGGGTATTCCCGAATCGCTGCAGGAGACGCTGTTTTACCCCATGGTCTCCGGGCGCGCCGAAGGCAGCGGGCTGGGGCTTTCGATCGCGCAGTCGATCCTGCATCAGCACCAGGGGTTGATCGAGTGCGAATCGTACCCCGGCCACACCGAATTCCGTCTATTGATTCCCTTGTTTGTTGATTCATCGGAGACACGCGATGACTGAGTCAAGCCGTAACGACGTTGCCCGCGTGGTGATTGTCGATGATGACCGGGCCATCCGCTGGGTATTAGAGCGTGCCCTGGCCCAACCGGACCTCGATGTCGAGTGCATTGAGCGCGCCGACACCGCGCTAGAGCGTTTGATCGAGGACCCGCCCGATGTGCTGGTGACCGATATCCGCATGCCTGGTATCGACGGGCTGGATCTGATGGCGCGCATCCGTGAGGCGCACCCGGACCTGCCGGTGATCGTGATGACCGCGCACTCGGACTTAGACAGCGCCGTGGCCTCCTACCAAGGCGGCGCGTTTGAGTACCTACCCAAGCCGTTCGACGTGGATGAAGCGCTGGCGCTGGTGCGCCGGGCGGTGGCGCATGCCCGCGAACGCCAGCGGCCGATTACCGCCCCCGAAGGGCTCAACGCCGAGATCATTGGCGAGGCCCCGGCGATGCAGGAGGTGTTCCGCGCCATCGGGCGGCTGTCGCATTCGCATATCACGGTGCTGATTAACGGCGAGTCGGGCACGGGGAAAGAGCGCGTGGCGCAGGCGCTGCACCAGCACAGCCCGCGTGCGGGTAAGCCGTTTATCGCCCTGAACATGGCGGCCATTCCACGGGATTTGATCGAGTCCGAGCTCTTTGGCCACGAAAAAGGCGCCTTTACCGGGGCGACCGCGCAGCGCCAGGGGCGCTTTGAGCAGTCCAACGGCGGCACGCTGTTTCTCGATGAGATTGGCGATATGCCCGCAGAGGCGCAAACGCGCCTTTTGCGGGTATTAGCGGACGGCGAGTTTTACCGCGTGGGCGGCCATACGCCGGTGCGGGTGGATGTACGCATCATCGCCGCGACCCACCAAAACCTGGAGTCGCTGGTGGACGACGGGCGTTTCCGCGAGGATCTGTTTCACCGCCTCAACGTGATTCGCATACACCTGCCGCGGCTTTCCGAGCGGCGCGAGGATATTCCCCGGCTGACGCGCCACTTTCTGGCCGAGGCGGCCAAAGAGCTCTCCACCGATGTCAAAGTCCTCACCCCCGAAGCCGAAGCGCACTTAACCCGGCTGCCGTGGCCGGGCAACGTGCGCCAGCTAGAAAATATCTGCCGCTGGCTGACGGTGATGGCCTCGGGGCGCGAAATTTTGGTGGAAGACCTACCGCCTGAGCTTCTTGAAGTGAGCCCCGCCGAGGGCGCGACGTTGGGTGATTGGCGCAGCGCCTTTCGCGAATGGGCCGACCACGCGTTGGCGGAGGGCCATACGCACCTGCTCGAAGAGGCGGTGCCGGATTTCGAGCGCATTCTGATCGAGACGGCGCTCAAGCATACCGGCGGGCGCAAGGGCGAGGCGGCGGAGCTTCTGGGCTGGGGGCGCAATACGCTCACGCGGAAATTAAAAACGCTGCTGCCGGCACTGGCCGACGAGGGCTAATCGGGCCGCGATGCGGGTCGCCGGCATGTGGGCATGATGTATGTCATGACGCTCCTAGTAAAAGCGCGTTAGCGTTAGGCTCTTATTCGCTCCCTGTACGTCAATGATAAAAAGAGCCCAATGCTATGCCAACGCGCTTAGAACGTCGTCGCGACCCGAGTGTTGCCAAGCCAGCCGAAACGTCGTGGGTCGCTAGTACCATGAGTGCCTTAAGCGATACGTTAACCACCCGTCACCATAGCCGCGATTTTGTCTTCGCCCATGGCCACTATCTGCGTAGCCGCGTGATGGCCGTGGGGTTTATCTTTTTGCTTCTCTCGCCCTTGTGGCTATTGATTGACGCGTTAATGCTGCCGCAAGCCGTGCAGCGGTACACCCTGGCCGGGCGCGTGATCATGATGCTTGGTTTTGCCGGGGTGGTGTGGTGGGCATGGCGCAGTGAAGAGAATATTCGCCGAATCCGCTTTAGCGCCGGCGCGTTGATCGCGCTGCCCGCGCTTTTTTATGCCCTGGTGCTGAGCGTTGTGCCCCACGACGCCAATCAAGCGCTGGTGGGTTACAACTTTATCCCCTTTTTGCTCGTCGCGGCGTTAAGTGTCTTTCCGTTCACGCTGCTGGAGTCGCTGCTGGCCGGGCTTTTGTTGCAGGCTTTGTTGGTCTTCGCCCAACACGTTAACGGTAGCTGGCTCACCCCCGCCGGGCTTGAAGCGCAGTGGCTATTGGCCACGCTGCTGGTCGTCGCGCTGACCGCCAACCATTTTCAGCTCAGCCTGTTGCTGCGCCTGTACCGCCAGGCCACCCACGATGCGCTCACGGGGTTGTTAAACCGCGGGGCGTTGGAGCGGCGCCTGGCCGAGATCGAGCGGGAAGAGGCGCGAACAGGCAAGCCGGTGCCGTATGCCCTGCTCATGCTGGATATTGATCACTTCAAACGCGTCAACGACACCCACGGCCACTCGGTGGGCGATAAAGTGCTGCGCGAGTTCGCCCGGCTGATTGCGCTGCAGGTGCGCGCCGGGGATTTCGTCGCCCGCTACGGCGGGGAGGAGTTTGTGGTGGTGCTGCTCGGCGCTGACGCGGAGAACGCGGCCCTCGTGGCGGAGCGCATTCGCGAGACGGTCGAGGGGGCGACGCTGTTTGACCACGATGGCAACCCCGTGCCGGTGACGACCAGTATCGGCGTGGCCTGCCCCGACGCGCCGCAGGCCAGCGAGGCAACGCTGAAGGTAGCCGATGAGCGCCTTTATCACGCCAAAGAGAGCGGGCGTAACCGCGTGTGCAACGGCTAGTGGCGAGGGCATTGGCTAAGGGGCTAAGGGGTAGGGTGCTCTAAAAGATAGAGCGCGTCGGCGCGCGTGGGGTTCAGCGGCTCGCACGGCTCGGGGGTGACGGGCATCAACGTGAAAACCTCGTCGACGCCCAGGGCATCTAGCTGGTGCGGCACGCCATCGCCTAAGTGCCCGACGCCCATCAACCCCACGGCCAGCACGTCCTCTTGTGCGGCATCGGCGAGGGCACTTGCCATCGCCACATCCCAGGTGAGCTGGGCATTGAGAAAGCGCTCAAACGCAACGTCGCTCGGCGTATGATCGTTTTCGCCCATCGGGTGGGATTCAAAGACCGCTTGCAGCCGCTCGCGGTAGGCGGTGGTGGGGGCTGCCGGGGCGGGAATGTGGTGGCGGTCGTCCGCGGGCACGGCATCGAAGCCTTCCGCGGCAAGCTCCCGGCGCAGTGTCGGGCGAACGTTGAGCGCGATCAGCGGAATCTGCTCCATGCGCGCAAAGTGCAAAATGGGCCAGTAAAGCGCGGGGTCGATACCCCAGGCATTGTGCCAGTCGCTCTCGGTTAGAAATTCCTCCTCGTTAAGCTCCCCCGCGACCCAAGCGTCCAAGGCAGGCTGGGCCTCGCGCGGCAGCATCTCCAACCCGATGACCAGCGCCTCGCGGTGCGCGGCAAGCCCCGCCAGCGTATGCAGCTGCCAGCGGTGGTGATCCACGCGGTCATGGCGCTCACCTAGTAACACTACGTCTTGGCGCGCCGCTTGTGACAGCAGTTGCGGGGCTGAAACGCTAACGCCCGCTTGCCACCATGTCCCCGGCGGTAACGTGTCCGAGGAGAACGCAGACGGGTCGCAGTCGCTGGCGGTAGCGCTGGATGCAAGACTCAGCGCCAGCAGCGTGAAGGCAGCAGTGTGAGCGCGGCGTGTGGGCATGGCAACGTCCTGTTGGGTTCTCTTGGGGCGAGTGCTCTTGGGAATTAGCGGGCCTCGAGTTTTTTGATCTCGGCAAGCAGGGCTTCCGCCTCTTCGGTCAGGGTGGCGTTGGCGCGCATGTCGCCGTTGCGCGACGCCTCCATCGCTTGCTGGAGTTTGCGTTCGTACGCTTGCTGCAGTTTCTTCTTAGGATCGCGCTTGAATAGACCCAACATGGGTGATCTCCTCTGCGGTATACACGTCGGTGTGTATACTATTTGTAGAGGTTTTGCTTGCCCTTGTCTAATGCTAATCGCCTTGTCGTGCCAAGCAGCGCCGTAAGAAGTACTCAAAGTCGGTCAAAATAAGCGCCAAGCTGGCGTGCAGGCGGTGGTCGTCGTCGATCAGGCGTAACGATAGCCGCTGGCGCTGGGCAAACTCGATCACCGGCCCCGGCGGGACAATGTCATCCCGCCAGCCGTGGATGATATGCGTGTCGCGCGCCTGCAGCGTGGGGGAGGTCTCAGGGTAGCCGGCCAGGCCAATGGCGGGCGCGATCAAAAAGCAGCCCAGGCTTGGGTGCTCGGCGCTGATCATGGCGCTGAGCCAGCCGCCGAGGCTAGAGCCCGCCATCACGCAAGCGGCGGGGTTATCACCGCGGGCATTCAGCGTTTGCTGAAGGTGGTCAAGCCGGGCTTGCGGCTCGGGCATGTCGCGGTAATCCATCACCACCGGCTCGCAGTCGTCGAGCTCTTCCACAATGCCTTTAAGCGCCTGCATTTTCAGTGCCCCGGGGCCGCTTTCCAACCCGTGGGAGAGGTATACCGTGATCATGATACGTTCCGCTTGCTAATGTTAATCGAAGAGTGGCAATCAAATAGTGGCAACCAAATTACAGTAGCGCCTTCTATCCTCAATTGCCAAGCAAGCATCAGCCCCAAAACGCTAGGCTTAACAGGGCAAAACCGTAGCCCATGGCGCCACCGGCGACGACATCACTGACATAGTGCAGACCCAATCCCACGCGCGAGATGGCGATCAGCAGCGCTAGCGGCATCACTATTGGCAAAAGCCACGGCATGTGCGCCGCCACCAAGACGCAAAACATCACCGCGTGCAGGGTGTGGCCGCTGGGAAAACTGTAGCGGTCCCGGGCCGGTTCGCTGCACTGAATACCATTACGGTAGGTGATAAAGGGGCGCTCACGGCACAGCCGCGTTTTTACAAAGCGGTATACCCCAATGGCGATCAGTGCGGTGAGCGTATACTGCACCAGGCGCATTCCGCCGTCAGGCAGCATTAGCGGCAGCGCCGCCATCAGCGCCACCCAAGCGGGCCAGTCGCCGAGCCGACTGGCGATTTGCAGTGTCAGCCGCCAGGGCCGATAGAGCGAGTAGCGCGTCACACGCTGACAGAACTGCCATTCGAGCAAATCAAGACGATCAAATACGGCAAGAGGGCGAGGGCGCATGATAAGTCTCCTGGGCTTGGTGACAGTAGCGATAAAGTTGCTGGGCAATGCCCGACCAGCTCTGCTCAAGCGCGCGTAGTCGCGCTAAGCGGCCAAAACGGGCGTAATCGGCGGGACGTTGACAAAGCGATACCGCCGCTTGGCGAAACGCTTCACTATCCCCCGGCGCAATGGCCAGACCGTTGCAGCCACTTTGAATCAGCTCGGCGCTGGCCGCGTGTTGGTAGGCCACCACGGCCAAACCGCTGGCCATGGCTTCGGTGACCACGTTGCCCCAGGTTTCCGATAGCGAGGGAAAGATAAAAAGGTCGGCGCTGGCATAGTGGTGCCTAAGGGCCTCAGAGGGCAGAAAACCGGTGAAGTGGGCATCGGGCAGCGCTTTTTGCAACTGCGCGCGCGCCGGGCCATCGCCGACAATCACCTGGGCCATATCCGGGCGCACGCCGCGCATGGCGTGAAAGGTTTCTTGCAAAAGCGGCAGGTTTTTTTCCGCCGCCAGGCGGCCCACGTACAGGGCGACCGGCTGGTGCTCGCTCACGCCCCATGAGCGGCGCAAATTGGCATCGCGTCGCGCCGGGGAGAATTTATCCCCCTCGATACCGCGCGACAGCACCTGAACGTTATCGATGCCGTCGCCGCGCAACGCGTCCGCCTGGGCCTGGGTGGGCACCAGCGTCAGCGCGCAGCCGTTGTGAAAATAGCGTAGATAGCGGCGTGTCGTCGCGGCTAAAAAGCCCAGGCCATAGTGGTGGCAGTAGTGATCGAAATGGGTGTGCCAGCCGGCCAAAAGGGGGATATGGAGCTGCAACGCAGCCTGGCGCGCGGCCCAGCCCAGCGGTCCTTGCGTGGCCAAATAGACCACGTCCGGGCGCTGGTCGAGAAAGAAGCGGCGCATGCGCGCCGGCGTTGCCAGGCCGATTTGCACATCGCGATAGCCGGGCAGCGGCAGGCGCAGAGCGTGTAACTCGGTATCAATCGCCCCGGTATTACCACCGGGGGTGGCGCGTTGCGGCCGTGGGCGAATAAGGTCAACCGTGACGCCTAAACGTGTCAGCTCATGGCTTAAACGGCGCAGCGTATGCGCCACGCCGTTAATCTCCGGCGCCCAGGTTTCACTGACCATACATAGCCGCATCGCGAAGCCACTCCTACGTTTCATATGGGCTTATCTTGGCGCGCGGCGATGACAGTGCGGCGACAGGCAGGTGAAGAAGTGATGACGTGGCGAGCCGTTAAATGATCGCGTGGCGTACTTTGGCGGATACCCACTCGGAGGCGAGCACCGTGGCAAAGATCATCACGAAGATGACGCTCACTTGATCCCAGGCCAGGCTGTTAATCGAGGCGTTAAGTTGCAAGCCGATGCCGCCTGCACCCACCAGCCCCAACACGGTGGATTCGCGGATATTGATATCCCAGCGGTAGACGCTGATACCGGCAAAGGCGGGCAGTACCTGCGGCAGTACGCCGTAGCTCATCACCTGCATACGGCTGGCGCCGGTGGCGCTAATGGCCTCGACCGGCGTGGGGTGGATCTCCTCGATCGCTTCGTACAGAAGCTTGCCCACAAAGCCAATCGAGCGCAGCGCAATCGCGATCATGCCGGCCAGCACCCCGGGGCCTAAAATAGTGACCAGCAGCATGGCCCAGATCAGCGAGTTAATCGAGCGCGAGGAGACGATCACCGTTAGTGCGACACTGCGCACCAGCGGATGCGGCGAGGTATTGCGCGCGGCAAGAAACGCCACCGGAAACGCCAGCGCAATGCCCATTGCCGTGCCGAGCGTGGCGATATTGAGGGTGTCCCACATGGGCTTCCATAGCTGAGCGGCATAGCCCCACTCCGGCGGCAGCATGCGGCGAATTAAGTCGCTGCCCTGGCGCCCGGCATCCTCCACAAACACCCACATGGTGTTATCGGAAATCACTTTCCAGCAGAGCAGAAAAAGGCACGCGCCTGCGAGCCAGGCAAAATAGTGAAGCCACTGGGCACGGGTGGTGCGCCGGCGCCACTGCGGCTGCCCGTGGGGAGAGGTTGAAACAGGCATAAAAACTCCTTTGCCGGGCCGCTACTGCGTCCACCGGCGGACGTGGCTTGAGCTGTATTCCGATAGCAGCACGATAGCGATGATAATCAGCAAGATCGCCGCTGAGGTGTCGTACTCGTAGCGGCTGATGGAGGTGTTGAGCGTGGCGCCGATGCCGCCCGCGCCGACGATGCCGATCACCGCCGATTCGCGGAAATTGATATCCAGCCGGTACAGGGAAAGTCCGATCAAACGCGGCATGACCTGCGGCTGCACCGCATGGTTGAGGGTTTGCCACCAGCCCGCGCCGGTTGCCCGAATGGCCTCGACCTGGCGCCAGTCCAAATCTTCGATATCCTCGGCGAGTAGCTTGGCCATAAAGCCGATGGTGGCAAACGCCAGCGTGATCATCCCCGCCAGCGGACCGAAGCCGAACATCACCACAAACAAAATCGCGATGATGACCTCTTGGAAGGTGCGGGAAACGGCGATGATGCTGCGGCAGAGGGCGTAAACCGGGAGGGGCGCAATATTGCGCGCCGCGCCCAACCCCACCGGCACCGCCAGCGCGATGCCGAGCACCGTGGAGGTGACCGTCATGGTCAAACTCTCCAAAAGCCCGGCGAGAATGTCATCCCAGCGGCTGATAACATCCGGCTGCATGAAAGCGGCGAGAAAATTCGCTCCGCGGCTGGCGCCTTCGGCCACGCGGTCCCAATCCACCTCAATCGAAGCGAAGGCCACTACCAGGTAAAGCGCCAGCGCTAAGGAGAGCCCCCCGCGCAGCCCGGTGCTTCGAATCAGCGGTAGGCGGCGCCACCTTCCCTGTTGCGCCAAACGGTGGCGCCGCTCGGAGGGCGTTGCGCTCACAAGGCACCTCCCGCGGCCAGGGGCGGCACGTTGTTAACCGCTTGGCGGGGGGTTACCGCCGAGGAGGGGACGTTTTCCGTTTCCGACGCAAGGGGCTCGGGTGTGGTATCCCACTCCTCCTCGCCATAAATGGTGGTCAACATCTCGGCGGTTAATTCGCTCGGCGGGCCATCAAAGACGATCTCGCCGGCGCGCAGGCCAACGATGCGGTCGGCAAACTGCTGCGCGAGCGCGACATCGTGAATATTGATAATCGCCGCCAGCCCGCGTTCGGCGCACAGCTCGCGGATCAAACGCATGATCTGGCGCGAGGTTTTCGGGTCAAGGCTTGCCGTGGGTTCGTCGACCAGCAGCAGTTTCGGACTTTGCAGCAGCGCACGGGCGATTCCCACGCGTTGACGCTGTCCGCCAGAGAGCGCATCGGCGCGTTTATCCATCGCGTGGGCCAGGCCTACCCGCTCCAGCAGACGAAATGCCTCCGCCACCGCCTCTTGCGGATAGCGACGCGCAAAGCTGCGCCAGAACCCCACGTAGCCGAGCCGGCCGGAGAGGACGTTTTCCATGACCGAGAGACGATCAACCAGCGCGTACTCCTGGAAAATCATCCCCATGGCGCGCCGTGCCTGACGCAGTTTCTGGCCTGACAGCGACGTCAGCTCCATACCGTCCAACCGGATGTTGCCTTCACTGGGTTCCACCAGGCGGTTGACGCAGCGAATTAGCGTGCTCTTGCCTGCACCCGATGGGCCAATCAGCGCCATTACCTGGCCATTGGGCAGGGTGAGTTCGATGTTGTTGAGGGCGCGATCCCCGGTGGAGTAGCGCTTTCCAACGCCGTTTAGGGTGAGCATGGTCTACCTCGTTACATAGCATAACGGCCAGAAGAGGGCTCTTCTGGCCGGTAGAAGCGCGTCAGTGACGCTTAATCGCAGTCGTAGGTCACGCCGTTGGCATCGGCGATGGTGCGGATGACGTTCCAGTGCTTTTCGTAGGTGATCGGGATAAATTGCGCCTCACCTGAGTTGGAGAACTCGGCCTCAAGGGCGGTGCCTTCCCACTCGTAGCTGAAAAACGCGTCTTGGATCTTCTCCTGAAGCGCCGGCGTTAAGTTGTGCGCCGTGCCGTAAGCGGTGGTGGGGAAGGTTTCCGAGGTGTAGATCGTGGTGTAATCCTCCTCGGCGATGACGTCGCGGGCGAGCATACGGTTAAGCACCGAGTTCGCCACGGCGGCTGCTTCGTAGTCTTGATTGATCACGCCCAAAATTGAGTTGTCGTGCGAGCCCGAATAGGCGGTGTCGAAATCCTCGTCGGCTTCCAGGCCGTAATCCGAGCGCAAAAGCGCAGAAGGCGCGCGAAAGCCGGAGTTGGATGTCGGCGAGGTAAAGGCCAGTTCGCGCCCTTCAATATCCTCCACCGAGCGGATGTCACTGCCGGGATAGGTAATGATCTCCATCTCGTAGCCGAAGCTGCCGTCCTCGCCGGCCATGATGGTGAACGGGCGGAAGCCGCCGCAGTTCACCGCCACCGGCACACCACCGGTATTAAACCCCGCGACGTGAAGGCGGCCGGCGCGCAGCGCTTCTTGCTGGGCAGCGTTGGATTGCACCGGGAAGAACCGCACGTCTTTGCCCGTGGTATCGCTTAAGTGGTCGAGGAAATCGGCCCACACCTCGGCGTAAACGGCCGGGTCTTCCACCGGCGTGTAGGCGAAAATCAGCGTATCGGGGTCGACCTGCTGCGCTTTTTCAGCGGGAATGTCGGCGATCATGTCGCCATCGTTATCGCTGTAACGCGAAGAGAGATCGGCGCTGGCGGCAATGCTTGCGGTGGCAAAAAGACCAGCAATAGCGCTATTGAGCAGGGTACGTTTTAACAGCATGGCGAAAAGGCTCCAAAACAGAGGGCAATGGGCGAGACACCCACCTACCCTGGCCGGCCGAGATGACACTGGCGCGACGAAGACGTGACGAAGCGATGAAAAAAGCGTGACCGTCAGCGGCTTTATGCGCTGGTCGCCGGGACGTTTCATACGTCTGTCATGCCCAGCGCCCACACTGCGGCGCTGAAAGTATTGACGCCGAAGGAGATCACCATGCGTCTTGCCCTGTTTGACCTCGATGACACGCTGCTGGATGGCGACTGTAGTGCGCTTTGGAACACCTGGATGGCCGATCGCGGCTGGGTCGAGGATCCGGTGGACTATCTGGGGCGCACTCGGGCCATGAATGCGGCATACCATGAGGGGCGCTTGCGGCTGGAAACGTATCTGGCGCTGACGCTATCGCCGTTGATCGGCCGCCACACCGACGAGGTCGCCACTGAAGTGCAACGCTTTGTGGCTGCTTGCATCGCGCCGCGGCTATTCGCGCAAGGCAGGGCGCTGCTCGATCAGCACCGTCGCCACGGGGAGTATTTGATGCTGATCTCGGCCTCGTCGCGGCACCTGGTGGCGCCCATTGCCGCCATGCTAGAGGTTGATGCGGTGATCGCCACCGAACCCGCGCTTGACGCTGACCGCTTTACCGGGGCGACAACGGGGGTGCTCTCCTATCGCGGGGGTAAAGTGGCGCGCCTGAACGCCTGGTTAGAGCAGCAGGCGTGGGACGTCCACCACATGAGCTTCTATTCTGATTCGCAAAATGATTTGCCGCTGCTTAACAGGGTGAACCGCCCGGTCGCGGTCAACCCCGACCCGGTGTTAGCGGAAATCGCCCGTTGCGAGCGGTGGGAGCGCCTCGACTGGCGCGCGCCCTAATCGCTGCGTTGGCAAACGTGCTTTGCCCCTCTACCCTGAAGTGTGTGAATTTTACGTCAATGAGGGCAGAACATGACCAACAAGGTACTGATTACCGGCGCGAATCGCGGTGTGGGTTTGGCACTGGCCGAGCACTACCATCAAGCGGGCTGGGGTGTGATTGGCGTGTGTCGCCAAAGCTCGGATGAGCTCAAGGCGGTGGCCGAGCGCGTGATTGAGGGTATCGATGTCACCCAGTCGGAAGACGTGGCGCGCCTCGCCCGCGAACTCGAAGGCGTCACGCTTGGCGTGCTGATCAATAACGCGGGGCTTTTGCGCGACGAGTCCCTCGGGGAGATCAATTTCGACACCATCCGCGAGCAGATGGAGATCAACGCCTACGCGCCCCTGCGGGTATGCGAGGCGTTGCTGCCGAATTTGGCCAAGGGCAGCAAGATCGCCAACATCACCAGCCGCATGGGGTCGATTGCCGATAACGACTCCGGCGGGCGCTACGGTTACCGTGCCTCGAAAGCCGCGCTTAACGCTTTCGGCAAATCGTTGGCGATGGATCTCAAGCCAGAGGGGATCGCCGTGGCGCAGCTGCACCCCGGCTTTGTGCAAACGCGCATGGTCAACTATGGCGGTTTGATCGCCCCGGAAGAAGCCGCCGCGGGTATTGCCGCGCGTATCGAGGCGCTCAATCTCGACAACACCGGCGGCTTCTGGCACAGCAACGGCGAGACGCTGCCCTGGTAAGGCTCCCGCTTATTGCCCGAGCGGCGCCAGCTGGTAGATCTGCTCGCGCCGATGCTGCTGACGCGCGATCAAGGTTTGCCGCCAGGTGTGGAACTCTTGCGCGACATCGTCCGGTAGCGTCTGCTTATGGGCGAAGGCAGCGAGCCAGGTAAGCTGTACGGCGCGGTCTTGATAATCGCCGAGCAGTTTCTGGCGCGGCTTTAAGCGCTTGAGCAAGTCGCTGTGTCGCTCGGGCATGAGTTCGGCCAGATAGCGTATGCGTTTGACGCTTTTGCGCAGCTCATGCAGCGCCGCGTCGGGGGAGTCGGCGCTAAGGTTGGCAAGCTGCGTATCGTGATCTGTGATGCGCGCCTTGAGCACCTGGTGGATCTGTTTGGGTTTTAGCCCCTTGAGCGCTTGCTTGAAAGCATCGCTCTCGATCAGCGCCCGCCAGCGCTGCATGTCCTCCTCGTAGGCTTCGCTTGTCAGCGCCTCGCAAAGGGTTTGTTGACGCTTCCGCGCTTCATCGCGCAGCCAGCGGCGAAGCGCGGCACCCAGGTGGGGGAGCTCGGGGGTGTCGCTAATATCCTGCAAAAACACGTCAAGGTCGCGTAACTCGCTGGTGGCTTGGGCGCGCTTTTTGATGCGCTTGAGCGCTTTTTTCAACTTGGGCACCGGCGTGGTCGCTTTGATGGCTTCCACCACGGCGCGGCTGCGACGCAGGTTGACCCGGTACTGGTGCAGAAACTCTGGGTCTTCCCCCGCGATCACGCCAGGCTCCAGGGCGCGTACCAGGCCGTAACGGTGTTGCAGCATGGTGGGCAGACGCTTGGGCAGTGTCTTGTTTTTTATCTTGTTTTTGAGTTTCGGCTGACCGGCCAAGGTGCGCTTAAAAAGCGCATAGCTTGCGTCCACTGGCGTGAGGCTATCGCTCAGCTCGCCGCCTTTTTCTAGGCCCTCCACCTCCTTCCAGCTATCGATGGGCAGCGCGATATGCAGCATGCCCAGCGTCGGCAGGGAATCGGGTGCGTCGGCGATGAGCCGCTGCGCCAGTTGCTCAAGGGCGGGGTTGTGGCCGATAAGCGTAACGCTCTCCGCGCTGGGGTTGGCGTGAACAAGCCAGTTAATGAGCGCTTTGGCGTCAAAGTTGTAAAGCGCGGGCGCGTTACGCGCGCGGCTTTTAAGCGCCAACCCCGGCAGTGAGTGACTCAGGTTTGAAAGGGTCTGTTGCGCGCGCACCGCCGGGCTTGCGTAGACCGTGCCGGCGAAGGCGCCGCGACGCTGCAGTCCGGCGGCGACGGCACTCGCTTGCAGTTCACCGTGCGGGCTAAGAGGGCGCTCATCATCGGCAAGCGACGGATCTTCCCAGCTTGATTTGGCGTGGCGAAGAAGAAAAAGGTGTTTCACGGCGACGCTCCTTGTGAACGGTGGTTAAGGTGACTTGGGGCTGTTTATAGCGTAGTAGGCGTGGGCGTAGGTGAGTGGTAGGGTTTCGTTAATGTTTTTTTACCTAACGAGCCAGGGTAATGCGGGGAGCCAGCCATTCCATGAACGATGTTTTTATGCACGAAGATGCTGTGACACTGCTGGGTAAATTGGTTGCTTTTGACACCACCTCAAGTCGCTCCAATTTGGACCTGATTGAGTTTATCGAAGCCTACCTTGCCGATTACGGCGTGGCGAGCGAGCGGGTGATGAGCCCGTGCGGGCAGAAAGCCAACCTGATCGCCCGGATCGGCCCAAAGGCATCGGGTGGGGTGATGCTTTCCGGCCATACCGATGTGGTGCCGGTCGCGGGGCAGCCGTGGTCGTCCGACCCTTTCATTCTGCGCGACGGCGGTGATGGTCGGCTCTACGGCCGAGGCAGTTGCGATATGAAAGGCTTTATCGCCTGCGCGCTGGCGATGGTGCCCGAGTGGGTAAAAGCGCCCTTGGCGCAGCCGATCTATTTGGGGTTCTCCTACGATGAGGAGATCGGCTGCGTTGGCGCGCCGGATTTAATTCGTCGCTTTTACCAGCACCACTCCACCACGGCGCATGTGATCGTGGGCGAGCCGACGAGCATGCAGCCGGTGGTGGCACAAAAAGGCGCGACCAACCTGCGCACCACCGTCATCGGCCGCGAGGCGCACAGCAGCCAGGTCTATCAGGGCACCTCGGCGATTCACATGGCGGCAAGGCTGATCACTTTTATCGAAGACACCATGGCGGCGCTGGTGGAAGAGGGGCGTGTGGACACGGCGTTTAACGTGCCGCATACCAGCCTGCACGTGGGCAAGATACAGGGCGGCACGGCGATCAATATCATGGCCCGCGAGTGTCAGTTCGAGTGGGAGATCCGTCATCTCCCCACCGATACGTTCGATGAAGTCTATGCCCGCGTTCACGCCTATGCGGAGCGCTTAAAAGCCGAGCTAGAAGCGCGCGGCAAAGCGGTCGAGATCACCACCGAGGCGCTCAATGTCACCGTGCCGGGGCTTGCCAACCGCGATAACGCACGCGTGCTGCGGTTGACCAAAGACCACCTGCCGGGCGCTTGCTGCGACCACGCCGTGGCGTATGCCACCGAAGCCGGTCAGTTCCAGCGCCAAGGGCTTGAAACCCTTATTTTGGGGCCTGGAAGTATCGCGCAGGCGCATCAGCCGGATGAGTACATCGAGAAAAGCGAGCTTGAGGCGTGCATCGCCTTCATGGCGCGGATGGGCAAAGCGCTAGAAGTGCCTTTTGAAACCGGGTAGCGGCAATCAATGTCCGGCAAACAAAAACCCCACGCGCCTAAGCGGGTGGGGCATCTAGCGGTTTCATCATCGCGAATTAACGCGCTACGACGAAGGGTGCTCTTCATACAGTTCTGCTTTCGCATGGCGCATAACGTCTTCACAGGCTTGCTGATGGGCGAGCTGCGTGAGCAGCCGCTGGGTCACTTCAAACCCCTTACCCAAGCAGGTGTCGACTTCATCACGGCTAACCACGGGGGTTACGTCATAGTGGATTTTCAACGTTCTGCCACCGCCCTCAAGCCGGTCGGCGATCCCTCTTAGCCGCCACGCGATTCGCTCTTTCCAGTTGGCCGATGTTTCTGCGCCTTCGTTTACGCTAAACGTGCACTGCCATTGCGGTTTGTAGACCTTCATGGGAGAACCTCCGCTACGTGTAGGAAAGATTAATCGATCGTGATGCGTACTCCGTGTCAAAAATCATGCTGCGTTGATAGTGTACCCAAATTGTCACCCAAGCTAAACAAACCCTACGAGACGTTAACGGGGGAATCGATTAGGCTAGGAGCTTCTTTGCCTTGGTGGGCGCATGGTAATAGTGAGGGCCATCATGCTGATTAAAACCCGCGATTTGGCGCAAGAGAGTTTGCTCCTTTTGGTGGCCGCCACGCTTTTGTGCCTGGGGGCGGCTGGATTGGCGTTGAACCTCTGGGAGCGCCATTACGCCCTGGTGGCCAACGTGCTGGTGCCCGATGCCGCGCTAAGCGCGATGCTATTTGGCGCCGGGCTTCTGGCCTCGCTACAAGGGTGGCGCGGGGTGCGCCGTGCCTCCACGCTCACGCTGCTTCTCCTGTTGGGGTATACCCTGGCGCACAATGCGGTGGCCGGCGGCGTCTCGGCGTCGTGGGTGACCCAGGGGCGGCGCATGGCAACGCTTCCCACGCTGATTATGCTGCCGGCGGCGGTGAGCCTGCTTTTCGGGCTCACTTGCCGCTGGCACCAGCGGCTATGGCGATTTTCCGGGGCTTTGCTGCTGGGATTCGGCGCGCTGACGGTTGGCGTGCTCGCGGATTTATGGTTTCAGGCCGCGTTGAGGGCCAACGGATCGCTGGCCACGTCATCGCCACTGGTGGTGGTCTTTTTCGCTTTTTTGCTGGGGGTGGCCATGCTGCTTGCCAGTCAGCGCGAAAGCGACAAAGCGCTCAACCCGGGGCCACTGACAGTCGTGGCGTGCGTGGGAGGGGTGGCACTGAGCAGCCTGGCGTGGCTGGCGCTAAGCCAGCAACAGCATGCCAATACCCAGCGCCAAGCGAGCTACTTGCTCGACAATATTCAGCTCAACGCCGAGCAGGTAGTGAGCGACAAACTGCGCTTGATGGAGCGCATGGCCGCGCGCCTGGAAGCCGCCGAAACCCGCCTTGATCCGGTGGTGATGGCGCGGGATGCGCGTAATTACCTGCGCGACACGCCCAGCATCGAGGTGATTGCGCTGATGGACGCCGACTCCGGGCAGCGCGAGTGGGCGTTTGAGCGTTCACTGGCACGCACGCGCTGGCTGGAACAGCAGCTAGCGCGTGAGGTGATACAGGCGTGGCTGGAGGCGCCTTCCGAGCAGTCGCGGCTGCTGCTGCCCGATACAAGTCGTCCGGCCGATGCACTGCTGTTGATCCATTTACCCGAGCATAGCCAACAGCTCGTCACGGTGTTCGATCTAGCGACCTTGCTGCACGGCGAGCTGGGGTTGGAGTTTGGGCTTTTTCAGGTCGGGGTGATCCGCGGCGACGAACGCCTTTTTCTTCTGCAACCGGAAACAGGTGAAAGGGAAACCTCCACGGCTTTCGATTACCCGCTGGCTACCCAAGCGGTGGCCCTGCCGGGAGGCATCGACCTACAGCTACAGGCGTATCCGGGGAGCAACGAAGACTGGCAAACGGCCAGTCTCGTGCCGATGGGCGTCACCTTTGGCGGCCTGACGCTTAGCTGGTTGTTGGCGTTTAGCCTGGGAACGGTGCGTTTGACCTCAGCGCGCAGCCAAGAGCTCGCTCAGGCACGCCAAGCGCTAGAGGATCAGCAGCACACGCAGCGGATGATCGCGCAGGATGCGCCGCTTGAGCATATTTTGGAGGCGATTTGCCAACTGCTTGAGCGGCAACTGCCGGGCGCTCTCTGTTCGATCATGCTCGCCAATGACGAAAAAACACACTTGTACTTGGCCGCGGGCGAGCGCTTACCCGCCTCCTATAGCAAGGCGGTGACGCGTATTCCCATTGGCCTTATGCGAGGCGCCTGCGGCAGCGCGGCGTTTCTCCACGAGCCGGTGATTTGCGCCGATATCGCCAACGACAGCCGCTGGCGAGGGTACCAAGAGATCGCGCTGAAAAATGGCCTCAGTGCCTGCTGGTCGTGCCCGGTGCTCAGCGGAGAAGGCCAGCTTTTGGGCACCTTTGCCACGTACTACTCCCACGTCGCCGAGCCGGATAAAGCCCACCAGAGGTTAATCGAAAAAGCCGCCGGGCTGGTGGCGCTGGCCGTGGAGCGCGCCCAAGTGCGACGTTCGCTGCAGGAGAGCGAGCAGCGCTACCGTTCGCTGTTCGTGCACCATCCGGATGCGGTGTTCTCCCTCGATTTAGAGGGGCGTTTTGTCAGTGCCAACGCGACCTGTGGACTCATCACCGGCTATGCGCCGGAGGAGATGCTGGGGCACTCTTTTGTCGATTTTATTCAGCCCGAGGATATCGAGCGGCTGACGCAGCACTTTAACGCCGCCAAGCAAGGGCATATCGAACGTTACGAGTTTGTGCTCTACGACCGCGCAGGCGAGGCCCATGTGATCGAATTGATCAATACGCCGATCATGGTCAATGGCGAGATCGAGGGCGTGTACGGCATCGGTCAAGACGTTACCACCAGCCGCCGCCAGCAGACTCGGCTGCGTACTCTAGAGCGCAGCGTCGAGGCGAGCGTCAACGGCGTGGTGATTGCCGATGCCACCCAGCCCGACCAGCCGATTATTTACGCCAATCGCGCCTTTAGCCAAATGACGGGCTACCCGCAAGACGAAGTGATCGGTCGTAACTGCCGCTTTTTGCAAGGTAAGGAGAGCGACCCCAAGGTGGTGGCGCGAATCCGCAAACACGTTAAAGCGCAGCGCGATATCCACGTCACGCTGTGCAACCATCGCAAAGACGGCACGCCCTTCTGGAACGATTTGTACATCGCTCCGGTGCGCGATAACGACGGCCAAGTCACCCATTTTGTCGGCGTGCAGCACGACATCACCGAGCACAAAGCGTTTGAGGCTCAGTTGGCTTATCACGCCTCCCACGACGACTTGACGCGTCTGCCCAACCGCTCGCTGTTTGAAGAGCGGCTAATGGCTAAGTTCAGCGCATCTCAGCGCCGGGGCAAGCAGGTCGCCGTGCTGTTTGTCGACCTGGACGATTTCAAACCCATCAACGATAACCTAGGCCATGCGGTGGGCGATCAGTTACTGATTGAGGTGGCGCAGCGTCTGCTCGCGGCGGTGCGGCCAACGGATACCGTCGCGCGGCTAGGCGGCGATGAGTTCGTGATCTTGCAGGCCAATATCGGTGATGAAACCCAGGTCATGGGCGTAGTCGAGCGCATGCTGCCGGCGCTGGCGCTGCCCTACCATGTGGATGGCCAGGAGCTTTATCTTACCGCGAGTATCGGGATCGCCATGAGCCAGCCTGGCACGCTGCGGCCACAGGAGCTGATTCAGCAGGCCGATATGGCGATGTATCAGGCCAAACAGCAGGGGCGTAATGCCTATCACTGGTTCAACCACACGCTTACCGATAGCGTCAGCGAGCGCATGGTGCTGCGCAATGACCTGCAAGAAGCGATCGACCATGAAGCCTTTGAGCTCTACTATCAGCCGCTGATCAACCGCGAAGGCAAGCTCTCCGGCGTGGAGGCACTGCTGCGCTGGCCGCACCCGCAAAAAGGCTTTATCTCCCCCGCACGCTTTATTCCGCTGGCGGAGGCGACGGGGCAGATCATGCCCATCAGCGAGTGGGTGCTAAAGCGCGCCTGCCGCGATATGCAGGCGCTTAACGCGCAAGGCTATGGCGCGGTGAAGGCGGCGGTCAATTTATCGCCGCTGCAGTTCCATCGCGCGAGCTTTTTAACCACGCTGCGCGATGCCCTGGATGCCTCAGGGCTGGCCACCGAACAGCTGGAACTAGAGCTGACCGAAGGCATTTTGCTGGACAACACCGAAGCCGCCATTGACACCCTGCATGCGCTGCGCAGCATGCAGATCCGCGTGGCTATCGATGATTTCGGCACTGGCTTTTCCAGCCTTAGCTATCTGAAAAATCTGCCCATCAGCACGGTGAAAATCGATCGCAGCTTTATCAAAGAGCTGCCGGACAGCGACGACGACGCGGCGATCGTGCAGGGGATTATCTCCATGGCGCACCACCTGGGATTGGACGTCGTTGCCGAAGGGATTGAGACGGCGCCACAGCATGCGCGCTTGCTGGCGTATCAGTGCGATATATTCCAAGGTTTTGGCCTGGCCAAACCCATGCCGTTGCACGAGCTGAAAACCTTTTTGCACGCCCTGAAGCGGGCGCCCATTAAGCCGGAGAGCGAGGTGCCGTCAGCGTGAGCGCGGAAAAACGCAGCTGGTACGTCTATTTACTGGAGTGCCAGCGCGGCACCTACGTGGGCATTACCAATGATCTTGCCAAACGCTACCGAGCGCACTGCGAGGGTAAAGGTGCGCGCTACACCCGCGCCAACCCGCCGCGTGGGCTGCTTGGCGCGCAGCCGTTTGCCGATCGCGCGGCGGCCAGCCGCGCCGAATACGCGTTGAAGCAACAACGCCCCGAGCAAAAACGCCGTTGGGCCGCCGCGTGGCGCTGCTCCGACACCTGGGATAACGAGGAAAAAAACACCTGCCATGTTGACGTTTCACAGCGATAAAACCAGCCTGCGCCAAGCCAACACCGAACTCCACGACGGCACCCTGGTCACGCCGTTTGAGAGCCCCGAACNCGCCGCGTGGGCTGCTTGGCGCGCAGCCGTTTGCCGATCGCGCGGCGGCCAGCCGCGCCGAATACGCGTTGAAGCAACAACGCCCCGAGCAAAAACGCCGTTGGGCCGCCGCGTGGCGCTGCTCCGACACCTGGGATAACGAGGAAAAAAACACCTGCCATGTTGACGTTTCACAGCGATAAAACCAGCCTGCGCCAAGCCAACACCGAACTCCACGACGGCACCCTGGTCACGCCGTTTGAGAGCCCCGAACGGGTGGCGTTGATCCTAGCCTGCCTAAAGCAGGCGCAGTTGGGTGAGATACGAGAACCGCCCGCCTTGGGATTGGCGCCGGTATTGGCGGTACACGATCGAGGCTACGTCGATTTTTTGCAAAGCTGCTGGCAGCGCTGGCAAGCGGCGGGGCACGCCGGCGAGGCGATGGCGAATATCTGGCCGGCGCGCACGCTGCGCGATGACCGTATTCCTAAGTCGGTCAGCGGGCAGCTCGGCTACTACGCGCTCGCAGCGGAGACGGCCATCACCGACGGCACTTTCGAGGCGGCCATGGCGAGCAAAGACGTGGCGCTCGCGGCGGTCGCGCATACGCTTGCCAGTGGCGAGCCGAGCTTTGGACTTTGCCGCCCGCCGGGGCATCACGCCGCGTTTGATCAATTCGGTGGCTACTGTTTTTTCAATAATGCCGCAATCGCGGCCCAATACGCCCGCGATGCCGGCAAGAAGCGGGTGGCGATTCTGGATGTCGATTTCCACCACGGCAATGGCACCCAGCAGATTTTCTTTGATCGCGACGACGTGCTGTTTGTCTCGATTCACGGCGACCCGGCGGTGACGTTTCCCTACTATCTTGGCTACGCCGATGAAACCGGCCGTGGCCCTGGTGAAGGGTTTAACGTCAATTATCCGCTACCGCCGGGTACCGATGTCGCCACTTGGCTTGCCACGCTGGATCAGGCGCTGGCAGACATCCAGGCGTTTGATCCCGAGCTTGTGGTGATATCGCTAGGGGTGGATATTTTCGAGGGCGACCCGATCAGCGCGTTCACGTTTAAGAATGACGACTTTGTGACCCTCGGTGAGCGCCTAGCGACGCTTAAACGACCGACCACCTTTTTGCTGGAAGGGGGCTACGCGGTGGCAGACATCGGCGTCAATGTGGTAAACGTACTGCGTGGTTTTGGCGGCGATAGCGGTAGGGCGTAGGATAGGGCGTAGCGATAGATGGTGCCGCGCACGGATGACTTTTGCACTAAATTCGGGCAGGCTAACGCACTCATCGCTTGGGGGAGGTTTTGGTGGCAGTTTACGGCGGTATACAAGCGCGTGAGCTGGGGTACTGGCTGGACGCGTTAATCAACGCAGCCTATGATCGGCGCTGCCCGCTCTCAAGCGTGCACGGCGGCTTTGCCCGTGCGCGCACTGCCCGTCAAGACCTTTTGGACATGGCCAACCGCTACCGCTGTAACCAGCAAAGCGCTGACGTCACCGCCGCCGCGCTGGGGCGCTGGTGCCAGAGCTACCTGACCGAAGAAGAGTGGTACCAGCTCACCGGTGCCCGCCTGAGTGCAAGCGATACCCCGGCGGATTGGCTGCTTCGCCACCACGCCGGCTGATCCCAACGATGACGATATAGCCCTCGCACAATCCCACTTGCAGAGTGGGGTTTTTGGGCTACCCTACTGCCCGTACTACCCATTGATTCGCGTTTAATCACAACTTTTTATAGGGGGTTGATTAGATGGCAGTCAAGAACATGCCTTTCCGTAACACCACGCAAAAACAGTACAGCGAAATGACCGACATGCCTTCCGCGCAGCGCGCGTCGGTGAAGGATGTCTACCCCACCCGTTTGAGCAAAGCGCCGGACGCGCTTTGGCAGCCTCGCCAGGACGGTGTGGTCAAAGGCCGCGAGCTTGAAGGCCCGCTGACGGCCGCGCAGCTTGACGAGTTTGAGCGCAAAGGCTTTCTGTTTATTCCCAATTTGATCAGCGGTGAAGAGCTCAAGGAGCTGCGCCAAGAGATGACGGCGCTGCTGGAAGAGGACGCCTTCCGCGGCCGCGATTTCAGCGTCACCGAGCCGAAAAGCCAGGAAATTCGCTCGCTGTTTGCCGTGCATTTTCTTTCCCAGCGGCTTGGCGAGCTGGCGAAAGATGAGCGCTTCGCGGGTGCGGCGCGTCAAATTATCGGCGCCGACCCTTACGTGCATCAGTCGCGGATTAACTACAAGCCGGGTTTTGCCGGCAAGGGCTTTAACTGGCACTCCGATTTTGAGACCTGGCACGCCGAAGATGGCATGCCGCGCATGCACGCGGTCAGCGCCTCGTTGATTCTGACGAAAAACCACGAGTTTAACGGCCCGCTGATGCTTATCCCCGGCTCCCACGAGAAGTTCGTGCCGTGTCTGGGGGAGACCCCCGAGGATAACCACAAAAGCTCGCTGAAAGCCCAAGAGGTAGGCGTGCCCGGCCCACAAGCGCTTACCGAGCTGGTCAAGGAGCACGGCATTGAAGCGCCGAAAGGCGAGGCTGGGGGCCTTCTGCTGTTTGACTGCAACGTGCTGCACGCCTCCAACGCCAACCTCTCGCCGGACCCGCGAAGCAACGTGTTCTTCGTCTATAACCGTCCAGATAACCGCTGCCAAGCGCCGTTTGCCGCGCCCAAGCAGCGCCCGAGCTTCCTGGCGCACCAGCCCGGTGAGCAGTGGACGCCTGAATAAACGCGCGTTCACGCAAAAATCGGGGTATAGCACTATTGCCATGGTGGGGTAGACTGTTGCGTCCGCCGTGAAGCGGCGGCACGCATCAGGAGAAGGAGACGACCCACCATGCGCTTTGTTCCCCACTTTACCGATGGCCAGGCGTTTTCCCAGCCGCTAGGCAAAATCGTCTGTATCGGCCGCAACTACGCTGATCACGCCAAAGAGCTGGACAACCCCGTGCCCACCGAGCCGCTTCTGTTTATCAAGCCGGCCACCAGCGCGGTGGATTTGCGCGAGCCGCTCAATCCGCCGTTTTCGCGCGGGGAGGTTCATTACGAGATCGAATTGGCGCTGCTGGTGGGGGATACCTTGACCGATGCCACCCAGGACGAAGCCCAACGCGCCATCGTCGGCATTGGCCTGGCGATGGACTTAACCCTGCGCGATGTGCAAACCCAGCTCAAAGAGAAAGGGCACCCGTGGGAAATCGCCAAAGGGTTTGACGGTGCCTGCCCGCTATCGCCGTTTTTGCCCCTAGAGCGTGTCCCCAACTGGAACGCGCTTGCCTTCACCTTGGAGATCGACGGCGAAGAGCGTCAACGCGGCGAAGGGGCCGACATGATTTTCCCCGTGCCCACGCTGGTGGCGGAAATGAGCCGCCACTTCACCCTGGAGCCGGGGGATGTGATCTTGACCGGCACCCCGGTGGGAGTGGGCGAACTCCCCCGCGGTGCCAAGCTCAAAATGACGCTCACCGGCGGGCTGGAAATCACCGGCAGCGTAGTGGAGTAAGCGTTACTTAAGTCTGTTCAAGCGCGTTACTCAAGCACGTCATTCAAGTGCGTCATTCAAGATAGGTATAGCCGCTTAGGCCGTCGCTTAAGCTTTGGGCGAAGTGGGTCTGCTCATGCGCGGAGAAGCCGCTGGCGGTGAGCTGGTCCATCAGTTTCTTTTTCAGCACCTCGGCGTCGAAATTGACGTAGGCCAGCACGTCGGCCACCCGGTCGCCCGCCACGGGGTTGGAGAGCATCCACTCGCCGTTAGCGTCGAGGGCGGCGTCGATGGAGTCGGTATCGCCGAACAGGTTGTGCAAGTCGCCCAGAATCTCCTGGTAGGCGCCGACCAGGAAGAAGCCTAGCCAGCGCTCCTCACCGTTGACCCACTCGGGCAGTGGCAGGGTGCTCTCCACCCCTTGGCCATCCACGTAGTGATCGATACGCCCGTCAGAGTCGCAGGTGATGTCCTGAATCACCGCGCGGCGCGTGGGAGGCTGGTCGAGCCCCGAAAGCGGCAGCACCGGGAAAATCTGTTCAATGCCCCAAATATCGGGTACCGATTGAAACAGCGAGAAATTGACGAACAGTTTGTCGGCGAGTTTCTCGGCAAGCTCATCTTGAATCTCGCGGTGGGCGCGGTTGCGGCTATCCAGCTGCGCGCGCAGCCGTGCGCAAGCGGCGGTATACACGCGTTCACCCTCGGCGCGCGCGGTGACGCTGCTAAGCCCCATGACAAAGCGTTCTTGCAGCTCGCTGATAGCATGGAGCAAGTCATGCCACGCCTCGACCAGCACCCGCGGCTCTTGCGCTTCTTCAAGCCGCTCAAACACCTGCCACAGCGTCTCAACGTAAGCGTCGTCAAGGGCCTGGCGCTCGGGCGGGGTGGCATCGATGCGCTCTTCGTCGATCACGTTGGTGATCAGCACCGCATGATGGGCGGTCAGCGCGCGGCCGGATTCGCTAATCAGGTGCGGCTGCGTAAGCCCTTGCTCCTGACATAGCTGGGCGAAGGCGTGAACCACATTGCGGGCGTACTCGGCCATGGAGTAGTTGGCCGAGCAGAAACTGCGCGAGCGGGTGCCTTCGTAGTCGACCCCCAGGCCCCCGCCAACATCCACGGTATCCACCGGCGCGCCGAGCTCGACCAGGCTTTGGTAGAAGCGCGCGCACTCGCGCAGGCCGCGCTGAATGTCGCGGATATTGGCGATCTGCGAGCCCAGGTGGAAGTGCACCAGCTGCAGGCTGGCCAGCGCATCGCGCTCGCGCAGGGTCTCGACAACCTGCAAAATCTGGCTCGCCGTAAGGCCGAACTTGGATTTCTCGCCGCCGGTATTTTGCCATTTGCCTTTACCCACCGAGGCCAACCGCGCGCGTAGGCCAATGCGCGGGCGCACCTCCAGCGCTTTTGCCTCCTCCAGAATCAGCTCAAGCTCGGAAAGCTTCTCCACCACCAGGTAGACCCGGTGGCCGAGCTTCTCGCCGAGCAGCGCCAAACGCACGTACTCGCGGTCTTTGTAGCCGTTGCACACGATCAGCGACGAGCCGCTATCCGATAGCGCCAGCACCGCCAAAAGCTCGGGTTTACTGCCGGCTTCAAGCCCTACGCGGCCGTGGCCGCGCTCGCTGGTGGCGAGAATCTCCTCCACCACGCGGCGCTGCTGGTTGACCTTGATCGGGTAGACCGCCGTGTAGCCGGCGCTGTAGTCGGCCTCCTGCATCGCTTGGTCGAACGCACCGCACAGCTGCTCCACGCGGTCGTGCAGGATGTCGCTAAAGCGCACCAGCACTGGCAGGCGCAGCCCGGCGCTTTGTAGCTGATGCACCAGGCCCGTCAGCGGCAGCGCAGGACCGTTCGTCTCGCTGCCGTGGGGGCGCACCAGGGTTTGACCGCCCTCGTCCACGTCGAAGTAGCCGCTGCCCCACTGATCGATATTCCAAGTGCGCCGAGCGCGCAGGGTGGGGCTTGCGGCGGAGGCCATATAACTCATTGGCGAACCTCGGGGATCGGCAGCGCGCCGTGCTTAAGGCGCGCGTGCAAAATGGTGCGAAAGCGCTCCGGGTCGTGGGGCGTCAAGTCGTGCGCGGGCGGGTCGACGTAGACGACCAAAAGCCGCGAGAGCCAGTAGCGCAGCGCGGTCATGCGCAGCATTACCGGCCAGAGCTTGCGCTCATCGCGGGAGAGCGGGCGGCGCGTCTGGTAGGCGCTTAGAATCGCGTCGTGGCGCTCGGCGTTTAAGCGTCCATCGGCGTCGGAGGCCCAGTCGTTGATCACGATCGCCAGATCGAAGAGCAGATCGCCGGTGCAGCCGTTGTAAAAATCAATCATGCCGCCGAGCCGGTCGCCGTCGAACAGGGTGTTATCGCGGAACAGGTCGCCGTGAATCGCGCCATGCGGCAACTCGCCGTGCTGACTGAACGCGGTTTCGAAGTCGTCGACCTCGTTTTTCATCAGCGTTTGGTCATCGGGGCTTAAATAGGTCAGCACCTTATGATGCATGGCCCTTAGCCAGTGCAGATCCCGGGGGTTGGGACGATGACCGGGGAAGTGCTGCGACACCACGTGCATTCGCCCCAGGGTATCGCCGAGTGCTCGGCACTGCGCGAGGTTGGGGGCTTCGGGGTGGCGGCCGGGCAGGCGCGGAAAGAGCAGCGCCGGCTTGCCGGCCAGGGTGTGCAGCGCCACGCCCTCGCGGTCGTGTACCGGCCAGGGTGTGCAGCGCCACGCCCTCGCGGTCGTGTACCGTGCCGGGCACCGGCAGGCGGTGCTCGTCGAGGTAGTCGAGAAGGTCGACAAAAAACGGCAGCTCCTCGTGCTCACCCTGCTCAAAGAGCGTCAATACCAGCTCGCGGCGGTCGGTGGTGACAAAAAAGGTGGAATTTTCCGTGCCGCCCGCCACGCCCTGAAGGGCGGTAAAGCGGCCAACGTCGAACTTGTCCAAAAACGCTGCGACCTGTGCGTCGCTAAGCGGAGTGAATACAGCCATGAGAGTCTCGCCCAGGTTGCTAAGCCCTCTATTGTAGCGGCTTGGGGCGTCACTTGGCAGCGCCTGGGGCGCCGATTGCGTTATGATGGGGGCAATTTTTACCGCAAGATAACTAAGGTGGACAACATGGCTCGCGCTCCCATTGTGCTGGTGGATGGCTCTTCGTATTTGTACCGTGCGTTTCACGCGCTGCCGCCGCTGACCACTTCCCAGGGGCAGCCCACTGGCGCGGTGAAGGGCGTGCTCAACATGCTCAAGCGCCTGATCAAGGACTACCCGGAAAGCCCCATGGCGGTGGTGTTCGATGCCCCGGGCAAGACCTTCCGCGACGACATTTACGAAGCGTATAAGGCCCAGCGGCCGCCGATGCCGGACGACTTGCGCCGCCAGGTGGAGCCGCTGCACGAGTGCGTGAAATCGCTAGGCCTGCCGCTTCTGTGCATCGAAGGGGTCGAAGCCGACGACGTCATTGGCACGCTGGCGCGAAAGGCCACCGAGTCCGGGCGCGACGCGGTGATCTCCACCGGCGATAAGGACATGGCGCAGCTGGTCAACGCGCACATCACGCTGGTCAACACCATGAAGGAGGAAACCCTGGACGAGGCGGGGGTGGAAGAGAAGTTTGGCCTGCCGCCGTCGTTGATTATCGATTATCTCGCCTTGATGGGCGATAAGGTCGACAACATTCCCGGCGTGCCGGGGGTGGGGGAGAAGACCGCCATCGGCCTGCTGCAAGGCATGGAGGGCGGGCTCGATACCATCTACGCCGATCTCGAACGGGTCAAAACGCTGGGTTTTCGCGGCGCCAAAACGCTGCCCAAAAAACTCGAGGAGCACCGCGAGCAGGCGTTTCTCTCATACCGGCTTGCCACCATCAAAACCGATTGCGATCTGCCGGTGGGGCTCGATGATCTGGATATCGCCCACCCCGACCGGGAACGCCTGCTTGAGCTCTACCGTGAGCTTGAGTTCAAGCAGTGGCTCGCTGAGCTTTTGGAGGGCAAAGACGAAGGCGTTGACGATATCGAAGGCGGCGCGACGCTGGATGACGAGGCGGACGGGCAAGGCACCGGCGCATCGCAAGGGCGCCAGGATCATGTCATTACCGCGCAAGACGATTTCGACGCCTGGCTTGCGCGGCTACAACAGGCCGACGCTTTCTGCTTCGACTTGGAAACCACCAGCCTGAACTATATGGAGGCGGACATCGTCGGCATTGGGCTTGCGCTTGAAGCCGGCGAAGCGGCGTATATTCCAGTGGCCCACGACTACCTGGACGCCCCCGAGCAGCTTGCACGCGACGCGGTTTTAAAGGCGCTCAAGCCGCTGCTTGAAGACGGCGATAAAACCAAAATCGGCCAGAACCTCAAGTACGATATGTCGGTGCTGGCCAAGGCGGGTATCGCGCTTGCCGGGCCCCTCGCCGACACCATGCTCGCCTCCTACGTGCTCAACTCCACCGCCACGCGTCACGACATGGATTCGCTCGCGCTTAAATACCTCGGCGAAAAAACCACGACGTTTGAGGAGATCGCCGGCAAGGGGGCGAAGCAACTCACCTTCAATCAGATCGCCCTGGAGCAAGCCGCGCCCTACGCCTGCGAAGACGTCGACATTACCCTGCGCCTGCACGCGACGCTGCGGCCCCAGGTGGAGAAAGAGGGCGCGCTTGCCGAGGTGCTGGATAGCCTTGAGCTGCCGCTGGTACCGGTGCTCTCGCGCATGGAGCGTAATGGGGTGGCGCTGGATGCCGAGCGTCTGCACACGCAAAGCCGTGAGCTGGAAAGCCGCATCCATGAGTTGGAGCGGAAAGCCTTCGATCTCGCCGGGCGCGAATTTAACCTTGGCTCGCCCAAGCAGCTAGCGGAGATTCTGTTCAACGAGCAGAAGATTCCGGTGATCAAGAAAACCCCCAAAGGCGCGCCCTCCACCGCCGAAGCGGTGCTTGAGGAGCTGGCGCTGGACTATCCGCTGCCCAAGGTGATCATGGCGCATCGTGGGCTTGCCAAGCTGAAGTCGACCTACACCGATAAACTCCCGCGTTTGATCAACCCGCGCACGGGGCGGGTGCATACCAGCTACCATCAGGCGGTGACCGCGACCGGGCGGCTGTCGTCGTCGGACCCCAACCTGCAAAACATCCCCATTCGCACCGAGGAGGGGCGCAAGATTCGTCAGGCATTCACCGCGCGCCACGGGTACCGCATTGTCGCCGCCGACTACTCGCAGATCGAGCTGCGCATCATGGCGCATCTCTCTGAGGATAAAGGGCTTTTGAGCGCCTTCGCGGAAGGCAAGGATATCCACGCGGCCACCGCCGCCGAGGTGTTCGGCACCACGCTTGAGAAGGTCTCCAATGAACAGCGTCGCAGCGCCAAGGCGATCAACTTCGGGCTGATCTACGGTATGAGCGCCTGGGGGCTGTCGCGCCAGCTGCATATCGAGCGCAACCAGGCGCAAACCTATATCGATCGCTACTTCGACCGCTACCCGGGTGTGGCGCGCTACATGGAGCGTATTCGCGCCCAAGCCGCAGAGGACGGCTTCGTCGAGACGGTGTTCGGGCGGCGCCTCTATTTGCCGGAGATTAACGCGCAAAACCGCAACCGTCGCCAAGGCGCCGAGCGCACCGCCATCAATGCGCCGATGCAGGGCACCGCCGCGGATATCATCAAGCGCGCCATGATCGACGTCGATGCCTGGCTTGCCGAAAGCGATTTTGATGCACTGATGGTGATGCAAGTTCACGACGAACTGGTGTTCGAGGTCGCCGAGGGCCACGTCGAGGCGTTTATCGAAGAAGTGAAAAAACGCATGCAGGCCGCCGCCGAGCTCAGGGTGGAACTTACCGTCGAAGCCGAAAGCGGCGCCAACTGGGACGAAGCGCACTGATATTTTTTTCTCCCACACGAAAACGCCCGCTGCCATGGCAGCGGGCGTTTTTTATAGCGTTTGCGGTGCGCGCGAGGGCGCGCCGGGCTTAACGCCAGCCAACGCGATCGAAGATGCGGATCGCTTCAGGGTTGTTTTCACCCAGCTCGCTGATGTTCAGGTCGTCTTTCTCAAAGTTGCCCCAAGACTCCAGCACCGGGTCTTGCTTCACGCCATCCACCACCGGGAATTCGTTGTTGCCAGAGGCGAAGACTTCCTGGGCGGTGTCGGAGGCCAAGAACTCAAGGAAGCGTACGGCGTTCTCGCGGTTGGGTGCGCCTTCAACCACGCCAGCACCGCCAACGTTGACGTGCGTGCCGCGACCGTCTTGGTTGGGGAAGATAATGCCCACTTTGCGCGCGGCTTCACGGTCGGCGACATCGTCCGACTTCAGCAGGCGCACGTAGTAGTAGTGGTTGGCAACGGCCAGGTCACACTCGCCGCTGGCAACGCCGCGAATCTGATCGGTGTCACCGCCTTCCGGGTCGCGCGCCATGTTATCGACGACGCCCTGGGCCCACTCTTCTGCACCCTCTTCACCGTGATGGGCGATCATCGAGGCCAGCAGAGACTGGTTGTAAATGTTGTTGGACGAACGAATGCACACTTCGCCTTCGAACTGCGGGTCGGCCAAGTCTTCGTAGGAGCTGATCTGGCTCGGGTCGAAGTTCTCGCGGTCGTAGAAAATCACCCGCGCACGCTGGCTAAAGCCGAACCACTTGCCCTCTGGGTGGCGCATGGCTTCCGGCAGACGCTCGTTGAGGACATCCGACTCAACGCTCTGGAAAATGCCGTCTTGCTCGGCGCGCCACAGGCGACCAGCGTCGACGGTCATCATCACGTCAGCGGGGCTGGCCACGCCTTCGCGCTGAATACGCTCGATCAGCTGATCGGAGTCGCCTTCGAGCACATTAACCTCGATACCGGTCTCTTCGGTAAAGGCGGTGTAAAGGCGCTCGTCGGAGTCGTAGTGGCGCGCGGAGTACAAGTTGATCTCGTTGGCCAGTGCCGTGCTGGCAAAAGCGCTACCCACTAGAACGGCTGCAACGGGCGCTGCAAAACGTGCGGTTTTCATCGTCGAACGTCCTCTTTCTTGATGGCTAATGATAATACGTTGCATTACTAAACGCTTTCATTTAAACGCTTAGCGCATGTCGCGTCAAGCCAATGAGAAAGAAAACCATCCAAAGTGAAGGCGATCGAGCAAGAAGGGTGCATTGGTGGTCAATAGAAAATAGAATGCAAATACCTTTCAATCCTCTCAACGGCGGAGTTGTCATGACGGTCACGATGAACACAGCGGAAGTCGCAGCGCCAGCCAGTGCACTGACGCTGAGCGGCGTGCGCCATACCTTTGATGGCAATACCGTGGTGAAAGGCATCGACTTGGAGATTGAGCCCGGCGAAGTGGTGTGCTTGCTCGGGCCTTCCGGGTGCGGAAAAACCACCCTGCTACGCATTGCCGCCGGGCTTGAAGTCCTGCAAGAGGGCAGCGTGGCCCTCGAAGGCGATGTGATCGCCGCTCCGGGGCAGCGCCATGTGCCGCCCGAAAAGCGCAACGTCGGGCTGGCCTTTCAAGATTCGGCGCTGTTTCCCCACCTCACCGTGCTGGAAAACGTCATGTTCGGGCTCAAAAAGATGCCCGCGCCCAAGCGGCGCAAGCGCGCCGAGGCGCTGTTGGCGCAGTTGGGCATGGCCAACTACACGCAAACCTACCCGCACATGCTCTCCGGCGGGCAGCAGCAGCGCGTGGCGCTGGCCCGCGCCTTGGCTCCCGAGCCTCGGCTAATGCTGCTGGATGAGCCGTTTTCCAGCCTGGATGCGCGCTTGCGCGATCAAATCCGCGACGACACCCTCCATGTACTGAAAAAAGTCGGCGCGGCAACGCTGCTGGTCACCCACGACCCGGAGGAGGCGATGTTCATGGCCGATCGCATCGCCCTGATGCGCGACGGCAGGATCATTCAGGTAGGCACCCCGCGCGAGCTTTACTGCGCGCCTAACGACCCCTTTGTGGTGACGTTTTTTGGTGAGGTGAATGAACTTGATGGCACGGTGAAAAACGGCAAGGTCGCAACGCCAGTGGGAAGCGTCGAAGCCGGCTGGCTGCCCGAAGGGAGTCAGGCGAAAGTGATGATTCGCCCCGAGGCGCTGCGGGTTGCCGAACGCGACGGAGACCCCAAAAACCACGACCAAAGCCATGTGATCATGGCCAAACTGTTGGGTCGCACCAGCTTGCTCCACCTGTGCGCCCACGGGAGCCAGGGCGATGAAGCGCACCTGCACGCGCGGGTACCGGGGCTTTTCCTCCCCGATGAAGGGCAGCCCGTGGATATCCACCTGGACCTTTCCCAGGTGTTCGTGTTTGCCTCACCCGACGCTGCTGCCGGGACGAGCGCGACGCATCGCCACGCTTAACAGAATCACCGGAATAATCCCCACCACCACGATCGCGAGCGAGGCCGTCGAGGCCTCCGCTAGGCGTTCGTCGGCGGCCAGGTTGTGTGCGCGCACGGCCAGCGTATCGAAGTTGAACGGGCGCAAAATTATGGTGGCCGGCAACTCCTTCATGACGTCGACAAACACCAAAATCCCGGCCGCCAAGAGGCTGCTGCGCATCAGCGGTGTGTGAATGCGCCGCAGCGTGCCGCCCGCCGTTTGCCCCAGCGTGCGCGCGGCGGCGTCCATGCTCGGCGTGACTTTGCCCAGGCTCGCTTCCACGGCGTTAAACGACACCGCCAAAAAGCGCACCACGTAGGCGTAAAGTAAAATAAACGCCGACCCGCTAAAAATCAGCCCGACAATCTGGCCGTAATGGGCGTGTAGCCAGGTGTTAATGGCGTTATCCAGCCAGGCAAAGGGAATCAAAATACCGACCGCCACGACCGAGCCGGGAATGGCGTAACCCATGGCGGCAATCCGCGAACTGACCCGCGCGAAGGGGGTGTTGTGGATGCGCACGCCGTAGCTCAACAGCATCGCCATGCCCACCGCGAGAAGCGCGGCAAGGGTCGCAAGCGAAAGGCTATTGAAGGCGAAGCTGATAAAACGCGTGCCGAACAGCGAATCGCCCTCGACGATGGCCATCTGCAGCAAAATCGCGCTGGGGAGCAAAAAACCGATCAACACCGGCAGTAAACAGGCGATAAAGGCGCTCGCCGCGCGCCACCCGTGGAGCGGGTACTCCGGCAGTTGCTGGTAGCGGTTGGTGGAGTGAAAGTAACGCCGTTTGCCGCGCGAGACGCGCTCGATCAGCACCAGCGCCACCACAAAGGTCAAAAGGCAAGCCGCGAGCTGCGCGGCGGCCACCGGCTCGCCGAGGCCGAACCAAGTGCGATAAATCCCTGTTGTGAAGGTATCGACGCCGAAGTACTGCACCGCGCCGAATTCGTTGAGCGTCTCCATCAACACCAGCGATACGCCGCCTACCAGCGCGGGGCGCGACAGCGGCACGGCGACCGTGGCAAACAGGTGCCAAGGCCCGCGCCCCAAGGTGCGGCCCACATCCAGCACGCACACCGACTGCTCCAGAAAAGAGGCCCGGGCCAGCAGGTACACGTACGGATAGAGCACCAGCGTAATCAGTGCCGCGGCACCGCCAAGCGAGCGGATCTCAGGGAAAAAATAGTCGCCGTACGCCCAGCCAAAGGTATCGCGCAGCAGGGTCTGCAAGGGGCCGGCGACCTGGAGAAAATCGGTGTAGGCGTAGGCGATCACATAGGTGGGCACCGCCAGCGGCAGCAAAAGCGCCCACTCGAACAGGCGCTTGCCCGGAAAGCGGCACATCACCACGAGCCACGCCGTCCCCGTACCAATCAAGAGGGTGCCGGTACCGACAATCAGCACCAGCCAGAACGTATTGGTTAAATAGCGCGGGAGCACGGTGCTGGCGAGGTGCTGCCAGACGCCTCCGGTGGGCATGAAGATGTGGGCGAAAATGACAATAACGGGAAGCGCGACGGTGAGCGCAATCAAGAAAAGCGTCACTGACCACCCGTTGACGCGGCTGAAGAAGCGTTCGGTGAGGGCAGAAAGCCCGCGACTGTCTGAATGGGACAAGTGAACCCTCCTTGAGAAACGATCGGCGTGTGAGCGTCACGCAGCGATAATGCGATGAAATATCAGTCGCGAATAGTAGCACCTGAGCGCTCACCGTGTACAAAACCTGCGAGCCAAAAAACGCCGCCTGCGTTGGCGTAACGCAGGCGGCGCAGCGATGCTGAAACGCAGAAAGCGTCTAGCCTAGCAGTATCGCCGGCAGGCCGGTGATCAACGCCGGGAAAAACGCCATCAGGATACACGCGAATAGGATGATCGCGACAAAGGGAATCACCGCTTTGTAGAGATCCACGATTTCAACCCCCGGCGGCGCCACCCCTTTGAGGTAGAAGAGCGCGTAGCCGAACGGCGGCGTGAGGAAGGACGTTTGCAGCACCACGGCCACCATCACCACGAACCACAGCACATCGACGCCCATGCTCTCCACGATGGGCAGCATGATGGGGAAGCTCAGCAGCACGATGCCCGTCCAGTCGAGGAACATGCCCAGAATAAACACCAAAAAGAGCATCAAGAGCAGGGCACCCACGGTGCCACCGGGCATCGAGAGGACCAAGTCGCTGATCACGGTCATGCCGCCGCCCAGGGAGAACACCCCGGTAAAGGCGGTGGCGCCGACCAGCACCAGCATCACCATGGTGGTGGTTTTGCCCGCCTCGATCAGGGTGTGGTAGCAGGTGGAGAGCTTACGGTCGCCAAAGATCATGAACAGGAGAAAGGCGATGAACACGCCAATGGCCGAAGCCTCGGTCGCAGTGGCGATACCGGTGAACAGCGCGCCCAGTACCCCCAGGATCAGCGACATCGGCGGTACCACGTACTTCGCCAGCATGATCAGAAGTTCTTTGGTGCTGACTTCTGCGCGCTCTTCGGCTGGCACCTTGGGGCCGTAAGAGGGTTTGACAAAGCAGATGATCAGCACATACAGCGCGTACATCACCCCGAGCATCAAGCCGGGCACGAGCGCGCCAGCAAACAGCGCCCCTACCGACACCGGGGAGTAGCTCGCCATCAAAATCAGCATGATGCTAGGGGGGATCAAGATCCCCAGGCAGCCGCTGGCCATGATCACACCGGCGCTTAACTCTTTGTTGTAGCCGTACTTCAGCATTGGCACCAGGGCAATCATGCCCATGACAGCAATGGAGGCGCCGACGATACCCGTGGTGGCGGCCAGCAGCACCGAGACCACGACCACGGTCAGCGCTAATCCGCCGCGTAGGTTGGCGAGCAGCAGGCGCATGGCATCGAACATCTTCTCGGTCACGCCCGAGTCGTTCAAAAAGCGCGCCATTAAAATAAACAGGGGAATCGCCACGAGGACGTAGTTATCCATGGCGTTGCCATAGACGTTATTGATGATGATGCCGAGGGTATTGATACCGGGGCCAAAATAGGCGCCAACCACGGCAACACCGCCGAGCACAAAGGCCAGCGGATGGCCCATGAACAGGCCGATCAGTAGGCCGCTAAACATCACGACGGTCAGTAATTCTGCACTCATGCGTGGTTCTCCTCACGCAGCTCAATAATAGCGCGCAGTACGATGGCAATGGCCTGGAGCAAGATCAACACAGCGGCGAGCACGATCACGCCTTTCACCGGATAAACCGGGATCGAGACCATGCCGTAGGTGGTTTCGCCACGGCTGAAGGAGCGCTCAAAAAACGCCCAGCCCTGGGTCAGCATCAGCCAGATAAACGGCACGAAAAATACCAGATAACCGATCAGCTCCAGGATTGCCTGTTTTTTACGCGTTAACAGGCGCTTTAGCACATCGACTTCCACGTGGGCGTGGTGACGAAGGCCGTAGGCGGCCATGAGCATAAAGTGGGCGCCAAAGAGCATTTTGGTGACATCGAAGGCCCAGTCGCTAGGGCGACCAAGGAAAAAGCGCATCGCGATGTCATACAGCACAATCAGCGTGATGACCGCGATAAGAGGCGCCACAATTCGCCCAAAGAGCTCATTGAACGAATCAATGGCTTTTGCGATCGCATGCATGGGAGGTCTCCCGGTTCTTAATGAAGGCTCTTGACGAAAAAACCGCCCCGGCGCAAGCGCCGAGGCGGTATCGGGGGTGGATTACATGCAGGCTTCGATTTCTTCGAGAGACGGCAGGTTGTCGATGGAGCGGCTCATGTTGTACGGCACGGTCAGGTCACGCCAGTTCGCGTAGTGCTCCATGTAGCTGATCATGGAGTGGTAGACCTTGGCATGCATCGGATCTTCGCAAGCACCGCGCAGGATCACTTCGTTGGTGGCGTCCTGGATGGTCGCAAGATCTTCCTCGCCGAGGGTGGTGATTTCAACACCGTCTTCGCGGAACTTGATTGTCGCATCGGTAGAGGTGCGCTCAGACCATGAGAGCGACCACGTCATGGTGGCTTCGGCGGCGATTTTCAGAATCTCCCGCGTCTCTTCCGGCAGCGCATCCCAGGCGTCTTTGTTGATCATCACGCCGAACACACTGGCGGATTGGTGCCAGCCAGGCGTGGACCAGTAATCGGCCACTTCGGAGAAGCCGGCATTGTAGTCGACGCCCGGCGTGGAGAACTCACCCGCGTCGATCACGCCACGCTCGATCGCCTGATAGACTTCGCCGCCGGCCAGGGTGACCTGGGAGCCGCCAAGCTTCTCAAGTACGCGGCCCTGGTCACGGCCGGAGAGGCGCAGACGTTTGCCCTCAAGGTCAGCGATGCTCTCGATCGGCGTGTTACCCATAAAGCCGGATTCGTTGTTGGTAATACCGTAGGGCAGGTAGACCATGTTGTAGTCGCCGTACACCTCTTGGTAGAGGTCAAAGCCGCCCCACTGCTGAATCCAGTTGAGGTAGTCGACCCCGTTGAACAAGCTGGTGGTGGTAGCTAGCGGCGAGAACGCCGGGCTGCGGCCAGCCCAGTAACCGGGCCAATCGCCGGCGGCTTGAATCGCTCCGGTTTCGGTGGCGTCAAACACCTCGGTGCCGGGCATCAGCGTGCCGCCCGCGCGGAAGTTGATTTGTAACTCGTCGCCGGCCAGTTTGTTGACCATATCAACCCAGTGCTGATCGATTTTGATCAGATCCAGGTTATCCGGCCAGGTCGTGGTCATGGTCCACTGCTCTTGGGCGTGCGCGGTGGAGGAGAGCGCGGCGAGGGCGATGCCCGCGGCAAGGCCGGTAACGGCAAATTTGGTCATCTTTGTCATTTTAACTTCCTGATGAGGTTGGCGATTAGCGTTATTCGGTTAAGCGATTTTAATCAATGGCTTGAGGGTTAATAACGTTATTGAAGCCACTACTTGTTGCGAATTGCGCAAGTAGCGCCCTACCGTGCAAACAAATATTTACGTTAACGTAAGTTATCTGCCTGCCATCACGACAACAAATTAGCACAGACGCCCGGCTGCAGCGCAATATCAGTAAAAAATGACGGATCAACGCCGATGCGTAGTGAGAATTTCTTAAAGTCTATATTTATCAATAAGTTGTATTTATTTAGCGAAGCTTTTATGACGAGGGCTAGGGAGCAAAGCGTTGAAAAATCGATATTTTTACAACCAAAGTCGTAAGCGTTTGACCAATTTAAAAGCGCCATTTTATGCGCCACGTTAAACGCCCGTTAGGTTTACCCCCCGCGCTGGCTGCGGTGCTTGTGCATAGGCAACGCCTTGAGCGCCGTGGCTTTCGCCAATGGCTGTGGCTTTCGGGTGAGCCCGCCCATGCCTACCGCGAAGCGCGAAGGCTCTGGAGCGCTCGCAACTGGCAAGCGCCGCTTTGGGTGGGCAGCTATCAAAAACGCGTACCGGAAAACCCAGAGCTCGCCGCTGATATACCCGTCTTGCCGGCCTCGCAGGCGCGCACGCGGCTAGGCCAAGAGCATCAGCTGATCATCTTTGATGCCGCAAGCGGCGGGCTAGACCCGGACGCCCTCGGCGCGCTCGGCGGCACGCTGATTCCCGGTGGCCTGCTGGTACTGATCACCCCGCCCGACTGGGGCAGCGCCCCGGATTGTGATTATCGCCGCCTGGCGGATTACCCCTACGCTTGGGAAACCCTCACGTCCCACTATCTGGGGCGGCTTGCCCGCTTGCTGTGTGACGACCCCGGCGTGATTCGCTGGCAAGCAGGGGAGGGGGTGCATTTGCCGCGTTTGCCCGCCGCGCCGCCTCGCACCAGCCCGCCCACGGACACGGAGTGTCTGAGCGTTGACCAGGCCCAGGCGGTAGCGAGGCTCACCGCGCTTAAGCGCCGCCGCCCGCTGGTGATCACCGCCGATCGCGGGCGCGGCAAGAGCGCGGCTTTGGGGATTGCCTGCGCGCGGCTGCTGGGCCAAGGCGTTGAGACGATTTGGGTCACCGCACCGCGACCGGCTGCCGTGGTGCCGTTATTTGAGCGTGTGGCCGCGCTGTGCCCACTAAGTGAACGGCCCTCATCTCATGAGGTGCGACTCCCCAGCGGGCAGCGTGTGGCCTTTATCGCCCCGGATGCGCTGAGCGCCGGGGTTGAAAGCGGCGAGCTCGGCGGCGATGGCGGTTATTTGCTGGTGGATGAAGCCGCCGCGATTCCCGCCGCGCTGCTGGGCCGTTGGCTGAAGGCCTTTCCGCGCATTGCGTTCGCCACCACGGTGCACGGCTATGAAGGCTCGGGGCGCGGCTTTGCGCTGCGCTTTCGCGACCAGCTTGACCGTCACGCGCCGCAGTGGCGCGAGCTGACCCTTGAGACCCCCATCCGCTGGCGCCAAGGCGACCCGCTGGAGGCGACCCTCAACAGATTGCTGCTATTAAAAGCGCCGCTGCCGCCGCTCACCCACGCTAGCGGCCCCTCTTGCCGCGTAAGCCAGGCGCGGCTGGCACAGGATGAAACCGCGCTTGGCGCGCTGTTTGGCTTGCTGGTGCAGTCGCACTACCGCACTTCGCCGGCGGATGTGCGCCAGTTGCTGGACGGCCCGGCGACGCAGATTCGCGTGGCCGGGCCTATTGATGCGCCGCAGGGCGTGGTGGTGACCCGCCGCGAGGGCGGCTTTGCCCCTGAGCTTGCCGAGCAGGTCGCCCGAGGCGAGCGCCGCCCCCAAGGGCACTTGTTGGCGCAGTCGCTGGCGGCCCACGGTGGTTGCCGTCGTGCGGTAGAGGCGCATTGGCGCCGGGTGACGCGCATCGCCGTTCACCCCGAGGCGCGGCGTCACGGCCATGGCCAGGCGTTATTGACGGCGGAGATCGAGGCGGCCCGCGATGAGGGCGCTGACCTTTTTGGGGCCACGTTTGGCGCCGAGGCTGGGCTTGTGCGCTTCTGGCGCCAAGCGGGGTTTATCCCGGTGCGGGTGGGCATCTCCCGGGATACCGCCACCGGCGAGTTCGCCGTTATGGTGGCCAGGGCGCTCAGCCCCCGGGGCGAGCGCGTCTTAACCGAGCTGTGCGAGCGCTTTCACGCGGGGCTCTTCAGCCTTTTGCCGTTTGAGCTGCGCGCGCTGCCCGCTGATGTATTGGTGCAGCTACTGGGTGATGGGCCGCGACGTCGCTTAAGCGCGGTACTACACCAAGACACCATGGATGTGGCGTACGCCCGGCGCGATCCACGCCTGGCGCGGGCCGCGCTGCAAGCACTCGCGGTCAACGCCGCCCAGCAAACGCTGACGCCCGCGCAGCAAGAGGCCCTTCTCGGCGTGGCCGGCTGGGCGTTTCAAAACCGTTTGCTAGCCGAAGGCCACAAGGCTGCCACTGCCGCGCTACGCGAGGCAGTGGCGGCGCTGCTCTAGCGGCGCGGTCGGCAGGGCGGTAAAGTAGCCCGGTAAATTTTGGAGCTAACATGAACGAACACCTTGAAACGCTCGATCCGGCGCCGGTATGGCGCCATTTTCGTACCCTGTGCAACACACCGCGTCCCTCCGGTGAAGAGGCGGCGCTGGTGGCCACGCTAGAAGCGTGGGCCGATGCCCAGGGGCTGGCGCACGATCGCGACGCCTTCGGCAATCTGCGCATCAAAAAGCCGGCGTCGCCCGGCAGCGAAAACGCGCCGGGCGTCATTCTTCAGGGCCACCTGGACATGGTTGCCCAGGCGAATGCCGGCACGCTGCACGACTTCAGCCGCGACCCGATTCGCACTTACGTCGAAGCGGGCTGGCTGCACGCCGACGGGACCACGCTTGGGGCGGATAACGGCCTTGGCGTGGCGGCCGCGCTTGCCGTGCTGGAAGATAACACCTTGACCCACGGCCCACTGGAGGCGCTTTTCACCCTGGAAGAGGAGACCTCGATGGGCGGCGCGCTGAATCTGGCCGAGGGCTGGCTTGAGGGCGCGCGCCTGATCAACCTTGACTCCGAGGAGCGCGGCGAGGTGTACATCGGCTGCGCCGGCGGTAGCGACGTGGTGGTGGACGCCCAGCTACCCACGGCGGCGATAAGCGCCGAAGAGCGCGGCCTTGAGCTGGCGCTGACCGGGCTTAAAGGGGGCCACTCGGGCATGGATATCCACCAGCCCCTAGGCAATGCCAACCGCCTGCTGGTGCGCGTGCTGCGTATGCTGGAGCCGCTTGGCGCGCGGCTCGCCGCTTATAGTGGCGGTACTCTGCGTAACGCCATCCCCCGTGAGGCGTTTGCCACCGTGGTGCTGCCCTCGGACAGCGTCGAGGCGGCGATGGCGCAGGTGAAAACGCTGGAAGAGACGCTGAGACGCGAGCAGGGCCGCTTGGATAACGGCTTGACGCTTACGGCGGCGCCTGCGCCTTTTGACGGTGAGGCGTTGACCCATGACGCCAGCGCCATGCTGGTGGCGACCCTTCACGCCGCCCCTTGCGGGGTGGAGCGCATGAGCGCCGATGTGCCGGGTGTGGTGGAGACCTCCAACAATTTGGGCGTGGTCAGCCTCAGCGCGGGGCGCTTTCACCTCTGCGCACTGGTGCGCTCGCTTCACGATAGCGCGGTGACGGCCATGGTGGATCGCTTTCAGGCGCTGTTTGGCCTGATGGGCGCGCGAGCGCGCGCCGAGCACGGCTACCCAGGCTGGGTGCCCAACCCCGAGGGCGAACTGCTGGCGGCATTTAAAGCCCAGCATGAAAGCCTTTTGCAGCGTGAGCCGGGGGTCAAGGTGATTCATGCGGGCCTTGAGTGTGGGATTATCGGCAGCAAGTACCCGCACCTGGACATGATCTCGTTTGGGCCTTCGATCCGTGGCGCCCACTCGCCCGACGAGCGGGTCGAGCTGGCTTCGGTCACGGAGTTCTGGCAGATGCTGAAAGCGCTACTGGCGGCGACGGCGCGCTAACGGCCACGATCACTGCCTGCGGACACACAAACGGCGCCTCTTGAAGGCGCCGTTTTTCTATCAGCCGGCCGTTTAGGCTTCAGTGGCCCAGGTAGGCGTTGAGCATCCACACGGTTTTTTCCTGCTCGCGGATGTAGTCGCCCGCTTGCGCCGCGGTGCCTTCGTCGTCGGCATCGGAGGCGAGTGCGAGCACTTCGCGCTGCAGCTCGATCAGCGCTTGATACCCCTCCAGTACGCCCTTGACGCACGCTTTACCGTCGTGAACGTCTTTATCTTCCTGAATGCGCGAGAGCTTAACGTAGTCGCTATAGGCGTGTACCGGCTTGTGGCCCAGGGTCAGAATGCGCTCGGCGACTTCGTCGACTTTCATCAGCAGGTCGGTGTAGAACTCCTCAAACTTGGCGTGCAGCTCGAAGAAGTCGTTGCCCTTCACGTTCCAGTGGTAGCCGCGCACGTTCATGTAGAAAATCTGATAGTTGGCCAGCAAATCGTTGAGCTTTTCCGCGAGCTGGCTGGCGCTGCCGGTGTGCAGGCCAATGCTATTGGTATCGGTCATAAAGGGTGCCTCCTTGTCAGTGCCGCGTGTTAGCGGCGGTTGCGGAACATCTCCAGCATAAAGGGTCTAAGCGCCGTGGTGAAAAAGAGGTTTTGCATGGCGCTTATAGCGTTAGAACATCAGCTTAAGTTGCAGCGTGTTTATGCCGGCGGCCGCCGGGCTTTTCAAGTGCGCGCTGCCTGCCATAGGTAAATAAGGCTTTCGCAGCGCGCTTCCAGCAGCGAGGCGGTGCGCGCCACGGCGTCATTAAGCGCGATGGGGCCATCGGCCAGCGCGAAGGCGGCGGTCACGCCCTCGGCGTAACACGCTTGCCAGCCGTCGCCTAAACTCCCCGCGAGCACAATCACCGGTTTGCCCATTTTGTGCGCCGCGCGGGCGACGCCGATCGGCGTTTTCCCCGCCAGGCTTTGGCCATCGAGGCGGCCTTCGCCGGTGATCACAAGCTCGGCGCGTGCTAGCCGGTGGGCCATGCCCGCCTGCTGCATGATGATCTCGATGCCGGGCTTAAGGTCGGCGGCGAGAAAGGCGCGCGCGGCAAAGCCCATGCCGCCGGCGGCGCCGGCGCCGGGCAGTTCGCGGTGATCCACGCCTAGGGTGCGCGCGGTGATGTCGGCAAAATGCGCAAGCGCCCGGTCGAGTTCGGCGACCTCCTCGGGGGTAGCGCCTTTCTGCGGGCCAAACACGCGGCTTGCGCCGTGGCGGCCGAGCAGCGGATTGTCCACGTCGACGGCGGCTTCCACGTGCAGGCGCGAAAGGCGCGGGTCAAGGGCGCTTACATCGAGCGTGTCCAACGCGGCTAACGCCGCCCCGCCGGGAGCGAGCGGGCGTTTGTCGCGATCCAGGAGTTTGGCGCCCAGGGCGGCCAGCATACCGGCGCCGGCATCGTTGGTCGCGCTGCCGCCGAGCAGCAGCAGGGCTTTCTCGGCGCCGGCGTCGAGGGCTTGGCGAAACAGCTCCCCCGCGCCGTAAGTGGAGTTGATGCGGGCATTGCGTTCATTATCGGCAAGCGCTTGCAAACCGGACGCTTCTGCTAGCTCGATAAACGCGGTACGCTCCGCTTCAAGCCACCCCCACGCGGCTTGAATAGGGCGCCCCAGCGCGTCGTGCACGTGGGCGTGGCGCTGCTCGGCGCCAGTGGCGGCGATCAACGCCGCCAGGCTGCCCTCACCGCCATCCGCCAGGGGACAGAGGTCAACGTGCAGGTGGGGCGCGGCGCGTTTTATCCCTCGCGCCATCGCCTCGGCGGCCATTTGGGCGCTTAGCGCATCTTTGAAACTGTCGGGGCAGAGTAGAATGGACATGAGGACTCTCTTGCGTAACGAAGGAAACCGAGTATGAAGAGCGTAACCCAAAGCGCCGCACGGCGCTGCGCCATTGGCGTTGTGGTACTGCTCGCCGGCGGGCTATCGCCCTATCTCTATGCGCACCCGCACGGCTGGGTCGACATAAGCGTGCAGGTGGTCACAGACGAGGAGGGCCATGCCACGGCGCTGCACCAGACGTGGCGGATGGATCCTTTCTACAGCCTCGTGGTGTTTGAAGAGCTTTCCCAGGGGGGAGCGGCGAGTTTAGACGCAGGCTTGGATCAGCTTGGCCATGAGATTCGCGACAACTTGGCGGGGCAGCACTACTTCACCGAGGTGCGGCTTAACGGCGAGCGCCTGGCGCTGGGTGAGGTCGCCGATTACACCGCCCTGCGGCGAGAGGGACGCTTACACTTTATGTTTCGCTTGCCGCTGGCTGAGCCCGCAGCGCTGGAAGGGCGTAAGCTGACGTATCAAATCTTCGACCCGACGTACTACCTGGAAGTCGTGCATGAAGCCGAGGATAATCAGGTGCGAGACACGGCCCTGACGCTGCGCGGCGAGCTTGATTGTGCCCTGCGCGTCGAGCCCGCCGACCCTGACCCCGAAGTGGTCATGCAGGCGGCGCTGTTGGATAGAGACGAAACGGGCGAGCCGGGGCTTGGGCGTTACTTCGCGGAAACCGGGGTGGTGGCATGTCGTTAAGCGGGCGTCAATGGGGTATTGCATTTGGGCTGATAGTGCTTGCGGCAGCGTTGGCTTACGCCGTGTCGGCGGGTGCGTTTCAGGCGCTGAGCTATCAACTGTTGGGCTGGCAGCGCGATCTGCACCGGGCGCTAACGCTGACGTTGACCGAACTGTCGCAAACGCCCTCGGCGTCGACGTGGATGATGCTGATCGGCGTAAGCTTTGGCTATGGCGTATTTCACGCGGCGGGTCCGGGGCACGGTAAGGCCGTATTGGCGACGTATCTGGCCTCCCACGGCGGCGCCACCCGCCGAGCGCTGGGGCTCTCGTTTGCCGCCTCAATGCTGCAGGGCGTTACCGCCATCGCGCTGGTGGTCGTGCTGGTGCATGCCCTGGGGTGGGTGACCCGCCAGGCCATGGGCAGCGTGACGATGGTGGAGCAGGCGAGTTTTCTGCTGGTCGCGCTACTCGGCGCGTGGCTGTGTCTGCGCGCGTTCAGGCAGCTTCGCGCGGCGTATCGCCCTGCGCCCTTCGTCCGCGTCGATCACCGCCAAGGTCTTTATCTCCAGGACCCTCAGCGCCAGGACCTTCATCACCCTACGTTTCATCATACTCACGGCGAGGCGTGTGGCTGCGGCGCGGCCCACCATGTGGCGCCCACTCAGGCGCTGGATTGGCGCACGGCCGCGATGACCGTGGGGGCGATTGGCATGCGCCCATGCAGTGGCGCGGTCTTGATGCTGGGCGCGGCGAGCCTGCTGGGTCAGTTTGTGCTGGGGGTGGCGGCCGTGGTGGCGATGTCGCTGGGCACGGCGCTGACGGTATCGGCGCTGGCGCTGGCGACGCTGTTTGCCCGCGACTGGGCCAAACGGCGCTTGGTGAGCCAGCAGCAGCGCCAAAGCGGGCAAAAAGTCGCCGGCTGGCTGGCGCTGACCGGCGGTATCGTGATTGTCGCCTTGGGTGTGTCATTAAGCGTGACGGGAGCCGCGCAGCCTGCCAGTACGCCCCTGCTGAACGAGCCGTCAGCACGCCAAGAGGCAAACCCACTGAGGGGTTAGGTGTCGTTCTGGGGAACCAGACTCAGCCCTTCAATCAGTGCCAGCAGTCTGTCACGTACCTCGGCCTGATGGTCGAGGCCATACGTTTCTGGCGTGCCCTTGCCCCAGACCGGGCCGGGCCACGCCTCGTCGTCGTGATAGCGCACGATGAGATGGACATGCAGCTGGCTGACCACGTTGCCGAGGGTGGCGATATTCATCTTGTCGCCGTCAAAGCCCGCTTTCATGGCCTCTGCAAGGGCAGAGGCCTCGCGCCAGAGCTGGGTTTGATCATCGGGAGACAGTTCGAACACTTCGCTGACATTGGGCTGGCGGGGGACCAGCACCACCCAGGGGAAGCGCGTGTCGTTCATGAGCAGCACCCGGCACAGCGGTAGTTCGGTGACCGGGAGGGTGTCCGCTTCCAAGCGCTTATCCAAGGCGATATCGTGCATGTTAGGTTCCTTTGTCTCGGCGTGAAACATGAGCATAGCAGCCTTAATGAGCGTAATCCCATCATTGCTGTTACGCTTAAAAAGCGCGGTGAGATAATCCATAGGGCTGCGCCGATCCATGTTTAATCGATGCAATGTACCGATGAAAGGTAAAAAGGGAAGGAGAGTGCAATGAAAAGTGCAATGAAACGATTCAGCATCAAAAAAGCCCTCGCAGGCAGCTTTATTGCGCTAATGGCCATGGGCGCGCTCAGCGGCTGTAATACCATGGCGGGTCTTGGCCAAGACGTGGAAGAGGGCGGTGAAGCCGTCCAGGAAGCGGCTAGCTAGCACTCCCACCCTCCGTGGCGCGTAGGTTTTTGGCGCCACGGCTCCGCCTCCATCAACATCGCGCCTTCAGCTTGAGGCCTCGTGTTGCTGTTGGGTCAACTGCTCTTCGCGCTCGGCTTGCTTGCGCAGTTTTTTGCGCAGCGCGGCTTTCTCAAAGCGCAGCTTCTGCAGCGGCGTTTCCAAGCGCAGCGGCGGCACGCGGGCGGGCTTTCCCTTCTCATCCACCGCCACCATGCTGAGATAGCAGCTATTGGTGTGGCGGATGACTTTTTGGCGAATATCCTCCGCGACCACCTTGATGCCGACTTCCATGGAGGAGCGTCCGACGTGGTTCACGCAGGCGAGAAATGTCACCAACTCCCCCACGTGAATCGGCTGTTTAAACAGTACCTGATCTACCGACAGCGTGACCACGTAGTGGCCCGAGTAGCGGCTGGCGCAGGCGTAGGCGACTTCATCGAGCTTTTTGAGAATCGCGCCGCCGTGGACTTTGCCGCTGAAGTTGGCCATATCCGGGGTCATCAGCACGGTCATGGAGAGATCGCGCTGCCCGGGGAGCGGCGCATCGTGGGCGTCATGGGAAGAAGACATGGGGCTCTCGTCGTTGAGGGGGATCGGTTAAGACGGTAGATGGTGGTCGTCGTCGCGCCGGCGGCTGTATTGGCGCGTTTGCCAAGGCCAGTGGCCCTCGACCTCGACGTGCAGGGTAAAACCCAAAAACGCCCGAATCAGCACCACGGCGGCGAGAGTGGCGACCTGTTCACCGGTGTTGACGACAATCACGGTTTTGACCAAGTCGCCGGCAATCAAAAAATCCAAGCCCACTAAAATGGAGCGGCCAATGCCGTGGCGATACGCCAGGTACGCATGACGGCTGTCGTAGAAGTGGGGGTGGCGAGCAAAGCGATAGGTGGCGATCACAAAGCCCGCCACCATCACGGCCACGCCCACGGCCTCCACCGTGAGCGCGACGTATTCGATCCAGTGCAAAAATAGCGACACGGCTACCTCTTGGGTCTTTTTTTAGCACTTAATGTTCAGCATGTATTGTCAGCGCTTAAAACCATACCAGACCCGCGGAGATAATCGCACCGGTGATAAACAGCTGCACCAGGCAAAAGCCCATGATGTCCTTGGCCTTGAGCCCGGCAATGGCCAGAACCGGCAGCGCCCAGAACGGCTGCAGCAGGTTGGTCCAGGCGTCGCCCCAGGCAACCGCCATGGCGATACGTGACACATCCGCGCCCAGCGCTTCGGCGGCCGGCAGCATCACCGGCGCCTGCACGGCCCACTGGCCGCCGCCCGAAGGCACGAACAGGTTGACGATGCCGGCGCTAATGAACGTCCAGAACGGCAGCGAGGTTTCGGTCGCAAAGGAGACCAGCCACGCCGACATGCTTGCCGCGAGACCCGACTGGATCATGATCGCCATGATGCCAGCGTAGAAGGGGAACTGAATAACGATGCCGGCGCCGCCCTTGACCGCTTCGTTCAAGCTGGTCAAAAGGCTACGCGGCGTGCGGTGCAGCACAATGGCGAGAAACAGGAACATAAAGTTGACCACGTTCAGGTTCAGCCCGCCGCCGCGCAGCACGAAGTGGTCAAGCAGAAAGATAAGCCCCGGGATGCCCACCAGCCAGGCCAACATCACGCTGTTTTCCAGCCGCTCCGCCGGGCGGGTAATGCGCACGGGGGCTGAGTCGTCGGTGGCGTCTTCAAGCTGGGCGCGGTCCACGTAGATACTGTCTTTTTCGTCTGGCAGCATCATGCGGTTGACCAGCGGCATGACGATAAACAGGCATACCACGATCGCCAGGTTAAAGAAGGCAAAGATCGTGGAGCCGGTACCAATCACGCCGATTTGGTCGGCGGTAAAGTGGCCGTCGGTGGCGATCGTCAGCGGAATCGAGCCCGCAAGCCCGCCGTGCCAAATCACAAAGCCCGAGTAGGCGCTGGCCACCAGCAGGCGGTAGTCGACTTTCACCAGCTTGGCCAGCTCCTTGGCGAACAGCGCGCCCACCACCAGGCCAAACCCCCAGTTGATCCAGCTGGCGGCAAGCGACACATAGGTCACCAGCAAAATCGCACCGCCAGGGCTTGCGGCGAAGCCGGCGATTTTTTGCAGTAGGCGTTTCACCGGCGGCGAGCTCGCCAGCATAAAGCCGGTCACCAGCACCAGCAGCATCTGCATCGAGAAGGTGAGGAGGTTCCAAAAGCCATCGCCCCACATCCGCATCACCGCCAGTGGCGTCTGGCGTTCAACGGCAATCGCCGCGACCGCGGCAATGACCGTGAGGAGCAAAACAAAAATATAAGGGTCGGGCAAATAGCGATCGACCAGCTTCACGGCCGGTTTTGAAATCATCTTTAACATAAGTGACTCGCTTTTATTGGTTGCTTTTATGCGGTATGACGTGCGCTACCAATATACGACTTTTGCACCAAATTTTGCAGTGATGGTGTTTTACTCTTCGACAGGCTCAGAGCGAACGGCGACCACCCGGTCATCCTGAGCTTGTCGAAGGAGCCAGGCGCTTAGCGCCAATGGGTCAGCCGATAGCGGCGGTAGTAAAGGAGCAGCACGCCCGAGCGCACCAGGGTAAACAGCGTGAAAGAGAACCACAGCGCGTGATTGTGAAGCTCATGCTCAAGAAGTCGGGTGGCGAGCCACCAGGTGGGCAGATAGACCGCCAGGGCAATAAAAATGCTATTGCGCATCTCCGTCACCGCCGTGGTGCCGATAAAAACGCCGTCGAACAGATAGCTCCATACCGCGATCAACGGCATGACCACCATCCAGGGCAGGTACACCGCCGCCGTGGCGCGCACCTCCGGAAGTCCCGTGAGCAGGGCAATCAGCGCATTACCGCCGAGCGCGAACGCCAATGAGGCGGCTATCGTCGTCCAGAGTGAAAAGCGTGCCGCCGCTTTTACCGTGGCGGCGAAGGCCTGCCAGTCGCGGCGCCCGTAAGCGCGCCCTACGAGCGACTCTGCGGCGTGGGCAAAGCCATCCAGCGCGTAGCTTGTGAGCATGATGAACTGCAGTAGCACCGCGTTGGCCGCCAGGATGGTGTCCCCCTGGCGTGCCCCCTGAGAGGTGAAAAACGCGATCGCGAATAGTAGCCCCAGGGTGCGCAAGAAGAGGTTGGCGTTAACGTGAAACAGCGCGCGGTAAGCGCCCAGTGAGGTGAGTTCGCGGCGCAAAAAGCGCCCGTCAAGAGTGCCGAGCTGGCGCAGTACCAGCGTGGCGCCCACGATAAGCGCCGAGTAGTCGGCCAGCACGCTCGCCCAGGCCACGCCGTCGCTGGTCATCTTAAGGCCCACCACGAACCAGAGATCCAGCACGATATTGACGCTATTGGTGAGCACTAAAATCAGAAGCGTCACGCGTGAATTCTGCTGACCGAGAAACCAGCCCAAAATCGCGTAGTTCGCCAGCACTGCCGGGGCCGAGAGGATGCGGATTTCGGCGTACTCCCGCGCCAGGGGCGTGGCCGTTTCGCTGCCATCAAGCAGCGTAAGGCCCAGCGAAATCAGCGGCGAGGAGAACGCAATCAGCAGCGTGCCGATCACCGCGGCCATGATCAGCGCCTGGCCGAGCAGGTTGCGCACCGCCTCGTCGCTTTCGCGCCCGACCGCCTGGGCGGTGAGCCCGGTGGTGCCCATGCGCAAAAAGCCAAACCCCCAGTAGAGAAAGCTAAACAGCGTCGCCCCCAGCGTCACGGCGGCCAGGTAGCGCGAGTCCGGCAGGTGACCCACCACGGCGGTGTCCACCAGCCCCAGCAGCGGAACGGTGATATTGGAGAGAATAATCGGCCACGCCAGCGCCCAGATGCGCTGGCGTGATGGCGAAACGGCCAAGGACACGGCGGTGGGTTAGTTCGAGGTGATACGGCGGTACTTTTCCATCAGCTGGTCGTGGGTTTCGGGGCGCTCGGGGTCAAGGGGGATGCAGTCCACCGGGCATACCTGCTGGCACTGGGGCTCATCGTAGTGGCCCACGCACTCGGTACACAGGTTGGGGTCGATGACGTAGATCTCCTCGCCGGGGGAGATGGCGTCGTTGGGGCATTCGGGTTCGCAGACGTCGCAGTTAATGCACTCGTCGGTAATCATCAGGGCCATGGGCGTACCTCACGTATGGCGTCGCCACCCAGGTGTCGCGATGGGCGATACCTGAGTGTTTTACTCAACAATAGGCGGTTGGCTAGCTATTGTAGTGCTTGTGCAGCGCCTGCGCGACCTGCGGATGCACCAGCGACGAAATGTCGCCGCCTAGCCGCGCGATTTCGCGCACGATGGTGGAAGAAATATAGGAGTTTTCCAGCGCCGGGGTGAGAAACACGCTTTCAAGCTCGGGGTATTGCGCGCGGTTCATGTTGGCGAGCTGCAGCTCGTACTCGAAGTCCGATACCGCGCGTAGCCCGCGCAGAATGATGTTGGCCTGCTGCTCGCGCATGAAGGAGGTCAAAAGCGAGGAGAAACCGATCACCTCGGTGTTGGGAAGGTCACGACAGACCTCTCGGGCGAGCGCGATGCGCGTCTCGAGATCAAGGGTGGGGCGCTTACTGGGGCTTTCGGCGATGGCCAGGATGACCCGGTCAAACATGCGCGCGCCACGTTCGATCAGGTCGAAATGCCCGTTGGTGATGGGGTCAAAGGTGCCGGGGTACACGGCAATGTTCATCACGCCTCCTCGTCATCCGGTGTCCCCTCGTCCAGGTGGCCGAAGGGGTTGTCGACACTCAGCGATACGGCTTGAGCGTAGCCGGGGATATGAATCCGGTCGGCGTGTATCTCAAGCTCGGGGCCTTCGAGCACGGCCTCGCCAAACTGATAGCGCGGCTGATAATCGCCGCGGTCGGCTTGGGCGAGGTAGGCATTAGCGGCCTCGCGCACGCCGTCGCGACGCTTTTTCCACGCGCTGATCGCGCCGGCGCCATGGCGCTGGGTGAGCAGCCGCTCGGTGACCGCGGGCGAGAGCACCACACCGGTGGCGTTGTTGCCGCCAAAGCCCTTGGCATTGATAAAGGCGGCGTCGCCCTGAAACGACTGAGCGCTTTGGGAAAAGCGCAGGCGGCTGGCGTAGACGTCATCGGCGACCGCGTCCAGCGTCGGGATGCCGGGCAGCACGCCGTGGGCAAAACTGCCCAGCGCGCTCATCAGCTGATCCCCCGCCGCGGAGCCTTGCGAGTGGCCGACAAAGGCTTTGACCGCCACCAGCGGCCAGTCGCTGATGCCGTTGGCGCGGGCGATTTCGTCAAACACATGGGATTCGGTCACGCGATTTTTGGGCGTGCTGGTGCCGTGGGCGTGAAGGAAGGTCCGCTCTTGAAGCGCCCGCTCGCCGAGCAGACTGCGCGCGAGCGACGCCGCCTTGCCCAGGGTGACGTAGTTGCCGATACCCGGGGCCGAGATGGAGCGCTTGAAACCGTCGGCGTTGACGAACACATCCGGCACCGCGCCGAGAATGTCGGCGCCGATATCCAGCGCCAGGGTGTCGTCCATCAGCATCACGAACTGACTCGCCTCGGCCATGGTGAAGCCGCAGTTGCGCGCGAACGGGCGGCAGGCGCGCTGATAGTCGGCGTCGTTCAACATCTCCAGCGCGTCCAACGCCTTGAGCCCGGCGTCGTCGGCCAGCGCCCCCATGGCGCGAAAGCCCTCGATGATTTCCGGGGTGATCGGCGCATCGGCGGTGCCCACCATCACCACGCGGCTGCGCCCGGCGCGAATGTCGTCGATACCCAAGCGCAGGTTATACAAAAAACTGGCGCAGGCGCCGAGCGCAGCGCCGGTGCCGCCGACGCTGCCGAGCACATAGGCGTTCAAAAAATCGGCCGGCATTTGGCCGTAGCCCAGCGGCATCTGTTTGGACGTGGCACGCTGCCCGCTGACCAGGCTTTTTAAGAGCCCGCCCCAGCCTTGTTCATCAAGCTGGCCGATGGAGTTGCCGGCATAGACGGAGACGTGGTTGGGGTCCAGGGTTTGGCGCAGCGTCTCCCAGTGGAAGCCGCTCGCCCCCAGGCAGTCGCTGGCGGCAAAAATCGCCATGGAGAGCCCGCGCGGGTGGTGAACGCTGCGGTAAAGCGCGGCCGGGTCGAAGCCGCTGGGCAGCTGCGCCGCCGTCGAGACCCTGGGTAGCTGAGCGTCGGGCAGCAGCACGTTGAAATCGCCCTGGGGCACGCTGACTTCTACCATGCGGGCGTCGAGTTCGCGCACTTGCCAATGATCAGGAAGGTGCTCGGGAAGCTGGCGGCGGCGTAGTTGAAAACGCAGCGGCTCGCTTAAGCCGAGCGTTGCCTGGCGATTGGCGGGCAGCCCCGGCGGGTTGAAGCGCGGGTCTTCGTTGCGTCGCACCAGGGTATGCGTGAGCACCGCGTCGCGTAGCGCATCAAAGGAGGGAGTGGCCTCAACGTTAAGGCGCATGAGTGCGGCCAGGCTCTTTAAGGTCTGACGTTGCTGATCGGCAGAGAGTGCATCAAGCACGGTGCGGCGAAAGGCCTGATGGCCCGAGGTTCTGCCGGCGGGATTGATGCCGCCCATGCCGACAATCACCGGTAAGTGTGACAAGCCGGGTTCCTCGTGGTGCGGTGGTGGTCAAAATCGTTATCGGCACACGAACGGTAACGGGATTGTCGCGTGCGCTTCATCATTTACTGGGTTGTGATCATAGCACCGGGCGTGCAACGGCGTCATGCTACAAGCACGGGAGCCTGTTAGAATCTGGCGCTTTTCCGCCACTATTTTGTGAGAAACGCCATGTTAAAGCGATCGCGCGCGGTGCAGTCCAACCAAACCGGGCCGCACCAGGATGTCTCGCGCCGTGTGGCACGGGCGCTTGCTCACCCGTTACAAAAGCCTGTTGCCGCGCACACGCAGGCCGCGTTTGACCACGCCGCAACCTGGCTTGGCGAACGTAACGCGCCCTTGATTCTCGATTCGGGCTGCGGGGTGGGGCTCTCCACACGGCGCTTGGCGGCGGCTTTTCCTAGTCACGCGGTGATTGGGGTTGATCGCAGCGAGGATCGCTTGGGGCGCGATCACGGTGAGTTGCCGGATAATGCCCTGTTAGTGCGCGCCGATTTGGTCGATTTCTGGCGCTTGGCAGCGCGCGCGGGTTGGTCGCCTGAGCGTCACTACCTGCTTTACCCCAATCCCTATCCCAAGGCGGCGCATTTAAACCGGCGCTGGCACGGACACCCGGTCTTTCCCACGCTGCTGGCGCTGGGTGGGCGTCTGGAGCTGCGCTCGAACTGGCAAATTTACCTTGAGGAGTTCGCCGAAGCCGTGGTGCAGGCCACCGGCAAGCAGCCGGTCGTTGAAGCCCACCACCCGAACGGCGACTATTTAACGCCCTTTGAAGCAAAGTATGACCACAGCGGCCAGGCTCTCTGGCGCCTTACCGTGAATTTGGAGCGTGTATGACCTTCGTCTATTTAGTTCTCGCGATTGTGGCTGAAGTGGTGGCGACCAGCGCGCTCAAGGCCTCCATGGGTTTTACTCGCCTGCTGCCGAGCATCGTGGTGGTAGTGGGCTACGGCGTGGCGTTTTACTTGTTAAGCTTGGCGCTGCGCACGCTGCCGGTCGGCGTGGCCTACGCGATCTGGGCGGGCCTTGGCATCGTGCTGGTTACCCTCGTCGGCATCGTGGTATTCGGCGAGCGCCCCGATTGGCCCGGGATCCTCGGAATAGGTCTGATTGTGGCCGGCGTGGTGCTTCTGCAGGTATTTTCCAAGATGAGCGTTCACTAATTTTGTTTGTAAAAAATTAAGCATGTGAAGGTTTCAGGATGCAAAGACGAAGGATGCAAAGAGTGAATAACGCGTTATTACCCAGGCGCCCCCGGTGGATGGTCGCTTCGCTCGCGGCGCTGACGCTGCTGGTAAGCCCGGCGGCGATGGCGGACTTTTCACGTCTGGCGGCGCTGCAAGAGAGCGGCTTTGCCATTAGCGCCGAGGCGCGACTTTTGAACAGCCCCAAGGCGACGCTTGCCAGCATCAACCCCCGGGAGATGCGCTCCCCCGCCTCGGTGACCAAGGCCTACCTGGCCGCCGCCGCGCTTAACCGCTTCGGCCCGCAGCACCGCTTTACCACTGAGTTAGTGAGTCGCGGTGACATCGACGCCAACGGCGTGCTGCAGGGCGATCTGGTGTTTAACGGCGGCGGCGACCCCGGGCTTACCAGCGAAAACCTTTGGCGCCTGGTGCAGCGGCTGCAGCAGGCCGGCGTGCGCGAGGTGGCGGGTGGCTTGGTGGTGAGCCAGTGGCGCTTTGGCCCGGTGGCGTGCATCACCACCGACCGCTGCGAGGCGCTGGACCGGGTGGCGAATAGCTACAGCGCGCCGCTCTCCTCGGCCGGGGTGAACTTTGGCAGCTGGTGCGTCAATGTGGCGCCTGCGGTCGCGCCGGGCGAGCCCGCGCTGATTACGCATTGCGATGGCCCGTCGTCGCTCACAAGGGTGGATAACCGCGTCACGACCCGCCCCGATAATAGCGGCACCGAGCTCAACGCCGAGCGCATTACCGACGAGCGCGGCGATATCATGCGCATCAGCGGGCAGATCTCCACCAATGCCTGGCCCCGGGATGTCTACCGGGCGGCGAGCGACAGCGCCGCGCAAACCGCGCAAACCCTTCACGCCATGCTCATCCGCTCGGGCATCGCGATGGGCGCTGAGCCACGGGTGACCACCGAGCCGCCGCCTCAAGGCGCAAGCCGGCTGGCGGCGGTCGATAGCAAGCCGGTGCAAGAGATTCTCTTACGGGTGATGAACTACTCCAACAACTACATGGCCGACGTGCTGGCGCTGAACTTGGTCGAGACGCCCAAAGCGCAGCTTCGCCAGGCTGGCGAAGCGCTTGAAGCGTATGCGAACAGCTTGCCCGACCACGGTCCGATCACGCTGGAGAGCGGCAGCGGCTTGACCACGGAAAACCGCACCAGCGCCCACGGGGTTAACGTCATGCTTGAGTCGATGTTTCACCAAGCGTCGCTCTTTCCCAGCTTTGTCGCCGCCTTTCAGTCGCCCGCCAATGGGGTGATGCGCTTTATTCGGCGCGGTTCCGAGACGTTCCAACACAACGTGATGCTCAAAACGGGGACGCTCAACCAACCGTTCGCGGTGCGGGCCGTGGCGGGCTACTTTCGCACCGAAAGCGGGCGCTGGGGTGTATTCAGCGTGCTGGTGAACGGTGATTCGCGCACGCCCTATCTCAACTGGACGAAGGTGCTTGAGCCGCTAGCACAGGACCTTGACGCCATGATTCAGGCCCATTAACCGCCAACGCTTGGCTTGCTACGTGAGGTCGCACGATGAAACCGGGTCATACGGGCTTAACGCACTTAAAGCACTCCACGCACTACTCGTTAAAAGGCCTAAAAGCGGCGTTTCGTCACGAAGCCGCGTTTCGCCAAGAGGTGGCGATCACCCTGGCGCTGCTACCGCTGGCGTGGTGGATCGGGGATGGGCCGCTCGCCTGGCTGTTGCTGGTGGGCAGCTGCGTGCTGGTGTTGATCACCGAGCTTTTGAACAGCGCGATCGAAAGCGTGGTCGATCGCATTGGTACGGAGCCCCACGAACTCTCCGGGCGCGCCAAGGATATTGGCTCGGCCGCGGTGATGTTGGCGCTGATACTCGCCGGGCTGACCTGGGGCCTGCTAGGCTGGCAAAAGTTCTGGGGATAGGCTTTTTCGGATAAAACAACAACCCGCGAGGATGCTATGGAACTCAACGACGACGTGTTACCGCTGGACTTTCTGCCCGCCTCTTTGACGGCGACGGCGCAACAGGCGCGCGAGCGCTTAAACGAAGCACTCGCGCAGGCGGATAACATCGCGTCGATGACCGACCAGGAGCCGCCCTCGGAAAGCTGGGAAGCCTTGAGCGCGTCGCGTCGTGAAGCGCTTGCCCGGGTGGTCACGGTCTCCACCTTTGCGCTGGATGTGCTGGTGCGCACACCCACGCTGCTCGCCGAACTCGATGCCGCCGGCGAACTGGACGCCACCCCCAGCCGCGAGACGCAGGCGGCGTGGCTGGCCGAGCGTTTGGACGAGGCCGAGGATGAGACTGCCATGCACCAGGCGGTGCGCCGCTTTCGCCAAGCGCGCATGCTCGGCATTGTCTGGCGTAATATTAACCGCCCCGAAGGCTATGCCATGTGGGACACCGCGCGGGCGGTCTCGGCGTTGGCCGAGGTGTGCTTGGAAGGGGCGCTTGGCTGGCTAGAGGCCTTCTTAGAACCGCGCTGGGGACGGCCCGCGCCGCGCCGTGACGAGAGTGAACAGCGCCTGGTCGTGCTGGGCATGGGCAAGCTCGGCGCCGGGGAGCTCAATCTCTCCTCGGATATCGACCTGATTTTCGCCTTCCCCGAGAGCGGCGAAACCCAGGGCGGGCGCAAGGCGCTCGACCACCAGGAGTATTTTACCAAGCTAGGGCAAAAACTGATCGCCGCCCTCGATGCGGTAACCGCCGACGGCTTCGCCTTTCGGGTGGATATGCGCCTACGCCCGCTGGGCGATGGCGGCCCGCTGGTGGGCAGCTTCTCCGCGCTGTCGGCCTACTACCAAGACCAGGGACGGGAGTGGGAGCGCTACGCCATGCTCAAGGCGCGCCCGGTGGCGGGGGATCTTGACGCGGGCGATGAGCTGCTGGCCAGTTTGCGCCCCTTTGTCTACCGCAAATACCTCGATTTTGGCGCCATCGAGTCGCTGCGCGAACTGAAAGCGATGATCAACCGCGAAGTGAAGCGCAAGGGCATGGAGAGCAACATCAAGCTCGGCCCGGGCGGTATTCGCGAAGTGGAGTTCGTGGTGCAGGCGTTTCAGCTGATTCGCGGCGGTCGCGATACCGAGCTACAGGTCACCTCGCTTTATCGCGCGCTCAGCCGCCTGCCCGACCTGGGGCTCTTACCCCAGGCGGTGGTGGAAGAGCTTCTCCCCGATTACGCCTTTCTGCGCGATGTGGAACACGCCCTGCAGGCGTTGGAAGATCGCCAAACGCAGCGCCTGCCGGATGACGCACTCGACCGCGAGCGCGTGGCCTTGGCGCTGGATATGGAGGACTGGCCGGCGGTGGTCGCCAAGCTCGATGAAGTGCGCGAGCGGGTGCGTCACCACTTCGATGCGGTGATCGCCGACCCGGAAGAGGACGTGGAAGAGGCCAGTCGCAGCGAGTCGAGCCTTGAGCAGTGGCGCTTGGTATGGCGCGGCGAGTTAGAGCAGGAGGAGGCCGAAACCTATTTGGCCCAGGCCGGCTTCAAGGAGCCCGCCAAGGCGCTTAAACGCCTGAGTGGGCTTTACCATTCGCGGGCGGTGCAAAGCATGCAGCGGATCGGCTACGAGCGCCTGGATGCGCTGATGCCGCTGCTGCTCGACGCGCTGGCACAAAGCGAGACGCCGGACACTGCGCTGCCTCGGGTGCAGCCGCTGCTTGAGGCGGTACTGCGCCGTACCGCTTATCTGGCGCTTTTGCGCGAGAACCCCCAGGCGCTTGAGCACCTCACGCACCTGTGCTCGGCGAGCCCCTGGATCGCCGAGCAGCTCGCCCGCTACCCGATTCTGCTCGATGAGCTGCTGACCCCGGAGTCGCTCTATACCCCGGCGGATAAAGCGCGGCTTGCCGACGAGCTGCGCCAAACGCTCAACCGTATTCCCGAGGATGACGAAGAGGCGCAGTTGGAAGCGCTTAGGGTGTTCAAGCACGCGCAGACCTTGCACGTCGCGGCCTCCGATATCGCCGGCACGCGTCACCTAATGAAAGTGAGCGATTACTTAACCTATATCGCCGAGGTGATCCTCGATGCCGTGCTCGCCATGGCGTGGAAGCACTTAACGCGCAAGCACGGCACCCCGCCCGGCATGAGCCGTGATACGGCCGCGTTTCTGATCGTCGGCTACGGCAAACTCGGCGGTATCGAGCTGGGCTATAGCTCCGATTTGGATCTGGTGTTTCTCCACGACAGCGACGGTAAAGGCACCACCGACGGCGATCGCGCGCTGGATACGCCGGTGTTTTTTACCCGCCTGGGGCAGCGCATTATTCATCTGCTGACCGCTGTGACCCCCGCCGGCTCGCTCTACGAAGTCGATATGCGCCTAAGGCCCTCGGGAAACGCCGGGCTTTTGGTGACCTCTCTTGATGCCTTTGCCGACTATCAGCGCGAAAACGCCTGGACCTGGGAGCATCAGGCGCTGGTGCGCGCCCGCGTGGTGGCGGGGAACGCGGCGCTGGCCGAGAAGTTCAACACCGTGCGCGGTGATATTCTGGCGCAGCCGCGTAGCCGAGAGGCGCTCTGCGAGGAGGTGGTCAAGATGCGCCACAAGATGCGCGACCACCTGGCAAGCAAAAAAACCGGCACCTTCAACCTCAAGCACGACGCCGGCGGCATGGTGGATATCGAGTTTCTGTGCCAGTACGCAGTGCTGGCGTTTGCCCATGAAACGCCCGCGCTGCTCGATTACAGTGACAACATCCGCATTCTGGAAACCCTGGCATCAAGCGGGCACTTGCCCGAGGACGAAGCCGAGCGTTTGCGCGACGCGTATCTGGCCTATCGCAGCACCACCCACCGCGCGGCCCTGACCGGTGAAAAAGCCAGCGTGGAGGAGGGCGATTTTCAGGCCGAGCGCGAGATCGTGACCACGCTGTGGGCGCGTTTTCTGGGGGACGAGGCGTAAATGATCGGGCAGATTCTCGCCACGCTCTTGCCGGTGTTTCTGATTGCCGGCTGTGGCGCGGCCTATGGGCGCTTTCGCACACCGGATATCCGCAGTCTCAACACGCTCAATATGGAGCTGTTCGTCCCGCTTCTGGTGTTCGCGGTGCTGGCCGACCGTCAGGCGCCGCTTGCCGACTACGCTTGGCTGGCGCTCGCGGCGGCGCTGGTGGTGCTCGGCTCGGGGCTTGTGCTCTGGCCGCTCGCCAAGTGGCTTAAGCTCGACACCCAGGTGTTTTTACCGCCGATGATGTTCAATAATTCCGGCAACATGGGCGTGCCGCTTCTGGTGTTGGCGTTTGGCGAAAAGGCGCTGCCGGCGGCGATCGTGGTGTTTATCGTCGAGATGCTGCTGCACTTCTCGGTGGGGCTTTACATGCTCGACCCGCGCACCTCGCTGTGGCGCTTGCTGCGCATGCCGATCGTGTTCGCAAGCCTTGCCGGGCTCACCGTGAACTTGGGTGGCGTGCCGCTGCCGGGGTGGCTTTTAGAAGCGATGAATACGCTGGGCGGGGTGTGTATCCCGCTGATGCTGTTCGCGCTCGGCGTGCGGCTATTGGAAATTGACTTCAGCGACTGGCGCACCGGCCTACTGGGGGCGCTACTCTGCCCGCTGTCGGGTTTGGTGATTGCGCTGCCGCTGATGCTACTGCTGCCGCTGAACCCGCTACAGTTGGCGGTGCTTTTGGTGTTTGCCGCACTGCCGCCCGCGGTGCTCAACTATCTTGTCGCCGAGCAATATAAGCTCGCTCCGCAGAAGGTCGCCTCACTGGTGCTGATCGGCAACCTGGGTAGCCTGGTGATCATGCCGCTGGCGCTCGCCGCGGCCTTTGCGTGGCTGGTTCCCCCGGCCTAGGGCTAGGCGCTGCGATCTTTGTCTTTGACCTCGTAGTGCCCCTCAAGCACATCCTGCGGCTTGCGCGATTCGCGGTAAGCGTGGCCGCTGCCGATATCCTGCGCCTGGTGGGCGCGCATCGCCTCCATGCGCTTTTTCATCTTATGGCGCACAAACGGCATCATCGCCCAACCCACCAGCAAAAACATGAGCCCGAGCACCAGGCCGATGATCAACAGCGCGCCGAACGCCAGCCAGGTGAAAAACAGCTTGATGGTACCCATTAGGCCGTCGGGGCGCGTTTGTGCCGCGCGTTCGCGCCACTGGTGGGCAGCCTGCCAAGCGGCATTGCGTTGATCGTGGTTTGGGTGTGGCATGAGAGCCTCCAAATGGGAGTGTTCGCGGCATTGGAACACACTTTTCTTGCTGAGTTCATCCGGCTGGATCGCACTTGCTTGCCCTCAACAAGGCTCAAGGGCAGGTTTTGAACCGTATATTAACGGTGCAGGGCAGAAAAGAACTTGGTAGCATCAAGGCGTAACAAGCGAAATTTCCTACGATGATGGTCTTGGTGCGCAAGCCGCGACGCGAAAGCGCACCCTCTGAGGGAGCGGCGCATGGAGATCAGCGTCTGATGAAGGGGCAGAGTCGGCACGGAGCCACGCCGCGCGGCGATAAAGGCGCTGCGTTTGATCGCTGGCTGAACCGCGTGGTGAGCGTTGCGGTCACAGCCGCGCTGCTGGTGGGGCTGGCCGCGGTACTCGCGCACTGGCTGTTATAACCTTCAACCACAGGGTCTTCAAAAACAGAGTCTTTGCATGCTCACCGCTTCCACCGGTTCCCGTCAGTACGCCTCTCGTCGTGAAATATTCGGCTGGGCGATGTTTGATTTCGCCAATCAAGCCTACACGCTGCTGATTATTACCGTGGTGTTCGGTGAACTTTACACCACCGTGATCGTGGGGGAGCGTGGCGGTGATTACCGTCTGGCGAATTTCCTCTGGAGCATGGCGCTGGCCATCAGCTATTTACTGGTGGTGGTCACGGCGCCACTGTGTGGGGCGGTGATGGATTACCGCGCGCAGAAAAAGCGCTTTCTGTTTATAAGCTATATCGCCACCGTGGTGACCACCGCGCTTTTGTACTTTGTCGCGCCGGGGTATATCTGGCTAGGCTTCGCGCTGATCATTCTCTCCAACTACGCCTACTCCATGGGCGAATCCTTTATCGCTGCGTTTCTGCCCGATCTAGGGCCGCCGAGTGCCTTGGGGAAAATTTCTGGCTTTGGTTGGGCGCTAGGGTATATTGGCGGACTTTTCGCCGCGGGATTTACACTGGTGGTGTTAGGCGAGGCGACGGCGGAGAACTTTGAGCGCATCCGCTGGGTGGGGCCCTTTGCCGCGGGGTTTTTCCTGGTCGCGGCCATCCCCACGTTTTTGACCCTGAAAGAGCGTGGCGAGCCGCAGCCGGTGGCGGCCTCTTACCGCCACATTGCCCGTCTGCGCGTTACGTCCACGCTGCGAGATTTGCGCTACTTCAAGGACTTGGGCGTGTTTTTGGTCTCGCTGCTCTTCTCCATGGCCGGGGTCTACATCATTATCGCTTTCGCCTTTATCTACGGCGCGCAGGTGATTGGCTGGGATGAGGGCGTGCGCAATATCATGTTTATCATTGTGCAGGTCACGGCCGCCGCCGGTGCCCTGGGGTTTGGCTGGGTGCAGGATCGCTTGGGCGCCAAGCCAACCTACCTCATTACCCTGGCCCTTTGGGTGCTAGCGATTGTCTGTATCTGGGCAACACCCATGATCACCGACCTAGTGAACCGGCACTTTGGTTGGCAGTGGCAGTCTCAGTATGTGTTTCTGGTGGTGGGGACGCTGGCCGGGGCTAGCCTGGGTTCCAGTCAGTCGGCGAGCCGGACGCTGGTGGGGCTATTTTCACCGCTCTCCAAAACCGCGGAATTTTTCGGCTTTTGGGGGTTGGCCAATAAGTTGGCGGGGGTGTTGGGTATCGTGATGCTTGGCACACTGCAGGCGCTGGTCGGCTTGCAGGCATCGATACTGCTCTGTGCGGTACTGTTCATTACCGCTATGCTGCTGTGTAGTCGGGTGAACGAGGCCCGGGGGCGGGCCGCCGCCGAACAGTGGCAGGCGTCTTAAACGGCGCAGGAGGTGGAGCATGTCGCAACGCAACGGCACCGGCCTGGTGATGATGCTGCTGTTTTGGGTGCTGCTGATGGCGACCGGCACATGGTGGCTACACGGCGGGCTCGAGGAAATGCTGCGCCCCAATGCGCATATTGCCCAGAGTGATAGTGACGGTGGGCCAGTAACGTTAAAGCGCAACCGCGCGGGGCACTTTCAGGCGCCGGGGTTTATCAACGGCAAACCGGTCACCTTTTTGCTCGATACCGGGGCGACCTACGTGGCGGTGCCGCAAAGCTTGGCCGATACCCTGGGCTTGGAGCCGGAGCGCAGCGCCTGGTTTAACACCGCCAATGGCCGAGTGGAGGGCAATTTAACCCAGCTCGATGAGGTGCGCTTGGGCGGGATCCGCATTGAGAACGTTCAAGGCTCGATGGGTCCCGGCATGGAGCGCGACACCGTGCTATTGGGCATGAGTTTTCTCAACTTACTCGCCATTGAGATGTCACAAGGGGAAATGGTGCTGCGCTTACCCCAAGCGTGCGCGGATCCGCCTTGCTAAGCCGCGAGCTTGTTAAGCGCTAGTGCCTGTGCTTAGCTTAACTATCATTACCATTATCATTTATGCCTTACGGTTATGTATGGCGTTACGGCTAAGGAGTTGCCATGGGGATTGAAGTTGGGGGACTGTTAGGGCTCATCTGGCTGCTTATTGTTATTTGGGCCATTGTGAAAGTGGCCAAAAGTTCGGCCGGAGGGATTTCCAAGCTGCTATGGATTTTGGTGCTGCTCTTTTTTCCCTTTATTGGCCTGCTCATTTGGCTGTTGTTGGGGCCAAAAGGGTAGCCAACCACGCAAGCGTTCAAGGCAAGCTTTAGGGCTTGCCTTCTCTTGTCGATGTGCCTTCCGGCACAAATGTAGTTATCCTTATTTCGTTTTACGCATCATTTCGTTTACATGAAGTTGCCCTAATTAACTACGTATCCTGACGCATTACATCACCACCCGCCTCAGTACAGGGGAGCGGGCGAAGCGCGCACTAAAGCGGAGCAATGAAGACGCATGGTCGATCACTTAGAAAAACAGTTTGAAGCGCTTGGCGCACAAGAGCCAACGGTGCCTGACTACCCCGATCAGGACCATATTTTGATTATTGAAGACGATCAGCGCCTAGCCGAGCTAACGCGTGACTATCTCGAAGCTAACGGCTTTCAAGTCACGCTAGAAGCCGATGGCTCCAAAGGAGTGGATCGCATTTTAACCCTGCAACCCGATTTGGTGATTCTGGATTTGATGCTGCCCGGCGAAGACGGGCTGTCGATTTGTCGGCGCGTTCGCCCCAATTATGCCGGCCCCATCATGATGATGACCGCGCGTACTGACGATTTGGATCAGGTGCTAGGGCTTGAAATGGGGGCGGACGATTACGTGCCCAAGCCGGTGCAGCCGCGTGTCCTGCTAGCGCGCATGCGCGCGCTTTTGCGCCGAGCCGATGGCCCGGCGCCTGGTGGCGAAATGCGCCTCACCTTTGAAAACCTGGAAATTGATAACGCCACCCGCGAGGCGTGGCTGGCCGGCGAGCGTATTGACCTGACCAGCGCCGAGTTTGATCTCTTGTGGCTTCTGGCCAGCAATGCCGGGCGAGTGTTGACCCGGGAGGAGATCTTCAGCGACCTGCGAGGGATCAAGTACGACGGACAGGACCGCTCCATCGACGTGCGTGTGTCGCGTATCCGGCCCAAAATCGGGGACGACCCCAATCAGCCTCATCGAATCAAAACCGTGCGGAGTAAAGGCTATTTGTTTGTCAAAGATAGCTAATCACGCTCCGCCAAAGGGATAAGCGCCATGCGCTGGGGGCTCAAGCAAAGCGCTTTTTTGCGTTTTTATCTGCTGCTGGGCATGGCGCTGCTGATCATTTTCGTGATGGCGCTTGGCGGACGGATGCTGATTGAAAAAATCCGCCAGGAAGCCTATCGCGAGGAGTTGGCTACGTTTCCCATGTCGCTGCTGGTGAAAGAGCTCTCGCCGCTGTCGCCACGGGAGCGCCAAACCCGGCTGGATGAGCTAGCCGAGCGGTTGGGCATGACGCTCACGCTGATTCCCTTGAATGTCGCCGACCTAAGCTACTTCGAGCGCGCTCGCCTGGAGCGCGGGCAAGTATTAGTGGAAGCCTCGCCGTGGCGCTTGCGCCAACGCCTTAACGATACGCCTTGGCTGATTCATGCTCGGGTTGCCGAGTGGCACGACCAGCAGTGGCAAGCGAGTATTGCCTTGGCGGCCGAGCGGCTCGCGGCGTTTCCTCCCGCCGAGCGGGAAGCGCAGCTTGCCACCTTGGATAGCGGCAGTTGGCCGCTGACACTGCGCGATTCGCTCCCGCCGGGGTTGACCGCCATCCAGCAGGAGAAATTGGCCCAAGGGCACGTGATTACCCGGCTACGCGGTGAAGCCTTTGACGTCACTCTTCTGACCGCGCTGCCGGCGGGCTCGGGCGAGTCGCCCTCCCAGTGGCTCGAAGCCGGCCCCATGGAGCGCGACGAGCTGCTGCCGCTTAATCTGCATCTGCCGCTACTAATCGGCGTGATGGTGGTGCTGACGCTGGTGATCTACCTGATCATGCGCCGCATTGAAGCGCGCATGGCGCGGCTTGAACTGGCGGCAACGCGCATCGCCGGTGGGCGCTTGGAAACCCGTGTCAAGGTGGAGAGTGGCGACTTTCTGGGTCGCGTGGGCATGGCCTTTAACGCCATGGCCAACCAAGTGCAGTCGCTTCTGCGCGGCCAGCAAGAGATGATCCGGGCGGTTTCCCACGAACTGCGCACGCCGGTGGCGCGGATTCGCTTTGCCGTGCAGATGGTCGAGGACATGACCGACCAGCCCGCCATTCGTCGGCAGCTTCAAGGCATCGACGCGGATATCGCCGAGCTTGATGCGCTGGTGGACGAAATTCTCACCTACGCCCGCTTAGGCGGCGAGACCATCAACGGCGCGGAAATGGAGATGTCGTTTGTGGATTGCCGCGCGATGGCCAAACGCGTACTGGATACGCTCTCTCCCTTGCACGACGACTTGACGCTCACCCTCGCGCCCGGCCCCGAGATAGAACTTCTCGCCGAGCCACGTTATTTACAGCGCGCCCTGCAGAACCTGGTCAGCAATGCCTGTCGCTACGGCCACTCGCAGGTGGAAGTGCGCCTGTGGGATGAACCCAATTTGGTGCGTATCGACGTGGAGGACGACGGCCCCGGCGTACCGGTGGAGTCGCGCGGGGAGATCTTTAAGCCCTTCGCCCGCCTGGACGATAGCCGCACGCGTAGCTCCGGCGGCTATGGCTTGGGGCTTTCGATCGTGCAAAAAATCATGTCGGGCCACGGCGGAAGCATCAGCGTGGATGCGAGCCCAACGCTGGGCGGGGCGCGTTTTACCCTGCTGATTCCGCGTCGCGAGCCGCCGGCTTGATCCCCGACAGCACCGCAAACGAGGTTTCGCGCGCGGTGCGCAAGAAGTCCTGCATCCAGGGCGCCTCCGCGCTCTCTTCTCGAATCGCGGCGTAAAGCGTGCTCCAGACGCCGCTCTCCCCAAGGCTCACCGCGCTCACGTAGTCGCGCTCCAGGTATTCGGTCAGCGCCCAGTTGGGCAGGGCGCACACGCCCCGGCCGCTGGCGACGAGCTGCATCATCATGATCGTCAGCTCAGCGGTGCGGATCTCTCTGGGGCGCACTCCCGCCGGGTTGAGAAAGTGGGTAAACACGTCCAGGCGCGACTGCTCCACCGGGTAGGTGATCAGCGTCTCCTCTGCTAGCGCCTGCGGGGTGATGTAGCGCTGGTGCGCAAAGGGGTGCTGGCGCGCCACGGCCAAAAGCCCCTCGTAGCGAAACAGCGGCGCATAGCGCACGCCCTCAAGCGGCTGCGGGTCGGCGGTGATGACCAGATCAAGCTGCTCGCGGGAAAGCGCCGGCAGCGGGTCGAAGTGGTGCCCACTGGGAATATCGATCTCCACTTCCGGCCAGTGATCGCGAAAGTAATCCACCGTCGGCATCAGCCACTGAAAGCAGCTATGGCACTCGATGGCCATGTGCAGTCGCCCCTGCTCGCTGCCGGAAAGCCGGGCAATATCGCGCTCGGCGCGGCGCACCTCGGGGAGCACTTGATCGGCAAGCGTCAGCAGGCGCAAGCCGGCGTGGGTGAACTCAACCGGGCGGGTCTTGCGGATAAACAGCGGACTCTCGACGCGGCTTTCCAGATCTTTTAGCTGGTGCGAGAGCGCCGACTGGGTGAGGTGAACGCGCTCGGCGGCCTCCACCAGCGAGCCGGTTTCGCGCAGTGCCAGCAGCGTGCGTAGATGACGAAGTTCAATCATGGTGATTTATATTCATTTTAAATATTAAAAATATTAGTTTGATTCACTTTTTGTCGGCGCCCAGACTATGCGAAATCATTCACGTTGAAGAGCAATCATCATGACAGTTTCTCATATTCTTGGCTATCCGCGTATCGGCGCCCAGCGCGAGCTGAAAAAAGCCACCGAAGCCTACTGGCGCGGAGAACTCTCCCGCGAAGCGCTAGAGAGCGAGGGCAAAACGCTACGCCGCCGGCACTGGCAGGCGCAGTTCGACGCCGGGCTCGACTATGTCAGCGTGGGCGACTTCGCTTTTTATGACCAGGTGTTAAACGTCTCTGTACTGCTCGGTGCCGTGCCCGAGCGCTTTAACGCCCAAGACGAGATTGCCCATGGCGATATCGACTTCGACACGGCATTTCGCATGGCGCGGGGGGCGAGCCCCGAGCGGGGAGCCCGCTGCGGCGTGTGAAATGACTAAGTACTTCGACACCAATTATCACTACTTGGTGCCTGAGCTGCATCGCGGGCAGCGTTTTGCCCTCGCGTCCCAGCGCCTTTTCGCCGAGGTGGATGAAGCACATGACGCGGGCTTTGCCCCGAAAGTGACGCTGACCGGGCCGTTGACCTGGCTGTGGCTGGGCAAGACAAAAGGGCAAACGCAACAGGCGGCGTTTGACCGCTTAACCCTGCTGGATAGCGTGCTGGACGTCTACGTGGAGGTGCTCAACCGCTTGGCCAAGCAGGGCGTTGCGTGGGTGCAGCTCGATGAGCCCGCGCTGGTGCAGGATCTGCCGCTTGCCTGGCAGCAGGCGTACGAGCGCGCCTATCATCGCCTGCAGGCCGCACCGGTGAAGCTGATGGTGGCCACTTACTTTGGCGCCCTCGGCGATAACCTTTCGCTCACCGCGCGCTTGCCGGTGGCGGGGCTGCACGTGGATGCAGTGCGCGCGCCGGAGCAGCTCGAAGGCGTAATCGACCGCTTAAGCCCGCACCAAGTGCTCTCCGTGGGGATTATCGATGGGCGTAACGTTTGGCGCGCGGACTTGGCCGTGCTGCGTGAGCGCTTGATGCCGCTCAAGGTGCGTCTGGGGCAGCGTCTTTGGCTGGCGCCGAGCTGCTCGCTTCTGCACGTGCCGGTGGACTTGGACGCCGAAACCGAACTGGACGATGAGCTCAAAAGCTGGCTTGCGTTCGCCCGGCAAAAGCTCGATGAGGTGGTGACACTCACGCGGCTATTAGACCACCGCGCGAGCCCTGAAGACGAAGCCCGTTTGGCGGCGGCCACCCAAGCACTGGATGCGCGCCGAGCCTCTACCCGGATTCATCGCCCCGACGTTACTCGGCGCCTTGAGCAGGTACACCTGGCGGATAGCCAGCGTGGTGCGGCTTATAGCGAGCGCGCGGTGGCGCAGCGCCGAAAGCTTGCGCTGCCGCTTTTTCCCACCACCACCATTGGCTCCTTCCCGCAGACCGATGCGATACGCGCCGCGCGCCGGGCGTATAAAAACGCCGAGATAACGACTGCGGCCTACGAAGCTAAGATGCGCGACGAGATCGCCTACGCGGTGGCGCGCCAGGAAGCCCTGGACATCGACATGCTGGTGCATGGCGAAGCCGAGCGTAACGACATGGTGGAGTACTTCGGCGAGCAGCTGGATGGCTTTGCCTTTACTCGCTTTGGCTGGGTGCAGAGCTACGGCTCGCGCTGCGTCAAGCCGCCGATCATCGTCGGCGATGTGGCGCGCCCGGCGCCGATGACGGTGCGCTGGAGTGAGTACGCGCAATCGCTCACCGACAGGCCGATGAAAGGCATGCTCACCGGGCCGGTAACGATTCTGCAGTGGTCGTTTGTGCGCGATGACCAGCCGCGCGAAACCACCTGTAAGCAGATCGCCTTGGCGCTGCGCGATGAAGTGATTGATCTTGAGCGCGCCGGCATTGGCGCCATTCAGGTCGATGAGCCGGCGCTGCGAGAGGGCCTGCCGCTGCGCCAAGGCCAGTGGCAAGCGTACCTGAACTGGGCGGTCGAGAGCTTCCGGCTCAGCGTGGCAGGCGTGGATAACGCCACCCAGATCCATACCCACATGTGCTATTCAGAGTTCAACGACATCATCGGCGCGATCGCCGCCCTCGATGCCGACGTGATCACCATCGAAACCTCGCGTTCGGATATGGAGCTGTTGGAGGCGTTTCAAGACTTCGCCTATCCCAACGACATCGGTCCCGGCGTGTACGACATCCACACCCCCAATACGCCGGAGGTGGCATGGATGGTGAGCCTGATGGAGAAAGCACTAGAGAAAATTCCCGCCGAACGGCTGTGGGTCAATCCCGACTGCGGGCTTAAAACCCGCCGCTGGGAAGAGGTGGAACCGGCGCTGGCCAATATGGTGGCGGCCGCCAAGGAACTCAGGGCGCGCCACGGCTAGGGCTTGTGATGCGGATTTGACGCGGCCCAGCGCCTTGGTCATGGTACTGTCATGGCTGATGGCGTCAGAGATAGCAGGGAGCCGCGTCGATGAATCCGGACAACACCAACCTTCTTGAAGCCCCCGAGTGGCTGCCTTCATCGCTGGTGGCGGCGTGGGACTTTCTCGCCGCCTACCAGTGGGCGCTGGCGTTTATCGTGGTGCTTGTGGGTATCACCCTCGCGGTGGTGGGGCGGGCGTTGGTGCTGTTCTTTGGCGGCAAAGCGATTTCACGCCTGAGTAAGAACCTGGGTCATCGCCTGCTGCGCATCGCGGCCAATGTCGCGGCCTGGATCGTCGCGTACATTGCCATGGTACTGGCGATACAGGCGCTTGAGTTCGGCGCCTCCACCGAGAATATCCTGCTGCGTGTGGCGACCAGCCTGCTGGTGCTGCGGCTGATGAAAGAGGCGCTGCATGCCGGGCACGTGGCCATGGAGATCCTTCGCCGCGTGCAGCGGCGCTACGCCATCGTCGATGACCGCACCATTCCGCTATTTGATCTGCTGGTAACGGCGCTTATCATCGCCGTGAGCGGCTATGTGCTGCTTGAAGTGTGGGAGGTCGATCCCACCGCCTGGCTGGCCTCCGCCGGGGTGGTGGGCATCGCGGTCGGGTTTGCCGCCCGCGACACCCTGGCCAACCTCTTCGCCGGCTTTTTCATCATTGCCGATGCGCCCTACAAACTGGGCGATTACATCGTGCTGGACACCGGCGATCGCGGCGAGGTGACCAAGGTGGGCATTCGCTCCACCCGGCTGCGCACCCGCGATGATGTCGAGATCACCGTGCCGAATGCGGAGATGGCCAACACTAAGATCTACAACGAGTCGGGCGGTCGTTGGGTGAAGTTTCGCATCCGCTTGGAAGTGGGCGTGGCCTACGGCTCGGATGCCGAGGAGGTGGTGTCGCTACTGGAGCGCATCAGCGCCGAGCATCACAGCGTCTGCGACGTGCCGGCGCCCCGGGTGCGCATGCGTGGCTTTGGTGACTCTAGCCTCAATTTCGAGCTGCTGTGCTGGGTGAGTCATCCCGCCCAGCGGGGTTTGGTCAGTCACGAACTCTACATGCACATTTATCGGGCGCTGAACGAAGCCGGCATCGAGATTCCCTTTCCCCAGCGCGATGTGTGGCTGCGCGAGCAGGGCAAACCGCCCGCGGCCGACTAGACGTTCAGCGCACTCAACTTTTGCTGGCGTAAGCGTAAAGCAGCGTTTCTTGGGCGCTGATCGGGGCGCTTTCGCCTTCCTCCTGTTTTTGGTAGCTGCCGTCGGGCTGCAAAAGCCAGCTCTGGCAGTTATCCACCAAGTAGGTCTCCAGGTCCTTGCGCACACGGGTGGCGAGCTTTTTATCCAGCAGCGGAAAGCACGTCTCCACGCGGTGGAACATGTTGCGCGACATGAAGTCGGCGCTGGAGCACCAGATTTCGGGTTTGCCGTCGTTATGGAAGTGGAAAACGCGGGTGTGCTCCAAAAAGCGGCCAATAATCGAGCGCACGCGAATGTTGTCGGAAACGCCTTCGATGCCGGGTTTTAAGCAGCACATGCCGCGAATGATGAGATCGCACTCCACGCCGGCCTGCGAGGCGCGGTAGAGCGAGCGGATCAGCTTGGGCTCGGTCAGCGAGTTGCACTTGATGATGATATGCGCGCGCTTGCCTTTGCGCGCGTTTTGCGCCTCGCGCTCGATCATTTCGCTAAGCCGCTCGTGTAGGGTAAAAGGTGCGTGCAACAGCGTATCGATTCGCCGCGCGCGGCCCATTCCCGAAAGCTGCTGGAAGACGCGGTGCACATCGGCGCACAGCGCCGCGTTCGCGGTAAGCAGGCTGTAGTCGGTATAGAGCTTGGCGGTTTTGGAGTGGTAGTTGCCGGTGCCCAGATGGGCGTAGTGGCGCAGCTCGCCTTTTTCGCGGCGCACGATATGCAGCATTTTGGCGTGGGTTTTGTACGCCATGATGCCGTAAATCACGATGGCGCCGGCCTCTTGCAGGCGCGAGGCGAGCTGCAGGTTGTCGGCTTCGTCAAAGCGCGCGCGCAGCTCGATCACCACCGTGACCTCTTTGCCGTGGCTGGCGGCATCCACCAGGGCGCTGACAATCGGCGAATCGGCGCCGGTGCGGTAGAGCGTCTGTTTGATCGCCAGCACATCCGGGTCGCGTGCCGCTTCGCTGAGCAGGTCTTCGATCGGCGAGAACGACTGGAAGGGGTGGTGGAGCAGAATATCCTGCTTGCGAATGGCGTCAAACAGGCTGCCGCTTTTGAGCGCTTTGGGGATGCCCGGGGTAAAGGGGCGGTAGAGTAGCTCGGGGCGGTCGACATCGCCGAGCACGGCCATCATGCGGGTAAGGTTCACCGGCCCTTCGACGCGATAGAGGTCGTCACTCTCTAGGTGGAACTGGCGCAGCAGGAAGTCGGTAAGATCCTCGGGGCAGTTATTGGCCACTTCAAGGCGCACGCCGCTGCCGTAGCGCCGCGCCAGCAGCTCGCCGCGAAGCGCCGAGGCGAGATCCGAGACCTCTTCGGGGTCAACGGTCATATCGGCGTTGCGGGTTAAGCGAAACTGGTAGCAGCCGCGCACGCGCATGCCGGGAAAAAGCTCCTCGGCGTGGGAGTGAATCATCGACGAGAGAAACACGTACTCCGAGAACCCCTCCTCGCAAAGCTCCTTGGGCAGCGCCATCAGCCTTGGTAGCGAGCGGGGCGCGGGCAGAATCGCCATGCCGCCGGAGCGGCCAAAGGCATCCTTGCCTTCCAGTTCGACGATAAAGTTCAGGCTCTTGTTGACCAGGCGCGGGAAGGGGTGCGACGGATCGAGCCCGATGGGGCTGATGACCGGCATGATTTCATTGTCGAAAAACGCCCGCACCCACTTTTTTTGCGCCTCGGTCCATTGATTGCGGCGGCGAAAACGCAGCCCCTGCGCTTCTAAGGCGGGCAGGAGGGTGTCGTTGAGAATCTGGTACTGGCGGCTGATCTGCTCGTGGGCAATTTGCGAGATTTCACTCAGCACCGCCTTGGGAAGACGACCGTCCGCGCCGGTGGTATCGTCGCCGAGGGCGATTTGATGCTTGAGCCCGGCGACGCGAATCTCGAAGAACTCATCCATGTTGGAGGAGAAAATCAGCAAAAACATCAGCCGGTTGAGCAGCGGGTGGGCATCGTCTAGCGCCTGCTCAAGCACGCGAATATTAAACTGTAAGTGGGAGAGCTCGCGGTTGAAGTAAAGCTGAGGGTCGTCGAGGTCGGTCTCGGTTTGGCTCTCGCGTGCCTGAACACCGGTCGGCGTGCGATTAACCCGTAGCGGCGGCGCCTCGCTGTCGCTCAGGGTGGGGTCGTTGCCTGGGGCAGTGGGGGGTGTATCGGACGCTTGGGAATCCATAACCGCTCCTTGTGAAAAATAGCGCAATACTCCCAGTATGGCGGATAAAGATGACAACGCGGTGTCACCTTGTTGTCATCTTTCGCTCGTGGCGTGAGCGACATCAATAAAGTGGAGGTTAGCGCGAAGCGTTTAACCGCCGCGCGGCATCGAGGGCGAAGTAGGTCAAAATGCCGTCGGCGCCGGCGCGTTTGAAACACATCAGCGACTCAAGTATGACGCTATCGGCGTCCAGCCAGCCGTTGTCGAACGCCGCGCGGTGCATGGCGTACTCGCCGCTGACCTGGTAGGCGAAGGTGGGCACGCGAAGCTCAGTTTTCACGCGATGCACCACGTCCAGGTAGGGCATGCCTGGCTTGACCATCACCATATCGGCACCCTCGGCGATATCGAGCGCGACCTCGTGCAGTGCTTCGTCGCTGTTGGCCGGGTCCATCTGGTAAGTGCGCTTATCGGCCTTGCCCAGGTTGCCCGCCGAGCCTACCGCATCGCGAAACGGGCCGTAGTAGTTCGAGGCGTATTTGGCGCTGTAAGCCATGATCTTGACGTTGTGCAGATGCTCTTGCTCCAGCACCTGGCGGATCGCGCTAATGCGGCCATCCATCATGTCCGAGGGCGCCACGATGTCGGCACCCGCCTCGGCGTGGGAAAGCGCCTGCTTAAGCAGGGTATCGACGGTGCGGTCGTTGACCACGTAGCCGTGCTCATCGATGATGCCGTCCTGGCCGTGGCTGGTGTAGGGATCAAGGGCCACATCGGTGATGATGCCAAGCTCGGGCAGCGCCTGCTTCAGGGCGCGAACGCTTCGCTGCACCAGGCCGCCGGCGTTGTAGGCTTCTTCGGCAAACTCCGACTTGAGCGCTGGGCCGACCACCGGGAAAAGCGCCAGCGCCGGAATGCCGAGTTCATACGCTTCGCGCGCCTGTTCAAGCAGCAGATCCAGTGACAGACGCTCAACGCCGGGCATCGAGGGCACGGCTTCGCGCTGGTTTTCCCCCTCCAGGACAAACACCGGCAGGATCAGGTCCGACGGGGTCAGGCTGTTTTCCTGCATCAAGCGGCGGGAGAAGTCATCGCGGCGCATGCGCCGCATGCGCGTGGCCGGAAAGTTACGCGGGGTCGGGGTACTCAAGGGCGTTCTCCTCGCTGTCATCAAAGTGGGTTATCGCTTATGGCGAGTATATCAGGACCGCTGTTGGGGAGAATATGGCGGGGCATAATGAGCGGCCAATGCTCTCTTGTGGAGGCTGGGCAAACTGCATAAAGTGAAGCGCTAATAGTGATACCGTATTAATAAAAAGGAGAACAGCATGACCAAACAGGTGGCGGTAATCTTGGCCGGCTGCGGCGTTTTTGACGGCTCGGAAATTTATGAAACCACGCTGACGCTGCTGCGCCTCGATCAGCTGGGCATCGGCTATCGCTGCTTCGCGCCGGACATGGAGCAGCGTCACGTGATTAACCACATGACTCAAGAGGTTGCCGAGGGGCAACGTCGCAATGTGCTAGAAGAGTCCGCACGGCTTGCGCGTGGCGACATCAGTCCGCTCGGCGAACTCGACGCCGATGATTTTGACGCGGTCATTGTGCCCGGTGGCTTCGGTGTGGCCAAAAACCTTTCGGACTTCGCCACCGCCGGCGATGGCATGGCGGTGATCGAGCCGCTCAAAGAGGCCTTGGCCGGGTTTCGCGACGATGCCAAGCCCATTGGGTTGATGTGTATCTCCCCGGTGATGGCCCCGCGCCTGCTGGGTGAGGGCATTGCCGTGACCGTGGGCCACGACCCGGGCGTTTCGGGTGCGATCAGCGCCATGGGCGGGCTACACCGTAGCTGCGCCGTGGAAGATATCGTGGTGGATTACGAGAACCGGGTGGTTTCCACGCCCGCCTATATGCTCGCCACGCGCATCAGCGAAGCCGCGACGGGGATTTTCAAGCTGGTGGACCGCATCGACGAAATGATGGGGTAAGCCATCGGGAAGCACTGGCAAAGGAGCTGTCAGAACATGCAAATGTCGCAAAAAATGCCCTCGCCGCGGGCCATGAGGTGGGGGCTTATTCTGCTGGGCTGGCTGATGGCGTTATGGGTCACGCAGGGCCAGGCAAGCGGTGTCACCGAACCCGCCGCCCGCGTGGGTTTTGCCCAGGACACGCTGGCGAACGACTGGCGATGGCAGCAGGTGCAAGACGTTAAGGCGGTACTTGACGACTACCCAGCGATCGAGTTCGTTCATACCAATGCCGAGGGCAGCGTGGCGCTGCAAGCGCAGCAGATTCGTCGACTCGCCGAGACGGTGGATGTGCTGATCGTTAGCCCCCGTGCGGAAGCCGTATTAAGCCAAGTGATTGCCGAGGTATACAACGCCGGAACACCGGTCATAGTTCTCAGTAGGGGGCTTGATAATCAGCGCTTTACCAGTTTTATCAGGCCCAGCAATACGATTATCGGTCGCGCAGCGGCCCAGCATTTAACCCAGGCATTAGGCGGCGCTGGCACCATCTTGATGCTTGAGGGGTTGGAAGGGGTGAGCACGACCCAACAGCGCAGTCAAAGCTTTGCGCAGGCCTTAGCCCACTACCCCAACATAGCGCTTATCGTGAGAACCGCTAACTTCCTGCGCGTGGATGCGCTGCGTGCCGTGCAAGAGTTGATGGCAAAGGGCGTGGCGTTTGACGCCATTTATGCTCAGAGCGACAGCATGGCAGTGGGCGCGCGCATGGCCATGACAAACGCCGGCCTTGATCCATCCGCGATACCCATCGTGGGCATTGACTACATCCAGGAAGCGCAAGAAGCCCTGCTTAACGGGACGCAGAGTGCCAGCTTCACTTACCCCACCGGAGGAGGCAAGGCGGCAGAGTTCGCGCTGCGCCTACTTCAGGGGGAGCCGGTGCCAAAACATTGGTTGCTGCCGACCGTCAAGGTCACCGCGGATAACGCTGAGGACGTGGAGCCTATTTTTTGATCCGTTTCAATTCACTGGTCTTTAAACTACCTGCCCTGGTTCTAGTGACAGTGAGCGCCGCCTTGGCGCTAAGTGGCTACTTGATTGATCAGCGGCTGCTGAGCTACCACCGACAAACGGCCACGGCGTTGATGGAGGAGGGGGCGCAGCGTATTCAGGATATCATCTGGCAAACGGAATCCGAGCTTTTTGCCGAAGCGCAACGGCTTTTGCAGCACGAGCAGCTGCAGGCAACGCTTACCTTGATCAATGACTTTCAGGATAGCGAAGAGTACCAGCCTTTTGTGTTTGACCCCGAAAAACGCCTTGTGGCGGAGCAGCTGCTCAATACGGTACAAAACGGCACGTCATCGGCCGCCTTTCTGTTCGATAACCATAATGCGCTCGTTAGCTACGCCCTCGTGGCACAAGGTCGAACGGAAGCGGGGTTTCTCAGCTATGTCGATGGCGCACCCAAATTACGGCACTACGCCTCAACCGGTGACGCCTCGCGCTTACACTACCCGGGTGATATTACCTCCTGGCGACCGCAAAATGTCTTGGGAGAGCGCTACCGCTTCGTCGGCGACCGACTTTTTCTGACCAAGTCGTACCGTAACTTCGAGTGGCAAAATAGCCTCGGAACACTCGTTATCGCGCGAGAGCTGTCGCAGGCCATGCTGCAGTCGGCACTTCCGAGTGGCGTGCATGCCTACCTTTTTCATCCTCAGCAAAACGCCTTCATGGTGGAAGGCGAGAAGCGGCTTGTTACCCCGCGGGAGGCCTCATCGCAGTGGCAGCACGATGACGCCGGGTTCTGGCGCCCGTTTACGCCAGCCAGCCCTGAAGCCGATGGGTTCGAGGTCATGCTTCACTATCCGGCCGCGCAGTACCGTATCGAGCAGCGGGCCACGCGAGACGGGGTGATCGCCGCGGTCCTTATCACGGCGCTGCTTGTGCTGCCGATAAGCTTTTGGTTGGTGCGGCGCTTTATGGTGGTCCCTCTTGTGCAACTGATGCGCGGCGTCAATCGCATCAGTCGAGGTGACAAAGAGCCGATCGTGGTCGCTGCGCAAAACAGTGAGCTTGGCCAGCTGGCTAACGCGGTTAACGCCATGTCGGACAAGCTGCAGCAGCGTGAGCAGCGAATTAGCCGCTATGCGAAGGAGATGGAGCGCTTGAGCCAGGTGATGGCGCACCACTTTCAAGAACCATCGCGACGCCTTGTGCTCTTTTCACGCCAGCTGCAAAACGCTTCGTTGCCGCGTGAAGAGGACCGCCAAGCAGTGGTTTTTATTCGTGCGCAGGCCACGCGGTTAAGTGCCTTGGTGGATGGCGCCCGCCGTTACCTCGAAATATCCCGAACCTCGCCGCGCCTCGCACCGGTCGACCTTAATCAGGCACTGAAAGCGGTGTTGGCCGACCCGAAGATTCACGCGCAGATAACGCAGTGGCAAGCCGATATTCGTACCGCTGACCTTCCCGTCGTGCAGGCCGATTCAGCCCATATACACGCCTTATTCACTATTCTCGTGGATAACGCGCTGTGCTATCGTCATGCCGAGAGATTAATTATGCTTCGGCTTTGGTCTGAAGAGGATGCCGGGCAGTACCGGGTGTATGTGCAGGATAACGGGGTGGGTATTGCCCCCGAGCATCACCATCGAGTGTTCTCGCTGTTTGAGCGTTTGGTAACCGATAGTCAGGGGTATCCGGGCGTGGGCCTTGGGTTGTCCATGGCGCGCCAGATCATGCGCCAGCTAGGCGGTCGTATCGCGATTCATACCAGTAGCCCGGAGGGCACCACTTTTGTTCTGGTTTTTTACAAGGACATAAAAGATGAATCAAGCGCGTAAAGTGCTGCTAGTGGAGGATGATCAGGCCGATGCTTACATCACGCGGCGTATTTTTCAGGAGGTCGCCGCGGATATTCGTCTTGAGCATGCAGAGACGGGCGAAAGCGCGCTGGCATATTTGGAGGCGAACCAGCAGGCAGGCAAGGACGCTTTTCCCGCGCTTATCCTGCTGGACCTGAATATGCCCCGGATGGATGGCTTTACCTTTTTGCAGCATGCGAAACAGAGGCCGGAATTTAGCCCCATCCCCGTGGTGATTCTCACCACCTCGGTATCCCAGAGCGATATTGACCGGGCCTACGCACTAGGCGCTGCCGGTTACCTGGTGAAACCCACCGGTATCGATGAATTTAGCCAACACATTCAGCAGTTAACTGCGTATTGGTTTGGCTTGGTAAGGCGCCCCAGCTGAATACAGGGATTTTTCGAAGGGTGTAACAATGCAAACACTATCCGTGCTTCTGGTCGAGGACGAGCCGGGAGACGCTGAGCTTATACGCTACAGCCTGAAGTTCAGTGGCGGTCAGCACACCGTTGAGTGGGTTCAGAGCTTAGGAGAACTACGGGCGCAGCTTGACACTGCTAAAGCACCGTTCGACGTTATTCTGCTCGATCTGAACCTGCCGGATGCCAGCGGACTTGAAACTGTCTCACGCTGCAAGGCGATGGCGCCTGATACTCCGGTTGTGGTGCTGACGGGCCACGATGATATGGACTTCTCGCTGAAAACACTGGAAGCCGGCGCGCAGGACTACCTGATCAAAAACCGCCTAGAGGCGGATGCACTTTTGCGCGCGATGCGCTACGCCATGGAGCGTCATCAGCTGGAGCATCGCCTGCAGCAGTCGGAAGAGCTGATGATGGCGGCGATAGAGGGCGGCGACCTGGGTGTCTGGGAGTGGAATCTCAAGACCAATGCCTGCCACAACAGCGAGCGTGTGCTCAAGACCTGTGGCTTTAGCACTGAGGACGGCGATCTGCCCGTCTCGGCGGACGAGTGGATGCAGCGCATTCACCCAGATGACATGGCTGCGTTCAACAAGGCGCTCAAGCAGCACCTTAGAGGGGAGACCAAACGCTACCAGAACGAGTTTCGCTTTCGGCACAAACAGGGGCACTGGATCTGGCTATTCGCCTCCGGTCATGTGGTGAGCTGGGACCGGGAAGGTCATCCTGAGCGCATGGTGGGCATTCAGCAGGAGATTACCGAGCGCAAGGCCATGGAGCAGCAGCTGCGCGATTTGGCCATGCACGACCCGCTCACGGGGCTTTTGAATCGACGCAGCTTTATGAACGCCATGGACCGCGAGTATGGCCGCGTCAGGCGCCACAAGGGGTATCAGGCGGGGGTGCTGATGCTGGATATCGACCGCTTCAAGCACGTTAATGATACCTACGGCCACGCCGTGGGCGATGACATTCTCAAGGCATTTGCCCACGTGATTGCCGACCACCTGCGCGAAAACGACGTGTTTGGCCGCTTGGGCGGCGAAGAGTTTGCCATCCTGCTACCGGACACCGACCTAGACGGGAGTGGTTACGTGGCTGAAAAAGTGCGCACCGCTATCGAGGCCATGCGCGTTGAAGGCGCCGGTCAAACAATCGCCATTACCACAAGCGTGGGGGTCGATCGGCTCTTGGCTGAGGATGAGCGCCCCGACGGCGCGCTGGCGCGTGCCGATGCCGCGCTCTATCACGCCAAGCAAAATGGCCGCAACCGTGTCAGCCATTACGACAAGGACGTGAAAGCCGCCACCGGAACGTCGACGCCATAATGCCCGCCAAGGAGCCTATCATGCTGTTGTGTACGCGCCGCACGGGGCCGAGCCGGTTGCTCCTGCTGGTCAGCCTTTGGCTACTCAGTCTTTGGTTACCCTCCGCGTCGGCCCTGGCGACCCCAACCACGACGCTAGGGGTGTTTGCCTATCGCGACGCTGAAACGGTGCGTGAGCGGTTCGCTCCAGTGGTAGAGGCGATGCAGTGGGCCTTGCCCGGCCATCAAGTCGAGATGAGAGTGCTCTCGCTGGATGCCTTGGATGCGGCCATCGAGGCGTCAGAGATCGACTTCATCCTGACCAACCCCCGTCACTTTCTCGCCGTTCGCCAGCGCCAAGCGGTCACCGGCGCACTGGCGTCGCTGCAAACGCAGTACAGCGGACGCATGCTCAGCTCGCTCGCGGGGGTGATCCTCACTCGACCCGACGCTCATATCACCACGCTCGATGCCCTGGAGGGGCGACAGATCGGTGTGCCGGGCAAGCGCTTTTTAGGCGGCTTTCTGGCCCAGGCGTACGAAATCTACCGTCACGGTGAAAATCCGGAGCGCTTTGCCGAGTATATCGAACTCGGCTCCCACGATGCGGTGATGGAAGCGCTGCTCGCCGGGGAGCTGGATGTGGGCTTTGTGCGCAGCGGCATCCTCGAAAGCTGGCGGCAACAGGGCAGGGTGGAGCGCGGCGGTTTAAAGGTTCTCTCTATTCAGAGCAACGAGCGCTTTCCCTTGGCCCACTCGACGCGACTTTACCCCGAGTGGGCGTTCGCCGCGATGATGGACGTACCCACGGAGGATGTGCGCCGAGTAACCCAGGCATTGCTGGGGCTTAAAAGCGAGCCGGTACGCTTTGACCCGCCGCACGACTATCTAAGCGTTGAAATGGCCGCGAGAGCCTTGGGGGTGGCGCCCTTTGAGCGTGAGTCGTTTTGGGAGCAGCTGCGCTACGAGTTTGGTCCTCTCTTATGGCTGGTGTTGGGCTTGGCGGCGGCGCTTTTAGCGGCAATGGCGACGCTGGCTTGGCTCTATTTTCGTCAGCGGCGCCTTTATAAGCGTGTCAAAGCGCTGTTTCATTACTCGCCGAGCCCCAAGTTGTTGCTACACCCCGAGGGCGGCACGCTGGTCATTGATGACGCCAACCAAGAGGCGGTGAACCTCTTTGGCATGGCGAGTCGAGAGAGGCTCGTGGGGCACTCTGTTATCGACCTTTCCCCCGCCACACAGCCCGACGGTGAGCCATCTCAAGTGAAGGTACGGGCACTCATGTCACCGTCCCATCCTGAGCGGCAGACCTTCCACTGGACGCACCTCACCGCGCAAGGCGAGACACTGCTCACCGAGGCCACGCTGATGCGCTTAAGCGATGTCGCCGCTTGGCGCAAAAAAGCGGTCTATATCGTGGCGCTGCGTGATATCACCCAGCAAGCGCGTTTTGAGGCGCAGCTGGTCGAGGAGCGCAACGCGCTGAAAAATATTCTCTGGGGCACCGCCGCGGGTACCTGGGAGTGGAACGTGCAGACCGGCGAAACACGCTTTAATGAGCGCTGGGCTGAGATGGTTGGGTACCGTTTGGAAGAGCTTGCGCCCACCACCATCGACACTTGGATGACATTTTGCCACCCGGAAGACCTCAAACGCTCGGAGGCGATGCTCGCCGAGCACTTCGCCGGTAAGCGCGATGCCTATGATATTGAAGCCCGCATGCGCCATCGAGAGGGACACTGGATATGGGTGCAGGATCGGGGGCGGGTCATCTCCCGCACCGAGGCGGGCGAGCCGCTATGGGTCGCGGGAACGCACACCGACATTACCGCACGCAAAGAGGCCGAGGCGCGCGTTAGCGCGATGGTGGCACAAATGCAAAAGCACGCGGCGCTGCTTCCCGGCATGCTGTATCAATACTGGTATCACCCCGACGGACGTTCGGCCTTTCCCTACGCTAGCGAGGGCATCGAAGAGATTTACGGCCTAACGCCCGAGCAGGTCAGGGAGGACGCCAGCGCGGTTTATACTTTGATCGACCCCACCGATGTCGAAGCGGTGACACGCAGCATCGAGCGCTCCGCCGCCACGCTCTCGCCTTGGCGGGCGACCTATCGCGTTAATCACCCCGCCGGGTACCAGCTCTGGGTCGAGGGCATCGCCACGCCGGAGCGCTTGGAGGATGGCAGCACCATGTGGCACGGCTACCTGCGCGATGTCACCGACGAGCACACCACACAGCTACAGCTAGAGCAGTATCGTGAATCGCTGGAGCGCTCCAACCAGGAGCTTGAGCACTTCGCCTACGCCGCGTCGCACGATCTGCGCCAGCCGCTGCGTATGGTGACAAGCTACGCGCAGCTGCTTGAGCGGCACCTGAGCGGCCAGCTCGATGATGATGGCAAGACCATGCTGCACTACATGCGCGATGGTGCCCAGCGCATGGATAGCATGCTGCTGTCGCTTTTGGATTACTCGCGGGTGGGCCGCAAAGGGCAGCCGATGCAGGCCATGAAGCTAAAAGACGCCCTTGATGAAGCCTTGCACTTCTTGACGCCGACCATTCAGGAGGCGGACGCCACCATCACGGTGGAGGGGGAGTGGCCACAAGTCTTTGCCAGCCCCGATGAAATGATGCGCTTGTTCCAGAACCTGCTCAGCAATGCGGTGAAATACCGCAGCCCAGACAAAGCCACAGCGGTGAATATCCGCATCGAGCCAGCGCCCAGCCAGGCGCACTGGCAAGTCAGCGTGTGCGATAACGGCATCGGCATTGCGCCTGAACAGATCGATCGCTTGTTCAAGGTTTTTCAGCGCCTGCATACCCGTGAACAGTACGAGGGGAGCGGTGTGGGACTGGCCGTTTGTCGCAAGATTGTTGAGCGCCATGGCGGGCGCATCTGGATCGAGTCCGAAGGCGAGGGCAAAGGAAGCTGCTTTGTGTTCACGCTGCCCATGACACCCACCGCCGAGGAAGCAACCCCATAATGCATCGCCGAATTCGTCTGCGGCCACTGTTGGCCGGTTGCGTACTTATGCTGATTCCCCTATGCAGCTGGGCGATGCCGGATTTCGAGACATTTTTTACCCATCACTCGACGCCAATGTGGATGGTTTCGGTGGATAGCGGCGAGATATTGCGCGCCAACCTAGCCGCCCATGAGTTCTACGGTTTCGATAACCTGGAAGGCATGAAGGTTGCGCACATCAATATGCATACCTCCGAACAGGTCGAGCAGGAAATCCAGCAAGCGGCACAAGCCGAGCGCAACCATCTTTATTTTCGTCACCGCCTGGCTAACGGCGAAGTCAAAGTCATGGGGGTTTATACTGACCGGTTCGAGGTGGATGGGCGAGCGGTATTGATCTCGTCGCTGTACGACACCAGCAACTTCGAAAGCAGTGCCGAACGCCACTATATCGAGCGTGTCGAAGAGCAGGTTGATCTACAGACCCAGCAGCTTCAAGCTGCCAGAGCGAGAGCCGACAGGTTAGCGATCGGCGCCTCGTTGCTGCAGTTCGGGGTGATTACTGTATTGATCGTGATTTTGCTGCGCCTGCGCCGCTCGCAGCGAGAAAACCGCCGGCTGATTGATGAACTGTCGTTTCGCAACAAAGAGCTTGAGCGCCTAAGCCATGTGATGGCGCACCATTTCCAGGAGCCCGCGCGGCGCTTGGTGAGCTTCGCCCAGCAGCTAACGCGCCGGCTAAGTGATAGCGAGGATGAAACCATCCACATAGCGGTCGGCTTTATCCAAACCCAGGCCAAACGCTTGAGCGACCTTGTCAGCGACGTGCAGCGTTACCTGGGGCTGGACAGTATTCCCCCCGCACCGGAAAACCTTGACCCGCAGGCTATCCTCGAAAGTGTGTATCAAAGCGACGCGCTACTGCGGGAGGCGCGCACAGCGGATGCGCTCGAAATCCCCAAGCCACTGCCGAAGGTGTATGTCGACGCCAAGCAACTCACGCTGATTTTCCGGGTGCTACTGAGCAATGCCTGGCGCTATCGCCATCCTGAAAGAGCGCTTCGCATCCGCGTGACGGGGCAACGCTGCAATGAACGCGTCGAGTTGTGCGTGGAAGATAATGGCAGCGGTATCGCGCCTGAGTATCGCCAGCAAGTCTTGGATATGTTTGCCCGGCTGGTTCCCAATACACAGGCGTATCCCGGCACTGGTATGGGCCTTGCCTTGATCGTCAAAGCCCTTCGCAGCGTTAACGGCCAGGTCAAGGTAGAGGATGGCCTTGAGGGGGGCACCGCCATTGTATTCGACTTACCCGCAGCGAGGTGAGGTATGCCAGAACCCCAAAATCTGTTTAACGTGTTACTCGTGGAGGATGAACCGGCCGATGTCCATTTGACCAAAATGGCGTTTAAGGAGGGTCGCTTGCTGGTCAACGTGCACAGCGTGGGCGATGGCGTCGAAGCGCTGGCGTACCTGCAGCGTGAAGGCGAGTACCGCGACGCCCCGAAACCAGAGCTTATTCTGCTCGATCTGAACATGCCGCGGATGGGGGGGAAGGCGTTTCTTGAGCATTTCAAGAAGCTCGAAAAGCTAAGCCGCATCCCCGTGGTGGTGTTAACCACCTCCGAGGCCGAGCGAGATATCCTGGAGTCCTACGACCTCGGGGCTTCGGGGTTTATCGTCAAGCCGGTGGATGTGGATCAGTTCATCGCCGCTATCAACACACTGGGCGATTACTGGCTAGCGCTGGTCAAGCAGCCGCGCACGTAAAGGCCGCTACTTGCCAGCACGAAAAAGTGGGCTTAGTTACTGCCTTCTGAGGCGTCCTCCGCCTCTTGGCGTTTTTTCCTGCGGACTAAGCGCCCAAACAGTAGGCCGACTTCGTACAGCAGGTACATTGGCACGGCGAGCAGGCTTTGCGACACCACATCGGGCGGGGTGAGGAGCATACCGATCACAAAGCACGCCAAGACGATGTAAGGGCGCTTTTTCGACAGGCTCTCGACGGTGGTGGCGCCGGACAGGATCAGCAAGAAAGTGGCGATGGGGATTTCAAAGGCGATACCAAAGGCAAAAAAGAGCTTCAGCACGAAGTTCAAGTACTGGTTGATATCGGTCATGACCGTGATGTTTTCCGGCCCGGTCTGGGTGAAAAACGCAAACAAGAGCGGGAACACCACATAGTAGGCAAAGGCGGCACCGGCATAAAAAAGCCCCACGCTTGAGGCCAGAATGGGTATCGCCAGGGCTTTTTCGTTGTCGTAAAGCCCAGGGGCCACAAACGCCCACGCCTGATGGAGAATAAACGGCACCGAAATAAACACGGCCACCACCAGCGTCAGCTTAAAGGGCGCGAGAAAAGGCGAGGCCACCTCGGTGGCGATCATCTGCGAGCCTTCCGGCAGCAGCGCCATAAGCGGCTGGGCGACAAAGGTGTAGATATCGTTGGCAAACGCGTAGAGACCGAGAAAAATGACCAGCACCACGATCACCGCGCGCATCAACCGCGAGCGCAGCTCAATCAAGTGCTCGATTAACGGGGCTTGGGCCTGCTGAGGGTTCTGCTCCGAGGAGTCGCCGTTGCTCATCGCTGTTCTTCGTCCTTTTGAGAGTGAGCCTTTTGAGAAGAATCCGGTTGAGCCCCGTCCTGCCGAGCCGATGAGGACGCGTCGGGCGATGCGGACGTGGCATCTTCACGCACGGTGTTCAGCGCATCGTCTAGCCGCGCCGTGGCGTCCGCTAACGTCCGCTCCTCTTTTTTAGAGGCCGGCGGGGTCTCCGCCAGGCTTTCCACGTCCTGTTTGGCTTTATTCAGGCTGTCGTCGAGCGACTTCTGCTGCTCGTTGAGTTTTTGCCTTAGCTCTTCGGCCTCGAGTTGGGCGCTGATTTCGCGCTGCATGCCCGATACCGTGCGCTTGATCTTGCCCACCCAAAGCCCCGCTGTTCGGGCGGCACGCGGTAGGCGTTCGGGGCCGAGCACTAAAAGCCCGACCACCGCAATGATCAACAGTTCGAGAAAGCCGATATCCAGCATGGCTTATTTGCGCTCGTCGCTTTGTTCAGCCTGTTTCTCTTTGGCCTGAACATCGTAGGTATTGCCGCTCTCTTCGTGGCTGACTTTCGCCTGGGGGGAGTCAGCGTCTTTGTCTTTATCGCCCTCTTTCTCTTCTTCATGGATGGCTTTCTTGAAGCCCTTGACCGCGCCACCCAAGTCGGTGCCCACGTTGCGCAATTTTTTGGTGCCGAAAATCAGGATAATGATCCCCAGAACAATCAGCAGCTGCCAAATACTGATACCACCTAACATATGCGTGTCCTCGTTTTGCATGCGACAAGGGAATCTTGCGCGGTGTAAAAGCTTTTTTATGTGTGTTGACGGGCGGCTTTTTCGTCGTGGCCCGACATCCCAAAGCGGCGCGCCAGTTCATCCAGTACGCCTTGGTGATCCAACCCCAAGTGGGAGAGCATCACCAAGCTATGAAACCACAGATCGGCGGTTTCAGCGATAAGCGCTTGGCGTTTCGTGTCATCGCCCTGTTCGGCGTCCTTGGCGGCGAGCAGCGTTTCGGTCGCTTCTTCCCCGACTTTCTCGAGTATCTTGTTCAAACCCTTATGATGCAAGGACGCCACGTAGGAGTCCTCCGGCGCCGCATGGCGCCGCGCCGCCAGCACCTCGGCGAGCGCGTCAAGCACGCTCTCCTGTGCGGGCGGAGTGGGGGGCGGTTGTGTTGGGGTCATGGTGTTGGTCCGTGTCCTTTATTCCTTCGAATAAGCGCCAGCCGAATAAGCGGCTAGTTCCACGCCAGTAGCAGTAAACCGATCGCGCCGGCGGCGAGTACCGGCCACTGTTGCGTCGCTGCCCACTGGCCAAGCGGCTGCCACGCCAGCGCCAGCGCCAGCACGATAAGCCCCAAGCGCAGGCGGTAGGAGCGCTTCCCCTGACGCGCCATTTGTTGACGTATCGAGGCGATCGCCCCGGCCTGATGTTGGCGCTGGCGGTGTTCGTGCTCCATGCGGCTAAGCGCCTGGTGAGCCAGCACCGGCAGTTCCGGTAGCTGGTGGGAAAGCTCCGGCGCCTGGCGCTTGAGCGAGTCCCACAGCCCGCGCACGCCCGCGCGCTCTTTCATCCAGCGCTCCAAAAACGGCTTGGCCGTGCTCCATAGATCCAGGTCGGGGTAGAGCTGGCGGCCAAGCCCCTCGATATTGAGCAGCGTTTTTTGCAGCAGCACCAGCTGCGGCTGGACTTCCATGTTAAAGCGTCGCGCCGTTTGAAATAAGCCCAGCAGTACCTGGCCAAAGGAGATGTCTTTTAACGGTTTTTCCAAGATCGGCTCGCACACGGTACGAATCGCCGCGGCGAACTCATTGGCCCGGGTGTTTTCTCCCACCCAGCCTGACTCGATATGCAGCGCGGCCACTTCGTAGTAATCCTGGTGGAAAAACGCCAGCAGGTTGCGTGCAAGGTAGTCCTGGTCTTCGCGGGTGAGGCTGCCGACAATGCCGCAGTCGATGGCGATATACTGCGGGTCTTCCGGGTCATCGCAGTTGACGAAGATATTGCCCGGGTGCATGTCGGCGTGGAAAAAGTTATCGCGAAAGACCTGGGTAAAAAAGATCTCCACGCCGCGCTCGGCGAGCTTTTTCATGTTGGTGCCGCAGGCGTTCAACGTGGCAAGATCCGCCACCGGCACGCCGCGAATGCGCTCTTGCACCATGACGTGGCGCCGCGTGAACGGCCAGTAGATGGTCGGCACGAACAGAAGCGGTGAGTCTTTAAAGTTGCGCTTGAGCTGCGACGTATTGGCGGCCTCCTTGTAGAGGTCGAGCTCGTCGAACAGCGTCGACTGGTAGTCGCGGATCACTTCCACCGGGCGTAGACGCCGCGCTTCGGGCACCTTGGAGAGGAGCTTGGCGATCTGGTAGAGCAGCGCGATGTCCTGGCGCATCACCCGGGTAATGCCCGGGCGAATGATTTTGACCACCACCTCCTCGCCGCTATGAAGGGTAGCGGCGTGGACCTGGGCGATCGAGGCCGAGGCCAGCGGCACGCGGTCGAAGCTCGCGAACGCTTCGCCAAGGGGCATTTCAAGCTGCTTTTCGATCCTGGCCACGGCGACATCGCCAGGGAAGGGGGGCACTTGATCCTGCAGGCGTTTGAGTTCGTCGGCGATGTCTTCGGGCAGCAGGTCGCGGCGGGTCGAGAGCATCTGACCGAGCTTGACAAAAATTGGCCCCAACCCTTCGAGGGCCAAGCGCAAGCGCTCGCCGCGTGAGCGCTCATCCAGCGGGAAAAGCTTGAGCGGTGAGAACCACAGTAGCGTACGCATCCACCAGGGCAGCCGCTCCATCGGGATCAGCGTGTCCAGGCGGTGGCGGGCAATGACCCAGCCGATGCGCATCAAACGTAGGCTCATGACGGCGTCTCTCCTGCCTCATGCGTCAAGCGTCGGTGTAGGCGCTTGAGTCGCGCCTCCAGGCGGTCGGTGGCGACCTCAAGCTCGGTGAGATGATCGCGCAGCACGTCGCGCTGCTGGCGGCCGGGGAGCAGACGCGCCTCTTCAAACACGTACTCGGAGACATCCGTCATCAGCTCGTCTTTGGCGCGCAGCCCCCAGCGCGCGACGCGGCGCAGGCCTTCGGCCAGCGAATGGGCAGGTGTCGTACCCAAAAAGCGGGCAAGCTCGCTCTCCCAGTCGATATCCAGGTCGGTGAGAAGCTCGCGGGTGGCTTCCAGAAGGTGCGTGCGGCCCCGAATGGAGAGCTTGCCTTCAAACATCAGCCGCTCAATGGAGGCGCCGCTGATCCATTCGGAGAGCGTCTCCGGCGTCAGTTCTACCACCGCGTCGGCATCGGCTTCGTCGACGTCGTCGGCGCGCAGCAAATCGATACCGCCGCGGTGAAAGTGCATCAACAGCGTCAGCTGCGGCTGCTCGACGCGAATCAGCAAGCGGCTGCCGGCGAGGGCGTCAAGGCGTGAAGGGGCGGCGGGGTCACGGGCTAGCAGCGCGTTTAGCGTGCGCTCGCAGCCAGCCAATAACAGGGCGGGCGTTACTAGCATGCTGACCTCACTGTCGTCGCTGAATCTTGCGTGACGTGCTTCATCGGTAGTCGTGTGATCGATACGGGCGTTGTCGGCTTCATAGCTTGATGCCGCGATGCAGCGCGACAATTCCACCGGTCAAGTTGGTGTACTCCACGCGCTCAAGGCCGGCGGCTTCCATCATGCCTTTGAGGGTTTCCTGGTCCGGGTGCATGCGGATGGATTCGGCGAGGTAGCGGTAACTCTCGGCGTCGCCGGCGACCAGCTTGCCCATTTGGGGCAGCAGGCGGAAGGAGTATTCGTCGTATGCTTTGGAGAGCAGCGGGTTATCGGGGTGCGAGAACTCGAGTACCAATAGGCGCCCGCCGGGTTTGAGCACGCGCGCCATGGAGCGCAGCGCGGCGTCTTTATCGGTGACGTTGCGCAGGCCAAAGGCAATGGTGATGCAGTCAAAGCTGTTGTCGGGGAACGGCAAACACTCGGCGTTGGCCTGCACGTACTCGACGTTGCCGCCCACGCCGTTATCCATCAGCTTATCGCGCCCGACGCGCAGCATTGAGGCGTTGATATCGGCGAGCACGACTCTGCCGCGTGGGCCGACCAGGTGTGAAAACTTAAGCGTTAAATCGCCCGTGCCGCCGGCGATATCCAGTACCTGATGGCCGGGGCGCACCCCGGCGCGCTCGATGGTTAAGCGTTTCCATAGCCGGTGAATACCCATCGACATCAGGTCATTCATGACGTCATAACGGGCGGCGACCGAGTGGAACACATCCGCGACGCGCGAGGCTTTCTCGTCCAGCGGCACTTCCTGGTAGCCAAAGTGGGTCGTGCGCTTATCCGTGGGGCTCATGGGGCAATAGCTCCCGAAGTCGAGACGGCGAAACCGTCATTGAAAGAGTTGGTCGCCATTGTAGCCTTGTCGGCCCCGGCTTGTCTGCGCCTACCTAGACCGACTTGACCTCGATCCCCAGCGGCTCACGGGACGCGCCGGCCTCCTCCAAGCGCTGCAAATAGTCGCGCCAGTAGGCGTCTTGATGGGTGGCGAGATCAAATAGGTAATTCCAGCTATAAAGACCGCTATTGTGGCCGTCATCGAAATACAGCTTGAGGGCGTAGTTGCCCGCTTGCGTGATGTTTTGCAGGCCAACGTGCTTTTTGCCGACCTGCAAAACGGCGCTGTCGCCGCCGTGGCCGCGCACTTCCGCCGAGGGGGAGAAAACGCGCAAAAGTTCGATCGGCAGCCGGTAGCTGTCGCCGTTGGCGTAGCCAAGCTCAAGTTCACGGGCTTTTTGGTGGTAGTGAACGCGGGTTGGTGTGGGAGCGCTCATGACGGGGCCTCATGGCTAGAAGATGATAGGGGAGAAGCTGGCCTTGATAAGGACGAACATAAACTGCCCAGCCAGGCTGGGCAGTTTGAAAGTGGCGGATTACCCCACGATTTACAAGCGACGATTTATCCCATACGGCTTACAAGATGTAGCGCGAGAGGTCCTCGTCAACCGCGAGTTCGCCAAGCTGGGCGTTGACGTAGTCGGCGTCAATCGCAAGCGGGCTCTCCATGTCGCCGCCCCGGAACGAGGCTTCTTCCAGCAGGCGCTCCATCACCGTGTGCAGGCGCCGCGCGCCGATATTTTCGGTGCCTTCGTTGACCTGCCAGGAGATCTCGGCGATGCGCTCGATGCCGTCCGGGGTGAACTCGATATCCAACCCTTCGGTGGCCAGCAGCGCCTGATACTGCTTGGTGAGCGAGGCCGACGGCTCGGTGAGAATGCGCTTGAAATCCCCAGGGGTGAGCGCGTCAAGCTCGACGCGAATCGGCAGGCGCCCCTGCAGCTCAGGAATCAAGTCCGACGGGCGAGAAAGGTGGAATGCGCCTGATGCGATAAACAGAATGTGGTCGGTTTTCACCATGCCGTACTTGGTGGATACCGTGGAGCCCTCGATCAGCGGCAATAGGTCGCGCTGCACGCCCTCGCGGGAGACGTCGCCACCGCTGGACTGGCCGCTGCCCTTGGCGACTTTATCGATCTCGTCGAGGAAGACGATGCCGTGCTGCTCCACCGCTTCCACCGCGCGCGATTTGATATCCTCTTCGTTGACCAGCTTGCCCGCTTCCTCGTCGCGCAACAGGCCGAAGGCGTCTTTGACCGTCACACGGCGTGTTTCGCGTTTTTGCTGGCCCATGTTGGAGAATAGGCTGGAGAGCTGCTGGGTCATCTCCTCCATGCCCGGCGGGGTCATGATATCCACGCTCGGCCCCTGCTGGGAGAGTTCGATATCGATCTCCTTATCATCGAGCTGGCCTTCGCGCAGTTTTTTGCGGAAGGTCTGGCGGGTGCCGCTGTCTTGACGCGGCTGGTCTTCCTGTCCGCGGGGCGGCGGTAGCAGGGCGTCGAGGATGCGGTCTTCCGCCGCGTCTTCGGCGCGGTGGCCGACCTCCTCCTTGGCCTGCTCGCGGACCATTTTGATGGCTGACTCCATCAAATCGCGAACGATCGACTCCACATCGCGGCCCACGTAGCCCACTTCGGTGAACTTGGTCGCTTCCACCTTGATAAAGGGCGCGCGGGCGAGCTTCGCCAAGCGGCGGGCGATTTCGGTTTTGCCCACGCCGGTCGGGCCGATCATGAGGATATTTTTGGGCGTCACTTCGGTACGCAGGTCGGCGTCGAGCTGCATGCGGCGCCAGCGGTTGCGTAGGGCGATCGCGACGGCGCGCTTGGCATCTTGCTGGCCGATAATGTACTGATCCAGCGCGTGAACGATCTCGCGGGGTGTCATCTGAGTCATGGCTTATAGCTCTTCCATCGTGACGTGGTGGTTGGTGAACACGCAGATGTCACCGGCGATCTCTAGCGACTTCTCGGTAATTTCGCGTGCCGAGAGTTCGGTGTTCTCCAGCAGCGCTCGGGCGCTTGCCAGGGCGAAATTGCCGCCCGAGCCAATGGCGATAATGCCGCGCTCGGGCTCGACCACATCGCCGTTGCCGGTAATGATCAGCGAGGCGCTATGATCGGCCACGGCCAAAAGCGCTTCCAAGCGGCGCAAGGCGCGGTCGGTGCGCCAATCCTTGGCCAGCTCCACGGCGGCCTTGGTCAAATGGCCCTGGTACTTCTCTAACTGCGCTTCAAAGCGCTCAAACAGGGTGAAGGCATCGGCGGTGCCACCGGCGAATCCGGCCAGCACTTTGCCGCGGTAAAGGCGGCGCACCTTGCTGGCGTTGCCCTTCATTACGGTGTTGCCAAGCGACACTTGGCCATCACCCGCCAGCGCCACTTGGTCGCCGCGGCGCACGGAAACAATCGTAGTCATGGAGTAGGGCTCCTTGTGGGAGGCGTGCTCCCGATGACGAATCGGCCGTCAAGCGGCCGCTGAAAAAGCGATTCCCAACAAAATGCGGGCGGTCGATAAAAAATCAACCGCCCGCCGGCATGCACTGGAGCGATTTTCAGTTCTGTAGCTGGATCAAAAGCGGCTCGATGCCCTGGGTGTTCATCAAATCCTGCGCTCGATTGAGTTCGCGGGTGTCTTCATACGGGCCGACCTGCACCCGATGCCAGGTGTCGCCGCCGGCCTGCACTTCGCTGATTTGCGCCAGCAGGCTTAAGTTACGCAAACGGCGGCGCAACTGCTCGGCATCCTCAAACTCACGAAACGAGGCCGCTTGCAGCATATAGCGTCCCGGCGGCGTCTCGGACGGCGCATTCGCCCGGGAGGGGATCTCGTCGCTGTTGGCGGCAATGACTTGGGCGATGGGGTCATCCGCGCTTACCGCGGGCTGCTCCTCGGCCGTCTCCTCGCTGATCACCGCCGTTGCCTCGGGGCGGTTTACGCTGGAAGCAGGGGCGCCGCCGGGGGCGATGACCTCGGTCTCCGGCAGCAGCGTGTAAAATTCAAACGTCGGCATGGAGGGCTCGGCCGCCTGCTCGGTTTCACGGGCGGCTTCTTGGGCGTCGCGCGCCTCCTTGGAGATCACCGTCGCTTGGGGCGAATCGTCCGGCGGCGTCTGCCACGGCGCGGTGCCATGTTGATGCTGGGCCAAAAAGAACCCCGCGGCCATGCCCAGAAGCCCCCAGAGCCAGCCGGGCACCCGCCAGCTCGCCTGGGTTTTGGCGGGCTTTTTGCGTTGGTTGGTGGCGCCGCGGCGCGCGGGCTTTTTGCGCGGGGTGGCCATGGGTTACATCTCCTCGGGCGCGCTAACACCCATCAAATCCAGGCCGTTACGCAGCACTTGGCGCGTCGCCAGCCCCAGGCTCAAACGGGCGTTACGGGTGGCGTCGTCATCGACCATCACCTTGACCGCGTTGTAGCAGGTGTGGAAATCGCCCGCGAGGTCGAGCAAGTACTGCGCGACTTGTTGCGGTTCGCGGTTTTTGGCGGCGTTTTCGACCACTTCGGGAAAGCGTGCCAGGCGGTTGATCACGGCTTTCTCCTGGTCGCTTTCGAGCAGCGCCAGATTAGCCAGCGCCAAGTCGTGGTCGAACGGCTGCTCGGCGTCCTGGGCTTTGCGCAGCATGCTGCAGACCCGCGCGTGAGCGTACTGAATGTAGTACACCGGGTTGTCGTTGGACTGCGAGCGGGCCAGGTCAATATCAAAGGTGAGCTGCGAATCGGCGCGGCGCGCGGCGAGGAAAAAGCGCGTGGCATCGCGGCCCACTTCGTCGATCAAATCGCGCACGGTGACGTAACTGCCGGCGCGCTTGGAGAGTTTTACCTCCACCCCCGAGCGGGTCACCATCACCATCTGGTGCAGCACGTAATCCGGCCAGCCCTTGGGAATGCCCACTTCCAGCGCTTGCAGGCCGGCGCGTACGCGGGTCACGGTGGAGTGGTGGTCGGCACCCTGTTCGTTGATCACGGTCTTGAAGCCGCGCTGCCACTTATCCAGGTGATAGGCGACATCGGGCAGGAAGTAGGTGTAGCCCCCCTCGCGCTTGCGCATCACGCGGTCTTTATCGTCGCCGAAGTCGGTGGTGCGCAGCCACAGCGCGCCGTCCTCTTCATAGGTGTGGCCGCCGCGGATCAGCTTCTCAACGGTGGCCTCGACCTTGCCCTCTTCGTAGAGCGACGACTCAAGAAAATAGACGTCAAACTCAACGCCGAACGCCTTGAGGTCTAAATCCTGCTCGCGGCGCAGCCACGCCACGGCGAAGGCCTGAATCGCGTCAAGATCGTTGGGGTCGCCGATGGCGGAGACTTCGCGGTCGTCGGCGGTGACGGTTTTGCCCGCCAGGTAGTCGTTGGCGACATCGACGATGTACTCGCCGCGATAGCCGTCCGCCGGCCAGCCGGCGTCGTCGGGGCCAAGGCCCTGGGCGCGCGCCTGCACGGAAAGGGCGAGATTTTGGATCTGCGCGCCGGCGTCGTTGTAGTAGAACTCGCGGGTAACGTCATAGCCGGTCGCTTCGAGCAGCCGGCAGAGACAGTCGCCGATCGCCGCACCACGGCCGTGGCCGACGTGCAGGGGGCCGGTGGGGTTGGCGGAGACAAACTCGACCTGCACCTTTTCGCCCTTGCCGATCATGCTGCGGCCGAAGGTGTCGCCGCAGTCGAGTACCTGCGCCACGACTTGCGCGGCGGCGTCGGTGGCGGCAAAGAAGTTGATAAAACCGGGGCCGGCGATCTCGATTTTCTCCACGGCGGCGCTTTCCGGCAGGGCGTCGATCAGCGTCTCGGCCAGCTCGCGCGGCTTCATACCCGCCGGTTTGGCCATCGCCAGCGCGATGTTGGTGGCGTAATCGCCGTGGGCTTTGTCTTTGGTGGGGTCGACCTTGATGACAAGCGCAAGCTCGTCGGGCAGCACGCCTTGGTGCTTGAGCGCGGCAACGGCGCCTTCGAGCAGAGAAACAATGGTGTCTTTCATGTAAGAAGTATCCGGGTAACGTCGGTGGCGGCGTGCGCGGGCGCTGGTAACGGGCGCGCATCGATAAGGGGCGTATTATCGGCGATTGGCGATCACTTTCAAACCGCCGTGTCAGGTCAGGCTCTGCGGGTCAATGTCCAGCGACCAGCGCACCCGGCGCGCTTCAGGGCTCTGCTCCAGCCACTGCACCAGTACACTGGCCGCCTCATGGAGCTGGCTGCGCTTAGTGGCGTTGAGCATCACATGCAGGTGGTAGCGGTTTTGGCGCCGCTCCATGGGCGCCGGTACCGGGCCCAAGCAGCGCACCGGGCTCTGCTGGGCGTCGATCCAGTGGCGAAGCGTGCGTGCGGCCGCCTGCGCCAGCGCGGTGGCGGCCTCCACCTGGGGGCTCTCCACGCGCAAAAGCGCCATGAAGCTAAACGGCGGCAGCTGCGCTTGGCGGCGCTCTTCAAGCAAGTCACGTGCCAGCGCGCCGTAACCGTGTTCAGCCAGTCGCCCTAGGTGGGGGTCGTCGGGGTGGAGCGTTTGCACCAGCACGCGGCCGGGGTCGCGGCGGGGGGGCCGCGCACGGGCATGGTGGAGTCCAGGGCCTGTCTCTTATACGCGTCTCCCGCCTGCCAACCGCCAGCGGGAACCGCTGCGCCGGGCAGGTAGTCAAACAGGCGCCGCAGCGGTGAGGGGAGCGCCACGCGCAGGATGGGCGATGTGTCAGGCAGCGTACGCGGTGACTGGGCACTTGACGACTGAGTACGTGACGACTGAGTGCGTGGCAATTGGCCTCCGGCGTTAGGTTTGCTAGAATGCGCGGCCGCTTGAATCAAGGCGATTTAAGCGATTAACCGGTTAATCGTTTTTTTTAAAACCCGTATGCGGTGCCTGGCAGGTGATCAGGTGGCGGCATACAGCGCAACGAGGCTCAAGATGAAACAGGGTATCCATCCAAAATACAACACGGTCACCGCGACTTGCTCTTGCGGTGCTGAGTTCCAGGTTGGCTCAACGTCCAACGAAGGCTTCAACTTGGACGTGTGCTCTAACTGCCACCCGTTCTACACCGGCAAGCAGAAGCAAGCGACCACCGGTGGCCGTGTCGAGCGCTTTAACAAGCGTTTTGGTGCCGCGATCAAGCGTTAAACGCCGCGTCGATATCGCGTTCAGCCTTTTACGTTCAAGGGCTGACAGAAACCCCCGGCTTTGGCTGGGGGTTTTTTTATGCGCGCTTTTTGCTTTTGGAATAAATTTCCATAAATTTTACCCCGAAACGATAAGGAATGCGTTATGGCTAGGGTGTTTTTGCATAAGTTTCAGTAAATAACACCGAAATGGCGTGAAAAAGAAGGTAAAACCGGTTAAACGTCCGTTTTTGTGTCAGTGAGGTGGTGGCGCTTGAGGCCCTGGGGGTTTTTCTATACTCTAAAAAAACGATTTAATTTCAACGCTAACGGACACCACCATGACGGATGCATTTAAGCAGGCGGCTTTGGATTATCACGCCAAACCTATCCCCGGTAAGCTCTCGGTTGAGTTAACCAAGCCAACGGCCACCGGGCGGGATCTCGCCCTGGCGTACAGCCCTGGCGTGGCGGAGCCGGTGCGTGAAATAGCCCGCGATGCAGAAAATGCTTACCGCTATACGGGCAAGGGCAATCTTGTCGCCGTTATCTCTGACGGTAGCGCCATCCTGGGCCTGGGGAATCTCGGCCCGATGGCGAGCAAGCCGGTCATGGAGGGCAAGGGGGTGCTGTTTAAGCGCTTTGCCGGAATTAATTCGGTGGATGTCGAAGTGGACGCGGAGAACCCGCAGGCATTCATCGATACCGTGGCGCGCATCGCCGATACCTGGGGAGGCATTAACCTGGAGGACATCAAAGCGCCGGAGTGCTTTGAAATCGAGAAGGCTCTGATCGAGCGCTGCCATATCCCGGTGTTTCACGACGATCAGCACGGTACCGCGATTGTGACCGCCGCCGGCATGCTCAACGCCTTGGATATCGCCGGCAAAAACATCGAAGACGTGAAGATTGTCTGCATGGGCGCCGGCGCCGCGGCGATTGCCTGCATGCGCCTGCTGCTGGCCTGTGGCGCGAGCAGAGAGAACCTGGTGATGCTCGACCGCCGTGGGGTGATCCATAAAAATCGCGAGGGCATCAACGCCTACAAGGCCGAGTTTGCGCTGGATACCGAGATGCGCACCCTCGATGACGCCATCGACGGTGCCGATGTGTTCGTCGGTCTATCCGGGCCGGGGCTTCTCTCCGCCGAGCAGGTCAAGAAGATGGCGGCGGACCCGGTGATTTTCGCCTGCACCAACCCTGACCCAGAAATCCATCCCGATGTCGCCCGCGAAGCGCGCCCAGATGTGATCATGGCTACCGGCCGCTCTGATTTTCCTAACCAGGTCAACAACGTGCTGGGCTTCCCGTTTATCTTCCGTGGCGCGCTGGACGTGCGTGCCACGCGAATAAACGAGGCGATGAAGGTCGCGGCGGTGCATGCGCTCAAGGACCTGGCCCGCGAGCCGGTGCCCCAAGAGGTGCTTGATGCCTACGAGAGCGAATCCATGAGCTTCGGGCGCGAGTACATTATCCCCACGCCGGTGGATATCCGCCTGCTGGATCGTGTCTCTTCCGCCGTGGCACAAGCCGCGGTCGACTCCGGCGTTGCACGCAAGCCCTACCCGTCGCACTATCCGCTGAGAAACATCAATGAGGTGTACGGCGCCTGAGCGCCTAAGACGCCCACTGTCGTTGCTAAAAGCCTTTATCCCAACACCCACGCCCGCTAATCAGCGGGCGTGGGCGTTTTGGGGGTTAACGAATCGGCGCGTCGTGCAGGCGCATCAACCCCTCCTGCGCGGTTGAGGCGATCAAAAGCCCCTCGCGGTTATAGATATGCCCGCGCGCCAGCCCCCGGGCGCCGCCCGCCCAGGGCGAGTCGGTGACGTAGAGCAGCCAGTCGTCCAGGCGGGCGTCGTTATGCAGCCACAGGGCGTGATCGAGGCTTGCGATGCGCAGTTTGGGGTCGGTGTACGCCACCCCCTGGGGTAAAAGCCCGGTGGTGAGCAAGTTGAAATCCGACGCGTAGGAGAGCAGGTGGCGGTGCAACGGTGCATCGTCGGGAAGCGCCCCGACAAAGCGGAACCACAGGCAACGCTCGGCCGGCAGATGGCCATCGAGCTTGCCGGGGAGGTACAAAAATTCGCCTGGGTGGCCTTTAAAGCGCGAGTAGTGCGCTTGGCCGCTGTCGATCAGCGCCTCCGGTGTCGGCACTTCAGGCATTTGGCACTGGTGAGCGATTGGATTGGGTTCCGGCGTATGAAACGAAGCGCTGCAGAAAAAAATCGGCCGCCCCTTTTGAATCGCCGTGACCCGGCGGGTGGTAAAGTTTCCGCCGTCGCGGACGGTGTCGACCTGGTAAACCACCGGACGGTGGGAATCTCCCGGGCGCAAGAAGTAGCCGTGTTGCGAGTGCGGGCGGCGCTCGGAAGGAACGGTGGCGGACGCGGCGGCGAGTGCCTGACCAAGAACTTGGCCGCCGTAAAGCTGGGGCAAGCCCAAATCTTGGCTCTGCCCGCGGAACAGGGTTTCCTCTAGCGGTTCGAGGTTGAGCAGGTCGACAAGCTCGTTGAGGGAGTCAGTCATAAAGAGAGGGTTCCTTGAACGGTATTCTTATCGCTATCATACGGGCGTTTGGCCTACCATAACGGAGTTTGCGCCCATGCGCAGCGATGAATTTTACATGCACCGGGCACTCGATCAGGCGCATCTCGCCTTGGCGGCGGGCGAGGTGCCGGTGGGCGCGGTGGTGGTGGCTCCCGATGGCGAGGTGGTGGCGGCGGCTTACAATGCGCCGGTGGCGGGCTGCGACCCTAGCGCCCATGCCGAAATTCTGGCCCTGCGCGCCGCGGGTGAAAAAACACGCAACTATCGTCTGGACGGATGCACGCTGTTTGTCACGCTAGAGCCATGCATGATGTGCGCGGGGGCCATTGTACACGCGCGCCTCAAGCGCCTGGTTTACGCCGCGGCGGAGCCGCGCACGGGCATGGTGGAGTCCAAGGCCAATCTACTCGCCCAGCCGTGGTTTAACCACCAGGTCACGGTCACCGGGGGCGTACTAAAAGCGCCATCGAAACGGCTACTGCAAGCGTTTTTTGCCCGCCGCCGTGACTAAGGCGTCGGATGGGCGCTGGCGACGCGATTGCGCCCCTGCGCTTTGGCGCGGTAGAGCGCCTCGTCGGCGGCCTGCATCAACTGCGACATATCCATCTCACCCTGGGCATGGGTCACCACTCCCGCGCTAAGCGTCAGCGGCGCGCCATCGGCGTGGTAGAGGTTTAGCGCTATCACCTGCTTGCGCAGGATGTCGGCAATCGCAAACGCTTCCGGGTGGTCCACTTGCGGCAGCCAGGCGATAAACTCCTCGCCGCCGTAGCGGGCGAACATTCCACCGTGCGCCTTTATCAAGCTTGCGCCCAGTTGCGCGATCGCCTCCAAGTGCGCGTCGCCCACCAAGTGCCCTAGCTGGTCGTTGATACGCTTGAAGTGGTCGATATCGCAAAGAATCAGGCTTAGCGGGAGCGCCTGTGTGTTATCGCGGACCTGCTCTAAAAAGTGGCGGCGATTGGCGATCCCCGTTAGCTCGTCGTGGCGCGCTAGCCACTCCACCTCTTTTTGCAGTTTGCTGCGCTTGTCGATCTCCAGTTGCAGCATGCGGTTGCTAAAGTGCATCGCGCGGTGCTGCTCCCCCAGGCGCTTGAACGTATAGAGCACAAGGTAGAGCAAATACGCCAGCACCAGCGCGATGCTTAAGCCGATGGAGGGCAGGCGTGGCATTTGGCTAAGTAGGTAATCGCGATTGAGTTGGCGTGTCAGCGTCAGCGGCTCCTGGCCGAGCTCAAGAGCGTAGTGGTGCTGCCAAGGGCCGGGATGAGACGAGGTGCCAAAACGCGCCAGCACGTTGCCGTTATCGTGCCAGCGAAGCACGCCATGCGCCGGGTCGAGGGGAGAAAATAGGATATCCGCCAGCATGGGAATACTTATCGCCATCGCGGCTGCGCCCACGGGTGCCTGGTCGGCGGTTTTGATCGGCCAGTAGTAGATGATGCCAGGGCCGCCCTGAAGAAGCTCTACTAGACCGGTGCTGTTTTCGCTTTTACCCTCCAGCGCCGGGGCCAAGGCTTGTCGGCCTTGAGGCTGGGCGTCGAACAGTCGCTGCCCCTGGATATTACGGTTGAGCAGCGTGGGCGGATAAACGTGCTTGACGTGGCTGTCGCTGTCGATGAAGGCGATATTCAGGAAGTAGCGAAAATCGGCGTGATAGTCGGCCGCTTGCTGGGCCCACTGCTGGGCACTTGGCGCATCATTGAGCAGTTGCCAGAACTGCGAGAAGCGCCGCATTGCTTGGCGGTGCGCCTGGATATCCTCGACAAAACGGTCGATAAGTTCCTCACCTTCGGCGTGGGTACGTTGATAAAGCACCGACTCCGCATAGCGGTGCTGCTGTTGCCACAACAGTAAGGCGAGCAGCAATAAGACAAGCGCGGGCCATAACGCACTGACCACGTAGCGTTTTTCGCGCCAGTGGGACCAAACAAGCGCTATCTGGGTGGCGATCATCAAGGCCAACGCCAAAAGGGGGCTGCCGCTTGCGTTGTAGTGCAGCAGGGTGGGCGGGTCGTGGCCAATGAGAAGGTCAATCAACTGGGTACAGAGCAGCAAAAGCGCGGCAGCCAGCAGCAAAGGCGCCCCGAGGCGGGCGCGCAGGCGCAGCAGCAGGCTGAGCGCCAGTAGCATCAGCGTTAGCGTCGCTAAAAGCGGCGCTCGCCATGTTTCGAGCGTGGTTGGCGCAAGGAGCGCGCTGGCCCACGCTTGCCACCGTGCGGTGCCGATCCACGCTTCTGGGGTGACATAGCTAACGAGTCCCGGCAGTAGGAGCACCAAGGTGAGGGCCGCCAGGGCGCGGGATAAAAAGGCGTGCCGGGCAAGGCTTGCCCATAGCGCCAGGGTGGAGGCGATGAGGGCAAAGGTGGTGAGGTTAGGCGCAGACGCTAATCCCGCCGCCACCGCCGCGCTGGTGAGCAGGAGTAACCATGTGACAGGGCGGCGGGGTAAGGTCATGCGGGCCTCGAATTAGTTAAGCGGCGGCACGAGATCGAAGAGTAACAGAGCGTCATCGTTGACCGGCGTTTGCTCAAGCTGGAAGAACTGCCGACGGCTGCGTTCCACGTACTCGAGCATTTCATAATAGCGCCGGATATTGCGCACATAAATGACGGGTTCACCGCCGCGCGCATAGCCGTGGCGGGTTTGGCTATGCCACTTGCGCTGCTGCAAAAGCGGCAGTGACTCGCGTACATCCGCCCAGCTGTTTGGGTCGCCGCCGCGCATTTCGGTGATTTTGCGTGCGTCGTAAAGGTGGCCCAAGCCGACGTTGTAAGACGCTAACGCCATATAGATACGGTCATCGCCGGTGATGCTGTCGGGAAGACGTCCAATGAGGTGGCGGAGATAGCGTGCGCCGCCGTCGATGCTCTGCGCCGGGTCGCGGCGGTTGTCGATGCCCATCTCTTTGGCCGTGGGGCGGGTGAGCATCATTAGCCCCCGCACCCCGGTGGGCGAGACCGCATCCGGGTCCCAGTGTGACTCCTGATAGCCGAGCGCGGCCAGCAGCTTCCAGTCAAAGTTGGTTTCGCTGGCGGCCTGTTTGAACAGCGGCTCATAGCGCGGCAGGCGCGCATCGAGGTGCGATAAAAACGTGCGGGTGCTCACGTACTCAAGATAATCATCGTGACCGAAGTAGCGCGCGGTGAGGCTTTCAAGCGTGCCGCTCTCCTGCAGATCCTGAAGGAAGCGGTTGGCCGCCCGCAAAAAGCCGAGTCCGCGGCCGCTGGGCACCGCCCAGGCCATGGAGATGGGGTCGCCTATAAAAAACCCCCGCTCCACGTTGGGAAAAAAGAGCCGGTTGAGACGAAACTGATGGTCAAAGATCACCGCCGCGTCGAGGCTTTCGTTTTCGATTTGGACCAGCAGCTCGGCCACTTCGAGCTCGTTGGTCTCTTTCCAACTCAGTGCCGGGTGGTCGGCCTGAAGTGCGCGCAGGTTGGCCGAGGTCCCCGCCCCGCTTAAGGTGCCCACCTCCAGTCCGATCAAGTCGGCCGGCTCATCAATGCCGTGTAGCCCCCGACGATAGACCAAAAGCGGCTGCATTTGGATGATCGGCCGAGTGAAGTGAATGCCAGGAGTGGTAGGCGCGAGCGGCAGCCCCGCCGCGCCAAGGTCGCCCCGTTCGCGCACCGCTGGAAGCACGCTGTCCAAATGGTGGCTGGCATCGAGGTTTAAGCTTACGCCTAGGTAGTCGGCGAAGCGGCGCATCAGTTCGTACTCGAAACCGGTGGGACCGCGGCTGCCCTCGTAATAGGTCGTGGGCGAGGTGCGGGTATGCACTGTCATAAAGCCACGCTCTTGAAGGTGGTTTAAGTGCTCACCGGACGGAGGCAGCGAAATGGACGGCACCATTACCAGTAAGATCACAGCGATAAGCGCGTAATAGAAGCTGGCCTGGGCAGAAAAATGGCGGCAAATCAGCGTTAGCATGGCATCCAATCGGCATGGGTCATGGCGTCACGATACCCAGGCCGAGCCGGGCTGTCATCTTGTCGATTTCGTCTGCTCCGCGCTTTCCAGTATCATAGGGTGCCATCAGTGTCATGACAGAGGGCCGCTTTGCGGCCTGGTAATTTCCTACTAGAACGTTACCCAGAACCTTTTTCCTGCTTTAGAGGCTCCCAGATATGCTCGAACTGCGAGGCGCGCCCGCCCTATCTGCTTTCCGTCATGCCCGGTTACTGGAAACGCTGCGTGAGCGTGTGCCCGAGGTCGAGGCGTTGACGGCGGACTACGTCCACTTCATCGACCACCACGGCGAACTGGATAGCCCCGCCCGCGAGCGGTTAGCTCAGCTTCTGGACTATTCCCAAAACGGCGCCCAAAACGCGTCTAAGGACGCGCAGGGCGACGAGCCGGTTGAGCCACTCAGCGGCGCGTCGCGTTTTCTGGTGGTGCCGCGTATCGGGACGCAGTCGCCCTGGTCCTCCAAGGCCACCGATATCGCCCATAACTGCGGCCTTGAGGGCGTGGCGCGTATTGAGCGCGGCATCGACTATCGGGTGAGTTTCCGCTCGCCGCCGGACGAGGAGGAGTACACCGCCCTGGTGGCCCTGCTGCACGACCGCATGACCGAAACCGTGCTGTTCGACGCCTCCGATGCGGCCAAGCTCTTTGTCCATCACGACCCGGCACCGCTTGGGCGCGTGGATGTGCTGGAAGGTGGGCGCGAGGCGCTTGCCACGGCCAATGGCGAGCTGGGGCTGGCACTGGCCGAGGATGAAATTGACTATCTGGTGGACGCCTTTCAGGAGTTGGGCCGCAATCCCACCGACGTCGAGCTAATGATGTTCGCTCAGGCCAACTCCGAGCACTGCCGGCACAAGATTTTCAACGCCGACTGGGTGATCGACGGGCAAGCGCAGCCGTACTCGCTGTTCAAGATGATCAAAAACACCTTTGCCTCATCGCCCGATAACGTGCTCTCCGCCTATAGCGATAACGCCGCGGTCATCAAGGGCGCCTACGCGGGGCGCTTTTTCCCTGCGCCGCTGACCGGCGCGGAGGGCGAGCGCGCGCAGTACACCGCTCATCAGGAGCCGATCCATATCCTGATGAAGGTGGAGACCCACAACCACCCCACGGCGATCGCGCCCTTCCCGGGGGCTGCGACCGGCTCCGGCGGTGAGATCCGCGACGAGGGCGCCACCGGCATCGGCGGCAAGCCCAAGGCGGGGCTTTCCGGCTTTACCGTCTCCAACCTGCGTATCCCTGAGTTTGTTCAGCCGTGGGAGGCGTTTGACTACGGCAAGCCGGAGCGCATGCAGTCGGCTTTGCAGATTATGCTCGATGGCCCGATTGGCGGCGCGGCGTTCAACAACGAGTTTGGTCGGCCCAACCTGACCGGCTATTTCCGCACCTACGAGCAGGAGTCGCTCAACGAGGGCGGCATCGAGCGTCGCGGCTACCACAAGCCGATCATGCTCGCCGGCGGCTACGGCAACATTCGCGCCCACCACGTCCAGAAGGGCGATATCCCGGTGGGCGGCAAGCTGATCGTGATGGGCGGTCCGGCGATGCTGATTGGCCTTGGCGGCGGCGCGGCCTCCAGCATGGCCTCGGGCGTCTCCAGTGCCGATCTCGACTTTGCCTCGGTACAGCGGGAAAACCCTGAAATCGAGCGTCGCGCCCAGGAAGTGATCGATCGCTGCTGGGCGCTAGGCGAGCAAAACCCCATTCGCTTTATCCACGACGTGGGCGCGGGCGGGCTCTCCAATGCCTTGCCGGAGCTGGTCAAGGACGGCGGTCGCGGCGGGCGGTTTGATATTCGCGCGGTGCCCAACGCCGAGCCGGGCATGAGCCCGCTGGAAATCTGGTGCAACGAAGCGCAAGAGCGCTATGTGCTCGCCGTGGCGCCGGACGACCTGGCGACCTTTGATGCGCTTTGCCAGCGCGAGCGCTGCCCCTATGCGGTGGTGGGCGAGGCGACCGAGGCGCACCATCTGGAAGTCCGCGATGGCCATTTTGATAGCCAGCCGGTCGATTTGCCCATGAGCGTGCTGTTCGGTAAACCACCGAAAATGCAGCGCGAATTCAGCCGCCACACGCCGGAACTCTCCGGCGTCATGCTGGACAATCTGGACCTGCGCGAAGCGCTGGATCGGGTGCTGCGCCTGCCCACGGTGGCCTCGAAAAGCTTTTTGATCACCATTGGCGACCGCTCCATCACCGGACAAGTCGCCCGCGATCAGATGGCCGGCCCGTGGCAAGTGCCGGTGGCCGATGTGGCCGTGACCACGGCGAGCTTTGACACCCACGCCGGCGAAGCGATGGCGATGGGCGAGCGTCCGCCGGTGGCGCTGATCGACCCGGCCGCGAGCGCACGGCTCGCCGTGGCCGAGGCGATTACCAACCTCGCGGCCGCACCGATTGCCAAGCTCAGTGATATCAAGCTCTCCGCCAACTGGATGAGCGCGGCCGACCACCCCGGCGAGAATCAGGCGCTTTATGACGCCGTGTACGCCGTGGGGATGGAGCTCTGCCCGGCACTGGGAATCGCCATCCCGGTGGGCAAGGACTCGATGTCGATGCGCACCGCCTGGCAGGCCGAAAACCCCAAAGGGGAGACCGAGGAGAAGAGCGTGACCTCGCCGCTCTCGCTGGTGGTGACCGGCTTTGCCCCGGTCACCGATGCCATGGCCACATTGACCCCGCAGATCAACGTGGAGCAGGAAGAGTCGGACCTCATCCTGATCGATCTGGGCAACGGCCAGAACCGTATCGGCGGCTCCGCCTTGGCGCAGGTCTACGGCCAGGTGGGCAACGCGTGCCCGGACGTCGATGACCCCGAGGACATCAAAGCGTTTTTTGAGGTGATTCAAGGCTTGAATCGCGACGGCAAGCTGCTCGCCTATCACGACCGTAGCGACGGCGGCCTGCTGGTGACGCTTCTGGAGATGGCCTTCGCCGCTCACGCCGGGCTTGAAATCAAACTCGACTGGCTGATCGACGAGCCAGTGGAGGCGTTTAACGCGCTGTTTTCTGAGGAGCTCGGCGCGGTCATTCAAGTCAATCGTGCCGACACCGAGACGACGCTGGCCCAGTTCGCCGCCGCAGGCATTGAAACTTGCGGCGTGATCGCGCGCCCACGCTACGACGACCAGGTGCGCGTGACGCTGTTTGAAGAGCCGCTTTTGGAAACCACCCGCCAGTTGACCCAGCGCACCTGGTCGGAGACCAGCTACCGCATGCAGGCGCTGCGCGATAACCCCGAGTGCGCCAAAAACGAATTCGATAACCTGCTCGATGCCCGCGACCCGGGGCTCTTTGCCACGCCGACGTTCGAGGTCGACGAGGACATTACCGCGCCGTTCGTCAACACGGCCAAGCCGGCGATGGCGATCCTGCGCGAACAGGGGGTCAATGGCCAGGTGGAGATGGCCTGGGCATTCGATAAAGCGGGCTTCGACGCCGTCGACGTACACATGAGCGATATTCTTGAAGGCCGAGTGTCGCTGGATGCGTTCAAGGGCTTGGTGGCGTGCGGTGGCTTCTCTTACGGCGACGTGCTCGGCGCCGGCGGTGGCTGGGCGAAATCGGTGCTGTTCAACGCGCGCGCCCGCGAGCAGTTCTCCGCCTTCTTTCAGCGTGACGATAGCTTCTCGCTAGGCGTGTGCAACGGCTGCCAGATGCTGTCGCAGCTAAAGTCGCTGATTCCCGGCGCCGACGATTGGCCCGATTTCGTGCGTAACGAATCGGAGCAGTTCGAAGCGCGGGTGGCGATGGTGCGCGTGGAGCAGAGCCCATCGATTCTGCTCGCCGGCATGGAGGGCTCCCAGTTGCCCATCGCCGTGGCGCACGGTGAAGGTCGGGCGCAGTTCCGCGACAGCGCCCACCTGCGCACCATGCAGTCGAGCCGCCAGATTGCCCTGCGCTACATCGACAACTACGGCCAGGCCACGACGCGCTACCCGGCCAACCCCAACGGCTCGCCCTCGGGCATTACCGGGCTGACCACGCCGGACGGCCGCGTCACCATCATGATGCCGCACCCCGAGCGGGTAACCCGGGCGGTCACCAACTCCTGGCGCCCCGCTGAGTGGACCCAAGACGGCGCCTGGCTGCGGCTGTTCCGCAACGCCCGCGTCTGGCTGGGTTAACGCGGGCGAATAACGAACGCGATGCCTGTCAGCCACGAGCAAAAGGCGGCCCCTGGGCCGCCTTTATCGTCACCGCCACCCGTATCTCCGCCAGTACTGCGCCCCTATCAGCAGGAGGCGGTCAAACGCGTGGTGGCGCATTTTCGCCAATCCAGTGAGCCTGGCGTGGTGGTGCTGCCCACCGGCAGCGGCAAGTCGCTGGTGATTGCCGAGCTGGCGCGGCTCGCCCGGGGGCGCGTGCTGGTGCTGGCGCACGTGCGCGAGCTGGTGGCGCAGAACCACGCTAAATACGAGGCCTATGGGCTAGAGGCCGATATCTTCAGCGCCGGGCTCAAGCGCAAAGAGGCCGCGCGTCAGGTGGTGTTTGGCTCGGTACAGTCGGTGGTGCGCAACTTGGCAAGCTTCGACGATGCCGGCTTTCCCCTGCTGGTGATTGATGAGTGTCCCCGCGTCTCGCTGGATGACAATGCCAGCTACCGTCAGGTGATCGCCCCCCTGCGAACGCATACCCCCGGGTTTAAGATTCTCGGGCTACCCGCCACGCCGTATCGATTGGGGCAGGGATTTATCTACCACCGCCACCATCACGGCATGGTGCGCGGACGCGACGACGCTTTCTTTCGCGACTGCGTGTTCGAGCAGCCGCTGAGGCTGATGGTCAAGCAGGGTTACCTGGCCAAGCCCGAGCGACGCGATATGGCGGTGGCGCACTACGATTTTTCCGCGCTTTCGCCGGGCAGCCACGGTGTCTTTCGCGAGGAAGCGCTTAACCGCGTGGTGGCCGGAAACCGCGCCACGCCGCAGATTATCGCCGATATTATTGAGCACGCTAAGGCGCGCGAGGGGGTGATGATTTTCGCCGCCACGGTCGCCCACGCCGAGGAGATCATGGGGTATCTGCCGGATGGGCAAGCGGCGCTGATCACCGGGGCGACCGAATCGCAGACCCGCACGCGCTTAATCGCGGCGTTTAAAGCGCGAGACATCAAATACCTGGTTAACGTCGCGGTGCTGACCACCGGGTTCGATGCGCCGCACGTGGATGTGATCGCGATACTGCGGCCCACCGAATCGGTGAGCCTCTATCAGCAGATCGTTGGGCGTGGATTGCGCCTGTCGCCGGGCAAAACGGACTGCCTGATTCTGGATTACGCCGGCAACCCCTGGGATCTTTACGCGCCGGAAGTGGGCGAGCCCAAGCCCGATAGCGACAGCGAGCCGGTGCAGGTAGAATGCCCCGCCTGCGGGCATGCCAATCTTTTTTGGGGCAAGCGCGACGGAGAGCTTTTGATCGAGCATTTCGGCCGTCGCTGCCAGGGGCTTGTCGACGCAGAAGCGGGAAAGTCGCGCCAGTGTGACTTCCGCTTTCGCTTCAAAGTCTGTGGGGAGTGCGGCGCTGAGAATGACATCGCCGCGCGCCGCTGCCACGGCTGCCGAAAGCTTCTGGTCGACGCCGACGACAAGCTCAAGGACGCCTTGAAGCTTAAAGACGCCCGCGTGCTGAGGGTGAGCGGTATGCAGCTTGACGCCACCACCAACGGGCGCGGGCTGCCGCGCTTGAAGGTGACCTACTTTGATGAAGATGGCACGACGCTTTCCGAGTGGTTTGCGCTGGAAACGCCGGCCCAGCGGCGCGCGTTTTACGCCGCCTTCCTGCGCGACCACCTACGCGCCCCGGGAAGTAGGTGGCAGCCAACGACACCCGAAGAGGTGGTCAGCGAACAGCGCCGCCTGCGCCACCCGGACTTTGTCGTTGGGCGTAAGGTCGGGCGCCATTTTCAAATCCGCGATAAGCTGTTTGACTACCAAGGGCGCTTTCGTAAAGCGGCGGAGGCGTATTAACGTGTACCAACCAGAGAGCCGATGCGCGTGAGCGAGACGTCTGAAGCAAGCGAACCTGTCGTCGAGGCCGATGCGGCGCTGACCGAGGCCGTGGCGCGGCTATTTGACGAGCCGATTACCCAGCTTCCGGAGGATCTGTATATTCCCCCGGCGGCACTACGGGTGTTTCTGGAGGCTTTTGAAGGGCCGCTGGATCTGCTTTTGTACCTTATTCGGCGTCAAAACCTCGATATTCTCGCGATTAATGTCGCCGCCATCACCCACCAGTACATCGAGTATGTCGAGCTGATGAAGGCGATGGAGATCGAGCTTGCCGGCGAATACCTGCTGATGGCGGCCATGCTTGCGGAGATAAAATCGCGGACGCTGCTGCCACGCCAGCCCAAGGAGGAGGGCGACGACGAGGAGGACCCGCGCGCCGAGCTTATCCGCCGCTTGCAGGAGTACGAGCGCCTTAAAGAGGCCGCTGAGTCGTTGGATACGCTGCCACGCATGGGCCGCGACTGGTTTAGCGTGCAGGCAGGGTTGCCGCCGCTGGAGTCGCGGGTCGTTCACCCAGAGGTCGAGTTAGACGAGCTTCTCGGCGCGCTCGCCGGGCTGCTCAAGCGCGCCGAGCTGACCCAGACACACCATATCAGTCGCGAGGTGCTCTCCACCCGTGAGCGGATGCTGGCGATCATGGAGCAGCTACAGCGCGCGCCCGGTGGCTACACCCCTTTCGAGACGCTTTTCGCCCTAGAGGAGGGGCGGGCTGGGGTAGTGGTCACGTTCATGGCCATTTTGGAGTTGGCGAAAGAAGCCATGATCGAGATCGTCCAAAATGCTCCGCTTTCCCCTATCCATGTGCGCGCACGCCAAGAGGGCGCTGACGCAAAGGAGGGTGGCGACACCGGGGAAGACGAGGCGGCCTTTTCAGAGGGGAGCCCGTTTGAGGAGAGTCCGTTTGATGAAAGCCCGTTTGAGGGGATGACGTGAGCGAGCATTTGGCCATCAGTCTTGACGATATTCTCGAAGCCGCGCTGCTCGCTGCCGGTGAGCCCCTGGCGCTTGAGCGGCTGGAAACGCTGTTTCTGGATGACGAGTGTCCGCCGCGTAGCGATATTAAACAGGCGCTTTCGCGTTTGCAGCGCCGCCACGTAAGCAGTGCCCTAGAGCTTATCGAGACCGCCTCGGGCTACCAGCTGCGTATTCGTCCTCGGCTTTCGCCCTGGGTGTCCCGGCTCTGGGACGAACGCCCGCAGCGCTACTCGCGCGCGCTGTTAGAGACGCTGGCGCTGATTGCCTACCGCCAGCCGGTCACCCGCGGCGATATCGAAGAGGTGCGTGGGGTGAGTGTGTCGAGTTCGATTGTGCGCACGCTGATGGAGCGCGGCTGGATTCGCGTGGTGGGGCACCGCGATGTGCCGGGGCGCCCTGCCGTGTACGCCACCACGCGCACCTTTCTGGACGATTTTGGCCTGAAAACCTTGGAAGGGTTGCCGCCGATGCATGCGCTCACCGCGCAGGGGGAGCAAGATCACGAAACACCCCTGGACGCCGACGCCAAAACGCGGCAGGATGCGCCCCCTGAGACAGCCGAGAAGGCTGAACCCCACGCCGAGACGGCGTTAACCTCGCCGCTGAGCTTTGCCGATTTGGAAGCAAGGCTCGCGGCACGTGCGCAGCGCGGCGATGATGAGCCCGGGCGCACGTTGACAGAAGAGATATCAGATGAGTATGAATCAGGACAGTAACACCGCCCCCGCCGCCAGCGAAAAGCTGCAAAAAGTCCTCGCCCGCGCCGGGCTGGGCTCGCGTCGTGAGATGGAGAAAGCCATCGCCGATGGCCGAGTGCGCGTCAATAATCAGGTGGCGACGCTAGGCGATCGGATCGAGCCGCGTGACAAGGTTACCTTCGACGAGCGCCCGGTCGCGCTGCGCGCCGAAGAGGAGACGCCGCGCCGGGTGATCATGTACAACAAGCCGGAAGGCGAGCTGTGTACGCGCAAAGACCCCGAAGGGCGGCGCACCGTGTTCGAACGCCTGCCACGCTTGAAAGGCGAGCGCTGGATTGCCATTGGCCGGCTGGATATCAATACCAGCGGCCTGTTGCTGTTCACCACCGACGGTGAGCTTGCCAATCGGCTCATGCATCCCTCCACCCAGGTCGAGCGCGAGTACGCCGTGCGCGTCATGGGCGAAGTGAAAAAAGAGCACATTGTCGCAATGGTGGACGGCGTGATGCTGGAAGACGGCCCCGCGCGCTTTACCGATGTGCAGGAGTTCGGCGGCGAAGGCATCAATACCTGGTTCCACGTGGTGATTCTCGAAGGCCGTAACCGCGAGGTGCGCCGCTTGTGGGAGTCGCAAGGGCTGACGGTGAGCCGTTTGAAGCGCGTGCGCTACGGCAATATCTTCCTCGACAAGCGCGCCAAAGCGGGTGAATGGGTCGAGTTGGGTCAGGAAGAAGTGGATGATCTGGCCACCCTAGCGGGCTTGGCGTCGCGCAAAGTGCCGGAGTTGACGCCGGACGAGAAGAACCGTTGGAGCCGCGACAAGAACAAGCGTCGCCCCGTGCAAGCGATGCGCAAGCCGGGTATGCATAAGAATAAGCGCCGTTAAGCGATAAAAATAGGACGAAAGGCGAAAAAAGGCTTGCGGATGAAAGGCGCTATCCGTAAGATATGCATCCGTTCGGACGGGTCGTTAGCTCAGTTGGTAGAGCAGTTGACTTTTAATCAATTGGTCGTAGGTTCGAATCCTACACGACCCACCAATTCCGAATAATGTAAAACCGCAAAAGCGCTAGAAAGGGTCGTTAGCTCAGTTGGTAGAGCAGTTGGCTTTTAACCAATTGGTCGTAGGTTCGAATCCTACACGACCCACCAAATTCAACGCCCCTGACAGGTTGCTGTCAGGGGCGTTTTGCTGTGTAGATAAGAAAATCGCGACTCTGCATGTGACGTGCGTATGACACTTTGCCCTTGCAGTGTGCAACATTTTGACAGCACAATGGTCTAAGATTGCAGAACGATTTAGGCGGGCCATGGCGATAGACGCAGCGGTCAGCCGACAAAGGCGCGGCGCATGCGGAGCGCATTCGCTGCGGTTGATGCTCAACAGGGGGATTCCCTGTTTGTCACAGTGGTAGACACGATGACGATTATGACTTCTCAAGCGGAGCTCGATACGCAGCTTCCCAGTGCATACTGCCCCACGCGGATTCCTGCCGAAGATGAGGCGCGCGTCGAAGAGATCAAGCGCCTGCTGAAAGCGCATAATGCCGTGCTAGTGGCGCACTACTATACCGACGATGCCATTCAGCAGCTGGCCGAAGAGACCGGCGGTTGCGTGGCGGACTCCCTCGAAATGGCCCGCTTTGGCGCCCGACACGACGCCACCACCCTGGTGGTAGCCGGCGTGCGGTTCATGGGCGAGACGGCCAAGATTCTCTCGCCTGAAAAGCGTGTGTTGATGCCCACGCTGGAAGCGACCTGCTCGCTGGACATCGGCTGCCCGGCGGATGAGTTCAGCGCGTTTTGCGATGCGCACCCTGACCGTACCGTGGTGGTCTACGCCAACACGTCAGCGGCGGTGAAAGCGCGCGCCGACTGGGTGGTAACCTCATCCATCGCGGTGGACGTGATTGAGCACCTGCAGGCGAAAGGCGAAAAAATCCTGTGGGCACCGGATAAGCACCTAGGTGGCTATATCCAGAAAAAAACCGGCGCCGATATGCTGATGTGGGATGGCGCCTGTATCGTTCACGAAGAGTTTAAGGCCAAGGGCGTCGAGGATTTAAAGCGCCTCTACCCGGAGGCGGCGGTGCTCGTTCACCCCGAATCGCCCGAGCCGGTGGTACAGCTCGCCGACGTCGCGGGCTCGACCTCGCAGCTGATCAAGGCGGCGCAAACGCTGCCCAACGATAAGCTCATCGTGGCCACCGATCGCGGTATCTTCTTTAAGATGCAGCAAGCGGTGCCGGAGAAGACGCTGTTTGAAGCCCCCACCGCGGGTAACGGCGCGACCTGCCGTAGCTGCGCGCACTGCCCGTGGATGGCAATGAACGCGCTGGATAACCTTGCCGGCTCGCTGCGCGAAGGCACCGGCGAAGTGTTTGTCGATGACGCGCTGCGCCAGCAAGCGCTGAAGCCGCTGGAGCGGATGCTCAACTTTCAGCGCTGATCGCTCACCTCTAGCGAAACTCATCGAGCGCCTCGCGATGGCGTATAAACGCCTCGCGGCGCTGCTCGATGCGCGCCAATACTCTCGTGTCGTTTTCACGCTCGGCCGCATCGCGGGCGATATCGAGCTGTTGAATGCCCCGATCGACGCGCCCGGTCAACTGCAAATACTCCGCGCGGGCTAAATGCCCCCAGCCATTGCGATCGCTGCGCCCGGCGGCTTCGGCCAATAGGTTGAAGGCTTGAGGATTTTCCGGGTGGTCGGCGGCGACGTCGCGCAGCAAGTCGAAGGCGGCGGCCGGGTCACGCTGTAGTTGCGCTTCGGCAAGCATGAGTTGCGCCGGCAGGTACCCCGGCATCAGGCGTAAAAGGCGCTGGCTGCGCTCGATGGCGACGTCAAAGCGCCCCTCTTCAAGCGCGACTTGAACCGCGGTGGCGGGCAGCGCGGTGTAATCAGGGTGCTCGCGCGCCAGGCGGTCAAGGGTGCGCAGGGCTTGGTCCGTCTCGCCGTTACGCGCGGCCATGAGCGCACCTAGGTAGGTGATGGCGGTGTCATCGGCGTTTTCCTGACGCAGCCGCGTGAGCGCCTGTTGCGGGTCGTTGGCGTGGATGTGTAAAAGCGCCCGGCCGCGCATCATGTCGTAGAGCGTATCGCTTCGCGGCGAGTTGGTAGCGCCTAGCTGCGCAGCGCGGGCCTGGGTATCGCTTAAACGGTTTTCGCTGATGGGATGGGTGAGCAAAAACTCCGGCGGAGTGCCGCCTTGAAGCCGCGCCATACGCTGCATTTCACGAAACATCCTGACCATCGCATCGGGGTCGTAGCCGGCGGCGGCGAGCGCCTGTAGCCCCACGTGATCGGCTTCCTCTTCGTAACGGCGGGAGTAAGCGAGCTGATCTTGCCACAGCGCTGCCTGCGACCCCATCGCCGCGGCAATGCCAGCATCGCCAGCGCCGCTGGCGGCAATCAGCATGCCAGCGAGCATCGCGGCCATGGCGGGTATCTGGGTTTGCTCCGCGCGCGCGGTGCGGCGAGCGTGATGGCGCTGAGCGATGTGCCCGAGCTCATGCGCGATCACCGAGGCGAAGGCGCCTTCATCCTCCGCGAAGGCGAATAGCCCCGCATTGACACCGATCACGCCGCCCGGCACGGCAAACGCATTCAGTGCAGCGCTGTCGACCATGACGGTGATGGTGTCGATGCCACTGATTTGGCTGTGGGGAGCCAAACGCGCGACCATACGGTCAAGATAGTGATGGACGATAGGGTCTTGCCACTGCGGCGCCTGGGCGCGGAACTGGCGCAGCCAAGCCCGCCCTAAGCGTCTCTCTTCGCTGCTGGCCGATGACGACGCACTGCTCAAAGAGGGCAGTTGGTAGTTGCCTGGTGAGTAGTCGCCTAGTGAATAGTTGCTTTGTGAGTAGTTACCTGGTGAATAGTTACCCGGTGAATCATTACCTTGTAGGGCACTGCCCTGGAGTGGGTTGCCCTGAAGAGAGTTGCCCTGTGCCACGCTGGTCATACTGTATAGCAGCGTGCTGGCGGTTAAGGCGGCGGCACAAAGCCAGCGGGATCGCGCGAGACCAAGACGTGGCATAGCATCCTCTTGCATGATGGTAAGCAGCAGGGTTACGTCAGCCGTGCTGAAATCAGCCAAGCCAACGTTGTGACATTGAATCACGGTGAGAAGTGCCGTTAAATCGTAACGTTTCGCCCGGGGCTGATGTCTCGCATCATGCCACATAAACGCCCAACATAGCGGGGATGGGAATGTCGAAAGAGACGAACACAGAGTCAAGCCGTATCGGTGAGCCTGATGCGCTATTGGATGCGAGCGGTTTGCACTGTCCGCTGCCGCTACTCAAAGCCAAGCAGGCGTTGGCCTCGATGGAGGAGGGCAAGCTGCTCGAAGTGCGGGCCACGGATGCCGGGTCATGGCGCGACATGGCGTCTTTTGCCGAACAGAGCGCGCATACCCTGGAGGCGCGCGAAGCGCGCGAGGGCGTTTACTATTACTGGATTCGTAAAGCCGGAGTGAGTGCGTCATGACCATGCGCGCCATCCTCAAAAGTTGGGTAGAGCGCTACTTTTCCGATGAGGAAGCGATCATTCTGCTGCTGGTGCTCGTCGCCGGCTTCGCGGCGATTATCTGGTTTGGCCGTATGCTGGCGCCGTTTTTTACCGCGCTAGTGATTGCCTTTTTGTTGCAGGGGGCGGTGAGTGCCCTAACCCGGCGGCGGGTGCCGCACCTGCTGGCGGTAATAGTCGTTTTTCTGGGGTTTATTAGCGTGTTGCTGACCTTGGCGTTGATTCTTATGCCGCTTATCTGGAATCAGTTAGTGGGGCTGGTGCAGGAGACGCCGCGTATGTTTGCCAGTGGCCAAGACTGGTTGGATGAGCTGCAGTCGCGCTACCCCAACTTAATCACGCCGGATCAAATGCAGAGCTGGATCGGCGTTGCCAGTCGGGAAATCAGCCAGCTGGGTCAGCGAGCGCTAACCCTCTCGCTGGCGTCGCTGGGCAATATTATGGCGCTGATTATCTATCTGGTCTTAGTGCCCATCCTGGTCTTTTTTATGCTCAAGGACCGGGAAAAGCTGGTGGGGTTTACCCTTTCGCTGCTGCCACAAAAGCGCGATTTGCTGTCCCGCATCTGGCATGAAATGGACGCGCAAATCGCCAACTATATTCGCGGAAAATTTATCGAAATCTGTATCGTGGGCACGGTAGCGTTTTTGACGTTTGCCTATTTTGGCCTGCCCTATACGGCGCTGCTGGCGGTGCTTGTCGGCTTTTCCGTGCTGGTCCCCTACATCGGCGCGGCGGTCGCGACGCTCCCGGTGGCGGCGGTGGCGGGCTTTCACTTCGGCATTAGCGATGAGTTTGTCTATGTGCTGATCGCCTACGGCGTCATTCAAGCGCTGGATGGCAATGTGTTATCACCCATTTTGTTCTCAGAGACGAATAATATTCACCCTGTCTCAATCATTGTTGCGGTGCTGTTTTTTGGGGGTATCTGGGGCTTTTGGGGCGTTTTCTTCGCTATCCCGTTGGCCACCTTGCTCAAGGCGCTGGTTTACGCATGGCCGCGCGGGCTGCAAGAACGGGGCGGAGAGGCAAGAACCAAGGGCGTCTCGCGTGGCGCAAAAGAGGATGAGCCGGCGACACTTTAATGTGATGCCCCTGCGGCGGCGCAGGGGACCTTGCGGCTTTGCCGTTATCTAGCCACTTGATTAGCCGTTGAGGGCTTGCGCGGCCTGTAGCACGTCATCGGCGTGACCGGGAACCTTGACGCCGCGCCACTCCCGGGCGAGGTTTCCCTCAGCATCGAGCAAAAACGTACTGCGTTCGATGCCGAGATGCTCTTTACCGTACATCTTTTTGAGTTTGATGACGTCGAACAGCTGGCAAACGGTTTCGTCTTTGTCAGAGAGCAAATCGAAATTAAAGTCCTGCTTGGCTTTAAAGTTCTCCTGAGCGCGAATGCCGTCGCGTGAAACGCCGAGGATGACCGTGTTAGCCGCGTCAAATTGTGCTTTGCGGTCGCGAAAGTCGCCGCCCTCGGTGGTGCAGCCAGGGGTGCTGGCCTTGGGATAGAAGTAAATGACCACTTGCTGGCCGCGTAGCTCGGAGAGCGTCACGGTTTTATCGCCGGTGGCCGTGGCGGAAAAATCGGGTACGGGTTGGCCAATCTCAACGCTCATAGCAAACTCCTCATTAAGGTCTAAGAGCGTATGATTACACGTAAGCCGGGCGTCGCTGTCAAAGATGGGCAACAACAAAATGGGTGGTCGGGCAAAAATGCGCCACCAGCCGAGCTTTGCGCTGTACAGGGTCGAGTCGCCTGAGTACCATTTGCACTTATTGCCCGCCGGCTGGCGGCGCTTATCTCCCCTATTTTGAGTTGAGGAACAAACGGATGATCACAGGCAGCATTGTCGCCCTAGCGACGCCGATGAAGGTCAATGGCGACATCGACTGGGAGGCGCTTCGTCGTCTGGTGAACTTCCACCTGGAGAACGGCACCGACGCCATTGTTGCCGCGGGGACCACCGGCGAACCCACCACGATGTCATTCGCCGAGCACTTTGACGTGATTCGAAGCGTCGTGGAAGAAGTCAATGGCCGTATCCCGGTGATTGCCGGTACGGGCGCCAACGCGACGTCCGAAGCGGTCGAACTTGCGCGTTACGCCTCAGAGGTGGGCGCGGATTACTGCCTCTCGGTCTGCCCCTACTACAACAAGCCCACCCAAGAGGGCCTGTATCAGCACTTCAAGGCGGTCGCGGAAGGCAGCAAACTGCCGGTGATTTTGTACAACGTACCGGGCCGTACCTGCTCTGATCTCTATAACGAGACCGTGGTGCGCTTGGCCGAGGTGCAAAATATTATCGGCCTGAAAGATGCCACCGGTAACCTAGAGCGCGCGGAAGATTTGATCAGCCGCCTGAAGGGCAGCGGTTTTATGCTGTACTCCGGTGACGATGCCACCGCCTGCGATTTCATGCTGATGGGCGGTCACGGCGATATTTCGGTGACGGCCAATGTCGCCCCTCAAGCGATGCACGATCTCTGCACTGCCGCGGTGTCCGGGGATGCGGACAAAGCACACCAAATCAACACCCGGTTGATGCCGCTGCATACCAACCTAGGCATCGAGTCCAACCCGATCCCGGTAAAATGGGCGCTTAATCGCATGGGTTACGCCGAGGCCGGTATTCGCTTACCTCTCACGTGGTTGTCCGAAAAGTACCACGCCACCGTCAGCGAGGCGCTTCAGCTTGCCGGTGTGATTGAGGAGTGATCGGGTCGCTAGTTTCATGCTGGCTTGGTGCTAACGCCTGTGCCTAGCCCCCATTTTGTTAATGTTAAGGTGGCTTGATGAGTTCTGCGCTTAAAAGCTCTGCGTTGCAAACCCCAGCGCTCAAATGGATACCGCTGGCACTGATAACGGCGATGGCGCTGTCAGGCTGCGCGCGCGAGGGCTTCTATGATGATCGCAATCTCGATTATGTTGATGTCGAGTCGGGCTCCCCGCTGAGCTTGCCAGAGACGCGCAACGAAGCGCGCTATGGCAACGCGCTGCCGGTGCCCGAGGTGGGTAGCCCGGCGCGCTTGAGCGGGCCCGCCGAGGTGCGCCCGCCGCAGCCGCTCACCCTTGCTGGCGGCATCGAGTCATCCTTTGTGGAGTCGCGTGAAATTGGCGATCAGCGCTGGCTCGTGGTCGCGGCGGATGCGGGCACGGTTTGGCCGCTGCTTGAGTCGTTTATCCGCACGCAGCCTGTCGACGTGAACCGTGTCAGTCCCTCTCAAGGGGTGATCGATATGCAGCAGGGGCAAATTCGCCTGCAAAGTGCCCTGCGCGCCGGTAGCAGCGAAGTGCGCTGCGAGCGGCAAGGGTCACCACTGCCAAGCTGCCTTGACGCGCTTGACGACTTTATCAGTGCTCGCGCCAGTAACCAAAGCACGGCGTTGTCATCGTCGCTCAACGCCCAGCGCTGGGCCGATCAGCAGGCGCCCATGTTCCGTCAGGAGGGAGAGCAGTGGACGGTGTCCATTCCTCACGGCGCCGATCGCGTCTGGGCCGAACTCGACCACTTCCTTGAACTGGATTTCGACGAGGAGGGCCAGCGTGATGTCATCGAAGCGCGGCCTTCTGAGTACGCTTTCGTGGTGGAGTACACCCCGCGCGCGCTGCGCAATTTCAGCCTCTGGTCGCGGATGATGAATCCCTTGACCAATACCTCGCCCTACCGCGTGCGCCTGACACTGGAGCCCGGCGGTGACCAGAGCGTGCTGCGTGCGGAAAGCGCGGGCGAGCGTGAGCTTAGTGCTGAGCACGAGCGCGAGCTACTAGAACGTGTGGCGGGCTATTTACGCTAACTTATTTACCCCTTCGACTCTCTCGGAGCCTCCATGGAAAAGCGCCAAGAACTTTACGCCGGTAAGGCAAAGTCTGTTTATACCACCGACGACCCTGACTTGCTGGTACTCCATTTTCGCGATGATACCAGTGCTTTCGACGGTAAAAAGAAAGAGGCGCTGGCGCGAAAAGGCCTGGTTAACAATGTCTTTAACGCCTTTATTATGGAGCGTTTAGAAGACGCCGGCATTCCGACGCACTTTGAAAAGCGCCTCTCCAACACCGAAAGCCTGGTCAAGAAGATGGAGATGATTCCGGTGGAGTGCGTGGTGCGCAATATTGCCGCCGGTGGCCTGGTCAAGCGCTTGGGCGTGGAGGAGGGCATGACCCTCACGCCGCCCACCTTTGAGCTGTTTTTGAAAAACGACGAGAAGGGCGACCCGATGATCAACGAGTCGCTGGCGGAGACGTTTGGTTGGGCCAAACCCGAGCAGCTGGTCAAAATGAAGGACCTGACGTTTAAGGTCAATCACGTGCTCAAGCAGTTGTTTGCCGAGGGCGGTATGCTCCTGGTGGATTACAAGCTGGAGTTTGGTGTCTTCAACGGCCAGGTCATCCTGGGCGATGAGTTCTCCCCCGACGGTTGCCGCCTATGGGATGCCGATACGCGGGAGAAAATGGATAAAGACCGCTTCCGTCAGGGGCTTGGCGGCGTGATCGAGGCTTACGAAGAGGTGGGCCGGCGTATCGGCATTACCTTTCCCAGCTAAGTGATTCTCTGTCGCTCATACCGCTTCGATGGCCACGACCGCTAAGGTCGTGGTCATTTTGTTATCGGCGGTGGAGGGCTCCAGCGCTTGAAACTTTACGTCCACATCACGCAGCCTAACGCCGTAAATGCGCTCGTTTGCGGTATCTCGCTGATACGCCGGGCGCGGGTCCTGGCGTAGCACTTGCGTAATCAGCGCCTGTAGCGAGTCGCTGTCGTCGCGCTGGGCAAGCGCTTGCCGTGCAGCCGGCTGAAAGACGACGTCGATAGGGAGCGGTGGCGCGGGAGCAAATCCGGCGCTGGCGTCGGGTTTCGCCTCGGCCCACGGCAGGTAAGGCTTGATATCCACCACCGGGGTGCCGCTTACCAAGTCGCAGCCGGCAAGCGTCAAGCGTACGCCGCGCTGGGTATCAATGCGCTCAAGCGCGATCAGCGAGAGCCCTAGGCGATTGGGGCGGTTGGGGCTTCGGCTGGCAAAGACGCCTACCTTGCGATTGCCTCCCAAACGCGGGGGGCGCACAAGCGGGCGCCATGTGGGTGGGTTGTGGTGAAAAATAAAGCTGACCCAGAGGTGGCTGACCGCTTCCAGCCCGCGCACGCAGAGCGGGTCGTCATAGGGCGCCACGAGCGTTAAACTAGCGCGCGCCGCTGGCGCGAGCCCAGGTTGCCGGGGCACGCCAAATTTATCAGGGTAGTCGCTTTCGATATAGCCAATCGGCGTGAGGGTAAAATCCATCGCTGCGTTCAAACCGTGGTTAGGGGTAAAAGGGTCAACGTAAAGGCGTGAAAATAAGCGCAAAGGGGGCGTGAAGCGCACGACAGTATAGGGTAAGTTGGGCCCATTCTATCGGGCAAGCAGGACTCCATTATGACCGAAGCGTTAGCGCCCCCTCCTTCTGCGGTGGCCCCACGCGTTGTATACCGCCAAGCACTAGCACGCGACGGCGCCGATCAGGCCGAAGTGTTTTACCATGCGGTGATGCAGGGGGCCGCCAACCACTACACGCTAGACGAGCGGCGCGCCTGGGCCAATGTGCTCCCTCGCGAGGCCTGTGCCTGGACGGCGCGTCACCCGCTTTACACGACACTGGTGGCGACCTGCGACGGGCGCTGCGTGGGGTTCTTGGAGCTTGATGTCAGCAACGGACGGGTTGAGACCCTTTACGTTTGGCCATCGCTAAACGGCCGGGGGATCGGGACAACCTTGCTGATTCACGCCGAACGCTGGCTACTAGAAGCGGGGCGCAGCACCATCGAGATGGAAGCCAGTCGCGTGCTTTACGAGCGTTTAGAGCGGCGCGGCTGGCAAAATCTCGGCGAGCGTTGGGTAGAGCGCGGCGGCGCACCGTTACAGCGCTACCACTTGCGCAAGCCGCTGCTCGCCGTAGAGACGTGACCCGTTTAATCAGCCCCTTCCCAAGCCGCCCCACTAAAAGCCCAGCCCTTAGAGAAGGCGCGCAAAAGGGAGTGTTAGACTGCGTACGTGCGCGTAAGGCGCATGGAGAGGTCAATGGCTTTGATGTCTTTGGTCAGCGCGCCACTTGAAATACAGTCAACGCCGGTATCGGCAATCGCTTTGAGCGTCTCGGTATCGACATTGCCCGAGGCTTCCAGCGTGGCACGCCCCCGCCCCCGGCTGACCGCTTCGCGCAACTCGTCGAGGGAAAAATTATCCAGCATGACGACGTCGGCCCCAGCGTCGAGCGCTTGATCCAGTTCGTCAAAGGTCTCCACCTCCACCTCGACGGGCACATCGCTGGCAAGCTTGCGTGCTTCCTTCACGGCTTCGGCGATGCCGCCGCAGGCAGCGATATGATTCTCCTTAATTAAAAACGCATCCCACAGCCCAATGCGGTGATTATGGCCGCCGCCGCAGGTGACGGCGTATTTTTGCGCCAAGCGCATATTAGGCAGGGTTTTGCGCGTATCCAGCAGGCGCACGCCGGTGTCGGCAATCAAATCGACGTAGCGACGTGTGGTGGTGGCCGTGGCTGAAAGGGTTTGCAGCACATTAAGGGCGGCGCGCTCACCGGTCAGCAGGCTGCGCGCTGGGCCTTCGAGGCGCAAAAAGCATTGACCGGCGTCCAAGCGGTCGCCGTCGGCGGCTTCCCACTTTAGCGCCACGCGGCTATCCAGGCGGCGGAAAATCTCATCCACCCAAGCAACGCCACAGAGCACGGCATTTTCGCGGGTGATAACCTGTGCTTCAGCCCACTGAGAGTCGGGAATTAATTGGGCGGTGATATCGCCTGGCCCGACGTCTTCAGAGAGCAAGCGAGCGGCGTTAGCGCGAATCTCTTCCGCAAGGGCAGTGTAGTAGTGCATAAAAAGTGTCAATTCCCTGAGCGTGGGTTGGCGTATAACGCCATTATAGTGAAAGAACGCGTGTAACGTCATGGGCGCGCGAAATAAGCAGCAGGAGTGCCGAGTGGCTAGTTCTTCACCTGATTGTCCCTCCCCAAAGCGGTCGTTGCAAAACGCCACCTGGTGGCCCAGCGCGCGCGCGGTGGTGTCGCCCAACGCCGACGAGCGCCCCCAGGGGGACGTCTCCTTGATCGTGCTGCACGCCATTAGCTTGCCGCCGGGCGAGTTTGGTGGCGAGGCCATCGAAGCGCTGTTCACCAACCGCCTCGCGCCAGAGGACCATCCCTTTTTTGCCATGATTGCTACACTGCGTGTATCTGCGCATTTTTTGATTCGCCGCGATGGGGAGTGTGTGCAGTTCGTGGATACAGGACGACGCGCTTGGCACGCCGGGCGTTCGCGCTGGTGGGATGCGCGGCAAGGTGTAATGCGCCAAGCGCTCAACGATTTTTCGATTGGTATTGAGCTAGAGGGCGACGACGTAACCCCTTTCACCAAGGCGCAGTACGCATGCCTAGCACAGCTGATTCGCTGGTTGGTCGCGCGCTACCCCGCGCTTGATATAACGCGTATGACCAGCCACGCCTGGGTGGCGCCGCTGCGTAAGACCGACCCCGGCCCCGCCTTTGATTGGGCGTACTTACGGCAGCGGCTGGAGCAAGAAATGCGGGAAAGTGGAAAGTAGACGATGAAACGGTAGTTTAACTACATTTGCGCTGTCAGCCGCAAGTTAACTCGCTTAGCGTTAAAAAGAGCTCATGTTGCGGTGCATTATGCTATTTTACGTCAGATTTCGGCGTTTTTTGCAATTGGCAGGACAGCGACTTTGCGGTATCTTCAGCTATACAAAAGGCTAATTTTTGCCAATATTATGTAGCTTAACTACATTCTAAGTGTGTCAAGCTTTGCTTAATGTCTTGAATGTAGTGAAGAATCTATCCCACATCGGCCGCTGGGTCGGTGGTGTAGGGCTTGCGGCAATCGATGAGGCCGCACGCCTTGGCCCCTTAAGGTTGGCGGGGCTACTGTCATTTATCGTCATTCGGAGAGACCTCTATGAGTCTGGAGACAAGAGAAGATCTCGATCCGACCGAAACCACGGAGTGGCTAGAATCCCTGGAGTCGGTACTGGATCGTGAGGGCGAAGAGCGAGCCCGCTACCTGATGACCCGCTTGGCGGATCGCATGCGCCGAGACGGGATGAAGGTGCCCTTCTCAGTGACAACCCCGCACCGCAATACGCTTCCGGTTCACCGTGAAGCGCCGATGCCGGGCGATCTGTTTATGGAGCGCCGCATTCGCTCCTTAATCCGCTACAACGCTATCGCGCAGGTCATCCGTAACAACCGCGCAAAGCCCGGGTTGGGCGGGCATATTGCCAGCTTCATGTCCTCCGCGACGCTTTACGATGTTGGCTTTAACCACTTCTTCCGCGCGCCTAACGGCGATTTTGAAGGCGACCTGGTCTACATTCAGGGCCATGTCGCACCGGGTATCTATGCGCGCTCGTTTCTGGAAGGCCGCTTAAACGAAGAGCAGATGGACAGTTTCCGTCAGGAAGTCGACGGTAACGGTCTCTCGTCTTACCCGCACCCATGGCTGATGCCGGAGTACTGGCAGTTCCCCACGGTTTCCATGGGCTTGGGGCCGATCATGGCGATCTACCAAGCCCACGTGATGAAGTACCTCGACTCGCGTGAAATGAAAGACATGCAGGATCGCAAGATCTGGTGCTTCATGGGCGACGGCGAGTGCGATGAGCCAGAATCCCTCGGCGCGATTTCTCTGGCCGGGCGCGAAAACCTGGATAACCTGATTTTCGTCATCAACTGTAACCTGCAGCGCCTTGATGGCCCGGTACGCGGTAATTCGCGGGTGATGGACGAGCTTGAAGGGGTCTTCCGCGGCGCGGGCTGGAACGTGCTGAAGGTGGTTTGGGGTCGCCACTGGGATCCGCTGTTCGAGCAGGATAAAAAAGGCGTCCTGCAAAAGCGCATGGACGAAGCGGTCGATGGCGAATACCAGAACTACAAGGCCAACGGCGGCGCGTACACCCGCGAGCACTTCTTCGGCAAGTACCCCGAAACCGAGGAAATGGTCAAGAATATGTCCGACGAGGACATCTGGAAGCTTAACCGCGGCGGCCACGACCCGTTCAAGGTGTATGCGGCCTACCACGAAGCCGTCAATAACGCCGCTGGCAAGCCGACGGTCATTCTGGCGCATACCGTGAAAGGCTACGGCATGGGCAGCGGTGATGGCGAAGCCGCCAACGAAGCGCACCAGGTCAAGAGCATGGAGTACGAAGCGCTGAAGAAATTCCGCGACCGCTTCGGTATTCCGCTCTCCGACGAGCAGCTCAAAGAGGTGCCCTACTACAAGCCGGACGATGACTCCCCCGAGCTTAAGTACATGCACCTGCAGCGCGAACGTCTTGGCGGCTACTTGCCCCAGCGTCGCGCCGATTTCGAGTCGTTGCCGATTCCGTCGCTGGAAGATAAGACCTTCGACTCCCAGATGGGGGGCTCCAAGGGGCGCGAAGTCTCCACGACCATGTCGTTTGTGCGGATTCTTAACGGCCTGGTCAAAGACAAAAAGATTGGCAAGCAAGTGGTGCCCATCATTCCCGATGAAGCGCGCACCTTCGGCATGGAAGGCATGTTCCGCCAGCTCGGCATCTATACCTCTGAAGGGCAGAAGTATGAGCCGGTCGATAAAGGCCAGATCATGTTCTACCGCGAGGATAAGCAGGGCCAAATCCTCGAAGAGGGCATCAGTGAAGCCGGTGCGATGTCGGCGTGGATTGCCGCAGCGACCTCCTACAGCAACCACAACTTGCCGCTGCTGCCGTTCTATGTGTACTACTCGATGTTCGGCTTCCAGCGTATTGGCGATCTCGCCTGGGCGGCGGGTGACCTGCAGGCGCGCGGCTTTATGGTGGGCGGCACCGCCGGGCGCACCACGCTCAACGGCGAAGGCTTGCAGCACCAGGATGGCCACAGCCTGATTCAGGCCTCCACCATCCCCAACTGCAGAAGCTACGATCCTACCTACGGTCACGAAGTGGCGGTCATCGTGCAAGACGGTCTGAAGCGTATGTTCACCGACAAGGAGAACTGCTTCTACTACCTGACCGTGATGAACGAAAACTACGAGCATCCGGCGCTCGACGACGTGCCTGCCGACGATATCATCAAAGGCATGTACCTGCTGCGTGAAACCAAGGGTGACAAGGCGCGCGTTCAGCTCATGGGCTCGGGCACTATTCTGCGTGAAGTCGAAGCGGCCGCCGAGCTCTTGGAAACCGACTGGCACGTGGGCGCCGATATTTGGAGCGTCACCAGCTTTAACGAGCTGCGTCGCGAAGCGCTGTTGATTGAGCGCACCGCTTTCTTGAACCCGGACGATGAAGCACCCAAGCCGCACGTGACCCAGTGCTTGGAAGGGCGCGAGGGTCCGGCGATCGCGGCTACCGACTACATGAAGCTCTTTGCCGATCAGGTGCGCGCCTGGGTGCCCACCGATTACAGCGTGCTGGGTACCGATGGTTTTGGCCGCTCGGACACCCGCGAGAAGCTGCGCTACTTCTTTGAAGTGGATCGCTACTTCGTCACCGTGGCGGCGCTGAAAGCGCTGGCGGATCGGGGCGATCTTGAGCGTAAAGTAGTGGGCGAGGCGCTGAAAAAGTACGGTATCGATCCGAGCAAGCCCAACCCGCTGACCAGTTGATTCGCTATCCGGCGGGGAGGCCCGCCGGTGTGTGACGAGTTGAGAGGAGCGCGACCTTGAGTAGCGAAATCATCAAAGTCCCCGATATCGGCGGCGACACCGATGTCGAAATCATCGAGATTGCGGTGTCACAAGGCGATGTCATCGAGGCGGAAGACACCTTGATCACGCTGGAATCCGACAAGGCCAGCATGGATGTCCCGGCGCCTAAGGGCGGCAAAATCATCAAGGTGCTGGTCAAAGAGGGTGACACCGTCTCGGAAGGCGACGACATCGTCGAGATCGAAGCCGAAGGCAGCGGTGAGACAGACTCATCCGAATCAACGTCAGAGCCTGAGTCTGCGTCTGAGCCGGAGAAGTCGTCATCGCAAGAGTCGTCATCGTCCAAGCAAGAGGCGCCCAAGAAGGCTGCCGGCGGCGGGGGTAAAAAGACCGTGGACATCAAAGTCCCCGACCTTGGTGGCGCGGAAGACGTCGAGATCATCGAAGTGGCCGTCAGCGAAGGCGATGAGGTCAGCGCGGAAGACCCGCTGATTACGCTGGAGTCTGACAAAGCCTCGATGGACGTACCCAGCCCCCATTCGGGCAAGATCGTGTCGTTGACGGTTAAAGAGGGCGATACCGTCTCCGAAGGTGACGTCATCGGCCAGATGGAAGTCAGCGGCGAAGGCGGCGATAGCGAGCCAGATGATAGCGCAGAGAGTGAGGCGCAAGCGTCCGATGACCAGCGTCAGGATGCCGAGCCGCAGGAGCCAGAAGAGGAAGAGGCTTCCAGCGGAGAGCCGGAGCGTAAGGAGATTCGCGTGCCGGATCTTTCCGGCTCCTCGGACGTGCCGGTTATCGAAATCGGCGTGGCCGAAGGCGACGAGGTCGATGAGGAAGACCCGCTGATTACCTTGGAGTCCGACAAGGCGTCGATGGACGTGCCAAGCCCCTATAAAGGCAAGCTTCTGGAACTCACGGTGAAAGAGGGTGACACCGTCTCTGAAGGCGATGTCATCGGCTACATCGAAGTGGCCGGGGCCAAGAAAGCGGCACCCAAAAAGTCCACGTCGGAGAAGTCGGCCTCCTCGGGTGCCTCGTCAGCTAAAAAGGAATCATCGACACCGGCAAGCAGTGGCGGCACACCGAGCCCCGAAGCGCAGATGGCGTCGCATAAGCCGCGCGATGGTAAATTGGTCCACGCCGGCCCCGCGGTGCGGATGCTCGCCCGCGAACTGGGTGTGGATCTTGCGCTGGTCAAGCCCAGCGGCCCCAAGGATCGCGTGCTCAAAGAGGACGTGCAGAACTACGTCAAACAGGCGCTGGCCGATAAAGGCAGCACCCAGGCGGCGGCCCCCGCCGCGGCGGCGGGGAGCGGTGCCGGTATTCCGCCGGTGCCGGAAGTCGATTTCAGCCAGTTTGGCGAGATCGAAGAGAAGCCGATGGGCCGCTTGCTCAAAATGGGCGCGACCAACCTGCACCGCAGCTGGCTCAACGTGCCGCACGTCACGCAGTTCGACGAGGCGGATATCACCGAGCTTGAAGCGTTCCGCAAAGCGATGAAAGCCGAAGCGGAAGCCCAAGGGGCCAAGCTCACGCCGCTGCCGTTTTTGGTGAAAGCGTGCGCCTTTGCGCTGAGGAAGTTCCCGCAGTTTAACGTCAGTCTGAAAGGCGACGGTGAAACGCTGGTATGGAAAAAGTACGTCCATATCGGCATCGCCGTGGACACGCCGGACGGTTTGATGGTGCCGGTGCTGCGCGACGCGGATAAAAAGTCGCTAATCGAGATCGCCAAGGAGATGGCGGAGCTGGGCAAAAAGGCGCAGAGCAAAAAGCTCAAGCGCGACGACATGACCGGCGGCTGTTTCACTATTTCGAGTCTCGGCTCGATCGGTGGCACGGCGTTCACGCCGATCGTCAACGCGCCGGAAGTGGCGATTTTAGGGGTCTCCAAGTCGCAGATGAAGCCGGTATGGGATGGCACCGAGTTCCAGCCGCGCTTGATGATGCCGCTGTCGCTCTCCTACGACCACCGCGCGATTAACGGTGCCGACGCGGCGCGCTTCACGGCCTTCTTGGCCGATGTGCTGACCGACATCCGGCGTTTGCTGCTGTAATTCGGTCTGGCGTAAAAGCCTCTATGCACGAGCTCAACGGCGCCTTCGGGCGCCGTTTTCTGTTTGCCCGGCGAAGCCGAGCAGAGGAGCGCGCCTGTGGATGAAGAGAGGGCGTCACCAACAGCACAGCGACGAAAGTGCAAGGCAGGAAACAGCGTGTTGTTTTAGCGGCAAAAAACAGAGAAAAACCGCTCTCTCAGGCTTTTGGGGAGTTGTGTCGCCTGATTGGCGCGGGTATTGTCGTGAATCTTATTTTTTCTTTTTCATTCAAGGAGCAGTGCCATGCGTTTGATCCTGTTAGGCGCCCCGGGCGCAGGCAAGGGGACTCAGGCTCAATTTATTTGCGAGCAGTACAACATCCCGCAAATCTCCACCGGGGATATGCTGCGTACGGCAATTAAAGAGGGTAGCGAGCTCGGCCTTAAGGTCAAAGAGATCATGAACACGGGTGGCCTGGTCTCGGACGATATCATTATTGACCTGGTGAAAGAGCGTATTAGCCAGCCGGATTGCGAGAATGGCTTTTTGTTTGATGGTTTCCCCCGCACCATTCCCCAAGCGGATGCCATGAAAGAGGCGGGCGTTAAGCTCGATCACGTACTGGAAATCGCCGTACCCGACGAAGAGATCGTCAGCCGTTTGGCCGGTCGCCGCGTTCACCCAGCCTCGGGGCGCGTCTACCACGTGGATTACAATCCGCCCAAAGAGCCGGGTAAAGACGATGTGACCGGTGAGCCGCTGATCCAGCGCGAAGACGATCAAGAGTCTACCGTGCGCAACCGTTTAGCGGTTTATCATGAACAGACCGCGCCGTTGGTGGATTACTACCGCCAGTGGGCAAAAGAGGACCCGGAAGCCGCGCCGAAATATCATCGCGTGGAAGGGGTGGGCAGCGTCGACGAGATCACGCGCCAGGTAAAAGAAGCGCTAAGCGAGTAAGTCGCGACACTCCGTTGCAAGCGTTAGCGTTTGATCGATGGCCCGCCTTGTGCGGGCCATCGTCGTTAAGCGCTGGCGCGGGTATAATCGCGCTTATTTGCTTTCACTGGGTAATCGAATGTCGTTACATCTATTGGCGCTAGACGCCTCTTCCAGCGCGTGTTCGGTGGCCTTGCTGCGCCGTGAAGGGGAGCACGAAAGCTGCCTTGCACGCTTTGAAATGACGCCCCGCGCGCATCCCCGCCGCTTAATGCCGATGGTCAATGACGTGCTGTTTGAGGCGGGGGTGACGCCCGCTCAGCTTGATTCCGTCGCCTTTGGCCGCGGGCCTGGCTCTTTTACCGGGCTGCGTATCGCGGCGGGTACCGCGCAGGGCCTGGCCTTTGGCTTGGCGTGCCCGCTTGTTGGCATTTCCACGCTACAAGCGCTCGCGCTGCAGGCACACCGCCGCTTTCATTGCCGGTACGTCGTGACCGCGCTGGATGCTCGGATGGGCGAAATTTACGCCGCCACCTGGCACTGCGCCGATGGCAATGTCGTGGCCCAAAGCGATGAAGCGGTACTGCCGCCAGCGCGCTTTTCGCTACCGGGTCACGATACCGACTGGGTCGGCGTGGGGTCGGGCTTTACACTCTGGGAGCAGTTTAACCCGGACGTGCAGGTGGCGATGTCGCAGCACCTAAGCGATTTAGAGCCTCGCGCTGAAGAGATGGCGTGGCTCGCCGCGCGCGACATTGACGCGGGGCTTGGGCAGGCGGCGCATGAGGCCCAGCCGATCTACCTGCGCAATGACGTTGCCTGGAAAAAGCCCGCATGAGCGATAGCGACATCCCATTACCGCCTGGGCTTGCGCTTGAGCCGCGCGAAGAGGGCCTGGTGCTGGTGGGCGATGAAGCTCGCTACGGCAAGCCGCTGCAAGTGGATTTTGTCGGCGGTAAGGCCGGACATCGGCGTCGGTTTGGCGGTGGCCGCGGCCAACTGGTGGCGAAGGCGTGTGGCTTGGTCAAAGGCGTGACGCCTAACGTGGTGGACGCCACGGCAGGGCTTGGCCGTGATGCCTTCGTGTTGGCCAGCCTAGGCGCGCCGGTACTGCTCATTGAGCGCGTGCCGGCCATTGCGGCGCTGCTGGCTGACGGCTTGGCGCGTGCGCGCGAAGACGCGCAGACCGTCGACATTGCCACGCGTATGCAGCTATGCGCAGGCGATGCCACCCAAGAGTTGGCGGCTATCGTGGCCCGCGCCGGTTTTACCCCCCATGTGGTTCATCTCGATCCGATGTTTCCCCACCGTGATAAATCGGCGTTGGTAAAAAAAGAGATGCGTATTTTTCGCGAACTGGCCGGTGACGACGCCGATGCCGGTGCGCTTTTAACGGCAGCGTTAGCAGTGGCCACTCACCGGGTCGTGGTCAAGCGCCCGCGCAAAGCGCCGCCAATCGACGGGCCGGCGCCTCATCACACCCTCGAAGGCAAGACGAGCCGCTATGATGTGTATGTACACCGTTCGTTATGGCGCTAAGTTGACGAGCGTTCGCCAAGAGGGGTCGGGAGCCCGCTATGCGCCACCGCTGGCATGTGCATAACCACTTTACACTGCTGCCGGAATCCAAGCGGTTTTTACCCGCCATGTTTACCGCGATTGAGCAGGCGCAGCACTATGTGTTGGTTGAGCTTTATCTCATGGAGTCGGGAGACTTGGCCGACCGGTTTATCGACGCGCTGATTCAAGCCGCTCACCGTGGCGTGTGCGTGGCGCTGTTGCTGGATGGTTACGGCGCGATGGGGCTTTCCAGCGCCGATCGCAGGCGGCTACACGCCGGTGGCGTGGCGCTGCGCTTTTTTAATCCCCTTGGGTTTCATTCACTGGCGCGGAATTTGAGCCGCGATCATCGCAAAATCCTGGTGGTGGATGGCGACAGCGCCTTTATTGGGGGGTTTGGCGCGGTGGATGCGTTTTTAAGCGCTTGGTATGAAATCGCCGTGCGCGCCGAAGGCCCCGTGGTGGCGGATTGGGAGACGCTGTTTCGCCAGCTTTGGGCATCGCGCTTAACCCGCGATTACGACAGCGACACCCCCGCCATGACGCTTCCGGCATCGCGTGAACAAGCGCAACGCCCGATGGGCGAGATGCGCGGGCGCGCTATGGCCGGGCGTGGCTATCGTTATCAGGCGATTCGCCGCTCGCTGCATAAACGCGTGGATAGTACCTCGCAGCGGTTGTGGCTCTGCACGCCCTATTTTGTTCCCACCTTTACCCTGCGACGGCGTTTGGCCAAGGCTGCCCGGCGCGGCGTGGATGTACGCTTACTGCTACCGGGCAGGCTGCATGACCACCCGGGCGTTCGCTATGCGGGGCAGCGTTTTTATCACGCGCTGCTGAAGGCAGGCGTGCGCATTTATGAGTTTCAGCCGACCTTTATCCATGCCAAATTTGTCTTGGCGGATACCTGGAGCAGCATTGGCTCGTGCAATTTTGATCACTGGAATCTGCACTGGAATTTAGAAGCCAACCAGGAGGTGGATGATCCGTACTTCGCCGAGGAGGTACGCGATCTTTTCCAGCGTAACTTCGCCACCAGCGCAGAAGTGGATGCCGCCGCATGGGCGGCGCGCCCATGGGCGCAGCGCGCCAAAGAGTGGTTATTCGGCACGCTCGATGGGTGGGTAACGCGACTTAAATAGCGTTAGCGCTTTTTGCCCTTGGCCGGGGTTTTCTTGCGCGGTTTAGGCTTGGGGGTTTCGGGGGGGACGCGGTAATGCAGGTAAAGGTCAAGCAGCAACTCGGGCAGTTGCGCCACCAAGGTTTCCTGGCGCGCGGTGTCGCTTGCAAGCTCGGCCATGTCGGGCTCGTTGTCAAACAAGCCGGAGAGCAGCATAAACGGCAGCAAAAGCGTGGCGGCGGCTTCCTCATCGTCGGCAAACCAGGCACTCTCATCGCAGAAGACGCCTTCCATGAAGCCCGCGCACCAGTCGCCAATGGGCGTTTCTTCCGCGGGAAGGCCGTCGAGGGTGAGTTCAAACGGAAGCTCCGGCAGCCCGCCCTGTTCAAGCACGGCCATGGCGTTTTCGCGCAGGGCATTGAGTAGGCCGATGATCTCGTCGCGCTCGGCATCACTGGCGAAGCGCGGTTCGCCTTGAAAGAGTTCGGCGAGCCATTCGGCATCGGGCAACTCACTGGGGGCCACGGCAAGCGCAACCAAAAAACCGTGGGCGGAAATCAGGTCGAGGGCGTCCTCATCCACCTGCTCGGAGTCGAGAAAATCATCGAGCCGGTCGAGCTGTTCGTCATCGAGCAGTGGCTGTGGGGGCGTCGCTTCAGGGGCGGTGTCGCGCGGTGACATACAGAGCCTCAATCGCAGGAAAATCCAAAGGGTAGGGTGTGAGCAGTTTATCATCAAATGGCTATGATCAAGCCAAAGCAGCGCCGTTGCCTCCCTGGCCGGAAGCGTCGCTTACCGCCATGAGTGAGCCGGCCCTTATCGAGGCGGCGAAAGCGCGGGTCGATCAAGCGTGGCAGCGCTGTCGCGAGGTCTATCCGGCGTTGCCACCGCCCAAGGTGTGGTTTGATCTAAAAGGTGCATCCGCCGGGCAGGCGCATTTGGGTCGTGGCGGGCTGCGCTTTAACCCCGTGCTGCTCAGTGAGAACCGCGCTGCGTTTTTTGATCAGGTGATTCCCCATGAAATGGCGCACTGGTTGGTCTTTCATCTTCAGGATGGTCCACGACTGAAACCGCACGGGCGGGAATGGCAAGCCGTGATGCGCGACCTTTTTGGCTTGTCGCCCGATGTCACCCACCGCTTTGATATAAAACGCGCCCAGCGCGCGCCTTACCGCTATGCGTGCGCGTGTCGCGAGCATGCCTTTACCGCCAAGCGCCACGCGCTTGCCTGCGGTGGGCGGCACTATCGCTGCCGTCAATGCGCTCAGACCTTGGTCTACAGTGGCTGCGAAACGCCTGAAAATCCAGTATAAGTCTTTGTTATTTAAATAAAAAATGTTAATACCAATGTCTAAAGGGAAGGGCGTGCCGGGAGGTTTATGCTAGGGGTACATTCATCAGTGGTACCGGTGCAATAAATAAAAATACCGGCTACATTCCTATAGAGAGTGCATTTCCACGGACAGAGGCAATTTCATGAGTGAACAACAGAGCGTCTATCCGGTGCGCGAAGATATCGCCGCCACAGCCTGGGCCGATGAAAAAACCTACGCGGCCATGTACCAGCGGTCGATCGACGACCCGGAAGGCTTCTGGGCCGAACAGGCCAAGCGTCTTGACTGGATCAAAGCCCCTAACAAGATCAAAAGCACCTCGTTTGACCGTAATAACGTGGATATTCGCTGGTTTGAAGACGGTGAGTTAAACGTTGCGGCCAACTGCTTGGATCGCCATCTGGAAAAACGTGGCGATCAAACCGCGATCATTTGGGAAGGGGATGACCCGGACGACGCTAAGCACATCACCTACCGTGAACTCTACGAGCGCACCAATCAGTTGGCGAACGCGCTCAAAGAGCTGGGCATTGACAAAGGCGATACCGTCACGCTCTATATGCCCATGATCCCCGAAGCGGCCATGGCGATGCTGGCCTGCGCCCGTATTGGCGCGGTGCACTCGGTTGTGTTTGGTGGTTTCTCGCCGGATGCCGTGGCGCAGCGCGTTATCGGCGCCAACTCCAAGCTCGTCATCACCGCCGATGAGTCGGTACGCGGCGGTAAGCACGTGCCGCTTAAAGACAATGTCGACGCGGCGCTGACCCGCGATGGTACCGACGTGTGCAAGAACGTCTTGGTCGTTAAGCGCACCGGCGGCGATATCGATTGGAACGAGAGCCGCGATCTGTGGTTCGAGGATGTGGTTGATAAGCAGTCCACCGAGTGCGAGGCCGAAGCGGTGGGCGCGGAAGATCCGCTGTTCATTCTTTACACCTCGGGCTCTACCGGCGCGCCGAAAGGCTTGAAGCACACCACCGGCGGGTACCTCACCTATGCCGCCATGACGCATCAGTACGTGTTCGACTATCAAGAGGGCGAAGTCTACTGGTGTACCGCCGACGTGGGCTGGGTGACCGGGCACAGCTATATCGTGTACGGCCCGCTCGCCAATGGCGCCACCACGCTGATGTTTGAGGGCGTGCCGAGTTATCCAAGCCACGGCCGGATGGGCGAGATTGTCGACAAGCACAACGTCAATATTCTCTATACCGCGCCAACCGCCGTTCGGGCGCTGATGGCCCACGGCGACGACGTCATGAGCACCAGCACGCGCGAAAGCCTGCGCATCCTGGGCTCGGTGGGTGAGCCCATCAACCCAGAAGCGTGGGAGTGGTTCTACCGCGTGATCGGTAACGAGAAGTGCCCGATCGTCGATACCTGGTGGCAGACCGAAACCGGCGGCATCATGATTGCGCCCCTGCCGGGCGCCACGCCGCTGAAGCCGGGTTCCGCAACCAAGCCGTTTTTCGGGGTCAAGCCCGCGCTGGTGGATAACGAAGGCAACAAGCTTGAAGGCGCCACCGACGGTAACCTAGTAATTCTCGACTCCTGGCCGGGTCAGGCGCGCTCCATTTGGGGCGATCACGACCGCTTCGTGCAGACCTACTTCTCCACCTACGACAACATGTACTTTACCGGTGACGGCTGCCGTCGTGACGAAGACGGCTACTACTGGATTACCGGCCGTGTGGACGACGTGCTTAACGTCTCGGGGCACCGCATGGGCACCGCCGAGATCGAGTCGTCGCTAGTGGCGCACGATGCGGTGGCCGAAGCTGCCGTGGTGGGTTACCCGCACGATATCAAAGGTCAAGGTATCTATATCTACGTCACGCTTAACGATGGCGTTGAGCCCACCGACGAGCTAAAGAAAGAGCTGACGAAGTGGGTGCGCAAGGATATCGGCCCGATTGCCTCGCCGGATGTGATCCAGTGGGCACCGGGTTTGCCGAAAACCCGCTCGGGCAAGATTATGCGCCGTATTCTGCGCAAAATCGCCGCCAATGAGTGCGATGGCTTGGGGGATACCAGTACGCTGGCGGACCCCAGCGTGGTCGACGAGTTGATCGAGCACCGGGTGAATAAGTAACCCATGCCCAAACGCCTTATCGTTTAGCGAGAAGGCGTTCAGCAAGACATCGTTGCGAACGTCAGTGTGCCGGCTATCAAGCCGGCACACTTGTTTCTGTTCTATCTCAGTTAATGTGACAAATTGTGCACGCGAGGCTTGGGAATAGAGAAGGGCATGGGGTACCATGCTGCCAATGTATACGTTGCAAGCGTATGCCCTAGCGTCGCGGCGGGTAGCGTGTTGTGACTGCTGCTTAAGGAACCGGAGGAACATCCATGGCAATCGCCCACAAATTTATCGTCGCAGACGACCATCCCCTGTTTCGTGCTGCGTTGACCCAAGCGTTGCGTCAACTAGCACCACAGGCGGAAATTGTTGAAGCTGACACCATGGAAGCGACGACGGAAGTGGTGAACCGTCATCCAGACGCCGATTTGATTCTTCTGGATTTGCACATGCCCGGCGCTCATGGCTTTTCGGGCCTAATTCAGCTGCGTGGCCAGATGCCTGATATTCCTGTTGCTGTGGTCTCCGGTAGCGACGAGCCCTATGTGGTGCGTCGTGCGATCGATTATGGTGCCTCGGGCTTTATTCCCAAGTCCTCCTCACTGCAATTGATCGCCGAAGCGGTCGGCGAAATTTTAGACGGAGAAGTCTGGTTGCCGGAGGCGCTCGCGGGCGTGCTTGAGGAGACCAACGAAGAAGAGACGCGCTTTGCCGAGGCGATTGCGTCCCTTACGCCGCAGCAGTTTCGCGTGCTGAACATGCTCACCGAGGGGCTGTTAAATAAGCAAATTGCCTACGAGCTGAGTGTCTCCGAGGCGACCATCAAAGCCCATGTGACGGCCATTCTGCGTAAGCTCGGCGTGCATTCGCGCACCCAGGCCGTGATCGCAGCGCAAAAGCTTGAAGTGGAGCCGCCCAAGGTGGAATCCTGAGCGGCGCCGCCGCTGGCCGCTTTAAGAAACCCCAAACGGCGCACCCTGAGCTTGGTGTACGGCAAGCCGATATGGAAAACCGTTCACCCTGAGCCTGTCGAAGGGTGCCCTCCTTAAGGCTCCTGACGCCCCGAGTCCTTCTGCGCTGCCCGGTTGGCTTGCAACGTGCGTGTCAGTAGGGCACGCAGCGCCGCCGGGCGCACCGGCTTGAGCAGCAGCTGGTAGCCGGCGCGCTTGACCTCCTCGGCGACCGCCTCCGTCCTATCGGCAGTGATCACGATGCCTGGTACCGCCCCTTCCAACCGTTCACTTAGCGCTTCTAGCGCCATTAACCCCGTCACTTCGTTATCGAGGTGGTAGTCGGCGAGAATGGCGTCGGGGTCGCCGTCCATATTACGCAGAATCGATTTAGCGCCGCCGATGCTGGTCGCGGTAAACACTTCGCAGCCCCAGCCGCTGAGCATTGCCGTCATGCCTTCCAGTATCAGTGTCTCGTTGTCGATGCAGACAATACGCGTGCCGGCGAGTTTGTTGCTGGCGCGGCGAGCCTTCGGCTCCTGCTCAGCCTCGCTGATTGCTTTGGCCGCGACGATGGGCACGCTGACCGCAAAGACGGTGCCAACCCCCTCCCACGAGCGCACTTTGATCGGGTGATCCAGCACACGGCTCATACGGTCAGCAATCGATAGGCCAAGCCCCAAACCTTTCTCGCTCTCTTTATGCCGTGAGGCTTGATCCAGGCGCCGAAACTCCTGAAAGATTTCCGAGAGCTTGGCTTCAGGAATGCCGGGGCCTGAGTCCCACACCTCGATGCTCAAGCGATCGCCACGGCGACGACAGCCAAGCAGCACGCGTCCCTCTTGGGTGTAGCGCAGCGCGTTAGAGAGGAAGTTTTGAATAATCCGCCGCAGCATTTGCGGGTCGGAATCGACCCACTGCTGGGTCGCGACCACATCCAGATCCAGTCCGCGGTCATCCGCCATGACGTCGAACTCTGCGCGCAGCGGGCGGAATAGATCGGCCAGGGCGAAGTGGCTGCGCCTTGGTGTTAGCGCACCGGCATCGAGTTTGGAGATATCCAGCAGCGTGCCCAGCAGTTCTTCGGCGGCTTGCAGCGAGTTATCGATGTGGCCAATGGTGCGCTGATGGTTTTCGTCGCCCATGTTGTGCAGCAGTGCCGAGGTGAATAGCCGCGCGGCATTGAGCGGCTGGAGTAAGTCGTGGCTCGCGGCGGCGAGAAAGCGGGTTTTCGATGCGTTGGCATCCTCGGCCACCTGCTTGGCTTGGCGCAGGGCCTGCTCCGCTTCAGCGCGCACGCGGTTCTCCTGGCGCAGCGCCGCGTTGGCTTCCGAGAGCGCTTGGGTGCGCTCGCGCACGCGCTCTTCCAGCGTTTCGTTAGTCTCTTTTAGCGCGATTTCGGCCTGACGGCGTTCGGTGATGTCCTGATAGAGCGCAAAAAAACCGAGAATCGACTGGCTATCGCCAAAGTGCGGCGTGTAGGTCACCAGCATGTAGCGCATGATGCCGTTGATGCGCAGCGAAACCTCGAAGCTGACGCGCTCGCCTTGCAGGGTTCGCGCCACCCACGGTGCGCGCTCCTCGGCTTGTTGCAGGGGGAGGACGTCTTCATAGCGCTTGCCGATCACCGCGTTGCGGTCAATATTGAAGGCCTGCTCGTAGGCGCGGTTGGTGAACAGGTAGCGACACTCTTTATCGAAATAGGCGATCAGCGCCGGTACGTTATCGGTGTAGATCCGGATGTTGTTTTCCGAGCGAATCAGCGCCTCTTCGATGCGCTTTTGCTGGGTAATATCCTGGTAGGTATAGACAAAGCCACCGCCCGGCATCGGGTTGCCCTGCACCTCAAGCACGCTGCCATCCTGACGGTAGCGCACGTAGCGGTGGGGCTGACCGTCGCGGATATTATCCAGCAGTAGTTGCACGTGCTCTTCCGGGTCGCCGGGGCCGTATTCGCCGTTGTGGGCGTTGTAGCGGAAAATGCGATCCACCGGGGCGCCCACGCGAATCAAGTGATCGGGAAAGCGGAACAGCTCCAAATAGCGCTGGTTCCACACGACCAGGCGCAGGTTTTGGTCGACCACGCTGATGCCCTGATTGATGTTCTCGATCGTGGCTTGCAGCAGCGCACGGTTGAACTCAAGTACCTGGGAGGCCTCGTCAACGATCGAGATCACATCCGAAATGCCAATGCCGCGCCCCTGAAGGGCTGAGTTGACCACGATGCGAGCGGAGGAGGCGCCGAGCACCGAGGCCAAGAAGCGCTCGGTAAACTGGATGATGTCGATAGAGGCGCGCGTGCTCTCCTCCAGGGGTTTGCCGATGCGCCTGGCATAGTCATCGAAGGCGCGCTCCACCTGGCCGGCGCCTAGAAAGCGCTCACACAGCACTTTCAAATCGCCCACCGTTGTTGCCCCCGTCCACGGGCGATTCACCGAGGTCTGGCGCGTCTCCACGCTGTCGACAAACAGCGACGCCTGAATGCGCTCAATGACGCGCTGGGAGGTTACCTGGGAGACGAAGATATAGCAGAACAGATTGACGCCCAGGGAGAGCATCACGCCGTGGGTGAAGCTGTCGCTCAGATTAAGGCCAAACAGCGATGTTGGGGTCAGCCACGTTAACCCCAAAGGCCCGCCGTTCAGCCAATCGCTGGGCAGTACCCCGGCGTTAATCATGGCGGGCATCAACAGGCTATAGGCCCAGATGGCAAAGCCGGCGTTCATTCCCGCGATGACGCCCAAACGGTTGCCGCGCTTCCAGTAAAGTCCGCCGATGATGGCGGGAGCGAACTGCGCTGCCGCGGCAAAAGAGAGCATGCCGATAGACGCAAGCGAGGTGAACTCGGCGATTAGTTGATAGAAGCCGTAAGCCATCGCCAGCACGGCGATAATAGTCAGTCGCCGGGCGCGTAGCACCAGGCGACCGTAGTCGCGCGCCTTGGTGTCAAACCAGCGCAGGCGAAATAGCGCCGGGATCACGATCTCGTTGGAGATCATGATCGACACCGCGACCGCTGCCACAATCACCATGCCGGTGGAGGCGGAAAAGCCGCCGATAAAGGTTAACAGCGTGAGCCAATCGTGGCCCGAGGCCATGGCCAGCGAAAGGACGTAGGCGTCGGGTTCCACCGCCGTGTCGGCGAACATCCAAAGGCCCGCCGAGGCGAGCGGCACGACAAAGAAGGCGATCGCGACCAGATAAAGCGGGAAGAGCCAGCGCGCTTTGCTGGCGTCGTCCGGATGAGTGTTCTCCACCACGGCGACATGGAATTGACGCGGCAGGCAGAGAATCGCCAGCATGGCGAGTAGGGTCTGCGCCCAGAAGCCTTGGCCGAAATCCTGATTGGCCAGCTGGCGCTGAAGCTCCAGCTGGGTTTCGGCGAAGCCCATCAGCTCGCCGAGTCCGCCAAACATACCCCAGGTGACGAATGCCCCCAGCACCAGAAACGCCACGAGCTTAACCAGCGACTCAAAGGCCACGGCGTGAATCAGCCCTTCGTGATGTTCGGTGGCATCGGTATGACGCGTGCCGAAAAGAATCGCGAAGGCCGCCATGACGATGGCGATGTAAAACGCCGTATCGCCGAAAAGCGGCGTATGGGTGACGTCCGTGGCTTCGGTCAACACGTTAAAAGAGGTGGAGACGGCTTTTAGCTGTAGAGCGATGTAGGGCAGGGTGCCCACTAAGGCAACGAGACTGGCGAAGGCGGCAAGCGACTGGGTTTTACCGTAGCGCGAGGCGATGAAGTCGGCGATGGACGTCACGTTCTGGTGTTTGGCGACGCGGATCATTTTGGCCAGCACTGGCCAAAAGAGTAAGAAGGTGAGAATGGGGCCGACAAAGATGCTGGCAAACGACCAGCCTGCCGTCGCGGCCTGGCCTACCGCGCCGTAAAACGTCCACGACGTGCAGTAAATAGCCAGTGCCAAGCTGTAAATAATTGGCCGGCGGCGGCTAGCACCGTGGAGGCGTGCCCGGCGGTCCCCGTACCAAGCGATGCCGAAAAGCACCGCAATGTATAAAAGCGATACCGCGACCAGTAGCCCACCATGAAACATAAGACGCTCCCGCACAAAGCCTTACCGCAATCGTTTGCGTTGCCGTTTGCCGCACAAAAAGGCTTATTCTAGGGCAAATTGCCCCAAGCGTCAGCGGCGGGGCGGAGGCAGGGCGTCAGCGTGTGGTGGTTGAGGGCTAAGCGTTGCAAATGAAGGTATAAATGCCTGAGTCGCGACGCAGCGTGCGCATGGCCTCGACATCGGGCTCATTGGTTTCGCTATCAAGCGGCAGCATTTCGCGTGAACGGCAGTTGAGCACATAGGCTTGCGGGGTCACCACATCGGCGTGATGGCGCTCAAAGTGGTAGAGCATGAATTCGGCCACGGGGGGTGTGCTCTCGCTCATGCGCACGCTATCACGGTCGATCACGGTAAACTCTTTGGTGATCGGGAAGGCAAAGGTCCAGGGGCGCCACACCGCGCTACTCGTTTGGCTGGCGACAACCTCCGCCGATGCCGGAAGCTGCTGCTGTTTGTGCTCAAACCAGCTGTATTCGGTGTAAATCTGATAGCTGAGCATCCCCAGTCCGCCAAACACTGGCACGATCCATTTGGGTAGCCGCTTAGCGCTTAAGGTGCGTAGCAATAGGCCTATCCCTGCGGCGGCGAGACCAGCAAAGACGGCGGCAATTAAGTGCCAGATCATACTCTATCCTTTCCGAGTGGGGCTTTCTGAAAGCAATCGGGCCTCCCTAGGGAAGCCCGAAGCGTTACCGAACCGGCGCGGTATATATACCGCGCCGGCTACGTTGGTGGCGAGGTCACTAAGGTGAATTAGTGATCCACGGCCACACCAGCACCTTTCGGATAGCGAACGCTTTCCACCAGGTCCTGAATCTCTTGCGGAGGCTCTTCAGTGGCATTGGCCACGGTGAACGCTACCGCGAAGTTGATGATAGCACCGATCGCACCGAAGGAGAGCGGCGAGATGCCGAACATCCAGTTGTCCGGTGTGTTGGGCAGCATGTTGGTTTCCGGAATAAAGAACCAGCCCAGGTAGGTGAAGATATACAGCAGGGTGGTCAGCAGGCCAGCCAGCATACCGGCAACGGCGCCCTTGTTATTGATGCGCTTGGAGAAGATACCCATCATCAGCGCCGGGAAGAGCGAGGCACCGGCGATACCGAAGGCAAGCGCTACGGTTTGCGCGGCAAACCCGGGTGGGTTGAGGCCAAGGTAGGTTGCCAGCAGGATCGCACCTGCCATGGAGATACGCGCGGCCAGCATTTCGCCTTTCTCGCTGATCTTCGGATTGATCATGGTCTTGATCAAATCATGGCTGACCGCCGAAGAGATCGCCAAGAGTAGACCGGCAGCGGTTGAGAGCGCGGCGGCGATACCACCGGCGGCAATCAAACCGATCACCCAGCCCGGCAGGTTAGCGATTTCTGGGTTGGCGAGTACGAGGATGTCGTTGTTGACGGTCAGCTCGTTGCCTTCCCAACCACGATCTTCAGCGGTAGCGGCAAAGTCTTCGTTGCCTTCGTTGTAGATCTGTACGCGACCGTCGTTGTTCTTGTCCTCAAATTGGATCAGGCCGGTTTCTTCCCAGGTGCGGATCCAGCTGGGACGCTCTTCGTAGACCAGTGCCTCACGCGCGGCGGCATCGTAATCTTCCACTTGGCCCGCCATTTCCGGGTAGACCGTGGTGGCCAGGTTCAGGCGCGCCATGGAGCCAACCGCCGGGGCGGTGAGGTAGAGAAGCGCGATGAACACCAGTGCCCAGCCTGCTGACCAGCGTGCGTCAGCCACTTTCGGTACGGTGAAAAAGCGAATGATCACGTGCGGAAGACCCGCAGTACCTACCATCAGCGACAGGGTAAACAAGACCATGTTGAGCTTGTTGTCCACGTCGGCGGTGTAGTCGCGGAAGCCAAGCGCATTCACCACGTCATTCAGCTTGGTCAGCATCGGAACGCCAGATTCCGTGTGCGTGCTGAACATACCGAACATCGGGATCGGGTTGCCGGTCAGCTGCATGGCAATGAACACGGCCGGAATGGTGTAGGCAATGATCAATACGATGTACTGCGCTACCTGGGTGTAGGTGATGCCCTTCATGCCACCGAATACGGCGTAGAGGAAAACGATCAGCGCGGCAATCCAGATACCAGCGGTGTTGGGGACTTCCAAAAAGCGCGAGAAGGCAACACCGGCACCGGTCATCTGACCGATAACGTATGTAACCGAAGCCACGATCAAGCAGATAACGGCCACCAGGCGCGCGGTACGGCTGTAGAAACGGTCGCCGATAAAGTCGGGAACCGTGAACTTGCCGAACTTACGCAGGTAGGGCGCGAGCAGCATCGCCAGGATGACGTAGCCGCCGGTCCAGCCCATCAGGAAGGTTGAGTTGGCATACCCCCCAGAGGCGAGAAGACCCGCCATGGAGATAAACGACGCCGCGGACATCCAGTCAGCCGCGGTGGCCATCCCGTTGGTGATCGGGTGTACACCGCCGCCGGCGACATAGAAGTCTTTGGTTGAGCCGGCGCGCGCCCACACGGCAATGCCGATGTAGAGGGCGAAGGATGCGCCGACGAACAGTAAGTTAATTGCAAACTGACTCATGTTGGCTTACTCCCCCAGTCCATATTTTTCATCGAGTTTGTTCATCTTCCAGGCGTAGAAGAAGATCAGCACGATGAACGTCAGAATGGAGCCTTGCTGAGCAAACCAGAAGCCCAGATCGGTTCCCCCGACAGGGATGCCAGCGAGCAGCGGACGAAACAGGATGGCACAGCCATACGAGACAAATGCCCAGACGGCTAGGCATCCGAGGATCGTGCGGACGTTAGCCTTCCAGTATTCAGCAGCATTAGATTTATCGTCTGCCATTGTGTTGCTCTCCACTTGTGATTTTTAAGGTTTGGAAAGTTAACCCAAAATAGCGTATGACCCACCAGGGCAATCGCACGTTTGGAAGTCACTCATTGATCACATCAACTGCCGGCGTGTCTCCGCCAATGGCTTTTTACGTTCAGTCTGATGGCACCGAGGTCGTTAGTGACGTGCGATTACCCTGAATGACTCAGGAATCATAGTGGGCAATAAATACTCAAATTAAATCCCAGACTTTGGTATCAAAGTGGAGGTGAAGACGGTTGTTGTTCAATAACATCATGAAAAATATTGATTTTTGTTATTTTTGCCGCGATGACACAAGGGCTTGTTAGCACTATGGGATAATAGCTTTTTGGGCACGTCTAGGCCCATTGTTGCTGTACCCGCTGTGCATGGGAGTTTTTAAAGTTTGTCTCAAGGCTTTCAAGCCATCGGGCGACTAACATTGTACTTTTGTTTTATTGCGCTCCGTTGTTTTGTTTCTTGTTGTCTTCAAATTGCCAGGCGTTAGTGCGGCTTTCATGTATTCAACGTTAAGCGAAACGAAAGGATAATAGCGCAAGGTATAAAGGAATTAGGCTTGCCTAGTGCAAGATAAAGTCGGTATACCCCTAGTATCGGGGTCAATACCGTGTTGGCATCAATGTCGCACTGCAACATCTCGCCTCATAAAAGCAATAACTAGGCGCTGAGTTGATCTCCTGAGGGAAAACCCTGTCACTCTCTCGTTTCGGATGGCGTTAACAAGCGCACGAAAGAGCGTATGAAAGAGCGAATTAAAGAGAGTGTAAAAGCTACCACGCGCTAACTGCAGCGCGCTAAATAAGAGGTGACCGCCATGGTCGAAGTGGATCTTTCACAACCCCCGTTTACGCTGCTCGATGAAGCGGGTCGGGAGCACGTGCGTCGCGGCATGGACATGGCGTACTTCGACCGCGACGAAGTGATTCTGGAAACCGGCCAGGCGGGTGAGTATGTATTTTTGATCCACAAAGGCGAAGTGGCGGAGGTCGACCCGACGATGCCGTCATCGACCGCGCGCATTGGCCACTACACGGCTGGCGATCTGTTTGGCGCGATCAGCATTATCAACGGTAAAAGCCGTTACCGCTTTATCGCCGAGCAGGAGTGCCTGTGCTATTTACTCCCTAAAGTGCTGTTTCAGCAGTTATGCCGCACCTACCCCGAATTTAACGACTTTTTCCGTCAGTCGCTTGCGCACAAGGCAAGGCTGCTGACGGAAAAACGCGCCGAAGGGGGCGTGACCATGGCGGGCTTTATGCTGGCGCGGGCAAGCGAGTGCATGCGTGAGCCGCTGTTGATGGAGGCTGACACCGACATTGCCGGCGCCGTACGCGAGCTAAATGCCAGCCACGCTGACAGCCTATTGGTTCGCCGTGACGATGCCTTGGGGGTAGTGACCAAAACGGATCTGTTAAATGCCTTGGTACTCGAAGGCTTGCCGCAAGACTGCCCGGTCGTGGATATCGCCCACTTCTCTCTCGTCACCGTGACGCCGATGCAGTACTTGTTCGAAGCGCTGGTGCAGATGACGCGGCATAAAGTTTCGCGGGTGGTGGTGATGGAGCGCGAGTCGGTCAAAGGGGTCGTCGAACTCACCGATGTGCTGAGTTACTTCTCCAGTCGCAGCTATGTGGTAAGCCTGCAAGTGGAGCAGGCCAATGACCTTGAAACCCTCTCTGCCGCGAGTCATCGCACGCCGGAGCTTGTCGATGCACTCATGGCCCAGGGGGTTAAACTGCGCTTTGCGATGGATCTACTGGCGGCGCTCAATGGCCGCATCATCAACAAAGCGTGGCAGTTCACGGTGGACGAACGCTATTTTAGCGACAGCTGCATGATGGTGATGGGCAGTGAAGGGCGCGGCGAACAGATTCTGAAAACCGACCAAGATAACGGCCTGATTCTCGATGATGACCTGGAGTGGCCCAGTTTACACAACGACATGCAGCAGCTCACCGACACCCTGGTGAAGCTGGGGTATCCGCCCTGTCCGGGCAATATTATGGTGTCAAACCCTGAGTGGGTCGGCACCGTGAGCCAGTGGACTCAGCGCATTGCACGCTGGGTAGAGGTACGCGATGGCGATAGCTTGATGAAGCTCGCGATTATGCTCGATGCCCACGCCGTGGCCGGCAATCCGGTACTGCTGGAGCGCGTGCGTGATGCCCTGTTTGAGTACGCCTCAAAAGATGAGCTGTTGCTCTCGCTTTTCGCGCGGACGGCGCTACGCTTTTCCACCCCGCTGACGCTCTTTGGCTCGTTGAAAAAGCCCCAGCACGGTATCGATATCAAAAAAGGCGGGATTTTTCCCATTGTTCACGGCGTGCGGACCATGGCCTTGGAGCGGCGCATCAAGGCCACGTCAACGTTGGACCGCTTGGATGCCCTGGTGGAAGATGGCCGCTTAAAGCGCCGTTTTGCCGATGATTTAGGCGAAGCGCTGTCGCTGTTCACCGAGCTGCGTCTCAAGCAGCAGTTAGCTCAGAATGAGAGCGCGAGCGTGGGCAAGCGCTCGGATCGCGTGGTGGTGCAGGAGCTCTCATCGTTGGAGCGCGACCTTCTGCGCGAAGCGCTGCACATTGTTAAAGATTTCAAACAGCGGTTGTCGCATCGCTACCACCTGGAGTATTCATGACAGGGGCGTTGATGGGCCATGTTGCCTTGCTGGATCGGCACGTGCCATTTTTTAGTGGCTCGCTGCGCACGTTTTTGCGCCGCGAAAGCGATCGCCGCCGCTGCGCCAACTCTCCCTATGCGTGGCTGTTTCAGCCCTACATGGGCGAAGAGACCATTGCGCTTGCCTGCCATATCGATCAAAGCGGCGTGTTCAGCGTTGCGGCCGTACCCTTTTCACCGCAGGCGATCAAAACCAGCGCCGCCTACGTGATGACGCTGCTGCCGGCTAAGGAAATCACGCGTCAAGGTTCTCTTACCTCACCCCAGCGCCAGCATCGGCTCCAGCACGCCCCGCAGGGCGTAAAGCGTGTGGATGAAGCCAGCCTCAGCGAGCTTGTCGCGCACATAGGTAACCGCCCACTACTCGGCTGGGGGTTACCCCGTCAGCTTGAGGTGCTCAATCGCGCGTTAAACCACCACCTGGGGTTTGCCTTGCCCAATGCGCAGGTTGATCTTGGCCTGCTTTGTCAGCGCGAGTGGCGCCGCCGCCAGCCCTTCATTGACCCGCCCGTTAGCCTTTGCCACGCCGCGGCGCGCTGGCGCATCCCCCTTAGCCCCTTCAGTGGCGTATTGGATCAAGCTACCGCCAGTGCCCTGCTGTATCAACGCTTGCAGCGTCTGGCGGATTAGCCGCTAACGCCTGCGTTTGGCGTTGAGTGCTGTTAGAATAGCGGCCGCTTTCTTCCCATCGGCGGTGCTATCGCTTATGCAACACGTTGACCATTTTGATCCGACCGTTTCCGCGACGCCCTTAAAAACGCCCCCGGTGGCACTGGGCGAGCCCACTGTGGCGGACGCCAAGCAGAAGCGTGAATTCAATAAGCTACAAAAGCGTTTGCGCCGCGAAGTCGGCAACGCGATTATCGATTATGGCATGATCGATGAAGGCGATAAGGTCATGGTGTGCCTAAGCGGTGGTAAGGACAGCTACACCATGCTGGAGATTTTGCGCAGCCTGCAGCGCAACGCACCGGTTAACTTCTCGCTGGTTGCGGTGAATCTGGACCAAAAACAGCCCGGTTTTCCTGAACACGTCTTGCCGGATTATTTGGATCAATTAGGCGTTGATTACCATATTTTAGAGCGCGATACCTATTCGGTGGTCAAGGAAAAAACCCCCGAAGGCAAAACCACCTGTGCGCTCTGCTCACGGCTGCGGCGTGGCTCGCTGTATGGCTTTGCCGAAGAGATCGGCGCGACCAAGGTCGCTTTGGGGCATCATCGCGAAGATATTCTGGAAACGCTTTTTTTAAATATGTTCTTTGGCGGTAGCCTCAAGGCCATGCCGCCGAAGCTATTGTCCGACGATGGCAAAAACATCGTGATTCGCCCGCTTGCTTACTGCAAAGAGGCCGATATCGCCGAGTTTTCCCGCTTGATGGCGTTTCCGATTATTCCCTGCAATCTTTGCGGCTCGCAGCCCAATATGCAGCGTCAAATCGTCAAGGAGATGCTCGCCGAGTGGAATAAAAAACATCCGGGCCGTTTGGAGAGCATGTTTAAGGCAGTGACGAACGTGGCGCCTTCTCAGCTTGCTGACCGTGAGCTATTCGATTTTACCGGCTTGGAAGCGAAGCAGGCCGACCTAATGGCCGACCGCATTCGCGCTTTTAATGTGAGTTAGCTTCGACCTCTTCTTCCTCGGAGAGGCTGATCAAACGCGGCATGTCGAGAATATTCACCTCGCGACCCGAGACGGCGACCACGTTTTGGCTCTGAAAGCGGCTCAAAATGCGGCTGACGGTTTCTACGGCAAGTCCTAAATAGTTGCCGATATCGGCCCGCGACATCGACAGCCGAAAGCTATAGGGCGAGTAGCCGCGGCGGCGAAAGCGCTCGGACAGCGTAATCAAAAAGCTGGCTAAACGCTGGTCGGCGGTTTTGCGCGAAAGCAGGCGCATCATGCGGCGATCGTCGCGCAGTTCCTTGCTCATGCTGCGATAAAGTTGGCCCCGCAGTTCCGGCAGCTCTTCTGAAAGTAAATCCAAGCGGTCGAAGGGGATTTCGCACACCGTGGTGGTTTCCAGCGCCACCACGCTGCCGGGATAGTGCTCCTCGTCGATACCGTCTAGCCCAACGAGCTCGCTGGGTAGGTAAAAGTTGGTGAGTTGATCGTTGCCTCCACCTTCCGTGGTGAGCTGTTTGAGGCTGCCTGAGCGAACGGCAAAAACACTGGTAAAAGTATCGCCTTGACGAAATAGCGGTTCGCCTTTTTTGAGCGGAGCCCGGCGTCGGATGATGGCGTCGAACTGATCGATATCATCGAGCTCAAGCGATAGGGGCAAACACAGCGAGCTCAGGCTACACGTTTGGCATCGCGCCTCATGTAAAACGGGGCGCCGACGGCTGATGGATTCCGGCATGTGTTCCTCCATGAATGGTGACCTGCCTCATTATGGGAGGAACAGCCTGCCGACGACAAGCGTAATCCGTGAATCGCCGGTTCCGCATATCGTCTATAGAATTCGCGAGTAGCGCTGAGTGGCATCGCTTGGCAAGTGTGCGTCAAACGCCATGGCGAGGTGGCGAATCAACAGACGCCCGATAGGGGTGGCCCGCAGCATATCGCCCTCTTGTACTACCAAGCCGTCGCGCTGCGCGCCTTTCAAGCGCGCGAGCGCATCAGCGAAGTAGCGCGGCGCATCGATCCCCCAGCGCTGGCTGACAGCGGCAAAGTCGATCTGCATGTCGCACATCAAACGCTCAATGACGTCGCGACGAATTAAATCGTCCTGGCTTAAGCGCAGCCCTTTCACCGTGGCGAGCTGCCCCGCATCGAGTGCTTGCTCATAGCGGGCAAGGTCGGTGGGGTTTTGTGCGTAGACATCGTTGACCCGTGAAATGGCTGAGACGCCAAGGCCCACTAGGTCGCACTGGGCGTGGCTGGAGTAGCCTTGGAAGTTGCGCTGCAGGGTGCCTTCGCGCTGGGCAATGGCGAGGCTATCGTCCGGACGGGCGAAGTGATCCATGCCGATATGCACATAGCCGGCCTGGGTCAGCATGTCGATAGTGGTGTGCAGAATCTCAAGTTTCTCTTCCGCGCTTGGCAGGTCCGCGTCGTTGATACGCCGTTGCGGGGCAAAGCGCTGGGGCATGTGGGCATAGTTAAACACCGAAAGGCGTGCGGGATTTAACTCAATCACCTGCTGCAGCGTGTCGGCAAAGCTCGCTTGCGTTTGATGCGGCAAACCGTAAATCAAATCCAGGTTCAGCGAACGAAAGCCCAGTCGATGCGCTTCATCCATCAGCGTTTCGGTGAGAACGCGCGGCTGAACGCGGTTGATGGCCTTTTGCACCGTGGGGTTTAGGTCTTGAACCCCGAGACTGATGCGATTGAAGCCCAGCGTCTGCAAATGGCGCAGGGTGAAAACATCCGCTTCGCGCGGATCGATTTCGATGGCGTAGTCGCGATCGGGCGAGGAGGAGAGACCAAACCGGGCGTCTAACCGGTCGATCAAGTCGCTCATCTGATCCAAGGTCAAAAACGTAGGCGTCCCGCCGCCCCAGTGCAGCTGCTCAACGCTACGCGACGTATCAAGATGGCGCGCGGTGAGCACCATTTCGCGATCAAGGCGCGAGAGATAGGGCTCGGCTAGCTGGGTATTTTTGGTCGCGATTTTGTTGCAGGCGCAGTAGAAGCAGATTTTGCGGCAAAACGGGACGTGGACGTAGAGCGACAGCGCGCGATCGCTCTGGTTGCTGCGCTCAAGCGCGGCGGTAAACTCCTCGGTGCCGAACTGCTCATGAAACGAGAGCGCCGTTGGGTAAGACGTATAACGCGGGCCGCTTTTATCATAGCGGCGCAATAACGCTTCATCCCAGGCAGCGTGTTGGGGCGCTGCGGTGTCAAAAGGAGAAGAAGCAGCGTGAGCGTGAACGGCCATGAAGAGGCTCCAGTGCAGGGTAGTAACGATAGCGTTATCCTAGCGCTGCCCCGCCATGAAGGAGTTGAGCCACGTCAAAGAAGCGTTGAAGTGCAACGTCTTTACACACGCTCGCGTACGCTTTGGTGAGCGTTGAGACGCGGCTAATGGGCGCTACCCGGCGTATAAAGGGTAAACAGTTGCCACAAGGCGAACGCTATAATGCTTAGCGCGGCAATGGTGCGCGTGGTGGGATGGCGGATCAAATCTCTTAGCTGGCGCGCGGCAAGGCCGGTGGCGAGCAGCGCGGGAAGTGTGCCGACGCCAAACGCCCCCATTAGCAAGGCGCCGCGTAGCGGGTCTGCGATGGCAAGGCTCCACGCCAGCATCGAATAGACCAGCCCGCACGGCAGCCACCCCCAAATCGCCCCCAGCGCAAACGCCTGTGGCAATTTGACCACGGGCATTAAACGCCGCCCGAAAGGCTCGATAAAGTGCCAAAAACGCCGCCCCACCGCTTCCACTTTAAGTAGGCCCTTCCACCAGTTGGCGATGTAGAGCGCCATTAAAATCAGCATCACCGCAGCAAACGCTTGCAGCGCCACGCCGGCGCCAGGGGAGAGCGACAGGAGCGTGCCGAGGGAGGCGACCAGTGCACCGGCGAGCATATAACTCATCACGCGGCCAACGTTATAGCTTAAAAGCAGCCCGCCTAAACGCGCCGGATGACGCATGCTCGGGGGGACGGCAAATGTCAGCGCGCTCATGATGCCACCGCACATGCCGATGCAGTGCGCTCCGCCCATCAGGCCGAAGACGAAGGCAGCGAGCAGCGGCGGCAGGTCAAGGCCGGTGGGGTTCATCGGGTGTCGCTATCGTTATGGGAGGCATCGTCATCGGCGGCTGTTGTGGTTTTTCGCTCGCGGGCCTGCTGGCGGCGCTGGCGCTCTTCGGGTGGCAAGTCGTTCTCATCTTCATCAAACAGGATGCGGTGCGCCGGTCCCTCTAAATCATCGAACTGATCATTTTTGACCGCCCAGAAAAAGGCCCATACCGCGAGGCCCAGCAGCACCAGAGAGAGCGGGATTAGCAGATAGAGAATTTTCATACGGACACCGGTTTAGCGGTTGGAGCCTTGACGGTGGCGCCTGCTCGGCGCTTCCAGCGGGTTAAGCGCAGGGCGTTGGTCACCACCACCAGCGAGCTAAACGACATGCCTATGGCGGCCAGCCAAGGCGGCACCAAGCCCAAGGCCGCCAAAGGCATGGCGGTGAAATTGTAACAGACCGACCAGATCATGTTTTGGCGCATCACGCGCCGTGTCGCGCGGGAAATTTCCACCGCGTCCGCGATACGGGTCAACCTCGGGCTAAGCAGGACCGCATCAGCACGAGTGCGGGCGAGGTCGGTGGCGCTGTTCATGGCGATGGCCACATCCGCGCCGGCGAGCACCGGCACATCGTTAATGCCATCGCCCACCATGACAACGCATTCACCTTCGGCCTGGAGGGTTTGGATCCGCGCGAGCTTGCCTTCGGGGCTGGTGCCCGCATGCCATGTCGTAATGCCAAGCTGCTGGGCAAGCTCTTCAACGGCGTCGGGGGTATCCCCCGAGAGTAGCTCAACCGCCAAGCCGCTCTCCCGCAGCGCCGCAATGGTCTGCGCAGCATCGTCGCGCACGCCATCGTGCAGGCGAAACCAGGCGCGCGGCGTGTCATCCTCACTCAACAGCAGCCACTGGCCTTCGCCCGGGGATGCCGGCGGCTGCGAACAGGCGAAGTGGGGTTTACCCAGGCGCCAGCGTTTACCCATTAACGTGCCTTCAAGCCCTTGGCCGGTCACGCTACGCAGCGCTCGCGCCTGAAGCGTGGCATCGCGAAAGGGACGAAACGCACGGGCGATAGGGTGCTCGGAGTGGGCTTCAAGCGCTGCCGCTATCGCGCGGGCACGTTCGGCGCTTAGGGTGCTGTCAAAGGAGTGGGTGTCGATCAGCTGCATCTCACCCCGAGTGAGGGTGCCCGTTTTGTCAAAAATGACTCGGGTGGCGTTCGACAGCGACTCCATGGCATCGGCGCGGGTAATCAGCACGCCGCGCTTTCTTAGCTGCCCGTGCCCGGCGGTGAGCGCGGTGGGCGTAGCAAGCGCCAGCGCGCATGGGCAGGTGACGACTAACACAGAGAGCATCACCCATAGCACCCGCGATGGGTCAATCCACCACCATACCGCCGTGACGCAGACCGTGACGATCAACAGGCGCAGCACAAAAAGGTGCGCCATGCGGGCGGCCATCTGGGCCAGGCGCGGGCGGCTGGCGAAGGCGCGGTCGGTGAGGTCGACAATATTGGCCACCCGAGCGTCATTGCCCGCATGGGTAACGCGCATGACCAGCGGGTTCTCCATGTTTTGGCTGCCACCGACAATGCGCTCGCCCACGCCACGGGTAACGGGAAGATACTCGCCGGTGAGCATTGATTCGTCCAGGCTGGACTGGCCATCCTCGATCACGCCATCGGCGGGGACACCGTGCCCCGGTTTGATCAAGACGCGGTCGCCGGCATGCAGTTCGCTGGCCGGCAGAATGCGTTCGCTGCCGTCGTCATCCAAGCGGGTCGCGTAGACCGGCAGCACGCCGCTCAAAGCGTTGCCGCTCTGGCCGTTTCGCCGCCGCGCGCGGGCTTCGATATAGCGGCTAAAAAGCAGAAAGAAGGTGAACATCGCCACCGAGTCGAAGTACACCTCGCCGACATTAAAAATCACCGCGTAGGCACTGGCGGCATAGGCGCAGCCAATCGCCAGCGATACCGGGACATCCATCCCGAGCATGCCGGATTTCACATCGCGCAGGGCGTTGCGGAAAAACGGCAGCGCGGAAAAAAACACCACCGGTGTGGCCAGTGCAAACGAGAGCCAGTGGAACAGGGCGTAGAAATCCTCCGACATGCCCTCTGGCCCCGCCACGTAAATGGGGATCGAGAACATCATCACCTGCATCATGCCGACGGCGGCGATAATCAGGCGCCGCACGTTCATGCGCTCTTCTTGCTGCAAGCGGGCTTGGGCTTTATCCGGCTCGTAAGGCTGCGCGGTATAGCCAATTGCCGCTAGTTCGGCGAGAAGCTGGGAAAGCTTGATCACTGCTGGGTCCCAGCTGATACGCACGCGGTGGTGGGTGAGGTTGACGGCGCTAGATTCCACCCCGTTTAGCGCATTGAGGCGGTGCTCGATCAGCCAGGCACAGGCGGCACAGGTAATGCCGTCAACTGCAAGGGTGGCGTGAACATGGCCGCTATCGCCCTCGGGATGCACAAATTTGGCTTGCAGCCCCGGGTCATCGAAGACTTGCCAGGTGTCGGCATTCGCGGCTTGGCGTTCATCCGGGCGCTCAGGCAGTTCGGTGCGGTAGCGGTAGTAGCTTTCAAGGCCGCCTTCGACGATCGCGTGGGCAACCGCCTCGCAGCCCGGGCAGCAGAGAGGGTGCGACGTATCGTCAATCTCAATGCGCCACGGTGCCCCAGAGGGCACCGGGTTGCCACAGTGGTAGCAGAAGGTGGGCGTTTGGGAGACTGCTGCGGTGTTCGCGCTCATCTGTCAGCGGCCTAAATGCCGGGAATCAAGTTGGCTTTCTCCTCGCTAGGGAAGCGCGCCTCGCCGGTGAGGCGCCACTCGGCTTCGTCGCCGGCCTCAGGCTGTAGCTGCAAGTACCAGCGATACTGCAGCGGTTCTTCCAGGGTGCCGACATAGCGCCCATTGCGGACGTGATTGAGCGTTAACTCGCGATCAAAGTCGCTGTCGGTAGGAAAAATCAGCGCCAGGTGTAGCGTGTCTGGCTGGCGCTCGCCGGCCAAGTCAATCACCACGTCACCGGTGAGATTGTCGACCATCAGCGTCGCCGATAACCCCAAGTCGCTGGCATGCTCCTGTTTAGCTAACTGCTCGTTGATGCCCAAGCCGCGCTCATAGTAGTCCCCTGAAATCGACCCGTCGTAGTGGCGAATCGAAAAGAACAAAAAGAGCATGCTAAACGCGATGGAGGAAAACAGCAGCCCAAGTAAAAACCAGGGCCAGAACTGCTTATACCAAGGTGTCACCGAAGAGGATGACATAGTGCTATCTCCTAATATCGCCGATAAAGCGCGAATCGCGCTCTAAGCGAATGCTGTTGTCGAGTTCAGACTCAATGGTTAATACGATTTCATGGCTGGGTTGGGTAATCGAGTCAGCGTCAGCTGTCACGGTGATGGCCTCGGAGCGCGACTCGCCCGCCGGCACGCTAATAGTGTCTTGATCTAAGCGCAAGCCCTCAAGGCCAGAAGCACTGATACGGTAAGTGTGATCGCGGTTATCGAGGTTGCGCACCGTCAAGTTGTAAGCGTTGCTAATGCGGCCATCGCGGGTGACTTGGTAGAGCTGAGTACGCTCACGCTCGGCTTCGACATCAAGCGGCATACGATCGTTCACCGCCCAAGCGAAGGCGCCAATCATTATGATCAGTGCGGCAAAATAGCCCATTAAACGGGGGCGAAGAATATGCGTCGGTTTACCCTCCAGGGCATTTTCCGTGGTGTAGCGAATCAATCCGCGTGGATACCCCATTTTGTCCATCACGCTGTCGCAAGCGTCAATACAAGCGGCGCAGGTGATGCACTCATACTGCAGGCCATCGCGGATATCGATGCCGGTAGGGCAGACTTGTACGCAGAGGTCGCAATCGATGCAGTCGCCATGTCCGGCGGCGCGCGCCTCTTCATGGCTTAGGCTTCTTTTGCGCTTGCCGCGCGGCTCCCCACGATTGGCATCGTAGGAAACGATAAGAGTGTCGCGGTCGAACATCACCGACTGGAAGCGGGCGTAAGGGCACATGTAGATGCACACCTGTTCGCGCAGCCAGCCAGCATTCAGGTAAGTGAAGACAGTAAAAAAGCCGACCCAAAAATAGGACCAGCCGTTAGCTTGTAGAGCGGCCAGGTCGGGGAGCAGTTCTCGTATAGGCGTAAAGTAGCCAACAAAGGTGGCCCCTGTGGCGAATGCGATAAATAGCCACGCTGCGTGCTTTGCACTCTTGCGCGCGAGCTTCTCTTTTGTGAGGGGCTGTTTGTCGAGCTTGATACGCTTGTTGCGCGGGCCTTCGATACGGTGCTCAAGCCAGATAAACAGAAAGGTCCAGACGCTTTGTGGGCAGGTGTAGCCGCACCAGACACGCCCGGCGAACACGGTGATTAAAAAGAGGCCGAAGGCACAAATAATCAGTAGCCACGACAGCAGCACAAACTCCTGGGGATAAAACGTCGTGGTAAAGATATGGAACTCACGGCCGGGGAGGTCGAACCAGATCGCTGGTCTTCCGCCAATATTGATCCAAGGGAGCAGAAAAAAAGCGAGCATCAACGCCCAGTTGGCGCTGCGCCTTACCTTCTGAAAGAAGCCCTTAATTTCGCGCACGTAGATATGCTTACGCTCGGCGTACATATTTTGGGTGACGGCTTCACCTTGATGGGAAGACTGTTTTTTCGGCTTAGGCGTGACGTCTTTGCTGGGTATCTTTTCCATAGCGAAATCGCAGCTCAAGGAAGCGGGAAGGGGCTACAGTTTAACGGTTCGGCCGTCAAAAAAGGGTGCGGCCTGCGGCCGCACCCTTATCAGCGCTGCTTAGGCTAACGCTTAGTCATCAAAGCGTAAGCTGTAGACATACGCGGCGACAAGGTGAACGCGCTCTTCACCGATGTAAGCCGCCTGCGCCGGCATGTGGCCATTACGGCCGTTACGCAGTGTTTGGCGAATAGAGTCAGCCACCGTCTGGCCTGGCGCCAAGTAGAGCCAAGTATCGTTGGTCAAATCAGGCGCCCCCAACGACGTGTTGCCCGTGCCTTGTGGCGTATGACATGCCGCACACACGGACATAAAGGTGCTTTCACCCTGCTCGGCACGCGCTTCGTCATGCTCTAAATCGGAAAGAGCGAGAACGTATTGGGTGAGATTTTCGATGTTGTTTTCACCCAGCTGCTGCCAAGATGGCATTAAACCGTTACGGCCATTGTTGAGAGAAGTGAGGATGTTCTCCGGTTCGCCGCCGTACAACCAGTCGTCGTCGGTGAGGTTGGGGAAGCCGTAGCCGCCCTGAGCGTTAGAGCCGTGACAAACCGCACAGTTGTTCTGGTAGATACGCTCAGCGACTTGCATGGCCTCCTGGTTTTTGGCCAGCTCAGGAATGGGAACTTCCTGGTACTGGGCAAAGATAGGTGTAAAGCGCTCCTCGGCCCGCTCGACTTCCTCTTCCCACTGCGACTCTTGCGACCAACCCAGCACGCCGGCAAAGTTGCCAAGGCCAGGATAGAGAATCAAGTAGCCGATAGAAAAGATTACCGTGGCCACAAACAGTTGGAACCACCATTTGGGTAGCGGGTTGTCATACTCTTCAATTTCATCGGCAGCGTGGCCAGTGGTTTCTACATTGCCTTCGGCATCGGGCGTTTTATCGGTGCGACGGTTCGCGAATAAAAGCCAGGTGCTGATGGCAATGGTGCCGAGTGTGATAACAATGATCCAGGCACTCCAAAAGCTGGATAAGGAGTCGCCCCATAAATTATTCATGTGTTTTTATCTCCCCTGTCGTGGCGGGAATCTGCTTCATCTTGCGATGAAGCAGGCTTGTCACGGGACGGTTGCTCATCGTCATCGGCGAAGGGCAGGTTGGCTGCTTCATCGAAGTCCGGTTTGCGACGCTTCGAATAGGCCCACCAAGTGATCCCTAAGAAAGCGATAAGCAGTACCAGCGTAATGAGACCGCGAAAAGTTCCCGTATCCATAACTTAACGAGTGCCCTCGAGCACGGTTCCTAACTGCTGCAAATAAGCGATCAGGGCAGTAATTTCCTGGGTGCCGCGTACTTCAGCCGTTGCGTTGTCGATCTGCTCATCGGTGTAGGGTACGCCTAAGCTTTTTAGCGTGCGCATCTTAGCGGGCGTATCTTCACCGGTGAGGGTGTTCTCGAACAACCAAGGGTAAGCCGGCATGATCGACTCGGGGACGACATCGCGCGGGTTGTACATGTGCGCGCGGTGCCAGTCATCGCTGTAACGACCGCCGACACGGGCAAGGTCCGGGCCGGTGCGTTTGGAGCCCCACAGGAAGTTGTGCTCGTAGACTTGCTCGCCGGCTACGCTGTACGGCCCGTAGCGTTCGGTTTCCGCACGGAAGGGGCGAACCATCTGCGAGTGACAGCCAACGCAGCCTTCGCGACGATAAATGTCACGCCCTTCAAGCTCCAGCGCAGAGAGAGGCTTAAGCCCATCAACGGGTTCCGTGGTCTGCTTTTGGAAGAACAGCGGAACGATTTCGGCCAAGCCGCCAAAACTGATCACTACCAAGATCAATACGGCAAGCAGGCCAACGTTTTTTTCGACAATCTCGTGTTTCATTGGTCTCAGCTTCCCTGATTAAGCGGCTTGTGGTGCCGGCTGCTGGCTAACAGCTTCGCGGCGTTGCACAGTCTGATAGACGTTGTAGGCCATAATCAGCATGCCGGTGACCCAGAATAGTCCACCGATCAAGCGAACAAAGTACCCTGGTGCACTGGCTTCAACCGCTTCAACGAAGGTGTACATCAGTGTGCCGTCGGGGTTGATGGCGCGCCACATCAGGCCCTGGAGGATACCGTTGACCCACATGGAGGCGATGTACAGCACGGTGCCGATCGTGGCCAGCCAGAAGTGAACCGCAATCAGATTGACCGAGTGCATTTCCGTGCGGCCGAACAAGCGTGGAATCAGGTGATACATGGAGCCGATGGTGATCATGGCTACCCAGCCGAGTGCGCCAGAATGCACGTGACCAATCGTCCAGTCGGTGTAGTGCGACAGGGCGTTGACGGTTTTAATCGCCATCATGGGGCCTTCAAACGTCGACATACCGTAGAAGGAGAGGGCCACGACCAGGAAGCGTAGCGTCGGATCGGTGCGCAGCTTATGCCAAGCGCCGGAGAGCGTCATCATGCCGTTGATCATGCCGCCCCAGGAGGGAGCCAGCAGGATGATCGACATGATCATGCCCAGCGACTGTGCCCAGTTGGGTAGCGCGGTGTAGTGGAGGTGGTGCGGGCCGGCCCACATGTACACCATGATCAGCGCCCAGAAGTGGACGATAGAGAGGCGGTAGGAGTACACCGGGCGCTCTGCCTGCTTCGGCACGAAGTAGTACATCATGCCCAAAAAGCCTGCTGTGAGGAAGAAGCCCACCGCATTGTGGCCATACCACCACTGAACCATCGCGTCGATGGTGCCGGCGTAGATGGAGGTGGAGTACATCGCGGTGACCGGGATAGCGGCATTATTGACGATATGCAGCACGGCAACCGTGAGAATAAAGGCGGCAAAGAACCAGTTGGCAACGTAAATATGCGAGGTTTTGCGCTTCTTAATGGTCATCAAGAAGACCAACGCATACGTGACCCACACGACGGCGATCAAAATGTTGATCGGCCACTCCAGCTCGGCATATTCCTTGGTTGTGGTATAGCCCAGCGGAAGTGTGACCACCGCGGAGAGGATAACGGCTTGCCAGCCCCAGAACGTAAAGGCCGCGAGCTTGTCACCCCAAAGACGGGTCTGACAGGTACGCTGCACCACGTAGTACGAAGTGGCGAAAAGTGCCGAGCCGCCAAACGCGAAGATAACGGCGTTAGTGTGGAGAGGGCGTAAGCGCCCAAAGCTAGTCCAAGGCAAGTTCAGGTTGAGTTCCGGCCATACCAGCTGTGCGGCAAGGATGACACCCACGGTCATCCCGATGATGCCCCACACAACAGTCATGATCGCGAACTGCCGAACTACCTTGTAATTGTAGGTCGGGTGTTCAAGTGCTGTGCTCATTTCATGTTCCCATCGAACGCGGTTTAGGGGGTAACCCGAGCCAATTCTGCCCGGGTGCGGCCACCCGCTTGATGATGCAGGTCAAGATCCGGCTAGGATTCTAGCGCAGCCAACGCCTAAGCTGAACACACCAATTGGTTTAGCTCGTATCGCTGCGGGATCCCATGCGCCATTAGGCCTAGCAAGGTTACGCTGAAATTGAGCGTACTGCATTCCTTCGAGGCCCTCTTGAAGGGGGTAGTGCGGCGTTTTATGTCCAAGATCATGCTCCTACGCGCTTTCTCTCTTTAGTCATCAGATATTTACTACCCGCCATGCTCGCAACGCGCTTCCATGCGTCAATTTGTCACCATCCTGGTCGCCTGCGGTGCTCACGTACGCTGCCGGTCAAAGCGTTAAGCGCGGCACTAGCACCCGATATGTCAGCAAGTTTTCATTGACGCGCCGTGTCACTTGGGGCATTCTGCCGTCCGCGCTGAACGAGGCGGTCTGCGGTGGATGAGAAATCCACTCCTCGATAAGAAATAGGGTTGACTTATCGAACCGCTTAGGTAGAATGCAGCGCCACGTGACCAGCGGGTGGTTAGCTCAGTTGGGAGAGCACCAGCCTTACAAGCTGGGGGTCACTGGTTCGAACCCAGTACCACCCACCACATCAAGTGGCCCACTGATCGCGTAAGTCTCTGAAAAGAGACGTTAGAGAAAGATGCAGTAAAGCTGCAATGGCAGTTAGAGAAAACAAACGCCGTTGATGTATATGTGGACCGGTAGTTCAGTTGGTTAGAATGCCGGCCTGTCACGCCGGAGGTCGCGAGTTCGAGTCTCGTCCGGTCCGCCAACATCAGATGCGCATTGTTATTTCTCACCTTATCGTTACGTGGACCGGTAGTTCAGTTGGTTAGAATGCCGGCCTGTCACGCCGGAGGTCGCGAGTTCGAGTCTCGTCCGGTCCGCCACGATAATCTGCATACCCTGGGTGGTTAGCTCAGTTGGGAGAGCACCAGCCTTACAAGCTGGGGGTCACTGGTTCGAACCCAGTACCACCCACCACTTAAAAGCACACCGCTTGCTTTTAAGTCGCAACAAACGCTTTTCTGCGGACCGGTAGTTCAGTTGGTTAGAATGCCGGCCTGTCACGCCGGAGGTCGCGAGTTCGAGTCTCGTCCGGTCCGCCATTAAGCACTATCAGCCTTGCTGAAAAATTTCTAAAACCCCAGGCACTCGCCTGGGGTTTTGCGTTTGTAGTGCCTATGTTTGTAGTGCCTATGTTTGTAGTGCCTATATAGTCCCTTAGTCTTCATGCAAAAGCGGCCCGCAGGCCGCTTGTCTCAAGGGTAACCATCAAGGGATCAGCCGGTAATAGCGCTGACCGCCGCCTTGGCCACCTGGACATCCTGGTCGGGCTTGACGCCAGAAATGCCCACGGCGCCGATAACATAGCCATCCAGGGTGACGGGAACGCCGCCCGAGAGCAGGCCTTGCATCGGCGCGGAAACAAAGGCGGTGCGGCCGCCGTTGATCATCTCTTCAAACACCTGGGTCTCCTTACGCCCCATCGCGGCGCTGCGCGCTTTTTGCGTGGCAACTTCCGCAGTGAAGGGGGCCGCACCATCAAGACGACGCAGCGCCAGCAGATGGCCGCCGTCGTCGGTCACGGCAACGGTAATCGCCCAGCCCTCGCGCTCGGCTTCTTGTTGGGCGGCATCCAGCAGTTTGGTAACGTCGGCTTGGGCTAGGATAGCTTTGGTTTGCATGGTGATGTCCTCTTTTGGGGTTTCAGGGGCTTGGTTAATGTTCAGGGTTAATCGAGGTTGTTGATATCAGGTCAGCGACGCATCCACGACTTCGATCCAGTGGCGTACCGGCGTGCGGTTGGCGCCGGCCAGATGGGTCTGACAGCCGATATTGGCGGTCACGATCATTTCGGGATTGCCGGCTTCCAGCGCGTTGAGCTTGTTGTCGCGAAGCTCGGTGGCAAGCTCTGGCTGCGTGATGGAGTAGGTGCCTGCCGAGCCACAGCATAGGTGCGCATCCTGCACTGGCGTTAAGGCGAAGCCGAGCTGGGTGAGTACCCCTTCCACCGCGCCGTTGAGCTTCTGGGCGTGCTGTAGCGTGCATGGGCAGTGAAAGGCCAGGCGCTGGCTGGACTTGATCTGCAGCTCGTCGAGCGATTCGTCGCGCAGCACTTCGACCAAGTCTTTGGCCAGAGCGCTGATTTTTTCTGCCTTCTCGGCGTACTCAGGGTCGTCCTTGAGCATGTGGCCATACTCTTTGACGAAGGCGCCGCAGCCGCTCGCGGTCTGCACGATGGCTTCGGCGCCCTGTTCGACGTGGGGCCACCAAGCGTCAATGTTGGCACGAATGCGCTCGCGGCCCTCTTCCTGGGCGTTCAAGTGAAAATCAATCGCCCCGCAGCAGCCGGCTTCGGGCACCGGTGTCACGCTGATACCCAAGCGGTCAAGTACTCGGGCCGTCGCGGCGTTGGTGTTGGGCGAAAGCCCGGGCTGCACGCAGCCTTCCAGCATCAATACCTGGCGGGTATGACGCTTAGCGGCGGGGCGCTTGCCCGCGTCCACGGGGGCGGGCGGCATCTTGTCGCGGCACTTACCCGGCCCGAGCGGCTTAAACGTTTGGCCGAGCTTTAGCAGCGCGGCGAAGCGCTTCGGCTCCACCAGCATTTTGCGCAGCCCCTAGCCTCGCTCTTTTTAACACCTCGATGTGGTTTAGAAAAACGCGAACGAATGCTGACCCCGATTTCGGCGCGGCCAATATTGAGCAGCTTGTGGTACTCCACCCCCGAGGGGCAGGTGGTTTCGCAGTTCTGGCACGTCAGGCAGCGGTCGAGGTGCAGCCGCGTCTCTTCGGTGACCTGGTCATTGTCTTCGGCGCTTTCTAACAGCTCCTTCATCAAGTAGATGCGCCCGCGCGGGCCATCGCGCTCGTCGCCCAGCAGCTGATAAGTGGGGCAGGTGGCGTTGCAAAAGCCGCAGTGTACGCAGGTGCGTAGAATGCGCTCCGCTTCCTGAATATGCGGCTTCTGGCGGTCGGCGTCGGTAAAGTTCGTCTGCATGTCAGCTCTCCTCAGTAAAGCGCGCGGGATTAAAACGCCGCATAAAGACGACCGGGGTTGAAGATGCCGTGGGCATCAAGCTCCGCCTTCAGGTTGCGGTGGTACTTCTCCACCACCGGGTTGAGCGGGGTGAAGGGGTTGGCCGCGCCGCCGTAGGCCGCGGGCGTATAGCAGGTGGCATGACCGCCTGCCTGTTGGCACGCCTGGCGCAGTGTCTCGGCGTCGAGCGAGGTTTTGACAAAGCGTTGGCTGCCGGCCCAATCGTAGAAGATATCGCTTTCGGGGATATCCAGCGCTAGCGGCGCGGTGTTGGGGGGCAGCGACAGCCGCCATAGTGCCTTGTCGTTATTCTGGGTAAAGAAGGCGTGCTCCAAGTCGCGCAGCTCCTGCCAGAAGTCCGCGTCGAGCGCTTCACCACCCAGCCGGTCGCGGGTTGCGTTGACCGAGCTTTTGCCGCCTTCCAGGCGCAGGAATAACTCGCCATCGTGCCAGGCGGCGGCGGTAATCGGCAGCGGCTGGCGGCCGAGTTCCGCGAGTTTTTTAAGCGCATCGTTCAAGGGCAGCGAAAGCTTCAGACTGTGGCTCGCGGTGGGCTTGGGCAGCACCTTAAAGGAGATATCCGCCAGCACGCCAAGCGTGCCCTGAGCGCCAGCCATCAAGCGCGACATATCGTAGCCGGCGACGTTTTTCATCACCTCGCCGCCAAAGCGCAAGAGCTTGCCTTCTTGGGTGATCACGTGGGAGCCGAGAACGAAATCGCGCACGGCGCCGGCCCAGGGGCGCCTAGGGCCGGAGAGGCCGGTGGCCACGGCGCCGCCGATGGTGCTGGCTTCGCCAAAGCGCGGCGGCTCAAAAGCGAGCATCTGATGATGCTCGGCGAGCGCGGCGTCTAGCGCGTTGATGGGGGTGCCGGCGCGCACGGTCACCACCAACTCCACCGGGTCGTAGTGCACGATGCCGCGATGCTCGGCGATGTGCAGAGGCTCTCCCTCCACGGGGCGGCCGTAGAAAGCGCGGGTGTTGCCCCCGACGATGCGCAGCGGCGCGCGCTCGGCGTGCGCCTTTTTTACCTGCTCGCACAGCGTCTCGGCGATGTCGCGATCAGCGGTTTCAGTCACGGTGTTAGTCATACTCTTTCCTACGGCCAGTCAGAAGCGGGGCAGTTCCGGGTGCGGAAGCTCATTATTATGGACGTGCATGGCACCAAATTCGGCGCAGCGGGCAAGCGTGGGGATATTCTTGCCGGGGTTCAGCAGGCGATCCGGGTCAAACGCCGCCTTCAGCGCGTGGAACACGGTGAGTTCATCGGGTTGGAACTGGCTGCACATCTGATTGATCTTCTCGCGGCCAACGCCGTGTTCGCCGGTGATAGAACCGCCGGCGGCCACGCAGAGTTCCAGGATCTTGCCGCCGACGTCCTCCGCGAGCGCCAGTTCGCCTTCGCGGTTGGCGTCAAACAGAATCAGCGGGTGCATGTTGCCATCGCCGGCGTGGAAGACGTTGGCCACCGGCAGGCCGCTCTCCTCCGATAGCGCGGCGATGCCTTTGAGCACGCGGGGCAGCTCGCGGCGCGGAATCGTGCCGTCCATGCAGTAGTAGTCTGGCGACATGCGGCCCACCGCGGGGAAGGCATTCTTACGCCCGGCCCAGAACTTGGCACGCTCGGCCTCGTCGCGGGCCTGCTGAATATCGGTCGCGCCGGCTTTTTCCAATACCGCGCGAACGGTGTCGCAGTCGTCGTCGACGTCGGCTTCAACGCCGTCAAGCTCGCAGAGTAGAATCGCCTCGGCTTCGACCGGGTAGCCCGCCTTGACGAAGTCCTCAGCCGCTTTGATCGCGAGCTTGTCCATCATTTCCAGCCCGCCGGGAATAATGCCCGCGGCGATGATGTCGCCCACGGCGCGGCCGGCTTTCTCGACGTCGTCAAAGCTTGCCATCAGCACCTTGGCGGTTTCCGGCTTGGGCAGCAGCTTCACCGTGATCTCGGTGACCACGCCGAGCATGCCTTCCGAGCCGTTCATCAGCGCCAGTAGATCGAACCCCGGGGCGTCGAGTGCTTCTGAACCCAGCGTCATGGTCTCGCCTTCGATGGTGACGATATCCACACGCATGACGTTATGCACGGTAAGGCCGTACTTCAAACAGTGGACGCCGCCGGCGTTTTCCGCCACGTTGCCGCCGATCGAGCAGGCGATTTGCGAGGAGGGATCCGGCGCGTAGTAGAGCCCGTAAGGGGCGGCGGCCTCGGAGATCGCCAGGTTGCGCACACCGGGTTGAACGCGCGCCACGCGGGCGTCCGGGTCGACGCTTAAAATCTGCTTGAAACGGGACATCACCAGCAGCACACCGCGTTCAAGCGGCAGCGCGCCACCGGAAAGGCCCGTGCCGGCACCTCGGGTCACCACCGGCACGCCGAGGGCATGGCAGCGTTTGAGCAGTGTTTTTACCTCGTCGAGGGTTTCCGGTAGCGCGACCAGCATAGGCAGAATGCGGTAGGCGGCAAGGCCATCGCACTCGAACGGGTGCAGGTCCTCTTCGCGATGCAAAAGCGTCAGTGGCGGTGCCGCCTCTTGCAGATCGCGTAAGACGTCGGCTTTTTCAAACGCTTGCAACTCGCCGTCAAGGCGCTCGTCGTAAAGAATGTTCATAAAAGCTCCCGAGGAGGTAAAGGGCAAAAAAACGCCACTGCGATAGATTCTATGGAAAACGTTTTCATAAATCTATTCTCACGCTGTAAAAGCCGTTTTTTCACCCGAGTGATGTGCCATGGCTGCCTATAACATAGCTGTTTTTTGACACTGCTGTTTTTGGCACTGCTTTTTTGCGACATGGCCACTTGTAAATAGCTACTTTTAAATAACTACTTGTAATAAGCCGTGCGTGGCATCTTGCCGATGCCCGGGTTAAAGCGGTTGGTGGGGTCCAGTGAGCGATAAAACGCCGCCAGGTCTTGCTTCGCCGGATACAGATGGCCGACATTGTGCTCGGCGGGGTACTCCGCGCCGCGCTGATCGAGAATGTTCAGCATCGCCTTCTTCAGTGCAGCGACATCGGCACCGCGGCGGAAGATGTAGTCCTGATGGAAGACGTGGCAGAAAAAGTGGCCGTAGTAGAGCCGGTGCACAATATCCTTCGCCACGCTTTCCGGTAACTGCTCAAACCATTCGGGATCGTTGCGGGCCAGGGCGATATCCAGCGCCAGAATATCCTCCACCTCCTTGTGGTGAATGGTGCGGTAGCGCACCGCCGCGCCAGCCGCGGCAAAGCGGTGCAGCATGGCGCGTTCGGCCTCATCCGCGGTGCAGCGAAACCAGGCGTCGTGGTCGAAGCACGCATCCAAAAAGCGCTCGGTCTCCTCGACCATGTCGCCATTGACGCGAATGATCAGATGATGCTCATAGGCATCGCGCCACGCATGCAGTCGCTTGGGCAGCGGCGAGGGGAGGAGTCGCGAACATGCCTGCAGCACGTGATCGGTGATCGGGGCTGGCAGCAGCGGCAGCTTGCGAAAGGCCGCGTCAATGCGGTTTTTGAGCCGGAACGCCGCCGGCAGCCGCTGCGTACCCAGCCATTTGATCAGCAGGAAACTGTCCTTGCCGTAGCGTTTGGCGACGTCGAACAGATCGCGATGGAGATACTCCGTGGTAATCGGTAACCGCGTGGCCTCGCTGAGGAAGCGAAAGCGAAAATCCGCGAGCGCTTGGGTGTCATTGGTACCGACGTAATAGGTGGTGACATCCTGCTCCTGTTCGAAGGTGTCCAGGCGAACGGCAAAGACCACCACCTTGCCGGCACTGCCGGACGCGCCAGACAGCAGGCGTGGGTCGTTGTTGTAACGCGCGGGGCTCGACTTATCCACCCCGCGAATGATGTTGTGATAATCATCATCGGAGGCCTTGCCGGCATCATGGTGCACGCTATCGGCGGGGAAGTGACCCTTTTCCACGCGCGGCAATATCTCTTCGGGCGTCTCGCCCAGATCGATGCCCAGCTCGTTAATGAGTTCGAGTTCATCGTTTTCATTGATGCGGGCGTAGAGGGCAAGTTCGGTATACGCCGGCCCACGTCGGCACAGCGCGCCACCGGAGTTGTTGCACACACCGCCGATCACGGTGGCGCCGATCGAGGTCGAGCCGATGACCGAGTGCGGCTCGCGGCCGATGGGCGCGAGCTCCTGGCTGAGCTCGAAAAGGGTGGCACCGGGGAGGGCGACGACCTGGCGGCCTTCATCCAGCAAGTGCAGGCCTTTTAAGCGCATGGTGCTCAAAATGACGGCCGGGCGCGAATACTCGTCTTTGGGCGTCGAGCCCTCGGTCAAACCGGTGTTGGCCGCTTGCGCAATCATGATGGCGTCGTGCTGATGACACGCTTTAAGCGTCTGCCATAGCGCCAGCAACGTCTCGGGATAAACCACCGCGGCGGCCTCGCCGGATCCGGAGCGATACCCGATTTCGTGAGGCCGTTTGGCGACCGTATCGGTGACGACATTGTTCGGTCCTACCGCAGTAGAGAGCGCATCAATGAGGGAAGAAGAGGGCATAGCAAGCTCCTGGGTCTACCGGTCAACGCTGTATCGCAAGGGTCGTCGAGTGGGCAGAAGAAGTTGTTGAACGAAGGAAGTATGGCAAGGAATGCCGGATGAGGCGAAGAGCAGCACCCAAGGCGGTAAAGCAGGAAAGTGTCGAAAGCGATGGGTCGGCGATATGGGTGCCATTGCGCGAGTACCTGTCGCAGCATGCCTTCGGTACGGTAACGACTTTCGCCGGGATTGCCCCGGCGAAAGGGTTCGATAGGCGAGGTTTATCCGCCCAGCGCGGCGACAAGCGGATCGCTAATGCCGATGACATAGAAGCCAATCAGTGCGATCAAGCCGGCTGCGACAAGGTAGTAGATGGTCGGCAGGATCGTTTTGCGAATAGTGGTGCCTTCGCGGCCCAGCAGGCCAACCGTTGCTGACGCGGCCACCACGTTGTGAATGGCGATCATGTTACCGGCAGCCGCACCCACGGCTTGCAGCGCCACCATAAAGGCGGTGGAGACACCGAGCTGATTGGCGACGTTGAACTGGAAGTCCGACAGCATTAGGTTGGAGACGGTGTTCGAGCCGGCGATAAAGGCCCCTAGGGCACCCACCATCGGCGCGAAGAACGGGTAGACACCGCCGACGCCTTCAGCCACGAATCGCGCCATTGCCACTGGCATGGAGACAAGGTCCGAGCCGTTAACGCCGGAGTTGATCAAGATACGCACCATCGGAATGGTGAAGATCAATACAAAGCCGGCGCCTAAAATGGTTTTTGACGAGTCGCTGAACGCCGCTTTGAGTTCGCCAAGTTTCATGCGGTGGAGTAACGCGGTCACCAATACCACGGCCAGCAGGATGCCGCCCGGTAGGTAAAGCGGCTGAATGCTACCGCCAATGCCTTCACCGAGGATGTCACTCCAGCCAAACGCAAACGAGGTGAGGGCGTTTTTCAGCGGTTCGATCACGCGCGAGGCGACCAAGAAAACCGCGAGCAGTACATACGGCAGCCAGCCCATGAAGGTGGAGATCGGCGCTTTACCGGCGATATCGTCCATCTTGATTTCGAGCTTGCCGATCCACTCATCCGGCCAAGACGTCGACTCGGGGAAGTCCCAGGTATCTTTGGGGATCAAGAAGCCACGACGCGCGGCTGGCACGACAATAGCGAGGCCGACCATGGCGCCGATCATCGACGGGAATTCCGGCCCTAGCAGCACGCCCGCCAGCATGTAAGGCACGACGAAGGCCACACCGGCGAACAGGGCGAAGGGCGTGATCGAAAGGCCTTCTTTCCAGGAGCGGTTAGCGCCAAAGAAGCGCACCATGATGACGACCATGATCAGCGGCATCAACACGCCCACAAGGCCGTGGATCACCGCCACTTCACCGGCGACCAGGCGGAAATACTCCATCCAGGTGTAACCGCCGGCTTCCAGCGCCTCGGTAATGCCGTTGCGGTCCAGGCCGCCAGTGACACCCACGACAATCGGCGTGCCGACCGCACCAAAGGAGACCGGGGTGGACTGAATCATCATGCCCACGACCACCGCCGCCAGCGCCGGGAAGCCCAGTGCCACCATTAGCGGTGCGGCGACAGCCGCCGGGGTGCCAAAGCCCGAAGCCCCTTCGATAAAGCAGCCAAACAGCCAGGCGACGATAATCGCTTGCACGCGACGGTCAGGGCTGATGCCCGAAAAGCCTTTACGGATAGCCGTAATGCCGCCGGAGTGCTTAAGCGTATTCAGCAGTAAAATGGCCCCGAAGATAATCCACAAAATGGAAACCGTCAGGATGAGCCCTTGGAACGTTGACGCCAAAACACGCGAAAACGTCATGTCCCAAGCGAGCAGGCCGATCAGCGCTGTGACCACAAAAACAATCGGCATGGCCGTTTTAGCCGCCATCCGAAAGCCGATCAACAGCACGCCTGCCAGTACCAGCGGCACGAAAGCAAGAAGTGCAAGTGTTGTTTCATTCATGGGAGGAACTTCCCCTGGTGATTGATGATGTGCTCCAGAAAGACCTTTGGCCGCCAAGGCGGCACGAATGTCGCAGCGAAAGATACGGAGTCGTTGTGGGATTGACCACTGTTGGAAAATTGGTCTTACCAAAACATAGGCAGAAAAAATCGCGGCGTCTGCAAGTGAAACTGCGCTAATAAATTGTTTCTTAAAAGTATTCGGTCAGTCACGGAAAATGATAGTGAGCGAACCCGTTAGACTAATAGATAAGCTTGGGTCATCGCGCTACACAGCGAGCGGGCCAAGGTATACGCGGCACTTGCTAACCCTGCCAACTGCGGCCATGGTAATGCCGTCACTGACAAGAGCGATAAGGATACCGTGATGACCCGTACTCTCTACGATTTGTATGGCCGCGACGAGCGGTTGCGTTTTTCCCCTTACTGCTGGCGCGTACGTATGGCGCTGGCGCACAAGGGCCTGGATGTCACGCTGAAGCCCTGGCGTTTCAGCCAAAAAGAGGCGCTCGCCTTTGCCCATCACGACCAAGTGCCGGTGCTGTGCGACGGCGATAAGGTGGTGACCGACAGTTTCGCGATCATGCGTTACCTGGATGACGCCTATCCCGAAGTGCCGGTTTTGGGTGAGGGCGTGAGCTATCAACGGGCGCTATTTTTTAAGCATTTTGTCGAGCGTAGTGTCGCGCCTTCGCTATTTCGCATCGTGGTGCTGGATTTGCTCGCCGCGATTCATCCCGGTGATCGCGACTATTTTCGTGAAACCCGTGAAGCCCGCTTTGGCTGCACGCTGGAGGAGTTTCATCAGCCCGAACAGGGGCGCGAGGCGCTGCAGAAAACCTTGGCTCCGGTGCGCGGTGTGCTGCGCGAAACGCCTTTTCTTGATGGCGAGACACCCAGCGGCGCCGATTACCTGCTATTTGGCAGCATGATGTGGGCGTACTGCGTCTCCAAAGAGACCCTGGTGCCGCCAGACGATGAGGTCGCGCACTGGTTTGAGCGCATGTTGGCGCAGCACAATGGGCTCGCTGCGAACGCTTTCACCGTGCGGGACTTGCCGGCAGAGTAAGCGATGAGAAAAATCATGTTGCACTGCACAATAAGCCCTGCTAGCTTTCGGGTGAATAGAGGTCAGTGCCGTTGAAAGCGGCTAAGGCCTCTTAATACCGTTAGCAGCCGCTGCTGCTAACGTCATTAACTTGGCCCGACTGCAAAAGCAGGAGAAATATCATGACAAAAGCCGCTGAAAAGACGTCCCAAGAGCTCAATACCATATTTGTTAACCCCATGCGCAGCTATGCCACCGCCGCGCTTGATTACTACGATCAGGTAGTGGGCGCGCAGATCGATGCTGCACGTGCGTACTCCGATATGTCGGTAGCACAGATGCGCACCTGGCTGGATGTCAATGACGCCGACAGCTTGAAAAAAGCGGTGGATCGCCAGCAAAAAACTGCCAGCGACATGCTTGAGCGCTTTAAAGGCGATGCAGAAAAACTCACCACCCTGGGGCAAACGTTCATGCAGGAGAGCCAAAAAATGGCCGAGCAGAACATGCAAAACGCCACCGACGCGACACAGAAAGCCGCTAACGAAGTGACGCAAAAAATTGTCAAACAGTAAGCGACTTCGCGAGTCCCTTGACGCCACGGCAACCGCCGTGGCGTTGTTGTTTCAGGCGTATGGATTTTGGCGCACACAAATATCCTACCTCTGACTGTCATGTAACGCGCCGTATACTGTTAAGCTGTTAAGACCGTTACGTTTACTTGTCTGGCCTGGGAGCACTATGAACGCACTGCACTACTCTTCCATTCGTCGTACGAAAATTGTGGCCACCCTTGGCCCCGCCAGCGACCGCGAGGGCGTACTCGAAGCGATGCTGGCGGCCGGGGTCGATGTGGTGCGTCTTAACTTCTCCCACGGCACGGCCGAAGACCATCGCCGGCGCTTGAACGCCGTGCGCGAAACCGCCGCCAAGCTCGGGCGTAGCGTTGCCGCGCTGGGGGATTTGCAAGGCCCTAAAATTCGCATTGCCCGTTTTAAAGAGGGCGCGGTAACCCTCAAGGAAGGGCAAGCGTTTATTTTGGATATGACGATGGATGCCGAAGCCGGCGATGCCGAACACGTGGGGTGCGACTATAAAACGCTCGCCAATGACGTCGTGGCGGGCGACCGCCTGCTGCTCGACGATGGCCGCGTGGTACTCGATGTCACCGGCGTTGAAGGGCAGCAGGTACACACCAAGGTGGAGGTGGGGGGCAAGCTCTCCAACAACAAAGGCATCAATAAGCAGGGCGGCGGCCTCTCGGCGCCGGCACTGACCGAAAAAGATAAAGCCGATTTGAACACCGCCGTCGATATTGGCGTGGATTATCTGGCAATCTCCTTCCCGCGTAACGCCGAGGATATGTGGGAAGCGCGGCGCCTGCTGGGTGATGCCGGCAAAGAGATCGGGTTAGTGGCCAAAATCGAGCGCGCCGAAGCGGTGGCCGATGAGGCGACCATGGATGCGATTATCGAAGCCTCGCAGGCGGTGATGGTCGCCCGCGGCGATCTTGGCGTGGAGATTGGCGATGCCAAGCTCGTCGGCGTGCAGAAGCGTCTGATCAAGCGCGCACGCACGCTCAATCGCGCTGTGATTACCGCCACCCAGATGATGGAGAGCATGATTACCGCGCCACTCCCCACTCGGGCAGAAGTGTTCGACGTGGCCAACGCCGTGCTCGACAGCACCGACGCGGTGATGCTCTCCGCTGAGACGGCCGCGGGGGAGTACCCGGTGGAAACGGTGGAGGCGATGGCGCGTATCTGCCTGGGCGCCGAGCGCGAAAAAGTCGCCCAGGAGTCCGGTCATCGCATCCATGAAGGTTTTACCCGTCCCGATGAAACCATCGCGCTCTCGGCGATGTACGCCGCGAATCACATGGAGGGCGTGGCCGCTATCGCGTGCATGACCGCTTCCGGCTACACGCCGCTTATCGCCTCGCGCATTCGCTCGGGTTTGCCCATCGTGGGGTTGGCGCATAACCCCATCGCTCAGCGCCGCATGGCACTCTACCGGGGCGTGGTCTCGCTGCCGTTTGACACCTCCGACCTCACGGCGACCGAGCTTAACGACTGTGCGCTGGCGCTGCTCGTGGAGCGGGGTATCGTCGCGCCGGGGGATCACGTGATGCTCACCCGTGGTGATCACATGAACGCCCACGGCGGCACCAATACCATGAAGATAATGACGATTACCGAAAAGCACGCAAGCCGTGTCGCGTAACCGCGCCACCAGGGAGTCAGGCATGCGCATACTGCGCTGGCTAGGCGCGTTCGCGCTAAGCACCGTATTAATGAGCAAGGCGCTCGCCTCCGCGCCGGTGGTGGCGGCGGCGTCGAGTTTGCAGTTTGCATTGACCGAGGCCGCCCAGCAGTTTGAGCAAGAGACCGGTGAGCGCCTCCGGCTTAACTTTGGTTCATCGGGTAACTTGCAACGCCAAATTACTCAGGGCGCGCCCTTTGAGCTGTTTCTGTCCGCCGACGAGGCGAATGTGCTCGCGCTCGCCGCCGAACAGGGTGTCGTCGCCGGTAAGGGCGTGATTTATGCCACCGGACGGTTGGTATGGCTGCAGCCGCAAGGCGCTGGCCCGCTGCCGAGTGAAGACGCGCCGTTAGCGGCGGTAAAAGCCGCGATTGCCGCGCACGCCTCGGGTGAGCGCCAGCGTATCGCCCTGGCCAACCCCGAGCATGCGCCCTATGGCATAGCCGCCAAGCAAGCGCTGGCGCGCGCCAACCTGTGGCAAGCGACGGCGCCGCTACGGGTGCTGGGGGAGAATGTCTCCCAGGCGGCACAGTTTGCGCTCTCAGCGGATACCCGGGGCGGGCTAGTGGCGTATTCACTCGCGTTAGCGCCGGGGCTTGCCGAGCGCAGCGAGTACGTACTCATTCCCGCAAGCTGGCACGCGCCACTCAATCAGCGCATGGTGCTGACACACAGCGCCGGCGAAACGGCCACCGCCTTTTACCACTGGTTGCAGGGTGACAAGGGGCGTGCCATTTTGCGCGACTATGGTTTTGATGTACCCGGGTTTTAATCTATCGAGCTTTAACGTACCGGAGCCGTGACAGCACTCATGGATTGGGCAGCGCTTTGGGTTTCATTGCGCCTGGCGACGTTGACCTGTTTGGTTCTACTGCCGTTGGGCATCTGGGTAGGGCGCACGCTTGCCTATGCCCGTTTTCGCGGCAAAGGGCTTTGCGAGGCGCTGGTCGCGCTGCCGCTGGTGCTGCCGCCCACGGTGCTGGGCTTTTATCTCTTGATCAGCTTTAGCCGCGATGCCCCGGTCGGCGCTGTCTGGGCCGAGCTGACCGGCAGCGGGCTGAATTTTACCTTTAGCGGCATTTTAATTGCCTCGTTGATCGCCAATATCCCCTTCGCCGTGCAGCCTATTCAGCGCGCGTTTGAAAGTGTGCCCCGTAACCTGCGTGAAGCGGCGTGGTGCAGTGGGCTGGGCCCGTGGCAGACGCTTTGGCGCATTGAGCTGCCGCTGGTGTGGCCGGGGCTGCTCTCGGCGTTTGCGCTCACCTTTGCCCATACGTTGGGCGAGTTTGGCGTGATCCTGATGGTAGGGGGCTCGATTGACGGCGAAACCCGCACCCTGGCCATTGCCATTTACGATCGCATGCAGGCGTTCGATGAACAGGGCGCGGCGCTGATGTCGGCGGCGCTGCTGGCGGTGTCGTTTATCAACCTGGGCATCGTGTATGGGCTGGCCGGTCGCCGGCGGGGGGCACATGGCTGATTTGCGCGTTGAGCTCGCCCAACGCGGGCCGATTCCGCTGGCCGCGGACTTTACCTGTCGCCGTGGCGAGCTGCTGGCGCTGGTGGGCCCTTCCGGCAGTGGCAAAACCACGCTTTTACGCGCCATCGCGGGGCTCTATCAACCCGCGCAGGGGCGTATTCGTTGTGGCGAAACCGCGTGGTTTGACGCCGAACGTAAGCACTCGCTTTCGCCGCAAAAGCGCCGCGTGGGCATTGTGTTTCAGGACTACGCGCTATTTCCGCACCTGACGGCGCTGGAGAATATCGCGCTCCCCCTGCGCCATCTTCCTAAGCCGACGCGGCGCGACCGCGCCGAGCAGTGGCTTTCGCGGGTGCGCCTAGAAGGGCTTGGGCAGCGCTACCCCGATGCGCTCTCCGGTGGCCAGCGCCAACGCGTGGCGCTGGCGGCTCTCCGGTGGCCAGCGCCAACGCGTGGCGCTGGCGCGTGCCCTGGCGCGCGACCCCCAGGTGCTGCTGCTGGATGAGCCGTTCTCCGCGGTGGATCAAGTCACTCGTCGGCGCCTGCAGCGCGAGCTGGCGGTGCTGCGCCAGCAAATCGCCATTCCCATTGTGCTGGTCACCCACGACCTGGAAGAAGCCACGGCGCTCGCCGACCAAATTTGCGTGCTGCATAACGGCGAAAGCCTGCAACAAGACCGGCCGGAACGGCTCTTTCGCCAACCCGCCACGCCGGCGGTGGCCCGCCTTCTGGACCGGCATAACCTGTTTAACGCCAGCGTCGTCGCAAGCGGCGGGCAGCGCTATTTGCAGTGGGGGCGTTTTCAGCTTGAAGTGGCCGAAAGGCTTGACGACCTAGCCGTCGGTGAGCCAGTCACCTGGTACCTGCCCCCGTCGGATATCGTCCTGCACCGGCGCGATCGCCCCTCTAAAGGCGAGCGCGAAAACCCAATTCCCGCGCTGGTCAGTGAAGTGGTGGCGCTGGGAGGGATAACGTCGGTGACGCTGCGCGTGGCGCACGGCGATATGCTACGTTTTGATATGGCCACTCACGCCGCCCGACGTAATCATCTCGCGCCCGGCGCCATGGTGACGGTATCGCTACTCGCGGCCGGAATTCATATCATGCAAGGAACCCACGCCCTGCCGCGTGCCGATTAAAAGAGGGAATTAGCCATGAACACAACGCGTCGCGCGCTACTCACCGCTTCGCTGGCACTTCCGCTGGTGGCGCTAGTGCCTTTCGCTTGGGTGAACAAGGCGCTCAGCAGTGAAGAGGAAACACCGCCTTTAAAGCGGGTTTCGCTTGCCGTTCACAGCGCGCAAGGCCCCCACCGGCTGAGCGTGGAGGTAGCGCAAACCCATGCGCAGCGGCAAAAGGGCTTGATGGGCCGCGCCGTGCTGCACGCCGATCACGGCATGCTGTTTACCTATGAGCACGAACAGTCCGCCTATCATGGGTTTTGGATGTATCGCACGCTGATTCCGCTGGATATCGCCTTTATCGACGGCGAGGGTGTCATTGTGGCGATCAAGACGATGCTACCCTGTGAATCCTCTTCGCCCAGCGCCTGCCGCTCCTATGCCCCAGGCAAGCCCTACCGCGCCGCCCTTGAAGTTAACGCCGGTTACTTTGCAAAGCGCGGCATCGCGGAGGGCGACTGCGTAACGCTGCCCGGCGTCGCGGGGGCTTGTCGTTCGTCGTAGCGTTCGCAACGCACATCTTTCTTTAACGGTCGCGACGCGCCTAGAATGGAGCGCCGAGCTTTTTGGGCTCGCTTGGCTTAGGCCATCAAAAAAATGATAACGCAATAGGACTTGTTATGACGCTGACACGCCAAATGGTTCATATCGCCGCCGGTGCGGTACTGCTTTCCGCTGCCTTCTCCGCGCAAGCGCGCGAACTTTCGGTCTCCACCGTGCTTTCCGATGCCTTCCCCTGGGGGCAAGCGGCAGAAAAGTGGGCGGAACTGGTGGAGGAGCGTAGCGATGGGGAGCTCACGCTGCGGGTTTACCCCAACTCGCAGCTGGTCTCCGGCGATCAAACCCGCGAATTTTCCGCCATGCGCTCGGGCTTGATCGATGCCGCCGTGGGCTCAACGATCAACTGGTCACCCCAGGTGCCGGAACTCAATCTCTTCTCGCTGCCGTTTTTTATTCCCGATGAAGCCGCGGTGGACGCGGTCACCGGCGGAGAAGCCGGAGAAATGGTGTTCGAGGCCATTGAGTCGCGCGGCGTGATTCCCCTTGCCTGGGGCGAAAACGGCTTTCGCCAGCTCTCCAACTCCCAAGGGCCCATCAGCACGCCCGCCGATTTAGAGAACCTTAAAATCCGTGTGGTGGGCTCACCGCTGTTCCAAGATACCTTCAGTGCCCTCGATGCCGATCCTACGCAAATGAGCTGGGCCGATGCCAAGCCGGCGCTCACCACCGGCGCGGTGGACGGCCAGGAAAACCCGCTTTCGGTGTTTGACGTGGCGCGCATTGATCAAGTCGGGCAAGAGTACTTGACGCTTTGGAACTACATGAACGACCCGCTGATTTTTGCTGTGAACCAGCAGGTGTGGCAGTCGCTAAGCGAAGACGAGCGTAGCCTACTGCGGGAAACCGCGGTGGAGGCCGGCGAGTGGGAGATCGCCATGACCCGCGAACAGGAGAGCGAGCGCCTCGCCGCGATTAAAGAGCGTGGGGTGACGGTGACCGAGCTAAGCGATGACGAGTACCAAGCGTTTGTCGACGCGACCCAGTCCGTCTACGAAAAGTGGGCGCCGCGGATTGGCGATGAGCTGGTAGAAGCGGCGCAAGTCGCTATCGACGCGCGTTAAGTCGACATTCGCCGTTGTGATCACCGCCCTTGAAGAAGGGCGGTGACGTTTGTTGGTTCATAAAAGGTACGTCAGATGCAAGGTACGCCCGATGCGCGCCCAGAACGCTGGCTGGGGGCTGTCGCCCTGGTCATTATCGCCTTGATCAGCTTGGCGAACGTGGTCACGCGCTACGTGACCGGCGGTTCGTTCTCGTTTACCGAAGAGTTCTCGGTCTTTCTTCTCGTGGTGCTCACCTTTGCCGGCGCGTCGGTGGCCATGCGGCGTAACCGTCATATACGCATTGGCCTTTTAGAGCGTGCCCTGCCGCCGGGGCCGCGCAAAGCACTGATCGTCTTTCAAGCGCTGTGCGGGGTGATCGTGCTGGGGCTTATTACCGGGTATGGCGCTAAGCTTGCCTGGCAGGAGTATCAGTGGGAGTCGCTGTCGCCCGGGCTTGGGTTACCGCAGTGGTGGTATATCGTGTGGCTGCCGCTGCTGTCCGCTGCCATGCTGTGGCGCCTTATTCAGCAAACCCGCGACCGTTTGAGCGGGAGACTCACCGATGAGCCCTGATCTCTGGATGATTCTGGCCTTTGCTGGCTTTCTGATCGCGGGCGTGCCAGTGGCATTTTCGCTCGCGCTCTCGGGAGCGGTGGGCATATTGGCCGGGCTGTCGCCGGATATGCTGGCAACACTCGGCACCAATACCTACAACAGCATTGCCAAGTACCCGCTGATTGCGATTCCGCTGTTTATTTTAACGGGGCTGATTTTTGAGCGCGCCGGGGTGGCGCTGCGCCTGGTGCGCTTCGCTCAGGCGCTGATTGGCCCGCGCCACGGTGGGCTGGCGCTGGTGGCGGTGCTGGTGTGCATGATCATGGGGGGCATGAGCGGCTCAGGCCCGGCGGATGCCGCCGCGGTGGCGATGGTAATGCTGCCGAGCATGACCAAGGCGGGGTATCCCAAGCCGTTTTCGGCCACGCTGATCGCCGCCTCCGCCTCAACCGCCATTCTCATTCCCCCTTCGGTGGCGCTGATTCTCTATTCGATTGTGGTGCCGGGGGTGGATTTGCGCGCGCTGTTCGCTGCCGGTCTGTTTCCCGGTGTGCTGGCGGGGCTCGCGCTATTAGTGCCGGCGCTGTGGGTTTCCAAACGCTACGGCTGGGGAGGGGGGGTTCAGGGGGAGGGCGCTGCCGAACGGCTGAGCGTGCGGGGTACGTTTAGGCAAGCGCTACCGGCGCTGTTTGCCCCGGGACTGATACTGGGTGGGCTGCGCTCGGGGCTATTTACCCCTACCGAGGCGGCCGTGGTCGCGGTGGCCTACGGGGCGCTGGTGGGTCTTTATCTCACCCGCGAGCTATCGTGGCGTGGTCTGTGGCAGCTTCTGGGCGAGGCGGCCATTATCTCCGGCGTGGTCATGCTGATTATCGCCTTGGCGGGTATTTTTGCCTGGGCCGGCACCCTGTTAGGCACGTTTCGCCATTTGGCCGAGTGGATTATTGGCTTAACCGACAACGGTGTGCTGCTGCTGGTTTTCGTCATGCTGGCGGTGCTGGTCGCGGGCATGCTGCTGGATGCCATCTCGATCTATTTGATCATGATGCCGATCTTGATTCCGGTGATGCAGCACTTTGAGTGGAACCCGGTGTGGTTTGGCATTCTGCTCGCCATGAATATTGCCATCGGGCAGTTCACTCCGCCGGTGGCAGTTAACTTGATGGTGACCACCGAAGTGGCGAAAATTCGCCTGGAGCACACGCTGGGCTGGGCGCTTGTGTTTGTGGTCGCGATGGCGTGCGCACTGGCGCTGGTGGCGGTTTTCCCCGCGATAGCGCTGTGGCTACCCACGGTGCTGGGCTACAACGTCTAAGCCTAGCCGTTAGCATTGCATTTTGCGCATGGATAGGTAGATTAAGACTTAATATATTCTTTTAAGTTATTTTCTGCTTCTGGAGTTCTTTATGCTGTTTCCGCCGCGTTACGCTCGCTGGGTGTTTGCCGTGTTGATGTCCATTTACATGGTGACGCTGATGACGTTTGTGATCACCTGGGCGAATACGGGCCTTTCGCCCGGTTTCGGTGGGCGCTGGTGGCGTGCCTTCTACATCGCTTGGCCGATTGCGTTTTGCTTGATTTTGATTGGTGCGCCTAGGTTGCAAAAAGTCACCGCTAAGCTGCTCAAAGAGCCCAGTGGCAGTTGAACCGTTTGTTTCGATGTCTTTTGTTTTTGGCGACGATCGTTGCAAATGGCGACGAAAACTTGCAACTCCCGCCCTAGGTCTGTACCAATAGCCATCCCTTATTTCCCGTGCATGCAGGCTCCGCTCCCTTGGCGCCTGCGCTAGCGGGCCATGTCGAGGAGATGGTTATGAATCAGCGTGTCAATATTGAGCTGGGCGATCCCGGTGCCGAGGCGTTTGAAGCGCGCCAATTCAAGGTCTACACCCATCGCCAGCTGGACAAGATCGAGGCGCTACAGTCTCTGCCTGAGGACCTGCAGTTTGATATGCGGGTGGTCAGTCAGGTGCTGCCGTTTCGCGTTAACGAGTACGTGATCGACGAGCTTATCGACTGGAATAATATCCCCGCGGACCCGGTCTTTCAGCTCACCTTTCCCCAGCGTGGCATGCTGCTCCCGGAGCACTATGACGAGGTCGCGGCACTGGTGCGCCAAGGCGCCTCAGCCGCCGAGATGAAGCCTGTCATCGAGCGCATTCGCAGCGAGCTTAACCCGCACCCGGCGGGGCAGATGGATCTCAACTTGCCGCTGCTCGACGGTGAGCCGCTGCCGGGCATGCAGCACAAGTATCAAGAAACCGTGCTGTTTTTCCCCAGCCAAGGCCAGGTGTGCCACAGCTACTGCACTTTCTGCTTCCGCTGGGCGCAGTTTGTGGGCGACAAGGACCTGAAGTTCGCTTCCAGCGAAGCCGATTCACTGCACCGTTATCTCGCCGAGCACACCGAGGTCACCGATCTTTTGATGACCGGCGGCGACCCCATGGTGATGAAGGCCAAGCACCTGCGCATGTACCTGGAAGGGCTGATGCAGCCCGAGCTGGATCATGTTCAGGATATTCGTATCGGCTCCAAGAGCTTGACCTTCTGGCCCTACCGCTTTGTCACCGACCCCGACGCCGAGGAGATTCTTGCGCTGTTCCGCGAACTGGTCGCCGCCGGTAAGCATGTGGCTTTTATGGCGCACTTCAACCACTGGAAAGAGATGGATACGCCGATCTGCCGCGAGGCGATTCGCCGCATCCGCGCCACCGGGGCGGAGATCCGCACCCAGGCGCCGCTTTTAAAGCACATCAACGACGATGCCGCGCAGTGGGCGAAAATGTGGACGCAGCAGGTGCGTTTGGGGATGATTCCGTACTACATGTTTGTCGAGCGCGACACCGGCGCGCGCCACTACTTCGAGGTGCCGCTGGTGCGCGCCTACGAGATCTACCGTGAGGCGATGAAGCACGTACCGGGCTTGGCGCGTACCGCCCGTGGGCCGTCGATGTCCGCCGACCCGGGCAAGGTGGAGATTCAGGGCGTTGCCGAGATCCACGGCGAGAAAGTCTTTGTGCTGCGCTTTATTCAAGGCCGCGACGCCGACTGGATTCAGCGCCCCTTCTTCGCCAAGTACAACGAAGACGCGACCTGGCTGCACCATCTTGAGCCGGCCTTTGGCGAGAGCGAATTCTTCTATGAGGCCGAGTTCGCCGCCATGAAGGGCGAAAAACAGCAATTGATCATGCAGGCGTCGTGATATTTCAGGCCCAAGCTCCGCGCGAGTAAAGTGTGGAGGCGTACTTGGGTATGCCTTATGTCATTTGCGTATAGTCGTAAACGCCTCCTAAACGCTATTAGCCGCTAGACTGCTTGAACGTTGTTTATTAAACGTTGCTAAGCACTAGCGGCTCTTTGCGTTTGGGCAGCGAAGCGTTAAGAATAAACAGCGGCACATTTCGCTAATACACGTTTTTTTCGCTAAAGTAGGGAATGCGTGTAAAGGATTGTCTTGAAAAGGCTTTGGTGCCCTAGCTGGGAAAATCCTACCGATAGGCATTGCTAACGGTTACCCGGCGCACAGCGCTCATAACATCCAGATAAAAGAGGTGTATCCATGAATCGTCATGTATTTTCTACCGCGGCTTTCTCCGGCGCGTTGTTGGCGGCTGCCAGCTTTGCCTCGCCGGCCATGGCGCAGGACGAAGAGTTCATCACCATCGGTACCGGTGGCCAGACGGGTGTCTACTACGTGGTAGGCCAGTCGATCTGCCGTTTGGTCAATCGCCTGGAAGACGCCAACATCAAGTGTAACGCGCCCTCCACCGGCGGTTCGGTGGCTAATATCAATGGCATCAAGTCCGGTGAGCTGGACATGGGCGTGGCCCAGTCCGACGTTCAGTATCAGGCCTATAATGGCACCGGTAACTTCGAGGGGGATGCCTATGAAGACCTACGCGCCGTTTTCCGTGTCCATGGCGAGCCGCTGACCCTGCTGGCCCGCGCCGATTCAGGCATCGAAGAGCTTGACGACCTAGAAGGCAAGCGCGTCAACATCGGTAACCCGGGCTCCGGCCAGCGCAACACCATGGAAGTGGTCATGGACGCTAAGGGCTGGACCGAAGACACCTTTGCGCTGGCGTCTCAGCTGGATGCCGCCGAGCAGGCCGCCGCCCTAGCGGACAACAACGTCGATGCGATGGTCTACGTCGTGGGCCACCCCAACGGCTCCATCCAGGAAGCGACCACCACCGTCGATGCGCGCTTGATTCCGCTGAACGACGAGGATATCGAGGGCATCGTTGAAGAGTATCCCTACTACTCCAAGTCCGTCATTCAAGGTGGCCTCTACAAAGGCAACCCCGATGACGTCGAGACCTTTGGTGTGGCCGCGACCTTTGTGACCACCGCCGAGGCCGATGATGAAATCATCTACCAGACCGTTAAGGCCGTGTTCGACAACTTCGATCGCTTCAAGCGTCTGCACCCGGCCTTTGAGAACCTCGATCAGGAAGAGATGGTTACCTCAGGCCTGTCAGCACCGCTGCATGAAGGTGCCGCGCGCTATTATCGCGAGCAGGGTTGGATTGAGTAAAACGGCTCTTCTGAGGTGAATTCACCTCGGTGAAGAATGCGCGGTCACCTGAGGGGGCCGCGCATTCTGGTTTGGGGTGTCGGATGGCATCACCCAAGGGAACCCTAGGTCAAACGTTACAGAGCAGAGCACGCTTATGACTGAGGATAATAAGAAGGCCTCGGGATCGGAGATCGATCTAGAGGATATGGTCGCCTCGACCGATTCGGGGGCCCGCAAGCCGGCCGGTATGCCCGGTAAAATATTGGTAAGTATCGCGGCAGCGTGGTCACTCTTCCAGCTGTGGATCGCTTCTCCAATACCCTTTACGTTGGGTTTTGGGGTGTTCAGCGCCACCGAAGCCCGCTCTATCCATCTCGCCTTTGCACTTTTTCTCGCTTATATGGCCTACCCGGCCCTCAAGCGTTCGCCGCGCGACCGTATCCCTCTTCAGGATTGGATTCTGGCTGCTGCGGCCGCTTTCTGCGGCGCCTATATATTCATGTTCTATGAGCAGCTATCCCAGCGTCCCGGCGCGCCGATTCTACAGGATGTGATTATTGGCGTAGCCGGGATTCTGCTGCTGCTAGAGGCCACGCGTCGAGCCCTGGGGCCGCCGTTAATGATCATCGCCTCAATTTTTATTCTTTATTCCCTTGCCGGGCCCTATATGCCGGGCATCCTGTCCCACCGCGGGGTCAGCCTCTACGGGCTCATCAATCACCAGTGGCTGACAACCCAAGGGGTCTTCGGTATCGCGCTGGGGGTTTCGACCAGCTTTGTGTTCCTGTTTGTGCTCTTTGGCGCCCTGCTCGACAAGGCCGGCGCCGGTAACTACTTCATCAAGGTCGCCTTCTCGATGCTAGGCCACTACAAGGGCGGGCCGGCCAAGGCCGCCGTCGTGGCCTCGGGTATGACCGGTTTGATCTCGGGCTCCTCTATCGCCAACGTGGTGACCACCGGTACCTTTACCGTGCCGATGATGAAACGCGTGGGTTTCTCCTCCGAGAAGGCGGGTGCCGTCGAAGTGTCGTCATCGGTCAATGGCCAGATCATGCCGCCAGTCATGGGGGCTGCGGCCTTCTTGATGGTTGAGTACGTGGGCATCTCCTATGTGGAGGTCATCAAGCACGCCTTCCTGCCGGCGCTGATCTCTTATATTGCCTTGATCTACATTGTCCACCTTGAAGCCCTCAAGGCCAACTTGCAGGGGCTGGAGAGCAGTAACCCGCCAAAGCCCCTGGTGCGCAAGGTGATTGGCTTTCTCGGCGGCCTGTTATTGATGATGGTGACCGCCTTGGTGGTCTACTACGGTCTCGGCTGGCTCAAACCGGTGCTAGGCAGCGCTACGCCATGGGTCATCGCGGTCGCGCTGTCGGTAGTTTATGTGGCGCTGCTCAAACTGGCAGCGGGTTATCCCGAGCTTGAACTCGACGACCCCGACACTCCTATCTATAAGCTCCCCGAGACGCGGCCCACAGTGCTGGTGGGTCTGCAGTACATCCTACCGGTGATTGTGTTGATCTGGTGTCTGATGGTTGAGCGTCTCTCCCCCGGGCTCTCTGCCTTCTGGGCCACGGTGTTCATGATTTTCATTATTTTGACGCAGCGTCCCATTACCTCGATCTTTCGGGATCGCAGCGACATGGCCGCGGATCTGCGTGAAGGGGCGATGGACCTGTGGAACGGCTTAGTCACCGGTGCCCGCAACATGATCGGCATCGGTATCGCTACCGCCACCGCCGGCATTATCGTCGGGGCCGTATCGCAAACCGGCGTAGGGCTGGTACTGGCGGATGTGGTGGAGATTCTCTCCATGGGCAACCTGATGCTGATCCTGCTGTTCACCGCGGTGCTCAGTTTGATCCTTGGCATGGGGCTGCCCACCACGGCCAACTATATTGTGGTATCGGCACTACTGGCCCCGGTCATCGTACAGCTAGGCGAGCAAAATGGCTTGCTGGTGCCCTTGATCGCGGTGCATCTGTTTGTGTTCTACTTCGGCATCATGGCGGATGTCACACCGCCGGTGGGGCTGGCGTCCTTCGCGGCGGCAGCGGTGTCGGGTGGCGACCCGATTCGCACCGGTTTCCAGGCGTTTTACTACAGTCTGCGCACCGCGGCGCTACCGTTTTTGTTCATCTTCAATACCGACCTGCTGCTGATCGATGTCACGCCCCTGCAGGGCATACTGATCTTCGTGGTATCGACCATTGCCATGCTGATTTTCGCCGCGGCAACCCAGGGCTTCATGATCACCCGTAACCGCTGGTACGAGTCTATCGTACTGCTGCTGATCGCCTTTACGCTGTTCCGGCCCGGGTTCTGGATGGACATGATTCACGACCCATACGAGTCCGTTCCTCCAGCGCAAATCGTCGAGGCCCTAGGCGAGGTCGATGATGATAGTACGCTGCGTCTGCAGATCAGCGGTGAGGATGATTTCGGCGACCCGCTGACTACCTACATGACCCTGCCCGTCCCGGAGGGTGAAACCGGAGAGGAGCGCCTGGCGAACCTGGGTCTGGAGTTGATCATCGAAGATGAGCGGGTTGTGGTCGACATGGTGACCTTCGGCAGCCGGGCCGATGATCTCGGCTTCGACTTCGACCAGGAGATCATCGAGGTATTGGCCCCGGTGGACCGCTGGACTAAGGAGCTTATGTGGATTCCGGCCTTTTTAGTGTTTGGTCTGATCGTAATGATGCAACGCCGGCGGCGTGATCGCAGTGCCGCGACGGCATCGGCCTAAAGGAGAGCGCGTCATGTATCAAAAAATCATGTTGCCGGTGGACCTAAACGAGGAGGCGTCGTGGGAAAAAGCGTTGCCCACGGCGATCACCCTGTGCCAGACCTTTGGCGCTTCGCTGCACGTGGTCACCGTGCTGCCAGACTTTAAGATGCCCATCGTGGGCGCTTATTTTCCCAAAAATTTCTCGCAAAAGGCCCACGAAAGCATCAAAGAGGCGCAGCATGAGTTCATTAAAAAGCACGTACCGGAGGATATTCAAACCCAGAGCGTGATTGTGGATGGCTCTCCATGGGAGGCGATTATCAAAGCCGGCAAGCAGCTTGATGTTGATCTTATTGTGATGGCTTCGCACAACAAGCGTAAGTTCGTCGACTATGTGATCGGCCCAAATGCCGAACACGTGGTGCATCACGCCAAGATGTCGGTGATGATTGTGCGTTAACGCAACGCGCTACATCAGCGTTACTCACGCTTTAAAGCAACACACGCAAAACCCCAGGCCTTGCCCTGGGGTTTTTTACCTTTTTCTAACGCATCAATTTTATTGTCGCGAATGCCCCGTCTGGTGGATTTTTTGTACGCAAGGTGCTCATCAGCCTTTTTGCCTGACATAAGTCAACTACAGTAAGAAAAAGCCGAGATTAAGGCAGCATTACGGCGCTGACAGAAGGAGTCATGCGATGAGCACCGCAACAACAAAAACGCGCAAACCTGTGGCTGATTTACCTACGGTGAAAATCAGCATCAACCAGATAGGCATGGACCGCCCCAAAGCATGGCTAACCGCCGGCATTGAGGACTTTCGCCGCGCCCCGGTGGTTAGCCTTACCTATGGTCTGTTTTGGGTGGGCTTAAGTATTGCCGTCACCATCGGCGCATTAAGATTAGGTTACTGGCACTGGTTATTGCCGCTGATCGCCGGCTTTATGTTTATCGGCCCGCTTGTCGCGGTGTGCTCTTACGGTGTCAGCCAGGCAATTGAAAAAGGTCGCCCGCCCCATTTGGGTGATGCGTTTGCGAGTTGGCAGCCACACGCAGGGCAGTTGGCGATGATGGGCGTGATGATGATGATCTTCTTTCTCGCCTGGATTCGGCTAGCGACGCTGCTCTTTGCGCTGTTTTTTGGCATGGAAGCCCCGGGGGCTGACGTGTTCTACGCCTCGCTGCTGACAACCTCTGAGGGGCTCGGCATGCTTGCGGTGGGCACGGCCGCCGGGGCGGTATTGGCGTTTGGCGCCTTTGCCATTAGCGTGGTGGCGATTCCGACGCTGATGGACCAAGACCTAACCTTTATGGAAGGCATTGAAGCGAGCGTTCGCAGCGTGGCACGCAACTTCCGCCCGATGCTGCTGTGGGCGATGATGCTCACCGGCTGTGTAGTCCTCGGCGTGTTGACCTTCTACATTGGCTTAGCCTTAATCTTGCCGGTGCTGGGTTACGCCAGTTGGCACGCCTACGGCGACTTGGTGCGCTGCGAATCGACAGAAGCGCCCGATCACTGATTCCCTCGCTCAACGAATCACCCTATTATCTAACTGAATTGAATCACGAGATGGCGTACGCTTAACGCCATCTCGTTTTTTTATCGTTAGCTCGTTGAGCATCAAGAGTGGGGGCGTTGGTGGTGAAAGCGTTATGGATTGGGGTCATGGTGGTGCTGTTCAGCATTTTTCAACTGGGGTTGGCAGGCGAGGGAAGCGACATGCTTGCGCAGCCTCGGGGTCCGGTTATTTTAAAAATGGGCGGTGCGATAACCCGCACCAATGTCGGCGACGAGGCGCATTTTGACCGCGCCATGCTTGAGGCGCTGCCCCAGCACGAGGTGCGCACGGGCACGCCGTGGACCGATCACCCCCACGACTATCGCGGCCCGCTAATGCGCGAACTCTTAGCGCATGTGGGTGCCCAGGGCGAGTATGTGCATGTGGTGGCGCTGAACAGTTACGAAGCGGAAATCCCCATTGAGGATTTTGTCGAGTACGACGTACTGCTGGCGATGGACCGCGACGGCGAGGCGATGCCGATCCGTGAATATGGCCCGCTCTGGGTGCTTTACCCCTTTGATCATGACGAGGCACTCCTAAGCGAAAAAATGCGCTTTCGTGCGGTATGGCAAGTCATGAGGATTGATGTTCACTAACGCCGCTCTCCCGCGCTCGGCCAAACTGTTACGCTACCCACGGCGATTAACCGTCGTGGCGGCAGTCGCTGTGCTGCTGCTGGCCTCCGCGCTGGTGGTCGCCACCCTCGCGGCATGGCGCCAGGACAATTTGACCCAGAGTTTGCGCGAAGATACCTCCTGGGTCGTCTATAAGCTCGACCGCGATACCATGCAGCTGTTGAATCAGCTGCTCGCCTCCACGCGCGGCCCACTGAACCCGGAAGCGCAAGATGCCCTTAATCTTCAGTTTGAGCTGCTTTACAGCCGCTTAAAGGTGCTCGAAGAGGGCGAGGCCGGCGAGCTGCTGAATCAAATACCCATCGCGCGCGAGCTGCTAAACCGCATTCAAGCGCAGCTTGATGTGCTGGACCCCATGGTCGAGCCCCATGAGCGCAGCGCGCAGCTCCCAATAGTGGCCATTGAGGAGGAGCTGCAGGTCCTCTCGCATCTGACCGAGCGGCTTGTGATTAACATCAACGGTTACTTGGCCGAAGCCGCGACCGAAGAGCGCGCCCAGCTTAGCCAGCTTTATCCGCTACTGCTGGCGCTTATTGTCGGGATGAGCTTGGCGGCGCTGCTCATCATCCTTTTTTTAGTGCGCGAGATGCGCGAGAGCACCGCGGCGCGGCGCGAGCAAGAGCAGCTAAGTCGCCAGCTTGAAGTGACGGCTAAACAGGCCCAGTCAGCCAACCAGGCTAAGTCCGATTTTCTGGCCATGGTCAGCCATGAGATCCGCACGCCGCTTAACGGCGTGCTGGGTATGAGCGAACTGCTGTGCCAGCCGTTGCCCCGACCGCAGTTAGCAGACTACGCGCGCACCATTCACGATAGCGCCAACCAGCTTTTGGAGATGATCAACGAGATCCTCGACTTCTCCAAAATTGAAGCTGGCCACCTTACCCTTAGCCCCGCCCCGACCGAGCTGGCCGCGCTGGTGGATGGCGTTGTGGCACTCTTCGCGCCGCGAGCCAAAGCCAAGGGAGTGGCGCTTAAAACGCATATTGCCGCTGATGTGCCCGCCTGGATCCACATCGATGCCGCGCGGTTACGGCAAATACTGCTCAACTTAATCGCGAATGCGGTCAAGTTCACCGACCAAGGCAGCGTGACGGTTGAGATCGACGCCACCTACCAACGCTTATTCATCCGCGTTATCGATAGCGGCTGTGGCATCAGCCGCGCGCAGCAGCAGCACCTGTTTGAGCCGTTTCAGCAAGCCGATGCCAGCGTGGCCCGGCGCTACGGCGGCACCGGGCTCGGGTTGGCGATTTGTAAACGGCTTTGTAAAGCGATGCAGGGGCGCTTAGGCGTTGAGAGCGCCCTCGGCGCGGGCAGCACCTTCTGGTGCGAGCTGCCGCTGTCGCCCGCCACCCCGGTGGATGTGGCCATGCCGGCCGCTCCTCGAGATAACTTTAGCGGCTTGCCGCTTCTGCTGGTGGAGGACAACGCCGTCAATCGCAAAGTCGCCGTCGGTATGCTGCAGCATTTGGGCGCCGAGGTGCGCTGTGCCGAGAGCGCCGAGCAGGCGCTGGAGCAGGTGGAGCAGGGCGGCGGGGTCGCAGCGATTTTGATGGATATTCAGCTGCCCGATCAGGATGGCATATCGCTCACCCAGGCCCTGCGCGCGCGCGGCGGCTGGCTAGCCGAGGTGCCGATTGTGGCGATGACCGCGGGCGGTATGCAGGGCGATCGCCAGCGCTGTTTAGCCGCAGGTATGGATGACTACCTCACCAAGCCGTTAACCCTTGACGCCTTAAGCCAGATGCTCAAACGCCATGTGAGCGATGACACCCACTCAGACGTTGACGAAAGTCCACCCCCGCGCCGTGAATCACCCGCTTCGCCGCTGGTCGATGAGCCGATTCTCGCGCAGCTAGAAGCTACCCTTGGGCGGGAGAGCGTGGTGCAACTGGTGGCGCTGTTTCAAGATCAGGCCAATGCGTATCTGCAACAGCTTCGCGCCTCGCTGGATAATCCTCCCCGAGTGGCGCACTTAGCCCATCAGCTTCGCGGCGAAGCCGCAAGCATCGGGGCAAAGGCCCTGGCCGACGCCGCCCTGGAGCTTGAGCGACAAGCGGTGGCGCAAGCCCCCCTCACCGCTGTTTGGCAAACGCTGTCCCGCCTCGCCACCCAGACCCGAGACGCCCTGGCGAGGCGGTACGAAGGATAAAAAAATCCCGGCTTTTTAAGCCGGGATGGTCAGTTTTAAAAGCGGCTTTCGTGTTCGTAAGCCCCCTTATATCGGCTGCGCCTGTTCGGGGGGCTCGCCGATGGTGCCGGGCATGGCTTGGATGCTCCCTAGCTGCTGACCCGCTAGCGCCAGAAAGTGCAGATGGCGCTCGTACTCAGCCACCAAATCGCCGATGACTTGCCCGCGCGTGTAGCCATTGAGGTCTTTATCCTGGCCGCCTTCGGCGAGATGCACATCCAAACGTACATAGAAGTCATCGTCGGCGGGGATAAAGCTCGGCGTGCGCATGCGGTGCGGGCATATCTGGTAGACGAAGCTGGCGGCCTCTTCTAGATCCACCTGCAGGGTTAAACGCGGCAGCGGCTCATTTTCCAGCCTCTCTTCGGTAACGCTGGCGCTCTGGCCGCGGCTCTCGAGCTCCTGGGCGAACTGCTTCATCGCCGGGCGAATCGCATGTTCGATGGTCGCTTCGGCACCGGCGCGCGAGGACGTATCCAGCGCCCGATCCAGCCGCTCGCGCCAGTCGCCACCCGGGGCGCTCCCGGCGATCATACGCCGTGCATCGGCTTTGCTGCCCTCAAGCTTCAGTGCCTTGTACATGCCCACCATGATGGCGAAAATCACCACGGAGAAGGGCAGCGCCGTTATCACCACCGCGCTTTGCAGCGCGGCAAGCCCGCCGGCCATCAGAAGCGCAACGGTGATCAAGCCAATCACCGCCGACCAGAAGATCCGCAGCTTCACCGGCGCATCGTGGTTCACATCGCTCAAGATGGAAGTAAAGTTGGCCAGTACCAGCGCGCCGGAGTCAGCCGAGGTAATAAAGAACACAATCCCCAACACCGTGACCACGGCGGCGGTGATAGAGACAAACGGGTAGTACTCCAGCAAGGTATAGAGCGTGGTTTGCGGCGTGTTCAGCGCTTGTTCGCCGAGTTCGACAACGCCGTGATTGGCGACAAGATCGATCCCGCTGTTACCGAATACCGACATCCACACCATCATAAACGCCAGCGGAATGAACAGGGCGCCCGCCACGAACTGGCGAATGGTGCGACCCCGCGAGATACGCGCGAGGAACAGGCCCACAAACGGCGTCCAGGCGATCCACCAGCCCCAGAAGAAGATCGTCCACCACATTTTCCACTCCTGGGCACCTTCATCGGCAAACGCGTAGGTGTCGAAGCTGGCGGCGACAAAACCGGCAAAGTAGTCGCCGGCGTTGTTCACGACTTTATCCAAAAGCCCCAAGGTGTTGCCGGAGAAGAGCACAAACAGCATCAGACAAAGCGCCAACAGCATGTTGAACTCCGAGAGGCGACGGATGCCCTTCTCGACGCCGCTCACCACCGAAATCGTCGCCAGTACCACCACCAGCGCGATCAGAATGATCTGCACGGTGAGGTTTTCCGGCACGTCAAACATGTAGTTCAAGCCGTAATTGAGCTGCATCACGCCGATACCCAGGCTCGTCGCGATGCCGAAGACGGTCGAGATCACGGCGGTAATATCCACGGCGTTGCCGATCGGCCCGTGAATGCGCTTGCCCAGTAGCGGATAGAGCGCGCTGCGGATCGCCAGCGGCAGGCGGTGGCGATAGCTGAAGTAGGCCAGCGCCATGCCCATCAGAACGTAGAGCCCCCAGCCGGAAAGCCCCCAGTGCAGGTAGGTTTGCACCACGGCGTTACGCATCGCGGCTTGGCTTTCCGGCGGGAGATCCGGCGGTGCCAGGTAGTGGGCCACCGGCTCGGCGACGCTAAAAAACAGCAGGTCAATGCCGATACCGGCGGCGAACAGCATCGCCGACCAGGAGAGCAGCGAAAACTCCGGCCGCGCGTGGTCCGGCCCCAAGCGGATGCTGCCAAAGCGCGACATGCCGATGAGCGCCACAAACACCAGGTAAGCCACAATCGCCAGCATGTAATACCAGCCGAAGGTTTTACTGACCCAGGCAAGGCCCGCATCAAAGAAGGCCCCCGCCTGCTCGGTGAAGAGCATCGTGAGAACCAAAAAAACCAGGATCCCCGCCACGCTGCCGTGGAATACCACGGGGTTCAAGCGATCGCGTGCGGGGAGTGTTGACGTGTCGTGCGCCATGAAAGGCGGCCTCCTTTAAGCCCAATACGTTTGCGAATCTATTTTTGAATGAACGTTCAAATAAAATACGCGGTTTACGCAGGCGCTTCAAGTGGCGATAGGCGGACACGCGCCGGACAAAAGCCAGGATTGGGCGGACATTAAACGCAAAAACGCCCGGAAAACCGGGCGTTAGTTAAAGACGAAGCGAGAAGTGAAACGCGATTACTCGGCGGCTTCAGGAGCCCGGTTATCGCCGTGATAGCCACGATGCCCCTGTTTACCGCGATACGTTTCGTGCATGTCACGCATGGCCTCTTTTATCGCGGTTTGCTCTTCCTCGGTGAGAATCTCCTGCATCCGCGCGTAGTGATCCTCGCGCAGTTCGCGCATCGCATTGAAGTGTTCGTCGCGGGCAGCGTTGATCTCGGCCTGCTTCTCTTCGCTGATGCCCGCCTGCTCGTAAACCGCTTGGCGGCGCTCTTGCATGCGCTCTTGCAGTTGTTCCGACTTATTGCTGTATTTGCCGGCGTTACCGCCGTGGTGGTCGGCCTGCGCGGTGGCAGCGAAAGAGAGCAGAGATGCTGCAAGCAGCGTGCTGGTGAAAAGCGTGTTGTTGAAAAGAGGGCTGGCAAAAAATCCGCGTGTCAGTTTCATGGGGCATCTCCTAGGTGTTGACGCTGACAGTATTGCCGACAGAGGTGCAAACCCTTTGCAGAGAGTGTGCAACAAACGTGACCTTACGCCCGTCGACCGTAAAGGTGACGCCAGGGTTCCCGACATGGATACTGGCTGTCAGGGGAGGGGGAACGATTCAGGAGTCGAGACGGATGAAACATCACCATAGTCCCATGGCGTTAGTGAGCGCAGCGCGGAATGCCTGGCGGTGCCTACGCCGCTATATAAGCCTTGGTGCGCTTATGCTGGCGCTTAGCGGCTGCGGCACGACCCATCGGGTTAGCGAAGGAGAGCCGGCGGTGACAACGGATGCCCTGCGCGAGCCTATTGGCTTTAGCCGCCACCTGGGCCAGCGCTATACCCCTGAAGACTGGCCGGAAGTGCTGCGTGCCGATGTCTACCTGCCGCAAACCGCGGGCATGGAAAAGCGTCCGGCGGCGCTGGTGGTGCACGGCGGTGGCTGGCGCAATCCCGGTCGCGACGACATGACGGCGATTGCCGAGAAACTCGCCGCGCAGGGCTACGTCAGCGTTAATATCGAGCACCGCTTTGCCCCCGATTATCGCTTTCCGGCGCAGCTCCACGATCTTCAGCAAGCGATGCGCTGGATTCACGCCAACGCCGAGGATTGGCGCGTGGATACCGATCGTATCGCCGGCGTCGGCTTCTCTTCCGGCGCGCATCTGGTGAGCTTACTCGCCTTGGCAGGGGCCGAAGGGCCGCTGGCCAAGCCCCATGGCGGCGAGCATGCGCGGCTTGCGGCGGTGCTGGCAGGTGGGCTGCCGAGTGATTTGCACAAGTTCGACGATGGCCGTTTGGTGGTGAATTTCATCGGCGGCACGCGGGCGGAAAAGGGAGACGCCTACGCGCTGGCCTCTCCCGCGCGGCATGTCACGGCGTCGGCGCCGCCGCATTTTCTCTACCATGGCACCTGGGATCAGCTGGTGCCGGTGGATCACGCCACCGATTTCTATGCTGAGCTCATCGCCCACGGCGTGGAGAGCGAGCTTTACCTGCTGCACGGGCGCGGGCACTTCGCGAGTTTTTTGCTCGACGGGCGCGCCATCGAGGCGGGTATCGCCTTTCTCAATCGAGCGCTTTATCACCCCTAAGCGTCACGCTTCGGGGTGGTACTTGTAACCCACGCCGTACACCGAGCGGATAATGTCGCGCTCGGGCAGCGCGTCGGCGATTTTCTTGCGCAGCTTCTTGACGTGGCTGTCGACGGTGCGCTCGGAGACGATGCGGTTATCGCGATACATGTGATCCATCAGCTGTTCGCGGCTAAAAATGCGCCCCGGCGCGTGCATCATCACGCGCAACAGCTGAAACTCCACGGCGGTCAGGCCGATGTCTTGCCCGTTAACGAGCGCTTGCCAACCGTCGTCGTTCAAGGTGACCGGCGCCGGGTTTGTCGGTGCATCGGCGTCGGCCGCTTGAATGCGCCGCAGCACGGCCTTGACGCGGGCGACCACCTCTCGCGGGCTGAACGGTTTGCAGATGTAGTCGTCGGCGCCGAGTTCAAGCCCGAGTAGCCGGTCCACCTCTTCCACCTTGGCGGTGACCATGATGATGGCGATGTGCGGGTAGCGCTGGCGGATTTCGCGGCACAGCGTCAGGCCATCAACGCCGGGCAGCATTAAATCGAGCAGAATCAGCGCGGGCGCGTGCTGTTCAAGCCAGGGCATCGCCGCCTCGCCATTCTCCAGGGTTGTCACTGCAAAGCCGTGTGTTTGCAGGTAATCCGCCATCAAGCGGGCAATCTTGGGCTCGTCTTCGACAATCAACAAAGAAGCATCGTTGGGCATACGGGGTGTATCTCTATGGCGATAAAAGCGGAAAGCGCAGCGTCCAGCGCAGCCCGCCAAGCGTTGATGCGCTGGCCTCAAGCGTGCCGCCGTGGGCGTGAACCAAAGCGCTGGCAATCGAGAGCCCCAGGCCGCTGCCGCCGCTGGCGCGATTACGCGAACCCTCTACCCGGTAGAGACGCTCGGTAAGGCGGGAAAGTTCGCGCTCCGGCACGCCGGGGGCGCTATCCTCCCAGGTGAGCACCGCCTGCTGCCCGCACTGTTTCAGCGTGATGCGAAGCGCGCCAGGTGCCTCGGTATAGGCGCAGCTATTGTCCAACAGATTACTCCATAGCTGGCGCAGACGCTGGGCGTCGCCTTGGATCATCACGCCGCTTTCCAGCTCGGTGGTTAGCCCAAGCCCCTTGTCGTTAAGCCAAGGCTCGGCGTTGGCAAGGCGTGTTTGTAAGTGCTCGCTTAGCTTCAGCGGCGCCAGGTGAATGTCCAGCGCCCCCGCGTCGCTTTGCGAGAGCAGGCGCAAATCAGCCACCAGTCGCTCTAGCTGCTCGACTTCCTGGGCGAGTGAGTGCAAATTTTCCTGGTTGAGCGCTCGGATGCCATCCTGCATGGCTTCGATCTCGCCGCGCAGCACGGCGAGTGGCGTGCGCAGTTCGTGGGCGGTGTCCGAGACCCAACGGGCGCGGGCGTCGCGGCTGGCTTCCAGCGTCGCGGCGAGGACGTTAAAGTCCCGCGCCAAGCGAGATAGCTCCTGTCTCTTATACACATAGATCGGAAGAGCACACGTCTGAACTCAGTCACAGTTCCGTATCTCGTATGCCGTCTTCTGCTTGAAAAAAAAAACAAACCACACTCTACCGTGCCGTCCGCACTCCTACGGTGTTAGCCCCTGTCCCTGATACACAGCTCTAGCCACCAGGAGAGCCCGCCGGCGAGCAGTAGCGACGCAAGGCCCAGCGACACCACAATCATCAACAGGTTACGCTGCTGGCGCTCCAAAAAACGGCTCTCCATGCGCTCCATCATCTGTTGAGGCGGGCGAAACCCCAGCGTGCCGATCACGCGCTCCTCCGCTGTCAGCGGCATCCAGTGCCAGTTGCTGGGGGCGCCACGCCGACGTTCGGGGGAGACAATAAAGCGGCCATCGGGGGCGCGTAAGGCAAAATCCCGCGCCTCTCCCAGCGGTGAAGGGCGGTCGCGGTGCGATTGCCCCAGCGCATGGCGCACCACCGCCGGCCAGCGCTCGGGCTCGCGCTCTAGCCACTGCCAGCCTTGATGGTACTGCCAACGGTCAACCAGCCCTTCCGCCAGCACCCGGGCGCGGCGCTCCTGCGCTTGGTTCAGGTAATCCAGAAAGCCGCGGTCGATGCTGTAGGACGCGGCCAGGAAGACACCTGCGGAAATCGCCACGTTGACGCTTAAAATAATCGCAAAGAGTTTAAGCCCGAGCCGTGTCGGGCGTGGCAGCGCGAATCTCCAGGCACTTTTGCCGCTCATGGAGTGACATCAATGGTGTGGCAAGTGCGAGGCGAGCGAGCGTCGATCATGAACGTGGCGAGGTCCCCATGGCGTCAACCTAAGTTGGCTAAAAAGCGCGCGATGCGCCGCGCAAGAGTCAAAGCATAGCATCGCGGGTTCTAGCGCAGCGATTGGGCACGCAATGTGCAAAGTGTGTGCAATTCACGCCGCCCCGCCGCCAAAATCAAAAGAAAATTAGGATTTTCCGGCGGTAAAGCCTCCATCGACGAGCAGGTGAGCACCGGTGACAAAGCTTGCCTCGTCGCTGGCGAGGAAGAGAAACGCGTTGGCGATCTCCTCCGGCCGGCCGAGACGCCCCATGGGGTGTAGCGCGATTAGCCCCTGAAGCATCTCGTCGTCGAGTTCATCAAGCAGTGGCGTGTCGATATAACCGGGGCCGATGGCGTTCACGCGGACGCCCTTGGGGGCGGACTCAATGGCGAGGGTACGCGTCATATTGACCACACCGCCCTTGGCCGCGGTATAGGCGGCGGTTTGCGACTGCCCGAACACACCGAGAATAGACGCGCAGTTGACGATGCTGCCGCTGCCCTGGCGGTACATTACCCTCAGCGCGGCACGCGCGACGCGAAAAACGCCGTTTAAGTTGATGTCGATAATGCGCAGGTAGTCATCGTCGCTGAGTTCATCGGAAGGGCATAGCCCGCCGATGCCGGCGTTGTTGAACACGGCATCGACGCTGCCAAGCTCGGCTTGTGTGTCGTTAAAGAGCGTATCGACCTGGGTCGTATCGGTGACATCGCAGACCTTGAACAGGCAGCGGCCGCTGTGTTCGGCGTCGAGCTTTTGGGCGAGGGCCGCGCCGTCGCTCTCTTCTATATCGGCGATCACCACATTGGCGCCCTCTTCCAGGCAGCGTTTAACGCTTGCCAAACCAATACCGCTAGCGCCACCGGTCACGATGATATTTTTATCTTGTAGTCGCATATCGGGTCTCCTGCCCATCAGAGAAGGCGTTTTACATTGGTAAAAGGGTACTTATCAGCATAGACAACACAGCATTTGTACGCTTCGCTATTTCAAGCGCTGTCTTGATGCACGAATTTTCACGATAGGCGGTATTGTGGTGCTATTTTTGAAACCGTGAGTTCAAGACTAGGAGATCCGTATGCCCTCACGTTCGTTACTGCTCAATGCCGACATGGGGGAGAGCTTTGGCCCCTGGGTGATGGGAATGGACCACGAGGTGATGCCGCATATCGATCTGGCCAACGTGGCCTGCGGCTTTCACGCCTCCGACCCCGATGTGATCCGTATGACGGTACGCCTGGCGCGTAAGCACGGTGTTACCGTGGGCGCACACCCGGCGTATCCGGATATGGTCGGGTTTGGCCGCCGCTCGCTGGCATGCTCGGCGGATGAAATCGAAAACCTCGTGCTCTATCAGCTTGGGGCGCTTGCGGGGGTCTGCCGCGCGGAGGGGATCTCGGTGGGCTACGTCAAACCCCACGGCGCGCTCTATAACGACATGGCCCGCGACCCAGAGGTCATGAGCGCGGTGATACGGGCGATTCTGGCCTTCGATGCGACGCTCCCTTTGATGACCATGGCAACCCGCGAGACGCACGCCGTTCGTTCACTGGCTGCGGAACACGGCGTCACGCTGTGGTTTGAGGCGTTTGCCGACCGCGCCTACGACGAAGAGGGGCGCTTGGTCTCTCGGCGCGAAATGGGCGCGGTACACCACGACCCGGACGTGATTGTCGATCAGGCGGTGCGTATCGCCCGCGGGCAGCCATTAATCGCTCGCGACGGCAGCGAACTGATACTCGAGGCGGATACGCTCTGCGTTCACGGCGATAACCCCGAATCCATCGCCGCCGTGAAGGCCATTCGCCAGGCGCTCACCGATCACGCGCATCAGGAGGCCGCCCAGTGAGTGTTAACGCTCCCCCCTTGCCGCGTATTGAAGCGGCGGGCCTGGATGGCTGGATGGTGCGGCTGTTCGAGCGTATCGATGAGGACAATCTCGCCTGGATCAGCGCGCTTTCGCGCGAATGCGAATCGGCTTTCGGCGCAGCGCTTATCGATCTGGTGCCGTCCTACACCACGTTGCTCGTGGTGTTCGACCCCTTGCAGCTCACCCCGCAAGCCGCACGGCAGCGGCTCTCTGAGCGACTTCACCAACTGCAACCCGATGAAGCGGCGCTTGCAGGCGAAGTACATGAACTGCCGGCCTGGTACGACACAAGCGTCGGGCCTGACCTTGCGCGCGTCGCGGCGCATGCGGGATTAAGCGTTGAGCAGGTGATCGAGTGCCACGCAAGCGTCACCTATCGCGTCTTTGCGCTGGGTTTTGCGCCCGGTTTCGCGTTCATGGGGCTTTTGGATGAAAAACTCGACGTGCCGCGACTCGATACCCCGCGTCAGCGCGTGCCGGTGAACAGCGTGGCGATTGCCGGACGTCAGACGGCGGCGTATCCCACGGCCACCCCCGGCGGCTGGAATCTGCTCGGGCGCACGGCAGCCAAGCTCTTCGATCGTGAGCGCGAGGGGTTTAGTCTGCTTAACGTCGGTGATCGCGTGCGCTTTGTGCCGGTGGAACGGGATACCTTCGTCAACGAGGGCGGCGACACCACGCCCGTGAACGACACCACGACGACCCGGGAGGCGAGCTAATGAGCGTTGAGGGGTTGCGTGTTGAGCGCGCCGGCCCGCTGGCGCTGTTGCAGGATGCCGGGCGTTTCGGCGTGCGCCGATTGGGGGTGACTCAAGGCGGCCCCGCCGACCTGCATGGCTGGGCTTGGGCCAACCGCCTGGCGGGAAACCCTTGGGGGGCTGCCGCGCTTGAAATCACCTTTGGGGGGATGACGCTGTCAGCGGTACGCGATGTAACCCTCGCGGTGGCCGGCGCCGACCTGGGGGCGACCCTCGATGATACACCGCTTCCGCTTTGGCAGCCGGTTGCCGTGCATGAAGGGCAAACGCTGCGTTTTAGCGCTCCCGTGAACGGCCTGCGCGCCTATTTGGCGGTGCACGGCGGCTTTCAGGCCGAGCCGGTGCTCGGTAGCGTGAGCTGCGTGGCTCGCGAGGGGCTCGGCGGCTTCGACGGACACGGCCACAAACTCGCCGCTGGCGATCGTTTAACGGTGGGCGACGCGGCCAGCAAGAGTGTAGAACCTTTCCAGGCGCCTGAGATCGAGCGCATCGACTACCGCGCACCGGCAACGCTTTCACTACTGCCCGGCGCGCAGGTGAGTGATTTCACCGGCACAAGCCTCTATGCCGCGTTCAACCAGGCGTGGCAGGTGGACGACCGCGCCGACCGCATGGGCGTGCGCCTTACAGGCCCGCGTTTGGAATGCCGCGTGGGGTCGATGATCTCCGAAGGCATTGGCCTCGGGGCCGTTCAAGTGCCGCCGGATGGCCAACCGATCGCGCTGCTCAACGACCGCCAGACCATCGGCGGTTACCCACGCCTAGGCGCGCTGACGCCGCTTTCCGCCGCGCGCTTGGCGCAATGCCTTCCTGGTCAGGAGGTGCGTCTCAGCGCGACCGCTAGCGAAAGCGCACTGAGGGCCTATCGGTATTTCAGGAGCCACTTCGATGTGTAGACGAACTCGCAGCGCATGAATTGACACCGTATTTGCATTTGGGTATATGTTTATTCATTTTTTATCGGTCCAGCTCCTGGGTTTTGGGGCGGTATGCATGTGGAGGTTGTTATGTCTGAAGCGCTCACGCTCGGTTGCCCAAACTGCCTAGCCATCAACCGTGTTAATCCCACACGGCTGACGGATAACCCGGCGTGCGGGAAGTGTAAAACTGCGCTTTTCACCGGTGAGCCAATTACCTTGACGTCGGCCAACTTCCCCGCGCTGGTCGAGCGCAGCGAAATGCCAATTGTCGTGGACCTATGGGCGAGTTGGTGTGGCCCGTGCAAAATGATGGCGCCGATTTTTGCTGAGGTCGCCCGCGAACTGGAACCGCGCATGCGTTTTGCCAAGCTCGATACCGAAGCGGAGCAAGCCCTTGCCGGACGCTTCAATGTTCGCAGCATTCCTACGCTGATCGTCTTCCAGAATGGTCGCGAAGTGGCGCGCCAAGCGGGTGTAATGCAGCAGGCTCAGTTGCGTCAGTGGCTAACCCCGCATCTTGTTGGGTAGGCTTGGAGACGTACGCTCGTTGCCGGCGATAACAGGGAAATAAGCTACCCTAATACGGAGCACTGCCTGGATGTTCGTCTCATCTAGGCGGTTTTACATTCGTTTGCAACGAAAAGGGTCGTGACGATATGCCGGAAGAGTCCCGCTTAAAGGTCTATTACGATGGCGCCTGCCCTAGCTGTCGGCGCGATCGCGCCCGCTATGAGCAATGGGCGGGGGAGGTCGGTCGTCAGGTGGCGTGGTGCGATCTCAATGAATACCAAGATACCTTGCGCGCCAAAGGTATCGACCCTGAAGCGGCGCTGCTTTCCCTGCACGTGGAAAATGAGCGGGGCGAAATACGCGAAGGGATAGACGCCTATATGGCCTTGATGCGCCGTGTGCCCCGGTTGAAACCGCTTGCGTGGCTGATGGGGCTGCCGGGGCTTAAGCAAGTGCTGCGGTTTTTCTACGATAGCTGGGTAAAAAAGCGGCTCAAGCGCCAAGGGCGCCTACCGGGAGACGAGGGTAAATAGTGGGCAACGGAGAAAAGTAAGGTGGTGTAAGAGGTGAGGGGCGCGGCGCTCTCGGCGCTGCGCCCACGTGGTTAAGGCCTTCGACTTAATCTTGGTAAGGCTTAGCCTCAACGTTATCGGGTTCATGGCGATTGAGGATCTCTTCCGCCTCACGCTGACCAGGGTCGGGAACGATCACCTTGACCACGTTGGTATCCCTATCGAGGAACAGCTTCTCCCGGGGAAAGTCCTTGGAGATAAGCTCGTCATAGGCGTTAACGGCTTTCATGCTGTCGTTGTAAGTCGCGGTAACGGTTTGGGTCATGGCGTCCTCCACTGGCATTGATATTGTAAGAGCTGCTATCCACACAGCCTGGTTGTTAATGGCGGCAGGGAGGCGTGGCCTCCCTGCCTATTTTTAGCGTAGTTCAAGTTGCAAAAGCCTGCCTAAACTCAGCTCTCGTCCTTTTGGTGGTGGTCCCTTTCGGTGACTAAGTCTTTGAGAACCTCACGAATTTCGTCGGTTTCCAAGGTCTCGCGCTCTTCAAGGGCCGAGGCCAGCGCATCCAGCGCCTTGCGATTTTCTTTGAGCAGTTTGCGTCCGCGATCTTCAAGGCTATTGAGCAGTTCGCGGATCTCTTCATCGACAAGACTCGCGGTGGCATCGCCGAAATCGCGCGACTGCGCGATCTCTTTGCCCAAGAAAACATGCTCCTGGCTCTGGGCGAACGTGACAGGGCCGATTCGCCGGTTCATGCCCCAGCGGCCCACCATGCGACGCGCGAGCTGAGTGGCCTGCTGAATATCGTTTTCAGCACCGCTTGAGACTTCGTCAAACACCACCGATTCGGCGAGACGGCCGCCGAACATGACGGTAATCCGATCGCGAAGGTAGGCTTCGCCCATGTTGTAGCGCTCTTCGTTGGGCATCTGGGCGGTTACCCCCAGGGCTTGGCTACGCGGCAGCACCGTTACCTTTTCCAGAGGGTCGGCCTTGGGCAGCAGGTAGGCGAGCAGGGCGTGGCCCGCTTCGTGATAGGCGACGATGTGGCGCTCCTTGTCGGATAGGCCTACGTCCTTGGCTTCGCCCAGTAGCTCGCGGTCGCGGGCATCCGAGAAGCACTCCCAGTCGATTTTCTCCTGTTTGCGCCGGCCTGCCTGCAGGGCGGCCTCGTTAGCTAGGTTGGCGAGATCGGCGCCAGAGAAGCCCACGGTCATCTCGGCAAGGCGCTGGAGATCCACGTCGTCGTCGAGTGGCATGTTGCGGGTATGCACCTCAAGAATCTTCTTGCGGGCATCGCGGTGGGGGTTCTCCAGGGTGACCTTGCGATCAAAACGACCCGGGCGTAGAAGGGCTTTATCCAGCACATCGGGGCGGTTGGTGGCGGCGAGCACGACGACCGACTCATCTTTCTCGAAGCCGTCAAGCTCGGCGAGAATCTGGTTGAGGGTCTGCTCGCGTTCGTCGTGGCCGCCGCCCATGCCCGCGCCGCGTGAACGGCCGATGGAGTCCAGCTCGTCGATAAACACCACCGAGGGCGCCTGCTTCTTGGCTTCTTTGAACAAGTCGCGCACCCGAGAAGCCCCCACGCCAACGAACATCTCGATAAATTCGGAGCCGCTGATGGTGAAGAAGGGTACCCCGGCCTCGCCGGCGACTGCCTTGCCTAGCAAGGTTTTACCCGTACCCGGTGGCCCCATCATCAGCACCCCTCGGGGAATCCGCGCGCCCAGTGAACGGTAGCGATCGGGCTTTTTGAGAAAGTCGATCACCTCGGTGACCTCGCGCTTGGCGTTCTCGGAGCCGGCCACGTCATCGAGGCGGACATCGCTGTCCTCGCTTTGCACCTCGCGGGCTTTGGATTTGCCCATGTTAAGCATGCCGCCACCGCCGGCCATCATGCGCTGCTGCATGCGTCCCCAGAACCAGAACAGAAGCCCCAGAATCAGTATCCAGGGGAGGGCGCTGATGAGCAGTTCTTGCCACCAGGGCGGCTCTATCGGGCGGGCGGATATGTGTACGTCGTGACGCTCTAGGTGCTCAAGCAAGCGGACGCTCTCGATATCCGGGCGCGTGGTTTCGAAGGTGTCGGCTTCGCCCACGTCGAGTGCCTCACGGCCGGACTCGGTAAAGCGCCCCTCAACCGATTGTCCACGCAGCGTTACCTCATTGATGTGGTCGTTTTCCACCGCCTCAATGAAATCGGTGTAGGCCAGGTCGACTTGAACCTGCTGCTCGATGTCCTGCAGGTAGTAGAACACCAATAAAATGGCGAGCGTCATCCAGAGAAACATCACCCATTTATTTGGCTGGGGCGTCTGGGGTGGCTTGCGCACGGAGAAGGGGTCTTTCGAGCGGTTGGCGTTATCCGAAGAGCGGTTGGCATCGTCGGATGAGTGACTTGAGGTAAGGTGTGAAGCAAGGTTGGGTCGGGTCATCGCGAGCTCGCATTAAAAAGTGTGGTGCTTTTCAAGGTGGGCCCATCAGTGGCTGATTGCAAGGTTGCCCCTGAGCCAAGCTCAGGGGGCCTTTCATTTGACGTTGCTACACCAGTCGCCGGGGAATGGTGTAGTTCCAGGTGTTGCAGAAGACACGCTTGCAGCCCTCATAGGCATCCAAGGTGGCGTGGATATAGAAGTTCTCGGTATCCGAGGTGAGCACGGTATACGTCACCGTACTGATCTCCCATTCGCCCCGCTTGAGCGACCTATCCCAACGAGTCTCGCCGCGGATGGATTCGAAGTCGTCATCCCAGGAGCTGTAGCGCTCCTCGGCCCGGGTTTGCACTTCAAGCCCTGAATCCTCAAGCCGTATACGCCCCGCATCGTTAATCACCTCAAGCGTCGAGACATCCTCGGCAAGATCCCGGTGCACGTACCAGTTGTGGTGCGCGGGCTCCAGGCGGGTGGACTCGATGGGGGGCGCGCCTTCCGGCTCTTCGAAGGGGCGCACATCGGTATCCTCGGCTCTTGGCTCGCGCACGGGCAGGTTGAGCGCACTGCCGCGATCTTTGATCGAGAGGCGCACGTGCTCGGGTGATGGCCAAGCCATGGGCCAGTAAGAGGTCGAGAGCGACAGGCGTAGCCTATGCCCTTGGGGGAACACTTGCGCCACGTCGTTGAGCTGTACGCGCACGGAGTAGAACTGCCCGGGCTCCAAAGGCTCGGGATTCTCATGTCCGTTGCGATGGGTCAAATTGAGCAGACCGTAGGTCACCCGGGTGGCCTTGCCATTCGGTGCCACGTCGGAGAGCCGAACGGCGATCATGGCCACCGGCTTATCCGCGGCGATTTCGAGGTTGACCGCTGGCGCACCCATCATCTCAATGTCTTGCTCAAGAGGCAGGGTATCGAAGGTCAGTGCCCCGCCGTCCTCCTCGCGTTGATCGTGGGCAAGGTCGGGGCCGGCGGCATAAGAGCACCACTTACCGGCGTAGAGGCCGCAGCTAAGCGGCGACTGCACGTTCATGATCAGCGGCTCGCTGTCGTCGGCGGGGGCCTCTTTCAGCAGCTGCCCCGGTGCTAAGGGAAGCCGCCAGGTGTGAATATTAGGCGACGGCCAGGCGGGTTCGGTGACCCAGCGGCCCGGCCGCCTGGCATAGCGGGTGGTGGGCGGCACGCTGTCTTGCATCCATACCCGCAGGGCGGGGTCATTCTTCACCCCGGTATCCTTACCTTTGAGCCACTGGTCCCAAAAGCGCAAACACTCCTGCAAAAAGCCGATGGCCGGCCCCGGCTCGCCGATGTGGGGATATTTATGGCTCCAAGGGCCAATCAGCCCCTTGCACGGCCCGGGCAATTTCTCCACCAAGCGCGTGACAGCGTTGGAGTAACCATCGGCCCAGCCGCTGGCGGCGAGCACCGGTACCTTCACCCGGGAGATATCCTCGCATACCGAGCCGTGCTGCCAGTAGGCATCGCGGTGCGGGTGCTCAAGCCAGGTGGCAAGCCAGGGGCGTAGGCCCTCAAGGCGCTCCTGCCACATGGCCCGCCAGCGGTCGCCCACGATGGTGGGGTCTGGCGGCAGAGAGTTGTAGGCGAACATGGTCGACGCCCAGGAGAGGTTGTCACCCAGCATGCAGCCGCCCATGTAGTGGACATCGTCGGTGTAGCGGTCATCTGTCGAGCAGATGGTGACCACCGCCTTGAGCTCGGGGGGCTGACGATAGGCCATTTGCAGGCCGTTGAAGCCACCCCAGGAGATGCCGATCATGCCCGCACTGCCGTCGCACCAGGGCTGGTCGGCAAGCCAGGCCAGGATGTCCTCGCCATCTTGCAGCTCCTGCTCGATGTACTCGTCGTGGAGCACCCCTTCGGAGTCGCCGCTGCCGCGGATATCCACTCGCACCGAGGCGTAGCCGTGGCCGGCGAAGTAGTGATGGTGAATGGCATCGCGCAGGGCCGAGCCATCGCGCAGGCGATAAGGGATGTACTCAAGAATGGCCGGTACCGGCGCTTCATCGGCGCCCTCCGGCAGCCAGATACGGGCATTGAGACGGGTGCCGTCGCGCATGGGTATCCATACCGGATCAATGCACTCCACGGCATGGGGAAACTCGCTCACTACGTTCATGATGTCTCCTCGTCTATCGGGTCGATGTCAAAGGGCAGCATCTCAAGGCAGCGGTCGATATTGTCGTCGAGCTGCGCTTTGTCCTCGCCGCCGATAAAAACCACGGCAAGCTCATAGGAGAAGGAGTCCTGGAAAAGCAAATCGGAGAGGCGGTCGCCTTCTTTTACTTCTAGGTTCACTTTCGTGCCGGGGAATGTCTCTTCCACCTTGCGAATCTCTTCCTCGTTGGGCACCCGCTTGACGATGCCATCTTTCTCAAATACCCGGATCATCTTTTTGGCGGCGATGTTATAGCGCCCTTCGCCTTTAGGCATGCGCGTTTCGATACCCAGTGCCACATCCACCATCACTTGGAAGTGGGGCGCGCCGTCGACCAGCTGGAAGATGGCCGCATGCGAGCGCGACAGCCGTGAATTGACCTCGAGCAGGCGCAGCGTGTCGTTATCGGCGTGGTAGTAGTACTCGATGTTGAACGGCGAGTCGTCGAAGCCGAACTGGCGCATCACCTGGGTGGAAAGCGCTAATATGCGCTCCTGCACTTTCTGCGGCAGCCGTGAAGGGTAGTGGTATTGCATCAGCACCGAGCGGTGTTTCTCGTCGCGCACGGTGTCAATCAGCCCCGCCATGTGTACCTCGCCATTGTGCACGTAGCCCTCGATGGTGCACTGCTCGCCTTGGGAGATAACCTGCTCGGCGATGCAGTGATACCCGGTCACCTTGGCGATCTCCTCGGGTGGATCAGCGTAGGCCATGACCTCTTCAAAGGGCCTTGCGAAGCTGCCGATCTTTTCGCGAATGGTGGGGATGACCTTGCGTAGCTGATCGGCGTTCTCGATCATAAACCCCAGGTGCGAGGAGTGGGCCTTGATGGGCTTGAGCCAGAAGGGGTAGTCAATGTGGATCTGCGCCACCGGGTCGTCGGCAAAAGGGTCCACGGCCTGAAAATCCGGCACGCACTCGGGCACGACCTTGGCTTGCTCGACCCGGCTCCAGTATTTGTGCTCGCACTTGAGCACGGCTTCAAGGCTTGGCCCCGGCAGGTTGAAGCGCTGACGTAGTACCGGCGCCAGGGCGGTGGTGGGAAAGTCCCAGTAGCCGACAATGGCGTCTGGCGCGACCTTGGCGTCGTTGATCTCCTTCACCGCATCCTCCACCAGCTGGTCAAAGTGGTAGTCGCGGGCATAGACCACCTCGTCGAGGGGGAGCAGAGGGTAAAACGTGTAATCATCCACGTACTTGAAGTCGGGAAATAGCCGCTTACCCAGATCGTCATAACCGATCACGAATACATTCCAGCTCATGGGAGTGCCTCCTTTGGACTCGCTTCTAAACAAAAGGTGGTTGATGAGCGTAAATGCATCAAGTCGTGTCGCGAGATGGCGATACACCGCAGCGCTGATAGCCTGCTAGAGTGTAAGGTGGAAGCTTGAACTGACTCGTTTCACCGCCGTTTCAAGGAGACCACATGGACGATGATGCGTTGGTTCCCTACGACTTTCACTGCCCCTATTGCGACAGCCCTTTGACCTTTCTGATCGACACCTCGCAGGGCAGTCACGTCACCTGGGAGGACTGCCATCAGTGCTGCGCGCCGATTCAAGTCGCCGTCGATATTTCACCGGTTAGCGGTGAACTGGAGAGCGTGCGTACTGGCAGCGATGACGATGTGCTCTAATCATGACAACCGGTATGCCGTTCGCTAGCGGTATTACCTAAGCGTATCGACAAAAAAGCCGCGCCCTCTCAGGGCGCGGCGCCTTCTTAGCCATCGACTCAGCCACCAAACTTTTCATTTTCACCCAAATCGGGGGTGGCATCCTTCTTGATGTTGGCTTTGGCGAACTCATAAATCTGGAAGGCCTTGCTCTTCTTCGCTTTCCAGTGCTCGCCCATCTGTACCTTGACTTCCAGCATCGCCACGTCGGGGTCGTCCTTGCCTTCGGGGAACCAGGCGGCGATGAAAGGGTTCCAGTATTTCTCGATCAACTCCTGGTCATCGGTGACGTTGGCCGTGCCCGAGAGCGACACGTAAACCCCCTCTTCTTGATCGGAGAAGCTGATGCAAACGTCGTGGTCCTGGTGGGTTTCTGAGACTTTTTCGGCGCTGCGGCGAGTGAAGAACCAGAGCGTGCCGTCGTACTCATCCTGAACCAGGTGCATCGGCCGAGCACGTGGCATATCGCCGTCGAGCGTCACCAGCATGCCGACTTTGATGTCCTTGATCATTTGCCAGATTTTCTGCTTATGCTCAGGGCTGGACATGGTTTTAAACTCCTTGAAATACGCCATGGTGAAAATGACGGTGCGAATGTCCTAATGTGCATCTGCCCGTATCAGCCTAGTTACCATGGCCAACATCGGCAAACGCATGATGGCTTAGCCACACAGAGAGCCTTGTTCTGGCGCCAGCCGTGAAAGCTCCTGGACTTTCCACGGCTGGCGCCCCCAAACTGAGGTGACATATCTGCTGGGAGTGTCTGGCTTATGCGCGTTTTTACCAATCCGGTCGGTTCCGGTTCACTCTGGTTTGATAACCTCGTGACCGCCGATGGTTTCCCGGTTGCTTACGACCCACAGGCACGGGCCTTTCTGCCGATGCCGCCTTTCTGCGTCAACCGCGAGGTGATCGGTTGCAACTGGATCGCGCCCGAGCAAGGCGCCTTCTGCCGCTCCTGCGCCATGACCGCGCTGGCCCCGGATCCCGCCATCCAGAACGCGATTCCCAACTGGTCCAAAACCGAAGCCGCCAAGCGCTGGGTGATCGATAACCTAGGGCGCTGGCACTGGTTTCGGCCGGAGGACCCCGGTGCGCCTCCGGTGTTCCACATGCTCGCCGAGGGAGCGACCCCGGTGCCCATGGGCCATGTGGGCGGCGTGGTGACCATCAGCGTGGCCGAGGCCGACCCAGTGCTTCGCACCATTCGTCGCGAGGCGCTGGAAGAGCCTTATCGCACCATGATCGGGCATATGCGTCATGAAATCGCGCACATGCTATGGTGGCGCCTGAGTCTGCGCGACGATTTTCTGGAGGCGTTCAGGGGGATGTTCGGCGATGAGCGCGCGGACTACCCCACCGCCTTGCAGCGCCACTACCACGATGGCCCGCCGCAAGACTGGCGACAGCGCTTTTTAACCACCTACGCTTCTGCTCACCCCCATGAGGATTGGGCGGAAACCACGGCACACCTGCTGCACCTGACCGACATTACCGATAGCTGTGTGGCCGCCGGCCTCTCCACGCCCGAGTTGCCGCATCCCGGCTGGGATGCTTACGCCGAGCCCGATGCCGAGCGCCTGATTCACATCGCTGCCTCGCTGGTGGCCGGGGTCAACCATGTCAATCGCTCCATGGGGCTCTCAGACCTTTACCCCTTCGCGCTGTCCGATGCCGCACTAAAGAAGCTCGCTTTTGTGCATGACTGGCTGCGTCGCGGGGCGCAGGGGCGTTAGGCTGAGACGTCAGCGTACAAACTCTTGGCGGCTTTTGAGACGTCCGGTTAGGGTGGCGCAATAAGCGAACAAGGAGAGTGGCCTGCCATGATGGACAAAACCGCGTTACGTAGCGCCTTGTTCTTGCTGATGCCGCGACTGGCTCGTTTTGCTTGGCGCGTACTGTGCCAGTTCCTAAAAAACCGCGGCATTCTGCTCGCCGGCGGGGTGGGGTACAACATTCTGCTCTCCATCGTGCCGCTCTTCGCGCTGCTGGTGGTGCTATTAACCCAAGTGGTGGATGAGCAGCATCTTCTTAGTGTGCTGTCGGTACAGGTGCGCCATTTGGCCCCGGCTCATGCCGAAGTGCTGCTGGAGTCTGTTCGTGGCCTTTTGGACACCCGCGATGTGATCGGTATCTTGAGTTTTCCCGTGCTGCTGCTCTTTAGCTCCTTCGCCTTTCGCATGCTCGAAGACGCCTTGGCGATTATCTTCCATGCGCCGGAAACCCCGCATATCAAGCGCAGCGCCTGGGTATCGGTGATGCTGCCTTACGCCTTCATGCTGGTGTTAGGGGCGGGGCTGATGGTGTTGACGCTGGTGGTCACCCTGGCCAGTTCGCTCAATACCCTGGTGCTGGCGATTTTCGAACGTGAACTGCCGCTGGCGGGGTTTTCCGAGCCGGTGCTTAATCTGGCCAGTTTTGGCGGGGTTTTCCTTCTCTTCAGCGCCATTTACAAGGTACTGCCGGTGGTGCGCATCGCCTTGCGCCGTGCGGTGGTGGGTGGTTTCGTGGCGGCGCTTTTGTGGGAGGGCGTGCGGCTTTTGCTGGTCTACTATTTCGCTAATCTCTCCTTCGTCAATGCTGTCTACGGCTCTTTGGCGACGCTAGTGGTGGTGCTGCTGAGCCTGGAAGTGGGCGCGATTATTTTGCTACTGGGCGCCCAGGTCATTGCCGAACTAGAGCGCAATACGCGCTTGGGCCTGCCTTGGCATGCCGATCCCAACCACCAGGCGGTTACCCGCGTTGATTAAGCCCCTGTGTCGTTGGGCGCTTCAGCGTCAAACTGTAAGGCCGCTAGGTGACGATAAAGCGAGCTGCACTGGATGAGCTCAGTGTGGGTGCCCGAGGCCACGAGTTGCCCCTCTTTTAGCACTAGCAGACGGTCGGCGCTGATCACGGTGGCCAGGCGATGAGCAATCACGATGCTGGTTCGTCCGACCATCAACCGGTCTATCGCCTTTTGCACCAGACGCTCGCTTTCGGCATCCAGGGCGCTGGTGGCTTCATCCAGCAGCAGCACGGCGGGGTCTTTCAACAGGGCACGGGCAATGGCCAGGCGCTGGCGCTGGCCCCCCGAAAGTTGTACGCCACCCGGCCCAAGGGGAGTGTCAAAGCCTTGAGGCAGGGCGTGGATAAAGTCGAGCGCGCTGGCGTCCCGGGCGGCGGTGCGCAGTGTGTCGATGCTCGCCTCGGGGTCGCCATAGCGCAGGTTATCGGCTACCGAGCCGCTAAATAACACGGGCTCCTGCGCCACCAGCCCCATGGCATTGCGCAGGGCAGCGAGATTCAGCGCACGGATATCCACGCCATCCAAAGTGATGCGCCCCTGGTCCGGGTCGTAGAAGCGCAGTAGCAGCCCTAATAAAGTGCTTTTGCCCGCCCCAGAAGGCCCGACAACGGCGACCCGCTCTCCGGCGCGAATGTTGAGGTCAAAACCGTCGAGCGCTGGCGTGGTACGGCCCGGGTAGGTAAAGCGTACCTTTTCCAGCGTGATCGTGCCTCGGGTGGGCTGTGGCAGTGCTAGCGGTTTAGCGGGAGATTGAATGGTCGGCTGGGTATCCACTAGCTCAAGCAGCCGCTCTGCGGCACCGGCGGCGCGCTGCACATCGCCCGCGACTTCCGCCAGGGTGGCGACCGCCCCCGCCGCCAGCAAAGCGTAAAAGATAAACGCCGTGAGCTCGCCGGGGCTTAAAGTGCCCGCCAGGACCGCTTGTCCGCCTTGCCAGAGCATTACCCCTACTGCACTGAACACCACTAAAAGTGCCACGCCGGTGAGCCAGGCACGCTGGCGCGTACGCGTCACGGCGCTGGCGAATGCCTGTTCGACGCGCTGGCGATAATGGTGTTTATCCACCGCCTCGTGGGAAAAGGCCTGGAGTGTCTGGATGCCGCGAAGCGCCTCTTCGGCGTAGCGACCCAGCTCGGCTACGCGGTCTTGGCTCGTGCGTGAAAGCCGCCGCACCCGGCGCCCGTACCACACAATGGGGAGAAGCGTGGTCGGGATGCCGATCAATACCATGGCCGAGAGCCACGGCTGGGTGATTAACATCAGCGCCACGGCACCCACCAGCATCACCAAGTTGCGCAGTGCTAGGGAGATCGACGAGCCGAACAGGCTTTGCAGCACGCTGGTATCGGCGGTCAGGCGTGACGCGATTTCGCCTGCCGCCCGGCCTTCGCTGGCGCTTTCGAAAAAGCTCGGCTCCAGCGTGAGCAAGTGGTCGAATACCCGCTGGCGTAGGTCAGCGGCCAGGCGTTCGCCAATCCAGGTCACTTGGTAGTAGCGCAGCGCCGAGGCCATGGCCAGCACTGTCACCACGCCCAGCATGAAAGCAAGTAGGTTGGCCAGTGCTTGAGCATCTTCGGCGAGAAAGCCATTATCGATGACCAGACGCAGCCCGTTACCTAGCGCCAGCACGCTACCGGATGCCAGCAGCAAGGCCAGCCCCGCCAGGGCGAGGCGTAGACGATAAGGCTTTAGCAGTGTCGATAACCTGAATAGGACGCGGTGGTTAGGGCGTGGGCTCATGGCGTATCCGCTCTCCTGGCTGGTGCATCGCCTTAATGGGTAATAGCACGTTCGACGCGGTAAAAGCGTAAAAGGTATAAAACCAGCGTCAGTTAGTGCAGAGTCGGATGGTGTAACATAGGGTGCAACAATAGATAGTCCAGCGTCTCAAGGATGGCGTTACGCGCAACGCTCCAATGGCGGCGTCATCTTCTTGATACTCAAGTTTTCTAATTATGATGCGAGATGACCATGCCCACCAAGCCCACACCCCCTTCACAATCAACGCGTTTACCCTGCCGTGGCTGCACGGCCGACTGTAAAAACTACCCGACATGCGAGGGTAAACCTTGGAGATAGTGCGATAGTCGCGGATGGAGGGGGAGGGTAGGCACTCCCCCGACGATGCGATAGGAACAGCTTTTGAGTATTAGCTCTTATTTTTGGAAGCTATCAAATGCTTCAAGTGCTTGGGCAGCGTAGGTAAAAGAGGGGCCGCCTCCCATATAGACACACACGCCTAGCATTTCCATCACCTCTTCACGGGTGGCGCCAAGTTCAGCAACCGCCTTGGCATGAAAGGCGATACAGCCATCGCAGCGGATGCTGATGCCGATAGCCAGTGCCATCAGCTCCTTGTGCTTATGGGATAGCGCGCCTTCCTGGTTGGCCCCCTTTGCCATCTGAGAAAACCCTTTAGTGACATCGGGAATGTTCTTGCCGATCTCCTGCATGAGCGCAGAGAGGTCTTGCGTGGTTTTTTGCCAATCTTTATGCATGAAAAAGGTCCTCAGTTACTTGAGAGTGAGTGCGGGGCTAATTGTAAATTATTATATGCTAAGAGTTAATCGGTATGTTCGGGGTGGTAGGCGTCAGGTGTACGCCTGGAGCAAAGCGAGGAGTTGCTGATGCCCCTCCAGGGCGGCCCACTGAACGGCAGTTCTTCCTTCGCTATCGCTTAGGTAGGGATCTGCGCCATGTACCAAGAGCTTTTGGGCACTGACAATATCATTCTGCTTGGCAGCCCAAATCAGCGCTGTCCAACCAAGAGCATCTTGATGGTTAACGTCTGCGCCTTGAGACAACAAGTAGTCGAGAGAGTCTGGCTCTTTGCTGACCACGGCGATCATCAGCGCCGAATAACCGCTTTCATCCTGGTGCTCCAGGTTTGCGCCCGCCTCATGAAGGCGGCGTAAAATCGCTACTTCGCCGAGTGACGCTGCTTTGATGAGAGGTGACCAGCCACAGCTGTCGTCAAGGTCAAGTTTGGCACCTTGCTGGATAAGCGTATTAACACTTGCCGCATTTCGCTCTTCGACAGCGCGAAATAGTGCTGTTCTGCCCAATGGGTCGCGTTCATCAATATCGTAGCTGAGCCACTGGTAGGCGCTGAAAAATGCAGTCAAGACGATCAGCATGGATACTACCCCACTGGCCAGTGGGTAACGCGAGACAACAGCGAGCGACATTACGTCCTCTCACGGACGAAAAAGCTCAAAGGATGCACCACAAGATAGGCAATAACGGCAGTACCTATGATGGCGCTCACCAGCACGGACCAGTCAACCCAAGTGGCAATATAGCTTAACTGGGAGTGCGTCATGGGGGGTATCCACAGCAGTGCAGACAACCCCACCAGTGCGGCGATAGCCACCGCTGGATAGCAGCGGTACCGGGTGATTTGATAGCCCCGTAAATATGCCACGAAATGTAGCGTAATCAGTACGATGGTGCCGATGGTTAACCACCAGGCGAACGGGGCTAGGGCATACATTAAGATAGTGAGCGTGCTGTAGATGGACATCAGGCTGTTTCTCCTCGGTTAAGCTTGCCCTTCAAGTACGGCGTAATACGCGGGCTGAAGCATGCGGTCTTTCATTACCCAAACGGCCCAGGATTCGTCTTTTGGATCGATAAACGGAAAAGAGGGCATGAAAGCGAAGTTATCCTCATAGCCAAACTCCACTAACATCGCTTTACCAATGCCGGTAATCATGGGGCAGGAGGTGTAGCCACGGTGCCGGGCGGGCGGTTCCTTGCCTTGCATGACAGCGATCAGGTTCTCTTCCACCACCGGTGCTTGCGCCTTGACGCTTGCCGCCGTCTTGTTGATCGGCGCGCCAATCACATCACCGATACCGAAGACTTCGGGATAGTGATTATGCTGTAGCGTGTGAATATCGACATTCAGCCACTCACCGGCATGCGGGCCATCTAGCGCAATCAAGTCACTCTCTTTGACGAAGTCATGCGCACTCATAGGAGGGACGACATGGATGAAGTCGTAATCTCGCGTTACCCGCTCGCCGCTATCGCTATCTTCCAGCAGGAATTCAGCCTGTCTGGCCCGAGGGTCAATGGCCACCAAGCGGTGAAAGTGGCGGCGGTTGACGCCCTGCTGATCAAAGCGTTGTTTAACAAAATCGTTGATCCAGGGCTGGGTGAATAGCACCGAACCTGGCGCCATAAAGTCGACGTCGAAAGCACTTCGGCGGCCACTATTTTCCAAATGAGAAAGCGTGGTGAAGGTCATTTTTAGCGGTGCCCCGGCGCACTTCACCGCCGTTGGCGACATGGTGAATAGCCCCTGCCCGCCGCCGCTATCGATCCAGGACTTTATGGTTTGACGCGTTTTTGCCGCCGCATCAATGCTGGCATAGACGCTGCCAATGCCGTGCTGGCCGACTAACTCAGGCGACATTCCCTCAATTAAGTGGTAGTTCAACTGAAGCCCCGTCGCGACAACCAGGTAGTCATAGTTCAGCCTTTCGCCGTTGGCGAGTTCGACGCGGCGATTCTGCGCATCAATGCCGGCGGCGCGTTCGCGTACCCAGTTGATGCCTTGCGGAACAAATTCTGCGTTGGAGCGCATGGTTTTAGCGGCAGGCCAAACGCCAGAGGCCACCATTGTCCAGCCCGGCTGATAATGGTGGGTTTCACTCGGCTCAATGAGGGTGATGGTGCCGCCACGTAGACGCCGCGCGAGGCGGTTGGCCATCGCCATGCCTGATGCGCCACCACCAATGATGACGATATGTGCTTGAGTATCGACGGTGTTGGCGTATAGCGGGGGCGTCAGTAGGGTGCTGGCACCTACGCCCGCGCTCATTTTAAGCAACTGGCGGCGACTCAGTTTGAAAGTGCGATATGACATGGCGGGACCTCTCATGGCAGCATAATTCTTAAATTATATATTGTTATATGGTTATAATTTTATTCTTATTGCGCGATGACGCCATACACATTTTGTCGCAGTCTGAGGGCGGAAAACTTGCACCCGCCCGTAGATCTTCTCGTAAACGATAAGCGCCCGAACTCAATACCCAGGCGCTTGATTGTTAAACGTGAATACTGGCCCGAGTTCGACCCGAGGTAAGAACCCCGAGCTTGCGTATGCCGCCTGTGTGGATGCTGATTAAGCGAAGGTTTCGGCCGTTTGCGTAGCGAGGTCAATCACGCATTAGTGTGAACATGGGGTCCACTTTTGCCGTTATTACGTTACTATCGTTAAAAAACGTAAAGGAGGCGGCAAGGGACATGGCGACAAGAGGGCAGAGGATATCAGCGAGCCTCGTAGGGGCATGCCTCGGGGTGTTGCTGGCCATGAGTCAGGCGCAAGGCCAAAGCTGGCCTGAGAGCATTGAGATTGAGCAGGGCGGGAAGCGTACGACAGTGGCGATGGATACGCTGCGCGCGCAAGCCGACGTCAGTTTTCGTTTTTATGACCCCTACCTCGGCCGCGAGGTGGATCTTCGTGGCTTGGAACTAGGCGACTGGGCGCGAAATACCTTCGGCCAGGAGGTCGAAACGTTGACGCTCACCGCCATGGACGGATTTCAGGTCGCATTTGACGAGCTTCCTGGGGCGAACTGGATCTTGGTCACTCACCTTGATGGCAACGCCCTCGGGCTGCGCGATAAAGGCCCGCTGCGGTTGGTGGAGCGCGACTATGGCGATCGCGATGTCGATAACCTGCGTCTGTTTAACGACTGGATCTGGATGATCGAGCGCATCGAGGGGGCGCCGTGATTCGTCGTCTTTGCCAGATGCGAAGCGGCTGGCTGTGGCTCAGCCTTGCTAGCTTCTCGACGCTAGTGCTGCTGGTTATCTACGATATGCGCCTGGTGACACCCGAGATCGACCGCTACTTCAGCCAGCAAGACAACGTGACCGGGCATCAACTGGCGACGCGTTCGCGTATGTTCTTGCACGATACGCTGGAGGCGTTGCTCACGGAGACGCCCTCGCTGGAGTCGGCGTCAATGTCGCTGGATATCGCCTACGGCTTTCTGGATATCGACGTCTATCGTGAGCGCTATGCGTGCACCGAGCGCTCCCTATCCGATATTGACGCCCTGCAGCGCCAGCTCATGAAGGCCTCTACTCCCGAAATCGCGCGGATCATTGAGGCGCTGCTTCCGGTCCTTGAGTGCTTGACGGATATCGAGATCGCGCAACGGGTGCAGCGTAGCGCGACGGTCAACGCCTTCGTGGACGAGGCGCGCCAACACCAGACGCTTTTATTGATTGGCACTCTGATCGTTTATCTGCTGGGACTAATCTTTTGGTGGTTCCACGAAAAACAGCGTCGCGCCACCGAGAAGGCCTCACGCGAGAGTCTGCGCTGGATGACCAAGGCGCTTCGGGATCCGCTCACGGGGGTGGGCAATCGCGATGCCCTTTACCAAGATATCGCCGAACAGCCCGACGAGCGGATGGGCCTGCTGTTGATCGATATCGATTACTTTAAGCCCTATAACGACTGCTTGGGCCATCCCGAAGGCGATCGCCTGCTTCGACGGTTAACGCACTTAATTGAGCAGGCCATGGGGGAAGAGGCCACGCTTTATCGGATGGGAGGCGACGAGTTTGCCGTATTGATGAACTGCAACACGCGCGAAACGTTGCAGCAGCGGTGCGCCGCCCTGGTCGATGCCGTTACCCGCGAAGCGATTACGCATCCAGACTCACCGATAAGCACGATGGTCACGCTCAGCGGCGGAGGGGTATGGTTCTGTCCAGCCGATACGGGATTTGAGCACGCTTACGCCGCCGCAGACGCGGCACTGTACCGTATCAAACAGGCCGGCCGCGATGGCTGGGAGGTGAGTCATACAGGGACGTCTTCCCAATGCCCCGCATAGACCTTGACCGGTGCGCTTCTGGAGCTGCAAAAATCGCCATAACGGCATGGGGGTTAGATGAAAACGATAGGCCTGATTGGCGGAATGAGTTGGGAATCTACCCAGATCTACTACCGGCTGATGAACCAAAAGGTAAGAGACGAGCTTGGCGGGCTGCATTCAGCAAAGCTGATTCTCTACAGCGTCGACTTTGCCGAGATTGAGGCGCTGCAGCAGCGAGGAGCGTGGCAGGCCGCAGGAGAAATACTCGCCACGGCAGCGTGCGCGGTCGAATCGGCCGGCGCCGACGTGGTGGTTCTCTGTACCAACACGATGCACAAAGTGGCGCCTCAGATTGAACAAGCCATCAGCACTCCCTTTCTGCATATTGCCGATGCCACCGCTAACGTGCTCAAAAAGGGAGGCGTTACCCGGGTGGGACTGTTGGGAACAGCGTTCACGATGGAGCAAGCGTTTTACCGCAGTCGCCTTGAGGAGCAGGGTATCGAGGTGGTGATCCCCGATGATCGACAAAGAGCGCGTATCCACACCGTGATTTTTAACGAACTCTGTCGCGGTGAGATAAAAGCAGCGTCAAAAGCCGCCTATCTGGAGGTGGTCGCGTCACTGGCGGCGCGCGGTGCTCAGGGGGTCATTTTAGGGTGCACCGAAATCGGCCTTCTGATTCAAAGCACCGATACAGATGTCCGTCTGTTCGACACGACAGCAATCCATGCGGAGCAAGCCGTTCAGTATGCGCTAGGCCGGTTTTAGCCGCACACTCCATGCACGACAGTGAGTGTGCGGGTTATTGCCCCTCTCGCTGTTCTCCCGAGCGCTTTCGTTCCGGCCATGCCAGGGCGACCATAAAGAGCACCACCGCGAGCAGCGGTACCGAGGCGCCGGGAGCCTCCAATAGATAGAGCGTCAGGCCGCTTGCCAGGCACCAGAGCGCAGGGATAATGGCAAGTGCCCAGCGCCACCGCGACGGTGTGAGCATGGCGATGGTACCCAGAGTGGCGATGGCCAGCGGGTCTGGTGTGAGCGCGAACACTTCAGCGCCCATAAGGCCACGCCCGAAGGGGAGCGCCAGAAGGGGATGCAGCACCAGGGCATACAGAAAGAGCCCGACCCCGATGACGCGCGACACGCTCCAGCGGTTTTGAAGTTCAAACGCACCCTTAATTGCCCACAGCGCCAGCAGCAGCCCGTGAAGCACAAAAAACGGCACCACGTAAGGAATGCCCAGATTGATAGGCGCATAGCGCTGCCAGAGAAAGGCCCAGGCAACGAATACCCAGCTCAAGGCCAGGGCCGCGAACGCTAAACGAACACGCCAAGCCGTGGGTCGCAGCAGCGCATAAAGGATGGCCACCCCCAGTGCCAGGGCGAAAAACTGCGCCGGCCACAGCGCTTGGTTGTGCATCACGAACAGACGCTCGTAGACCCGCAACGAAAACATCAACAAATCCCCGGGCCGATAGCTCGTCCACTCGCTCATCATCGATATACTCCGTCAAAGACGCTGAACATAGTCGGCCATGGCCCGGCGCCTGGCGGCATCCGGCAGCGGGTTTGCGGCCGCTGCCATGTTCTCGCGCACGTGATCGGGGCGGGTGGTCGCGGGAATGGCGCAGCTAATGTCGGGATGCGAGATGATGAATTTGAGGATGAACTGCGCCCAGTTACCGGCACCGATATCCGACGCCCAAGACGGCAGCGGTTTGCCCTCCAGACGCCGGATCAAGCGCTTTCGCTGAAAAGGACGGTTGGCGATCACGCCGATACCGCGCTCTCGCGCCAGCGGCAGCAGCCGCGATTCGGCCTCGCGATCGACGATGTTGTAGGTCAGCTGCACAAAATCCAACGGATAATCGCGCATGATGCGCTCCATGGTGTCGTGGCGACGCCCATGCGAGGTGGTAATGCCCACATGGCGTATCTCACCGGCCTCTTTCATGGCGAAAAGCGTCTCAAGGTGCTCCTCCCAGGCCACCAAGTTGTGGACTTGCAACAGATCAAAACGGGGAATGCCCCATGCCTGGCGTGACGCCTCGATCTGCGCGGACCCCTCATCCGGGCGGGATGTCCAGACTTTATCGGTGGCGTAGACCTGCTGAGCGGCACCGAGCTTCTCAAGGCCGTGGCCAATGGTGGCTTGGGAGCTGCCGTACATCGGCGACGAGTCGATCATGCGCCCGCTCATGGCAAAGAAAGCCGCCATGACCGCCGTGCACTGCTCAAGAAGCACAGGGTCATTGCCCACGTTGAAGGTGATCCAGCTACCCAGCCCCACCAGCGGCAGAGGGAAGTCGGTGCCGGGCAGCGGACGCTTCAGTGGCGACTTTTCTTGCGCCTCGGCATGAATTGCCGGCATGGCCGCCGCCGCAGCAAGCGAGGCCATGCCCTGTAGTAACCGGCGACGTGTCAGAGTGCGGTGCGTCATGAAGGCCTCCCGAGCCGAGATAACAGTCAGAGTGTAGTTAACTCGGCTGCATTCGAAACCTGAAAGGTCATCCTTCGTTTAGGAGAAGTGACGCAGCTCAGCGGGATTCAGCCCTTGTAGGGTCCCGGGTGATGGCTGATTCGCTCAATCACCACCGTCGCCATCGCCACCACCACCATCGCCACCACCCTCCTGGGAGGAGTGATCAGCGAACGCATGGTGCGGTGACGAGCGACGCCCGCGCTTGCCTGGCCAAAGACAGATAAACGCTAATACCGCACCAAACCAGGCGCCTTCCTCGGGGGAGCTCGCCGTTGTTTCCACCACGGCCAAGTAGCCGCCGATCGCCATCGGCACGGCAAACGCAAGCCGCCAAGGCAAGCTGCGGATATAGTTTCGCCAACGCGACATGAGGGGGCCTCCTCTCTTTGTTGCTCAGCGCTGCTTGGTGAGTACAAGGTAAGAAGTGCTTACATCGATCGCAACCCGCCACTTTTCGATAACGCCGGCAGCAATGCCGATATAGGTGATAAGATCCCTTTCCACATACTGACGATTCTTGCCACAGTGTCTTCAGATAGCTGAAGAACTGGGTCCGATGGAAACACGAAACACGCCTTGAGACTCTCCGATGCGTTTGCAGTACAGCGGGCCTTGGCCTGAAAACATTGGCTTTTTATTGCTGCCACGCTTTTCCATGATGGCGTTTTTTTCGGCCGTTGAGCCGCTGCGCATTGCGAATCGTATTAGCGGGAAAGCGCTGTTCACCTGGACCCTTTTTAGCCCAGATGGTGAGCCGGTCACGGCCAGCAACGGTATGACGCTGATGGCGGACAAGCCGATGGGGAGTACGCTGGCGTTGTCGTCACTGGCAATATGCAGCGGCTTTGAGCCTGAGATGCACTTAAACCGTTCCCTGATCGCTTGGTTACACCGACTGGATCAAGCGGACTGTGCGCTGGGAGGCTTGGATACCGGCTGCTTTCTGCTCGCCGCCGCCGAATTGCTTAAAGGCGAGCGGGTAACACTGCACTGGGAGAGTCTGCCGGCGTTTCGTGAGCGGTTTCCGACGTTAGAAACGTCTGATGAGTTGTTTGAACTTGGCGAACGACGCTTTTCTTGTGCAGGCGGAGCCGCCGCCATGGACATGGCGTTAGAAGTGATCGCGCGCCGGCATGGCGCCAAGCTGGCGGTGGATGTTTCCGAGCAACTGATTCATGAACGATTGCGGAGTCGTAGCGATCAGCAACGCATGACGCTGGCGCGACGGTTAGGCACGCATAACCATCGCTTGGTTGAGGTGGTGCGTTTAATGGAGCGCCATCTTGAGGCACCGCTCTCCCTTGCTGAGGTCGCTAAGCGTAGCGGTGTTTCCTCGCGTCAGCTGCAGCGCCTTTTCGAGCATGAACTGGGGTCAAGCCCCCGGCACTGGTATCTTCAACTACGGCTTATGCGTGCCAAACGTTTGCTAATGGAAACCGATATGGACGTGCTGGCGGTGGGTATCGCGTGCGGCTTCACCTCAAGCTCCAGCTTTGCCCGTGCTTTTCGCGCCCATTTCGGCTACTCACCACGAGAAGCCCGCGGGTAAGCGGGGTTGTGATTCATTATGTCGCTTTTTGATGCTTGAATGTCGCTTTGTGTCATGACTTGCTGGCCCATACCGGCACACTAACAGAGTGTTTTCGCCATAAAAGGACGCTCTGCATGAAAAAGCTATCAAAACGTCATTTCTTATCTTTCTTTCCCCAATCGACCCTATTCAAAACGGCCGGGTTATCGGCGGTATTGATGCTTGGGGCCAGCCCAGCCGTTGCCTCGCTGAAAGACGTACGCTTTGGCGTACCGCCGTGGCCTGGGGTGACCGTCAAATCAGAAGTGGCAGCCCAACTGATGGAGGCCATGGGCTATGACACACGCCAGAATGACTTGGCGGTGAGTGTGATTTTGGAAGGCCTGACGCGTAATGATCTTGATGTTTATCTCGGTGGCTGGTACCCGGTACAGACCGACATGGTCGAGCCATTAATCGCCAAAGGGAAGGTCGAAAAGCTGGTCTCCAACATTCAGGGCGCCACGTCTGGTTTGGTAGTGCCGCAGTATGTCTACGACGCCGGCATTACCTCGGTGGCTGACCTGGATGCGCATCGCGAACGCTTCGATGGCGAGATCCAGGGTATTGAAGCCGGTACCGGGATCAACACCGCTATTCTTGGGGCGATAGAGGGAGATATCGCAGGGTTAGGGGACTGGAATCTTCGCGAAAGCTCAACGGCGGCGATGCTGGCGCAGGCCGAACAGAAGATGGCCAACGAAGAGTGGGTCACGTTCGTCGGTTGGGAACCGCACTGGATGAACGTGAGTTTCGACCTGGCCTACCTGGAAGACGCGGATGAAGCGGGCATTGCGGATATTGAAAGTACGGTGTGGACGGTTGTTCCGGCAAGCCTCGCGCAAGAAGATCCTCACTTGCACCGCTTCCTATCGCAGTTTGTGGTGGATATTGAAGACCAGAACGCCTGGGTACATGGCTACAGCTATGAAGATCGCCCCGCCGATGAGGTGGCGACAGAGTGGATCGAAAACAATCTCGACACAGTGGCCGAGTGGCTCGACAGCGTCGAAGCCCGCGACGGCACGCCTGCGATTGAGGCAGTGCGCGCCGCTTACTAAGGCTTAGCGTGTTAAGCGCACTGCAAGCGCCTGGCAAAAATCCTGCCAGGCGTTTTGCATGTCGGGCAGCAGTGCATGGGCATGCAACGCACCGTGAACCATACTTGAGGCACAGCGGTAGCCCACCTCAGCACCTGCTTTGTGCCACTCTGCCACGGCCGCTTCCAGTGGAGCGGTGAGGGGGTCGTGTTCGACGGCTAGCACCTCCTGCGCTAACGAGGGCGGTCGTCTAGTGGGCTGTGCTTCAGGATAGAGATAGAAGGGGCACAGCGATAGGACATCGGCGCGACTGAGAAGAGGCGCATCTGGGCCCAGCGTGTCTTCGCTGAGCCCCTCAACCGGCGGATAAATCAGACCAAGCGGTACCTTGGCGTTAAGACGTTTGGCGAGATCCATGACCAGCCGGCCCCCGGCGCTATCGCCCGTGAAAGCAATAGGGCTGATCGCATTCGCCACTGCCTGGCAGTCCGATAGCATCTCAGCGTAAGTGGCCTCCGGTGCCAGGCGATAATCCACGCTGATCACTTCATGGCGTAATTGGTCGGCTAGGCTGGCTGCAATACCGTGATGGCTGCGCACCGAGCCAAGCGTAAACCCACCGCCATGCACATAGAGCACAGCCTCGGAGGTCGCTTCTTGGGGTGAGAAGCGGCGTACTGCGACGTTCGCCACCCTCTCATCGCTAACGCTAAGCCCCACCGGGTCCGGTGGCGCGAACTGCTGGCACAAGGTGTCGTAGCGACGACGGGCTTCAGGCCAGCTAACGCCCTTCAGCGCTGCTAGCCCGGCGGCAAAACGTTGAGTAAACGCCAAGCTATTCATGGCGGCGAATCCCTATTTTGCGTCCCGCAAGGTTTGGCCAAGCGTGAGTATTAGCCTTTGGTAAAGCGTCGATGGCGGCTTCGATGGAGGCAGGAAAGGGCGCAGGACGTTCGGCCTGGCTGTCGATACCCATGAGCATCTGCTCGCTAGTGGCCAGTATGTTCCTTGTTTCATCGCGCAACTCAAAGAAGACATGCAATCGCTTGGCGTCGCGATCCAATAGGGTCAGCGCGACGTTGAGCGGTTGGCCTTCGTGGGCCTCGCGGCGGTAGCAGAGGTGTGTCTCCAAGGTGTAGACCGTGAAGGCATGCTCCTCGCGCCCGTTGGCGTCCAGGCCGATATCATCCATCAGCGCTTCTACGGCTAAAGAAAATACCTTGGCGTACTCAGCATCGTTCATATGGCCGTTATAGTCGACCCACGCCGAGGCGACCTGGGTCTCCAGAATGAGCATCAGATGCGTCCCTCCAAGCCTTCGGCTTCGGGCCAGTACTTCTGGACAAGGCCGAGTAATTCGACCAGAAAATCATCGCGGCGCTGGTCAAGCTCGCCAACCGAGCGGCCGGCGGCTTGATACTTACAGCCCTGTACCACGCGGTCGATCAATTCGTCGGTGAGTTCGGGAGCCTCAAGCTTGGTCCAAGGGAGTTTCAGTGCTGGGCCAAACTGCTCAAGCATGTGGCGCATGCCTTGTTCGCCACCGGCCAGGTGAAAGGTCAAAAAGGTACCCATGAGCGACCAGCGTAAGCCACAGCCGTAGACGACCGCCGCATCGATTTCCTCGGTGGTGGCGACACCGTCATTCACCAGGTGCAACGCTTCACGCCAAAGCGCTTCCATCAAGCGGTCGGCGATATGCCCCTCGATTTCACGGCGCACCACAAGCGGGCGCATGGCCAGTGACCGATAGAGCACCTGAGCGCGCTCCGTTTGCGCTGGCTCGGTGGCCTCGCCCCCGACCAGTTCCACGAGTGGCAACAGATAAACCGGGTTGAAGGGATGGGCGACGATGACCCGCCCCGGTGCCTTGATGCAGTCGCGTTGCAGGTCGCTGGGTTTGAAGCCCGAGGTGGCAGAGCCAATAACCACGTTTGAATCCGCCGCCGTGTCGATGGCAGCAAGTACCTCTCGCTTGAGGGCCAACCGCTCCGGCACGTTTTCTTGGATCAAGTCGGCATTGGCGACGGCGGCGTCCAGGTTATCCACGAAGGTAAGGCGCTTAGGGCTTGCTCCCTCGACTAAGCCGCGTTTTATCAGCGAAGGCCAAGCATTCTCGATAAAAGCGTGAGTTCGCTTAGGGGCTTTGGGGTCAGGGTCGAAAGCGACAACATCCCACCCTTGTGCCAAAGCGCGGGCAATCCATCCGTTACCAATGACGCCGGTACCGATCACTGAAAGTTGACGGTTCATGCCCCACCCCCTTCGATGTTGCCATTAGTCGGATTGCGTAGCTTCAAATGAGCCCGTGTCTCGGCCGGCGTCATCACGCTGGCACCGAGGTTTTCGAACAAGGTCGTCGCTTTTTCCACGAGTTGCGCGTTCGTTGCCAACACGCCTTTCTCGAGATAAAGGTTATCTTCGAGACCGACTCGGGCGTGCCCCCCTAGCAAAACGGCTTGGACCGCCATGGGCATCTGATGGCGGCCAATACCAAACGCCGCCCAGTTAGCGTTTGCCGGTAGCTTGTTACGCATGGTAAGCATTGTCTCGGTATCGGCTTCGGCGCCCCAGGGAATGCCCAAGCAGAGCTGATAAAGCGGGTCGCCATCGATCAGTCCCTCTTTTTGCAGTTGGCGCGCAAACCCAACATGGCCCAGATCAAAACACTCTAGCTCCGGCTTGACCCCAGCGGCTTGCACTAACCGGGCATGCTCGCGTAGCCACTCTGCGGTATTCACATAGACCATGTCGCCAAAATTGAGGCTGCCACAGTCCAGCGTGCAGAGCTCGGGGAGTAGCTCGCCCACCGGCGCATGACGCTCAGCTGGGGTCTGGATATCGGTGCCCGGGCCGCCGCGAGTGGGGTCCATGGCATCGGGGATCCAGTCGCCGCCGCCGCCAGCGGTAATGTTCATCACGATGTCGGTATCAGCTTCGCGCACGCGCTCCATCACTTCCCGGAAGTGATCCGTTGAGTGGCTAACGCCACCGGTTTGCGGGTCTCGCACGTGAATGTGCGCCACGCTGGCACCGGCTTTGGCAGCCGCGATGCAGTCGTCGGCAATTTGCTTGGGGGTCACTGGGACATTAGGGTTTTTACGTGTAGTGTCGCCAGCACCCGTGACAGCACAGGTGAGAATGACGTTGCGGTTCATGCTTCGCTCCTTACGCGACTGAATGATATACGGGGCATTTTGACGGCTTGCCGGGGCGGGATATTGTGATAAAACGACACTCGGTATACGTGAAACGACTTTTGGTCATGGTCTAACGGTCAGCGTTGCCTGAGGGGATTGCCTTACGCTTGGCACCGGGGCGGTATTTTGATGACACTGGCCAACAACATGCGCGCCGCTGCAAGGGCGGAGGTGATGGGATGAACTTGACGCCTGATCAAGTCATGTTTTCGATAGATACGTGAAAAGAGCGCCACGAGCTAATGGGCAACAACGACGACAATGGTGACAAGCATATCGGTGACAAGGGGTCGAAGACCGAGCTGGCGGAGAACCGCACTGAATTCGCCGAGGACCGGACGGTGCTCGCCAATGAGCGGACCCTAGCCGGGTGGTTCCGCACGGGGTTGACCGCGGTGGGTGTTGCGCTTGGCTTTCATGCGCTATTTGGTACCGTCTCGCCGCGCTGGGGGGTAAAGCTGATCGCGACCGCGTTCTTATTAGTGGCCGTCGTGATCTTCGTCGCGGCAACGTGGCACGCGGTAGCCGTGATGGGCCGACTGAACACGCACGTGCTGCGCTCTCAACGTCAATCACGGCCCCTTGTCATTGGTGCCACTCTCGCGACGGCGACCTTGGCGCTGACCTTGGTGCTTTGGATCTTGGATTGAAGCACCTCGGCATTCATCAGCAAGATTAAACGGTTGGTGCCAGTCGCCTGAAGGTCACAAGACAAAAATGTCGCAGGAGGGCGGAGAGCCAATGTGGCACCTATACGTCGCATAGGTGTCACAAAACGCCTTGATATCGCCATCAATTCATCATCTTTTTGTCATCCAGGTTGGCTAGTGTCTCTTGAACCAAAACTTGTCGACGAGAGAGACACTGATGAGTCATGAGATCGAAGATCATCGCCTGTTGAACCATAGCGATAACGAACCCTTTGCCAATGTGCTCGCCAAGCGCGTATCACGCCGCGATGTGATGCGGGGCGGGCTTGGGATGGCCGCAGCCTCCATGTTGAGCATGGGCGGCGCCGGCGCGGCGCTGGCGGCCACGGCATCGGATAAAAAACCGCTAACGCTGGCGTTTGAAGCGGTGATGGGAGCCCATCAAGATGCCGTGATAGTGCCCGAAGGTTATATCGCCCAGGTGCTGGTGCCTTGGGGAACACCGCTGAACGAAAGCACGCAATGGAACCCGGCGCACGCGATGAGTGCCGAGCAGCAAGCCGTGAGCGTGGGAATGCACCATGACGGCATGGCGGGCTTTGCGCTGGAAGAGAGCAGTGCCTCGCAACGCTTTGTGCTGGCGTTGAACAATGAGTATATCGATCAAAGCGCGCTGTGGGCGCCGCAAGGCGGCCCGACTCATGCAAAAGAAGGGAAACGTCCCGCAGAGGAGTCACGCACCGAGATCAACGCCCATGGTGTGACGCTAGTGGAAGTCCGCAAGGAAGGCGATGGCCGCTGGTCGCACGTCCCCGGCTCAAGCTACAACCGCCGCCTGACAAGCGCCACGGTAATGGCAATGGCGGGCCCGGTGGCCGGTAGCGATTACGTTAAAACGCGCTTCTCTCCAGAGGGAACCCAAACCCGCGGCACCAATAATAACTGCGGCAACGGCGTGACCCCTTGGGGCACCTATATTGCCTGCGAAGAGAACTGGCCGAATATCTTTGTGAACACAGGCGAGCGGTTTGCCGATGACGCGCGCATTGGCATTCCCACCGAGCGCAGCCGTTACGGCTGGGAAACCTCGGCAGGGGATAGCAGCGAAGTGGATGGCGAGTTTGCCCGGTTTGATATCACCCCGCGTGGTGCTAGCGCCCTTGAAGACTATCGCAATGAGGCGCGCACCTTTGGCTATCAAGTCGAGGTTGACCCCTACACGCATCAGCCGGCGGTAAAACGCACCGCGCTAGGCCGCTTTCGCCACGAAGGGTGTTGGCTAGGTAAGCTGGAACCGGGCAAGCCGGTGACGTACTACTCGGGGCATGACGCGCGCAATGAGTATGTGTACAAATTTGTCTCTGATGCTGCGTGGGACCCTGCCGATGCCAATCGACCCGGTGAGCAATACGACCGTCTAGCGATCGGTGCTAAATACTTGGATCACGGCACGCTTTATGCCGCGCGTTTTGACGCTGACGGTAGCGGCGAATGGCTGCCGTTAACCCCTGACGCCACTACCCTTGACGGGCGTAAGTTACATGCCGCCCTGGGCCTCCCCGCGGACGACTTAGCAGGTATTATCGTGAACACTTGCGATGCCGCCGACCTCATGGGCGCCACGCCGATGGACCGTCCAGAATGGGCCACCGTTGATCCCGCCTCGGGTGAGGTCTACCTGACACTGACCAACAACAGTCAGCGTACCGAGGCCGAAAGCGACGCCACCTATACCAATGACGGTGACGGTATTACCCAGAGCGGTGTGGGCTATGCCACTGCGCCAACCAATGCAGCCAACCCAAGGCCGGACAATGGCGCTGGCCACATCGTGCGCTGGAAAGAGGCGGGTAACGGCACTGCCTTCCAGTGGGAAGTGTTCATTTTTGGCGGCAGTGCCAGCGACGGTAATAATCCGTCGGGGCTAACGGAAATTAACCAGTTCGCCAGCCCCGATGGGTTATGGTTTGATGAGCGTGACAATGGCGAAGGTATTTTGTGGATTCAGACCGACAATGGTTACGACAGCATCGCCGAGTACACCAACGATCAGTTGCTGGCCGTTGTGCCCAGCGCACTCAAAGCCGGTAATGGCGGCAGTGATGCCGTCGTAAAGCGTCACAACCAACACCACATCAAGCGTTTTGCCGTCGGTCCCAATGGCTGCGAAGTGACAGGTATTTTTGCCACGCCGGATAAAACCGCGTTATTTATCAATATTCAGCACCCAGGTAATTGGCCTGCTGATGGCCAGGCACTAACGCAAGACGCCACCCTGGAAGCCTCGGGTAGCGTGCGTCCGCGCGCGGCGACGGTGGTTATCCAGAAAAAAGACGGAGGGCCAGTGGCTGTCTGATAGTGACGCCTCATCATCCTAAAATGCCAGCCAGCTTTAACTGACTGGCATTTGGGGTTACCGCGGCATTTTGCCCCGCGAAATCTTCTCGTCCTCCTCTTATGATCTTTTCGTTTTTTTTATTAACTAAAGATTATAAGAGACTTCCATGCGCCACCTTCCTTTCGCTCCGCTACCACTGACTATACTGGTTTCGCTTGTCGCCATGCCGACTTATGCCCAGCAGAACACGCTCATAGTTGAAGCTCATCGTGGACTACCGGGGGAAACCCTCTTAACACCGCAGGCCTCACCAGCACCTGCAGCAGATGCCGCCGAGTGGCTGCGCCGCGTGAATGGCGTCGAGGCTATCCGTATGGGCGGCCATGGGCTTGACCCCGTGATTCGGGGGCAGCAGGGCAACGCGCTCAATATTCTGGTAGATGGGGGTTACGTGTTCGGCGGTTGCCCTAACCGCATGGACCCACCTACGGCTTACGCGCCGCTGCATAGCTTCGATCGCGTCACCGTGAGTAAAGGCGTGACGACGTTGCAATACGGTGCCGGCGGTAGCGGCGGCACCGTGTTGTTTGAGCGTAATGCGCCTGACTTCACCCGCAATCGCTCCCCTCAAGGCAATGTAGGTGCCACCTATGATGATAACGGTGAGCGTGCTGGAATGTATGCCCATTTAGTGGCCGGCAACCCGCAAGGGTACGTGCGGGTTTTTGGTGAGCGACAAGAGGCGAGTGACTATGAAGACGGTAGTGGGCAGCGTATTCATAGTGGGTTTGAAACCACTAGTGGTGGGCTGACCCTAGGCATGACGCCACAAGAGGGTACCGAGATCGCCTTAGGTATTGAGAGCGTGCGTGAGCGCGATGTGAAATTCGCCGGTGCAGGTATGGATTCGCCTAAAAGTGACAACGAGACAGTGCGGCTGCGTCTTGATCACGCTTTCTCCGATACGCTGCGCATGGAACATCGTCTCCAATACACGACCATCGACCATGAGATGGATAACTACTCGCTGCGCACGCCCCCCACCATGCCTAACGGCATGCCGATGCAAAGGCGTTCACCCACGGAGTCCGACACTTTCACGCTTAAAAGCATGCTGGAGCAGCAACAGGGCGACAGCGATCTTCGCGTGGGCATTAACGTACTGCAGAACGAGCGTGACGCCGACATCATCAACGATGCCAACGATATATTGTTGTTCAACTCTTGGCCGGAAGTGATGACACGCCAGAGCGGTGTTTTTGCCGAGCTTGACCATTACTTGAACGATAGCATCACTGTTAGCGGTGGGGTGCGCGTGGACTATGCCCAAGCCAGTACGAATGCGGCCTATAAAACCAGTGATGCGGGTAATATCGCCGCCAACTTTTACCGCAGTGCCTATGGTGTTGAGGGTGACCTTGACCACGATAGTGTATTGGTCGGCGGGTTTTTGCGTGGCGAGTTACAGCTAAACCCAAGCAAGACACTTTACGCGAGCCTCAGCCGCGCCGAACGCGACGCCGATGCCACCGAGCGCTACTTTGCGAAGGGTGACTGGGTCGGTAACCCTACGCTTGACGCCGAAGCGCATCATCAAGTCGATATCGGCGTGATTCATCAGCAAGAGAACGCGCGCTGGGAGGCGTCTGCTTATGCGGACCGTGTTAATGACTATATTTACCGTGATAGCGCGATAGTTGCTGGCATGAACAGGGGGAACCCAGTCACTCTTTATCGCCACATCGATGCCACGCTTTATGGTGTGGAACTCTCCGGTGAGTGGCGTTGGGCGAAGGTGTGGGAAACCCGCGGCCAGTTAAGCTGGGTTCGCGGCGATAACCTAGACGACGGCGGCGCTCTGGCTGATATCGCCCCGCTACGCGGTCAGCTAGCGCAGTTTTATCAGCGTGATGACTGGGAGGTAGGGCTCACCGCTCGTTTCTCAGACAATCAAGACCGCCTTGGGCAAGGGGAAGTCGCCACGTCGGGCTACGTAGTAGTGGATGCCGAGGCTTCTTGGCAATGGAATGATGTCACGCTGCGGGCCGGCGCAAAAAACCTGCTCGACAAAACCTACCGTGACTTTCTCAATCGTAACCGCAGTGCCGGCGACCCTTTCTTAGCCGGCGAGATGTCGGGCCAAGCGCTACCGCTGAATGAACCTGGCCGGAGTCTTTGGTTAGGGGTGGATTACGCATTTTAGCGCCGCGAGCCACGTTAATGCTGCCACCATCAGCAAGCTATATTATGACGCCTTGCCTTCTTGACCATACTCTTTGGCGTAGTAAAGAAGCGGCACCACTAGAAGCGTCAGCAGGGTGGAAACCGCCAGGCCAAAGATTAGCGAGATGGCAAGGCCATTGAAAATAGGATCGGACAATATAAAAAAAGCGCCGAGCATGGCGGAAACGGCAGTCAAAGCGATAGGTTTGAGACGCACGGCGCCAGCTAGCACGACGGCTTCCTCAAGAGCGACGCCATCATCGCGTAGTTGGCGAATGAAGACGACAAGCAATATGGAGTTGCGCACGATGATGCCGGCAAGGGCAATCATGCCGATCATGCTGGTAGCGGTAAACTCTCGATCGAGCAGCGCATGGCCTGGCAGAATGCCGATGAGTGTTAAGGGAATAGGGGCCATGATCAACAAGGGCAGACGGTAGGAACGGAATTGAGCCACCAATAGCACGAAAATCAGGAAGACGCCCACACTATAAGCCAGGCCCATGTCCCGGAAGGTTTCGTAGGTAATCTGCCATTCGCCGTCCCACTTTATGCTCGCACGTTCAGGCAATACCGGCTGATGGATGAAAAACTGCTGTGGCGCATCGTTATGGGCGGAAAGCTTTTCCACCGTCGCAAACATGCCGTAAAGAGGCGAGTCAATTGCACCAGCCATGTCCGCAGTGACATACGTTACCGGTTGGAGGTCTTTGTGGTAGCGCACTCCCTCCCAATCAACCTCTTTTATCTCAGCGATACTGGATAGCGGTACTTGAGTGCCATCCCGGCTTCGCAGAGTCAGCGAAAGTAGCCGAGCGGGCTGAGCCTTGTCGCCTTCCTCAAGAATCAGACGAATGGGCACGGGGTACTTGGCCTGTTCATCGTGTAGGTAGCTGACCGCACTTCCGTCGATACTGCTCTGAAGTGCCATGGCGACTTGAGCCTGAGAAACGCCCAAACGCACGGCCCGATCACGATCAACGACCACTTGCCACTTGTGAGTAGGCGCATGCAGCGTGGAGTCGATGTCGACCAAGCCTTTGACCTCGTGCATCTGTTCGGCGACTCGGCTTGCCAGGGCAGCACGCTGCTCAAGCGTGACGCCATAGACTTCCGCGACCACCGGCGAGAGCACAGGCGGACCTGGTGGTACTTCAACCATCTTCACGCGGGCTTCATGGCGCTCGCCGATGGCTTGTAACGGATCGCGCAGGGCAAGGGCTATGGCATGTGAGCTGCGTTGACGTTCATCTTTATCTACAAGGGTTATCTGGATGTCGCCTTGATAAGGTGCCTCGCGTAAATAGTATTGACGAACGAGGCCATTAAAATTGATCGGAGAGGCGGTGCCGGCATAACTTTGCCAGTGGGCGATCTCAGGCACTTCCTCTAGGTGGCGACCCATATCCAACAGCACCCGTTGGGTTTGCTCCATAGGGGTGTACTCAGGCATATCCACCACAATCTGCAGCTCAGACTTGTTGTCGAAGGGCAGCATTTTGAGGATCACTATTTGAAAGAGCGGTAGTGAGATGGCACCGAGCAATAGTCCCAGCAGAGCCATTCCCAGTAATCGCCTTCGCCAAGTATGCTTGCCAAGAAAGGGGCCGAGCAGCGCCACAAAAAGCTGTTTAATGCGTGGGTTTACTCCTTCGCCCGCGTGGCTTTTTTCAGTTTCGGGTACCTCCTGGCTCTTCGTATCCTCAATGTCTTTGTTTTGATGCTTTTTAGACAGTAAGCGCATGGCAAGCCAAGGGGCAACGACGAAGGCTACCAGTTGAGAGATGACCATTCCGGCGGAGGCGTTGATAGGAATGGGGCGCATGTAGGGCCCCATCAAGCCAGAGACAAACGCCATGGGAATCAGGGCCGCCATGATGGTGAGACTTGCCATGATCGTAGGAGTGCCGACTTCATCGACGGCCAAGGGGATGAGGCGTCGAGCGGCGCCGTTACTGTTGGCGAGCCGCCGGTTGATGTTCTCGGTGATGACGATACCGTCATCCACCAAAATGCCGATGGAAAATATCAGCGCGAATAGCGAGACCCGGTTGAGTGTGAATCCCCATGCCCAAGAGAATACCAGGGTCAGCAGCAGAGTGATCAGAACAGCCGTGCCGACGATCAGCGCTTGTCGCCAGCCCATGGCGGCAAGCACCAGCAGCATGACCGCCAAGGTAGCTGAAATGAGATCACTGATGAGTGTCTCAAACTTGTCGGTGGCCGTTTTGCCATAGTCGCGGCTAACGATGACCGCTATGTCGGGGGGAAGGATGCGGTTGGTAAGGGCTTCTAGGCGCTCCTCAATGGTGGTCGTGATGTCGATGGCATTTTCGCCGCTCTTCTTGGCGATGGCGAGGGTCACGGCGGGATAGAGGTGACCGGGCACAGCGTCGGGCTGGTCGGACTCGCCTGCCGGGCCAAATCCCATCATCACGCTCTGGTCGGGTACGGTGCCACCGCGACGGATATCAGCAACATCGGAAAGGTGAATAGCAGCGCCCTCGTGCATGCCCACTACCAAGCGGCGTACATCGTCTACTTCCTCGAGCAGGGTGCCGGCCTGAAGCGGCAATGAAAGGCTATCTCGGGTTATCCGCGTTTCGCGGCTGCTGGTGTTAGCGGCAGACAGCGCACTCTTCAGGTCATCCAAGGTCAAGCCAACACCACTTAGTCGCGCCGGGTCAAGGCGCACATCTACGCGGTCAGGGATGCCGCCGATGGTATACACATCCCGGGTACCTGGAATACGTTTCAGAGCCACTTCCAGGGTATGTGCCAGGCGGGTCAGTTCTTCACCGCCATGGCGTTCGCTTGGATCATAGAGGGTCAGCGTCATAACGGGCACATCATTGATGCCGCGTGGCTTGATTAACGGCTGACGCGCACCCAGAGCCGGCGGTAACCAGTCCTGGTTCGAATAGACTTGATTGTAGGTCCTCACAAGGGCTTCCTGCCGTGGAAGACCCACCTCATATTCGAGGGTGATCACAGCTTGGCCCGGTCGCGATACCGAGTAAACATGCTCGATACCCGTAATCTCGCTTAAAACCTGCTCGCCGGGGGTGGCGATTAGGTTTTCTACCTCCGACACGCCAGCGCCAGGAAAGGCCACGATAATATCGACCATGGTGACTTCAATCTGAGGCTCTTCTTCTTTGGGCGTGATGAGAATCGCGAACAAGCCCATCAAGATGGCCATCCCGGCCAAAAGCGGCGTTAGCTTCGCGTCTTGGAATACCCGAGCAATAGCACCGGAAGGGCCGACAGGGTTTGCGGAGTCCTTCATCAAGGGTGGATCCTCGGCTCAATAAGGACACGCTCGCCAGCGTCAAGTCCGGAAAGCACTTCAAGGCGTTCATCCTTTTCAATACCGATCCGTACCTGGCGTAGCCTTGGTTGATCATTCTCGTCGAGCACGTAAACGGCGCGAAGCTCACTACGTTGAATCAAGCTATCGACAGGTATCCATAAAGCATCGCGGCTTGCCACCCCCACCGCGACCTTAGCCAGCATGCCCGGCAAGATGCCGGTACCGGGTGCTAGTAGGCGCAGACGTAAACGGACCGTGTCGCTGCGGGGGTCTGCTTGAGGGTAGATCGTCAATGCACCGGTATTAAGCATTTGCCCCTCGTCCACGCTGACATGGATGCGCGGGTTGTCACGCACTTGAGATAGATATCGACGGGGCAGGGCCGCTTCCACCCGAAGTGGTGACAAGGCCAGCACGTCGAAGAGGGGTTGGCCTGGGCGCACGGCCTCACCCGGCTCCACATGGCGTCGGGTGAAAATGCCATCACTTTTTGCGCGCACTTGTGTATAGGCAAGCTGCTGTTCGGCTTCGGACACCCTTGCAATGCTTCGTTCGCGGCGAGCTTTTGCGGCCTCCAGGCGGTTAGTGGCCTGGTCAAAGGCTTGCTCTGACGCAAGATCACGATTTCGGACGGCTCGGATGCGCTCAAATCGCTGACGTGCATCGACGAGGTTGGCTGCGGCCTCATCAAGACTGGCCTGGGCCTGATTCCATCCGGCGCGTTGCTCGCTATCTTCTAATTGCAGGATGAGTGTGCCAGCAGTAAAGGTGTCGCCGACATCAAAGGAAATTTCGAGTATTCGGCCACTGGTTTGAGCTGAAATGGTGCTTCGGTCGACAGCTTCGACGATGCCATCCAGTACCAAGGTTTCAGTAAGCGGCCCACGAGTCACAACGACCGTGTTGGGTGCGTCGCCAGCCAGACATGTCATGGCGGGTATTGAGATAAAAAAGCCAATGAGAAGCCGCCGTAAGAAAAGCGCCATGTGATGCGATCCTAAACTATTTAAGAATAACCATATACATTTTCGGTTTTCACGTAAAACATTAGCTCAGGACAAAGCGCTCATGTAGCAACATGAAGTTGACGTACTCAATAGATTGTTTTAATTTATTCAAAATATTCAATATAAATTGAATAATGAGGGTGCCATGCAAAAAAACGACGCACAAAGGCTGGAAGAGGCGCGTGATGTGATGATCAGCGCCATTGCCCAGAGCATGGTGGCGTATGGCGTCACCCCTTCCGTAGGGCGGATTTATGCCGTGCTGTACTTCGCCGAATCGCCGTTGACGCTGGACGACATCAAGGATGAAGTCGCTATGAGCAAAGCGAGCGTGAGTACCGGTATTCGCGAATTAATGGATACCGGCATGGTGGTAAAGGTGTGGAAGAAAGGCGATCGCAAGGATCATTACATCGCTGAAAAAGACTTCTTCAAAAACTTTTTGAGCTTCATGGTGAAGATGTTGCGCCTGGAGCGCAGTGTTATCCATAAAGCGATTGAACAGACCGAGCCGGTGATGGATGACCTGGCTGATAACGCCAAAGATCCCGACGTCAGAGCGCTGGCTGAAAAGGACCGGGCGCGGGTGAATGGCTCAAGAGCCTACCTGGATTGGATCATGCAGCTGGCCAATGCCATGGAGTCGGGTGAAATTTTTACGCACTTTCCCCGGCCTGACTATAACGACCCCGCATCGGGCCATGAACCCCAACTGAGAGAGCGTATTGACGATGAAAAAAAGTGAAACCGCCCTGGTGGTCATCGACCTGCAGAAAGAGAGCGGCTTTGGCTTGTTTGGACTGGATGAAGTAGTGAACAACACCCAGCGTATGATCAAGGCGTGCCGCGCGGCCGGCATCCCGGTGATCTATACCCGCCAAATTAATCGACATGATGGCGTGGGCCTCTCGCTTGATGAACCGCGCCACGCCAACGGCGAGCCGCATTTCTACCCGGATAATCGCGACAGCATCGAGATCATGGAGGCGGTTAAGCCGCTGGACACCGATATCGTGATCGATAAATACCGTTGGAGTGCCTTTTTCGATACCAGCCTTGATTTGATGCTGAAAAGCCTTGGGGTGAAGCATCTGATTATTGGCGGGGTCGTGACCGATGGGTGTCTTATGACGTCGGTGTTTGATGCCTATTTCCGTGATTACCGCATTCAGCTCGTACACGACATGTGCACCGCTTCCAATGAAGGGGCCCATATGGCCGCGATGACCATCATGGCCAACTGGGTCTACGCCCTCGAGGTGTTGGATACCGACAACATGATCCAGTGCCTGGAAGGTCAAGACTACACCGCCTGGAACGCTGACGAAGCCGACGCGCTTCAATTTACTCCCGAAACCCTGCGCGACACCTTCGGCAAGCTAACCGCACCGTCCTCGTCCTCGCAAAAGTGAACTCAACTTCAAAACAGGAAAGGAGAGCGTATGAAATTTTCAAGCATATCCAACACGGTATGGGTATCTGCCCTGCTCGCTGCGGGCGCTCATGCCGCCGAGCAGCGGCCATTGACCGGTGAGGGAGTCGATGACACGACTATCACGTTTGGCATGCCAGCCTGGACCAGCACGGAAGCGCCCACCGCGATTGCCGAGCAAATTCTGGAAGAGGCAGGCTATACGGTAGAGAAGAAACTGCTGGCGCAGCCGGCGATTTTTCAAGGCATGCAGGTCGAGCAGATCGACTTCTTCATGGATGCCTGGCTTCCCTACACCGAGCAGGCCCTGTGGCAAGAGTACAAGAGCGACCTGCAGAAAGTGGCCACCAGCTATGAAAATGTGCCACTCGGTTGGGTCGTTCCGTCCTATGTCGAAGAAGAGACGATTGGCGATTTAGCGGGTAAGGCGGAGAAATATGATGGTCAAGTGGTCACCATCGGAGCTGGCGCCGGCATTGTGGATATTTCCGAGCAAGTCATGGCCGATGAAGACTACGACCTTGAGGGCTATGAGCTTGCCTATACCAGTGAAGCGGCCATGATGGGCGTGCTCAGGGATAAAATGCCCAATAATGAGCCGTTCATTATCACTGGCTGGCGGCCGCACTCCATGTTTTCCCAGTACGACTTAAAGTTTTTGGAAGATACGGAAGGTCACTTCAATTACGACAGTGTCTTTGTACTCTCTTATCAAGGTATCGAAGAAAAGTACCCGCGTGCTTACGACATCATGTCTCAGTGGAGCATTAGCGTTGCTGAACTGGAAGCGATGATGGCCGCCTATGAAGATGAGGGCACGTCCTTTAAAGCATCCGCTGCGGCATGGATTGAAGATAACCGCGAGCGCGTGGACCAAATGCTCAAACAGTAAGGCATGCATGCGCCAAGGGCTCTTGAACAGTAGAGCCTTGAGCCGTGTAATTTCAGGTGGCAAGTTAACGCACGCTCCCTTTTTGACATTGCCAAGGCCACCTAGAACGCAGAGCTGCTGTGGCGTCAAAAAGGGGGTGCGCCACGAAACTACCTAAATGTCCGCGATATCAAACTAAACGTCGTTGACTGATCGCAATCCCAAGCAGAATCATGGCCAGGGCAACATAGCGGTCGGCCGTTACGGCTTCGCCCAGAAAAGTCACGCCGGCTGCAAACGCAATCACCGGTATAATGTAGTTGATAATGGACAGGAAGCTCGGCCCCTGACGCTGCACGATAGTAAAGTAGACCCAATTGGCCAGCCCTGATGAGAAAACCCCGAGTATCACCATGGCGACTAGTGGCAGCCAGTTGATCTCCAGTGTCCAAGGGCGATCCACCATCAAGGCCACCGGCCACAGCATCATGCTTCCGGCAACGAGCGTACCAGTGCCTGCCACCAGCACCGACAGCTTCGGTAGTCTTTTGGTGTAGATACTATTGACCGAATAGCAGATCGTGGCTGTGACGATCGCCAACTGAGCCCAGAAGGCATCACCCCCGAGATTGGACAGCGCCTCGCTACCGATCAGTAGCAGTACACCGAGAAAGCCGAGTATAAATCCCGTCGCCTTGCGCACCGACATCGGTTCGTTGGCAATAAAGAAATGCGCCAGGATCATCACGTTGATTGGCATCAAGGCCATCAGAATGCCGGCCAGGCTACTGGAAACGTACAGCTCGCCCCAGGAAATCAGCGAGAACGGTACCACATTGCCGAGCAGTGCCAAGCTGGCGAAACGTTGCCACCAGCCTTTATTACTCGGTAGCCGCAAGCCTGCCGCGCGCATGATGATATACAGCGTCAATGCGCCGAGACTTAGCCGCACTGCCACCAGTGTCAGTGGCGGAAACGAAGGCAACGCCAGCGCGATCAGCATGAACGCCAGTCCCCAGGCCAGCGACAGATACAGTAACAGTGCCCAATCCAGTGGTGTACGTGTTGGCAGGTTTGGCAATAGCGTTTCCGTCAGTCGTTACGAAGAAAGCACCGATTTTAGTGCATCCGCTTATTGCCAACCAGCGATCCCGCTCACCTTGACTGGGGCGGTTTTAGAGAATGTTACGTTTGGTGTTAATAGCGGGGTGGGTTAAATAATAAAAAAGCTTCACTCGCCAACCGGACAGCTAGGCTGACAGAGGGGGAAACTCCTATAGCTCATGTGATCATCAGGGACCCTACAAATATAAATATTGGGAAGAGCCATTAGATTTCTTCCCAAATAGCGCGATGAAAAGCATGATTCATTTCCAACGCCTTTTGTATTCTCATTAAATTGAGTTGCTGTGTGTCTTGCATTGCCTGTTGGAAGTTTCTCTGGGTCTCACCTGATATTTCTGGCATTGGATACGTTATTATAATTCGAATATTTTTTTCATGAATATCAATTATAGCTTGGCAGAGCTGCATTTCAATTTGAAACATTTTTTGAGCATTTTTGTACCAATCTAGTTGTATGTTGATAAGTGGTTGTGTTCTTCGCCAGCTGCTTTTTAACCATTCATTAAAAATAAACTGGCTAATCGAGACCCAAGGAGGCGGAAGCTCTGAGTCTAGTGGGTTAGGCGAAAAATAGGTTTCATTAATTTTATTTTTCATCATATCACCTGTTTTAAAAAATCATGAATATCAATATTTTGTTTGCCCAGAAACGTAAAACGCTCCAGGCTTTCATTTAAGCAAAACATCCATAAAAATTTAAAAAGTGTCCAGCGATAATATCTCATTTGCAAATAAATCACTCATTATCGCCTCGTCAAAAGTTTGTAAAAATAAGATAGATTATTTTGTGTTAAGTGTTGTCATTGCTGGGTTTATTGCTAAAAGAAATAATCTAATTGAGAAAGGTGTTTTTATAAATTTGTTCTAGCCTAGGTCAATAAAAAAAGGCAGGTAAACTAAAGATAGCGTTATTTAGATTCAGCTGTAAACTCTAACGCCACTCGCTGTAAAGCCTGCCTGATATTGGGATAAAGCTCATGTATCAGTTTCGGTAGTTTTTAAATACCATGTCGTATGGATGCCTCTCTCAAATCACTACTGAACCCTAAGTGTTGAAGTTTTTATACATCAATATAGGCTGTCTAAGGCCTTAAATATAATCAGTGTTTGATAGGTATTTCCTGTCGATTCGGTAAAGCCTCCATATCACGAGGAATTCTCACGGTAAGTACACCGTTGAGAAAAGAAGCTTGAATATCTTCTTTACGGACATCTTTGGGTAGGCTTAAAATCCGGCTAAAACTACCATAAGAGCGCTCAACGCGATGATATTGATTTTTCTCAGATGTGTGTTGATGACGTTTTTCACCTTCAATAATCAATTTATCATCTTCAAGGTTAATCTTAATGTCCTTTTCTTCAACACCAGGCACTTCAACGCTTACAACGTATTCATTTTCACTCTCTGCGATATCTACACTAGGACTCAATTGGCTCAAAGGAGTTTCACCAACAGGCGTCATAATACGGTTTATCCAGCGATCAAGTTCTTTATGAATTCCAAGCAATGGAGAGATTTCGTCATCGCTATATTTCGCAGGACTGTAACCAATCTTGTTATCGCCTTCTTCATGCCTAAGCCAGTTCCAAGGGTAAAAATTGTGCGCTTTCACCTTTCGTTGCCTCTGTTCTCTATGTGATAAATCTGCCCTTATGCATTATCGAATAAACTATCAGTTTCCACCAATAAAAAAATCAATATTGGGAAAAAACACTATTTTTTATAGGTTGGATAAGTAGAGGTATAGACAAAAATGATGTGATTGACATATGAAATGTCGTCCCGGAATATGCATGAGGATGACTTAAAAACTGGGTGATCTCCACAAATATTAACAATTTAACCAAAGGATAATATTGAAAGGGTCTGCATGGTTCGGCATATTGTTAATTGAATAGCCCCGGGTTTTGTAGACCCCTCTGGGCCTTATACTGAAGGCGCCCTGGAGGTTCCATGAGCCGTCAACGATACACCGAAGAATTCAAGATTGAAGCCGTCAAGCAAGTGACCGAGCGCGGCCACCCCGTCGCCGAGGTTGCCGCCTGGTTGGGCGTATCCGGCCATAGTCTGTATCAGTGGATCAAGCGTTATGCCAAGCCTACTGAGCAACGCTAGCAGGGTGATGATCTTCAGGCTGAGAACCGGCGCTTAAAGGCTGAGCTGAAGCGTGTATCAGAAGAGCAAGAGATACTAAAAACGGCCACCACGTACTTCGCCAAAGGGTCCGGCTGAGGTACGGGTTCATTCAAGGCCATGCGGACCAATATTCGGTGCGGCGGCTGTGCCGCATGATGGCGGTGCACTCCAGCGGCTACTATGACTGGTGCCGTAGTGCCCTGTCTGACCAGGGTCGAGACAATCAACGCTTACTGGGGGCTCACCAAGCATGCCTGGTTTGAAAGTGGTGGTATTTAAAGTCATAGCAAGATCCATCAGGGCTTGCGAGAAATCGGAGAAGCCTGTGGGAAGCATCGCGTTGCCCGCAGGGCGATTCAGTAAGACAATAATATGAGAAAAAATACCCACCCCACCTAGCAAAAAAGTTTTTTTATAAAAGCGTATTTTATTAATTTTATAAACCTTTTTTTAAAAATTGATTTCTGTCATTTTTTTTTAAAAAGTCGCCTCTACCATGTCGCCTGTACTGCTAAACCACATACGTATAAATAGTAAAATAGAGGGCGTCATGCATAAAACAATAGAGCTAAGTTTTTTACCTCAAGAACAGTTCGAAATTGCTTATTCACACGAAGTGCTCGAGTTAAATCGTTATCGATGGCTAGCGCTTAGATTTCTCCCTATTGATCCGCAAGTCAGTCGGCTTATAGGCGAAATCAGCATGGAGTGCGTAGGCCGTCTTTGTAAAATAGAAGATCTTGCCAGGAAGATGGAGCTGGCGGCTTGTGTTAATGGCCTTAAGCTATGCGTGCCTCCAGCTGCTTTTAATCATAGCAAGCAGCACTTTTTTATTGTCGATGAGGTCATGGGTCGCAAGGCTCTTGAAACAGCCGAAGAATCCGCGAGAGAGACGCACGAATTCTTTGTCTGGATGATAAAAACCAATGCTACGCCAGAATTGCATCCACTCTTACTCAGCTTCTCACACCAGAAAAAAAATGAATACTACGTTCTTCAAGAGTGTCGAAAATCATGGAGAAAACACTTTCTTCACGACGGAAAATACTCGAGTAATTATAAAAAATGAGTTCTAATAAAGCCGGTACGGTTTAGATAGAGAGGTGCTGGCATAAAAAACGCCAACTTTGGGTCACGAACATGGCAATAACAAACAACACAGCGGCCAGACTGACCATGGTGGGGCCAGTGGGCGTATCAAAGGTGTAGGCGGCGCATAGTCCACCGGTCGTGGCGGCCATGGCGATCACGGCGGAAAGTAAGGCCATCTGTTCTGGTGTGCGGCTGAAGGGGCGGGCCGTTGCCGCCGGAATAATCAGTAGCGCCGCAATCAAAAGCGCGCCGATCACTTTCAAGGCCACGGCGACCACAATGGCGAGCGCCACTGTCAGCACCAGCTGCTCTTGGCGCGGGTTGATACCACTGGCATGGGCGAGTTCTTCATTCAGCGTGGCGGTCAGCAAAGCCTGCCAGCGCCAAAGCATCAGGGCGATGACCAGAATGGCGCCGGACCCGATAATCGCAAGATCGGTTTTGCCCACCGCGAGAATGTCGCCAAACAAATAGGCGTGTAGGTCAATGCGTACGCCTGAGACAAAGGATACCGCAACCAGCCCAATGGCCAGCGCAGAGTGCGCCATCACGCCGAGCAAGGTATCCATGGCATAGCCCCTACCACTTAACGTGGATACGCAAAACGCCATGAGCAGGGCAACGCCAATGACGCCGGCAAAAATGGAGATATTCCACAGCAAGGCCAGGGCGACACCCAGAATGGCGGCATGAGCGGTGGCATCGCCGAAATAGGCCATCCGCCGCCAGATAACAAAACATCCCAACGGCGCCGCGGCTAACCCTACGCCGAGCCCCGCCAATGCAGAACGCCACATGAAATCATCCAGCATGGCGCAACGTCTCCTTATCGTGAGAGTCCGTGTGTTGATGACGATAAAGGGCCAGAGTGCTGGCCGTCTGATCGCCGAAAAGCGCACGGTACTGAGGTGATGAGGCCACCCGTTCCGGTTGCCCTTCACAACAGATGTGCCCGTTCAGGCAGATCACGTGGTCTGCCGTGCGCATGACCACATGCAGGTCATGGCTGACCATCAACACCGCACATTGGGAGCGTTGGCGGATCTGTTCGATGCGTTGATAGAACTCGGCAATGCCGCGGTGATCCAGCCCCTGTGTGGCTTCATCCAGCAATAAAAGCGAGGGGCGTGACAGCAGGGCGCGAGCCAGTAACACCCTTTGCAGCTGGCCGCCGGAAAGGTGATTCATGGCGGCATTCAGCAGATGTTCGGCCCCCGCCTGTTCCAGCGCTTCGGCAATCTCATGGCTGGTATGCCGCTTGGGTAGGTTGATGAAGCGGCGTACCGTCATCGGGAAGGTGGGGTCCAGATGCAGGCGTTGGGGCACATAGCCAACCCTCAGGTTGGGTGAGCGGATAATGCGGCCAGCAGACGGTTTGATAGCACCTATCAGCGTCTTGACCAGGGTGGACTTGCCGGAGCCGTTGGGGCCAATCAGGGTCATAATCCGCCCAGGCCACAGCACCAGGTTGATATTGTCCAGAACAGGCTGTTGGCCAAACCGAACGGCCAGCTGCTCGGTTGCCAGCAAGGCAGGACCTGTTGCGGATAGACGCGAAAACATAACAGACTCCGAGTTGATTTATTGTTATGTTATAACATATTTTTTGTGGGTGCCAAGCGTTAACCGACACAGCCAAACGAAACAGTCAAACGAAACAGCTTTAAAGGATACATTTAATGAATAAACCGCTTACCCGTATGGCATTGCCGTTCATTTTGGGGTTTCCATTGGCTGCTTTGGCCGATGTGCCGAATGTTGCCGTGGATATTCCGCCGGTGCATTCGCTGGTCAGCAAGGTGATGGGGGAGTTGGGAGAGCCTGAGCTGTTCATGCAGCAGGGGGCGTCGCCCCATGGGTACTCGCTGCGCCCTTCGGAAGCAAAAACGCTGGATGACGCTGAGCTTGTTATCTGGGTCAGCAATGATCTGACGCCATGGCTTTCAGGCCCGTTGGCATCCCTGGCGTCAGATGCCGAGCATCTGGAGCTGATGACCCTGGACGAGACCCAGGTGCTGAACTACCGCGACCGGTCGGTAGCGCTTATGGAAGCGCACGACGACCACGATCATCATAATCATCACGACCACGGTGATCACGACCACCACGACCATCATCATGAGGAGGCAGATCCCCACGGCTGGTTGGACCCGGGAAATGCGCGCCTCTGGCTGGACGCCATTGCCCGTCGTTTAAGCGTAATGGATCCGGAAAATGCCGAGGCCTACCAGAGTAACGCCACCCAGGCTAAAGCCGAGTTGCTGGAATTGCAGATGACGCTGGAAGAGCAGTTTGCTGAGCAGCCAGCGCCGCGTTTTGTGGTCTTTCACGATGCCTACCAGTACTTTGAACAGCGTTTTGATGTGCCGTCGGAAGGCGCGATTTCGCTGGGCGATGCCTCTGACCCCAGCCCGGCGCGTATTGAAGCCCTTCAGCAGCATGTGCGCGAAAATGCTATCCAGTGCGTGTTCAGTGAGCCGCAGTTCAACTCCGCGATGGTGGACAATGTTTTCGGTGATACGCCTGCCGTGATGGGGGTGATTGACCCTCTGGGCGTTGAGTTGCCGCTTGGCCCAACCTTGTACGATCAGTTACTGCGCCAACTGGCTGACGCGCTTGAGCAATGCAGCGCTCAGCAAGAGTAAAATCATCGTTGCCACCAAGCAGTAAGAACGAAACAGAGCGGCACTTAACGGTGCCGCTCTGTGGCTTTGTTGCATCCAGGCATCAAGCGCAGGAGTGATCAGTGATCATGCCCGGCGTGGCCGCCAAAGGTGGCGTTGAACTGCAGCATGCCTACCCAGCTTTCCTCTTCACTGGCGTAGTCTTCCTGGGTGACCTGGGCGCGCAGGAACATAGTGTCGCGCAGGCGCCAGGTGACCTGGCCGCTGTGGCGCCAGCTAACGTCCTCCGAGACGATGGCGGTGGGGTGGGTGCCCATCACGCGATTGCTCATCCCCAGCGCTTCTGTGCGCAGACCCATTTCCCAGCGTGGCGCGATGCCATAGGTGGTTTCCAGGTAAGCGCCGTCCTGCTGCTCGGTATAGGCGTCCCGTGAATGAAAGTGGTGGTCATGCTCAACGTGTTCGCGCAGGTTCCGCTGGGTATAAAAATACTCACCGCCCAGCTGCCAATCGCCCTGTATGCCCGGCTGGCCGCCATCGCGCTGATAGCGTGCATCCAGCCCGGCGAACCAATTGTCGCCTTCGGCGCTGTGAGCATGGTGGCCGTGATCATCCACGCGCACAAACTGGCGGTTATAACCTGCCGATGCGCCCAAGTTCAGCGTCTTTCCTGAGCCGATATCAGGTTGGAACTTGGCAAATAGCGTGCTGACGCGCGGGCCGCTTTCGCGCGCTTCGTAACCGCCTTCACTGAACTGGCTAAACCCTTCACCTTCGCCCTGGAATAGCTCGGTACCGACCTGAAGGTTAGCGACTGGCGCCCAGGTAAGTTGCATACCGGTATCCAGCAGGCCATGTTCGCCGAGAATATGCTGGTTGACCAACGGGCGTTCGACAAAGTCCCAGGTATGTGGGTGGCGGCTGTTGATATCACCCACGTCGGACAGGAATTTACCGGCTTTAAGCATCAGGTTGGCAGGTAGCTGCTGGGTGCTCAAGTAGGCTTCTTCCAGGGTGACGTCGTCTTCGCTTAGAGAAATCACGGCGGTACCGTTCAAGTAGGGGGTACTCCCTTGCACAACCACTTCCGAGTGGCCCAGGTTAAAGCCATCATCCAGCGCGTGGGCGTGGCCTTCATGGCCATGATCATCGTGTCCGTGATCAGCGTGCCCACCGTGACCAAAACCGGCAGGGGCGTGCTGTTCACCGGAAAAGCGGTTGTGGTAAATCCCTTCCAGCGTCAGTGAAATATCCAAGTTGAACGCCTGTGCTTTGGGGCCGTTTTCAGCATGCTCAGGTGCAGGGTCGTGGCTGCTGTGATCATGTTGGCCATGATCATGACCTGTGTGGTCATGTTGGTGCTCAGCGGCCCAGGCAGGGGTAGCCATCAGTACGGCAGCAGCGATGGGAGCGAGCGTTAACAAACGGCGAGACATGTAAGAACTCCTGAAGGTGCGTTTTAAAGAAATAGCTAATGAATGAGAGCGCAATAAGTTATGTGATAACATAACAATTATCAAGAGGATCGCTGTACGTGAGTAAACCCCGGTAAGTAAGCCGATAGTTATACCAGGTGCATGCGGTGCAACATCCACTCCACTATTCTTCCGTCTGAAAGACTGGGAGCGATGCATACTGGCATTATCGAGCACCACGACGGCGAAGGTATTGGGGCTTTTGGGCCCACAAACTGGTCAAATGCTTCGATGACCGTCCCGGACGTTACCGGTTCTGTGGTGTGGTAGGCCTGCCCCCACTACCTCGAAAAGCTCCCCATAGGGGTGCAGCTTGGGGCGATGACGAGGCCAGTGACGCGCCAAGCGGGCACGGTAGCCCGCCAAGCTGGCATCGTAGCCCTTGATGGGGGCAGCCGTGTGGCGAGCGAGCTCCTGCGACACGGTACTTGGTACTTGGCCCAGATGAGTGGCAATGGCGCGGATCGAGTGTGTGGCTCGCATCATCATGATGGCGGCTCGGTCTTCAGCGGAGAGGTGGCGATAGCTGTGAGTCATGGCAACACCGTACCTGATGGGTCAGGTGTTGCACTTGGTCATTGCGACCGCCAGGTTAAAAGCTCTCGTTTTATTGTAACAATTGTTGACATTGGTCGGCATTCGAGTGTCTTCGCTTGCGCTATCATAAAGTTCAAATGTTCATTAACGAAGGCGGTGTTAGGCCTCACGTTGCAGGAAAATGTTTACTGATACAGGTGATTGAGCACGATTAATAACACAGCAATAGCGTTCGGCTGATTTTTTCAACATGCACGGGCTTTACACTAAGCTCGAGATGAACCGTACCGGCTTTCTCGGAGACCCGTTTGTTTGAGTCAGGCAGCTTTATTAGCCTGACCCTGGTGCTCATAATACAGGGCTTCTCTCTCTGCCGGTGGCATGTTGCCAATCGGCTCCAATATCCGCCGATGATTGAACCAGTCAACCCACTCTAACGTAGCAAACTCAACCGCTTCTAGATGCCGCCATGGTCCGCGTCGGCGAATCACTTCGGTCTTAAAAAGGCCGATGACTGTTTCAGCCATTGCGTTATCGTACGAATCGCCCACGCTTCCGACTGAAGGCTCAATGCCGGCATCTAACAAGCGCTCTGTGTACCGAATCGACACATATTGCACTCCCCTATCGCTATGGTGAACAAGGTCACTTTCAGGCCGTTGAGGACGCTCATGGAGTGCCTGTTCAAGCGCATCCAACACCATATCAGTTCGGGGTGTACTGGATACTCGCCAACCAATGATTCGGCGAGCAAAAGCATCAATGACGAAGGCAACATAAACAAAGCCCTGCCATGTCGCCACGTACGTAAAATCGGATACCCACAGGGCGTTTGGCTGAGCCGGCTGAAACTGCCGCTTGACCAAATCCGCCGGACAGGCTTTGTGGGGATCGGAAACGGTCGTACGGATCGGCTTACCCCGTATCACGCCGCGCAGCCCCAACTGGCGCATCAGGCGAGCGATAGTGCAGCGAGCTGCCGAAATACCTTCTCGGTGCAGTTGACGCCAGACTTTGCGGATGCCGTAGACGCCAAAGTTCTCGTCCCACACGCGCTGGATTTCGGCCCGTAGCCAGCGTTCACGTTGGTGACGGGGAGGCGCTCGGTCGGGCTCACGTAGGCGAGCTTGGTGTTCATAGTACGTTGACGGGGCGATCGGCAGGACACGGCAGATCGGCTCGACCCCGTATAGCGCTCGATGATCATCGATAAAGTTGATCATCACTTGCTTCGGCGGTCGAGCTCCGCCTGGGCAAAATACGCAGACGCCTTTCGCAGTATCTCGTTGGCCTGCTTCAACTCTCGATTTTCGCGTTCTAGCGCCTTAATTCGATCACGCTCAGAGGTCGTAGTGCCTTCTCGACGACCGGCGTCACGCTCCGCCTGGCGGACCCAGCTGCGCAGTGTTTCAGGATTACAGCCGATTTTAGGCGCAATGGCACCGATAGCGGCCCACTGGGAGGGATAATCAGCTTCATGGTCGAAGACCATGCGTACCGCCCGCTGGCGGACTTCAGGGGAATATCGATTTGATTTACTCATAGCTCCATCCTCTCAAGGTTTGGAGCCTCCGGGAATCCCGGAACGGTTCACCGCTTACCGCTGAAGCATTTCAGCACTGGTACGCTCAACGTATGCAAAAGACCCACAAGCATTCAAGCCATACAGTGCCACATGTGGTATCAGTATTACGTCGAGGCTTTCATCATCGAGAGCACAGCGTACGCATGCTGATGACACTGATGGCGGGTATGGCGCATGAGTCCAACAACTTACTTAGTACCATTATTGGGCTATCGGAGCTAAATCAGGCGCTGCTCACACCACCCCATCCAGTGCTGGATAACTGCCAACAGATTTATCAAGCCGGCACTCGTTTTGCGAATTTAATCGACGACATGACGCAAAGCGTGGGATATTTTTCTGTCACATTGGAGCCCACCGACCCAGCCCGTCTCGCACAACTGGTGTTAGACATGAAGCGTCCTCATTGGCCAGAGGGTATCGTACCAAAGTTGGATATTGAGCAAGCGCCGATAAAGGCGTTGCTTGACCCGGTATTTGTTCAACGTGCACTGGTTCACATGATTGATAATGCCTTATATGCCATGGCTAATGTTTTACAACCAGAGCTAATCGTCCGCGTAACAAAAGGGTTTAACAAAAAGGGGCTTTCCTGTGTATTGCTAAGCGTTCAAGACAACGGGAGCGGTATTGATGCCAATAGTTTACCGCATGTTTTTGACGCGTTCTTTACTACTAAACCGCCTGGGAGTGGCCGTGGGATTGGTATGACGGCCATCGATGTATGTGCCTTTCAGCATGGCGGGGATGTGTTGTTATCCAGCGAGCCTGGCCATGGTACTTATATCGCGTTACGCCTACCGCTTGTCAGTAGTTCGGTTAACTTAGCAAATGAGGTTGCATTGCCTATAGTGGCACCAGATTACTTTTCTACTGCTGATACTAGCCGATAGCCGTATTGATATACGCTTTTCAATCGTAGCTCAAAGGTGCCGTCTAAGGTTAACTTCTTGCGTAGGCGGCTAACATGCGTATCCACAGTGCGCGTGGTGAGGCTAGCATTAACCCCCCAGACTGTCTCAAGCAAATGTTCGCGGGAAAATAGCCGGCCGATATGGGTAAAAAATAGCGCAGCAAGTTGGTACTCGCGTGGTGTCAAAGTGATGGCCTTACCATTTAGCGTAATGCTTTGTATTGTTTGGTCGATAGCATAAGCCCCCAAAGTGACTGTGTCTGGCTGTGCTGCACGGGTAATACCGGCACGCCGAGCGAGTGCTGTTAGTCGGGCGCGCAGTTCAGCGGGGTAGATGGGTTTGGTAAGAAAGTCATCGGCACCACTCTCCAATGCCATGACGACGTCATTCTCACCTTGACTTGCGGTAATAAATAAAATGGGCCCTGACCATCCGTAATCGTAGCGTAACTGCTGCACTAACTGCATGCCGTCCGCGTCGGGTAGGTACCAGTCAATGATCAACAGGTCGAAGCTGTGTTTTTGCAAGGCTTTGAGTAGTCCGCTAGCACGCTCAAACGTATCAAGTGTCACCGAGCGCGCGAGACTCTCGTTAAGCGAGTGGGCAAGAAAACGCTGCTGAATTGGGTCATCTTCGAGTACGCCGATGTGCATAAGCTGAACCACCATCCTTGAGATGCAGGCATGTTAGCGAAACTTTCCAGCCTCGACAAAGCTTCGCTCAAGGATAATGTTCACAATCTATGACATTTGCCCACTGCGGGGTGCGCTAGCATGGAGCGAAACATCTCTCAGGTTGCAGGAGGGTAGCTTGTGATGCCTATATCGCTCAGCAATGTTCGTCACAGCCACGCTTGGATTAATGCCATCGTGCTAAAGAAACTAACACAGCGATACGGCCGCGATGGTCTAGAGCTTTGTTGGGGGAGTTACTTGGCGCGTCTCAGCGCTCGACAGCTCAAGTTGTCGAACTATGCCATCATTGAAAACCGAGCTCTGCTGCTGCGAGAGGCGCAAGCGCTTCAGGAGGAATCAATACACCTCGGTTGTTATGGGTTGGCGCACTACGCCGAGCAATTGATTGAGGAGGCCGCGTATGCCTCTTTTGTGATACTTGAGCGGCGCATCGCACAGATGCCAGCGCTTATTGCGCGTACTCGCTGTGAGTTCCGGCAATCTAATGCGAGGCTTTATTCAGCGGTTGCGACGACAGGCGCTAGCTGTGCTGCTCCAGCCTTAATGGCATCATCAAGCGCTTGAGCTTGCTCTGAAGTGACGGAATTGCCTTTTTTTAACGTATTGTCCACTTCTGCAGCGGTTTGTTCGATTCGATGGGCGCCAACAGAGCTGGCTGAACCCTTCAGGGTATGCACTTGGCGCGCAACCTTGTCGTCAGGTGCTGCCAGTAAAGCGGCAAGCTCAGAGAACTCGCCGGATAACTGTTCGTGAAACATAGCTAACACTTCGATGTAGAGTTCTTTATCGTTGTCGGCGTAAGCAAGGCCGGTGGAGATATCGAAGTCAGTCAGGTTGTTCAGTAGTGATTCCATTAGTGTATTCCTGCCGAGCGTTTTGGCTGTCATAACATTCAATAATGACGGACGAATAGGAAGCGTGTCTAGAGCCCGTTGATGATTCCAGCTGTGCGCATAGTGCTGTGTATGTCGACAGTTACTTGTTTTGAGTCGTTGACCTTTTATTTCCAGCCACGAATTTTTCATAGCTTTGAAAGCTGCCGCTTTTTTTCGCCAAGAGGTACCAATGACGTTTATGTGTCGACTGCTGATTGTTGATGATGATCCGACGATTCGCTTACTCGTTTCTTCCGGCCTTAAGCGTAAAGGTTATGAAGTATTTCAAGCTGCTGATGCCGAACAGGCGCTGGTAGTTTTTCGGGATCATTCCCCGGACCTCGCGTTGATCGATGTCACCATGCCGGGGCGCAACGGCTTTGAGTTGGTGCAGTCAATCCGTCGAGGCGAGGCAGGCCTTGCATGTCAACAGGTTCCGCTTTTGATGCTAACAGGCTCGGATGACGTAACCTCGATTAATCAGGCGTTTGAGTCAGGCGCAACGGATTTTATTACCAAACCCATCAACCTGCCGCTGCTGGCTGAGCGCATCAAGTATGCGCTGCGTGGGGCACAGCGCGAAAAGGCGCTGCGCGACACACAGCTAGAACAAGCGAGTGCCTGTAAATTAGCCCGTTTGGGCTTTTGGCAGCTCAACTTTACCGATGACCACCTTAGCTGGTCAGCCGGTGCTCACGATGTCCTGCAGTGGCCGGCTTTACCTGAAAGCGGTGAGCAACTGCTTACGCTACTGTCTCCCAAAGACCGGCTACGGTTACAAGCCTCACTTAGTGATGCCGAAGCTTCTGGTGAGGGGATCAATTTAGAGGTGACAGTCGGTAGTGGAGTGCTGGCGCGTAAACTGCGGCTGCAAAGCGGCGGAAAAAGTGAAGATAATCATTTGATCGGCGCTTTTCAGGATGTAACAGCACTGCGTGCCTTTGAAGATAAAGCCATTTATCTTGCCGAATATGATGAGCTTACCAATCTGCCCAAGCGACGCCTGTTTTTAAACTTACTTGATGAACAGATAAATAGTGCCCCCGAATCGCCGTGGATGATGCTGACACTTGATGTCAGTCGGCTACACCGCATTAACGATGTGCTTGGCATCCAGGCGGGCGACCAGGTGTTAACGCTATTTGCTCAGCGACTGAAGCAGAGTACTCCTGAGAGTGCGCTAGTGTGCCGTTTGGAAGCGGATACGTTCGGTGTTGCCGTACCACAGACGAGTGCAAAAGAGATTGGAGTGCACTACGAGGACTGGATAAGGCCTTTAGCACGCCATTATGTTGTCAGCAACTCAGAGGTTTTTGTTGACTTCACTGCAGGGGGAAGCCTCTATCCGCAGGATGGGCACAATGGTGAAGAGCTTTTGCGTACGGCATTGTTAGCGCAGCGTTTTTCACGTTACCAAGCAGTCGCACAGCGGTTAGTGTTGTTTGATGAGGTGGATGTTTATGCCGACGAAGAGGTGCTAAGTCTTGAAACTGATCTGCGCAAAGCGTTAGCACGCGATGAATTCTTTTTGGTCTATCAGCCGCAGCAACGGCTTAGCAGTGGTGGGTTTGATGGCGTAGAAGCGTTGCTTCGCTGGCGTCATCCAGAGCGAGGTGTCGTATCACCAGCTCAATTCATCCCTTTGCTCGAAGAGAGCGGCATGATCGTTGAAGTCGGTGACTGGGTGATTAAAGAAGCGTGCCGCCAGCTTGCCGAGTGGCAACATGAAGGGCTTGATTTGTGCATGGGGGTAAATCTTTCGGCCCTGCAGTTTGAGCAGCCAGGATTAGCCAAGCAAATTGCTGAGCATGTCGCTGATCACAAACTAAAACCGTACCACCTAGAGCTGGAAATTACAGAAAGCACAGCGATGAGCAATCCTTCAGCAACACTTGCCATTCTGCACGAACTAAAAGGATTGGGTTTCCGCTTAGCTATTGACGACTTTGGCACAGGACACTCTTCCTATGAGTACTTGTTGCGCTTTCCGTTGAATACACTGAAGATTGATCGAAGCTTTATTACTGGTGTTGCTGATTCTCGCCCCAGCCGCGCGATCGTTCGTTCACTCACCGCGCTTAGTCAAGGCTTAGGTTTAAAGACCATCGCTGAAGGTGTGGAAACTCAGCGGCAGCGTGATTACCTTGATGCGCTGGATGTCGATGAAATACAAGGCTTCTTGCTAGCCAGGCCAATGGAGCCATCCGCATGTTTGGCATTTTTATGTACAACGGCCAATGCAGCGCTCCATGAGGGCATGTGTTAGTCAGAGGGCGCTATATATCAAAGCTACCATGGCAGCGGGGGCATCATGCAGTTTGAATTTGAGCCAACTGGGACTCCTGAAGCGTTCGGCACCGCCTTACATTCGCTTGCCGCGCAGGAAACAATAAAAACAGTGCTGGTCTTTGCGTGCGACGAGAATGGTTGGAAGTCAGGGGATATTGATGTTTGGATAACAGACGCTAAGGTGCCCGTTGTGGGTGGGCTTTTCCCTCAGATTGCTTTCCAGGGTAAAAACTATGCGCATGGTACATTGCTGATCGGTTTGTACTGTTCCGCTGATGTAGGCGTCGTGAGGGAATTGAGCGATGCAGACACTGATTTTGAGTCAATACTGGAAACATGGGCAGATCATTGGCCGCTGGAGGACCATCAGCGCACACACTGTGTACTGGTTGATGGGTTAGCTTCGCGCATCAGCGCGCTGGTGGAGAGCTTATTTTTCACCTTTGGCCTTGAGCATAACTTTATTGGCGGTGGCGCTGGATCGCTTAGCTTTGAGCAGCGTCCTTGCCTCATCACGCCGCAAGGGCTTTTGCAGGATGCTGCACTGGTGATTTCGTTACCTATTGCCAGCTATATCGGTGTGACTCATGGCTGGTCGCCGATAAGTGATAGCGCCATCATTACCCAAAGCGAACGCAACGTTATCAAGAGCATCGATTGGCAGCCGGCAGCGCAGGTATATCGTGAGTGGATTCACGCCTATAGTGGCGACATCATTACTCCTGATAATTTTTTTTCCATTGCCAAGTCTTATCCGCTGGGTATTGTCAAACTCGGTACCGAGGTGGTTGTGCGCGACCCGTTAGCCATCACTCCAGAAGGAGAACTCGTGTGTGTTGGAGAAGTGCCCGAGGGGTGTGCAATGAGGCTTTTACACGGCAATCCGCAAGCGCTGATTGAAGCGGCAATCAGTGCTCGAGAGCAAGCGCTGGAAGCGGCGCCTTCGGCAAAAGCCGGCTGTCAACGGCTGCTGATTGACTGTATATCCCGTGTCTTATTTTTAGGTGATGACTTGTCTCACGAGCTTGAGGCTGTCAGCGATGGCATGCCGGTTTTCGGCGCTTTCACGCTAGGCGAAATCGCCAACAGCGGCAGTGATTACCTGGAGTTTTATAACAAAACAACGGTGCTCGGCATTCTGGATAGCTGATTCAAACCGCATTTCACTCAAGACTTCAAAGAAGCGATACGTACGTGGAAAAACGGTCGGAAACTGACACCCTCTACGAAATCTCGCTGTCGATAGGACAGAGCCTGAGCCTGGAGTCCATGCTGACTCAGAGCATTGCGACTATGGTGCGTACGCTCAACTGCATCAGTGCCTGTGTGTTACAGCAGTTCGAGAGCGATGATGGACATGCAGGCATCGCCACCAAGGTACGTTGGGAGCGCTCACTGTGCATGCCGCGGAGGCTTTTCAAGCAGCCAGACCATGTGGCTTTTGTTGAATCGCTTGAGCTGCCCGATAACTCTCAGGCGCTTGCATCGCTACATGCCCGTCTTCCGCGACGCGTGTTATGTGATGACGGTGAACGCTACGTTTTTTCACTGCCTCGTTTTGGCATTTTGTTGTTGCGCAGGAAAGGCGAAGGATTTTCTCACAGTTTGATGATGTCCTTGGCTAAACTGATGGAAAAGTTGGCCAATGCGGCGCGTGCCTGTCTGTACGAAGACGAATTAAAAGAGAAAGTGCAACAAGCTGAGTCGGCCAACTTAGCTAAGAGCCGGTTTTTGGCCAATATGAGCCACGAAATCCGCACGCCGATGAACGGCGTGATGGGAATGCTAGATTTAGTCCTTGAGACACCATTAAGTAAGGAGCAGGAAGAGTACTTGAATTTAGCGCGTGTAAGCGCCGACAGCTTATTAGAAATTATTAATTTATTGCTAGACATCTCCAAGATCGAAGCCAATAAACTTGACCTCCGCCTGGAGGGTATCGATTTTTATCAGTTTATTGGTCAAGTACTCAAAGCACAGGCGCCACGAGCACTCACTAAAGAAATACGCCTTAGTTATCGGCTAGATGAAAACTTGCCACGCTATATCGCTATTGATCCGCTTAGGTTGCAACAAGTGTTGACCAATTTAATTGGCAACGCGTTGAAGTTTACGGAAATGGGTAGAGTGCACCTTGAGGTATCCCAGCTAGAACCGCCCATGTATGAACCTTACCATGAGAAGGTGTGGCTCTCGTTCAAAGTGACCGATACCGGAATCGGCATCCCCGAAGCACAAATAGATCGTATCTTTGAGGCGTTTGAGCAGGTCGACAGCACCACTAATCGCCGGTTTGAAGGCACCGGCTTAGGGCTCGCCATTACGCGCCAGTTGGTGGAACTCATGGGAGGCCGGATTTGGGCAAGCAGCCGCCTGGATCATGGGACTTGCATGACATTTCACATTCCAGTGCCGCTAGCTGAACCTGTTCAGGCTATCGAAGCGCAACGTCTAAAGCCAAGCCAGCACCGCGTGCTTTTGGTCGAGGACGAGCAAGTTGATCGTGACGTCTTCCGTGCAATGATGAAGGTGCTTGACGTACCTTTTGAATTAAGCACCAGTGGACCAGAGACGCTGTTCCGTCTGCGTTATCCGCGTGATACTCAAGACAGCTTTGACCTGGTGTTGATCGACGTACGCATGCCAGGTATGAGCGGGTATGAATTGGCGGAAAAGCTGATCAATGAGCAACTGATAGCGCCAAAGAATATTCGTATCGTCACGTCGTCAGCACTGTCAGGTGATACCCAGCGCTGCCAAGCGCTTGGCATTCCAGGCTATATCACTAAGCCGCTAGCCCTTGGAGACCTACAGCAGCTCTTACTTGAACAGCAGGCACCGTTATCCGCGCTAAATTCAGTGCAAGACGAGACCAAGCTTGATGCGCCGCAAAATTCACTTTCGATCTTATTGGCAGAAGATAATAAGATCAATCAAAAGCTAACGCTACAAATGCTCAATAAAATAGGTGCCCACTGTGAGGTAGCCCCTAACGGTGAAGAGGCGGTGGCTAAGTTTCAGCAGCAACGCTTTGATATTGTCTTAATGGACATGATGATGCCCTTGATGGACGGCATTCAGGCCACACACGCGATTCGCCGCTATGAAGCTGATCAAGGCCTACTGCCAACACCTATTATTGCCTTAACTGCCAATGCGATGAAAGGTGATCGTGAACGGTATCTCAGCGAGGGGATGCAAGGTTACGTCGCTAAACCCGTTAAGGCAAAAAAGCTGACCGGTGAAATTGCACGTGTTTATGAGCATGTTGCCACGCAACGTTCCACGCAGTTTAAGAGAGAGGGGGGATTAGAATATGTCAGCGTGCATACCTCTTTACAGCCTAAGGCTGACATGATGACGCTGGATGACTTTCTTGCCATGGCCGATATGCCCACTGCCAACATGAAGGAAGCCCCTTCGAGCCCTGCGGAGACTGTGGTGTCTACTGAAACCGGTGCTGCTTTTGACTGGCAGGCCACTGTATTGCGGCTTGGTGGTGACGCGCAGCGTGTAGTACCGCTGCTGCAGCTTTTAGCCGACGAGCTTTCCTTTCATCGTCAGCGCCTGCACCATGCTTTGCTTAATCCCCACGCGCCGGACGATATTATCGAGCACATGCGCAAACTTGAACCATTAATCGGTACCCTTCAGGCCGAGAGCGCCCGGCAAGGCGTGATTGAGCTGCAACAAGCAGCAGAGCGTGCGGTTCCGCTGATGCAATTACAGCGGCTGATGCGCACGCTGCTGGAAGTGTTGACAACACTGGAGCAAGAGCTGCGTCTGGAACTTGAGGAGCATTAATACGGATAGCTTAATCCCAGCTTTTGCAATTGTTTGCATTTCATGTTTCTGGTCTGCGTTATCTTTGCAGAGCTTATAAAAGACCTCTTCTAATCTTTAGACACCCATAAATGAGTGTCTAAACCCAATGTAGGACAATATTTCATGTCGATGATGGCGACCCCTTTTCGCTCTTGGTTATCCTTTAGCCAGTCGGTGTTATTTATAGTCAGCCTTACTGGCGCTTCCGCGAGTTTTGCCCTAGAGCCCCCCAAAGACCGCGTTATACTGACGGTTAGTGGTGATATTGGCGAAACCAATGCGGAAGATAAAGCCGCTTTTGACTATCCCATGTTAGAGGCTCTCGGTAGCCATACCATTGTGACGAGTACTCCATGGCATGATCAGCAGATGACCTTTGAAGGTCCCCTGGCACGTGACCTTTTGGAAGCACTGGATGCTGAAGGCGAGAGTGTGCGAGCTGTTGCCTTAAATGATTATGAGGTAACAATCCCAACGGAAGACTTTTACACCTATGACGTGATACTGGCGACACATGCCAATGGAAGCCGAATGAGCGTGCGAGAGCACGGGCCTATCTTTGTCATCTATCCCTACGATCAGCACACCGAACTGAATCAGGAAACGATTTATGCCCGCTCGGCCTGGCAAGTCAATCGTCTGATTGTCGACTGAACGAGGCGAGTTACCTGTAGGAAGTGGTGTTGCCCATGGCGCTTCATTTTACGTTACCGGCTTTTGTCCGCAGAAACCCACTGTCGGTAATTGGTATCAGCGTACTTTTTTGTGCGTCGCTTGCGTTGGGTAGCATCGCCCTTTTTAAGCATCAGTCCGTAGATAAACGGCTTTTTGAGGATGCTGTTTGGGCTACCTATCAACTCGACCGTGAAGTGCGCGATGTACGTATTGCGTTGCTAGAAGCGTCTCCCGAAGCGCTTGAATCACTGAAAATGGCCTATGACATTCTCTACAGTCGCCTGAGAGTGGTTGAGCGCGGTCAAGTCGCGCAACTAATACACCGCGTTCAAGTGCGTGAGTACGATGTTGATCAAGTGTTGGCAGACATTCGCGCACTGGATGAGCCGCTTATGTCACTTGATGCAGCATCGCTACCGGAGCAGCGCCCCAGCTTGAACAGCAAGCTAAAAGAGATCCAGCACGCGACCGGGCAGATTGCCACTGAGGTAAACCACTTCTTCTCGCGGCAGCGTCAAGCGGATAGAGAAAGCCTGGATACGTTGATCCGGGCGACGCTATTTTTGGTCACTCTCACCATGTTGGCAGGTGTGTTGCTGTTACTTCAGCTCAGGCGTCAGCGTAAGGCGCTAGAACACCGGCAGGAGAAGCTAAGAGACACAAACGAAAAGTTGGACGCTGCTCGACGTGAAGCAGAAAGTGCAAGCCAGGCGAAATCTGACTTTATGGCGGTTATGAGTCATGAAATTCGCACACCCCTTAACGGCATCGTAGGGATTACGGATTTACTAGAAAATGAAGTGATATCCAGTGTTACGGGTCGTGAGTACTTAAGTGCTCTGCGCGATAGCACTCATGCCCTGTCAACCGTGATTAACGATATTCTCGATTACTCGCGCATTGCAGCAGGCAAACTTTCGCTTGCTCCTCAGCCATTTGACCTGGGGTTGTTACTTGATTCGCTATGCCGTAATTATTCTCTGCGCGCCAAGGGAACCGCCATTGCGTTTGCCTGTCATCGCCCCCCATTAGGCGTTGTGTTTGCCGACCCGAACCGCTTGCGCCAAGTGCTGATGAATTTGCTCAATAATGCATTCAAATTTACCGATAGTGGAAGCATAACGCTTGAAGTCACGCAAAACCACGCGGATGAAACGTCAATCAGCCTGCTCTTTAGCGTTGAAGATACTGGCTGCGGCATGAGTCAATCGCAACAGAAAAAATTATTTCAGCCATTTTCACAAGTGGATACATCGCTGTCGCGTCAACGAGAAGGTACTGGTCTGGGCCTTGTGATTTGTCAGCAATTGATCGAGGCAATGGGGGGAACTATCCAGCTAGAAAGTACGCTTGATTGCGGCAGTCGTTTCTATTTTTCCCTTTCGCTACTACGCTCCCAACTGCCTGAAGGTGAGCAAGATTTACCGGAAGTGTCAGTGGTGAGTGCCCGCGTGTTAGTAGTGGAAGATAACGCCATTAACCAAATGCTGATACGCAAGCAGCTTAGTAAGCTCGGGCACCAAGTCGATATTGTTGAAAATGGCCAGCAAGCGTTAGACAAAGTGGATCAGTCATCTTTTGATGTGATCTTAATGGATATGCAAATGCCCGTCATGGATGGCTTGGCGGCTACTAAAGCGTTGCGTAGACGAGGGGATTCCACTCCTATCCTCGCCTTAACGGCTAATGCAATGCCAGAGGATCGCCAACGCTGTCTAGATGCCGGTATGCAAGAGGTGATTACAAAGCCTGTGCATGCTTCCACATTGGAGCGCCAGCTTAATCATTATGTTGTCTTGGGAGCCAATGGATGAGCTGTAAAAATTCCATGAAAGCTGAGCACTTCATGGAGGCAGTGCCGCATGCGTTGGTGGGTCTGACGCGACAAGGAGAGTGCTGTTTTATTAATGCTAAGGCGCGTTCGCTTTTAGGTGAAGCCGCATCGCCGCAATGCCTCTCAGGTTTGTTAGAAGTGCTCCCTGGTGCATTATCTTCGGCATTAGGCTCGTTGTGGCAAACTTATTTGATGGACCTCACATCCGAGCAGTCGAGCAATTGTTCCATAGTGGCGGCAGTACAAGGCAAGCATTATCAGCTGCACCTGATACCGGTCGACGATAATGCCCTCGTTGGCGGTGTGCTTTTAACCATCGAAGACATTACTCAAGAAGTTCATAAAGAGATACAGCTAGATGTGTTTCGCCAGGGAGTAGGGAACTATCGTGAGTTACACCAAAATGATGCGCGCTGGGACTTTATGTTGGAGGCGTTAAAACGCCTAACCAATAGCCAGTATGCGCTTATCGGCGAGACGGTGACCCAAAAAAACAGCGCGCTATACAGCTTGCGCGTCCACGCGGTTTCTGATTTGTCTTGGAATGAATCCTCACGCCAGCTGATGCAACGTTTGCGTTCCGGTGAAATGACATTGTCGAATCCAGATAGCATTCTTGGACGGGTGTTTGCGTATGGCGAAACGGTTTTGACTGATGACCTTGCGGGACATCCTCATAAAACGGGATTTCCACCGGGACATCCCGAGATATTTAATTTTCTCGGGGTGCCTATCTATGATGGGGAGCGTCTAGTGGGAATGTTTGGCGTCGCTAATGCGCCACAGGGTTATCATATAGGAATGGCACGCGAACTTGCCCCTTTTACCACGACGTGCGCGCTATTGATCAACCTTTACCGCGATAGCAAAACTCGTGAAAAAGTGCTGAAACGTTATGCCGTTGCTAAGGATAAGGCGCAAGCGGCTAATCGCGCCAAAAATGATTTTCTTTCCTCTATGAGCCATGAGTTGCGTACGCCATTAAACGCGATTTTAGGCTATGTTCAGCTGTTGAATGATGTTTCTGATTTACCATTGGAAACCCAATTATATATTAAACATATCGATGATAGCGGTAACCATCTTTTAGCGTTAATCGGTGATCTGCTCGACTTTGCCAATATTGAAGCGGAGTTGTTACCCGCGGATCTCAAGCCTGTGGCTTTGCAGCCCATACTGGATAGGTTGTGTCATCAGGTTCAAGGCTTGGCGTCCAAACACGCTATTACGTTAAAGCCCTGGGATAGTCGGGGGTATTATGTAATGGCCGATGCTGAGCGTGTTCAGAGAGTGCTCTTTCAGTTGGTAAGCAATGCCATTAAGTATCAGCCTCAGGGGGGGAGCGTCGACATCATTATTGAAAAAGTGGCGCAACAAGTTGCTATTCATGTGATGGATGAAGGTATTGGCATAGATCCCGCCTACCATGCGGACGTATTTACGCCGTTTAATCGGCTGGAGGCGAGCAAGGGTACAATAGAGGGTACAGGAGTAGGGCTGAGCCTAGCGCTGAAACTGGCGAAAAGCCTCGGTGGCACCGTGACACTTAAGAGTGAACCCAGTCAAAGCAGTACAAGACATCATGCTGGAAAGCACGTTGGCGCCGATTTCACGCTTTGGCTGCAATACGCAAAAAGGCCTATTAAAAGTCACGCAGACCATTCTGGTACACAAGAAATACCGCTTAAAAAAGAAGCTGAGTACAACGGTGCTAGAGTGCTTTATATCGAAGATAACAGGATCAACCAGCGTTTAATGGAGCGCGCCTTTTCTAAATGGCATTTGCTCTCATTGGATATTGCCGAAAGCGCCGAACAAGGGCTCGAGAAGCTTAGTCAGTCTTCCTACGATTTGGTGTTAATGGACATTAGCCTCCCCGGTATGGACGGCTATGCCGCACTGAAGAAAATACGTGCTACTCCAACGTTAGCCTCTTTGCCTGTTATTGCCGTGACGGCACACGCTAGCGATACGGAGATACACCGTGGCAGAGAAGCTGGGTTCGACGACTATGTAACAAAGCCGGTGAAACTGAATCTGCTCAAGCAGATGATACATACCTATTTAAATTAGTCGAATTGGAGTTGGCTGTACGCTTTGTGTGGCTAACCGTGTGTAATAAGAGGTAAGTGTGCCCGAAAAAATGGCTTTATCCACTAGTTACGGCATTGCGTTGCAACCGATTTGCAATGCTCAGTTTGTGCATGTTGCTGATGAACTCCTATATCGCGCGCGTTCTGGGGCTGACTCTGTTCAAATTGATGACCCTCTTTTAGCCACAGCGCGGGCATGCACTACCGCTTTTTATGAAGTGGGGCTTAGGTCGCTGGTAGGGGAGCGGCGGCTTTTTTTTAATGCCACCGCTGAGTGGGTAAAAAACCCCAATATTATGCCGTTGCCTAATGCTCAGCTGGTCGCTGAAGTGCCAGCAACGCTTTTAGCCGAGCCAGATATTCGCCAACAGCTCGCCGAGCTGCGCGAGCAGGGGTATCGAATCTGTGTGGACGATGCCACGCTAGATGCACATGCCGACGACATACTTGAAATGGCCGATTTTTTAAAGGTGGATGTCCGGCGTCGCGACGCGTGGTCTTGGCCTATGCGGTATCAGCATCAGGCGCTAACCCTCATTGCCACCTTTGTTGAAAATCGCGACCAGTTAGCGCATGCGAAAGAGTCTGGGTACGCGTTATTTCAAGGGTTTGTCTTTGCACCACCCAACCATATTCAGTCGCCAAATAAACACCGTTCAAGTAATTCGGCAGTAGAGATGCAACTGCTTGCCGAGTTAGCCCTTAATGACCTGTCTCCCGAGCGACTGGAAAGTTTGCTAGTCCAGCACCCTCATTTGTGCCAGCTCATATTTAAACAACTTAACTCAGCCGCTCACGCCAACCTGGTACGCACGGTTAGTAGTTTACGCGAGGCCGTTCAACTGCTTGGCACGCGCCGGTTAACAGCCCTTGCAGCAGCGCTTTCGCTATCGCGCAACGATCCAGTACAAGCAGTTCAGTTACGTGCGGTAGTGATCAGGGCGGCGCTGTGTCGCAACATCGCAAGCCATCTCAAAGATGTGAATGAAAGTACGGCCTTCACGTTGGGGTTGCTTTCCTTGATTGGCCAGATTGAGGGTGAGCCCATGGAGTCGCTGCTCGCCTCGGTGCCCCTTGAAGATGGTGTAAAAAAGGCACTGCTTCATCGAGAAGGCGGTTTAGGGCGATTACTTAACCTAGTGGAGCGGTTTGAGAACGGGGTGCTTACCCAGGTCAGTGCAGGTGTGCTCGGTTTTCTCAATGATGATTATTTAAAAGCCGTCGCCTGGGCGGATGCGTTAATCAATGCGGCACCTACCACGAATAAACCCCATGGCAACAATGCCAATAGATAGAAACTCTCATCGCCCTGCAAGCCTCTTGTGACGTTGCTGGAAATCGTCACAAAGGTTTGCAATCTCATTTTAATTGCCACGCTACACTGCCTTGTAAATACCAAATGTCACCCATTGGACGGTGGCGTATCCACTGATTCAAGGTCAGCTTTAAGCAAGAGGTAGCACGTTAATGGCATTAAAAAAGAGCACTTCTCGTACTTCTTATACACAGCCTGCCAGCGAAGAGGGCGCATCACGCTCAGTGGAGCAGCAGCGTCGTCGTGCGCGCACGTTGGCAAAACAGCAGCAAGCATCCGAGCGTGTGGCCAGTGCGGCGCAACAGCTCGCTGCAGGTATCACTGAGTCGGGGCGTGCGCGTGATCAGCTCAACGATGCTGTGCAGGAAATTGCTTCAGGTGCCGAGGAGGCTTCATCGGCAAGTCAGGAGAGTTTGTTTGCTGTTAAAAGCATTGCTGAGCAGGTGAATGCACAAGCCGCAGCGGCTACCGAAGTGCGGAAACTTGCTGAGCAAGCCAACGATCGCGCCGATGGCGCTAGTGACAAAATTCGTGCCCTTGTTGAGAGTCTGCGTGCAACGGCTACCCGCCAGGATAACTCCCTGAAGTTAATGCAGCGCTTAGAAGAGCAGGCAGGAGAGATCAACGAAGCGGCACGGCAAGTGATGCGTATTGCTGACCAGACCAATTTGCTGGCCTTGAATGCCGCTATCGAAGCGGGACGTGCCGGGCGTCACGGCAAGGGGTTTGCAGTGGTGGCGGACACAGTGCGCACGCTGGCGGAAGGCGCAGAACGCAGCGCCACTGAAATAACTGAGCTGGTCGACAGTATTCGCCACAAGAGCGATGAGGCAGGTGGTGCTGTTAAACGCTCCGCTGAGGCAGCGCTTGAGCAGATCAAAAACGGTGAAGCCATTGAGCAGGGCTTCGACGCCATCCTCAATGAGGTGCGTAACGTAACGCGCGGTGCACGTGATGTCAGTAACAGCGTCGATGAGATTAAAAAAGCCGTAGACGATTTGCAGCAAGGGTCGGAAAACGTCGCTTCGGCGGCTGACCAGCAAGCCGCTGCCGCAGAAGAGGTCGTCAACTCACTTGGCGAGCAGGGGAGAGCCTTGCGTGGTGCTGAAGATGCGGCCAATGAGCTTGAAGAGGTCTCCGACGAACTTCGTAGTAGTACGGATATTGCCAAAAGTGCCGAAAGCGTGGCCTCTTCTGCCGAAGAACTCGCAGCGTCAGTTGAAGAGCTTAACCGCGGCGCACGCGAAGTAGATACCGCATTAAAAGAAATTTTGAGCGGCGCCGAACAGGGGGCATCAGCCGCAGAGCAAGGGTTGGCCGCTATCAGTCAAGTCGAAACCGCGGTGCATCAGAGTGATAAACGCGCAACGCAAGCCACCACTAGCATCAAAGAGATTGGCGAGAAGCTCAATGAGAACCATGCCAATGTCCATACCATGGTGGCCACGATTCGCGAGGATCTCCATGCCTCGCGAAATAACCTGAAAAATGTGCGTGATGTGCAGCGGTTAAATCGTCAGATCGACAAAATTGCCAACGCCATTGCCAATATCGCTATTAAGACGGGCATGTTGGCCGTAAATGGCGCTGTCGAAGCCGCACGGGCTGGTGAGTATGGCAAGGGCTTTGCCGTTGTATCGGGTGACATTCAGAATCTTGCCGATGATGCCTCCACTAACGTTGAGCAAGTGCAAGATCTCGTTCGGCGTATTCAGGATCAGGCGGACGCCGTTGCCGGCGATTTGGACACTTCGTTGGTTACAGTAGAAGCGGATGTCGCGCGTACTGAGCAGGTGCTGACGGATATCGATGAATTGACAAAGCTGCGTAATCAGCTCAACGACGGTGCCGAGCGCGTGCAGGAGTCTGCCGGCGAAATCAGCGTAGCCGTGACGCAAAGCAAGAAAGGGATGGAGCAGATTGCGACCGCTGCCGAGCAGTCCGCTTCGAGTGTTCGGGAGGCTTCAACTGCTGCCGATCAGCAGGCGCAAGGGATAGAAGAGCTTGCTGCTGCCGTAGAAGAGATCGCCTCGATCGCCGATGAAATGCAAAGTAGCTGATGCATAACGAGCCAGGAGGCGATATGAACGCAACGCTTCAAACGGATACCGACAGTGATGATGGCGGGTTGCTGCAAGTAGTGAGTTTTGCCCTCGGTCAGGAAACGTTTGCTCTGCCGATGACCCAAGTACTGGAAATCATGCGCTATCCAGAGCCGGTAAAAGTGCCCATGACGCCGCCCTCTCTGCTTGGTTTGGCGGGGCTGCGCGGCAGTGTGTCACCTATCGTGGATTTGCGAGCTCTAATAGGAATAGGTCAGAGCACGATTAATGATGCGAGCCGCGTACTGTTACTGGATATGGGACAAAGCGTGGGTATGGTGGTTGACCATGTCGACCGTGTCATGACCCTGGACAGTGCATGCATTGAACCAGCAGTCGAGATCAGTAGCGTTGATACCGAACTGCTCAGAGGTGTTTATCGGCTAGAGGATAACCAGCAGCGCCTGCTTCAGCTCCTCGACCTTAATGCTTTGATGGCACGCGAATTTGCCGGCGACTCCGAAGATGGCAGTGCTGGGATGCTGGCTAGCATTGGTACGGCCGCTAATCAGTCCGTCGTGGAAGATCAAGAAAATGACGAACTAACGCAACTGGTGAGTCTTGAAGTAGATCATCAGGAGTACGCGTTTCGTCTTGGCGACGTGCAAGAAATTTTGCGCTATCCCGATCGCATTAGTCGCACGCCTAAGGCTCCGGCACACGTGATTGGGTTGATGACCCGGCGAGGAAAAACCTTTCCACTTTTCTCCATGCGTGCTTGGTTGGCGTTGCCTCCTTCGCCGGCGGATAGCGAACAAGTGGTCGTCGTATTACGCCGTGGTCAAGTGCGTTTAGCGTTAGCGGTAGATCAGGTCAAAGAAGTCGTGCGGCTCGACGAAAAACATCTTGAGCCGGTACCCGATGTACTGGCTCGAGACCCCAGCATGCAGGATGTGGCGGCTATTTGCCGTTTAGACGAGGGACGCCGTCTGCTCAGTTTGTTGGCTACTGATCCTCTTTTTGTCACCGCTAATACGTTAGCGCTTGTCGACCCCCAGGCTGAGAAAAGCCCGCAAGAGCAAGATGCTGCCATGACCGATGCAACCAATGAAGAGCAAAATGACGAATGCCAGCTAGTGGTCTTCACGCTTGATGAGCAGCAATACGGCATTTCTATCGAGCAGGTGCAAGAGATCACCCGGCTGCCTGAGCGCTTTTATCATGTTCCCAAAAGTCCTGATTTCATCGAAGGCATGATGAATTTGCGCGGCACGGTGTTGCCGGTGGTGGATATGCGAACCCGCTTCGGTGTGGCCGGTATTGAGCACAATGAACGGCAACGTATCTTGGTGCTTAACCTAGCCGGTATCACAACCGGATTTGTCGTGGATACCGTCAGTGAGGTACGTCGTCTGCAACGTCACACGATTGAACCGGCGCCGCGCTTGTCGGCTGCGCAGCAAAAATTGCTCGGCGAAGTGGTTCGCACACCTGACAACCAGCTGATTCAGCTGCTTGATGTTAATGCGCTGATGAGCCACGACGAGCAGCAAGCGCTAGTCGAAAGCGCAGATGTAAATGAAAGCACGTTGTCAACGGCAAATCAGTGACCTTTTAGGAATAGCGCCATGTCATTAAAGGTTTTGATTGTCGATGACTCGGCACTGATGCGCCGTCAGCTTAAGCAGATGCTGGAAAGAGCAGGCGACATCGTGAGCGAAGTTGCGCGTGATGGGCAGGATGCCCTTGTGCGTTTGGAAGCTTTCGATCCAGACGTCATCACACTCGACATCAATATGCCGGTAATGGATGGCCTGGCTTGCTTAAGCCATATTATGGCCGAGTCTCCACGTCCGGTCATTATGGTTTCTTCGCTCACTGAAAAAGGCGCTTTGGCGACCTTTGAGGCGTTGGAGCTTGGCGCGTTCGATTATGTCAATAAACCTGGCGGCACCGTCTCGCTTAATTTGCGTGATGTCGAGCAGGAGTTGCAGCAAAAAGTGCGTGCTGCGGCTAATCAGCGTCAGTCAATGGCGACCAAGGTACAAAAGCGCCGTTTACACGACGCCAAGGTAACACGCCAGCCGCGTCAGTCGCTAAGAAGCCGAGTTGGAAGCCGCTATAAATTGGTTGTGGTGGGCGTCTCAACCGGCGGCCCAAGCACGTTAGAAAGTATTCTGCGTGAGTTGCCGGCGGGCTTTCCCGTGCCGATTGTGGTCGCGCAGCACATGCCCGCCCACTTCACAAAACCTTTTGCTGAACGGCTTGACCGTCAGTGTGCGCTAAAAGTGACAGAAGTGCGTGGACCGGCACTGCTGGAACCTGGCCACGTTTATATTGCACGTGGCGACGCTGATGCCCGGATCGTAAAGCGCGCCGGCAATATACGCATGATCAGTATTCCTGCCTCAGATACCCACCTTTGGCACCCGAGTATTAGCCGATTGGTGACGTCAGCCCGTGAAGTCTATCAAGACCGCGAACTTATCTGTGTGCAACTCACTGGCATGGGGGATGACGGTGCCGCTGAGATGGCCAGTGCACACCAGCACGGTGCATTAACCATTGCCGAAAGCGAAGCGAGTGCCGTGGTCTTTGGTATGCCGCGAGCACTTATCGAACAGCAAGGAGCAGGCATGGTGCTTGAAAGCGAAAAAATTGCCGCGCAGCTGGTGGAGTGGGCAAGCCGCTAGTCAGGTACCAAAAGTGGCGCGTTATGCTTATAAATTTACCCAAAATTGCTACTGACATAAGCGATCGATTAATGCCGGGAGGCTAACCATGGCACTTAAACGTCCTGATACCGATCATGCCTTGCCGGCACAAGAAAGGCGCCAGCAGGAGCGCGACAGTGCCACTCTTTTGGCAGAACTAAAGATAGAGCAGGCGCCCATTCGGCGCTGGGCAGCACGCGATCTAGGGCGCCATCCCGAAGCTGCAGAGGCTTTGCTGGTAGCGTTGAATGACGAGCCTGATGCAAGCGTACGTGAAGCGCTGTTCTGCAGCCTAGAGGAAATTGCTCATCACGATCCGAGCAGTGAAGTAAGCATGATGATCACGCGTGGACTGCTTACGTTTTTGCGCTCTGACAGTGCGTTATTGCGCAATGAGGCAATCGATGTGTTGCAGACGCTACCTGAGTCGGTAGCGCCACATTTAGATGCCTTATTAAACGACGAGGATGCGGATGTGCGTATCTTGGCGCTAGATATTCTTCGCGCGCTGCCTCATCCCAATTCGCCAGTGTGGGTGACTCAGGTCTTGGCCCGTGAAACGCACCCTAACGTGCTCGGGGCGGCGGTAGACCGAGCTACTGAACTGGGTACTAGCGACATGTTGCCAGCGCTCAAGGTGCTGCAAGCACAGCCAGATTTACCCAGCTATCTGCGTTTTGCGATCAAGATCGCGCTAGAGCGCATTGAGGACGATGAGCCACAAGGAAGCCAAGCATGGTAGGTGCTGAAAGCCAAGTCGGAGAGACGTTGATTACAAGTGCTGAGTTTGCCCGCTTTCGCGACTACTTCTATCGTCGCACGGGGCTCTACTTTGAGGACAGCAAGCGCTATTTCGTCGATAAACGCTTACTAGAACGCATGCGTGTCACCGGCCACGACAGCTTTCGTAGCTACTTTACCTTCGTTCGCTTTGAGGCCAAGGGAGAGGAGTTTCAGCACCTCGTCAACGCCATGACGGTGAACGAAACCTACTTTATGCGCGAGAAGTATCAATTCGACTGCTTGGTTAGCGAGGTGCTTAACGAGCGGCTTGCCGCACGGCGCTCAGGGGAAACGCTAAAGATTTGGTCAATCCCCTCAAGCACCGGTGAAGAGCCTTATTCTATTGCCCTTATGTTGCTTGAACACTGGCCGGCTATTGCCGATGTCGATGTCGAGATTGTGGCATCTGATATTGATACGCGTGTGCTGACCAAAGCCCAGGCAGGTATTTATAACCAACGCTCGCTCATGCATGTGAGCGAGCGTGTGCGCAGGCGTTATTTTACATCTTTGGAAGGGCAGCGTTGGCAGCTTAACGCCGACATTCGCGATGCCATTGCCTTTAGTCAGGTTAATCTCTCGGACTTGGAACAGACCCGCAGCTATCGCGATTTTGATGTGATTTTTTGCCGTAATTTGTTGATTTACTTTAATGATGCGGCCCGTCGGCGTGCTGCTGAAGTGTTCTTCGATGCCTTAGCGCCGGGCGGCTTCATCTTTTTGGGGCATTCGGAGTCAATGAGCCGTATCTCATCGCTGTTTACCGTGCGCAAGTTTACGCAGGCGCTGGCCTATCAAAAGCCCGACAACAGCCATTCCCTGACCCCGCAGGGTGTTTCGACATCTCAAGGTCTGTTTAAACGTTAAGGAGAGCCGGGTGAAAACCGTATTGATTGTTGATGACGCCGTCACGGTACGCCTGTATCACCGTGAGTTAATGGAGGCGCTGGGGCATCGCGTGATAGAAGCCGAAAATGGCGTGGAAGGATTGGAGCGTATGGCGGATGCGGCGGTCGACCTCATGCTAGTGGATATCAACATGCCCAAAATGGATGGTTACCGCTTTGTGCAAGCGGTGCGCAGTGATGCTCGTCTCGGTAGCGTGCCGATTATCATGATCAGCACCGAAGCGCAGTACCACGACCGTGCGCGAGCCTTTAGCGCGGGAGCTAATCTGTATGTCATCAAACCCACCGAGCCCGAATATCTACAGCAGTTGGTAACACTTTTGTTAGGTACGCCCGACGCTGTGGTGAGCGTAGGAGACCATGCATGAACCCGCTGCTCCAATCATTTATCAACGAGGCGCGCGATAATCTCGAAGTCGCTAGCCGCTGCTTGCTGGCGCTGGAACAGTCGCCCAACGAGGATGCTCTGCTCGACGAGCTATTTCGCGCCATGCATACCATCAAAGGGGCGTCTGGGCTGTTCGATAACCTGACAGAATTTAGCCGTCTATTGCATGTGATTGAGGATGGCCTGGATCAAGTGCGCAGTCATACATTGCCGCTTACGCCCGAGCTCACCGATGTCATCTTTGATGCGCTTGATGTGATCACCCAGTGGCTCGATAGCGTGGAAGCCACCGAATCCCTTCCGGAAAGTGCCCCCGCGCAGCTTAACGAGCAACTTGCGGCGTTAAACCAAGCCATGCAGCAGACAACGGTGACAGCGGTTGAAGAGGCAATGCCCAGCGACGTGGTGTCTAACGACATGTCGATAGACGCCAATACCTCCGTCACCGAGGCACCAGAATGGGTGCAAGCCCTACCCGATAACACACGTCGCTCGCTGGTTAAGGCAAGTCTTGAGGCCCCAGATGCTACCTTGATGGCTGTGGTGTTCACGCCACCCGAGGAGTGTTTTTTCCAGGGCCACGATCCGCTACAAAATGTTAAAACACTGCCAGGTCTGCAGGTGATGCAAATTGCTCCCCGCCAGCAGTGGCCCATGCTGGAAATACTTGACCCCTACCAGTGCGTGCTCAATTTCTCACTGGTGGCACTCGCGCAAGAAGATGAAGTTCATCACCACTTTCGTTACCTAACCGAGTCGGTGAGCGTGGAACCCTTAGCGGTTGAAGCATTGATTCGGCCCTCAGGGGAGTGGGAAGAGGATGCGCTCATCGCACCGTTTATCGATGAGGCGCTACCGCTTGCCGAAGCAGGTGATTGGGCGTCGCTGCGAAAGCGATTGACACCGCTAGAGCAGCTCAGTGGTGAAACCCTTTATGCGCATAGTGTGGTGCACTGGTTAGCGTTGGCGCTACGTTTCGATTCACCTCCCCAAACAGTTATTTTAGGATTAATCGATGCGTTACGAGAAGGCCACTATCAACCTCGTGCGCCCCTGCTTGCATCGGCTGACGCGCTATCGACTAACTCTCTACAGCCAGTGGAGGCCCCTCTTCCAAACGTGGCGAAGCCCGAGAATGGGCAAGGGCTGATTCATGAGGTATTAGCGCAGCAAATAGAAGTACTGGACGCGCCCATCAGTGCCGAGCTTTTTGCGCCTCGTTTTGATGCGGTGGCCCATGTGGTGCGCCAGTTAGTGGCCCAGCTTGGCGATGCCAACGAAGGATTAGAAGAAGCGATTACGCGGTCGCGTGAACAACAAAATGGTGCGCTTTTACAGCAGTGGCTGACTGCATATCTCGCAAGGCAGGCGCCCGAAGCTGCTCCCTCTCCCACGCCGGCTTCGCTTGCGCCATCTGACGTGACCGATATAGCAACACCGGCGGAACATGCCAAGCGAGTGGAAAAAAACGACAAAGCGCCGGCAAGCGGCCAAACCATCCGTGTGGAACAGCAACGTATCGATGAACTGATGACGCTGGCAGGCGAACTCGTCGTGGCTAAAAATGCGTTGCCATTTTTAGCCAAAAGCGCCAACGAAGGCATGTCCAGTGCAAACATTGCCAAAGAGCTCACTAGCCACTACGCCAACATCGATCGCATTGCTGATCGTATGCAGCAGGCGGTGATGGGGGCTCGCATGGTGCCACTTTCGGTGGTATTCCAGCGCTTTCCACGCCTTGTGCGAGACATGACCCGCAAGCTTGATAAGCAAGCTGAATTGGTGCTAGAGGGTGAAGAAACGGAGGCTGACAAGCACGTAGTGGATCATCTCGCTGATCCGTTAGTGCATTTAGTGCGCAATAGCCTAGATCATGCCCTGGAAGGACCAGCCGAGCGACAGGCGGCCGGCAAGCCGGCAAATGGAATGATTAAACTGCGTGCGCAGGCGCTTGATGATCAAGTGCTGATTGAAGTCATTGATGACGGTCGTGGTATTGATGCGGAAAAGCTCAAACAAAAAGCGTATCAGCGCGGCTTAATCGATGAGCAGAAGCTTGACACCATCACGCACCAAGAGGCACTTCAGCTAATTTTTGCCGCAGGTCTTTCCACCGCCGAGAAGGTCTCGGATATCTCTGGACGCGGCGTAGGGATGGATGCTGTACGCACTGCGGTTGCTGCCTCTGGCGGGCAAATTAGCGTGGCGAGCGAAGCGGGAAAAGGAACTACGATTCGCATCTTACTGCCGCTATCGATGGCCGTGGCGCGGGTGATGATGGTGCGTATCGGTGAGCAGGATTACGGTATCGCCATGGCCAATATTCGTGAAACGGTACGTGTGCCGGTGTCATCGATTCACCGTATCAAGCGCAGTGAAAACATTGTGTTGCGCGATAAGCTGATTCCACTTAAGCGGATGAGTACCTTGCTGAATCTAGCCCCCTCTCCTCCCCGCGACGAGGAGGCCATACTCATCGTCGAGGTTGAGGGGCAGTTGGTCGGGTTGGTGATTGATGATTTCCGTCAAGGCATTGATATTGTGCAAAAACCCATGGAAGGCATCATGGCCAATTACGGTATTTACGCCGGAAGTGCGCTCATGGGCGATGGACGCGTGCTGCTCGTTCTCAATCTATCAGCGCTATTAGAGAGTGCTGCCCAGACAGAGGCTAACCAAGCCCAAAAAACGCTAGGAGAGAGCCATGCCGATTGAGTTTAAGCGCCGCAGCGCCATTTTTACAGGCGCTTGCGAGGTCGAAGAGGCTGAAACCCTGCACAGCTGGTTACTAGAACAGCCTAAAGCGAGCCTCAATTTGCGCCATTGTGAACACCTGCACACGGCTATGTTACAAGTTATCCTCGCAGCCAAGTTGCACGCATCGGTTAAGATTGACCCTCCCCCCAATGATCCTTGGCTTGCGCAAGTATTGCGCCAAGCTAGTGCTTCGCAGCTTGACGCAAAAATGGGAGAAGCGTGGGCGTGATTCTTACTCTGGCCAATCGTAAGGGCGGTACCGGTAAGACCACCACCGTCGTCAACCTAGCGGCGCTTTGGGGCAGCCAAGGTCAGCGCGTGCTGGTTATCGACCTCGATAGCCAAGGTCATGCGGCGATTGGCTTGGGGCTTACGTATGAACCCGCTGCCAATGCGACCATCCACCACTTGTTGCGGCATCCCGATACGCCGGTTAACGCGTTATGGCAGGCGACTGCTTGCGAAGGTGTGAGTTTGATACCGGCAGATACTCGCTTCAGCGGTCACGGTGAGCAGTGGCCATTGACGGGGCTTCAACGGGCGCTTGCCAAAGGCGATATCCTTCACTATTTCGACGTTGTGATCATTGATACGCCACCCACTCAAGATGGTTTGTTAATCAGCGCCATGTGTGCTGCCAGCGCCGTTCTGGTGCCGTTTGTCCCACATCATCTTGGGGAGGTGGGGGCAAAGCAGCTCGCGCGACTTTTCTACCGTGTTGCCACCGAGCAAAACCCCTCGCTTGGCATGCTAGGGCTGCTGCCGGTGATGTTTGATGCACGCTTGCAACTGCACCGCCAGACGGTTGACCGCTTAGCGCGTCAGTTTGGCCAGGCGCGGATGCTGGCGGGCGTGCGAAACAACATTAAGCTGGCTGAGGCTTTTGCTCACGGACTTCCTATCCATTGCTACGCGCCTAGAAGTGCGGGCGCTCAAGATTACCGCGCGCTGATCCAGTCGCTCGGTGCCAAAAATTCTCACTAAACCGCGCTACAGGAGTTTCTCATGGCGAAACGCATTTTTTTGGTTGATGACTCAAGCACTATCTTGATGAGTTTGAGCAATATTTTAAAGCAAGCGGGCTACGCGGTGGGAACCGCCCCTGATGGCGAAGCAGCGCTAGAAAAGCTAAAGGGACTAAGCCAAAAGCCGGATCTGATTATTACCGATATCAATATGCCCAAAATGAACGGCTTGGAGCTGATTCAGGCAGCTAAAGCGTTACCGGGCTATCGTTTTGTCCCGATTTTGGTGCTGACCACCGAGTCACAGCAGGCGCGGCGAGAAGAAGCGAAAAAAGCGGGTGCGACAGGCTGGTTAGTCAAGCCGGTGCAAGGTACTGAACTTATCAATGTGGTCAAGCAAGTGGTGCCAGGAGCGTAGCCATGAAAGGCTCGATTATTCAGCGCTGTAGTGTCTATGGGCAGCGTCTTTTGATACCCACTGCGCTAGTGGTGTTGTCACTGGTGGCATCTTCGTCTGGATGGCTTGCACAGCACACAGGCTTAGCCACGCTAGGGTGGGGCGTTTTGTGGGCTGCACTGGCGGTGGCTGCCTGGGCGCTTGTTGAGCGTCAGCGCCAAATGAAGCTTCAAGCGAGTGGTAGCCAGTACCGGGTGCCGGCTGATGGTGCATCAGGTGAAACGGCGAGTGTTATCCATGGGGTTCAAGCAATGGCTGAACACGATCAGCTCGCAATGAACCGTCTTGAAGAAACTATTGACTTTACTGAAGATGCGGCCAATACCCTGATTAATAGCCTTGTGGGGGTTAACGGGCTAGCCGATGAGTTAATGGAATATTTAAAGGAAGCTGGCGAACAAAGCGAGCAGATGCAGCGTTCCTTTGAAGATAGCAGCCATGTGATCCAGGAGTTAGCGCAGTTTATCCACACGCTACCTGAGCATATCGAAGAGCAGCGCCAAGATTTCCGCATGTTAGGAGAACGCATAGGAGAGCTGAATAAACGGGTGGAGGCGATCCAAGAAATCAGCCAGCGCACGACGCTGCTGTCATTGAATGCTGCGATTGAAGCTGCCCATGCGGGGGAGGCCGGGCGTGGTTTTGCCGTGGTGGCGAAAGAAGTTCGCGCGCTTGCCGCGAGTTCATCGGAAGCGGCGATGACAATTACCCAGAGTATTCATGGCGTACAAGCCTCGGTCGATAGCTATTTCGGACCCGAGATGGAGGCACGGATCCAAAACGATATTAGTGAAGTGAAGCGGCTAATAAAACAAACCCAGGAGTTAGATGATGGTTATACCGATATGCGGCTTTTCTACCGCATGCTACTGAGCGCTATAACTCATCACCATCAGGGCCTAGCTAAGGAAGTCAACGATGCGCTGGGAAATATCCAGTTTCAGGATGTTACGCGTCAGATAACCGAACGGATTCGCGAAAGTATCTTAAGTCGCAATGACGCCTTAAATGATATTTCTCAAGCGCTTGAAACTCAGGCGTCGCCACCGTGGCATTTGCTGACTGAGCTCAGCGCTGAATATGCCGAGAAAGATGCTTATCACCATTCCCATGCGTCACTGAACGTTAATGAAGGTGCATCCAGTTTTTACAGTGATCATGAACAAAATCGCGGTGCCAAGATAGAGCTATTTTGAGCTTTGAAGTCAGTGTCGGTCACCGCGATAAGATAAACAGTTACAGTACGATGAGCAGGTAATGTTATGGCCACTATATTATTAATCGATGATGACGATCAGTTTCGCTATACCGCCAAGCAAATGCTGGAAATCGATAAGCATCGTGTTATTGAAGCCACTGAGGGGCATGAGGCATTAAACATGCTTGAGCAAAATGCACGCAATATCGACATGGTGGTGACCGATATTTGTATGCCGGGCATGGATGGTACCGAATTGATTTTGACACTGCGTAAGCGTTATCCGTCACTTCCCGTGCTGGCTATCTCTGGCGGGCAGCGCACGCTAAACAGTCGCTTTACGCTAGGGTCAGCGCGCATGGCCGGTGCTGAACAAACACTGGCTAAACCGGTGAGTTTGGCCGACTTCCGTTCGGCAATACGCACCGGGCTTCAAGCCGGCGCTTCTTAGCGCGCTTCCAACAGTATGTAAACGTGAGCAGTGAAAATGAATTGCCCCGCCCCTAACGCCCTGAGTTTAGAAAAGCAGTTTTCTCTTCGGGATCTTTTTGACCTCTCTGATGCGCTTGTGGTTACTACCGACACAAATTATAGAGTGGTGTACGTCAATCCTGCCTTTTGCGAAATGTCGGGCTATAGCGCATCGGAAGTGATACATAAAACGCCACGATACTGGAGTAGCGAGTACACCTCGCAAGCAACGCGTCAACGCTTGAACGTAGCGTTACAGCAAAATCGCGCATGGGCAGGTATCTTTGTCAATCAAAGTAAGGATGGCACGCTATGGCGGGAGCAGCGCACGGTTCAGCCACTTTTTGATAGAGAGCGTAGGGTAACGGGGTATCTTTCAGTGGGCTTTCCGGTTAATGAGTATGAGCGCCATGTCATGCGTCTCTCGACACTGGAAAGTCAATACACTCTGATCGCGGCGGCTGCGCATGAGCTTAACAACATGCTGGGTGTCGTAACGGGGTTGACCGAAGTCAATCAGCTTTTGTTGGCAGAGAGTACCGAAGATTCAGCACTGGCGACTAACCTACAGGCCGTATTGCGTGCTGGTCAGCAGGCTAAAACCCTAGTCAAGCGTCTGCGTCGGGGAGGCGCAAAAACACAGCCGGTTTACCGAACGCTCGATTTGACGTCACTGTTGAGCGATATGCGCCCGCTTCTCAACAAAACACTCCCGCAACGGGTTGATCTTCAGTTTCAGTTGCCCGGCCAAGCATTAAGCGTCACGTTGGACGAGTCGTATCTACTTCTGGCTCTTACTAACCTTTTAAAAAATGCGGGGGAAGCCACTAGTGAAGTCTCATGGCCGAAAGTGAGGGTGGCCCTTCGGTCAAGCGAGGATGGTAAAGAAGCTGTGTTAAGTGTCCAGGACAATGGCTGTGGGATGAGCGATGAAGCTAAAGAGCACTTTATGGAACCTTTCGTGAGCACCAAAAAAGCCTCGGGTGGTACCGGGCTTGGCATGTTGCAAGTCAAAGAGTTGCTTAGTACGCACGGTGGTGAGTTCGATGTGGAAAGCGCATTGGGAGCAGGCACCACGATCACGCTGAGACTGCCGCTAACGACTGCCATAGTGGGCAAGGACGGGAGCACTGCATGAATCAAGTTGTAGTGCCTACTGATCAGTCAGTGACCGCAGCGCCCTTAGCACCAGATGTCTTATTGGGCTTGGTAGAACAGCTTTTTGGCCACTCTCCATTGCGGGTGATGGTAACCGATGCTGAATTTCATGTTATCTATGCCAATCTCACCAGCTGTGAACACTTCGGTTATTCACAGGAAGAGTTGAAGGCGCTGGCGCCGAATCAGTGGCGAATAGAGCCTAAGCCTTGCCAACTTTTTGCTTCTTTAAAAGGAGCACTATCCAAGGGGCAGTATGCAGTCAAGCGTCTTAATCACTGCCGTCCCGATGGTCGCTTTTGGCAAGAGGAGCGACTGTGGCTCCCGCTTATGGCGGTACCTGATAACAAGAAGCGAGGCCCCAGTTGGGTACTCAGCATTGGCTGGGATATTGATCAGCGTTTGGCTGCCGAAACTCGGGCTATGCGCAGCGAAAGCATGCGTTCCATGCTCCACCTAATGGCGGGCTTGTCGCATGAGTTTAATAACTTGTTGGGCAGTATTAATGGTTTGGCGGAGTTGAATCTAATGCTGCTTAACAAAGAGCACCCGGCGCATACAAACTCACGACAAATGCAACTAGCGGGCGAGCGAGCGGCGGCACTAATCGACGATATGGCCTTATGTGCTGGTAGTGTCACGCTCGATTACCAGCGCTGCGACCCTAAAGCGTTAATGCTGAAAGCGCTGCAGCGTGCTCTTTCCAGTGTCACCATGCATCCTGAAACACGGTTGTCATTTGAAGCGTCACCGAGCTGCGTCACCGTAGATATCGCCTTGGTGAAAAAATCCTTGGTAGAGTTAATCGAAAACGCTTTGCATGCCATGGAGTCAAGCCCCTCGCCGTGCCTCTGGCTGGAAGTGGGGCGCGCTCAACTATCGGAAGGTACAACGGCCTTGAAGCTACGCGTGGGAGATAACGGCGTGGGGATGAACCAGCACACGCAGACGCGCGTATTCGACTCCTTCTTTACCACGAAACCGCCAGGAAAGGGGCGCGGGTTAGGCTTAGTAATGGTGAATGCCTGCGCGGTTCAGCACGGTGGGGAGGTGCGTATGACCAGTGTGCCAGGTGAGGGAACTGAGGTGGCGCTGCTATTGCCCTTAACGCTTACCTCGGGCGATATTGATCAATGAGGACTGAAGCGCCTTTAACCCTGTTAAGTGTCGAAGATGACTCCATACAGCAACAACTGATCTGTCGTATGCTGGAGCGCCAAGGTTATTGTGTTGTCACCGCTGGAAGTGCAGAGCAAGGATTGGAAATGCTGGTGCGACAGCCAGTTGACCTTATCCTCATGGATGTCAATTTGCCGGGAATGGATGGTTACACTGCCACCCAGTGGCTCAGAGCACGCGAAAAGGCACAAGGTAAAGCGCAGTGGCATCCGGTGATTATCATTACCGCCAGCGATACGCCAGATGATTGGCGGCGCGCTAGTGAGTGTGGTGCAGATGACTACTTGACCAAACCACTCAAGCCGCACCAGCTGGCCGCTAAGGTGGCTATTATGATGCGCCTTTACTCTAGCTATCAGGAGCTTAAGCACACACGCAAAATGCGTGCTCTGGGCCAAATGGCAGCAGGAGTCGCGCATGACTTCAATAATATTCTGCAAACGATCGATGGTAATGCCGAGATGTTGGCGGAAGACGCCGCTGGGAATTCCCTGCTACAAGAAAGTATCGAGGAAATTCAGCGAGCTGGGCGCCGAGGAAAGCGTCTTATTGATGAAATGCTACTCTACGTCAGCGAAGCTCCCCCTATTCTGGAGCCACTGGACTTGGCTTCATGGCTAGCGGAATATGCCGACGAACTGCAGCATCAGCTACCATCTGCTGTGTCGCTGCACGTATCGCTGCCTGCCCATCCTTGGGTGCGTGGAAATGCCGGACAGCTTGAGCGAGTGCTCGACAACCTTTGCGGCAATGCGATCAAGGCCATAAAAGCTACCGGTCATTTGACACTTGAGACATGGCAAGGGCGTAAGTACGGCGGTATTTGCGTGACAGACAGCGGTGAGGGTATTGCGCCTGATGACTTGGAGACCATTTTTGATCCCTTTTTTACTACCCGTGATGTGAATGAAGGTACTGGGCTCGGATTGGCCGTGGTTGAGAGTATTATTCAACGCCATGGTGGACGCATAAGCGTTGAGAGCCAACTAGGAGAGGGCACAACATTCACTTTGAGTTTTCCCCTAACCACCTATTGAATAGGGTTGTTTTCTACCCGGACAGCACAAGGTTATGTCTTACTAGAGGAATAAAAGAGCGATGACAACCATTTTGGTCATTGACGATGATAGCTCGGTACGCAGCATGCTTTCACGAATGCTTGAGCGCCAGAATTACCGCGTGCTGACAGCAGAGAGTGTCGATGAGGGGCTGGAAATGCTCCAGCAGTATCGCGATATTGCACTGGTGATTACCGATATTGTGATGCCCGGTCGTACCGGCGTAGAAGGAGTAGTGGCGTTTCACCAACGCTATCCTGACCTTCCCGTATTAGCCATTTCTGGCGGTAGCCGAACCCTTTCAAAAGAGTTTTCGCTAGATTCCGCTAAGCTTGCTGGTGCGAACGCCCTTCTACCAAAACCTTTTACGCAAGAAAATTTGTTGGAGGCTATATCACGGTTAGTTACTGAAAGTTGACGGCTGATGGGGAAGCAAGTCGATCAGCTTATAATCACTGGCCTGTGAAAATAAAAAGTGTTTGTGCCGTCGGTTCGTCGTGCCTTTTTATTTCGGTTGGTAACAGGCACGACAATAAGATAGCACCACCGAAAGGTTATGCTGTTAAGCGCGATGCTTATTTGCGTGTTGGCAATGCTTTAAGTAACTAAAGGTTATAAATAGTGATGTTGCGTCACTCCGGCGATAAAGGTATTTTAGTTCTCTGGTGGCCCGCATTGTCCCAAGCACTTGGTATACAAGCACTTAATATAAGGGAGCTTTATCATGGAAGCAGTGCGATTTGGTAGCGATGACATCGAGAATATGCTGGCCTCGTTGGGTGACGATAGATTAGATGAACTCGCCTTTGGTGCTATTAAGCTCGACAAAAATGGCAAGATTTTGAAGTATAACGCTGTTGAAGGCTGTATTACTGGACGAGATCCTCAAAGCGTAATTGGAAAAAACTTCTTTAAGGAGGTAGCGCCATGCACTCAAGGGGGAATGTTTGAAGGGAGTTTTAAAGAAGGAGTTGAGCGAGGCGATCTCAACACAATACTTGAGTATGTATTTGATTATCAAATGCAACCGACTAAAGTGAAAGTGCATATGAAAAAAGCGATTTCTGGCGAAAGTTATTGGATATTTGTCAAGCGGGTTTGATGAAGCAGTAAAGCTGGCTTTAATGTTAAGAAACGGATTTTTCTTAATATTTTTAAAGGTTAGCGTATTCTTGTGGCTAGCTTGAGAACGGGGCTCACCTGTCAAGAAACGCTTCATCGATACCTCCCACGACCTGTCATGAGTAGAGTATAGCGACAGCTACGTTTTCATACAGCCTCGGCCGTAACGGTAATCTGAAGAATACGGAAATGACATTTGAGAAGACCGAGGCCTCAACTTCTCTCGTACGCTAAAGGCGCGTATTCTTTTTAATTCCAATACCTGAATTCAAGCAATAAGCGCAGCACCTGCGGTATCCAGGGTTACTGAGCACTCCCCTAGGAACACTTGTGCAGTATCCGGTGCCCTAGGGCTTCCGCCGTCGCAATTAGAGCTGATTCAATAATTATTGTTTGAATTCAGGGCACGCAATGGCGCTATGGTCGGAAACAACCTCTTCCAACGCTTGGCAAAATGCTTGAAACGCTTCACTGGAATGCCCGGGGCGTTGGTGAAGCTCTATTTCCACATGGCCTAAATCAGGCAAACCATCAGCTTCTGTCACGATGCGACAGCCTGGCGGTAAACTTCGTGGGGTTTTAACAGTTAGTGCAAGCCCATTTTGTACTGGAATATTAATGCCTGTTGGTGATTGGCTGACGTAACGAAGCTTCCAGCGTTTCTCTTCGCGTCCAAGCGCTGAAAGAGCATGCGCTCTAAAAATGCACCCTTCAGGGTTTAAGGCAAGAGGGAGCGTTGGCCATTGTGCCAGCGACGCGTGTTCTGCGATGACCCAGACCATGGGCTCCCAACCGAGTAACTGCCCTGATTGGGTAGGCTTATGTCTCACTGATAGCACAACATCCAGCAACCCTTCTTGGAAGCGCTTCACTAGCGTATCGCTGATATCGCACTGAACCTCAAGCTGAATATGGGGAAACTGTGCTGAAAAACGTGGCAGTAGATCCGGCAAGTAGGTAGCTGCTTGTTCTTCGGAAGTGCCTAGCCGAATGATTTCGCCATGTGCTTCCCCCTTTAGTAAGCCTTTGGCTTCATCTTCCAACTTGAGCATGTGGCGTGCGTAGGGTAGCAAACGCTCTCCAGCGGCGGTCAGCAACACACTGCGACTGGTGCGCTCAAAGAGGGGCTGTCGCATCTGATCTTCAAGGCGTTTTATTTGTAGGCTCATCGCGGACTGGGTGCGATGCAGCACCTTGCCAGCGGCGCTAAACCCCTGGCATTCCGACACGGTGACAAAGGCGCGAAGTAAATCTGTATCCATAAAGTATGAGCCTTTTAAATGGGTCGTATCTTAACTATTCATTTCTATTATGAAGTGCCTGTCACTACCCTGTCCAAAACGTAATTCAACGTGACCCGGTTCAACACAATATTCGTTAACGCGACAGGAGTACTTTCATGCAAGTGAGCGCGGTTTCTTCATCGGCGAATGCATTAGATGGCCTTATCGATCTCGAAGCGTATCCCCTCAATGCATTGGATAGCGAAACTGGGACGGCGTTAATCGCACAATGCCGCCGTCAGTTAGAGGAAGACGGTTGCGTCGTACTTAAAAACTTTGTGCCCAAGGCAGCGTTAGCACGACTTGAGCGTGAAACAGAGCGGCTGTCGCCCGATGCGCACTACAACCAAACCGAGACGAACCCTTATAACAGCGAAGGAGACCCTTCACTGCCCGCTACGCATCCCAAAAATCGCTTTGATGATCGCACAAATGGTTTTGTTGCCGGGGATCGTATCGGTCGAGACACGATTATCCGCCAGGTATACGAGAACCCCGAATTTCAGCGCTTTATCGGAGCGGTGGTCGGTATGGAGGAAATTCACCAGTACGCTGATCCGCTGGCAGACCTAGTGGTCAACGTGTTGCGCGAAGGTTGTCAGCACCCTTGGCACTACGACACCAACGAGTTCATTGTCACGATGATGACGCGGCAATCGCATGGGGGAGGGCGTTTCGAGTACGCCCCGGGTATTCGTAGCCCCGAAGGTGAAAACTTCGACAATGTTGAAAAAGTGATCGACGGGGATCGCTCTCAGCTTAAAGCTCTAGATCTTCAACCTGGGGATTTGCAGGTATTTTTTGGGCGGTATTCTCTCCACCGCGTCACGCCGGTTGAGGGTGATAAAGAACGCCATACTGTGATCTTTGCCTACGCCAAAGAGCCTGGCTTTGTGGGCCGGCCAGAACGAGCTGAACGTATTTTTGGCCGCATGGCGCCGGTTCATGAACAAATCCTTAAAGACGGTATGCAACGTAGTGACCGACTCGCGGACTAAGCGTCGTTTGAACGTTCTTCGCAATTTAAATCCAACCCTGACGCGAGAGACATCATGAGTATTGTCGAAAGCGAAAACCTGACCGATAACGAACCTGAGCTGATTCCTGTGGTGCCCTCGGCGCCGATGGCGAACGGCGATAGCATTCCCACGGCCTTTGATCCTAAGCAGCTGCGTGCCGGGCGGCTCTCACGCCTGCGTGCCATGATGGCGGAAGAAGGATATGCGGCTCTGGTGCTGTTTGACCCTAATAATCAACGTTACGCGACAGGATCGCGCAATATGTTCGGTTACTTTTTGCGAAATTCCACGCGTTACGTTTATGTGCCGCTGGATGGGCCAATCATTCTGTTCGAATATCCTGGCAGCGCACACGTTTCCACTTGGCTTGAGACTATTGACGAGGCGCGGACCTCAAAGGTTGTTTGGTCGGCGGTGAATCAGCGCGATGGTATGTCGTCTGATCCCTTCGGCATTGAAATTGCCGAATTGGTGAAGGAGCACGGGAAAGGTAATAAGAAAGTCGGTCTAGATCGCTGTGCGCTGAACCTTGCTAGGGCGTTAGAAGCGCAGGGGCTTGATGTCTACGACTGTATGCAGGATACGTTACATTGCCGCCGTATCAAAACCCCTGAAGAAGTGGCCTGCTTGGCCCAATCGATGGCTGCCAGCGAAGCAGCCGTCGCTGAAGTTGAAGCCGCCATCAAGCCCGGCATTACTGAAAACGAGCTGTTTGCGATCATGTATGGTGAGGTGATCAAAGGTGGGGGCGAGTTCATTGAAACCCGTCTTCTCTCTTCCGGGCCGCGTACCAACCCGTGGTTTAACGAGGCCAGCGATCGCAAACTTCGTCCGGGAGAACTGGTGGCGCTGGACACCGATACCATTGGCTGCCACGGCTACTACTCGGATTTCTCGCGCACGTTCCACGTTGGCCCAGGAAAACCCTCGGCCTATCAGCGCGAAATATACCGCATGGCATACGATCAAGTGCACCACAATATGGGGTTGCTGAAACCGGGTATCAGTTACCGCGAGATCGCCGAGCAGGCATGGAAAATCCCAGAGCGCTTTATCGACCGCCGCTATCCGTCAATCATTCATGGTGTGGGTATGCATGGCGAAACACCGTTGGTCGCCCACCACATGGATTTCGATAAATTTTCCAAAGACGGGATCCTAGAGCCGGGCATGGTAGTGTCGGTCGAAAGCTATATAGGTGAAGTCGGCGCGGCAGATGGCGTCAAGCTCGAAGAAGAGGTGTTGATTACTGATACGGGTATCGAAAAACTTTCACGCTACCCCTTCAATGACGCGCTGCTGAATAAGGAAGTGTGATCCCGTGATTGATTCATCGCTGACGACAGTTCCCCATTGGATAGGCGGGGATCCCGTAGAAGCAACACGTTACTTACCCGTAGTAGATCCGGCGTGAGTTAAGCTCGATTCTGGTGTATGGGAGGAAGTAGGAAGGGTGGCGTATCCTGTTGATTGATCACGACCAAGATCTCAACCAACAAAAGTGGATACGCCATGACTGATTCTACCCTCCAAGCCGTGACACAGCCAGACAACGACATCACGGACCCGCTGCATGAGCTGCTACGCCAGGGAGCCCGAGACTTAATCGCCAAGGCCGTGGAGGCGGAGCTAACGACGTTTCTGGAGCAATACGCCGACAAGACGCTGGAGGATGGGCGTCGTGCCGTGGTCCGCAACGGCCACTTGCCCGAGCGCACGATCCAGACAGGCATCGGTGATGTTAGCGTGCAAGTACCCAAGGTACGGGACCGCAGCGGCCATGGCGCTTGCTTTAACAGCAGCCTGCTACCGCCCTATTTGAAGCGAACCCGCAGTATCGAGGAGTTGATCCCCTGGCTCTACCTGAAGGGAATCTCCACCGGCGACTACCAAGAGGCACTGGCCGCGCTGCTGGGTGATCAGGCCAAAGGCCTTTCGGCGAACACCGTGTCCCGGCTTAAGAAGCAGTGGGAGGACGAGCATGCTGACTGGCAGAAACGCGACCTATCAGAGCAGCGCTATGTCTATTGGTGGGTCGACGGTATCTACAGCAAGGTGCGCATGGATGACAGCCTGTGCCTGCTGGTGATCATCGGTGTGACCGAGCATGGCCGTAAAGAGCTGGTTGCCGTCGAAGATGGACGACGGGAGTCGGAAGCCAGCTGGGTAGAGCTGCTCACGGGACTACGGGAACGCGGACTCACCCATGCCCCCAAGCTTGCGATCGGCGACGGTGCCATGGGGTTCTGGGCGGCGTTGAGCAAGCTCTACCCGGAAACGGATCACCAGCGTTGCTGGGTACATAAGACGGCTAACGTACTGAACAAACTGCCGAAATCCGTGCAGCGCAAGGTCAAGGCTGACCTGCACGAGATATGGATGGCCGAGACACGCGACAAAGCACACAAGGCGTTTGATCGCACCGTGAAACGCTTTGACACCAAGTACCCCAACGCCATGGCGTGCTTGGTGAAGGATCGGGAGGCGCTGCTGGCGTTCTACGACTATCCGGCAGAGCACTGGTTGCATATTCGTACAACCAATCCGATCGAATCGACCTTCGCTACGGTTCGCCTGCGGAGCAAACGCAGCCGGAATTGCGGTTCTAGGGCAACGACCTTGGCGATGGTGTTTAAGCTGCTTCAGAGCGCTCAGAAGCGCTGGAAGCGGATAGCCGGGTTCAACAAACTGGAACTCGTCGTGAATAACGTGAAGTTCCAGGATGGTGAGCCTTTAACCGATCAATCAGACAGCAACGCCGCTTGACCGCTGTACACCAGACTTGACCATAACTCATCCGGCGTTTGAAAAAGTGGTTCGCCAAGTGGCAATGGCGGATGCACGTACGGTTAATTCTGCCGTCAACAAAGCATTAACGGCGTACCCCACTTGGCGTGATATGCCACCTAGCAAACGCGTTCAGGTCATGTATCGCTTCAAAATGCTCTTAGAACGTGATGCTGAGGCGCTATGTGAACTGATTAGCGAAGAACAGGGCAAAGTCCTGGAAGATGCCATGGGAGAGCTTAAGCGTGGCATTGAAAATGTCGAATACGCTTGTGGTATACCTGAGCTGTTAAAGGGCGAGTATTCCCACAACGCCGGACCTGGCATTGATACATGGTCAAACCATCAGCCAGTGGGGATTGTTGCTGGCATCACACCGTTCAACTTTCCCACTATGGTGCCGCTATGGATGTTTCCCATGGCGATTGCGTGTGGCAACTGCTTTATTTTGAAACCGTCAGAGCAAGTGCCCTCCGTGGCGATCAAAATGGCGGAACTCCTTGAAGAAGCCGGCCTGCCAGCCGGCGTGTTTAGCGTTGTGCAGGGAGACCGTGAAGCCGCCGATGCGCTCATTGAGCACCCTCAAGTTAAAGCACTTTCATTTGTAGGCTCGACACCGGTAGCCAAGGCGATCTATCAGCGCGGTGGCGCGCTGGGTAAGCGCGTGCAAGCATTGGGAGGGGCGAAAAATCATGCGGTCGTACTGCCTGATGCTGACCTTGAAAATGCGGCCAATACCTTGATTGGCGCTGCTTACGGTAGTGCCGGTGAGCGCTGCATGGCGATTTCAGTAGTTGTGTGTGTGGGGCAACAAACCGCAGATGTGCTGGTAGACAAAATTGCTGAAAAAGCCAAACATCTCAATATTGGACCCGGAACAGAGCCCGGGTTGGATATGGGCGCGTTGGTAAACGAAGCCCATCGCGATCGTGTGGCAGGCTATATCGCCCAAGGAGAAGTGTCCGGCGCGGTATTAAAAGTTGATGGTCGCCAACATCCTCTGGTGGACAACGCCCCAGGATACTTTCTTGGCGCAACGCTGTTTGATCATGTCACTTCAGCGATGTCTATTTACCAAGATGAGATTTTTGGCCCTGTATTATGTGTCGTTCGCGTGGATGACTTTGACCAAGCCGTTGCGCTTATTAATACTCATCAGTATGGCAATGGGACCTGCTTGTTTACCCGAGAGGGGGAGGCTGCACGCCGCTTCGCCGATGAGATTGAAGTCGGCATGGTGGGTATCAACGTTCCACTTCCTGTTCCGGTAGCCTTTCATAGCTTCGGGGGGTGGAAAGAGTCGCTGTTTGGCGACTTGCACGCTTATGGACCAGATGCCGTTCGTTTTTACACTCGGCGAAAGTCAATTTCGCAGCGTTGGCCGAAGGACAGTGTGCAAGAGTCGGCACAGTTTAACTTTCCCTCCCACTGAACATTATCCCTGCCCGCCGGATATTTCTTCCGGCGGGTAAGCAGGTTTTTGCTAGCGATAACCTGCCATAAGTTCTCTGACCAGAGGTGTATCCGCGTCGCGATGCGTGGGTAATTCAAAGCGCGCCTTGGCAATAGCGGTGCGGGAAAGGTCTGCAACAATCAGAGCCTCTTCATCGTCAGCCTGCGCGAGCGTTTCACCTCCTGGCCCAAGAATGCGTGAGCCGCCCCAGAAGTGGCTCTCGCCCTCTGGTCCAAAGCGGTTCGCCATAATGACCGGCGTGCCGTAGGTCATGGCGTAAAACCGCGTATTCAATGCCCAATTTTCTTCGTTGGAAAAGTCGTCGCTGACGATGCCGCTAGCCGAGTTAATCGGAGCGCAAAGCACTGTCGGGCGGGCGAGCAGGGCAGCGTGTACGAGAGCCGGATTCCATAAGTCCGCACAAATCAGTTGGGTGGCTGACCAACCAGGGCGAATATCGGTGTGGGTCAGTTCGCTGCCATGAGTAAACCACTTGCCCTCTTCCAATCCGCCATAGGTGGGAAGGTTAAGCTTACGATGCACGGCCATAAGTTGGCCGTGCTGAAAGATAGCCAGTGCGTTGTAGTACTCACCAGGGCTTGCCTCTTCTACAAAGCCCACTATCACTTGCATAGATCCGCATGCGTCAGACAACATTTTAAGGCGTGGATCTTCCAAAGGCATCGCCACCTGCATCACTCGGCTCCCCAATCGATAGCCTGTCAATGAAAGTTCCGGGAATACCAATAATGCCACTCCGTCTTGCTGCGCTTTGGCAATTAGCGACAAATGGCGATCTAGATTGTGGTTTAACTCACCTAGTGTACTGTTGATCTGCGCGGCACCGACGCGAAGCTTGTCTTGGTAATGCAATGGGCTTCCTCCCAATGAAAAAGCCGCTCCAGTGGAGCGGCTTGTGATATGTGGCAAGGTATTATGCCAATGCTATTCACGAGCGCCTAGCCGTGTTACAGCAGATCATTCTCTTCGAGGAAGCCCCTTGCTACGTCTTCAATTGACTCGCGCTCGACATCCACGCTGGCATTGAGTTCGGCCATGGTTTCATCATCTAGCAGTGCCGAAAGGCGATTCATCTGTTTGGCAAGTTCAGGGTTGGCTTCCAGCGTCTCGGTGCGAACTACCGGGGCGAGGGCGTAAGCAGGGAAAAAGCCTTGGTCGTCTTCGAGCACGTAAAAGTTGAAAGCGGGAATGCGACCATCGGTGGCAAACACAAGGCCGACATCGACTTCTTCATCGCGCAGCGCTTGGTACACCAACCCCGTGTCCATACGGCTTACCGCGCTGCGATTCACGCGGAAATCGTAGGCTTGCATCAGCGGACGCCAGCCATCTTCACGGGCGTAGAATTCGGCATTAAGTGCAAAGGTTAAGTCCTTGCCATCATTGACCGCTTCGGCCAGATCAGAGAGTGTGCTAATGCCGCGTGCTTCGGCATCGTCTTCGCGCATAGCCAGCGCATAGGTGTTGTTGGCATCCGACGGCTCGAGCCAGGTAAGGCCTTTCTCGGCGTCGAGTTCCTTGACCCGCTGGTAGGTTTCTTCGGGGCTTAAGCTTTCACTGATGTCGTTGTAGTTGATAAGGGACGTACCGGTGTACTCCCAATAAAGGTCAATCTGACCGTTTTCCTGCGCTTGGCGCAGAATGGCAGAGCCCATGCCTGAGCGGTTATCGACGTCGTACCCCAAGCCATCCAGGTACTGGGTGGTCATGGTGGAGAGGAGCTGCTGCTCGGTAAAGTTCTTACCGCCAACGCTGATTTCGTTAGCGCTAGCGAAAGAGACACCGCTTGCGAGGGCAATACCGGTCAGTGCTGTGATTAATGTTTTCATCATTGCATCCTTCTTTTGTCAGTGAAGCTTATGTCAGTGAAGCCTAGGGGGTGGCGATACCTAAGCGCGGCTGGGGTTGACCCCACGGGGGACAACGAGAAACGCAATAAGCGCGATCAGTGCATCGACCACGATTGCCAGCATCGCGGTGGGAATGGCGCCTGAAAGCATCATGATCGGGTCGTAAAGGTCGATGCCGGTAAAAATCAGTTCACCGAGGCCGCCAGCGCCGATCAAAAAGGCCAGGGGAACCGTGCCGACATTGATGGTTAGCGCTGTGCGCATGCCGGCAAAAATCACATAGAGGGCATTGGGTAGTTCGACTTTGAAAAGCCGTTGCATGGGCGACATGCCAATGCCAGCGGCGGCCTCCATCAGCGCCGGGTTAACCCCCTTCAATCCCGTATAGGTGTTACGGGTAATGGGCAGCAGGGTGGCCACAAAGAGGCCAAAAACGGCCGGTACCGTACCAATGCCTAAAAAGCTCATCGACAGCGCGAGCACGGCAAGAGTGGGGATGGTGGTGCCGACGTTAAGCACTTGCATGAGTGACTCAGCGACGCCCCCCATCTTGGGGCGCGACAACACGATACCCAGCGGGATGGCGACCAAAATCGCCAAGCTACCTGACATAACCGTGAGCGAAATATGCTGCACCATCAAATACTGAACGTCAGGTAGATACCACACAAACTCATCGATAATGCCGCTGGACTGGCTCCACACACCGGCGAAAAAAATAGCTACCAGCACCAGTGCCTTAAGCGCCCCTTTTATGGATCGAATAGGCATGGTTACTCCTTAATGGCCGCCGATGGCGTACGATCATCCCCCTGGCGAGCGCGGTAACGTGCCCCTAGATGGCTCGTCATGGCACGCTGAGTGATTTGCCCGCACACTATCCCCGCTTCATTCACACAGGGAAGCCAGGTCTGGTCGTGCGCAAACATTAGGGAGGCGGCTTTACGCAGGTCATCGTCAAGACCCACCACGGCAGGCACGGCCTGGAAATGATCGCGGCAGTAACCTTTGGTGGTGCGGGCAACGGAGCGGTTAATAATACCGGCAGGCTGCTTTCGCTCATTCACCATCAAAATGGCGTTTTGATAACCGTAGTCATCGATCTTTGCCAATGCGGTCTCAAGTGTATCGCTTGGCACTACCGTGCCGATTTCGTCAGTGACAATTTCGCGCACTTTCACCAGGTTTAAGCGCTTAAGCGCACGGTCCTCGCCGAGAAAGGACTCCACGAAAGCGTTCTGAGGCGCGGCCAACAAGTCATCAGGCGTTGAGTACTGAACCAGTTTGCCTTCGCGGAAGACGGCGACACGATCGCCCATCTTAATGGCCTCATCAATATCGTGACTTACGAACATGATGGTTTTATTGAGTTCCTGCTGCATTTTGAGGAACTCATCCTGAATGACAGCACGGTTGATCGGGTCGATGGCACCAAAAGGTTCATCCATCAGCATCACGGGAGGGTCGGCGGCGAGCGCGCGGGCGACGCCGATGCGCTGCTGTTGCCCCCCAGAGAGCTCGTTGGGGAAGCGTTTAAGAAATGCATCGGGTTCCAGGGCGATCATTGCCATCATCTCGCGCGCCCGTGCCTTATACTTAGCTTTGTCCCAACCCAAAAGCTGCGGCACGATGGTGATGTTCTCCTCGATCGTCATATTGGGAAATAGGCCGATTTGCTGAATGACATAACCGATATTACGGCGCAATGTTTGGGTATCGAGCCCGGTTGTATCATCCCCATTGATAAAAACTTTACCCGCGGTGGGCTTGATGATGCGGTTGATCATCTTGAGAGTGGTGGTCTTGCCACAGCCTGAAGGACCTAAAAGGATGCAAATTTCCCCTTCCGGCACTTCCATATTGATATGGTCAGCGGCGACCACCGCGCCTTTGGGCGTATCGAACACCTTCGTCAGGTTATCTAGTCGAATCATTGTGGTGTCTCTTACGATTAAGATGTACGTCAGGAAAGAAGCGTCATGGCGTTTTTGCCGCGAGGCTCATGCCTTTTGGTGTTAAACGCTTTTGTAGATATAAAAGTGCGTAATCAACAATGACGGCCAGCAGGCTGACGGCGATCGCCCCGACAATCAGCTGACGCGGATCGGATTGCGAAATGCCACGGCTGATGAAGGTGCCTAGACCCCCTGCTCCGATATAAGCGGCAATGGCCATGACTCCAATATTGAGCACGACCGCCGTGCGAACTCCCGCCATAATGACAGGCACGGCGAGCGGGATTTCGACCAGCCTCAGGCGCTGATTGGGACTCATACCAATGCCTCGCGCCGCCTCGCGTAGCGCTGGACTGACGTTATTAATAGCGGTGTAGGTGTTACGGATGATAGGGAGCTGTGAGTACAGCAACACCGCGATAACCGCGGGTACATACCCTATGCCATGCCCAATGAGCGATAGCACGGGAATCATGATCCCAAACAGTGCTATGGAAGGAATGGTGACGATAATAGACGCTAGGTAAAGGACACCCTGCGCGACACGCTCATTTTTGGTAATAGCGATGCCAATCGGCACACCCGTCAAGGTAGCAATGCCAACAGCAACGCCTACAAGAGCAATATGCTCGATCGTGCGTGACAGCAGTAAGCCTGCATTATCTAAGGCGTAATGAAGTAGCTCCAAACGCTGCCTCCTGACTATAGATAGTTATTTAGGGCCGTTATACAAAAGTGCTCATACACACACGAACGGTGTCATAGCGTACTCCGTCCAAGCACGGCTCCTATGTGTTAGAAGATAAGCAGCTTACCAAAAGGGTAGCGGGATTATCGGGAATTGGGATGACGATGAGTAATAGACACAATCAGAGAGCACAATAGTTAATTTTTATGGCGGTAATGTGGTGAGCTTTTAATCTTGGTTTTTGTACAGAAAAAACGTCAGGTAGTGATTTATTTAGGCGGAATCATGTACAAAGTGAGGCGTCATAAACGAAACCCATTTAGTGTTTAGCCCTGGCGATTAATGTATATGGGAACGTTATGGAAGGCCGCTCTTGGCCGAAATTTGACGCGTAAAAAAGCCGCCAAACGAACTCGCCGGCGGCATTAGGAGGGTTTCATACCTATTACTATTGTGGCTGTAACGTTGGTCCTTCCGGTCGCCAGAAGAGATTTTGACCCAGACGGCTAAAGCCCCAGCCACCGGTGCGGCTAAACGCCCGTTGTTGGTTATCGGCCATCGCACTCTGCCCATCGGCATCACGAACATAGCGGGCTAATGTCATCGCGGCCGGCTGGCCATATCGCGCCCCAGGTGAAGCGCATGTCCATACATGGCGCAGCATGATCGCCAGGTCTGGCGCGTGATGATCCAAATACGCCAGCCCGTAGGCGCAGGCTTCCAAGGTAAACGCATCGTGACTGCAAAGCTTCCAGGCGGCATTCGGCTTCCCTTTCGAGTCGTACGTGTAGGTTTTGCCAATATCGTGCAATAACCCCGCGACGAAGCACGTTTCCTGCATGAGGCGTGAGGTGTCGGGCTCGTTAAGGCGCAGCATCGCCACGGCATTGTTGGCCACCGCCAGCGAATGCTGCAGCAAGCCACCCGGATAGGCGTGGTGATACGACACGCTCGCCGGGGCGTTTAAAAAGGCCTCCATGCGATCTTGGCGTTCCAATACCCGTGTCAAAAACTCACGCAGATGCGCTGAGTGCAATGACTGAGCAGTCGATACGAGCTGGTCAAAGGTCTCCCGCACCGGGCAGTAAACCCGGGGTAACGATTGCAACGTTGCTAGCGCGTCTACTTCATCTTGCGTCGCTGGGCGAAATTCATGGAGCATGAACGGGCCCGATAAGCACTTCACGCCGGTGGCCGTCACCGTGTCCAAGTGACCGATGCGCTCGGGTACCGACGTTTTATCCAAATTCAGCAGCGCCACGTGATCCCCCTCGCAATCACTTAACCGCAGTTTCAAGAAAGGCGTTTTCACATCATCAAAAAACGCCACACGTCCCGTGAGCCGGTAGGTGCCCGTGAAAGAACGGGCAAGATGGGCAGGGCGGTGAGCCTCAAGCGGTTTCATGGGAACCCTCCTTACGAGAAGTGACAGGACTCGTGTTACCGAGTAAACGCTCAAAGGCCGAGCCATCCATGCGCGTGGCATTGGGGACGTAGCGAGAGTAGACCTTGAACAGCATCTCGGTGGAGCTATGGCCCAGTACCCGCGCGACCCATTCCGGGTTTTCCCCCGAGGCCAGGAAGAGCGTCGCGGCGGTATGGCGGGTCTGGTAAGGGCGCCGTTTGTTCAGCCCGAGGGCTTTCAGCAGCGGGTACCACACCCGCTTGGTCACGTTGTTGTGGTCCAGTGGCTGCCCCAGCTGATTACAGAACACGTACTCGCTCTTATGCCCGGTCGCCGCGTACTGCGTTTTGAGGGCGTCATATACCTGACCGAACATGGGAATTTCACGTTGGGAACCGTCCGTTTTGGTGTACTCCGTTTCCCCGTTGATCAGCGTTTCACGCACCAGAATTTCCCGCTTGGCAAAATCGACGTTTTTCCATTTCAGGCCGTCAATCTCGCCGGTACGCATCCCGGTAAAAAAGCGCACGGTGTAATAGTTGCGATAATCCGGCCGGACGTTATCGATGATGCGCTGCACCTCTTGCAGTGAAAACGGCTCGATATGGGTTTTCTGCAGCTTTAACGGCTTGATGTTCTTGTAGGGCGTCTCGAAATCAAAGCGCTCTGCCGCCTCATCCAACACCATCCGCAAAATGGTCATGTGGCTGTTGATCGTCTTGGGCGATACCACACCCGTCGCACTGCGGCCTTTGCGTTTGGCCAGCTTGGCCCGAAACCCCAGGATGTCGGCTTTGGTGATCTCTCCAACCGTCTTTTTGCCAAACGCTGGTATCAGCGAGCTGTCTAGAATCGAGCTGACGTTGCGCACATGCGAGGCACGCCACTGGATCTTGTTTTCTTCAAACCACTGCGCAGCAAAGTCGCTGAACAGGGGAGTGTCGGCAGGTGCTTGATGGCTCCCAGTATGAGGTTCTGGGACGGTGTGACTTTTAGCGGCTCCGTCTAAACCCAGCTTGCGAAGGTTTTTACTACCAGGAAAGAACTCGGCGTAGTCAAAGTCACCCAATAAAATCTTTGCCTCTACGCGGGCAAGTAGCTGTTCCACCTTTTTTCTATTCGCTGGGGTGTCTTTCAGCGCGGTTTGTTCACGAAGGCGCAGCCCTTGGTAGAAAAAATCCAAATAAAGCTTACCCGTCTCTTTGCGCTTGCGAACCTTACCCATGGCTAACACCTCCGTTAGCCATAGGAATGGCGATATTGCTGGCAGCATTTTTTAACATTTCTTTCTCTACGGCTTCCCAGAGAAAGAGGATTTTCCGGCGTCCAAAAGGCTTAATGTAGTGAGTGCCTTCGATCAGGACGCTATCTTTGAGTTGTTGCCGAATAGTGCGGCAGTCGTACTTGATGCGTTTAGCAAGCTCTTCAGTCGTTAGGTAGGTGTATGACGCTTCCATCGAAAACCTCCAAGGGGAGTGGTATTCTGCGTGGCTAAAAGGCATTCAAAACATCAGAATGCCATCCTGAATGTCATTTTAGGCAGCATTAGACCATTTGCAAGGTTTTTTTGCTATCCAAGATGACAAAAATACTTTTGGGGAGGTTTAGATGGTCCGTTGTCACCTTGCTCGCTTGATGGGGGAGCACAAAATGAAAATTGTCGATGTGGCGCGTGAGACGGGACTTAATCGGAACACGGTGACGTTGCTTTATAAGGAAACGGCTCAACGAGTCGAGCTGGATGCACTGGATAAGCTATGCAAATTATTCAAGTGTGAAGTAGGAGACTTGTTGGAATTTCAAGATGAGCGTGGGCAGACACAAAAAGATTAAACGGTTAGCGCTGGTTGCCTGAAGGTCATAAGAAAAAAATTTTGGAGGAGGGCGTAGAGCCAATGTGGCACATATACGTCACATATGTGTCACAAGAAGTTAGTATGCTAAAGACAACAAAAAAGGCAGACCAGTAAGTGACTGATCTGCCTTTAAAAATATTGGTAGCGGGGACCGGATTTGAACCGATGACCTTCGGGTTATGAGCCCGACGAGCTACCAGACTGCTCCACCCCGCATCAACGTGTTGCGTATACTACGCTTTTTTATTGCTACGTCAAGGGGTAATTCCAAACCTTCGCCTGATAGCCGTTGGTGCCATCCTGCTGCAACATTGGTGTATTAAAGCTATGCTGGTATTAACAAATGCAAAGCTATCACGTTAGTTTACAACAACATGGTTTGTTAGCGGCATGTGCGAATAAGTGTAATAAGCATGCCGTTGATTTTCGGCGCAATCGCGCCTGTTCGTAAATGGCTTGCGATACATACAGTCCAAGTCATGCGTCATATCAGGGAGGTAGTCTATGGCCAATCAAGCCCCCGTCGCCTGGGTAACTGGTGGAACTGGTGGTATCGGCACTGCAATTTGCCGCTCGTTGGCGGATGCGGGTTATCAAGTCGTGGCGGGTTACCATAACCCCGACAAAGCCAAAACTTGGTTGGAAACGCAAAAAGCTGACGGCTATGACAATATTGCGCTTTCCGGCGTTAATCTATCCGACTTCAATGCGTGCCTTGACGGTGCGCGCGAAATTGAAAGTCAGCACGGCCCGATCAGCGTGCTGGTGAACTGCGCGGGTATTACGCGAGATGGCACGCTGAAAAAGATGTCGCACGAGCAGTGGAGCGAGGTAATCGATACCAACCTCAACAGCGTCTTCAACACCTGTCGTGGTGTTATCGAGAGCATGTTGGAGCAGGGCTACGGCCGCATTATCAATATCTCTTCCATCAACGGTCGCAAGGGGCAGTTCGGGCAGGTGAACTACGCCGCGGCTAAGGCCGGCATGCACGGTCTTACTATGTCGTTGGCGCAAGAGACGGCGACCAAGGGTATTACCGTTAACACGGTCTCGCCCGGCTATATCGCCACCGATATGATCATGAATATTCCGGAGAAGGTCCGTGAAGCCATTCGCGAAACCATTCCGGTGAAGCGCTACGGCACGCCAGAGGAAATCGGCCGCTTGGTAACATTCTTGGCAGATAAAGAGTCAGGCTTTATTACCGGCGCCAACATCGATATCAACGGTGGCCAATTTATGGGGTAATCCCTCTTAAGTAGCGACTGCTTGATAACGATGATACGCAAAGCGGGAGGCCAAAAGCCTCCCGCTTTGTTGTTTGCGTGATTGTGTTAGCTGTATGCAAGCCGCCTGTTATGGCGGCGGTAGGCGAGCGAGCCGTGAAAGTAACTCATCGAGTTCGTTCACCTCGGCGTTCCATAGTGATTGTGGCATTGGCCCGAGGGCGAGCAGAGCCGTGAGGATCGCTTCAAGCTCTTCGGCGCGGCTACGCGACTGCTGTAGGCCGTCGTTTAAGCGCTCGACCTGAATGGCTAAGCGCAGCGGTTCGTCACTGAGTTTTACGCGGCCGAGCGCGAGCAGCGAGAGGTGAACGCGCAGTCGCGCTAGCTCTTCGCCTATGGCGTCTTGCTGCGCGGTATCGAACGTGGCGGCTTTGGCGCGTTGGGCGTTGCGAGCTTCGTGGGCGGGCAAAAACGCGGCCGGTAAGGGAGTGTCGAGGATGGCTTCGGCATCGATGGCAGTGATGGTCTCAGGCGCGGCTAATGCTTGTTGATCGGCGGCCAAATGCGCATTGACCAGGGGCAGAATGTCTTGCCACTGGGCCACTTGCGCGGCGATCTCTAAGCGGTTTAAGCGTTCACGGCGAGCGCGAACAATACCACTCAAGCGCTTTAGCATGCCGTCGCTACGCCGGCCTCGGGGAAGCGGCTCAAGCGCTTCGGCTTCGCGCAGAAATGCCTCGAGTGTATCAGCATCGGCCGAGCTATTGGGCTGCCAGGCATCCATCCGCTCGATCAGTGCCTGCATGGCATCAAGCGTTTGCTGCTGATGAGCGGCGCGTTCTGATTGCTCGGCGTCACGCTGGGCAAACACCTGGTCGCAGGCGTGGCGGAAGGCTTTCCACAGCGCTTGTTCTTCCCCTTTGGGTGCGCGGCCGAGTTGGCGCCACTGCTGCTGCAGCTTTTTGGCGTGTTGGGTGCGCGCGTTGATGGGCATTTCGCTCTCTTGCGCGAGGGCGTGCGCTTGCTTGGTGAGCTCGCGCTTTTGCTCGGCGATGGCGTGAGCACGCTCATCGATCAGTGCCTGCAGGCGATGGCGTACACGGCCAAAGCGCCGGCCAATGCTCTCGGCTTGCTCGCGCGGCACCGGAGAGTGATGGCGCCATTGATGGCGCGCTTTATCGCGAATTTCACGCAGCACGTCGGGGTCGGCATCGGCGGCGGGCTGCTCCAGCAGCGCCTCTAGCTGCTCACACAGCGCCTCGCGGGCAGCGAGGTTCTCCTGGCGCTGTTGGTTTAGGCGCTCGCGCCACGGCGCTAGGCGCTCATGAATGCGGTCGGAGGCGGCGCGAAAGCGAGCGGAGAGTTCACGGCTGGCGGCGGCGTCACCTAACGACTTCCACTCTTTCACTAACTGCCGGTGTCGGCGGTCTAGCTCGGCCTCGGTGAGCTGTGACTCGTCTGCAAGCGCTTCAATGCTTGCGCAGAGTTGCTCGCGCTTGGGGCCAGCGACAAAGCCGCGCCAATCGCGTAGCTCCGCAAGCCTGGCGCCAAGATGTTTGAGCCGTGAGGTGAGCGGTTTGGTTTGTTTGCCGTTGAGCGCCTCGATTTGCGGTTTTATGCGTTGGTGAAGGCGGCTGGCGCTTTTGAAAGCGCCGCGCTCAAGTAACTGCTCAAAGCTGTCGAGTTCGCGGTTGAGCGCTTCCAGCATGGTCGAGGAGGGCGCGGCGGCGCTGTCCTCTTCTTGTTGGGCGCTGAGGCGCGCTTGCGCCTGCTGAAGGAGCGCTGGCGCCACGAGATCGTGGGGCCAATGGCAGGCGCGGACATGTTCGGCGAGGGCTGCGTCATCGGCATTTTGCAGCGCTTCCTTAATGGCCGGCTGCTCGGTGAGCCAACGCTCCCATGCCGCGCTGATTTGCTCATAGCGCTGCATGGCGAGGTGGTAGCGCTCACTGCTGGAATCGCTTGGCAGATGGGTATCTGAAAGTGCCTGCCAGCGCTGGGCCAGTAGCCGATGCTGGGCGCGCAAACTGTCGATATCCTGATGGCTTAGGTGCTCGCCATGCTGCAAGCCGTTTAAGCTCTCTTCTAACCCCTCAAGGAGGTGCTCTCGGGTGACATCGGCGGCTTCTTGATGGCGTTGACGCTGCTGGCGCGCATGCTCTTGGGCTTCATGGTCATGAAGGATTTTTCGGCACTTCAGCACGGCTTGCTGATAGCGAGCATCTTGCTCGGCGCTAGGGGGCTTTTCGAGCTGCTCCCATTCGCGTTGCAGATGACGGAAGCGGCCGGCGTAGAGCGGCTCCCAAGGCGATTTCGCATGCTGTTCGAGGGCGTGGAGCAGTGCCTCACGCCGCTCGTGCTGCGTTTTTTCCCACTCGGCATCCGCCTTTAAGCGGTTGAGACGCTCACGCGCAAGGCGTATTACCTGACGATCGCGGCGTGACTCCTTGAGCAGGCGCTTAAGGCCGGCTTCGCTCTCCACTTGCTCTGCGGCGCGGTGGCGCACCGCGACCACGGCGTTATGGCACGCTTGATGAATAAAATCGTCTTCGGCTTTCAGCCGCTCAAGCGCGCTTAGGCGTAAGTCTAGGTTGTCACCGCCAAGGGCTACCGCGTTGAACACGCGCGGATCATTGAGCTCGCTTAGCTTGGCTTGGCGCTTGGCTAAATCATGCTGGCCGGCTTGGCCACATAAGCGCTCAACGAGGGCGTTGAACCACGCCGCATTATCGCTCTGTTGAGGATAGGCATTTATTAGCCCATCGAGATCGTCTAGGGCAGTGAGCGCCGCCAAGCGAATATCCGCCTGGTCATCGTTGGCCAGTGTCTTTAGCGCTTGGTGCTGCTCGTGCTGTGCGGGGTCGAGCCGCGAAAGGGCCTGGCGACGTACCTCGGGGTCGGGATGTTGCCACCGAGGTGCGAACAGGCGTCGTAACAGTCCGTGCATGGGTCATCCTGCTGTGCGGTGCCTAGCGAAAAATATACGTAAAAAAAACGATCAGCGCCTTTTGGCGGTTGCAGTTGCTCGCGCTGTCGCTTAGCTTTGGCTGACATATCGTCGCTGATGCGTCCTTAATAGTGGTGCTTCCTTTTAAAGCAGAGGGCGTAAGCTCCACCGCCGCCGCGCATGGGAATGCGCTACTTCTATTCTACCTGATCACGACATGGAGTTTCGGCCATGAATCTAAAAGCGGATAGTGCCGACGTGGCCTTCACTTTTAAAGGCGGCATGTTGCCCATGACGGTTATGGAGCTTAATAGCGCCGATCCTGAACAGATCCGCCAGCAACTCGAGGGCAAGCTCGCGCAATCGCCCGCGTTCTTTCAGCATACACCGGTTGTCCTGAGTGTGGAAAAGCTCGATGCGCCACACTTGGCGCTAGAGCGGATTTGCGCGGTCTGCCGAGACCATAAACTGTTACCCGTGGCGGTGCGCGGCGGTGCCGATCCGGTGAAACAGTCGGCGTGGGCGCTAGGGCTTGGCTGGTTTGCGCCGGTGGAAGAGGCACGTGGGCAGCGTTTGGCCAGTATTGCCGCCGAGAACGACAGCGCGGAGGAGGAGGCGCAACAAGACGCGCCGGAGGAGAGCGCGGAATCGAACGCCACGCGGGTATACCGCGGCACGGTGCGCTCGGGTCAGCAAGTGAGTGCGGCAACGGGCGACTTGGTGGTGATCGGCGCGGTGAATGCCGGCGCTGAAGTGCTGGCGGCGGGGAGTATTCATGTTTATGGCGCCCTACGGGGCCGCGCGCTCGCCGGGATTCATGGCAATTTAGACGCCGGGATTTACTGCCGTGAGCTGCACGCCGAGCTGTTGTCGGTGGCCGGTAACTATAAGCGCTTGGAAGATATCGACGCGCGCCGGCTCGGCTCTCCCGCCGAAGTGCATTTTGCGCAGGAGCAGTTAGAGATAAAACCGCTTGCCTAGTGGTGGAGCACCATGGTGGTGGACGGGCACCATGAGCACACAATAGCCATATATAAAAAAATTAGGAAAACTTAATCTCACGCCGTTGATCCCGTAAGCTTACGTCAAAGCGAAAGCGTCAGCCATTTGCGGGATGCCACGGTACATAGCGGTGGCGTATGATACGAGCAGATTCGTGACCCATGACTTAAGCGTGCGAGATGCACGAAGGTAGAGCGTGCACAATGTCAAAAAGGAAGAAGACCTTGGCCAACATCATTGTAGTAACCTCAGGTAAGGGTGGAGTCGGCAAAACCACCAGCGCCGCTGCGATTTCTACGGGCCTAGCGCTGCGCGGTAAAAAAACCGTGGTGATCGACTTCGACGTGGGTTTGCGCAACCTGGATTTGATCATGGGGTGCGAGCGCCGCGTGGTGTACGACCTGGTCAACGTGATTCAAGGCGAAGCCGGGCTGAATCAAGCGCTGATTCGCGATAAGCGGGTCGAGAATTTATTTATTCTCCCCGCCTCGCAAACCCGAGATAAAGACGCGTTGACCCAGGAAGGGGTGGAAGACGTCCTCAATAAGCTCAAAGAAGATTTTGACTATATTCTCTGTGATTCACCGGCGGGTATTGAGCGCGGGGCGCAGTTGGCGATGTATTTTGCCGACGAAGCCATCGTGGTGACCAATCCTGAGGTGTCGTCGGTGCGTGACTCCGACCGCATTCTGGGGCTTCTGGCATCGAAAACCCTGCGCGCCGAGCGCAGCGATGCGCCGATCAAAGAGCACCTGCTGGTCACACGCTACAATCCGGAGCGTGTGACCAGCGGCGATATGCTGACCTTGGATGATATCCGCGAAATTCTGGCCATTGACCTGTTGGGCTTGATTCCGGAATCCGAAGCGGTGCTGCGCGCTTCCAACCAGGGGGTGCCGGTGACCCACGATGCGGGGAGTGACGCCGGGCAGGCTTATACCGATACGGTGTCGCGCCTGCTGGGTGAAGACGTACCGCTACGCTTTCATCAAGTCCAGAAAAAAGGCCTGCTGACGCGCATGTTTGGGGGAAGTCGTCGATGAAACTTATGGAGTTCTTGAAACGCGAGCGCAAAAAGTCGGCCTCGGTGGCGAAAGAGCGCCTGCAGATTATTGTGGCACACCAGCGTAGTCAGCGTGGGCAGCCGGATTACATGCCGATGCTGGAGCGTGAGCTGTTGGAGGTTATCCGTCGCTACGTCCACGTTGACGACGATGCGATCCAGATCTCGCTGGATAGCGAAGACAACTGCTCGGTGCTGGAGCTTAATGTCACGCTACCCAAGGCCTGATTTGCGTTAACAAACGCTCAGCACGCATAACCCATAGCGGAAGTCCCGTTAGCTAAAAACCAACGTGGAGCACGTGTTTTCATGGCGCCCCCCAACGCGGCCCCGGCCAACTTTCTCTGGCACGATTATGAAACCTTTGGCGCCGACCCGCGCCGTGATCGTCCGGCACAGTTTGCCGCTATACGCACCGATGCCGACCTCAATGAAATCGGCGAGCCGATAGAGCTCTACTGCAAGCCCGCCGATGACGATATTCCGCACCCTATGGCGTGCTTGATCACCGGTATCACGCCGCAAAAAGCCAGCCGTAATGGCTTGCCCGAAGCGGAGTTCGCCGGTGAGGTGTTGCGCCATATGAGTGAGCCCGGTACGTGCGTCGTGGGCTACAACAGCTTGCGCTTTGATGACGAAGTCTCACGCCATCTTTTTTACCGCAACCTTCTCGACCCTTACGCCCGGGAGTGGCAAAACGGCAACTCCCGCTGGGACTTAATCGACGTGGTGCGCGCGTTTTATGCCCTCCGCCCTGAGGGCATTGAGTGGCCCCTGCGCGACGATGGCGCACCGAGTTTTAAGCTTGAGGACCTCACCGCCGCCAACGGCATCGAGCACGCTGGCGCTCACGATGCCCTGGCCGACGTGCGTGCCACGATTGCGCTGGCGCGGCTTTTGCGCGAGCGCAATGCCAACTTGTTCGACTACCTGTTGGTGCTTCGCGGTAAGCGCGCCGTGGCCAAGCTGTTGGACCTGCCTCATGCCAAGCCGCTACTGCATATTTCCCGGCGCTATCCGGCAAGCCGCGGATGTAGTGCCCTGGTGATGCCGCTCGCGGAGCACCCCTCCAACCCCAATGGGGTGATTGTTTACGATTTAAGCGTCGACCCGAGCGAGTTGTTATCGCTCTCCGCGGAGCAAGTGCGCGAGCGGGTGTTTGTCAGTCAGCAGGATTTGGCCGAAGGCGAAACCCGTATTCCCCTCAAGGTGATCCATATCAACCGCTGCCCGGTGGTCTTTCCGGCGAGCGCCTTGAAAGATGTCGCCGGGCCACACCAGGGCGAATACGGTGAGATTGTGGCGCGCCTGGGGCTGGATATGCCGGCTTGCCGTACCCACTGGAAAACCCTGCGCGACAACTTCTTGGCAGTCGCCCACAAAGTGGCGGAGGTGTTTTCGCAAGGGTATGCCGAGGGCGTACAGGATCCCGATTTAATGCTCTACTCCGGCCGTTTTTTCTCCCCCGCCGATCGACAGCAGATGGAGCGCGTGCGCAGCATGAACCCGTGGGATCTGGTCGGGCAGCGCTTTGCCTTTCAAGATCCGCGTTTGGAAGAGATGCTGTTTCGCTATCGGGCGCGAAGCTACCCTGAAACCTTGGAGGGCGAAGAGCTTGCACAGTGGGAGGCGTTTCGCTGGTCACGGCTAAATGATCCGGCGCTTGCAGGGTTTACGCTAAAAGACTTTGCTCGCGAGATTGAGCGTTACAACCAGCAGCCGCTCACGGATCGCGAGCGACAAATCCTGGAAGAGCTCGTCATGCACGTCGAGGCGATCCTGCCGGCGCAAGCCTTTGACGCCGATTAGCGCACCGGGAGGGGCAAACCCCTCCAGGTGTGTTGCGTCAACACGCGGTTAACGGGCAAGCGCCTCAAGCGATTCGCGATAGGCTTTTACATCGCTTTTCTCGTCACCCGGGTTGAAGCGAATATCGAGCGCACGCTCGCTTAGGGTCTCCCATAAGGCGCGTAGCTCCTCTGCTGTCACTTCAAGGGCCAAATCGGCGCGCTTTTCACGGCGATTGAACTCAACCTCATCCAGCGCGGTGGCTTGCCAGTGGCGGTTGGCCAGCGCCTCTAGGCTGTTATCGCGCTGAGTGAAGCGCTCATGCACCGCTTGCCGGTAAGGGGCGAGCGCGGCGTTATCGAATTCGCTCAAGCGCGTTTCGGCCTCCTGTAAAAACGCGTCCATCCGTTCGGCGATGGTAGTGCTGTCAGCATCCGATGACTGCACAATCAGCGCAATCCCAGGGGCGTCAAGCAGCGGTGAGTAACCGGCATGGACGATATACCCAAGCTGCTCTTCGGTGCGCAGGCGTTGATAAAACGGGGTCTCCAGCCACTGCGCCAGTACGCTCACCGCCGCCTGCTGCGCAAGCGTGGTGTCGTCGCCTTGCAGGTAGCGCAGCACCAACGACTCATCCCGCGTGCTATTGGGGTGCAATATGGGCGGCTCAGCGCTGGCCTCAAGGGGTGTGAGCTGGGGAACATCGTCGCGCGTTAAGCGCGGGCGCAGCTGGCCGCGAATGGCTTCGGCCTGCGCTTTGGCGTCGGTTTCGCTTATGTTACCCACGGCCATGGCATCGACGTAGAGACGCTCCAGGAAGCGTTCGCGGAAGTCTTCAAGATGGTGGCGCTCTAAGCGCTCACTCGCCGCTAACAGTGCCTCGCTCGAGAACTGTGGGGTAAGAAGCGCTTCGCCTAGCGTGCGCTGCGCTTGCCGCACGAGGGATTCATCCGGCGCGTTACGCCACCCGCGCTGCAGCTGGTACTTCACCCGTTCAAATGCCCCGGGAGAGATGTGTCCATCTGCCAGCTGCGTGAGCGTGCGCTCAATCAGCGGGGCTTGGCCATCGCGCCAGCCGGAAAAGGCCAAGGTAACACCGCGCGAATGGGCATAGGATTTAAACGACTGCCCGGCCAGCCACGCGGGGTAGAGCGATTCGTTCAGGCTGTCGTTGAGCCACTGCGCCAGCAGGCGCGTTAATACCGCCTCTTCGGCAGAGTAGCTGGTGCTGGGGTGCTGCAAACTCACGCGCCACTCTACCTTGGGTGTGTTGAAGCGATCCTCCTGCATGTGCCAGGCCTGGAACGTAGGTGCTTCAACCAGGGGGCGTGGCTCCGCGTCGCTGCCTTCGATGAGGGTTAAATCTTCAGCGATGAACGGGTGGGGGTCGGGCAGCGTAAGCCCCGCCAGTGCCACGCCATCGGCGGTGGAGGTTAGCTTTTGCCACTGGGTGTTAAACCAGGGCGAGATCTGCTCGCTTTCCACCTCGGGGCCGGAGTATACGCGTAGCACCTTATCGGGTGTCAGGTTCTCGAGGTAGGTGCGGTGCATCTCGGCGTCAAAGCCATCCATGCGGTAAGGGGCATACTGCACGTCCTCGGCCGGGTAGCGCGATAGGTTCATGGCAAGCCCGGTGGCTTCTTGCTGCGGCGCGCCGTGTTGCTGAAAACGGAAGGCCTGCTCGCGTAGGTTGGCTTGCTCCTCGTAACGCCATTCTTCCAGGCCACCCGCGCGAATGTTGTCGATCTTGGCAAAAAGCGTGGCTTCGATGTCGTCAAGGCGCTTGGCACCATCCGGTGTGAGACTAACCGAGACGCTAAACAGCGCGTGCTCGCCATCGCGGCGGCCAACGCCGGCGGAGAGGCCGTCAGCGAGGCCGGCATCGCGCAGCACGGCCAGGATACTGCCCTCGCTCTCATCGCCAATTAAATGGGCGAGAAGCTGGGTCGGCTGGTGCCGGTAGTCGTCGATGGGGTCCGGGATCGGGAAGTGAAAGCGCACCTGGCGGCTATCCTTCAGCGAGTGCCGCTCCAGGTAAATCGGCAAGGTCTGTTCATCGACAAGCGGTGCGTCGATCTCAGGGGCGTCAATCCCGCGATTGGGAATGGCGGCAAAGCGCTCGGCAACCCACGCTTCTAGCGTATCCAGTGACTGCGGCGCGACGATCGCCAACGTCATGATATTGGCGTCGTAATGCTGATGATAAAAATCGATAACGCGCTCACGTAGCGAAGGTTCGCCTTCCGGGCGGTCGGCCAGGGTCTCGCGGCTGCCCACGGAGAAACTCGTCATCGGGTGCTCTTGGTTTAAGACCTGGTTAAGCACGTCGTTTTCGCGCCGGCTTTCGTCGCGGATGCGCGCCATATACTCGGAGTGGACAATATTGCGCTCACTTTCGAGCTTTTCGGCGTTAAAAAGCGGCGAGAGAAAAAAGGCGCTGAAGCGGTCAAGCGCGCCCGGTAGCGCCGACGGCGCGATATCAAAGAAGTAGTTGGTGTCTTGCGGCGCGGTAAAAGCGTTGTGCGAGCCGGCATGACGTGAGAGATAGCGCTGGTAAGCGTCCGATTCCGGGTAGGGCTCGGTGCCCAGAAACAGCATGTGTTCCAGAAAGTGCGCCAGCCCTTGGAGGTCGTCGGGGTCTTGCGCGCTGCCGACGCGTACGTTCATCGAGGCGGCGGCTTTATCGGCCTCGGGGTCGCTGACCAGCAGGGTTTGCAGCCCGTTCTCCAGGGTGAGCACGCGGTAGTTGCGCTCGTCGAAAGGGCTCACGATAGGGGTGACGGTGTCGCTGACGCCATCAGCCGTGTTAGCGCTGGCAGGGGTGGCGATAAGACTTAGCGCAAGGGCCGTGCCCACCGCAAGTGGCGAAAGTGTAAAAGGGCGATGCGTGTGCAACGCAGTAACTCGTAACATCAACGACTCCTAGGTCGAAGCCCATTGCAGCATCGGCCCGACGGGGTGCGCGCAAGCCGGTGACTGATAGGCGGGATTGTTCACATGCTTTGATACCGGAAAAGCGCCCAACAGTTCCAATGGCGCGGGAGTTAATTGCTGTTTCGCCTCGACGGTGTCGGTTGCCGGGTGTAGCCATCGATCCATGTCGCCAGGCGCAATCAAGGCGGGTAAGCGGTCGGTGAGCGGTGATAACCAGGCGTTGGCGGGGACGGTAATCAGCGCCATGGAGTCGGCGAATTGGGTAAGGGTGGTGTGATAGCGACACCAAATCCCCGCAAGCAAAAGCGGTGCGCGCTTCACGTGGGTAATCAAGTAGGGCTGTTTGCTCCGTGGATTATTTTTCCACACGTAAAAGCCGTTGACCGGGATAAGGCAGCGCCGTGCGTCAAAGGCATCGCGAAACATCGGGCGGGTCTCCAGCGTTTCGGCCCGTGCGCAGTGGGGCGCATGGTCAAGCACGGTAAGCCATGGCGGGGTTAGGCCCCAAAAGAGCGTGTTGAGGCGCCGCTCACCCTGCTCCCAGCGGATCGCCGACACCCCTTGGCGCGGCGCCAAGTTAGGTGATGTCACCAGGGGATCGACGACGCTAACGGCCCATGCGTCGGGCAAGACGTTGTCGCGAACATAAAGGCGTCCGGTCACACGAGCCTCCCAAGGGCGAAAAGCCAAAAAGCGTGGGGTGAAATCCGCATGGGACGAAAAAGCGTAGGGAATGACGCGCCATACAACATTCGTGTTGAAAGCGTATCGAAAACAGTGTTCGATCTAAGGTATCCTATCGCATTCCCTTTCCACGCAACAGTGCAGAAGGCTTTCCTCCTTTTGCGGTAAACCTGAAGAGATCGCCATGGCCCGTCCACGACAGCATGCGCCCGATGCCCTCCACGCGCAGGTAATGCACGCTTGCGACATGTGGTTGGCGGAGAAGCCCGTGCATGGTTTATCGCTACGCGCCATCGCGCGCGAGGTGGGGTGCGCGCCGAGTACGCTACTGAAACTCTACGGCAGCTTCAATAACTTGCTGCAGCATGTCAACGTCGAAACGCTGGCACGCTTGCAGCACACCATTACCTCGCTGGCGGATGACGACCCAGAGCCCTGGCTGCGCTCGCTGGCCCACGCCTACTGGCAGTTCGCCGAGCAGGCGTGCTACCGCTGGCAGTTGCTGTTTGACTATCCCCTCGCCGAGGAGGGGGAGCTCGACCAGCGCCAAAGTGATTTGATCGAAGCGCTTTTCACGCAGGTTGAAACCTGCCTAAAGCGCTACCAGCCTAAGCTTGATGAACTTGAGGCACGCCGCTTGGCGCGAACGCTATGGGGCAGTGTGCATGGGTTGGTGCAGTTGGGGCTCAATGAGCGGCTAGGCTATTGGCAGGGGCAGCAGCTTAAAGTCGATGAGCTCATCGAGCAGCTTCTGAGCACGGTGCTGGCGGGACTTCGTCACCAGGGAGTCGTTGAGTGACAAAGCCGGTTCTCCACATGCGCCGTGGGTTGCGCTGGGTGATCTTGGCGCTGATGCGGGTCTGTTACCGATTAACCGTGCGCGGCCAGCAGCATGTGCCTAAAGAGGGCGCGGCGCTGATGGTGTGCAACCACGTCAGTTTCATGGATGCGCTGGTGCTGGGTGGAGCGAGCCCGCGGCCGGTGCGCTTTGTGATGGATCGGCCCATTTTTGAGTCGCCGTGGCTGAAGTGGTGGTTTCAACTGGTGGGCGCTATCCCGATTGAGTCAGAGCGGCGCGACCCCGGTGCTTTGCGCCGTGCGCTGGAGGAGGTAAGCCAGGCGCTCAAAAACGGAGAGATCGTGATGGTCTTTCCCGAGGGGCGGTTAACTCCCGATGGCGAAACGCACACCTTTCGGCGCGGCCTGGAGACGATACTGGCCCGCGATCATGTGCCGGTGATTCCGGCGGGGCTGGCGGGGCTTTGGGGCTCGTGGACGTCTAATCATGGCGGGCCGGCATTGAAGAAGTGGCCCAGGCGCTTTCGCGCGCGGGTGAGCTTACACTTTGGCCCGCCGGTGGACCCACGCGCCACGACCCAGGACGTGGCGCTGCGTCGCTATCTTGAGGCGCGGGTGCGGGTGCTTAAAGCCGCCGCGGCTGAGGATATTCGCCCTTAACGTCGGCCGCTTCTAACCGCTTGCCAGCAGCGTGCCGAGGTGATCAGGTTGTCGCGCATCTCCAGGATTTCCATCCGCGTGGTGCCGATCTGCAGGCAGGCCGGGCCATCGGGGAAAGACTCCAAGTGCTCAAGCATCAGGCCATTCAGGGTCTTGGGCCCGTCGGTAGGTAAGTGCCACCCCAGCAGTTTGTTGATATCGCGGATATTGGCGGTCCCTTCGATAACGTGGCTGCCATCCGCCTGCGCGTGAATCTCCTCATCCTCCGAAACATCGGTGGTGAACTCGCCCACAATCTCTTCGAGAATGTCCTCAAGCGTCACTAAGCCCTCTACGTCACCATACTCGTCCACGACAATGCTGATGCGGCGCTTCTGCTTCTGGAAATTGAGCAGCTGGGTGTGTAGCGGCGTGGATTCGGGAATGAAGTAGGGTTCGCGCGCCTCCTGGACGATCGCTGCTTTAGTGACCTCGGGGCGCGAGAGAAAGCGTGCCGCGTTGCGCAGGTGCAGCATGCCGATGATGTTGTTGATGTCGCCCTTGTAAAGCGGTAGCCGGGTGTGCTGGCTGGTGCGGATTTGCTGCAGAATGTCTTCAAGCGAGTCATCAAGATCGATACCCAACACTTCGTGGCGGGGCACCATGATGTCGTTAACGGTGACGTTCTCCAGGTCCAGGATCGACAACAGCATAGCCTGGTGGCGGTAAGGGATCATGCTGCCGGCTTCGTGTACCACGGTACGAAGCTCATCGCGGGTTAGGCTATCGCCGCCGCTCTCCACGCTTTTTACCCCGGCTAGGCGCAGCAAGCCGTTGGAGATGACGTTGACCAGCACCACCAGCGGGTAGAGCAGCTTTAACAGCGGCACTAGTACGCGCGAGGCGGGGGAGGCGATACGCTCGGGGTTGATCGCCGCGTAGGTTTTGGGCGTGACTTCGGCAAAAATCAGGATCGTGATGGTCAAAAGGGCGGTGGCGACGGCGGGACCGGTCACTTCGCCAAAAAAGTGAATGGCGATAATGGTGGCGATCGACGCCGCTAGGTTATTAACGAAGTTGTTGCCAATCAGGATGACGCCAATCAGGCGATCTGGGCGCGCCAGAAGGTGCAGGACGCGTTTCGCCCGCGTGTCCCCGCTATTGGCTTGATGGCTCAAGCGATAGCGGTTGATCGACATCATGCCGGTCTCGGAACTGGAGAAAAAGGCGGACAGTAAGACGAGTAGCGCCAGCAGGCTAAAGAGTAGTCCCAGAGGGAAGTCGTCGCTCAAGTTGGGCGTCCTTTGTTGCGTATCGAGCTCGATTTTCAGAAGTTAGGGCGGCGTGTGTCAAGGCAACGATGGTCAGATGCAGACACGGTTCGGCCTAACGGTGGAGCAGTATTTCCAGCACGAACTTGCTGCCAAAATACGCCAGGATGAGAAAGCCGCAGCCCGCGAGTGTCCACTTGACCGCGCGCATGCCGCGCCAGCCGAAGCGGTAACGGCCCACCAGAAGCGTGGTGAACACCAGCCAGGCGATCATCGACAGTACGGTCTTATGCGCCAAGTGCTGGGCGAAGAGGTTATCCAAAAAGAGAAAGCCGCTGGCGATGGAGAGCGTCAGCAGTATGACGCCCGCCCACACCAGTTCAAACAGCACCCGCTCCATGGTGGTGAGCGGCGGCAGCGACTGCACAATGCCGCGAATATGGTGATGGCGCAGCGCCTGGTTCTGTAGCCCCACGAGTACGGCTTGAACCGCGGCAATGGCGAGCAGGGCAAAGGCCAAAGCCGAGCTAATGGCGTGGAGTAAAATGCCCGGTGTCAGCCCGGTTTCACTGCCTTGGTTTGGCAGCCCCGCTGCCGTGATCAGCACAATGCCCGCCAGTGGAAAGAGCACCACGCCGGCGTTAAGGACCGGTTTAAACAGGCTGGCGACAAGCACCACGTTAACGGCGACCGCCATGAAAAGCGTGGCGCTGGTGGTGAAGCCGGGCAAAAAGCCAGGGGATTGCCCCAGCAGCTTGATCACCATGGGGATATGCAGCAGTAGGCCCAGCGCCGCGATGACGCGAACCATCCCTGGCCGAGGCGGCACGCGGCGCAGCAGTGCCATGCCCTGCCAGGTTCCAGCGGCGATATAAAGAACAAAAGCCATCGTGGCGAAAGGGAGCGCCTGCATGATGCTATCCGTACGCTGTTAAGCGTGTTAATGAGAACGTGTCGTGAAAAGACGCCACTACTATAACCAATCCTTCGCGTCGCGCACAGACGCTCAGCGCCATTCGCGCTCTGTTTCGGCACGAAGAGCCGCCACCCATGGAGACTCGCCGCGCCAGGGCGTATAATCGCGTCCATTCATGTCCGCGGCGCGTGCGCCTTGTGACCACGACGGAGGCAGAGAGGCCCCATGTTTCAGAATCTAAGCGAGCGTCTTTCGCAGACGCTGAAGTCGATCAAGGGTCAGGCGCGCCTGACCGATGACAATATCAAAGACACCCTGCGCGAAGTGCGCCGCGCGCTGTTGGAAGCAGATGTCGCGCTGCCGGTGGTGAAAGACTTTATCGAGCGGGTGCGCGAGCGCGCGGTGGGGCAAGAGGTCTCGAAAAGCCTGTCGCCGGGCCAGCAGTTCGTCAAAATCGTCCAGCAAGAGCTGGAAGTCACCATGGGCGAGGCCAATGAGGCGTTGAACCTCAAAGGCTCGCCCGCCGTGGTGCTGATGGCGGGCTTGCAAGGCGCGGGTAAAACCACCTCGGTGGCGAAGCTGGCGCGCTACTTGCGCGAGCGCGAAAAGAAAAAAGTGCTGGTGGTGTCAGCCGACGTCTACCGTCCGGCGGCGATTGATCAGCTGGAGACGCTGGCGAAAGAGGTCGAGGTGGATTTCTTCCCCTCGCGCTCGGATCAAAAGCCGGTCGACATTGCCAATGCCGCGATCAAACACGCCAAGATACAGTTCCACGACGTGGTGCTGGTCGATACGGCGGGGCGCCTGGCCATTGATGAAGCGATGATGGCCGAGATCCAGGCGCTGCACCAGGCCGTGTCGCCCTCCGAGACGCTGTTCGTGGTGGACGCCATGACCGGCCAGGACGCGGTCAATACCGCCAAAGCGTTCCACGAAGCGCTGCCGCTGACCGGTGTGATTTTGACCAAGGCCGACGGCGATGCGCGCGGCGGTGCGGCGCTATCGGTGCGTCATGTCACTGGCAAACCGATCAAGTTCATGGGCGTGGGCGAGAAGGTCGATGCACTCGAGCCCTTCCACCCCGATCGCGTGGCCTCGCGCATCCTCGGTATGGGCGATATGCTCTCGCTGATCGAGGAAGCCGAGCGCACCGTCGATAAGTCCAAAGCGGAAAAGCTGGCCAAAAAGGTCAAGAAGGGCGATGGCTTCGACCTGGAAGACTTCCGCGATCAGCTTCAGCAGCTCAAGAAAATGGGCGGCATGGGCGGCCTGATGGCCAAGCTGCCGGGCATGGGGCAAATGGCTGAGATGGCGCAAGGCCCCGGCCCTGAGAAAGAGCTGGCCAAGCTTGAAGCGCTGATCAATTCGATGACGCCCAAAGAGCGCCACAAGCCGGAAATCATCAACGGCTCGCGCAAGCGCCGCATCGCCAACGGTGCTGGCTTGCAGGTGCCAGATCTTAATCGCCTGCTCAAGCAGCATAAGCAGATGCAGAAGATGATGAAGAAAGCCGGCAAAAAAGGCGGCATGCAGAAAATGATGCGCGGTATGTCCGGCATGATGGGCGGCGGAGGTCCTGGCGGGCCCGGTGGCCCCGGCGGTATGGGAGGAATGGGTGGCCCGGGTGGCTTCCCGCGTCGCTAAAAGCGCTATTCGCGCAGCCCAAGTGGATAGCGGATTTCATGCGCTCAGGCTTTCCAAAGTGGGCGCATTTGCGTAGAATGCGGCCTCTTCATGCGTAGGGGGTGCGTCAGTATGGCGCCGCCGGCTGCGTTATGAGGGCCTAAAAACACGATTTTGTATCGTCGACAGAGGCCTAAATCGCTCATGGTTTGGCTCTCTCGTAACCTCAACCGAAGGATAGTTATCGTATGGTTACCATTCGTTTGGCACGTGGTGGCGCCAAAAAGCGTCCCTTCTACCACTTGACCGTGACTGACTCGCGCAATGCTCGCGATGGTCGTTTCATCGAGCGCATTGGCTTTTTCAACCCGGTAGCCCGTGGTCAGGAAGAGCGTCTGCGCGTTGATCTCGACCGCGTTGCTCACTGGCAGAGCCACGGCGCGCAGCTCTCCGGCCGCGTTGCTGAGTTGGTCAAAGAAGCCCGCAAGCAAGCCTAAGATCGTTGTGGTCTTATGGCCTGTGCTGTCGAACCGAGGTCGTCAATGACGCGTTTTGCTAGCCATCAAACAGACGACACGCATGTGGTACTTGGCAAGTTAACCAGCCCCTATGGGGTGAAAGGTTGGCTTAAGGTGTATGCCTACACGAGTCCCATCGACAGTATTTTTGATTACCCCGAGTGGTGGGTGCGCAATGGCGAAACGCTTTCGCGCTATTCCGTGACTCAGGGGCGTCGGCAAGGCAAAGGCTTGGTGGTTCAGCTTGAAGGCGTGAATGACCGCGACGCGGCAGAAGCCCTGGCGCACGCGGATATTTTAATGCCGAAAGAGGCGCTGCCCGCGCTTTCCGACGATGAGTACTATTGGCATGAGCTTGAAGGCCTGGACGTCTTCACTCAGGCCGGCGAACGGTTAGGGCGGGTTAACTACCTGTTCGAAACCGGCGCCAACGATGTCATGGTGGTACGCGGCGATGGGGATGCGATCGACAAGCGCGAGCGCTTGCTGCCGTTTCTACCCGGCGATGTGATTATCGACGTGGATATGGACACGCAGCGCATGGTCGTGGACTGGGATCCCGCGTTTTGAGTGAATCGCCCGCCATGTGGATCGGTGTGGTATCGCTGTTTCCTGAGATGTTCGATGCGTTGACCCGTCATGGGGTTACCGGTCGAGCGGTGGAGCGGGAGCGTATCGCGCTAGAGTTCTGGAACCCACGCGACTACGCCACCGACCGTCATCGCAGCGTCGACGATCGCCCCTACGGTGGCGGCCCCGGCATGCTGATGAAAGTCGACACACTGCGCTGCGCGATCGCGGATGCGCGCAAGCGCGCCGTTGAAGCCACCGGGAAAACGCCGAAAGTGATCTATCTCTCCCCGCAAGGGCGTAAGTTGGATCAACGCGGTGTACAGGCTCTTGCCAGCGCAAGCCCGCTGGTGGTGGTGGCCGGACGCTACGAAGGCATCGACGAGCGTGTGGTCGAACATGACATTGATGAAGAGTGGTCAATTGGCGACTATGTGCTAAGCGGCGGCGAGCTGCCGGCAATGGTGCTGATTGACGCGGCGGCAAGGCTGGTACCCGGCGTGTTAGGGCATCAGGACTCCGCCATCGAGGACTCGTTTAACGACGGCTTGTTGGACTGTCCGCACTATACCCGCCCGGAAGTGATCGACGGGCGACACGTGCCGGACGTTCTCCTAAGCGGCAACCATGCGGCAATCCGGCGCTGGCGATTGAAGCAATCGCTGGGGCGCACATGGCAGCGGCGTCCGGATCTGCTTGAAGGGCGTACGTTGAGCCCCGAGCAGCGCACGCTGTTGGATGAGTTCATCGAGGAGGACGCTCGGTCTACTGACTCAGACTGCTAAGTAGTGAGTGCCCAGGATTCACGGGGCTAGGTAGGCTAGGGCGGCGGTGCAGGGCGAAGGCAAGTACGCGTGTAAAAGCCGCGCACCTGTGTCACCCATAACGACTCCCGCGTGGCTCGTTTCGAGCGCCGGGATCACGGCTTCCGCCTTCCAAAGCTGAGCGGTTAAGCCACAAGTTATTTTAGGAGTGAGATGATGAGTAGTAAAAACAAGGTGATCCAGGCGCTTGAAGCCGAGCAAATGAGCAAGGAAATTCCGGCTTTTGCCCCGGGCGACACCATTGTCGTTCAGGTGAAAGTGAAGGAAGGTAACCGCGAGCGTCTGCAGGCGTTTGAAGGCGTGGTTATCGGTAAGCGTAACCGTGGCCTGAACTCCGCGTTCACCGTGCGTAAAATTTCCCACGGTGTGGGCGTTGAGCGTACCTTCCAGACGTACAGCCCGCTGGTTGACTCTATCGAGGTCAAGCGTCGCGGTGACGTGCGTCAAGCCAAGCTCTACTATCTGCGTGAGCGCAGCGGTAAGTCGGCGCGTATCAAGGAAAAGCTGGCGTAAGTCAGGCTTTACCCCAGGCGTTGCCGCTAAGCGGCGCGCCTGGTTGCAAAACCCCGTCACCGCTTTGCGGGGCGGGGTTTTGTTTGTCGCTATTAACTATTTTTAACTACTGTCTTTAACCACTGTCTTTACCCCAGTTGCCGTTTACTGCGAGACCGCTTGCCTATGGACCTCATTGACGCCTTTCTGGATAGCCTCTGGCTTGAGCGCGGCGCCAGTGAGCATACGCTAGCGGCCTATCGGCGTGATTTAAACGCGTGGTGCGCGTATTTGGCACAGCAGGACGCTGAGTTAACCGCGCCGCCGGATGGCATGTTAAGCACCTGGTTCGACGCGCGGCGCGGGCAGGGGTATCAACTACGTAGCAATGCGCGGCTTCTTTCGAGTTTGCGCAGCTTCTATCGCTGGGGGCGCTTGAATGGCCACGTCGAGCGTGACCCGCTCGCGACCATCCGGCTTCCCCGTGTGCAGCCGGGGCTGCCGCATACCCTTGATGAGGACGAGGTGGAGCGCTTGCTGAGTGCGCCGGACACTACCACGGCCATGGGCGTGCGCGACCGGGCCATGCTCGAGCTTCTATACGCCTGTGGCCTGCGTGTCTCTGAGCTTGTAAGCTTGACCCTTGATGCGCTCAACCTGCGCCAAGGGGTCGTACGGGTGCGCGGCAAGGGCGATAAAGACCGGCTGGTGCCGCTTGGCGACGAAGCGGCGGATTGGCTTGAGCGCTACTTACGCACCGCGCGCAATGAGATGATGAAAGACCCGATGCGCCCGGCGCTCTTCCCCGGGCGTGGTGACAAGCCCATGACCCGGCAGACATTTTGGCACCGGATCAAGGCGCACGCGGTGACGGCGGGTATCACCAAGCCGCTCTCGCCGCACACGCTGCGCCACGCCTTCGCTACCCATTTATTGAATCACGGGGCCAATTTGCGGGTCGTACAGCTGCTGTTAGGTCATAGCGACCTTTCCACGACACAAATTTATACCCATGTGGCGCAGGCCCGGCTAGAGAGCCTGCACGCCCATCACCACCCACGAGGTTAGACCATGCGCCGTACCCCCTTTCTGCCGCTGGCGCTCGCCGCCGCTCTTTCCATGACGTTTGCCGCGACAGCGTTAGCCCAGGAGGTGCCCAAGACATTGGCGCAGTCGCTAAGCGTCAACGGCCAAGCCATGCCGGTGGAGGAGGTGACCGCCACACCGCTCGACGGCATTTATCAGGTGCGCCTGACCAGCGGCGAATCGTTTTACTCCAATGCCGACGGCAGCCACTTTGTGGTGGGCGATCTGTATGCAAACAGCGAGCAGGGGCTTATCAATCTCACCGAGCAGGCGCGTAACCAAGAGCGTGTCGCGGCGCTGGAGAGCGTGCCGGAAAGCGAGCGGGTGATTTTTCGCGGGATGCAGGCGCCCAAAGCGACGGTAACGGTCTTTACCGACACTAGCTGCCCTTACTGCTCGCGACTGCACGAAACCGTGCCGGAACTCAATGAACGTGGGATCGCCGTCCACTATTTGGCCTTCCCCCGCGCCGGGATGCAGAGCGAAGCGGCGAGGGTGATGCAGCAGGTTTGGTGCGCCGATAATCCTAGCGAGGCGATGACCGCGGCTAAAGAGGGTGAGTCGCTTTCAGGCAGCGCCAGCTGCGATAATCCGGTAGCATCGCAGTACGATTTAGGTTTGCAAGTCGGCGTGGAGGGCACGCCAGCGATTATTCTGCCCGATGGGCAAATGGTGCCCGGCTTTGTACCGCCAGAGCGCCTGGCCGCCATGCTGGGGCTGGATGAACAGTAAGCCGGCGAGACGCCAGGCCAGATAACGTTTTTTTAACCATTGTTAACGCTGAGACAGGCACGTTTGCGTGCACACATTCAAGTGCGATATTGAGAGGGGATCTATTTTGAAACCGGTGAGAGTAGGCATCTGTGGGCTGGGTACGGTCGGTGGCGGTACCTTCAACGTGTTGACGCGTAACGCGGACGATATCGCCCGCCGTGCGGGGCGCCCCATTGTCATTGAGCAGGTAGCGCACCGCAGCATCCACCCTGATTGCGACATCACCGGTATTAAAGCCACTACTGATGTATTTGAAGTGGCGCGCAACCCCGATATCGACGTTATCGTCGAACTGATTGGCGGCTACGACGTCGCTCGCGAGCTGGTGCTGACCGCGATCGAAAACGGCAAGCACGTGGTCACCGCCAACAAGGCGCTGATCGCGGTTCACGGTAACGAAATCTTCCAGGCCGCCCATGAGAAAGGCGTGATCGTGGCGTTTGAAGCGGCGGTGGCCGGCGGTATTCCGGTGATCAAGTCGCTGCGTGAAGGCCTCGGGGCCAACCGCATTGAGTGGGTCGCGGGTATCATTAACGGTACCGGCAACTACATTCTTACCCACATGCGCGACGAAGGCCGCGCTTTCGAGGACGTGCTCGCCGAAGCACAGGCACTCGGCTACGCCGAATCCGATCCGACCTTTGATGTCGAAGGGATCGACGCCGCGCACAAGCTGACGATTCTCGCCTCCATCGCTTACGGCGTACCACTGCAGTTTGATAAAGCCTTTACCGAAGGCATTGCGCGCATTACCGCCGAGGACGTTGAACAGGCGGATAACCTCGGTTACATCATCAAACACCTAGGCATCTCCAAGCGCACCGAAGCCGGGCTTGAGCTACGCGTCCACCCGACGCTGATCCCCAAAGAGCGCCTTCTCGCTAACGTACACGGGGTCAAAAACGCCATTGAAGTGATGGGCGATGCCGTGGGGCCAACGCTTTACTACGGTGCCGGCGCCGGTGCTGAGCCCACCGCTTCAGCGGTGGTGGCCGATCTGCTCGACGTGGCCCGTGATATCGCCACCGACCACCACTATCGCGTGCCGTATCTGGCCTTTAGCGGCGTGGGCCAAAGCGCCAACGCCCTGCCGATCATGCCCATGGAGGAGATCACCACCGCCTACTACCTGCGCCTGCTGGCGGTCGACCGCCCGGGTGTTTTGGCACGGGTGGCGACGATTCTCTCCGAGCAGGGCATCTCGATTGAAGCGCTGATCCAAAAAGAGGCCACGGAAGGCGAGTTGGTGCCGATCATTCTGATGACCCACCGCACCAAAGAGAAGCAGATGAACGACGCGATTCGTGAAATCGAGTCCATGGCCGATATTGCCGGCCCCGTCACCCGCATCCGCGTCGAAAGCCTGGACGAAGGCGAATAAAAGGAGCATACGCCATGCGTTATATCAGTACACGCGGACAGGCGCCCGCGCTGTCGTTTGAAGAGGTGGTGCTCACGGGGATGGCAAGCGACGGCGGCCTCTATGTGCCCGAAACGCTGCCTGCGTTCTCCCACGCCGAGCTTGCCGACATGGCGGGGCTGTCCTACGCCGAGATCGCCTTTCGCGTGATGAAGCCCTTTGTGAACGGCGAAATCGACGACGCCACGTTCCGCGAGCTGGTGCGCGACGCTTACGCCACCTTCAACCACGATGCCGTGGTGCCGCTGAAGCAGCTCGACGCCAACCACTTTTTGCTTGAGCAGTTCCACGGCCCGACGCTGGCGTTCAAGGACGTCGCGCTGCAGCTTTTGGGGCGCATCCTCGATCACTTTTTGCAAAAGCGCGGCGAGCGCGCGGTGATCATGGGGGCCACCTCAGGGGATACCGGGTCGGCGGCAATCGAAGGGTGTCGCCACTGCGACAACTTGGATATTTTTATCCTGCATCCGCACAACCGCGTCTCTGAAGTGCAGCGTCGCCAGATGACCACCGTGCTCGCCAATAACGTCTTCAATATCGCCATCGAGGGCAATTTTGACGACGCCCAGGCGATGGTCAAGGCGAGCTTCGCCGATCAGACATTCTTGAACGGCACGCGCCTGGTGGCGGTGAACTCGATCAACTGGGCGCGCATCATGGCTCAGATCGTTTACTACGTGGCCGCGGGTGTGGCACTTGGCGCGCCCAAGCGCGAAGTGAGCTTCTGCGTGCCCTCGGCGAACTTTGGCAACGTCTTTGCCGGCTACATGGCTTATAAAATGGGCTTGCCGGTGAAGCAGTTCATTATCGCCACCAACGCCAACGACATTCTCCACCGCACGTTGGCGGCGAACGACTTCTCCAAGCAGGAGCTGGCCGCGACCCTGGCACCGTCGATGGATATCGTGGTCTCCTCCAACTTCGAGCGCTTGCTGTTTGATGCCTATGAGCGCGACGGCGCGGCGGTGGCGGCGCTTTTGGAGCGCTTTCAGCAGGCGCCCACGGCGCTGGCCGAGGCGCCGCTTGCCAAGCTGCGCGAGAAGTTCGCTAGCCACAGCGTGGATGACGCGACGATTCTGGAAGTGATCCGCGAGGCGCACCACCGCACCGGTGAACTCCTCGACCCGCATACCGCCACCGGTTACCGCGCCGCCGAGCGAGCTCGCGCTGATCAGTCCACGCCGGTTATCACGCTTGCGACCGCGCACCCGGCGAAATTCGCCGAAGCCGTGGTCAAGGCAGGCTTTCCCGGTGTGCCGCTGCCCACGCACATGGATGACCTACTCGAGCGCGAAGAGCGCTACAGCGTGCTGCCGGCAAAGCTTTCCGCGGTGCAGCAGTTCGTCGCCGAAAACCGGCGCTAACCGGGGCGCTATGAGTGCGTTGATCGACCTACCCCTTAGCGTGACCCAGCCGCGCCTAGAGCCTCGTCCCCGCGACGAGGCCCTCTATGCCCGTGCTCAGGCTGAAGGGCTCAGCGAGCTTCAGGCGCGACTGCTCGCCTCAAGGCTACCCGGCTATCAAGGCGCGCTTGCGCCGCTGGTATCACCCAGCTTGCGCTACCTTGCCCACCCCGAGAAGCTCAAAGATGGCCGCGCCGCCGCCGAGCGCATTGCTCAGGCGGTAGCCGAGGGCGAGCCGATCGGTATTCTCACCGACTACGACGTGGACGGTATCACCTCCCACGTGGTGATCCGGCGCACGCTGGTCGAGCTTTTCGGCGTGCCCGAGAGTCAGCTCCATAGCCTGATTGGTCACCGCATTTTTGATGGCTATGGCATCAGTTTGCCGCTGGTGGAGCGCACCCTGGCGCTTGCGCCCAAACCAAGCCTTGTGATCACCGCCGACTGCGGAAGCTCCGATGAGCCGCGTATTGCGCGGATGAAAGCGGCAGGTATCGATGTGGTAGTGAGCGATCACCACGCCTTGCCGTTGGAAGGCCCGCCGCCTTCAGCGTTTGCCTGCGTCAACCCTACGCGCAGTGACTGCGCCTACCCGGATAAAACCATCGCCGGCTGCATGGTGGCATGGCTTTTAATGTCGCTGGCGCGCAGCGTGCTGATCGAGTGGGGTATACTGCCCGAGGCCACGCCGAAGCTTTCGCCGTGGCTCTCTTACGTGGCGCTGGGCACCGTGGCGGACTGTGTCTCGCTCGGGGGGAGCCCCGCGAATCGCGCGGTGGTGAGTCACGGCCTTACCCTGATCAACCGCATGGACGCCGCCTGCTGGCGCGCGATGGCCACCCGCCTTGGCACCGATAGCGTGCCCTTCAACGCTGAAACCCTAGCGTTTCAGATGGGGCCGCGCATCAACGCGCGTTCGCGGCTCGATGACCCCTACGCCGCGCTGCACTATATGCTCGCCGAAAGCGATGGCGTGGCGACGCGCCAGCTCAACGTGCTGGACGAGGACAACCAGTCGCGCAAGGCGATCGAGGCCGATATGGCCGAAGAAGCCCGGGCACTCGCCGCCGGTGACCTGACCGAGAACTCGCCCGCTATCGTGGTGCTGCTTGAAGAGGGCCATCCGGGCGTGCAAGGCATCGTGGCCTCGCGCCTGGTGCAGGCTTATGGTCGCCCGGCGCTGGTGCTGACGCCCGCGCAGCAGCCAGGGATGTTGACCGGCTCCGGCCGCTCGATTGAGGGCCTGCACCTGCGCGATGCGTTGCAGCGGGCGCATGAGCTAGCACCCGAAGCGCTGCCGCGCTTTGGCGGCCACAGCGGCGCGGCGGGCGTGGGCGTGCCCCGCGAGCAGCTGGATGCGTTCAAGGCGGCGTTTTTACAAGCCGTCGGCGAGCAGCTCGGCGATACGCCGCTCTACCCAAGGCTCTGGACCGACGGCGAGCTTTCCAGTGCGCAGCTGACGCTTGCCACCCTTAGCGAGGTCGAAACGCTCGGTCCTTACGGTCGCGAGTTTGACCCACCGCTTTTCGAGGGGCGTTTTATCGTCGAGGCGCTGCGCCCGGTGGGAGCAGATGGCACGCACTTGATGCTGGAACTTTCCATGGGGCCGGTCACCTGCAAGGCGATCTGGTTTCGTGCGCTAACCCCCGGCGAGCTGCCGGCATTTCAGGTCGGCGATACGCTGCACTGTGCGTATAAGCTCAATCGCAACCGCTGGCGAGGGCGTGAGTCGCTGCAGTTGATGGTCGAGCACGCCCGTCCTTTAACGTAAAAAGCGTTAACGTAAAACTCATAACCCAAGGGCACCGCCATGCGTGTGGAAGATCTTCCCGACGACTTACACAAACCCTATCCCCATAAACCCCATGAAGATGTCATGGCGATGCTGCTGGGCACGCTGTTTGTCGCGCTGGGCGTGACGTTTTATACCCAGGCGGTACTGTTGACCGGCAGCACCGCCGGGATGGCGCTGCTACTCAATTACGCCACCGGCTGGGGCTTTGGCGTGTGGTTTTTCGCCATTAACCTGCCGTTTTATTATCTCGCCATCAAGCGCATGGGCTGGAGTTTCACGCTGCGCACGTTCGCGGCCATTGGGCTGGTGTCGCTGTTTGCCGAGCTGACCCAACACTGGGTGCGCTTTGAAGCAGTGCCGACGCTCTACGCCGCGATCATGGGGGGCGCGCTGATGGGCATCGGCATGCTGATGCTATTTCGCCACCGCACAAGCCTCGGTGGTATTAATATCCTCGCGCTCTACCTGCAAGACCGCCACGGCCTGCGCGCCGGCTATGTGCAGCTCGGCATCGACGGTTTGATTCTGCTCGCCGCGCTCACCCAGCTGCCGCTGGATCGCGTTGGCTATTCGGTACTCGGCGCGCTGACGCTTAATCTGATTATCGCCCTGAACCATAAGCCAGGGCGTTATATTGGGGTGAGTTGAAGGATCGAAGTGAGTTAAGGCTGTTTTTGATCTCGAAGAGAGCGGCGTTGGGATCGAGGGTGCCATCTCCATTGCCGCCATTAAATCAGAGGGTTAGCGTTTTTCAGTGCCATGGTGAAACCGTGCAGTGGTCCCGTGCTAAAGTGCCGGTACTGCATGAGGAATGGCCCATGAGCGAATTACTCGATCCTACCAACGACTATGTTTTCAAGCGGCTGTTTGCCGAAGCCCCGGATTTGCTGGTGGATCTGATCAATGATCTGCGCCCAGATTTGCCTGATATTACCTCCGTTGAAATCATCAACCCCAACATTGAGCCAACCGAACTCACCGGCAAGTACATCATCCTCGACGTGCTCGCCCGTGATGGCGAAGGGAACTGCTACAATATTGAAGTTCAGGTACGCCGTTACGGAGCCTGGCACAAACGGGGTCTGTTTTATCTGACCCGCACGCTGGGCAATCAGCTCAGTGCCGGGGAGGACTACGAAGAGTTGCGCGCCTCGGTGGGCCTGCACCTACTGGACTTCGACCTGTTCACGGAAACCGCTGCCGAGCGCGAGCAAGCGATCTGGCGGTTTGAGATGCGCGATGAACGCCAGCCCCATATTTCGCTCGGAAACGTTTTGCAGATGAACCTGATCGAACTGAACAAGGCGGACCGCCTGAGCTTGCCAGAGGGTCCATTACGCGCCTGGATCACTTTCTTCAAGCACTGGCAGGAGGAACTCACCATGGCCAATGTTTCCCACGAACCGGTTAAACGTGCGATGAGCCGCATCCGCGAGCTCAGTGCCGACGAGGAAACCCGTCGTCTGGCCTTTGTGCGCGAACGGGCGCTGAGAGACGAAGTATCTTTTTTGAACGATGCTAGGCGAGAAGGCGAGGCCCATTTGCTTACCAAGCAAATGAAAATAAAGTTTGGTGAGCTTCCTGAGTGGGTGCAGAAGCGGCTCAATGCGGCGACTCCTGAGCAACTTGATGTTTGGGGGGAGCATATCTTAACCGCCAACTCCCTTGATGAGCTGTTCAAGCACTAACCCTAACCCCCGGCGGCACGTCATCGGCCTCCACGAGGACGCCTCAAACCGCCACCGTTAGCACATCCGTAACGCTGGTGAAAACGTCAAAGAGGGGCGTAGCGGTATGGGGCATGTCGACTTTCCGTTACATGCCCCAGTTAAATCGAGCCCTTCTTTACGATTTAGCTGCGAACTAATATCGACGTGCGATTGCCCTGTAAAAGCGTGCTGCGTGCCAAAGGTTAGCTTGAGTCCTGCCGTTAGCTCAGGAAGATTTATACAGCCAGAACCACCACACAATAGCGGCGATGAGGCCGAGGCCGAATAGATTGACCAGTACATTCATGCTTTCTCTCCTGTTGAAGCGTTTCCACTGGCTTGCCAGAGGCGTAGACGGTTGGCGTTGCTGACCACGGTGATCGAGGAGAGCGACATGACCGCGCCGGCAATAATCGGCGAGAGCAGCATGCCGGTGAACGGGTAAAGCACCCCGGCGGCAATGGGGATGCACAGCACGTTGTAGCCAAAGGCGCCGACCAGGTTCTGCTTGATGTTGGAGAGCGTCACCTGGCTGATTTCGATGGCATCGGCGACGCCGTGCAGCGAGCCGCGCATCAGCGTCATACCGGCACTCTCGATGGCCACATCCGTGCCCTGACCGATGGCGAAACCGACATTGGCACGCGCTAGCGCCGGGGCGTCGTTGATGCCGTCGCCGACCATCCCGACCACGTCGCCTTTGTCTTGCAGCCGTTCGATTTCGGCGTGTTTGTCCTCCGGCAACAGCCCCGCGCGGAAGTCATCAATGCCCACTTCGCGGGCAATCGCGCCGGCGGTGTGCTCGTTATCGCCGGTAAGCATCACCACCTTGATGTTATCGGCCTTCAGGCGCTTGATGGCCTCGATGGTATCCGAGCGCAGTGGGTCGCTAATGCCAAAGAGCGCGGTCAGCTCGCCGTCCACGGCGAGATACACCAGCGTGCGCGCTTTCTCTTCCAGCTCGCGCGCTTTTTCTCGGCCAGCGCCAAGATCAACGCCTGCTTCTTCAAGTAGGCGCGCGTTACCCAGCAGCAGCGGCTTGTCGTCGTCGGTTTGCGCTTTGACGCCACCGCCGGTGACGGTATCGAAGTCGTGTATCTTGGCGGGGTCGACCTCTTTATCCTCGGCCTGTTCTTGACAGTACTCCATCAGCGCCGCCGCTAGCGGATGTTCCGAGCCACGCTCAAGAGCCGCCACGAGGCTCAGTGTGCGATGTTTATCGCCACTGATAATCTCCGCTTCGGTTACGCGGGGTTTGCCTTCTGTGAGGGTGCCGGTTTTGTCCACCACCAAGGTTGTCAGTTTGCTTGCCGTTTGCAGTGCTTCGCCGCTTCTGACCAGCACGCCGTGTTCGGCGGCTTTACCCACCCCGATCATGGTGGAGATCGGCGTGGCCAGCCCAAGGGCACAGGGGCAAGCGATAATCAGTACGGCAGTGGCGGTGACCAGCATGTGAATGACGCGCGGCTCGGCACCGAAGTTGAACCACGCAAGCGCGGTCAGTACGGCGACGATCATCACCGAGGGCACAAAGATACTGGAGACTTTATCCGCCAGCTCGCCGATTGGTGGCCGCGAGTTCTGAGCGCTGGCGACCTGCTCGGTGATCTGGCCCAGGCGGGTATCGGCGCCCACCCGGGTGGCGCGATACACAAGGCCGCCTTTGCCGTTGACGGTGCCGGCGCTGACCTCGTCACCTTCGCCTTTTTTCACCGGGACAGGCTCGCCGGTGAGCATGGATTCGTCGATGTGGCTTTCGCCTTCGACTACTTCGCCATCCACTGGTAAGCGCTCCCCAGGGCGTACGCGGATCTGGTCATCCTCGCGCACGGCGTCGATGTCGATCTCCTCCTCCTTGCCATCGCGAATTACCCGCGCGGTACGGCTTTGCAAGTCGAGTAGGCGCTTGAGCGCGTCGCTGGTGCGCCCGCGGGCTTTAAGCTCCATGGCGTTACCGATCAGAATCAGGCCGATGACCATGGCGGAGGCTTCAAAGTAGATGCCGTGGGCCACTTCGGGCAGCCAAGGGGCGAACAGCACCACCACCATCGAGTAGAGCCAGGCGGTACCGGTGCCCATGGCCACCAGGGTGTCCATGTTGGCCTGGTGATGCTTGACGTTTTTCCACGCGTTGACGAAGAAGTGGCGGCCTGGGAATGCCATGATGGCCAGCGTTAAAAGTCCAATCACCAGCCAAAAGAGCCGGCCTGCGCCCTCCGGATGGGGGTGGTAGATAAACATGCTGGCCATCAGCGGGAGGGCAAGCGCCAGGGCGTAGAAGCCGCCTTTCAGCCGGCGCCTGTATTCGCGCGTTTGCTGCTCGGCGCGGGCTTTCTCGGCTTCGCGCATATCGACAATCGGCTCGGCCCCATAACCCACCGACTCCACTGCCTCAATCAGCGCTTGCTCATCGGCGCGGCCAAACACTTGCGCGGTGTGGGTGCCAAAGTTAACGGTGGCGGTATCCACGCCTTCCGTGCGCTCCAGGGCTTTTTGCACGGTTTTTACACAGCTAGCGCAGGTCATGCCGCTGATCGCGAGGCGTAACTGCTGCCCGCTGCTGCGTTTGTCGCGCTGCTTGTCTGCGCTCGCTTCGCTGGCGCTCTTTTTCTCCTCCTGCGGCGATTCGCCCTCTACGTCATCGGCGTTGGCGTCTGTTTTTTCCTCTTCCTCTGATAGCTCGCCGGGAGGGTAGCCGGCATCAACAAGCGCCTTGTCGATGTCGTCTTCGTTCAGGGTAGTGGTGACATCCAGACGCTTCTCCGCTGGCGTGCCGGTTACGTCGGCATCGCTATCACGCGCCTGTATCGCTTCGCGCATACGCTTAACGCAGCCCTGGCAGCTCATGCCGGGCACCGTGCGCGTTAGGGTGTGTTGGCTCATGGGGTCTCCCGTTTGTTATCAGCATCGTGTTCAGGAAGGCTTTCGATCAAGCGGCACAGGCTGTGGCCATCGGGGGCGGCGTCGGGCATCTCTTGCCAGCTCTCCAGGGCCTGCTCCATGCGTGAGGCCAGGGCTTCCAGCTCGGCGATCTGCGCGCGCACTTGCGGCAAACGGCTGGCGAGCAAGTCGCGCACCAAAGGGCAGGGCGAGTCGCCGTGGTCCGCATGGGCGAGAATGTCGCGGATTTCCGCCACGCTAAAACCGAGTTTTCGCGCCCGTTGAATAAAGCGCAGGCGCTCTAGGTCATTCTGATTAAAGAGTTGGTAGCCGTTATCCGGGTGACGCTCAGGTGAAAGCAACCCTTCGCGCACGTAGTGGCGCACGGTTTCCCCTGTGACACCCGCTTGCTTGGCGATGTCGTTCACTTTCATCAAAAGCCCTGTCGCTGATTTATGTACTTGGCATTAGTGTAAAACCTTTGGGTTACCCATAGGTCAAGGCGCTACAGCGGATATTTCAGGAAACAGTAAAACGCTGATTTAAAACGATCGTGCGACTAATGTATAAGGCGCAAATAAAATAAAACGCTCGTTTGCCCTTGAACGCACCGGGCTTTTAGGCCAAAACTGACGTGTACAAAAAAAGTATGACAGGTGAGCTCCACGCTGTCGGATCTTCGGGAAGTAAAGAGGCCCCTATGCATAACAACTTTAAAAAGCTTACGCTGGCGGCAGCCATCGCGGCAGTTGCGTTCACTAGCCAAGCCCACGCCGGTGGTTACCAAATTAACGAGCAGAGCGTGAGTGGCCAAGGCTACGGCCACGCCGGGCGTAGCTCCAATATCAACGATGCGACCATTGTGTTCGGCAACCCGGCGGGGATGTCGTTTCTCGACCGCGCCCAGGTGTCAGCGGGGGGAACGTATTTAAACGTTAATAGTGATATTAGTAATGTGCAGGCCTCCCAAAGCAGTCCGGCGATCCTTCAAGCAACAGGGGGGCAAACGGATACATTGCCGGTTTCTGGCACTAACGATGGCGATATGGTGCCTGGAACCTTAATTCCTTACGCTTTTTATGCGCATCCGGTAAATCAGAAACTGGCGTTTGGTTTTGGCGTTTACGCTCCGTTTGGCTCTAAAACAGATTACGAAGATGGCTTCCAAGGACGTAATCAGGGTAATTATACGGAAGTCGCTGTCATCAGTGCCCAACCGACTGTCTCCTACCGTTTTAACGAACAGTGGTCAGTGGGAGCGGGTATTACTTATAACCAAGTGGAAGGTGAGCTACACCGCCAGGTGCCTGTGGCGACACCGCTAGGATTATCTGAGGCCGATTCACGTGTAGAGGGTGACGACGACGCGTGGGGATATAACCTGGGAGTGATCTATCAGCCGGTGCCTGAAACGACGTTGGGCCTAACGTACCGTTCTAAAGTGGATTACAAGCTGGAGGGTGACTTTACCGCCAGTTCACCAGTGTTAGATCAATTGGGTATCGGAACGGTAACCGATGACGCCTCACTCGATTTGACTACGCCAGAAACGGTTAATTTCTCCCTGACTCAGCAGATGACAGATCGTTTGAAACTTATGTTTGGTGCTTCCTGGGCGCGCTGGAGCCGTTTCGAGCAGATTCGGGTGGATGGGCGCGAGCGGGATGTGATCACGCTGGAAAAACAGGATTACAGCAACGCCTGGGCCTTTTCGACCGGTGGCGAATATCAGCTGACGCCGACGCTTGCCCTTCGCGCTGGGGTAGCGCTTGATTTTACACCAACCCAAGATGATACGCGCAGCGTGCGTATTCCATCCGACGATCGCCGAATCTTTTCCCTGGGGGCAGGTTGGAGCCCGACAGAAGACCTAACGCTCGATTTCGCCTACTCCTACTTAACTGAGCGCAGTACCCAGGTGGAACAATCCAAAACGGATAGCTTCACCGTGGCAGGTCAGCCAACGCCGCCTATTACCTCTACCTACTCCGCTGACTACAAAAACGAAGCCCACGGCTTCGGCGCGCAGCTGACGTACCGCTTCTAAGCGAAGCGCTGCGCTTTGTCGCTGAAACCCGGCCTCGGTCGGGTTTTTTACGTTCTCCACCCTGGGCTTTGGATGCGGCAGACGCTGGCTTTCGTTACAATGCGCGTTTTACTCCACTAAGGCTGACCCATGCTGGAAACGAACCCGATTCATAACCAAATTAAGGACCTGTCGGAGCGGACAGAGGTTCTTAGGGGGTATCTTTGACTACGCCGAAAAGAAAGATCGGCTAGAAGAGGTCACCCGCGAGCTTGAAGACCCGGGCGTCTGGAACGACCCGGATTACGCCCAGAAACTGGGTAAAGAGCGCGCCTCGCTTGAGACCATCGTCGCGACCATTGATGACCTAGAGCAGGGCTTGGCCGATAGCGGCGATCTTTTAGAGCTCGCCGAGATGGAAGAGGACGAAGGCACGGTCGAGGAAGTTCGCAAAGAGCTCGACGGCCTGCAAAAAGCGCTTGAAAAGTTAGAGTTTCGCCGCATGTTCTCCGGCGAAATGGACGAAAATAACGCCTACCTCGATATTCAGTCCGGCTCCGGCGGCACCGAAGCGCAGGACTGGGCCAATATCCTGCTGCGCATGTACCTGCGCTGGGCGGAGAGTCACGGTTTTAAAGCCGAGATTATCGAGATATCCGCTGGCGACGTTGCCGGGATTAAATCGGCATCGCTACATATTCAGGGCGATTACGCCTTTGGCTGGCTGCGCACCGAAACCGGCGTGCATCGCTTGGTGCGCAAAAGCCCGTTTGACTCCGGTGGCCGCCGGCATACCTCCTTTGCCTCGGTCTTCTTATCGCCAGAAATCGACGACAGTTTTGAAGTCGAGATTAACCCCTCCGACTTGCGCGTGGATACCTACCGCTCCAGCGGCGCGGGCGGGCAGCACGTCAACACCACCGACTCCGCCGTGCGGATCACTCATGAACCCACCGGTATTGTGGTGGCGTGCCAAAGCCAGCGCAGCCAGCACGCCAACCGCGACTTCGCCATGAAGCAGTTGAAGGCGAAGCTGTGGGAGTTTGAGATGCAAAAGCGCAATGCGGCCAAGCAGGAAGCGGAAGACGCCAAAGCCGATATCGGCTGGGGCAGCCAAATTCGCTCGTATGTGCTGGATGATCAGCGCATCAAAGACCTGCGCACCGGCGTGCAGTCGAGCAACTGCGATAAGGTGCTTGATGGCGATTTGGATCAATTTATCGTCGCTAGCCTCAAGCAGGGTTTGTAATCTTTTTAGCGTTTGAACAGAAATAGGGTGCCCGATGGCCAACCAAGACGCGTCTTCTCTCGAAAACGAAAACCACCTGATCGCCGAGCGCCGCGCCAAGCTTGTGGCTCACCGTGAGCGTGCGACCGAGCAGGGCAAGAGTGCTTTCCCGAACGACTTTCGCCGCGATAGCCTAACCGTCGAGCTGCAAGACGCGCTGGGTGACAAAGACAAAGCCGAGCTTGAAGCGCTCGACCATCACGCCTCGGTGGCCGGGCGCGTGATGCGCAAGCGCGGTCCCTTTATCGTCATTCAGGACGTGGCGGGGCAGATTCAGCTCTACGTGGATAAAAAAGGCCTCCCCGCTGACGTGCTTGAAGGGGTGAAAGGCTGGGATATCGGCGATATCGTCGCCGCCCGCGGCCCGGTGCATAAATCCGGCAAGGGCGATTTGTATGTAATGATGAAAGAGGCGCAGCTTTTAACCAAAAGCCTGCGCCCGCTGCCGGATAAGTTCCACGGCCTGACCGACCAGGAGGCGCGCTACCGTCAGCGCTACGTGGATTTGATCATGAACCCGCAGTCGCGCAAGGTGTTTGAGACCCGCGCGGCGGTGATCAGCGCCATGCGCCGCTTCTTTGAAGCGCGTGGCTTTATGGAAGTGGAAACGCCGATGCTGCAGCCGATTCCCGGTGGCGCCACGGCCCGGCCTTTCATCACGCGTCATAATGCGCTGGATATGGATATGTACCTGCGCATTGCCCCGGAGCTTTACCTCAAGCGTTTGGTCGTGGGAGGGTTTGAGAAAGTCTTTGAGATTAACCGCAACTTCCGCAATGAAGGGCTTTCCACACGCCATAACCCGGAATTCACCATGGTCGAGTTTTACTGGGCCTACGCGGACTACCGCGACCTGCTCGACATGACCGAGGAGATGGTGCGCGCCACCGCCGAGGAGGTGCTCGGTACCACGACCATCGCCTACCAAGGCGCGAGCTACGATTTCGGCAAACCGTTTGTGCGCCTGACACTGCGCCAGGCGATTCTCGATCACGGCGAGGGCATTACCGATGCGGACCTCGATAGCCTCGACGCCGCGCGGGCGCTGGCGGAAAAGCTTGGCATGCAGGTCAAAGAGAGCTGGGGATTGGGCAAGCTGCAAACGGAAATCTTCGAGGAGGTCGCCGAGCCCAAGCTCGACCAGCCGACCTTTATCACCGAGTACCCAGCGGAAGTCAGCCCCCTGGCGCGTCGCAACGACGCCAACCCGTTTGTGACCGACCGCTTTGAGTTCTTCGTAGGCGGGCGTGAAATCGCCAACGGCTTCTCGGAGCTTAACGACGCCGAAGATCAGGCCCAGCGCTTTCGCGAGCAGGTCGCCGAAAAAGAGGCCGGCGACTTGGAAGCGATGTACTTTGACGCCGACTACGTGCGCGCCTTGGAGTACGGCCTTCCGCCCACGGCGGGCGAGGGGATCGGGATCGACCGCTTGGTGATGCTGTTCACCGATAGTCCTTCGATTCGCGATGTGCTGCTGTTCCCGGCGATGCGTCCGGAAGCCGAATAAGGCGTTTTGATCGCTGGCAAGTGGGCGCCTAAGCGCCCATAATGATCACGTTTCGACGGCGAGGAGAGACCATGAAACTACTAAACCGCTCCGCTCTGAGTGTTAGGCCGACCCAAGCCTTTGTGGATTGGATCAATGCGCTCGAACCCACCATGGGAGACGACGACCTAACCCTGGACGACGTCGAACGTGAAAGCACAATCTACCTGATTCCTGAAATGGACACGCCCGAAGCGCTTCACGCCTTCGTGCGCGAACGTTTTGTCGACATTCTCGAAACCGAGCTGCGCGCGTGGGAAGAGGATGAGCGCCAGTGGCCCGAAACGTTGGACTGGCCGCTTTTCGAGGCGTTTTTACGGGTCGAGCACAGCTATCTCGCCATCGATTTGGATGACGAGACAGCGCTGGAAATCTCGGAAGTGGACGACGCCCTGCTGCTGGATAGCGATGAAGCGTAAGCGCTGATCCAAATCGTTGAGTTTAAGCACAAACGCAGTGATGAAACCGGCCCAGGCCGGTTTTTTTTGCTAGGAAACCGCATGCGACTGTTTGCAACTCGAGCGGGAGATGATGGTCTGCCAGGCCCGGAGCGCCTGCTCGCCGTGCTGGCGCTGATCTCCGGCACGCTGATGGCGGTGGTGGATACCACCATGATCAACTTGGCGCTGCCCTCGATTGCCGCCGATTTAGGTGTGCCCGGCTCGCGGGCGGTGTGGATCACCAACCTTTTTCAAGTGGTATGCGCGGCGTTTTTGCTGGTGTTCGCCGGGCTGAGCGAGCTGGTGACGCGCCGGCGGTTGTACCTTTTGGGTCTGGGCACTTTCGTATTCGCCGCGCTTGGGGCGGCGCTTTCGCGCAGCCTGGAAACGCTCTTGGTGTTTCGCGCCCTGCAGGGGTTGGGGGCGGCGGCTACCCTCTCCATCGGCCCGTCGATTTACCGCGCGATTTTTCCCTCTCGCTTGCTAGGTAGCGCGCTGGGTCTCTCCGCGCTGGTGGTGGCGGGCGGTTACGCCGCGGGGCCGACGCTTAGCGGGGTGATTCTCTCGTTTGCTGACTGGCCGTGGCTGTTTGCACTCAATGTGCCGCTAGGCGTGGTGTCTCTTTGGCTGGCCAAGCGCGCGCTGCCGCGGGAAACGCCGCGCCAAGGCAGTTTCGATACCTTGGGCGCGCTTTTATCGATGCTGATGCTGGCGAGCTTTTTCCTGGCCATGGACGCCGTGGGCCACGCGGCGCCGCTATGGCAAACGCTAAGCTGGCTGGCGATCGCGATGACCTCATGCGTGGGATTTATCCGCCGCCAGCGCCGCGCGCCTTACCCGCTGTTGCCTCTCTCGGTTTTTGCCGAAAAGCGCTTTACCTTGGCGGTTTCAGCCTCGGGACTGGCGTTTATTGGCCAAGGCTTAAGCTTTGTGGCGCTGTCGTTTTTCTATCAGGAGCAGATGGGGTTTTCACCGCTGCAAACCGCGTGGCTTTTCACCCCGTGGCCCCTGGCCATCATGGTGATCGGCCCCTTGGCGGGGCGCTTGGCGGATCGTATTAACCCCAGCGTGCTTTCCAGTACCGGGCTTGTGCTGCTGATCATGGGCTTGATATCGCTGGGGCTGGTGGATGAGAGTACCGGGGTGGCGGGAAGTCTCTGGCGCACCGCCCTTTGCGGTATCGGTTTTGGGCTGTTTCAGCCGCCCAATAACCGCGAAATGATGGCGAGCCTGCCGCCGGAGCGCAGCGCCAACGCCTCCGGGGTGATGAGCACCACGCGCACGGTAGGGCAATCCCTCGGGGTGGCGCTGGTGGGCGCGGCCCTGGCGCTGGGGTTGGCGGTACAGCTGACCCTGTGGCTAGGGGCGGTGACCACACTGTTATCGCTAGTCGCCAGTCTTGCCCGTGTCCCGCTGGCCCGCGAGGCCAGCCGTGCCCGCCGGGCATCGTCTCAGCCCGGCTGAGCGCGTACAATAGCGCCTATTTCGAGCGAGGAGTGAGCCATGACGCTACAGACCCAGATCGAGCGGAAGCTCGCAGCACTTGAACCCGAACTGGTGCGGGTGGAGAACGAAAGCCACATGCATAACGTGCCGCCCAACTCGGAAACCCACTTCAAGGTCACGCTGGTAAGCGAAGGCTTTGAGGGGTTAATGCCGGTGAAGCGCCACCAGAAAATTTATGCGTTGCTGGCTGATGAACTCTCCGGCCCCGTTCACGCCCTGGCGCTGCATTTGTACACCCCTCAGGAGTGGCAGGCGCGGGGGGGGGAGCGGCCGGATTCGCCTAACTGCCGTGGCGGCGGGCAGTGAACGCAGAGCTTGTTCGTCGTCAGTACCTGGATGCCATGGGGGTTACCGTCTGGGCATCTCGCTACCGCTTGCCCAACGCCCTGGAAACCCCCGCCTGCGAATGGGAAGAGGAGAGCGTAAGGGCGCCGGAAAGCCCCAGCCAGCGCCTGCATGCGCTGCTGGATGACGCGCAAAAGGCGGAGCAAAAGCGCCAGAAAAGCACCTCCAACCCGGAGTCGCTTTCCCAAATAGCACCCCAAGAAACAGCGCCTGCCGCCGTTAGAGCGCTGCTTGATGATGCGCCGACGAAGGACGCACCCGACACACCCTCTGCGCCAGCGCCCTCTATCGAAAGCGAAAGCGCAGAGCGCCCCTCCCGCGAGCCGGTGACGTTCACGCTGTCATGCTTCTGCTTAGCCGGCCGCTGGCTAAGCCTGCACGCAGGGGAGCTAAGCGCCCAGGAGCAGCAACTGCTCGCCAACCTTTACCGCGCAGCGGGGGTGGCGCTTGCGGAGCCCCTGGAGCGGATGACCTTTACCTGGCCCCCGCTAGCCGATGGCCCCGCACCTGAAGAGCCGCTGGAAGAGGCGCGCGAAGGCGTGCATGCCTTTGTCAGCGGCGCCGCCGGGCGTCATGAATGGCGCCTTGAGCGCGTGCTTTGGTGGGGCAATGCCGAGTCCTCGCCGCTAGAGAAGGTGCTGGATATCGCCGACGGGCAGAGCCGCACCCTTGAGCTTCCCGTTTGGCAGGGGCCCACACTCGCCGCGCTGTTAGGCAGCGCGGACGCCAAGCGGGCGCTATGGCCCTCACTGCTAGCGCTCGGCGAGCAGTGGTCGACCTGATGATGCTAGCGATCCGAACACTACAGCAAGAAGACGCTGAGGTGCTGCTGACGGTTGAGGCACAGGCGCAGAGCGGGATGGCGCCTGTTCAACTCACGGAAGCCTTAGCAGTGCCGGACACCAGCGTGCTGGGCGGTTTTCGGGCTGAGACATTGGTGGGCTACGCGTTGGTCGCCAAGCTGCCTTTTGACGCCGAGCTTCACGCCATCGGCGTACTGCCCGCAGAGCGCGGTGGCGGTGTCGGGTGCGCGCTAATGGAAGCGGTAATATCCACGGCGCGCCGATGGCAGAGCGAGCGCTTGCTGCTGGAGGTGCGCGCGGGCAACCAAGCGGCGATCGCGCTTTACCAGCGCATGGGGTTCAGGGAAGGCGGGCGGCGCAAAGGCTACTATCCTGCCGTTCAACAGGGTAGCTCGGCGGCAGTGGCCGCCGAGCGAGAAGATGCGCTGCTAATGTCGCGTGACGTCGCGCCTTAGCCGTTGGCTTGGGCGTTACCCAACGCGCAGGGAGGGTCAGGGCGCGCTGCTGGTATCCACGTCGTCAAACTTGCTTAGCAGACCGTTCAGGCGCTGCTCCCACTCATTGCGCTCCCGCTGCAAGCGGCTGTTCTCCTCGCGCAGCTCTTCGTTTTCGAGTTTCATCATCTCGAGGGCTTCAACGGCGGCGGTGATTTTTTGCTCTAACTGGTCGAACACTTCCTGGCTCATGTACGGCTCCTAACCAATAGGGTGGCTTTAGCGATGTGGTGTGGCTTGCGCGAGCCTAACGCTACGCGGAATTAGCGGCAAGCGTTGATGTGGTGCTTTCGCGTTGATAAAGCCTGGCAGTGCTCTCGCCGGCGTGAGTTTCGCGGTACAGTCGCCAGTGGGCGGGCACCTCCGGCGTAAGCGCGGTTTCTGTCTCGACATAGACCATGGCCCCTGGGGCGAGCCAGTTGCCGTTCTCCAGCGCCAGGCAGCAGGGCGCGGCAAGCCCTTGGTGAAACGGCGGATCAAGAAACACCAGGTCAAACGCCGCGCCGGGCTTCTCAAGAAACGCCAGAGCCTCCTGGGTGACGACCTGGGCATGGGTCGCCTTGAGCGTGGCCAAATTCGCTCGGATCTGCTCGGCGACCGCGCGGTCTCGCTCAACGAAGTGGACATGGGCCGCTTGGCGTGAGAGCGCTTCGATGCCAAGCGCCCCGGTGCCGGCGAACAGGTCGAGCACACGCTGACGGTAGAGCGCCTGGCCGAGCCAGTTGAATAGCGTCTCTCTCACCCGATCCGGCGTCGGGCGCAGCCCCGGGTATTCAAGCACGGGTAGCTGTCGGCGACGAAAATCGCCGCCAACAATGCGGAGTTTGCCGCCCGCGCGCCCGGCTTGAGGCGCGCGAGAAGGGCGTTTTCGTTTAGCGCTGTTGGGTTTCATAGCGGAGATTGTAGCGGCCTGCGTATCCAAAGTCTTGGGGCGCAGTGGTAGGATGGCGCTAATGTTTCCCTCTTGATTGGATGACACCCATGTTTGGTTTATTCAAACGTAAGACAAAGCACGACAAAACCCAGCAGGACGCGGAGCACGACGAAAAGAGTCAAGCGTCGGCCAAGGAAGAGGGCGAGCGAGAGGCCGGTGACGCCTCGTCGCCAACGCAAGCGCCGGCGCCCACCGCAAGCCCCGAACTCCCGGAGCCTAAGGCTGAGCCTCTGCCCGAGCCTGAACCCAAACCCGAATCTCTACCCGAGCATGAACCCGAATCGGAACCCGTGCCCTCGCCTGCGTCAAAGCCGGCGCCACAGGAAAAGCCCAAGGCCGCCGATAAAGGGGGCGAGAAGAAGGGCTGGTTCTCGCGCATTAAAGCCGGCCTAGGTAAAACCCGCGCCAACTTAACCGACGGCATCGCCGATCTGTTTCTGGGCAAAAAGCAGATCGATGACGAGCTGCTGGAGGATCTGGAAACGCAGCTGCTCGTCGCCGATGTGGGCATCGAAGCCACCACCGAGATTATCGAGCGACTCGAAGCGCGCGTTTCACGCAAAGAGCTCAAAGACCCCCAAGCGCTTTATCGCGGGCTGCAAGAAGAGCTCACTGCCATGCTGGCGCCGGTGGCAACGCCTCTTTCGCTTGATAAAGAGAGCGATGGTCCCTTCGTGATTCTGGTGGTGGGGGTGAACGGCGTGGGCAAAACCACGACCATCGGCAAGCTGACGCAGCGTTTTCAGCGTGAGGGTAAAAGCGTCATGCTGGCCGCGGGGGATACGTTTCGCGCGGCGGCGGTCGAGCAGCTCAAGGTCTGGGGCGAGCGCAACAGTGTACCGGTCATTGCTCAGCACACCGGTGCCGACAGTGCCTCGGTAATTTACGATGCTGTCGCTGCGGCGAAATCCCGCGGCGTTGACGTGCTAATTGCCGATACCGCCGGGCGTCTGCATAACAAAAGCCACCTGATGGAGGAGCTAAAAAAGGTCCATCGGGTGATGCAGAAACTCGACGATACTGCCCCGCATGAAGTGATGCTAGTGCTGGATGCCGGCACCGGGCAGAACGCCATTTCCCAGGCCAGCACCTTCAACGAGGCGGTGCCGGTCAGCGGGATTACCCTCACCAAGCTCGACGGTACCGCCAAAGGCGGCATTATTTTCGCCCTGGCGAAACAGCTTGAGACGCCGATTCGCTTTATCGGCGTGGGCGAAGGGCTCGATGACTTACGCCCCTTCCAGGCCGATGACTTTGTCGGCGCGCTGTTTGACCGCCAGGGTGATGACGACCGCGCATGATCGCTTTCGAGCACGTGGGTAAGCGCTATGGCGGACGCTTTGAAGCGCTCGCGCACTTAAACTTTCGCGTGACGCGCGGTGAGATGGTGTTTCTCACCGGCCACTCGGGGGCGGGCAAAAGCTCGCTGTTGCGCTTGGTGATGCGCCTTGAGCGCCCCACCCGCGGGCGGGTAGTGGTGGCCGGGCATGACATCGCCGCACTGCACCCGAGCCAGGTGCCGTTTTACCGCCGCCAGATCGGCGTGGTGTTCCAGGACCACCAGCTGCTGTTTGATCGCTCGGTGTTTCACAATGTCGCTCTACCGCTGGAGATTCAGGGCGTCGAGCCGCGCGAATCGGCCCGCCGGGTGCGCGCCGCACTCGATAAAGTCGGCCTTTTGCACCGCGAAAAGGCCGTGCCCATCGAGCTCTCCGGCGGCGAGCAGCAGCGCGTCGGTATTGCCCGCGCGGTGGTGAATAAGCCCGCCCTGCTACTGGCCGATGAGCCCACCGGCAACCTCGACCCGCAGCTCTCTGCCGATATCATGGCGCTGTTTGAAGATTTTAACCGCATTGGCACGACGGTGATGATCGCCAGCCACGACCTGGCGCTGATTGCGCGCTTGCGCCATCGTACGCTGCGACTTCGCGATGGGCGCTTGGTGGGTGACGAGGGGGCTGGATGAGCGTATCGAAAACACCACCCCCCGCGCCTCGCGGCGCACGCTCACAGCAGACGCGCCAAGGCAGTCGGATGCGGGCCTGGGGACGGCATCACCGCGCCATGGCCATGGATAGCTTGCACCGCCTGGTACGCTACCCGCTGGGTAACGTGTTGACGATGCTGGCCATCGCCATTGCCTTGGTGCTCCCTGCCGCGCTCTGGCTGACGCTGGATAGCGCCCGCCTGCTGGATACCGAGCTCACCGAAAGTGCAACACTTACTGTCTATCTCGATGATAGCGCCAATGACGCGCAGGCCGGCCGTATCCATGAAGCCGTAACGGCACAGCCCGAAGTGGATCAAACGCGTTTTATCAGCGCCGATGAAGGAATGGCGGATTTCCAGCGCTCGCTGGGCCTGGATGACACCCTCGCAGGGCTTGAGGCTAACCCCTTGCCCGCCAGTATCGTGATTCAACCGCGTGACGTTGAGCCGCTAGCGATGCAGGCACTCGCCGCGCGTTTAGAGGAGATGGCCGGCATCGACGAAGTGCGTCTGGATCTTGCTTGGATGGAACGGCTTCGAAATCTGGCCGAGCTGGGGCGGCGTTTGGCCCTGGCGCTTGGAGTGCTATTCGGTTTAGGGGTGCTGCTGGTGGTGGGCAATACCGTGCGCCTGTCGGTGGAGAGTCGGCGCCGCGAGATTGAGGTGGTCATGCTGATCGGGGCAACACACGCCTTTGTGCGTCGCCCCTTCTTGTACAGCGGTGCCTGGTACGGTTTTGGCGGTGGCGTGTTCGCTCTCGTGCTCTTGAGCCTTGGCGGTCAGTGGTTATCGCTACCCGTGGCGGCCTTGGCCGAAAGCTATGGGGCGCAATTTTCCCTACCGGCACTCGACGTGACAGGCTCTACAATTTTGCTATCTTGCAGTACACTACTCGGCTGGCTGGGCGCGTGGCTTGCGGTCACGCGGCATTTGGCCAGCATCATGCCGAAGTGAGTAACCACGCGTAGTTTGGTGTCGTAAAGCGTTTTCTGATTTGCCGATCCTTATTTGCTGATCAATGCATGACAATGGGGTGGGTTAGGGAAGGCTATCATGGCCGCTTTAGCGAACCTTTCCTGGCAGTCAGTGTCTATTTATCTAGTCAACCACGATGGGGTTATCAGGGAGACCACCTGCACATGAGCAACAGTCTTCTACCGGTGGGGCAGCTTTCACCAGGCCACGACCTGGGCGGCTATATTCAAGCGGTTAACAGTATTTCCGTGCTGAGCGCGCAAGAAGAGCGCGATTTAGCATTTCGCCTGTACGATGAGGGTGACTTGGAGGCCGCCCGTCGGCTTGTCCTTTCACACCTGCGTTTTGTCGTGCACATTGCGCGCAGTTACTCCGGTTACGGCCTGCAGCAAGCGGACCTGATCCAAGAGGGTAACGTTGGATTGATGAAGGCCGTCAAGCGCTTTGACCCCAATCAAGGGGTTCGGCTAGTGTCGTTTGCGGTACACTGGATCAAAGCGGAAATCCACGAGTTTGTGCTGCGTAACTGGCGGATTGTGAAAATCGCCACCACCAAGGCCCAGCGTAAGCTGTTCTTTAACCTGCGCAGCGCGAAAAAGCGCCTGGCGTGGCTGAACAACGACGAAGTCAACGCCATCGCTAAAGACCTCGACGTTAAACCCGAGGTGGTGCGCGATATGGAAGGGCGGCTGTCGTCGTTCGATGCAGGCTTTGATGCCTCGCCAAGCGACGATGAAGAGAGCGTCTACCAGGCGCCGGTGCACTATCTTGACGATGCGGCCGCCGACCCCGCCACACAGCTAGAGGATAGCGACTACGAGCAGGACGCCACGCGCCGCTTGCAGTCGGCCTTGGAGAGCCTTGACGAGCGCTCGCGGGATATCCTCAAACGCCGCTGGCTTGCCGAGTGCAAAGCGACCCTGCACGATCTCGCCGATGTTTACGGTGTCAGCGCGGAGCGGATCCGTCAGCTGGAAAAAAACGCGATGAAAAAGCTGCGCCAGAAAATTGGCGACGACGCCTTCGCGGCCTAAAGTGCCGCGTGAGCGACCTAAAAAACCGGCTCAGGGAGCCGGTTTTTGTGTTTTAAGCTGGCTGGGGAACATCGCGCAGAAGCGGCTCCGCCAGAAGCGACCACTGATCCTCCCAGTGCTCGGTCGGCAAGCGCTTGAAGTCACTGCGAACGTACTGGGCGATACGCCCCTCCGCTTGCGCGATGAGCAGATTGGCCGCGGCGGAGGCGGTAATCGTCGGGCGCCGGCCTTCGTTGAGCTCAGCTTCGCGCAGCACCTGTTTTAACTGCATTTCCAAACGTTCAAAGAGCTGATGCACGCGCTGTCGAAGCCTCGCTGTTTCGCCGGTGAGCACGTCCCCGTGCATCACGCGGGCAAGCCCGGGGTTTTTTTCCGCGAAACCCAGCACCAGCGTGAGAAGGGTGCCGCAGCGGCCAAGGGCATCGGGTACGTCCTCGAGAATCCGCGTGATACGAGCAAACAGGCTCTCTTCGATAAAGTCGATCAGCCCCTCAAACATGCGCGCTTTGCTAGGGAAGTGGCGATACAGCGCCGCTTCCGATACCCCCACTTGACGCGCAAGGGCGGCGGTGGTGATGCGCTTGCCGCTATCCTCCTCCAGCATCAATGCCAGTGCTTGTAGAATCTGCTCACGGCGATGCGGTTTTTGTGAATCGCTCATGGCCACCTCCCTTAGCGGTTAATCTGCATCCGTGATCAGCGTGCCTACCCCGGCATTGGTGAAGATCTCAAGCAGCACGGCGTGAGGAACGCGCCCGTCAATAATATGCGCGCTGTTGACACCGCCTTTGACCGCATCAAGGGCGCAGCGAATCTTCGGCAGCATGCCGCCGTGAATCGTGCCATCGGCAATCAGCGCATCGACTTGCGCCGTGGTGAGACCGGTTAGGACGTCGCCTTCTGCGTTCATCAAGCCAGCCACGTTGGTCAACAGCATCAGCTTTTCGGCGTTTAGCGCTTCGGCGATTTTGCCGGCGACCAGATCGGCGTTGATGTTAAAGCTGCTGCCTGTTTCATCCACGCCGATAGGGGCGATAACGGGAATAAAGTCGCGGGCAGCGAGCATTTCGATCAAATCGGTGGAGATAGCTTCGACTTCGCCGACATGGCCGATATCGATAATCTCCGGCGCGGTCATTTCGGGCGTCTTGTGCTCCACCTTGAGCTGGCGGGCACGAATTTGGCCGCCGTCCTTGCCGGTCAGGCCGATGGCTTTGCCGCCGCTCTGGTTAATCAGGTTAACGATGCTTTTGTTCACCAATCCGCCCAGCACCATTTCCACCACGTCCATGGTCTCGGCATCGGTGACGCGCATGCCATTAACAAAGCGCGATTCAATGTTGAGTTTGCTTAACAGCTCGCCGATTTGCGGCCCGCCGCCATGCACCACCACCGGGTTGATGCCCACCTCCTTCATCAGCACGATATTGCGCGCGAAGGAGTTAATCAGGGTATCTTCGGTCATGGCGTTGCCGCCGTATTTCACCACCACGGTTTTTCCGGAGAATTGCTGGATGTAGGGGAGGGCTTCGGAAAGCACCTCCACAACGACCTGCGGGTCGCGATTGGCTGAACTCATTGCGTTTCCCTTGCTAAATAAAGGCGTCTTGAACGTTTTTAGGTTTTTATGTGTTGCGCTTTTTACATCTGCGGCAGCGAGAGGCCTGGGTCGACTTGGGCGAGGGCTTGGGCAAAACGCGTTTGAATGCGCGCGAGCGCCTCGGCGTTTTTACCCTCAAAGCGCAGCACCAGCACCGGCGTGGTGTTAGAGGCGCGGCACAGTCCCCAGCCGTCCGGGTAATCAACGCGAATGCCATCTAGCGTGGTTTTGATACCTTCGCCGAACTCCCCCTCGCGAGCAAGTTTCTCGACCAGGGTGAATTTGTTCTCGTCGGTGACATTGATATTGATTTCCGGCGTGCCGACATCCAGCGGGAAGCTTTGGAAGTAGGCATCGGCGTCGTCTTGCTGCTTGGCCAAGATCTCGACCAAGCGGGCGGCGGCGTAAAGGCCGTCGTCGAAGCCGTACCAGCGCTCCTTGAAGAAAATATGCCCGCTCATCTCGCCGGCAAGTTGGGCGTCGGTCTCTTTCATCCGCGCTTTGATAAGCGAGTGGCCGGTGCGCCACATTTCGGGCTCGCCCCCGGCTTGCTCGATCACGGAGATGAGGTTGCCGGTGCATTTGACGTCGAAGATCACCTTGGCGCCGGGGTTGCGCGAGAGCATGTCGGTGGCGAATGCCATCAAGAGGTGATCTGGGTAGATCAGCTTGCCGCTCGGGGTAATCACCCCTAGGCGGTCACCGTCGCCATCAAAGGCAAGGCCGATATCGGCGCCGCTCTCACGCACTTTCGCGATCAGGTCTTTGAGGTTCTCCGGCTTGCCGGGGTCCGGGTGGTGATTGGGAAAGGTGCCGTCGATGTCGGCAAAAAGGGGAAGGGTTTCCACGCCCAAACGCTCGATCAGTTGAGGGCCGAGCTCGCCCGCCACGCCATTGCCGCAGTCGACCACCGCCTTGAGTGGACGGCTGACGTTGATATCGCCGGTAATGCGCTCAAGGTAGGCGTCGCGCACGTCCTCTTCGCGCACCGTGCCTTCGCCGCTTGCCAGGTCGTTCTCTTGGATGCGTTGATGTAGCGCGGTAATTGCCTCCCCCGAGAGCGTTTCGCCGCCCAGCACGATTTTAAAGCCGTTGTAATCGGGCGGGTTGTGGCTGCCGGTCACCATGACGCCCGAAGCGGTGCCGTCGAGCACGTGGGTGGCAAAATAGAGCACCGGGGTGGGTACCATGCCAATATTGATGACGTTTTGCCCGGCAGCGGTGAGGCCGCGAATCAGCGCTTCTTGCAAACGCTCGCCGGAGAGGCGTCCGTCACGGGCGACCACCACGGTGGACTCCCCGCGTGCGGCGGCTTCACTGCCGATGGCGCGACCGATCTGCTCGACGCCGGTTTCGGTCAAGGTATCGTCGACGATGCCGCGGATATCGTAAGCGCGGAAAATAGAGGCCGGGGGGGTGGTGGTCGTCATGTGCTTCCTCGTTAAAGCGGTAAAAAGTAAGGTATAAACAGTGCGCTAGGTGATTTATGCCGTACCGGTGCTGCCGAAACCGCCGCTGCCGCGCAGGCTATCGTCAAACTGCTCGACGACCTCAAGCTCGGCCTGCACCACGGGTACCAGCACGTACTGGGCCAAGCGCTCAAACGGCTCAAGGGTGAACGTCCGCTGGCCGCGGTTCCAGACCGACACCATCAGCTCTCCTTGGTAGTCCGAATCGATCAAGCCCACCAGGTTGCCGAGAACGATGCCGTGTTTATGCCCAAGCCCCGAGCGGGGCAGAATCATCCCCGCAAGCGTTGGGTCTTGGATATGGATGGCAAGCCCCGTGCGCACCAGTTCGCACTCGCCGGGTGCCAGGGTGAGCGGTGCATCGAGCAGCGCACGCAGATCCATCCCCGCTGAGCCGTCGGTGGCGTAAGTGGGCAGGTGATCACGCAGGCGTTCGTCGAGTATTTTGCACTGAAGCCTAGGGTGCGGCCGGGCGGTCATGATGGTGTTCCTCACACTATAGTCATTAAGACGTTAAGAGCATAAGCGCGCGCTGGATAATCGCGTTGGCCAGCGCTTGCTTGGATTGGGTCGGCTGATGCTCGCTTTCCGTACCCTTTGGGGTGCGCCACAAGAGCCATGCGGCGTTGTCGTCGCTGCCAAAGCCGAGCCCCGCGACAGAGACGTCGTTGGCCACGATCATATCGAGCCCCTTGCGCGTGAGTTTGTCGTGAGCGTAGTGCTCGACATCCTGCGTTTCGGCGGCAAACCCGACCACGAACGGGCGCTTGCCGGCGGGTAAGGCCGCGATGCCCGCGATGATATCGGGGTTCTTGATCAGCGTCAGGGTGAGCGTATCGCTATCGTCGCGCTTTTTGATCTTATGCGCCGAGGCCGATTCGGCGCGGTAATCGGCGACGGCGGCGCAGCCGATGAACAGCGCCGCCGTCGGGGCTAAGCGCTGCGCTTGGCTATTCATCTCCTCGGCGGACTCTACGTCGATGCGCTTAACGCCTTTTGGCGTAGGTAAGCTCACCGGGCCGCTGATCAGTGTGACCTTGGCGCCGCTTGCCGCGGCCGCCGCGGCAAGCGCAAACCCCATCTTCCCCGAGCTGTGATTGGAGAGATAGCGCACGGGGTCAAGCGGCTCGCGAGTGGGGCCGGCGGTGATGACGACATGCACGGCGTTTTGCGGTGACACTTGCGGTGTTAGCTGATTGAAAACGGCCTCCACGATGGCTTCCGGCTCGCTCATGCGCCCGGGGCCGACATCGCCGCAGGCCTGATCGCCGGCGTCGGGGCCAATGGGCTGCCAGCCGTCCTGTTCCAGTAGGGCGATATTGCGCTGCGAGGCGGGGTGGCGCCACATGGCTTGATTCATCGCCGGGGCGATCAGCTTTGGCGCTTCACTGGCAAGGCAGAGCGTGGTGAGCAGATCATCGGCCATGCCGTGGGCGAGGCGCGCGATAAGATCCGCCGTTGCCGGGGCAATCAACACCACATCGGCCCAGCGGGCGAGTTCGATATGCCCCATCCCCGCTTCGGCGTCAGGGTCTAAAAGGGAGGTGCGTACCGCCTCACCGGAGAGCGCTTGCAGCGTCATCGGCGTGATAAACGCCTGAGCACCCTCGGTCATGACCACGCGCACCTCGCACCCCGCCTGTTTGAGCAAGCGGATAATCAGCGCGCTTTTGTAGGCGGCAATCCCGGCGCTAACGCCAAGCAGCACGCGTTTTCCCGTCAATAGAGCCATGGCAGGTGATCCCTAAGTGTCGGTCTTTGGGCAGAGAGTAACTCAAAGGCGCTACCATACCACTGGCGCGCATCCCTTGGCAGGCCTAAGCTAGATCGGAAGCGGGCAATAGAAAGGGAACGTTAACGTAGCAGGGAGAGCGTTATGGGAATTAATCACTGGCCCGAAGGCGAGCGGCCGCGGGAGAAGCTTTTGACCATGGGCGCGCAGGCGCTTTCGGATGCCGAACTGTTAGCCATTTTTTTACGCGTCGGCGTAAAGGGGCGCTCCGCGGTGGATCTGGCGCGGGATCTGCTCTCAAGCTTTGGCGGTTTGCGCGCGCTGCTGGAGGCCGATCAAGACGCGTTCTGTGCCGCCAGAGGCTTGGGTAGCGCCAAGTTTGCCCAGCTGCAAGCCACGCTTGAGCTTTCCCGCCGCCATTTGGCCAGCCAGTTGGCGCGGGGCAATGCGCTGACCTCACCCGCGCTGGTACGCCACTACTTGACCTCACAGATGCGCCATCTCGGGCACGAGGAGTTTGCGGTGCTGTTTCTGGATACCCAGCACCGCATCATTCGCTATGAGTCGCTGTTTCGCGGCACGCTGGATAGCGCCTCGGTCTATCCGCGCGAGGTCGCTAAAAGGGCGCTGGAGCTTGGCGCCGGGGCAATGATCCTGGCCCACAACCACCCCTCCGGCGTCGCCGAGCCCAGCGATGCCGACCGGCGCATTACCGAGCGCTTAAAAGAGGCGCTAGGGCTTTTTGATATTCGGGTGCTGGACCACTTTGTGGTCGGTGACGGCGATGTGGTGTCGTTTGCCGAGCGCGGCTGGATATAGTGGTCGACTTATGGGAACATAGCGGGCTGTCAGTGGCGTCAGCGTCGCGCGACTTCCCGTATTTTTCCGGCCTTTGCCTCAGGATACTGCGATCAAATGGGGCGAATAGGCGTATTTTTGCTCTTTTGAGGCGGTTTAACTTGCCGCTCATCGGGTCCTCTGGTATAAAGTGCCACCTTTAACTTGGGTTGAATAACGGGCTTGGGAAACGTCAGGCGGTGCAATCGCGTCAACTGCCTCCCTGCTCCGGTTTGCCCGACAGTTTTGAACAACTCGCCAAGCGGTTGGAGGCTCTCATGTCCAAAGTATGTCAGGTTACCGGCAAGCGCCCGGTATCCGGTAACAATGTATCTCACTCTCAGCGTAAGACGCGTCGTCGCTTCTTGCCGAACCTGCACACCCATCGTTTTTGGGTAGAAGCCGAAAACCGCTTCGTCAAGCTGCGCGTCTCCTCCAAGGGCATGCGCATCATCGACAAGAAAGGTATCGAAACGGTTCTGGCTGACATCCGCAAGCGCGGCGAAGCCATCTAAGACAGCGCCATCCACGGCAGCAACACACTGGGAGAGTGAAATCATGCGCGATAAGATCAAGTTGGTGTCCAGCGCCGGTACCGGCCACTTCTACACCACTGATAAGAACAAGCGTAACACCCCGGATAAGTTCGAATTTAAAAAGTACGATCCGGTGGTTCGCAAGCACGTGATCTATAAGGAAGCCAAGATCAAGTAAGCGATTACGCTGATCGGCTTTCACCGCAGGCGAGTTAGCCTGCCGATAAAACCCGGCTAAGGCCGGGTTTTTGCATGTCGATGCCTACAGCGCCTTCCTCTGCAGGGCGCTGGCTAAGTGAGTCATCATGCCCGAATTGCCCGAAGTTGAAACCACGCGGCGCGGTATTGCGCCCTACGTGGAAGGCCAGGAAGTGACCGAGGTGATCGTGCGCCAGCAGCGGCTGCGGGTGCCGGTGCCTAAGGAGCTCCCCGAGCGGTTGATCGGCGAGCGCATCGGCACGCTGCGTCGACGCGCCAAATACCTGCTCCTGCCCGTCGAGGGCGAGCAGCAAGAGCCAACGCTTTTGTGGCACCTGGGCATGTCGGGCAGCCTGCGTATCGCTCGGGTGGGGGATTTGCCCAAAAAGCACGATCATATTGATCTGGTGCTGGCCAACGCGCATATTTTGCGTTACCACGACCCGCGCCGCTTTGGCTTTGTGGACTGGCTGCAAGGCGATGAACAGCGCGATCCGCGCTTGGCGCGTTTGGGTCCGGAGCCGCTATCCGGCGCGTTTACCGGGGAGCGTCTCTATCGGCTGTCACGCGGCAAGCGCATGGCGGTCAAACCGTTTTTGATGGATAACCAAGTGGTCGTGGGCGTGGGCAATATCTATGCGTCCGAGGCGCTTTTTATGGCGGGCATTGACCCCCGTCGCGCCGCCGGGCGCATTTCGCTTGAGCGCTACGAACGCTTGGCCGCGGCCGCTCGCGAGGTGCTGGCGGCGGCGATAACCCAAGGCGGTACCACCCTGCGCGACTTTGTCAGTGGTCAGGGCGAGCCGGGCTATTTTGCCCAACGCCTGAATGTTTATGGTCGCCATGGCCAGCCGTGCCGGCGCTGTGGCGGTGAGTTAAAGCGCATTACGCTTGGCCAGCGTGCGAGCGTTTACTGCCCCCGGTGTCAGCGTTAAACCGCTATCCCGGCATTACCGTTTTTTGGAGAGAATCGTGACCCAACGCCTGCGACTGAATAAAAACGCCGACCGCCGCTTGAAAGCGGGGCATCTCTGGATCTACTCCAACGAGGTGGATACCCAGGAGACGCCGCTTAAAAACTTCACCGGCGGTGAAGCGGCCATCGTCGAGGCATCGAACGGTAAGGCGCTGGGTGTGGCCTACGTCAACCCGCACTCGTTGATCTGCGCGCGGGTGATGTCCCGGGACCCGGCGATGCGCTTAGACCGTTCGCTGTTTGTCCACCGCTTTAATCAGGCGCTGGCGCTGCGGCAGCGGCTCTTCGACAAGCCGTTTTACCGCTTGATACACGGCGAAGGCGACCTTCTGCCGGGGCTTGTGATCGACCGTTTTGGCGATGTGCTGGTGGTACAGCTTAATACCGCAGGGATGCAGGCGCTTAGCGATGAGATCGTCGATGCGCTGGAAAAAGTACTCAAGCCGGGCGTCATCGTCTTTCGTAACGACACGGGGGGGCGCCGCCAGGAAGGCTTAGAAGCGCATGTGGAGGTGGCCAAAGGCACGCTGCCCGATGAGGTGCTGATCGAAGAGAACGGGGTCCGCTTTGCGGTGCCGGTACTCGACGGGCAAAAGACCGGCTGGTTCTTCGACCACCGCGCGAACCGCGAATGGCTCAACCGCCAAGTGGCGGGTAAACGCGTGCTGGATGTGTTCAGCTACGTCGGCGGTTGGGGGGTGCAGGCGGCGGCCAGCGGGGCGTCGAGCGTGCTGTGCGTGGATAGTTCTGGCCCGGCGCTTGCGCAAGTGGCGCGCAATGCCGAGCTTAACGGCCTGCACGAGCAGATCGCGATCGGCGAAGGCGATGCCTTCGAGGCGCTGGCAGCGCTGAAAGCCGACGGTGAGGCGTTCGATGTGGTGATCCTCGACCCGCCGGCGTTTATCAAAAAGCGCAAGGATATCCCTAACGGCGAGCGCGCCTACGCCCGCTTGAACCGTGAAGCGATGCGCCTGCTTGGCCGCGACGGTCTGTTGCTCTCGGCGTCGTGCTCCATGCACTTGGCGCCGGAGCGCTTGATGGAGGTGGTGCGTGGCGCGGTACGCCATCAGGACCGCCATGGCCAGGTGATTTTCCAGGGCCATCAGGGGGGCGATCACCCGGTGCATCCGGCGATCCCGGAAACGGCGTACCTAAAAGCACTGGGCGTGCGTGTGTTCCGCGATTAAGCCTAAATGCCGCAGGCGCGAAGGATAATTTTTCGTGCTTGCGGCGTAATAATATGATTTTTCTCCTAGAAAACGCCTTCACCGGCGTTTTTTTTGTTTTGTTGTAAGGGGGATGGGAATGGCTTTCTGGTGTGCTGTAATAACAGCGACACCATCCATAACAAGCCGTTCCATGAGGAGAATTCCATGCGCATCGCCGTTCCCAAAGAGATCAAAAATCACGAATATCGCGTCGCCCTCACCCCGACCGGCGCGCGCGAGCTGACCGGGCGTGGCCACGAGGTGGTCGTGCCGTCCCTTATACACATCTCGACGTGTATTCGTGCAAGCCAGCGCCGGCGAGGGCGCGGGCTTTCGCGATGCCGATTTCGAGGCCGCCGGGGCGCGCATTGAAGCCGACGTGGACGCCCTATGGCAAAGCGCCGAACTCATACTAAAAGTCAAAGAGCCGCAGCCTGACGAAGTGGCGCGGCTTACCCCAGAGCACACCCTGTTTACTTATCTGCACTTGGCCGCCGAGGAGTCGCTGACGCGCGGTTTGATGGAGAGCGGTGCCACCTGTATCGCCTATGAAACCGTCACCGACGCCCGCGGTGGCTTGCCGCTGCTGGCGCCGATGAGCACCGTTGCCGGGCGTATGGCGGTACAGGCCGGCGCCCACAGCCTGGAGAAAGCCCAAGGCGGCGCGGGTGTGCTGCTTCCCGGTGTGCCGGGCGTCGCGCCGGGCAACGTGACCGTGATCGGCGGTGGCGTGGTGGGCGAAAACGCGGCGCGCATGGCGCTAGGGTTGGGCGCCGATGTCACCATTCTGGATAAATCACTCGCGCGGCTGGAAGTGCTGGATGACCGTTATCAAGGGCGGATCAAAACGGTCTACTCCACCGCCGATGCGCTCGATAGCGCCGCGCGCGAATCCGACATGGTGATCGGCGCGGTACTGATCCCTGGTGCCGCAGCGCCCAAACTGATCACCCGCAAGATGCTCGGCGATATGAAGCCGGGTAGCGTGCTGGTGGACGTGGCGATTGACCAGGGCGGCTGCTTTGAAACCAGCAAGCCCACCACCCATGCCGAGCCGACCTATATCGTTGACGGCATCGTCCACTACTGCGTGGCCAACATGCCGGGGGCGGTGGCGCGCACCTCCACCCAAGGGTTGACCAACGCCACGCTGCCGTTTGTGCTGGCGTTGGCCGATAAAGGCTGGAAGCAGGCGCTGAAGGATGACGCCCATTTCTTGCCGGGGCTCAATGTTCACAACGGCCAGGTGACGTATCAAGCGGTGGCCGACGCCTTCGGTTTGGAGAGCGTCGACCCGGCGAGCGTGGTCGGTTAAACGACAGGCTAGCATTCAATAGTGCGGCGGCACATCGTCTTCAGGGCGGGGTGTCGCCGCGCTGTCGCTTTGTTGTAGGGTTTGATGCTGTTCGCGCAGGCGTTCGCGCATTAAGGCGCTGATCTGTTCGAGTTTTTCCAGGCGGCGCTCTTGTTGCGCCACCGCATGATCCAGCGTATCCAGCCAGTGCTCTTGATAAGCGAGATGGGTTTCCAACATTTCAAAACGTTGGAATAGCTCGGCGGGCGATAATGTTTGGGTCATGGTAACATCGCAACCTTGTAAGCGTGTGAAAAGTCGTCACATGTGTAGGAGGGCCGCCGCGTAATGGCAGCGGTCGGTAGGACGAGGTATTGTCCTGTGTCTGTTACCCATACAACAAGAGAGCTTTTTGTATCCATGAACCCGAAAGTTGTTGTTCGATGCATCCTAATCAGTCTTTTACTTGCCGCCCCCGCACCGCTGTTACTGGCGGGGATCGTTCACCTATTTAATGCCTCCCTGGCGGCGTCGCTGATGGCGGAGCTTGCCATTAGCGGCATCGCCGGCACTTACTTTGCCGTGGCGTTTGCGAGCTTTATCGTGTTGTGCGTGGGCACGCTGGCCGCCGCTGGTCTGGCGCCGCCGGTGGTGGTAACGCCCGAGATCGCCCGCACCAAGCCAGCGCCGCGCCAGCCTGCGGCCTCAACCCCGACCCAAGACGAGGAGGATGATTGGGAAGAGGAGGAGGATATCATCGACCCCAACGATGGCCGCGAAGAGGGCGAAGTGAAGTGGTTTAACACCAATAAGGGCTACGGCTTTATTACCCGCGATAACGGCGAAGATGTGTTTGTTCACTTTCGCGCGATCCGGGGCCGTGGGCCGCGAATGTTAACGGAGGGGCAGATCGTGCGTTACTACGTGATCAAAAATGAGCGCGGTTTGCAGGCGGACGACGTCAGTATTATCGAATAGTGCCACCTTCTCGCGGCTAACCAACACTGTAGCTCTGTAGCAATCTCATCAACCCCGCCTCGGCGGGGTTGATGACGTTTGGGCCTGCGTGTGTAAAAAAAGAGAGGGCGGGATTCAGCGCCCGGAGTCGGGCCAGTTGATGGCGCGCTCCTCCCCGTCTGGTAGCACTTGCCAAAAACGGTCGGGGTCGTCACCGGGGTGCCAGCCGCCAAGCGAGCAGCGCACTTCGACTTGTAGCGCTTGTGCCGCGTGCTGTGCCGCCTCCTGATCGGTTTGCCACGGCGTTTCAGCGCTATCTAGCCACAGGCTGGCAAAGCCATCGGCGGCGTTCTCGACCAGTAGCACCGGCACGCGGTGGCCATAAAAATGACCTTGAGTGCGCCACTTGCCTTTGCCGGCGGGGGTGAGCGGCGACGCATCCAGCGTTTGAGCCAGCCACGTATTGAGCGCCTCAAGCGGTGCGCGCGCCAAGTAGATTTCGATATCGGGATAGCGCTCCATTATGTGCGCTCCGTGCGGCGGGTAGGGCTTTCGACAAACAGCGCCTTGAGCGTCGCCTCATAAATGCGGCTCAACTCGTCCAGGTCCGCCGCGCGCACGCGCTCGTTAACCTTGTGAATGGTGTCGTTGAGCGGGCCAAGCTCCACCACCTGCGCGCCCAGGGTAGCGATAAAGCGTCCATCCGAGGTGCCGCCCGAGGTGGAGAGCGCGGGGCGCTCGCCGGTGACCGCTTCGACCCCTTGGGTCGCGGCGTCGATCAGTGCCCCCTCGGCGGTTAAAAACGGCTCGCCGTTAAGCGTCCAGTCCAGGTCATACTCCAGCCCATGGGCATCCAGGATCGCGTGGGTGCGCGCCTTGAGTTGCTCGTGGGTGACTTCGGTGGAGAAACGAAAGTTAAACACCACTTCCACTTCACCGGGAATCACGTTGGTCGCGCCGGTGCCCGCGCGAACATTGGAGATCTGAAAGCTCGTCGCGGGGAAGAAGTCGTTGCCGTGATCCCAGTGCTCATTAGTCAGCGCATCCAGGGCGGGCATGGCCTGGTGAATGGGGTTACGCGCCAGGTGCGGGTAGGCCACGTGCCCCTGGATACCCTTGATATGCAAAACGCCCCCCAGCGAGCCGCGGCGCCCGTTTTTGATCACGTCGCCAAGCCGTGACGTCGATGAGGGCTCGCCGACGATGCAGTAATCCAGGCGGTCGTGGGCTTCACGCAGATGCTCGACCACCGCGCGCGTGCCATCCACCGCCGGACCCTCTTCGTCGGAGGTGATCAAAAACGCGATCCGGCCATCGTGGTTGGGATGTTCGCCGACAAAGCGCTCCACCGCCGTGACCATCGCCGCGAGGCTGCCTTTCATGTCCGCCGCGCCGCGCCCGCACAGCATGCCGTGATCGTCGATGCAAGGCTCAAAAGGCGGGTACTCCCAGCGCGTGGGCGGACCGCTTGGCACGACATCGGTGTGCCCGGCAAAGGCCAGCACCGGCCCGTGATGGCCGCGTACCGCCCAAAAGTTATCCACGTCGCCAAACGGCAGGCGCTCGACGTGAAAATCGAGCGCCTCCAGGCGCTCGATCATGATGTCTTGGCAGCCTTCATCGTCCGGCGTCACCGAGGGGCGGCGCAACAGGTCAAAGGCGAGTTTCAGCGTCGGAGAGAGGGTCGTGTCAGGCTCAGTTATGGGCATGCAGCGCCTCGTTGAGCGCCACGGCGCTTTTGTTGGTCAAGCACTCGATGCGGCCGTTTTGCGAGTTACGACGCAGCAGTAGGTCATCCTGGCCGGCCAATTCGCGCGCGGCCACGGTGTTGACCTCCTGGTTCTGGTCGTCCAGCAGCGTGACTTTGGCGCCGGCGGTGAGATAGAGGCCCGCTTCCACGGTGCAGCGATCGCCCAGCGGAATGCCGATACCCGCATTGGCACCGATCAAGCAGCCTTCGCCCACTTTGATGACGATGTTGCCGCCGCCGGAGAGTGTGCCCATGGTGGAGCAGCCGCCGCCGAGATCCGAGCCTTTGCCCACCATAACGCCGGCGGAGATACGCCCTTCGATCATGCCAGGGCCTTCGGTGCCAGCATTGAAGTTGACAAAGCCTTCGTGCATCACGGTGGTGCCTTCGCCCAGATAGGCGCCCAGGCGCACCCGGGCGGTGTCGCCGATGCGAATGCCTTGGGGCACCACGTAATCGGTCATCTTGGGGAATTTGTCGACGCAGTCGACCGACAGCGTGCGCCCCGCCAGGCGCGCTTTCAGGCGGCGTGCGGGCAGCTCTTCGATGTCGATGGCGCCTTCGTTGGTCCAGGCGATATTACGCAGCAGGCCGAACATGCCGGTGAGATCCAGCCCATGGGGTTTGACCAGCCGGTGCGAGAGCAGGTGCAGCTTGAGATACACCTCCGGTGCGGTTTGCGGCGGCTGGTCGCTGTCCAAAAACATCGCCACCAGCGGGCGCTGGCTGGCCGAAAACGACTCGGCAAGCTCCGCTTGGGCAGTATGCCCAGCGGCTTCCAGGGCTTTCGCCAGGCGCGTGCAGTCTTCCGGCAAGAAACTGATCGCGGCATTGCCTTCGGGGGCGTCGAGCGCCTCTTTGGCTGCCTTGACCAGGCTGTCATCGGGATTCAAAAGCGGCGCCGGGTAATAAATTTCCAGCCAGTCGCCTTGGGTGTTTTGGGTGCCAATTCCAAGCGCAAAGCTCAGCATAAAGAGGATCCTTTTAGTCAGTCGGTAGGTCAGTGCCCGTCAATCATGGGTGCCGGTAACGCGAAAGTGTTGAAGCAAAAGTGTTAAAGCAAAAGTGCTAACGCGAGAGGGCGAATCAAGCGAGCTTGTCGTAATCGCCGTCTTGGTAGCCAACGATGATAGTGCCGTCGTTGAGCTCTAAAAGCGGTCGCTTTAGCAGCGTCGGATGTTTCAGCAGCAGTTCGCGGCCTGAGTTGGCGTCGAAGTCCTTCTCTTCTTCAGAAAGCTCGCGCCACGTTTTGCTGCGTTTATTGATCGCCTCCACCAGCGGAACACGGTTAAGAATATGTTCCAGAAGCGGTGCCGAGAGCCCGTCTTTGCGCAGGTCGTGTGTCTTAAAGGGCATGCCTTTTGCGTCCAATGCCTTTCGTGCTTTACGGCAGGTATCGCAGTTGTGGATCAGGTAAAGCGTGAGCATACGACCTCCTTTTCTTAATCAGACGGAAAACTTGATTCAAGACGGTTCTGCGTTAAAGCGTGAACGATGTGGCAAGGTGGCTGCCTCGATTAGCCTCGCTCGATCACGCGGCGTATTCGCTGCGCGGCTTCAAGGGTGGGAGCGAGCTCGGCCACCAAGGCCAGTCGTAGCCGACCCGAGCCGGGGTTTACCCCGCTTGTGCCGACGCTCCCCATGAGGCTGCCGGGTAGAACGCTGACGTGCGCTTGCTCAAACAGACGCTGGGTGAAAGCGATATCGTCGCCGCCCGGCACCGCCGGCCAGAGATAAAAGCTAGCCTCCGGGGTGGGGAAATCCAGCACCGGCGCAAGTTCCTGTGTCACGGCGGCGAACTTCTCCCGGTAGGCCTCGCGATTGGCGCGTACGTGGGCTTCATCTTGCCAAGCGGCGATAGAAGCGTGCTGCAGTGGCAGTGACATCGCGCAACCGTGATAAGTGCGGTAGCGCTTGAAGGGCGCGATAAGCGCGGCGTCGCCGGCGACAAAGCCCGAGCGCAGCCCCGGCAGGTTGGAGCGCTTGGAGAGCGAATGAAACACCAGGCAGCGCTGATAGTCGTGGCGATTAAGCTCGGCGCAGGCTTGCAAGAGCCCGGGTGGCGGGTGAGCCTCATCCAAGTAGAGCTCGGAGTAGCACTCATCGGAGGCGATGATGAAATCGAACTCATCGGCGAGCTTAATCAGCTGTTTGAACTCCTCAACCGGTGTGACTGCCCCGGTGGGGTTGCCCGGCGAGCAGACAAACACGATCTGCACCTCGCGCCAGGTGTCGGCGGGCACCGCGGAGAAATTGGGGCGAAAGCCGTTCTCCGCCGTGCAGTCGAGATAGAGCGGCTCGCCCCCGGCGAGCAGCGTGGCCCCTTCGTAGATCTGATAGAAGGGGTTGGGAACCGCGACTTTCGCCGGGCGCGTTTGGTCGAGCGCCGCCTGGACGAAGGCAAAAATCGCTTCGCGGGTGCCGTTGACCGGGAGCACTTGGGTCTCCGCGTCCAATGCCTGCAGGGAGAAGCGCGCGCTGGCCCAGTTGGCGATGGTTTGGCGCAGCCCGGGCAGGCCGGCGGTGGCCGGGTAGCGGGCAAACTCGGCCTGATGGGCGTGCAGCTTCTTGAGCGCGGCGGCGAAAGGCGCGTGCTGCGGCTCGCCAATGGTCAGCGGGATAGGGTCGAGATCCGTCGGCGCGATAAGCTTGGCCTTGAGCGCGGCCAATTTTTCGAACGGGTAGGGGTGCAGGGCGTCGAGATCGGGGTTCATCGGGAGTCCAGAGTGCGTGTCCAGGGTGCCGAGGCGGCAGCGTTATCGGCGTATGGCCGCCGATTATAGGCAAGCCCTTGGGTAGGCTCAAATGAGCCGGGCTCAATTAGACGCTCAACACTTCCGTCAAGCGCTCGCGCAGCTGCTGCTGACGCTCCGGATCGGTCAGGGGTTCGCCTGCTTTGGTGGTGATGAAAAAGACGTCCTCCACCCGCTCGCCCAAGGTGGCGATCTTGGCCGCCGAAAGAGCGATGCCCTGCTCCATGAAAATACGCCCGACGCGGGCCAAAAGGCCGGGGCGGTCTGGGGCGCTGAGTTCAAGCATGGTGCGCTCGTTGGCCGGGTCCTGCTCGATCAGCACGTCGGTGGGCACTTTGAAGTGCTTGAGCTGGCGCGGCGTATGGCGGGAGACGATATCCGGGTAGTCTTCGGGGTCGTCGAGCTCCTCGACCAAGTGGCGACGCATCTCCTCGATGCGCTCTGGGTCGCTGATCGCCTGGCCTTGGCTGTCGAGCACGATAAAGGTGTTAAGCGTCCAGTTGTTGTTTGAGGTGGCGATGCGTGCGTCGTGGATCGAAAGCCCCAGCTGCTCCATGGCGGCGGCGGTGGCGGCGAAAAGGTCATCCACCGAGCGGGTGTGGATAAACACTTTGGTGCCGCCTTCGGCCATGTCGTCGGTGGGCGCGCTGATCAGCACCAGCGGTAGGTGGGTATCGGTATGACCCAGGATACCCTGGGTCTGCCAGGCGATTTCGCTGGGGGCGTACTGCAGGAAGTAATCCTCGCCGAGCGAATCCCACAGCGGGTCGATATGCTCGGCGACAATGCCCATGGTCTGCAGTAGCGAGCGCGCCTCCATGCGGGTTTCGCGCACCCAGTCTTCGCGGTCGGGCGGGTTTTTTAGGCCGCGGCGCAGTGCGCGCTTGGTTTCGGTGTGGAGTTGGCGCAACAGCGACGCCCGCCAGCCGTTCCAGAGCGTCGGGTTGGTGGCGTTAATGTCGGCCACGGTGAGCACGTAAAGGTAGTCCAAGCGCGTTTCGCTGCGCACGGCGAGGGCGAAATCGCGGATCACGTCGGGGTCGGTAATATCGCGCTTTTGTGCGGTCATGGACATCAATAGGTGCTGCTCCACCAGCCAGCGGACCAGGTTGGTGTCGTGGGTGGAGACTCGGTGGCGCTTGCAGAACTGCTCGACGTCTTCAGCGCCGATCAGCGAGTGGTCGCCTCCGCGGCCCTTGCCCACGTCATGAAAGAGGCCGGCGATCCAGAGAAGGTCGAGCTTGGGTAGCTGCGATATCAGTGCGGCGGCGACCGGGAACTCATCCTTGGCCTCGGGGTTGCGAAAGCCGTGCAGAAATTTGAGTAGCCGCAGGGTGTGGGCATCGACCGTGTAGATGTGGAACAGGTCGTGCTGCATCAACCCCACCGCGCGACCAAACTCGGGCAGGTATTTGCCCAGAATACCGTAACGGTTCATACGCCGTAGCTGGCGCGGCACGTTGCCCGATGAGCGTAACAGCGCCATGAACAGACGCTGGTGGAGCGGGTCGTCGCGGTAGTGATCGTCGATTTGGTGGCGGTGGTCGCGAATCAGGCGGATGGTGTCCGCGCGCACGCCCTCGATCTCGGGGTGCTGCGCCATGAGCAGGAAAAGTTCCAGCATCGCCGAGGGTTTATCGCGAAAGAGCGTGCGCGAGCGCACTTGAATGTAGCCGCCCTTGGTCTCAAAGCGCTCGTTGAGTTTGACCGTCTCCAGCGACTCTTGGCCGCGCAAAATCACTTCGTCAAAGTGCTGCAGCAGCATATCGTTGAGCTGCGCAAGGGCGGTGACATGGCGGTAGTAACGCTTCATGAACTGCTCCACCGCGAGCCGCTCGGGCGTATCGCGAAAGCCGAACATCTCGGCAATGGTGCGCTGATGGTCAAACAGTAACCGGTCCTCCGCGCGCCCGGTGAGCATGTGCAGGGCGTAGCGCACCTGCCATAAAAACGCTTGGCCCTGGCTTAAAATGCGCAGCTCCGCATCGTTCATGAAACCGTTGGCGACGATATCGATATAGTGTTCGGTATCAAAGTGGCGCTTGGCGACCCAGCCGATCATCTGGATATCACGCAGGCCGCCAGGGGAGCTTTTGAGGTTGGGCTCTAAGTGGTACTCGGAGTTGTTGTAGCGGTAGTGGCGGGCGATTTGCTCTTGCCATTTGGCCTCGAAGAAGCGATCCGCCGGCCATAGCCGCTCGGGGCTGAGGCGTTCGCGCATGGCCTCACGCAGGCGTTTTGGCCCGGCAATCAGGCGCGATTCGAGCAGATTGGTGATCACCGTCACATCGGCGTCGGCCTCGCGCTCGCAGTCATTGAGTGAGCGCACGCTGTGGCCTATCTCCAGGCCAATATCCCACAAAAAGGTAATAAAGGCGGTAAGCGGTTCGCGATAGGGCGTATCGTCGTCGTGCTCCAGCAGCAGTAGCAGGTCGATATCCGAATGTGGATGCAGCTCGCCCCGCCCGTACCCGCCGACGGCCACCAGAGCGACACCATCATCAGGCCACGCATGCTGCGCCCAGGCGATCGCTAAGAACTGATCAAGGTACCAGGCGCGCCCGCGCACCAGGTCGCGGATATCCGCGCCGGCGCGAAATTTCGCGTCGAGCCCTGCTTGTAGATCCCGAAGGGCCGCTTTGAACGGGACGACCGGCGAGCGTGAGCCGGCGAGTTCATCGCGAAAGGTCTCGAGATCAAGAAGCGACGTATCCGGCTCGAACCGGTAGTGGTGAAGTAGCATGGGCCGCCTGAAAGTTGTGCGTTTGGTGAGTGCGTTAGGCGCCTAGAAAGCTCAAGTCTTCATCGCTGCGCGCGGTGAGAACCTCTACGCCGTCGTCGGTCACCAGCAGGGTGTGCTCCCACTGAGCGGATAGGCTGCGATCCTTGGTGACCGCCGTCCAGCCATCGCGCAGCACCTTGGTTTTATAGCCGCCGACATTAATCATCGGCTCGATGGTAAAGCACATACCCGCTTTGAGGGTAATGTCCGCGTCGGCGGCGTAGCCGTCATAGTGCAGAAACTGCGGCTCTTCGTGAAAGTCGGCGCCGATACCGTGGCCGCAGAAGTCACGCACCACCGAGTAGCCATTGGCTTCTGCGTGCTGCTGAATCGCTCGTGCCAGTTCGGAAAGGCGCACGCCAGGCTTAACCCGCGCGATGCTTTTGTACAGGCACTCTTGCGTGATACGGCTTAACCGTTCGCCCTGAATCGTGTCGCCAATCACAAACATGACGCTGGAGTCACCATGGTAACCGTCGGCGGTTTTGACGGTAATATCCAGGTTCATGATATCGCCATTTTTGAGCTTTTTACCGTCATCGGGGATACCGTGACACACCACGTGGTTGATGGAGGTGCAGGTCGCCTTGGGGAAGCCATGGTAGTTCAGCGGCGCCGGCGTGGAGCCGAGCTCTTTCACGATGTAGTCGTGGCAGCGGCGGTCGATCTCGCCAGTGGTAACGCCCGCTTCAACGTAAGGGGTGATCATTTCAATGACACTGGCGGCTTGGCGGCCAGCTTCGCGCATTTTTTCGATTTCAGCGGGGGTCTTGATCGGAACGTTCATTAGCACTCGTCACGTTGAGAATGGGACATCGTGGCGCCAGTATAAAGGCTTGGCGACAAGAACGGGAAAGTGGTGATGGCTTCATCTTGGCGGTAATCTATGGTATAAAGCCGCGCGCTTTCCTGCAATCGCCCCAGCCGTTTTTGCTTGCGGCAAATGGTGCTTCTGGCAAATGGTGTTTGTGGCAACAAACGGAAAGGCGCAATGGGCATGGCGCAATGGTGCGCGATGCTACTAAACAGCAAGCCTTAAAACACACATGCACCGTCACATGGTCCCGGGTGCCTTTGAACGCCACGTTTGAGCCTAGGTCAAACGTCGTGTCTCTGGTCGGATCCATGGGGTGTATGGAGGCCTAACCCGAGTTTCAGGAGTTCTACCATGGCACACGTCAATATGCGTGACCTGCTCAAAGCAGGCGCTCACTTCGGTCACCAAACCAAGTACTGGAACCCGAAGATGAGCAAGTTCATCTTTGGTGCGCGCAACAAGATCCATATCATCAACCTTGAGCACACGCTGCCGGCGCTTAACGAAGCGATCGACGTGGTTGAGAAGATGGCCGCTTCCAACAACAAGATTCTGTTTGTAGGTACCAAGCGTAGCGCGAGCAAAATCATTAAAGAAGAAGCCAACCGTGTTGGCCAGCCGTTCGTTAACCATCGCTGGCTGGGCGGCATGCTGACGAACTTCAAAACGATTCGCCAGTCCATCAAGCGTCTGCGTGATCTCGAAACCATGCGCGAAGATGGCACCTTCGAGAAGCTGACCAAGAAAGAAGTCCTGATGGCAACCCGCGAGCAGGACAAGCTTGAGCGCTCCATCGGCGGTATCAAGAACATGGGCGGCCTGCCGGACGCGCTGTTCGTGATCGACGTCGACCACGAGCGTATCGCGATCAACGAAGCCAACAAGCTGGGTATTCCGGTCATCGGCGTTGTCGATACCAACTCCAACCCAGACGGCGTTGACTACGTGATCCCGGGTAACGACGACTCTATCCGCGCGATTCAGATTTACGTGAAGGCCATCGCGGACGCTTGCGGTCGCGCCAAAGAGGGCCGTCCGGACGAGTTCGTCGAAGTCGCCGACGACGCCGCCGATACCGAAAGCAGCGCTGCTGCCGAGTAATAGGCCGCATAAGATGGGGTGTGAATGCACCGCATCGCGTTAGGAGGGGGCCTTATGCCCCCTTTTTCCCGCCTTGGCGGGCCTTGTCTCCAATTTCTAGACCCATTTAGATCAGAGGTGAATCCTTATGGCAGCTATCAGCGCCTCTCAGGTAAAGGAACTGCGCGAACGTACTGGCCTTGGCATGATGGAGTGCAAAAAAGCACTTACCGAAGCCAGCGGTGACATCGAAGTCGCCATCGAAAACCTGCGCAAGAACTCCGGCCTTAAAGCCGCGAAAAAAGCCGGCCGTACCGCCGCGGAAGGCGCCGTTGTTACCCGCGTTTCCGAAAGCGGTGACTACGGTGTCATGGTCGAAATCAACTCCGAAACCGACTTTGTTGCGCGTGACGACAACTTCAAAGCCTTTGTTGACACCATCGCTGACGCCTTTTTTGCTGCAAAAAGCGAAGACGTTGCCGTGGTAATGGAAGGTGAGCTGGAAACCGTTCGCGAGCAGCTGGTACAGAAAATCGGTGAAAACATCGGGGTGCGTCGCGCGGTGGTCGTGGAAGCCGGCGAAGGCAACCTCGTTGGTGAGTACGTTCACGGCGGCCGCATTGGCGTTTTGACCGTGCTCAAAGGCGGCACGACCCAGGCGGCGAAAGACGTGGCCATGCACGTTGCCGCGATCAACCCGACGGTCGCCCGTCCGGACGATATGCCGCAAGAGAAGCTGGACGAGGAAAAAGCGATCATTCTGGCCCAGCCGGACATGGCCGGTAAGCCGGAGCAGATTGCCGAGAAAATGGTTCAAGGCCGCCTGAAGAAGTACCTGGCCGAGAACAGCCTCACCGAGCAGCCGTTCGTTAAAGATCCGAACCAAACCGTTGCTGAGTACGTGAAGGCAGCCGGTGGCGAAGTGATTGGCTTTACCCGCTTCGAGGTTGGCGAAGGCATCGAGAAAGAAGAAGTCGATTTCGCTAAAGAAGTCATGGAACAGGCTGGCCGTAGCTAAGGTCATAGGTTCCAAGCGAATGGGCGTGCGCGCGAGCGCACGCCTTTGCGTATCCGGCTCCTGTGTTTACTTGCCTTGCTTGATCGCTTGTAAGGTGAAGGCAGGGACCGCGCGCTTGTTCAGTATTTAGATCCGCCTTGTTTCAACGCCTTTCGTGCTGTTAACGCTCTAGGAGAGATGCCATGTCCCGCGATGCTAATGAGCCCCTTACCTCGGTTTCCCCCAGTAAGAAAACGGAGAGCTCGAAGTCGAAATATAAGCGTATTTTGCTCAAGCTTTCGGGTGAAGCCCTCATGGGCGAGCACGATTTTGGTATCGACCCGGCTGTGCTCGATCGTATGGCGCTAGAGATCGGTCAGTTGGTGGGCATCGGGGTACAGGTGGGGCTTGTGATTGGCGGCGGCAACCTGTTCCGCGGCGCGGCGCTGAACGAGGCCGGCATGGATCGTGTGACCGGTGATCACATGGGAATGCTGGCGACCGTCATGAATGCGCTGGCCATGCGCGATGCGCTGGAGCGCTCCAATATTCGCTCGCGAGTGATGTCGGCGATTCCCATGAGCGGCGTGGTAGAGCACTATGACCGACGCACGGCGATTCGCTATTTGACCTCTGGCGATGTCGTGCTCTTCTCCGCTGGTACCGGTAACCCGTTTTTCACCACCGATTCCGCGGCATGTCTGCGCGGTATCGAAGTGGATGTCGACGTCGTGATTAAAGCCACTAAAGTCGACGGCGTTTATAATAAAGACCCGGTGAAACACGCTGATGCGGTGAAGTATGAGCGCCTCACCTACGACGATGCGTTGGACCAAAAGCTCGGCGTAATGGATTTGACCGCTATCTGCCTGGTACGTGACCATGGCATGCCAGTGCGGGTATTTGACATGAATAAGCCTGGTGCCCTGCTGAACCTGGTCGTTGGGGGCAAGGAAGGCACGCTGATTGACAGAGGGGAATAACGTGATTAACGAGATTAAAAAAGATGCCGAAGCGCGAATGAAGAAAAGCGTGGACGCACTGCATACGAACTTCAATAAAATTCGCACCGGGCGCGCGCATCCCAGCATTCTGGATGCCGTGACCGTCGAGTATTACGGTAGCCAAGTCCCGCTAAGCCAAGTGGCATCGATCAACGTGGAAGATGCCCGCACGCTAACCGTCTCCCCCTGGGAGCAGGGCATGGTGCCGAAAGTCGAAAAGGCGATCATGACCTCCGATTTGGGCCTCAACCCGGCCAGTGCAGGGGCGGTGATTCGCGTGCCGATGCCGATGCTGACCGAGGAGACACGCAAAGGCTACATCAAGCAAGCGCGTAGCGAAGCCGAGCACGCCCGGGTGGCCGTGCGTAACGTGCGCCGCGATGCCAATGGCGACTTCAAGTCGCTGCTTAAAGAGAAAGAGATCACCGAAGACGATCAGCGCCAAGGTGAGGACGAGATCCAAAAGCTCACCGATAAGTACGTCGCCGAAATCGATAAAGCATTGGCTGCCAAAGAGCAGGACTTAATGCAGGTGTAACAGTACCACCTCAGTCACGGGCAGCGCCGCTGCCCGTGCGGCTTTTTGCCGGTTAGATGAATGACCCTTGGTGCGAGAATCCATGACGTTACCGCAGCCTCCAAATAAACAGCCGGCTAACCCTCAGGCGTACTCAGCGCAAGCCCCCCGGGAGTCCGCGCTGTTGCCCTCTCATGTCGCCATTATCATGGACGGTAACAACCGCTGGGCGCGCGGGCGCGGTCTTTCCGGTGTGCGCGGCCACCGGGCGGGAGTGGAAGCGGTGAGGACGGTGATTCAGCGCGCCGCAGAGCGAAAGGTCAAGACCTTAAGTCTTTTTGCCTTCTCCAGTGAAAACTGGAAACGCCCTGCAGCGGAGGTGAACGCGCTGATGGAGCTCTTTTTGATGGCGCTCAAGCGCGAAGTCAAAAAGCTCCACGAGCGCAATATTCGTCTCACCATCCTCGGCGAGCGGGAAGGCTTTTCGCATGCGATCCAACAGCATATTCAGCGCGCGGAGACGCTGACGAGCGAGAATACCGGGATGCATCTGGTGATTGCGGCCAACTATGGCGGGCAGTGGGAAATCGCCCGGGCAGCGCGAGAGCTGGCGCAAAAAGTGGCCGAGGGTGAGATAAGCGTCGCCGACGTGGATGAAGCGCGTATGGACCAGACCATCTATGCCAACCAGATGCCGCCGGTGGATTTATGTATTCGCACCAGCGGTGAGCAGCGGTTATCCAACTTCATGCTGTGGCAGCTTGCCTATGCCGAGCTCTACTTCTCACCGCTGCTGTGGCCCGATTTTGGTGCGGATGCCTTTGATGCGGCGCTTGCGGATTTTGCTCAGCGTCAGCGGCGTTTTGGCATGACCGACGAACAGCTCTCCTCGGCGCAATCGTCCGAGAAGCCGTCTTCAAAAACGGGCTCCTCTAAATCAGTATCGCCAACAAGAACAGAGGCATAAGACGTTGCTTAAACAGCGAATTATCACGGCAGCTTGGATGGCGCCGCTGGTGCTGGCGGGGCTGTTTGGGCTCCAAGGCGGTGCGTTCGCCCTTTTTACCGCGGGTATTGTGCTGCTGGGCGCTTGGGAGTGGACCAACTTAGCCGGCGTTCAGCGCACGAACTATCGAGTGCTGCTTGTCGGCACCGCCGCTATTGTGATGTTGCTGTTGTGGCTAAGTGGTGGCGCACTCTCCCGCTGGCCATTATGGGTGGCAGCCGTTGGCTGGCTGATGAATCTCTATTGGGTGATGCGCTACCCAGTGGCGCTGTCGCAGTGGCACTCAACCCCGCGCCGTTTGCTGATGGGGTTATGGGTGCTGCTGCCGTGCTGGGTGGGGTTTAATCTGCTGCGTGAAAGCGGTGGCGTGTGGCTGCTGTTCGTCCTGCTGTTGGTATGGGCCGCCGATATCGGCGCCTATTTCGCCGGTCGTGCGCTAGGTAAGCGCAAGCTTGCTCCTCGGGTGAGCCCTGGGAAATCCTGGGAAGGCGTGTTTGGTGGTCTTGCCGCGACCCTGGTGCTGGCGCTGCTGTTTAGCGTCTGGCAGGGCTTAGGCTGGTACGGTGGTGTTGTGCTGCTGTGCGTGACACTGGTCGTCACGCTGGTATCAGTGCTAGGCGATCTGCTCGAAAGTATGCTCAAGCGCTACCGCGAGATCAAAGACGCCAGTCAACTGCTACCCGGCCATGGCGGCGTGCTGGATCGCATCGATAGTCTCACCGCAGCCATTCCGATCTTCGCGCTACTTTACACGCTGGTGCCGACCCTATGAGTCATCCGCAGCGTGTGACGGTGCTGGGGGCGACCGGCTCGATTGGCACCAGTACCTTAGATGTGATTGCCCGCCACCCGGAACGCTATCAGGTGTTTGCCCTCACCGCGCACACTTCCCGAGAAACGCTCTTATCACAGTGCATTGAGCACCGGCCCGCCATAGCTGTTCTGGCGCAGGAAGAGGACGCGCAGTGGTTGCGGTCGGCACTGCGTCAGGCGCGCGTGGCAACCGAGGTGGCCGTTGGCGAGCAGGCGTTGGTGGATGTTGCCCAGGATAGCAGCGTGGATATCGTCATGGCGGCTATCGTCGGGGCCGCCGGGCTTTTACCGGCGCTGGCCGCGGCGAGTGCGGGCAAGCGCGTACTGCTTGCCAATAAAGAAGCCTTGGTGATGAGCGGTGCCTTGTTTATGCAGGCCGTGGAAACCGCACAGGCGACGCTTTTGCCCATTGATTCTGAACATAATGCGATCTATCAGTGTCTACCTAGCGAGCATCGCGGCGGCCTTGACCGCCATGGAATCTCACAGCTACTTCTCACCGCGTCTGGCGGGCCGTTTCGCACTTGGCCTCGCGAGGCGCTGGCGACGGTCACCCCGGAGCAGGCCTGCGCCCACCCTAATTGGTCGATGGGGCGCAAAATTTCCGTGGATAGCGCCACGTTGATGAATAAAGGCTTGGAGTTGATAGAGGCGTGCTGGCTGTTCGATGCCGCGCCCGAGCAAATTCAAGTCGTGGTGCATCCGCAAAGTGTGATTCACTCCATGGCTGCCTACCACGATGGCTCGGTGCTGGCGCAACTGGGCAATCCCGATATGCGCACACCGATTGCCTATGGGTTGGCCTGGCCTGAACGTATCGACGCAGGCGTTGCGGCGCTCGATCTCTTTCAAGTCGCACGGCTCGATTTTGAAGCACCGGACGAAGCGCGCTTTCCCTGCCTGCGCCTGGCGCGGGAAGCCATGCAGCAAGGCGGCACCGCGCCGGCGATTTTAAACGCCGCCAACGAGGTGGCCGTTGAGGCCTTCTTGGCCAAGCGGTTAGGGTTTAATGCCATTAGTGATGTCGTGGCGGCGGTGTTGAACGATCAGGCGGCCGAGCCGGCCCACCATCTCGACATCGTGCTCAATGCCGATCAGCACGCGCGCCGCGCAGCTCAGCAGTGGGTGAAGCACTATACAGGCTAAGTACGCGGCAGGCTAAGTACGCGGCAGGCTAAGTACGCCAACCAGCGGGCGATGAGCAAGAAGTAAGGGGATAAGCGTGGGCTTGATACAGAATATATTGGCGGTCATCGTGGTGCTTGGCTTGTTGGTGACCTTTCACGAGTTTGGTCACTTTTGGGTCGCGCGCCGCTGCGGGGTGAAAGTCCTGCGCTTCTCGGTAGGGTTTGGTAAGCCGTTGTGGTCGCGTACCGACCGCCACGGCACGGAGTACGCGGTGGCCGCCATCCCGCTCGGCGGTTACGTTAAAATGCTCGACGAGCGCGAAGCGCCGGTGCCCGAGGAGGAGCTTAAGTACGCGTTCAACCGCAAAAATGTTTGGAAGCGTGTGGCCATCGTGTCAGCGGGGCCGCTGGCCAATTTTTTGCTGGCCATCGTGGCGTACTGGGCGCTGTTTGTCGCTGGTACGTCGACCGTCACGCCGCTGGTCGGGGATGTGGTCTCGGGTTCGCCGGCGGCGCAAGCCGGGCTTGAGCGCGGCGATGAAATCGTCGCCATCGAAGACGAGCCTGTGCGCGCGTGGGACGAGATCAACCTGAAGCTGGTGGCGCTGATCGGCCACGATGGCGAACTCAGCATCGATGCGCGCCCCGAGGGTAGCAGTGGCGTGCAGCGCTATACGCTGCCGGTCGACGATTACCTGGTACGCCAGGACCCACCCCAGCCTTTACAGAGCTTGGGTATCACCCCCTGGCAGCCTGACTTCCCGGCGGTGTTGGGGCAAGTCATGGAAGGGGGGGCGGCAGCCAGCGCGGGACTGCAACCCGGTGATCGAATCGTGGCGGTGAATGGCGAGCCGGTTGCAGACTGGATGGCCTTTGTGAATGTTGTGCGCGGCAGTGCAGGGGAAACGCTGCAAGTGCGCATTGCGCGTGACGGCAGTGAGCAAACCGTCTCGCTCACGCCCGGGCGTAATACCTTGGAAAACGGCGCGGAAGTGGGCTACATCGGTGCCGGGGTGGAGCCGGTGGAGTGGCCGGAGGAGCTGCGCCGCGAAATTCGTTATGGCCCCGTCGAAGCGGTAGGCCAAGCGTTTAATAAAACCGGTGAAATGGTCATGCTGACCCTCGACGCTATCCGTAAGATGCTGGTGGGGCTGATTTCACCGTCGAACTTATCCGGGCCGATTACCATCGCCCAGATTTCCGGTGACTCCGCGCGCGCCGGCATGGAAGCGTTTGTTGGCTTTCTCGCCTATCTTTCCATTAGCTTGGGCGTGCTTAACCTACTGCCGATTCCTGTTCTCGACGGCGGCCACTTGCTTTACTACTTGGTGGAAATCGTCCGGGGCCGCCCCGTTTCAGAGCAGGCGCAAGCCATTGGTTTGCGCATTGGCTTGGCCCTGGTGGGAACATTAATGTTAATGGCGCTCTATTTTGATCTGATGCGCCTGTGGTGATCACGCGTGTAGCGAGCAGCACGGCTTGTCAGCTGCCTGCACAAATGTATAAGGTGCCTGTCTAGACACGAAGGCAGACTAACGCGAGCGAACTAACTGCATGAAAATTAAGACCCTGGGAGTGGCGGCACTCCTGCTGGCGACAGCGGGCAGCGCCCAAGCAGAATCTTTTGACGTTTCCGACATTCGTGTAGAGGGGCTACAGCGGGTTTCTGCCGCCTCGGTCTTTAATGCTTTCCCCGTGAGCGCAAACGATCGTGTTGATGACGAGGAGCTCGCTGACGCGGCGCGTGAGCTCTTTGCGACAGGGCTTTTCGAGGATGTCTCGCTGGCGCGCGAAGGCGATGTCTTGGTCGTTCAGGTGGTGGAGCGTCCGACGATTGCGCGTCTCAGTATCAGCGGAAACAAGCAAATTTCTGAAGAGGATCTGCGCCAAGGTCTCCAGCAGGCGGGGTTATCCGAAGGCCAGGTGCTGCAACTCTCCACCCTTGAAGAGATGCAGCGCGAACTCGAAGGCGTTTACCAGTCGCAGGGTCGTTACAGCGCGCGAATCGATACCCAGGTCGAAGAAGTCGACGAAGGTCGCGTTCAGGTCAATATCGATATCAATGAAGGCGACGTGGCGAAAATTCGCCAAATCAATATCGTGGGCAACGAGGCGTTTGACGACGAGACCCTGCGCGATCTGTTTGAATTAGAAGATTCACCTGGGCTGTTTTTTGGTTGGTTTTCTAGCGACGAGTATTCCCGTGAAGCGCTTGCCGGTGATATTGAGCGTCTGCGCTCGTTCTACCTGGATCGCGGCTATGTGAACTTCGATATCACCTCGACCCAGGTCTCAATCGGGCCTGAGAAAGAGGATATTTTCATCACGCTTAATGTCGACGAGGGGCGTCAGTTCCAGGTGGGCGATATCCGCTTCAGGGGTGAGCTGCAAATCGCCGAAAGAGAAGCGCGGGAACTTTTGGAAGTGCAAAGCGGCGATACCTTTTCGCGTAGCGACCTCAACGCCTCGACGGAAGCGCTGCGTCAACGCTTAGGTGCGGAAGGCTTTGCCTTTGCCGAAGTGGAGGGTGTTCCACAGATTGCCGATGACGGCAGCACGGTGGATCTGGTGATCGGCGTTGATCCGGGGCAACGCACCTATGTGCGCCGCATAGAGTTCGTCGGTAACACCACCACGCAAGATGAAGTGCTGCGCCGTGAGATGGTTCAACTAGAGGGTGCGCCGGCCTCGACCGAGGCGATCACTCAGTCGCGCCAGCGCCTGCAGCGGTTAGGCTTTTTCAGCCAGGTCGAAGTGGATACTCGTCGGGTGCCGGGCGAGTCGGATCAGCTGGATGTAACGTATAACGTCGAGGAGCAGCCTTCCGGGTCGATTTCCGCCAGTATCGGTTTTTCTCAGAGCGCCGGGGTGATATATGGCGCCTCGCTGTCGCAAAAGAACTTCCTAGGGACCGGTAACCGCGTCAACGTTGGCGCCCAGCGCAGCGATACCTTTACCAGTATCAATTTTGGCTTTACCGACCCCTACTGGACACTAGACGGCATTTCCCGTGGTTATAACGTTTTCTACCGGGAAACCGACTACGAAGACTCGGATATTTCCACCTACTCAACCGATGCTTACGGCGCGGGCATCAACTTTGGTTATCCAATCAGTGAGCTTTCGCGGTTAAATTTTGGCGCGAGTTTTGAAGATACAACGATCAAGACCTATTTCGATACCGCCTCCGAGATCGAGCGCTATCTCCAAGACGAAGGAGAGAATGCCCAAAGCGTTAAGCTCACAGGCAGCTGGACACGCAATAACCTCAACCGCGGCATCATGCCGACCGATGGTAGCTATCAGCGAATTTCACTCGAAACCGCCGCCCCCGGCAGTGACATCGGCTATTACAAGGCGCGTGCCCGGACGCAGCATCTCTTTCCTATCGATGACGATCACCTCTGGGCACTCAAGTTTAGCGGTAACCTAGGTTATGCGGACACCTTGGGCGGCAACGACCCTTACCCCTTCTATGAAAACTTCTACGCCGGTGGCCTGGGTTCGGTGCGCGGCTTTACCTCCAACACCCTGGGGCAGCGCACCACGCCACAGCGTGTGGGAGGGCGCGACCGCACCATGGGGGGTAATGTTCTGGTGGAAGGCAGTGCCGAGATGATTTTCCCGATGCCCTTTATTGAGGACCAGAGCCAGCTGCAGTCATCGCTCTTTTTCGATGCCGGCAACACTTTCCTGACCTCGTGCTACGACGTGCTAGAAGACGACGCGGGCCGCCAGCGCTGCACCTCGGGCGTGGATTTGGGTGATTTGCGCTACAGCGTAGGTGTGGGTCTTTCCTGGCTAACGCCCGTGGGTCCGCTAACCTTTAGCGTAGCCGAGCCGGTGAACGACGAAAGCGACGATGATACCCAGTTCTTCCAGTTCTCCTTGGGGCAAACGTTTTAAGGCCTAAGGGCACGGTGAACCCAGTCGCGACTGGGTTCCTTTAATTAGCGCCCCATGGTTGCGCTAGGTACCAATAACATTCAGGAGTGAATAGCATGCGTAAACTCACGGCTGCCGTTTGTTTGATGGGCGCGATGATTCTGCCGGCACATGCGGCCGAGGTCGCGGTGCTGGATTGGCGTGCGGCGCTGATGAATACCGAGGCGGCCCAGGCGTCACTGAGCGAATTAGAGAATGAAGTGGGTGAGCAGCAGCGTGAAGCACAGGGCTTGGCTCAGGAACTGCAGGCCCTTCAGCAGCGCCTAGAGAGCGAAGGTGAGCTGATGTCGGAGGCGGAGCGTGAATCGATGATTCGTGAGCTGCAGCAAAAAGGCAGCCGCTTCGAGCAGCTGCGCCAGCAAATTGGGCAGGCCCAGCAGCGCTCCGAGCAGCAGTTTTTACAGCGGGCCGAGTCCACCCTTGAGCAAGCCGTGGATCAGGTCATCGAGCGCCACAACATCGATGTGTTGGTGGAACCCCAGGGCGTACTGCACTCATCGATGGATCTGCCTAACCTCACCGATGAGGTGACACAGACGTTTAATTCGCTGAATTAAATCGCACCGCAAAGGCTAACGTCGTTGAGAACGTCGCTGCGGTGCGCTGACACCGCTCGCATTTCGCGCTACGAGTTTGGGCTACCATGACGCACGCTGCTTACACCATTACCCTGGCGGAGATTGCCCGCCATTTAGGCGTCGCATTTAGCGGCGACGGAGATTTGCCCATTCGCGGTTTGGCGACGCTCAAGGACGCTAAACCGGATCAGGTGGCGTTCCTCGCCAATCGCGCTTATTTGAAAGATTTGGCCACGACACAAGCCGGCGCTGTTTTGCTCCACCCTGAGCACGGCAAAAACTGCCCGGTACCTCGGCTGGAGATAGACAACCCTTATCTTGGCTACGCCAAGCTGTCGCAGCTGTTCGACCCCTTGGCTGCCCAGGATACCCCTGGCATCCATCCCTCGGCGGTGGTGGCTGATGATGTCACCCTTGGATCAGGCGTATCGATCCAAGCCAACGCCGTGATCGCCTCCGGCGCGGTGCTCGAAGACCGCGTCGTCGTAGGGCCGGGCAGCGTTGTGGGGGCGGATAGCCACCTGGGTGAGGGGACGCGCTTACATGCCAACGTGACCGTTTGTCATGGCGTGGTCGTGGGTAAGCGGGTGATTCTGCATAGCGGCTGCGTGATCGGCGGCGACGGCTTTGGTTTTGCCCACGACGGTACCGGCTGGCACAAAATTGCACAGCTTGGCGGCGTGATTCTCGGTGACGACGTGGAAGTCGGTAGCTGTTCAAGCATTGACCGAGGGGCACTGGGGGACACCGTGATTGGCCGCGATGTCAAAATCGATAGCCAGGTGCAGATCGCGCATAACGTGCAAATCGGCGACCACAGTGCGCTTGCTGGATGCGTGGGCATTGCCGGCTCCACCAAAGTGGGTAAGCACTGCATGCTCGGTGGCGGCGTTGGGCTTTCGGGGCATTTGACCCTATGCGACGGCGTGCAAGTCACGGGGATGAGCCTTGTCACTAACTCCATTCACGCGCCAGGGGTTTACTCTTCAGGCACGGGAGCGATGCAAAACCAGCAGTGGCGTAAAAACGCCGTGCGCTTTAAGCAGCTTGATGAGATCGCCAAGCGCCTGTCACGGCTAGAAAAACGCAGCCGTCCCGAGTAAGCGACAAGACGTTATTTCGTGGGATATTGTGCTGGGCAGGTTGAGGCTAAGGCGTCGCGCGTTATAATCCCCTGCCTTCCCCAGCGGGAGAGCTGGACGCGCCTGAGGTTGACTCAGGGTATATGTTTTTTAGAGGTCGCTACGATGGTCATGGATATCAATGAAATTCGCGAATATTTGCCCCACCGCTACCCGTTTCTGCTGGTGGACCGGGTGATGGAGCTCACCGAAGGCGAAACCATCGTGGCGTATAAAAATGTCAGCATCAACGAGCCGTTTTTTAATGGCCACTTTCCCCATCATCCGATTATGCCGGGCGTGCTGGTGATCGAGGCCCTGGCACAGGCATGCGGGATTTTAGGGTTTAAAACCGTTAATAAACGGCCGGCCGATGGCTATGTTTATTACCTGGTCGGCAGCGATAATGTCCGTTTTAAGCGTCCGGTGATGCCGGGTGATCAACTCCGTCTTGAGGCGAACGTCATTCGCGGCAAGCGGGGTATCTGGAAGTTTGCCTGCCGCGCCACGGTAGATGGTGAACTGGCCTGCGAAGCGGAAATTATTTGTGCCGAGAGGAAGGTGGCTTGATTCATCCGACTGCACTGATTGATCCATCGGCACAGTTGGCCGATGACGTCGAAGTAGGTCCGTATAGCATCATCGGACCCGAGGTCGCGATTGGGGCGGGCTCGGTGATTGGCCCTCACGTGGTGGTGAAAGGGCCGACAACGCTGGGTGCGCGTACACGCATTTTTCAGTTCGCGTCGGTGGGTGAGGATTGCCAGGATAAAAAGTACGCCGGTGAACCCACGCGCTTGGTAATGGGCGACGATAACGTGATTCGCGAAGGTGTCACGCTGCATCGCGGCACCGTCCAGGATCGGGGCGAGACCACGATTGGCTCACGTAATTTGTTCATGGCCTATGTCCACGTGGGCCATGACTGTGTCATCGGCAACGACTGTATTCTCGCTAACCAGGTGACCCTCGCCGGGCACGTTACCGTTGGCGATTTTGCCATTTTGGGCGGATTGGCGGCTGTGCATCAGTTTTGCCACTTTGGCGAACACGCCATGGCGGGCGGTGGCTCTATCATCACCAAAGATACCCCGGCGTTTACCATGATCAACGGCAATCCGGCCCAGGTGCATGGGTTGAATTTGGTCGGCCTCAAGCGCCGTGACTTTAGCCGTGAGGCGATCAAGGCCTTAACCGATGCGTATAAACTGCTTTATCGCCAAGGGCTTACCGTAGAGCAAGCGCTTGCGGAAATGCGCAAGCGCTACGCGCTGCCGGAAGTCGAGCGCTTCGCCGCCTCCATCGAGTGTGCAACCCGCGGCATCGTACGCTAAACGAGGCCTGCCATGACGCTTAAGCGCATCTACATCGTGGCCGGTGAGTTATCGGGCGATATCCTCGGCGCGGGCCTGATGCGTGAGCTGAAAGCGCGCCATCCGGGGATTGAGTTTCGCGGTATCGGCGGGCCGCGCATGATCGAGCTGGGGATGCAAAGCCGTTTTCCGCTGGAAACCCTCTCGGTGATGGGGCTGGTGGAAGTGCTGAAGCACTTGCCTGAGCTTCTCAAGGTACGCAAAACGCTCAAAGCCGATGCCCTGGCGTGGCAGCCGGATCTAATGTTAGGGATAGACGCGCCCGATTTTAACTTAGGCTTGGAGCGCGCCCTGCACGCTGCGGGGATCAAAACCGCGCACTATGTGAGTCCCTCGGTATGGGCGTGGCGCCAAGGGCGGGTAAAAAAAATCGCCCGTGCGGTCGATGGCATGCTGACGCTACTGCCGTTCGAGGCCGATTTTTACCGCGCGCACCGCGTGCCGGTTGCCTTTGTCGGCCACCCGCTCGCCGACGAGCTGCCACTCGATACCGACCGCCGCGTAGCTCGGGAAGCGCTTGGGTTAGCTGCCGAAGGGCCGCTTTTGGCGCTACTGCCAGGCTCCCGGGCGAATGAGATCCGCTTTATGGGGGCGACGTTTTTCGCCGCCGCGTTAACACTCAGTGAGCGTTTCCCCACGCTTAATTTTGTGATCCCTGCTGCCACCCCGGCCCGTTTCCAAGAGCTCAAAACGCTGCTAACGGCGTACCCAGCACTCTCCCAACGGGTGACCTTGCTTGATGGTCACGCACGCGAGGCGATGGTGGCAAGCGACATGGTGCTTCTGACCTCGGGCACCGCCGCGCTGGAGGCGATGCTCTGTCATCGCCCCATGCTGGTCGCTTATAAGATGGCGCCGGCCACGCACTGGTTGGCCAAGCGGCTGGTCAAAACGCGCTGGATCTCGCTGCCCAATCTTATCGCCCAAGAGACCCTGGTGCCGGAGTTGATTCAAGACGCCGCAAGCGCCGAGGCGATCGCCGGCGAACTCGGGAAGTTGCTTTTGCAGCCCGCCGAGTGCGAGGCGCTGGAAGCGCGCTTTGCCGCCATGCATGCCCAGCTACAGCGCGGCGCCAACCAACGCGCGGCACAGGCGATTGAAGCGATCGCCGCCGGGCAGCCGCTTGTTCAAGGTGAAACATGAGCACAGAAATCGCCGCTTGGCCGCCCCTGGAAATCGCCTACCAAGGCGATCGACTCGCGGGCATTGATGAAGTGGGGCGCGGACCCCTCGTCGGCAGTGTGGTCGCCGCTGCCGTTATCTTGAACCCGGCGATGCCGATTGACGGGCTTACCGACTCCAAAAAGCTCACCGCGCGAAAGCGCGAAGCCCTCGACGAGGAGATTCGCCAGAAAGCCTTGGCGTTTTGCGTCGCCGAGGCCTCGGCGGCTGAGGTCGATACGCTCAATATCTTTCATGCCACGCACTTGGCCATGCGCCGCGCGATCGACGGACTTAGCCCCGCAGCGGAGTATTTGCTGGTCGACGGTAATCGCCAGCCAGGCCACGCACTCCCGGGCCAAGCGGTGGTGAAGGGCGATTTGCGCCATCATGCGATTGCCGCTGCATCGATTCTGGCCAAGGTGGCCCGCGATGCGCAGATGGTCGCGCTGGATGCGCGCCATCCGGAGTACGGCTTCGCCCGCCATAAAGGTTACGCGACGACGGAACACCTGGCCGCGCTGGACGCCCACGGCCCTCTGCCTGAGCATCGCCAAAGTTTTGCTCCGGTGAAGCGACAGCTCGTTTTGCTATAACGCTGTCCTGTATTTAATCCCTGTTATTTAACCCCTGTTATCCATGTACTTTATTTGCCCAGCGGCGAGATTCTTATGACGGTTCCGTTTGTCCATTTGCGCATACACAGCGAATACTCCCTGGTCGATGGCCTGGTCAAGCTTAAGCCACTGGTCGCCGCCACCGCTGAGCAGGAGATGCCCGCAGTGGCGCTCACGGACGAGGCGAACCTATTTGGGCTGGTGAAATTCTATACCGCCGCCCAGGGCGCCGGTATCAAGCCGATTATTGGCAGCGATCTGTGGCTGCATAATCCCCACGATGAGGTCCACCCGTATCGGATCACGCTGTTGGCTATGAACGAGACGGGGTATCGCAACCTGACCGAGCTGATTTCGAAAGGCTGGACCAAGGGCCAGCGTCAAGGGCGGGCGATTCTCGACAAGCGCTGGGTGCTGGCCCAAAGCGAGGGGCTGATTGCGCTCTCGGGCGCGCGCGACGGCGAAATCGGTCGTCACTTGCTGTCTGAGCACTACGCAGATGCCAAGGCGCTGCTGCATGAGTGGCAGGAAGCCTTCCCCGAGCGCTTCTATCTGGAGCTGACCCGCACGGGGCGGCCGCTTGAAGAGGCCTGTGTGCATGCAAGCGTCAGGCTCGCCCTCGATACCGGCACGCCGGTGGTCGCCACTAACGACGTGCGCTTTCTTGAGCGCGACGACTTCTGGGCCCATGAAACCCGCGTGGCGATCGGCGAGGGCAAGGCCCTAGACGACCCACGCCGCGAGCGCAAGTACGCCGAAGAGCAGTACCTGAAAAGCCCCGCCGAGATGGCCGAGCTGTTCGCGGATATCCCTGAGGCGTTGGAAAACAGCGTCATGATCGCCAAGCGCTGCAGCGTCGACGTGCGTTTGGGCGAAATCTTCCTGCCCGAGTTCGAAATCCCCGAGGGCATGACCCAGGATGAGTTTTTTCGCAAGGTCTCCCACGATGGCCTGACCGAGCGGCTGGATTTTCTCTTTCCGCCAGCGCAATACCCCCGCGAAGGTAGCGACTACCAGGCCATCGACAAGCGCTATCGGGAGCGGCTCGATTTCGAGCTCGATATCATCATCCAGATGGGGTTCCCCGGCTACTTCTTGATCGTGATGGACTTTATCCAGTGGGCCAAGGATAACCAGGTTCCGGTAGGGCCGGGACGGGGCTCCGGCGCTGGGTCGCTGGTGGCGTACGCCCAGAAGATCACCGACCTCGACCCGATCGGTTACGACCTGCTGTTTGAGCGCTTCCTAAACCCCGAACGTGTATCGATGCCCGACTTCGACGTTGACTTCTGTATGGAGAAGCGCGACCGGGTGATCGAGTATGTCGCCGAGCGCTACGGACGCGATGCGGTGTCGCAGATCGTCACGTTCGGCACCATGGCCGCCAAGGCGGTGGTGCGCGACGTGGCCCGCGCGCAAGGCAAGCCCTATTCGCTCGGCGATAAGCTCTCCAAGCTGATTCCGTTTGAGGTCGGAATGACGCTTTCCAAGGCGATTGACGCCGAGCCCGCGCTTCAGGCGTTTGTCGAGGACGACGACGAAGCCGGCGAGATTTGGGAGATGGCGCGCAAGCTGGAAGGCGTCACCCGTGGCACCGGCAAACACGCCGGCGGCGTGGTCATCGCCCCTACGAAGCTGACCGACTTCGCGCCGCTTTTGTGCGACGAAGATGGCTCGGGACTGATGGTGCAGTTCGATAAAAACGATATCGAGGAAGCCGGCCTGGTGAAGTTCGACTTCCTGGGGCTGCGCACCCTCACCATCATCGACTGGGCGCTAGAGATGGTCGATAAGGTGCGCGCGGCGAGCGGGGAGGAGCCACTCAATATCGATGCCATCCCGCTGGATGACGTGCCGACCTTTGACATGCTCAAGCGCGCCGAAACCACGGCGGTGTTTCAGCTCGAATCCCGCGGCATGAAGGAGTTGATCAAGCGCCTGTTGCCCGATTCGCTCGACGATATGATCGCGCTGGTGGCCCTGTTCCGCCCGGGGCCGCTGCAGTCGGGCATGGTGGACGACTTTATTAACCGTAAACACGGTCGCGCGGAGGTCTCTTATCCGCACCCGGACTATCAGCACAAGCTGCTCGAGCCGGTGCTCAAGCCCACCTACGGCATCATTCTTTACCAAGAGCAGGTGATGCAGATTGCCCAGGTGATGGCGGGCTACAGCCTCGGCCAGGCGGATATGCTGCGCCGCGCCATGGGTAAGAAAAAGCCCGAGGAGATGGCCAAGCAGCGCGCCGGCTTCATGGACGGCTGCGCGGCCAACGGGATCGATAAAGACCTCGCGGGGAATATCTTCGACCTGGTGGAGAAGTTTGCTGGCTACGGCTTTAACAAGTCGCACTCGGCGGCCTACGCGCTGGTCTCCTACCAAACGGCGTGGCTCAAGGCGCACTACCCGGGGCCCTTCATGGCCGCGGTAATGTCCACCGAAATGGACAACCTGGATAAGGTCGTGCCGCTGATCGAGGAGTGTCGCCACCTCAAGCTCACCGTGACGCCCCCAGACGTCAACGTGGGCGGCTACAAGTTCACCGTCGATGTTGAGGGCCGTGTGGTGTATGGCCTAGGGGCGATTCGCGGGGTAGGCGAAGGGCCCATCGGTGCGATTGTCGAGGCGCGTGAAGCCGAAGGGCCGTTTACCGACCTGTTCGACTTCTGCCGGCGCATCGACCCCAAACGCATGAATAAGCGCACGCTGGAAGCGCTGATTCGCTCCGGCGCGCTGGATAACTTAGGTCCCCATCGGGCGGTGCTCGCCGCGGCGATGGAGGATGCGCTTAAGGCCGCCGCGCAGAACCATACCAACCAGAACTTAGGTATGCTGGATATGTTCGGTGACGCCTTCGCGGCCGCCGAGGATAACGATGTTTACGCTGAGTATCGGGGCGTGCGCGAGTGGAGCGACCGCGAGCGCTTGGCGGGCGAAAAAGAGACCCTGGGGCTTTATCTCACCGGGCACCCCATCGACGAGTACGAGCGCGAGTTGAAGCGCTTTGTCTCCACCCGCATCGCCGACTTATCCCCCTCCCGGGAGCCGCAGCGCGTCGCCGGATTGGTGGTCGGCGTGCGCACGATGAAGTCCAAGCGTGGCGACACCATGGCGTTTATTACCCTGGATGATCGCACCGGGCGTATCGAGGCATCGCTATTTGGCGAGCTTTTCGACCAGTTGCGCGGCCAGATCGAGTCCGATCAGGTGTTGATCGTTGAAGGTGATGTCTCAAGCGATGACTACTCGGGCGGACTAAAATTGCGCGGTAAAGACGTCACGCCCATGGTCGCCGCAAGGGTGCGTTATGGCGAATCCGTCGATGTGGCGCTGGTAGCTGAGCGCATTAACGGTCGTTTGGTCGAGACCCTGCGCGATAGCTTGACGCCCTATCGCGACAGCGAAGGCTTGCCCGTGCGGCTGCAGTATCGCCACCCCGAGGCCACGGCGTGGTTTGAACTGGCCGCCGAGTGGCGAGTGGCGCCGAGTGACGATCTATTGCTGGCGCTGCAAGACGTGCAGGGCCAGGCGGGTGTTCAACTGCGCTATCGTTAACAACGGGTGTTACGGTGCCAGCGCTTGCGTGACAAGGATAGGGTGCGATAATGCGTGGCACTATTGCGCGTTCCGAGAAGGCTTAATTTTTACAGGCTTAGCCGATGAATCCTAATTACCTCGATTTTGAACAGCCGATTGCCGAGCTGCAGGCAAAAATTGAAGAGCTGCGTTTGGTCAGTACCGACAGCCAAGTCAATCTCTCCGATGAGATTGAGCGCTTGGAGGAGAAGAGCCGCAAGCTCACCGAGTCGATCTTCAAGGACTTGACGCCTTGGCAGGTGTCACAGCTTTCGCGGCATCCACAGCGCCCCTATACGCTGGATTATCTTGAGCACATTTTTACCGACTTTGATGAGCTGCACGGCGATCGCCGCTTTGCCGATGACGCGGCAATCGTCGGCGGCGTCGCCCGGCTTAACGATAAGCCCGTGATGGTGATTGGCCACCAGAAAGGCCGCGACGTAAAAGAGAAAGTGCGGCGCAATTTTGGCATGCCGCGCCCAGAAGGCTATCGCAAAGCGTGCCGGTTAATGGAGATGGCTGAGCGCTTCAACATGCCGGTGCTGACGTTTATCGACACCCCAGGGGCCTACCCGGGCATCGACGCCGAGGAGCGCGGCCAGTCCGAGGCGATTGCTTACAACTTGGCGGTGATGTCGCGGCTCAAAACGCCGATTATCTCCACCGTTGTCGGCGAAGGCGGCTCGGGCGGGGCGCTGGCGATCGGCGTGTGCGACGAGCTGCACATGCTGCAATACTCGACCTACTCGGTGATCTCGCCTGAGGGCTGCGCGTCGATTCTATGGAAGAGCGCCGAAAAAGCCTCCGACGCGGCGCAGGCGATGGGCATCACCGCCGAGCGTTTAAAGGAGCTCGGCTTTGTCGACGCCTTGGTGAAAGAGCCGCTCGGCGGCGCGCATCGCCACCCGATCACCACCGCCGAGCGCGTTAAAGAGACGCTCGATGCAAGCCTTGAGCGCCTGCAGGCGATGGATACCGACACGCTGCTCGCGCGGCGCTACGAGCGGTTGATGAGCTATGGCGCGCCCGCCGCTTGAGCCGCTGTTAACGCGATTGCAAAGCGCCCTGGTGGAGACCCCACCGGGGCGCTCTGTTTGGGTGGCGCTTTCCGGCGGGCTGGACTCAACGCTTTTGCTCACCCTCGCCGCCGCCGTGTGCAAAGAGGCGCAAATACCGCTAAGGGCGATGCATGTGCATCACGGCCTGCAAACGGCTGCCGATGCCTTTGAACAGCACTGCCAAGCGCTCTGTCAGCGCCTCAACGTACCCTTGACCCTCGCCCGGGTGACGGTGGAGCCGAGCGGTCAAGGTGTCGAAGGCGCGGCGCGCGAGGCACGCTACGGCGCTTTTGCCACGCATATTCCACCCGGCGATACGCTTTGGCTGGCGCAGCACCAAGATGACCAAGCCGAAACCTTTCTTCTCGCCGCCCTGCGGCGTAGCGGCATCCGGGGGTTGGCCGCGATGCCCCGCGTGCGGGAGTGGCGCGGCGTATGGCTTATTCGCCCCTGGCGAGACGTGCCCAAGCAGCGCCTGGAAAGTGCCGCGCAGGCGCTGGATCTTCAGTGGTGCGATGACCCTTCCAACTGCGATACGCACTTTGATCGTAACTTCTTACGCCACCGCGTCTTGCCGGTGCTCGCCGAGCGCTGGCCGCAGGTGCGGGGCGCTTTTGCCGCAAGCGCCGAACAGGCCGGCGAGGCCGATGCGCTCTTGGGCGAGTATGCGGCCGAGGAGCTCAACGCGCTGACATGCGGGCCGGGGCAGCTTGACGCAAAGGCGCTTAGGCAGCGCTGTCCGGCGCGTCAGCGGCTTTTAATCCGCCGCTTCTGCCAGCAGCGGGGGATCGCCACGCCACCACGTAAGCGCCTGGAGAGCTTGCTGACGCAGCTAGACGCCGCCAACGATGCTCAGGTGTGCGTTACATGGGAAGCCGCCGAGGCGCGGGTGTGGCAACAAAGGCTCTACCTTATGCCTGCGCGCGCGCCGCTGCCCGCCTGGCAAACCTGGTGGAACGGGCGCGCGCCGCTGGTGACGCCTTTGGGCGAGGTTCCGCTTTCGGTCGTGAGTCAAGCGCCGTTGATGGCCACTTGGCGTCAGGGCGGTGAGGTCTTGGAACTCCCCGCGCGCGGTCGGCGCGATCTCAAGCGGCTGCTGCAGGAAACTCGCATTCCGCCGTGGGAGCGCGAACGGGTGGTCGTGATTTGGAAAGCGCACCCCGATGGCGCGCTTTTACACTGCGTGGCGGCATTGCATCCGCCCACCGGATGCTATTGGCAAGCGGCAGGGTGGACGGTCTTGTGGGAGGGAGCTAGCGCACCGCAAGCGTGAAGCCAGCCGCCTCCAAGTAGGCCTGCTCCTGCTCCAAATCGGTGCTAAGTAGAGTAGGCTCGTCGCTTTCGGGCAGTGCAATGTGCAGTGCCTCGCCCTTGACGCTCAGCTCGGGCAGTGGCGGTGGGGTCTCAGGGCGCGAATGGTTAAGGAGTACGCTTAAACGCAGCAGCCGCGCGAGCCGGGCACAAACGCTTTGTTGCGCTTTGGGCAGCGCTTGCCACTCTTTTAGCGGAAACTTGCGCCGATGAGCGCGCACCAAAAACGCCAGTAGCCGCTGCTCGGGGCGTGAAAAACCGGGAAGGTCCGAGTGCTCCAGTAGGTAAGCGCCGTGGCGGTGAAACTGGCTGTGTGAAATGGCGAGGCCAATTTCATGGACGTCGCTTGCCCAGCATAAATAGCGCCGGTGGTCCTCACTGAGCTGCCACGCCTCCCGCACCGCCGCAAAGAGTCGATGGGCGGTGTCGGCGACGTTTTCCGCCTGACGGGTATCCACATCGTAGCAACGCTTAAGCGTCTCTAAGCTTTTTAGCCGCGAGTCCTCGGCGCTGTTGCGCCCGGCCATATCGAAAAGCACGCCTTCGCGTAGGGCGCCGTCGGCATAGCGCATCTGCTCAAGCTCAAAGGCTTCAAAAATGGCGCTTAAAATCGCCACACCGGCGGGGAAAACCTTGGCGCGGTCGGGCTTTAGACCATCAAGGGCGACTTTATCCACGTGTTTGCACTTGATGATGCGCTCGCGCAGTTTTTTTAGCCCCGCGTGCGTGATGAGGCCTTCCTGTGGGGTGTCGGCGTAGGCGTGCAGCACGCTGGCCACGGCTTTAATGGTGCCGCTGGAGCCCACCGGGTCCTCCCACCCTAGGCGCTGGTAGGGGCGCAAGATATTGGCGATTTCAGAGCGCGCGGCAAGCTCTGCTTTGCGCATACGCTTCTCGCTTAAGTCACCGTCCGCAAAGAAGCGGCGTGAAAATGTCACGCAGCCCATGCGCAGGCTCTCAAGCGCCCTAGGCTCAAACGCCTCGCCAATAATCAATTCGGTCGAGCCGCCGCCGATATCGACAATCAGCCGGCGACCGCTCTCGGCCAGCGCGTGTGCCGCGCCTAGGTAGATTAAACGTGCCTCTTCGCGCCCGGCGATGATCTCGATGGGGTGACCAAGCTGTGCTTCTGCCAGGTCGATAAACGTCTGGCTATTGTGCGCATCGCGCAGGGCGTTGGTGCCGACAATGCGCAGCTGCGCGGGGGGGATGTCGCTTAAGAACGGCGCGAAGCGGGCGAGACAGTCGAGCGCGCGCTGCATGGCCGCATCGCTTAAGAAGCCCTCATCGTCTAGCCCCGCGGCAAGCTGGACTTTTTCCCCCAGGCGCGCGACGACCTGCAGCCGCTCGTTTTGATAGTTGGCGACCAGTAGGTGAAAACTGTTAGAGCCTAGGTCAATCGCGGCTAACCGACGGGGTTCGGGGCCGTCAGCGATACTGTGGGATAGACCAGGCAGCGTATCGTAAGTCGGGAGCAAGATGTCCTTGGGCATGCGCTATCCTTCAGGTTGGCTATGCCAAGGTTGCGGGGCACTATCTTGATTGTCAATTGCCGAAGGCTTGCGTTTAGCGCAGCGCTTGACTACCATCTGGCAACTGGTTTGATCCGAATCGGCTTGCTATACACTTTTGGCAATGCACTCTTCGGTCGCCTCAGGCTTGGTTCGTTCAATGCCAAGCTGTTCCGATGTCCAAGTCGTCAGATTGCCCGCCGGTATGTCGGATTCCTTTTTTCGAATCCATGTACTCAAGGGATCAGTAAGTGTTAGCACCCTCGCGCTGAGCGCAGCACATCACGTTCAGCAGTGTCTTTCTTCGAGCGCGTGCCTCCCGGGATCTGAACGCACCCTGCGACGTAGCGGTTGACATCGTCGCTTCATGCCTCCTTTCTTATTTCCGGCGCCTGGCGCCTAGCTTTCATGAGCAACGTTCTAACACACCGATGAATCTCACTGAACTTAAGCAAAAACCCGTTCCCGAGCTGCTCGATATTGCCCGCGAGATGGGGATCGACAACCTCGCCCGTTCGCGCAAGCAGGACATCATTTTCGCCATCCTTAAGAAACACGCCAAAAGCGGTGAGGATATCTACGGCGACGGTGTGCTGGAAATTCTTCAGGATGGCTTTGGCTTCCTGCGCAGCGCCGACAGCTCTTACCTCGCTGGGCCGGACGATATTTACGTCTCGCCCTCCCAAATTCGCCGCTTTAACCTGCGCAAGGGTGACTCCATTGCCGGGAAAATTCGTCCGCCAAAAGAAGGCGAGCGCTATTTTGCCCTGCTCAAGGTCAGCCAGATCAACTTCGATCGCCCGGAGAACGCCAAGCACAAGATTCTGTTCGAGAACTTGACGCCGCTGTTCCCCGATGAACGTATGTTCATGGAGATCGGCAACGGCTCGACGGAAGACCTCACCTCGCGCATCATCGATCTCACCGCACCTATCGGCAAAGGGCAGCGGGGTCTGCTGGTGTCGCCGCCCAAGGCGGGTAAGACGCTGATGCTGCAGAACATCGCCACCTCGATCACGCGCAATAACCCCGAGTGCCATCTGATCGTTCTGCTGATCGATGAGCGCCCGGAGGAAGTGACCGAGATGTCGCGTACCGTGCGCGGCGAAGTGGTCGCCTCGACCTTTGATGAGCCGCCGGCGCGCCATGTGCAAGTCGCCGAAATGGTCATCGAGAAAGCCAAGCGCCTGGTCGAGCACAAGAAAGACGTGGTCATCCTGCTCGACTCCATCACCCGCCTGGCGCGGGCCTACAACACCGTGGTGCCAAGCTCCGGCAAGGTGCTGACCGGCGGTGTGGACGCCCACGCGCTGGAAAAGCCCAAACGGTTCTTTGGTGCTGCGCGTAATATCGAAGAGGGCGGCAGCCTGACGATTATCGCCACGGCGCTGGTGGATACCGGTTCGAAGATGGACGAAGTGATCTTCGAGGAGTTCAAGGGCACCGGTAACATGGAAGCGCACCTCGACCGCAAGCTAGCCGAAAAGCGCGTCTTCCCCGCCATCAATATCCGCCGCAGCGGGACCCGCCGTGAAGATTTGATCGCCTCCGAAGAGGAGATGCAGCGAATGTGGATTCTGCGCAAGCTGCTCAATCCGATGGACGATATCGCCGCGACGGAGTTCTTGATCGACCGTCTCAAAGACACCAAAACCAACTTGGAGTTTTTTGAGGCCATGAAGCGCCGCTAAGGCGCTCTCGCCGCCCTACCTCAGCCGGGGAGCCATCAGTGAAGTACCATGACCTGCGGGATTTCATCGCCGCCCTGGAGGCGCAGGGCGAGCTTAAGCGTATTAGCGCAGAAGTTGACCCCTACCTGGAAGTGACCGAAATCTGCGACCGCACGCTGCGCGCCGGCGGCCCGGCGCTGCTGTTTGAGAACGTCAAAGGTCACGACATGCCGCTTTTGGGCAACCTGTTCGGCACGCCCAAGCGGGTGGCGCTGGGCATGGGCGAAGACTCGGTCGAGGCGCTGCGCGAAGTCGGCAAGCTCTTGGCGTTTTTAAAGGAGCCCGACCCGCCCAAAGGCGTGAAGGATGCCTGGTCGAAGCTGCCCATCTTCAAGCAGGTGCTGAGCATGGGGCCGAAGACGGTCAAGCGGGCGCCGGTGCAGGACGTGGTGTTTGAGGGTGACGAGGTCGACCTGGATCGCCTGCCGATTCAGCACTGCTGGCCGGGGGATGCCGCCCCGCTGGTGACCTGGGCATTGGTGGTCACTCAAGGCCCGCACAAAAAACGCCAAAATCTGGGAATCTATCGCCAGCAAAAAATCGGCAAGAATCGGCTTATCATGCGCTGGCTGTCGCACCGCGGCGGCGCGCTCGACTTTCAAGAGTTCCAAAAAGCACACCCGGGTGAGCCTTTCCCGGTGGCGGTGGCGTTGGGGGCTGACCCGGCGACCATTCTCGGGGCGGTGACGCCGGTGCCGGATACGCTCTCCGAGTACGCTTTTGCCGGGCTTTTGAGAGGCTCGCGCACCGAGCTTGTGAAGTGTGGCCATGCCGCGCTTGAAGTGCCGGCGTCGAGTGAAATCATCCTCGAAGGTTTTATCTACCCCGACGACATGGCCCCGGAAGGCCCGTTTGGCGATCACACCGGTTACTACAACGAGGTCGACCACTTTCCCGTGTTTACCGTGACGCGCATCACCCAGCGTCGCGATGCGATTTACCACTCCACCTACACGGGCCGGCCGCCGGATGAACCGGCGATTCTCGGCGTGGCGCTCAACGAAGTGTTCGTGCCCATCCTACGTAAGCAGTTTCCTGAAATTGTCGACTTCTACTTGCCGCCGGAAGGCTGCTCCTACCGCATGGCGGTAGTGACGATGAAAAAGCAGTACCCCGGTCACGCCAAGCGGGTGATGATGGGCGTCTGGAGCTTTTTGCGTCAGTTCATGTACACCAAGTTTGTGGTGGTGCTCGATGACGACGTCGATGCGCGTAATTGGGAGGATGTGATTTGGGCGATGACCACGCGAATGGACCCGGCACGCGACACGGTGATTATCGAAAACACGCCGATCGATTATCTTGATTTCGCCTCGCCGGTATCGGGTCTGGGTTCCAAAATGGGGTGGGATGCGACCAATAAGTGGCCGGGAGAAACCGACCGCGAGTGGGGCGTGCCCATCACCATGGACGAGGCGGTGAAAACCCGTGTCGACCAGCGCTGGGAAGCGCTGGGTATTGGTATTCCGCTGCCAGCGGCACGCCAAGGGTGTGAGTAAGCGGTTCCCCTGTTTGACACAATAATTGAGGCTTTCATGAGCGCAAGGACGTTGACTTGCCAAGTCACCGAGGTAGAAGACTTAAACCCCGATGTATTCGGGGTCACGCTCCACGGACGTGCCGAAGCGATGCGTCACGCCCCGGGGCAGTATCTGGAAATGCACCTAGAGGGCGATATCTGGGTACCCTTCTCGATCGCCAGCGCCGATCGCGGCGACGGTCAGCTTGAGCTGCATATTCAGCACTGGCCGGAGCGTGATAACTCCGCACGCCTGCGTGACCTTTTGCAGGTGGCGAACCAATTGACGGTTCGTCTGCCCGGCGGTGACTGCACCGTGGACCTGGAAAGCACACGGCCGCTAATGCTTGTCGCTGCCGGCACCGGTTTTGCGCAGATGAAAGCGATCGTCGAGGCGGTGCTGGCTCACCAGCCCAACCGCAAGATTGACCTGTGGTGGGCCGCACGCGAGCATCGCGACATTTACCTTGAGTCCCTGGCCTGCCAATGGGCGCAACAGCACCCCGCGTTTACCTTTCACGCGGTCACGGAGTTCCCCCTCACCGAGCCAATGCCCCAGGGCGAGCGGATTCTTCATCACCTGGGCCGCGTGGACGAAGCGCTTGAAGCCGAGCCGCTCTCACCTTCGCCGTGCGAGGTGTATCTCTCCGGGTCGCCGGGCATGGTCTATGCCTGCGTGGATATTTTGACCGAGAAAGGGTTTGATAACACCCAGATGTTTTCCGATGTCTTCAGCTACGCGCCGCGTTAAATCAGCCGATAACGTGTTGTTAATAAAGTGCTAGTGGGTGTTTGTGCGGCTGTTAGCCTCGTCGTTGCCGCCAATATTGGGTAAAATGGCCCTGTTGTTGCCCCCTGACAACGTCACCTACGATAAGGAGGCTTTCATGGCCCATGACGAAAACTTTGAAGACAGCTCGGGATTTCTTTCCGTTGCATTGGGATTGATCGTGCTAGTGAGCATGAGCGCGCTTCCCGGGACTATTGGCTGGGTTCAGTACTTTAATGGCTGATAGCGTTAGTGGTTAATCGCTTTACGCTCATGTTGATAACCAAAGTTGTACGACAAGCCCTTGTCAACGTCACGTAAAGCAGGCACGATCAAGTTATTGCTTTGTTCGTAACACACAACCCCACGGAAATAGACGATGATCATGACCTCGCCGACACGCTACGTCGTAATCGCTCCAGCTAAGGCTGGCGTCTATTTTGGCTATTGGTTTAGCCACGGTGTGCCCGTGGCCGACGCCTAGCGTCGCGCCAACAGGCACACCCCACGGGTTGCCTGCCGCGAAAGCCCTGGTTGGTAACCCCAGCCGGGGCTTTCGCGTTTTTGTCATCTGTTTAGAAGAGACTGCAACACCACACAATCAACACTATCCACCCAAGGAGCAGCACCATGACCTATCGCGCTTTCGCTTTTGCCACCGTTAACGGCTATGTACACGGATATGCGGGCAATGGCTGGCGATTTAGCGCCGCGCGATCGGTGACAGCTGCCATCTCCGGTCGCGCCGTTGTCGATGGCGAGTTGCACCCACGATGTCCCTTAAATGACTCCTTGAACACGGAGAGTTGATCCATGAACGCCCCCGCTAAAACACTTGAGACGACGAGCACGTCAACCGCGTTACCCATCACCGAGACTGCCACCGCGCTGCTCCCAACCCCCGCCGAGCTACGCGCCTCCCTGCCGCTGAGCGATGCGCTAACGTCAAACATTGCGCACCACCGTGATGCGGTAAACCGCATTCTTCGCGGCGAGGACGGTCGTCTATTGGTCGTGGTGGGGCCTTGCTCCATCCACGACCCAAGCGCGGCTATCGAGTATGCCGAGCGCCTAGCGCACTTAAGCGAAGAGGTGAGTGGGCAGGTGGTACCGGTGATGCGGGTTTACGTGGAAAAGCCACGCACCGCGATCGGCTGGAAGGGGCTGGCGTACGATCCCGATCTCAATGGCGCCGGCGATATGGCCAAAGGGCTTGCGCTTTCGCGTGACGTGATGCATTGCGTGGCCGAAAGAGGGCTGCCGGTGGCGACTGAAATTTTGCAGCCCATGCTGGCGCCCTACTTGGACGACCTGCTGAGCTGGGTGGCGATCGGGGCGCGTACCACCGAGTCGCAGCTTCACCGCGAGCTGGCCAGCGATTTAAGCGCCGCCGTCGGGTTTAAAAACGCCACCAGCGGCGATGTACAAGTGGCGATTGACGCCATGCAAGCCGCCGCCCACCCGCATCATCGCTTCGCCCTGGACGCGCACGGCCGCCCGGTAACGCGGCAAAGCGAGGGCAACCCGCACACCCATCTGGTGCTACGTGGCGGCCACGGCGAGCCCAACTATCAGGCACGCCATGTACACGCCGCGACGACAGCGCTGCGCGACGCCGGGCAAAATCCGCGCCTGATGGTGGATTGCAGCCACGCCAACGCGCGCAAAGACCACCGCCGCCAGCGCGAAGTGATGCTGGATGTCCTCACCCAGCGTCAGGCAGGTGAGAACAACCTCGTGGCGTTGATGCTCGAAAGCTACCTGCACGAAGGCAAGCAGCCGCTAAAGCCGGGCGCACTGCGCTACGGCGTCTCGGTCACCGATGCCTGTATCGGCTGGGAGGCGACAGAGCACCTTGTGAAAACTGCCGCCGAGCGCTTGGCGTAGGTGGCGCGGAAGGCTTGTGCGCGGTGGCCGGCCACGTATCATAGAGGCCTTTCTCGCTAATCGCCACGACAAGAGGCCGGCCATGGCAGTGTTTAAACTAGAGCAGTATGAGCCCGAGGTATACCGCCGCAAAGCGCGAATGATCAGCTTTGCCATGGCGGGGCAGTTGATCATATTCGGAATGCTGTTTTCCCTGCTGCTCACCTCGGCCTTGGGTAGCAGCCTTTGGCTCAATGCCTTGGGGGTATTTCTGGGTCTTTTAGCCACTAGTGCGCTTTTTGCCGTGCTAAAAGATCGCCCCTGGATGAACGAAGTGCGCTACGCCTGGCAGCTTAAGCACCACCTCTCGCAAATCAGCGGTTATCTTCCCACGCTGCGTAAAGCAGTGAAAGAGGACAATCGCGTCGCGCTGGATATCCTCACCTTTTACCATCAAGGCATGTCTCAGCTAGCCGAACTCAACGGGCGCACAACCGATGACGATGCCGAACGACTGGCAGAGAAAATGGAAGTGAAGCTTAAACGCGAGGAGTTGGATCTGCCTGAGCACGTTGACCGCTTTGACCCGCAGGATTTGCAGGCGTTTAAACGCGGTTAGCCTATGCGTTCGTTTATCCAAGACCACAACAGGGAGCGTACTATGCGCCACTTATTGACCTTGAGCCTCGCCGCGCTGCTCGTAAGTGGGTGTGCCGCGACGCCAGCGCCCACCCAGGCGACAGATCACGGCGCCTCTAACCGCAAGGCCACCGCGCCGTTGCTACCTTCGGCGCTCTTTGCTGGCGAAGCGGAAACCTTCGAGGGGTGGCGCTGCGAGCCGGCAAGCCAGCATCTGGTGACCGCCTTTAACGACGAAACGCTGCGCTTGTGGTCGCTGCACGGGGCGTGGCGTTTGCCTCAGGCGGTGGTCGCCAATGGTGCACGCTACCAAGATGGCGCGATTAGCTTCTGGAACCGCGGCGATAAAGCCCAGGTCGAGACGCCGCGCGGCCAACTACAGTGCCAGCGTGCTATCAGTCGAGAAGCGCTTAGCCGTGAAGATCACCCGGGCGTGATGCTGTTTGGCCGTGGCAATGAACCCGGCTGGAGTGTCGCGCTCTCAAGCAGCACGCCAACGCTTACGCTGACCACCGACTACGGTGAGCAAACCCAAACGCTGCCCTACATGGTGAGCGTGATGGACAACGACGCCGGCCGAGTGGTACTGGAAAACGCCGACGCCGAACGCTTTTTTCGCGTGCGCATCGAAGCGGGGGCTTGTTTTGACAGCATGAGCGGCAAACCCTTCCCCGCGCGGGTGACGCTCTCCCTGGATGGCGAGCAGTACAGCGGCTGTGGGCAAGGCATCGCGCCATAAAACGTACGGTGAACACGTGAGCCCTTAGCAAGAGGGCGGGGCTAGGCGCCAGCGTGGTTCAACAAAAGCGGTGGCGCAGAGAGCGCGACGATCGCCCAGGGCGCGCGCGCCCAAACGCTCAAGGGTTGCCTGATCGAGACTGCGCTCGCTCCCTTTCTGCTCCGATGCATCCCGCGTCTGCCAACTCGTTTGCCCGCCGTTGCGGGTGGCGATCCTATAGGTGAAGGGGTAAAAACCGGGGAAACCCAGGCGCACATCGGTGACCAACAGCGCTTCGGTATCCTCGTTACGCTCAATGTCGTAGCGTAAAAATGTCCCGGAGAACCAGCGTAGCCGTGCAAGGTGGCGGTCGTTAGCGGCAGCGGCGTCAAGGTGGCTTTGACGGATGAGGGGCTCAAGTAGCGGGGGCTCATCATCCAACAGGCTGATTAAGCTCTCATACTGCGTGTCGCCATCCACCACCGTGGCGCGCCACAGTAGCGTTGTAAACGGCGCGGGCTGTACGAGTCGCGGGGCTTGCTCGATCCCTTGCGCGGCGAGCACCGGTTCGAGTCGCTGTATCACGACGCCTTTCGCCCCAAGGGCGAACAGAAGGTACGCACTCGAAAGCGCAAGCCCCCAAACGCAGCGGCGCTTGACGTTGCGACCCAGAAGCGCGGCTCCCAGCGCGATCATCAAGCAGAGCGAGTAGATCGGGTCGATGATAAAGACGATGGGCCAAGCGACAGGCGGTGAGCCAAGCGGCCAGAAAAGCTGCGTGCCGTAGGTGGTAAGCGCATCGAGCAGCGGGTGAGTCAGCAGTATCAGTAAAAAGAACGTTAGCCACTGGCGCAGGGAAATATCCCGCGCGGGGGGAAAGCGGGCACAGAGCCACGCGAGCAGCACGCCTACGCCAGCAAGAACAAAAAGCGAGTGGCTGAACCCACGGTGCTGGGTAACGTTAGCGACCGCATCGCCGTAGTCGATGGCCACATCCAGATCGGGCAGGGTGCCTGCCACGGCCCCAAGTAAAATCGCCTTACGCCCCAGGCGCTTTCCGAGTACGGTACCGCCAATGGCCGCGCCCAGCGCCGCTTGCGTGAGAGAGTCCACCGCTTTCTCCTGTGGGTAAAGCCAGCTAAGATATGATAAGCCTTTTCATTATACGCAGTCTGTTAAGAGGGTGCCTAGATGTTACACTTCTGTCCAATTAAAAAGCGCCTAAGTAAAAAGCGGTTTGCCCAACGCGCCTTGAGTCTGTCGCTGCTCTTTGTAGCGCCTTTCGCCTTTGCCACGCCTGCGATTGACGTTCACAGCGACCCTAACTGCGGCTGCTGTGGCGCTTGGGTGGCGCACCTTGAAGAGAACGGCTTTGAGGTGAACCACCATCGCGACGGCGACGTGCGCCAGGTGAAAATCGAACAGGGGGTCACGCCTGAACTGGCTTCCTGCCACACCGCCATTATTGATGGCTATGTGATCGAAGGACACGTGCCGGCCGACGATATCCAAACGCTGCTGGACGAGCGTCCGGACGTCGCGGGTCTGGCCGTACCGGGCATGCCCCATGGCTCGCCGGGCATGGAGACCGGTCGCGTGGATGACTATGCGGTGCTAACGTTTACCCGTGATAATCGTGCACCGGAAATTTTCCGCGAGTACGCGCAGTAACGGTTAACGCCATTCGTCAAGCCGAACGCAATCAGCTAATAAGGAGCGAGAAATGCAGTATCTGCACACGATGGTACGCATTAGCGATATTGATGCTTCACTACATTTCTACTGCGACCTGTTAGGCCTTAAAGAAGTGCGCCGCAAGGAGAATGAGAAAGGGCGTTTTACCCTTGTCTTTCTCACCGCACCGGAGGATGAACAGCGCTCAGAGGAGCTGCAGGCCCCAGAGCTTGAACTGACCTACAACTGGGATCCCGAGGAGTACAGCGGCGGGCGTAACTTTGGCCACTTGGCCTATCGGGTGGACGATATTTACGCGCTGTGTCAGAAGCTTCAAGATAACGGCGTGACGATCAACCGCCCGCCACACGATGGCCACATGGCGTTTGTGAAGTCTCCCGACGGTATTTCCGTCGAGCTGTTGCAAAAAGGCGATGCCCTGCCGCCCAAGGAGCCTTGGGCATCCATGGAAAACACCGGAAGTTGGTAAAGTGAGCACTCGATCGTTATCAAAAACAGCGTTGTTGACAATGCGAACAGCCCCAAGGTGGCTTGCGATAGCCGCCTTGGCGTTACTGCTGGGTGCCTGTGGCAGCACTCCTAAGCAGGCGCCCCTGGATAGTGCCGCGCGTGATGCGTCGCTCTCAGGGCCGGTGGTGGAGACGCGCTGGAATTTGCTGCTGGTGGGCACCAATGAGCGCCTCTCTTTACCCGAAACGCCCTTTTTTCGTATCAGCGAGGACGGGCGCGTGAGCGGCCACGATGGCTGCAACCGCTTTACCGCGCGCGCCGAACTGGGCGACAACCAGCGCATCGCGATCAGCGACATTGCCACCACCCGCATGGCGTGCCCGGATAGCGAAAGCACGGAACGCGTCACCGCTATGCTCGAAAACGCTTACCGCTATTTGATTGATCATGACCGTTTGGTGTTCTTCGGCCCGGATAGCCGCGTACTCGGCGGTTGGCGCCGGGCCAACTGATACAGCGTGTCGTTAATCGCTAAAAGGCGGGTTAAAGCGGGCGATAAAGCGCGCATCGATCCGCTTTTTCCATCGCCACACCCATTTCCCGGAAAACCCCAAGGCGCCGCGACTTGCAATGGCGCGCCCATCCCCGGTGCCGATTAGTGCAAGTACCCGTTTGGGCGGCTGCCACTTGGCAAGTGACTCGCCTCGGCATGCCGCGCGCAGATTATCAGCCAGTAGCGGGCCCATGCGCACGGCGTAAACCCCGGCATTGGGTAACGGCGGCTCAAACGCTGCGCAGTCGCCGGCGGCAAAAAGCCCGGGTATGCCCTGCACCTCAAGGGTCTTTGTCACTTGGATAAACCCATTGGCATCAAGCGGTAGGGCGGTATCGACCAGCCAAGGGTGGCCTACCGCCCCCGTCGCCCACAGCACGATATCCGCCGGATAGCACCGGCCCGCCGTATCCAGCACGCCACCCGCGGACAGCGCCCGCCCGCGAACGCGGTGATGCACCGTGATGTTCGCACGGCGTAGCGCGCGCTGGAGAAGTCCTCGCGGCAGCCACCCCGCCTCGGGCAGAAGCGCATCGGCGGCGCTTAACAGCTCCCCCCGCCAGGTGATATCGGGTCGCTTTTGGCGTAGCTGCGCCAATACGCTCATTAGGGTTTCGCAGCCAGCGGCGCCGCCGCCGACGCTGACCACGCGCTGCTCTCCCCCGTTGGGAAGGCGTGCCACGCTATCTTGTAGGGCTTGCCAGCGTTGATGAAGCGTGCTTAGTGGGCGCATGGCGAGCAGATAGGGTGTGTTGTCACTTGTTTGCTCGGGCAGCGCGAGGGTGGAGCCGATATTGAGTGAGGCCACGTCAAACCCGACCCGCTCGCCGCTTTTAAGCGTTACCTCGCGCTTCTCTACGCTTAACCCCGTGGCGGGCGAGATGATCAAGCGTGCCCCCGCGCGTTGGCACAGCGCTTGGATATCGATTTGCGTCTCGCGTAGCGAACACTCGCCGGCAAGCCAGGCGGGGACGCTACCCGAGTACGCCGCATAGCGGCTATCGCTGACCACGGTGGCTTCAATGCTAGGCGCTGGATTTTTCGCCAAGGCTTCAAGCACGAAGGCGTGGGCGTGCCCGGCGCCGATCAGCAGCAACCGCGTCATTGGGCCTCCTTTTTGCCTTCACCCCGCCGCCAGGCGAAGTAGCGCTTGAGCAGGGCCAGCACGCGCTCGGGTTTGTGCGCATTCTTCCACACGCCGGCCGTGGCCTTGGCGGCTTCGCCGAGAGTGGGGTAGGGGTGGATGGTGCCGAGCAGCTTATTCAGCCCGAGGCCGTGCTTCATGGCGAGGGTGAACTCGCCCAGCCACTCTCCCGCGTTCTCCGCGACGATGGTGGCACCGAGTATCTTGTCGCGCCCTGGCACGGTGAGCACTTTGATAAAGCCCTCCGTCGCGCCCTCGGCAATGGCGCGGTCGCTCTCGCCCATGGCGTAATGGGTGAGTTCATAATCAATCTCTTGGGCCTTGGCCTCTTTTTCGTTCAACCCCACGCGCGCGACCTCGGGCTGGGTGTAGGTCACCGCGGGCATGAAGCGGTAATCCACGGCGAAGCTTTTCAGCTCGCCAAACAGCGCATTCACCGCGGCGTGCCAGGCTTGGTGGGCACCGGCGTGAGTGAGCTGATAAGGGCCTGCCACATCGCCACAGGCCCAGATATTGGGCAAGCGCGTTTGCAGGCGCGTATTCAGTTCCAGCGTGCCCGCCTCGCTCGTGGTGACCCCGAGCTCTTCCAGTCCCAGCCCTTCGACGTTGGCTTGGCGGCCAACACTCACTAGCAGCTGGTCAAAGGGCAGGTGGGTGTGCTCGCCATTGTGCTCCACGGCAAGTTGATACCCCGTCTCGCTCTGGGTGATCTCTAGCGCTTGGGTATGCGTCATCACCGTCACCCCGTCGCGGGCGAGCGTCGCTTCGACGTGGTCGCCGACATCATCGTCTTCACGGCCCATGAGGCGGGGCGTGCCCTCCACCAGGGTGACCGCCGTGCCCAGCCGAGCAAAGCTTTGGCTGAGTTCGCAGCCAATCGCGCCGCCGCCGAGCACCACCAAGCGCTTGGGCTGCTCGGTGAGCGACCAGAGAGTTTCCGAGGTGAGCACCGGCGCGCCCTCAATCCCAGGGAGCGAGGGGATGCGCGGCCGGGCGCCGGTGGCGATGACGATATGCCGGGCGCTCAGGGTTTGATCGCCCACGCGCACCTCCCACGGTGAAGTGAGCGTGGCCTGCGCTTGATACACCGCCACACCCAGGTTGCTGTAGCGCTCGACGCTATCGTGGGGCTCGATGTCGGCGATCGCTTGATGGACGTGGCGCATGACCTGGGCAAAATCGATGCTGGGTTCGCTTGCCGAGACACCAAAGCGCTCTGCCGTGCGAATTTCATGCGCTGCGCGGGCCGCGCGAATTAGCGCTTTCGATGGCACACAGCCGGTGTTCAAGCAGTCGCCGCCCATTTTGTGCTTCTCGACCAGCGCGACCTTGGCGTTAACCGCGCTGGCGATATAGCTGGTGACCAGGCCGGCCGAGCCACCGCCGATGACCAGAATATCGTAATCAAAGGTGCTCGGGCGCGTGAAGGCTTGATACATCTTGCGCTTTTGCACCAGCAGGGCGATGCGCCGCGCGATCCAGGGAAACACGGCCAGCAGCGCAAAGGAGGCGAGCAGCGAAGGCGAGAGAATGCCGCTTAAGCTTTCCAACTCCCCCAGCTGGCCCCCCGCATTGACGTAAATCACCGTGCCGGGAAGCATCGCCACTTGGCTCACCCAGTAGTAGGTCACGGTTTTTATCCGTGTGAGCCCCATGACCAGGTTAATGATGAAAAACGGGAAAATCGGCACCAGGCGCAGGGTGAAAAGGTAGAGAGCGCCGTCGCGCTCAACCCCGCGATTGATACGCTCGAACTGGCGCGGGAAGCGCTTTTCGATCGGCTTGCGAAACAGAAACCGTGAGATCAAAAACGCCAGTGTGGCGCCGATCGTGCTGGCGAAGGAAATGATCAAAAGCCCCCAGCCAAGGCCAAACAGCGCCCCGCCCAGCAGCGTCATCAAGGTGGCGCCCGGCAGCGACAGCGCCGTGACGACCACGTAAATAGCAAAGAACGCCCCCGCGACTTGCCAGGGCGACTGCTGAAACAGCGCTTGAAAATCGCCGCGATACGCTTGCAGCGTCTCAAGGGTCAAGTACGCCGGCGCCCCGCTGAGATAAAACAGCGCCACCACGGTGACCAAAAAGGCAATCAATAAAAGGCGTTGTCGGTTCACGTCAGGCTCCAGTGTTGGCGGTGGTATGTCAGTATCGTTCAGGGTCAGTGCGCTGTGGCGTCAATTCCTTACGTTTGCAGGCGGCGAAGCCGCTGCCAGCGCTGCCAATCCTCGGGGCGGTCAACGTCCCAAACGGTGGCGGGGTACGCCGCGGTTAACCCGCACGCGGTGAGGCGGGCGCGGGTCTCGGCGAGCACGTGTTCACTGCCCCACGGCATGTCGCGAAAGAGCGTGGGGGTGTCCTCTTGGGTGCCGATGAGCCCATAACCACCATCCTCGGCGGGAAGCATCACTACCTGATGGTCGGCTAACTGCGCGGCGCAAAGGTGCAGTAATGCGGGTGTGATGCTGGGACAGTCGCTGCCGACCACCATCGCAGGGCCGGGCGTGGCGCTTAGGGCGTGACGCATCCGCGCGCCAAGGTCACCTTCCGGTTGAGGTTTTAATGCGATGCCATACTGCTGATGGAGCGCAATAAAGAGCGGGTGCTCGTGTTCCAGTGCGGTCCAGAGCGTTACCTGGTGGGGTGGAAAGGCGCGGCAGGCCGTCGCCACGCAGGCGCGCACCAACTCGGCATGGGCATCGGCCGCGCCGAGCTTGCCTAGACGCGGTATCAAGCGGGTTTTAGCGTGACCGGGTAGCGGCGCCTTGGCGAGCAGATGCAGCGCGACAGGCGGGCAGGTCAGCAAAGGCTCAGCGCACATGGCGATACGCCTTGGCGAGCGCTTCGGCGTCAACGCCGCGCCAGTAGCGGTAGCGCAGCCGCCACATTAATACGATCGTGCGCCAGGCGCCGTGTTTGTCCCAGCGTCTGCCGGAACTCACCACCTTGGCGCGTAGGCAGGCAGGGCGGCTTAAGCGTTTGAGTCGACGCGTGATGTCGATGTCCTCCATCAACGGCTGCTCGGGGTAGCCGCTCACCGCCTCGAAGGTGTCGCGGCGCATGAAGAGCGCCTGATCGCCGGTGGCGATGCCGGTAAGGCGCGAGCGCAGGTTGATCATCGTGCTGATCACCGGCAGCCAGGGGCTATGGCCCTCCAGGCGAATATCAAACCTCCCCCAGGGCCGCGTCGCGAGTGCCTGCGTGATCAGCGAAAGCGCCTCGGGCGGCAAGCGGGTATCGGCGTGAAGAAAGAGTAGCGCATCTGCGCGGGCATGCGCGGCACCCAGGTTCATCTGCCGCGCGCGACCAGGCAGGCTTGTCAGCACGCGATCCGCCAACGGTTTGGCAAGCGCTAGAGTGTCGTCTTGGCTTTCGCCATCCACCACGACCACTTCCACCCCCTGCGCGCGCAGGGGCTGCAGGGCCGCGAGGTGGGCCGGCAAGGCGCCAGCCTCGTTGAGCACGGGCATGATGATACTGAGCGGTACAGCCGGATGTCTTGTGGCAGCGTGGTTTCTGTTCATAAGGCACCTCTCATAAGGTATCTCTCATAAGACACCACGCCGTACGTGGCGTCTTGCCCAGAAAAGCCTAGGGATGAGCAGGGCCAAGGCGAAGCCGATAAACGGCAGCAGGGCCTGAAGTAGCGCCCATACCCCGATCAGGCGGCGATTGCCCCCGCTTGCCAACGCCACCGCCTCGGTGGTGACCGTCGGAACGCGCCCGGCGCCAAGCAGCAGCGTGGGAAGGTACTGGCTGATACTGACCGCCAGGCCCACGGCGCATGCCGTAAGTAGCGGTGCCAATAAAAGCGGTACGCGCACTTGCCAGAACGCGCGCCACTTAGACGCCCCCAGTGCGTGCGCCACCTGCATCCAGTGAGGATCAAGACGCCGGTAGGCTTCCGCCAGTGAAAGGTAGAGGTAGGGCACGACAAACAGCAGGTGCGCCGCGACGACCAGGGTGCGCTGCGGGCGAAAGCCTAAGCTTTCGGCGGCGACCACCACGCCAAACAGAAAAGCGACCTGTGGCACCAGCAGCGGCAGATACAACAGCCAGAGGGCGTGTTTGGGGTGACGTTGGCGCTGCACCTCGTTTTCAAGGCACGCCACCACCAGCACTAGCGCAATCAGGGTAGCGGCAACGCCGATTACCAGCGTATTGGCAAGCGGCAGCGCGAGACTGTCAAACGCGCGCTGCCAGTGATCGAGTGTGAAGCCGGCGGGTAGCGCATCGGGAAAGCGCCAAAAGCCGGCGACGGAGAAAAGCGCGAGCCCCGCCAGGGCCAACAGCGCGGTGAGGGTTGTGAATGACAAGCCCGCGCGCCCAACCACCGCCCCTACACGGCTGCCTTGGGTGCGCTGGCCGTTGAGTATCCAGCGCTTGCCGAAGCGCTTCACCCCTTGTTCACCCAGCCACCAAAGCATAAGCGCGCTCAAGGTGACCCCCAGTTGCAATAGCGCCCCCGCCGAGGCCATGAGCCGGCGCGAAAGATCGGGGTCGTTAAACCAGGAAAGCACGGCCACGCTCAGGGTGGGCGGGCGCGTCGGGCCGAGAATAAGGGCCATGTCCACCACCGAGCTTGAGTAGGCGATCACCGCATACACCGGGAGACGAATCAGCGGGTAGAGCGCCGGGAGCACCGTCTTTAGCCATGCCAAAGTGGGTGTGTAGCCTAGTGAGCGGGCAAGCTCGATACGCCGCTCGGGCGACAGTTGCGGGAGCACGGCAAGGCTCATCAGTAGCAAAAACGGCACTTCTTTGAGCACTAAACCGGCAATCAGTGACAACCCCCAGGGGTCGTTGACGATCAGCCAGTCGGGTGGGCGCTCCCAGCCGGAGAGGCCCGGCGAGATAATCCGCGCCAAGAGGCCCGACGGGGCGATCAAAAAGGCCAATCCAAACGCGACCGCCGCATGAGGGATCGCCAGCAAAGGCGAGACCAGCCGGTGCAGGGCACGATCGAGCCGGGTGCCTTGGTTCGCTGCCAAGAAAAGAACGACAACGGTGAGGGCAATCAGCGGTGCAACAAGCCCCGCTGAGAGGCTGAGCAACGCCGATTGGCCGACTCCTGGCCAAGCCAGCAGCGCTTGCCAGGGGGCGAGGGTGAAACGGACGGCGCCCAACCCAGGATGTACGCCAAACGCCGGCATAACCAACGTCGCCACCCCGGCCCCTACCGGTACCACCAATACCGCGATCAACAGCCAAGGGGCGAGCCTCAGCACGGATTACTGGGTTCCGTAACGCTCACGCCAAGCCTCCTGCAGCGCGGTCATCCAACTGGGGTGGGGCTCGGGTAGCGTTTGCGAAAGCGCATCCGCGGGCAGTTCGGCGGGGTGCGCATCGCCTTGTTCAAAGCGTGCCTTGTCCTTTTCGTCCAAGCGGTTGACGTCTAAAACGGTCCGATCTCCCCACATCTCCAGCGACTGCTTCTGCGCTTGCGCCTCGGGCGAGAGCAGGAAGTTGGCCAGCGTCATCGCGCCCGCTTTATGCGGCGAGTTGTACGGAATCGCCACAAAGTGGACATTGCCAAGCGTGCCGCCTTCAAACACGTAGCTGCGCACACTCTCGGGCAGCTGATACTCCTGCACCGCCACGGCCGCTTCCGAGGGATAAAAGGAGAACGCCAGGCTCAGTTCGCCATCGCTCATTAGCGTGCGCAGGGCGGGGCCGGAGTCGGGGAAGCTGCGACCGCTGCGCCACAGGTGCGGATGCAGCGTATCCAAATAGTCCCAAAGCGGTGCGGTGACGGCGCCGAAGTCGCTTTCCGAAACCGGTTGATAGAGCGCGTCGTCTTGCTCGCTAAGCTCAATCAACGCTTGCTTGAGAAAGGTGCTGCCGGTGAAGTCGGGAATGCGCGGGTAGGTGAACTCTCCCGGGTTCTCCTCGGCCCAGTCGAGAAGCGCGTCGATGCTGCGCGGCGGGTTTTGGACGTGGGCGCTATCGTAGTAGAAGGTAATCTGCGCCTTGCCCCAGGGCGACTCATAGCCTTCGGTGGGCAGCGTGAAGTCGGTGACCACTTCCGGGTTGTCATCGGGGTAAGTGAGAGCGAAATTGGGCAGTGATTCGGCGAAGGGGCCGAACAGCAGGTCGCGCTCGCGCATGGCGGCAAAGTTCTCGCCGTTGATCCAGATAAGGTCCACGCTGCCCTCGTCGTCATTGCCCGCCTGCTTCTCGGCCAGCACCCTTGAAACGGCGTTGCCGGTGTCGTCGAGCTTAACGTGGCGCACCTCAACGCCGTGGCGGCGCTGCATCTCGTTGGCGACCCAGTCGATATAGCGGTTGGTGCGCGTATCGCCGCCCCAGGCGTTCCAGTAGACCGTTTGCCCTTGGGCATCTTCTAAGACGGACTCCCAATCGTCAGGGTTGGGGGCAGCCAAGGTCGCTGTCGAAAACGATAGCGCCAGGGTGGCGAAGGCAAGTGCCTTCAGGCGGTAAAGGGTGGGGCGTGGATAGGGCATGGTCGGGCCTCGTGTTAAGCAACTCGTGTTTAAGCCACTTGGTTTAAACAACTGGTTTTAAGCAAAATGAGGAGAAAGCGCATGGTGAAGCTCGGATAACTCGCGCTGCACGTGGTCGATAACGCCCGGCGACAGATAGTGCTCCACCCGGTCGCGGACGTGGGCGATCGTATCAGGGTCGGTGAGCTCCGCCGACCAATCCTCGCCGCGGCGTTCGGCATCTTGTGCCTGCAGATGCTGTGCGCGCCACTTGGCGCACCAGGTGAGCGACCAGAGCCACGTCGCTCGGCGACAGGCAATTAGCGTCTGGGTGCTGGGGGCCTCGCCCATACGGTCTTGCCAGTGGCGATAAAAGGCGGCGACCTCTTCAAGCGATAGTACCGCCTGGGTGTTTACGTCCCAGGTGGTGGAGGTATAGAGCGAGGTGTGGGCGAGATCAATGCCCGGCAGGCCGTAACGGCACTTTTCCAAATCCACCAGCACGGCACGACCGCGGCCATCGACTAAAAAGTTGCCGGGATGCGTGTCGAAGCTGATCAGGCACGGCTCGGCATCCGGCAGTACGGCGGGCAGGGCATCGAGTTCGCCGCGAATGCGGGCAACCACATCGGCGCTTAAGTCGGCTTTCTCCAGCCACTCGCCTTGGCGGGCTACCTCCTCGCGCATCGCCTGCCACGGGTTTTTCGGCGCTAAAAGCGGCGCTGGCGAATCCGGCCGCGGCAGGGCGTGCAGGCTTGCCAGCGTTTCGGCGATACGGGCCAAGTCCTGTGGCAAGCTTGCCAGCTGGCCCTCAATGGCATCCACGAGTAAACCGCCCCGTGGCAGCGTATCGCTTACGGGCAATAGGCCATGCAGGCGCGGCGCGTGCCCACCTGCGCTTGCGCGCTCATAGCAGGCGGCCTCGTAGGCGAGGTTTTCCGTTGGCGGCAAACCCATCTGGCTCTGTTTGGGCAGTCGTGCCACCCAGTCGTCGCCGTCGCGATGCATCCAGACGTGGTCGTGGGCAAGCCCGGTGTCAGCCATCGGTGACAGCGTGCGGTAGGTAATGCCCGCACGCTTAAGTTCGCCCTCAAGCGCCGTTATACGTTGCTCGGCAGGTGTCGGCATGGAGAATCCTTATTCTTGCGCAAAAGCGGTGCCGGTCAATGGCTATTATTCAGTGGCTATCGTTAAGTGATAGCGGTGCATCAAACCTTACACGCTTTGTACAAAAAAAGGGAAGGCGTGCGTTAATGCAGTGGATAACGCAAAACGCCCGCATAGGCGGGCGTTTTGGTAACGACACGTGATTGGCCTTACAACGCCTCAATCTTCGCTTTCTGCTCTTCCAGCAACTGTTTGGCTGATTGGAACTCGGCGAGTTTGCCACGCTCTTTTTCCACCACGGCTTCTGGGGCTTTGGCGATAAAGCCTTCGTTGCCGAGCTTCTTCTCGATGCCGCCGATCAGCTTGTCCTGCTTGTCGATCTCTTTGTTGAGTCGTTTAAGCTCGGCGTCCTTGTCGATCAAGTCCGCCATGGGTACCAGCACTTCCATGTCGCCCACCAGCTGCGTGGCCGATAGTGGGGCGTCGTCGGGGGTTTCAAGCCAGCTCACGCTTTCCAGTTTGGCCAGTTTGGCGAGGAACAGGCGGTTTTTCTCCAGGCGCTCGGCGTCCTCCGGCTGGCCCTTGGTCAGCAGCACGTCCAGCGGCTTGCCCGGGGCGATGTTCATCTCGGCGCGGATGTTACGCACGGCGATGATCACGCCTTTGAGCCACTCGATATCGCGGGTGGCCTGTTCGTCGATTTTGCTTTCTTCTGCCTCGGGCCATGGTTGCACCATGATCGAGTCATTGCCGCCTGCGTGGGTGCCGGCCAGCGGGGCGATGCGCTGCCAGATCTCCTCGGAGATAAACGGCATCATCGGGTGAGCCAGGCGCAGAATGGCTTCCAGCACGCGCACCAGGGTGCGCCGGGTGCCTCTTTTCGATTCGGCCGTGGCATTTTCATCCCATAAAACCGGCTTGGAGAGTTCCAGGTACCAGTCGCAGTATTCGTTCCACACGAACTCATAAAGCGCCTGAGAAGCGTGGTCGAAGCGGTACTCCTCCAGCGCCTTGGTGACTTGGTTTGCGGTCTTCTGTAGCTGCGAGATGATCCAGCGGTCGGCGAGCGAAAGCGTGACCTCGCCGCCATCCTGTCCGCAGTCCTCGCCTTCGGCGTTCATCAGCACGTAGCGCGAGGCGTTCCACAGCTTGTTGCAGAAGTTGCGGTAGCCGTCGAGGCGGTTCATGTCGAACTTGATATCGCGCCCGGTGGTGGCCTGCGAGAGAAAGGTAAAGCGCAGCGCGTCGGTGCCGTGGGGCTCGATGCCGTCCTTGAACTCGTCGCGGGTCGCCTTGGCAATCGCCTTGGCTTTTTGCGGCTGCATCATGTTGCCGGTGCGCTTTTCGATCAGGGTGTCGAGCTCGATGCCATCGATCAGGTCGATGGGGTCGAGCACGTTGCCCTTGGACTTGGACATTTTGTTGCCGTCGCGGTCGCGCACGAGGCCGTGAACGTAGACCTGCTTGAAGGGCACCTCACCGGTAAACTTGAGCGTCAACATGATCATCCGGGCGACCCAGAAGAAGATGATGTCAAAGCCCGTCACCAGCACGCTGGAGGGGTGGAAGGTCTCAAGCTCGGGCGTCTGTTCCGGCCAGCCCAGCGTTCCAAACGTCCAAAGCCCCGAGCTGAACCAGGTGTCGAGCACGTCGTCGTCCTGGGTCAGTTCAACGTCCGCGCCCAAGCCGTTTTTCTCGCGGGCTTCTTCGGCGCTACGCGCCACATAGACGTTGCCTTTGGCGTCGTACCACGCCGGGATGCGGTGGCCCCACCACAGCTGGCGGGAGATACACCAATCCTGCAGGTCGCGCATCCAGGCGAAGTACATGTTTTCGTAGTTCTTAGGCACGAACTGGATGTCGCCGTTCTCGACCGCTTCAATGGCGGGTTTAGCGAGTGTCTCCACCGCGACGAACCACTGATCGGTTAAAAGCGGCTCGATCACATCGCCAGAGCGGTCACCGTAGGGCAGGGTGTTGTTGACGCTCTCGACTTGTGCCAAGAGGCCGAGAGCTTCCATGTCCTCGACAATGAGGCTACGCGCGGCAAAGCGGTCGAGGCCAGCGTATTTGCCCGGTAGCGTCGCATCTTCTTGGGGCTGCGGCTGGCCTTTGAGGTTAAAGATCTCCGCGCGCTCAAGGATGGTGGCATCCTGGGAGAAGACGTTGATCAGCAGGTGGTCGTGGCGTTTGCCCACTTCGTAGTCGTTGAAGTCGTGCGCCGGGGTGATCTTCACGCAGCCGGAACCTTTCTCCATGTCGGCGTGCTCGTCGGCGACGATGGGGATGCGCCGGCCGACCAGCGGCAGCTCAATAAACTTGCCCACCAGCGAGGCGTAGCGCTCGTCTGCGGGGTTCACCGCCACGCCGGTATCGCCGAGCAGGGTTTCCGGGCGGGTGGTGGCGACGACCAGGTAATCCTTGCCATCAGCGGTGGTGGCACCCTCGGCCAGCGGGTAGCGGAAGTGCCAGAAGCTGCCCTGCTGCTCTTTGTTTTCCACTTCGAGATCGGAGATCGCCGTGTGCAGCGTGGGATCCCAGTTGACCAGGCGCTTGCCGCGATAGATCAGCCCCTCGTCGTACAGGCGGACAAAGACCTCCTGCACCGCCTTGTAAAAGCCATCGTCCATGGTGAAGCGCTCGCGGCTCCAGTCCACGCTCGCGCCCATGCGGCGTAGCTGACGGGTGATATGACCGCCGGACTCCTCCTTCCACTCCCAGACTTTATCGATGAACGCCTCGCGGCCCAGGTCGTGACGGGTTTTGCCCTCTTCCGCCGCGACCTTGCGCTCCACCAGCATCTGCGTGGCGATACCGGCGTGGTCGGTGCCGACTTGCCAGAGCGTGTTGCGGCCCTGCATGCGCTTGTAGCGTGTCAGCGTGTCCATGATGGTGTCTTGGAACGCGTGCCCCATGTGCAGGCTGCCGGTGACGTTGGGCGGCGGAATCATCATCGAAAACGGTTGCCCGTGGCCGGAGGGGGCGAAGCGGTTATCGGCCTCCCAGCGCGCGTACCAGCGGGTTTCGATCTGTTCGGGTTGGTAGGTCTTTTCCATGGAGTCACTCACAGCAGAGACGCCCCGCGTCGCGAGGGTGCGAATACATTGATCAGGATGCGAAATGGGCGCCAAGTATAGCGCGCGAAGGGGGAGGGCGTCAGGTCCTGCCCGCGGGTATCCACACGCCACGCATCGCGGTAAGCCCCAACACCGGCCCGGGTAGCAGCCACCAGAGCACGCTAAGACCCTGGGTGGCCCAGAGCGAGGTCACCAAGGCAATGGCGGGGATAGTGAGGGCAAAGCCGATGGCGTTCATCATGGCAAGCGCTGAGCCTAAACGCGCGCTGGGGGCGGTCGCCGACGCCAGCGCCGAGAACTGTGCGGAATCCGCGATCACGCTAAAGCCCCACACCAGCAGCAGCGCCAGCAACAGAAGCGGCGGTGCGCCGCCGATCAGGGGGTAGAGCAGGCACAGCGCCCCGGAGCACGTAAGCGCTATAAACGCCACGCGGGCACTCCCGTAGCGGCGGGATGCGCGCCCGGCGAGCACGCACCCCGGCATGCCCACCGCAATCACCGCGAAGCTCAGCCACGCGATACTCCCGGGAGCGGCTCCCAAGCGGGCAAGCTCGCGGGCAACCAGAAACGGCGTCAGCGTCCAGAAGGCGTAAAGCTCCCAGCAGTGGCCGAAGTAGCCCAGTGCCGCCGAGCGAAATCCGCGCTGTTGAAAGGCAAGAAGCCCGGCCCAGGGGCGGCCACCCTTGGCGGTGGCGGGGAGGTGAGGACCCACGCCGAGGCGAAAGATCATGGCGGCGGCGCATAGCGCCAAGCAAGACGCCAGCAGCAGCGGCCACTGCCAGGGAAGCGAGAGCGTGACACCGCGAAGCAGGTGCGGCGAGGCGGTGCCAAGCGTCAGCATCCCCACGAGCCACCCTAGCGCAGCGCCCGCGTGAGTGGGGGTCCAGCTCACCACCAGCTTCATGCCCAGCGGGTAGATGCCGGCCAGACATAGCCCGGTCAGAAAGCGCAGCAGTACCCCTATGCTCACGCTCTCCACCGCCAAAATAAAAGCGGCGTTGATCATCGCCCCTACCACCGCAGAGGCGGCAAACAGCGTGCTTGCCCGCACCCGGTCGGCAAGCCCGGTGGTAGCGATGGTCAGCGTACCGGTAATAAACCCCGCCTGAACGGCGATGGTTAAAAGCCCCAAGTCGCTTTCGCTTAAGCCCACCGCTTCATGCAGGGCAAGCCCTACGCCGTTGACGCTAAACCATAGCGAGGTGCCAAAAAGCTGAGCAATCACGATGGTGACAAGGGGGTGGCGCGTGAGCAATGAGATCATAGGAGCGTTAGCCGAGCTTATGCGGCACCACTTCGTGGCTGAGGGTTTTATAGCGCTGCCAGCAGGCACGCTTGGCGACTAGGACCGCTTGGTGCTGGTTGATGATTTCCGCTACGCGGGCGTAGTCGTCGAAGCCGTCGGGGATGTCTGGGTGGAGGTTCAGCAGCGCCGTCTCGCGTGTGGGGCTGGGTAGGGCGTTCCAGCCCAGCGTCACCGGGACTTGCGCCGCCATATCGCTGGTTTCCAGCGCATGGGGAATATAGGCGTCGGGGCGAAAGGTCCATAAGGCTTCATCGGCCTGTTCGGCCAGGGCTTGGTCTTCGCAGTGCAGGTGAAGGCGGTACCCTTTGCGCCAGATCGTCTCGGCCAACTTGCAGGCGAAGGCGAGGCGGGCGTCGAGGGTGGTGTCGGGAAGAATAAAAAAACCGATGCGCGCAATTAACGGCCCCCGCGCCCGCCGCTAACACCCGATGAAACGGTTAGCGGCGGGCAGGCCTTGGGGGTAAACCAGCTGGGGCAGCCAGCCATATTTGTCCTCGCTGCGGCCGTACTGCAAATCCAGCAGCTTGGTACGTAGCCGTTTGGCGACCTTATTGTCGCTGCCTGCCGTGAGACGAATGCGCTCGTTTTCGCTGACAAGCTCGCCTACCGGGGTGATGACCGCCGCCGTGCCACAGGCGAAGACTTCGGTAATCTCACCGGAGGCCGCGCCATCGCGCCATTCGTCAATGCTGATGGGGCGCTCTTCGGGCGTTAGGCCTTCATCTTTGGCCAGCGTGAGCACGGAGTTACGCGTAACACCTTCGAGGATGGTGTCGGTCAGGCGCGGGGTGACCACGCGGCCGTCCTGGTAAACGAAGAACAGGTTCATGCCGCCGAGCTCTTCGATCCACTTGTTCTCCGCCGCGTCCAAAAAGGCCACCTGGCTGCAGCCGTTGGCGCTCGCCTCTTTTTGCGCCGCGAGCGAGGCCGCGTAGTTACCGCCGCACTTGGCAAAGCCGGTACCGCCGGGGGCAGCGCGTTTGTAGTGGCTGGAGAGCCAGATCGACACCGGGTCGATGCCGCCTTTGAAATAGGCCGCCGCCGGGGAGGCGATGACGTAGTAATCGACTTCATGCGCGGGGCGCACGCCGAGGAAGGCCTCGGAGGCGATCATGAACGGACGCAAGTAGAGGCTGCACTCGTCGGAGGCATCCTTGGGGGTGGGCACCCAGGCTTGGTCCTGCGCAAGCAGGGCTTTAAGCGAGCCGATAAAGTCCTCGTCGGAGAGTTCCGGCAAGGCCAAGCGGCGGGCGCTACGGCGGAAACGCTCGGCGTTTTTCTCTGGGCGGAAGGTCCAGATCGAGCCATCGGCGTGACGGTAGGCTTTAATACCTTCAAAAATTTCCTGGCCGTAGTGCAGCACTGAAGCCGCGGGGTCAAGGGTTAGTGGGCCGTAGGGGCGCACTTCATGGCCGTGCCAGCCAGCGTCGTTGGTCCAGCGCACATGGGCCATGTGGTCGGTAAAGTGAGTACCGAAGCCCGGGCTTTTGAGGATATTGTCGCGGATCTCGTCAGACGTCGACTGGTTGGACGGCAAAGTAGTAAAACGATCAGTGGGCACGGTTCTCTCCACAGCGACCGCCACGCAAGCACTTAAGGACGCTCAACATGGTGGTCTTAATTCAAGTGAATAGGGCAGCGCACCCGGCGCGTTGCCAGGTGCGCGAATAACGCAAAAAAATTGCTATGACGCAATGTGTAACGGTTGCCGCGCCGAAAGGCAACCGTTCAGCGCTTAGCTGTCGTTTTTATCTACCTGAGCATCGCTTTCACGGTCGAGCAGATACTGGGTGAGAAGCCCGACGGGGCGACCGGTGGCGCCTTTCTGTTTGCCTGAGTGCCAAGCGGTGCCGGCGATATCCAAGTGTGCCCAGGGGAAGTGGTCAGCAAAGCGTGACAAAAAGCACGCTGCGGTGATCGTGCCCGCCGGTCGACCACCGATATTGGCCAAATCGGCAAAGTTGGAGTCGAGCTGTTCCTGGTACTCGTCCCATAGCGGCAGGTGCCAGGCGCGATCCCAAGCGGTGTCGCCGGCCTCAAGCAGGTCCAGCGCTAAATCATCGTCATTGGATAAGAGCCCCGTCGCGTGGTGGCCCAGGCCAATAATGCAGGCGCCGGTCAGGGTGGCAATATCGACCACGCTTGCCGGTTTGAAACGCTCCGCGTAGGTGAGGGCATCGCACAGCACCAAGCGGCCTTCGGCATCGGTGTTGAGCACTTCAACGGTGAGCCCTTTGAGGGTTTTAATGATATCGCCCGGCTTGGTGGCGGCGCCATCGGGCATGTTTTCCGCCGCGGCAACGATGAACACCAGATTAAGCTTCGGCTTGATACCCAACACGGCTTTGACGGTGCCGAAAACGCTGGCGGCGCCGCCCATGTCGAACTTCATTTCGTCCATGCCTTCGCCGGGTTTGAGCGAAATACCGCCGGTATCAAAGGTGATGCCTTTACCCACCAAGACGTGGGGTGCTTCATCAGCGTCGTCGGCGCCTTGGTATTTCATCACGATCAAGCGGGTGGGCTCACGGCTGCCACGACCCACGGAGAGCAGCGAGCCGGCGCCAAGGGCTTCCAAGGCGTCTTCGTCGAGAATATCGGCACTCAGCGCGCCTTTTGAATCGGAGGCGAGCTTCTCGGCTTGCTGGGCTAAATAGCGCGGCGTGCAGACGTTACCGGGCAGATTGCCCAGGGTGCGGGTGAAGTTAATGCCTTCACCAATGGCCGCGCCCACGCGCGCGCCCTCTTTGACGGCAGCCGCTTCGTCGGCGTCACTCAGCAAAAGCGCCACGGTTTTTAACGCGGGCTTGGGGGCGGGCTTGGATTTAAACTGGTCAAAGCGATAAACCGCGCGCTCAGCGGCTTCCAGCGTTTTGCGCGCTTTCCAGGCGCTGTCGCGCTCTTCCACGGGCACATCGGTAAAGGCGATGCTGGCGTCATCAAGGGGCAGTTTCACCAAGGCGGTGAAAGCGGCGTCGAGTGCCTTTAGGAAAGCGGCCTCTTGGCACTTCTCGCGCTCGCCTAAGCCCACCAGCAGCAGGCGCTCGGTACCCAGACCCGGCGCGAAGGGGATCATCTGCACGTTGCCGAGCGTAGCATCGAAGTCGCCACGCTCTAGGAGTTGATCGATCAGCCGCTCGCTGGCGTCATCGAGCTTCGCCACGGCGGGCAAGAGTTCGCTATCTTTAAACACGGGTACGACAAGACACGCGGTTTCGGCTTTGGCCGGATTGGCGGTCTGAACGGAAAATTCCATGACGTCTCCAACAAGACAAGTATCGAAGGATTCGGGATAATGCGCGGCTACGTAGATGTAAAGTGCGCTATCTGCGATTAGTGTACCCAAGCCCTGGGTACATTGCATGAGTACGATTGCATAGCATCCTGCACGATTGGCCGGAGAGCGCGTTGATTTTATTTCGCTATTTAACCCGCGAAGTGTTGCTGACCATGTCGGCGGTGGCCGGCATTCTGCTGCTGGTGATCATGGGCAGCCGTTTTATCCGCTACTTCTCTAACGCGGCGGAAGGCGACTTTCCCGTCACTATCCTGGGCAATTTGATGCTGTTTCATCTGCCGGGATTTATGGAGTTGATTCTACCGCTGGCGTTTTTCCTGGGCATTCTGCTCGCCTACGGCCAGCTCTATATGAACAGCGAAATTACCGTCATGGTGGCGTGCGGCATCAGTCCGACGCGGCTCTTAAAAGTGACGCTGCTGCCGGCCACGGTAGTTGCCGTGTTGGTGGGGCTGTGCAGCCTGTGGTTGACGCCTGTGGGTACGCTAAACACGGAAACGATGCTGGAGGAACAGCGCAGCCGCTTGGATGTTTCCGTGCTCGCGCCCGGACGTTTTCAAGAGTTTGGCCAGGGGCGAACAGCCTATATTAGTGGGTTTTCAAACGACGGTAAGACAATGGAAAACGTCTTTGTCCACGAACTCGGCGACCGAGGCGAAGACGTGCACAACTACGTTACCCGGGCGGCGTCGGGGTATCAGGAGATCCGCGAGGATACCGGCAGTCGTTTTTTGGTGCTGGAGGCAGGTGAACGCTACGGCGTGACTCCCGGACGATTTGAGGCACAGCGTTTAATCTTTGAGCGCTACACACTGCGCCTGGGGGCAACTCGCGAGCGCCAAGCGCTAGATTCATTCGAAGTAGCTTCCACGCCCGCGCTTTTGGCCAGCTCCGACCCCCGCGCGGCAGCACAGTGGCAGTGGCGGGCAGGGCTGCCGCTGATGGTCTTTATTCTGGCGCTAATGGCACAGCCGCTCTCCAAGGTAAACCCACGTCAAGGGCGCTTCGCTAAGCTGTTGCCGGCGGTATTTCTGTATGTCGCCTATTTAAGCCTACTGCTGGCGGCGGTGGACACCATCGGTAGCGGCGCATGGCCCGTCGCGATTGGCGTATGGCCCGTGCATGGGCTGTTTTTGGGGCTGGGCTTGCTGCTGCTGTGGCACTCGCAACGCAAGGGGATGCGCTAGTGGTGATGGATCGTTTAGACCGCTACATCGGGCGCAACGTGCTCGCGGCCATTGTGGTGGTGCAAATCGTACTGCTGGGGCTGGACATCACCATTGCTTACTTAGACGAGCTGGGTGATGTGCAGCAGGGCTATAGCGCGCTCGACGTGCTGTTTTATCTGCTCATGCGCCTGCCCTGGCGCTTTTATCAGTACGCCCCGGTGGCGGTGCTGATTGGCGCGCTGATTGGCCTGGGCAGCATGGCCTCAAGCAATGAGCTGACCGTGATGCGCGCGGCGGGGCGCTCCCTTACGCGCATCGTCTGGGGCGTGATGAAACCCGTGCTCCTAGTGGTCGTCGTGGTGCTGCTGGTGGCCGAGTATGTTAGCCCGCGTACCGAGCAGTACGCCGAGGCGTGGAAATTAGAGCAGCGCCAAGGCGAAGGGGCCGTGCTCACCAGTCGCAGCGGCTGGCAGATAGAGGGCGATAGTATTTATCGCTTTGGAGCGATTCGGGCGGATAACGTCGTGCTCGATCTCACCCGCTACCGCTTTGATGAAGGCCAGCTCGTTGAAGCGGCCCACGCCTGGCGTGCCGCATGGGAAAACGGCGAGTGGCAGTTGGAAAACGTCACGGTCACCGAGCTTTATGATGACCACACTCGGGCGCAGCGTTTTGATACGTTAGCGTGGGAAACAGACCTCACGCCCACTCAACTGGAGCGGCTGCTACGCGATATCGAAAGTCAGTCACCTAGCGAGTTGTACGCCTATGCGCAGTTTTTGCAGTCGCAGGGCCAGCAAGCCGATGAGCCACTGCTCTACTTTTGGCAGAAAATGCTGATGCCGCTGACCATGGCCTCGCTGGTGTTGATCGCCGCTTCGTTCGTTTTCGGCCCTTTGCGCACGGTGGCGGCCGGTACCCGGGTGTTTTACGGGGTGGTGACGGGGCTTTTATTTAAGTACACCCAAGACTTGCTTGCCCCGGCGTCGACGATTTTTGGTTTTTCGCCGGTATGGGCGGTGCTTGTGCCTACCCTTGCCTGTGCCGCGGCCGGGCTCTATTTTTTGCGCCGCAACGGCTGAATCCACCTATTGATGATGACATAACTCCATGCCACAACGACGTTTTACCCAGCTTGATAGCGTATGGCCCGCGCCGCTTGCACGCCGTCTCGGCGCGTTAATCTACGACGGTTTTTTGGTTGCTGCCATTTGGGTCGCCGTGACGGTGGCGCATGTGGCCTTTTTCCGTTTTGTCGTGGGGCAGAGTGCGGAAGAGGTGGGCACCCACGCCATTGAAATCTGGACGCTGCGGCTGCTTCTCGTGCTCTCCGCCATGGGCTTTTTTACCTTTTCATGGACCCGGGGGGGGATGACATTGGGCATGCAGTCGTGGCGTTTGCGCGTGCAGACCGTCGATGGCTACAGCATTACCGTAGGGCAGAGCATTATCCGCTGTCTGGTGGCGTGGGTGTCGCTTGCGGCGTTGGGGCTGGGCTACTGGTGGGTGATGTTTGATAGCGAGCGCCGCAGTTGGCCGGATCTTGTTTCTGGCACCCGCACGGTGGTGTTACCCAAAAAGTAGCTGTAGACCAAGGTCACACAAAAAAATCGTGAAAGCGTGCGATTATGACTTGCAGAGATGTATGCGAATCATTTACATTCGTCTCATGCTTTCATGAGGTGCCGCTATGTATGTTTGCGTATGTAAGGGAGTCACTGACCATCAAATCCGCCAGCAAGTGAGCGATGGCGCACGTAGCTGGCGTGATGTGCGCGAAGCCACCGGCTGTGGCACGCAGTGCGGTAAGTGCGCCTGTTTTGCCAAATCTCTGACCCGCGAAGCCGTTCAGGAGGCGCGTGCAGAAGCCGATATGAGTCTCGCTTACGCAGTTTGATGCGAATCTCTATCATTGTAGTTTCTTTTAGCAAGTTTATGATTTATTTGAGTTTTTCATCTTCTTTCCTATACTCCCACTAACGCTGGGAGTTTCGCCTTTTGGTGGCCTATACTTCCTTTGACCATCCCGCGCGACTCAAGAGGTAAGAGTATGAAAGGTGATATCAAGGTTATCGAATACCTGAATAGAGCGCTGTTTAACGAACTTATCGCCATCAACCAGTACTTCCTGCACGCCAAGATGTACAAAGATTGGGGCCTCAAGGCGCTGGCTAAATGGGAGTATGAAGAGTCCATCGAAGAGATGGTGCATGCCGACAAGCTGATGGAGCGCATTCTGTTTCTGGAGGGCGTACCCAATTTGCAGGATCTAGGTAAGCTGCATATTGGCCAGAACGTCAAAGAGATGTTGGAGTGCGATCTCAAAATTGAGCACGATGGGCGCAAAGACTACATCGAAGCGATCACCTACTGCGAAAGCGTTAAGGATTATGTCTCGCGCGACTTGCTGCGCGACCTGCTCGCCGATGAAGAGGGCCACATCGACAATATCGAAACCGAACTGCACTTGATTGAGCAAGTGGGTATCGAAAACTACCTACAGCGCCAGATGCAGATGGCCGGCGACGAAGAGTAAACCGCGCCAGTTTCAGCATCCAGTTGAAACACCAAAAAAACGGGCAGCTTTTAAGCTGCCCGTTTTTTGCTGGTGCGGTTCGTATGAATGCTACGCCATCTCATCAGCTATTGCCGTAAATGGACGTTATTTCACCACGCCACAGGCCACGCGCGCGCCACCGCCGCCAAGGTGCGGCTCATCAGCGTAGGTATCGCCTCCGGCGTGAATGATGAGCGCGCGCCCTTGTATGTCTTCCATGTTGAGACGCGGGGCTAATAGCGGCAGGTTTGCCTCGCCGTCTTGATTAACCGTCAGGGCCGGAAGGTCGCCCAAGTGGCCGTCTGCGTAAGGCCCTTGGTGGGTGCCGGTGTCTTCAGGATCGTAGTGGCCGCCTGCGGAGAGCGCGGCGGTCATCTTGCCCTCACCGTCTTTAGCCGGTTCGCAGCTAGCATTTTGGTGAACATGGAAGCCGTGAACGCCGGGTTGCAAGTCTGTCAGCGACGGCGTCAGCAATAAGCCATGCTCGTTAGCTTCGATGGTGACGCGGCCGATCGACTCATCCATCCCGTCGGCGCTCACCCGGTGCATATCTACCTCGATCGTGTCGTTCGCTTGCACCGAGGTGGCCAGTAGTAGGGCAGCCGCAATGCCTGTCAGCGGTACTGAATAGCGCATGCTGTGTTCTCCTCTTGTGTGCAGGAAAATTTCGCTATCACTTCCTCCCCTTAAGGTAGCCGCCAGGTGACGAACCTGCCAGCCAGTGCTTTGGCACCTAAGCCAATTGCTATTCAAAGCGACACACGTGTGAACCGAACGTGAATCTATTTGCTATTGCATATAGCAATGGTTATCATTAATTTTAATTGCAGCGCTCTGAGATCGTCTTTCTGATGTCTTCAGCCGATACACACCCTCTCAACAGCCTCTACCGGGAAAACCAGTCCTGGTTGCGGGGCTGGCTGTATTCCCGCCTCGGCTGTTCAGAAACCGCGGCAGACTTGGCCCAGGATACCTTCCTGCGCCTGTTGAAGACCGGCAACTACCCGCCTTCGGGGGAATCCCGGCGTTACCTGACCCGGGTTGCCAAGGGGCTGATGATTGATGCCTTTCGGCGCCAGAGGATTGAAGAAGCCTACCTGGAAACCCTGAGCCAGCTGCCGGAGGCGGTGGCCACCAGCCCGGAAACCCACCACGCCATCATTGAAACCCTGGTGGAGATCGAGTGGTTGCTTGATGGTCTGCCGGTTAAAGTGCGCAAGGCGCTGCTGTTGCGGCAACTTGACGGTCTCCCTTACGCCGCCATTGCCCGTGAGCTGGCGGTGTCGGTTTCCTCGGTGGAAAAATACGTGGCGCGTGGCCTGGCCGCCTGCTGCCTGGCCCTGGAGCAGGACTGAGCATGGGCAGTCTGCGCCCCTACGGCCGTGAACCGGCCCAGAGCGATATCGACCACATTGAAACCGCAGCGGGCTGGATGGCACGGCTATTGGCCGATGATGTCAGCGAGCAGGACCGCACCAATTGCCAGCAGTGGCGTGAGCAGGACCCCCGGCACGAACGGGCCTGGCAGCGGATGTGCCAGGTATCGGGGAAGTTTTCGTTACCGGCGAACGCCGGTGGCACAAAGGTGCTGGAGCGCGCTCACAAGGCGGTGACATCGCGGCGCCAGTTCCTGAACTTATCAATATTCATGGCCGCTGGCCTGACTGCTGCCTGGCTGGGCGCCTCCCGGACTCGGCTCGGCGGCAGTCTGCTCGCACAATACCGCACCGGGGTGGGGGAAACCCGGGAACTTACCCTTGAAGACGGCACCCGGCTGGTCCTGAACACGGACACCGCCGTGGATATCGACTTTTCCGCCCGGGAGCGCCGCATTCAGCTGCATCAGGGGGAAATCCTGGTGGCGACAGGCCCGGAATCGCCACGCCGGCGGTTTTCGGTAACGACCCGTTTCGGGGAACTGGTGGCCCTGGGGACCGAGTTCAACGTTCGTCAGAACGAGCGGCATATCCAGGTCTCGGTGCTGGAAGGGGCAGTGGAAGCCCGTCCCGCTGGAAGCGGCCAGATCCAGCGGGTGGGGGCCGGTCAGCAGGCCCGCTTCGACAGCACCCAAGCCGATGCACCCCAGCGCCTGCAAGCCGGGGCCACCAGCTGGCGTCAGGGCAAGCTGGTGGCCGAGGGAATGCGGGTTGCGGATTTTGTCGAGGAAATTGCCCGCTACCGGCCCGGTTTCACCCTTTGCGATAGCGCCGTGGCCGATCTCACCATCAGTGGTGTCTTTTCCCTGGAAAACGCCGACCGCGCCCTGGAAAGCCTGGCCCGGAGCCTGCCCGTGGAGCTGAGTTACCGCACGGCTTACTGGGTGAAGGTGGTTCCCGCCCATTGAGGTCGCTGCCGGTATTCACCGGCAGTGAGCAGAGCCCTCAATTTTTTTAAGAATAACGTTACGGGTTTTGCGATTTCGTTCGGAAGAGTAGGTAGAACCGACGAATCCGACACCTGGCCGTTGTTGCCCTACCATGCAAATGCCCTCCCAGATCGTGGAAAACACCCCGGCTCGCCGCCAGCCTTTGCTGATGGCGGGGCTTGCTGTCTTGATGCTGCTGGCGGTTATTGCCAGTTTGCGCATCGGCTCCTTGCCCCTGTCCACAGGCACGGTGATTGAAAGCCTGGTGGCCTACAATGGCTCCGACGAACACCTGGTGGTACGCACCCTGCGACTGCCCCGGGTGTTGCTTGCCATCCTGGTGGGCGCCGCCCTGGCCGTGGCCGGCGCCCTGATGCAGGCGGTCACCCGCAACCCCCTGGCCTCACCCACCATCTTCGGGCTCAATGCCGGCGCGGCCTTTGCTGTGGTTACCCTGTCCTTTGTGGTGGGGCTGGAAAGCCCCCTCATTCTGGTGATCGCCGCCTTTCTGGGTGCGGTTGGGGCGGTGACCCTGACGTACCTGATCGGTTCGGCCGGCAGTGGCGCCACGCCGGTGAAGCTGGCACTGGCGGGCACGGTGGTCGGGATCCTGCTGTCGGCCTGGGTCAGCGGCATTCTGATTTTTGACCAGCAAACCCTGGACGAAGTCCGCTTCTGGCTGGCCGGGTCCATTGCCGGCCAGTCCCTGTCAGACAGCGCGCTGACCCTGCCGTTTCTTTTTGTGGGGCTGGTGTTGGCCCTGGCCATCAGCCACCAGCTCAATGCCCTGAACCTGGGGGAACAGGTGGCAACTGCGCTCGGGCAGGACACCCGGCGAATTCGTTCATTGGCAACCCTGGCGACGGTATTGTTGTGCGGGGCGTCCGTGGCAGCGGTCGGGCCCATCGGGTTTGTGGGCCTGGCGGTACCCCATCTGGTGCGCCTGCTGATGGGGCCGGATTATCGCTGGATCATACCCGGCTGTCTGCTGGCGGGGCCGGCGTTGCTGCTGGCGGCCGATACCCTGGGGCGGGTGGTGGTAGCACCCGGCGAGTTGCAGGCCGGCATCGTCACGGCCCTGATCGGTGCACCGGTGCTCATTCTCGTGGTCCGTCGGCACAAGGTCATGCAGTTATGAGCCATGCCGTTAAGATCGGGGTCTGGTCCCGTGCCAGTTGGCTTTGCCTGGTGGCCGTATTGCTGGTTGGTGTGTTCGCCGGCTGGTCCCTGACGCTCGGGGTCTATCCGACATCGCCAGTGAGCGCGCTACTCGACAGTCTCTCAGCGGTTGAGGCCATGGTGCTGTTCGAGCTTCGTTTACCCCGAACGCTGGGCGCTCTAATGGTGGGATTCGCCCTGGGTTTGTCCGGCTGCCTGTTTCAGGGCCTGGTGCGTAACCCCCTGGTGGCACCGGATATCATCGGTATCAATGCCGGGGCGGGGCTGGCGGCCGTGGCCCTGATCGCCACCGGCACGGCGTTGGCCCTGGTCCCCCTGGCGGCAATCGGGGGCGGCCTGGTTACAGCGGCCGCCATCTACGTGCTGGCCTGGAAGGCGGGCATTGCCGGCAACCGACTGGTGCTGGTGGGTATCGGCATCAATGCCATTCTGGGGGCCCTGACCAGCTTCATGATTGTTCGCTTCCCGGTGGAGTCAGTGACGCCGGCGCTGGTCTGGCTGGCCGGCTCGCTCTCCGCCGTGCAGTGGCCGTTGCTGGCCTGGCTCGGCGCCACCCTGTTGCTGGCCACGCCTGTGACCATGATCCTCCTGCGCCGCCTGCAATTGCTGCAACTGGGCGATGACAGTGCCCGGGCACTGGGGCTGGTGGTGGAGCGGGACCGGGGCCTGCTGTTGCTGATCGGCGCCTGTCTGGCGGGGGCCGCGGTGGCCTTGGCGGGACCCATTGCATTTGTGGCCCTGGTGGCGCCGCACATCGCCCGGCTTCTGGCCGGGCCACTGACTCTCGGTGTGCTGATGCTGTCGGGACTGACCGGTGCCTGCCTGGTATTGCTTTCGGAAATGATCGCCCGGCACGCCCTGGCTCCGGTCACCCTGCCGGTCGGCCTGATTACCGCCGCCACCGGTGCGCCGCTGTTCCTGTATCTCCTGTACAAAGAAAACCGCAAGGCCTGAGGAACTCAACCATGCCCGATTTACGCGCACAACAAGTGACTCTGGGATACGCCGGGCGACCGGTCATCGGCGAGTTGTCCGTGGCCTTTCCCGAGGGTGCCATCACGGTGATCGTCGGTGCCAATGCCTGCGGCAAGTCAACCCTGCTCAAGGCCACCGCGCGCCTGCTCACTCCGGACGCCGGGCAGGTATTGCTCGATGGCAAATCCCTACACCGGTTGCCCACCCGCCAACTGGCCCGGCGCCTGGGGATGCTGCCCCAATCGCCGGTGACTCCCGAGGGCCTTACGGTCCGGGATCTGGTGGGTCGTGGCCGCTTCCCCCACCAGGGTCTGTTTGCCTATTGGCGGGAAGAAGACGAGCAGGCGGTGACCGAGGCCCTGACCCTGACCGGCACCCTGGACCTGCAGCACCGGCCCATGGACGAGCTTTCCGGCGGGCAGCGCCAGCGGGCGTGGATCGCCATGGCGCTGGCCCAGCAAACCGACATTCTCCTGCTGGACGAACCGACCACCTTCCTGGACATCGCCCACCGTCTGGAAGTGCTGGATCTGCTGCACCGGCTCAACCGGGAGCGGGGCACCACCATCATCATGGTCCTGCACGACCTCAACGAGGCCAGCCGTTACGCCGATCACCTCATTGCCATGGGCAGCGGCTCGGTTCAGGCGGCGGGAGCACCGGAGCAGGTGGTGACGCCGGAACTGGTCAGAAAGGTGTTCGCCATCGACAGTGTGGTGATTCCCGATCCACTCACCGGCAGCCCGATGGTGATCCCCAGATCAGCGGCCGAATCCCCAGTGCCGGAGAAGCCGGTGGCGCAGGCCGCGAGGCCATGGCCAACCCAGCAGCGGGAGTCCCAGGATGGCTGACGGTATGGAGCAGAGCCCGCTGGCGCAGACATTCCTGGCACTGGTGCACGAGGGCGAAGGACCACAGCTTTCATCGCAGCCGCCGGATGGCTATGGCTCCCTGGCAGACCTGGCCCGTTCAGAGGCAAAGCTCGACTGGCTGATGGCCCGACTGCCGGAGGTCTGGGACAGTGAAGATCCGCGCTTCGGCGCCGCCTGGTTGTTCGAGAAAACGGTCGAACACACGGTCTGGGCTTTCGTGGGCAGCTTCGCCGTTCACCACCGGGTGCCCCTGGTGGGCCCGGAGGCGGTTTGGGTCGCGTTTGATGAAGACGGCACCTGCTCCGCGCCGGTGGTGGCTGATACCCGCTTTGCCTGCCTGGCGGATGATCCGCACGCCGACCACCCCCAGGCAGAGGTCCTGGCTTCACTGGAGGCCCTACGGGATCGCCTGCTGCAGCAGTTGCATGATATCTATCTGCCCTTGGCCCGGGTGCTGGCCAAACCGGCCCGACGGGGACTGCGTACGCAGCTGCGCGTGGTGGCTGACCTGGCGGTGGTGGGCGGCTGGTGGTATGCCAGCGAGAGATGGGGCCAGGAGACCGGCTTCCGTTACGGCGAGATGCTTGGCCATGGCGGACCGCCCCTATGGGGACGGGATGGATTCCGTGCCTTTCCCCATCGTGGTCGGGTCTTCCACCACCGCGTCCGCAATACCTGCTGCCTGTTCTACACCCGCAGCGAGCGCCGGTTCTGCTTTACCTGTCCGCTACGCAGCAAAACCGACCGGCAGGAACGCTGGGCCCAGCATTTCGATGCCCGGATTGCGGAGGGCAAGGCATGATCAGGTCTGGCTGGCGATGGATTCTTATCCTGCTGCTGGGGTGGGTGGCTTCCGCCTCGAGTACGGAGCAGGGTCGTTTCCCCATGACCTTCGACCATGCCTTCGGCCAGACGGTGCTGCCCGAGCCGCCCAAGCGCATTGTCTCCCTGCAGCCGTCGGAACTTACCGACAGTCTGATTGCGCTGGGTCGCCCGCCGGTGGCCAGCACCAGCTGGGGTCTTGGGGATGCCCAGGCTGAGGCGGCCTGGCCACCGGTGATCAGCGATCCGGCGCGTGAGCTGGGAATACGCTCCATCGGCACGCCGACCGAGCCAAGCCTGGAAGCCATTGCCGTGCTGGAGCCGGACCTGATCATCGCCTACCCCTGGCAGGCCGAGACCTTGTATCGCCGACTTTCCCTGATTGCGCCCACCTTTGTTGTGACGACCGGCCAGCGGGATTTTCGCCCGGTGCTGCGCCAGGTTGCCCAGGTGCTGGGCGCCACAAGGCAGGCTGAGACCCTGCTTGGCGAGCTTCACCATCTCCAGGATGAGATCCGCCAGGCCCATGGTGGCACCGACATCGTGATCATTCGCCCCCGGCAGTTTTCCAGCTGGCTCTATGGCCCGGGGTCCAATGCTGGGCAATTGCTGGAAGAGGCGGGGCTCAATGTGCTGGTACCCATCGAGAACGCCTCGGTGACGCCGGACAGCCCAAACGCCATCAACGATCTTTCCCTGGAACGGGTTCCGGGGGTTGAAGCCGATTTTCTCTTTTTCATCCAGTACAACCTGGAGGAGCCGTTGGCCCAATACCTCCGTCATCCGATCTGGCAGCGCAACGCTGCGGTAAAGGAGGGGCGTCGGGCAGGCGTGCAGGGCATTGCCTGGACCAATCACGGACCGCTGGGCGCGCTGGAAATGCTCCGGGAAGCCAAACACGCGCTGGACAGCCGGTTGGCCCCGTAATTTTCTTGAGAATCATTACGGGTTTTGCGCTTTCGTTCGGAAGAGGAGATGGAACCGATCAGTTCACTTTCGAGGAATCATTCCATGTGCTCCATCTCCCCGCTTTCAAGACCGCAAAAACCGCCCGTACACAAGCTTTCTCTACTGGCGCTGGGTATTGCCGTTGCCCTGGGTACCGCGACTCCCTTGCAGGCACTGGCACAGGCGGGTGCCAGTGAAGAGCAGGCCAGCGCAAAGCGGCAGTATGACATCGCCGGTGGCTCCCTGGATGCCGTGCTCAACCGCTTCGCCCTCGCTGCCGGCATCGATCTCTCCGTTTCTTCCGAACTGACCTGGGGCAAGACCAGCCAGGGTCTGGAAGGACTGTACTCGCCGGAGGAGGGCCTGCGAGAAATACTCGCCGGCAGTGGCTTGAGCTACCGCGCCACCGGTGCCAACAGCGTCACCCTCGTGGAGAGCCCGGATGACGAGACAATGTCACTCGAGCCGATTATGGTGACGGGCAGTTCAGCTTCTGCGTTGCATAACGGCTATGCCAACACCTACGAGCGCCCGCAGCTGTCCGGCATCTGGAACCGCCCCTTGGTGGAGATTCCGCGCAGCGTCCAGGTCTACGAGCAGGAGCTGATCGAGAACCAGCGCGCACTCAGCACCCGCGAGGTGGTCAAGAACGACCCCAGCGTGCTGGCCCCGGACGCCAAGGTCGGCTGGTACGACAATTTCGCCATCCGCGGCTTCGGGCTGAGCAACGTCCAGAGCTACTTCATCGACGGCCTGCCCATGAACAACCAGGCCGAGCAGCTGATCGACAACAAGGAAAGCGTGGAGGTGCTCAAGGGGCCGGCAGCCTTCGAGTTCGGCTTTGCCCCTCCCGGCGGTGTCATCAACTACGTGCGCAAGCGACCCACCGATGAGCCTTACCGCTCGGTGACCGTCGATGCCGACAGCAACGGCCTGCTCTACGGCCAGGTGGATGTCGGCGGCCGACTGGGCGAGGAGCAGCGCTTCGGTTATCGGGTAGTGATGGCCGGCGAGGACACCGAGAGCTTTGTTGACGAGGTCGACGGCGACCGTCAGGTGTTCTCCCTGTTCACCGACTACCGCTTAACCGATGACCTGCTGGTGGAGGCCTCCTACGAGCACTACGACCGCAGTATCACCACCATGATGGGGGTGCCCATTCCCGTCACCGGCGAGTTTTTCGACCTTGATCCGGATACCTTCATCGGCCAGGACTGGGCCGATTACGAGACCGAAACCGAGACCTACATGGCGGGCCTGGTCTGGGATATCAATGCCGACTGGCGCCTGACCAGCCGCACCGCCTATCAGGACCTTTACCGCAGCGACCATCGCGCCTGGCCCTGGGATGCGAGCGCCAACGGCGACTGGGACGTCTACGAGCACTGGGAACGGGGTGAGCGCCCGACCTGGTCGCACCGCACTGCCGTGGAAGGCGGCTTCGACACCGGTGCCGTGCAGCACCGCCTGGTGGCGGGCGCGGACTGGTCCGAGGCCGAGCTGCACTACGATACGCTCAGCTGGGAGTTCGTCGGCACCAGCAATGTCTTCGATCCTGTCGAGCTTGCCCCCAGCGGCAAGCAGCCGGGGGACCCGGTGCTTCGCAACGCTTTTGAGCAGTACGGCCTGTTCGTACTTGACGACATGGCCTTCGGCGAGCATTGGGCGCTGGCCGCAGGTGGACGCTACGCGCGCCTGATAAACCGCAAGTATGATGCCACCGGAAGCGAGAATCGCGAGGATCGCTACGACGAGAACACTTTCCTGCCCATGGCCGCGCTGAGCTACTTCCCGCGTCCCGGCAGCCAGGTGTATCTCTCCTACGCCGAAGGGGTGGAGCAGGGCGGCCGCGCGCCCGCGTCGGCGACCAACGCCGACGAGTTCATGGACCCGCTGGATAGCCATCAGCTTGAACTGGGCGCCAAGATGGCGCTGATGGAGGATCGGCTGCTGCTCAGCGGGGCGATTTTCCGCGCGGAGAAAGGCCTGGAGTACACCGATGCTAGCAACACCTACGTGCAGGATGGCGAGCAAGTGCATACCGGCCTGGAGCTCAGTGCTCGCGGCGATATCACCGAGCGCCTGCGCTTGATTGCCGGGCTGATGTGGCTAGATGCCGAGCAGGAAGACACCGGTGACGACAGCCTAAACGGCAAGGACGTTGCCGGAGTGCCGGAATTCAGCGCCAGCCTCTACGGCGAGTACAGGCTGCCTATGCCGGGCCTTGTGCTCACCGGCGGTGCCTACCATGAAGGCGAGCGCTACCTGGACGGCAACAACGTGTGGAGCATCGACGACTATACCCGCCTGGACCTGGGTGCCCGTTATGGCTTCAAGGCGCAAAATCTGGACTGGACGCTGCGCTTCAACGTGGAGAACGTGACCGACGAGGAGTACTACGTGGGTGGCGGCGCCTGGGGTACCCTCGGCAACTACCCTTATGGCCGGGTGACCCCGGGGGCATCGCGTACTGCTCGCGTTTCCCTGCAGGCAGAGTTCTAACGTACGTCCGCGTTTTCTGAATGTACTGTGCTCGGGATGATGGTTCGCCATCATCCCTTTTGCTTTTCGGTTGAAATAGTATCAAATAAAAACTATTATCATTAGTATTTGTATTATAGCGAGCCTCCCATGCAATTTCTGTGTCCCATGCATCGTCAGCATTTCGCCAGATTCCCGCTGGAAGCCAAAAAAGATCTCTGGCTGCGCTGGATGGAGAACGCACGCACTCACAGTGAACAGGGGCAGTGGCGTGAGGTGATCGCGCTGGCGGGCAGTGCCTTTGAGCTAGCCTGCCTGGAGGGCGCCCCCGATGAGCCATGCCTGCATATTGAACTTACGCTATCCGCTATTCTGCTATCGGGTGTTCTGGCGGATCACGGTGACAGCGCGGCAGTGGAGCGGGTGATCTACCGCGCGCTGTCGTATTTGCAGGATGATGGCCATCACACCGCCTCGCAACACTGCTGTGGGTTGGGGGAGTGCGTTTCGGTGCTCATTGACCATTCGCGCCAGGCGGCCTTTTTTGCCGATTATCTCAACTGGCCTTCACTGCCATTCGGTGATCAGCACCGCGTCTCATTGGCCGTGACCTTTCACTGATGTAGTCACTACCATGTAGCCGCTATCGTGCCGGTAGCAAACGCGGTAGTGCTATAGGCCACCGGTAACGTGGCCGGTGGAAAGCTATTTCGGTAGCGGCTCAAGGAGGACCAGGCGGTCTCTCCTTCGCTGCGTGCTTCATGGGAGCAGTGTGCCATCTGTCAGCCTACTCACCGGCGTTGAACGTTGGTTCGAAATAAATGGATAACATTGTAACTATTAAGTCTGTTTTTTCGATATAATGGATATTATATTATCCAATATAGAGTTCAGTATGCGCCTTTCTCTACTCACTGCAAGCGACATCCAGCATGAGCTGGCCAATGCCGTTCGTCGCCGCCGGCGCGAACTGAAATGGTCACGTAGCGCCCTGGCCGAGCGCAGCGGGGTGCCGGCACCGACGATCAAGCGCTTTGAAACCACAGGGCAAATCTCGCTGCGCCAGTTCCTGCTGCTGTGGCAGTGCGTTGATCGGCTGGAGCGCGTGGCAGTGTTGGCGGCGCCTACGTCGGATACACCCCGCAGCATCGAGGAGGTGCTGCGCGATGACTGATTTCGTTCCCGTGCGGCAGTTGGACGTGCACCGTTGCCTCAGCGATGGCCGCCACGTGCGGGTGGGTCGGCTGGCGCAGAGCCGCCAGGGCGTGTTTTTTCAGTATGACGATGCTTACTACCGCACCTACCATAGCCTCTCGCCGTTTCAGCTGGCGTTCGATACCCGGCTGCATGCCGCTCCACCCACCCCGCACCGGGGGCTTCATGGTCTGTTTGCCGACTCGCTGCCGGATGGCTGGGGGATGATGCTGATGGATCGCCTGTTTCGCCAGCACGGCATCGCGCCTCATGACGTGACGGCATTGGACCGCTTGGCTTTCGTCGGCGAGCATGGCATGGGCGCCCTGAGCTACCGTCCGGTATTGGCGCTTGGTGCTATCGGCGAAGCCGCGCCTGAGTGTAGCCTGGGCGAATTAGGCGAGCAGGCTCGTCGTCTCTTCGAGGGCCAAACTGATACCGTGCTTGCCACCTTGGCCCAGGCCGGCAGTTCGGGCGGGGCTCGCCCCAAGGTGCAGGTGTACCTTTCCTCGGACTCCACCGATCAGGCCAGCACACACCCCCGCGAAGGGTGGGAGCCCTGGCTGGTCAAGTTCACATCCGGCGCGCTGGCATTGGGACATGAAGAAGGTTTATGTGAAGCCGCGTACTTGACCCTTGCCCAGCAGGCCGGCATCGAAACCCCGTGCTGGAAACTGATCACGCCGCCCGAGGACTCTCCGGCACGTGCCTGGCTGGCACTGCGACGCTTCGACTGTAGCGAGCGATCCGGGCGCTACCACATGATCAGTGCCTGCGGGCTGCTGGATGCCGACTTTCGCCTGCCATCGCTGGATTACGAGGACCTCATCAAGGCCGGCCAAGTTCTGTGCGGCAGCCCTGCCGTGGGACGAGAGCTGTTTCGTCGCTGCATCTTCAACCTTTTCGCCTGCAACCAGGACGACCACAGCAAGAACTGGGCGTTTCTCTTGGACGACGAAGGCCAGTGGCGCCCCACTCCCGGCTACGATCTGACCTTCAGCCCCAGCCCCTATGGCGAACACGCGACGGCGTTCCAAGGGCATGGTAAGGGTCCGCCACTCAAGGTCGTTCAGGCGTTAGCCGATCAGGCTGGTTTCAACCGCTGGAGCGAAGCAAGGCAAGCGATAGAGGAAATCGTAGCGGCAATCAGCGGCTGGAATGCAACCGCCAAGGCACTCGGCGTCAGCCTCCAAGTCAGGCGGGATATACAGCAGCGGCTGGACGCCGTTCACAAGGTAAACCGCCCACTCTGGAGTGCATGAAACCGGCGCTTTCTCATTGGCGCAACAGATGACATCTATCGTCCAAGCCGCGACAATAGCGCTGCATTAAGGCCCAAAGGGCAGGTTTGAGTTGATGACTGGCTGAGCGGTTATCGGGGGAGCGATGTTGCCACTGAACATCCTTTATCAGGATGAATCTCTTGTCGCGGTGCATAAGCCCTCGGGGCTTTTGATACACCGCTCGGCGTTGGCGCGGGGCGAGAGCGAATTTCTGCTTCAGCGTCTGCGCGACCAGATCGGCCAGCGGGTCTACCCGGTGCACCGGTTGGATCGGCCCACGTCGGGTGTCATGGTGTTTGGTCTCTCCGCCGAGGTGGCGGGGCGCTTGAGCGAATCGTTTACCGAGCGGCAGGTCGACAAGCGCTATCTCGCGGTGGTGCGCGGCAAAGCGCCCGCCGAGGAGCGCCTGGACTATCCGCTGCGCGAAGAAGATGGCACGCGCCCCAAGGCTGAAATGCCCGCGATGCCGGCGATGACCGATATTCGCTGCCTGGATAGCGTCGAGCTTCCCGTGCAGGTCGACCGCTACCCGCAAGCGCGCTACTCACTGGTGGAAGCGCGGCCGCTGACCGGGCGCCGCCATCAGATCCGGCGCCATCTGTCGCGGCGTGGCTACCCCATTATCGGCGATGCCAAACACGGGAAAAGTGTTCACAATCATTTTTTTGCCGATAAGCTAAGCGCGCCAAGGCTGTTGCTTGCCGCCACTTATTTGGCTTTCGACCACCCGGCGCTGGCCAAACGCGTGCAGCTAAGCTGCGCGCTGGACGCGACCATGACGGCGCTGTTTCACCACCTGGGTTGGGCGGGGCATTTGCCGCTGGATAGCGTACGCACGCCGCCGCGCAGCGCCGCTACTGCGCTCACGTCATTATCTTGAAGGGCTATTTTGAGGGGGACTATGTCGTCTGCTGATTACGACTTTCGCTTTGGCGGTATTCGCCGCCTCTATGGGCAGCGCGCCGCCAAGACGTTTCGCCAGGCCCAAGTGGTCGTCGTGGGCGTGGGCGGTGTCGGCAGCTGGGCGGTGGAAGCGCTGGCGCGTTCGGGCATCGGCAAGCTCACGCTGATTGACCTGGACGATGTGTGCGTCTCCAACGTCAATCGGCAGCTCCACGCGTTAAACACCACCTTCGGACAGCCAAAAGTCGAGGTGCTGGCCGAGCGCTGCCGCTTGATCGCCCCGGAGATTGAGGTTGTCGCCGACACGGCGTTTGTCACCCCGACCAATCTGGCCGAGCGTATCCCCAGTGACGCCGATCATGTGGTCGATGCCATTGATAGCGTGATCGCCAAGGCGGCGCTCATCGCCTGGTGCAAGCGACGTAAACTCCCCATCACCGTGACCGGTGCGGCCGGCGGGCAGACCGATCCGACGCGGATTCAGGTCGCCGATCTCACCCGCACCGAACACGACCCGCTGCTGGCCAAGGTGCGCTCGCGTCTGCGCCGCGACTACGGCTTCTCGCGTAACCCCAAACGGCGCTTTTCGGTGGCGTGTGTTTACTCCGACGAGCAGCTGGTTTATCCCGCCCCTGACGGCGAAGTGTGCCTGCACAAGCCTGGCGGCAATGAGGCCACGCGGCTTGACTGCGCCACGGGCTTTGGTGCCGCGACCTTTGTCACTGGCACCTTCGGTTTTGTCGCCGCCGCCAAAGTGCTCGAACGTCTGGCGAAAAAAGGCGCTCGGGCGGCCCACTCAACGACTACCCCAGAGGAGCGCCCATGACCGCCCCCGTTCCCGGTATTTACCGCCACTATAAAGGCAGCCTTTACGAGGTGATCGGCACCGCTCGGCACAGCGAAAGTGAGGAACCCCTTGTGGTGTATCGGGCACTGTATGGCGATTACGGCCTCTGGGTGCGCCCGCTGACAATGTTCACTGAAAGCGTCACCAAAGACGACCGCACCCAGCCGCGCTTCGCGCTGGAGAAGGCGTTTTAAGTTCGCATGGGTTAACCAAGGAAGCGCTTAGGCCCTCGATGTCGCCGCGGCAGACACTCAAAGATACCTTCGGTTTTGATGATTTTCGCGGCGGCCAGCAGGCCGTCATTTCCAGCGTTTTGCAAGGCCGCTCAACGGCGGCGATTTTCGCCACCGGCGCCGGTAAGTCGCTTTGCTATCAGCTGCCGGCACTGCACTTGCCGCACCTGACCCTGGTGGTGTCGCCGCTGTTGGCGCTGATGCAGGACCAGCTCGCGTTTCTCGAACGCCAAGGCATCGCGGCGGCCAGCATCGATTCCACTCAGGATCGCGAGACGGGCCGCGAGGTGATGGAGCGCGCTAAACGCGGCGAGTTGAAGATTTTGATGGTGTCGGTGGAGCGGCTGAAAAACGAACGCTTTCGCCACTTTCTCCGCCAGGTCCCTATTTCGCTGCTGGTGGTCGACGAAGCCCACTGTATTTCCGAGTGGGGACATAACTTTCGCCCCGATTATCTCAAGCTGCCGGACTACCAGCGCGATTTCGCCATCCCCCAGGCGCTGCTACTCACCGCCACAGCAACGCCCGCCGTTATCGCCGATATGCGCGAAAAGTTTGCCATTGCCCCCGAAAATGTCATCACGACCGGCTTTTATCGACCCAACCTTGAGTTGCTGGTGGCGCCCGCGCGGCAAGACCGCCAGCAGCAGCTGATTGACTGGCTCAAGCCGCAAATGCAGCCGGGGAGCCAAGCGCCCACGATTGTTTATGTCACTCTCCAGCACACCGCCGAGCGGGTGGCGAAGGCGTTGACGGCTCAGGGTATCGTCGCAACGGCGTATCACGCGGGGCTGGATGCAGCCCGCCGGGATGATATTCAGCATCAATTTATGCGCGGCGAATCGCCCTGTATCGTCGCCACCATCGCCTTTGGCATGGGCATCGACAAGGGCAATATTCGCAACGTGGTGCACTTTGATCTGCCCAAATCGATCGAGAACTACAGCCAAGAGATTGGCCGGGCGGGGCGCGATGGTTTGCCCTCCACCTGCCTGACCCTGGCCGGGCGCGATGGCCTACGGGTGCTGGAAAACTTCGTGTACGGCGATACCCCCGAGTACCGCGGTATTTATCGTCTGCTGGAAGAGATCGCAACGGCAGGCGCCGCGCCCGAGTGCCAGTGGGAGGTGCTGCTCAATACCCTTTCTCGCGATACCAATATTCGCCTACTGCCGCTAAAAACGCTGTTGGTACGGCTGGAAATGCACGGCATTATCGCCCCGCGCTTCGCCTTTTTAGCCGAGTACCGGCTGCGCTACCACCTTGAACCCGAATCAATAGTGGCGCGCTTTAACGGCGAGCGGGCCGCTTTTGTGCGCCTGTTGATCGACCATATTCCCATTGCTCGCACATGGGGCACGGTGGATTTCGAGCGCTTGCACCGAGCGGGGCAGGCGCAGCAGATTGATACTTCCCGTGTCCGCGTGATCACAGCGCTGGAGTATTTTCAAGATAAGGGCTGGCTGACCCTGGAAGGCAAGCGCATGACCGACGTGTTCGAGGTCTGCCAGCCACACTTCTCGATTGAGACACTCGCGGGTCAGCTTTACGACGAGTGCTTGGCCCGAGAACGCGCCGAAATCGAGCGGCTGCACGCCATGCTGGCGCTGTTTGAAACCGAGAGCTGCCTCACGCGGCGCCTGGCCGAGCATTTTGGCGACAGCACTTTTGATACACCCGGCAATACCGAGCAGGGCCGCTGTGGGCACTGCTCGGTCTGTTACGGCCACCCGGTGCGGCTACCGGAGGCGCCGCCCCACCCCCCGTTATCGGCGACGGATTTTCAGCGCCACGCACTGCCCTTTATAGAGCGCCACCATGCACAGTTTGGCCAGCCACCCAACGCGCAGCGGCTGGCGCACTTTCTGTGCGGCCTAACCATGCCGATCTTTACCCCGCTAAAAGCGCGTGGCCTCAATGGCTTTGCGCTCTTTGAGCAGCGCGCCTACCCCGAGGTGCGTGACTGGGCGGAGGGTTTCTTGGTCAATGCAAGCAGAAACTGAGAGCGTCAAAGGCGGCTTTTTTTACCGCTTATACTGCGTCGGGCAGTAGCCGCGCATGACATCCGGTGAGCGCAATGCGCGGTGTTTGGTATTGCGCCCCGAAACACGTTGGCGCCAGAGCCGAAATGAGGCCGGCTTGAGCTGATGACGCATGATCTTGATCACATCCGATTCGGTCAAGCCAAACAGGGTTTCGATGGCCTCAAAAGGCGTGCGGTCTTCCCAAGCCATCTCGATTAGGCGCGACTGTTCATCGCCTGGAAGACGGTGAAAGCGTTTGACACAAGCATGGGACATAGAGTGTTTCCTTGCGCTTCAGTGGTTTATGTTGTCGGCTTTTTAGCCGCCAGCAGGGCGCGAAATAGCGACCCCATCAGTACCGGCTCGTCGTGGCGAATCCAGAACCCCGCCTCATGCAGCAGTGGTTGCGCTTGCCGGGTGATATCGGTGGCGAGAGTTGATGTGATGGCATTCAGCGCTTTGCGTGCGCTCCCCGCCGGGTGGTCATCGGGCTGAAATTTATCCATGACGCAGAGTTGGCCATCGTCCCTCAGTACGCGGTGGGCCTCGGCAAGGCCACGCTGTGGGTTGGGCATGACGGCCAGTATCAGGTGCATCACCACGACATCAAAATGCGCATCGGGATACGCAAGGGCTTCGGCATCCATGACGTGGCAATCCACATCGCGCTGCAGGTGCTCGGCACGCTTTGCCGCGCGCTTCACCATGGCCGGGCAGAGGTCGGTGGCGTGGAGTTCGACTTCCGCGGGGATAAAAGGAACATCCAGCCCGGTACCGGCGCCCACCAGCAGCACCCGCATGCCGGGCTCCCAGTCGACTTGGCCCAACGCAATACGGCGTGGGCGGCGAAGTAGGCGCTCGGTGAACGCATCATAGAGCGGTGCATAGGCGGTGTAGCGCACTTGATTCCAACGAGTCGTGTTGAACATGCTTTCTCCCAGCGCGTTAACAGTACTAGTCTAGGCGATGACACGCACAATGTACCTTCGGAGTTGAAATGAACGCGTTAACATTTGAACACTCAGACGAAGCCAGCCGCTGGTACGCAGTAAATGACGATGTGATGGGCGGCGTCTCGCAGAGCGGTTTCACCGTGAAAGCGGGTGAAGGCCAGTTTCACGGCGAAGTGTCGCTGGAAAACGGCGGCGGTTTTGCCTCGGTGCGTCGCGAACCGGGCGATTTTGAGCCCACGCTGCATACCGCGCGGGGTGTTACCCTCACCGTACAGGGCGATGGACGCACCTACCAACTGCGCTTGAAAAGCTCACAGCTGACCGATGCTAGCGCCTACCGGGTGACCTTCACCCCACCTCAACACCAATGGACGACACTGCACTTCGCATGGCACGAGTTTGAAGCCGTGCGCCGGGGCACGCTGCTCACCGATGCGCCGTCGCTTGCGCCGCAAACGATCCACCAACTGGGGTTTCTGATCGCCGATCGCACTGCGGGGCCGTTCTGCCTGCGCGTTACCGAATTGAAGCCGCTTGAGTGACGTCCCACCAAGGTCGCCTCGTATGTCGTCGCGCAATCGGGGAAGCTAGGGAAAACTGAGAGGAGACCACCGTGAAACTGTCACCCGCTTACCGTCTCGCTGCCACCATCTTGCACGGCTTCGATGAGTACCGCGCACGCTTTAAAGACATCACTCAGGATGCCAGCCGGCGCTTTCGCGACGCCGCCTGGCGTGAAGCGCAGCAAGCGTCGGCGGAGCGTATCAACCTTTACGAAGAGAAGGTGGGCGACACCTTGGGGCGGCTAAAGCGGACCTTCCATCACGATGTGCTCACCCATTGCGAGTGCTGGCGCGAAGCGCGCATCCACTACGCCGACCTGATCAATCAGCGGCTGGACTACGAACTCTCGGAGACGTTTTTCAACTCGCTTTTCTGCTCCATTTTTCACCACCGCCATATCCGCAACGACTGGATGTTTGTTTACAGCTCGCGGGAAGGGGCGGCGCACCACTCCGGTATCGAGCTGTGTCGGCGCCAGCCGGTGAACGGCGACTGGCAAGCCGCCTTACGCTGGGCGCTAGAGGAGGCGCCGTTTGAAAATCCTTTTACCGATATCGACCGTGACACGCAGTTAGGGGCTGAGTTTCTGGAGGCCAATCTCCCCGAGGCGATTGTGCATGCCGACGACGCCGAGATGGAACTCCTTAAAAACGTGTTCTACCGCAACAAAGGCGCGTACCTCGTTGGGCGGATTTATGGCGGTGGCGAGCAGGTGCCGCTGGTGCTGCCGGTACTCCATGGCGAAGGCTTCGGCGAACAGGAAGACGCTGACCCGCGTCTGCACCTGGACACGGTGTTGATCGAGTCAGACGAAGTCTCGATTATTTTCTCGTTCACTCGCGCCTATTTTCAGGTCGAGGTGCCGGTGCCGGGGGAGTTCGTCGCTTATTTACAGGAGCTGATGCCGCAAAAGCCGGCGGGGGAACTCTACGCCTCGATTGGCTTTTTCAAACACGGCAAGACCGAGTTTTTCCGCGCCCTTAACCGCCAGGTCGCCAAGCGCGAGGATCAGTTCATTATCGCCCCGGGTGTGCGCGGCATGGTGATGGCGGTGTTCGTGCTGCCCTCGTTTCGCACGGTCTTTAAGATCATTAAAGACAAATTCGACCCCACCAAGGAGATGAGCCGCGAGAACGTGCGCGAGAAGTACCGCTTGGTCAAACGCCACGACCGCGTCGGGCGCATGGCGGATACCCAGGAGTTTTCCAACTTCATTGCCCGCCAGGATCACTTCTCGCCAGAGTGCTTGGAGCACCTTTTGGAAGTGTGCCCCTCGACGGTTTATCTGCGCGACGACAAGGTGATTATCAAGCACTGCTACACCGAACGCATGATGACGCCGCTCAATATCTACCTGGAAGAGTGCAGCGAGAAGGAGAAAGTCACCATTCTCAAGGATTACGGTAACGCCATTAAACAGCTCGCCGCGGCGAATATTTTTCCCGGCGATATGCTGCTGAAAAACTTCGGGGTGACCCGCCACGGGCGAGTGATCTTCTACGATTACGATGAAATCTGCTATTTGACCGAGTGCAACTTTCGCCACATTCCTGAGCCGCTCTACCCCGAGCAGGAGATGTCCAGCGAGCCGTGGTACTCCGTGGGGCCGAATGATATTTTCCCAGAGGAGTTCGGGCCGTTTCTGTTTGCTAACGTGCAGCTACGCAAGCTGTTCTATCAGTTGCACCCGGAGCTTTTCGACGCGGATTATTGGCAAGGCCTGCAGCAGGCGATCCTTGACGGTCGCGTGATTGATGTCTACCCGTACCGCAACAAGCAGCGATTCGCCGGCAGCGCCGGGCAGTTGGTTTATTGAGGCCCCTATTAGTGTATTAAAGCCAATATTCGTTGGTTGAGACCTCAAATAACCCGTTCGGGCTGAGCCTGTCGAAGACCGTGCGCGATATACGCACCCTTCGCAAGCTCAGGGGGAGTGGTTAGGGAGCGAAGCGTATGGCAGACGTACCCCATTTGGTGGTGTTTACCGGCTCGGGGATTAGCGCCGAAAGCGGAATAAAAACCTTTCGCGCCAGCGATGGCCTGTGGGAGAACCATCCGGTGGAGGATGTCGCCACGCCCAGCGGCTGGCGGCGTGACCCTGAGCGGGTGCTAGATTTCTATAACATGCGCCGCGAGCAGGTGCGCAAAGCCAAGCCCAATGCCGCCCACAAGGCGCTGGCCAGCCTAGAAAAAGCAGGCTTCAAGGTGAGTATCATCACCCAGAATATCGATGACCTGCATGAGCGCGCCGGCTCGCGCCATGTACTCCACCTGCACGGCGAGATACTCAAAGCCCGCTCCAGCGTCGATACGCGTATGCAGTACCCGCTACCCAAGGGCGGAATCGGTATCGGCGATTTGTGCGACAAAGGCAGCCAGCTACGCCCGGATGTGGTGTGGTTTGGCGAGTCGGTGCCGCTGTTTCCCGACGCCTGCGATCTCGCCGGCGAGGCGGATTTTCTGCTGGTAGTGGGCACCTCGCTTGCCGTGATGCCCGCGGCGTCGCTGTTAACCCATATCGACTACGAAACGCCCTGTGCCGTGGTCGACCCCAACGCCGACGAGCTAAGCCCGCCCGGCGTGCTGGCGATCAACACCACCGCAGGGGAGGGCGTGCCCGCCTTGGTCAATCAGTGGAAGCGCCAGGGCAACCTCTTGCTGCCTTAAAAAAACCTACGGCTGCCTTAAGCGTTTCGCGTTAAAAACCACGCTTTCATCACGTCGGTAATGTGGGTCATTTCCGGCTCGGAGGTGATATAGGCGGGCATGGTGTAGAGAAAGCGGCCAATCGGGCGCAGCCATACGCCCCGTTGGCGGGCAAAATCCCCCACTCCTTTGAGTGCCTGCGCCGAGCGTGCCTCGATCACCGCTGTGGCGCCCAGCACGCGCACATCGGCGACGTCCGGGTGGCCGTTTAGCGTCTTATCGTCGCGCAGTTCGCGCTGCAGCAAGCCGTTGAGGGTGGCAATTTTGCCCAAGTAATCCTCCTCCTCAAACACGCGCAGACTCTCCAGCGCCACGCGGCAGGCGAGCGGATTGCCCATGAAAGTCGGGCCGTGCATAAAGGCGTGGTGCTCGCTGTCGCCAATAAAGGCGTCGTGCACGCGGTCATGGGCAAGCGTGGCCGCATGGCCCAGATAGCCGCCGGTGAGCCCCTTGGAGAGCACCATGATATCGGGGGTCACCTCGGCGTGGTCGGCGGCGAAGAGCTTGCCGGTGCGGCCAAAGCCGGTGGCGACTTCGTCAAAAATCAGCAGCACGCCGAACTCATCGCACAGCGCGCGGGCGCCGCGCAGGTACTCCGGCGAGGTCATGTTGAGTCCGCCAGCGGCTTGGAGCAGCGGCTCCATCAGTAGGGCGGCGATCTCGTGGTGGTGACGCACGAGCACCTCGCGAAGCGCGGCTAAATCCAGCGCCACCTGATCGGGCGTGGCGTCAAATCCCGCCTTGGGCGCGGGGGCAAAGTGGTGCTCCGGCAGCAGGCTGGAGAACAGGCTGTGCATGCCCTCTTCCGGGTCGCACACCGCCATGCAGCCGGTGGTGTCGCCGTGGTACGCCTTCATCAACGAGAGCATGCGCTGCTTTTCCGGGTGGCCCGTGAGCACCTGATACTGCAGCGCCATCTTCATCGCCACCTCCATGCCCACCGAGCCACTGTCGGAGTAGAAAACGTGGTTAAGCCCTTCTGGCGTAATGCGCACCAGTTCCCGCGCCAGCCGGTCGGCGGGCTCGTGAGTTAACCCACCCAGCATGACATGGCAAAGCTCGCCGGCCTGCTCGCGAATGGCGTTGACCAGGCGCGGGTGGCGATAGCCGTGGATCATGCACCACCAGGAGCATGTCGCATCAAGCAGGCGTTCGCCGCTTTCGAGCGTGAAGTGGGCGCCTTCACCTCCCACCACTTTGGGTGCGGGTGTCTGGGTTTTGAGGTGCGCGTATGGGTGCCAAACGGGCGAGGTCATAGCGGCTCCTGGGAGAGTGCTGAAGAGAGTAGCGGGGCCAGCGAGAGATAGCGGTGCGCGGTCTGGGCCGAGGGAGCCTCAAGGTGAGGGATGACGCCCAGGCACGGCGCGGGCAGGCGGGCTTCCAGGTGGGCCAGATTGGCGCTGTAGCGCGCGGGCTCGGCGGCAAAATCGGCATCCACCACGCTGCCCACCCAGCCCGCGAGCGTCAGGCCATCATGGATAATCGCCTCTGCCGTGAGACGTGCATGGTTAATGCACCCGAGCTTCAGCCCTACCACCAGGATAACCGGCAAACCCATGGCGCAAGGAATAGCGGAGAAGTCCTCGCGCGCGTTGAGGGGAACGCGCCAGCCGCCGGCGCCTTCGATCAGGGTGAGGTCTCTTAGCGTCTCGGTGCGCGCTGCGTTGAGGGCGGCCACGACGTGGTGGGCACTGAGCGTTTGGCCGGCCTCGCTCGCCGCGATATGCGGGGCGATGGCGGGGGCAAAGGCCCAAGGGTTCACCGTTTGGTAGGCCACTGACGGCTCGCTTTGCGCTTGTAGTGCCAAGGCATCGCTGTTGCGCAGCCCCTCGGCGGTCATGTGGCTGCCGGAAGCGATCGGCTTGAGCCCCAGCGTGCTAAGGCGCTGCTTTTTGGCGGCATAGAGCAGCGCGCTTGTGACCAGGGTTTTGCCTGCGTCGGTATCGGTGCCGGTAACAAAAAAGGCGTTCATTGGGGATTTTCCAACTGCAGGGTGAAACAGTGATAGCTCACGGGCAGGCCTTGAGGCTCGCGTAGCGTTTCAAAGCGTGCTTTGGCGGCGGCAAGCTCGGCGCGGGTGAGCCGGGCGTCCGCTCTTGCTACCTGAGCGCCGACGCCTTTGATCGATGCCATGACGGCGTGAAGGTCGGGGTAGTAAAACGTGCGCGGCTCAATGGATTGCCTTAGCAATACCAGCCCGCTTGACTCAATGATGCCGTGAAGCTCGCGGGCACCGGGCAGGGGCAGCAGCGCCTCGGGGCGCTGCCAGGCGAAAGCGACCTCCGCGAGCGTACCGGGCAGTAGGGTGGTGATATGCGCCTGACCGCCAACGCTTAATACCCGCTTAAGCGCGCGCATCACGGCGTGGTTGTCGCGGCACCACTGAATCGCCAGATTGGAGAACACCACATCAAAAGCAGGCTTTTCAAACGGCAGGGTTTCGGCATCGCCCTGCTGCCAGGTGATGCGCGTGCCGTAGCGCACCCTGGCGTGCGCCAGCATGCCAGGGGCAATGTCGAGCCCGGTGACGCGGGCGTGCGGGTAGCGTGACGCGAGCCGGTTGCTCCAGTAGCCGGTGCCGCAACCCAGATCGAGTACCCGGGTGGCCGTCTCGGGTAAACCTTCCCAGAGTGACTCGCCAATATGGCGCTGAGCGCTGGCAAGGCGGTCATAATGCGGCGCCGCGCGGGAGAAGGCGTGCGCGACTTTCGCCTGCCATAGGCTTGCGGGCTCTTCGAGTAACGCCGCTGAGGTGCTCATGGTGTCTCCCCCGAGGTCAGTGTGTCGGCTTGGGCAGCAAGCAGCGCGGCAAGGCGCTCAGGCTGAGAGAGCATGGGGCAGTGCCCGGCACGCGCAAGCGTGGTGGCCTTGGCGCGTGCCGCACTGCCCAACAGCGGGTCGTGCTCACCCACCACGCGCGCGACCGGGCAGGGGGCATTCGCCAGGCGCTGGTGATTATTCAGCGTTGCTAGCCACGTAAGACCCTTCGCCAAGGTGGCGTGATCAGCGCTCGGCGCGTTTCCCAGCAGGTCACGCATCTGCGCGTGCGCGTGGCGGGCGTTGGGCTCCCCCTGCGCCTGCCAACGTAAGAAGTGCCGCCAGGTGGCGTTGGGATCGCGGGCAAAAGCACGGCGAAAGCTTGCCAGTTCGGCTTGGGTCACGCCGTCATCGCTACAAAACGCCGCGCCGGCGCCCAGCAGAATAAGCGCGCGCGGCGCGGGGAGCTTATCGAGCAGCGCGGTGGCGAGCAGGGCACCCAGCGACCAGCCGACCCACACGGCGTTATCGGGCAGTTGATGGGCCATGGCGTCGGTAAGTGAATCGAGCGTGGCGTTTTCGGGGAGCGCCGACGTATCGCCATAGCCCGGCCAGTCAACCGCACAGACGCTAATATGGGCAGGCCAGTAGCGCGCTAGCGGCTGCCAGATGCGTTGATCAACGCCCCAGCCGGAGAGCAGCACTAAGTGTGGATACGGGCGTTGGCGTGTCACGGTGCCTCCTCGCGCTGGCAAACGTCCAATCCTTCGAGCAAACGGTCGATGTCGTGGCGGGTGTGGCGAGCGCTTAAGGTGATACGCAGGCGGGCCTCGCCGTTGGGCACCGTGGGCGGGCGAATGGCGCCCACGCTAATACCGTGCTGCGCCAGTTGTGTCGCCCATGCCAGCGTTCGGGCCTCGCTGCCAAGTAGCAGTGGTTGAATGGGCGTGGTGGAGTCGCCCAGCGGTAACGCAAGTGCGCGCGCCTGCTTGCGGAAATAGGCAATATGGCGGTGAAGCCGCTGGCGGTGCTCGGGTTCGTGCTGAACAATGGTGAGGGCTTTTAGTGTTGCCGCGGCAATACTCGGCGGCTGGGCGGTGGTGTACACATAGCTGCGGGCAAACTGGGTGATATGCTCGATCAACGCGGTATCGCCGGCCACAAACGCTCCCGCCGTGCCGAGCGCCTTGCCCAGCGTGCCGACCAAAATAGGCACGTCGTGGCTTGAGAAGCCGCCGACACAGCCATGCCCCTTTTCGCCCAGCACGCCAAGGCCGTGGGCATCGTCGATCATCAGCCAGGCGCCATGCCGGTGGCTAACTTCGGCGAGGGCGTGAATATCGGCGATGTCGCCATCCATGCTGAACACGCCATCGCTGACGACGAGTTTGTATTGGCGCTCGCTGCGCGCTAACAGGCGCGTGAGGTCATCAGCGTCGCGGTGGTGGTAGCGCCGCGAGCGGGCACCGCTCAATGTAGCGCCATCGAGTAGCGAGGCGTGGTTCAGGCGGTCGTGAAAGATCGCCGTTTGCGCATCGGCCAGCGCCTGCAGCACCCCTAGATTGGCCATATACCCGGTAGAGAATAGCAGCGCGCGCGGGCGTCCGGTCCATTCGGCCAGGGCCTCTTCCAGCGCCTCGTGGACGCTCAAGTGGCCGCTGACCAAGTGCGAAGCCCCGGCCCCCGCGCCAAAGCGGCGCGCGCCTTCACTCTGAGCGGCTTGGACACGCGGGTCGTGGGCCAAACCGAGATAGTCATTGCCGGCAAAATCCCGCATCCCGCCTTCGTTCACACGCCGGCTACGCCAACGCTTTTGGGCAAGGCGCTGCTCGCGCGCGCTGACGAGCCGCTGTTGCCACGCTTCAGACACTTGCATCCACCGCCAGGGCCGCCACACGCTCGGCGCGGGCGTGTTGCTCGGCTTGTCGGGCTAAGCGCTCGGCATGAGTATCGTCATCTTCGCAGGTGGTGCGCCGCTCAGGGTGCAAGCCGAGTTTGGCGAACAGCGCCCGGTCACGCTCTGCCTGGGGGTTGCCGGTGGTGAGCAGCTTATCGCCGTAGAAAATCGAGTTGGCGCCGGCCATAAAGGCCAGTGCCTGGGTCGATTCGCTCATCTGCTCGCGGCCGGCGGAAAGGCGTACGTGGCTTTGCGGCAGCATAATGCGCGCCACCGCAATCGCCCGAATAAACTCAAGTGGGTCCAGGTCCTCGACATCCTCCAGCGGCGTGCCGGGGACTTTGACCAGCATATTAATCGGCACGGACTCGGGGTGCGGGCTGAGCTTGGCGAGTTCCTGCAGCAGCGCGCTGCGATCCCTAGCGCCTTCCCCCATGCCGAGAATGCCGCCCGAGCACACCTTCATGCCCGCTTCGCGCACGGTGGCCAGCGTTTCCAGGCGATCGCTATAGGTACGGGTGGTGATGATCTCGCCGTAGTAATCCGGCGAGGTATCCAGGTTGTGGTTGTAGTAATCCAGCCCCGCCGCAGCCAGTCGGTTGGCCTGCTCGCCATCGACCATGCCGAGCGTCATGCAGGTTTCTAGCCCTAAGGCTTTGACCTGGCGAACCATCTCTTCCACCGCGAGAAGGTCTTTATCCCGCGGGCTGCGCCACGCCGCGCCCATGCAGAAACGGCTGGCCCCCGCCTCTTTGGCCGCTTTGGCTTGCGTCACCACTTTTTCAATCTCAAGTAGCTTCTCTTTTTCGAGTTGAGTGTTGTAGTGACCCGACTGCGGGCAGTATTTGCAATCCTCGGGGCAGGCGCCGGTTTTGATCGATAGCAAGGTCGAGACCTGCACCGCATTGGCGTCGAAGTGCGCTCGGTGCACTTGCTGGGCTTGAAAGAGAAGATCGTTGAACGGAAGCGCGAACAGCACATTGATTTCGTCGAGCGTCCAGTCGTGTCGAGGGGCGGCAATATTGGCGGAAGCGGCAGCGGTGGTCACGGGTAAACCTTTTTGATTTTGAAAGTTGACGCGACTTTATCGGCCAAGGCTTTTTGTTGTCAACTTGGTTTTTATCATTGGTTTACGCAAGTGCCGGCATCAGCTTAATAAGGCAGCAGTGCGCATAGGCGCTTTTATCTCAGCCCAAACTTCGCCAATGTGATTGACCCCGAAGGTGAAATCCGTATAATGCCCAGCCATTGCCGGTGTGGCGGAATTGGTAGACGCAGCGGATTCAAAATCCGCCGCTGTAAAAGGCGTGTCAGTTCGAGTCTGACCACCGGCACCACTTTAAAATCAGGCGCTTAGGCGCCTTTTTTTGTGTCTGATGTTTTTGTCAGTCGACAAAGCACAGCACAAAACGCAAAGTAACCTTCCCATTAGTCGATAAACATACTGTGGCGAAGGCGGATGTTGACCCCCTCTCTTTATTCGGTCGAAACAGTGCTCGCGCTTATGCTGATTGGTGCGTCGTGGGCGACGCTGTTCGATCGGCTTCTGCTGCGCGCTTGTGTGATGTTTGTGGTCTTCGCACTAGCGTTGACGCTTGCCTGGTGGCTCCTTGAAGCGCCTTGGCTCGCCCTCGCCGAGCTGCTCTTGGGCGCGGTGCTAACGCCAGCGGCGCTCTTCTATGCCTTGGGCGTGCTGCCGCTGGGTTCGCCGCTATTGCCTAAGCGCGATTGGCGGGTAGAAACCTGGCCACACGCCGGTGTTCGGGTGTTACTGGCGCTAGGATGGTTGGTGCTTTTACTCTTGGCACTCTATACCTTGACGCCTACCTTTTCCGATGTCTTCGAGGAGAGTCCACTAATGGTGGCAGGCGCCATTATGGTCGCCAGTGGCTTGGGAGCTTTTGCGCTGCACCGTCATTCATTACGTCGCTTATTGGCATTCAATGTACTGGGGTCGGGCGTGTTTCTACTGTTGGCAGGGCTTGCGGGTACGCTAATCAAAGCGCAGGCGTTGATTATGGTCGGGTTGTTGGTGGCTTGGTTGGGCACGCTACTCGGGTCTTTGTTGATACGGCGTATCTATTGGCTGCAGGGCCAACGGAGCCTAACGGGTGGTGGCGAGAGGGAGGCGGGATGATCATGCGTTGGGGGCTGTGGGAGGCGCCGCTGCCAGCGCTTATGAGTACGCCCTGGCTGATGATGGCCAGCGTGTTACTGCCTGTTTTGCTGGGTGCTTTAGGGGCATGCTTTCCCCCTCGACGCGTTTGGCCGGTGTTATTAGCCGGTCTATTGGTGATGATGAGCGGCGTAGCGCTGCTGGCCAGCTTCATCACGGCAGGGGTTCAGCAAGTGGTGTTCTCGCTTGGCAGTATTGCGTTTACTTTGCGTTTGAACGGCGTCGCGGTGCTGATGCTGCTCGTCACGCAGCTGATTGCGTTGGCAGCGGCGCTGTACACGCCAAGCATGCTTCGGCAAATGCTCACGCCTACGCTGGGCCGCTGGCTGTGGGGAATGATGGGTGTGCTGGTCGCCACGCTCTCGCTGATCTGGATGGCGGTGGATTTGCTCACGCTCTATTTAGCACTGGAGCTGATGGGGCTGTCCGCCGTGGGCATGCTGTTGTTATCAGGCAAAAGCGCTGCCTTGGTCGCCGGGATGCGTTACCTACTATTGGCGCTGGTGGGGTCGCTTTTGTATCTGCTTGGCGTGGCGCTGATCCTGGGACAGTGGGGAACGCTATCGCTGGTGGTGTTGGCGGATCAAGTCAGCCCAGGCCCTGTGGCCGGGATTGCGGCGGCGCTAATGGGAGCGGGGCTGGCGCTGAAAGCAGCACTCTTCCCTTTGCATGCCTGGTTAGCCCCTGTGCATGGCAACGCTTGGACGCCGGTGAGTGCGCTGCACGCAGCGTTGGTCATCAAGGCGTCGCTCTATATGTTACTTATGCTCTGGAGTTTGCTGCTACCGACAAATGCTGCCGTGCCGGCTCTCGTGGCGATGTTTGGGGCGCTTGCCATCGTATGGGGTGGGTTGACCGCGTGGCGTGCGGAGACGCTCAAAGGGTTGGTGGCTTCTTCCACAGTGGCACAACTCGGGTATCTCATGTTGGCCTTTCCGCTGTTGCTAGCGCCTTATGTCAGTGCTCAAGCACAACAGTTGGCGTGGGAAGGGTTTTGGCTGCAGTTGACGGGCCATGCGTTGGCAAAAGCCTCCATGTTCATGGCCGCGGGTAACCTGATTTTTGCCACCGGCGAAAGCACGTTGAAGGGCCTGGCGGGTACCAGCCGCCGGTTACCCCTTTCACTTTTAGCGTTTGGTCTTGCTTCGGTGACCTTGATGGGGTTGCCGCCGAGTGCTGGGTTCATCGCCAAATGGCAGTTACTCCACGCGATAATGCTCACCGCTCAGTGGTGGATGATCGTCGTGCTTCTTATCGGCACGTTGTTAACCGCCGCCTATATTTTTCGTCTGTTTCGCTACTCTTTTATGGAGTCAGCCCCGCGCAATGTCTTTAAGCCACTTTCGTTGGAGATGAACGTGATGGCGCTCTTTTTGGCGCTAGCCTCACTGTTGTTGGGCCTGTTTGCCTACTGGCCTTTGTGGCTGTTGCAGGGCAGTGGCGTATGAACATGGCGTGGCTTCCGGTTGTTGCCCTGGCCATGTCGTTGATGGCCGCGGCGATTATTTTCTTGCTGCCGGAAAACGCTTGGCGGCTGCGTACCTGGGTCAACTTGAGTGCCGCGGTGGGTAAAGCTCTCCTGGTGGGGATTATGGTGGTACGCATCGTCGGTGGCCAGGAGGATACCTTTAGCCTGCCGGTGGTTGAAGGCGTCACCTTTGTGCTGCGCGCCGACGCGCTGGGGGTAATGTTTGCCGGGTTATCGTCGATTTTATGGCTATGCACCACGATCTATGCCATTGGCTATTTGGAAGACTCTCCCAACCGCAAGCGCTTTTTTGGTTTCTTTAGCCTCTGTGTCGCCAGCACACTGGGCATCGCGCTGGCGGGTAATCTTTTCACCTTTTTGATTTTCTACGAAATACTCACTCTCTCAACTTACCCTCTAGTGGTGCACCGTGGGAATGACACGGTGCTGGCGGCAGGGCGCGTTTATTTGCGTTACACCATGACCGCGGGAGTGGTGCTGTTTTTAGCGGTGGTATGGCTGCATAGCCTGGCCGGTAACCTCTCTTTTTCCGAGCCTTCGACGCTTAGTGACTATCTATCAAGCCACGGCATACCGTTAAGCGTGATTTTTGTGCTCTTGGTGGGCGGGTTGGGTGTCAAAGCGGCGATGGTCCCACTGCATGGATGGCTACCACGCGCCATGGTGGCCCCCGCACCGGTCAGCGCTCTGCTTCATGCGGTGGCGGTGGTCAAGGCAGGGGCGTTTGGTATCTTGCGCGTGGTGTATGACGTTTACGGCATTGCGCTGACCAGTTCGCTTGGCATGACCACGCTGCTGGCGGTAATGGCCTCGATCACTATTATTTACGGCTCCTCGCGAGCGATTGCCCAGCAGGAACTGAAGCCTCTATTGGCTTTTTCGACGATCAGTCAAGTGTCATACGTGCTGTTGGGGGTGAGCCTCTTGGGGCCCTTTGGCACCATTGGAGCGCTGGTGCATCTTCTCCATCAGGGCTTCATGAAAGTGACGCTGTTCTTTTGTGCGGGCAATTATGCTGAAGAGCTAGGGATTCACCGGATTGACGACCTCAACGGCGCGGGACGGCGCATGCCGCTGACCAGTATCGCGTTTACGATAGGGGCGTTTGGGATGATAGGTCTGCCGCCGATCGCCGGTTTTATCAGCAAATGGTATCTCGGCGTGGGTGCTGTTCAGGCAAATATGCCCATTGTGGTACTCGTGCTGGTGCTGAGCAGCACATTAAACGCATGTTATTTTTTGCCCGTGCTGCACCGTCTCTGGTTTCGCCAGGGACCATCGCACGGTCAAGGCGAATGGCCTGAGGAGCGCAAGTTGGGGCGTCTGGAAACCAGTGGCTGGCTGCTATGGCCGGCCATGTTGACGGCGCTTATCAGTGTATTGGCAGGGCTTTTGGCCGGGCTGCCCTTTAGCCCATTGGACTGGGCCACGCGGGTAGCGACGCAGGAGTATATGCCATGAGCCTCGTCGATCTGGTGCTACCGTTGGCGCTGGGTTGGCCGCTCGTATTGGCACTCAGGAGCCTTGCCTGCTTTTACAACCAATCTCCTGTAAATCAGCCCGTTTATCTCACCTGGGCATGGGTGTCGGCCCCTTGGCCGGCGCTGTTACTGCCCTTTTTGGGTGAAGCTCAGTGGACCATGGACAGTTGGCTATTGGGCTCGCTATGGGAGCTTGATGCTATCAGCCGCGCTTGGCTGGCGTTTACGGCGCTGTTATGGAGCTTTTCGGCGCTGTATGCGCGGGGCTATTTCGCCGCTGAACAACAAAAAGCGCAAACGGGGGAAAGCGATGCGCAGCGTCGCATGATGCGTCTGGCGGTTCTGTGGCCTTTGACGTTGACCGGCAACCTTTTGCTGATCATCGCGGAAGATATCGCCAGCTTCTATCTGGGGTTTGCATTAATGACCTTCGCCGGTTACGGCCTGGTGGTGCATACCGGCACCCGTCGGGCACTGCATGGCGGCCGTGCCTACCTGATTCTGGCCATACTCGGCGAAGGGTTGATGCTGGGGGGATTGCTGTGGGGCGCTGGCGAGGCACAAACCGTAACGCTGCCAGGCCTGCGCGAGGGGATTGCCAGCGCTGAACAGGGGGTATGGATGGCCTTACTGCTGTGGCTTGGGCTGGGTGTGAAAGCGGGCGTGATTGGGCTGCACGTGTGGCTTCCGCTGGCGCATCCGGTGGCACCGGCGCCCGCCAGTGCGGTGCTTAGCGGAGCGGTGATCAAAGCGGGCTTGTTAGGCTGGCTTAACGTGCTGCCGCTTGGCGTGTTAGAGGCTCACGGTGACTTTGCCGTGCTGGGGCGTTTTATGCTGGTCTTAGGGTTAGTCGCGGCGTTTGGAGCGGCGCTCTATGGCGTTTGGCAGCGTCACCCAAAAGCCGTACTGGCATACTCCAGCATCAGCCAGATGGGAATGCTCACAGCGCTGGTAGCGATGGGCTTGATTGCCCCTGCTACCTGGCCGCTTCTGTTGCCGGCGATTGTGCTTTTTGCCGCGCACCATGCCCTGACAAAGGGGGCGCTGTTTATGGGCACGGGCCTCAGTGAGCATCCGCCGCGTATGCCAAAGGTGTTACTGTTTGGGGGGTTGGCATTGCCTGGACTCTCCTTGGCGGGCGCAATCGGTGCCGGCATGGTAAGCAAATGGAGCATAAAAAGCGCACTTTATGCGCATGAGCACACAGGGCTGATGACGCTTTTAACCGTTGCCGCCGTGGGTACCTCGCTGCTGATGAGTGCCACGCTTTGGCGTCAGTGGCAGCAGTGGGGCGAGCCAGGAAGTAACGCCTGCTCGCTTGGTGGCTGGTTAGCCGCGATCATGGCCGCGCTGCTCACACCGTTATGGCTGCCGCTTCCACCCGATAGCCTTGAGTTTCCATCGGTGAGTGAATGGTGGGGCTTGATATGGCCCTATGTCGCCGGCGTAGGGTTAGTGACGGTGGGATTAGGGCTATTACGTCGCTGGCCGGTGTCGGACGTTCGCCTACCGGCAGGGGATGCGTGGTGGTTGTATGCTTCTTGGGCGGCATGGGTGCTGACGCGTGTTCAAGCGCAGGCCGAGAATTTATCCGCGCGTAAAAAGCGTACGGTGAAAGCCTGCTTGCGGGCTGAGCAACGCATGATGCGGATACTGGCACGCATCATTTCCTACGAAGTCTGGATGCGCCAGCACACAAGCGGCCTGATGATGGCGCTGGCGCTGGTGTTTGCCTTGTTGATGCTACTTTAGCAATATAAAAATAAGCCAAGTAAGGGGGAGTTGATGCCAAACCGTTCCACACTGTCCAATCAGGCCTTGATAGAAGAGCTTGATAGCGCGCAGGCGTACCTGTTGCAGTCAGAAAAGCTGGCCTCCATTGGCCAGTTAGCGGCAGGGGTGGCGCATGAGATCAATAACCCGGTGGGGTATGTCTTCTCCAATTTGACGACCCTTGCCGATTACGTCCAAGAGTTAATCAAGCTAATCGATACCATCGATAACGTCTCCTCTCTGGATGAGTTGAAGCGCTTCAAGCAAATGAGCGATTACGCCTATATTCGCAGCGACGTTCAGGATTTGATTCGCGAGTCTGAGGAGGGTATCGAACGGGTTAAAAGCATCATCACGGCGCTTAAGGATTTTTCGCATATTGAAGAGGATACGTTTAGCTACGCGGATATCCATCGCGGCATCGACACCACGCTGAACCTGGTGAACAACGAAATCAAATACAAAGCCGACGTGAAGAAAGCGTTTTCCGAGTTGCCCGAGGTGGAGTGCTTGCCGTCGCAGCTCAACCAGGTGGTACTGAACCTGTTGACCAATGCCGCCCATGCGATTGAAAGTCGCGGCACGATTTACGTGCGTACCGGCCAGGAAGGCGATCTCGTTTGGTTTGAAATTGAGGATACCGGCAAAGGCATCTCTCAGGAGCAGATTCCACGTTTATTCGAACCTTTTTACACCACCAAGCCCATGGGCGAAGGCACGGGGCTTGGACTTTCACTCTCCTACAGCATTGTGACCAAGCACAGCGGCGATATTGAGGTCTTCAGCGAGCCGGGCGCGGGCACACGTTTTCGCGTTTGGCTACCGATTCACCAAGACGCGCGACCGCGGGAGGCGAGCGAATGAGTCAATCGGCCAGGGTATTGATCGTTGATGATGAACCGAATGTGCTGAGCGCCCTACGGCGGGTACTACGAGGCGAGACGTATCGCGTTCAGACGGCTAGCAGCGGTGAAGAAGCGCTGGAAATACTGGCTGACGAGCCCACCAACGTCGTGGTTTCGGACAGCAAAATGCCTGGTATGGACGGTGCTGAACTCTTGAGCCGCGTTCAAGCCCGCTACCCCGACTGCATCCGCATACTGCTCACCGGTCATCAAGATTTAGAGGCGGTGACGCGCGCGATTAACGATGGTCATATCTACCATTACATTGCGAAGCCGTGGAACGATGACGATTTACGCTTCAATTTGCGCCAGGCGGTTGCCTTCCACGAAAGCGAGCAAGAGCGCCAGCGGCTAGAGGCGCTGACCCACGCACAAAATGAAGAGCTTAAGCGCTTTAACAGCGAACTCGAAGCGCGGGTTGAGGCGCGCACCTCGGAGCTACAGCAGGTGGCGAGCCAGCTTGATAGCGCCCACGAAGCACTCAAGCGCAGCTATGTCACCACCACCCGGGTGTTTTCGTCGCTGATTAATATGCGCTTACCCAAGCAGCATCAAACCAATAGCCAAATTACCCAGGTGATCAAGGCATTTTTGCAAGTTCATCCGGTGGATGAAGCGCTAAACCGTGACCTGCTGATGGCCGCCTCGCTGTATAACCTGGGCAAGCTTGGCTGGGACGACCACCTGCTTGGGCTTGCGTCGGAGAAGATGTTTGGCGATGACCGCGACCGCTACCAGAAATATCCTGAAACGGCGGGTGAGCTGTTGATGGCGCTGGAGCCTTTGCAAGGCGCGGCCAAGCTGATCCGCCACCATCAAGAGCGCTGGAATGGCAGTGGCTTTCCTGATCACCTTAAAGAGGAGGCGATCCCTTGGGGGGCGCGCCTGCTGCGCTTATGCGTCGATTTTATTGAGCTGCAACGCGGGCTGATGCTGGATCGCCACGTGAGCCGCGATAATGCCCTTATGCTGCTCGAAAAGCTCTCGGGCCGGGTGTACGATCCGGCGCTAAGCCGCGAGCTGGTGGCGTTTTTGCACGACCACGCGCCGGATATGGGCATTACCGATGCCTCGGTATTGGCGCTGAGTACCGATAAGCTGGAGCCGGGCATGATCCTGGTGCGCGACTTGCACTCCAAAGCGGGGCATTTGCTGCTGAATGAAGGTCGCGAATTGACCGCAGGGCTGATCGATAAGCTTATCAGCTTCGAGAGCACCGAATCGATCCGCTACACCCTGCTGGTGCGCACGCCGGATGAAGAGGCGCTGGTTGACGATGAAGAAACGGAAACCTAACCCCTTCCCGCCGATGTAGGCAGGAAGGGGTGGAAAGACATGGGTCTATAAAAGCGCTTCGGCGGCCAGGGCCAGGCGCGAGCGCTCCACGCTTTTCAAGGTGATGTGGCCGGCGTGGGGCCAGTCGCGAAAGCGCTCGACCACGGCGGCCATGCCGCAGGTGTTGGCGGTGAGGTAGGGCGTATCGATTTGGCCGACGTTGCCCAGGCACACAATTTTGGTATTGCGCCCGGCACGGCTGATCAGGGCTTTGAGCTGTTTGGGGGTAAAGTTCTGCGCCTCATCGATGATCAAAAACGTATCGTTCAATGTGCGCCCGCGCATAAAGCTGGGGGCGCGAATCTGCACCCGCGAGCCGATCAGCTGCCGGGTAGCGCCGCTGTCCCAGCTCGATTCGCCCTCCTCGTTGCGTAACAGGTTGTCCATGTTGTCGTGAAACGCGCCCATCCACGGCGACATCTTCTCCTCTTCGGTACCCGGTAGAAAGCCGATATCCTCGCCCATGGGAATCGGCGCGCGGGTAAACACCACGCGTTCAAACTGTTTAGCATCAAGGGTTTGTTGAAACGCCGCGGCGAGCGTCATAAAGGTCTTGCCGGTGCCGGCGTTGCCGGCAATGGTCACCAGATCAATCTCGGGATCCATCAGCAGGTTTAAGGTAAAATTCTGGCGGCTATCGTGGGCGTGGACACCCCATACCCCGTCATGGTGACGATAGTTGGTTAAAAGCTGCAGGCGAGCGGTGGAGGGCGAAAGCTCGCGGACGATGGCTTCGAACTCGGCGCCGTTTTCGCTGTCGGAGACCAGCATGCCGACGTGCCATTCGCGTGGCATCTGGCCTTTGAGTTGATAAAAGGTACGGTGCTCGACGCGTTCCACGGTGACATCGACGTTAAGCGACTCCCATAGCGTTGTCCCGCGCTGATCAGCGCCGGCGTAAACCTGGGCGCCCTCGATCATGGCGTCGCTGTCGTCGAAGGCGCGATCGCTAAGATAATCCTCCACCGGTACCTTGAGCGCCGCGGCTTTGACCCGCAGGTTGATATCCTTGCTGATCAAAATCACCGAGGCATCGGGGCGCTCTTCGCGCAGCCGGCAGGTCTCTGCGAGCAGGCGGTTATCGGGGCTTGCCTCCAAATTGTCGAGCGGTTTTAGGTCGTTGTAACAGAGAAAGCGCAGGCGGCCGGCCGTGCCGGTGGCGCGGGGAATCGGAATGCCGCGCTGAATATCGTCAAAGGTAGCGTGATGGGTAAGGTCGGAGAGGGTACGGCTGATTTGCCGAGCGGTGCGGGCAATTTCGCGGATGCCGTTTTTATGTTTATCCAGCTCCTCTAAAACGGTCATGGGAATGACCACATCGTGCTCGTCGAAGTGGTAAAGCGCCATGGGGTCATGGATTAAAACGTTGGTGTCCAGCACGTAAAGCCGCGTGGCTTTCTTCTCAAGTCGAACCATTATGGGTAGCACTCCTTGGTTGACGGCAACGTCGACACTGGCAGGCACGTTTTACAACGGTGTGACAGGCAAAACGTGGACATAACCGTGTCGTTCCCCGGCGTACTCACTTGACTCCTCTTTGGCCTATATTTGATCTTAGCGTGGTGGGCTTTGTGCGGTTTTGCCAGATTCGCGCTTCAACGCACGGTTTTGAGCGTCCCAGTTCAGTGACACGAAAGCGAGTTAACGATGACGCCAGCGGTGGAACAGGCCAAAAAAGCCGGGATTGCCTTTCAGCTTCATGAGTACCCGCACGACGCAGCGGCGCCCTCGTACGGATGGGAAGCGGCGGAGAAACTCGGCGTTGCTGCCGAGCAAGTGTTTAAAACCCTAGTGGTGGCGCTGGATGGCAAGGCGCTTGCCGTCGGCATTGTGCCGGTCAACCGTCAGCTAGGCTTAAAGCAGATCGCCAAGGCAGCGGGGGCCAAAAAGGCCGCCATGGCCACCCCCGAAGAGATCGAGCGCGCAACCGGCTACGTGCTCGGGGGCGTCAGCCCCTTGGGGCAGAAAAAGCGCCTCTTAACCGTGGTGGATGACAGCGCCCAAACCCAGGCAACGCTTTACGTCAGCGCCGGCCGCCGAGGGCTTGAGATGGTGCTAGCCCCAAGCGATCTTATCGCGCTCACCGGTGGGCGTTTGGCGGCGATCGCGGTGTAATCGCCGCGCGGCCAAAGTGCCTTTCTGATACTGTAATGGATAGTGAGTGTACTGAATAGACAGTGGCGTGCCGGGTAACAGGCCCCGTGCGCCGTTTTTGTTTTGCCGGGCTTTTCGCCCCTTCAGGAATTTTTTGTGTCCGACACCTCTTTTGCTTCTTTAGCGCTTCCGCCAGCGCTGCTGTCTAACCTTGACGCCCTTGGCTATCACCACATGACCCCGGTGCAAGCGCAAAGCTTGCCGCCGATGCTGGCCGGGGGCGATGTGCTCGCAAAGGCCAAGACCGGCTCGGGTAAAACCGCCGCGTTCGGGCTGGCGCTACTGGCGGGGCTGCGCGTGGAAGACTTCGCGGTGCAGGGTCTGGTGCTTTGCCCCACGCGTGAGCTGGCCGACCAAGTGGCCGAAGAGCTGCGCCGCTTGGCCCGCGCAATGCCCAATGTGAAGGTGTTAACCCTGTGCGGTGGCGCGCCCTTTGGGCCGCAGCTAAGCTCGCTTGCGCACGGCGCGCATATTGTCGTGGGCACGCCCGGGCGCATCGACGAGCACCTGCGCAAAGGCTCGCTTTTGCTCAACGCGCTGACAACGCTGGTGCTGGATGAGGCTGATCGGATGCTCGATATGGGCTTTCAAGCCGCGATCGATGCCATCATTGCCGATACCCCCGCCAAGCGTCAGACGCTGCTGTTCAGCGCGACGTTTCCCGATGAGCAGGCAGCCGGTGGCCTGGCGGCGATGACGCGCGGCGTGATGCGCGACCCCGTGACGGTGAACGTGCATGAGACCCACGATGCCAGCAGCATCGCGCAGCGCTTTTATGCCGTCGCAAACGATGAGTCGCGCTTTGCCGCGCTCAAAACGCTGCTATTGGCAAAACGGCCGACAAGTAGCGTGGTGTTTTGTAATACCAAGCGCGAAACCCAAGCGGTGGCCGATGGGCTGGTCGAGGCAGGTTTTGGCGCCTTAGCGCTACACGGTGATTTAGAGCAGAAAGATCGCGACCGCGTACTCATCCTTTTTGCCAACCAGAGCGCCTCGATTCTGGTGGCGACCGATGTTGCCGCAAGGGGCTTGGATATCGCCGAGCTCGACGCCGTCTTCAACTACCAGATTGCCCGCGAACTCGAGGTGCATGTCCACCGTGTGGGCCGCACCGGGCGGGCCGGCGCGAGCGGCGTTGCCTGTACCTTAGTGGCGCCCCAGGACACCTATCGGCTGGAGCGCTTAGCGGATCTGCTGGGTGAACCACTTACCACCGAAGCCTTACCCAAGGCGCCGAACAGCGCCCCGTTTGAGCCCCCCATGGCCACGTTGCAACTCGCGGGGGGCAAAAAAGACAAGCTGCGCCCGGGCGATATTCTCGGGGCACTGACCGGGGAAGGGGGCTTGCGTGGCGAACAGGTAGGCAAAATCAAAGTGCTGGCCCGTAGCGCTTATGTCGCGGTGGAGCGCCGCGCGATTCAACCGGCTCAAGCCAAGCTTGAGCGCGATAAATTAAAAGGGCGAGCCTTCAAGGTCCGTCGTGTCCGTTTTTAAGTGTGTGCGATGAAAATACCCAAACGATTACAGCCCCTGGTCGACGATGGCATGATCGACGAGGTGCTGATGCAGCTGATGAGCGGCAAGGAAGCGCAGGTGTACGTGGTGCGCTGCGGCGATGACGTGCGCTGCGCCAAGGTGTTCAAAGAGGCCAAGCAGCGCAGCTTTAAGCAGGCGGTGCAGTACCAGGAAGGGCGCAAAGAGCGTAACAGCCGCCGGGCCAGGGCGATGGCCAAGAAGACACGTTACGGACAAAAAGAGCAGGAGCAGGCGTGGCTAACCGCCGAGGTCGACGCGCTCTATCAGTTGGCCGGGGCAGACGTGCGCGTGCCAAAGCCCTACGGCTTCGTCGATGGTGTGCTATTGATGGAGATGATCAGCGACGCCGAGGGCGATGTGGCACCGCGCCTGGGTGATGTCACGTTGACCCAAGAGCAGGCGCTACGCTACCACGCCAAAGTGATACAAGACGTGGTCAAGATGCTCTGCGCCGGTTTGATCCACGGGGATTTGTCGGAGTTTAACGTGCTACTCGACGCCGAGGGGCCGGTGATTATCGACCTGCCCCAGGCCGTGAACGCCGCCGGCAATAACAGCGCCGCCGCGATGCTGGAGCGCGACGTGAACAACATGCGCGCTTACTTTGGCCGCTTTGCCCCCGAGCTTTTGACCACCCAGTACGGCAAAGAGATGTGGGCGTTGTACGAAGCCGGCGAGCTGCACCCGGAGAGTACGCTTACCGGCCACTTTGAGGTGGATTCGCACATCGCCAACGTCGACGAGTTGATGGAAGTGATCGACGATGCGAAAGAGGAAGAGGCCGAGCGCCAGGCGCGTATGCGCGATGACGACGATGATTGAGGGCGGTTGAAGCCGTATCGCCAGCGGGTTAGCACGCCAAAGAGCCACAGAGGGGGAGACGACGCACTAGTCACGCGGCCGCCTAGCGGTGTAATCTCAGCGCTTCTTATCGCCACAGAGGAATTTCTTATGACGTGTTCGCGTTGGGTAAGCGCCGCTACCGCGAGTGGTTTTCTGCTCTCATCAATGCTGTTGAGCGCCCCTTCCTTGGCGCAAGATAACGCTGAGACAGTGCGTTTTGCCGTGCCGGCGTGGCCCGGTGTCACGGTCAAAACCGCCCTGACGGCACAGCTACTGGAGGCGCTGGGCTACGAGGTGCGTCAGCAGGAACTTGGCTCCACGATTACCTATGAAGCCATGAATCAAGGTGAAATCGATGCCTTCATGGCCGCCTGGCTCCCCGCGCAAAACGGCATGTACGAGACGGCCATGGCGCGCGATACCATCGTGGATTTGGGTAACAACGTGGATGGCGCCCGGCTGGGCTTTGCCGTGCCAACCTATGTGTACGATGCTGGACTCACCTCCGCTGCGCAGTTCGCCAACGAAGCGTTTGCTGAGCGTCTTGATCAGACGATTTACTCCATTGAAGTCGGCTCGGGAATGAGTGACCTACTCAATGCCGCCGTAGACGACGATGTTTACGGGCTGGGTGACTGGAAGCTCTCGGAAACGTCCACGCCGGGCATGCTGAGTGCCGCCGCTGATGCCATCAACCGAGACGAGTGGATCGTTTTTGCCGGCTGGACGCCGCACTGGATGAATATTGAGTACGATATCCGCTACCTTGACGACCCTGAAAATATCTGGGGGGAAAGCGGCGGCAGAAGTGATGTCAAAACGCTGGTGACCCGTGATTTTTACGCGGCGAACCCCAACGCGACGCGTCTCTTGGATCAAATCGCGTTTAGCGCAGAAGATCAAAGCGCCATGATTTATGGCTTTAGCTATGAGGAGCGTGAGCCCGAGCAGGTAGCGCTAGAGTGGATGCGCGATAACCCCGAACGCGTGCAAGCCTTTCTTGAAGGCGTAACGACCACAGAGGGCAGCGCCGCCTGGGAGGCCGTTAATACGCAGTTGAAGCTAGAGGCGGAATAAGCGCAGTCACTTTTGCAGTGCTTCTCGCTCTTGAGAGGACGTTTGATCAGCTGGCCCGCGTGACGCGGGCCTTTTAGGCTCTGGCCGTTTCAGCCCTTGACGTCACCGCTGACCGCCCCAAGGTCTACGCTTGAATGACACTTCTGATTAGGAGACAACGACGATGCAAGCGATTCAAGTGAAAGCACCGGGTGGCTTAGACAACCTCAAAATAGTCGACATGCAAGCACCTGGAGAACCCGGGCCAGGCGAAATACGCGTGCGCCTGCACGCCAGCTCGCTTAATTTCCACGACTACGCCGTGGTCACGGGGATGATTCCCACCGAAGAGGGCCGTATCCCCATGTCCGACGGCGCGGGCGTTGTTGACGCCGTGGGTGAGGGCGTAAGCGAATTCGCCGTGGGCGATCGCGTGGTCTCCACCTTCTTCCCCCAGTGGCAGGAGGGCCCGGCGCGCGTGGGCGATTTTCGCACCACGCCGGGCGATGGCGTTGAAGGCTACGCCCGCGAACAAGTCGTTGCGCCAGCGACCTCCTTCACCCATCAGCCAGAGGGCTACAGCCACGCCGAATCCGCCACGCTGACCACCGCCGGGTTGACGGCTTGGCGTGCGTTGGTCGTGGATGGCGGCCTGAAAGCTGGAGAAACGGTTTTAGTGTTAGGGACCGGCGGCGTGTCTATTTTCGGGCTTCAGATTGCCAAGATGATGGGCGCCCGCGTGATTGCCACGTCGTCGTCCGATGCCAAGCTTGAGCGGCTCAAGGAGATGGGCGCCGAGCATGTGATCAACTACAAAACCACTCCCGAGTGGGGCAAAGAGGTCAAAGCGTTAACCAATGGCGAAGGCGTGGACCATGTCATTGAGGTGGGTGGCCCCGGTACCCTGCCGCAGTCGATCGACGCGGTCAAAATCGGCGGCCACATTGCCCTGATTGGTATTCTCACCGGCCGCGAGGGCGAGGTGCCTACCGCCAAGCTCATGGCCAAGCAAGCGACCCTCAAAGGGCTGATTGTGGGCAACCGTCGTGATCAGATTGAGTTTGTGCGCGCCATCAACGCCACTGGCATGCGCCCTGTCATCGACCGCGAGTTCGCCTTGAGCGAGATCGCCGATGCCTTCCGTCACGAAGAAGCCGGGAAGCACTTCGGCAAGATCTGCCTGACGTTCTGATGAGTGAAAGAGGCCGTGCAGTGTATCTTGGCTGGGATGTCGGCGGCTGGAACTGCGATCACAACCCGGCCAGCCGTGATGCGCTGGTGCTGCTGGATGCCTCGTTAAATATGCTAGGCACGCCGTGGCGGGGCAATCTGCGCGAAACGCTAAACGCGGCGGCCTCGCCACGAGATTTGGTCACACGGCTGCTGGCTGTGTGGCCTCACCGCAAGCGGTAACGAACGGTTCGTGATGGCGATCGATACGCCGTTGGCGCTACCCCAGGCGCTTTTAGCCTTGGCCCGTGGTGAGCCAGCCGCCTCCTTGGGCCGCTCCCAAGATAACCCCTACCTATATCGGCAAACCGAGCGCTGGCTGTTTAAGCACGGCGTGACGCCGTTATCGCCGATCAAGGACATGATTGGCAGCCAAGCCACCAAGGGTATGCACCTACTGGCACGCTTTGCGCCGCATATTATCGCGTGTGGACAGTGGCAGAGTGACGATGGGGCGCTCATGGCGGTTGAAGGGTACCCATCCCCCGCCAAGCGCTCAGCGGCGCTGGCAAACCTTCAAGCACGCTGTCAGCTTCCCGCCGAGTGGCAAAGTGCGCTCACCACGCCCACGCCGAAGCAGCAGGATCTGCAGGATGCCTGGCTGTGTGCTTTGGTGGCGTGGAGCTTGGAGCACGCTTGCGCGCTTCTCGCCTGGCCGCCGGCTGAGATGCCAGCGGCAGAAGGGTGGATATTTGTGCCGCAGGATGCCCTATTTAAAGCACCAAAGTAAGTTTAGGAAGCGCTGAGAACCAGTGTAATCATCAATCAGTGTGGCTCGGCCAGACTGTCTTTAACGGGTTTTAATCCGGCGAGTAATGTCTCAGGCGCAATATCTTGCTCATGAGGCCAAGTGACAGCCCCTAAAAAAACGCCAACCTGCGAGAAATACGCTTTGTCTTTCAGTTCCTTAAATATGCCGTGGTTGAGGTACGGTTTAAGGTCAAAAACGCCCTTCCGGCCATCTTCAAGCTCAACGAAAATTTGATAGTTGTCCATTGGGCGCACTTCTTTTACATCCCAGTACATCGTCACACCTCATAAGGGGTCAATTTTGTAAAGGGCTTCTCCGGCGATGGCCAACTCCCAGTCGGCCATCAATTCATCGCGGTGCGGGTTCAATCCATACATTGAAATGACGGGCATGGTGAACCTTTACCAGTGGTGTTTACGCGTTCTCCGGCAGCTCGCCGCTGTGGTAGACGTTTTGCACGTCGTCGAGGTCGTTGAGCATATACAGCAGTTTCTCGAAGGCCGCGACGTCATCGCCCTCCACCGGAGTGGTGGTTTGCGGCAGAAACTGAATCTCGTCAGCCTCGAAGTCGATCTCGCCGAAGGTGTCGAGCAGTGCTTGTTTGGCCTTGGCGTAATCGGTGTGAGGGGCGAAGACGGTGATGCGGCCCTCTTCGTGCTCGATGTCGGTGACATCCACGTCGGCTTCCATCAGCGCTTCGAGCACGGTCTCTTCGTCGTCGCCTTCGAAGGCGAAAATCGCGCAGTGATCAAACATGTGGCTGACGCTGCCGGGGGTGCCGATCTTGCTTTTGGTTTTGGTAAAGCAGCCGCGCACATCGCCAAAGGTGCGGTTAGGATTATCGGTCAAGCACTCAACGATCACCATCGCATTGCCGGGGCCAAAGCCTTCGTAGCGCGCGGCGGAGAAGTCTTCGCCGCCGGCGCCGCTGGCTTTATCCAGGGCTTTGTCGATCACATGCGAGGGTACCTGGTCTTTTTTGGCCCGTTCGATCAAACCGCGCAGCGTCAGGTTACTGTTAGGGTCGGTGCCGCCGGATTTGGCGCAGACGTAAATTTCGCGCCCATATTTGCTGTAAACCTTGGTTTTAGCAGCGGCCGTTTTGGCCATGGATTCTTTACGGTTCTGAAAAGCCCTACCCATCGTCAACTCCTGTGTCGTTGATATCGCTGGTGGTATGAAAAGCCACAATCTTACTCGACAACCCCTTTGCCTAACAGCGTTATTGCGCTCTCAGTAGGTCGGGATTTGCGCTACACTTGAGCGTTTTTGTACTGCTCAAGGAGGAACTTCATGCCGTTTTCGCTATGGCTATCATTGGCCGCTATTTGCGCCATGGGGGCGATGTCGCCGGGGCCGAGTTTGGCGCTGGTGCTGCGCCACACCTTGGGCGGGGGGCGCATGCCGGGAGTCACGGCGGGGCTTTTCCATGCCTTGGGCGTGGGCTTTTACGCACTGCTGACCGTATTGGGTTTGGGCGCGTTGATGGCAAGCTTTCCGCTGCTGTTTCAGCTGGTGACCTGGGGTGGGGCGGCCTACCTCTGGCAGGAGGCGATCACACCGCCGAGCGCGGAAATGGTGGCGCTACATGGCGTGGCCTCGGTGTTGCTTGCCGAGGGACTGCGCCGCGCGCTTCCCACCGCTTACCGGCGCCGGCGCGGGCCGTGGATGAGGCCGTGCGCGAACTGGAGCAGCGGCTTGGGCGGGCGCCGGAAGAGGGCGAAATCGCCGCCGAGCTGGAGATGCCGCTGGGTGAGTATCAGCAACTGCTGCACGACACCAATAGCGGGCAGCTTTTGCCCTACGAGGCGCTGGTGGAGGAGAGCGGCGAGCCCGCCGCCGAGCAGGGGGCGCAGAGCCAGCCGTTTGAGCAGCTGCTCGATAGCCAGCAGCGCGAACGCCTCGTCGCCGCCATCGATCTGCTGCCCGAGCGGGAAAAACTCCTCATGGCGCTCTACTACCAAGAAGAGCTGAACTTAAAAGAGGTCGGGGCGGTGCTTGGCGTGACCGAATCGCGGGTATCTCAGCTCCACAGTCAGGCGGTCAGCCGCCTGCGGGCAAAATTGAACGACTCCGCCTAAGCGGAGCCGTTGCACTTCAGGCGTGCCGAGCGCACGCGTTTTTTTGACTTGACGTGACCGGCAAGGAGCCGTTGATGAATCCTTCAACGCTAATCGGTATGTTTGCCAGCATCGTATTGCTGGTGAGCGTGCTCTTTTTTACCGCGGAGTCGCCCGAAAGCTTTCTTAATTTGCCGGGGCTGGCGATTGTCATCACCGGGACGCTGGCGGCGACGTTTATCAGTTACCCCCTGCGCGAAGTGCTGCGCGTGGTGCGCCTGGTGGGCGTGGTTTTTCGGCGCGAAAACACCTATGTGCGCGACGACATTAAAGAGCTCGTGGACATGTCGCGGCTCTGGTTTAAAGGCGACGTGCGCGCGGTGGAAGAGGCGTTGGAGTACACCCGCAACCCCTTTCTGCGCTCGGGCATTCAGCTGGTGATCGCCAATACCAAAGAGGATGAGATTTTCGACATGCTGCGCTGGCGGATTGCGCGGCTGAAAGCGCGCGAGCACGCCGAGGCGCAGATTTTTCGCACCATGGCCACCTACGCGCCGGCGTTCGGGATGATCGGGACCTTGGTGGGGCTCGTCAATATGCTGGAAGTCATGGACGCGGGGGATTTAGAGATCATCGGCCCGCGCATGGCGGTGGCGCTGCTGACGACCTTCTACGGCATCTTGCTCGCCAATCTGATTTTCAAGCCCATCGCGGTCAAGCTAGAGCGGCGCACCGAAGAGCGCTTGATCACCATGAACATGGTGCTGGAAGGGATCTCGTTGATCACTAAGCGCCGGCTGCCCTCGTTTATCGAGGAGACGCTCAACTCCTTTGTCGCCAACTACCACGACGAAATTCGCGATCCTAATGTCAAAACGCGCAAGGGTAAGGGGTAGCGGTCATGCTAGATCGCGATACCCGCCGTACGCTAGAGCCGACGCCGGCAGGCGATGGTGGTGAAGACGAGAGCTGGCTAACCAGCTACCTCGACGTGTTGACGCTGTTGATCACGCTGTTTGTGCTGCTACTGGCGCTGACGCCTTCGGGCGGCGGGGAGGCGAGCGACAGCGAGCGGCCACGACCGCCAAGCGCGGTGCCATCGATGTCACTGGCGACCATGGCCACGGGGATCATGCCGCGTCATGATGGCTTGCAGCCGCAGTTCTCCGGCCTCAGCGTGCCGGGGGTGAGCGTTGATCAAGGGCGCGAAGGCGTTACCCTGCGTATCGATGATAGCCTGCTGTTTTCCAGCGGCCAGGCGCAGCTAACCGCCCAAGGGCGTGGCGTGATCGATAGCCTGGTCTCCGTGCTTGAAGAGTTTGATGGGCAGATCTCCATTGAGGGCCATACCGATAACATCCCCATCTCAACCGCGCGCTTTCCCTCCAACTGGGAGCTTTCCGCGGCGCGGGCGATTGCCGTGCTGCGCCACTTAGAGAGCAAGGGGCTCAAGGTTTCGCGCATGCGCGCCGTCGGCTACGCCGACACCCAACCCATGGAGAGTAATGACACCCCGCAAGGCCGCGCGGCCAACCGGCGTGTCGAGCTACTGCTGCGCCAGCCGGCGGGCGGTTAATCTGTTTTTGAGGTAACACCGGTGACGCGATCGCCTGCAAAGAAGCGCTCAGCCTCATTGCTGTCAGCCCATATTCAGCCTTTCGGTGCCTTGATGGTGCTGGATGGCGAGTGTCGCCGTGTGCGTTCGGTGAGCGCGAACCTTGACGCGCTGCTGGATACGCCTTTGCCCAACCCCGAGAAACTCGCGCTTTCGTACCTGTTGGGTAAGCGGTTAAGCCAGCGCGTTCGCCGCGAAATGCAGGGGCGCGAGCGCTTGCCGGCCCCGCTCACCTTTGTGCGCCAGCGGCATGGGCGCAACGTGCGCTACCAGCTCCATGCGCTGCGCAGCGCGGGGCAGGTGTTGCTCGAAATTGAGCCGCTTCAGACCCTGGGTAAATGGCGCCTGCTCGGAGCCGTGAACGAACGGCTGATGAAGCTCGCCGATGCCACCCACCAGGACGAGCTGATCGACTACCTAGTGGCGTCCATCCAGCAGATAACCGGCTACGACCGGGTGGTGGTGTGCCACTTCGATAGCGACTGGCACGGCTTTATTGTGGCGCAAGCGCTGGGGGCGCGATTGCCCTCGATCCTAGGCCAACGCTTTCCCGCCCGCGATTTCCCCGCTGCGCTGCGCAGCGCCTATGAGCGCAACCCTATCCGCTACATTCAGGATGTTGAGGCCCCCGCCATCGGCTTTTACCCCTCGTCGGCGGCGCCATCGCTGGAAGACAGCCTGCTCCGCGCCCCCGCGGCGGACCGGGCGCGCTACTTAAAAAACCTCGGTGTGCGCGGCTCGTTAACCATCGCCATGCAGGGAGATGCCGGGCTTTGGGGCATGGTGGTCTGCCACGCCGCAACGCCGTATCCCACCCCACCGCCGGTGCGGGACGCCGTGCGCGCGCTGGTGCAAATGGCCACGCAGCGCCTGTTGCTGCTGCGGGCACGCCAGGAGGCACGCTATCTGCAGCGCGTGCAGGACAGCCTGGTGCTCTCCAGCACCGCGCGCAAGGAGCCGCGAAGCCCTTCGCGTTTGTTAAGCGCGCAGGCGGAGACGTGGATGGCGCTCTTTCGCGCCCACGGCGTGGCGCTCTGGATGGATGGCCATTGCTATCGTGCGGGCACTGCCCCGGCGCCCGACGTGATCGATCAGTTAGCCCAACGGCTGGGACGCAGCCACACGCACACGGGGCCCTGGTGCAGCCGCGAACTGGCGAAAGAGCCGCTCACCCGCTCGCTAGCATTGGATGAGCAGTGCGGCGCGCTCGCGGTACCGCTGCCGGTCAGCCAGCAGCAGCGCGGCTGGCTGCTGTTTTTCCGCCCTGAGCAGATCGACACGCGGTATTGGGCCATGCAGCCGGCGCAGGCCCCGTCGACGCTGGCGCTGCCGTCTTCGGCGTGGTGTGAGGAGGTGAGAGGCAAATGCGAGGCGTGGCAGCGCGTGGAACGCTTAGCGGCGGTGGATCTGGGCGAAGACCTGACGCTGGCGATTTCGGCCTATGAAATCAGCAAGCTTAACCGCCACCTGGAGCAGGAGCGCAAAGCGCTGGCGGACGCCAATCAACGCCTTGAGCAGCTGGCGCACTTCGACCCCTTGACCCAGGTGTGGAACCGCTACCGCATCGAGCAGGCCATTGACGCCGAACTGGTGGCGGCGCAGCGTTACGGGGCCTCTTTTGGGCTGCTGCTGTTTGATGTCGATCACTTTAAGGCGATCAATGATACCCATGGCCACGCGCTGGGCGATGAGGTATTGGTGGCGCTGGCGCGCTTGGTGGAAAACTCGCTGCGTGGCTGCGACCACTTAGGCCGCTGGGGCGGTGAGGAGTTTATCGTGCTGGCCAAGCACGCTGATCGTGAGGCGCTGGTCGGGTTGGCCGAACGGCTACGCGAGCTTGTGACCCTGCTCAGCGTCGAGGGGCTTCATAGGCCGCTGACGGTGAGCATCGGCGTGGCCGAATGGCAGCCCGGCGATAGCTGCAAAACGCTGGTGGCACGCGCCGATCAGGCGATGTACTGCGCCAAGCACGGCGGGCGTAACCGCGTGGAAGTCGCGACGGGGGAGGCATTGTGACGCTACGTTCGCGATTTGAGAGCTGGATGTCGCCGCGGCGCGCGACCTGGAGTGCCGTGGTGATGTTTATGGGCCTGTTGCTGCTGGTGGCGTGGGAAATGCGCCACTTCTACCTGACGCAGCAGCAGCAAGCGAAGACACACACCGCCGCGCACGCCCAGATGGTGGCTCATTGGCTGGAGAGCGCGCTGGAGGCGTCGCACCACTCGCTGCAAGGGGTGGGCGAGCTGTATCACTTAAGTCAAAGCGCGAGCCTGGAACAGGCGGATTTAGCCACCCTGTTAAAGCGCCGCCGCGATAGCTTCAACGTGTGGCAAGACGTGGCTTTGCTATCGCCCGGCGGCGAGGTGGTGGCCGCCACGACCGAACGCCCTTTTGCGGTTGACGAGACGCGCTTGCTCGACGCGCTCGCAAGCGGGCAAGACCGCATGGTTTCACCGCTTTATCACGAGGGCGAGAACGGGATGCCGTATCTACTTCATGGCCTGCGGATTGAAAACAGCGCCGGCGGGCTGGACGCGTTGGCGGTGGCGCGGCTGTCGTCACACTATATCGTCGCGCTGGTGAACCAGCTGCCATTGCACCAAGGGGACAGCGTGGCGCTGTTGGATACCTCGGCGCGGGTGATGGTCCAGCGTAGCGAGCAGCATCGAGAAGCCGAAGGGCTCCTGGACAGAGCGGTCAACACCGAGGAGCTTAACGCCTTTTTGGCCTCGCCCGCCCTAAGCGACAGCTGGGAGCGGCGCTCGCCGCTGGATGGTACGCGGCGGCTATTCTCCGGACGCAAACTGGACAAGGCGCCGTGGTTGGTGATTGTCGGCGAAGACACCACGGTGTACCTGCACGACTGGTGGCGGCGCTTTTGGGCGCTGCTGGTTGGCACGCTGCTGCTCGTGGGGCTCGGCGTGTTAACGCTGCGCCACTACCGTCAGCTCTATGGCACCGAGCAAGCGCTGCGCGAGCATCGCAATCGGCTGGCGGAGGAGGTAGACACGCGCAAAAAATCTCAGCAGGTCAGCGAGTTAAAAGCCGCTCAACTCAAAATCGCCGCCATGGCATTTGAGACGCACCTAGGGATGTTTATCGCCGATGCGGAAAACCGCATCGTGCAGGTTAATCGCACCTTCACCGAGATTACCGGCTACAGCGAAGCGGAGGTGCTGGGGCAGACACCGTCGCTGTTGAACTCGGGGCGCCACGACGCCGACTTCTACCGCGCCATGTGGCGGCAGTTGAAAGAGACCGGTAGCTGGCAGGGCGAGGTGTGGAATCAGCGCAAAAGCGGGGAAGTTTACCCGCAGTGGTTAACGATCAGCGTGGTGCGCAACGATGCCGGCGAGGTGACCCACTATGTCGCCACGCTCAGCGATATTACCCAGCGCAAGGCCGCCGAGCAGGAGATTCACCAGTTGGCGTTTTTTGACTCGCTGACGGGCCTGCCCAACCGGCGCCTGCTGATCGACCGGCTAGAGGCCGCGCTTAAAGAGACGCAGCGCGAAGGTCATTACAGCGCGGTAATGTTTATCGACCTGGATAACTTCAAAACCATCAATGACAGTCTCGGGCACTACTTGGGCGATGCCCTATTAAACGCCGTGGCCGAGCGGCTCACCCACATCGTGCGCGACGATGACACCGTGGCGCGCCTGGGCGGCGATGAGTTTGTCGTCATGCTGCACGCGCTAGGGCGCAATGAGCCGGCGGCGACGCAAAGCGCGGAAGCGGTAGCGCAAAAGCTGTTGAGTGCGCTGCTAGAGCCGATAGACGTCGAAGGGCATGTGCTGCAAATCAGCGGTAGCATCGGTATTACCCTGTTTCACGGCGATGCAGTGGGTGTCAGCGCCATTTTGCAGCAGGCGGACCTCGCCATGTACCAAGCGAAGGCCGCCGGGCGCAACGCCCTGCGCTTTTTCGACCCGTCGATGCAGGCGGCGGTGATGGATCGCGCGCAGCTAGAAGCCGATTTGCGCCATGTCATCGAGCGTGAAGAGCTGATGCTCTTTTACCAAACCCAGGTCAACGCCGAGGGGAGCGTAGTGGGCGTTGAGGCGCTGGTGCGCTGGGAGCACCCCAGCCGCGGGGTCGTCTCGCCCGGCGTCTTTATCCCCCTGGCCGAAGAGAATCACTTAATTGGCCCGGTGGGCGCCTGGGTGCTGGAAACGGCCTGCCAGCAGCTCGCCCAGTGGGCCCGCGACCCCGCGACCGAGGCGCTTAGCATCGCGGTGAACGTCAGCCCCAATCAGTTCCGTCAGGCGCAGTTCGTCGAGCAGGTCGAAGCCGTGCTGGCGCGCACCGGCGCGAACCCCCAGCGGCTCAAGTTGGAAGTGACCGAAACCCTGCTCATGGAGGACTTGGAGGCGGTGCGCTCGCGCATGGAGACGCTACGCGGGCTCGGGGTGCGCTTCTCCCTGGACGACTTCGGTACCGGTTACTCGTCGCTGGCGTACTTAAAGCGCTTGCCGCTGGATCAGCTCAAAATCGATCAATCCTTCGTGCGCGATGTGCTCGAAGACCCGGCCGACGCGGCGATTGTGCGCACCGTGATTGCGCTGGCGCACAGCCTAGAGCTTGAGGTGATCGCCGAAGGGGTCGAAACCCAGGCGCACCGCGACTGGCTTTACGGCGAAGGCTGCATGGCCTACCAAGGTTACTTCTTCTCGCGCCCGGGGCCTGCGGACTCGCTTTCGCTGTAACACTTGGCGTGCATACGCGTGATCGCGGCGTCGGCGCCCTTTAAGCTGAAGGTCATGTGCCACGGCTCGCCTTTGCCCTGCTCGAAGGCTAGAAAGAGCTGTGTGCCCTCTTGCATGCGGGCGAGCAAGGTATCCAGCTCATTGATGTAAAAGTGGGCATAGAAGCCGTCGTCGCCACGCTGGGTAATAAACTCCGCGACCGCTTGGCGAATCTCGCCGTCGTCCACGCGAATGAGCGCTGGCACCACGTTCAGCGTATCGCTTTCGCCCTGGTGCTCTTCAAGCGTGACGCGCAACTCCAGCCAGGGCAGATCACACACGTTGCGCGTGGCGTTCACGCTGAGGGTGGCGTCCGTATAGCTATGATCCTCCACGGCGCGAAAATGGTGCTCATCGCCCAGGGTGAGTGCCATCGACTGCCAGTGCCCGTGGCGCTCGGCATCGCTGACGTTAAAGGAGGTGGCTAAGGCAGTGCTCGACAGCCAAATGATCGCGATCAAAAGGCTGGGTAGCAGGGGGCGTAACAGGCTGGAAGGCATGCGAATCTCGTTGGCAAAGCGGTATCGCGCCAGCCTATAACGGCTGCCGCGCGGAAAAAAGCTAACGCGCTGATTTTTCTATATCTGGTAGATTTTTTCTAAAAAGATAGCCTATATGGTGGCTGTCAAGTCTATACTTCCCCCCTGTGCGCCGTATAATGCGCGTCGATTTCCGCTCTGCTGTTTCACAGTCGCAACGTTCCCGTCGGGAAGGAGTTTAGCCCCATGAGCACTGCTGCCAACGCCGTCAAAACCTCCAACGATGTCCCGCTTCAAGCGCCATCGCGGGAAATTTGGGACGCCAAATATCGCCTGAAAGATCGCCATAGCCAACCGGTCGACCAGGACGTGGGCGCCACCTTCGAGCGCGTCGCCCGGGCGTTGGCAGCGGTGGAAGGGGATAAAGCGGACGAGTGGCTGCCCAAGTTTCGCTGGGCACTGGAGCACGGCGCCATCCCGGCGGGGCGGATTCTCTCCAACGCCGGCGCCGAGGCGTACAAGCCCGCCGTGAGCCTGATCAACTGCACCGTGTCGCGCACCATTCGCGACTCCATGCGCGATATTCTCGACTCCGTGGTTGATGCCGGCATGACGCTGAAATCCGGTGCGGGCATCGGCTACGACTTCTCGACGCTGCGCCATAAAGGGGCGTTCGTGTTTGGCGCGGGCGCCGGCACCAACGGCCCGCTGGCGTTCATGGATATCTACGACAAAATGTGCTTTACCGTCGCCTCGGCGGGTGGGCGCCGCGGCGCGCAGATGGGCACCTTCGATGTCGGCCACCCCGATGTGCGCGAGTTTATCCAAGCCAAGCGCGAAGCCGGCCGCCTGCGCCAGTTCAACTTGAGCCTTTTGATCACCGATGAGTTCATGGAGGCGGTGAAGCGCAACGCCGACTGGCCGCTGGCCTTCCCGCTGCATCCGGGCGAAAAAGAGGACGTGAAGCCGGAGGATTTGATCTACCGCGACTGGCCGGTGATCGAAGAGGGCTACACGGTCGATGACGAAGGCCGCGTGGCGTGCCGCATCGTGGAGGTGATCAAAGCCCGCGAGCTGTGGGATACCATCATGTCCTCGACCTACGACTACGCCGAGCCGGGCTTTATCCTGATCGATCAGGTCAACCGCATGAACAACAACTGGTTCTGCGAGGACATCCGCGCCACCAACCCCTGCGGCGAGCAGCCGCTGCCGCCGGAGGGCGCGTGCCTGCTCGGTTCGGTCAACCTGACCAAGTTCGTTATCGACCCGTTCGGCAAAAAGCCGCGCTTTGACTGGGAGCGCTACCGCAAGGTCGTGGCGATCTTCACCCGCATGCTGGATAACGTGGTCGAGATCGCCGGCCTGCCGCTGCCGCAGCAGCAGCGCGAAATCGAGAACAAGCGCCGCCACGGCATGGGCTTTCTGGGCCTGGGCTCGACGCTGACCATGCTCAAAATCCCTTACGGTTCGAAAGCGTCGCTGGCCTTCACCGAGGAAGTGAGCCGCCACCTGGCGCTGGAAGGATGGAAGCAGGCGCTGGAACTCTCCAAGGAGAAGGGCATGGCACCGGTGCTGAGCGAGGAGCACACCATCACGCCGAAGATGATGCGCGAGCGCCCGCAGCTGAAAAAGGATGGCTACGAAATCGGCGACAAGGTGCCGGGGCGTATTCTGCACGCCCGCTACAGCCAGTACATGGCCAAGGTCGCCGAGTACGAGCCGGAGCTGGTGGCCGCGCTTGCCGAGCACGGCGCGCGCTTTACCCACCACAGCTCGATCGCGCCCACTGGCACGATCTCGCTCTCCATGGGCAATAACGCCTCCAACGGCATCGAGCCCTCGTTCTCGCACCGCTACTTCCGCAACATCATTCAGTCGGGCAAGAAGACCAAAGAGCAAGTCGAGGTGGTCTCCTTTGAGCTCGCGGCGTATCGCCACTTTATCGCCGCTGACGCGGTCGAGAGCGATCTGCCGGATTATTTCATTACCGCCGATGCGGTCACGCCGGAGCAGCACGTGGCGGTTCAGGCCGCCGCGCAGCAGTGGGTCGACTCGGCGATCTCCAAAACCGTCAACGTGCCGACCGAGTTCCCGTTTGAGCAGTTCCAGGACCTCTACCTGCAGGCGTATGAAAGCCGCCTGAAAGGCTGCACCACCTTCCGCTTCAACCCGGAGGCCTTCCAGGGCGTGCTGGTGCGCGAGGACGATCTCAAAAACACCACCTACGTTTTTGAGCTGGAAAACGGCGAAACCGTCGAGCTTAACGGCGATGAAAAGGTGGTTTACGATGGCGAAGAGCACAACGCCGCCAACCTGTTTGATGCGTTAAAAGAGGGCACCTACGGCAAATGGTGATGGCGAACGTCACCCGAACGCATTCCTTTTTTTGCCGCAGTGCAAGACGCCAGTGAACAAGGCAGTGGAGAAGACAATGGCTGTTGAAATTACCTCGAAGATCGTCGGTTACCGCATCAAGCAGGATGAGCCCGCCCCAGTGGAACCGACGTTACCGGACGAAAACCCGCTCACGGTGCGCATCCCGTCGCGCCCGGAGGGCACGCTCGAAGCCGTCTCGGAGAAGATCTCCTACGTCGGCGCGGAAGGACGCAAGAAGGTCTACCTGCTGGTCTCCTTCATGCCCGTTGAGGGCGTGGTGGGCGGCAAGCGCGTGGTGATCGAGCGCCCGGTGGAGTTTTTCTTCCCCTCCGGCCAGCTCTCAAGCGAACACCAGTGGATCACCGCCACCATGCGCAGCCTATCGCTGGCCGCGCGCGGCGGCTATGTGACCCAAGCGGTGGCCGATCTGCGCAAGGTGGCGTGGGACAAGGGGCTGGTGCGCTGCGGCTGGAACCGCTGGGGCAAGCCGATGTTCCACGACTCGGAAGTGGCGGCGATCGCTTGGTCGATCCAGCAGATTCTCTACCGCCGCGGGTTCCTCGATCAGGACGGCAACCAAGTGCCGGTGGAGTCGCTGGTGGAGCGCTACCAGCACCGCATGCAGCACGGCCACGCCTGGCAGCCGCCCGCCGAGGAAGAAGAGAGCGTGGAAAGCGGCGCGGTCGAGCCGATCGGCGGCCCGGCGCAGGCTGAAAGTGAAAGCGACGCAAAAAAGGCGGAAGCCGAAGGCGCCGGCCCCACGGTGGTGGGCCACTGCCCCGAGTGTCGCGGTGAACTGATCATGATGGACGGCTGCCCCACCTGCTACGCCGGCTGTGGCTGGTCCAAATGCGGCTAAGGAGCTTGTGGGGGTTTACCTACAGGGTTGACGGCTAGGATTCGGGAGGCGCGTCTTCAAACAGCGGGCGCAGGTTGGTGTTGAGGTAGAGGTCATTAAAGCTCGCCTCCTCGGCCAGCGCCTTTATGTCAGGGACGTTGATGGTGTGGTGATTGCGGTAGATAAGCCCATCCTCGCTCATTGCCGAGAGGGTGCGGCTAACGTGCACCGGCGTCAAACCGAGCAGGTCACCCAGCTGCTGCTGCGACAGCGGCAGGCGAAAGCTCGGCCCGCCCTCGGGCATGGTCTGGCGCAGCCGGATATACATTTCGTGAAGAAAATGCGCCAGGCGCTGGCGAGCGCTGTGCCGGGCCAGGGTGACCAGGCGCTCGCACAGCAGCGCCTGCTGGCGGTTGGAGATGGCGAACGTCACCGTGGTCAGGGTCAGGGAGTCGCGAAAAAGCTCCAGCAAGCGGCGGTGGGGGAAGTAGCAGACGGTGCCATCCTCGATCATCGTCACCCCCTCCAGGTGCTCGTTGAAAGCGAATTCGCGCAGGCCGATGATGTCGCCGGGGAGAAATATCTCCATGATCTGTCGGCTACCGCAATCGAGGTTGCGATACGAATACGCCCAGCCGGCGCTCAGAGTGCAGAATTCGCTGGCGGCCTTGCCCTCCTGCCACAGGGTCGTGCCGGCGCTCACTGCGGTAGGTGCCTTCTCTAAACTAGCCAGAATCTCCTTCTCTTTGGGGCTCAAACGGCGGTAGTGTTCGAAGTGACGGATAATGCAGCTTTCTTCGGGCGCCATTGGCGGTATGCTCTCTACGGTAAGTTGGAGTTAAAGCATAGCTTACGGCGGCGACATGGCAATGCCGCCGCCGTAAACCCGAGGGTTAGTCAGTCCCCCCGTGCTTTTTTGGTCCGTTCAAGCAGCGGCGCCATAAAGCGCCCGGTGTGGGAGACGTCCATCTTCGCGACCTGTTCGGGCGTGCCTTCGGCGATGATCCGACCGCCGCCGGCGCCGCCCTCCGGCCCCAAGTCGATCAGCCAGTCGGCGGTCTTGATCACGTCCAGGTTGTGCTCGATCACCAAGACTGTGTTGCCGTGGTCGCGCAGGCGGTGCAGCACCACTAGGAGCTGGCGAATATCCTCGAAGTGCAACCCGGTGGTGGGCTCGTCGAGGATATAGAGCGTTTTGCCGGTATCGCGCTTGGCCAGCTCGCGCGCGAGCTTGACCCGCTGCGCCTCACCGCCGGAGAGCGTGGTGGCGCTCTGGCCCAAGCGAATGTAGGAGAGCCCCACGTCGAGCAGCGTCTGCAGGCGCCGGGCGATGGCTGGCACCGGGCTGAAAAACTCAAGCGCCTCCTCCACCGTCATCTCCAGCACTTCGTGGATGGTCTTGCCCTTGTAGTGAATATCCAGCGTTTCGCGGTTGTAGCGCTTGCCCTTGCACACATCGCAGGGCACGTAGATATCGGGCAGAAAGTGCATCTCCACCTTGATCATACCCTCGCCCTGGCACGCCTCGCAGCGCCCGCCCTTGACGTTGAAGCTGAAGCGCCCGGGCTTGTAGCCCCGCGAGCGCGCCTCCTGGGTGCCGGCGAATAGCTCGCGGATGGGCGTGAAGATGCCGGTGTAGGTGGCCGGGTTGGAGCGCGGCGTGCGCCCGATCGGGCTCTGGTCGATATCGATCACTTTATCCAGCTGATCGAGCCCTTCGATCTGCTGGTAGGGCGCGGCGGTCAGGGTGGTGGCGCGGTTGAGCTCGCGGGCGGCAATCGGCATCAGCGTGGCGTTGATCAGCGTCGACTTACCCGAGCCGGAGACACCGGTGACGCAGACAAAGCAGCCCAGCGGCAGGTTGAGGGTGACGTCTTGCAGGTTGTTGCCCGTGGCGCCACTGAGTTTGAGCTGTTTTTCCGGGTTGCCGGGAATGCGATGCGGCGGCACGGCGATCTCGCGGGTGCCGGAGAGGTACTGGCCGGTCAGCGAGTCGGGGTTATCCATCACGTCTTTTGGGGTGCCTTGGGCGACGATTTCGCCGCCGTGCACGCCCGCGCCGGGGCCGATGTCGAGCACGTGGTCGGCGGCGCGAATGGCGTCTTCGTCGTGCTCGACCACGATCACGGTGTTGCCCAAATCGCGTAGCCGCTCCAGGGTTTTCAGCAGGCGGTCGTTGTCGCGCTGGTGCAGGCCGATGGAGGGCTCGTCGAGGATATACATCACGCCGACCAAGCCGGCGCCGATCTGGCTGGCAAGACGTATACGCTGCGCCTCGCCGCCGGAGAGCGTATCGGCGCTGCGCTCCAGGTTAAGATAATCGAGCCCCACGTTGACCAGAAACTCCAGCCGCGCGCGGATTTCGTTGACGATCTTCTCGGCGATTTCGCCCTTGCGCCCCGGCAGCGAAAGCGCGGCGAAATAGCGCAGGGCATCGCCAATCGGGAAGCGTACGATAGCGGCGATGTTGTGGTCATCGACGTAAACGTGGCGCGACTCCTTGCGCAGCCGCGAGCCCTGGCAGGTGGCGCAGGACTGCACGGCGATGTACTTGGCCAGGTCGTCGCGCACCATGCTCGATTCGGTTTCGCGGTAGCGGCGCTGCAAGTTGGGCAGCACGCCTTCAAACGGGTGCTCGCGGGTTACCTTGCGGCCGCGGTCGCTGACGTAGCTGAACGGGATCTCTTCGTTGCCGCTGCCGTGCAGAATGATCGCCTTCTCGCGTTCGCTCAGGTCCTGCCACGGGGTTTCCAGGGTAAAGCCGTAGTGATCGGCGAGCGCCTGAAGCTGGGTAAAGTAGTAGACGTTGCGCCGATCCCAGCCCTTGATCACCCCCTCGGCGAGCGACAGCTCCGGGTGGCTGATCAGCTTGTCGGGGTCGAAGTACTGCTGAACGCCCAGGCCCTCGCAGGTGGGGCAGGCGCCGGCCGGGTTGTTGAACGAGAACATACGCGGCTCAAGCTCGGCGAGCGAGTAACCGCACACCGGGCAGGCAAAGCGCGAGGAGAAGGCCATGTCCTCCTGCTCGCCGTCCATAAAGTGGATCATCGCCGTGCCGTCGGCGAGGTTCAAGGCGGTCTCAAACGACTCCGCCAGGCGCTGGGCGATGTCGTCGCGCACCTTGAAGCGGTCGACCACGACGCTGATGTCGTGCTTTTTGCGCTTATCCAGCGGGGCGATGTCGTCAAGCTCCAGCACCTGGTCGTCGATCTGCACGCGCACGAAGCCCTGGGCGCGCAGCTCGGCGAGTAGCTGCAGGTGCTCGCCCTTGCGACCCTTGACCACCGGGGCGAGCAGCATCAGCTTGGTGCCTTCGGCCAAGTTCATCACCTGGTCGACCATCTGCGAGATGGTTTGCGCTTCCAAGTCTTCGCCGTGCTCGGGGCAGCGCGGGGTGCCCGCCCGGGCGAACAACAGGCGCAGGTAGTCGTAAATCTCGGTGATGGTGCCGACCGTGGAGCGCGGGTTGTGGGAGGTGGACTTCTGCTCGATGGAGATCGCGGGGGAGAGCCCTTCGATGTGGTCGACGTCGGGCTTTTCCATCATCGACAGAAACTGCCGCGCATAGGTGGAGAGCGACTCCACGTAGCGGCGCTGGCCTTCGGCGTAGAGGGTGTCAAAGGCGAGCGACGATTTGCCCGACCCCGAGAGCCCGGTGATCACAATCAGCTTATCGCGGGGAAGCTTGACATCGATCTGCTTGAGGTTGTGGGTGCGGGCACCCCTGACCAGAATGCTATCCATCACTACCCTCCATCAACACCTCGCGTCGCGCGGCAAAAGGGTAATGATACGTTTCTTATACCCTGTTCGGCAAAGCGGAGGAGATTTGATACAGGCGGGCCAATCTTTCCGCCGGCTGTTTTCAACTGTCGTTTCCACCACCGAGGGCAACGCGCTAGAATGGCGGGCTATCTTCGGCGTGGGGCGTTGATCGCTGGCGGGAGCACTCCCCCTGAGACCTATCCCGTTCGGTTTCACGCCGCGTTATCAATGGCCGGTATCGCGCCCTTTTCATCGTATTTACCACAAGGATGCTATGCGTAAGGTTTCCGCACTGCTATTGGCCTCCGAGCGCCGTGCGATTAGCGGTCTCGCCGGGCTCTATGCCTCGCGTATGCTCGGGCTTTTCATGGTATTGCCGGTACTCACCCTCTACGCGGACGCCTTGGCCGGCGCCACGCCGCTGCTGATTGGCGTGGCGCTGGGGATTTACGGCTTGACTCAGGCGTGCTTGCAGATTCCGTTCGGCCTGCTCTCCGACCGCTTCGGGCGCAAGCGCCTCATTGCCATAGGGCTTCTGCTGTTTGCCGCCGGCAGCGTGGTAGCGGCGCTGGCGGATTCGATCGCCGGGGTGATCATGGGGCGCGCCCTGCAGGGCAGCGGGGCGGTTGCGGCGGCGATTATGGCGCTGCTGGCGGATCAGACCCGCGAACAGGTGCGCACCGCCGCGATGGCGACAATCGGCCTCTCGATTGGCCTCTCGTTCGCGCTGGCGATGGTGCTGGGGCCGTGGCTTGCAGCGTGGGTCGGGCTTGCCGGGGTGTTTTGGTTCACCGCGGCGCTGACGCTGATCGGGCTTTTAGTGCTGTGGCGCTGGATACCGCCGGCGCCGCGGCGATTGAAGCACCGCGACGTGGGCATGGACCGTCGCCAGTTGCGCCATGTGATCACGCGGCCCGATCTGTGGCGGCTGGATCTGTCGATTTTTACCCTGCATTTGCTGTTAATGGCGATTTTTGTCGCCGTGCCCTTTCGCTTGGTCGAGGCCGGTATCCGCGTCGAGCATCACGGCCTTGCCTACTTGGGGGTTATGGGCGCAGCCTTTGTGCTGATGATCCCCATGGTCATCATCGCCGAGAAAAAACAGCGCATGAAGCTCATGTGCCTATTGGCGATTGGCGCGATGGTGCTGAGTTTGGCAAGCCTAGGGCTGCCGCTCTCTCAGGGCGCTGGGCTGTTTTTCTGGCTGCTGCTGTTTTTCACCGGCTTTAACTTGCTAGAAGCCACGCTGCCTTCCATGCTCAGTAAACTCGCCCCCGCCGGTGCCAAGGGCACGGCGATGGGGGTCTACTCCACCGGGCAGTTTCTCGGCGCCTTCTTGGGCGGCACCCTGGGCGGGTGGCTGGCGCACACCTGGGGGCTTTCGGCGGTGTTTCTCGGCGCGGCGACGCTTGCGCTTTTATGGTGGATCGCCATGCTGTCGATGCCCTCGCCGCCGCCGCTGTCCAGCGAAGTGGTGGCCCTGAGCGAGGAGCAGACGGATACGATGGACGTTTTGCTGGAGCGCTTGGCGGATGTCGCCGGCGTGGAAGATGTGATGGTGGTACCCGAGGAGCGCCTGGCCTACCTCAAGGTCAACCGACAACAGCTTGACCAAGACGCGTTATCCCGGCTTTTATCACCCCCTAAGCGCTAGGAAAAGATTAAGTCACCTGCACGATGTAAGCCGTCTTTTCGGCCCCGTTTTGCAGAACGATTTTGTAAACACAGAATTCAAAGACAGAACTTAAGACCCAAACTTAAGATCAGAGCTTAAAGACAGATAAGGAGCAGCTTTTATGGCGCGCGGCATTAATAAAGTTATTTTGATTGGCAACTTAGGGCAAGACCCTGAAGTCCGTTTCACCCCCTCGGGCACGGCGGTGGCGAACCTTAACCTTGCGACCACCGATACCTGGATGGACCGCCAAAGCGGGCAGCGCCAGGAGCGCACCGAGTGGCACCGCATCGTGCTGTTCAACAAGACCGCCGAGATCGCCCAGCAGTACCTGAAAAAGGGCTCCAAGGTGTACATCGAAGGGCGGTTGCAGACCCGCAAATGGCAGGACCAAAACGGTCAGGACCGCTACACCACCGAGATCGTCGGCAACGATATGCAGATGCTTGATTCTCGCGGCGGCGGCGACTTCCAGGGCGGCGGCATGGCGCAAGACAGCTACCAAGGCGCCCCGCAGCAGGGCGGCTACGCGCAGCCGAGCAACCAGTTTCAGGGCGGTGGCCAGCCGGCACCGCAACCGCAGCGCGGCGCGCCCCAAGGCGGCTACCCCAACCAGCAGGGGGCACAGAAACCGCAGCAGAACCCTCAGCAAAACAGCAACTACGGCGCGCCGGACCCGGGCAATTTCGACGACTTCGACGACGAGATACCATTCTAGGCCGGCCGAAACGCAAAAGCCCCGAATGTTCGGGGCTTTTTGCTTCGTTGGGGTTGGGCCTTTCGGCTTCCTCTCATTCGGCGCTGACGTCTTTGAGAGGCCTTGCGTTCTCTTGCACTTCTTCCAGAATGCGGCAGGCATTCTCTTTCTGTTCGACAATCTCTTCGAACAGCGGCCGCAGTTCCGGGGCACTGCAGACAGCCAACAACTGCGTGTAAAACTGGCGAGAATGCTCGCCGGCCGCCAGAGCGTTCTTCAAAGCCTCGCATGCCATGAGGCGGTCGATGACGAAAAAGTGCTGGCGTCGCATATCGGTGGGCATGGTGCCCGGGTGGTGGGAGAGGACGAGCGGCTCGCTCATTTGAAGTCCCTTGGCCTTCTCCTTGAGACGCGCCAAGCGCTGCTCGCAATCCATCCCCAACGCCGCCATTAGCTGGCTGATCGGTACACTGCTGGGCAGGAAGCTGAGTTCAAAGCCGCGGAAGCGGTGCCTCTCTTGGGTTTCGTGCTCCACACCCAAAAACAGCTGCTCTTCCGGCAGGCAGACGCGAGACAATGTATCTTGAGCTAATGTATCGGTTGTTGTTCTTGCTGTGGCTTCATTCACGTGATTCTCCCCCGAGAAATCGAATGTCGGACTTGCCCTATTCACGCTAGGAGAGAATCGTTAAATGCACCCATAACTTGGGTTATCGGGCGTCACGGTTTGGCGGTGAATTTGCTTTGGATCAATCTGGCAGGACTCGCGGTGGCGAAGAGTGTTGGACGCGCCTGGGTTAAGCGTGGAAAATAGCCGCTCTCAAGCCTGTCAAGGAGATAGTGTGAAGCTGCTGATTGTAGATGCGGGGCACTGCTTGAGCCTGGCACTAGCGCGGGAGGCGGGGCGCCGCTCGGATACGGAGTTGGTGATCGAGCAGGATACGTCTCTCACGCCTGAACGCTTGCGGGAGGTGGCGCCGGATGCGGTGATCATCCCGCCGCTGGCGCACCCGCTTACCCTGGCCCCGGCGGCGGTCACCGCCCACGCGGACGCGGTGGATAGGTGCCTTGATGCGTGTCGCTCTCAAGGGGTGGCCATGGTGTGGTGCGTCTCGGATCAGCTTTACGAAGACGGGTTTGACGTGCCGATTGACGAGCACGTGGTGCCGGCACCGCGCGATGAAAGCCTTCGCCGCTTGGTTAACACCGGCAACCGGATTCGGGCCGAGCACCCGCGCCATTTGATTGTGCGCTTGGGGCCGCTGTTTGCGCTCGAGGGCAGCCACGCCTGGGTTAATGAAATCATCGATAGCCTGGTGGTGGGCGATAACGTGCGGGCGGCGGAAGATGTGGTTTTCTGCCCCACTTCGGCGGATGCGGTTGCCCTTGCGCTGGTGGGCATGCTGCAGCAGCTATGCTGCGGGGCCAACGCCTGGGGCGCGTACCACCTGGCGGGCACCGAGCCGGTCAGTGCTTTTACCTTTACCTCAATGGTGCGCACCCAGCTGGCGACCCACTTAGAGGGGCGCGGAGAAAATATTCCTTTGGGCGAGGTGAAGGCGCTGAACCATCACCATGATGCCAAGCTGCGCCGAGTATTGAACTGCCGCCGCGTGCTGGATGTGTTCGGGGTGCATCAAAAACCGTGGCGCTTGGAAGTGGGCAGATTATTGGATGCGTGGTGCCTAAGCCGTGACGCGCAAAAAGCGGATAGCGCGGAGGGCGCGTCTTGATCAACATCCTGCGTAGCGCTGTTTTTTACCTGGGATATTTCACCGTCATGCTGCTGTGCGGGGTGCTGTTTCTGCCCATCTCGCCGTTTCTGCCGCTCTCCGCCCGCTACCGGCTGCTTAACCTTTACAACTACTTTATCGTGGTGTGGTTTCGCTGGGCGTGCGGCGTGCGCTACGAGATCGAAGGCCGTGAAAACTTGCCGAGCGGCCCCTGCGTGATTCAGGCCAACCACCAGTGCGAGTGGGAAACCGTCTTTCTCCAGGTGATGAAACCCCCGGTCTGTACGGTGCTCAAAAAAGAGCTGTTGAAAATCCCTATTTTTGGCTGGGCGCTGCGCTTATTGCATCCTATCGCCTTGGATCGTTCCAAACCCGCGCGGGCAATGAAGCAAGTGCTGACGCAGGGCGAGGCGCGTTTGAGAAGCGGGCTCTCGGTGCTGATCTTCCCGGAAGGCACCCGCGTCGACCCGGGGGTGCGCAAGCGCTACAACAAAAGCGGCAGCGTGATTGCTTGCCGAGCCGGGGTGCCGGTGCTGCCGGTGGCGCACAATGCCGGCGAGCGCTGGCCGGGGCGCGACTGGGTGAAACGCCCCGGGGTGCTGCGGGTACGCATCGGCGCGCCGATCGACACGACCGATAAAACCCCGGATGGGGTGATGCAAGAAGTGGAGGCCTGGGTGGAAGGGCAGCTTAAGGAGATTTCCGAGGTGCCGCGCCCGGAGTAAACTATTTTTATTACGTTCCAATGGCCCATTAAAAACGGCGCCGCTGCGTGAGCAGCGGCGCCGTTTGGTTTCAAGCGCTGTGGAGGTTAGTCCGCGTAGCGCTGGAACACTAGGCAGGCGTTGGTGCCGCCAAAACCGAAGCTGTTGGACAGCACCCGGTTTAGCGTCACGCCGTCGCGGCGCTGGGTGACGATATCAAAGCCATCGGCCTGTTCGTCGAGGTTTTCGACGTTGGCGGAGGCGGCGACAAAGTCGTTTTGCATCATCAGCAGCGAGTAAATCGCCTCCTGCACGCCGGTGGCCCCCAAGGAGTGGCCGGTGAGCGATTTGGTCGAACTCATCGCCGGGGTGGTGTTGCCGAAGACCTCGCGAACGGCTTTGAGCTCGGCCACATCGCCCACGGGGGTCGAGGTACCGTGGGTATTGATGTAGTCGATATCACCGTCGACCGTTGCCATCGCCTGGCGCATGCAGCGCATCGCGCCTTCACCGGAGGGCGCGACCATATCGTGACCGTCCGAGGTGGCGCCGTAACCGACCAGTTCGCCGTAAATCTTGGCGCCGCGGGCTTTGGCGTGCTCTAGCTCTTCGAGCACCAGCATGCCGCCACCGCCGGCGATCACAAAGCCATCGCGGGCCTGATCGTAGGGGCGCGAGGCTTTTTCCGGCGTGTCGTTGTAGTGGGTCGAGAGCGCGCCCATGGCGTCGAAGAGGCAGGAGAGCGTCCAGTGCTCCTCTTCACCGCCGCCGGCGAACACCACGTCCTGCTTGCCCAGCTGGATCTGCTCCATGGCGTTGCCGATGCAGTGCGCCGACGTCGCGCAGGCGGATGAGATGGAGTAGTTCACACCCTTGATTTTGAACGGTGTGGCCAAGCACGCCGAAACGGTGCTGCCCATGGTGCGCGTGACGCGGTAGGGGCCCACGCGGCGCAGGCCTTTTTCGCGCAGCACATCGGCGGCTTCGACCTGGTTGGCGCTTGAGGCACCGCCGGAACCGGCGATCAGGCCCGTGCGCTCGTTGGAGACCTGCTCAGGGGTTAAGCCCGCATCTTCGATGGCCTGCGCCATGGAGACATAGGCGTAAGCGGCCGCGTCGCCCATAAAGCGCATCAGCTTGCGGTCGATCAGCGCGTTGAGGTCGATATCCACGCTACCGGCCACATGGCTTCTAAAGCCGCGCTCGGCGTACTCTTCTTTAAAGCGAATGCCGCTGCGCCCCTGTTTGAGCGCCTCTAGCACCTGTTGCTGGTCGTTGCCCAGGCAAGAGACGATGCCTAGGCCGGTGACTACCACTCGTCGCATGGGAGCCTCCTGTTAAAAATTCGCAGTGGAGGTAAATAGGCCAACGCGCAAGTCGTTTGCCTGATAAATATCACGGCCGTCGACGGAGACCGTTCCGTCGGCGATACCTAAGATTAAACGTCGCGTAATAATACGCTTGATATTAATACGGTAGGTGACTTTTTGCGCGTCGGGCAAAATCTGGCCGGAAAACTTAACGTCGCCACAGCCGAGCGCGCGGCCGCGGCCGGGGTGGCCGAGCCAGCCAAGGTAGAAGCCGACGAGCTGCCACATGGCGTCTAGGCCCAGGCAGCCGGGCATCACCGGGTCGCCGGGAAAGTGGCAGTCGAAAAACCACAGATCGGGGGTAATATCCAGCTCGGCGATCAGTTCGCCCTTGCCGTGCTCGCCGCCATCTTCGGTAATGTGCGTAATGCGATCGAGCATCAACATATTGGGAGCCGGAAGCTGGGCGTTTCCGGGGCCGAAAAGCTCGCCGCGCGAGCAGGCCAGCAGTTCTTCGCGATCAAAAGAGTGTTGCTTGGTCACTGATTCGTTCCGAGTGTCGAGATGATTGTGGGTGTAGTCTACTTCCCGAAGCGAGCGAATGCACGTAGCGGGGCTTTTTCCCTAAGCCTTTCCTTGAGCGGCCCCGTGGCGGGCGCTCGCGCTGGCGTCTTCCGGTGGATACGCCATGGCGTCTGGCAGGGTGAAGCCTTCCACCCAAGGGAGGATATCGTCGGCGGGCATGGGGCGGGCGAAAGCGTAGCCCTGGCCGTACTCGCAGCCCAGCGCCAGCAGCGCCCGCGCGTGAGCATAGCTTTCCACGCCCTCGGCGATCACGCGCCGCTGAAACGCCTTGGCGAGGCTGAGCACGCCTTTGAGCATGACCAAATCCTCGCTGTTATCGAGCATGTTGAAGACGAAGCTACGGTCGATTTTAAGCTGTCCGACGGGTAAGTAGCGCAAGTAAGCCAGCGAGGCGTAACCGGTGCCGAAGTCATCCAGGGCAAAATGCGCGCCAAACGATTGGCAGTGTCGCATGATACCCGCTACCTGGTGGATATCGTCCAGGGCGCTGCTCTCGAGCACTTCGATTTCGATATCACCCGCCCCCACGCTTGGGTAGCGCGCAAGCATCTGCCGTAGCCAGTCGGCAAAGCCGGGGTGCTGAAGATGAATGCCGTCGATATTGATACTCACGGGCAGGTGCACGCCGCGTTTTTCCCAGGCGCAAAACTGCTCTATCGCCGTGCAAACGACCCACTCCCCCACGGTAATGGCCAGGGTGTGCTGCTGTAGCTCGGGCAAAAATGCCGCGGGGGGCAGCAGGCCTTTGTCGGGATGTTGCCAACGAATCAGCGCTTCAACGCCGATCACCTCGCCGCTGTGCATATTGATCTTGGGCTGATAAAAGAGCACGAACTCGTTATCGTCTAGCGCCTGGCGCATACGCGCGATGCTTTGGTGATGACCGCGGATGGCGCGCTCGTGGGCGGAATCAAAAATATGGCAGCGATTTTTGCCCAGTTGCTTGGCCTGATACATGGCGTGGTCGGCATGGCGGATAAACTGATCCGGCTCGATATCGTCACTCGCGTCGTTTGGGTGGCCGGCATAGCACGCCACCCCGATGCTGGCGGATACGTGGAGCTCGTGTCCGTCGAGCCACAGCGGCTGGTTCACTTGCTGAATGAGCCGATTGATCATGTGCTGCATCGCGTCGTCACTATTCAGGTGGGGCAGCAGAATCACAAACTCGTCGCCGGCCAGGCGCGCCACCGTGTTGTTACGATCCACCGAGTCGTGCAGCCGCTCGGCGATCACCTTTAATACCCGGTCGCCCAGCGCATGGCCATGGGTGTCGTTGATCTCTTTAAAACCGTCAAGATCGAGATAGGCGAGCACCACGCGGTGACCGTGTCGGCGTGCGTTCGCCATGGCATGGGTTAAGTGCAGGGTTAAACGTTCGCGATTAGGCAGGCCCGTCAAGCGGTCAAAATAGGCCAGGTATTCGAGCCGGCTTTCGTACTCTTTTTGGCTGGAAATATCGGTGAATACCACCACAAAGTGGGCGCTGCGATCGGCGCTGTTATCGACCCGGGAGATGGTCACCAGCGTCGGGAAGCGTTCGCCACTCTTGCGCGTTTGCGTCACTTCACCCTGCCAGACATCCTGCCCGCCGCTTAAGTGATCGAGCAGCCTTGCGTGAGTACTCACCACCTCTTCGGCGCCTAGCCCGGTAATGCGTGTAAACGCCGCGTTGACATTCAAAATCATGCCCGCGCTATCGGTGAGCAGGATGGCGTCGTGAGCGTTGTGGAAAACGCTGGCGGCCAGACGCAGGTCCGCCTCGGCGTGGCGCTCGGCGCTGATATCGATACGGGTGCCGGAGGCTTTCAAGGCTTGGCCCTGGGCATTGCGGCTGGTGACCTTGCCGCGATCGAGTACCCACAGCCAGCGGCCATCGCGATGGCGCAGGCGAAACTCGCAGGAGTAGCTGGGCGTTTGCCCGCAGATATGCGCGTTTAAGGCGTGTTCCGCCTCGGTAAGGTCGTCGGGATGTACCCATTGGCGCCACTGCGAGAGGCTGCAAGTGGTCAGTTCGTTAGGCGCGTAGCCCAGCATCTCGGCCCAGCAGTCGTTGACGGCAAGCTCTCCGCTGGCGACATCCAATTCCCAGGTGGCCGTACGGGTGGCGTGCAGAATGTCCGTTAAGCGTGCCTGATTGTGGCGCAGCTCGCGGGTTTTGCGCCGCACCAGCTGGCGCAGCCGCAGGTTCCAGGCGATCACCCAGAGCGCGGCGATGATCACAATCAAGGCGTGGGGCCAGTAGTCACGCCAGTTGATGCGCGCCGAAGGCAGTATCTGGCCTAGCCACTTTTCGTTAAGCCGGTTCAGCGTGCCTTGGGCGCGGGCCTGATCGATGCCCTTGTTGAGAATACTCTGAAGCGGTTGATTGCCTTCGACGACCGCCATGGCGTTTAAACCGGTATAGAGCGGCTCGCCGACCCGTTTCATCTCATCGTTGAGCCCTTCGCGGTAAAGGTGGTAGAGCACGATTTGCTCGTCGCCGATCATGGCATCGGCGTCGCCATTGATCACCGCTTGGGCGGCCTCGGCAAAGTTGCGGGTGGCGACGAGCTCGACATCAATGTCGCTCTCTGCCAGGTACTCTTCGGCGTAATCATCGCGCTGCGTGGCCACTCGGCGGCCATCAAGGTCGGAAAGCCGGGCGATATCGGGGCGGTCGGCACGGACAAAAATGGCCGCCGGTACTTCGAAAATGGTTTGGGTGAAATCAAAGGTTTGATCGCGGCTTTCGCTGTAGAAAAAGCTGGTAAGCACGTCGGCATTGCCGTTTTGCACCTGCGCCTGAGCGGCGCTGAAGTCGGTGTGGGAAAACTGGGCGTGAAAGCCGGCTTCGGTGGCGATCCAGTGGGCCAGCTCCACCATCATGCCTTGCCGCTCGCCCTGGTCATCGACGAACTCGAACGGCGGATAAGCGCGCTGGCTGACAAACACGATCGGCTCGTTGGCCTCCAGGTAGGCTTTTTCGGCGTAGCTTAGCTGAAGGCCGGGCTCAGCGGCGTAAGCCGGCACGGCGGTAAGCAAGATAAACCCGGCCGCAAGCCGGCGCAGGCAAAACGATTTGGTGGTGCAACCTTTGCGTCCTGCCACGCGAAAGCTCCCTTTGACGGTGATGCTCGTGAAAACGGTGTCGCCTTTTCGAGGCGCTGGCGTGTCAGCACCCGCTAAATTGTCGACACTTGTTAGACTCGCGTAACTTTGCGTGTCCGTCTAGTGCCCAAGTCAACTTTTTGGCTACGCCTTTCGGTGCGTTTCGCCCTCTTATGCATTGCGTTGCGCAAGTTTGCACTGTATTGCGCAAGGGGCGTGCTTGCCCTAGACTCGTCGAACTCGCTTGACGGGGTGCCGGTGAATCCGGCTGAGATGGCGCAGGGCAGTCGTTGATCAACGACTGCCAAGCGCTGGTCCCGTTGAACCTGATCCGGCTAATTTTCTGGCGCCATGCCAGAAAGGGTACCGGCGTAGGGATCAAGCACTGGCACGCGCTCGCTTGCGCCGTTTCATAGGTTTCTTGCCAGTCCCCACGCCTCCCTGGCCACCACCACGGGAGCTTTTCGCATGAGCAAGACACAGCATTTTCTCGCCGAGACCGCCACGGTCGACGCCGCCGCCATCGCGCCGTTGCCGGCTTCACGCAAGGTCTATATCGAAGGCTCACGGCCCGATATTCGCGTGCCGTTTCGGGAAATCACCCTGTCGCCCACCCGGACCTCCGGCATCGATGAAGCGAACCCGCCGCTGCTGGTCTACGACACCTCCGGCCCCTACACCGACCCGGATGCCGCCATCGACCTGCGCCGCGGCCTTCCCGAGCTGCGCCGGGCCTGGATCGAGGCGCGCGGCGACACCGAGTTTCTCGATGGTCCCACCAGTGAGTACGGCCGGCGCCGCGCCAACGACCCGACACTTGCGCCGCTGCGCTTCGACCTGACCCGCACGCCCAGACGCGCCAAGGCTGGCCGCAACGTCACCCAGCTGCACTACGCGCGCCAGGGCATCATCACCCCGGAGATGGAGTTCATCGCCATCCGCGAGAACCAGCGCCGTCAAGCGCTCGGTACCGCAGAAGTCGAGCGTATTCTGGGCCATCAGCATCCGGGCCAGGGCTTCGGCGCCCGGCTTCCCGAGGAGATCACCCCCGAGTTCGTGCGCGATGAGGTGGCCGCCGGGCGCGCCATCATCCCTTGCAACATCAACCATCCGGAAACCGAGCCGATGATCATCGGGCGCAACTTCCTGGTGAAGATCAACGGCAACCTGGGCAACTCGGCGGTCACCTCCGCTATCGAGGAGGAGGTCGACAAGATGACCTGGGGTATCCGCTGGGGCGCGGACACCATCATGGACCTCTCCACCGGGGCCAACATCCACGAAACCCGCGAGTGGATCATTCGCAACGCGCCGGTGCCCATCGGCACGGTGCCCATCTATCAGGCGCTGGAGAAGGTGGGCGGCATCGCCGAGAACCTGACCTGGGAGGTGTTTCGCGACACCCTGATCGAGCAGGCTGAGCAGGGCGTGGACTACTTCACCATCCACGCCGGCGTGCTCTTGCGCTACGTGCCGCTCACCGCCGAGCGCGTCACCGGCATCGTCTCCCGCGGCGGCTCGATCATGGCCAAGTGGTGCCTCTATCACCACCAGGAGAGTTTTCTCTACACCCACTTCGAGGAGATCTGCGAGATCTGCAAGCAGTACGATATCGCCTTCTCCCTGGGCGACGGCCTGCGTCCGGGCTCGATTGCCGACGCCAACGACGCGGCCCAGTTCGCCGAGCTCGAAACCCTCGGTGAGCTGACCAAGATCGCCTGGAAGCACGACGTTCAGGTGATGATCGAGGGCCCCGGTCACGTGCCCATGCACCTGATCAAGGAGAACATGGACAAGCAGCTGGCCGAGTGCGACGAGGCGCCTTTCTATACCCTGGGGCCGCTGACCACCGATATCGCCCCGGGGTACGACCACATCACCTCCGGCATTGGGGCGGCGATGATCGGCTGGTACGGCTGCGCCATGCTCTGCTACGTGACGCCCAAGGAGCACCTGGGCCTGCCCAACAAGGATGACGTCAAGACCGGCATCATCACCTACAAGATCGCCGCCCACGCCGCCGATCTCGCCAAGGGGCACCCGGCGGCTCAGCGCCGCGACAACGCGCTGTCGAAAGCGCGCTTCGAGTTCCGCTGGGAGGATCAGTTCAACCTGGGGCTGGACCCGGACACCGCGCGCGAATACCACGACGAGACCCTGCCCAAGGACTCGGCCAAGGTGGCGCACTTCTGCTCCATGTGCGGGCCCAAGTTCTGCTCGATGAAGATTAGCCAAGAGGTGCGCGACACCTACCGCGACCGCGGCATGCAGGAGCAGGCCGAGAAGTTTCGCCGCGAAGGCGCCGAGCTGTACAAGGAGGTGTAGTGGTATAAAGCGCTGTAGCGGCGCTTAAGCGTTATACACCGCGCGCCCAAGCTCCCGGATGTCGTAGCCGCCCAGTGCCGCCGCGCGCTGGGCGAAGCGCTCGCTGCGGGCGAAGTCGAGTAGGCGCTGCAGCGGTGGCTCAAAGTAGTGGCGCCGACGCATCGCGAGGTCGAAAGACTCTTGCTGCAGCGGGATAAACGCAAGCCCCTGACGGCGCGCGGCGGCCTCAATCCCCACGCCCGCATCGGCCTCGCCTTCGCGAATGGCAAGCGCCAGATCGTCTTCGCTAAGCGACGGGTTTTGCGCCCAGGTCAGCGCGCTGGCGTCTACACGGTGGTAGGCGAGCAGGCTCTGGAGTAAGTGGCTGGCGCCGGCGTCCGGCTGGCGATGCGCGAGGCGAATGCCCGGGCGGGCGATATCGGCAAACGCCGCGAGGCGGTGCGGGTTATCCGCGGCCAAGAGTAGCCCCTGTTGGCGCTTGGCCCAGCGAATCAGCACCAAGTCGCGCATCCCGTTAAGCCCCAGTTCGCCGGGGTCGTTGTAGCGCTGTCGCTCGGCGTGCCAGATGTGCATGCCCGCGACCATCGCCTTGCCCGCGAGCAGCCGTTGGACCCCATCGCCGCTGCCTTGGCAGAGAAGCGCCAAGTCGGCGCCGCTCTCCTTGATCGCCCACTCCAGCAGCGGGTCCTGGCTTCCCGCGAGCACCGGTGGCGCTGGGGCGCTGGCGGCGTCATCGCCCTCCATGTGGCTCATCAGCCAGAGATCAATGCGCTGACGGGGGAAGAGTAGCTTTCCCGTCACCCGCACGCAGGGGATCACCCCCTGACTCACCAGATCGTAAACCTTGCGCTCTTTCAAGCGCAGGTAGTCGGCGACCTCGGCCGTGGTGAGGTAAGCGGGCAGCGGCATGGGTGGCTCCTTAATCGTTCGAAGGCGAGATCGCGCAAAGACTCAGTATGCCGTAATCCTGTCTATGGCTGCACTTTTTTCACCATAGGATGAAAACAGCCAAATAAAAGCACACGATGCAAAGAGTAAAGCGCCAATGTCTAGGAGCGCGTCGTCGCAAACTTGGGAAAACGCTTGTGGAAAACAACGCCTTTTATGTGGCGCTATCGCTGCTGCTGAACTTGGATGCCACGCTGTTTCAGATTGTGGCGCTATCGCTTAAGGTCTCGCTGTTGGCGGTGCTGGTCGCGGCGCTATTGGGGTTTCCGCTCGGGGCGGCGGTGGCGCTGTGGCGCTTTCCTGGGCGCAGCGCGGTGGTGGTCGCGCTCAATGCGCTGATGGGGTTGCCGCCGGTAGTGGCGGGGCTTTCGGTGTATCTGCTGCTCTCTCGCGCCGGGCCGCTGGGCGAGTTCGGCCTGCTCTTTACGCCCACCGCCATGGTGATTGCCCAGGTGGTGCTGGTGCTGCCGATTCTGGCCGCGCTGTCACGGCAAAAGGTGGAGGAGCTTCTGGGCGAGTACCGCGAGCAGTTTGTCTCGCTGGGAATGTCGAAGGCCCGCATGATGCCCACGCTGTTATGGGATGCCCGTTTCGCGCTGTTGACCGTGCTTTTAGCGGGCTTTGGCCGCGCCAGCGCCGAGGTGGGCGCGGTGATGATGGTGGGCGGCAACATCGACGGGGTAACCCGCGTCATGACCACGGCGATTGTGTTGGAGACCAGCAAGGGCGACCTGCCTCTCGCGCTGGGGCTTGGCATCGTGTTGCTGACGCTGGTGATGCTGATTAACGCCGGCGCCTACGTCATTGGCGAGATGGCGAGGAGGCGGATGGGATGACGTCGTTTAATGCCTCTCTCTCCGACGTGTCCGCACGCCCAACGCCTTCGGCGCTAGCGTTTGACGGCGTCACCTTTCACCACCAGGGCAAAACACTGCTCGGGCCGTGCGCGTTTACCTTAGCCGACCCCGGCCCGACGCTGGTGATGGGGCCTAACGGCGCAGGCAAAAGTTTACTGCTGCGCTTGGCGCATGGCTTGCTAACGCCGACACAGGGGCAGGTCCGCTGGGGCGAGCGGGTACCGCGCCAAGCGATGGTTTTTCAGCAGCCGGTGCTGTTGCGACGTTCGGCGCTAGCCAATCTCACCCACGCCTTGGCGGTGAACAAAACCCCGCGTAAGGCGCGCAAGCCACTCGCGCTTGGTGCCTTGGCGCGCTTTGGTTTAAGCGCCTGCGCGGAGACCCCCGCGCGGGTACTTTCCGGCGGTGAGCAGCAGCGTTTGGCGCTGGCGCGGGCCTGGGTGCTCACGCCTGAGGTGCTGTTTCTGGACGAGCCCACCTCGGCGCTCGACCCGGCGGCCATTAAAGCGGTGGAGGAGGCGGTACGTGAATTCCAGCGCCAGGGCACGCGTATCGTGATGACCAGCCATGACGTGCACCAGGCGCGCCGTTTGGCCGGCGACGTGCTGTTTTTAGCCGGCGGCCAAGTGTGCGAGCACACCCCCGCTGACGCTTTTTTTACCGCGCCCGCCTCAAAGCAGGCGCGGGCCTATCTGGCCGGAGAGTTAGTCGAGTAACGACGCCTTCGACCTGGATGCTGTAGCGACCGTTGTAACGACCCTGCACGTTATTGTCTGACACAGGAGAACGACCCATGAAAACAACGCTAACCTTTGCCCTTGTGGGCGTGATGAGTGCCGGCTGGGCCGTACAGGCGCAGGCAGAGGCGTACATTACCTTGGCCTCGACCACCTCGACGGAGAACTCGGGACTGTTTGATGCCATTTTGCCGCAATTCGAGGACGCGACCGATATCGAGGTGCGCGTGGTGGCCGTGGGCACCGGGCAGGCGTTTGAGATTGCCCGCCGCGGCGATGCCGATAGCCTGTTGGTACACGATACCGCCGGCGAAAAGCGGTTTGTCGAAAACGGCTACGCTAGCGAGCGCGCCGACGTCATGTATAACGACTTCGTGCTGATTGGCCCGGAAAGTGACCCGGCGGGCATCGCCGATGCGCAGAGCGCCGCCGAGGCGTTGGCGGATATCGCCGAGGCCGAGGCGCCCTTTGCCTCGCGCGGCGATGACAGCGGCACCAATCGCGCCGAGCTGCGCCTGTGGGAGAGCGCCGGTGTGGAACCAGGTGGCGACTGGTACCGCGAGCTGGGCAGCGGCATGGGGCCGACGCTCAATACGGCCGCCGCCATGGACGCCTACGTAATGGCCGATCGCGCTACGTGGGTAGCCTTTGAGAATCCGCAAAACTTGACGCTGCTATTTGAAGGCGATGAGGTGCTGTTCAATCAGTACGGCAGCCTGCTGCTATCCGAAGAGCGCCATCCGCACTTAAAGCATGACCTCGCCGAGCAGTGGCACGAGTGGCTGTTATCAGACGAGGGCCAGCAGGCGATCGCGGACTTTGAGGTCGACGGCCAACAGCTGTTTTTCCCTAACGCAAAGTAAGGCGCCCGGGTGAGCGGTCATGGTTGTAATATGACCGCTCAGCACCCATGTTATATAGGTGCTATTCACCCTCTAAAAGGAGCCGACAATGTCACTACGGATTAACGAAGTTGTACCGGATTTTGAAGCCGATACCAGCCAAGGCAAGATTCGCTTTCACGAGTGGATCGGCGATAGCTGGGCGATTCTGTTCTCACACCCGAAGGACTTCACGCCGGTATGCACCACCGAGTTTGGTGCCGTGGCGACACTCGATGAAGAGTGGAAAAAGCGCGGTACCAAGGTGATCGGCGTGTCGGTTGACGGCGTGGAGGAGCACAAGCGCTGGATCAACGACATCGAAACCTACTGCGGCAACGATGTGCATTTTCCCATCATCGCCGATGAAGACCTGCAAGTTTCCAAGCTCTTCAACATGCTCCCGGCGGAAGCCTACCTGCCGGACGGCCGCACGCCCGCCGATAGTGCCACGGTGCGCTCGGTATTTATCATTGGACCGGATAAGCAGCTCAAGCTCTCCATGACCTATCCGATGACGGTCGGCCGTAACTTCGCCGAGGTACTGCGCGCCCTGGATGCGCTGCAGACCACCACGCAGCACGGCATCGCCACACCGGCCGACTGGACCGTTGGGCAGGACGTCATCATTCCGCCAAGCGTCTCCGATGAAGACGCGAAAGCTAAATACGGTGATTTTGAGGCGGTCTTTACTTACTTGCGCAGAACCAAACTGCCCAAGTAAGCAAAACGACAGCGCACTAGGTCAACGAAGCCACCCTCGGCACGGGGTGGCTTTTTTTCAAAGTAACGACCAGCTGACATTGTCCCAGGGGTGGTGCGGTTCGGGCTTGATGGCACGACGCGCGGCATCTAGCTCCTGTTGGGTAACACCACTTAAACCGTAAGTGTATCCATGGCGCTTTGCTTGGCCTTCAATCCAGCCATTGGTGTAGCGAAAGCCGGGAATACCTTTTAGCGTCTGGTGACTTTTACCCCGTTCGCCGTCAACAAAGCCATGAATCCATGCAAGGCGATACTTCCGAACGAACATACAACATCCTTAGTATTTCCTGATGGGTATTTCACTCTGAATAGTAATGCTTAATGCTTAATCTACTAAGCATATAGTATAGACTATCTTAGCTGCTTTGCAGCATGACGATGTTATGACGCGCGTGTGGAGTGAAACAGGGGAGTAGACGGTGAACAGTTGGCTTTACGCAGCGGGGTTGTTAGCAGGCGGTTCAGCGCTGGGTATTGCCCTGCAGCAGCGTTTTCACCGGCGGCTACAGCGCGAACTGGCGGCCCCGCGTGAGCCGGTCATCACGACGCTTGATGTCTATGACCTCGACGGTGACACGATACGCTTTCCTACCCAGCGCGGACGCTGGCTGGAGGGCTGGTGGCTACCGGCGGCAGCGGCGCGGGGCCATGTGGTGATCACCCATGGCTGGGGCGCGAACCGCGCCACGCTTTTGGGGTTGGCGCCGCTTTTGCTTAAGGCGGGCTGGAACGTGCTGCTATTTGATGTGCGCAATCATGGCAACAGCGATAGCGACACGTTCTCCTCCATGCCGCGCTTTGCCGAAGATATCGACGCCGCGCTTGCCTGGCTGCACGCAACCCAAACCACGCGACCGACGGCCCTCATTGGCCACTCGGTAGGGGCGGCAGCCACGCTGCTTGCGGCCTCGCGCCGCGACGACATCGACGCGGTGGTGAGCCTGTCGAGCTTTGCCCACCCCGATGGCATGATGCGTCGCTGGCTGGCAGACAAAGGCCTGCCGTTTTTCCCTTTGGGTTGGTACGTGCTGCGCTACGTGGAGCGTGTGATCGATCACCGCTTCGACGCGATTGCCCCCATCAATACGCTCGGCAAGATACGCTGTCCGGTGCTCTTGGTTCACGGGGAACACGATACCGTCATCCCGCCCGAGGATGCCCGGGCGCTAGCCGATCACAACAACAACGCAACGCTGCGCTGGGTCGAGGGCGGGCACGATTTAAGTGAAAGCCTTGCCCAGCACGGTGATGAATTAGTGGCGTTCTTGGATCAGGCTCTGTTATGAATGTCTCTGCGCGGCCTCTAGCGCGTGGCGGCGCTCTTCCAAGTCGTGGCCGGCGTCGCGGGCGGCTTTGAGCAGCGCGGGAATATCGCAGCTCTCTCCTTGGCTTTTGGCGTGGGCCCAAAGGTGCACGGCGCGCTTGCCGCTGCGGCAGAAGGCGAGGATGGGGGTGGGTAGCTCGTCCAGCGCGCGGCCAAAGGCGGCAATATCCGCGTCGCTGTAATCGCCGGGCGTCACCGGAATGCAGCGCCACTCAAGACCCAGAGAAGCGGCCTTTTCGCTCAAGCGTGCATCATCGGGGTGGTCCTCGGCCTCGCCGGGGCGGCGGTTGCAAATAACCGATTGGTAACCGCGCGCGGCGACGTCTTCCAGGTCATCCGGGGTAAGCGCTTCGCTGATAGCAAAGCCGGGCTCAAGCTCGTGGATATTCACGGCAATCTCCTTATGTTTTCGGCACACCACTTTCATCTACAGCAGGGCGAAATAATCGTGCGCTAAAACGCATAAGACACCACCTCTCAGCGGTGGTGTCGAGCGTGGTTACGTTGCTTATTTACTCCCAGGCGGCGCCCTCTAGCGCGTCCAGCGGGATTTTGAGATAGCGTTTGCCATTGGCTTCCGGCTCGGGCAAACGTCCGCCGCGGGTGTTGATCTGCAGCGCGTGGAGGATGAGCTTGGGCATGGGCAGCTCGCTGTCGCGCTTATCGCGTAGGGCGATAAAGTCGGCCTCGCTCATGCCGGCCAGGTGCGGGTTCTCCGCTTTCTGCTGCTTAACCGTGCTCTCCCACTGCGGTTCGCGGCCGTCCGGCATGTAGTCGTGGCCGGTGAAGAGGCGCGTGTCGTCGGGCAGGGTGAGAATCGCCTGAATCGAATCCCACAGCACCTTGGCACTGCCGCCGGGAAAGTCCGCGCGGGCAGTGCCGAAGTCCGGCTGAAAGAGCGTGTCGTGAACGAACGCCGCCTCGCCGACCACATAGGTGATGGAGGCGAGCGTATGGCCCGGCGAGAACATGACCCGCGCGTCGAGGTTGCCGACCTTAAACGTATCGCCCTCGGCAAAGAGGTGATCCCACTGGCGGCCGTCGGCGGGGAAATCGGGCCAGTGGTAGATGCCTTTCCACAGCTCCTGTACGTCTTTGACGTAAGTGCCAATCGCGGTCGGTGCGCCGGTTTTCTCTTTCAAGTAGTGCGCTGCGGAGAAGTGGTCGGCGTGTGGATGCGTGTCGAGAATCCACTGTACCGTCAAGCCCTGCTCTTTGACATAAGCCAAGAGTTCATCGGCGTGGTGAGTGGCAGTGGCACCCGATTTTTCGTCGTAATCGAGCACCGGATCAATGATCGCACACTGCTGGGTGGTGGGGTCACTGACGATGTACTGAACGCTGAAGGTACGCGGCTCGAAAAAACCAGCGACATCGGGGGCATTGGCGCCTGTACTAGGTGAAAGGGCAAACGTTTGCATAGGGGCCTCCTAAAAGTGAAGCGGCAAAGCGCCGGTGAGGCGCCTTGCGTTGCTGCATTATACCCGTTAGCTATTTATTCATTCTTTTACGGCTAGATAGATATTGGCGATTGCGTCGCGGTGTTTACAAGGTTTTCTTGCAGAAATACCAATCGGTGTATTCATAGCCCTCGTCCTTGCGCGCTTCTGCGCCTTCTGCCGTGTTGGGCGGTGGAACGATGACAGGCTCGCCAGGTATCCAATTTTCTGGTGTGGCGACGCCGTGTGCGTCACTGGTTTGGAGCGACTTCACCAAGCGCAATACTTCGTCGACGGAACGGCCGTTAGTCATGGGGTAGTAGAGCATAGCGCGTAGCACGCCTTCTGGGTCGATAACGAAGGTGGCGCGGACTGCTGCGGTATCGCTGGCGCCTGGCTGAATCATGCCGTAGGCGTTTGCCACTTTCATATCCAAATCGGCAATGATGGGAAAGGGAATTTCAACGCCAAAGTTATCTTTAATGCTGCGCTTCCAGGCAATGTGCGCATGAACGCTGTCGATCGAAAGCCCCAGTAAGTCGCAGTTAAGCTCGGCGAATTGATCCGCGCGAGTGGCAAAGCCAGAAAACTCGGTGGTGCAGACTGGCGTAAAATCAGCGGGATGAGCAAAAAGCACCAACCAGCGACCGGTATAGTCGCTTAACGATTTTTGCCCATGAGTCGTTTTGGCAGTAAAGCCGGGAGCCGGGCGGTTGAGTTGTGGCATGACAGGTTGAGTCTCTGCTTGTGCTTGCATCGTCTTACTCCATATCAGTGATGGGTGTTTATCGGTAGGAGACGATATCTCCATGTGGGTTATAATGTTAGATTATTTATGAATATAAGCAAGGCAACCTAATCTATAGGGCAAATAGGGTGTGGTTATCGAAATGCCATAAAAAAGGGCGCCGCGAGGGCGCCCAAACCTGCATATAGGAATATGCAGAGGGGGAGATAATCGGTGATGGTGCGCTTAGTGGTAGCCTTCGCCGACTTTGACCTTGCCGCGGAACACCCAGTAGGTCCAGGCGGTGTAGCCGACGACCACGGGGATGATGAAGACAACGCCCACCAGTAGGAAAAGCTGCGATTCAGGCGCTGACGACGCATCCCAGATGGTGTGGTCGGGGGGGACGACCACCGGCCACTTACTGGCGATCAGCCCCAGGTAAGTGAAGATGAAAAGCCCCAGCGCCATCACGAAGGGCAGGCCTTCCTGCTGGCGCTTGACAGCACGGTAGAGCAGGCCGGCGCAAACCAGCGCTAAAATGGGGAATATCCAGATCAGGTGCAGTTGACTCAGCCAGCGCTCGCGCACCTCAAGGCTTACCAGCGGCGTCCACAGGCTGATGATCGCGAATACCCCCAGCACCGCGAACAACAGCCTGGGGGTGATGCGATACGCCCACGCTTGCACATAGCCTTCCGATTTCATGATCAACCAGGTGGCGCCCAGTAGCCCGTAGCCCGCCATTAAGCCGAGGCCGGTGAGCACCGTGAACGGGGTCAGCCAGTCCAGCGCACCGCCGACATAGACGAAATCCTCCACCGCGAAGCCCTGAATATAGGCGCCGACCACCGCGCCCTGGGCAAAGGTGGCGACCGCCGAGCCCCAGCAGAACGCGCGATTCCACCAGTGGCGGTTTTTGCGTGACTTAAAGCGAAACTCAAACGAGATACCGCGAAAGATCAACCCCGCCAGCATCAAGAAGACGCCGATATAGAGCGCGGGCAGAAACACCGAGTAGACCAGTGGGAAGGCACCCAGCAGGCCGGCGCCCCCCAGGACAAGCCAGGTTTCGTTGCCATCCCACACCGGTGCCACGGAGTTCATCATCACATCGCGAGCCTCCTCGTCTGGGGCGAAGGGGTATAAAATCCCCAAGCCCAGATCGAAGCCATCCATCAGGACGTACATAATCACGCCAAAGCCGATAATACCGGCCCAAATCAACGGCAAATATGAATCGATCATGAGCGGGCTCCTTGCATATCACTGTCGTTGTCATCAAACGGCGTATGTGCAGCAGAGAGCGGGCGCTTAGGACGCTCCACTTCGCCATGCGTTTCTTCTGGGTCTTCCAGCATGCCATTGCGTACGACCCGGGTGAGGTAGTAGACACCTACGCAGAACACCACGCTATATACTGCGATATAGCCAATCAGCGTGAACAGCGCCATTCCACCGGTGAGCGAGGGGGTGAGCCCTTGTGCGTGCGTCATGACGCCATACACCAACCACGGCGCACGGCCAGATTCGGTGACAATCCAGCCCGCTAACACTGCCAGGAAGGGCGATACGATCATCGCGACCAGCACTTTGAGGAACATCGGATTTTCGTAAACCCGGCCACGGCGGCGCAGTATCAACCCGCCAATGGCCACGCCGATCATCGCAAAGCCAAGCGCCACCATGATGCGGAACGACCAGAACACAATGGCCACCGGCGGCTGCTCATCAGGCGCTGCCTCGGTAATACCCGGTACGACACCATCAGCGTGGTGGGTCAGGATCAGGCTGGCAAGGCTCGGAATGCCGATTTCGAAGTGGTTGGTTTGTGCGTCTTGATCCGGGATGGCGAACAACAGCAGTGGTACGTTGGACTGGGTTTCCCAATTGCCTTCCATCGCGGCAACCTTAGTCGGCTGGTGCTCTAGGGTATTCAAACCATGAAAGTCACCCACGACCGCTTGCGCCGGTGCTAAAAACAGCAGCAGCCACAAGCACATCGAGAGCGCTTTTTTGTTGGCCTCGACATCGCGCTGACGCAGCAGGAACCAGGCGCTTACCCCTGCGACGACAAAACCACCGGTCAAGAACGACGCCATGCCCATGTGGACAAAGCGGTACCAGAACGACGGGTTAAAGATGGCTTCCATCCAAGACGTAATATGGAAGCGGCCATCAATAACCTCAAAGCCTGCCGGGGTTTGCATCCAGCTATTGGCGGAAAGTATCCAGAAGGAGGAAATAAACGTCCCGACAGCCACCATGATGGCGGCAAACAGGTGTACACCCTCCGGGACTTTATGGCGGCCAAAAAGAAGAACACCAAGAAAAGCGGCTTCCAAGAAGAAAGCCGTCACGACTTCGTAGCTCAGCACGGGGCCGAGGAAATTCGACGTCGCCTGGGAGAAGTTGCTCCAGTTGGTGCCGAACTGAAACGACATCACGATGCCGGATACTACGCCCATGCCGAAGACCACGGCGAAGACCTTGGTCCAGAAGAGCGCCAGGCGATCCCAGGCTTCGTTTTTGGTGGTGTAGAACAGGCCGTGAAGCACGGCGATGTAGGACGCCAAGCCAATGGTGAAGACCGGAAAGATGGCGTGAAATGAGACCACAAAGGCAAATTGCAGCCTTGAGAGCAACAGCGGATCAAGCTCCATGATGACCTCCCAGAGCACGTCGCGGAAAAGAGATAGGCCTTTCCACTAACAATAAAAACCAGCGTCCATATGGCGGCGGCTTTTAGTTTTTAATGGAATATGCTTATCACGTGTATTTTATTTTAGCGTAAACCTCTTTTCGCTATAAGCGTAAGTCACGTTATTGACGAGGACGAATTGTCGCGGCGAAGCACACTTAACCCGTCAGCGACACGGTGTGAGTAATGCCTGGCGGGGCGGGCGCGCGGGCGTGGGTACCATGAACAAGATATATCACGCTGCGTCCACCTAGCCAGGTATCAAGAAAGTTTGACAAATGTTGTGCGGTAAGTTCATCGACGCTAGAAAACGGTTCGTCCAGCAGCACAAGATCCGGGTCGCGTAAAAAAAGGCGCGCCAACGCCACGCGGCGCGCCTGCCCCCCGGAGAGCTGACGGCCGCCTTCGCCTACGCGGGTTTTCAGCCCCTGGGGCAAGGCGCTTGCCCACTCGGCGAGGTCAACGTTTTTAAGCACGCGCCAAAGGGCGTCGTCATTAGCCTCGGGGTTTGCTAGGCGCAGGTTCGCGGCTAGGCTGTCGTCCAAAAGCTCGGTTTGCTGGGTGAGCACGGCGACGCGTTGGCGCAGTGCCTCTTCGGGCCACTGTTCAAGCGCTATGCGGCCAAGCGTGATACGGCCCGCGCTGGGGTAGAGCTGGCGGCTCACCAGCGCGGCCAGGGTGGATTTGCCCGCGCCGGAGGCGCCTGTGACCGCCAAGCGCTCGCCGGGGTGAAGCGTCAGCGACAGCCTATCAAGCGCGGGTTGAAGGGCACCGGGGTAGTGAACGCGCACGTTTTTCAGCGTCAGCGTCCGGGCGCTGGGCGGCACGCTCGAAACCGGGCTGGCTGCGGGCCTTTGCTGGGCGGTGAGCTGATTTAGCCGCGCCGCCGCTCCTTTCGTGGCACCTAACCAAGTGAACGCCGCTGGCAGCGCCCCCAGCGCCTCGTTCATCGCCAGTACCACCATGGGCAGCATCACCATTACCGGGCCGCTAATGCTGCCTGCTTGCCACGCCTGCGCGGCAAGCCAGAGCGTCATCAGCGTGGCGGCGCTCACCAGCCACCCTTCAAGGGCGTTACCCAGCGCCGCTAGACGCCCCAGCGTTCGTTGGCCGGCTTGCATTCGCGCCTCGATGTCATTCAGGCGCGCGCGGTGATCCGCCAAACCGCCATAAGCTTCGAGTTCCGCCAGGCCCTGTAGCTGCTCGATGGTGCGGCTGCGCAACGCTTCCAGGTAATGAACATGGCGCTCGCTTGCCGCGAGTCCAAGCCGCGCCTGCCCCAGCGTTAGCCACAGCCCGCCAAGCAGCAGAATTGCTCCCAACAGGGCACCGGCGAAGGGGACGAACAGCGCCACAAATCCGCTGAGCAACATGATAGCGACCAGTGCGACGGCCGGTGGGGCGAGCAGGCGCAAGTAAAGGCTATCGAGGGTGTCGATATCGGCGGTTAGGCGGTTGAGCCAGTCGCTGGCGCGGCGCTTGGCCAGCGTGCGGCTATCTAGCCGGGAGAGCACGCCAAAGAGCTGGGTGCGCAAATCCGACAGCAGGCGCAGCACCGTGTCGTGGTTATACAGCCGTTCGACGTAGCGGCTCACCGTGCGGCTGACGGCGAAAAAACGGATCGCACCGCCGGGCACGTAGACATCCAGACTGGCCGCCACCCCTGCAGCGAGCAGCAGTCCAGTGATACCGGTCGCGGTGATAAACCACCCAGAAACGGCCAGCAGCCCCAGCGCCGAGAGCAGCGTCAGCGCCATCAACCCCCCCCCCCGCCACAGCCGCGCGCGGCGTTTGGTCAGCGCCGCAAGCCAAGGGCGTAGCGTATTCAGCAGCGAATCAGCGGGGGACATCCGCACCTCCTTCCCCTAACAGAAGCTTGCCCTGGGTAAGATGCCAGTGGCGGTCGGCCAGGGCCTGAACCGCCGGGTGGTGAGTGGCAATGACGAGCGTGCGGCCTGCGTACTTGAGCGCTTCAAGCCCCTGCATGACGGCGCGCTCGGTGTGCTCGTCCAGGCTAGCGGTGGGCTCGTCGAGCAGCACCAGGGGGGCCTCGGAGAGAAACACCCGCGCCAGCGCCAGCCGCTGCGCCTGACCGCCAGAGAGCCCCACGCCGCGCTCGCTGATGAGCGTCTCGATGCCGTGGGGTAGGCGGCTGACCAGTTCGCTAAGACCTGCCTGTGAAAGCGCCTGATAAAGCGCCGAATCGCTTGCTTTTGGCGCGGCGAGGCGCAGGTTTTCCGCCAGGGTGCCCTGGATCAGCAGCGGGCGCTGGTCCATCCAGGCAAAGTGCAGCCCGCCTGCTACCCGGCGCTCGCCGTCGCCGGGGTCGACAAAGCCGGCAAGCAGCTGCAAAAGGGTCGATTTACCGCTGCCGGAGGCGCCGGTGAGCACCACGGTCTCGCCGCGCGCAAGGGCAAGCGTAAGAGGCCCCAGCACCACGCCGCGCTCGGGGTGAGAAACGCAGGCATCTTCCATCTCCATCAGCGTGTCGGGCGCTCGTGGCGTGGGTGGGAGCGTGTGCCCTGTGCGCGTGGCCGGTGGAGACGTAGCGAGCAGCTGGGTTAGGCTATCCGCCGCTCCGAGGGCGGCGGCGCGGTCGTGGTAGTGCTGGGCAAGGCTTCTTAACGGCTGAAAAAACTCCGGGGCCAACAGCAGAATCAACAAGCCGCTAAACAGCGTGAGTTCATCGGAAGGGCCGTAATCGATGTAGCCCAGAAGGCCGAAGCCGATGTAGATCGCCACCACGGCAATGGCCACCGACGCGAAAAACTCCAGCACCGCCGAGGAGAGAAACGCCAGACGCAGGGTGCGCATGCTGCGGGTGCGATACCCTTCCGAGGCCGCCCAAACGCTTCGGCGAGCCTGCTCGGTCTGGCCAAAGAGCTGCAGGGTGGTGAGACTTCTCACCCGGTCGATAAAATGCCCCGAAAGACGCGCCACGGCGGCGAACTGATCGCGATTCAAGCGCTCGGCGCCTATGCCCACTAGGGCCATAAAAAGCGGAATCAGCGGCGCGGCAACGGCAAGAAACAGCGCCGCCAGCCAATCTTGGCTGACGGTGATGATCAACACCCCGAGCGGCAATAGCATCGCCAGCCAGCGCTGTACGCGAAAGCGGGCAAAGTACCCGTCCAGCGCTTCTACCTGCTCTACCAGTTGATACGACAGCGACGCCGAGTGATAGCCGGCAAGACGAATGGGCCCGAGGGCGATGAGGTGATCCAAAAGCCGCTTTCGCAGCCGCTGGCGGATGGCGAGTGAGGCCTGCTGGCTCAGCGTCTCTTGGGTGTAAGTGAGCAGCCCGCGTAGCGGCAGCATCATAAGCCATAGCACAAAGAGCAAACTGAGCTCGCTTAGCGGCTGCGCATTCACTACAAGGGCGGTGACGCACCAGGCAAAAAGCCCCATTTGCCCCCACGTCAGCGCACCGGCGAGTACGCCGCTTGCCACCGCGAGACCAAAGCGGCCGCGCTCGGCGCCGGCGAGCTGGTCGAGTAGTTGCTTGGCACTGGATGTCGCCATGGCCACTCCTTAAACGTAAGCCTCTAAGACGTGCACCCGATAACTTGATTGAAACCGTCAAGTACTGCTCGCTAGCCTACGGTGAACGGCACGCATTACCAAGACGTGTGCGGCAAAGCGTCTCGACAGCGGCTTAATGAATGGCGTATTGAAAGGCGTACATGGCAAAAAATGCCAGCACCACCGTGGTCGCCACGGCATTGGGCGAGGCGTCCTTGAGGGCATCGGGGAGCAGTTCGGCGAAGACCATCCACATCATGGCGCCGGCGGCAAGCCCAAAGCCGATCGGCAAGAACGGCGCGAACCAGGTGACGAACAGAAACGCCGGCACCGCCATTAATGGCTGCGGCAGACTGGTGAAAATACTCCACCCCCCGGCTTTCAGTACCGACATGCCCCGCGGAATCAGTACCAAACTGATGGCCAACCCCTCGGGGATATTATGGATCGCAATCGCCGCGCTAATGAACACGCCGAGCGACTCACCGCCGCCGTAAGAGACCCCCACGCCGACCCCTTCCGCGAAGGAGTGAATGGTCATAATGCCTAAGATGAGCAGCGCTTTGCGCGCGCTGGCACCGCTTAATTCGCTTACGTCAGGGGCCCCACGGCGCTCAATCAGCCAGTCGGAGGCCACAATCAGTAAAAGCCCCAGCGCCATACCCAATAACGTCAGCCAGGGTGCATCGCCGCTTCCTTCGCTCACCAGGCTGTGGCTGGCGGCCAGCATTAGCCCTGCGGCCAGCGCATTGAAAAGACTTAGCCAGCGAGGACTGAACTGCTTCACGAACAGAAACGGCAGCGCGCCTAGCCCAGTCGCGAGGGCGGTAATCATCGCGGCGACGAACACGACCCAGAGGGTAACCTCGACGGTCATAAACGGCTCCTTATGCGGTGTTCCTGGCTATCCGAGTGGGTGGGCTGACAGACATCATCGCGGTCAACATAACATTTTTATTCTTTTTTTGAATTAATTTATTCCGTTTGGCGTTTTTATATTTGAACTGCTACGTTAGAAGCATAAGACAGTGACACCATCAAAGGAGGCTTTATTTATGAAAGAGGTTCGCAAGACCACGCTCCCTATCGTGCAAATGGCCAAAGAGAACGAAGAGTTCCGCCAAGTGATCTGGACGGGGGATAACACCCAGCTCGTGCTCATGGCGGTTCACGCCGGCGGCGAGATCGGCGGTGAAGTACACCAAGGCCACGATCAGCTGCTCTACTTTGTGGAAGGTGAAGGCGAAGCCACCATCGGCGATACCACGGTGCCGGTCCAGGCGGGGGAAGTGAGCATTGTGCCCTCTGGCGTTTACCACAACTTCCGCAACACGGGTAACGTGATGCTCAAGCTCTATACCACCTATTGCCCGCCGGAGCACGCGCCGGGCACCGAACACGAAACCAAGGACCAAGCCGACGCTTACGAATAAAGCAGCGCCTAATGCGGTTGGTCACAGGCGCCGACGATAGGCGGCGCCTCGATCACTTGGTTGCGGCCTGCGTGTTTCGCGCGATAAAGCGCCTCGTCAAGGCGCTTCATGCAACTATGCGTGCAATCGGTGGACTGCAGGGTGGTGACACCGAGGCTTGCGGTAATCGTCCCCACCACGCTAAAGCCGTGCGCGGCGATCAGCTGGCGTAGCCGTTCGGCGAGGTAGTGCGCCTCGCTCAAACCGGTATCGGGCAGCAGTAGCACGAACTCTTCACCGCCCCAGCGGGCGAGCAGATCAGGCACCCGCAGGCTCGATTGGATCAAGTTCGTCAACTCTACCAGCACTTTGTCGCCGACCGCGTGGCCGTGGGTGTCGTTCACCGGCTTGAAGTGATCGATATCGAGCAGGATCAACGCAGTGGAAATACCACTCCGGCGGCGCCGCGCGAGGGCTTTGGCCAGCTCCTCATCGAAGCGCTTGCGATTAAACGCGCCGGTGAGGTGGTCGGTGATGGCGTTGCGCTCAAGCTCCGCTTCCAGGCGCTTCTGCTGGGAAATGTCGCGGATCATGGTCGAGGTCTGATCGACGTTACCGTCCTCATCGTAGTGAACGATAAGCACCTGCGAGACTGGCACTTCGTCGCCGTCAGGGTTAAGAAGCGCGGTCTCTCCCTGCCAAATGCCGTCGCGTAGGGCAGCGGGCATGGCTTCTTGCTCGATGCGCTGTGCGGCCCACTCGGGGTGAAACAGGCGTATCGTTTCGGCGATACTGCGGGTCGCTTGGGGGAGCGCGTAACGCCGCCAGCCTTGCTCGGGATCCCAGTCATCGTTGACACTGGTGGCGGGGAGGCCGTGGAAGCGGCGCCCGGCGCTGTTCATGTAGAGCATGGTGCCATCGGGGCCGTGCATGGTGATCAAATCAGAAGTGCTATCGAGAATCGCCACCAGGCGGCGCAAGTTGTGCTCAAGGGCTTTCTGCTCGGTGATGTCCTGCACGGTGCCGATCATGCGTCGTGCCATACCGGTAGCATTGAACTCTATCTGCCCACGCTCGTGGACCGTGCGCACGCTGCCATCAGGGTGTACCACGCGATGGATGATATCGTAAGGCGCGCCGTGCAGTGCGGCATCAAACGCTGCTTGAACGCGCTCGCGATCATCGGGGTGAACGGACTGCATGAAAATGGCGTGGGTAATGGTTTCGCCTAGGGGGCGCCCGAACATCTGATAGATCTGCTCACACCAGTGGATTTCGCCGCGCTCGAAGTCGGAAACCCAGTTACCTAAGCGGGCAATGCGCTGCGCTTCAAGCAGGTCTTGTTTGCGCTGCAGCAGTGCCTGCCGCTGTGCTTTCTGCGCGCTGATATCGCGCACCGTGGCCTGCAGTACCGTGCCTTCGGGCAAGTCAAGGCGGTAGAGCATCACCTCGGCGGGGAATTCGCGCCCGGCAAGATCGCGCATCTGCCATTCGAAGAAGGCCTGGCCGGTGTTAAATGCCTGCTTAATATAGGTATCGCTTTCGCTAGCGCTGCGCTGGCCGTTGGGCTGCGTAGGTGGTGAAAGCCTGATGATATCGAGTGTGGCGAGTTGCTCGCGGTCTTGAATGCAAAAGAGCGCAAGAGCGGCAGGGTTGCAGTCAGAAATGCGTCCATGCTGAAAGAACAAGATGGCTTCGCGCGACTGGGTAAACGCGGCCCGATAGCGGCGCAAGAGGGCAATGTCCGCGCTATCGTCGGTGCTGGGCGCAGCATAGATCGGTTCTTGGTTTGCCATCTCGGGTCCCTGTCGAGGCATCAAAACGCATGTTTCTTTTTGTTGATACGAACTGCGGGTACGTGGTGTTCTGCACGCCATCCTGGCATTGCCTGTTGAGCCGCTGGCGTATGTTCCCAACGCGTTACACTGTTAAGGTATGGGCAGTTCAATTGACTCAGTCAGTGAGTGTGACTCAAGGTGGCTTCGGCACGCAATAGCCTTGGCTCGTCCCCGTAATGCCCGCCAACAGATAGAGTACCCGTGGCATGTTAAGTGAAATGAGCGCCAATGCGCTAGCAGGGCAGTTTTTTGGTCTGGTTGCCTTGGCCATCTGCCTAATAGCGTTTGCGAGCAAAAACGACGATCGCCTTTTGGTGCTACTGATTTCCGCCAATGTCGCCTTTGCGCTGCAGTTTGTGTTTTTTGCCAGTTGGACGGCCGCCGCGTTGACGCTACTGGTCATCGTGCGGATTCTCCTCGCGCGGCGCTATATGGGCCGCAAAACCGTGATGGTGGGGGTGCTAGCGGCCAATCTCGTTGCGGCCGCGCTGACCTGGCAAAGCGTGGTGGATATGCTGCCGCTTACGGCGGCCATCCTTGGCACGCTGGGTATGTTTATGCTGCGCGGCATTGCCATGCGAGTGGTGCTGGGCCTGGCGGCACTGTGCTGGATGCTTAATAACCTTCTCATTGGCTCGGTGGGTGGCACCTTGGCGGAAGGGCTGATTGTGGTGACCAATATGGTCACCATCGTGCTCATGCTCCGCGCCAAGCGCCGCTACTCCGAGGCGTTTGAAGAGGGCGTCTCTTAGCGGGCGAGGGCGGCGCTCTTTTGCGGCGCGTTGCTCTCCACCGCATCGGCGAGCAGCTCAGCGGTAATCGCCGATAGCGTCCAGCCAAGGTGGCCGTGACCGGTGTTGTAGAACACGGTCGGCAGCTTGCCGCTCCCTACCCGGGGCATCATGTTCGGCAGCATCGGACGCAGACCCGCCCACGGCACCACGCGGCGGGTGCTGACATTGGGGAAGCACTCCTCCACCCAGCGGATCAGCGGGCGAATGCGGTCATCGCGAATATCACGGTTGATGCCGTTGAACTCCGCGGTGCCCGCCACACGGAAGCGGTCGTGACCGAGACGGCTGGTGACGAGTTTGGTTTCGTCATCGAGCAGGCTCACCGTCGGCGCGCCCTCTTGCGAGGTGGCGTCATCCAGCCCGACGGTGATCGAGTAGCCTTTGACGGGGTAGATATTGACCCGGTCGCCCAGCTTGGCTGCCAGCGCACGGCTGCCAATCCCCGCGCACACCACCACGCCATCAAAGGTTTGGCGCACCGGCACGCCATCGGCTTCGGCGGTGACCCAGGCGCCGCTCTCATCAGCGCCCACATCCTGCACGCTGTGGCCATAGTTGAGGGTGGCGCCGCGACGCTCGGCGGCCTGGGCGAGACCGTGGGTGAACTTATGAATATCGCCGGTGGCGTCGCTTTCGGTGTAAAAGCCGCCGTAGTAGTTGCCGGCGAGCGTGGGTTCGATGGCGCGCATCTCCTCCGGCGTGACCGCGCGGCGCTCAAGCCCGCCTTTCGCCAATAGCTCGGAAACACGCGCGGCGTGATCGAAACCGGCTTTATCGCGATAAATATGCAGGATGCCTTTGCGCTTCAAATCGAAGTCGATGGCTTCGTCCTCGGCCCACTGAAACAGGTGTTCGCGCGCAGCGATGGCCAGCCGTGCCGTTTCACTGGTGTTGTCGGCGTACTGCGGAATCGCGCGGATGAATTCGGCGAACCAGCTTAGTTTGTGCCAGGAAGGGCGCGGATTGACCAACAGCGGAGCGTCGCGGCGCAGCATCCAGCGCATTCCCTTGCTCACCGTGGGCCAGTGATTCCACCCCTCGGCATTGGAGGCGGAGAGCTGCCCGCCATTGGCGAAGGAGGTCTCCATGGCGGCGTAGCGGTTTTTTTCAAACACGGTGACATCGAAGCCGCGCTTGAGCAGGCTATAAGCGGTGGTAATGCCGGTAATGCCGCCGCCGATAACGGCGATATGGCGGGGGGAAGCAGCAAGCATGGTGTCTCTCCGAAATTTAGGCGTCAGGGAAATACACGTTGGATTAACGCGGGCTAAGTCAACGTGTGCCCCTTCCGTCTATAACCTGAGAGATTCACAAGCGGCGGGCTTGCTTGCTCCTTCGGTGGGCTGAATGACGCAGATATCAGCCACTCTTCGGAAAGTGTTCGCGCAAACGGTCCGGGGGCCTGAGAGTTTCCGGGGCGGTTGCTCCTTCGGCGCTGCCACGGTAGGGATCCATGAGGATCCAGGGCAGTCTCTCCCGCAAGCGCGTAAATCATGCTAGCGTGAATTAATACCGCGTAACGTAAAGATAGTTCAATTCATCAAAGGTCTAGTGATGCAGGCAAACGGCTTTTTTCAGGGAATCGGCGAAGCCGTTGGCGAGGCGATTCAGGCGCTGGTGGCGTTTCTGCTCGCGCTATTTACCCAGTTCTTCGACGCCTTTGAAGCGTTTATCGACGGCTTAGCACGCGCGCTGGGTATCAGCCCTTCGTTTTTCAGCATCTTGGTGCTGGTGATAGGTCTGTGGCTGTTGTGGGGCGCACTGCGCGCTTTTCTGCGCGGGGCGTTTATCAGCGGCATTGTGCGCACCCTCTTAGGGCTTTTGGTGCTCGGCTGGTTGTTGATGTAGCGGCCGGGGCGATGAGTTCGCTCGCAGACGGTCGGCGAGGGCAAAGGTGTGCGGGTCGTCGATATCGAGCTCACGCAGGGCGCAAGCGAGATTGAGCAGGTACTCGCGGTTGGCGCCGCTGGGGCCGTGGGCGCGATCAATATGAGCGGCGATGGCGTCAAGCGGAGCGTCGCCCAGGTAGGCGGGATTCTCCTCGGTGGCGAGATAAACGAGCCCCTTGGCGTGGGTGCCGTCGTCAAAGGTCAACGTGGTGAGTTCGCGCAGATAGCCGTTTTTCTCGCGGATATCCAACGGCTTGAGCGTCTCTCCCGTGATACGGTAGGCCATGCCGTGACACACCGCCTCTGGCGAGGCAATTAACGTCACTACGCGACCGGGGGCTTCGGGGGTGCCGCGATGGTCGTGCGACCCCTGCCAAAAGCGCCGCTCCCAGCCGCGGATAAAGGCGCGGCGACGCTCAAGAAACGCAAAATCCGCTTTCCAGATCAGCGAGCCGTAGCCAAATAGCCAAACGGATTCATCGTCGCCCACGCGCTGGCGCTGTTGGTTAAGCGTGCGGGTATCGAGCATGGAACACTCCTGGGGTTTTGGCTTGTGTGTTGAACGAAAAGCGCTGGTATTGATTGTATCAGCAACCGGGTAAAAGGAGCTCAGAGCGATGCGTGCGATTTTTCTTACCGATAACGGCTCGCTGCGACCGCAAGCCACCTTCAACCTGCGCCGTGTGGCGGGAAGGCTTAGCGAGGTATGCGGCGAGCCCGTGCGTGCCGCCTCGCTTCTGCACTCCCATAAAATCCCCGCCGAGCAGCTTGATGGTGAGCCGGCTATTACGCTTGGGCCTCTCGCCGAACGCGCCGCTGAGGCCGGCGCGAGTGACATCATCATCGTGCCGTTTTTCTTCGGCCCCAGCCGAGCGCTGACCGATTACTTGCCAAAGCGGATGGGCGAGTTGCAGGCCCGCTTTCCGCATGTTGCCGTGCATGTGGCCAAGCCGCTGGTGGATGAGCGCTCGCCGGTGGATCTACGCTTGGCGCATTTACTCGCCGATAACGTGCGCGAGCGAATGACGCCGGGCGCGCCGCCAAAAGTGGTGCTGGTGGATCACGGTAGCCCGATTCCCGAGGTCACGGCGGTGCGCAACCGCTTGGCGGGGCAGCTAAGCGTGCTGCTGGCCGAGGAGGCCGCCTGCGTGTGCGCGGCCTCCATGGAGCGGCGCGAGGGCGAGGCTTACCGCTTCAACGAGCCGCTTTTAGCGCATCTGCTAGCCGAGCCCTCGTTTGATCACGGCGATGTGGTGCTGGCCATGCTGTTTCTCTCCCCGGGGCGTCACGCCGGGGAGGGCGGGGATATCGCCACGATTTGCGCGACGGCTGAGCAGTCGCATCCAGGACTTAGCGTGGTGCCCACGCGGCTTGTGGGTGAGCATGACGGGATCACCGCGATCCTCGCCTCACGCCTTGACGCCGTGAATACAGGCGACGTGCTGCTGACCTTGCCGCCGCTTAGCCGATGATGCGCGCGTAGGTCTCTTCGGTGGCGGGTTGGCGATCGCCGTCGAGCATGTCGCCTTCAAACATCTTGCCCATCTCTTTGGCCAGGTCCACGTACACCACCATTTGCTGGTTGCGGCGTTTACGCAGCGGCGGTTTCACCAACAGGCTGATGCCCCTGATCGGCTCGTGGACTTCACCGCGGAGTAAGTCGGGCATGTCACCGGGCGGAAACGCGTTGGCAATGGTGATGGGGTTGGAGGGTTGCTCGCCGTCGATATGAAAGACTTTTTTCACGGGGTCGAAGGTGGCCCCTTTCTCTTTTAACCACTCGGCCAAACGCTGATCGGTTGCCTCGTCGGGGTTAGAGAAGATAACAAACAGCGAGTACTTCTTGCCTTTGGCGGGACGTTTGTCGGTTTTTCCGCTATCGCCCTCCTCGCTTTCTTGGGCTTGGCGGTTATCGGATGCCGAGGTATCGCGAGGCTTTGTGTTTTTCTCATGCTTGGCGGCGGACGCTTTGCGTCGGCGATGGGGCAGCGCCAGGTAAATCAGCAGCGCAATCGCCGCGATGCCTAACACGAGTGAGCTAAGCGCTAGCGCTGCCACTAACGGGTTGTCCATTGACGTCTCCTGTGCAAAACACGTGGGCGGCAACGATGCTGAAATCCCTATGCGGCATCGGGTTATTATTAGGTGATTAGGATAACCCTGAGTAGGGAGTAAACCAACTTCTTAGGTAGCAAAGATGTTGTGATTGACGCTAAACGCCAAGATGGCTGCCATAAGAGCCAATCCGCGGGTGTAGGTTGTTTCGCTTAGGGACTCGGTGGGCCTTGAGAGGCGAGCATGACAAATTATAGCGTCTGTTGATATGCATCAACCAAGAGGATGAAATGTGTTTTGCAAAAAACGTACAATGGTTTTTATCAACATATTCGTATAAATAAGTCGAAAAGCTGAGTGAAAAACCCCTATATTGCCGCGTAACCGGCACGAGGAGTAAAAATGCGCATAACGATAAAGGCGCGTCTGATCACGGTGATCAGCGTGATGTTGGTATTGATGCTGTTGGTCGGTGTCATGGGCTTTAGTGGCATGGTGACCTCTAATCGTTCGGTCGATACCATTTATCAGCAAAACCTTCGCGATACGCAGCGCATTGCCGCCATCAACCAGCACGCCAAGGATATGATCATGGAGTTGGCGCTGGCGGGGCAGCACGACCCCATTCTTCCCGTAAGCGATTTACACAATCACGAAGTGCAGATGCACATGGACAATATCGTGATGAACCTGTCGGAAATCGATGCTCACTGGCAAGAGCTGACAGCGCATGATTTATCGCCTGAAATTCAAGAGGTGGCTGATCAGTTCATGGAGGATTATCGTCAGCTTCTAGGTGCCGTGGCACCGGTTATGCCGATGTATTCGACTGGCAATTACGATGCGGCTAATGAGAAAGCGTTTACCGAAGCGCTGCCGGCCTACCGTCAAATGGATGAAACCCTGACCGAGCTGATTGAGCTTGAGGAGCAGGCCGCCCAAGCCGAGTACCTCAATGCCGAGTCGCAGGCGAACTTTATGCGTAACCTAATGATCGCAGCACTTGTTGTCGCGGTCATCTTGGGCGGTATTATGGGCTGGCTGTTGATTCAGCGTATTACCCAGCCGCTGGCGTTGGCGCGCCGTCACTTCCACGCCATGGCGGAAGGGGATTTGACCCACTCGATCCAGAGCTCACATCGCGATGAAATCGGCGATATGTTGCAGGAACTCGACGATATGCAGTCCAAGTTGCAGTCGTTGATTGGCGAGATCAAGACCTCGGCGGATGCTATCTCGACCGCCTCTTCGCAAATTTCCACGGGCAATATCGACCTCTCCCAGCGGACCGAGGAGCAGGCCTCAAGTCTGCAGGAAACCGCCGCCAGCATGGAGCAGGTGGCCGCCACGGTGAAGAACAACACCCAGCATACCGCTGAGGCGAACCAGCTCGCTCACACCGCCAGTACCTCGGCGAGCCAAGGGGGCGAGAAAGTCACCGAGGCGGTGGGCAAAATGCACGAGTTGACCCAGAGTTCGGAGAAGATCAGCGGCATTGTCGCGATGATCGACGGTATTGCCTTCCAGACCAATATTCTCGCGCTTAACGCGTCAGTGGAAGCCGCGCGCGCCGGTGAGCAGGGCCGTGGCTTTGCCGTCGTCGCTCAAGAAGTGCGCAGCCTGGCCCAGCGCAGTGCCGATGCCGCCAAGCAGATCCAAGAGCTGATCGTGGAAAACGACGAGATCGTAACGCAAGGGAGTACGGTGGTAGAAGCCGTGGGTGACTCCATGAAACAGATCGTCACCAACATTGGCAGGGTCTCCGACCTGATGGAGGAAGTGAGCCAGGCATCCACCGAGCAGAGTTCCGCGATCGAGCAGATGAATACCGCAATTAACCAGATGGACGACGTGACCCAGCAAAACGCCGCGCTGGTTGAGCAAACGGCCAATGCCTCGGCGTCGATGGAAGACCAGGCGCGGGATCTGGCCAATGCCGTGGCGTTCTTTAAATTGAACCATACCAGTGCGCGTCCGGCGCTTTCGGCCTCAGCGCCTTCCAATGAGATGAAGCGCCCAGCGCTTGGCGGTGGCAGTCACTCCAGTGCGTCTTCCAGCTCGGAAGGGTTGCGCCGTCCTGAAGCAAAGCAAACCGCCACGCAGCACAACGACGATGACGACTGGGAAACGTTCTAACCCTCAGCGTATCGCTTAGCGCGAAATGAAAAACGCCGCTGGCCTTCAAGCCAGCGGCGTTTTTGTGAGTGTCACTGATTACCCTTTTCGGCAAAACGGCCAGACTTGGTAAAACTTGCGGCACTGAAACTCCGCTTCGCAGCTTGCAAGCTGCGAGCGGTAGCGACCGGCGCGGGTGGCGACCTGGCGTGCGGCGCGCTGTACCGCCGGTTTGGCGCGGTAGCTGCCACGCTGATAGCCGCCGGCACCTTCGTGGTAGGCGAGATAAAGGTGCTCGGGGTTATTGAGTGAAATCCCCGTTTGCGCGCGCGTCCGGGTGTTGTACCAGCCGATAAAGTCGGTGGCGTACTTCATGTGCGTGCGCCGGGCGAAAGTGCTGCCCGCTTGGTCGCGGTACTCACCCCAAACAGGGTCTTGGGCTTGGGCGTAACCTTTGGCCGATGACGGACGCGGGCCGGGTATAAAGCCAAGGTAGCGTTTGCGCGCGGGGCGGATATGACTGCGAAACGAGGACTCCTGCTGAATAAATGACATTTGTGTGGCGATCGGTGTGCCCCATTTGTCTTCGGAGTCGCGGGCGTAGTCGTACCAGCTGGGCTGCTCGCGGAATATTTCGCAGATATTGCTTTGGTCCTGCGGCGGGCTGGGCGCAAAGACGGCGCAGCCGGAGAGCAAAAGCATCAGCAAAAGCGCCGTGGCAAAAGGCGTACGTAGGATCATGGTAATTCTCTTTTAGTGACTCATCGGCATGACCGGGCGCACCGGCGCGGTCAGCTCAAGGGTGTCGCCGTTATCAAAGCGGAGCGTCAGCGCCACTTCGTCGCCTTTGCGCACGGGGCTTTCCAGGCCGATAAGCATAAGGTGCAGCCCGCCGGGGGCGAGGTTGACTTCGCCGTTGGCCGGCACCTCGATCTGCTCGATTTGGCGCATCTGCATCACCCCATCGACCTCCACGTGGTTGTGCAGCTCGCTGTGGGCGGTGAGCTCGTTATCCGCGCTGATTAAGCGTACTGGCGTATCACTCGTATTTTGTAGCGTCATAAAGGCGGCGGTCGCGGGTGAGCCGGGCGGCACTTCGCGCACGAAAGCGTCAACGGCATTGATCGCGGCGGCGTGAGCCGTGGTCGCTAGCAGCAGCGCACTGGTGGCTGCGGAAAAAAGTATCGACTTCAGCATAGGAGGGTCTCGTGTGATGATGGATAACGCGACAAGCATCATACAAGGTTTTCTTACCGCGCCGCCAAAGTGTGCGACACCGCGTCCTAGGGCTTGATTTGCAAAAGCCATCGATCGCGGTAGCGTAGGGGGGTCAATAATGAAGGAGAGTGCTATGTATATCGCCATGAACCGTTTTCGCATCGCGCCCGGCCGTGAGGAGGATTTTCTCAACGTCTGGCGTAACCGCGATAGTCATCTTGACGAGGTGCCGGGGTTTAAGCAGTTTCAGATGCTCCAAGGCGAAGCCCAAGAGGATCACACGGTGTTTATTTCCCACAGCGTCTGGGAGTCAGAAGAGGCGTTTCGCGCTTGGACGAAATCCGAGGCGTTTCGCAAGGCCCACGCCAACGCCAAAGCGCCGGAAGGTATCTATCTCGGGCCACCCCAGTTTGAGGGCTATCAGGTCGTACTGTAGGAAATAAGTATGAACGATAGATGATAGGGCTAAATCAAATAAATGACATACATCAATACTATGTAGTAATCCCGGGCGGAAACAGCTTAAAAAGTGTGCTAAATGAGGCACCCTTAATAAATCCCCTTATCCCTCATAATGACAATAGGTACCCGGCGCTATGCCAGACTCCCCCGATCAGTTGGCGGCTGAATCGCGTTTATACCACCGCCTTCGCGTGAACGCCGTCGTGCTTTATGTGCTGGCGCTGATCGCGATGGTGGCGATCTGTACGTGGCTATTGAGCGACCAATACCGCGAGGATATTGAGGCGGCACACGAGCGTAACGCCACGCGAGCCGATTTAATCGCCGAATGGGTGAACAGCACTTTTGCGCTAAGTGGCTATGTACTAAAGGATATTGCTCAGCTTTTGGAGTCGCCGCTGCTATCGCGTATGAACGAATATCAGCAGCTTGAAAAGCTGCTGATAAAACGCCGCGACAGCTTGCCGTTGATCAACGGCATCGCCGTGATTGATTCGCGCGGCCAGGTACTGGTGAGCTCAAATACGGACCATCCGCCTGGGTTTGACACCAGCGAGATGCGCTTTTTCCGCGCCTTTCAGCAAACGCCGTCGCTTGATCACTACGTAACGTCGCTTGTGTGGTTGGAGCAGGAGAGCCGCTATGCCCTATTCCATGCGCGCCGGCTGCGTGGCTTACAGGGCTACTTCGAGGGGTTGGTCGCGGTGCGTATCGATCCGCGGTTATTTGACGACACCTTGCAGCAGTTGACGGGGCGACACGGCGAGAGCATGGCGATCATGGATGGTGAAGGCCAGCTGCTTGCGCGCCGCCCCGATAAGGCAGCGTCATTGGGGATGGCGGTCAAAAATACCGAAGTGGAGCGTTTTCTTGCCAGCGGAGATGATACGCGCACGGTGCAGATGGTGTCTCCCGTGGATGGCGAAGAGCGACTTTATTGGATGCAGCGCTTAGAGTCGCTCCCCTTTGCCATCGTGGTGGGAGAGAGTACCGATACGCTGCTAGCCGGGTGGCGGCAGCGGCTGATGATTTTGAGTTTGATCGCGCTGCTCATGGCGGTGCTGGGTATTTTTGTCGTCCGCCACTACCTCAATCGGTTGCAGTTATCCCAGCAGCTACATAAGCGGATGCAAGAGCGGGAGGAGGCGCGCGCACAAGCGCAAATGCGCGAAGCACGCCTGGAAGCGCTCGTACACTCGATCCAGGATATGATTTTTGTCTTCGACGAGTACGGCCGTTTTAGCTATATCCACGCGCTGGACGATGACCACCTCCTACGCACTCGAACGGAGGTGATCGGCTGCCATTACAGCGAAGTGCTCCCCACGGAAGTCACCCAAGCGCTTACCGGTACGTTCTACCGCGTTCAGCATAAACGCGAGACCCAGGAGCTGGAGTATTCGCTGAATATCAGCGGTAAAGTGCGCTATTTTCATGCGATTTTAAGCCCGCTGGCCGATGCAACCGGCATGTTTAACGGCGTGCTGGCCGCGGTGCGCGATGTGACCCAAACCAAGATCAACGAAGCGGAGCTGCGCATCGCCGCGACCGCGTTCAAAACGCATTTGGGCATGATTATCACCGATGCGCGCGGACGTATCCTCAAGGTCAACGATACCTTTACCCAAATTACCGGCTACCAAGAGCATGAGGTGCTGGGTAAGAACCCGCGGATGTTTAGCTCCGGGCGCCACGACCGCGAGTTTTATCACAAAATGTGGTCCGACGTGGCCAAAACAGGCAGCTGGGAAGGCGAGATTTGGAACCGGCGCAAAAACGGCCAGGTCTTCCCAGAATGGCTGACGATCAGCGCCGTTCACGACGAGCAGGGGCGGCTCACCCACTACGTCGCCACGCTGAATGACATCACCGAAAGCAAAGCCGCCGAGCAGGAAATCCATCAGTTAGCGTTTTATGACCCGCTCACCGGGCTTGCCAATCGCCGCTTGTTTATTGACCGCATGGAAGCCGCCCTCAAAGATAGCGAGCGTCATGCGCAGCACGGCGTGCTGCTGTTTATCGATTTGGATAACTTCAAGCAGGTCAACGATACCCTAGGGCACTACGCCGGTGATCAGCTGTTGCAAAACATGGCGCGCGAGTTGGCCCAAGTGCTGCGTGATAGCGATACCCTGGCGCGGTTAGGCGGCGATGAGTTCGCCGTCTTGATTCACGCCCTCAATCGCGACGTGGAGCAGGCCGCGCGTTTAGCGGAGGGCATCGCCCTGAAGCTTCTGACCGCGATTCGTCGCCCAATCGATGTCAATAACGAAACCGTGCTGGTGACCGGGAGTATCGGTATCACGCTGCTCGATGACAGCGTGAACAGCGTCGATGACTACCTGCAGCAGGCGGATATGGCCCTCTTCCAGGCCAAGGAAGCCGGCCGCGACACGCTGAGCTTCTTCGACCCCAATATGCAGGCTGCCCTCGTCTCGCGGGCGAGGCTGGAGAAGGATCTGCGCCAAGCCTTAGCCAACGATGAGTGGCGGCTGGTGTATCAGCCGCAGGTGGACCTAGAAGATCAGCTCACCGGCGTTGAAGCGCTGCTGCGCTGGCAGCACCCGGAGCGCGGTATGGTTTCGCCGGGGGAATTCATCCCCATTTTAGAGAGCACGAGGCTGATCAACGAAGTGGGCTTCTGGGTGCTGGAGATCGCTTGCCATCAGCTGGCCGAGTGGCAGCAGCAGCCTGAGGCGGCCCATCTCACCGTGGCGGTGAACATCAGCCCGATTCAGTTCCGTGAAGACAACTTTGTCCCCAAGGTAAAAGCGATGTTGCGCCGTACCGGCGCGCCGGCGGATAAGTTAAAGCTCGAAGTCACCGAGTCACTGTTCGTTGAAGCGCAAGAGGAAACCCGGCGTAAAATGGAGTATTTACGCGCACAAGGGCTGCGCTTCTCCTTGGATGACTTTGGCACCGGCTACTCATCGCTCTCTTACCTGGCGCAACTGCCGCTTGATCAGCTCAAGATCGACCAGAGCTTTGTCTTTAAGGTGCTCGAAAGCCCCGCCAACGCCGCGATTGTGGAGAGTACCATCGCGCTGGCGCAGAGCTTGGGGCTTTCCGTGATTGCCGAAGGCGTTGAGAGCCGGACGCACAAAAACTGGCTGGCTCGCCACGGCTGCTACGCCTTCCAAGGGTATCTGTTTGGCCGGCCAATGGCCGTTAAAGAGATCGAAGCGATGCTGTTGTGACAGATGTTGTTGTGACAGAGGTTCTTGTGACAGATGTTGTTATGACTTAGGTGAGCCGCTCAAGCAGCGGCGCCACCGCGCGGGCATCGGCGCTGGGGATGATCACTTCCAGGCGTGAATCCTGTCGCCAGGAGGTGCTTTCCAACTGAAAGGTACCGCCGGCGCGATTGACCTTTTTCCAACCGTGCTCGGTGTGAAAGACACCTTTGATGCGCGCCGCCGCGGGGAGCTCTCCCAGGGTGGCCGCGAGGTGGTCGAGATCAAAGCGTGTGCCGGGATGCCAGCGCATCCCCGTACTGGTGTAACCCAGCGAGGTGCCGGTTTCGATTTGGGGCTTGCCGGGGGGCGGTGGAAAATCGAAAAACTCCCCCGCCAGGTGACCTTGCGGGCTTTGCGCCCGGTGCGCTTGTGGCATCGCGCCGCTTTCCGCTTGGCTGACGTCGCTTTCGTACAGCAGTTTGATCGGCAACTCGCCATGAGGCGCATCGTGCACCCACTTGCGCGGCGGCCAGTGCTCCCGCGCAAGGCGGTGGGCGGCGTCGATCTGCTCAGCGCTGCTGTGGTCGAGCATCGTGATGGCAATGGCGTCGGCGATGGCGAGCTGATCCTGGAAGGTCTCGTGCTCGCGCACACGCGGCTCCTCCAGCCGGCGAGGGTCGAGCGTGGCGATAATATCGCGCACCTCAAGCGCATCCGCGAAGGCCTCGCTGCGCAATAGGTCAATAAGCCCCGCCGGGTGGCCCAAGCCCGAGGGCTCGATAATCACCCGGTCAGGCTTGGCGCGGGCGATCAAGTTGACAAGTCCGGCTTGCAGCACAAAGGCCAGCTGGCAGCAGAGACAGCCGCCGGGCAACCCCTTCACCGCGACGTCGTCGCGCTGTTCAAACATCGCCTGATCGATGCCGATCTGGCCGAACTCGTTGACCAGGATCGCCCAGGTTTCATCCACAGGCTTCTGTGCAATCAGGCTGTGGATAAGCGTGCTTTTGCCGCTGCCCAAAAAGCCGGTAATGATATGTACCGGTACGCGTTTTGCCATCTTTAACCGCCGGTCATGTTCATAAAGCGCACGACCTGAACGTCACCGTCGGTGGTGAAGTGGTGGCGCTCGGGTTTTTTCGGCAAGGCATTGACGATGGCCATTTTTAGCGCGTCCATGTCGCCGGGGTAGCGGCGCAGCACCGCGCGTAGGTCCACCGAGTGCTCGTTACCCAAGCAGAGCAGCAGCCGCCCCTCAACGGTGACGCGAACGCGGTTGCAGCTTGCGCAGAAGTTATGGCTGTGCGGCGAGATAAACCCGATACGTGAGTCGCTGTCGGCCATTTTGAAGTAGCGCGATGGCCCCGGCGTGGCTTCGGTGGTAGGCGTGAGCGGATAGCGGCGTTCGATGTGCGCCTGTACCTCGTCGCTGGAGCAGTAGGTCTCATCGCGGCCATGGTCGGAAACATCACCAAGCGGCATCTCCTCGATGAAGCTGATGTCGAGCCCTTCCGCCCGGGAAAACTCGACCAAATCGAGCACTTCGTCGTCGTTGCGGCCTTTTAGAATCACGGCGTTGAGCTTGATGCGCTCAAAGCCGGCTTCCTTCGCTGCCCGAATGCCGTCGATCACCTTGGACAAATCGCCGGTGCGCGTCAGGCGTTTAAAGCGGCCGGGGTCGAGCGAATCGAGGCTGATATTGAGGCGGGTGAGGCCACTCTGGCGTAGGCGCTCGGCGAACTTGGGGAGGCTTGCGCCGTTGGTGGTCATGGTGAAGTCATTGAGCCCCGGCAGGGCGCCGATCTCATCGACAAGCTGTTCGACGCCGCGGCGCACCAGCGGCTCGCCACCGGTTAAGCGGATCTTCTCCACGCCCATCTCGGTAAAGGCGCGCGCGATCATGCCCATCTCTTCCAGGGTGAGTATCTGCGCGCGGGGGAGAAACGTCATCTCCTCGCTCATGCAGTAAACGCAGCGGAAATCACAGCGGTCGGTCACCGAGAGGCGAACGTAGTTGACCCGGCGGCCAAAACTGTCGATCAGCTGTTGAGGTATTGTGTGCGTTGTCATTCGTCAAGCCTCTCTCTGTGCCGTTCGTCCCGCATCGCTTCCCTTCGGCCTGAGCCTTATGCCTTACCCTAGCAGCGGTTGTAGGGTGACCGCTTCGCCAGGTTCAACGCTTTCGCGTTCATCGGGCACCTCGATCAGGCAGTTGGCGGCGACCATGGAAGTCAAAATCCCCGAGCCTTGCGCGCCGGTGCTGCGTACATAAAGCTTGCCCGAATCGTCACTATGGTAGACGCCGCGAATAAAGTCGCAGCGGTTCAGACGACTGTAGAGCGGTTCATCGGCGATGGCAGTGAGCCGCCTCGGGGGCGATACCGGCTGATGTTCCAAACGCTGCAGAAGCGGCACGACAAATTGTAAAAAAGTGACCATAACCGCCACGGGGTTACCCGGCAATCCCACCAGAGGGGTACGCCTTTTGCCCAGTTGCCCGCAGGCGAGCGGTCTGCCAGGGCGAATCGCCACGCGCCAGAACGCGAGCTGCCCGAGGGCGTGTAGCGCGTCGCGGGTAAAGTCGGCCTGGCCGACGGAAACCCCGCCGCTGGTAAGCACCAGGTCGCTCGTCTGCGCGGCGTGGGCCAGCGCTTCGCGAATCGCGCCGGCGTCGTCGGGCAGAATGCCGAGATCGACCACGTCGGCGCCGTGCTCCTTTAATAGCCCGGTCAACGTGAATCGGTTGGTATCAAAAATCCCGGCGACGGGAAGCGGCTCGCCGGGGGCGGTCACTTCGTTGCCGGTGGAAAACAGCGCCACCCGGGGGCGGCGGTAAACGCGCACCTCGGCAAACCCCAGCGAGGCGATAAGCCCCAGGTGCGCAGCGTCGAGTCTAATGCCTTCGGGGAGGGCAGTGGCCCCTTGACGAATATCCTCGCCGGCTTGGCGCACGTTCTGGCCGCGTTTGACCCGCTCGGGGGCATGGACGATCACGTGATCGTCATGCTCGTCAAGCTGTTCGCGCATGATCACGGTGTCGGTGCCCGCCGGCAGCGGCGCGCCGGTGGTGATGGTAACGCAGCGGCCGGCCGGCACAGGGTGGTCAAGGTGCTCACCGGCAAACACCCTGCCGGAAAGTGCCCAGCGGGTCTGTTCGGCGCTCGCCCAGGCCAGCGCCACGCCATCCATGGCGGCGTTGGTATGTTGCGGCACGTTAATGGGGGCGTGAATGGCCTGGGCCAGGCGCCGTCCGTGGGCGTGAGCGAGCAAAACGCACTCGGTCTCCACCGGCGTTTCCACCAGCGTGGTAAGGGCCGCACGCGCCTCGTCGAGGCTTAACATCCGCTCGCCGAGGTCAAAGCATGAAAGCGGGGAAGGCGAGTTTGTCATAACGCCCCCGCCTTCAGGGCCATTTCCAGGCGCGTTTTTTCCTCGTCGGTATTCAAGTTGGCGAAGGCCGACGCGGCGTCCGGCATGTCGATACGACACCACGGATGGCGTGCGTACCAGCGGTCGATCTTGCGTTCACCTGCTGCCAGCGCGGCGTGAAGATCATCGGCGAGAGTGGTGCGGATCAGCGCCACCACCGGATGCAGGCGCTCGCCGTCGAAGGCGACTCCGATGTCGTTACCCTGAATGCCTTCCACCAGGCGCGCGACCAGATCCCGCGGCAGCGCCGGAGTGTCGCAGGGCGCGATAATCAGCCACGGCGTTTTGGCCGCGCGCAAGCCGCTGTAAATACCCATGAGCGGCCCTTGAAAGCCGCCTTCGGCGTCTTCGATCACGCGGTCGGCGTAGCGGGCGTAGGCATCGACGTTGCGGTTGGCGTTGATGAGGAGCTCCGCCACGTGACCGTGCAGGCGCAGGCTGACATGCTCGACGAGCGGGGTGCCGGCAAACGGCTCTAGCCCTTTGTCGCGGCCCCCCATGCGGCGGCCTTCGCCCCCGGCGAGAATCATGCCGGTGATGTCGCTGGCGGGAATCATGCGCGAGCCTCCTGGGTTACGGCGGTGGATGTCGAAAGCTCCCGAGAGCTGCGCGCTTTGGGCGGGCGCGGTGGAATGGCGTCAAGCGTCAGGCGGCCATCGGCATTGAGCGCCTGAAACGTCTTGCCCTTGGCGCGGGCGATTAGCATGACGCCGAAGCGCTCGGCGAGTTCAACGCCTTTTTGCGTCACGCCCGAACGCGATACCAGCACGCTGATGCCCATCTGCGCGACCTTGAGCACCATCTCGGAGGTCAAGCGCCCGGTGGTGTAGAAAATGTCCGCGTCGTCGCTGTCGGCTTCTTTGAGCCACTGGCGCCCGGCGAGGGTGTCCACGGCGTTGTGGCGGCCCACGTCCTCGACGAAATCTAGCACCTCGGCCTGGCGGCAGAGCGCGCAGCCATGCACGGCGCCGGCGCTGCGGTAGGTGTCGTTGTAGGCGTTGAGATTTTTCAGCAGCGTGTAGAGCGTGGATTGCAAAAGCGGCGTTGCCGGTAGCGCCGTGAGTGAGGTCTGATCGAGCAGCTTGCCAAACACGGTGCCCTGCCCGCAGCCAGTGGTCACGGTACGCTGCCCCAAGCGCTCGTCAAGATCCTCGGGAAGATGGCGCGTGGCGACCGCGGCGGCTTCCACGTCCCAGTCGACCTGCACGGCGATCAAGTCCTCGGCTTGGCGTAAAAGCCCTTGGTTGCGCAGATACCCCACCACCAGGGCTTCTGGGTCATCGCCTAGGCTCATGAGCGTGACGATTTCGCGCTTATTGAGGTACACCGTCAGCGCCCGCTCGGCGGCAATCATTTGCTCGCGGGTATCGCCGTAGGCGTCGACCACCTGCACCTGCGTGGTAGCGGGCAAGCGGGCATGACTTAACGCAATCGCGGGCATCCGACGTTCCTCGCTTTTTTAGTACCTGAGTAAAATTGTCGATATTGACGATGATGGCGCCCTGTGTGCTTACTTGTCTAGCCTGGCGTTTGATTTCACTTGCTGATCGGGAGAGACCGCGTGACGTCTGACAATACACGGCCGCTAAGCGTAGCGCTTGCGGCACAAGAGAAGCAGGTGGGGAAATTCCGCCTGCGCCAGTGGCGGATTGACTCGCTCACCCTTGGCGAACAGGGCCCCTATACGCTGTGGCTGCAGCTAACCATGACCGAGCGCGCGGCCTACCGCTTCAATCTCACATCAACAGCGCCCCGGCTGTTTGTGCGGGCCGGCTTCAGCGGAGAGGATCCAGTGCCTGACGCCATCAGCGCCAGCCAAGACGTTGCCGCCGGCTGGATGGATGGCGAGCAGCAAGTTTTTGAGGCGCCCATGCCGATGGCGATTCAGATATGGCTCGAAGGGTATCTTGCCCGCCACGGTGAGGCGCCCGTGGAGGGGCGCAAGAAAAAGCGCAAAGGCGCCGGTCGCGCCAAAGAGCTGCCGACCAAGGAGAACCCCCAATGAGCCGTTTTGAACGCTGGTCGCGCGCCAAGCGCGGGTTACCCGTTGACGACGAGGTGAAGGGAGAGCACCCCGCCGCTGAAGGCCCGCCGCCTGAAGCACCCGAACCCAACCATCAAGCAGTAGAAGACAACCAAGCAGCAGAAGACAACGAGGCGAGTGAAGCCCCGGCCAAAGAGGTGCCACCCGAGCCCGGGAGTCTCGACCACACCCTACCCGACCCCGATACGTTGGCTGCCGACAGCGATTTCAGCGCCTTTATGGCACCCGGCGTGAGCTCGGCATTGCGGCGAAAAGCGCTGCGGCGGCTATGGTCCACCGGCGACTACAACGTCCGCGATGGCCTCAACGATTACGATCATGACTTCAAGGCGCAGATGAAACCCATGGCGGCCGAGATGGCGGACAAAGTGCGTCAGTGGACCAAGAAAGTGGAGGAGGCGCTGGAGGAGCCCGAGGATAAATCCGCTACCCAGCCACTAGGGGAGCCCGCCGAAGAGAGAACGGCGGAAATAGCGGAGGAGAGCGACGATCGCGGCGAGCCTTACCCAAACGTTGAACAGCCTGAACGTGGAAAACAGGTTGGCAAATAACTCATTTCCGCCATACGCTGTTATAAAAGATTAAGCTAGCATGATAATAAATGTGGCTTATATTAAATAGCTAAAAAATAAATCATAACGATAACAAGAAGACACCTGACCGTGAGAACGCATGAACCAGCACATCGAACTGGCGTCGGTCGACGACGCACGTAACGCCCAGGCGAAAGAGGCGGTGCGTCAGCGCATCTCCTGGCCGATCAACTTAACGCCCGCGAATGTGACTTATCACAGCCGCGGTCATGCGCTTTTGCTCGGCAGCGAGCGCGATACCCGACAAGCCGCGCGGGCTCTGCAGGGGCAGGGCTTGGCCTCATTGACGCTGCTATTTACCGCGCCCAACGCCCCCCAGGCCGACGCTGCCCATAGCGACAGCGATCTGCTCGCGGCCACCGAGGCGCTCACCACGCAAGCGCTCACCCGCGCCCAGGTGGAAAAGCTGCGTATCAGTGGCTATCTGGGGGCGTTCAATGTAACGCTTGATGGCCCGGCCGATGAGGATGAGGCACCGCTCAATCTGGCTCGTGCGTTGATCGAGCGTGACACGTTCGACCTGATCCTCGATCTGAACGCCGCCCCCTGCCTGCCGGTGGATTTGCCGCCGCCGGGCTACGCGGTTGTTGACTGGCAGCAAACAGAGGCGCGCAGCGACGCGCTAACGCAGTTCGCCGACTTGGTCGGTGAGTTCGACAAGCCGCGCTATTTTCAGGTCAATAGCGACCTGTGCGCCCACTCCTCTAGCGGCAATATCGGCTGCACCCGCTGCTTGGAGGTGTGCCCGGCGGATGCGATTTCAAGTCATCAAGGGCGCATAGAGTCGCAGATTGAGATCGACCCCTTTCTGTGCCAAGGCGTGGGCAGTTGCACTAGCGCCTGCCCCACCGGGGCGATCGAGTTTCGCCTGCCCGAAACCCGCCGCCAGCAGGAAACCCTCTCCACCTGGCTTTCCGCCTATCGCGACGCCGGCGGCACCGCCCCCGTCCTGCGCTTTGTTACCTACGACACCCTGGAAGCTGAGCAGCAGGCAGGTGTTGGTAGTGCCGGACACGTGCTGGATGTGCCGCTGGAAGAGCTCGGTGCCGCCGGCCATGATCAGTGGTTGACCGGTCTTGCCGCCGGTGCCAGCGAGATCCGCTTGCAGTATCACGCCAACATGCCCGCCCGTTTAACGGCATTTCTCGATCAGCAGATCGCCCAGGCGCGCACGCTGCTCGAAGCGCTTGGGCACGACGCCGATCGCATACAGCCGCTCGCGGAGGGTGACACCCAGGCGCTGAGCGCCTTGCCCAAGCGCTTACCGCTGACGGAGGCGCCGCTTACGTTTAGCGCCAATGAAAAACGCGCGCGCTTCAACCAAGTGTTGCGTCATCTTTCAACGCTCGGCGCGCCAAGTGGCGAGCGCCACCGCATGCCAAGCGGCGCGGCGTATGGCGCCATCAACGTCGACAGCAACGCCTGCACCCTGTGCTTGGCATGCGTGAGCAACTGCCCGACGCCGGCGCTGAAGGCCGGCAGCGATCAGCCGGCGCTTAGCTTTCTGGAAGCCGACTGCGTGCAGTGTGGCCTGTGCGAGGCGGCGTGCCCGGAAGAGGCGATTACGCTGACGCCCGGATTCTTGGCTGCGCCCGAGCGCACCGAGCGCCATATTTGCCACGAAGAAGCCGCCTTCGCGTGCATCGCCTGCGGTAAGCCGTTTGCCACAGCGAGTACCGTTGCCACGATTAAAGAGAAACTAGCCAATCACCCCTATTTTGCCGGTGACGCCATGGCGCGCCTGGAAATGTGCGAAGACTGCCGGGTGAAAGATGTCTGGCAGACCATGGCTCGTGACCCCAACGCGCAACTGAAGGTGTAAGCGATGAGTGAAGAGAGTGCGGTATCCGGCAACAACACGCTGTCCGAAGAGGGCGCGCTACGGGCCGATATCTATCTGCTTTTGGCGGCGCTTTTGCGCCAGGCACCCAATGTTGAACTGCTTAACTGGCTCGCCGAACTTGACGTCGAGCAAGACGGCACGCGCCTCGCTGATGCTTGGCAACGCTTGGCCGATGCCGCTGCAACAGCAACGCCCGAAGCACTTGAGCGCGCTCACTTCAACCATCTGGTGGGCGTTATCCAAGGCGATATCACCCCTTACGCGTCGTGGTATCGCCAGGGCGAACTGATGGATGCCGCCTTGGTGGCCATACGCCAGGATTTGCGGGTGTTGGGGTTTGAACGCAGCGAACACACCCGCGATCCCGAAGACCACTTGGCAGCGCTATGCGAAGTCATGGCGATGTTGATGGACGCCGATGAGCCCACGCAAGCCACCTTTTTTGTCCGCCACGTAGCCCCTTGGGCGAAAGATTGCTGGGGGGACCTGGCGCGGGTGGATACCGCTTTCTATGCAGCACTTGGCGAGGTAGGCAGTACTTTTATGGAGAGCGAGCAGGCGCGTCTGGTCGCGTTAGCCAGTGAAGCGCCGGTGCGCTTCGTTGAACCATAACCATAGCGCCTGGGCAGATAGCGTCTAACATTAAACAGATAAAAGACCCATAAGCAGATAAAAGACCCATCTAATAAAAAACTAGCATGAAAGAGGAGAGCCCCATGCAGACCTCACACAACCCCGAGCGCCGCCGGTTCATGAGAACCGTGGGCCTAGGCACGGCCGCCGCCGGTGCTGCGGCCGCGGTAGGTCATGTCACCCTGGCCAATGCCGAGACGCCCACCACCAAGCGCGATGATAAAGAATCGGTTAACTACCGTGAAACCGACCATATCCGAGCCTTCTACGCGACGCTGCGTGACTGACGGCCAACGCCAGGAGAATTGCCATGCGTTTAACTCGCAAAACAACCGCCTCTAAAGCGAGCGGTCTGGGCATCAGCCGCCGCCAGTTCTTAAAGCGTAGCGGGGCGGCCACGGGCGGTATCGCGGCGGCCGGCTTCATGGGCGCGCCAATGATGCAGCGGGCCGAAGCAGACGATAAGACCCCGTCGACGCCACTGCTCGACTCTCCGGTCGAGACCAAGCGGACGATCTGTTCACACTGCTCGGTGGGCTGCGGCGTTTATGCTGAAGTGCAGGAAGGCATTTGGACCAAGCAGGAGCCCGCCTTTGACCATCCGATTAACCGTGGTGCCCACTGCGCCAAGGGCGCTTCACTACGCCAGCACGGCCACTCGCCGCGCCGTTTGAAATACCCGATGAAGCTCGTCGGCGGTGAATGGCAGCGCATGAGCTGGGATGACGCCATCGAAGAGATTGGCAATAAGGTGCTGGAACTCTCCGAAGCGTACAGCCCGGACAGCATCTACTGGCTAGGTTCGGCCAAGTTCAATAACGAGCAGGCGTATTTGATGCGCAAGTTCGCCGCGCTTGCCGGCACCAATAACACCGACCACCAGGCGCGTATTTGCCACTCCACGACCGTGGCCGGCGTGGCGAATACCTGGGGTTACGGGGCGATGACTAACTCGCTCAACGACCTGCAAAACAGTAAGTCGATCATGTTTATCGGCTCCAACCCGACCGAAGCGCACCCGATCGCCATGCAGCACATTCTGCTGGCCAAGGAGCGCAGCCACGCCCAGATTATCGTCGTCGACCCCCGCTTTACCCGCACCGCCGCCAAAGCGGATAAGTTTGTGCGTCTACGCCCGGGCTCCGATGTTGCCTTTATCTGGGGGCTTTTGTGGCATATTTTCGAGAACGGCTGGGAAGATCGCGAATACATCAACCAGCGTGTCTACGCCCTGGATGAAGTCCGCGCTGAAGTGGCGAACTTCACCCCCTCAGAAGTCGAGCGCATCACCGGCGTACCTGAAGAGGTGATGTATGACACCGCAAAACGTCTGGCCGACAATCGTCCTGGCTGCATTGTGTGGTGCATGGGCGGCACCCAGCACACCACCGGCAACAACAACACCCGGGCGTACTGCATTCTGGAGCTGGCGCTGGGTAACATCGGCAAATCGGGTGGCGGTGCCAATATCTTCCGCGGCCACGATAACGTACAGGGCGCTACCGACCTGGGGCTGATGTCGCACTCGCTGCCCGGCTACTACGGCCTCTCGGAAGGCGCCTGGAAGCACTGGGCTCGCGTTTGGGATCTGGACTACGAGTGGCTCCAGAGCCGCTTCGACGATACCGAGTATGTCGATGGCAAGCCGATGCACTCAAGTGGCATTACTGTCTCGCGCTGGATCGATGGCGTGCTGGAAGAGGACGAAAACATCTCTCAGCGCTCCAAGCTGAAAGCGATGTTTTACTGGGGGCATGCGGTCAACTCGCAAACCCGCGGGCCGGAAATGCAACAGGCGATGAAGCAGCTGGAAATGATGGTCATCGTCGATCCGTACCCCACGGTGGCCGGTGTCATGCACGACCGCCAGGATGGCGTTTACTTGTTGCCCGCCGCCACGCAGTTCGAAACCACCGGCAGCGTGACAGCGACCAACCGCTCGCTTCAGTGGCGCGACCGGGTCATTGAGCCACAGTTCGAGTCCAAGCCCGACCACGAGATCATGTATCTCCTGTCACAGAAGCTGGGCTTTGCCGACGAGCTGTTCAAGAATATCCGGGTGGAAAACAACGAGCCGGTGATCGAAGACATCACCCGTGAGTTCAACGCCGGCATGTGGACCGTTGGCTATACCGGCCAGAGCCCGGAGCGTTTGAAAGAGCACCAGCAAAACTGGCACACCTTCAGCTTCCGCGACCTGAAAGCCGAGGGCGGCCCCGCCGATGGGGATTACTATGGCCTGCCGTGGCCGTGCTGGGGCACCGCCGAGATGGGCCACCCCGGTACGCCGATCCTATATGACACCAGCAAGCCGGTCGCGGAGGGTGGCTTGACCTTCCGCGCCCGCTTTGGCGTCGAGCGTGATGGGGAGAACATCCTTTCCGATGGCTCCTATAGCGTCGGCTCCGACATCGAGGACGGTTATCCCGAATTTACCGCGCAGATGCTCAAGGACTTGGGCTGGTGGGATGACCTCACCGATGCGGAGAAAGCCGAAGCCGAGGGCAAAAACTGGAAGACCGACCTCTCCGGCGGTATCCAGCGTGTCGCTATCGCCCACGGCTGCTCACCGTTTGGTAACGCCAAAGCGCGCTGTAACGTCTGGACCTTCCCCGACCCGATTCCCAAACACCGCGAGCCGCTTTATACCAGCCGCCGTGACCTGGTCGAGGATTACCCCACTTGGGACGACGTGGCCTCGCACTACCGTTTGCCGACGCTCTACGAAAGCATTCAGGAGAACGACGTCACCGACCGCTACCCGATTATTCTGACCTCGGGCCGCTTGGTTGAGTACGAGGGCGGTGGCGAAGAGACGCGCTCCATGTCTTGGCTTGCCGAGCTGCAGCAGGAGATGTTTGTCGAGATCAACCCGGCTCTGGCCAATGATACCGGCATCCGCGATGGCGACATGGTGTGGGTTGAAGGGGCCGAAGGCGGCCGTGTGAAGGTGAAAGCCCTGGTGACGCCGCGTGTCGCGCGGGAAGTCGTGTTCATGCCGTTCCACTTTGGCGGCATGTTCCAAGGGGAAAGCTTGCATGATCGCTATCCCGAAGGTGCAGCGCCCTATGTACAGGGCGAAGCGGCTAACACCGCCACCACCTACGGCTACGACTCCGTGACCCAGATGCAAGAGACCAAGTGTACGCTCTGCCGGATTGAGCGCGCCTAAGCCCAGACCTGACGTATTAGCGGTGCGGGAGCGATTCCCGCACCGTGAAAGGAGAACACCATGGCGACTATGAAGTTCATGTGCGACGCGGAGCGCTGCATCGAGTGCAATGGCTGTGTTACCGCGTGCAAGAACGCCAACGAAGTCGAGTGGGGCATTCAACGCCGCCGCGTTGTGACCCTAAATGATGGCGAAGCCGACGAAATGTCGATTTCGGTGGCGTGTATGCACTGTGACGATGCGCCCTGCATCGCCGTTTGTCCTACCGAGACGCTTTACCAGCGCGATGACGGTATCGTGCTGCACGATAAAGACCTGTGCATCGGCTGCGGCTACTGCCTCTACGCCTGCCCCTTTGGTGCGCCGCAGTTCCCGCAGGAGAAGGCCTTCGGCGAGCGCGGTAAGATGGATAAGTGCACCTTTTGCGCGGGCGGCCCGGCAGACTCCAAAGAAGAGGAGTACGAAAAGTACGGCGCCAACCGCATCGCCGAGGGCAAGCTGCCGCTCTGCGCGGAGATGTGCTCCACGAAAGCGCTGCTCGCCGGTGACGCGCAGGAAGTGGCCGATATCTTCCGCCAGCGTGTGGTACGCCGGGGACACGAAGATGGCGCATGGTCGAACAATCCGCGCGCTCAGGCCGATAATCTCGCCGTTGACGCTACTCGCAAAGGGTAAAGGGGAGGTGAGTCATGAACGTGTTACATTCAAGCCTATGGCGGTGGTTGTGGCTATCACTCGCGCTGCTGATGGGGCTCGGTATGGCGCAGCTGGCGATAGCGCAGGCTGACCCCGAGCGTGAGATGACCACCGCCGCGCCGGCTATTAGTGCTGACCAGTGGCGTCAGGTCAATAGCGGCGAAACGGGGCCTAACTTTCGCGACACGCGCGCCGATAGCACGTACAACTTGATCAATTCCAGCGGCGAAACCTGGCGCCAGCTGCGCAATCGCTGGGTCTCCCCCTATGGCTTGATCGTCATTCTGGGGATGGCCGGCATGATCACGCTGTTCTACTTGGTGTTTGGACGCAAGCGCCTTGATGAGCCGCGTACCGGCAAGAAGCTTTTTCGCTGGTCGGTGTTTATGCGCTCGCTGCACTGGACGATGGCGACCCTGTTCATCGTGCTGGCGTTGACGGGCCTGAACCTGCTTTATGGCAAGTTTGTCTTCCGCCCGCTATTTGGCGATGCCTTCTGGTCTGCCATGATGAGTGGCACCAAGGTGCTGCACAACTACCTAGGGCCGATTTTCGGCATCCTTTTGTTGGTGCTACTGATCAAGGTGTTTAAAGCCAACTTGCCCAAAAAGCACGACTGGGAGTGGTTCAAAAAAGGCGGTGGCATGATCGGTAAAGGCCATGTGGATGCCGGCTTCGCCAACGGCGGGGAGAAGGTGTGGTACTGGATTCTGGCCACGGTAGGGCTTGCGGTGATCGCTAGCGGTTTCGTGCTCGACTTTCCCAACTTTGGCCAAGCGCGTGACACCATGCAGTGGGCCAATATCATCCACGCCGTTGGCGCGCTCGGCCTCACCGCCGTGGCCCTGGGGCACATCTATATCGGCACCCTGGGTACCGAAGGCTCGCTTGAAGGCATGACCACCGGCTACGTCGACGAGACCTGGGCCAAAGAGCACCACAACCTGTGGTACGAAGAGGTCAAGGATCAGGCGTTGACGGAAGAAGAGGTCGCCGCGCAAAAAGGTGCTAAGGGGACGGGTGATACGGCGTCCTCGCAGCCAAGCTAGGTGACCTTCCCTTAAGTCGGATTTTGTTGACCTTTGACACCGCCTGCGGGCGGTGTCCTTTGTTATGCTCTCAGCACGTTAGTCTCTTTTTACCTCCAGGAGTCACCATGCAACAGTTTGATGATGCAACCCGTACCGAGCTTGAAGCCGCCGCCTTTCGTCGCCTGCTTGAGCACCTTGATAACCATAAGGATGTGCAGAACATCGATCTGATGATTCTTGCCGACTTCTGTCGCAACTGCCTCTCCAAGTGGCTGGTGAGCGCCGCCACCGAACGCGGCGAAACACTCGATTATGAAGCGGCGCGTGAGTACGTTTACGGCATGCCCTACGGCGAGTGGAAGGAGAAGTACCAAAAGCCCGCGACCCCCGAGCAGTTGGCGGCGTTTGAAGCCCGCCAAGCGCAAAAGCAAGCCGGCTCGCCAAAGGAGTAACCGCCGTGAGTGAACCCATGATCCCGTTGAGCGTGGCGGTGTTGACCATTTCAGATACCCGCACGGAAGAGACTGACCGCAGCGGTCAAGCACTGGTGGAGCGTGCCACCAATGCTGGCCACCGCGTGGCGGAAAAGCGCATCGTGCCCGACGATGTCTACCAGATCCGCGCGGTGGTGGCGGCCTGGATTGCCGATCCCGAGGTTCAGGTGATTATCACCACCGGCGGCACCGGCTTTACCGGCCGCGACTCCACGCCCGAGGCGGTCTCCGTGCTGCTCGATAAGCGCATCGAGGGATTTGGTGAGCGGTTTCGCCTGCTTAGCGGCGAGGAGATCGGCAGCTCCACGATTCAAAGCCGCTGCCTGGGAGGACTCGCCAACGCCACGGTGATCTTCTGCCTGCCGGGCTCCACCGGTGCTTGCCGCACCGGCTGGGATGGCATTCTCGCCGAGCAGCTCGATAGCCGTCACAAACCCTGCAACTTTGCCAACTTGGTGATCCCCGAGCGGGGGCAGCATGGCTAATCCAACGACGACGCTGGCGCCGGTTGAAGACGCGCTTATTGCGCTACTGGCGGATATCTCACCGCTGGCAAGCGAGCGGGTCCGATTGCAGGATGCCGCCGGGCGCGTACTGGCGGAAGACGTTAGCGCACGCCTGGACGTACCGGGGTTTGATAATAGCGCCAGGGATGGTTACGCGCTGCGCGCGGCTGACGCCGGCAAGCGCCTGCCGGTAAGCCGGCGGATTGCCGCCGGGATTCACGCCGAGCCGCTCCCGCCGGGTAGCTGCGCACGAATTTTTACCGGCGGTGAAATCCCGCCGGGGGCGGATTGTGTCGTCATGCAGGAGCGCGTGGAGCGCGATGGCGACATCGCCGCGATTCCGGCGGATATTCCAGTGGGCGATAACATCCGCCGGCGTGGGCGCGATGTCCAAGCCGGGGCAACGCTACTGACCGCCGGTGCCCGCCTGGAAGCCGCCGCGCTCGGGCACTTGGCGGGGCAGGGGATCGTAGACGTAAGCGTACGCCGCCGCCCTCACGTCGCGCTTCTTTCCACCGGCGATGAAATTGTCGACCCCGGCCAGCCGCTGGCGCCGGGGCAGCTCTACAACTCCAACCGCCCCATGCTGAAGCGGCTTTTGGAGACGTTTGGCGCCGAGGTGGTGAGCTTGCTCAGCGTGCCGGATGACTTTGCCCAGACCGTGGCGCTGCTGCAGCAGGCCGCCGAAGACGCCGATGTGGTGGTGAGTACCGGTGGCGTCAGCGTTGGCGAGGAGGATCACGTCAAAGCCGCGCTTGAAACCCTGGGCGAGCTCAATCTTTGGCGCTTGGCGATTCGCCCCGGCAAGCCGCTGGCGCTCGGGCGTCTGCCCAATCCTCGCGGCGAGGCGCGCTTTGTGGGGCTGCCGGGCAATCCGGTTTCAAGTTTCGTGGGGGCCTGGCTCTTTCTGCGTCCGCTGATGGGAGCGCTGACAGCTTGCCCGGCGCTGGCGTCGCTACCTGAGATCACCGCCCGCGCAGGGTTTGTCACCTCAACCGGGCCGCGCCAGCACTATATGCGCGTTCGGCTGCGCTTAACGCCAGACGGCGCGGTGGCAAAGGCGTTTGGCGATCAAAACTCGGGAGTGCTCTCCTCCTGCATTGACGCTGACGCGCTGGCAGTCATACCGCCCGAAACGCAGGTCAACGAGGGTGATAGCGTTAAATGTTTGTGGCTTGGCGTCTGAACAGCGAAAAGGTGAGCCGATAGACATCGTCAATCAGAGGTATACTTTGACAGAAGTGATACAAGAGCTTAGTCTCGCGACCCGATGGAACAACGGCAAACGCCAACCTATAAGGACGCTCTATGTTATCGCTCTCATCTTCCGCGTTTTTGCGCTTATTACGCTCGCTGGCGGAGCAGGCCGGGTGCGACACGGGCATGCTCCCCGCTGCAGGCAGCTCAGACCGGCAAACGCTGCGCCACACGCTTCAACGCTTTTTTGATCTGACGCCGGCGCAAGCCGAGGCGTTTTTGCCCGAAAGCGCGGTCACGCTCGATGAGTGGGTGGTCACGCTCAGCGCCGAAAATGCTTCGCTTTCCACCCTGTGGCTTTATGAGCTTGCCGCGGCAGGTGCTTTTCGCTTTGAGCTCCCCGCGCAGCACCCGCACCGCGTTGAGGATTTAGGCGAGGAGGCAAGGGCGCTTGATTCGCTATTAAGCCCGACGGCGACACCACGCACCTTGGTCCACTGGCTGTCACCGCAGACCGCCGAGGGGTTTGTGTTGACCATGCTGCTGCCGGAACAAGCCGAGTGGCGCTCGCTGTCACTGTTTGATCACGCCGGTGCCCTGCATACATTGACGCCGGGCGATGCCGTGGTCACCAGCGCGGACGGCTGGCATCAGTTGGCCCAGCGCTTGCCATCGCTGCCGGTGGGTATCACCGCCATCGCCACCGAGCCGCTGGCGGTAAAAACGTACCGCACGCTGTTGGCCAAAGGGGTGGCGCAGGTGATCGAGTTGCACTGCCAGCCGGAAACCGGGGTGCTCGCCGCGCGCCGCTCACAGCAGGCGCCGTTTGAGCTATTGTCCCACTGGCATCCCACCGAGAGCGATGACTTCCTTCTACGCGTGACAAGCGGTGAGCCGCGAGAAGTGCGGCTGAGTCAGCCGCTTTACTGGGTCGGTGGTCGCCACTTTTTAACCACGCCACCGGCAGAGGCGTCGCCTTCACGGGTTAAGAAGCAGAACGCAGCGCAAAGCCGCGTGACTGCCGCGTGAGGCGAGCCGAGCATCAGCCATCGGCGTTGATTTTGGCGATGATCTCCTTGAGGGTGCTTTCGGCTTTGTCGTTATCGATTTGGCAGGTGCCGGCGTTGAGGTGACCGCCGCCGCCGTATTCAAGGCAGAGCTCGCCCACGTTGGTTTGGCTTGTGCGGTTTAGAATCGATTTGCCGATCGCGAACACGGTATTTTGCTGCTTCAGGCCCCACATGACATGGATGGAGATATTGCACTCCGGGTAGAGCGCGTAGATCACAAAGCGGTTGGTGGCGTAGATGGTCTCTTCATCGCGTAGGTCAAGCACCACCAGGTTGCCGTGGACCTCGGCGCAGCGCTTAATCTGCTCTTTGGCTTTGTCTTCGTGGTCGCGGTAGAGCTCGACACGCTCGCGCACGTCATCAAGGGCAAGGATCTCTTCGATGGTGTGTTCGCGGCAGTAGTCGATCAGCTTCATCATCAGCTGATAGTTGGAGATGCGAAACTCGCGGAAGCGGCCAAGGCCGGTGCGCGCGTCCATGATGAAATTGAGCAGCACCCAGCCTTGAGGGTTGAGGATTTCCTCTTTGCTGAACTGCGCGGAGTCGCCCTTGTCCACCGCTTCCATCATATCGTCCCAGCGCGCGGGGAAGGCGTCGTGGCCGCCGTAGTAGTCGAACACCACGCGGGCGGCGGAGGGGGCATCGGGGTCGATAATATGGTTATCGGCGCGCTCGGTGTTACGCACGGTTTCGCTCAGGTGGTGATCAAAAGCGAGATGGCAACCGGGCACGTAGGGCAGGTTGGTGGTAATGTCGCGCTCGGTGATCTCAATCTTGCCATCCTGCATGTCTTTCGGGTGAACGAAGGTGATGTCGTCGATCAAGTCCAGGTGCTTTAGCAGCGCGCCGCAGACCAAACCGTCAAAATCGCTACGCGTGACAAGACGAAACTTGGGCGAATCGGTAGAAGCCATAAATCATCCTCGAAATCGTGTTCAGTGTGCAATGGCACGGATACTAGGTGAGTTATGAGACGATACCAGCCCTTACGACGTAGGGGAACTTAAGTACAATCGGTTGTGATGTCCATTTCCGGCGTAAGGAGCAGGCGGTGAGCGACCCCATCATTCGTATCGAAGGCCTTAGCAAGACCTTTGCCGGCGGCTTTCAAGCGCTGCGTCACGTGGACCTGTCGATTCAGCGCGGCGAGATTTTCGCCTTGCTCGGCCCCAATGGCGCGGGAAAAACGACGCTGATTAGCGCCGTGTGCGGGCTCGTCTCCCCCACGCGCGGCACGATATGGGTGGACGGTTTCGATAACGTCAAAGCGTATCGCTCCGCCCGCGAACGCATCGGCCTGGTACCCCAGGAGCTAACCAACGAAGCGTTTGAGACGGTGTGGAACACCGTCAGCTTCAGCCGTGGCTTGTTCGGCAAGCCGCCCAACCCGGAGCATATCGAGCGCGTGTTAAAATCGCTGACGCTGTGGGAGAAGCGCAATAACCGGTTGATCACCCTCTCGGGCGGGATGAAGCGCCGGGTGCTGATTGCCAAGGCGCTCTCTCACGAGCCGCGAATTCTGTTTCTCGATGAGCCCACCGCCGGCGTCGACGTGGAGCTTCGCCGCGAGATGTGGGAAGTGGTGCGCGAGCTACGCGAACGTGGTGTCACCATTATTCTCACCACGCACTACATCGAAGAGGCCGAGGAGATGGCCGACCGCATTGGCGTGATCAACCGCGGCGAGATCGTGCTGGTGGAGGAGAAGCACGCGCTGATAGAGAAGCTGGGGCGCAAACAGCTCACCGTACAGCTGTTTGAACCCTTAGAGCGGTTGCCATCGGTGCTTTCCGGTTTTGCGCTAACGCAAAACGAGGCCGGCGACGAGCTGGTGTACAGCTATGAAAGCGCCACCCAGAAAGCGGGGGATGGTGGCATTTCAGCGCTGCTGGCGGCGCTCAATAGCGCCGGTATCGGCGTGAAGGACCTGCATACCCGGCAGAGCTCGCTGGAGGATATTTTTGTCGACTTGGTCAAGGAGCGCGCATGAACCTCTACCCCGTCCGTGCCATTTATATGGCGGAAATGATGCGCACCCGGCGCACGCTGCTACAAAGCGTGGTATCGCCGGTGATTTCCACCTCGCTCTATTTTGTCGTGTTTGGCGCGGCGATCGGCTCGCGGATCGAGCAGATTGGAGGGGTGAGCTACGGGGCGTTTATTGTCCCCGGTTTGATCATGCTGATGCTTCTGACCCAAAGCGTCTCCAACGCCTCGTTTGGGATTTTCTTTCCCAAATTCTCCGGGAGTATTTATGAACTGCTCTCCGCGCCGATTTCCTTTTTCGAGATCGTCGTTGGCTATGTCGGGGCGGCGGCGACGAAATCGGTGCTGCTGGGGGTGATCATTCTGGCCACCGCCCGACTTTTTGTGCCGCTGGAGGTCGCGCACCCGGTCTGGATGCTGCTCTTTTTGCTGCTCACGGCGGTAACGTTTAGCATGCTCGGCTTTATTATTGGCATCTGGGCGGATGGCTTCGACCAGCTCCAGCTGGTGCCGCTTTTGGTGATTACGCCGCTGACCTTTTTGGGCGGTAGCTTCTACTCCATCGATATGCTGCCGCCGTTCTGGCAAGGCGTGACGCTCTTCAATCCGGTGGTTTATCTGGTGAGCGGCTTTCGCTGGAGCTTTTATGGCATCAGCGACGTCAGCGTGGTGGCCAGCGTGACGATGATTCTGCTCTTTCTGCTCGTGTGTCTGGCGACCATCGCCTGGATCTTTCGCACCGGCTACCGCCTTAAGCCCTAAACCCGCCACACCTGGAAACGCTTCACGCTATGCCGTTATTGCAAAGTATTGTTCATCGTCTCGATCCCACGCTCGATGGCGAGCGCTTGAGCGTCACCGCCGCGAGCGCACCGCACCCGCAAGAGAGCGCGGTCATGGAAACGCTGGTGGGCGAGCTCAATGCCACCTACAACACCAAAGCCAAGGGCTGGGGGCGCTTTGTTGAGGGTGACGCTTCAGGCTTTGCCCGTGAACTGCGCGCCTATCTCAACGCGGAGCAGGATTTCGCGCCCTTTACCCAGGCGGTGGCCGAACCGCTGTCCGCCGTACTGGGAGGGCAGCTCTCGGTGGGTGGGTATCTCGTGTTCGCGCATCAACGCCAAGGCGAGACCCAAACCCTGCTGCTTGGGTTGATGCATCAGCGCGAAGGGATTGGCATCAACGCCGAGCACCACGCTGAGCCGGCCGCACAGCTCAATACGCGCCAGCTGACGCTCGCTGCGCGCATTAATCTGACGCAGTTGCAGCAGGGCGACGCGCAGACACAATACCTCTCGTTTCTAAAAGACCGCGGCGGCAAAAAGCTCGCCGAGGCGGTCGCGCAGTGGCTCGGCGTTCAGGAGGGCGTGGATGCCCCGGCCGAGACGCGCACGCTACTCAAAGCCTTCAGCGACTATGTCGAAAAAGAGGACTTTGATGACGATGCCAGCCGGGAAAAGACCGACGCCCTGGTGGGGTATGCCAATGACCAGCTGAGTCGCGGTGAGCCGATGACCCTTGATGAACTCTCCGCGGTGGTCGACGAAAAACAGCCCAAGGCGTTTTACGAGCACATTCGCCACGCCGATTATGGGCTGGCAGCGGAAATCCCGCCGGATAAACGCACCCTCAACCAGTTTCGCCGCTTTACCGGCCGCGCGGGTGGGGTATCGATCAGCTTTGATTCGCACCTATTGGGCTCAAGCGTGGAGTACGACGAGAGCGGCGACCGCCTGATTATCAAGCAGGTGCCCAAACAGCTTAAGGAGCAGCTCAAACGCCGTGACTGAGATGCGAGACGAGCTTAAGCAGTACGACGACGATACGGAGGCGATGCAAGCCTATAACCTCACGCGGCTGCTCGAAATGCTAGAGCGCATGGAGCGCATTAAGCCGCGCGTGAGCGTCGAGGATATTCTCGATACCGTGGGCCGGCGCTCGTTTGGCCCGATGCTGTTAGTCGCGGGGTTGATTACCCTGGCGCCGCTAATTGGCGATATCCCCGGTATGCCCACGCTAATGGCAGCGGTCGTGCTGCTCACCGCGGGGCAGCTGCTAGCAGGGCGCAAGCAGTTCTGGTTGCCCCAGTGGCTATTGCGTCGGCATATCGCGCGCACCAAGTTTGATCGCGCCTTGCCATATATGAAAAAGCCGGCGCGCTGGGTGGATCGCTGGTTGCGCGTGCGCCTGCCGTGGCTAACGGGCTACTGGGGAAGCCGGTTGACCGCCTTAACGGCGCTCTTGATCGCCTTGGCGATGCCGCCGATGGAGTTCGTGCCCTTTTCGGCTAACGGGGCGGGGCTGGCGCTGTCGCTGTTAGGCTTGGGGCTCGTTGCCCGCGACGGGCTGGTCGTGCTGCTAGGCATCGGAATAACAGCCACCACCATTGTGGTGGTGGTGATGAATCTTGTGTAATCAGCGCAACCCCGTCATCGGCCAGCGCGATAGCAAGGGGCATCGTAGGTAGTGGCAGATAGTAGTGACAGATAGTAGTGGCAAGTGAGTGCTGAATAGGAGCGCGCTAAATGGCAGGCAATACCCCTGAGCATCAAGACAACAACCCGATCAAAACCCCCGAACAGCAACACCCCTGGGAGCGGCGTACCGAACGCTGGTTATGGAACTCACGGTTTTTGGTCATGCTAGCCGTGGTGCCGAGCCTGCTGGGTTCGGTGTGCCTGTTTGCCGTTGGCACCATCGATATTTTCAAAGTCGTGGCCGGTACGCTGAGCTACTACCTTTTCGGCAGCGACGCCGACATACACGACACGCTCGTGCCCGACATTATCGTCGCCGTGGATATCTACCTCATCGCGATTGTGCTGCTGATCTTCGGGCTTGGCGTGTACCGCCTGTTTGTGTCGCGGATCGATATCGCCGAAGCGAGTAACCGCAAACATCCGTTTAACGTGGCGTCGCTCGATCAGCTGAAAGACAAAATCGCTCGCGTCGTGATTCTGGCGGTGATTATCGAGTTCTTTCGCGCGGTGGTGGATATCCGCTTTGCCACTCCGCTGGATGCCATCTACTTGGCGCTTTCGGTGCTAGCGCTGGCCGCAGCGCTCTATTTGATGAGCCTGGGGCACAAAGACGAGTAACGCAAAACGCCACCCGAAGGTGGCGTTTTGGTAATGGCAAATAGCGGGTTAAGCGCAGTCGGCGGCACCTTCGCCAAACATATCAAACATCAGCTCGCGACCCATGCCGGTCAGCACAAAGCGGCCATACTCATTAAAGGTGGCGGCTTCGCTGGCTTCTAGCACTTGCTGACAAGTCCCCCACTCCGAGGCACTGGTTTTTAGCGATGACAAGTCTTGGTGCGCTAAGCCGCGATGGGGCAAGGTGACGGTTTCTAATACGTGACCGTGGTTGTAAAGCAGCTCGGCCACGGTAGAAAGGCATTGGCGCAAGCTACGCTGAACATGCGCGGAAGTAGAAATATCGGGAGGCATACACTGTTCTCCTGCAAACAGCCCAAATCGGGCTTGTTGCGGCGCATTATAAACGAAAGTCGCTATAATACCAAGGTTGTAGTTGCCAGGGTGGTAACGCTCAGCGGTAGAGGGAGCGAGAAATAGCATGAAGGCGATGGAGAGCGTTTCGCCTGGTTACCCGCGTGATAAACTGTCGTCCCATTTTGGTTTTTTATTAAGGAGTTGGTTATGGCTCGCGCCAGTGCCCGTCATATTTTGGTAAGCAGCGAAGAGCAGTGCAATGCACTGAAACAGGAGATCGAAAACGGTCGTGATTTCGCGGAAGTGGCCAAAGAGCACTCAAGCTGCCCTTCTGGGCGTCAGGGCGGTGACCTGGGGAGCTTCGGCCCGGGCCAAATGGTACCGGAGTTCGATAAGGTGGTCTTTAACGGCGAGCTGAACAAGGTACACGGGCCGGTACAAACCCAGTTTGGGTATCACCTGCTTGAGATTACCAGCCGCAGTTAATGGCTTAACGGTGCATTAAGCACCGCGGCTGTTAAGCCGCGGTGTGCTCAGCGCCTCTTGCCGTTGCGAGGCACTAATCGGGGTATGCGTAGTCGTAGAAGGCGTATTCCCGATCAGTGCAATAGGAGCGGATAGCATGCTCGAGGCGATTACTCATTTCTTTCAACGCGCGCTGGCGACGCCTGAGCAGCGCGACAACCAAACCGTTACGCTGGAGCTTGCGACAGCGGCGCTGCTCTGCGAAGTCATGCGCGCCGACTACGAGAAAAGCGACGAAGAGCGCGTCGCGCTCAAGCAGATGTTAACCCGCCGCTACCACTTGAGTGAAAGCGAGGTCAGCGAACTGATGACGCTGGCAGAAGCGGAAGTGGATGACGCCGTCGATCACTACCAGTTTGTCAGTCTGATTAAAGCGCATTACGGCTACGCGCAGCGCTGCGAGTTGGTGGCTTTGATGTGGCAGCTGGCCTGGGTGGACGGCAGAGTCGACCCGCTCGAGGAGCATCGCATCCGGCGGCTAGCCGACCTTTTGCATGTAAGGCATAGCGATTTTATTCGCGGCAAATTGAAGGCCGAAGCGCGCCGCTATGCCAAAAATCACTGATCGGCCGACTGCACAGAAGTTTACCCTTTAGCAGGCCTAGTGCGTCCGAAAAGGAGCGGCGCTAGATCTCGCGAGTTAAGCTCGATTCTGGTGTATGGGAGGAAGTAGGAAGGGTGGCGTATCCTGTTGATTGATCACGACCAAGATCTCAACCAACAAAAGTGGATACGCCATGACTGATTCTACCCTCCAAGCCGTGACACAGCCAGACAACGACATCACGGACCCGCTGCATGAGCTGCTACGCCAGGGAGCCCGAGACTTAATCGCCAAGGCCGTGGAGGCGGAGCTAACGACGTTTCTGGAGCAATACGCCGACAAGACGCTGGAGGATGGGCGTCGTGCCGTGGTCCGCAACGGCCACTTGCCCGAGCGCACGATCCAGACAGGCATCGGTGATGTTAGCGTGCAAGTACCCAAGGTACGGGACCGCAGCGGCCATGGCGCTTGCTTTAACAGCAGCCTGCTACGATAGCCGGGTTCAACAAACTGGAACTCGTCGTGAATAACGTGAAGTTCCAGGATGGTGAGCCTTTAACCGATCAATCAGACAGCAACGCCGCTTGACCGCTGTACACCAGACTTGACCATAACTCAGATCTCGCTGCGCTTGATGGCTCGTATCCCTCTGGTTCGATAATTATTGGAACATACACACAGGCATACACGGTGCGCAATGCTGTATGGGGTAATGTGAAAGCATACAGACACAAAAAAACCCGCACGGGGCGGGCTTTTCAGCTTCATTCAGACCTATATGGGAGCATCTGAATTTAGGTAGGTGGTGGAGGCGGCGGGAATTGAACCCGCGTCCGCCGGCACTCGCCCATTGGCTCTACATGCTTAGATTTCGTCTTTTGCTTTAACGCTACTGGCTCCGACGATCAGGATCCAGTAACGCGAGTCTTCTAAGGTTTAACGATTGACGAGAAGACACCGTCAACCGCGATCCTATCATCTTTAGCTCGTATCTCCGCAGCGATGAATAGGCACATCGCCTTGGAGCCGGACAAGAAGCTAACAGGTTTTAAGCTGCTAGCGCGCCCTGAGCGTAGTTTTCGTCGTTTGCGACTATTTTTCGTGATGTTGGATTTACGAGATACATCACGCTCTCGGCATGCACCGCAGGGTTTGTCACCGGCGTCGAAACCATGTCGCCCCCTTAGTAAGGCACGCATTTTAACGTGCTTGCGTAACATTGACCAGTTATGTCTTGTTTTGTTCCCGCATAATGCGACCTTTTTGACGTTGCCAGTCGCGGTCTTTTTCGGTGGCTCGCTTGTCGTGGAGTTTTTTACCTGTCACCAAGGCCAATTCACACTTTACGATGTTGCGCTTCCAGTAGAGCTTTAGCGGAACGCACGTGTGGCCTTTGTCCTGAGTCTTGGAAAAGATCTTAGCGATCTCTTTTCTGTGCAGCAGCAGCTTGCGCGTTCGCGTGGGGTCGGCGATTTCATGGGTGCTCGTGGTGTTGAGTGGCGTGATATGGCTTCCCAGTAGCCATGCTTCCCCGTTGCGAATCAGAATGTAGGTATCGGTCAGCTGCGCCTTACCGGCGCGCAGGCTTTTGACCTCCCAGCCCGCCAACGCAAGCCCCGCCTCAAAGGTTTCATCGATGTGATATTCAAAGCGGGCCTTTTTGTTTTGAGCGATGACGCTGCTGCTGGGACCTTTTTTGGCTTTCCCTTTCTTTGTGGCCATGAAACCTCGTCATTGATCTGTTGGTTGCTTCTTCGCCAAGAAGAGAGCCGTGATACTATTTGTGCGTTAAGATTAGACCCCATGATACGCCTTGGGCACTATGAAGTCAGCGGAGAGGACAATGCCAACCGTGAATCGTTCCGCCTTGGTGCGGCACACTCCTCAGCAAATGTTTGAACTGGTGAACGATTTTGAGTCCTATCCGGACTTTTTGCCGGGTTGCCGTCGTGCGCGACTGGTTGAGCGTGACGAGGTACACCTCATTGGTGAGATGACCCTGGGTCGTGCCGGCATTGAGCAAACCATCACGACGCGCAATGATCTTTACACACCTGAGCGAATTGAGATGTCGCTGGTGAGTGGGCCGTTCAAGCGCCTAAAAGGACGCTGGCGTTTTATCCCAATGGGTGAAGACGCGTGCCAGGTCAGTTTAGAGATGGAGTTTGAGTTCGCTAACCGCCTTTTAAGTATGGCCTTTGGCAAGCTATTTCAACAAATCGCTGGGCAATTGGTGGATGCATTCACAAAGCGTGCCAACGAGTTATATGGTCGCTGAGGCGCCCGCAAACTCGCTCTTTGTTGAGGTGGCGTTCGCGTTGCCGCACAAGCAGCGTATTGTCGCATTGACCGTGCCGGAGGGAACCACCGCACTTGAGGCGGTGGAAAAGGCGGATTTACCTCGATTTTTTCCCGATCTATCAGCCGAGAGCTTTCTTCAAGCCACGCTTGGGGTGTTTGGCAAGGTAATTCGTGAGCCTTCTGCGCACCCGTTGCGTCAAGGGGATCGGGTAGAGGTGTATCGCCCGTTGGCGGTGGATCCCAAAGTGGCTCGCCTGGCGCGGGCAAAGCGCCAGGCTGAACGTTAGTAGGGCCGAGGTGCGGGGGCGCGCTCTGGTTCTGGCGGCTGTGTTTCTGTGCTATCACTTGGCAGCGCATCCAGTGGGTCGGTGCCTTCTATGGCGGGCCCGAGACTGGTTTCGGTGTCTAGCGGCAGTTCGTCGGATATATCACCCTCTTTATCAATCTGGGTGAGCTGCCCTTGGCGGTTGAACGTTAGCGTGACGCGCCGGGTTTCGACACCGCTATAGGCTTTGTCTAGCCGAAACACATAGTCCCATTCACTTGAGTCAAAGGGCGCCTCGAGAAGTGGGCGGCCCATGACATACGTGACTTGCTCTCGGGTCATGCCGGGCTGGAGTTGTTCCACCATATCCTGGGTGATGAGGTTGCCCTGAGGGATGTCGCGCTTATAAACGCCGACATAACTACAGCCGCTGATAAGGGCAAGGGTGGCTGAAAACGTGATAATTCGAGTCAGTTTTTGCATTTGCGCCTATTCTTCACTATCGTGGTTTCGGTCGATCATACCCGACCTAACCTGTTACTGCGAAGAGCAACCATGGCCGATCAGAACCATGAACTGCGTAAAGCCGGGCTAAAAGTGACCCTGCCGCGCGTTAAAATCCTGCAGATCCTCGAAAATGCCTCTGGCCAACACCACTTAAGCGCGGAAGAAGTGTATAAAACACTGATTGATGCGGGAGAGGATGTCGGCTTGGCAACGGTCTATCGCGTGTTGACTCAGTTTGAGACAGCCGGCCTTGTGATTCGTCATAATTTTGACGGTGGGCACGCGGTGTTTGAACTGACGCAAGAAGATCATCACGACCATATGGTCTGCCTTGATAGCGGTGAGATCATTGAGTTTGTCGATGAAATGATCGAACGGCGTCAGCAAGAGATCGCTGAAGAGCATGGCTATGAATTAGTGGATCATGCCCTCGTGCTTTATGTGCGGCCCAAGGGTGCCGGTCTCCCGCGCTCCGATGGCCATTCGCCTAAATCAAGGCGCTAATGAGTATCAAATCAGCGATCACGGCAGGCATTGAGCCTGCCGTTTCTGCTTTTAGAGACGGCGTTCGCTTACCGCTTCCCACAGCGCTTGGATCATAGGCCGTTTTAGGCGCCTGTTAAGTACACAGAGGCCCACGTCGTAATAGGGCAGTTCCGGCTTGACGTGTAGGACCGTGACCCGTTCAGCCAGCGGGCTGTTATCCAGCACGATTTTAGGCACGACTCCCACGCCAAACCCTAACCCCACCATGCTGACAATGGCTTCATGCCCTGCTACCTGAGCGTAAATGCGCGGTGTCACCCCGAGTGCTTTAAACCACGTGTCAGCATATTCGCGTGAGAGCCCCGCTTCCGACAAGATCATGGGTACGCCTTCCCACTGCTGAGCGGTTGAACTCTCAGGGGTAGGGGGTAGCCAGTGGGCGGCGTTGGTGGGCGCAATAAAGACGAGTGGCGAGCGAGTGAGCGACTTAAACGCCAGCGCGGGGGGGGGTGTCCGTGGTCGTGGGGTAATCGCCATATCATCATCACCCGAGAGCACCCGATTCATGGCATTGGCGGGGTCGCCGGTATGCAGTTTGAACTCAATGCCGGGGTGTTGAAGACGGAAGTCGCTGAGCAGTTCGTATAAAAAACTGTAGCTTGCGGTCACTGAGCAGTAAATACTGATTTCACCGGTCAGCTGTGCGGTTTCATTTGCCAGCATGCGTTTAATGCTTTCCCACTGATCTAGCGTATCTCGCGCGTAGCGTTGAAAGTGCACGCCTTGCGGCGTCAGCGAGACGTGGCGGTTGTCACGTTCGATAAGGGTGGTGGCAAGCTCGTTTTCTAACTGTTGAAGCGAGCGGCTTAGCGTCGAGGGGCTGGTGTGGCACAGCTCACTTGCTCGGCCAAAGTGAAGGGTGTCGGACAAGGTGATGAAATGCTTGAGCAGGCGAAAGTCCATGGGAGTCCCGGTGTTTCAGAAAATGCATTGTTGTGTTGCAAATATAGCGTTTTACGCAACAGATGGCATCGCGTAAAGTGAGTCCAACGCCCAAAAGAGTGCTGCATAAGACAGCGCCGGTGGCCATCAACGCTGATATGACGCTTCAATTCAAACACTTAATGAGAGTTTTGCTATGCACGTTTATTACGATAAAGATTGCGACCTGTCCCTCATCCAGGCGAAGAAAGTCACTATCGTGGGCTATGGCTCGCAAGGTCACGCGCATGCAAACAACCTGAAAGAGTCGGGTGTGGACGTTACGGTTGCACTGCGTAACGGCTCTTCTTCCGCCGCTAAAGCGGAAGCTGCTGGCCTGAAAGTCGCCTCCGTGCCGGAAGCGTGCAAAACCGCTGATGTGGTGATGATTCTGGCGCCGGATGAAAATCAGAAGGCCATTTACGAGCAGGAAGTGGCACCGAACCTGAAAGAGGGCGCGACGCTGGCCTTCGCCCATGGCTTCAATATCCATTACAACCAGATCGAGCCGCGCAAAGACCTCGATGTCATCATGATCGCGCCGAAAGCGCCAGGCCACACAGTGCGCTCTGAGTTCGTGAAAGGTGGCGGTATTCCAGATCTGATTGCGATCCACCAGGACGCCTCAGGCAATGCCAAAGAGCTCGCGCTCTCCTACGCGGCCGGCGTAGGTGGTGGCCGCAGCGGCATCATCGAAACCACGTTGAAAGACGAAACCGAAACCGACCTGTTCGGCGAGCAAGCGGTTCTGTGCGGTGGCGCGGTGGAGCTGGTCAAAGCCGGCTTTGAAACACTGACAGAAGCAGGCTATGCCCCCGAGATGGCCTATTTTGAGTGTTTGCACGAGCTCAAGCTGATCGTTGATCTCATGTACGAAGGCGGTATCGCTAACATGAACTACTCCATCTCCAACAACGCGGAGTATGGCGAGTACGTAACCGGCCCGGAAGTGATCAACGACGAGTCTCGCGCGGCGATGCGCAATGCGCTCAAGCGCATCCAGACGGGTGAATATGCCAAGATGTTCATCAACGAAGGTGAGACGAATTATCCGTCCATGACGGCGCGCCGTCGTCTCAACGCTGAGCATGAAATTGAGCAGGTGGGGGCTAAACTGCGTGGCATGATGCCCTGGATTGCCGCAAACCAACTGGTGGACAAGTCAAAGAATTGATGCTGTCTTGCCAGATGAAACGGGGTGCGCTTTGTCGCACCCCTTTGCGTATGTGGGGTATGCGCTTATGGGCTGGCTGAGAGAGGTTCACCGTGTAGAATGAAGAAATCACGATGTGCGTGACTTTATTTTAAATGGATAACACTTATGACTCAGGATGCTCATGACCCCGAGCGTGCCCACTCCTCCACGCCAGAAGAGGGGAGCCGGACACCAGAAGTGAATAATGAGGATTTAGCGAGTGCCTTCTTGCGCGAAACCGAAGTGATTGAAGAGTCGGTTGAGGATGGTAAAAAAATTCGCCGCAAGGGCATCTATTTGCTGCCCAATCTATTCACTACTTCGGCGCTTTTTTCCGGTTTCTTTGCCGTTGTGGCAGGTATTAATGGCGAATTTACGCCGGCTGCGGTGGCTATCTTCATTGCAATGGTTCTCGATGGCTTGGATGGGCGTGTTGCGCGAATGACGAATACGCAAAGTGAGTTTGGCGCCGAATACGATAGCTTGGCCGATATGATTTCGTTCGGTATGGCGCCGGCATTAGTCGCTTTTACCTGGATTTTGCAGGACATTGGAAAAACTGGCTGGGTCGTGGCGTTTCTTTATGTTGCTTGTGCCGCATTGCGACTGGCGCGTTTTAACGTGCAAATTGGTAGTGTCGATAAAAAATGGTTTATCGGCTTACCAAGCCCCTCTGCTGCCGCCTTAATCGCCGCAAGTGTATGGACCTTCCATAGCTTTGATGCCGATGCGCTAGGGTTTAAGTTACTGATGCTTTTTGTGGTGGCCGCAGCGGGAGTGCTGATGGTCAGCAATATCCGCTACTACAGCTTTAAAGATCTCGATTTTAAAAAGCCAGTTCCTTTTGTCGTGTTGCTAGCGGTGGTGCTGGGGTTTGTCATGATCTCGGTGGAGCCCTCGGTCATGCTGCTTCTGCTTTTCGGAGTCTATGTGCTCTCAGGCCCCGTATTAGCGGTGATGCGCAAGGCAAAACCCAAGAGCTGAAATTTTTTTACACACGCCCCTTGCCAACCCGGCGTTGAGCCCGTAAAGTACGCATCCGCTGCCGAGGACGCCAAGCGTTACCAGCGGTGAAAGAAGGTGAAAACCTTCGGTTTGTCAGTGGGTTAGAGCGATTGTCTGCTCACCTACATCGCTGAATTCAATCACCGAAAATAGCGTTTGACAAACACCCAGGGATGCGTAGAATACGCCTTCCTCGCTGAGGCCAAGCAGCATATCGTTTGGCCGGTGATGCAGCGACACGCTCTTTAAGAATTTGATCAGGTAATTCATGTGGGCGCTTGCCGATGAGGGTGACAAATCACCTATTATCAAGGCAAGCGACTCGTCAAATGTCAATTTGACTGAATTCGTTTGACCCTTGAGCCAAGTTTGGTTCGCTTCTGTGGCTTCTGTCACAGGTAAGAACCACATTGATTGTAAACTGAAGAGTTTGATCATGGCTCAGATTGAACGCTGGCGGCAGGCCTAACACATGCAAGTCGAGCGGTAACAGATCTAGCTTGCTAGATGCTGACGAGCGGCGGACGGGTGAGTAACGCATAGG
>NZ_LT699745.1:1395560-2081025 GCF_900155385.1 Vreelandella massiliensis
CAAAGAGACGCACAAAACACAGCATGATATATCGCCAGTTACGCCTGACGACCATAGCGAGCGGGAACCACCTGATCCCTTGCCGAACTCAGCAGTGAAACCGCTCAGCGCCGATGGTAGTGTGGGGTCTCCCCATGCGAGAGTAGGTCATCGTCAGGCACTTATCCGAAAAATCCCCTGGGGCAGCCGCCTCGGGGGATTTTTTTATTGTATTTTAAGGCGCTTAGGGCCTTAACGATGAAATTGCTTTTCGCGCTCAGGCTGCCAAAAAATAGCATCAACACGCAAGCATACTTCGCCATGGTTAGGTACTGGCCAGTCGATTATGTCGCCTACTTTTAATCCAATAAGGCCTGCCCCAACGGGGGCCATCACGGAGATGGCATCCGCTATGCTGTCGAGTGCATGAGGGTACACCAGTGTTCTAATCATCTGGCGCTTGCGTGTCAAATCGGTAAATTGTATCTGGCTATTCATACTCACTACATTGCCAGGGATATCTTCAGGATCCACTACTTCGCCCCGAGCCAGCTCTATTTCAAGTAAATTGGCGACTGCACGCTCTTTTTCAGAGGCATCGTCGATCAAACGCTGCAACCGTTCAGCGTCAAGTCGATTGATGAGGATAGCTGGGCGATACCCCATGCTAATTCTCCTTAAATTCAATATCGTCTAAAACATCAATAAGCTCGGCAAGCCAATTTGAAGCACGCCAGCAAAAACAGCCCTGCTAAAAAACAGGACTGTATTAAAAGCAGTTAATCTTAGCAGCGAAAAAGCTATGTAACGCCCTGAGCAATCATGGCGTTAGCCACCTTCCGGAAGCCGGCAATGTTAGCGCCCAATACGAGGTTGTTGGGTTCACCAAACTCTTCTGCGGTATCGGCACACTGCTGATGGATATTGGCCATAATGTCCTTGAGCTTTGCATCGACTTTTACGAGTGGCCACTGCTCCATGCTGCTATTTTGCGCCATTTCAAGTTGGCTCGTGGCAACACCACCGGCATTTGCCGCTTTTCCAGGACCATAAGCAATATTAGCGTTGAGAAAGCGGTTAATAGCAGCGGCATTTGAGGGCATATTGGCGCCTTCGCTAATGCAAGTTACGCCATTTTGGAGTAGCGCTTTAGCATCCGTGTCTGTTAACTCGTTTTGTGTAGCACACGGAAAGGCGACATCAGCTTTAAGGCGCCATACGGCATGCCCGTCATCAGGATAATCTGTTGCGGGAATATAGCGTGCCTTCGGACGCTTGGTTAAGTACTGTTCCAGCGAGGTTCGTTTAACCTCTTTAAGCTCTTTTAGTAGTGCCAGGTCGATACCGTTATTATCCACGATAGTGCCACGTGAGTCGGAGCAGGTGATGGGGTTCGCGCCTAGCGCTAAGAGCTTCTCAATCGTATAAATAGCAACGTTACCAGCGCCAGACACAAGGCACGTTTTTCCTTCAATGTTCTCACCGCGTGCTTTTAGCATGTTTTGGGCAAAGTAAACTGCTCCATAGCCCGTGGCTTCTTTACGGCCAATAGAGCCGCCCCAATCTAAACCCTTTCCCGTGAGCACACCTTCATAGCGGCCAGTTAGTCGCTTATATTGGCCATATAAATACCCTATTTCTCGGGCGCCTACGCCGATATCTCCGGCGGGTACATCGCTTGTTGGGCCTATATGGCGATAGAGCTCTGACATGTATGCTTGGCAAAAGCGCATGATCTCGTTATCTGACTTGTCCTTGGGGTCAAAATCAGAGCCACCCTTTCCGCCCCCAATGGGAAGGCCGGTTAAAGCATTCTTAAATATTTGCTCAAAGCCGAGGAACTTAATCGTTCCAGAAGTCACACTTGGATGAAAACGTAGTCCGCCCTTATAAGGGCCGAGGGCAGAGTTAAACTGGACACGATAGCCTTTGTTGACATATACACGCCCATTGTCACCGGTCCAGCAGATGCGGAACATCATTTGGCGCTCAGGCTCTACAATGCGCTCAATAATGTTGTGGTCGTGATAGTAAGGATCACGGTCGAATAACGGGCGTAGGCATTCCAGCACCTCTTCGGCGGCTTGGTAAAACTCTGTTTGAGCGGGGCTGCTTTTGCGTAGGCGCTCCAGCGTATCGTGAACGTAAGGCATAGCTTTTCGTTTAATTACCATCAAATAAAAAAAGCAAGAATAGGGTGGAAGAGACGATTATTAAACGCGTGATATGCCCTTTGTGCATAGCTCATTCTTTAACTGGAAAGGTAAATTCCGAGCGCGCATGCGACTAAAGGCGAATATTTTTTGTGCAAGCATTATAAATTAGATAAGGTTAATAATCTTTTTTTTAACGGTATCCTTCTCAGGATCTTATCGAGGCTAATATGGTAGGATGCTGATAAACATGACGTTGTTATCATGTAGACGAGTTACTTATAGGGGGAAAGTCAGTGGCACACACGGTTCCGGCAACATGGCTGGTGTATTGTCGTCCTGGTTTTGAAAAAGATGCGCTAGCTGAGCTTGAGTACCATGCTGCTGAACATGGATTTCCGTGTGATCCAGAAAGGGGGGAGGGGTGGGCCAGCCTGACACGAAAAGAGGGTGAGCCGATCAATCCCTTGCACCGCTTGGCTGCGTTTGAACGACTCATCTTCGCCCGGCAGAGTTTAGTGGCGCTGCCAGAGCTCGGTTTGGATCGTGAGGACCGGTTAAGCCCTATCGTGGACCAGCTATTCGAGGCAGGCTGGAGCTTTGACGCTATTTGGCATGAAACGCCGGATACCAACGATGGGAAATCGCTCTCGCGCTTAATCAAGGCCCTATCACGTCCGCTTGAAAGCATGCTAAAAAAACGCGGGGCCTTGCGCCGTAATGCCGGTGGTCGGCGTCTGCATGTATTCTGGAAAAATGGCGCCTGTGTGCAGCTCGGTATGTCCTTTCCCGGAAACCGTAGCGAACTGCCTGGCGGTATACGCCGTTTGAGAGCGCCCAGCCGCGCACCTAGTCGCTCAACGCTCAAGTTGGAAGAAGCCTGGCATGAATTTATCCCCAAGCAAGAGTGGGAGACGCGATTGGCGGCGCATATGACGGCTGCTGATTTAGGTGCAGCACCCGGTGGCTGGACCTGGCAATTGGTACAAAAAGGCATATACGTGTATGCCATCGATAATGGCCCCATGAATGCTGAGCTTATGGCGACCGGTCAAGTCGAGCACTTGAAAGAGGATGGTTTTACCTGGGAGCCGCCGCAGCGTTTGGATTGGTTAGTATGCGACATTGTCGATAAGCCTATGCGCGTATTGGCGATGGTGGAGCGTTGGCTAGTTCGACGGTGGTGCCGGGAGGCGGTGTTTAACTTGAAACTGCCTATGAAAAAGCGCTGGGAAGAGGTAGTGAAGTGCCTTTCGCATCTTGAATCCTCATTGGCCCAGGCGGGAGTCAAAAGCCGTATCCGTTGCCGCCACCTCTATCATGATCGTGAAGAGGTGACGGTCCATGTCCGCTTGGAAAGCTGAGGGCAGGCTACATCAATAGCTGGCCTCATAGATGCGTATGGTTTCTTCTTCGGTAAGCAGCGGCAAAATACGCTGCATCGCCGCTGCGCGGGCTTCGCTCGTGTGCCACTCTTTCCATGCGCGCAGGTCGCGCCATTTGGTTATCATAAGGCGCCGGTCGGTATGCCCCATCTCGACTAAGGTTTCACCCCCGACGAAACCGCGAGCACCAAGCGAAACGCGCATTGCTTCCCGTGCGGCTTGCTCATAATCTTCTTCCAGGCCAGGCATAATTCGCCGTTCAATGATAATTTTGATCATACCTTCTGCTTCCTAAACCGAGGATATAAATGGCTGATAACGTGGAAACTTTACCTGATTACGACGCATTGTTGGATACCAGCGGACTCTATTGCCCAGAGCCTATTATGATGATGCACAACAAGGTGCGTGACATGACTCCAGGTCAAGTATTGCAGGTAGTCGCGACGGATCCAGCCACAACGCGCGATGTGCCAAAATTTTGCCAATTTTTGCAGCATGAACTCATCGCACAAGAAACATCGGGTGACACCTACCGTTATTTTATCCGTCTCTCTTAACTATCCGCTTTACGTCACTATCTCCCTATTAGCCCCCGGCAGCCGGCGAGGAGGCAGGCTGCCGGAACATTACGGCGCTGATGGAACGGCGATGAGCGCTAAGGCCTCAAGGGTTGCGGGATCCTCTTGCAAAATTTGATTGGCGATATGGCGTTGAAAGAAATACAGCTTGGGGTGTCGCGAGTGTGCGCTGTAAAGGCAGTTATCGCCCAGTAGGATCGGTGTCATCGCCGCTTTTTCTTCATCGGCGAGTAGTGCGTCAACGCTGCCGTCGCTGTAGAGGTTCCAGCCGTATACGGGTTTCATTTGACAGGGAGCGCTAACACTGTCTATGCAGAGCGCATGCGTGCCGAGCGTATCGGGAATCTGCTGAATGAGCGTGATATCAGCCGACGCTTCATAGTCGAAGTAGTCCGCAGCACTCGTCAGCTCATGCCATTTATGCTCTGGAGGATCGGAGAAAATTTCTTCGGTTTCAGGATCGCGAAACCCAATAAAGCAGCCATTCTCATGGCTATCGAGATGGTGGCACGGCGTGAGTGTCTCCATCCAGGGAATGAGCCCCACCACTTGACCATCTTCGCGGAGACCCCAAGCCAATATCGGCATGCCGTAATACGTCTCGGGATCGGCGTCGAGCTGATACACCATTTCCAGCCCATCTAACTCAGGGGCTAGGCGAGTTAAACACTTTTGCGCCTGTTGGCGCTGACGTACCGTTTCCAGGTCGATGACCTGGGCAGAACGGGGTGACAAGGATGCGGCCATGGTGTCCCTCCTGGTGCTGCGTGGTCTCGACATTGGCGAAGCAGGTCTCGCTTGCTTGCCGCATGACTCACCAATAGCACAGCTTGAGGCGAAGGTTAAGAGTGCGAGGTCATTTTCGTTTTAACCGATGCTATTGGGCGGCAAGAGGAAAAACCTTTTCGCGCTGCTTGGTGCGTTTTAAGCGCGCGTTGGAAAGACTGCCAAGGGGCGTCTGGAGCGTCTAAGGATAGCCAAGCATGAGCATAGCGCTGCCACTGCGCAGGGGGCGTCACCGGGTGGCTGTCGACGAGTCTATTGATCTCCTTAAGCCAGGCAAACGCACTCTGTTCAAGTTGCGCGACATAGCTTCGATCCCACTCGGGTAAGCAGTGTGGCGGTTGCACGGTCTTTAGACGTTCGGTGGCTTCATCTAGTCGCTGTGTCGCCAGCATAAGAGAGCGAAGCACCTCTGCGGTTATTGGGCGCTCCTGTAGGGTTTTGAGGTGGTTTTCCAGTCGGCTTGAGTCTTGCTGCCACTGGCGATCAAACTGGTGAAGAACCATTTGGCGTAGGTAGCGAAGAGCATCAAGGGCATTGTCGAGGCCGCCTGGCGGCGTTAATTGGTTTAACTCGCTGGCCGAAAGCGGTTGGCTTGCACGGGAGAAATTCTTTTCCCATTCACGGGAGTCAAAAATCGCATTCCAGCTGACGAAGGGAAGCTGAGCCGTTTTAGTGAGGGTGATATCGCGCAAGCGGTCACGGTTCTCCTCGCTCAGTTCGCGAGGTACGTCAGTGTTCCAGCACAGGCTGAGGCGTTGCCACAGTTCACGCTCGTAAAGCCACTGTTGACTGGGAGGGGCAACGCGGCCTAGCTGGTTATTGCGGGCGGCAATTAGCGAGGTAATCTCGCACTCGCGCAGCGCATACACATTGAGCAGACTTTCGCGGGTTTCGTTGATATCAAAAAGTAGCGCCTGCCGTTCGGGAAAGGCGCCGATATTAGGCGGAGCCGACCGTTCGATCTCGGCGGTATCGAGCGCTTGGCTTAACGCCTGATGGTACGCCTGCCAGACGCTCTCCGCCTCACTGCCTTGACCGCAGCCCGTCAAGCCCAAGAGCCAAAAGCCGGCTAGCGTGAATAGGAGGCCTCGGCGTAACGTGTCGTGAATCATCAAGCTACCTCGGGCGGCTGATATGGTGTAATCGCCAGCCCAATAGTAGGGCAGCAGTGCTTAGCCCGGCAATAAGCCCGAGCCAGTAGCCATGCACGCCCATGGGAGCAGAAAAGGCACCCCGACTACCCAACCAGTGCCCGCCGCCGAGCCCCACTAGCCAGTACGACAGCACGGTGATCACCATGACGATGCGCGTATCCTTGTAGCCGCGTAGCGCGCCGGCGAGGTTGGCCTGCAGCGAATCCGACACCTGATAGAAAACCGCCAACGCCACCAGCGAAGCGGCGAGGGCTTGTACGTTAGGGTCGGTGGTGTAGAGCGAAATGACCCACTCCCCGGTCAGCCATAGCAGGGTGCTATTAATCAAGGCGGTGAAAAGGCTGACCGCGATGCCGTTCCAGGCCACCAAGCGCGCGTGCGTTAGGCGGCTCTGGCCGAGCGTGTTGCCGACGCGCACGGTGAGTGCCATGCTCAGCGACATCGGCAGCATAAACAGAATCGTGGTGTAGCTCAGTGCAACTTGGTGCGCGGCAACGGTGATCTCACCGAAGCTCGCGATAAACAGCGCAATCAGCGTAAACAGGGTGACTTCGACAAAGATCGCCACCCCGATTGGCACGCCGACCACGATAAGTTCGCGAATGCCTTGCCACCGCGGCGTTGAGGGATGTTTCCAAAGTTGTACCGCGCCGTAAACATGGCTTCTGCGCGTGTAAAGCAGCATGGCGAGCGCCATCGTCCACATCGAAAGCGCGGTGGCAATGCCGCAGCCCAACGCGCCGAATGCCGGCAGTTGTTGCAGGTGTTGCGGTAGCCAGATACCAAAAAGATCGACCAAGCCATCGCCGCCATAAATGAGAACATAATTAGCGGGGATGTTTACGCTTAGGCCCACGAGGCTAATCCACAGCGCGGGGCGGGTGTGGTTCATGCCATCCGAAAAAGCACGCAGGGCCTGAAAAAGGGCAATGCCCGGCATGCCAAATGCCACTGCCGCGAGATAGGCGGCCGACGTTTGGGCGACATCCGCCGGTACCTCCATCGCATCAAAGATCGGCATCACGATCAGCCATAGCAAGGTGGCAGACATGAAGCCGAGAGCTAGCGCCACCCAAAGGGCTTGGTGTACGGCCGGTCGAATCTCTGTGTGGCGCTGTCCGCCCAGCAGTTGCGCCACAATCGGGGTAAGCCCCATGAGCGTACCGGTCATAAACAGCATCAGCGGCATCCACAGGCTTGAACCCACCGAGACGGCGGCGAGTGCGGTTGGGCTTTGGCGCCCGGTCATCATGACATCGACGACGCTCATGCCCGCTTGAGCCAGCTGCGCGCCGCAAATAGGCAGTGCCAAACGCACCAGTGAGCGCGTTTCAGGCCAATAAACCGAAGTGAATGACTTGGTGGCACTACCCAATGCGATACTCCTGAAGAGTGAATTTTGCTGACTAGTATGGCTATGGTAGCAGGTGTCGCTACCCTATGGGCTTTGCACCACCATCACACCATCGCCACCATGAGCCACGATTTTTCCGCGCCTGGATTGCGCTTATACTACGGGGCTTTTTCACGCGCATTCGCTAACGTTTATGATCCAAGAGGGAGGATGCATGGAAGATGAGTCGCGCTGGACGCTTGCCGACATCACCGCGCTTTTTGATGGGCTTTTTGCCGCGCGTTATCAAACGCGGCTGATTCGCGGCGGGGATGAGCCGCTCTACACCCCCGCCGATGCGCATACGCCGTACCACCAAGTGATTTTTGCGCGGGGGTTTTACGCCAGCGCACTGCATGAAATCAGCCACTGGTGTATCGCCGGGGCTAAAAGGCGACAGTGGGAGGATTACGGGTACTGGTATTTGCCCGATGGTCGCAATCCTGAGCAGCAGCGAGCGTTTGAAAATGCCGAAGTGGCGCCACAGGCCCTCGAATCGCTTTTTGCTAGGGCGAGCGGACGCACATTCCACGTTAGCGTCGATAACCTTAGCGCAGATGGCGCCGCGGAAGTCGACCGAGACGCCTTTGCCCAGCGCGTCGCCGAGCGAGCGCTACGTTACCAAGAAGAGGGCTTGCCGCGCCGTGCCAGCGCGTTTTATACCGCCCTAAAGCGTTACTACCAAGAGGGTGCCACCTTGGCACACGCCTGTGAGGCCGGCCGTTATGAACTCGATCAAGCGTCGTCGCTGGAGAGCCGCTGATGCAGGCTCAACATCGCCGCCACTTCGTGCTCGGGGCGCATCGGCTCCAGCCCGAGTTCACTGAAGGTGTCGCTGCGCAGGCGCTGCCACTGGCTTGATGTCACGTTATCGTAGAGCACCTCAGCGGGGGCTAGTTCGACAAAAGGATCAAGGCCGTAAGTATCAAACAAACGGGTGAGAGCGAGCTCGTCTTCGCCGCTATCGTTGGTGTAGAGGGTCGCGCTGAAGTGGTCGTTCTCTAGCTCGCGAATCACATCCAAGGGGCTGACGGCAAGGCTCTCAAGCTCCTCGCTGCTGTACTCCCGGGTAGCGCTTGAGGCATCGTCGAACCAGCTATCGTCGGGATGAATCAGGGTATGTTTAATGCGGCCATCGGGCAGCGACCATGCGATCGCCACCGGTAAACCCTCCTCGTCACCTGTTTCAATGGCAATAAAACCCGGTATGTCGCTCATGCTGACTCCTGTGTGTTATCTGGCAGACGGAAAAACGCTTGCGCCGTTTGACTCGTGGCACGCCCAAGCGCCGCTTCGCTGACGCCGTACCAATGCGCGATCTCGCGTGCAATCCAGGGCAAAAGCGCCGGTTCATGGCGACGGCCTTTCATCTTCGCGGGGAGATTGCGCGGCAGCAAATAGGGGCAATCGGTTTCGATCATCAAACGCTCTAGCGGGATATCGCCCACCAGTGGGCGCAAGTGATGTCCGCGGCGTTCGTCGCAAATCCAGCCGGTTAAACCAATATGTAAGTCTAGGTCGAGATAGCCGTAAAGCGTCTCTTTGTCGGCGGTGAAACAGTGAACCACGGCGTCCGTTAGGTCATCACGCCAGTGGTTGAGCATGTCGCGCATGCGGGCCCCCGCGTCACGCTCGTGAAGAAAGAGCGGTAGACCGCTTTCGGCGGCGAGCGCAAGCTGCGCTTCAAAGGCGCGCTCTTGCTCGGCAGGGGTAGAGAAGTTGCGATTGAAATCGAGCCCGCACTCACCCACCGCGACGACCTTGGGGTGAGCGTAAAGCGCGGCCATCTCGCGACCCAACGCTAGCGTCCAATGGCTTGCGTCGTGCGGATGAACGCCCGCTGTGGCATAGAAGCCCGCGTGCTGCTCAGCGAGTGTAGCGGCCTGCTTAGCGTGCTCCAGATCCGTGCCGGTCAAAATCAGCGTGGTGACGTTTGCCGCGTGCGCGCGCTCGACCACGGCGGGTAAATCGTGCTGAAAGCTTTCGTGCGTCAGGTTGGCGCCGATATCCACCAAGGGCTCGTGCGCGCGCAACTGAAGGGCGTCGGGTAAAAAGTCATCAAAGGCCGGTTTTGCCACACCAAGCTCCTCACGTTGAACGGTAGCGAAATAGGCGGCTAGTCTAACGCGCTAAACGCCGGGCGACGACAGCCGTGACAGCGAGAGCAAACACCTACGCACTCGCATGCGTTACACTGTGCGCCTAAAATTGAGGCGCCTTAACACTGAGGAGACGCTGCGTGACCCTGCTACGACTAGAACAGCTGCAACTGGCCTATGGCACCCATGTACTGCTCGACCACGCTGATTTAACGGTGGAAAAGGGCGAGCGGCTGGCGCTGGTCGGGCGTAATGGCACGGGCAAGTCGACGCTTCTCAAGCTGGTTGCCGGGGAAATTCTGCCCGACGATGGCATGATTTGGCGCGCGCCTGGTTTGAAGATTGGCGTGCTGGCACAGGAGCTTCCCGCCTCGACCGGGCTGACAATATTCGATGTCGTGGCCCAAGGCTTGCCCGAAGCGGGCGAGCTGCTCTCGGAATACCATCATCTGATTAACGTTGAGGCGCCGGATATGCAGCGCATGGCGACCTTGCAAACCCGCTTGGAAGCCATCGATGGCTGGTCGTTCCACCAGCGTATCGATATGGTGCTCACGCGCTTGGGGCTGCCTCCAGAGGCGGAGATGAGTGCGCTTTCGGGCGGCTGGAGACGTCGAGTGGCACTGGCGCGCGCCTTGGTGGCAGAGCCCGATCTGCTGCTGCTCGATGAGCCGACCAACCACCTGGATCTGGATACCATTGCGTGGCTGGAAGAGCAGCTCTTAGCGTTTAACGGCGCGGTACTCTTCATCACTCACGACCGTGCGTTTCTGTCCAAGCTGGCCACCCATATCCTGGAGTTGGATCGTGGCAAACTGGGCCGTTATCCGGGTAATTACCCGGAGTATCAGGCACGCAAACAGCACGAGCTGGAAGTGGAAGCGCGCGAGCACGCCGAATTTGATAAGAAGCTGGCGCAGGAAGAGACGTGGATTCGCCAAGGCATTAAAGCGCGCCGAACCCGCAACGAAGGGCGGGTGAGAGCGCTTGAAAAGATGCGCGCCGAACGTAGCCAGCGCCGTGAGCGCCAGGGAACAGCCAATCTTAGCGTGGATAGCGGTGAGCGTTCCGGCAAGCGGGTTGTAGAGCTGAAAAATGTCACCCAACGCTATGGCGACGAGGTCATACTCGAAAACGTTAATCTTGAGGTGCAGCGCGGTGATCGCATTGGTTTTCTGGGCCGCAACGGCGCGGGTAAGACGACGCTGCTGAAAATCATGCTGGGTGAAATTACGCCCACCGAGGGCAGCGTGCGCCTTGGCACCAACCTCAAGGTGGCCTACTTTGATCAGCTTCGCGCTGGCTTAGAGTTGGAAAAAACCGTGTATGACAACGTGGCGCAGGGCAGCGACCGCGTGACGGTAGGCGGGCGGGATCGCCACGTCATGAGCTACCTGCAAGACTTCCTATTTACCCCCGACCGAGTGCGTCAGCCGGTGAAGGCGCTATCAGGCGGCGAGTCCAACCGTTTACTGTTGGCGAAGCTCTTTACCCAGCCGGCCAATGTGCTGGTCCTGGATGAGCCGACCAACGATCTCGACATGGAGACGCTGGAGCTTCTGGAAGAGCTGCTGCTCGATTTTGATGGCACGCTGCTATTGGTCTCTCACGACCGAACCTTTATGGATAACGTAGTGACCAGTGTGTTGGCGTTTGAGGGTGAAGGGCGCGTTCAGGAGTATGTCGGCGGCTACACGGACTGGCTGCGTCAAGGCGGTAAGTTGCCACCTGCCCCTTGGGACGCTGACGCGCAAAAGTCGGCAAGCAAAGCCGCAGAGCCCGCGCTCGAAACACCCGCGCCGGCAGCCGCAGCCAAAGCCCCGCCCAAAAAAGCCGTTAAGCTCTCTTATAAGCTACAGCGCGAACTTGACGCACTGCCGGCTGAGATTGAGCGATTGGAAACGCAGATTGAAGCACACGAGGCCAAAATCGGTGATCCCGGCTTTTACCAGCAAGAGGCCAGTGTCGTGACCGCCGAGCTTGAAGCGTTAGGTGAGTGGCAAAAAGCGTTGGACGCGGCCATGGAGCGCTGGATGGAGCTGGAGGCCATGGCGGAAGGCCAAGAATAAGGCGCGATATAAACGTAAGAAGAAAGACAAGTGAAGGCGCCCGCGAGTTTTTAAGCGAAGAGGCTATAAACCACGACGGGCGCCCTGATGACTCAGGTTCAATACCGTTTATTCGTCGGTCTTTTCCCCCTTTTTGCCCACCCGCACGGCGAGCACATCGCACTCTGCGCCGTGCAACACACCGGTTGAGGTGGAACCGAGCAGTAAGGCGAAGCCATGGCGGCCGTGGGAGCCGACCACGATAAGATCGACGTCATTCTCTTCGGCAAAACGGTGAATTTCCGTGTCGGGCATGCCTACGACAACGTGTTGATTCTCTGAGGAGACGTGTGAGCTTGCGATCTCGGCTAAGCGCTTTTTGGCATGCTCGTCGAGTTGATCCTGGATGCTGGTGAGATCCATCGGGATATCGCCGCCATAAGCGAAACCGAGCGGTTCCAGCGTGTGCATGATCGAGATTTTGGCGTTTTCGTTACGTGAGGAGATGCCAACGGCGCGTTCCAGCACTTTGTGAGAATCTTTGGTCAAGTCGACGGCGACAAGAATATGGTGGTAGCTCATAAGTCACTCCCTAGGCGTGAGGTCGCTCTACTGCGGATATTCAACTTCCTCCTACTGTAGGAGGAGTCCCGTTGTTTAACAACGATCTATATCATAGTTTCGCGCCGTGATTAATCGTCTTCCTGCCGATAGCGGCATGGAACTTAGAAACGCTTCTTGGGTACAGTTCTCAGCGAAAGGAAACAATAAAATGGAATGGCTACTGATCGTGTTTGTCGTGATGTTGGTGGCAGCGCCTGTCATGTGGCTTCAGCCCAGCCCCCGGCAGAAACGCCAGATGCAACTGCGAAACCGTGCCCGCGAGCACGGCGTTGAGGTCAAAATCGAACCACCGCCGCTGCACCACTTTAAAGGGGCAATGCCGGCATATCGTTGGCGCTACCCGGTGGATGAGCCGGGGCCGGATTTTTTGTTGGTCCGTGAAGGCGAAGCGAGCGAGGCATTAGAGCCTTATCACTCAGGATGGCGCTGGCGCATTGCGCCGCTTAGGCCGCTGCCCGACGAGGTGAATCAACGGCTAAAAGCCCTATTGGAGCGCTTACCTCAAGACGCACTGGTGCTGCAATCCAATGAGGCCGCGCTGATTTTGTGGTGGTGGGAATCACAAACCGGCGAGCGCTTTGTGACCTATGTCGACGAGTTCCAGCGGTTACGCGATGAACTTAGAGGCCGTGCCGACCGAACGCGTACGCAACCGCTGTCGACACCGCACTCGACGGCGGAGGACGATACTTCAGGGTGACGGCGGTGTGTCTTGCTCCTTCGCCTGGATCGCGAGCCCATTCTCCTCGATACGCGCAAGCCAGCGATTAAGCTGGTCGATCTCGTCTTCGCTTAAGCCCGCGAGCATCTCTTGGCGGGCGTCAGTCGCCACATCGTCGATTTTTTCCAGTAGCGGCATGGCCGCATCGGTCAGGTAGATACGCTTGGTACGACGATCGTTTTCACAAGCGTGGCGTTCAATTAACCCTTGAGACTCTAATTGACTCAAGGTACGCACCAGCGAAGGCGCTTCAACGCCTATGGCGCGGGCCAGCTCGCACTGGGGTTGGCCATCGCCCATGCGCCAGAGGTGGTAAAGGGTTACCCAACGTGTTTGCGTAAGGCCAAGAGGCGCTAAACGGCGATCCAAGATGGAGCGCCAGAGATGGGGAAGCCGCGCGATGCGAAAACCAAGAGTGGTAGCCATAAGGGAAAACGACCCGAATAAGTGAGTGAGAGAATTGTCAGGAGAGAAAAAGTTGAATGCAAGTCGCATGTGCATGCTCAGGGCTTGACGCCGCCTAAGATCTCAACCAAGCTAATACAATCAAACGGCCGTATGAATATGCGGTGTCAGCGAAAACGTGCTGTTTCGGGCGCCAAACGAGCGATTCCGGAAAGAGCCCTTCTGTGGAGAGAGGCGGATGATTTATCAAGGCAATGCCATCACGGTGGCGCGTAGCGATGACGACATCGCGACCCTCACTTTCGACCTGAAAGAGGAGTCGGTCAATAAACTGTCAAGCGCTGTTGTGTCCGAGTTAGGCGAAGCGGTCAATGCCTTGCAAGCCGAGAGCGGTTTAAAGGGGCTCATACTCACAAGCGCTAAAGATGCGTTTATCGTTGGCGCTGATATTACCGAATTTCAGGGCATGTTCGACAAAGGCGACGACTTTTTGTCCAAGATGCTCGAACGCGTTCACGCGACCTTCAATGCCATTGAAGATTTGCCGTTTCCCACGGTGACGGCGATTAACGGCTTAGCGCTGGGTGGCGGCTGTGAGGTGCTGTTAACCACCGATTTTCGCGTGATGGGTGAAAAAGCCAAGATTGGCCTGCCGGAAACCAAGCTGGGCATTATCCCCGGTTGGGGAGGCTGCGTGCGCCTGCCACGCCTTATCGGCGCGGATAACGCCATCGAGTGGATCTCGGGGGGCAGCGAAAACAGCGCTGAGGCGGCGCTAAAAGTGGGCGCGGTGGATGCGGTGGTACCCAATAGCGAACTTGAGGCCGCTGCGCGCGATATGCTTGAGCGCGCCCATACCGGCGAATTGGACTACAAGGCGCGCCGCGATGAAAAGAAAGCGCCGCTGAAGCTTAATGCCATCGAGCAGATGATGGCGTTTGAGACCGCCAAAGGGTACGTGAAAGGCAAAGCCGGGCCGCATTATCCTGCGCCGGTGGAAGCCATTAAGGTGATTCAAAAGGGCGCCGGCGAATCGCGCGAACGCGCTCAGAAGATCGAAGCGGCGGCGTTTGCCAAAATGGCGATGACGGACGTCGCCTACAACCTGGTGGGTCTGTTCATGAACGACCAGGTCGTGAAGAAAAAAGCCAGCAAATATGAAAAACAGTCGCAGCCGGTTAAACAGGCGGCGGTACTCGGTGCCGGCATTATGGGTGGCGGTATCGCCTACCAGAGTGCCTCCAAGGGCACGCCGATCCTGATGAAAGATATTAAGAACGAGGCGATCGAGCTGGGTCTGAAAGAAGCCCGCAAGCTTTTTGCCAAGCAGGTTGAGCGCAAGAAGTTAACCACCGAGCAGATGGCGGAGAAACTCACCAACATTCGCCCAACGCTCTCCTACGGTGATTTCGGCAACGTTGACTTGGTGGTCGAAGCGGTGGTCGAAAACCCGAAAGTCAAAGACACCGTGTTGACCGAAGTGGAGGGCTCGGTCAGCGACGACACTATCCTGACCTCCAATACGTCCACGATTTCGATTACCCGGTTGGCGCAAAACTTAAAGCGCCCAGAAAATTTCTGCGGCATGCACTTCTTTAATCCGGTGCATCGCATGCCGCTGGTGGAGGTCATTCGCGGCGAAAAAACCGGCGATGCCGCAGTGGCGGCGACCGTGGCCTATGCCCGCGCCATGGGCAAAACGCCGATCGTGGTCAACGACTGCCCCGGCTTTCTGGTGAATCGCGTGCTCTTTCCCTATTTTGGCGGCTTTAGTGCCTTGATGGAGCACGGGGCGGATTTTCAGCGCGTGGATAAAGTCATGGAAAAATTCGGCTGGCCGATGGGCCCGGCGTATCTGCTGGATGTGGTAGGAATCGATATCGCCGTCCACGCAGGCGAGGTGATGGCGGAGGGCTTCCCCGAGCGCATGGCTCAAGAGGACAAAACCGCGATTAACGTCATGTTCGACAATGACCGGTTAGGGCAGAAAAACGACAAAGGCTTTTACGCCTACGAAGAGGATAAAAAGGGTAAACCCAAAAAGGTCAGCGACGATGCCGCCTACGCGCTGGTGAAAGACGTGGTGAAAGAGGAAAAGGAGATTTCCGACGACGACATTATCGCCCGCATGATGGTGCCGCTGTGCCTGGAAACCGTGCGCTGCTTAGAAGACGGCATTGTCGACTCCGCCGCTGAGGCGGATATGGCGCTGATTTACGGTATTGGGTTTCCCCCGTTCCGCGGTGGCGCGCTGCGCTACATCGACGCGATGGGCGTGGCCGAGTTCGTTGAGTTGGCACAAGGCCTCGCCAAAGAGCTGGGGCCGCTCTACGCGCCGACCGATAAGCTGCGTCAAATGGCGAAAAGTAACGAACGTTTTTACCCGGCCAACGCCCAGTAAGCCACCGCGCTAAGGAGACAAAAGATGAGCTTGAACCCAAGAGATATCGTGGTGGTCGATGCAACGCGCACCGCCATGGCCAAAGCCAAAAACGGCGCTTTCCGCCATGTACGCGCTGAGAACCTATCGGCGGCAGTGATGCAGTCGCTGTTTACGCGTAACCCGAATTTAGATCCCACGGAAGTGGATGACGTGATCTGGGGGTGCGTTAACCAGACGCTAGAGCAGGCGATGAACATTGCCCGTAATGCGGCGATCATGACCGGTATTCCGCGCAGCGTGCCCGCGCAGACGGTCAACCGCTTGTGTGGTTCGTCGATGACCGCGCTGCACATTGCCGCAGCCAATATCAAAGCGGGAATGGGCGATTTCTATGTGATCGGCGGCGTTGAGCACATGGAGCACGTGCCCATGACGCACGGTGTCGACGTCAATCCGGCGGCAAGTAAGCATGCGGCGAAAGCGGCCATGATGATGGGCTTAACCGCGGAGCTTTTAGGCAAGATGCACGGAATCGCGCGTGAAGATCAGGATAAATTCGGGGTGCGTTCGCATCAGCGCGCGCAGGCGGCGATGGAGAAAGGCTACTTCGATAACGAAATTATCGGCGTGGAAGGGCACGATCAGCGTGGCTTTAAAGTGTTGGTGAAAAACGATGAAGTCATTCGTGCTGACGCCAGCCTGGAGTCGATGGCAAGCCTTAAGCCCGTTTTTGATCCGCGCGGGGGGACGGTCACAGCGGGTACGTCATCGGCGCTTTCGGTGGGTGCCTCGGCGATGGCGTTGATGAGCTATGAGCGCGCCCAGGCGCTAGGGCTTGAGCCGATCGCCAAAGTGCTCTCGACCGGGGTGGCGGGCTGCGATGCCTCTATTATGGGCTACGGTCCAGTGCCCGCGTCCAAAAAAGCCCTCAAAGCCGCCGGTTTGTCCGCCGATGATATTCAAACCGTCGAGCTCAACGAAGCCTTTGCCGCCCAAGGTTTGCCAGTGCTAAAAGATCTGGGCTTTCTCGACGACATGGACGAAAAGGTCAATCTGCACGGCGGTGCCATTGCGCTGGGTCACCCTCTCGGTTGCTCCGGCTCGCGTATCTGCACCACGCTACTCAATGTGATGCAACAGCGCGATACCACCCTCGGGCTTGCCACCATGTGCATTGGCATGGGGCAGGGGGTGGCCACGGTGTTTGAACGGCTCAAGTAATGGTGATGTGAAATCGTTAGCTAGGTAAATAGTAAAACGGCACTCTTCGAGTGCCGTTTAAGCTATTGGGCCTGGAAGGCGTTGAGGTGAAATTTAGCCGCCGCTTCGACTTCAGCAATGCCGCAGGTGTCGGGCTCCGGCACGCTATTGCCCGCCAGCACCGAGAGCACGGCTCTTGTGCCCCTAGCCAGCGATTCCAGGTTGTAACCCCCTTCGAGTACAAACACCAGCCGGCCTTCACAATACTGCTCGGCAAGTCGTTGTAAAAAACCTGTCAAGGCACCAAAGCCCTCATAGGAAACATTGAGGGCTAAATCGTGCCAATGGGGATCAAACCCGGCTGAAACGAGAATGATATCGGGCTTAAACCAGTCGGTAGCCGGTGCCAGAATCTCGCGAAATGCCTTGAGGTAGGCTTCATCGCCGGCCCCAGCGGGAAGCGGTACATTAATTGTGGTGCCTTCACCCAAGCCGGCGCCGACTTCTTCAAGATGGCCGGAGCCTGGGTAGAAGGGCGCGGCGCGATGGATATCAAAAAACATCACATCGGGGTCAGCCCAAAAAATATCCTGCGTGCCATTGCCGTGGTGCGCATCCCAGTCGACGATCAGCACTCGCTCCATGCCCAGCGCGCTGCGTGCGTGTGCCGCCGCGACAGCGACATTGTTGAATAAGCAAAATCCCCGCGCCCGCACCGGTTCAGCGTGATGCCCCGGTGGGCGTATGAGCGCAAAAGAACTCTTGGCGCGTTTTTCGATCACAGATTCCACGGCAGCAATGGCCGTGCCCGCGGCGACCTCGGCCGCTTCGACACTACCCGGCGAGACCGCTGTGGTATCCACGTCCAACCAAGCGTTTTTGCCTCGTAAGCTGAAAATATCGCTTAAGTAAGACGTTGTATGCACCCGGGCTAACTGCTCATGCGTGGCAACTTTTCCGCCTTCGATACAAAGCCCCTCGATGGGATTTGTCTCAAGTAGCTGCTGAATGGCCACTAGCCGCCCGGGATGTTCGGGGTACTTCCAGGGTAGGGAGAGCCCTGAAAGTAATTGCCGAATTCGCTTGTCGATGCGGTCGGGTAAAAAATCGGCATCGATATTAGGTTCGTGAGCGAGAACACGATCATCATAAAACGCGATGACATTGTGCATAATGGTTACCTGGTATACGTAGTTAGATAACGTAATAGCGGCGCGTGGTGAGGTAAGCCGCCATTAGCGCGACAGGCACAAAATGCTTCTTCATAGATAGTAAGGCAGGCTTCTCCGAGTTACACAATGCCATTTTCCAAACTAACCGCTAAATACATGGAGAGTTCTTCCACCTGATTGGCAAAGTCATCCTGCCATTCACCGCGTAGGATCAGTGGTGGTTGAACCCATCGCCAGCGCAGGCCCGTAACAATGCTTTCGATGGCGCGCTGCGTACCGGTGCCATCGTGTCCTGCGCGAATGTAAAGTCCAAACGGGAGCCCTTGCTTTTCTTCGATAACCGAGTAGTAACAGCGATCAAAAAGATCTTTTGTCAGACCTGCCATGTAGCCTAGGTTTTCGGTGGTGCCTAGAAGCACGGCGTCGCAGGCGAGTATGTCATCCGCTGTGGTGTCCTGCGGGGCTTTAACCACGCAGCGCACGTTATCGATATCCTCATGACATGCTCCACGTAAGGCGGCGTCGCGCAGGCGCTGGGTATTGGGCGAAGGGGCGTGCGAGATCAGTAACAGGGTTTTCATTGAGGTCTCCGCTAACGATCCAGAAGGCTTGCCATGTTGACACGGCGGCGTGTTTCTATAACGCTAAAATCTCAGATTTAGTGAGACAACGCAGCGAGGAGATTCGTATGGCATTTGCTCTTTCCGACATGCAAGTTACCAGTAACGCCTTTGGTCACCATCGCGATATTCCCACTCAGTATACCGGCGAGGGTGAGGACATTTCCCCGGCGCTCGCGTGGCAAGGGGCACCCGAAGGCACCCAGGGGTTTGCCGTGATTTGTCACGATCCCGACGCTCCGCTGGTGCAGGAGGGGAGTTATGGTTTTGTGCACTGGGTGCTCTACAACTTGCCGGGGACATTGACCGAGCTGAAGGAGAATACCCAAGAGGGCGCCGCCGGGAAGAACGATTTCGGCAACGTGGGCTACGGTGGCCCCATGCCGCCGGAAGGTCACGGCAAGCACCACTACTACTTCTGGGTGCTGGCGCTTGACCGTCAAACTTCACTGCCAGAAGGGCTCACGCTACCCGAGCTATTAAAAGAGCTCGAACCCAATCTCCTCGGCATGAACCGTTTGATTGGCACCTATAAGCGCCAAGGTTAAAGCCCGATCAGAAAAGGAAGCAGTGATGACGGTGATGATTCTCGGCCTGGTCATATTTCTCGGGATGCATTCGGTGCGCATCGTCGCTGCCGATTGGCGCCAAACCCAGATTCAGCGCCTGGGCCTAATGCCATGGAAAGCCCTCTATTCGGTGATCTCGATCGTCGGACTGGGCCTGGCAATCTGGGGCTATGGACGGATGCGGCTGGATCCTATCTTCTTGTGGTCGCCGCCGAGTGGCCTTGCCCACCTTGTGGCCTTGCTGATGATTCCTGCCTTCATCCTGCTAGTGGCGGCCTATGTACCCGGCAATCACCTCAAGGCGCGCTTGGGTCATCCCATGATTCTTGCCGTGAAACTCTGGGCTTTCTCTCACTTGCTCATCAACGGTCGTCTGGGTGACATTGTTTTCTTTGGCGCCTTTCTGGTCTGGGCCATCTTCGACTTTCGTGATATGCGCCGTCGTTCCCAGCAGCCACAACCCGCGCCCCGCATGGTGAGCACCTTGGCCACCGTGGTCATCGGCCTTGTGGCCTACTACCTTTTTGCCTTCCATCTGCACGTCTGGGTCACAGGAGTGCCGGTGATGTGAAGGCATAATGCTTCCGCCTTCTGTTCAATCTTGCCCGCCCTGGTTTCTTACCTCGGCGGGTTTTTCGTGTTCACGCGGAGGCAGCGAGAATGAAATGCAGGAGTATTTATAAATGATAATGATTGTTGTTTTTGCCGATAAAAGCGCCGATCGTGCTGTGAAAATACGGGATAATTGTTGAGTATTTTACTCAGGGTCTTCACATCAAATTTATACAGGACTAAAATGGTACCCAATTAAATGCTCGGCCCTGCAGTGGCCAGGGCTAGCGTAAAGAGGGAGACAGTATGCTCAAGCTTTCGCGGCTAACCGACTATGCGGCAGTGGTGATGGCGCAAATTGCGAGGCATCCCCAACAAGCGCACGCCGCAGCAGAACTGGCCGAGGCGGTGCAGCTTCCTCACCCCACGGTGAGCAAAACGCTGAAAATGCTGGTCAAGGCGAAGCTTTTGGTCTCGCAGCGCGGCGCCCAGGGCGGTTACCGCTTGGCACGACCGGCCTCCCAGATTACTGCCGCCGATATTATCGCCGCTATTGAAGGGCCGGTGGCAATGACCGAATGCAGCCAGGCCGAGGGCGACTGTGAGCTAGCCGCCACCTGCGGGGTCGCCGATAACTGGCAGCGCGTATCGCTTGCGATGCGCACCTTACTTGAGAGCGTGACACTTTCGCACTTAGCGGATACCACGCCCATTAAACTTCCCGTACAGCTACCAATTCAAAGCGTCAGCGTGGCGGCGGTTTCCGCCTAGCGTAAGCACTATGAGCGTAAGCACGATGCGCACCGGTTTTGCGGATGAATTTTTATTGATTACGGCGAGCTAACCTCGCCACCCCAACTGCCCGGAGGGTATGACCATGGCAACTGAAGAAATGGAACAGTTGGTTCGTCGCGAATATAAAGAAGGCTTTGTCACCGATATCGAAAGTGACACGCTGCCGCCCGGCTTGGATGAAAACACCATCGCCTTTATTTCCCAGAAAAAAGGCGAGCCGGAGTGGATGCTGGAGTGGCGCCTCGACGCGTATCGCCAGTGGCTCAAGATGAAAGAGCCCTCCTGGGCGCATTTGAACTACCCCCCGATCGACTACCAAGCGATCTCTTACTTCAGCGCGCCGAAGCGCCCGGAGGATCGCCCCCAAAGCTTGGATGAAGTCGATCCCAAACTTCTGGAGACCTACGAAAAACTGGGCATTCCGCTCCACGAACGCGCCGCCCTAGCGGGGGTGGCCGTCGACGCCGTATTCGATTCGGTCTCCGTGGCGACCACCTTCAAAGAGACCCTCGCGGAAGCCGGCGTGATCTTCTGCTCGATTTCAGAAGCCGTGCGCGACTACCCCGAGCTGGTGAAGCAGTATCTAGGCACCGTCGTGCCCAAAAACGATAACTACTTTGCCGCGCTTAACTCCGCCGTATTCACCGATGGCTCGTTCGTCTTCGTGCCCAAGGGCGTGAAGTGCCCCATGGAGCTCTCCACGTACTTCCGCATTAACGCGGCCAATACCGGGCAGTTTGAGCGCACCCTGATCGTCTGTGAAAGCGGCGCGGAAGTCTCCTACCTCGAAGGCTGTACCGCACCGATGCGCGACGAGAACCAGCTCCACGCGGCGGTGGTTGAGTTAGTGGCGCTAGACGATGCCTACATCAAATACTCCACCGTGCAGAACTGGTACCCGGGCGACGAAGAGGGCAAAGGCGGCATCTATAACTTTGTGACCAAGCGTGGTGACTGCCGCGGCGATCGCTCGCGCATCAGCTGGACGCAGGTAGAGACCGGTTCGGCGATTACCTGGAAATACCCCTCCTGCATGCTGCGCGGCAAAGAAAGCATCGGGGAGTTCTACTCCGTGGCGGTCACTAACGGCCGTCAGCAGGCCGATACCGGCACCAAGATGGTTCACATCGGCGAAGGCACGCGCTCCTACATCGTCGCCAAGGGTATTTCGGCCGGCAAGAGCGATCAGTCCTATCGCGGGTTGGTGAAAATCGGACCACGAGCCAAAGGCGCGCGCAACTTTACCCAATGCGATTCGCTGTTGATCGGCGATACCTGTGGGGCGCACACCTTCCCGTATCAAGAGATTGGCAACAGCACCGCGACCGTCGAGCACGAAGCGACCACCTCCAAAATTGGGGAAGATCAGCTCTTCTACTGCCAGAGCCGCGGTATTTCAGAAGAGGACGCGGTGAGCATGATCGTCAATGGCTTCTGTAAAGATGTCTTCCAGGAGTTGCCGATGGAGTTTGCCGTCGAGGCGGAAGCCCTCTTGAGCGTCACCCTCGAAGGCGCCGTGGGTTAATTCCCCGCTATCACAGATAGGCGTGCGTTGCGTTATGCAGCGCGCCACTCATACGAATATTGAAAGGGTTTACCATGCTTGAAGTTAACGATTTGCACGTCAAAGTTGAAGGTAATGAAATTCTCAAAGGGCTGTCCTTAACCATTAACGCGGGGGAAGTACATGCCCTGATGGGCCCCAATGGCGCGGGCAAGTCGACCCTCTCCGCTGTCATTGCGGGTAAAGACGGCTATGAGGTCACGCAGGGCTCGATCACTTTTGAAGGCAAAGACGTTCTTGAGATGGAGATCGAAGAGCGCGCCCAGGCGGGGCTTTTGCTCGGTTTTCAGTACCCGGTGGAAATCCCGGGGGTAAAAAACATCTACCTATTGAAAGCCGCGCTTAATGCGCAACGTGTGGCGCGCGGTGAAAGCGAAATCCCGGCGCCAGAGTTCATGAAGCTGGTCAGAGAGCAGCTTAACTTCATGAAAATGGACCCGAGTTTTCTGCAGCGCGCGGTCAATGAAGGCTTCTCCGGCGGGGAGAAAAAGCGCAACGAAATCCTCCAGATGCTGGTGCTACAGCCAAAACTCGCAATGCTCGACGAGATTGACTCGGGGCTGGATATCGACGCCATGAAGGTCGTCGCCGACGGGGTCAACAGCCTGCGCGACCAGGAGCGTGCCATCCTGCTGGTGACGCACTATCAGCGCCTGCTCGATTACATCGTGCCGGATAAAGTGCACGTGTTGGTCGATGGCCGCATCGTGAAAAGCGGCGATGCGGAACTGGCGAAACAGCTGGAAGCACACGGCTACGAAGGTATTGAGGAGTCTGCGGCATGAGCGAGGTATTCACCTTTTTGGAAACGCTGAAAGCGCGCAACCAAGAGCGGGTCGCGGAGCCGACCTGGATCGCGGCGCGTCGCCAAGCGGGTGCGGCGCGTTTTGAGGCCATGGGCTTCCCCACCCGCCGCGACGAAGAGTGGAAGTACACCGACGTCCGCGCCATTTCTGAGGGTAACTTTACCCTGGCGAAAGACGCCGAGTTCTCCCAAGCTGGGGCGGCGGCGCTCACGCTTCCCATCGATGCCCATCGGCTGACGTTTGTGGACGGTGTTTTCTCCGCGCCACTGTCGGATCTCGACGGTCTGCCGCAAGGGGTACACGTTCTGCCGCTTTCGCAAGCGCTGCACGACAACCACGAAGCCGTAGGCGGGCCGCTCGGTCGCTTGACCGGCGTTGAGTTTTCGCCTTTTGCCGCGCTCAATACCGCCTTTATGGAAGAGGGGGCGGTGGTGCGTATCGCGCCGGGCACCGTGGTGGAAAAACCTATCTTGCTGCAGTTCTTGTCGCGCGCCAACGCCGAGCCAACCATGTGCCATCCGCGGGTATTGGTCGAAGCGGCAGGGCGTTGCGAGGCCACGCTGATTGAGCATTATACCGGCGAGGACGAGGCGCAAAACTTCACTAACGTGGTGGGTGAGTACATGCTCGACCGCGGCGCGATCCTCAATCACTACAAATTGCAGGAAGCGCCGCTAGGCGACTACCACGTGGCGAGCATGCACGTGGAGCAGAATCGCGACAGCCGCTACAGCTCCTATAACCTGAACCTGGGGGGGGCGCTGGTACGCAATGACCTGATCAGCGATTTGAACGGCAAGGGCGCTGAAGCCAACTTTCTGGGGCTGTTCTTCGGCCAAGGCCGCCAGCACGTGGATAACCATACCAAGGTCAACCACAATGCGCCGCTGACGTTCTCCAACGAGAACTACAAGGGCATCTTGGGCGATCGCGCCCATGGCGTTTTCAACGGCAAGGTATTTGTTAAGCGCGACAGTCAAAAGATTGAGGGCTTTCAAAGCAACCAAAACTTGCTGCTCTCCGATCGCGCGCGCATCGACGCCAAGCCCGAGCTTGAGATCTACGCCGACGATGTGAAGTGCTCCCACGGCACCACCACCGGTCAACTTGACGAAGAGGCAGTGTATGCCTTGCGCACCCGCGGTATCGATGAGGCCACGGCGCGAGCGCTACTCACTCTCGCCTTTGCCGGCGAAGTGCTTGAAGAGGTCACGCTGGATGCCATCTCCGAGCGGGTCGAGTTGGCGGTGGCCGGCAAGTTGCCCGAGCGCTTCAACTTGACCGGGCTTGTCGAAACCGCCACAGCGCTTAACGAGTGATCGCGCACCGATTATAAGGAGTGATGAATGTCCCACACCGTTGATGCCGCGGCCCCCGCACTAAGCGCCGCGCCGGCGTTCGATCTTGCTGCCCTGCGTGATGACTTCCCGATACTTAGCCGAGAAGTTCACGGCAAACCGCTGGTGTATCTGGATAATGCCGCGACAAGCCAAACGCCGCGTCAGGTGATTGAGGTATTTAATGACTACTACAGCCGTTATAACGCCAATATTCACCGTGGGTTGCATACGCTGGCGGACGAAGCCACGGGCGCATTCGAAGGCACCCGCGAAACGGTGCGGGCATTTCTTAACGCGGAAGATTTGCGTCAAATCATCTTTACCCGGGGTACCACCGAGGCGATCAACCTTGTGGCCAACAGCTGGGGGCGCGCTAATCTAGGACCCGACGACGAGGTACTGGTGTCGCTGTTGGAGCACCACTCCAATATCGTGCCGTGGCAGCTTCTCTCTCGTGAGATTGGCTTCACCCTTAAAGTGATCCCCGTCGATACCGATGGCGCGCTGGATATGGCGGCCTATCGCGGCTTACTCAATGAGCGCACCAAGCTCGTGGCGGTCAACCATGTATCGAATGCCCTGGGCACGATTAACCCGGTCACCGAAATGGCCACGCTCGCCCATCAGGCGGGCGCTAAAATCTTAGTCGATGGCGCCCAGGCTACGCCGCACCAAATGGTCGACGTTCAAGCTATCGACGCTGACTTTTACGCCTTTTCCGGCCATAAAGTTTATGGTCCCACGGGTGTAGGTGCGCTTTACGGCAAGCGCGAGCTTTTAGAGGCAATGCCGCCTTGGCAGGGCGGTGGTGAAATGATCAGTACCGTCTCGTTTACCGAGGGTACGACGTTTGCCGCGATACCGCATAAGTTTGAAGCGGGAACTCCCGCCATTGCCGAAGTTATCGCGCTACGCCGTGCGCTTGAGTGGGTGCAGGATGTTGGGATTGCCGCGATTAGCGATTGGGAGCACCAACTGCTGACCTACGCGACGCAACGGGTACGGGAGATCGATGGACTGCGTATTTTAGGCACAGCGCCGCACAAAGCCGGGGTGCTCTCTTTTGTGGTAGAGGGCGCTCACTCCCAAGATATTGGCCTTCTTATTGATCAGTTGGGCGTGGCGATTCGTACCGGTCACCACTGTGCCCAGCCGCTCCTGCACCATTTTGGCGTCGATGCGACGTGCCGTGCTTCGTTTGCCGCGTATAATACGCTGGAAGAAGTTGATACCTTTGTCGCGGCACTTAAGCGCGTCATCGATATGGTGCGCTAGGCATTAGCAAGGAGCGTTATGGATATTGAACAAATCGCTCAGTTAGAGAGAGGGCAGACGCTTCCGCTCCAGCGCGATGTGGAAGCAATTGCCATCCCTTTCGGCAAGAGCGAAATGCTGCCCGAGGATAGTGTGGTCAGTGTCATGCAGGCCAAGGGCAGTTCGGTGAGCGTGGGCTTCGAAGGGCGCCTTTACTTGATCGAAGGCAGTAATCTCGATGCCTTGGGGTTAGAGTCGCTACCTCGTCCTACGCTGCATGAAGACGCCACGGACGATGAGATTGAGCAGTTTGTCTGGGATCAGTTGCGAACCTGCTTCGATCCGGAAATTCCGGTTAACATCGTGGATTTGGGCTTGGTATATGGCTGCCGTATTGAGCGCTTGATCAACGGTGAGCGGATTGTCACTATCCGGATGACGTTAACCGCGCCGGGCTGTGGCATGGGCGATGTGATTGCCGCCGACGCGCGCAATAAAATCTTGGGAGCGCCGCAAATTAGCAAGGTGCATACCGAGATCGTCTTTAGCCCGCCCTGGAGCCGCGACATGATGAGTGATGAGGCCAAGCTTGAACTGGGCATGTTTTAACCCCCCAGACGTATGCCGGCACATTTTATACCACCGCGTTTTGCCGCGATGCCGGTAAGGTGCCTGGTATGGTTAAAGGGACTTTTGATGTCGCTAGGAGCGTTGCTGCTGCTGGCGGCATTGTTGTTTTTAGCGGGTAATGCTTGGGTCATCGCCCGCTCCTCTCCCTATATTGAGTCAGCGATTAACCAGTGTGGCCCCGCTCGCGTGGGGGTGGTGTTTGGCACCTCGCACTGGACCCGCAGCGGGCTGCGTAACCCCCACTTTCACGCGCGTATGAGAACCGCTGCCGCCCTTATTGAGGCTGGCCGCGTGGAGCACTTGCTGCTTTCCGGTGATAACCGCACGCGAGCATACAACGAACCGCGCGCCATGTGGCAAGCGTTAACCCAGCGTAATGTCGCGCCCGAGCGGCTAACGCTGGATTTTGCTGGCTTTAGCACCTTCGATACGCTTGTGCGGGCACAAAATGTGTTTTTACTCAACGATGCGGTGTTGATTACCCAGCGCTGGCACTTGCCGCGGGCGATATTTATCGGCCGCGCTCTGGGCATGGAGGTCGTGGGATGCGCCGCCAACGTGGATGCGGCTAAGGGCGAATGGCGCTTAAAAGTACGTGAATGGTTCGCGCGGGTCGCGATGCTGGGCGATCTCTACATTTGGCATCGCGAACCCTATTTTCTAGGGCCCGCTGAGCCAATTATCACGCCACCGAGTAGACTGCCGCCACGCATGAGCCGTGGTGAATTCGTTCCCCTGCCGCTCGACGCCAGCGCGCTTGGCGCTGATGAGAAGTGGCGCCTTTAACGCCGCTGTTTACGCTTTTGTAGCCCGTAAAGCTCGCGAATGAGCTGGCGGCAGTTTTTCATGCACTCCTCGACTACCGGCTCGATAGGGTCGGGCAGCGGGTGGGTGAAAAGCGTCGATAGCGCCTGCATCAGCACGCGCTCTTGCTCTAACAGCTCATTGATGAGGACTTGGCTGTCGTTACCGACAAAACTTTTAAGCCGACTCCAGAGCCAAAGGAAGTCGTCGCGCTCCACGTCCGCGTCTCTCGGCAGCATTTTTAGATGGTGGCGGGCAAGCTCCTGCAGCTTGCGCATGTACTCAAGGCGCTGTTCGTAGTACGGCTTAAGCGCCTCGCGCAGGGAAGGGCGCAGGCGTTCTACATTATCCTGAAAATAATCAATGCTGTCGGCCAGCGCTTCTAGCACGCTGTCCATCGCCACTTGGCGATTGTCGAGAAACATGAGCGTCTACCTCCTTCGGTGACGCAGATTGTGGCGGTGGCAGCGCGCTTTTGCCACCCCTTCAATGGATTATTTTTACGTTTTGACCTTAGCCTTTTGGCTTGGGGGGTGCCTTGCGCGGCGCAATGGCGTTCTTCTCAATATGCTCGATAATCATTCCGGCGACATCTTTACCGGTGGCGGTCTCAATACCTTGCAGGCCAGGCGAGGAGTTGACTTCCATGATCACTGGGCCGTGGTTGGAGCGTAACAAATCAACCCCCGCTACCCTCAGCCCCATCGCCTTCGCCGCGCGAATGGCGGTCGAGCGCTCTTCCGGGGTGATACGGATAACGCTGGCGCTACCGCCACGGTGCAGGTTTGAGCGAAACTCGCCCTCGGCCGCTTGGCGCTTCATCGAGGCGACGACCTTATCGCCGATGACAAAGCAGCGAATATCCGCGCCTTTAGCCTCTTTGATGTACTCCTGCACCATGATATTGGCTTTCATGCCCATGAACGCTTGAATGACGGACTCCGCCGCCTGGTTGGTTTCGGCGAGCACGACGCCAATCCCTTGCGTACCTTCAAGCAGCTTGATCACCAGCGGAGCGCCTTTGACCATGGTGATGAGGTCGGGAATATCATCCGGCGAGTGGGCAAAGCCGGTGATCGGTAACCCCAGCCCTTTACGCGAAAGCAGTTGTAGTGAGCGCAACTTATCGCGCGAACGGGTAATGGCCACGGAGTCGTTGAGCACGTAGGTGCTCATCATTTCGAATTGGCGCAACACCGCGCAGCCATAAAACGTGACCGACGAGCCGATACGCGGAATCACCGCGTCAAAGGGCTCAATCTCTTCACCCTTGTAGTGAATCGACGGGTGGTGGGAGGCGATGCTCATGTAACACCGTAGAGTGTCGACCACACGCGCCGTATGGCCACGGTTCTCCGCCGCCTCGATTAGACGCCGGGTAGAGTACAAATTGCGATTTCGAGAAAGCAAGGCGATATGCATGGGAGGCTCCGTGCCAGTCTAAATTGGTCTTAGCGACAATGATCTTGGCGACAACGTGGGTTGCACCCCGTTAGGGCTCACCGTGTAAAAAAGCGGCACCCGGGGCAACCAGCAAGCGGCGCATCGCGCGGCGCCCAAGCAACATCGGATGGCGCATATTGCTTCGATCGGTGAGCGTCAATTCCACGGGAAAACTTAGCTCGCCCATCTGCATCGGTGTGCGGATGACGTAGCGCCATTCGCTGTGGCCGTTGGAGCTGGTGATACGGCGCCGGTCGTGCAGGTGCAGCTTTACCTGGTGGGCCGGGGTTTCGGGTCCGCCGCTGTGAGTCACGAAACTGACCCATAGTTGCCCGTGCTTATCTTCGGAGGTATGGATCTCCTCGGCATGCAGCGCCGATGTCCGTGCGCCGGTATCCGCTTTGCAGCACAGGTGCAAATTGAGCTCGGGCAGACTGACCATTTCACGCCGACCGATAATGGCTTTTGCTTGAAAAGGTAGCTCCTTCACGGTACCTCCTTAATCATCCATAGCACGTTGAGTGATAGCCGCAAGCCGCTGTTGAACAGGCGAGCCTGGTGGCGCATCACGCAATAGCATGATGACCGGTAGGCGCAGTCGCGGAATTAACGCGAGATCGCGAACAGCGGCGCCGAAGTCACTGCGAGTTTCTTCCGCCAGGCGCGTCAAAAAAAGCGGCAGGCGTGCGCTATCTTCCAAATGCATCCAGCCGCGGCCGGCTATCGCCGCGAGTAAGTCGGGTCCGCAGGCGTGGGCGTCTTCTAGCAGTTGATGGTACCACTCGCCGACGTGGGATGCCTGGCTACTACCCACCGCACGGACACAGGCGCATAGGGTTTCCACATCGCCTTGTTGCGCCGCCAGCTCACCGCGGTCGCGTAGGGCATTCACTAATGTGGCGGGCAGGGCGACGTGCTCCAAGCAGTAGCAGAGTGAGTGCAACATCGCGACCGGCAGGGTCTCAAGGGAACAGGCGAGTTGCTGCGTTTGGGTGTCATCCATACGCACGACAAAATCGGCCACACCCTGAAGCCCCAGCGCCTGCCAGTCGAAGCTTTGCTGACGGCTGATATAAGCCTCGACGGGTTCTAAGTGCTGACTGGCGGGTAAATCGAGATCATGGGTCGCGCGGGCGTTGAGCATCGCCTGAAACGGCAGGGTTGGCGTGAACGCCAGCGGGTTATCCTTCATTAAGTGCTCAACCTCGCAAGCGCTCTCTTCATTGAGCGCCGCGCTGCGCCCTAGCGTTTCGAGCAGGCGCTGCAAGAACGCATCCCGCTGGGCTGGGGATAAATGCCCCTGCTCATCCAGCGGTAGGCTGAGAAACCAAATAGCCGGCTCGGGCATATTGCCTAAGCGAAATACAATGCCCAGGCGTGCTTGCCCCTGCCAAGGCTCGGGCCAAGGCGCGTTGCCAGTTTCAAGTGCCGTCAACGCATCGCGTGGGCAGGGAGTGACCCTTCGCCCCATATGGTAAAGCGAGACATCCGCGCCGCTGCGCAAAAAAAAGTCATCAAGCGTATGAATAGGTTGCATGGCATCCTTCCGCGTATTGAGCGAGCACTTTACCTTGCCGCTTGGCGAGTGTCAGCCGGGCGGGGCAAAAAAACGTTCAGCGGATTTTTTTGCTGGTTAAATAATAAACAGACACCGCGAAGGCCCATGAGAGCAGCGCAAACGTCACCTTTCCATAGTTTATCCACAGGCTCTTGCAAGGTTTCTGTGAATCTATCCTCAAGGAGGAGAGGGGCGGGTAGCCGGGAGAAAATCGGACTGGGATAATAGGAGGATATTTCACAAGCGAGACACAGCGATGACAGTGCATCAGCAGTTAGCAAAGGCGCTAGAGGAGTTGGAAGCCACCCTTAAGGCGGCAAACCTTTGGCGTGTCGAGGAGCCGAGCCCGGCAGATTTCACCAGCCAGCAGCCGTTTTGTGTCGACACCATGGCGTTACCCCAGTGGCTACGCTTTGTGTTTATCCAACGCTTGCGGGCACTCGCGGAGGCGAAAGCACCGATGCCGGCAAAGTGCGAGGTAGCGCCGGCGGTGGCGGCGTATCTTCAGCAGGAGAAAGTTCGAGCGAGCGACCAGCTTTTGGTCGTGCGCTCCGTGGAGAGGGTGGATAAGCTGGTGACGGAAAACTGACGTAACGAACGCAACAGCCCGCCAAAAGGCGGGCTGTTGTCTTTAAGCGCCGTGACTGCTTAGAAGCGGTAGCTAACACCCGCCATGACCACGACCGGGTCAATTTCAACGGTGCCCGCATCAGCACTGCCTACTTTGGCATCCGCATCGATATCGATGTACCAAGCAGCGGCGTTCAGCGCCCAGTTATCGTCGATCAGTAAGTCCACACCTAGCTGACCGGCAAAGCCCCACGAATCATCCAGCTCCAGTGATGCACCGATATCGGTTTCCTCATCAGAGAAGCGCGTGTAGTTAAAACCCACGCCAGCGTAAGGCTGAACACGTGCATCGGTGCCGCCCAAGGGATAGTACTGGGCTGTTACAGTGGGGGGTAGGTGCTTTGTTGAGCCATCTGTAACACCTTCAACCTGTAGGTCATGCTTGAAGGGAAGAGCTGCTAATAATTCCACACCCATTTTGTCGTGGAAGCGATAGCCTAATGTAAATGCAAACTGTGCTTCGTCGTCGACGTTGACATCGTAATCAGCGCCACCGATGTTGAGTGACCCATTATCACTGGCAGGCTCAACTTTGGCTACGCCAACGCGCGTATAAAAATCACCCGCGCCGTAAGCAAACGCCTGGCTGGAGGTGGTGATGGCAGCGGCGGCGATACCGGCCGCGAGAAGGGTAGGCAGAGCAACTTTGCGCATGGGTACAACTCCTTGCAAGAAACAGTGGTTACCGACGGGGCAACCGCTTGATGAAGACAACCGCTTACTGAATAGCGTGGATTTTAGCGGTCACTTGCCTTGCGGATATTGACCTGGCGCAAGAGTTAATCGCCTGCTGGAGCAGGATCAAAAAAGGCCACCCGAAGGTGGCCTACAGTACTGGCCAGAAGCCGTTTAGGGTTGATCGAAAGTATCGAACTCGGCGGTGATCTCCTCGCTCGGCGCGGATGTGGCAAGACTTGCCACCACGATGGCGATATAAGCGAAGATGACCCCAGGCACGATCTCGTACAGGTCGAACAAGCCGCCCGAAAGCTCGGCCCACACCACTACGGTCACGCCACCGACGATAATACCGGCAAGCGCTCCCCACTGGTTCATACGGCGCCAGAATAGCGCCATGATCAGTGCCGGACCGAAGGCGGCGCCGAAGCCAGCCCAGGCATACGAGACGAGCCCGAGGACGTTAGAATCGGGGTTAAGCGCGAGCAAGTACGCCAGAATCGCAATACCGATGACCGCGAAGCGGCCGACCCAGACCAGCTCAGTCTCACCAGCGTCTTTGCGCAGCAGCGCCTTATAGAAGTCGTCGGTGAGCGCAGAAGACGACACCAAAAGCTGGGAATCGGCGGTGGACATCACAGCGGCCAAAATGGCGGCCAACAGGACACCGGCAATCACCGGATGGAAGATGGCATTGACCATGATCATAAAGATGGTTTCGCCATCGCCAAGCTCACGTTCGATAAAGCCTACGCCCAGAAGGCCCACGGCGACCGCGCACACAAGCGTGAGCGCTGACCATGTGACGGCGATGCGACGCGCTGCAGGAATTTCCCGCTCACTGCGAATCGCGGCGAAACGCGCCAGGATGTGCGGCTGGCCAAAATAGCCAAGGCCCCAAGCCAGTGAACTGACGATGCCGACAAAGGTCAGCGCCTCTCCCGTGGAGGCATCGCGGAACCAGCTCAGCATGTGCTCGCTCTGGGCGGCCAACGCTTCGCCTGCCCCTGTGCTGCCAATGTCCATGAAGGCGATGACGGGCACGATTAAAAGCGCGGCGGCCATCATCAACCCTTGAATCAAATCGGTCCAAGAGACCGCCAAAAAGCCCCCGAAGAAGGTGTACGAGATAATGGCCACGGTGCCGATGGTCACTGCGATGGTGTAGTCGTAACCAAAGACCGTCTCGAATAGCTTGCCTCCTGCGACCAAGCCGGAGCTGGTGTAAAACAGGAAGAACAGCAAGATAAAGACGGCGGAGATAACGCGCAGTAGCTGGGTATTATCGCGAAAACGTTTGGCGAAAAAGTCCGGCAGGGTCAACGAGTCGCTGGCCTTGAAGCTGTAAAGACGCAAACGGCGCGCAACGATCAGCCAGTTAAGCCAGGTGCCGATCAAAAGACCAATGGCGATCCAGCTTGCCGAGATGCCGCTGACATAGGCCGCCCCGGGCAGGCCCAAGAGCAGCCAGCCCGACATGTCCGATGCGCCGGCCGAGATCGCTGAGGTCCACGGCCCCAACGAGCGCCCGCCCAAGATATAGTCAGAGAGGTTGGTGGTACGCTTATAAGCAATGATCCCTATAACCAGCATCAGTAGCAGGTACGCTACGAAGGTGAAGGCTATCGCTATATTGTTTTCAACCATGAGACGGTTCCTTTTCAGGGAGTTCAGGGTAGTAGTGTGAGAGCGACTTATTCATCGCCCAGCGCCAGGAGTGACGCGTTGCCACCAAGGGCGGCGGTGTTGTTGGTGATCGTTTTTTCAGTGGCAAAGCGGTAGAGATAGTGCGGTCCGCCCGCTTTGGGCCCGGTACCCGAAAGCCCTTGGCCACCAAAGGGTTGAACACCGACGACGGCACCAATGATATTACGGTTGATGTACACATTACCCGCGCGAATTTTCTGCGCTACGTCAGCAGCAAAGGATTCATTACGGCTATGCACGCCAAAGGTTAGGCCATAACCCCGGCCATTAATGTCATTGATGACACGGTCCAACTCTTTTGACTTGTAGCGCACGATATGCAGCACCGGCCCGAACTGCTCTCGGGTGAGGGCATTGATGCTGTCGATCTGAAACGCGACGGGGGCGATGAAGGTGCCATGTTGTGTGTGCTCGGCGCTCATGGGGGTTTCGGCAATCAGGCGGCCTTCGCCCTTTAAGGTATCAATATGCGCTTGCAGGTTCTTGCGGGCCTCTTCGTCAATCACCGGGCCAACGTCGGTGCCCAAATCTCTTGGGTCGCCGACGCGCAACTCATTCATGGCGCCTTTCAGGATGGTGATCACCCGGTCGGCGACGTCGTCTTGCAAGTAGAGCACGCGCAGCGCTGAACAGCGCTGCCCGGCGCTTTGAAACGCGGATTGAATGACGTCGACCACCACTTGCTCCGGCAGCGCGGTGGAGTCGACGATCATGGCATTCATGCCGCCGGTTTCGGCGATTAGCGCGGGGAGCGGCGCGTTTTCACGCGCGGCGAGCGCGCGGTTGATAATCTGCGCGGTATCGGTGCCGCCGGTAAAGACCACCCCGGTAATACGTGGGTCGGAGGTGAGTACGCTCCCCACGGTGGGGCCATCGCCCGGCAGTAGCTGTACCACGTCGCGTGGCATGCCGGCTTCGTAAAGAAGCTCAATCACCCGGTGGGCGACAATCGAGGTTTGCTCGGCGGGCTTGGCGAGCACGGTATTGCCCGATACGGCGGAGGCCACGACCTGACCGCAGAAGATCGCCACCGGGAAGTTCCACGGGCTAATCGCCGCGAAAACGCCCTTGCCGCCCATCATCAAGCGGTTGGATTCGCCGGTGGGGCCGGGCAGCTCCAGCGGTTCGGCAAAGATCTCTTCCGCGCGCATGGCGTAGTAGCGGCAGAAGTCGACCGCCTCTTTGATCTCATCCACGCCGTCGGTAAGGAGCTTGCCGCCCTCGCGGGAGCACAGCGTCATCAGCTCTGCTATGTGGGTTTCCATCAGGTCCGCGAGGCGGCGCAGGATGGCGGCCCGCTCGCTCACAGGAGTGGCTTCCCAGCGGGGGAAGGCATTCCAAGCGGCGTCAATCGCTTTGGACGTTTGCTCCTTGGTCGTCCACTGCACGCTACCCACGCTTTTGCGCCGATCAAACGGGCTGTTGATGCTATGGGTATTGGCGGCGTCATCCGCTACGTCAAACGCCAGCAACGGCTTTGCCGGGTAAGGCGTCTCCATGAACGTCGCCATCTTATCCATCAACGGATAGTAGTGGCTGCGAATGTTCAGGTTGACGCCACGCGAGTTGCGACGTTTGGGACCGAAAATATCCTTGGGCAGCACAATGCGCGGGTTAGCGAAGGTTTTATGCTGGCGCAGGGTTTCAACCGGATGTTGGCACAGCGACTCTATGGGCACATCGGGATCGACGATTTGATGCACGAAAGAGGAGTTGGCGCCGTTTTCCAGCAGGCGGCGAACCAGGTAGGGGAGCAAGTCCTTATGCGCCCCCACCGGCGCGTAAATACGGCAGTAGGTGCCCTTGGGGGCACGCGTGAGCGCGGCGTCGTAGAGGGCTTCGCCCATGCCGTGCAGGCGCTGAAACTCAAACGGGCGGCTGTCGCGGTTGGCGAGCTCCAAAATCGTCGTGACCGTGTGGGCGTTGTGCGTGGCGAACTGGGGAAAGATTCGCCCTTTGGTGTCACTGGAAAGCAAAAACTGCGCGCAGGCAAGATAGGCCACATCGGTGCACGCTTTGCGCGTGTAGACGGGGTAGCCCTCGACGCCTAGCTGCTGCGACTCTTTGATTTCGCTATCCCAGTAGGCCCCCTTGACCAGGCGCAGCGGAATCTCATCGCCTTGCTGTTCCGCCAGGCGATTGATGTAGTGCAGCACCGGCAGCGCACGCGTGGAGTACGCTTGTATGACGAGGCCAAAATGCCCCCAACCCTTGGCGGCATCGCTTTCGTAGATGGCGCGGAACACTTCCAGTGAAAGCTCCAGGCGGTCGACCTCTTCGGCATCGATGGTGACCGCGACGTTCAGTTCGCGAGCTTGACGCACCAGCTTGATGACGCTGTCGACGAGCTCGGTTAAGACTTGCTCGCGACGGCCAAATTCGTAGCGCGGATGCAGCGCGGAGAGCTTGATGGAGATCGACGGCGCCGGCGTTTTGTCGCTTAAGCTTTGGCAGGCTTTGCCGACTTGCTGGATAGCGCGCGCGTAATCGTCAAAATAGCGTTTGGCATCATCCCGGGTGCGGGCCGCCTCGCCGAGCATATCGTAGGAGTAGGTGTAGCCCTTGTTGAAAAGCGGCTTGGAGCGTTTGAGCGCTTCATCGATATCGCGGCCCAGCACGAACTGCTTGCCCATGATCTTCATCGCCTCGAACATGGCGCGACGAATCACCGGCTCGCCCATGCGATTGACCATGCGATTGATAAAGTTGGCCGGCTGCCCCTCTTTGGGGTGGTCCATTTTGAGCACGCGACCGGTCATGAGTAAGCCCCAGGTAGAGGCATTGACCATCCAGGACTCGCTTTTGCCCACATGGGATTGCCAATCCGCCGGGCCGAGTTTGTCTTCTATCAAGGCATCAGCGGTCGCTTTGTCGGGAATACGCAGCATGGCTTCCGCCAAACACATCAGCATCAGGCCTTCATGCGTATCCAGGCTGTACTGTTGTAGCAGTTCATCGATGGTGTCGACGGCGGTATCCATCTCGCGCACTTCACGCACAAGTGAGGCGGTGTTCGCTTCAATGCGCGCAAAGTCGTCACGGTCAGCGTCGATGACGTTAATCAGCTCGTTAACAAAGCGGTCTTCATCGACGATATAGTGGTCGCTGACCCGCGCCAGCAGCGTGTCGAGATCGGTTTGCCAGATGGCAGGGTCACGCAGTTTCTTAGCGTTGAGCATTGAAGCCCCCAAAAGTCAGAGCAGGAACGAATTGGGTTACAGCGCGGATAGCCCGCGTTAACGTTCGAATGTAGAGCGCGCCGGCGCGAGCTGCATGTCTAAAGCACGGCAAAACGTGTCAAATTCATGGCAAACGCATGAACTTTTAGACCTAAGTCGCGTTCTGGGCGTTAGATTTACGTTAGTCGAGCTTTTGGGGAGCTGCCAATGCGCTGGTCAACGGGGTGTTGACCAAAGGGGTGTTTAACGTAGTGCGGTGAGCGCCTTCGCGAAAGTAGCGTGGGGCGATGCCGTAGCGGCGACGGAACGCATGAGAGAGAGCGCTTTGATTGGCAAAGCCCGTTTGTAGGGCGATATCGGTCAGGGGTAAGCGGCTTTGCAGCAGTAGTTGGCGCGCGGCATTTAGGCGCTCACGGCGTACGTACTGCCAGGGGGACAGGCCCGTTTGGGCGCGAAAGCGAGCCGAAAAGTGGGCTTCGCTTAAACAGGCCAAGCGAGCAAGGTCAGCGACGCGCAATTCTTCGCTAAGATGGTGCTGAATATAGCGGTGGATATGGGCCAGATTAAGGCGCTCGCGCTGCACCGTCGGGTCATCCCCTAGGCGAGACTTGAGCGCGCCAAGCAGGGTAACGGCGAGACGGTCGTGCTGGAAGTCATCGCTGCGCTGAGGGCTCTGCACGATTTCACTGTCTAAAAAAGCCAAGTAGTGACGCAGCGCGGTATCGAGAGAAAAAAACCGTGGTGCATCAAAGAGCGCCACCAGTTCTCGATGCTCACCGGAAAGCGCTGGCGCCTGTTCGGGCAGGTCTAAAATCAGTTGGCGGTTGTGCTTGTTGCCCGAGTAGTAGTGCTCATGATTGGCCGGAACAATGCAGCCAGAAAAGGCGTTAACGTGACCACCCAGGCCCTCGATTTCAAATTCAGCTTCACCGCAAACGGTAATCACAATCTGATGAAAGTCGTGCGCGTGGTGACGGGTGGCGGTATCTAGGGGGAGGTGGCGAATGGTACTGAGCATAGCGGTCTCCTCATCAGATTTTGCGCGGGATACCCGGTACTTCTAGTGCCGGGAGGGATAGCGCGTCGCTCGCAGAGCGACCTGGATTACGCCACCGCTTTTCCCGCTCCTCCTTTGTGGTTAACGGGTGGTGTGAGGTGATAGCCGTAGCCATCGCCGCGTTGGATCACGGTGCAGTATTTGTGCGAAATGCCTTGCACCGCACCCTGCTCGGTTTGGATGTTGAAGCTGCCCGTCTTGCGCACCGCGACACGGCCGGCATGGGTGCCGGCTTTCTTGCCGGTGGGCACAATGGCCTTGACCATATCGCCGGTCTGAAAGCCGTGCACCTGCTTCTGGCGCATTAGGTAGCCGCGCGGAAAACCGTGTTTTGTTAAGCGGGTACGCTGGTAGCTGCCGCGTCCGGTGCATTTGATGGTGAGGGTTGGCACCGTCCAGTCGTGCAGCAAATCGAACGCGCCGACACAGGCCGCATCCAGCGCATGGGTCTTGGGAATGTCGAGCCGCTGACGATTGTATTTGGTGCGTCCGCCGCTCGTCACGGCCACCGGCAAGCCGGTGGCGTTGAGCGCATTAAATAGCGCCCAGCGCGTGGCATTGACCGCATTGGCATCGCGGAGCGGTTGTTTAAGCTGGCGCTGTACGCGCTCCAGCCGCGCGCCCGCTGACAGGCCGTTAGCCTTGAGGCGCTTTTTCAGGCCTTTGTCGGTGGCGAAAAAAGTCGCCAAGGGTAGTGAGTCCTTGGCCTGGTTGCAGTCGTGGCAGGCTATCGTCAAGTTGCTGACGCGATTGCAGCCACCGCGCGAGCGCGGCACCACATGCTCCATTTCCAGCGGCGTATCGGCGGTGCCGCAGTAGGCGCACTCCCGACCCCATTTCTCCAGCAGGTACTCGCGCACCTCGTAGCCGAGCAGGGTGCCTTGCTGGTACTCGACGCCGCTGATCTCGGGGTTGTCGAGTTGCTGGGTATCAAAGCGCACCAACTCCTGGCTGATGCCAGTGATCGGCGCCAACTTGCTGAGTCGTTGTACCCAGGCCATGACCGTATCCACCCGATGCTGCAATGACGGTGGCAACCAGCCGGCTTTGCGCGTCCGGTTGTCGAAACGTGGTGCGCGATAGCGCAAATTGGCCGTGCGCCGGCGACGCCGAAAGGCGGCGCGTTGCTGTAATGCCTTCTTGATCTGGTACCCACGATGCACCAGATCAAACAGGCACAGCACATGCCGTTGCTCGCCCGCTGACTCACGCATCAGTGCCAACCCGGTGGTCTTGCTGCCGGGATCAAGTCCCAGGCGAAGCGGTTGCGTCTCACCACCCACCCGATCCTTGAGCCGGATCGTGAACGGATAGCGTTTATGCACCACGGCACGGCCGCGATCCAGCAGCAACCGAGCGCGTTTTTCGCTACACGGCATTAACGGCTGCTTGTGCTTGTCCCATACGAAAACCGCCATGCGATTTCCTCCTTAAACGTACCCTTACGGGTCTGGTGTCGCGGGGCTGGCGCCCCATCTCCCCTCGGGAATGTCGATAACCGGCTCCTGCCAACGATACTGATATCGGCAGCGATCAAGACCTTCGGCGTTACCTAAGCGCCAGCATGATCCTGACCTTTCAGAGCAGCGGACTGGGTGAAGCATCCACTGGTGAGTCTTGACGACCTGTTATCAACGTAGCGGCTGTACTGCCCGCTTTCCCTGGTCAACTAGGCTTGCTTTCACAAGCCTCTCCCTTCAGGGAGAGGTAGTTGACAAGCACGGTTTAGGGTTGGCGTAGCGCCGTGTGCGCGGCAAGGTGGTCACGCAATGCCTTTAACTCGGCTTGGCCTTTTTTGTCCAGCAGCGGTTTCCCCTGCGCAATTTGCCAGCGCCGACCATGCTCCTCCATTAGGCGTGCCGCCCGGCGGCGAACCCCGTCTAAGTACTCATCGTGGCGAATGGGGTAGCCAATAATCGCGTTCCACTCGCTTTCGCTGACTTGGCTCTCCAGCGCTTGATCGAATAGGCGCAGCAGATCCTTGGGCTCAGTGCGGTAGCGCGGCGTGCGAGCGGTGAGCAGAATGCCGACGGCGCTTGCAATCACCAGCAAGCATACGCCGAATACGAGGAAAAAAAGCGCCATTTATCCCTCTCTTGGGGTGAGGAAACTGTGGGTAAAAACCGCCCGTTGATTATACGCGCACGTTGCGTGGGAGAAAATTCGTTAGGCTGGCGAACTTTTTCGCATTGCGCTGTCAGATAGGGTGACAGGCAACAGGCGTTATCAGTCGCTAAAGGTGACTTGTAAAGTTTTTAGGTTTGTTGCACTGGCTATTGTTTTCGATCCCTTGCTTCCGCTGCTCAATGAGCAGCGGTTTTTTTTGGGTAAGCGATGGGCTCACGTCAATGGCGGCGAATTTTGAGTAGCGCAATCAGAACATCGCGACGGGTGACGGTGCCGACGAGTCGGTTTTGCTCCACCACAGGGTAAATTTTGGGCTTTGGCCCACGCATCTCTTGAGCGAGGTCCGTAATGCTCTTATTGGGTGAAACGCTTAACACCTCATTGCGCATCATCTCTTTCACCAACGGCGCCTCGCCATCGTTATACACGCTATCAAGCACTTGACCGAGTACGTCTTGTTCAGAGATAAAGCCGATGAGCCGGTCGGCGCTATCCACCACTGGCGCGCCCGGTAAACGGTGAAGCGCAAGTCCCTGGGCGAGGGTGGTGACCGACGCTTCGGGAGAGACGCGGTAACAGTCGCGGGACATAATGTCGCGAACGGTATCGGGCTGTTTTTGACTCATGGCTGTGCTCCTTAGAACTTTCTCTAGAACTCTTTCTTATAGAACTCTCTTTTAGAACTCTCTGGCTGGCCGCTCGTCTGATGTACGGCAGGTTCAGCGCTAATGCCCTGAGTGACAATAAACGGACGCGTCACGCGTATGGGTACCCATTTACTGTAGACAGGAGATTGGTGAGGTTCGAACATCGTTTTCAACGCTAGTGGTATATCAAGGTGCCCGTGGGTTATCTATAAAGAGGAGCGGATATCATGGATGCGCGTGAGTATTTAAATCGTAAGGGCGTGGGAATCGAACGTGATCCCGAACGCCCCAATACGCTAGAAGAAAAAGCCTGGGAGCGGGCGCGGGGGGCAGGGCATAAACGCCCTAAAGCCGGTACGCCACACGATTGGGAGGAGTGGGAACGCTACCACGATGACCTCGCCGAAGACGCGGACACCCTGGAGCAAAAAATTGATAAAGAGGCTCACCGCCGTGCTGAGCAAGCCCGTGCGAACGAGAAAAACGCTTCACAAACCTCTTCAGCTAGCCGCGCACGTGTCGAACACTTTACCCCGCCGGCTTCGTCGCCCAAGCCGAACACCGCCTCAGAAGAAGCGGCTGCTTCGCCGGCAGCGCTTCCAGCAGGCTTTAAGGCCGCCTATGTAGCGCTTGCGGTGCTGCTGCCACCGCTTGCGGTGGGGCTCCTTAGCGGCGGCGCACGCCGCGTTTTGATAGCCCTCGGGTTGACGCTTCTGCTCTGGGTGCCGGGTGTCGTTTACGCCGTGAAGTACACCGCGACAAGTCTTAAGCGAGATTAAGGTAGGCGGTTTCCACGCTTATCGCTTGGCAGAGTTAATGAGCGGGGTATAATCGTGTTAACTTTATTTTTGCTAGAGGTTTACCATGTCTTACCTGGTTGGCGTCACGGCGCTTTGGGCCTTCTCCTTTTCTTTGATTGGCGTGTATCTCGCCGGGCAGGTGGATAGCTATTTCGCCGTGCTGATGCGTGTCGCCTTGGCGGCACTGGTATTTCTGCCTTTCTTACGCCCACGCCTTTTAAGCGGTAAGCAGCGGCTCACGTTGATGGCCATCGGCGCGGTGCAGCTAGGGGTGATGTATATTTTCTTTTATCAGTCCTTCTTGCTGCTCTCCGTGCCCGAAGTGCTGCTATTTACTATCTTCACGCCGATTTATATCGCCATGCTCGATGATTTGATGTTCGGTCGCTTTACTCCGTTTTATCTACTGACAGCGCTACTCGCGGTGATCGGGGCGGCGGTTATCCGCTACGACGGCATTGACAGCGGCTTTTGGGCCGGCTTTTTGGTGGTGCAGGGGGCCAATCTCTGTTTTGCACTGGGGCAAGTGGGCTACCGGCGTTTAGACGCCGAACTGCCGGCGACGCTGCCTTGGCATAATGTTTTCGGTTGGTTCTTCTTGGGTGCCATGGTCGTGGCGCTGCCGGCCTTTTTGCTGCTGGGTAGTGCCGCCGCGCTGCCAACGAGTGGTTGGCAGTGGGCGGTGCTGGTGTGGTTGGGGCTTGCGGCTTCGGGCGGCGGCTACTTCTTGTGGAATCGCGGCGCCACCAGGGTAGATGCGGGTACCCTTGCGATCATGAATAATGCTTTGATTCCTGCAGGGTTGCTGGTCAATTTGCTGATCTGGAACCGTGAGGCGGATTTGGCGCGCTTGGCGCTTGGCGCGCTCATTATCGCCTTTTCGCTGTGGCTTAATCACTGGTGGCGCGAGCATCGGGGCTATCAAACCGCTTAAGCCGATTTGCCCGCTGTGATGCGGATAGTGATAATGGGGCCTCATCTCAACGAGCTGGCCCCATGACGCATCAGTCCTCACTGCCATCGCGACCGCCAACGGGAACCGCCTCCGCTTATCGTCCGTTCACGACCATTGGCTTGATTGGTCGGCTGGGCAGTCAAAAAGTGGTCGATTCGCTCAGGCGCCTAGTGACTTACCTCACCGATAACGGCTATCAAGTGCTGGTCGAAGACCGCACCGCCACGGTGATTCCCGATCACGGCCAGCCCGAAGCCAGCCGCCGGGTACTCGGTGAGCTTTGCGACCTGGTCATCGTGATTGGCGGCGATGGAAGCCTCTTGGGGGCGGCGCGAACGCTGTGCAATACCGGCACATTGATTCTAGGCGTTAACCGCGGCCGGCTAGGCTTTTTGACCGATATCTCTCCGGATGAGTTGGAAACGCGCGTCGGCGAGGTGCTCGCCGGGCAGTTTGAGCGCGAAGAGCGCTTTCTGCTCGATGCCGAGCTCTACCGGGATGGTGTGGCCGTGGGCAGTGGCGAAGCGCTCAACGAAGTCGTCGTGCATCCCGGCAAAGCCGTACGCATGATCGAGTTTGAACTCTTCATCGATGGCCAGTTTGTGTATAGCCAGCGCAGCGATGGATTGATTGTGGCGACCCCGACCGGCTCAACGGCTTACGCCCTTTCCGGGGGAGGCCCCATCATGCACCCCAAGCTCGATGTGGTGACGCTGGTGCCGATGTTTCCGCACACTCTCTCAAGCCGCCCGATTGTGGTCGATGCCGCCAGCGAAATCCGCATTCATATCGGCGAAACCAACCAAACCTATCCGCACATCAGCTGCGATGGGCAAACCCGCGCCGTGGCCAAACCCGATGATGTACTGGTCATCACCCGCAAACCGCAGCGCGTTCAGCTAGTGCATCCGCTGGGGCACAACTTCTACGAGGTGTTGCGCAGTAAACTGGGGTGGAGCCACCGGCTAGGAGATTGAGCATGGCGGCACGTAACAGCGAAGGTTACGATTTGATCGGCGATATTCACGGCTGCGGTGCCACGCTTTCCGCGCTGCTGGAAAAGCTCGGCTATACCCAGCACGGTGGGGTCTATCGTCACCCCAAGCGCAAGGTGATTTTTCTGGGTGATCTGATCGATCGCGGCCCGCGTATTCGTTTAGCGGTCTCGATTGCACGGCGCATGGTGGAAGCCGGCGAGGCGCATATTGTCATGGGTAACCACGAATACAACGCCTTGGCGTACTGTCATCCGGCCCCCGCTGGCAGCGGTAAGCGCTGGTTGCGTGAGCACACGCCGCGCCACAACCGCATCATCGAGGACACGCTGGCGCAGTATCGCGATCACACCAACGAGTGGGAAGACACCCTGGCCTGGTTCAAGACAATCCCGCTCTGCCTTGAGCTTGAGGGGATTCGCGTCGTACACGCCTGTTGGGATGCAACGCTGATCGATCAGCTGCTTAAACGTCGCCCGGATGCCTGCATGGACGATGCGTTTCTGGTCGAATCCACCGACCCCTCGACGCAAGCCTTTCGCATTCTCGACTGTTTGACCCGGGGCACGCATATCCCTTTGCCCAGCGGTATTGAAATCCACTCCGGCGATGGCTTTACCCGCAAAAGCTTTCGAACCCACTTTTGGAGCCGAGCGCCGCAAGTCTGGGGCGATGTGGTCTTTCAGCCGGATAACCTGCCCGGTGATTTAGAGGCGCGGCCTCTGACCGACGCGCAGCGTGAGCGGCTAAGTTATTACGGCCCCGATGAGCCGCCTCTTTTTATTGGCCACTACTGGTGCGAAGGGATTCCGGCGCTGCCGGCGGTCAATATCGCCTGTTTAGATTACAGTGCGGTTAAATACGGGCGTTTGGTGGCGTATCGGTGGAGCGGCGAAACCGAGCTCAGCGCCGATCATTTCGTTTGGGTGCGGGTGCCCAAAGAAGAAAATGCCTTGCCTAATCAGTGGGAAGTGGATTCCGTTTAAGCAAAGTTTAAAAAGATACATTTTATTACATATTTTTCTGGCGAAAAGGCTGAACTTCGCATGCCACCGGCTATCAGAGTAAGTGTTCCCTTGAATGATCCCTTGCTTTTTACCCGGCGGTCCCCTCCGTCGGGTTTTTTTCGTTTATGGCCCGCTCAAGGCGTGTCGCTTCAAGGTCGAGCCTTCTCGTCAATAGGGAGATACCCCGATGCACCCCGTTATGCTCTTGCCCCATGATGCCGATACCCGGGCGCTGCGCCAGGCCCTTTGGCAGCACCGTATAGGGCACCGCATCACGGCTGAAGCCGATGGCCAGCTCATTTGGGTGGCTGACCCCCATCAGCACGCCGAGCTACAAGCGTTAGTGCAGCGCTGGGAGAAGGGCGAGCCGCTGATGCTCGCGCGCCCCTCGCGGCGCTCCCAACGCACAACGGATGTACTGCCGGCGTTACGGCGCGTGCCAGTCACGGCGGCGATGATCATGGTCAGCTTATTGATATTCGCCTTGATTGGCGTGTTCGGTGATTTGCTCATCGTGAGCTTAACCATCGTGCCGGTGGGTATCGCCAACGATGAGCTGGTATTTGGCGCGTTATCGACCACGATCAGCAGCGGCCAGATTTGGCGCCTGCTCTCACCCGCTTTTTTGCACTTTGGCTGGATGCACCTGATTTTTAACCTGATGTGGGTGTGGTACTTCGGTCGTCAAATCGAAATACTTCAAGGCAGTCGCACCATGCTGCTTCTGTTGCTCTTGGCTGGGGTGGGCGCCAACCTGGCGCAGTACGCCACCGGCACGGTGCTTTTTGGCGGTATGTCGGGCGTGGTGTATGCGCTATTAGGCCACGTGTGGTTAATGTCGCGACGCGCGCCCCAAAGCGGTTTTTTTGTTCCCACCATGCTCGTGGTATTCATGCTTGGCTGGATGGTGTTCACCATGACCGATGCGGCGGAGAGCATTGGTTTTGGTAACGTGGCGAACGAGGCGCACCTAGGCGGGCTGCTCGTGGGATTGGTGACCGGCTGGTTTGCGTCGACGCGGCGACGGCGGCGTTAGTGTTTAAGACATGCGATGAGGAGACGTTGATAATGAGCGACATGACGTTCGATAAAATGATTAACCAGATGACCCCGGCGATTTACGAAAGCCTGAAGCAGGCGGTTTCGCTGCGCAAATGGCCGGATGGTCGGCGCTTGACGCCCGAACAAACCGAACTCTGTTTGGAAGCCGTGATGCGTTACGAAGTAGAAAACAACGTTCCCGAAGAGAACCGCGTCGGCTACTTAGAGCAGCGCACCTGCGGTGCCAGCGCCACCGGTCAAGGGGTGTCGCCGGAAATGGCCGGGCTTGCCAGGGACGCCACTCGTGGCTGATAGCGGTGTTGAGGAAAGTGAGCTGCGCGGCTGCTTGAAAAAAATGGCGATTGCACCCGCGGCAAATGCTCGGTTACCCGTCGATTACGCGCTTCGGGCGGGGGAGCATGCGCTGACACTGAATGACAAGCTGGGTCGGCTGCTTTCGCTTGAATGGAGCGGGGCCATTGCGTGTACCCATTGCGGGCGCGCGACAAAAAAGAGCTTTGCTCAAGGGCACTGTTACCCTTGTTTCAAGCGGCTAGCGCGATGCGATACCTGCATCGTCAAGCCCGAAACTTGCCACTTTTTTCGCGGCACTTGCCGCGAGCCGGAGTGGGCCCAGCAGCACTGCTTTCAGCCTCACGTGGTGTATCTGGCTAACTCCTCGGGAGTGAAAGTGGGAGTGACTCGCAAAACGCAGATGCCGACTCGCTGGCTGGATCAGGGCGCCATTCAAGCGTTGCCGATTTTAGAGGTCGATACACGCCAACAGGCGGGCTTTGTCGAAATGCTGTTCAAAGAGCAGGTGAGTGATCGCACCAATTGGCGTGCGATGCTCAAAGGCGAGGTGGAGCCGCTCGATTTGTGCGCCGAGCGCGACCGGCTGTTTAGCCAGCTCAAGAGCGGCTTGAATCAACTCAAAGCAGAGCACGGCGAGGACGCCATTCGCCCCCTGGAGGCAAGCGCGCATACGTTTACCTATCCGGTGAGCGATTTCCCGCGCAAGATCGTCTCGCACAACTTGGATAAAAATCCCCGAGTGGAAGGCGTGTTGCAGGGGCTTAAAGGGCAATACCTGTTGCTGGATACCGGCGTGATCAACCTGCGCAAGTTTACAGGATATGAAGTATCGCTAAACTTCTAGCAAGACGCTCTTTAAAGCGAGCGTAGGCAGAAACCGACGAAGGGAGCCAGGCACGATGAGAGAACGCGCGGATACGCTGGGTGACCCCGACCATGCTATCGACTTGGCGATTTTTGGCGCCCTAGGCGATTTGGCCCAGCGTAAGTTACTGCCGGCGCTCTACCAGCTCGACCGAGAAGGGCTGCTGCCGGCAGAGACCCGTATCATGGGGCTGGCACGCCACGATCACGACGCGTCCTCGTTTCAAAATCAGGTAAGTAACACGCTACGCGCGCGAGTCAAAAGCGAAGAGCAGGACGAGAAAACCCTGACGCGTTTTTTGTATCGCCTCGACTATTTAAAGCTCGATTTTACGAAGCCGGAGGGGTTCACCGCCATTCGCCGTTGGCGGGAGGGTTCGCCGCGGCCGATGGTGGTCTATCTTTCCGTGGGCGCTAAACTCTACGGCGATATTTGCCGCCATCTGGGGGAGAGCGGCAGCGTTGGCGAGGCGGATCGCGTCGTGGTGGAGAAGCCGATCGGCTTTGATCTCGACTCTTCCGAGGCGATCAACGACGCCATCGGCAGTGTCTTTCCCGAATCGCGTATCTATCGCATCGACCACTACCTGGGCAAAGAGACGGTGCAAAATCTCATTGCGCTACGTTTTGCCAACCCGCTGTTCGGTACACAGTGGAACCAGAACCATATTTCCCACGTGGAAATCACCGTCGCCGAAAAAGTGGGTATCGAAGGACGCTGGGGCTATTTCGACGAAGCAGGGCAGCTGCGTGACATGGTGCAAAACCATCTGCTGCAGCTGTTGTGTCTCATCGCCATGGACCCTCCCTCCAACCTGGATGCCGACGCTATTCGCGACGAAAAGGTCAAAGTGCTTAAAGCGCTCAAGCCCTTCACCGGTGAGGCGCTCGGACGCGATGTGGTACGCGGGCAGTACATTGCCGGTACTACTGACGGGCAGCCGGTGCCAGGGTATTTAGAAGAGGAGAGCGCCAACGCGCAGAGCCAAACCGAAACCTTCGTGGCCATGAAAACCGAGGTCGCGAATTGGCGCTGGGCGGGGGTGCCGTTTTACCTACGCACCGGCAAGCGGATGCCGGAAAAGCTCTCACAGATCGTGATCCACTTTCGTCAGCAGCCGCACTACATTTTCGACCCTGACCAGCGCGATTTAGCGGCGAATAAGCTGATTATTCGCTTGCAGCCGGAGGAGGGGATGGCGCTGCAGGTGCTGACCAAAGATAGCGGCCTGGATAAAGGCATGCGCCTGCGCCCTGGTCCGCTACACCTGGATTTCAACAGTGCCTTCCCCAAGTCGCGTATTCCCGATGCCTACGAGCGCCTGCTACTGGAAGTGATGAAAGGGCAGCAGTACCTGTTTGTGCGTCGCGACGAAGTGGAGCATGCCTGGCGCTGGTGCGACCGGCTGATCGACGGCTGGCAATCCCGCGAGACCCCGCCAAGGCGCTACCCGGCGGGCTCCTGGGGGCCGGTCGCCTCGATCGCGATGATCACCCAGGATGGCCGTAGTTGGTACGAGGATTATTGACATGAGCCAAGCCCGCCAACAACTCGCCGAACAACTGGCCGAGGCCGTGGCCGAGGGCCTGCGCGAGGATTTAAAGCATCAGGCGCGCGCGTTATTGGTCGTTTCCGGCGGCTCCACCCCGGTGGCGTTTTTTCAGGCGCTGGCCGCGATGTCGCTGCCCTGGGCGCGGGTGGATGTGACGCTCGCCGACGAGCGCTGGGTGGACGAACAAAGCGCCGACAGCAACGCCAACCTAGTGCGCGAGCACCTGCTGCAAGGCGATGCCGAAAGCGCCCCTTTTATTTCGCTTACCACGGCGGACGAGACCCCAGAAGAGGGGGCCGCCGAGGTCGCTAAGCGCCTGGAAGCGCTCAGCTGGCCCGCCAGTGCCGTGGTGTTAGGTATGGGGGGCGATGGCCATACCGCGTCGCTATTCCCCGACAGCCGAGAACTTGGGCTGGCGCTGACGACGGCCGAGGCGGTGGTGGCCGTGCGTTCACCGAGCCAGCCTTTGGCGCGTATCACGCTCTCGGCGGATCGGCTTCACCAAGCGCGGCGCCACTTCGTGCATATTACCGGTGAGGAGAAACGCGCGGTGCTGGCAAATGCGCTGCAGGGTGACGATGCCCGCCAGCTCCCCATTCGCGCCTTTTTCTCTTGTCCGCTTGCGATTTATTGGGCGCCTTAGGTGCCGCCACGCTTTACTAGGAGATGAATGGATGACACTCGATAAACAGCTACCCTCTACCCGTACTGCCGAGCTCGATAGCATCTGCCTCAAGGCGGAGGTGATTCCCGTGATCAGCGTGGAGCGCTTGGAAGATGCAGTGCCGCTCGGCCGCGCCCTGGTCGAGGGCGGGATTACCGTGCTGGAGGTCACGCTGCGTACCGACTGTGCGCTGGACGCCATAAAGCGCATGCGCGACGCGCTGCCCAGCGCTAGCGTCGGAGCGGGCACGGTGTTGACCCCGGCGCAGTATCGTCAGGCGGAGCAGGCAGGGGCAGATTTTGTCGTGACCCCCGGCGCCACCGAGGCGCTTTACCGCTATGGGGTTGAAAGCACCGTGCCGATGCTGCCCGGCGTGGCCACCGTGTCTGAAGTCATGTCCGGCTGGCAGTATGGGTATCGTCGCTTTAAGTTTTTTCCCGCGCTCTACAGCGGCGGCATCGGTGCGCTCAAAGCTTTTGCCGGCCCCTTACCCGAAGCGCGTTTTTGCCCCACTGGAGGGATCACCTTTGACAACGCCAGCGAATACCTCGCCTTAGATAACGTCATGTGCGTGGGAGGCTCGTGGCTAACGCCAAAAGCGCTGATCGATGAGGAGAACTGGGGCGCGATTCGCGAACTCGCGCGCCAAGCCGCCGAGCAGTTTCACCACTGATCGCGTCGCCCTTGGGCTTCCCGACACGCCTAAGCGTCTTCGTCGTGAATTTGCCCCTCCTGGCGGGCGAGATCGTCGGCCTCGAAACCGCCGAAAACGCTCGCACCTTCATCACCGCGCATCGCCAGGTGGCGAAAGCCACCGAAGAGTTCACGGCCTAGGCCGACGTGGTAGTGGTCCAGCGTCCCGACGACGAGCTGCCGCTCGGCCCAGGTCTCTGTTTCGACCAAGGCTTCCAGCGTGCCGGCGTTGGCATCCAAGCGCACGGTATCGCCGTCGCAAAGCTTGGCAAGCCCGCCGCCATCGAGCGCTTCGGGGCTTAGGTGAATCGCGGCGGGTACCTTGCCCGAGGCGCCCGACATACGGCCATCGGTGACCAGCGCCACGTTAAACCCACGGTCTTGCAGCACGCCGAGATAAGGCGTCAGCTTGTGCAGCTCCGGCATCCCGTTGGCTTTGGGGCCTTGAAAACGCACCACCGCGATCACGTCGCGATCAAGCTCGCCCGCTTCAAACGCTCCCTTAAGGTCGTTCTGATCCTCAAAGATTTTGACCGGCGCTTCAACCACGCGGTGCGCCTCGCTCACCGCTGATACCTTGATGACCCCGCGGCCCAGGTTGCCATCGAGTACCGTCAAGCCGCCCGTGGCGGCGAACGGTGTGGCCACCGGGCGCAGGACGTTCTCATCGAGGCTTTTCTCGGGGCCTTCGCGCCAAGTGAGCTTACCGTCTTCAAGGCAAGGCTCCTGCGTGTAGGCAGTGAGATCAGTGCCCGACACGGTGGGAATGTCGCCGTGAATCAGCCCCGCGCCGAGCAATTCGCGCAGCAGGTAGCTCATGCCGCCCGCTGCCTGGAAGTGGTTAATATCGGCCTGGCCGTTGGGGTAGACCCGCATCAGGCTGGGGGTGACGGCGGAAAGTTCGGTGAAATCGTCCCAGGTGAGCGTAATGCCCGCCGCCGCTGCCATGGCGATGAGGTGGAGCGTGTGGTTGGTCGAGCCGCCGGAGGCGAGCAGACCCACGACCGCGTTGACGATGGCCCGCTCGTCGATTTGTTGGTAGAAGGGGCGGTACTCGCCGCCGGGTTCGCTGTTACGGATGGCCTGTTCGGTGGCGTAGCGGGTCAGCGCCTCGCGTAACGGCGTACAGGGGTTCACAAACGAGGTGCCGGGCAAATGCAGGCCCATCATTTCCATCATCAGCTGGTTGGAGTTGGCCGTGCCGTAAAACGTGCAAGTGCCGGGGCTATGGTAGGAAGCCGATTCGGCGTCGAGCAGGTCCTCCCGGCTCGCCTTGCCTTCGGCATAGAGCTGTCGAATACGCGCCTTCTCTTTATTGGGCAGGCCGCTCTCCATCGGGCCTGCAGGCACAAACATCGCCGGCAGATGGCCAAAACGCGCGGCGGCGATGAAAAGCCCTGGCACGATTTTATCGCACACCCCAAGGTAGAGCGCGGCATCGAACATATTGTGCGATAGCCCCACGGCGGCGGCCATGGCGATCACATCGCGGGAGAAGAGCGAAAGCTCCATCCCCGGCTGGCCTTGGGTCACGCCATCGCACATCGCCGGGACGCCACCGGCAAACTGCGCGGTGGAACCCATGGCGCGGGCAGCGGTTTTAATGGTGCCGGGGAAAGTGGCGAAAGGCTGGTGGGCCGAGAGCATGTCGTTGTAGGCGGAAATAATGCCCAGGTTGGCGCTGTTCATCAGCTTGAGTGACGCTTTCTCCTCGGCGCCACAAGCGGCAAAGCCGTGCGCCAGGTTACCGCAGGAAAGCTCTCCACGGTGCACCCCGCGCCGGTGTTGGTCGGCCATGCGGGTTTCGTAAAGCGCACGCCGCTCGGCGGAGCGCTCTCGGATGCGCCGGGTGACCGCAATAAGGGTGGGATTCAGTTTAAGAGAGCCACTACTAACCATAGGCACCTCGTGTGGGAAGTGGAAGAGAGTGGGGCAGGTAAACCCAGGCCGGGTCTGCTACCATTCAGCGCCTTATATTAGCCCGCTTTGGAGCCTGCCATGTCTGATACCGTTTCTCAGTGGATTAGCCGTATTCAGCCCGTTGAGGACGAGGTGGGCGAGGCGGCGCACGCTTATCTTGACACGCTGACCAAGCCTCCCGGTAGCCTCGGCATGCTGGAGTCGCTTGCCATTCAGCTTAGCGCAATCACTGGCAATACGCGGTTTGAACCTAGCCCTCCGGGGGTGGTGGTATTTGCCGCCGACCACGGCGTGGCAGAGGAAGGAGTCTCGGCGTTCCCGAGTGCCGTTACCGCACAGATGGTGACCAACTTTGCCCAGGGTGGCGCGGCAATCAATGTATTTGCTCGCCAGGTAGGGGCGCACTTGGAAGTCGTGGATGTCGGTGTGGCTGGTGACATTGATGCTTACGGGGTAGTGGATGCCAAAGTACGGCGCGGCACAGCGAATATGGTGCACGAAGATGCCATGACGCGCGAAGAAGTCGGAGCGGCGATATCGGTAGGTATTGAAGCGGTAACTCGGGCTGCTGATGCTGGGTGTAAAAGTGTGATTGCCGGTGAGATGGGCATTGCGAATACCACGGCAAGTAGCGCGATGCTAGCGGCCTTAACCGCCGTACCGGTCGCCCAGGTCGTAGGGGTGGGTACCGGGATTAATAGTGCTCAGCTTAAGCACAAAGTGGCGGTCATTGAACGCGCACTTAATGCTCGAAAAGCCAATGCAGACGAGCCATTGGATGTTCTGGCTAAACTGGGTGGGCTTGAAATCGCCGCGATGACCGGCGCCTATTTAGCCGCAGCAGCGTATCGACTGCCCATCATCGTGGACGGTTTTATCGCCACTGTCACCGCCCTTACAGCATGCAGGCTCTGCCCAGCAGTGCGCGGCTACCTGATCTTTGGTCACCGCTCTCAAGAGGCCGGCCATCAGGTAGCGTTGGATACTCTGCAGGCGAAGCCTCTTTTGGACATGCAAATGCGTTTAGGGGAAGGAACCGGCGCGGTGCTGGCATTCCCCCTGCTGCGTGCTGCCAGCGCGATGATGGTGGAGATGTCGACGTTTTCCGATGCCGGTGTGGCGCCGTGCTAGCCGGTAAAACTCGCCATGATGCTTGAAATGCTACTCCTGGTCAGTGTCGCGATAGTGGTCGACCTTGTCGTCGGCGATCCTCGCTGCTTGCCGCATCCGGTGGTGGGGATGGGATGGTTGATTGCGGCGTTGGAAAAACGCTGGAATCAGGGTTCGGCGCTGACAAGGTGTGCTAAGGGAGCGCTGCTAACCATAGTCGTTGTGGGAGCGGTATTTGCCCTTGCCTGGGGTGGTCTTGCGGTGCTGGCGCAAATGCATCCGATGCTGGCGATAGCCGCGGAGATATGGCTGCTGGCGACCACGTTGGCCATCAAAGGGCTGCACAGTGCCGCCCTGGTTGTAGCGACGCCTCTTGCTCAGGGCGACCTCGTCGCCGCTCGCCAGGCACTGGCGATGATCGTGGGCCGCGATACCCATGCGCTTGAAGAGAGCGAGATCACGCGCGGCACAGTGGAAACCGTAGCCGAGAATACCGTCGACGGTATAACCGCACCGCTGTTTTTCGCGCTGATTGGTGGAGCGCCGCTGGCTCTGGCTTACAAGGCGGTAAATACGTTGGATTCCATGGTGGGTTACCGTAACGAGCGTTACGCGGACTTCGGCTATGCCTCGGCGAAGCTTGATGACCTGGCTAATTGGTTACCGGCGCGGCTAACCGCTGTGACGATCTGGCTGGCGGCGTTTTGCCTACCTGGAACCCGCAGACGGGGAACATTGAAAGGTGCACTAAAAGCCACCCGACGTGAAGCGCCAACTCACCCAAGTCCCAATAGCGGCTGGCCAGAAACCATGGTGGCACGGCTTTTGGGAATACAGCTAGGCGGGACCAACTATTATGCGGGTCAGCCGTCCCATCGCGCGCAGCTGGGCGAGCCGCTAGAACCCTTGAACGGGCGACATATCCACCGGGCGATTGCGTTGATGCATGGCGGTTGGCTGGTGTTTTGGCTGCTGATGGGAGGCGTGGTGTTGTTCAGGGAAGTACTGTTCAGGGAGGTGTTGACATGAACCCAGCCGTTGTAGCCTGGCCCAGCCACGGCGGCCAGGCATCGGCGCTTTTGGCTCGTTTCGGGTTGCCCGAACATCATCCGTTGATCGACTTCAGCGCCAACCTGAACCCTCTGGGGCCACCGGCTTGGGTGCCCGAACGCTTGGCCGAATTGGTCTCTGGCCTAGCGCGTTATCCGGCGTCGGATTATACAGCGGCGTGTGCCGCCATCGCCCACCATGAAAGCATCAGCCCCGAGCAGGTATTGCTGACCAACGGCGGCGCCGAGGCGATTTTCCTAAGCGCGGCCCTGCACGCGGGGGGCTGGGCGGGCATCGTGCAACCCACCTTCACCGAGTACGCCCGGGCTTGCAGGGCTTACGGCGTGGCAATAGCTTCCACCGCTTTGACTGGCCTGGATTTTAAGCTTGAGTGGGAAGCGCTCGGTACCACGCTCGAAGAGTGCGACGTGATGTTCCTCTGCCGCCCCAACAACCCCACCGCAACCCTGATTTCTCGTGCCACTATCGAAGCGTTACTCGAAATGGCGAGGGCGCGTGACTGTCGCCTGGTAATTGACGAAGCTTTCGTGGACTTTATCGTAGAGGACGATGAGCGTCTCACACCACTGCTGGCGCGCTTTGATAACCTTATCCTGTTGCGCTCCTTGACCAAGTTCTACACCTTGCCGGGCTTACGCCTGGGTTATCTGCTGGCGAATGCCGACACCGTCAATCAAGCCCGCTCTTATCAGCCTCCCTGGAGCGTCAATCATCTGGCTGCGGAGCTGGTGGCGCCGCTGCTAAGCGATACAGGTTTTCAGTCGCGCACTTTTCGCTGGCTGCGTGAAGAACACTCCCGCATGGCGAAGGCTCTCGGCGCTTGTGGGCTTGAGGTCGCCCCCAGCCGTGCCAACTTCTTTCTGGTGCGTCCTGAACCGGGCGGTGAGACCTGCGCGGCACTTTTCGAACGCCTTCTGCACAGCGGTATTCTGGCGCGTCATACGCATAACTTTCCGGGGCTTGAAGGCGACTGGCTGCGCCTGGCGCTACGCGATCGTGCCGACAATGACCGTCTGCTGGAAGCGCTGCAAAATGTGAGGGACGCATGATCGCTTTCATCAGTGGCGGGGCGCGTTCCGGCAAGAGCGAGGTGGCCGAACGTCTCACGCTTGAGTGGCAAAAAAAGCGAGGTGGCAAGCGTTACTACCTGGCCACGGCAACCGGCTCGGATGCCGAAATGACCGCCCGTATAGAGCGCCACCGCCGTGAACGCGGGCCCGGCTGGATCACCCTGGAGGCATCGTTTGCCCTGAGCACGGCGCTGGATGAGGTCGAGGCGGGCGGCACCGTGCTGCTGGATTGCCTGACCCTCTGGGCCAGCCGGGCGCTTTATGAAGCGGGGTTCGACGAGGCGAGGGGGCTCACGCAGCTAAGCGAACTGCTGGCCGAGGCGCGAAACCGCAGGATTGTACTGGTAGTAGTCTCCAACGATCTCAATGAGGACCTGCCACCCAGGGACGCCGAAACCTGGCGCTACCTGGACTTTCTTCAAGGCCTGCATCGTCGCCTTGCTCTCGATGCCGACAGGGTGATCGAAGTGGTGGCGGGGCTCGCCATCGAATGGAAGAAAGCGGCGCTTGACGCTAAGGAAACGCCATGAAAGACGCCGGTTTCGGCCTGCTGCTGGCCATTCAGTTCCTTACCCGGCTGCCGGTGCCTGTCGAGTGCCCTTGGCGCCCGGCGACTAGCCGCTGGGCGCTGCGCTGCTACCCGCTGGTAGGGCTGTTGCTGGGGGCGCTGCTGGCCGGTGTGGCGGCACTGCTACAAGGGCTGTTGCCCACGCCATTGCTGGCGCTTGCGCTACTCAGTGTATGGATCGGGCTTTCCGGGGGGTTGCACTTGGACGGCCTCATGGACGTGGCCGATGCCCTTGGCAGCAACATGCCGCTGGAACGTCGTTGGGAAATCATGAAAGATCCGCAAGTGGGCAGCTTCGGGATACTGGCGCTGGTCTTCCTACTGGCCTGGAAAGGGATGTTGCTGTGGGCATTACTAGAGGCCGACCTGCCGCTGGCATTGCTGGTGGCGATTCCGGCGCTTTCCCGCTTTGCTGCGGTGGCGCTATTGTGCCTGGCCCCTTGTGCCCGCCGCGAAGGGCTTGCCTGGGTGTGGCGACAACACCTTCGTCAGCGTGATCTGCCACTCTCATTTATACCGTTATCTTTGCTATTCCTATGGCTACCGCAATGGACGATACTGCTAGGCGGCCTGTTGGTGTTTGTGTCGTTGTATACGCTGGCGATGATCCGAAGCTTTACCGGTATCAATGGCGATATCGTGGGTGCCGCCATCGAAGGAGGAGAACTATGGCTGCTGCTGATCGGCTGGAGCTGGTGGTCGTTCGTCATGGCCTGACCGCCTGGAATCACGAGCGACGCTATCAGGGGCAACGCGATATACCCTTGCTGTTGCCTGAGGCCAATGCCGACTTGGACAGGTTACGTGACGGTTTTCTCAACGAACGTTTCGATGCCGTGCATTGCAGCGACCTGATACGTTGCCGCCAGACCCTGGCCCACGTGCTGAGTGAACCCCAGGTTTCGGCGCACTTCGATGCACGCTTGCGCGAGCTTGATTTTGGCGCTTACGAGGGCAAGTGCTACGAGGAACTTCAGGACATTGCCGGTTACCGGGCCTGGATCGACAGTCGGGGTGAGCAGGCGCCGCCGGGAGGAGAGTCGACCGCCGCCATGCGGGAAAGACTGAGCGGCTGGCTGGAGGATATGTTCACTGCCGCCGGCGCGGGGAAACACCGGCAGGTGCTGGCGGTGACCCATGGCGGGGTGATCAGGGAACTGCGCAGGCGCTTTGAAACCATCGATTTCTGGGAGGGCAGCGTCGGCCAGGCCCAGGGGCGATGCTTCACGTTTATTCACGTCCAGGGAGAATGGCAATGCAGCTCTTCATCGGCGGTGCCTGTGCTGGAAAACGCGACGCCGTAACTGCACGATTTCCCGAAGCGGTGTGGCATCGGTTGGTGCAGGGAAGCCCCTTGCCTCAGTTTTCGGAAACCTTGCCGCCTAAGACGAGAGTGCTGACCGGCTGGCTGGCCTGGATGGAAACCGCGCTCAAGACAGAGCCCGATGACGATGCGCTGCGTCAGGCAATGGCCACTGAACTTGAAACGTTGGCCGAAGCCGAGCGTCGGGGAGGCCCGGAAATCGTGCTGATCGTACCGGAAGTCGGGCGCGGTATCGTGCCGATGGCGGCCGAGGATCGCAGGCTTCGCGATCTTGCCGGTTGGCTGGCCCAGGACGCTGCTCGCTGCGCCGAAAAAACCTGGTATGTGCGCCATGGGTTGGTGATGAGGCTCGATGGTCACGGTTAAAATTGACCTCTCTTTGCCAACTTGCTAGTTTACGCGCTCTCTCAGGTGCTGGCGGCAAGTTGCCGTCAGTGAAACGGGAAGTCGGTGCATCCATTCCGACGCTGCCCCCGCAACGGTGATCGAGACAAGAACGGCTCTTATGCCACTGTGCTTTAGCACGGGAAGGCAGCCGTTCGGGAAGCCTGGTTTTTCTATTGAACTATGCTTTCGCTCGTCAGCCCGGAGACCGGCCCGAGAGTTCAATGCCGGGTTGCGGTGGGCGACGTTGAGGCAGGGCAGACGTCGCCGTTTCATTTTTATCGTTCTCCCTCTTCCTCGATCCCTTGCCGTCCTGGTGACCGCAAAAGAACTGCCGTACGGGTGCGTACGGTGAGCAAGGGATCCCCATGAAAACGCAAATCAACACCGCTTGTGGCCTGGCAGCCTTCAGCCTGGCAGCACTCCCTCTGGCCGTTCAGGCTCAGAGCGATAGCACACCGAATTCCAGTTCCGTCGATCTCAACCCGGTCGTGGTCACCGCCACCCGGGCGCCGCGCACCGCCGATGAAACGCTGGCTTCCGTCACCGTACTCGATGAAGCGACTCTGCGTCGCCAGGATCCCATCAGTATTCCCGATCTGCTGCGCGGCCGGCCGGGAGTGGATATTCAAACCAATGGCTCCTTCGGCAAGACCAGCAGTGTTTATATACGCGGTACAGGCAGTGATTCCGCTGTTCTGCTGATTGATGGCATTCGCTTGCGTTCGGCCACCACCGGTGGTGCGGCCTGGCAGCACCTTGATCCGCGCATGTTTGAGCGCGCCGAGATCGTCCGTGGCCCTCGCGGTAGCCTCTATGGCGCTGATGCTGTAGGCGGGGTGGTTCAGTTGTTTACCCATGAAGCCGAAGGCGAAGAGCAGCACCCGACAATTTCCGCCGGGGCTGGTTCTTTCGACACCCAGCGTCTCAGTGCCACGCTTTCGGGAAGCGAAGGTGGCACGCGTTACAGCTTTGCCGGTAGCCGCATCGATACTGATGGCACGGCAATTCGCGAAGGGGGCGAAGACAAGGGCTACGACAACACCTCCGGCCTGGCGCGAATGGCGCATACCTTCGATAACGGCGCCGAAGTGGGTGTGTTGGCGCTACGCGCACGGGGAAACACCGAATATGACGGGGGCAACATTGATTTCGTTCAGCAGGTAGCCGGCGTCTACGCCGAACTGCCGGTCACTCAGAACTGGCACAGCCGTTTCACCTTGAGCGAGGCGCGCGACGATAGCGAGAATTTCACCGACACCAGCGTTTCAGCCTTTGAAACCCAAACGCGCACCGCCCGCTGGGAAAACACTCTGCGCATCGCTGACCACGAGTGGGTTGTCGGGGCTGAACATAGCGAAGATGAGGTCAGTGGCACGACGGATTACGCTGAAGACAGTCGCGACAACACCGCCGTTTTCACCCAAGCTCTATTGGATTTTTCACCACTTGCCGTCCAGGCGAGCCTGCGTTTCGATGACAACGAAGCATACGGCGAGGAAGTGACCGGCAGCCTGGCGCTGGGTTACGACCTGGATGATCATCATACCCTGCGGACAAGCTATGGCACCGCCTTCAAGGCGCCCACATTCAATGATCTCTATTTTCCCGGTTTCGGCAATACCGACCTGAACGCCGAAACCTCTGAAACCTTTGAGGTAGGGGTGCGCGGTCAATACGACCGGTTGTTCTGGGACTTGGCGGCCTATCAAACCGATGTGGAAGACTTGATCGCCTTCACCTCTCAGCAAGGTGTGTATGCGGCCTTCAATGTCGATACGGCGCGCATTCGCGGCGCCGAGCTTTCTGCGGGGACCGAGCTGAATGACTGGACCTTACAGGCCGCGCTGACTTATACCGACCCTGAAAACCGTGACACCGGAAACCGTCTCCAGCGTCGTGCCAGTGAAAGCCTGCGCCTGGATATCGACCGTGAACTGGGCGATGTCTCCTTGGGCGGCTCCTGGATTGCACAGAACCATCGTTACGACGATGCCGAAAACCAAGAGCGCCTGGCAGGCTACGGTCTTGTCAACTTGCGTGCCGGATGGCAGTTCGCGCCGCTATGGTCAACTCGTCTGACCGTCGAAAACGTCTTCGATAAAGACTACGCAACCGCCAAGTTCTTCAACGGGGACAATTACCTGAACGCCGGTCGCGCCGCCTTTGTCAGCATCAACTATGGCTTATAAAGGTAGGTGCTCAGTGATGCGCTGCCTGCTTTTTGGGCTTGTGTTGTGGCTATCCCTGCTACCGGTGCTGGCTTCGGCGGGCACGGTGGTCGGGGTGGTCTCGGAGCGCTCGGCGGCGGAACTCGCCGCCGGGGCGCACCGTTTTCTGGACAATTACCCTGAACACGAGGTGCTGCTGAGAACCCCGGAGCAATTGGCAACGCTGGGAGATGGCGAGATTGCCGAGCTGCTTCAGCGCGCCGATGCCTTGCTGCTGGCGGCGGTTTTCGGTGATCAGGTCGGGCGCCTGGGGCGGCTGGTGGAAACCTCGACCTCCGAGCAAGTACCGATACTCGCGATCAACAGCGACCGGCGTTTGACGCGGCTGTCCCGACGCGATGGCGAGCGTGTGCTCGAATCGCTTGATCAGGAAGGCTTGAGTGAACTGGTGGCCGGGCCGGAGCCCGATGAATCGGCCCGTGAGCACTTGGCGGGCAAGCAGCAACGCTTCGTGGCGCAGGCTGACTGGCTTCAGGGTCGGGCCTATTATCAGGGACGTAGCCCTGAACATCTCGATAATCTCATGCGTTGGCTGCTCGCTCAGGCGGGGATTGAGAGTGACATGGAAGTGCCCAAGCCTTCGCCTCGGGAAGCGATTCGTTATTATCGCTATGGCACTGCCAGTACTGAGGTGACGGACCTGCAGCTTGAATCTGGCAGCGCGGTGGCGATCATCGACCTGGACAGCGGCGATCGGCCGGGAGACAGGGCCCTGCTGGATGCCATCTGTGACGCCCTTGAAGAGCTCGAGATTCAGTGCTTTTCGGTGTTGTCGCGCTGGGGCGGCGCTACCCTGGAGGCGTTGGAGCGCCTCCCCGACACTCTCGGCAAAGCAAGTCTTTCCGGTATTCTCAGCCTGCAGGATTTCACCCTCGGCGGTGGCGAAGGTCGGCGAGAGGTGACCCAGACACTTGAAGCCCTGGATGTGCCGGTACTCAAAGGCCTGCGCCTCAGCGATCGTACCGAGGCCCAGTGGCGTCTTTCAAGCGACGGCCTGCCACGCGACTCGGTGCACTACAAACTGGCGATGCCGGAGCTACAAGGAGTGAGCCAACCGTTGGTGTTGGCGGTGGCCACACCCAAGTCACTCGATAAAAGGACTGGCGTCGAGCTGAGATTAACGCGCCCGGTGGACGAGCGCGTCACCGCCATGGCGGATCGGCTGGCTCGCTGGCAACGGCTGCGTGAGTTGGATAACGCCGACAAGAAAGTCGCGCTTGTCTACTATAACCATCCGCCGGGGCGTCAGAACGTGGGCGCCGACAATCTGGACGTGCCGGCATCCCTGTTCGAGATGCTCCATTGGTTGGCGGATGCCGGCTATGACGTAGGCGAATTGCCGGCGAGCCCCGAGGCACTGCACGATCTGATCCAGCAGCGCGGGGTCAATCTGCCTCAGGATCGTAAGGCCATGGAGAGTATGGCGGGGCAGGTGCCCTCGCTAAGCCGCGATGAGTACCTGGGCTATTTCGAGACGCTGCCCGCGCCTATTCAGGGCGAGCTTGAAGACGGCCCACTGGGCTATATGCATGCCCGTCTTGTCGCTGCGGACTCGTTCGGCGAGCCGGCGCTGGTCAGTGACGTGCTCGAGCGCGTGGCCAAGGATATGCGCCACCTGCTTGAAAACCACGACCACCCCGCTCAGACGCGTGCCCTGGATCTGCTGGAACAGTACGTCAGTGGCTGGCAGGAGTGGCTGGCCTACGAAAGCGGCGCTGAGGGCGCGAGCCGCGAAGATAGGCTTGAGGCGCTCGAAACCCTGCGCGATGCCTTGCTTGCCACCGGTATTCCGGGGCTTTCCGGCTGGGGCGAGGCGCCCGGGCGCTCCATGGTGATCGATGAGCGGATGCTTTTCCCGGGGCTGCGTTTCGGCAATGTGTTCATCGGTCCACAGCCTCCGCGCGGCTGGGAGATTGATGAGTCGCTGCTGCACGCCAACACCACCTTCCCGCCAACCCATCAGTACATAGGGTTTTATCACTGGCTGCGTGACCACTTCGAGGCCGATGCGCTGGTCTATCTCGGCCGCCATTCGACCCGGGAGTTCCTGCCACGCCGCCGTGCGGGCCTGACGGGCGATGACTATCCGGATCTTCTGGGCGGCGATCTGCCGTTGATCTACCCCTATATCGTCGACGGCGTAGGGGAAGGCATCCAGGCTAAGCGGCGTGCGCTGGGGGTGATGATCAGCCATTTGACGCCGCCCCTGGCCGCCACCGAACTCTATGATGACCTGCTCGAGCTGCGCCAACTTGTAGAAACCTGGGAGGCTGCGGTATCGCCCGAAAGCCCGACGCGCCGTCGGGCGGTGGCGCTTCTGCGCGAGCGTATTCAGAGCCTCAGTCTTACCGAGGAGTTCGAGCGCGAAATCGCCGGCGATCTGGGCATTGCCGATGAAGAAGTGATCCTCGCCGAGGTGTCGGAAGATCTGCTGGTGCACGAGGCCGGGCACTACGTCACCGACATGCAGGAGAGCTTCATGCCGCTGGGGTTGCATGTGTTCGGGCGGGACTGGAGCGACGAGGCGGTCGACACCATGCTTGCGTCGATGATCGGCGATAGTGATGTCGACAGGGAAAAGCGCGAGCACTGGCGTGCGCTGCTAAGCGAATCCACCGCTGCTGAACGCAACCACTGGCTGGCGGCCCTGGAAGGACGCTTCGTGCCGCCGGGACTAGGTAACGATCCCATCCGTACCCCCGAGGTATTGCCGACAGGGCGCAATTTTCACGCGCTTTCAGGGGATTTGATTCCGACCCGGGTAGCCTGGTCGCTGGGCAGCGAGATGGCGGCGACCGCCCGTGCCCGTGATGCCGGCGAAGGAGAGGGCGACGCTGTAGAAGGCAGCGAAGCCCTGGTGCTCTGGGCCTCGGATACGGTGCGCGACGAAGGCGTGCTGATCGCCTTTGGACTCGACATGTTGGGCGTGCGGCCGCGCTGGAACTCTCGGGGCATCGTCGAGGGTCTCGAGCGCTTGTCGCTGAACGGTAAAACCCAGGGCGAGCGGCGTAAGATGCGCCGCGATGTATTGTTCACCACCTCAGGGCTGTTCCGCGATCTCTACGAGGACCAGCTCGTCTGGCTTGATCTGGCCGTGCGCCTGGCCCTGGACGGTGCCAGCGATACCATCCGTGCCGAGCATCCCCAACTGATCAATGCCCTGGACGCCGCCTTAGCGCCACTGCCCAGCGACATGCGCGACCCAGGTGCCGAGTCATTGGCGAATAACCGTGTCGCGGCGCGTTGGGTGGCCGATACGCGGGAACTGATGGCGGCGGATAGCTCGGAAGCCCGTGCCGGCGAGCAGGCCGCTTTGCGCGTATTCGGTACCGCACCGGGCGGCTACGGCGCCGGGGTCAATCGCCTGGCATCGCGCTCGAGTGCCTGGGAAGACCGCAGTGAACTGGGCAGCGCCTATCGCCGCCGCATGGGACACGCTTATGGCAAGCAGCAAAATGGCGAGCCCTCCCATGCCGCCTTCGATGCCAGTCTGGCGCGGGTCGAGCGTACTTATCTGGGCCGGGCCAGCCACCTCTATGGCCTGCTGGATAACGACGACGGCTTCGACTTCCAGGGTGGACTTTCAACGGCGGTGGAGCAGGTGCGCGGCGACGCGCCCGATAACCGCGTCCTCCAGCATGCCGACCCTAAAAACCCCAGGGTGGAAAGCCTAGAACGAGCCCTGCTGAGCGAGCTGCGCGGGCGCAACCTTAATCCGCAATGGATCAAGCCGCTGATGGATCACGGCTATGCCGGGGCGCGTACCCTGGGCAGCGATTTTCTGGATAACCTCTGGGGCTGGCAGGTGACAAGCCCCGAGGTGGTACGTTCCTGGGTGTGGGACGAGGTCGATGCGGTTTATTTTCAGGATAGCCATGGGTTGGGGCTGGATGAGTTCCTGAGTGAGGAGCACAACGTTCACGTCAAAACGCACATGCAATCCATTGCGCTGCTGGCGGCAAAGCGTGACTTCTGGGAAGCCAGCCAGGAAACCCTCGATCGTTTGACGCGTGAATTCGCCGAAGCGGTCAGCGAACACGGCCTGCCCGGTAGTGGCCATACGCACCCTGACCATCCGCTGCTGCCCTGGGTTGCCGAGCGGCTGGACACTGATCTGCGCGAGACTTTCGAGGCGGTGATCGAGTCAGCGCGAATAGAACGTCCCGAACCCCAGCCGACACCGGCAAGTATTCGGGAAATTCAGCCGCACCAAGCCGCGCCCGAAGCCGATGCCGCTGAGACGGATGGCGCCGAAACGGAGGCCACTGAGACGGATAGCGCCGAAGCTGATACCGAAAACGCGCAAATGTCAGCCGAAGGTGGGGATTCGATACTGCCTTGGTTACTAGGCGCAGTGGCGTTGCTGTTGCTGCTCGGCGGCATTGTTGCCGGACGACGCACGCACCATTCAGCAATAGGAGGGAAGCAGTCATGATGCCGACCCAGACGGGATTGACCACGGCAACGCTTGAGATCATGGGCATGCTGGTCGACTGGCTGCTGACCCCGGTCATGCTGGTATTGCTGGCCCTGGTGGCGCTGTCGATCTGGGAGCTGGGCTTGACTATCGGTGAGCGCAGTGGCGGGATTCGGCGTCTGGTCGAGGCTCGCCAGAGTGAGTTGCTGGCGCGGCGTGCGCGTCGCGCCATCGACCGCGCCGATGTCTTGTCGCGTATCGGCCCCATGCTCGGCCTGATGGGTACCCTGATTCCGCTGGGGCCGGGCTTGGCCGCCCTGGGAAAGGGCCAGCTCGATGTACTGGCGCAGGCGGTGACGGTGGCTTTCAATACCACCGTAATGGGTCTATTGGTGGGCATTCTCGGTTTTCTGTTGGGCCGGCTTCGTCGGCGCTGGTACGACGCCGCCATGTCGCAGCTGGAGGAGAGTCCATGAGCGTTCCCGATTACCGCCGCAGCCGCTTCGATACGATCGATGAAGAACCCATGGGTCCTCTGGCCAACCTGGCCGATATCATGCTGGTATTCGCCGTGGGCCTAATGGTGGCCTTGGCGGCCTCCCAAGGCGCCAAGCCGACAGGCGGTATGGACGTCAACGCCGGGCGTGAGTTGCCCGAAATGCCCGCAGGTGTCGGAGAAACAGGTAGCGGCTACGAGAGCGTGGGCCGGGTTTATCGCGACTCGCAAAGCGGGCGCTTGATCCTGATCGACGATGGGGCGAAACCATGACCAGAATCGGAATACCCCCTGCAAAGACTTTCAATGTACGCTGTTGGATGATGTCGGCGCTGCTGGGTTTATGTGCCTTGCCGGCCTGGGCTAGTGATGGCGAGATATGTGCCGTCGATGACCGCGACCGAGAAGTGTGCCTGGCGGCCCCCGCCAAGCGGATTGCCGCGCTTTCGCCCGGGGCGACGGAGCTTGTCTACGCTGCGGGCGCCGGAGAGCAGGTGGTGGCGGTGGTCTCCTACAGCGATTTCCCCCCGGAAGCGAAAGAGGTACCGTCGGTAGGCAGTCATACGCGCCTGGACCTGGAAGCGCTGGCCACATTGCGCCCGGATCTGGTGATCGGCTGGACTACAGGCAACCCCGCCGAGCAGATGGAAACCATCGAAGCGCTGGGGGTGCCGGTGTTCTATATCGAGCCGCGCGATTTCGAAGGCGTGGCCAGCGCCATCGAACGACTAGCGCAGTTGGCGGATACCCAGCAGGAAGGCATCCGGGCTGCGGAGGATTTTCGTCAGGGAATTGCCGAGCTGGCCGCAACGTTCAAGGACGCCGAGCCGGTGGAAGTGTTCTATCAAGTCTGGGATGAACCCTTGATGACCATCAACGATGAGCACTTTATCGGCAAGGTGCTAACGCTGTGCGGCGGGGGCAATGTGTTCGGCGACCTTTCGCGCTTGGTGCCCCGCATCGACGACGAGGCGGTATTGGCCGCCAACCCCGAGGCGATTCTGGCGGGTGGCATGGGCGAGGAAAACCGCGATTGGCTGACCCATTGGGAGCAGTACTCCAACCTTCAGGCGGTACAGAACGACAATCTCTTTTTCGTGCCGCCTTCGCTGATTCAGCGCCCCACGCCACGTCTGCTCGAAGGCAGCCGGCTGTTCTGCGAAAAACTCGAGGTGGCGCGTGAACGGCGCTGATCTGGCTTATTCCGCTGCCTCTCGGCGCTGGTGGCGTTCGCTAGGATTGCCGCTGGGTATTCTGGCGCTGTTCGCCCTGCTGGCGATGCTGCTTTCGCTTAGTGTGGGCAGTGCTTCGCTTTCGCTCATGGATGTATGGGCGGTGCTGCGCGGCGGCGGTAACGCCCTGGCGCAAACCCTGGTGCTTGAACTGCGGGTGCCGCGTACCTTGGCCGCCTTCACCACCGGGGGGTTGCTGGCGGTGGCGGGGGCATTGATGCAGGTGCTGTTGCGCAATCCCCTGGCCGACCCCTACGTGCTGGGACTTTCCGGCGGCGCTTCGGTAGGGGCCCTGGTCGCCATGCTGGCGGGAATGGGCGGCATGGTCATCTCCGGTTCGGCATTCGCCGGGGCACTCGCCTCGACGCTATTGGTGTTCGGGCTGGCCCATGGCACGGGGAGCTGGACGCCGTCACGCCTGCTGCTCACCGGGGTGGTGGTAGCCGCTGGCTGGGGCGCGGTGATCACCTTGATGCTGGCGATCAGCCCCGCCGAGCGCCTGCCCGGCATGCTCTACTGGTTGATGGGTGACCTTTCCTATGTGCGGTCGCCCTGGCCGCCCATGGTCCTGCTGGCGATCGTCTGCGTACTGGTCATGCCGCTTGGGCGTAGCCTAAACGTGCTGGCCCGCGGCCCCCAGCAGGCAGCCGCCTTGGGAGTCGATGTGCGCCCCTTGGAGTGGGGCATTTACGTGGTGGCAAGCGTATTGACCGCCGCCGCCGTGACCACCGCTGGTAGCATCGGGTTCGTTGGCCTAGTGATACCTCACATGCTGCGTTTGCTGCTGGGCAACGACCAGCGGCTGATCCTGCCCGCCTGCGCCCTGGCGGGGGGTACGCTGCTGGTGCTGGCCGATACGCTGGCGCGCACCATCATTGCCCCCGAACAACTGCCGGTCGGGGTGATTACCGCGCTGCTCGGCGTGCCCACCTTCCTGTTTCTGCTCTACCGGAGCCGCTGATGAGCTCTCTGGCGACGCAAGACCTCATCATCGACGTACCCGGTCGCCCGGGCGGCACAGCGCTTAATCTCACCGTTGAGCCGGGTCAGAGCTGGGGTGTATTAGGCCCCAACGGCGCCGGCAAGACCACGCTCTTGCACACCCTGGCCGGGCTCAAACCGCCCCGTTCGGGGCATGTAAAGCTCGCCGACAAGCCGCTAGCGTTGCTACGTAGACGACAAGTCGCCCGCGAGTTGGGCTTGGTGTTTCAGGACCGCCAGGACGGTTTTCCCGCCACGGTACTGGAAACCACTTTAATAGGGCGTCATCCGTATCTTTCGCCCTGGCAAATGGAGGGTGCCGACGATTACGCCCGCGCTGAATGGGCCCTGGAGCGGCTAGACGTGGCGCATCTGCGCGATCGCCTGGTGAATACGCTCTCCGGTGGCGAGCGACAGCGGGTGGCGATTGCCACGGTGCTGACCCAGTCACCCAGCATCTGGTTGGCCGACGAGCCGACCAATCATCTCGATCTGCATCATCAAAGCGCCGTCATGGCGCTGATGGCCGAGCAGGCGAGAGAAGGGCAGGCAGTGATGATGTGTTTGCACGACCTCAATCTGGCGGCGCGTTGGTGCGATCATATTCTGCTGCTCTATCCCGATGGCAACGCCTGCTGGGGGCCGAAGGATCGCATGCTGGTACCCAGCGCGCTGGAACGTCTCTATCGCCAGCGCCTGGCCGTTGTTGAGGTCGACGGCGCGCCGGTATTTGTGCCCCTACAATCGTAAAGCGAGGTAATCTGCATGTTCCAGGGTAACGCCCATGCCGCCTTAATCAGTGCGCCCGGCTCTGGCCAAGGCAAGTCCATGATCACAGCGGCGTTGGCGCGGCTGCACCGTAATGCCGGTCGCACCGTGCGCATCTTCAAGCACGGTCCGGACTACCTCGACCCCATGGTGCAGGAGATCGCCTCGGGTCAGCCGGTGTATCAGCTGCACCCTTGGATGACGGGCGAAGACGAGTGCCGCTGGCGCTTGGCCAAAGCCGCTCAGGAGGCCGACGTCATTCTGGTCGAGGGCTCGATGGGGCTGTTTGACGGCTCACCGTCCAGCGCCGACCTGGCCATCCTCGCGGATCTCCCCGCCCTACCGGTAATCGACGCCTGGGGCATGGCGCAAACCTTTGGTGCGGTAGCGCAGGGCCTTGCTCAGTATCACCCAGAGCTTGCCATTCATGACGTCATCGCTAATCGCGTGGGCAGCCCGGGCCATGGCAAGCTGCTCGCCGATAGCATGCCCGAAGGCATTAACCTGCTGGGTGCCGTCCCCCGCCATGAAGCAATGAAGATCCCCGACCGCCATCTGGGGCTGGTGCAGGCCAGCGAGCTAAGCGGCCTGGATACCCAGCTGGATGCTGCCGCCGAGGTATTGAAAGAAGCAGGCCTGGATCGCCTGCCCAAGCGCGTTTCGCTTGAGGCGAAGGCGCCAGACCCCGTGCCACAATATCTCGACGGCGTACGGATTGGCATTGCCCGTGACGACGCCTTTGCGTTCATCTACCGCGCCAATCTGGACGTACTGGAAGCAATGGGGGCTGAGCTTCAGTTTTTCTCGCCGCTCAACGATACCGCGCTGCCACATTGCGATGCGCTATGGCTGCCCGGCGGCTACCCTGAGCTGCACGCTGCGCGCTTTAGAGCCAACCAAACGATGCGTGATGCCCTGGCGGCTCATCATCATGCCGGTAAGCCGATTCTGGCCGAGTGCGGTGGGCTGATGAGCTGCGTGGAGCAGCTGGTGGACGGCGAGGGTGTTTCCCACGTCATGACGGGGCTGCTGCCCGGTACCGCCAAGATGGCGGGCAAGTTGACCGCCCTTGGCTTGCAGAGCCTGATGACAAAAAGTGGCGAGCTGCGCGGTCACACCTATCATCACTCGCTCTTAGAAACCTCCATGACGCCGCTGGCCCGTACCCGCAAACTGGCCGGCAGCGAGGCTGAGCCGATCTACCGCGAGGGCGCGCTGGTAGCGAGCTACTTCCACGGCTACTTCCCCTCAGCGCCCAAGCTGGTGGCGGAACTCTTTACCGGCCAGCCGATACAGGTGATGTAACAGCGCGGTAATTTTTTTGGAATCTTTTTCCATAAAGTCTTTGTGAGCTATGATGGGAGCTTCAAATCCCCCTTTCGTTTATCAGGAGCCCTTATGAGCTTTTACGTTTACCTTTCCGGCGAGATTCATACTGACTGGCGCGAAGAAATTCAGCGCGGCGCGGAAGAGGCCGGGCTGGATGTCGTGTTTACCGCGCCGGTGACCGACCATGATGCCTCTGATGCCGCCGGTGACCATCTAGGTAAGCCCGAAGAGGGCTTCTGGCGTGACCACCAGTCATCCAAGGTCAACGCCATTCGTACTCGCACGCTGATTGAGCAGGCGGATTTAGTAGTGGTGCGCTTTGGCGATAAGTACAAGCAGTGGAACGCCGCTTTTGATGCGGGCTACTGCGCGGCACTGACTAAGCCCTACATCACGCTACACAGCGAAGATATCGTTCATCCGTTGAAAGAAGTCGATGCTGGCGCGAACGCTTGGTGCACCACGACCGATCAAGTGGTTGAAACACTGCGTTACGTGCTGAAAGCGTAAGCGCTAACCCTCTAGGAGAACCCATGCGCGAGAATGCCAAGACCCCTGAACGCCATGCCCAGCGCATGGCGGCCAAGCAGAAAGTCATGAACGAGCGCATTGCACGCGCCGATAAAGAGCAGGGCGTGTTGCTGGTGCTCACTGGCCCCGGCAAGGGTAAAAGCAGCTCCGGGTTTGGCATGCTCGCGCGTGCCTTGGGGCACGGCATGAAAGTCGGTGTCGTACAGTTTATCAAGGGCGCGTTCAGCACCGGTGAAGACGCCTTCTTCCGTAACCTGCCCAACGTGGACTACCACGTGATGGGTGAGGGCTACACCTGGGACACCCAGGACCGCGAACGCGACGTCGCCGCTGCTAACGCCGCCTGGGCAGAAGCCAAGCGCATGCTGCAAGACGAAAGCTATCACTTGGTCTTGCTTGATGAACTCAACATCGCCCTGCGCTACGAGTACCTCGACCTTGATCAAGTTCTCGACGACCTGCAAGCCCGCCCCGCCATGCAGCACGCCGTCGTCACCGGCCGCTACGCCCCTGAGCAACTCATCGACCTCGCCGACACCGTTACCGAAATGAAAGTGGTCAAGCACGCCTTTAAAGACCAGGGCATTAAAGCCCAGAAGGGCATAGAGCTATGATCAATACCAAGATATACAAGGCGGTTTACGAACTCGCCGAAAAGCTGATGAAGGCCGCCGCTAAAGACGATCGCGCCGCCTTTGAAACGCTCTACGCCGAGCTGCGAGCAATTTGCACCGAACACGAAGGCACTGCGAAAGACCACCCTGAGCAGTGGGAAACCCTGGCGGATTTTACCGAAGAGCTGGAGGAGGCGCTGCCGATTTACCAAAAGGCGCTCGATAAGGCTATCGCTAAGCAGGCGAAAGACCATATCGCCTCCATTGGCTTTTCTATGGCGACGCTGCAGGTAGAACTCGGCCAAACCGATGACGCGATCAATGGCCTTCAGCATGCCCGGGCCAGCACCGAGCACATCGACGATAATGATCTGAAGGCAGAAATCGATGAACTGCTTGAAAAACTCACCCGCCAGGAATCCCATTTTGACCAATAACGATATTTTTCGCCGCCTCCATTACACCTTCGATTTAAAAGACAACACCATCGTGGATATCTTCGCCTTGGCTGAGATTTGAACTTCAATGCCTTCCGCTGAAGTCACGCTTATGTTCACCCGGGTGAGATACGTATGGCCACATTGATGATCCAGGGCACCACCTCGGATGCAGGGAAAAGCACTGTGGTGGCGGCTTTGTGCCGTGCGCTTGCAAGGCGTGGCATATCGGTGGCGCCGTTCAAACCGCAAAACATGGCACTCAACAGCGCGGTGACCGTGGATGGCGGCGAGATTGGTCGCTCCACAGCGCTTCAAGCGCTGGCGTGTGGGCTTGATCCTCACAGCGATATGAACCCAGTGCTGCTCAAGCCCGAAAGCGACCAAGGTGCACAGGTAATTCTGCGGGGAAAAGTGCACGGCCACATGAAAGCCATGGATTACCACGCCTACAAGATCGAGGCCAGGCGCTCTGTCATGGCCGGCTGGGAAGCGCTTTCAAAGCGTTTCGATGTGATCATTGCCGAGGGCGCGGGTAGTCCCGCCGAGATCAACCTGCGCCAAAACGATATCGCCAACATGGGCTTTGCCGAGAGGGTGGACTGCCCGGTGCTGCTAGTGGGCGATATTGACCGTGGTGGGGTGTTTGCTCAGTTGGTGGGTACCCTTGAACTGCTCTCGGAGTCCGAGCAGGCGCGTACCCAGGGCTTTATTATCAACCGCTTTCGGGGTGATATCGGCCTGCTGGAACCGGGTCTCGACTGGCTCACCCAGCGTACCGGTAAGCCAGTGTTAGGCACCTTGCCTTATCTGCAAGGCCTGCTGCTGGATGCCGAGGACAGTGTGGGGCTCAGTGGCTGCCTAAGTGGAATGCCTAAGCTCAGGGTGGTGATTCCGGCGCTACCGCGTATCAGTAACCACAACGATTTCGATCCGTTGCGCCTGCATCCTGCCGTGGCGCTTACCTTCGTCGGGCCGGACCAATCCATTCCCCCCGCGGATTTAATTATCCTACCGGGCAGCAAAAGTACCCGAGCCGATCTTGAGTGGCTACGCACTCATGGCTGGGAGGCGGTGATTCAACGCCACCTTCGCTACGGCGGGCAGGTGCTGGGTATTTGCGGCGGCTTTCAGATGCTGGGGCGCGCCATCCACGATCCGGACGGGCTAGAGGGAGCTATCGGTTCTACACCCGGTTTGGGGCTGCTGGATTTTGAAACTCGCATGGTGACTGGCAAGCAGCTGCGAAACGTTCAGGGACTTCTACTGCCGGAGGGCGTGCCGGTTAGTGGCTATGAAATTCATAACGGCGTCAGCTCCGGGCCAGCGCTAACGCGGCCTCTGGTCGCTTTTGATAACCGTGAAGACGGCGCGGTCAGCGCCGATGGTCAGATCATTGGCACCTATCTGCACGGCCTGTTTGACCAGGTGGAGGCCTGCGAGGCATTGCTGTATCGCTGCGGACTGGAAGACAGAGGGGGCGCAGTAGATTACGCCGCCCACCGCTTGGCAGAACTGGATCGTTTGGCGGATACGCTAGAGACCCATCTCGACATGGCGTTTATCGAACGCCTGCTGGAATTGAAAGCGTCTTAAAAAGGTGTTTCATCCGCCAAGATTAAAGCCTTTCCCGGGTTACATCGAGGATTCGTCCCTCAACCGTGCGCTGGATTTTGTCCTCAATCTCGCTGCAAAGGGATTCCACCTTTTGTGGCGAGATAGCCATCACCACAAACGTCCATTCGCTGGCGTCGAGTTTGTCATGGTCGGCGCTTTCGCAAACGGCAATAGCGGGGTTGCGCCCAAAACGTTCGTGCAGACCGCCGACCCGCTGGCGTTTCTCCTTAAGTGAACCGCATCCCGGCAGCGACATTTTTAGGGTGAGTACGCTAATGTGCATCGTGTCTCCTTTGGCGAATAAGGGAGGGCGCGATAACCCGTCGCGGCTGGGCCGGAACCCGCTCGACGGGTATGCTAAGCGGCCACCCGTATGGTTGAGTTGGTTATTTAAGGATAGTGAAATGAAAGTGGTGCATGTCAAAGACATTGAACAGCGCGAGGCTTGTTTGGCCCGTTTGTGTGCCGAGGTCTATGGTCAGCAAGCGGGGTTAACGCCATTGGTTCTTTTTGCCGGTACCCGCCGCGTTCTGTTCCCTCAAGAAGCCGCTCGCTTGCTGGCACTGGTAAATAACCAGGGTGCTCCCCAAGCATTGGCGCTTTTGGTGCTGGATGAAGTGGGGGAGGGCATGACCGTGCGCCTCTCCTGCACGTTGAGCGGTGATATTGAGGCGCGAAAGCGCCTGATCAAGGAGCTCTCGCTTAAAGCGCCGTTGAGGGTTGAGGTGGATGCCCCAGATGAAGAGGCGCTTTATCACGCCAGTGGCGTTACGCGCTGGTTTGATGGCGCGGATAATCGGCGCATCGGCCTTAGTGCGCGTCACCCTGCGCGCGATGCCGCTGAATTGACCGACACCTTGAGTTTCGATGAGCAGGCCATTTTGCGCCGCTTTAAGCACGACCCCAAAAGCTTTGAGGAAGACAAAAAGCGCTTTGTCGAGGGCTTGGCAGGGTTCCCCGAAACGCTCTAGTCACCCTTATCGGGGCTTCTGCGACCAAAGGATGACGTTTACGTAAAGTGATTTTTGTGCCGCGCATTGTCGACACGTAAGCGTCTTTTCACCACCGGTTACCCCCATTTTCCCCGCTTTTTTGCCCGATTTCTGCGATTGTCCGTTTTTACCTCAACTTTTATGTCGACAATGTCGGGTTGGCAGGGCTGGGTTATGCACGAAAGGTCGAATGTTATCTCGGTAAAGAGCCACGTAAAACAGCAGCCACTTAACAATAACAATATAGATGAGGATGCGATGATAAATAACCAGACACCGTGAGGAAACGACGTGCTGCTCAAACGTGAATACGGGGAAGAACACCCCTATTGGCCGGTTGGCCCCTTCAAAGTTCGCCTGCCTTTTATCCATTTCCGCTGGGAAGTGCCAGAAACCATCCAAGCTCTGGTGATGTTTGTCATCGGCTTGGGCATGATTCCGCTGCTTGAGCAGTACCTAGGTCTTCCGTACGACGTCGCGCTGGCGTATGTCGTGGTGTGTGGCATCGGTTTTATGCTGCCGCCGCTTTTGGGGGTGCCCTTTGTCGCCGGGTGGATTACACCGGCGATTCCCGTCGTGCTGCTGTTTATCGGTCAGTTTGAACCCGGTCCCGAGGCAATCAAGGCGATGGTCGCGCTGCAGCTGATGGTGACGGCGATTTTCTTGTTCATGGCGGTGACGCGGTTAGGCTCTCGGCTTGTGAACAGCGTGCCTGACTCCATCAAAGCCGGCATTTTATTAGGGGCCGGCATCGCGGCCATCAGCGGGGAAATCAGCGAGGGTGGGCGTCTGTACGCAACACCGATTTCCTTGGGTATCGGTGGATTGATCACGCTGTATGTGCTCTTTTCGCTCTCGTTTCGTGATTTGACCGAGAAGTACCGCTGGGCGCGCAATATTGCCGCTTACGGGATGGTGCCCGGCATGCTGATCACCATGGCGATTGGCTGGGGCGTGGCGGAGTACCCCATGCCCACGGTGGAGTGGGGCGTAGAGCTACCGGACTTCGCGGGTATTTGGGCCTATTTGCCGTTTAGCATTGGCGCGCCGGGAATCGACCTTCTCGTGGCGGCGATCCCCACGGCGGTCATCGCCTACATCATTGCCTTTGGCGATATTATCGTCGGCCAAACGCTGATCAAGCGCGTTGACCATTTGCGCCCGGATGAAAAAATTGAAGTCAACGTGGACCGTGTGCATCTGATCACCGGTTTGCGCAACCTCATGCATTCGCTTTTTGCCCCCTACCCAGGGCTTGCCGGGCCGCTTTTTACCGGGGCAATGGCAACCATTGCCGAGCGCTACCGCTATGGGCGCAAGGCGATGGATACCATCTACTCGGGTGCTTCTGTTTTCTGGATCGTGGGCTTTCTGGCGCTGTTCATTCTGCCGCTGGTCACCCTGTTCCGCCCGGTGCTACCTATCGCGCTGTCGATTACGCTGCTGATCACGGGCTATCTCTGTATTGCCGTCGCGGTTGAGCAGATCAAGAATGCCACCGCCATGGGCGTTGCCGGCATCATGGGCGTAGTGCTCGCCACACACGGCGCCGCTTGGGGCTTGGGGATCGGCGTGATTCTCTACTTTTTGATTGAGCATCGCGCGCGCAGCGCGGCGGAAAAAGAGGCCGAGGAGCCGATCCACGTCGAAGAGGATATGCCGGTTGAGGGGGTAGAGGAAAAGCCGGCGGGGTAGAGTCGCTAAAGAGAAGGTAAAAAGCCCGGCAGCGTCATGACACTGCCGGGCTTTCACGTTCTGCTTGCTGTCGCTATTTGTTGTTGTCGCTATTTGGCCAGTTCGCGCATCGCGGTTTCCAGGCCTTCCAAGGTCATGGGGTACATGCGGTCATCGATCAGCTCGCGGATGAGCTGCGTCGAGTAGGTGTACTCCCAGGCCCGAGGCGGCATGGGGTTAAGCCATGCCAAGCGCGGGAACTTGGCTACCAACCGCTTGAGCCATATCCCGCCCGGTTCTTCGTTAAAGTGTTCGACGCTGCCGCCGGGGTGGGTGATTTCATACGGCGACATCGCGGCGTCGCCGACGATCACCACTTGGTAGTCTTCGCCGTAGGTGTGCAGCACGTCCAGGGTCGGAACGCGCTCGTCAAAGCGACGTGCGTTCTGCCGCCATAGCCCTTCGTACAGGCAGTTGTGAAAATAGTAGGCTTCTAGGTGCTTGAACTCGGAGCGCGCCGCCGAGAAGAGCTCTTCGCAGGTTCGAATGTGGTCGTCCATGGAGCCGCCAACATCGAGCAGTAAAAGCACTTTCACCGCGTTATGCCGCTCCGGGCGCATCTGTACGTTGAGCAGGCCGCCATCACGCGCCGTTTCACGGATGGTGCTGTCGATATCGAACTCATCCAGCGCCCCTTGACGGGCAAACTTGCGCAGGCGCCGCAGCGCCATCTTGATGTTGCGGGTGCCAAGTTCCAGCGAGTCGTCGTAATCGCGAAAGCGGCGCTCATCCCATACCTTAATCGCGCGGCGATGTCGCGAACCGTCTTGGCCGATGCGGATGCCTTCGGGGTTGTAGCCGTAGGCGCCAAAGGGGCTGGTGCCGCCGGTGCCGATCCATTTATTGCCGCCGGCATGACGCTCTTTTTGCTCTTCCAGGCGTTTCTTGAACGTCTCGATGAGCGCCTCCAGCCCACCCAGGGACTCGATCTGCGCTTTCTCTTCGTCGCTGAGCTGTTTTTCAAATTCGCGCCGCAGCCACTCATCGGGGATAAGCGCCTCGATGGCGGCGTCCCTATCCTCCAGCCCTTTAAACCAGGCGGCGAAGGCGCGATCGAAGCGGTCAAAATAGCGCTCGTCCTTGACCATCACCGTGCGCGCCACCTGATAGAACGCCTCCATGTCGGCGAACACCACGCCGTGCTCGACGACGGCGTGAAGGTCTAACAGTTCACGCAGCGAAACGGGTACGCCGGAGCGCTTGAGTGCATCAAACAGGCCAATAAACATGGCTTAACGGCCTTTGCGGCGCAGCATAAACGCCAAGCGCTCAAGCAGTTGGGTGTCTTGTTCGTTTTTGACCAAGGCGCCTGCCATCGGCGGCAGTGCCTTGGCGGGGTCGCGGTTGTAGAGCGCCTCTTGGGCGAGTTCATCGGCCATGAGGAGCTTTAGCCAGTCGACCAGTTCAGACGTGGAGGGTTTTTTCTTCAGCCCCGGTGCGTCGCGCAGATCGAAAAAGACTTCCAGTGCTTGGCTGACCAGTCGCGGAGCGATATCCGGAAAGTGCACGTCGACAATCGCCTGCATGGTCTCGCGGTCGGGAAATTCGATGTAGTGGAAAAAGCAGCGGCGCAAAAAGGCGTCCGGCAGCTCTTTTTCGTTGTTCGAGGTGATCACGATAATTGGGCGCTGCTCGGCGCGGATGGTTTCACCGGTTTCATAGACGTGAAACTCCATGCGGTCGAGTTCTTGCAGCAGGTCATTGGGAAACTCGATATCGGCTTTATCGATCTCGTCAATCAGCAGCACCACGCGCTCGCCGGCGCTAAAGGCCTCCCACAGTTTGCCGGGTTTAATGTAATTGGCGACGTTTTCGACCCCTTCAACGCCGAGCTGAGAGTCGCGCAGGCGGCTCACCGCATCGTACTCATAAAGCCCTTGCGCCGCCTTGGTGCTGGATTTGATGTGCCAGGTGATTAGCCGGGTGCCAAGCGATGCGGCCATCTCTTCGGCGAGAAGGGTTTTACCCGTGCCGGGCTCGCCCTTGATCAGTAGGGGGCGCTCAAGCGTGACCGCGGCGTTGACCGCCTGCTTGAGCGCATCGGTTGCGATATAGGATGAAGTGGAATCAAACGCCATGGGGTGCCTCGGCTTAGCTAAACGCGTGGAAAAGAATTCAAACAAGTGTACGTGAGGGGCGTGGGTCTGGCCAAGTCCGCGTTTGCCCCCGCGTAAAGCCTCAGGGCGTTAGGTTGTCGAAACCGTCCGGGGTGATGACGACATTGTCTTCGATGCGGATACCGCCGCAGGGGGCGAGCTGATCGACCCGCGTCCAGTTGATCGGTAGCGAGGTGTTGCGCAGCGGCATCAAAAGCATGGGAATAAAGTAGAGCCCCGGCTCAATGGTGACCACCATGCCCGGCATCAAGGTGCGGGTTAGGCGTAGGGCCGGGTGTGCCTCCGGCGCTGGAGAGGGTTCGCCGCTGGCGGTGCGAAGCCCCGCCACGTCGTGGACGTGAATTCCCAGCGAATGACCAAGACCGTGGGGGCAGAACGCGCGGGTCACGCCCTCGGCGATTGCTTGCTCCCGCGAGCCGCTAAAGAGGTCATGGTCGATGAGCACTTCGGCGAGTTCGTGGTGCATCTGCTCGTGCAGGGTAACGAAATCCACCCCGGGCGCCAGGCGCGCGATGAGGCGGTCTTTAACCCCGTGCAGGGCGCCAATCAGTGTCTCGAACAGGGCGGGGGCGTCCGGCCCGACGTGGGTGCGGGTGATATCGGCGCTATAGCCGCGAAAGCGCCGCCCGGCATCTACCAGCAGGCTGAAGCGCTGTCTAGGCGCTCTCACGTCGTAGTGCTGATAGTGCAGCACGCCCGCGTGTTGGTTCATGCCGATGATATTGGCATAGGGGACATGCGATTCGCGCTGGCGGCTGGCGGCGAGATAGGCAAGCTGGATATCCAGCTCGCAGGAGGCGCCGGCAAACGCCGCGTGTGCCGCCTCGTGTCCCGCCATGGCGAGCCGATTGGCTTCGCGCAGGCAAGTAATTTCGTAGTCGCTTTTGATCATGCGCAGCTCATCTAAGGCATGAACAAGCGTTTCCGGGTTGGGCTGGCCTTGGGGAAGCGCCGCCCCGCTTTCGCGGAGGGCGTTGATGTCGCCGACAATGGCACTGCGCTCGCCAAGCGCTGGCATGGTCACGTCGGTGCAGAGCTTGACCTCGAATTCGCCCACCCAAGGCTCTTGGGGCAAGGCGGTGGGCAGGTGCCAAAAATCGGTGGGCGCGTAGAGGTAGAGCGTGGGGCGCTGGTCGGGATGGATCACCAGCCAACTATGCTCGGCTTGCCACAGCGGTACCCAATGCACGAAGTGGCCGAATGCCTGAAAAGTGGGCATCTGGTCGTCGCCGTAGTGGGGCGTGGCGTGGCCGCTGTAGAGGGCGATGGCGTCATAGTCGTACTGCGCCATGAGCGAACGATAGGCGCTTAGCAGGGTGTCGAGATGGGCTTTTTGCTGACGGAAAAGCGTTTCAGACATAATCAACCTTGAAAATGAGTCACGAAAAGCGAAGTTAGCTGCGCGATGACGGTAGCTCACTCCAGAAAGTGTCAAGACCGGCGTGGTGCTGGCTCGGATGGCGGTAAAGACGCAGCTCGAGCGGAACATCCCAGCGGCCATCACCCGCACGCACCAGCGTGCCGTCGGCTAACGCCGCCTGCACCGTGCGCTCGGGCAGCCAGGCCATGCCATAGCCCAATGCTAAAAGCTCTTTGATACTCACCGCGTAGGAGATCTCACTCTGCACGTTGAGAAAGGCGCTGTGTGGCAGACGGGCAAGGTGATTTTTTAATACCGTCCCTAACAGACTGCGCTTGGGGTAGGCCAGCCACGGCAGTGGCGCCTGGCGTGAACCGGGCAGGGTAGCGCACGGCTCGCCATTGGCGGTAAAGGCAGTGACGGGGATGAGACGCTCGTGGCCTACCACGCGGTAGAAGCTATTGCCGGTGTCGATATCCAGCTCGCAGCGCTCGGTGGGCCAGTAACACAGCGCCAGGTCGCACTCCGCCCGCGCCAGCGCCTGAAAGTAGTCGTTTGCTACCCAGCCGGTGGCGCGCAGGTAGGGCTGCACGCGCGTCTGCCAGCCGCTTGCCACCAACCACTCGGGCACGAAGTGCGCCAGTAGGCTTTGTGGAGCGGCCAGCATGATGCGGCGCTGCTGCCCGGCATTGATCTCGCGCACGCGGTCGCGCGTTAAGCGCACCCGCTCGGTCACCTGTTCGCAAAGGGTGAGAAACTCCTCCCCGGCGGGAGTGAGCGAGAGTGGCAGCGTTTGACGGTTGATCAGCGTGACCCCCATCTCTTCTTCAAGCAGCTTAATACGCCGCGAGAAAGTGGGCTGGGTAACGTGCTGTTCATCCGCGGCGCGGGAGAAATGTCGGGTTCTGGCCAGGGCGATAAAATCTTCTAGCCAGCGAATTTCCATGATCTTTTCCCTGTTTTAGCGTCCCTCGTGACTGTCTTGCCGACTATACGTTACAGGCGGCCTTCCTCAACAGCGTGACATGCCACGCGGGTGCCGTCATCCTGGGTTTGCAGCACCGGGATCTCCTGCCGGCAGCGCGCATTGGCGTAGGGGCAGCGACCATGGAACACGCAGCCACTGGGCAAGTTCACCGGCGTCGGGACTTCGCCTTCCAAGCGCACGTGTTGCGGGCGGTCATCCTCCAGGCGCGGAATCGCCGAGAGCAGCGCCTGGGTATAGGGGTGGCGCGGCTTGGCGAACAGCGTCGCGGTGGTGGCGATTTCGCACACCGTGCCGAGGTACATCACCGCGACGCGCGTGCCGAAGTGCTCGACCACGGCAAGGTCGTGGGTGATGAAGAGGTAGGTCAGATTGTGATCGCGCTGGGCGTCCATCAGCAGGTTCAAGACCTGAGCCTGAATGGAGACATCCAAGGCTGAAATGGGCTCGTCGGCGACGATGAATTCAGGGTCGACCGCCAACGCCCGGGCGATGGCGATGCGCTGGCGCTGGCCACCGGAGAATTCGTGGCCGAAACGCTTACCCCAGTCCGGGTCGATCCCCACCGAGTGCATCACCTCTTCGACCTTGGCGACGATCTGCTGGCGGTTCCAGTCAGGGTGGTGCAGGCGTAGCGGCTCTTCGAGCGTTTGCTGAATCGTCATACGCGGGTTCAGCGACGCATACGGATTCTGAAAAATCATCTGCATGCGTTTGCGGTAGGGCAAAAGCGCCCGCGAACTCAAGTTGTCGATGCGTTCGCCAGCGTAGCGGATCTCGCCGGCACTCGGCGTGATAAGCCCCATGACCGTACGCGCGACGGTGGACTTACCGCAGCCCGATTCGCCTACCACACAGAGCGCTTCGCCACGCTGGATATCCAGGTTCACCCCGTTGATGGCGTGTACGAACTCCTGATGGCGCACCAGCTTCCCGCCTTTAAAGCGCAGCTGGTCGAGAAAATCCCCTGACAGCGAAAAGCGCTTCTTTAAGCCGCGAATCTGTAGCAGCGACTCCGTGCTTTCTGCGTTTTGCGTGGGAATGCGGTTATCCGTCATGACCTCTGCCTGCGCGTTCATGGGTTGGTCTCCTTCAAGCGGTTGGCATCCCCGGCCTCTTGTTCTTCGCGTTCTTTTTCGAGTAACTCTGCCACCATGTGGCAGGCCACCTGGCAATTACCCGAGGTGACAAATTCTGGCACCTGCTGGGTGCAGGCCGGGCGCGGCGTGCCGTCGGCGCGGTTAATGAAATCGCAGCGCGGATGAAAGGCGCAGCCGCTAGGCAGGTTGGAGAGCGACGGCATGCTGCCGCGAATCTGGTTGAGCCTTTCCCCCGGGGTCGCCATTTGCGGCAGCGCATTGATCAACCCTTGGGTATAAGGGTGTTGCGGGTCGTTGATGATTTCGCGAGTCGGCCCTTGCTCGATCACGCGACCGGCGTACATGACCAGCATACGCTGGGTGACCTGGCTGACCACGCCCAAATCGTGGGTAATCAGAATCAGCCCGACGTTGTGCTTTTCACACAGCTCCAGCAGCAGCGCCATGATCTCAGCCTGGATGGTGACATCCAGCGCCGTGGTGGGCTCGTCGGCGATGATAATATCCGGGTCAAGCAGCAGCGCGATGGCGATAATAATGCGCTGGCGCATACCGCCGGAGAGTTCGTGCGGGTATTGATCCAAGCGCGCTTCCGGCGAGGGGATCTGCACCTGACGCAGCTTGTCCAGCGCGATGGCGCGGGCCGCTTTGGTCGAGATGCGCCGGTGGGCTTTCAGGCACTCGACCATCTGCTCGCCGATAGAGAGCACCGGGTTGAGCGTCATCATCGGGTCTTGGAAGATCATCGAAATGCGGTTGCCGCGCACCTTGCGCAAGGCCCGTTCGGACAGGCTGTTAAGTGGCTTGCCGTCAAAGATAATCTCACCGCCGGCAATGTAGCCCGGTTTGGCGATTAGGTTTAAAAGGGTGAACGCCGCCACGGACTTACCCGCGCCAGACTCGCCGACAATGCCTAAGCGCTCGCCGCGCTCCAGGGTGAAATTGACATCGCGCAGGGCGCGGACATCGCCCTGGCGCAGGGCAAAACGCACATCGAGGTGGTTGACTTCTAGCAGTGCCATGGGAGTGTCAGCCTTTGTAGAGTCTTGGATTCATGACATCGCGCAGCCAGTCGCCGAGTAGGTTGATCGACAGCACCAGCACGACCAGTACCGCACCCGGGATCAGGGTGATCCACCAGGAGCCGGACTGGATGTAGTCAAAGCCCGCTTTGATCAGCGAACCAAGCGACGGGTGGGTTTCCGGCATCCCGAGGCCGAGAAACGAGAGCGCCGCCTCGGAGATAATCGCGTTGGCAATCTGCACGGTGGAGATAACGAAAATTGGCGACAGGGTGTTGGGCAGCACGTGACGGAACATGATCCGCTTGCTGCGCAGGCCCATCACACGGGCGGCGTCCACGTACTCCTTGTTCTTTTCGGCGAGTACCGAGGCGCGCACGGTACGGGCATACTGAGGCCACTCGGCAAGCCCGATAATCAGCACCAAAAGCGGCACGGCGTAAGTGCTGAAGGTTGCCCCGCCGAAAATGGCCTTGACCAACGCCCCGACGATAATGGCCACCATCAGGGTGGAAAACGACAGCTGGATATCGGCAAGGCGCATCAAAAACGCATCAATGCGCCCGCCCAAATAGCCGGCTAGCAGACCGAAGCAGACGCCCAACATCGCCTGCAGTGCCACGGCGCCAAAGCCGATAATTAGCGATACTCGCGCCCCGTAGAGGATGGTCGAGAGCATGTCGCGCCCTTGGGCGTCGGTGCCGAGCAGGTACTGCGGGTCGCTGCCCTCCACCCAGAAGGGTGGGAGCTCCGAGGCCAGAATATCGATCTGCGCCAGGTCATAGGGGTTCATGGGCGAAAGCCAGGGCGCCAGCACGGCGATGGCCACCAGGGCGATAAACACCGCCAGGCTGAGCTGAGCGACGATATCGCGCTTGAAGCTGTAAAACAGATACGAGTCGCAAAAGCGTTCCCAGCGGCTGGGAAGCGCGGCAGAGGATGAGTTCATGCGGACTGTCCGGTCAGTTTGACGGTGGGGTTAACCAAGCCGTAGATCAGGTCGACAATCGTGTTGGTGATCACAAAGATCAGGCCCACGATCATGAGGTACGTCACGATGAGCGGGATGTCGGAGCGCTCGATGGCGTCCAGAAACATCAAGCCCATGCCCGGCCACTGGAAAACGGTTTCGGTCAGAATGGTGTAAGCCACCAGGGTGCCGATCTGCACCCCGCCCACCGTGATGACCGGCAACATGGTATTTTTCAGCGCATGCAGAAAGTAAATGCGGCGTAGTGAGATGCCTTTTGCGCGGGCAAACTTGACGTAGTCTGACTGCAACACTTCCAGCATTTCGGCGCGGATTAAGCGGATAAACAGCGGTAGCATGATCGATGCCAGCGAGATGGCGGGCAGCACCAGGTAAGTTAGCCCCTTCAAGCTGGCGAAATTGGTCTCCCACGGGCCAAAAACATGCACCGGATCGCCGCGCCCGTAGGCGGGCATGCCGCCCTCGGTGGAGATAACGTCGTTGAGCCAGCTGCCCCAGGCGGTATCGGCGGGGAAAGGCGTCCAGGTGACGCCGATGGCAAACAGTTGAATCAACGTGATGGCGGTAAGAAACACGGGGATCGAGATACCCACAATCGACACGCTCATAAAAAAGCGGGATAGCCAGGCGCGCGGCTTGATCGCGCTGTAAACCCCGATTGGGATCGAGAAGACAATGATTAAAAAGGTCGCTGCGGCCACAAGCTCAAGGGTGGCGGGCAAATGGCGAGCGATAACCTCGGTGGTCGGCTGGTTAAATACATACGAGTAGCCGAAATCGAACTGCGCGGCGTTAACGGCGAAGCGGAAGTACTGCACCAAAAAAGGGTCGTTGAGCCCAAGCTCTTCACGCAGTTCGGCGCGTTCGCTCTCCGGCACTGATTGGCCGACCATCTGCTGAATCGGGTCGCCCAGGTTGTCTTGTATAGCAAAGGCGATAATGCTGATGACGAACATCACCAGCAGCGCATGAAAAAGGCGCTTAACCATAAAGGCGATCATGGGGCGTATCCTGTAGGAAAAAACAGGGAGCGGCTCGCTCCCGCCGGATCAGGGCAGGAGCGAGCCTTTAGCGTATACCTTGGGGGAAAACAGGTGGGCGAGGGTTATTCGCTTTCCATCACTAGGTCACCCAGGTATGGGAAGTTCATCACGTTAAGCACCGGCTCGATGTTGACATGATTGGCGGAGGCCCAGGCAAGATCCTGCCAGTGCAGCGGGAGGATGGCCGCTTCGTCATAAAGCGTCTGCTCCACTTCCTGCAGCATCGCCGCGCGCTTTTCCAGGTCCACTTCTACGTTGGCTTCCGCTACCAGGGCATCAAGCTCCGGGTTGCAGTAGTTACCGGCGTTGTACTGGCCGGCACCGGTGTCCGCATCCTGGCAGGCGGTCAGGTACTCGTGGAAGTTGGCGCTATCCTCGGTGTCGGCGTGCCAGCCAATCAGCATCATGTCGGCGGCGCGGTCGTCGTACTCGCCCCAGTACTGCGCTTTGGGCAGCGTCTTGAGGTCCACGTTGACGTTGATACGCGCCAGCATCGCTGCTACCGCCTGGGCAATTTGGGCGTCATTCACGTAGCGGTTGTTGGGCGCCATCATGGAAATGTCAAAGCCGTCGGCGTAGCCTGCCTCTGCCATGAGGGTTTGCGCACGCTGTAAATCGTAGCGCGGCTTAAGGCTTTCCACATGCCCGGCGTAGCCTTCGGGGGAGAACTGTGCTGCCGGTGTGGCGAAGCCTTTCATGAGGCGGTCGGCAATGCCTTCTTGGTTCACGGCATAGGCGAAGGCTTCACGCACGCGCGGATCTTGAAACGCTTCGACACGCTCTTGGTTCATGTGGAAGAAAATGATCCGGGTACCCGACATGGTCACCAGTTTCGCATTGTCGCTTTGGCGTACGCGCTCAAGGTCATTGGGCGGTACTGGCGCGATAAAGTCGACATCGCCGGAGAGCAGTGCCGCCACGCGGGTAGCATTCTCGCTGATCGGCGTGAGAATGATGGTGTCGACGTTACCCGGTGAGTCGGTGTCCCAGTAGTTGGGGTTGCGCTCAAACTCGGTGCGCACGCCCTGTTGGCGTTCGGTGACGGTGTAAGGACCGGTACCCGAGACGTTACGCGACGCGTAAGAGTTGCCGTTTTTGACGATTTCGTCTTTCGGGTCGCCGTCTTCGTCTTCACCTGAGTAGTACGCGCTATCCATAGGGAAGACGTAGGTCGCCAAGTTCAACAGCAAGGGGTAGGGCTTTTTGGTGACGATCTCCACGGTGTAATCGTCGACGGCGGTGACGCTTTCAATGGGATCGAAAATGGCTTTGAAATCGGGGCTGCGCTTTAAACGCTCAATGGTCCAGACGACATCGTCGGCGGTGAAGGCATTACCACTGTGAAACTCAACGCCTTCGCGCAGTGACATCCGCATGGTGGTGTCGTCAACCTGCTCCCAGCCGGTGGCCAGGCGCGGCTCAAACTCAAGCGCGTCGTTCCAGCGGACCAGCGGGTCGTGGGTCATGTGCGAAAGCTGCAGGATGCCGCCGGAGAGCTGTTCGTGGATATCCAGGGATACCGGGTCGGCGTCATAGGCCATGCGCAGCGTATTGTCGGCATGAGCGGCGGAGGATACAAGGGCGGAGCCAACAAGCGTTGCCGCTACCGCAGAAGCGAGAAGCGTCTTTTTAAGCGTTGAGGCTTGAAAGGTTTGCTGAGCCATTATCTTTCCTATTGTGGTTTTGATACAGCGTCACGTTCGGTCTTTAGTAGCGTACGTCACAGATAACCGTCTGAGATAACATAGAGATCAGCGCTTAAAGGCCACAATCGAAATAATGAGAGGCTCTATTCATCTCCTGAATGACCCGCAGCAACGGGGGCTTTGCGTCGTTGCGGGTTAGACCAAAGGCTAAAAGATGAAGTAAACGAATGTTTTAGCGCAGCGCGTTATCCTTGACCGAAACGCTGGTGCAGGTAGGCGATAATATCGTCGGACTCATACATCCACTCTTCATGCCCGTCGTCATGGGTAATTTTCAGACACGGCACCTTGACGCGGCCACCGCCTTCTTGCAGCGCCTTCTTATGCGCCGGGTCGAGTTGGGCATCGCGTAGCTCGATATTGAGCCCTAACCGCGCCATCTCTTTGCGCACCTTGATGCAAAATGGGCAGGTACGGAATTGATAAAGGGCGAGTTTTTCACAGGCGTTATCCACTTCCGCCTGCTCCTCGGGTGTGCGCTCAACGGATTGGGGGGTGGAGAGCTTTTCGCTGATCAGCATCACCGGCGCGAGCACGAGACGAACCCCGCGAAAAAAGTAGCGAATCAAGGTGCGCATAAGGAACTCCTATCGGGAAAGCGTGAAGTTATGGAGAAAAAGGTTTCGAGAGTGCACGGTGCGGGCATCCTGCATCAACTCATGGGTTTTGTCACATGGGCATAGGGGCCGGATGAGTTGCGCCGGCTGTCGTGCTAGGCTTTAGCGCTGTTTGACTACACCAGCACGAAAACGTTTTATCCTGTGCAATGAGACACTTAAAGAGGCGTTGCGGCCATGCATCTGCATATTATCGGGATTTGCGGCACTTTTATGGGCAGTCTTGCGCTTCTCGCCCGTGAGCTGGGCCACCAGGTCAGCGGCTCCGACGCGAACGTGTATCCGCCGATGAGCACGCAGCTACAAGAGGCCGGTATTACCCTGCAAGAGGGGTATCGGGCCGAGAACCTAACGCCCGCGCCGGATGCGGTCGTGGTGGGTAATGCTCTGTCGCGCGGCAACGTGGAGGTCGAAGCGCTACTCAATAGCGGTTTGCCTTACACTTCCGGTGCGCAGTGGCTGGCCGAGCATGTGCTGCCGGGGCGCAAGGTGATCGCGGTGGCGGGCACCCACGGTAAAACCACCACCGCCAGCCTCTTGGCGTGGCTTTTAGAAAGCGCGGGGCTCAAACCGGGCTTTTTGATCGGCGGCGTGCCGCGCAATTTCGGCGTGTCGGCCCGGCTTGGCGATAGTCGTGCGCCTTTTGTGGTGGAGGCCGACGAGTACGACACCGCCTTTTTCGATAAACGCTCGAAGTTTGTGCATTATCGCCCCCAGATCGCGGTTCTGAATAACTTGGAGTTTGACCACGCCGATATCTTTCCCGATTTGGCAGCGATAGAGCGCCAGTTTCATCATCTCGTGCGCACGGTGCCAAGCCAGGGGCAACTTCTGGTGGCTGACGATCAGCCGGCGCTTGATCGCGTGCTGGCGCAAGGCGTATGGACGCCGGTGGCGTACTTTGGCGCGGCCTCGAAAAGCGCGTGGCGGCTGGTGTTAGAGCGCGAGGATGCGAGCCGCTTTCGGGTCATCCGGCGCACCCCCAGCGGCGAAGAGGATGCCGTGGTGGATTGGCCGCTCACCGGCGAGTATAACGCCCGCAATGCCCTTGGGGCGCTCGCCGCCGCTTCAGCCTGCGGCGCGGATCTGGCGCGTAGCTGTGCGGCCCTGGCACGCTTTGAAAACCCCAAGCGGCGCCAGGAAGTGCGCGGGGAGGTCAACGGCATTCAGGTGATCGATGATTTTGCCCACCACCCCACGGCGATTGCCGCGACCCTTAAAGGCCTGCGCGCCGCCACGCCTAAAGGCCGCCTCTTGGCGGTGATCGAGCCGCGCTCCAACACCATGCGCCTAGGGGCGCTGAAAGCGCAGCTCAATGACAGTGTCGCCGCGGCGGATCACGCGTTTTGGTATCAGCCCGCAGCGCTTGACTGGTCGCTAAAAGCGTTGATCGCCCCTCAAGGCGAGCGCGCCAGCGGCTTTGATGATCTCGATGCGTTAGTTCAGGCGGTGGTCGCCCAGGCGTCACCCTTGGACCGTATTGTGGTGATGTCCAACGGCGGTTTTGGCGGCGTACATGAGCGCTTATTGGCAGCGCTTGAAACACGCGCCCAACAGGGAGAGGCGTAAGCAATGGCAGCTTTCAAACCGCCAGTGACCGTGGCGCTAACCGGCGCATCGGGCGCACAGTATGGGTTACGCCTGATCGATGTGCTGGTGGCGGCCGAGCATGAAGTGTGGGTGATGATCTCCAAGGCAGCGCACATGGTGATCGCCACCGAAACCGAGTTCTCGCTACCCGCTCAGCCGCAGCGCCTGGCCGAGTCATTGACGGCGCGCAGCGGCGCCGCCGAGGGGCAAATCCGCTGTTTTAGCCGCGAAGACTGGATGGCGCCGGTCGCCTCTGGTTCAGGGGCGCCGTCGTCGATGGTGATTTGCCCGTGCTCCACGGGCACGCTCTCCGCAGTGGCGACAGGGGCCAGCAATAATCTGATCGAGCGCGCAGCGGATGTCGCCATCAAAGAGCGCCGTCGGCTTGTCATGGTGCCACGGGAAGCGCCCTTGTCCCCCATCCATTTGGAGCACATGCTGACCTTAAGCCGCCTGGGCGTGGTGATCCTGCCCGCAGCACCGGGGTTTTATCATCAACCTCACAGCATCGATGATCTGATCGATTTTATCGTCGCCCGGATTCTCAATCAGCTGGGGATTGAGCATGCGTTGGTGCCGCGCTGGGGCGAGCAAGCCACCACGACAAAGGGAGTTTGACCGTGCTCTCATGGGCGATGTTATCGGTCTTTGTGCCGACATTTTTGCTGGTGTCGTTAACGCCAGGGATGTGCATGACGCTAGCAATGGTGCTGGGGATGACTCAAGGCGTTAAGCGTACCCTTTGGATGATGGCCGGCGAGCTTGTTGGCGTTGGGTTGGTGGCCGCCGCCGCCGGCGTGGGGGTGGCGGCACTTATGCTCAAACACCCGGAAATTTTTGCCCTGTTTAAATGGGTAGGGGGGGCGTACCTGGCCTATTTGGGCGTGATGATGTGGCGCTCGCGTGGGCGCATGGCGATCCCCTCCGAACTGGAGACCGGGCCGCCGGCCGGGCGGTTGCAGCTGGCGATGCAAGGCTTTATCACCGCGGTGGCCAACCCCAAAGGCTGGGCGTTTTTTATGGTGCTGCTACCGCCGTTTCTGGATGATAGCAAACCACTGTTTTTACAGCTTGGGATGCTGATCGCGGTGATCTTGACCATTGAACTGGCCAGCATGCTCACTTATGCCACGGGGGGTAAAACCCTACGACGCCTACTGGGTAAAAGTGGCAACGTCAGGCTGTTGAATCGCCTATCGGGCACGCTCATGATCGGCGTGGGGCTATGGCTCGCCTTGGGCTAAGCCACTAGACAGCAGATGCCAGGGCTTGCGCGCGTGCCTCCAAGCGCTGGATGAAGAGAGGGAACTCTTCGCGAGCCCGGGGCAAGCAGGAGGCAATCCGCACTTCAAGCTGGCCCGTTTCCACCAGGACACAGCCTGAAATCGCGCGCTGCAGGCGCTCTCGCACCAAAAGAGCACCACTTTCGCTGGTGTCCGGCAGTACCAACCAAAAAGAGGCGCTTTCGGCTCGCCCCAAAATATCGTGGTCACGGCAACGGATGTTGATCTCGTGGCATAGCGCTTCCAGTAGCGCCTGTTGGGCGCGATGCCCGAACTGCTCACCGGCCATGTCATATTGCGGTAAATGAATGACCAGCACGGCTAAGCCGCGGTTGAGCACCCGTGCCCGTTGATGCTCGCTATGTAGACGTTCGTGCAGGGTGTCTTTGTGAAACGCATCGCAATCGTCGTCGTTGGGGTCGGTGGCGCGAAGAAGTGCCTGGCGCCGGCCATGCTCCCAGCGCGGGAGAGCAAGCAACAACGTCACCACGCAAAATCCTACCAACCAGTTGGGTGATGCGTGATGTAAAGCAGGCAGCCACCAAACAAGAGGAATCATCGCGGCAATGAGTCCCAGAGCCACCCAAAGGGGCAGAAGAATGAAACCCGCGGTCAGCGGTAGCCCCAGCCATAATAAGGAGACGTTTACCTGTTGCGACAGGGCCGCGACCACCACGATATACGTACTCGCCAGCAAAACCAGGCGTGGCACATAGGGCGGAAAGCCTTTGCCAATATGCATCAAAAGCGCGCTCGAGAGCAGCACCACCATAAACCCGGGGATAAGAAGTTCGCTATAGGCGCCTAAGGCGTAAAGCCAAAAGGTGTAACTTGTCATCAAGACTAAGCTTGCGCTGTAGGCGAGCATCATTAGGCGCTGCGGTATATGCTGCATTATGGCGCCTCCAAAGCGTTGTCAGCGGCCTTGAAGTGAGTAAGGGAGTGGAGGTTGAGCGGATTGGTTTCGATCACAATGAGCTCAAACGAGCGGGTTTCCAATACGTCGGGAAGCTCTCTTAGCAAGTGTTCGCGGCGCTCTTTGGCCTCTTTGGGGGTGCGGGAGAGCAGCAGCGTCGCAAGCGTGGTGCTGTTGAGGCGGTATACGTTCTCAAAGTAGTAGGTTCGCTCGCAGAGGGTGCGCGCGACCTGCCAGAGTTTTTGCCGCTTTACCCGTAGGATGATCAGTTCGCCGTGGATACCTTCGCGCTCGCAGCGGGTCTGCTCTTTAGGTAAGTCGCGCAATAGCTGTTCGCGAGCCCAGAGATTAAAGCCGGGGATGAGGCGCAAGCGCTGGCGAATGGTGCCATGCATATCGGTCAGTTGGCGCGCCCGGGAAAGGGCTAAAAGGCATACTACGCCCAGTGACAGGGCTAATAACGCCACGCTGGGCAGCGATAGCTGAGGCGCTATCATCGCGAGGCTCACGGCCATGCCACTAAGGTTAAAGGCCGCCACCCAGTGCATTTGTGGCAGCATAAAAAGCGCGGCCCATGCCCAAATCAGCAGGTTATGGCGCTCTGGAGCAGCAGCGATAAGCCCGATTAAAAGCGCCCCAGGGAGAAGTTGCCATGGCACCCCGCGGGAACGGCGGTGGCTAAACTCTAATAGCATGGCGGTCATCAGCAGCCAGCCAACGGAAAGCCATAGTACCAGTGCGGCCTTAGGCGGTGCCGCGGGAGTCCATAGGGCTAAGACCAGCGCCGCGGCGAGTAAATTGCCGCGTAGCGGCTGTATTTTGTATTTACTTTGCATGGTGCCTTATGATTAGTCCTCGCGTTTTAGAGAAGGCGCGCTTAAGCGCAGCCGCGACGCCGTATTTTGAGGTTACCCCGCATCATACTGACTTCACTACGTGTTGCCTAAACTCACTATAGTTGTTCCATCATAACGCACGGAGAGGGCATGAGCGTTTCTACCCCGTTATCTAATTCCGCCGTTGAGTTAACTGCTGATATTCCAGCGTATATGCGCGCCGTCGGGGGCGCTGCCCGGGATGCCGCGCGCGAGTTGCGCCGTGCTGATACCGGCCGCAAAAACCGCGCTTTAACGGCGATGGCCGAGCGCTTAAATGCTGCTCGCGAAGACGTCCTGGCGGCCAACGCGCTGGACATGCAGCGCGGCCGCGAGAGCGGTCTAGACGCGGCCCTGCTCGACCGCCTCGCCCTTAACGATGCCCGTCTTGATGCCATGGTCGAAGGGCTTAAACAGGTCGCCGCGCTGCCCGACCCAGTGGGGGAGATCGACGGCCTGCGTGCTCGGCCCAGCGGTATCCAGGTGGGGAAGATGCGCGTGCCGCTGGGGGTGATCGGGATCATTTATGAATCACGCCCTAACGTCACGATGGAGGCGGCGAGTCTGTGCCTAAAATCAGGCAACGCCTGTATTTTGCGCGGTGGCTCGGAGGCGGCCTCATCGAACGCCGCGCTGAGCGCGTGTATTCAAGCCGGCCTTGCCGATGCGGGCCTGCCGGCTGGCAGCGTCCAGGTCGTCGCCACGACCGACCGTGCGGCGGTGGGGGAGCTGATCAGCATGCCGGAGTTTGTCGACGTCATCATTCCCCGCGGTGGCAAGTCACTGATCGAGCGTATCTCCCGCGAGGCGCGAGTGCCGGTGATTAAGCACCTCGACGGTGTTTGCCACGTCTACGTGGATGCCTCGGCAGACTTGGACAAGGCCCGCGCGATTGCCGTTAACGCCAAAACCCACCGCTACGGCACCTGCAATACCATGGAAACACTGCTGGTGGATGCCAAGGTGGCGGATACCTTGCTGCCCGAGCTCGCGAAGGCCTATGCCGAGCACAGCGTCGAGCTGCGCGGCTGTGAGCGCACGTGCGCGCTTTTGCCCGATGCCGTGCCCGCAAGCGAAACGGATTGGGCGGAAGAGTATTTGGCCCCGGTGCTGGCGATTAAAATCGTCGACGGCATTGACGAGGCCATCGCGCATATCGAGCGCTACGGCTCGCACCACACCGATGCCATCGTCACCGAAAACTATTCGCTGGCGCGCCAGTTCATGGCCGAGGTCGACTCAAGCTCCGTGGTGGTGAATGCCTCCACCCGCTTCGCCGACGGCTTCGAGTACGGGTTGGGCGCCGAGATCGGTATCTCCACCGATAAGCTCCACGCCCGGGGCCCGGTTGGGTTAGAGGGGCTGACAACGCAGAAGTACGTGGTGCTGGGTGATGGCCAGGTGCGTCAATGACAGTATCTGATCGCCCAGCGCGTATCGGGATGTTTGGTGGCACCTTTGACCCTGTGCATCTGGGGCACCTGCGCAGCGGCGTTGAGCTTTGCGAGGCGCTGTCGCTGGATCGGTTGCACATGATACCCGCGCCGCAACCGCCGCTTCGCGATCGTCCCAACGTCTCGGCGGAGCAGCGGCTGGCACTGCTTGAGGCGGGCATTGGCGATACCCCCGGCTTAGTCGCGGACGGGCGTGAGCTGCGCCGGGATGGCCCGTCCTACAGCTTGCTAACCCTGGAGGAGTTGCGGGATGACTATGGCGGTGATGCGCGGCTGATCATGGCGCTTGGCCAGGATGCTTTTTTAAAGCTGGCCGACTGGCATCAGCCGGCGCGGTTGTTTGAACTCGCGCACATTGTGGTGATGGCTCGCCCCGGCTACGCCCCAGAGCGCTCGGAGGCACTGGCGGAACTGCTCGGCGGGCGTGAGGTCAACAGCGTGGCCGAGTTGATGACCACACCGCAAGGGCGCGTATTGGCGGTGACACTGCCGTCTCCTATGCGAATTTCTGCCACCGGTATTCGCCAGCGTTTGGTCAAAGGCGAGAGCGTGCGCTATCTGCTCCCTGAGGCGGTAGAGCGTGACATCGCCGCTCAACGCCTTTACGCGCTGCCAGATAGCGGCGATACGGCGTAGTAAATGCCCTTGAATAAGCGCTGGCAGTCACAAAATAAGTGGTTACAATGGCCAGCTTTATCCCCTACCCATGAGGTTGGCACTTAGGAGTCATGCACATCGATACACTGAAAAAGCTAGCGATTGACGCGCTAGAAGAACTCAAAGCCCGCGATATTACCCAGCTTGACGTGGCAAAGCTCACCGACGTCACCGATCTGATGATCATTGCCAGTGGCACCTCAACGCGTCACGTCTCGGCGTTGGCACAAAACTTGGTCGAAAAGGCCAAAGCCGAAGGGATGCAGCCCCGCGGAGTGGAAGGCGGCAGTAACGCGGACTGGGTGCTGGTCGATCTCGGCGATATCATCGTCCACATCATGCTTCCCGAAGCACGCGCCCTTTACGATCTTGAGCGCTTATGGGCGGATTTGCCCGCCGATAGCGCCACCGCGCACGAGCTTGTGCGCGAACGGATGGAAGACCAGGTCTCTGGTTCATGAAAATCCGTCTACTCGCGGTGGGTACCAAAATGCCCGCTTGGGTAGAAGAGGGCGTGGAGACATATCGTAAGCGTCTGCCGCGCGATTTTAGCCTTGAGATAGAAGAGATTGCCTTGGGGCAGCGCGGTAAGAATGCGGATGTTGCCAAGGCACGCGCGCAGGAGGCCGAGCGTATTCGTCATAAGCTGAAAGGCGATGAGCACATTGTGGCCTTGGAAGTGAAAGGCAAGCCATGGTCCACAGAGGCGCTGGCTCAAGAGGCCGATCAATGGCGGATGTTGGGAAAAGACATTGTGCTCTTGGTGGGGGGACCCGATGGGCTAGATCCTTCGCTTACGGCACAGGCAGATAACGCTTGGTCATTATCGCCGCTAACGCTTCCTCATCCCCTGGTCCGCATTATGCTGGCCGAGCAACTCTACCGGGCTTGGACCTTGCTCGTCGGCCACCCTTATCACCGCTAACGCCTTGAAAAGCGCCCCGTCGGCGGGCGTTTTTAGACAGTTTTGAGACCTGGCCGCACTATGCCTCAGCGCTTTGATAGATTAAAAAACAGTGAGTTTGAGCTGCGCATCTTTCGGGTGCGCGCGTTGCTTGCTTTACTGGTCGTGACGGCGCTGTTGGCACTCCTAATGGGGCGGCTGGTCTATCTTCAAGTCGTGCAACACGACCTTTACAGCACGCGTTCGGAAAATAACCGCGTGCGGGTTGAGCCGCTGCCGCCCACGCGGGGTCTTATTTACGACCGTAACGGCGTGCTGCTGGCGGAAAACCGCCCCACCTACAATTTGACCATTGTGCGTGAACGGGTAGACAACTTGGATAAAACCCTTGCGCTGTTGATCGAACTGCTGAATTTACCCGAAGAGGAGGTGGAAGCGTTTCATCTGCGCTCCCGCCAGCGTCAGCGCCCCTTCCAGCCCGCGCTTTTGATTAGCGATTTAAGTGAGGCGCAAATCGCCCGCTTGGCGGTTAACCGCCACCGTCTACCAGGAGTTGAAGTGGAGGCGCAGCTTTTGCGCTACTACCCCGACGCTGAGGTGATGGCACATGCACTGGGCTATGTCGGCCGCATCAACGCCGAAGAGCTCAAAACGCTGGATTCAGGTAGCTACGCGGGAACGCACTTTATCGGCAAAACCGGCGTTGAGCTTTTCTATGAAGAGGAGCTGCATGGCGAAGCCGGGCTGCGCAAAGTGGAAACCAACGCCCGGGGGCGTGTATTGAGCGAGCTGGGCCGAACCGACCCGACGCCGGGTAAAAACCTCACCCTAACGCTGGATAAAGAGCTGCAGTTGCTGGCATACGATCTGCTCGATGGCCGGCGCGGCTCGATCGTGGCCATTGAGCCGCAAAGTGGCGATATTCTCGCCATGGTGTCGGCGCCGGGGTTTGATAGCAATCAGTTTGTCACCGGTATCGATGTGGCTTCGTACCGGGGGCTTCAACAGGATCTTGACTTGCCGTTGTTCAATCGTGCGATTCGGGGGCACTACCCGCCGGGCTCCACGATTAAGCCATTTTTGGCGCTGGCAGGCTTGCGTGAAGGCGCCATCACCCCGGAGTCGACCATTAACGACCCCGGCTATTTTCAGTTACCCAATGACTCGCGCCGCTACCGCAACTGGTTGCGCTGGGGGCATGGCCGCGTGGACCTTGAGCGCTCGATCGCCGTTTCCAATAATACGTTCTACTATTCGCTAGCCCATGACTTGGGTATCGATAAGCTGCACGAGCAGATGACGGCGTTCGGCTTTGGTCAACGCGTGGCGCACGACGTCCAGGGCGAAAGTGATGGCTTGATGCCTTCACGGGAGTGGAAGCGCGAGCGCTATAACCAGCCCTGGTATCCGGGGGAGACGCTGTCAGTCGGCATCGGCCAAGGCTATTGGCAGGTCACCCCGCTGCAGTTAGCAGCCGCCACGGCAACGCTGGCCAATCGCGGAGAGTGGGTGAAACCGCGGTTGGCGAGTCAACTGGGTGAGGCGCCTCTCCCCCGCGAATTGCCCGATACCCCCGACGATATCGACCTCAGCCAAGAGAGCTGGTGGGATAGCGTGTTCAGCGGCATGGAGAAAGTATTGAGCGGGCATGAGGGTACCGCACGGCGTACCGGCGTCGACCTAGCGTATCGCATGGGCGGCAAGTCGGGCACCGCGCAGGTTTTTTCGCTGGGTCAGGATCAGCGCTACGATGCGGATGAACTGGAGGAGCGGCTGCGTGATCACGCCCTGTTTATGGCCTTTGCACCACTAGAGGACCCACAGATAGCCGTCTCCGTGATTGTCGAAAACGCCGGCGGGGGAAGCACCCACGCCGCCCACTTAGCGCGCGCGATGACGGATGCCTGGCTTCTGGAAGATGACGCGCCCGATGTTGATGAAGTCCGCGATACGCTGGAAAACAGCGACGACAATATAGAGGGTCTTTAACGAATGTCGTGGTTGACGCTGACACGCGGCTTGCGCCGTTACCCCGTTCGCCCGCCTGACAGCGGTATGGCCAGACGCAAAAGCCTTTGGGAGCGAATCCATCTCGACCCTTGGCTGGTCGGCCTTTTGCTGCTGCTGATGGCGTCGGGACTGGCTGTTTTATACAGCGCTTCGGGCCAACGCATCGAAGCCGTCTACGCGCAAAGCCTTCGCTTTGGTGTGGGCTTGGTGGGCATGGTGATCATCGCGCAGTTTTCCCCCCGGACCTTTTTGCGCTGGGCGCCCGTGGCCTACGGCGCGGGCTTGTTGATGCTTTTGGCGGTTGAGTTTTTTGGCGATATGGGCATGGGCGCTAAGCGTTGGCTGGTCATCCCGGGCGTGGTGCGTTTTCAGCCGTCGGAGATGATGAAACTGGCGGTGCCGTTGATGGTCGCCGCTTACTTAAACCGCTGCGAGTTACCGCCTAAGCTGCGCGATATTCTGGTCTGCGCCGTGCTGATCGGGCTGCCGGTGTCTCTCATTGCCTCTCAGCCGGATTTAGGCACGTCGTTATTGGTCGCCAGTGCCGCCGTTATTGTGGTGCTTTTGGCCGGCCTATCCTGGCGTTTGATCGGCTTGGCTGCGGTACTGGCCGCCTCGGCTTTGCCGCTTCTATGGATGAACCTGCATAACTATCAGCGCCAACGCGTGCTCACCTTTTTGAGCCCCGATAGCGACCCCTTAGGCTCTGGCTGGAACATTATTCAGTCCACCACCGCTATTGGCAGCGGTGGCCTTTGGGGTAAGGGGTGGCTTGAGGGCACGCAGTCACAGCTTGAGTTTCTGCCTGAGCGCCACACCGATTTTATCTCTGCCGTGCTGGGTGAGGAGTTCGGCTTAATGGGCATGCTGACGGTGCTTCTGCTCTATTTTATGATCGTATGCCGAGGACTGTGGCTCGCTAGCGCCTCGCAGGATGCCTTTGGACGTTTGGTGGCGGGCAGCATTATTCTCACCTTTTTTATCTATGTCTTTGTTAATGTCGGCATGGTCAGCGGTATTTTACCCGTGGTAGGCGTGCCATTACCTCTGATTAGCTTCGGCGGCACCTCCAGTGTGACGCTATTAGCAGGGTTTGGCATTTTAATGTCGATACATGCGCATCGCCGGCTTCTGTCGCGCTGAGCGCCCGGGGCGAGGGGAGAGTCAACAATGAAAATAGCCAGTAAGCAGCGAGTTCGGCGGTTTGCGCTCAGTGCGGCAATAGCGGGGTGGATGGGGCTTGGTGCAGCGAATAGCTTGGCAGAGACACCGAGTTTTCATCCGCGCGAGCATGCAGATACCGCCGCACTGGTCGAGGAGCTAGTCGAACAAGGTTTACCCGAGGCGTGGCTGACCGAAACGCTAGGACGCGCCACGTTTCGCCAAGAAGTGCTTGACGCCATGGCGGGCGCGGTCGAGCGGCGGCTGGAGTGGCACGAGTATCGCGATATTTTTCTCACCGAGCAGCGTATTGAAGAGGGCGCTGCGTTTATGCGCCAGCATCAACAAACACTGGCACGCGCGACCGCCGAGCACGGTGTGCCGGCAGAAATCATCACGGCGATCATCGGCGTGGAAACCTTTTACGGACGCTATAAAGGGCGCCACCGGGTGCTCGATTCGCTCTCGACGCTGGCATTTCATCACCCGGAGCGCGGGCGTTTTTTTCGCGGTGAACTCGCGGCCTTTCTGCGCATTGCGCATGAGCAAGGCGTTGACCCCGCGACGTTAAAAGGCTCTTACGCGGGGGCGATGGGCTTCCCGCAGTTTATTCCCACCAGTTACCAAGCGTACGCCGTGGATTTTGACGGCGATGATCAGCGTGACTTATGGCATAACCCGGTGGATGCCATCGGTAGTGTGGCTAACTATTTTGCCGAGCATGGTTGGCGGGAGGGGGAGCCGATTTATCAGCGTGCCGAGCGCGCGCCGACAGCGGAAGAGAACCAAGCGGCTATAACGTTTAATCAAACGTCAAAGCCCACTTATACGTTAGAGCAGGCCCAGCGCGCTGGCATTAAGCCAGTGGGAGAGGCGGCGGAGGCCTTCTTAGCGCGGCAGGATAAGCGCGTGGTACCGCTGCGTTTAACCCTGGAGGATGGGCGTCAGGCGTACTATCTCGGGGGCTTTAACTTCTACGTGATAACGCGCTATAACCATAGCCATCTCTACGCGATGGCGGTGACCACCTTGGCCGAGGCCATTGCGCAAGCGCATCAGACCCAGCATGAGGGCGAAGGATGAACATCAAGCAGACAACGCTTGCGGCGCTAGTGTCGGGGGTAATCTTAAGCGGGTGTGCAAGCCGGGATATGCAGCAACCCGCTGAAGATGACACCTTGCGACAAACCCAGCAGCCCGCATCAGCCACCAGCGGTGGACGTTACGCCATGAGCGGGGATGCCTACCCCCTTGACCCGCCTGATGTATCCCAAGTGCCCGACGCCGAGCCTAGAGAAGAGCCGCTCTCCCGGGCAGGCAATCGCGCAAGCTATGAGGTGTGGGGTAAAACATACCGTGTTCTGCCGGACTCGACGGGGTATGCGAAAGAGGGAACGGCGTCTTGGTACGGTGAAAAATTTCACGGCTACGCCACGTCAAACGGTGAAATTTACGATATGTACAAAATGACGGCAGCGCACCGCTCCTTACCGTTGCCCACCTACGCTCGGGTAACCAGCCAAGAGAACGGTAACTCGGTGATCGTGCGTATCAATGATCGCGGCCCGTTTCACAGCGAGCGGGAGATCGACCTCTCCTATGCCGCTGCCTCGCGGCTCGGGTTTACCGAGGCGGGCACAGGGCGGGTCAAGGTCGAGGCGATTGATCCAAAGCGCTGGCGAGGGGAGGGTGTCAGTGATGCGCCAACGCCAGCAGCCACGGCAGAGATAGCTGAACCTGAATCCGCCAGTGATGACGGCCCTTTTTATTTGCAGATTGCTGCCCTGGGCAGCGCCGAAAGCGCCGATCGGCTTAAAGAGCAGTTACAGCGTGAGTTACGCCACGGCGTGCGCGTCACCCACGAGGCCGATGTGTACCGCGTACAGGTTGGGCCGGTTGCGCGTCAGCAGCAGGAGCGGCCATTACGTGAATCCCTTCGCCAGGCAGGCTTTCCCCAAGCCTTTATCGTGAGATAATGCCTTTTTACCTATTGAGCTTACCTAAGTGAGAAAATATCCGTGATGACCGTGTTTATGTTGCGTCGTTTCTGTTGTCGTTATGGTCTGCTGGCGCTTTTGATGGCTGCCGTGACTATGACCGCTGGTTTACCCGTTTCCGCGCAAGTGATTCCTCAGCCGCAAACGATTATTCCCTCTCCGCCTCAGCTAGCGGCCAAGTCATGGATATTGATGGATGCCAATAGTGGGCATGTGCTCGCCGAGCACGACGCCGATAAGCGTTTGCCGCCGGCGAGTTTGACCAAACTGATGACGGCGTTTTTGGTCGAGCGAGAGCTTGATCGTGGCACCATCGATTTTGATGACAAGGTCAGCATTAGTGAGAAAGCGTGGCGTACCGGCGGCTCTAAGATGTTCGTTGAGGTGGGCAACCAAGTCTCCGTCCGGGACTTATTGCACGGCATCGTGATTGTGTCGGGTAACGATGCCAGTGTGGCAATGGCAGAGCATTTGGCGGGGGGCGAAGGGCCTTTCGCCGACTTAATGAATCAGCACGCCGCGCGCATTGGCATGAGCAATACCCACTTTGAAAATGCCACCGGCCTGCCGGGCGAAAATCACTACTCAAGCGCCCGGGACATGGCGCTACTCGCTCAGCATATTATCAATGACTATCCCGAGCACTATGCAATTTACTCCGAGCGGACGTTTTCCTACGGCGGGATCGATCAGCCTAACCGCAACCGCCTCTTATGGCGCGACCCCAGTGTGGATGGATTGAAAACCGGCTGGACTTCTGAAGCGGGTTACGGGCTTGTGGCCTCGGCCGAGCGTGACGGCATGCGTCTTATTTCGGTGGTGATGGGGACCAGTTCAGAAGAAGCGCGGGCGCAGGAAACCCAGAAGCTTCTAAGCTACGGGTTTCGCTTTTTCGAAACCATGAACCTCTACGACCGTGGTGCGGTATTAGCCACGCCGCGCATTTGGGGCGGAGAGAGAAACGAGGTGCGTATTGGCGTCGATGAAGAGGTCTATATGACGCTGCCGCGCAATCGTAACGAGGAGCTGCGTGCCCGGTTGAATATCAGTGACGACCTCAATGCGCCCATGTCAATGGGTGAGGAAGTCGGTACGCTGGAAGTCGTGCTGGGCGAAGATGTGGTCGGCGAGCGGCGCCTCGTGGCACTAGAAGACGTCGAGGAAGGGGGGCTTTTCAAGCGCCTGCTTGACCAAGTGCGCCGCTTTTTTAGCGGTCTTTTGAGCAACTTTCTTGATTAAATAAGACCTTGATTAAATACGGCCTGGATCAAACGTGATTTTGTTGAAATGACTTGAATCGCGGTTAGACCGATCAACCGATGCGTAGGTGAATAAATGGCTTCGAATGGCAAACAAGGGTTTCGCGATATGCGCCCTTCGGCGATGACGCAAAAAAAGTCGGCGAAAATCACCTTTCCGTGCGATTACCCGATCAAAGTGGTGGGCGATGCGGCGGAGGATTTTCCTGCCACCGTATGCCAAGTGTTGGTACGCCACGCGCCCGATTTTGACGAAGCCTCGATGCAGGTCGTGGATAGCCGTAACGGTCGCTTTCAGTCGGTGCGGGTGACCATTCGCGCGACCGGAGAGAGTCAGCTTAATCAGCTGTTTCACGACTTAAAAGCGACCGGCCGTGTACACATGGTGGTGTAAGAGTGAGTGGTGAGAAATGAGCGCTGATTTGCCGCCAATTGAGCTGCACCGCCTGGGACGACGCTCCTACCAGCCCGTATGGGAAGCGATGCGCGACCTAACCGATACCCGTGATGCCAACACACCGGATCAATTCTGGTTAGTGGAGCACGAGCCGGTGTTTACCCAAGGGCAGGCTGGAAAACCGGAACATCTTTTGATGCCGGGTGATATTCCCGTGGTGCAGACCGACCGTGGCGGCCAAGTGACCTACCACGGCCCCGGCCAGGTGGTGCTCTACCCCTTGCTGGATGTCAGGCGCGCCAATATAGGCGTGCGCGAACTGGTCACGGCACTTGAAAACGCGGTGATCGATGTGCTGGCAAGCTACAGTGTCGTGGCGCGAGCGCGCCCGGATGCGCCGGGGGTGTATGTAGAGGTAGCGGGAGGAGAGGCAAAAGTGGCCTCTTTGGGGCTGCGCATACGCCGAGGGGGCAGTTTCCACGGTGTGGCACTCAACGTCGATGGCGATTTGTCGCCCTTTGCGCGTATCAACCCTTGCGGTTACGCCGGTATGGCCATGACGCGGCTGGCGGATTTAACCGATCAACCGGTGAGCGGGCCAGCCGTTGGAGAAGAGCTTGCGCAAGCACTCGCGACGCGTATTCAGCGCCGCTTGAGTGCTGGCTAAATCAACCTGTTAGCCCACGTGCTGCACGGGGATAAGGCTCGCGTCTTTGCTTTGCTGGCCGGGTACCGCCGCCGGCGAGGCGAGCCCAAGGTTGTTTTTTTCGAAAACCCGATCCGCTCGGTAGCTGGAGCGCACCAGTGGCCCTGAGGCGACTTCCATAAAGCCTTTTTCTAGCCCTAGCACGCGAAAACGCTCAAACTCTTCGGGCGTCACGTAGCGCTCGACGGGCAAATGGTTTTTGGTGGGGCGTAAATATTGTCCCAGGGTGACGATATCCACCCCGATCGCGCGTAAATCGTCGAAGGTTTGTAGGATTTCGTCTTCGGTCTCACCCAGCCCCAGCATCAGGCTCGTTTTGGTCAGCACCTTCGGGCGGTGCTTTTTAGCGTGCGCAAGTACGTCCAGGGTTTTACGGTAGCCGGCCCGAGGGTCGCGCACGCGCTTGGTGAGCCGCTCGACGGTTTCGACATTTTGCGCAAACACTTCCAAGCCCGAATCCACTACACGCTCAATCGCGGTGGGTTCTGCGTCGAAATCAGGGGTTAGCGCTTCCACCACGACGTCGGGCGTGCGTGTTTTAATCGCCCGAATACAGTCGGCGTAATGGCTGGCGCCGCCGTCGTCGAGGTCGTCGCGGTCCACCGACGTCAGCACGATGTAACGCAGCCCCATGAGTTCAACCGATTTGGCGGTGTTCTCCGGTTCTTCGCGGTCGAGCCAGCCTTTGGGGTTACCGGTGTCGACAGCGCAGAAACGGCACGCGCGGGTACACACCGAGCCCATCAGCATGATCGTGGCAGTGCCGTTGCTCCAGCATTCGCCCATGTTAGGGCAGTGCGATTCGGCGCAGACGGTGCTTAAGCGGTGGGTAGCGACATTTTTCTTTACCGCTTCAAAACGCTCGCCACCCGGGATTTGGGCTCGCAGCCATTTGGGTTTGCGTTCCAGTGACGGGGCATCGTCTTGGGTTTTGCCCTGCTTGATGCCGTCCTTAATCACTGCCATGCCGTGTTCATTGCGGAATTTTGTGCCGCTAGACACGCGCTGCGAGGTGTTGTCGCTCATAAATGAGAGCCTCTACTGTGGATACGGGTCGGTTACGACAGAAGTCTATTCGACTGAGCCCTACAACCCGCAATGTAACATATTTGGCCAAAAACAGGACACCGCGCTTAGGAAAGTGTGAGTGGCAAACAGGCGACATTGTGGCTGGGCAATGGGCTGGTTGGCGCCTGAAAGTGGTCGCGATACTCGGGCAAGTGCTCACGCAGAAAGCGCATGAACAGTTCCGCCACGGGGGTGGGAAAACGCTCGGCGTGGTAAACCACCGACCAAGAGCGGCGAATGGGGAAGTCCGGCAGGACGAGTTCGGTGAGTAAGCCGTGCTCAAGCTCCAACTGTACCGCCATGCGCGGCAGGACAGCCACGCCAAGATGCGCCATGACGCCCTGTTTAACCGCTTCGTTAGTACCGAGTTCAATACGGTGTGGCATGCTGACATGCTGTAGTGCTGCGACTTGCTCAAACGCGGTGCGTACCCCGGAGCCCGGTTCTCGCATCAGCACGTAGTGGCGGGCAAAATCAGTAAGCGTTGGCTCGGTCATACTCAGCAGCGGATGCTCTGGCCATACCACCGCAATCAGTTCATTATCCAGAATCGGCGTCACCACAAAGCGGTCGTCGTCGGGTACCATAGCCATGATCACCAGATCGTCGCGCTGGCTAGCAAGCCGCTCTAGCGCTTGGCTGCGGTTACACACACCGAGACGTACGCGTACATCGGGGTAGCGGGCACGAAAACGGGCGAGTAAGTAGGGCACGATGTACTGTGCCGAGGAGACCGCCGCGATGTTGAGTTCCCCGCTGATCTTGCCGTTAAGGTCGGAAAGGTGCATCTGCAAACGCGAGAGCTGACCGAAAATTTCGCGGGTAGAATCGGCCAGTGTATCGGCGGCGGGCAGGACATGCAGGGTTTTGCCTGCGTATTTAAAAAGCGCTTGGCCTAGCGCTTGTTCGAGCTGGCGAATTTGGGCGCTCACCGCAGGTTGAGTCAAGCCGAGTTGCTCCGCCGCGCGGGAATAAGAGCGCTTGCGATGAACGGCCTGAAACACTTGCAGCTGACGAAACGTCAGGCGGTTGAGTAGCGCGGGTGACGACATTTCTACCTCGACGGTGTCAAATCCAGCGGTTACCACCTAGAAGCCCGCGAAACGCTCTGTAAAGCGCTAATTAAAACGTAACTGTATTAAAACAAGGTATGCGAGAAATTGCGATTTTTGCCGCAAAAATTGCGATTCTTCATCGACGCTGGGTGTTACGTGTCTTACACTATATTGCACTGCAGCATAATAGCTATCGGGTCCATTGTTTCCATGACCCAAGGGAGAATCTATGAACTTTCTCGCCAATCCTACTGAATTCGCCGAGAGTTATCCCGGTGCGTCTCTGCTTTCTACCGTATTTGATCCCTTCGGTTTCGGCCGCGCGGCGGTAGATTACTGGCGCGATGGCTTTGAGCGCAGCGTACTCTATTGGGATGTCATGCGTCAGCGTGGCAATCAGTACCTTGAACACATGCAACAGACCAAGCCCAATGTGCTGGGGTTTGAAACGGAAGTACTGATGGATGGTCGGCAACTGCCGCGCCCCACCAATTATGAACTGCTGCGCGTACTCCCCCCAGAGGGGGTGGAGATTGACGCGGAAAAACGTCCCTTCGTGGTGGTTGACCCCCGCGCAGGCCATGGCCCCGGCATTGGGGGGTTTAAGCCCGACAGCGAAATCGGTGTGGCGCTGCGCGCTGGGCACCCTTGCTATTTTCTCGGCTTTTTACCGTTCCCCGAACCAGGGCAGACGGTAGAAGACGTCGTTGAGTCGGAAATTGCCTTTTTGCGCTATGTGCGCGAACTGCACGCCGACACCACGGAAAAACCGATGGTCGTAGGTAACTGCCAAGCGGGCTGGCAGATCATGATGGCCGCCGCGCTAGAGCCGGATCTGTTCGGCCCCATTTTGATTGCCGGCGCGCCGCTCTCTTACTGGGCGGGCGAGCGTGGCAAAGCCCCCATGCGCTACACCGGCGGCATGACAGGCGGCAGCTGGATCACGGCCTTCACTAGCGATCTAGGTCACGGCCTTTTCGACGGCGCGTGGCTGGTGCAGAACTTTGAGCGTTTAAATCCCGCCAACACCTACTGGAAGAAGCAGTACAACCTGTTTGCCAACATCGATAACGAAGCGCACCGCTACCTGGAATTCGAGCGCTGGTGGGGCGGCCATGTCATGCTGGGCGGCGAAGAGATCCAGTACATCGTGGACAATCTTTTCGTGGGTAATCGCCTCTCCACCGCGCAGCTTGTGACGCGCGATGGGCGGCGCATTGACCTGCGCAACGTGCGCTCGCCGGTGGTGGTGTTCTGCTCGCGTGGCGATGATATTACACCGCCGCCGCAAGCCTTGGGTTGGATTCGCGACCTGTACGAAGGCGAAGAGGATATCATCGCCAACGAACAAACCATCGTCTACTGCCTGCACGACACCACGGGCCACCTGGGTATCTTCGTGTCGGGTAATGTGTCGCGTAAAGAGCACTCGGAATTTACGGCGAACATGGATTATATCGATGTCATGCCGCCGGGACTTTATGAAGCCACGGCCTCGCCTGCGAGTGAACGTTCGGATGCGGAGCTTATTGAGCGCGACTACTTGCTGGAATTTGAGACGCGCGACTTCGACGAGCTGGACCAAGAGGTCAAACACAGCCCGGAAGATGATCGCCGTTTTGCTACCGTGGCGCGGCTGTCCGAGATTAACTTAGGCTTCTATCGCCTGGCGGTTCAGCCGCTGTTGCAGTCGGTCACGACGCCGGAAACCTCGCGCTGGGTACGGCGCATGCATCCCATCCGGTTAGGCTATCGCATGATGTCGGACCGCAACCCCTTGACCGTGCCGCTGCCGGTGATGGCAGAAATGGTGAGCGAAAATCGCCATCCGGTAGCGAAAGATAATCTCTTTAAAACGCTTGAGGGCATTGTCTCTGACCAGATCGTCGCGAACTTGAATGCCGTTCGCGATTGGCGTGACAGCACCATTGAGCGTCTGTTCTTGGATATTTATGGGCAGCCGTTACTTCAAGCTGCGGTGGGTCTGTTCGGTGACGCTCATGTGCACCGCCGTCGTCCCGGCGCCGAGCCAGAGCATCGTCGCTTTATCGAGCAGCGTCAGAAAGAGATTCGCGAGGGTATTGCCCATGGCGGAGCGCACGAAGCGGTCATGCGTGCCGTGATCTATGTGCTAGGTGGGGCCCCGGCGACCGATGAGCGTAACTTCAAGCGCTTGCGTGCGTCACGCGCGGAGCTAGAGCCGGGCAGAACACTGTGCGACTTTAAAAAGCTGGTGCGCGATCAGTTCTTTATTCTAAAACTTGACCGTGAAAGAGCGCTTTCCACCTTGCCGCAGCTACTTAAAGGAGAGACCAACGCGCAAATCGATGGCCACATCGACCACTTGGAGCATGTCTTTGCGGCAAGCGGGGAGTTATCCGAGCACGCGTCGGCCCGCTTTGAGCAAGTAAAAGCGCTGTTCGATCAGGCCCGTCCAGAAAAGCCAGTGGAAAAAGCGCCAACGTCCTCCCAGCAGGAAGCGCCTAAGCCTGACGTGCCTGCTCCGGCTGCTAAAGCGTCGACCTCTCAAGTGGAAGCCACGCCATCTAGTGCGCCTAACGCCGAACCGGCCGCCAAAGCGCCCACCTCTCAGGTGGAAGCAACGCCGTCTAGTGCATCGGCCGCCGAACCGGCCGATCAAGCTCAAGCGCCCAAAACGCCGGCTTCATCGAGTGACGCATCATCGGCACAGGCGGCACCGGCTCAGAAGAAACCCGCTGGCAATGCCTCGTCACGGAAGCGGACAACCCGTAAGCGTTAAGTCATTAACGCGGATGTCTTATAGCGCCCTGGCTTAATCGCCGGGGCGTTTTGCATAGGAGGCAGGTTGCCGTTTGGCGTTGGGCAGTCTAGTGTCTAGCTTGGATTTGGCGTGCAACGGTTTAGTGGCGACCCATCGCTAGGGCTGGCGCTTCGTCAAGGCGTGGGGTAGGGTAGGCGCATTTTTCACGCACCTATCATCTGGCTTTGCGTGCTGTTTATATTGCCAATATTTTATTCAAAACGCCGCCTGCGGGTTAGCCGGCATATCATTTAAGTGGAGTACTATGGGCAAGTCACTGGTCATCGTCGAGTCGCCCGCCAAAGCGAAGACGATCAATAAGTATCTCGGCAACGATTTCATCGTGAAGTCGAGCGTAGGTCACATCCGTGATCTACCGACCAGCGGCTCGGGTAAGGCAGCCTCCGATCCTAAAGAGCGCGCTCGTCAAGCCGCGGTTACACGCAAAATGTCAGCGGACGAGAAAGCCGTCTATAAAAAGCGCAAGGCGCACGATCAGCTGATTCGGCGCATGGGCATCGACCCCGACAATGGCTGGGAAGCGCACTACGAGATTTTGCCCGGTAAGGAGAAGGTCGTCGCGGAGCTGAAAAAGCTGGCGGAAAAGGCCGATGCCGTTTATCTCGCCACCGACTTAGATCGGGAAGGGGAGGCCATTGCCTGGCATCTGCGCGAAACCATCGGTGGCGATAACGATCGCTACAAGCGCGTGGTATTTAACGAGATCACACAAAATGCCATTCAAGACGCGTTCAAGGCACCGGGTGGGCTCAATATCCCCCGTGTAGAAGCGCAGCAGGCAAGGCGTTTTCTCGATCGCGTGGTGGGGTTTATGCTGTCGCCTCTGCTATGGGCGAAAATTGCCCGCGGGCTCTCCGCGGGGCGCGTGCAGTCGGTAGCGGTTCGCTTGATCGTCGAGCGCGAGCGGGAAATTCGCGCCTTCATTCCTGAAGAGTTTTGGGATGTTCACGCCGATTTGGTGACCTCTGAGGGTGAGGTTGTGCGCTTTGTATTGGCGCGCCAAGACGGCAAAGCGTTTCGCCCTACCTCGGAAAAAGAGACCCTGGAGCGTATCGCCGCACTAAGAAAAGCCAATTTGGCAATCACCTCACGAGAGGATAAGCCGACCCGTTCCAAGCCCAACGCGCCTTTTATCACCTCTACGCTACAGCAAGCCGCGAGCAGTCGCCTGGGGTTTTCGGTTAAGAAAACCATGACCATGGCACAGCGTTTGTACGAAGCGGGCTACATCACCTATATGCGTACTGATTCGACCAACCTCTCACAGGAGGCGGTGGAAAGTGCACGGGCGTTTATCGGTGAAACGTATGGGGATCGCTATCTGCCAGAGGCCCCCAACCGTTACAGCAGTAAGGAGAGTGCCCAAGAGGCGCACGAAGCGATTCGCCCCTCCAGCGTGGAGCGCAAAACCTCTGAACTGGTGAGCATGGAGCGCGACGCCGAGCGTCTTTACGAGTTGATCTGGCGTCAGTTTGTCGCCTGTCAAATGACGCCGGCTGAGTACCTCTCCACCACCTTAAGTGTGGAAGTCGATGGCTATGAGTTACGTGCCAAGGGGCGCGTGCTCAAGTTTGATGGCTTCACTCGGGTAATGAAGCCGGCGGGGAAAAACGAAGATCAGAGTTTGCCCGACCTGCCGGAAGGCACTCCGATGACGCTTGAAACGCTCGATCCGCAACAGCATTTTACCAAGCCGCCCGCGCGCTACTCTGAGGCGGCGCTGGTCAAGGAATTGGAGAAGCAGGGCATTGGCCGCCCCTCGACCTATGCCTCCATCATTTCCACGATTCAGGATCGCGGCTATGTGAAGCTAGAAAGTCGCCGTTTTTATGCTGAAAAACTGGGCGATATCGTTACCGAGCGTTTGAAAGAGTCCTTTCCTGACTTGATGGACTACTCATTTACGGCGCGCATGGAGGACAGCCTGGATGAGGTCGCTGAGGGCGAGCGAAACTGGCGAGCGCTACTGGATGCGTTCTACCAAGAGTTTCGCGAGGAGCTTGCTGAGGCGGAAAGCGAAGACGGGATGCGCCCCAATCAGCCTGTTCCGACCGATATCGCGTGCCCAAGCTGTGGCCGTGATATGCAGATTCGTACCGCGTCTACGGGGGTCTTTTTAGGTTGCAGCGGCTATAACCTGCCGCCGAAGGAGCGTTGTAAAACCACGATCGATTTGATCCCCGGTGAAGAAGCCGTTGCCGCTGACGCGGGGGAAGAGGCCGAAGTTGAAGCGCTGCGTGCCAAGCGGCGCTGCCCCAAGTGTGGCACGGCGATGGATAATTACCTGATCGATGAAACGCGTAAGCTGCACATCTGTGGTAACAGCCCGGATTGCGAAGGCTACGAAGTGGAAGAGGGTAAGTTTAAAATCAAAGGGTACGATGGTCCGGTTATCGAGTGCGATAAATGCGGCAGTGAAATGCAGCTTAAATCGGGCCGCTTCGGTAAGTATTTCGGTTGCACCAACAGCGAGTGCAAGAATACCCGCAAATTGCTAAAAAGTGGTGAAGTGGCGCCACCCAAGATGGACCCCATTCCCATGCCCGAGCTCAAATGCCAGAAGGTCGATGACCATTACGTGCTACGCGATGGTGCCAGTGGCCTGTTTCTTGCTGCGAGTAAATTCCCCAAAAATCGCGAAACGCGCCCGCCGCTGGTCAAAGAGCTCAAAGCCCACGCCGATGAGCTGCCGGAGAAGTATCACTTTATTCTTGATGCCCCCAGCGAAGACCCGGATGGCCGCCCTGCGCAAATTCGTTTTTCGCGCAAAAATAAAGCGCAGTACGTCATGACCGACGAAGAGGGCAAGGCGACTGGTTGGAAAGCGACGTTCGAAAACGGTAAGTGGCATGTGGAGGATAAGCGAAAGTGACACCGCGAGCCCGGACCAATCAGCTTTTTTATCACGCTGAGCTGCTTATCATGACACCCGTCACGGACGACGAGCACGCGATTCCTCGCAGGATGGCCCTTGAAGAGAGCGCCCTTGCCCTATTGGAGCTGGCGATCGAGTCGCTGCTCAAAGAAGTGACTGAGCACGCTCGGCTTGAGGAGCATCGCTGGCCACTTTTATTGGCCGCCGATGGGCCAAGCGTTGCGGAGCTTCAGCGGCTGCGAGATCTCGCCGCCGACGCAGACTCGTGGCTAGGTTGGCTGATTTTTCAGTTGCAGCGGCTTCATAGTAGCGAAGGCGCCGCGAAACGGCCAACGCATAACCCCACGATGATTGCCTTGGGAAGTCAGGCGCTATTCGCCGATGAGCTGCTCGCGTGCATCAATAGCGCTAAACAGGAAATGGCGGCGCTGCGTGAAACCAGCGCAGAGTGGTAAAAAGCGAAGAGTGCTAGAATTAGCGTTAAAAGCGCTAGAATCTGAGTGGCCGACCCTACACCGAATGGGTAGATAGCCAGCCGGTCCGTTTTCCTCTACGCTTTAAGGCCAAAAATTTCACCTCGTTTTTAAACGTTTTTGTAAAGCGAATCCTTTTAAAAAACGAGACACTATAGATAACCAAGGAGAAACGCATGCGCTACAACCAGGTAAAAGATCTGGTCGTTTGGGCCGCTGATTTCCATGCTCGTATGGCTCAGCAGTTTAGCGACGCGGCCAAAGAAGCCGATTCTGAGCGGTTGAGTATGGCACTGAACTACCTTGCTAGCCGTGAATTGCGTATGAAAACGGGTCTAGAGGCGATTTTCTCCGATGGCTCCGACCATCGTGAAGTGCTGAATACCTGGTTTGATGATCCGACGGATTTCCCCCAACCGCCAAAGCTTGAGCAGTTGGCTGAAGGCGCGGATTACAATAGCGTCGATGTGGCGATGCAAACAGCTACCGAGGCCCACAAAACACTTCAGGGACTCTATGAATACCGCGCTAAGAAGGCAGTGATTGAGCCTGAAAATGAATTTTTCACTGCGCTGGCGGAAGGACACGAAGCAGAAGTTAGACGTATCGTGACCAGCCTTGAAGAGTTTACCGACGTTTAGTGCTGACGCCTTGAGAGTGACAACATGGCCGTGAATCGACGCCAATTTCTCGCCTATGCACTAGGGTTTCCCGTGTCGGTGTATATGTCGGGCGCTAATGCAAATGTACCCGACCCCGTTGAACCCGATTTGATAGAAACGATGGTTTCGCGGGCGCATGTACCTCGTCACAGTAATGAGGTATGGGTCCTGGTCGATGACAAAGAGGCTTCCCTTAGCATTTATCGGGGGAATGTTCGTCTTGAGCGTTTCGCGCCTATATCGTTGGGCCGCTCTGGAGCGAAATCCCAGCGCTTACGCGGAAGTAATGTCACGCCACTGGGTGAGTTTCGTATCAATCGGTTTAATTATGAAAGCCAGTGGCACATTTTTGCCGGAGTGGATTATCCCACTCCAGCGCATGCGCGCATGGCACTAAAAAATGGCGTCTATTCGCAGCAGGATTACGACGATTATTTTGCCTATTACCGCCGTTACGGCACGCCGCCACAGGATACGGTATTGGGTGGCGCCATTGGTTTACATGGATTGGGCAAAGCGGATCCTGACGTTCACGCGAAGTTTCACTGGACGCAAGGGTGCGTGGCGTTAACAAATGAACAGATCGAACGCATGGTGAAGTTAGTCGACGTTGGCACACGCGTTGTGATCCGCTAAGCTGATGTTGTCGAAGGAAGTTGTGGCTGTTGAACAAGCCGCTATAGACAAATATCGTGGTCTACTATAAAACAGCGTTTGACGCTTGTGCCTTTTAGCACACGGCGCTGCAACGAACCTGCACCGCAGGTAGACAAGGTTAACGTTTCTTACTAGCTTAACGTTGTCAGGCCTTTAACGTAGCACCAAGGAAACTCAAGGAGAACATTATGACTCTGAAGACGACTCTGAAAATGTCTGCCGCTGCTGCTTCTCTGGCAATCCTGGCAGGTTGTGCTTCTACCAGCGCGCTGGAAGAAGTTCGCATGACCGCTGAATCTGCTCAGGCAGATGCGGCTGAAGCACGTAGCATGGCTTCTCAAGCAATGAACACTGCAAACCAGGCGCAGCGCGACGCGCGTGCTGCTATGCAGATGTCTGAGCAGAACCGCGAAGAAATGAACCGCATGTTCGAGCGTTCCATGCAGAAGTAATTCTGTCGGATAACGCTTTAAGGCTTTAGCCTTTTGCGGAGTCGTCTCGCTTTTAAAGCGATAAACGACGCAAAAAACCCTGCCGAGGCAGGGTTTTTTGTTGTACCTATTTTTTGCCGGTTATTAATTAAGAAATTACCCCTCGAGCTTTAAGGCATCAAACAGATCGCCGTCCCATTCAACCCGGACCGGTTCCTTCTTCGGAGCCTGTGGGCCGTAAAGCGCGATCATATCTCCATCGGGGTCCTCGATAGCGCGTTTAATCTGGGCATAGTCCACGTTAATGTCGGCCTCCTCGGTTTTTGCCGATACTTGCTTGAAGGCGTTGAGTAACGGCTCGAAGCTATCCATGTTTTCCTCAAGCTGGGGAAATGACTGCACAAAGAGCGTGCCGTCCTTCGCCCAACCCGCTTTGAAGGGGGCATCGATCAAATTAACTTTCGTACCGCTGGGGAGTCGCTCATAAAGCGATTCAATATCTTCGGGATACATGCGGATGCAGCCACGGCTGACTCGCATCCCTACGCCGTCAGGGCGGTTAGTGCCATGGATTAAGTAGCTCGGCATGTCCAGCAAAATAGCGTGCTCTCCCAGGGGGTTATCCGGCCCTGGCGGTACAATTTCGGGAGGCGGGTCGCCTCTTTCCGCCGCTTCACGACGCATTGAGGCGGGCGGGGACCAGGCGGGATCCTTAACCTTGATGGTGGTGCGTGTCACACCCACTGGGGTGGCAAACTCTTCGCGCCCAACGCTTACCGGATAGGTTTCGACAATGCCGGGTTTGTCAGCGGGGTAGTAGTAAAGACGAAGCTCCGAAAGGTTGATGACCACGCCTTCACGTGGTGCCGGCGGTAAGATATAGCGACTAGGAATCACCACTTCTGTCCCTTTGCCCGGTACCCAAAGGCTCACATCGGGGTTGGCCATGCGAATCTCTTCAAAGCCAATGTTGTGGCGCCGGGCGATATCGATGAGCGTCTCTTCGTGGTCTTTAACCGTGATGGTATAACGCTCGCCAATAATATCTGCTGTTTCCGGGAGGTGAAATTGCCCTCGGGGAAGTCCATTGGGGCGCTCTGGCGTTGTTTCCTCGGCGGCGATCTTAGCACTTTCAATGGCGGTGTCGGACAGCGTCGGGTTTTCGTTTTCGCCGGTGGAGTCGGCAAGCAGAGGTGGCGCTAATGAGGCCGCCAGCATAGCGCCGATAGCTAGGGGTAGCCGGCGGAGGAAGGGGGCGCTTTTTATCATGCGACTTGTTCCTTTTGATTAAGTTGGCCAAGGAGCGTTTCGAGCTGATGAAAGCGCTCCTCGACGCTAGCCATGGGGAGTTCGAAGCGTAAGGTATCGGCACCCTCTAGGCGATAGTGCTGCGGTGATTTTTGAATCAGCGATACCAGGGTCATCGGGTCTACCTGTGTTTGAGTGCTAAATAAGATTTTTCCCCGCGTTTCACCGGCTTCTAGGCGGCTTATGCCTAATGGCTCCGCGCGTTGGCGCAGTTGCGTTTGGCGAATCAAATTTTTCACCGGCGCCGGGAGTAGGCCAAAGCGGTCGATTAACTCTACTTGCAGCTCTTTCAACTCGGCGTTGCTTTGTGTATTGGCGATGCGTTTGTACATCACTAGGCGCTGCTGAACGTCGTGAATATAGTCGTCGGGAATCAGGGCAGGTAGGTTCAGGCTAATCTCGACACCGGTATTAAACGGCGCGTCAATATTGGGTGTCTTGCCCGCGCGAATCGCCTTAACAGCGCGGTCCAGCATCTCCATGTAAAGCGTATAGCCAATGGTCTCCATTTGCCCGCTTTGTTCATCGCCTAATAGCTCGCCCGCCCCGCGGATCTCCATATCATGGCTTGCCAGGGTGAAGCCGGCGCCTAAGTCGTCGGAGGCGCTGATGGCTTCTAGGCGCTTCATCGCATCGCGTGTCATTGCCTTGGGCGGCGGGGTGAGTAGATAAGCATAGGCTTGGTGGTGGCTGCGGCCGACGCGGCCACGTAGCTGATGCAGCTGTGCCAAGCCGAATTTGTCGGCCCGCTCAATAATGATGGTGTTGGCGCTGGGCACATCGATGCCGGTCTCGATAATGGTGGAGCATACCAGCACATTGAAGCGCCGATGGTAAAAGTCTGACATCACGCGCTCTAGACTGCGTTCGGGCAGTTGGCCGTGGGCCACGGCTACGCGTGCTTCGGGTACCAGTTCGCGGACTTTCTCCGCTGCGTTTTCGATGGTCTTTACTTCGTTATGCAGGAAGTAGACTTGACCGCCACGCAGAATTTCTCGTAGCAGCGCCTCTTTGATCACGCCATCGGCGTGCTGCTGGACGAACGTCTTAACCGATAGTCGCCGCGCAGGAGGGGTGGCGATGATGGAGAGATCACGGATGCCGCTCATTGCCATGTTAAGGGTACGGGGAATCGGCGTGGCGGTCAGGGTGAGAATGTCCACTTCGGCGCGCAAGGTTTTGAGTTTCTCTTTTTGTGCCACGCCGAAACGGTGCTCCTCGTCGATAATCAGTAGCCCCATCTTGGGCAAATCGACGCTTTTGGACAGCAGCTTGTGAGTGCCAATGACAATATCCGTCTGTCCACTTTTGATGTGTTCCAGCGTTTCGGCCATGGCTTTGCCCTGCGTGAAACGGGAGACGAAGCTAATATTGACAGCGGTATCGGCGAATCGGTCGCGAAAGTTCTCAAAGTGTTGGCGTGCCAGCAGGGTAGTGGGAACGAGTACCACGACCTGGCGACCCGACTGTACGGCTAAAAAAGCCGCGCGCATCGCGACTTCGGTTTTGCCAAAGCCCACATCGCCGCACACGACGCGATCCATTGGTTGTGGCGAGGTCATGTCGTTAATCACCGCGTTAATGGCGGCTTCTTGGTCCGGGGTTTCCTCAAACGGGAAGCTCGCCGCGAATCGTTGGTACTCCTCATCGGGTGAGGCGTAGACCACGCCCTCTTGGGCTTCGCGACGGGCGTAGATATCGAGTAACTCGGCGGCGGTGTCGCGAATTTTTTCCGCGGCTTTTTTGCGTGCCTTCTCCCACTGGTCAGAGCCCAGCTTATGTAGCGGCGCGAGTTCATCGTCGGCCCCGCTGTAGCGGGAAATAAGATGCAAGCTATCAACGGGAACATAGAGCCTGGCGCCGCCAGCGTATTCCAGTGCCAGAAACTCGTTGGCCATACCGCCGGCTTCGAGTGTTTCGAGCCCTAAGTAGCGACCCACACCGTGAGCCTGATGCACTACGGGCGCGCCTTTTTTCAGCTCCGATAAATGGCGAACAGCGAATTCGTTGTCGTCGGTGGCCTTTTCGCGCCGGCGGCTTTGGCGCACGACATCGCCAAAAAGCTCGGTTTCGGTAATGACCGCAAGATCGGGTGATGCCAGCCACAAGCCTTCATCGACCTGGCCTTCGGCGATGGCATACGGCATCTCGCCTTGCGCGAACGCGGAGAAGTCTTCCACGTGGGGCAGTGAGAGAGAAAGCGGCGCAAGGATTTCCTCAAGTGCTTCACTGCGACCGCGCGATTCGGCGATAAAAAGGACGCGGGTGGCGGGGTTGTCGTGTAAAAACGTCTTTAGTGCAGAGAGCGGGGTTTTGCTACGGGCATTGATGGTGATATCGGGGAGCACTTTGGCGGCGAAGTGGTGTGCGTGGCGCTGTTCGGCGTCGTTGGTCAGCTCAAGGCGCGGGCGCTGCTTGATTGCGCCAAAGATCTCATTGATGGGATAAAAAGCCCGATGGGGCGGCAGCAAAGGGCGCGTGGGGTCAACGCCGAGATTCGCGTAGCGCGCCTCGATGGCTTCCCAGTGGTGCTCGCCCGCCTCAAACACCCCGGGTAGCAGCGCGACTTGTGTCGCGTCGGTAAGGTGCTCAAACAGAGAGGCGGTTTGCTCAAAGAACAGGGGTAAATACTGCTCCAAGCCTGGCGAGGGAATGCCCTTTAACGCGTCGTTGTAGAGTGGGCACTGGCGCGGATCAACGTCGAAAAGGGTCTCGAACTGTTCACGGAAACAGGCAATAGCGCCACGGCTGAGCGAATATTCGTGGGCGGGCAGCAGCTCAATGGCATCGATTTTATCGGTTGAGCGCTGTGAGCCGGGATCAAAGTAGCGCAGGGTATCAATTTCATCATCAAAAAGATCGATGCGAATGGGGGCGTCCATCCCCATGGCGTAGAGGTCGATTATCGCCCCACGCATGGCGTACTCGCCTGGCTCGTAAACCGTTTCCACCGCGCGATACCCGGCGCGGGAAAGCGATTCGCGCAACGCTTCGCGATCGAGGGTGTCGCCGGTCTTGAGCGACATCACGCGTCCGGCAATGTAGTCAACCGGTGGCAGGCGTTGCATGAGCGTATTGATGGGTACCAAGACAATGCCGTGCACGCCCTCCTGTAGCTCACGCAGGGTCCGTAGTCTGGCTGAGACGATATCCTGGTGCGGTGAAAAGCTATCGTAGGGCAGGGTCTCCCAATCAGGGAAGGGGAGCACCGGGATATCGCTATAAAATGCCAATGCCTGTTCAAGCGCTTGGGCGCTCGCCGTGCTTGGCGTAATCACGAGTAACGGTGTACTGGTCGCCACTTGGGATAATGCCAGGGCATCGGCACTGCCCGGCGGCGAAACCCAGTAGAGGGTGTCGCGAGTCCCTTGGGGGGCGGGCGGTTCTAGCAGTGAAAAAGTCGGCATAATGTCAACATCGTCTAAGCATCGGGGCAAAGCGTTGATGATACACGATCAACCCGTCAGGCGATGTAGCGTTAATGACCGCTCATACGCACGAAACAAGCCGCTTCCATCGAACAGCGCCATCATGTAGTCAGAAGCCCCTTTGTGTAATCTGCTTACAGCAGCTGCGACTATCCAGTGATTGCAGGGAATGATGGCGACCGGGATAATAGCACTTTACTAATTCCCTCCTTTTTCTTCATTACCTAAAGAGGTCGCTCGTGAGTCAGCAAACGCTCGATAACGTTTTTCAGGAATGGCAAAGCAATGAAGCGCTGGCGGAGCAGATGATCCCGTTGGTAGGGCGTCTTTATCGTCAGAATAACGTCGTTGCGACCATGTTCGGGCGTTCGTTGATCCGCCGTTCAGTCATTCGGATCCTCAAGGATCACCGCTTTGTGCGCAAAATTGAGGGCACCGAGCTCTCCGTGCAAGATACATTCTCTATTGTTAAGGCCCTGTGCGAGCTCAATCTTGGCCCAGCGCACGTCGATGTGGGTAAACTAGCGGTCATGCTAAAAAAGCAGGGCGGCGGCGACGTGGAAGCCTTCCTGCGCAAGGAACTGCATGAGATTGTCGACGGCTATCAGCCCGGTGCCAGCACCGGTGAGCCCAAAGACGTCGTGCTTTATGGCTTTGGCCGTATTGGTCGTTTGTTGGCCCGTATTCTCGTCGAGAAAGCCGGTGGCGGTAATCTTTTACGCCTGCGTGCCATCGTTGTGCGTGGCCGCGGTGATGTGGCGAAAGATTTGGAAAAGCGGGCAAGCCTTCTGCGTCGTGACTCCGTGCATGGGCCATTTAAAGGCACAATTAGCGTGGATGCCGATGCGCGCACACTGACCGTTAACGGCAACGTGGTCCAGGTGATTTACGCTGACTCGCCCGCCGATGTGGATTACACCCAGTACGGGATCGATAATGCCGTGGTGGTGGATAATACCGGCATCTGGCGTGACGAAGCGGGCTTGGGCCAGCATTTGGAGTGCAAAGGAGCCTCCAAGGCGCTCTTAACCGCGCCGGGTAAAGGCAACATCAAAAACATCGTTTATGGCATCAACCACGGCGATGTGACTGAAAACGACACCATTCTTTCCGCGGCTTCTTGCACCACCAATGCCATTGTGCCGGTTCTCAAGGTGCTTAACGACGAGTATGGCGTTGTAACGGGCCATGTCGAAACTGTCCACGCTTATACAAACGATCAAAACTTGATCGATAATTACCATAAAGGCGATCGTCGCGGCCGCAGCGCGGCGCTGAATATGGTACTGACCGAAACCGGTGCGGCAAAAGCCGTGGCAAAAGCGCTGCCGGAGCTAGAGGGAAAGCTGACCGGTAACGCTATTCGCGTGCCGACACCGAATGTGTCCATGGCGATCCTTAATCTGACCCTGGATAAAGGCACCGATGCCGATACGCTGAACGATTACTTACGCCGTATGTCGATCAATTCGGCCTATCAAAAGCAGATTGATTTTGTCGATTCGCCCGAAGTGGTGTCATCTGACTTCGTGGGTAACCGCCATGCCGGCATCGTCGATGCAAAAGCGACCATCGCTAATGGCAATCATGCCGTGGTTTATGTGTGGTACGACAACGAGTTCGGTTATAGCTGCCAGGTCGTGCGGATTCTGCAGCAGATGTCCAACGTGAGCTTTTTGAAGCTGCCACGTACCGAGGCATAACCCGCGAATTCTAGGTTAGATAACGCCACCCTCGGGTGGCGTTTGTCGTTGTGATGCTGCGATTTGGCTGGGTCTATAGCACTTTTGGCGAGGGCTTGGGATGTGGTCATTGGCCGCGCTTATCTTTATAATGCGGTAGATTTTTGGGGTGGTTCAAGCGTGGGCTTGAGCCGGACTGGTAATCATCTGAGCGAAAAACAAGAATTCGAATCCATTCGAACCCCTTATCTTCGTATATCCGATCCATCAACTGGGCGAGACTATGATCGAAGTCAAAAAAGGCCTGGATCTCCCCATCACGGGAGCGCCCGAGCAGCGTATCGAAAATGCGCAGCCTGTGCGTCACGTGGCGATCCTGGGTACTGACTACGTTGGCATGAAGCCAACTATGGAAGTACAGGAAGGGGATAAGGTCAAACTAGGCCAACTGCTCTTCACCGATAAGAAAATCGACGGCGTGCGCTTTACCGCGCCCGCTGCTGGTGAAGTAGTCGCTATTAACCGTGGCGAAAAGCGTCGTCTGCTATCTGTTGTGATTAAAGTGGATGAGAGCGAAGAAGCCATTTCTTTCACCACGCATGATCGCTCCTCACTGGAGCGTTTAGAGCGCCAAACGGTGGTTGATCAGCTGGTCGAATCCGGTCTTTGGACGGCGCTGCGTACACGACCGTTTTCACGCACGCCTGCTATCGACAGCACGCCAGCCGATATCTTCGTCACCGCTGTGGATACGCATCCGTTGAGTCCTGATCCTGCCTTGATCATTAATGAGAATGCTCAAGCGTTTGAAGACGGCTTAAAGGTGCTCGCGCGTTTGACCGAGGGCAAGGTGTATCTGTGTACCGGTTCGGATAGCACTATCCCTGGTGGTGATGTCGACGGTGTTCAAACGGAGACTTTCTCCGGCCCGCATCCCGCTGGCCTGGTAGGCACGCACATCCACTACCTCTCGCCTGTCGCGCTGCACAAAAAAGTGTGGCACATCGGCTATCAGGATGTGATCACGTTCGGCAAGCTCTTCACCGAAGGCAAGTTGGATGTGAACCGTATCGTGGCCGTAGGCGGTCCTCGCGCTGAGAACCCGCGTCTGCTGCGCACGCGTATCGGTGCGAGTACGGATGAACTTCTCAACGGTGAAATTATCGAACCGGATGACACGCGGGTTATTTCTGGGTCGGTATTTTCCGGGTCGACGGCAGAAGGTAATCTGACCTATTTAGGACGTTTTCACAACCAGGTCAGCCTGATTGAAGAGGGTAACAAGCGCTCCTTTATGGGATGGCTCTCTCCGGGGGCTAATCGCCACTCGGTCATGGGCATCTACCTATCGAAAATCACAGGGCTGAGCAATTACGCGCCGACAACATCGACGAACGGTTCAGAGCGTGCCATGGTGCCGATGGCTAACTATGAACGTGTAATGCCTCTGGATGTGATGCCAACGCAGCTATTACGCTCGCTCATTGTAGGGGATATAGAAGTTGCCATGCAGCTTGGGTGTTTGGAACTGGACGAGGAGGACCTGGCTCTTTGTACCTACGTTTGCCCCGGCAAGTATGAGTACGGCCCCATCCTGCGTGACAATCTCACCCTGATCGAGAAAGAGGCCTGATGATGGGTATTCGACAAACACTCGATAATCTCGAGCCGCACTTCCATAAAGGTGGTAAGTACGAACAGTTCTATCCGCTGTATGAAGCGGTAGACACGATTTTTTACTCGCCGCCTTCTGTCGCTAAAACCACCGCCCACGTGCGTGACGGTGTTGACCTCAAGCGCATCATGATCACCGTCTGGATGTGTACCTTCCCGGCGATGTTTTTCGGTATGTGGAATGCTGGTTGGCAAGCCAACACCGCCATAGACGCGGGATATGCCTCCATGGGGGGATGGCGCGAAGCGATTATGATGACATTGGCTTCTGGCCATGACCCCAGCAGTTTGTGGGCGAACTTTGTCCTCGGCGCCACCTACTTCCTACCAATCTATCTTGTCACTTTTGTGATTGGCGGTTTCTGGGAAGTCCTGTTTGCCATCAAGCGCGGTCACGAAGTCAACGAAGGTTTCTTCGTCACGTCTGTACTGTATGCGCTGATTTTGCCGGCGACCATTCCCTTGTGGCAGGTAGCATTGGGTATCACCTTCGGTATCGTGATCGGCAAAGAGATTTTTGGCGGCACGGGGAAAAACTTCCTCAATCCGGCATTAACCGGCCGCGCGTTTTTGTACTTCGCGTATCCAGCGCAAATCTCGGGTGATGCTGTATGGGTGGCGGCAGACGGTTACACCGGTGCGACCGCTCTATCCATGGCGTTCCAAGGTGGCATGAGCGCTGTAACCGAGTTGTACAGCTGGTGGGATGCTTTCCTCGGCTTTATTCCGGGGTCTGTGGGCGAAACATCGACACTCGCCATTTTGCTCGGTGCCGTCGTGCTGATGTGGACCAAAATCGCCAACTGGCGCATCGTACTGGGGGTTTTCCTGGGTATGGTGGTGACCAGCACACTGTTTAACCTTATCGGTTCCGACTCCAACCCGATGTTTGCCATGCCGTGGTACTGGCACTTGGTCGTCGGCGGTTTCGCGTTTGGTATGGTGTTTATGGCGACCGATCCGGTTTCCGCTTCGATGACCAACCAAGGGCGGCTGATCTTTGGCGCGCTCATTGGGGCTATGACCGTCTTGATCCGTGTGGTAAACCCGGCCTTCCCGGAAGGCATTATGCTGGCGATTCTGTTTGCCAACCTGTTTGCACCGCTGATCGACCATTTCTTTGTCCAGGCCAATATTAAACGTCGCGAAAAACGCGTTGGCGTGCCGGCCGAGGAGACTGCCTAATGGCTCAAGGTAATAACTCGATCAAAAAGATCCTGACCGTTGCATTCGCACTCTGCATTGTGTGCTCTGTCATCGTGTCAACTGCAGCAGTGGCATTACGCCCTATGCAGCAGTTCAATCAGGAGCTAGATCGCAAAACCAACATTCTCAATGTTGCTCAGCTTTATGAGCCGGGCACCGACGTTGAAGAGACGTTCCGCGAAGAAATTACCGCGCGCGTGGTTGACATGCGCACCGGTGAATACACTGAAGAATTTGATCCCGAGACGTTCAATCACTTTGAAGCGGCGCGTGATCCGGCGACCGGCCGCACGCTGTCGGGTGATCGTGATATCGCAGGCCTTTCTCGGGTAGAAAATTACGCGACCGTGTATCTCGTGGGCGACCCCGATAATCCCAATCAGATCGTTTTGCCGATTCGTGGCCAGGGCCTTTGGGGCTTGATGCGTGGCTTTTTGTCCGTTGAAGGTGATGGTAATACCCTCATCAGTATCACCTACTACGAACACAGCGAAACGCCGGGTTTGGGCGCTGAGGTTAATAATCCGCGCTGGCAAGCTCAGTGGGAAGGCAAAAAGATCTACGACGAAGAAGGTGATTTGACACCGGAGATTCATTTGGCCAAGGGTGGTGCTTCTGGTGAGCACGAAGTAGATGCCCTTTCCGGTGCTACCTTGACCAGTAACGGGGTGACCAACATGGTCCAGTTCTGGTTGAGCCCGGAAGGTTTCGGAGAGTACTTGGCGAAATTCCGTAGTGGGATTAGCCAAGAAGAAGCTCAAGAAGCCGACGTCGAAATCGAATCCGAAGGAGCCTAACCATGGCAGACGTCACTCCTAAAAGTGTCCTAACGGCACCGATATTTCAAAACAACCCCATTGCATTACAAATTTTGGGGATCTGTTCCGCACTCGCGGTAACGACAAGCTTGAGCGTGTCGACGGTAATGGCCCTGGCCGTTATCTTCGTCACCGCCTTTTCTAACTTGTTCGTTTCCTTGATTCGGAACCACATTCCATCGTCGATTCGCATCATTGTGCAAATGACGATTATCGCCTCACTGGTCATCGTGGTTGACCAGATTCTGAAAGCATTCGCTTATGAAATGTCGAAACAGCTTTCCGTCTTCGTTGGCCTCATTATTACCAACTGTATCGTGATGGGGCGCGCGGAAGGTTTCGCGATGTCGAACAGCCCGGGGCTTTCATTCCTCGACGGTATCGGTAACGGCTTGGGGTATGGCTTTGTACTGATGGTGGTCGGTTTTGTTCGCGAGCTCTTTGGCTCGGGCAGTATCTTCGGCTTTACGGTATTGGCCCCTGTCCAAGACGGCGGCTGGTACGTGCCCAATGGTCTGCTGCTGCTACCGCCCTCCGCGTTCTTTATTATCGGCCTAATGATTTGGGTAATGCGTGCCTTGGACCCGGGTCAGGTCGAAGAGAATGAGTTCAAGATGAAGGAAAATACCAAGCCGAAGGAGGCCGTGTAACATGGAACACTATATAAGCCTTTTTGTTGCTTCGGTTTTCGTCGAGAACCTAGCCCTTGCCTTCTTCCTCGGCATGTGTACTTTCTTGGCGGTATCTAAGAAAGTCTCTTCCGCTTTTGGTTTGGGCATTGCGGTTATCGTCGTCTTAACCATTTCCGTGCCGGTGAATAACCTGGTTTATGGCTTGCTGTTGGCAGAAGGGGCGCTCTCTTGGACCGGCATTAGCGGTGCCGAGAATATCGACCTCTCTTTCCTGGGCCTGCTCAGCTATATCGGTGTTATTGCGGCGTTGGTACAAATCCTGGAGATGTTCCTGGATAAATATGTGCCCGCGCTTTATAACGCCTTGGGCGTATTCCTACCGCTGATCACCGTCAACTGTGCCATCTTGGGTGGCGTACTCTTCATGGTGGAGCGTAGCTATAACTTTGGTGAGTCCGTTGTTTATGGCTTCGGCTCAGGCGTTGGCTGGGCGCTGGCTATCACCGCGCTTGCCGGTATCCGTGAAAAGCTGAAGTACAGCGATGTACCCGCAGGCTTGCAGGGGCTAGGCATCACCTTCATCACTGTGGGCTTGATGTCTCTGGGCTTCATGTCTTTCTCAGGCATTCAGCTTTAACGGAATGGTTTTCCCGGCGACGTTGCGTCGCCGGGATGAAGAAAACCTTCAGCAATAGGAAACCGACATGGTTGATACATCTATCATCTTGCTCGGTGTTGTCATGTTCACGATCATCGTTATTAGCTTAACGGCGATTATTCTGGCAGCGCGCAGCAAGTTAGTGAGTAGCGGGGACGTCACCATTGAGGTCAATGGTGACCCAGAACACACCTTGAGCACTCAAGCCGGTGGCAAGCTGCTAAATACATTGGCGGCAAACGGCATTTTCCTCTCTTCTGCCTGTGGCGGCGGCGGTTCCTGTGCGCAGTGCAAGTGCCGTGTAGAAGAGGGCGGTGGTTCTATTCTGCCCACTGAAGAGTCGCACTTCACCATGCGCGAGAAAAAGGAAGGCTGGCGCCTTTCCTGCCAGGTGCCGGTGAAGCAGGATATGAAAATTGAAGTTCCGGAAGAGGTCTTCGGGGTTAAGAAGTGGGAGTGTGAGGTTCTCGATAACCCCAACGTGGCCACTTTCATCAAAGAGTTGAACTTGAAGCTACCTGAAGGCGAGGAAGTTGACTTCCGTGCCGGTGGCTATGTTCAGCTTGTCGCGCCGCCTTACGACATCAAGTTCTCTGACTTTGATATCGAAGAGGAGTACCGGGGCGACTGGGAGAAATTCAACCTCTTTGATATCTCGCATAAGAACGACGAGGAAGTGATTCGCGCCTACTCGATGGCGAACTACCCGGAAGAGAAGGGTATCCTCAAGTTCAATATTCGTATCGCGACACCGCCTCCCGGTACCAATCATCCGCCCGGCCTGATGTCGACGTATGTCTTCAACTTAAAGCCCGGCGATAAGGTGACGGTAATGGGGCCATTTGGCGAGTTCTTCGCCAAGGATACCGATGCGGAAATGGTCTTTATTGGCGGTGGTGCCGGTATGGCACCGATGCGTAGCCATATTTTTGATCAGCTCAAACGTCTGGAAACGAACCGCAAAATTTCGTTCTGGTACGGTGCGCGCTCCTGGCGTGAGACCTTCTATAACGAAGAGTACGACAAGCTGGCCGAAGAGTATCCCAACTTCGAATGGCATTTAGCACTCTCTGACCCGCTACCCGAGGATAACTGGGAAGGGCCGACGGGCTTCATTCATAACGTGCTGTACGAAAACTACCTGAAGGACCATCCGGCTCCTGAAGATTGTGAGTACTACATGTGTGGGCCGCCCATGATGAATGCCTCGGTGATTAAGCTACTGCTTGATCTTGGGGTTGAGCCGGAAAATATCCTCCTGGATGACTTCGGCGGATAAGCTGACCCAGCAAGAGATAACGGGGCTAGCCACTGTGCTAGCCCCGTTTGTTATTTACCCGCCGCTTAACGATAATGGCACTAAATACCGCTTTAACTGTCATGAGTTGAGGTGGCTAATGCGTTGTATTCAGAGCGTAACACAGTGATTTGAGTGAGGTGTTTATCATGACCATTTGGCTATTGGCGTTCGGATTTATGCTCTTGGTGATGGCGGCCATGGCGGTGGGTGTCATCATGGGCCGCAAGCCTATCGCGGGTTCGTGCGGTGGTTTGAATCAAATTGGCATGAAGGATGGATGCGATATTTGCGGTGGTAAGGATGAAGTGTGCGAAGAAGAGAATCGCAAGCGGCGTGGCGTTAGCTCGCGGCGGCGCAGCGATGAGAGCCGCGGCGCTGATTTAGGTTACGATGCGACACGTCGCTGACTCCGTGTACAGTACTTAATACAACCAATAAGGGACGCAAAAACGTATGGCGGTTCACAACTATGATGTCGTGGTGATTGGCACAGGGCCTGCGGGGGAGAGTGCCGCGATTAACGCAGCAAAACACGGTATGCGTGTCGCTGTTATCGAGCGGCAGACCCAAGTGGGTGGTAACTGCACTCACTGGGGTACCATTCCTTCAAAAGCGCTGCGCCATCAGGTCAAGCAGATCATGGCATTCAATACGAACCGTATGTTCCGTGATATTGGCGAACCGCGCTGGTTCTCGTTCCCCAAAGTGATGGAGCGCTCTCGCGGCACCATCGATCAGCAAGTGGAAATGCGCACGACGTTCTATGCGCGGAATCGCATCGACCTCTTCCATGGCTTGGCGCGGTTCAAGGATGAACACACCGTTGTCGTACGTGACCGTCAAGAGGGTGTTGAAGAGTTGGTGGCGAAAAAGATCGTGATCGCGACAGGATCGCGCCCTTATCGTCCGGCTGATATCAATTTCCGCCATCCGCGTATCTACTGCTCCGATACGATTTTGAGCCTTTCGCATACGCCGCGCACGTTGATCATCTTTGGTGCGGGGGTTATCGGCTGCGAATACGCCTCGATTTTTTCGGGATTGGGCGTCAAGGTCGACTTGATTAACAATCGCGATAGCCTGCTGTCATTTTTGGACGATGAAATCAGCGATGCGCTTTCGTACCACTTGCGCAAGCACGGCGTGCTCATCCGCCAGAACGAAGATTACGCCAGTGTTGAAGGCGATGAATCTGGCGTGGTGGTCCATCTGAAATCTGGCAAGAAAATGCGCGCCGATGCCTTCTTGTGGGCCAACGGGCGTACCGGCAATACCGATAGCTTGGGTTTAGAAAATATCGGCCTGGAAGCCAACGGGCGTGGCCAGCTTAGCGTGGATGAGCATTACCGCACGGCTATTCCGCATATCTATGCCGCGGGCGATGTCATCGGTTGGCCAAGCCTTGCCAGTGCGGCCTATGACCAGGGGCTTAACTCCTGTAACGAGCTTTTGGATAAGGAGTATCGCTTTGTCTCGGAAGTGCCAACGGGTATCTACACCATTCCCGAAATCAGCTCATTTGGCCCCAATGAGCGTGAATTAACCGACGCGAAAGTGCCCTATGAAGTGGCACAAGCGTTTTTCAAAGACACGGCCAGAGCGCAAATAACGGGCGACACGGTGGGGATGCTGAAGATTCTCTTCCATCAAGACACGCTGGAGATATTGGGTATTCACTGTTTCGGCGACCAGGCGTCTGAAATTGTGCATATCGGCCAAGCCATCATGCAACAATCAGGCAGTGCCAATACGCTTGAGTATTTCGTTAATACCACGTTTAACTACCCCACCATGGCAGAAGCGTACCGCGTCGCCGCGCAGAACGGTCTTAACCGCGTGTTTTAGTGCTTAGATCATCACTTGACTGTTGGCGAGTATTTTTTGATGTCCTGGGGAGGAGGTGGGAGGAAGTACACACTCAACCCTATTTCTTCCTAAAGCTTTGGCTTGGTATAGCGCTTGATCCGCCAACGAGTAGAGCTTTTCAAAACTATGCTTGCCATCAAAGGTGGTAGTAACGCCAATGCTAACGTTCTGCCGTAAATCTTTGTCTATGTGGGAAAGCGGTTGCTTCGCAATAGTTTGACGAATACGCTCGGCCACGCTTTCGGCATCCTCTGTGTTGGTGTTCGGCATCAACAGGCAAAATTCCTCCCCGCCAATGCGTGCAGCCACATCAGTGCCCCGGCTAATATCACGCAGCTTCTGGCCTACCATGCGCAGTACATCATCACCGGCTGGATGGCCATAAGTATCATTGATGTGCTTGAAGTAATCCAAATCTATCAGCAAAAGGCTCAGGGGTTGGTCGTGACGCTGGGCGTCGTTCAAAGCGGCTAAGGCAGACGCGACAAGGTGGCGTCGGTTATAAAGTTTTGTAAGCTCATCGGTTAGCATCAGCGTTTTTAACGCGTTGCGCTGACGTTGCAAGCGTAATACGGCAGCGAGTAGCGCTAAAGCGATCAGCATTACCGCCACAACCAACCCTGCTACAGCCCATGACAGACGCTCCATGATTAAACGTTGCCGGCCAGCAGCGCTATGCACGGCATCGTTAAGCTCGCTATACGTCCACGCCATGGTGGCTTCAATGTCACTGGACAGCCGCTTTAATTCGGATAGGAGTGAGCGGTCGACAAGCGCTGCCTCTGACCGCCTTTCCAGTTTGTTAAGCTGCTCAGCAAGGCGCTCAAAATCGACCTCAAGGTAGGCGGTCTCTTGATGCAATTGCGGATGCCCATTTAAACCCTGACGGACGTGGTCTAAATACTTTTTGGAAAGCCACAAGGCGTGATTAATCTGGCGCAAATGCAGACCTATAGGCTCGTCAATAAAGCTTTCTAAGGCATTATCTAATTGCGGGGTGGTTTGTTGCGCTCGGACAATATCACCAACAAGCGCTGTGTAATCGGCGCCCAATTGTTGGCGCGCGCTGTGGACATAAAACCCCACCAGAAGCGCCGTTGAAGTGGCTACAATGGCAATAAGCGCAGCAATCCCCCACATTTTAGGGGTAAAGGTTATAGGTAGTGGGTTCATGAGTAACGAAGCTCCCGGATTGACCAAATCCAGCGAGTGTGGGGTGACGTACCCTTTATTACGCTTTCGGCATCAGCGGGAACAACGAGTAGCAGTGGGCCAAGTTGCTGTTTGTTAAGAGGCTGACCATTCAGGCGTGTCACAAGTAAATAACGTTTTTGGTCGCGCTCGCTGGGGCTCAGAAATATGGTGTAGTCATCGTGGGCAATGAGGCGGATACGCTTGTCTTGGGGAATGCCTTGGTGCTCAAGAAATGCATTTAACCATACGCCGGTAAATCTGCCTTCAAGGCCTTCCGGGTGTTCTAGTTCGACATCGTAAAGCGGAAGCGTTTCTATATCCGCCAGCGAGAGCCAACGCTGATCCTGGTGGTGAGTGATTAGCAGTATATACGCATGATTGTCACTGGGTTCCTGTTGGCTGGGCACTGGAGTCGCGCCAAAACCGGAGCTGGCAAAAAGTCCCAATAGTATGAGTAAAGGCCACCTCAAGCAGTGTTTACGGTAGCCGAGTGGCTTCTTTACCGGTATGCGCTTAGCAAATGCTAAGGGGTAGATCAGAAACCAAGGCTGCATTGGAAGCTCCGGGTATAAAACGATGACAATATTTCATAACAGGATAACCTAACTAAAGCAAAATTATACTTAAGTTTCCATCAGAACATTTAGCTATTTCTCGCTAAAAATTAATCTTTTGTGTGACTCTCCCTAAGCAACTTTATTATCAACCATTTAGATGGCCGTTAGAGCGATTGAAGCGCTGTTGTTGCACGCTTTTGCCAGGGCCCTGGCAGTTGTGAGGCCTTTTTAAGTGCCTTCCGTGCGCTATCTAACTCTCCTTCAGCTTGGTGGATAAGCCCTAAGTTAAGCCAAGCGACGCCCAGTTTGGGGTTTGTCATTGTGGCCTGTATTAGCGCATCGCGTGCCTTGGCCACCTTCTTGAGCGTGTAATAGGCATTGCCTAAGGCAAAATATCCCATTGCATTATCGGGTTGGCGCTTAACCAACGCTTCCCAGCTTAAAAGTGCTCCGCGAGCGCCGTGTAATGCTTCATAAGCGCTAATGGCATCGATGGCACGCTGCGGGTCAATGCTGGCAGGGATTTCCCCAGGTGGTGCAATAATAAATCCCCAGCGATCGGCGCGTGCCCAGGTGGCATCAAAACGGCTAAACGACAGGGTGTGCCGCTCTATTTCTCCGCTACGTAAGATCAGTGTCTCGTTGGCAAGGTCGTAACCAACCGCTACGGCGTAGTGCCACATTGGCCAGGTGGGGAGGGATAAATTCTGCATGACCACCACAGGATCACCCTCAGCCAGATGCGTTAAGAGGCTATCGAGCGTCGGGCGAATCGGATATGCAATCTGTTGGTAGCGTCGGGCGGTGGCCAACATTTCGGGTTGCACGCTGCCGCCGCGTTCGGGGATGAAAACTTGTGGCGTCAATTGGTCAACGTTGACGTCGACACCTCGATGGTTAAGGATCATCGCCAGCGCCGCCGGTCCACACTGGTACTTTACCTGCGGATGGAAAGGGACGTCGTTAAGTTCCACCTGGGGTGGCAATGTTTGATAAGTGCTTTCGAGTAACGCAGGGCGGCTTGCGCACCCAGTGAGAAAAGCGCTGATAAGAAAACAGAGAAAAACGCCCGCTAAGCGGGCGGTGGGCAAATGGGAACGTATCCGTTTAGCGCGTAAACGGATACACATCGGTCAAGCCTAGAATGTCAGTCACCAGTAGAATCACGAAAACGGCGAACAGTGCTCCAATAACGCCAGCGCCCGCGGGCATGGCTTCAAGCTGTTCGGCCATTTGTTTCGCTTCCGTATCACTTAAGGCAGCTACACGCTCTTTTACTTCCTCCGGGCTAACCCCTTGGGCAAGCAGCTGCTCCTGTACATCCGCCCTGGCGATAATATCGTGGATGCGTTGGTGATCTTCAGTGACGTTATCGGCTTCAAGGGCCGCTTGGGTTGATACCAAACCAGTGGCTTGTGCGGCTGCTACAGGGAAGCTGCCTAGTGCCAATAGGGCGATTAATAATACGGAAATGTATCGACGCAGCGTAGACATGGCGTTTTCCTTTTACACTGAAAAAAGTTGGAAAGGGCGCTCACAACAAGAGCCTTGTTAAGAGTATAGAAATAAAAAGGTGACGGGTTAAATCGCTGTTTTGCTACTACCTGCAGCGTTGATTAACTTAATGCAAGCGATAGGTCCAAGCGGACTCAGCCAAAATGCCACGCCCCCCGGCGAGGGTAAAGGCTAAATCATGCAGGCCGGGCCATAAAGGCACTGGGGAGGCGCCTTTTACCGCGAGGTCTAGACGCTGTGCCATTAAAAGTAATTTATGCAGGCGCTTCATCGGCAGGCGGGCAATCGCTTTTTGGTAGGCCGGGCGGCGTTTGTCAAAAATCATCGGCTTTTGTGCCTTGCAGGCGTGCTCGAAGCTTTGGCCCTGGTCAAGATGTTGATGAATCGACAGCAGTGTGCGTAGTTCGCGGCTAAGCGCCCACAGCACAATAGGCGCCTCTACGCCTTCGCTGCGTAAACCGTGGATAATCCGGGAAGCGCGACTGGTTTCCCCTTTTAGGCACGCATCGGCGAGGTTAAAGACATCAAACCGTGTGCTGTCTTCGACGCCTTGGGCGATACTCTCAACGCCCACGCGCGCATTGGGCGGCAGCAAAAGGGCCAACTTCTGTAGCTCTTGGTCCGCCGCGAGCAGGTTGCCTTCGGTGCGTTCCCCCAAAAGCCGAGCGGCGTCTAAGTCAAGCTGCAGCCCGTGCCGTCCGGCGCGGTCACGCAGCCAAAATCCCAAACGCGATGGGTCGACTGGCCATAACGGGACAAAAAGTCCGTGTTTATCCAGCGTTTTGAACCAGGCGCTTTTTTGTTGTTTGGCATCAAGCTTGCCCATGCTGATCAACAGCACATCGTCGCTCTGGGCAAGCTGGTCGGCGTACTGGGTGAGTGCCTTGGCACCGTCCTGCCCCAGCTTATGGTTGCCTAGGCGGAGTTCAATGAGCTTGCGTGTGGCGAACAGCGAGAGATTGCTCGCCACTTCCAGCAGTTTTCCCCAGGCAAAGTTGGGCTCGACATCGATGACTTCGCGTTCGTCGACACCGGCTTCTCGCGCTGTTTGTCGCACGGCATCGCACGCATCACGGTGCTGCAGCGGTTCATCACCGGCCACTATCACGACGCTGGGCAGTTGCTTGTTCAGCGCAGCGGGCAGTTGGTCAGCGAAGACTTTCACACGCGCAGCGCCTCAAGGGTGGCTAAGCGTTCGATAATGCGCTGCGCGAGCTGCCTTGAAAGTTCTTGGCGCACCTCGTCAATCAACACATCACGGTTAAGAAGGTCATCGTCATTAACGCGCTGGTCGGTCGAGACGCTCAGCTGTTCATTGTTTAGCACATAGGCATTGTTGGAGCGTTGCTGCAGGGATACCTGTGCGTTCAAGGTAAACTGATGCTCGCGGCTACCGCGTCCTTCGGCGCCGAGTCGACGCTCAACGAGTTCAGGCGTGCCCAGGGTAAGCCGCCAAGGGGCGTCTTCGCGCATGCCCGTGCCGGTAGCTTTTAGCTGCGCCTGCAGCGACTGGGCGACGTCGCTGCGGGTATCGCCTTCAAGCGCGAGGTCGGGCAGCTGCGGCTGGCTTTTGGAGCCGCGCAATCTGAAGCCGCAGCCACCCAGCACGACCACCGAGGCGGCGATCCCGGCGGTTACTCCGTGCTTGATGAAGCGGCGCCGTGTTAAGGCGCGGCGGTTTAGGGGCGCTTGACTCATCCGCCGACCACAATGTTGACAAGTTTACCCGGTACGACAATCACTTTACGCACGGTTTTACCTTCAATGTGACGCTGAACGTTTTCATCCGCCATGGCCATCTCTTCAATAGTCGCTTTGTCGGCAGTGGCGGGAGCCTGAAGTCTGGCACGCAGTTTGCCATTGACCTGTACCACCAGTTCAATGCTATCGCGTGTGAGGGCTTCTTCATCAAGCTCAGGCCAAGCGGCGTCAATCGCAGGCTCCGTATGGCCCAGCTGCTGCCAAAGCGCGTGGCAAGCGTGGGGCGTAATGGGGGCCAGCAGTAGGACACAGGCTTCGATGGCTTCACGCGTTACCGCTAAGCCTTGGGGCGAGGCGTCTTGGTTATCGCTTTGGAAGCGTGCCAGCGCATTGGAGAGCTCCATCACGGCGGCGATGGCGGTGTTGAACGTGGTGCGTCGGCCAATATCGTCGCTGGCTTTTTTGATGGTTTCGTGGGTTTTGCGCCGCAGCGTTTTCTGCTCCTCGTTGAGGGCGCTTTTGTCCAAAGCGGCAGGCTCGCCGGCTTCTAGGTGCTCGTTCACCTGGCGCCATAGGCGTTTAAGGAATCGATGCGCGCCTTCAACACCGGAGTCGGACCACTCCAGCGACTGCTCGGGGGGAGCGGCGAACATCATAAACAGGCGTACGGTGTCAGCGCCGAACTTATCGATCATCGACTGCGGGTCGACGCCGTTGTTCTTGGATTTCGACATCTTTTCGATGCCACCCATTTCCACCGGCTGACCATCTTTGAGCAGAACCGCACTGATCGGGCGGCCTTTCTCGTCGCGCTTGACCTCCACATCGGCGGGGTTGAACCACTCCTTGCCGCCGTTGGCGGTTTCACGGTAGTAGGTTTCGGCAATCACCATGCCTTGGGTGAGCAGTTGCTGGAACGGCTCGTCGCAATCGACCAGGCCGAAATCGCGCATCAGTTTATGGAAGAAGCGAGCGTAGAGCAGGTGCAAAATCGCGTGCTCGATACCACCGATATAGAGATCCACCGGCAGCCAGTAGTTGGCGCGCTCATCGAGCATGGCGTCGGGGTTATCGGCGCAGCAAAAGCGTGCGTAGTACCACGAAGACTCCATGAAGGTGTCGAAGGTGTCGGTTTCGCGCACCCAGCCATCGCCAAGCTCGGAAAATTCCGGCATCTTCTTGAGCGGCGAGCCGGAGGCGTCAACGGTGACTTCCATCGGTAGCTCCACCGGCAGCTCGTCGTCGGTGAGCGGCACGGTTTCGCCTTCGGGGCCGTACTTGATCGGAATCGGCGCGCCCCAGTAGCGCTGGCGAGCCACGCCCCAATCACGCAGGCGGAAGTTGGTTTTGATATCACCCTTGCCCATCGCCATCAGCGCCCCGGCGATCGCCTCGAACGCGTGCTTAAAGTCCAGGCCGTTAAACTCACCGGAATTGATCAGCGTGCCGTACTCGACATAGGCGCCTTCGGAGAGATCGGGCTCGTTGCCGTTTTCATCGGCGATGACCGGCTTGATCTCGATGCCGTACTTGGTGGCAAACTCCCAGTCGCGCTGGTCGTGGGCAGGTACCGCCATGACGGCACCGGTGCCGAACTCCATCAACACGAAATTGGCCACAAAGACCGGCACCTTATCACCGGTGAGCGGGTGAACGGCGTAATGCCCGGTGGGAAGGCCTTTCTTCTCTTTGGTGGCCATTTCCGCCTCAGAAGTGCCGCCGCGGGCACACTCTTCGCGGAAAGCGGCAAGCTCAGCGTTGCCTTCCGCCGCCTGCTTAGCCAGCGGGTGATCCGCCGCAACCGCGACGTACGTTACCCCCATTAGGGTATCGGGGCGGGTGGTATAGACCGAAAGGGACTCATACGCTGCGCCGCTGCCGTCTTCGATAGCGAAACTCAGCTCAACACCCTGGGATTTGCCGATCCAGTTGCGCTGCATCGTCTTGACCTGCTCGGGCCATTCGACATGCTCTAGGTCGGCCAGCAACTCCTCGGCGTAGTCAGTGATTTTCAAAAACCACAGTGGGATCTCTTTGCGCTCTACCAGCGCGCCGGAGCGCCAGCCACGCCCCTCGATCACCTGTTCGTTGGCGAGTACCGTTTGGTCGACCGGGTCCCAGTTCACCGTCGACATTTTTTTGTAGACCAAGCCTTTTTCCACCAGCTTGGTAAAGAACCACTGCTCCCAGCGGTAGTAGCTTACGTCGCAGGTGGCGAACTCACGGCTCCAGTCGTAGGCAAAGCCAAGCGCTTTTAGCTGGTTGCGCATGTAGTCGATATTTTGGTACGTCCACTTGGCGGGCGGCACCTGGTTTTGAATCGCGGCGTTCTCCGCCGGCATGCCGAAGGCGTCCCAGCCCATGGGCTGCATCACGTTTTTGCCCTGCATACGCTGAAAGCGCGAGACAACATCGCCGATGGTGTAGTTGCGCACGTGACCCATGTGCAGCTTGCCGCTAGGGTAGGGGAACATGGAGAGGCAGTAGAATTTTTCGCGGTTGGCATCTTCTACGGCCTTGAAGCACTGATGCGTGTCCCAATACTGCTGAGCGTCACGTTCGATATCACGAGGGCTGTACTGTGCGTCCATCGGTTTATTTCATGCCTTGGGTGCTCGCCCGACTGACCGGGCGCGGTGAATGATAAAAATCGAATGTTAGATGCTGAGTGCGATTGTATCCTATGAAAGGATAACCTTGAACGGTAACTCACCGCGCAACACGAGAAGTGACGGCTAACGCCGAATTGCTAACGACCTAGCTTTTAGAGATTAAACGTGTAGAAACAGTGTCTAAAAAAGGAGAACGACATGGCAGAGCATAACGATAATCGCCTGCGCGAAGGTTACGAGCGCCTGCTTGAGCGGATGAAAGAGGGCGCCGATGAGCTGACATGGGAAAACCTGCAAAAGGATCTCGATGAGGCGGTCGAGTTTGAAAGTGAGTTGGAGGAGTTCACCAAAGATGAACTCTCCCTATTGCGCGCTTGGGTAGAGCGCGATCTCAAAGACATGCGCTACTTCATGGCCGATACCGGTAAGCATGTAGCGAATTGGTTAGGTATTGATGTGAGTAACGTCTCGCGCCGCGTCGCCGAGTCGCTACTGTCGATTGCCGATCGCAGCATCGTTGAGCGTGAGCGCTTTGATGATGACCTGGAAGCGGCCCGAGCCGACTACTTCGAAGGCGAAATGGCCGCACCCGGCAAGATGGCCTGCGTTCACTGCGACGCACCGGTGGTCTTGGAAAGCGTGGCGCGTATCGAGCCCTGCCATCAGTGCGGGCACCGCTATTTTTATCGCGTAAACGACTAGGCGCTATTTATTAGATGTTGAGCCACGCTGCCAGAAGTGCAATGGCGACGAGGACTAATAGGCTCATCACGGCGGCGTAGGGCAGGTTATCGCGCATCATGCGATAACCGCTCACGCCGTAGCGCCCCTGTAGCGAGAGATTAATCCCCGACAGCGGGCCGACGCTGGTGCCTACCGCCCAGGCGGCCAGCGCCACGAAGGCAAACAGCGTCTGCTCCGCGCCCTCAAGGGTGAGAATCGACGCTAAAATCGATACCCCGATAATGGGATGCAAGCCCGCCAAGGCACTCAGGGCGATCGCGGCAAAGCTTATCATTGCCTCCCCCATACCGAAGCGAGTGAAAAGACGCCACTGCTCACCGGTCATTGCTTCCACCAGCGTAGAAAGTCCTAGGGTGAAGAGTCCTGCCGCAAGGAATAGCGAAATTTCGCCGCGCATCGCGGGCAGGCGGGTCAAGGTGTGTTGGCGTACACGGTGCAGGGTAAACCGCGGCCCAAAGGGGAGGTTGCTCAACAGCGCGACCAACGGCAGCAAGAACGTAATGATGCTGACAATAGTCAGGTGAGGGGTTAGCCAGAAGTGAAAGAGCATCACCAGAGCCGCCATTCCCAGCGGCATCAGTAAGCTTTGCGGCGAGAGCGAAAAGCCCGCCACAGCGGTCAGATCAAATCGTCGGCGTAATTCCCAAGTAGTGAAAAGCCCCGATACCATCGCCAGGGGAAAACCGATGAGCGCCACACTTGTGTACTGCATCTGCGGGGCGAGCCCCATGACGACCCCCATGGAGGCGAAAAACGGCGACCACAGTGCCGCACTTGAGAGGCCGCGATTAAGCGCCAGCAGCTGTGGGGCGGTTAGCGGCGCCCGTTTCGCCAGGCGGTCGCCGACCATAAAAACGGTTGAGAGGTTTAGAATCGTGCCAAGAAAATGCACCCCCAACCAAGTTCGCAAGATGCCACCCGCCCCCGAGACCCGGGCCCCGGGAGCCCCTTTGTTACCTTGTGTCCCGATCAAGCCAATAAAGCTTACGCCCACAAGCATCGCCACCACATAGGCGTTTTGCTTCAATACTCCAGGCCACGCCACTGCTGCGTCATAGCCTACACGCGCTACGATGAGCATTCCCAACCCAAGGGCTATCAGCACGCCCGCCTGGGTTCTGGAGCGCTTGGGAATATCAGGCCAGAGCAGCATCACCGCCAACCAAAGGGCATAGCTCACCGGAAGCTCGGTGGCGACCACGCCGGTAAAGCCGGTAATTTGTGCCAGGAGCCCAAACAAAATTAGTACGCCGGCCCACCGCTGTCTCGGGAGTGTCTCTTCCATGGAGGTATCCTAATATGGCCTTCGTCAGCGAAAGGGATTGCTCGCGTGCTAGGCAGGGCTATCGCAGTTAACACACAACACAATGTTGGTTCGATCGTCTCTGCTACTTCCGCTCGCCCTGAGCCTGTCGAAGGGCGTGTCAGCGTTAGCACAACGCCTTATCCCCTTCGACAGGCTCAGGGTGATCGGGTGTTGTGCTGTTGAGGCACTAACTGCAATAGCCCTGGCGTGCTAGATTATTGGATCGGTTAAACGCCTGGAAGTACAGCAGAGGAATCAACACCAGCGTCAGTACAGTGGAGATAAGCACCCCGCTGGCCAGGGTGAGGCCCAGGGGTTTTAGCGACGGTTCAAAGACCAGCACACCGCTACCGAACATGACGGTGGCGGCGGTCAATAGAATCGGACGAGTACGTTGAATGCCCGCCTGAATAACGGCCTCTTTTAGCGCCATTCCCTCCTCCTGGCGCTTTTCTATGAAATCGACCAGTAAGATGGCGTTGCGCGTTACGATGCCCCCGAGGGCGATGACCCCAAGAATACCGGTACCGGCAATATTAATGCCAAAGGCCCAGTGCGCGGGGATAACGCCGATAAACACCAGCGGGATCGGCAGCATTATTAAAAGCGGTAACCGGTAAGAGCGGAACCAGCCCGCCAGCAACACGTAGATCAGTACCATCACCACCAGCCCCGCCATACCTAAGTCGCGGTAAACATCACGGGTCATCTCCCACTCGCCGGACCAGTAGAGTACTGGCTCGCGCGCTTGATTAGGCGGGGAAAACCAGCGGATATCCATGTCCGATTCCCCTATGCCGCGAAGAGATTCCAGTTGGACGGTAAGCGGCTGGGCCACGGAGCGATCTAGATCGGCGAATACCGTGGTGACCGGCATAAGCTCCCGGCGAAAGCGCGTCTGCTCACCCGGTGTAGGGGTAAAGTCCACCAGCGACGCCAAGGGTATGGAGCGGCCGTCAACGCTAGTTACATACAGGCTTTTGATCGCTTGCTCACTTTCCCTGTCGGGTTTGGCTAGGCGCAATATAATCGGGATGGGCTCGCGCGAATGGGGCATCCCCGACCAGTTTCCCAGCGTTTCACCATGAATCGCCATCGCCAGGGTGCGGATCACCTCGGCGGGAAGTACACCGAAAGTGGCGGCCCGCTCAGGATCAATCTCTATGTGGATTGAAGGTAGCGCGGAGGAGGGTAGTTGCTGTGTGGAAACCACGCCCTCTTGCTCGCTAAGCCACTGCTCCACGCGGTCGGCAGCGGCCTGGCGTGCAGCCGGATCTGCGCCATAAATTTCCGCGGTGATAGCCCGATCGCTACTGGGGCCAGAGGGAATGCGGCTGATGTGCCCTTGTCCCGCATACGGGGCCAGCCAATGGTCGAGATGATGGGCGATCTCTCGACTGATGGCGTAGCTCTGACGTTCACGTCGGTTGTTCGGAACGAGTTCTACATGGAGCGTAAGGTCTCGTGGTGCTTTCTCTTCAGGGGCGTAAAGCGTTTCCGGCGGGTAAATCATCGGCGCCGAGAGGCCCGAGTAGAGGGTAACGGCGTTGACCTCCGGAATATCGCGCAAATGGCGGTTCACCATTGAGGCAGCGGTTAACGACTCGCTCAGCGTCGATTCGGGTGGTAACTCGATATTCACCGCGAACACGTTGCGATCAAGCAGCGGTGTGAGCCCTACCTGAACGACGCGCAGGCCAATCAGCGAGAGGCTCGCTAGGAGCAAAACGCTTAGGGTGAGATATAGGCACCGGCGAAGAGAGGTGTAGGCAATAAACGCGGAGAGTAAACGGCGGTAAAAATTGACCCAATGGGCTTGGTTTTGGGATGCCTCTGTGGCATCGGAATCGTGGTGATTTTTGCGTTTTTTCGCTTGTTGGCGACTGTCGACCTTGAGTACACGAAAACCAAAATAGGGTGTGATCGTCAGGGCCACCAAAAGCGAAAAGAGCACGGCCGCCGAGGCGCCAATAGGAATCGCGCGCACATACTGGCCCATTTCGCCGCTGATATAGGCCGTCGGCAACAACGTCGCTACCACCAGAAGGTCCGCCAGGATCGTCGGGTTGCCGACTTCGTTAACGGCTTTCACCGTTAATTCACGGCTTTTTTCTCCGGCATGTTGAAAGTGGCGGGCAACATTTTCCAGCATGACCACGGCGTCGTCGGAAAGAATGCCAATGGCGAGAATCATGGCCGCGATCGAAACCGGGTTGAGGGTAAAATCGAAACGGTTATACAGGTAAGGCACGATGGAGAGCGAGGCGGGCATCATGATGGCGATCACCAGCGCGGCCCGCCAGCCGAGCCCTAACCAGATAATAACCACCACGACCAACGTGCCAGACAATAACTGCACCAATACATTGTACACCCGCTCTGTGGCATCAATGCCGGCATCGTGGCTTACCGTTAGCTGCACCTCTGAAGGCAGTGAGCGCTTGGCGAAGCGATCCAGGCTTTCCTTAAGCTGACGAGTGACATCGCTCACGTTCATCCCCTCAAGGGTCGTTACCGCCAGCGTGACCGCAGGGAAGGGCGCCGATTGGCCCTTTTGCCAATGCAGAGCCGCCTGATTCTCCTCAATGCGGCCATTTTTAATATTGGCCACTTCGTCTAAGTACACCGGACCTCCGCCATCATCACCCACCGCTAAACGGTTAAGTTGTTCAAGAGTCTCGAGCGTCATGCCTACTTGGAGGTCGGTCGTTGGTGGACTTTCTAGCCGACCAACGGGCACTTGTTGGTTCGCGCCAACAATCGCTTCGCCCAACTGGCCTAAGGGGATATTGCGCGACGCAAGTGCGGTGGGGTTAGGTAGCACCTCAATGGCCGATTGATCCCCGCCAAAGCGTTCGACACTGCGCACGCCGGGAACCCTCTGGAGTTCTGCGGCGACCTCGGTCGCTATGTCATCAAGACCGCCAAGGCTTGTGGTTTTGCTGCTGAGGGTGGCCAAAAACACCACAAGACGACTCTCGCCAAAGACCTGGATGCGGGGCGTTTCGGCGGTTTGGGGGAGGTCTCCGGCGCGAGCCTGAAAAATTTCCTCTAGCTCGGCGAAAGCCGTTGGTTTGGGGGTTCCCGCGGCAAACTCCACCGAGAGCAGAGCGGCATGGCTGGCACTGGCGCTGCGTACTTCCTCGACTGACGCGATCTCGCGCACCCAGGCTGCTGTTCGGCGCGCTAGTTGGTTGTCAACTCGCTCGACGCCGGCCCCCGGCCAGGGCAGCAATACCGTCGCGGTGGGAACATCGATGTCGGGGCGGTCTTCGCGTGGGGTGACAATCAGCGCATAGCCGCCTAACAGTAAGCAGGCGACGACAAAAAGGGGCACCACCGGCGAGTCAAGTAAGCGGTTGGCGATATGGCCAGCAAGTCCCAAACGCAACCTACTTCTCCTCGGGGCGTTGGGCGGTGGATTGAAGTGAAACCGCCTGGCCGTCACGAAGTGACGGGACGGGGTTAAGCACCACCCGCTCACCTACCGCCAAGCCTTGAGTGACCGGTATGAGGTTATCGGCGCCCGCGGGGGGTGTCGCTGTCTTTATCCAGCGCAGCTGCAGTGTGGGGGTGTCGGTTGATGCCTCCACCACCAACACGCCGGTGAGCTGGCCCCGGCGGATCAGCGCCTCTTGCGGCACACCAACTCGAGTGGTGTGTTCTTGCTGTCGCTTGGGAGGGGGAATCGGGACGGTCACGCTGACGACGTGCCCGGGCACGAGGCGTGCGGGCGGGGTCTCAACGGAAAGTCTCAAACGCTGGCCGGTGCCTTGATCGCTTAGGGCGGGGATCACGCTGACCAGACGCGCCTCGGCTATGCGCTCGCCGCCCATAAGCACCGCAAGCCGCTGGCCAGCGGTCAATATATCCGCCTGCTCACGGGAAACTGGCACATCAATGTTTAACCGGTGACGCTGTTCAAGCGCCACGATCGGCTGGCCTGGGCCGACAAAGCTGCCGGCATCCATCAGGGTTTCGGAAACGTGCCCAGCAAACGGGGCGGTGATACGTGTGTAGTCAAGGTTAGCCCGCTGCGCCTTGAGTTCGGATTGAGCGGCCTGCCGTTGGGCCTTCAGCTCGCTGAGTTTGACATCCGCCTGCTCGGTGCGCACTCGGGCGATCAGGTCCTCGTCATAAAGGCGGTGGAGCCGTTGGCTGTTCAACCTTGCTTGCGCAACGGCCGCTTCTGCCGCAGTGACGTTTTCGCGAGCCGCGGCAATCGCCGCTTCCACTTCGCGCGCATCGACGGTAGCCAGTAATTCACCTTTGGCGACGGCGTCACCTGGCGCAGCGGGTACGGAGGTCAAGGTGCCCGCGACCCGCGTGCTGAGAAGGGCCCTTTCCCCTGGGCTGACCACGCCGGGAAGCTGACGGGTCGTGGGGTGGGTCCAGGCGACGGTTTCGGCAACCTCAACGGTGGCTGTTTCGTCGCTGTTGGTTGTTGTTTCGGGTGCCTGGTCGCTGCAACCCGCCAGACCACCCGCCGTGAATAAAGCGATGAGCAGCAAACCAGCAGCGCCTGCACGCTGAGAGTGAGACCATGCTTTCAAAGACCGTGTTTTCAAAGACCGTGTTTTCAACGACAACGCTTTCATGGGCGCTTGTCCTCCAGCGCCAGAAGGGGGTCGTAACCGTGCTGAAGGTAGTAGTTCATGCCGGCCAGAACGCCTTGATAGCGCGCATTAATCAGCGCCAGGCGTTCACGTTCAAGCCGCGCCTGGGTGGTGAGCAGCTCGGTCATGGAGCCTAGGCCCTCTTCATAGCGCCGCTTCGCTAACCGTGTGGCCCGTTGTGCCGCTTCTTCGGCTGTTAACGCCGCATGCCAGCCGGCCCATCCGGCTTCCCAGTGGCTCACGGCAAGGGCTTGCTCGAGCTTGATTCGGCGGCGCGTGTCATCGAGCTCCACCCGGGCTTGGCGTGCTTTTGCTTGAGATTCGTCGATGCGCCCCTCACGGCCGAGCCCATCAAAAAGCGTCCACTGCAGGTTGACCGCGAGCAGCCAGCCATCGCCATGGGTGTTCAGCGGCGCCTCGCCATCGATCCACTGCTGACGCGCGATCAGGTTGAGGTTGGGTAGCCACTCGGCTTGCGACGCTTTTACATTGCTGCTGGCGGCCTCGGCGGCGAGTTCGCTGGCGCGTAGATCCCTGCGTTCCTGTGCGGCGTCAATCTCAGTGGGAGGTGGTGGCGTGGGCAGTTCGCTTGAAAGGGCTACATCATCCTGGCTCGAGGGCATGCCCAGAAGCTTTTTCAATGTGAGCTGTGCCTGCTGTTTTTTTGCTCGCGCTTGCGCCACACGGGCTTGGATGGCGGCGAGTTCGGCGTCGGCTTGTTCGGTATCCAGACGCGAAGCCAAGCCTTCTCGATAGTTGGCATGGGCGAGCCTTGCGGTGGCCTGGGCCGCTTGCTGGGCCGTTTGCAGCGCCTGTACGCGCTGCTGCTCTCGAATGAGAGTAAAGTAACGCCGCGACACCTCCAGGCGGATGGCCTGGTGCCCCCACTGCTCCGCATGGCGGCGAGCGTCCACGTTTAATGCCGCGCTTTGGCGAGACTGAATGGCGTCCGCATTAAATAAAGGCTGGACGATTTGAATGCCGGTCAGCGTGCCTTCGGCGGGGCCGAAATCTCGGCGCTCGAGGGTGGGAGGAAGTGCCAGCGTGGGCACTGGTACGCCAGTAAGGTAGGAGGAGTCCGCTCTCAGCCAGGTAGCGTCGGCGCTGATCGTGGGAAGGTAAACCTGGGCGGTTTGTCGGTGCGCGGCTTCTGCCTTCTGGGTTTCAGCAGCTAGGGATTGCAGGGTAATAGCCTGTTTCCGAGAGATATCCAGCGCCTCTTCCAGTGACAGCGCACTGACTGATGTGGGGACCAATAAAGCGGACAGTATCAATACCCATGTGAGTCGCAACAAGGTTCCCTTTTTGCTCATAGTCCGTGAATGCTGTCTGTTTTTTGAGAGTTTGGCGCCTTGTGGAGCAGTAAGTGAGCGCTTCATGAAAGTAGGTTAAGCAAAAGGTGATGCCAATAAAACGCAGTCTGTTTGGCTTCTAAAGAAAGTGCAAGAGAGACTAAGCCCCGCGTAAGGTTTTTATGCTGCGTTCCACCAAGGCTGGCACAGACCTGAATCCAGCTAGCCTAGCGACAGGTCTACAGCATCTACCCAACGATACAAAGAGGTGCGACATGAAAATGAAGCTATGGACCGCGGGTCTATTCGCAAGTCTGATAATGGCCGGTTCTGCTCTCGCCATGGATTCCGAAACCATCGAAAAACATATGGCCGAAATTAACGACAAATATCTTGTGACGGCCGAGGAGGAGGGTAAAACAAAGGCGCTTGAGGAGAAGGTCGCTGAACTTGAGGCCATGATCCAGCTGATACTCGACGACCAAGACACCTGATCATCATTAAAGCGTGATCCCGAACCCCGACGCCTTCGCGCCGGGGTTTTTCGCATGGGATGATCTAGCCGCCGTTTGATTCCGCTGGGGTTTATGCCTTTGTTTGCGTGGTTTCGTCGTTTCTGTTGCTTTCCAGCGCTTCAATCATTTTTTCGGCGGCGTTGGAGAGCGTGCGGTTAGTGTGAACCAGATAGCCTAGCGGGCGGTGGATAGGGGCGGTATCGACGTTGAGCGCGTAAAGCTCACGATCCAGCATTTTCTCCGGTAGCAGGCTCCAGCCCAGTCCAACGCTGCACATCATTTTGAGGGTTTCCAGGTAATTGGTGGACATGCTCACGGGAAGCGTAAGCCCCGCTTGGGCAAAGCGCCGCTCGATGAGCGTGCGGGTAAAGGTCTTCGCGCCGGGAAGTACGCCGTTGAAGCGACACATAGCGGCAAGCGTCAAGGCGTTGCCCTGTTGGCTTTGCTGCGCAAGCGGGTGGTCGTGGGCGCAGACAAAGCCCATGCGATCGCGCCAGCACTCCACGACATGCAGTTGCTCGACCGGCTCAGGGGCGAGCGTGACGACTGCCATTTCTAGGGTGCCATCCAGCACGCTCTGATACGCCAGCTCCGAGTCCAGAAAATGCAGGTCCAGCTCGACATTCGGGTGGCGCTGGGTGTATGCCTTAAGAATCGGCGGCAAGCGGTGCAGGCCGATATGGTGGCTGGTGGCGAGGGTTAGGCGCCCGCTTACATGGCCGGATAAGTTGGCCAGCGCCCGGCGGCTATCCTCCACGGCGAGCAGAATTCGTCTTGCCTGAGGCAGCAACAGCTGACCCGCCTCGGTGAGCGCGATGCGTCGCCCGATACGATCAAATAGCCGTGTGCCGACTTGGGTCTCCAATACCGCGATACGTTTGCTCACCGCTGGTTGCGTCAGGTGCAACTGCTCGGCGGCGCGAGAGAAGCTTTGCGTATCGGCCACGGCCAAAAAGGCTTGCAAGCTTTGGGTGTCCATTTGTATTCCTTTTTGGAATCCAATCTATAAATAACATGAATTGCATTTATTATCGCGGCGAGCAACACTGTTGCCAACAACAAGCTTTCGCGTGTCGGGCCTTTAAAGCGCACGCATGTCTGGCGTGCCGCGGTGAGACAAGCGCGTGATGGTTAATGATCGAGATCAAGACCGACTAAAACAGGGCGCAAGCCCGGGAGAGAACATGGCAGGTCAAACGCTTTACGACAAACTGTGGGAGCAGCATTTGGTCAAGCAGCGCGATGACGGAACAGCGCTGATCTACATCGACCGCCATATGCTGCACGAAGTGACGTCCCCTCAGGCATTTGAAGGGTTGCGTTTAGCCGGTCGCAAACCGTGGCGCCTGGACGCGAATCTGGCGACGACTGACCACAATGTGCCGACTACCCGTGAAGAGCGCGCCCAGGGCAATCAGGGCATCAAAGACCCGGTATCGCTGATTCAAGTGCAAACGCTCGACGACAACTGCGTGGAGTACGGCATCACTGAGTTCGGTATCAACGACCCGCGCCAGGGGATCGTTCACGTGGTGGGACCCGAGCAGGGGGCGACGCTTCCGGGTATGACCGTGGTCTGCGGTGACTCGCATACCGCGACCCACGGGGCGTTCGGTGCGCTGGCGCACGGCATTGGCACGTCAGAGGTGGAGCACGTGCTCGCCACCCAGTGTTTGTTGACGCAAAAGATGAAGAACATGCAAGTGCGCGTCGAAGGTGAGCTAGGCCTTGGCGTCACCGCAAAAGACGTGGTGCTGGCGATTATTGGCCGGATCGGTACCGCCGGCGGTACCGGCTACGCGATTGAGTTTGCCGGTAGCGCCATTGAATCGCTTTCGATGGAAGGGCGTATGACCGTCTGCAACATGGCGATCGAAGCGGGCGCCCGGGTCGGCATGATCGCCGTCGACGACACCACGATCAACTACATCGGCAAGCGCCCCTATGCACCGACCGACGAGCAGTGGGACGCGGCGGTAGCCGATTGGCGCAACCTGGTTTCCGATGCGGATGCGGTGTTCGATAAGGTCGTGACGCTGAAAGCCGAGGATATCGAACCCCAGGTGAGCTGGGGAACAAGCCCCGAGATGGTGACCGGTATCTCGGGCCAGGTGCCGGATCCTGCCGCCGCCCCAGACGACACCGTACAGCGTAGCCATACTCGCGCGCTTGAGTACATGGGCCTGCAGCCGAATCAGAAAATCACTGATATTCAACTGGATAAAGTCTTTATCGGCTCTTGCACCAACTCGCGCATTGAGGATTTGCGCGAAGCGGCCAAGGTCGCCAAGGGGAAAAAAGTGGCGGACAACATTAAACTCGCCATGGTGGTGCCCGGTTCCGGTCTGGTGAAACGTCAGGCGGAAGAAGAAGGGTTGGATAAAGTTTTCATCGAAGCTGGCTTTGAGTGGCGCGAGCCGGGCTGCTCCATGTGTCTGGCGATGAACGCCGACAAGCTCGGCGCGGGCGAGCACTGCGCGTCCACGTCCAACCGTAATTTCGAAGGGCGCCAGGGCTATGGCGGCCGCACCCACTTGGTCAGCCCTGCGATGGCGGCCGCTGCCGCGATTGCCGGTCACTTTGTTGACGTTCGCGGTCTGCCCGCCAACGATGCCACGCACGCTCAGGAGGCTTAAACAGTGAAAAAGTTTGAACGTTTTGAAGGCGTCGTGGCGCCGCTGGATCGTGCCAACGTCGACACCGACTTGATTATCCCGAAGCAGTTTTTGAAGTCGATCAAGCGCACCGGCTTTGGCGTTAACCTGTTTGACGAGTTGCGCTACCTTGATGAAGGGCAGCCGGGCCAGGACTGCTCCGAGCGTCCGTTGAATCCCGATTTCGTACTCAACCAGCCGCGCTATCAAAACGCCGAGGTGTTGCTTGCCCGGCGCAACTTTGGCTGCGGCAGCTCCCGCGAGCACGCCCCCTGGGCGCTGGAGGATTTTGGCTTCAAGGTCGTGATCGCCCCCAGCTTCGCGGATATTTTCTACAACAATGCGTTTAAAAACGGCTTGTTGTTGATCACGCTGGGAGAAGACGAAATCGACCGTCTTTTCCAGGAAGTGGAAGCGCGCGACGGCTATACGTTGGATGTTGATCTGGAAAATCAGCGCATTATCACGCCACGAGGCGAGATTCTTGAGTTTGAGGTGGATGAGTTCCGCAAGCAGTGCCTGCTTGAAGGCTTGGACGATATCGGCATCACGCTCAAGGATGAAGACGCCATACGCGCATTTGAGGAAAAGCATCGCCAAAAGCGTCCGTGGCTGTTTCGCCAGACCGCTTGATAGTGATTAGTATTAGTTTAACGCGCCTTAAGGATATTGCATGACTCACAAGGTTTTACTTCTGCCGGGAGACGGCATCGGCCCAGAAATCGCCGTGCAGGCCAAGCGCCTACTGCACGCCTGCCAAGACGCGGGCCTGGATATCGATATTGACGAAGCGCTGGTGGGCGGCGCGGCCTATGACGCTCATCTTGACCCTCTGCCGCCGGAGACATTGCAAAAGGCCAAAGCCGCCGATGCGATTCTGCTTGGCGCTGTGGGCGGGCCTAAATGGGACACCCTGGAAGATCTCTCCAAGCGGCCAGAAAAAGGGCTTTTGGGGTTACGCAAAAATCTAGGCTTATTTGGCAACCTGCGTCCGGCAATGCTCTATCCGCAGCTGGCGAGTGCGTCGAGTCTCAAGCCGGAGCTGGTGTCGGGGCTGGATATCATGATCGTCCGGGAGCTGACCGGCGGCATCTACTTCGGTCAACCGCGCGGTATCGAGGTACGCGACGGGCAGCGCGTCGGCTTTAATACCTACATCTACGCCGAGTCCGAGATCGAGCGTATTGGGCGCGTCGCCTTTGAGATGGCGCGTAAGCGGGGCAAAAAGCTCTGCTCGGTGGATAAGGCCAATGTGCTGGAAGTCACCATCCTCTGGCGTGAAGTCATGAACCGCTTGGCGCAGGAGTATATGGACGTTGAATTGACGCACATGTACGTCGATAACGCCGCGATGCAGCTGGTGCGTGAACCTAAGCAGTTCGACGTGGTGGTGACCGGCAATATGTTCGGTGACATTCTCTCCGATGCCGCGGCGATGCTCACCGGCTCCATCGGCATGCTGCCCTCCGCCTCGCTCAACGAGAGCGGCCAGGGAATGTACGAGCCGTGTCACGGCAGCGCGCCCGATATCGCCGGAAAAAATCTCGCCAACCCGCTGGCAATGATGCTCTCGGTGGCGATGATGCTACGCTACTCTTTGGCTGAGAACGCCATGGCCGAACGCATCGAAGCGGCTGTCGGCAAGGTGCTGGATGACGGTTTGCGCACAGCGGATATCGCCTCCGAAGGCATGCAAACAATCGGCACCGATGCCATGGGCGATGCCGTCTTGGCAGCATTTGCTCAGCAAGCGTAATGTGTGCGGCCCTGACCAATGTACAAAAGTATGTATAATAAAGGGCACATTCTTTATCGGAGGACTTCACGATGTTGAAAGTCGGTTTTGTAGGATGGCGGGGTATGGTCGGCTCTGTGCTGATGGAGCGCATGCAGGAAGACGGTGATTTTAACGGTATCGAGCCGATTTTCTTCACCACTTCCCAAGTAGGCCAGGAGGCCCCCGATGTCGGCGTGGACGTGCCTCCGCTGAAAGACGCTTTCTCACTCGACGAGCTTAAAGCGCTCGACGTTGTTGTCACTTGCCAAGGCGGTGATTACACCAAAGAAGTCTACGGTGATCTGCGTAAAAGCGGCTGGCAAGGCTACTGGATCGACGCCGCTAGCACGCTGCGTATGGACGATGACGCGACCATCGTGCTCGACCCGGTTAACCGCAAGGTGATCGATGCCCAGCTTGCCAAAGGCGCGAAAACCTTCGTCGGCGGTAACTGCACCGTCAGCTTAATGCTAATGGGCCTAGGTGGCCTGTTCGAAGCCGATATGATCGAGTGGATGACCTCGATGACGTATCAGGCGGCCTCCGGGTCCGGCGCCAAGCACATGCAAGAGCTGCTCATGCAGATGGGCGCGCTGCGCGATAGCGTGGGTGAGGAGCTGAAAGACACCTCCAGCGCGATTCTGGATATCGACCGCAAGGTCACCGCGGCCATGCGCTCAAACGCTTTTCCCACTGACAACTTCGGTGCGCCGCTGGCGGGCAGCCTCTTGCCCTGGATCGATACCAAGCTCGACAACGGCCAGAGCCGCGAAGAGTGGAAAGCGAGCGTTGAGACCAACAAGATTCTGGGCCTGCAAGATAACCCCGTGCCGATCGACGGTATCTGTGTCCGCGTTGGCGCCATGCGTTCGCACAGCCAGGCGTTCACCATTAAGCTCAAGCAAGACGTGCCGATCGATGAGATCGAAGATCGCATCGCCAAGCACAACGATTGGGTCAAAGTGATTGCCAACGAGAAAGACGACACCATCGCGGGACTCACACCCGCCGCCGTGACCGGCACGTTGGATATTCCCGTTGGCCGCCTGCGTAAGTTAGCCATGGGCGGTGAATATCTCTCCGCGTTCACCGCGGGCGACCAGCTGCTTTGGGGCGCAGCCGAGCCGCTCAAGCGCATGCTGACGATTCTCCGCGAGCAGTAAAACCGCAGTACCTACGCTAAGACGTTGAAACGGGGGCCACTATAGGCCCCCGTTTTTGTGCGCATCCGTGTAAGCTATGGTAAAAAGAGCTTAACACATTGAGTTGATAAGCGATTTCCCGCGCGAGTGACGAATCTTATGAAGCAGGGGCGTTCATGAAATCACCAATTACACTAGCCGTGCTGTTCTCCCTGGCCGTGTCGAGCTCTATTTCAAGCTCTGTCGCGCACGCGCTTGGAGTTAGCGACGCACAGGTTGGGTCGGCGCTGAATGCCCCTTTAAGCGCTTCCATTCCTCTTGTCGACGCGGGCCAGTACTCGCCAGAGGAGCTTGAGGTTAGATTAGCACCGCGCAGCGCCTACACCTCGGCGGGGCTTGAGTGGAGCGATGTGATCGCTGATGTCAGCGCTGAGCTCCAAGGCCAGCCACCGACGATACGACTAACCTCATCGCAGCCGGTTAATGAGCCCTGGCTGGATGTGCTGTTGGTGATCGAGTCGCCCTCGGGCTCCCATGCCCATGAAATTACCCTGCTGTTTGATCCTGCTGACTATCCGGCCTCGGATGTGCCGGCACGCGAATCGGCGTCTCAGTCTCAATCGCAAGCGCAGGCACAAATATCCAGCCGTCAGGGTGGCGAAAGCCGGGCGGGCGCTAGCCGTCATACGGTAAATGCGGGTATGAATAATCCCGCCTATGTGAACAGCGGCGATACGCTTTGGAGCGTCGCCGAGCGGCTAAAACCCGACCAGGCAAGCGTCCAGCAAATGATGGTGGCGCTGCTTGAAGCCAATCCTGAGGTGTTTCCATCCGGGAATATTAATTCCATGCGGGCGGGGTTTACCTTAAACGTGCCCCGCGATGCCCAGGTCATGCGGCGTTCGGCCGAGGCCTCTGCGGAGACCATTGAGGCGATGAATACCGCCTGGCGCAATCGCGACAATGGCTTGGCGTCGGTGGCGTTGTCCGAACCGGAAACCGCCTCGGCACCCGAGGAAGAGGCAACACCTGATGCCCCAGAACAGGCTGACGATGGCACTGCTGGTCCACGCATTGATGACGCGGCTATCGTCAGTGCCGAAGCGGTTAACCCGGGAGAAGAGAGCGCTACGTTGGCTGAGCAACTTGAGGAAAGCCAGGCGCTTCTATCTCAGCTCATGGATGAGCGTGAACAGATGCAAAATGAGCTTGAAGGGCTAAGGCGTGAAGTGTCTGAACTCACCGAGGCGCTAGCCCAATCAAGCGCAGGCAGCGTTTCATCCACTGGCAGCGGCGCGGACAGCGTCGAAGTGGATAGTGGTGAAGCGGAGAGCGTGCCTCCGGTCGAAGCGCCTCAGCGCCAGGATATTCAGAGTCAAGCTGCTCAGAGTCAAAATACCCAGAGCCAAGAGAGCGAAGTGCCCGCCTCGGCAAGTAACGGTGAAGCGCGTGGTTTTCCATCGCTACCAGAGCTGATGGAAAATTACCGCTGGACCTTAATAACAGCCGCCTTGGTGCTGCTGCTTATTTTGCTGCTGTTAAGGCGTCGTCGTCAGGCAAAAGAGTGGGAAGACGTGGAGACCATGCCCGCAGGAGCTAGCACCTCGGCTAAGCCCCAAGCGGCCGTGGCATCGCCAGCGGCAAACCCGCAAGCGAGCGTTCCCGCCTCTGAGGCGCCAAAAGCAGAATCGGTCTCTTTTAGTGCGGTGGAGGAGGACCTGGAAACCGACCCTTTCAGCGACCCCTCGCCGACCATCTACGCGGCGCAAGAATCACACGCTGACAGGGCGAAAAGTGGCTCGACGTCACCCGCTTCTGAAGGTCGCCATGAAGCGCCTGAAAATCGTCCAGGGTTTGAAAATAGCAGCGACGAACCCGAGGCGTATGACCTCGGCGAACCGCTTGAGTGGGAAGCCGATGACGATGACGCACTGGAGCGTAGTCAAGCGGCCGGGCTCGCCTCGCAGCGCAGTGCCGCATCACGCGAGTCGTCTGAAAAAGAGCATCAAGCCGAGCAAGCGCCAGAGGCATTCGCTGACGACGGCGAAAAAGCGCCGGCCGAGCGGGAAGAGGCGGCCGAGACAGAAAAAGAGGCAGAAGAACCGCTGACAGCGCCGCCGTCGCGTGAATCGTCTCCTAGCGAGCAAAACGCTTCGGATTCGCGCTTTATTGATTACCAGCCGCCCTCATTAAGCGCTGAGCCGGCAGCACCTCGCGAGGAGACGCCGATGCAGCCAACGGTAGAGTTTGAGCCGGTCTCAGCGGCAAAGCCTGCGCAGAAAACGCCAGAGCCGCCCGAATCTTCTTCTGAAAAAAAAGGGCACAAAACGTCGACATCAGATCGCGATTCACCGCTTGGCGAAGGTTGGGAGATTGAAGAGGTAGCATTCAAAGCACCAGGTCGGGATAATGCGCGCTCCTCTTAACCCTTAACGTATTGTGAGTCGATGACGCTGTTTGATCGCTTTGATGAAAGCACACCGCTAACCGGACGCATCGCCATGGGAGTTGAGTACGATGGTACTCACTACTGCGGTTTTCAGCGGCTAAGTCACGCCGCCTCGGTTCAGGCGAGCCTAGAGAAGGCGCTTGCGCGAGTAGCCGGTGAACCGATAACGGTTCACGCCAGCGGCCGTACTGATTCTGGTGTGCATGCCACTCGCCAAATCGTGCATTTCGATTCGCCGGTGGCGCGTAGCGAAAAAGCCTGGATTTTTGGGGCCAATACCAACTTGCCAAAAGATATTGCGGTGCGTTGGGTAAAAACCGTACCCGACACCTTCCATTCGCGCCTGAGTGCGCTCGCACGCCGCTATCGCTACCTGTTGATTAATCAGCTCAATCGACCGGTATTGGAGCGCGCCAATGTCACCTGGTGCCGCGACCCTTTGGATGCCGCGGCCATGCACCGCGCCGCTCAGGTGCTGGTCGGTGAGCATGACTTTTCAAGCTTTCGTGCCGCGGGCTGTCGCTCGAAAGCGCCTTGGCGCCATCTACACTTTATCGAGGTCAGGCGCCACGGGGCCTTCGTTGTGGTCGACGTGCAAGGCAACGCCTTTTTGCACCATATGATTCGCAATATTGTCGGCGCGTTGGTGAGTGTCGGAAGAGGCTCCCAGGATGAAGCCTATATTGGCCGACTACTGGCGCTGCGCGACCGTAAGCAGGGCGATGTCACCGCGCCCGCGTGTGGCTTGCACTTTGTGGATTCGCGCTATGACGAAAGTTTCGCGCTGCCCCAGGAGCCACTGGGACCTAATCTCCTAGCGTTTACCGGCGAGTGGACCGGCGAGCGGGAGATTCCCGACTCGCCGATGGTGCGCCATCGGCGAGGTCATGCACCATCGGCTTACGAAGCGAGCAAGCAGGAGAGTGCATAATGCCCCGCGCTATCAATCGCACGCGCATCAAGTTTTGTGGGTTAACGCGCGCCGAGGATATTGCCCATGCCGTCAATCTGGGTGTTGATGCGATCGGTTTTGTGATGTGGCCAAAAAGCAAGCGGAGCATTAGCGTAGAGCAACTGGCCGAGCTTGCCGCCTGTGTACCAGCATTTGTGACCCGTGTCGGGCTTTTTGTGGATCAGCCGGCCGATGTTATCGAGCGCTGCGCGCCGTTTCTGGATCTGTTGCAGTTTCACGGCGACGAACCGCCCGAGGCGTGTCAACGCTATAAAATGGCCTGGATGAAAGCGCTGCGAATGCGCGACGGCGTTGATTTACACCATGAAGCTGCCCGCTACCAAGGAGCGAATGCCTTGCTGTTAGACGCCTATCGACCCGGCGTGCCGGGGGGCACTGGCGAGACCTTCGATTGGTCAAGAATTCCCGCAAACTTAGCAAAACCTGTTATCCTCGCAGGTGGTTTGACGCCGGGTAATATTGGCGCCGCCGTTCAACACGTAGCGCCTTATGCCGTCGATGTTTCCGGCGGCATTGAAGTCGCACCGGGTGAGAAGGACGTCGCGAAAATGCAGGCGTTTGTTGAGGCGGTAACGGCCGCGAACGTAGCACCTTTCACGCTGCCTGATGTCTAGCCCTTTGCTGTAGTGTGTTGGTCCATATTCTGTTGCCGATGTTGGCGATCTTGTGAGGTACCCCTGTGACTGGTTTATCAACGACTAGCTCTGCACCGACTGGCTCCACGTCAAAATTTAGTCATTTGACCCAAATGCCCGATGCCCGTGGTCACTTTGGCCCCTATGGCGGTCGCTTTGTGTCGGAAACGCTGAGCTTCGCGCTGGAAGATTTGGAAAAGATCTACGCAAGCTTGCGCGATGATCCCGCCTTCCAGGCCGAGTTTGACCGCGATCTGGCCCACTACGTCGGGCGCCCGTCACCGCTTTACCACGCTGAGCGATGGTCGCAGAAACTTGGCGGGGCGCAGATATGGCTTAAGCGTGAAGACCTCAATCACACCGGCGCGCACAAGGTTAACAACACCATCGGTCAGGCCCTGCTAGCGAAGAAAACCGGCAAGCCGCGGGTTATCGCGGAAACTGGCGCTGGCCAGCACGGGGTCGCCTCCGCCACCGTGGCGGCGCGTTTGGGCCTTGAGTGCGACGTCTACATGGGGGCCGCTGACGTCGAGCGCCAGAAACTCAACGTTTACCGCATGCACCTTCTCGGGGCGCGCGTGATTCCAGTAGAGTCGGGCACGCGCACGTTGAAAGACGCCATGAACGAGGCGCTGCGTGATTGGGTCACCAACGTTGATAACACGTTCTATATTATCGGCACCGTTGCCGGTCCTCACCCGTATCCGCTTTTAGTGCGCGACTTTAACTCAGTGGTGGGGCGTGAGGCGCGCAAGCAGTCACTGGAACAAATGGGCCGGTTGCCCGATGCGTTGATCGCGTGTGTGGGCGGCGGCTCCAACGCACTCGGTTTGTTTTATCCCTTCGTCGAGGATGAAGAGGTGGCCATGTACGGCGTAGAGGCCGGCGGCGACGGCGTTGAAACCGGTCGCCACGCGGCGCCCCTCGCCTCCAATGCCCCGCGCGGCGTGCTGCATGGCAACCGCACCTATTTGATGTCGGATGAGGCGGGGCAGGTCTCCGATACGCACTCCATTTCCGCGGGGCTTGATTATCCTGGCGTTGGGCCGGAGCACGCGCTATGGAAGGACGTGGGGCGGGTCAATTACGTGGCGGCCAACGATAAGGACGTATTGGAAGCCTTCCGTGAGTTGACCCACATGGAAGGCATCATGCCAGCCCTGGAGTCGGCGCACGCCCTGGCATACGCCAAGGTGCTGGCGCCTACCATGCGACCCGACCAGCATATCGTGGTGAACCTCTCCGGCCGCGGCGATAAAGACATCATGACAGTCGCTAAGCTCGATGGCCTCGAATTTTAAGGGATGGTAATGAATCGAATTGATCAACGCTTCAGCGAACTCAAAGCACAGGGCCGCAAGGCGCTTATCCCTTACATCACCGCAGGAGATCCCGCGCCACAGCATACCGTTGGCTTCATGCACGCCTTGGTCGAGGCGGGTGCGGATGTGATTGAGCTCGGCGTGCCGTTTTCCGACCCCATGGCAGATGGCCCGGTCATTCAAAAAGCGTGCGAGCGCGCGTTAAAGCATGGCACACGCCTGGTGGATCTGTTTGACATGGTCAAAGAGTTTCGCCAAGCAGATACTCAGACGCCTGTGGTGTTGATGGGGTATTTAAATCCGATTGAACGCATTGGCTACGAGGCATTTGCCGATCAGGCGGCGAGTGCCGGCGTTGATGGCGTGCTGATTGTCGATATGCCCCCGGAAGAGGCCGAAGAGATCGGCCCGCTGATGAAAGCGCGTGATTTAGCGGCGATCTTTTTGGTTGCCCCTACCACTTCGCACGAGCGCGCCGCTACAATATGCGCCCACGGCCAAGGCTATCTCTACTACGTCTCGCTTAAAGGGGTGACGGGGGCGGCCACGCTGAATGCGGCCGACGTGGCGGAGCACTTGGCGCCGCTGCGGGAAATGACCGACCTGCCGCTATGCGTGGGGTTTGGTATTCGCGATGGCGTGACGGCGGCCGAAGTGGCCAACGTCGCCGATGGCGTTATTGTCGGCAGCGCGCTGGTGAACCGTATTGCGGAAAATAGCCCAACACCCGAGATAATTCCTGGCCAGCTCAAAGATGTACTGGCCGATATGCGCTCAGCCATGGATGCGTGAAATTCGTCTACGCTGAGATATCGCACTACTTTTTAATCCTTGTTAAACCCTTATCGACGCCTGGCTTTGCCAGGCATTGACGTATAACGGAAAACTTTTAGATATGAGCTGGTTAGATAAAATTGTGCCCTCCATGGGGCGTATCCAGCGTAAAGACCGTCGTGCCAGTGTGCCGGACGGCCTCTGGCGCAAATGCCCCAAGTGCGAAGCGGTACTCTACTTACCCGAGCTGGAGAAGCATTATAGCGTCTGCCCCAAGTGCGACCATCACCTGCGCTTGACGGCGCGTAAGCGTCTCGATTGGTTTTTGGATAAAGAGGGGCGCCAAGAGCTCGCGGCAGACATTGAGCCTACCGACCGTCTGAAGTTTCGCGACTCGAAAAAGTACAAAGACCGCCTGGCCGCGGCGCAAAAAGATACCGGCGAAAAAGACGCCTTAGTGGCTTTTCGTGGCCAGCTTGATGGGTTGCCGGTGGTTGCCGTGGCCTTTGAGTTCACCTTTATGGGGGGCTCAATGGGTGCCGTTGTGGGGGAGAAATTCGTCCGCGCGGCCACACTCGCCCTGGAAGAGCGCATCCCGCTGATCTGTTTTTCCGCATCAGGCGGTGCGCGTATGCAGGAAGCGCTGTTTTCGCTGATGCAGATGGCAAAAACATCAGCAGCATTGGAGAAGCTAAAGCAGGAAGGCGTGCCGTATATTTCCGTGCTCACCGATCCCGTGTTTGGTGGCGTTTCTGCATCGCTTGCGATGCTTGGGGATCTTAACGTTGCCGAGCCCAACGCCCTGATTGGTTTTGCCGGTCCTCGGGTGATCGAGCAAACAGTGCGTGAAACACTACCCGAAGGTTTTCAGCGCAGCGAATTTCTGCTCGAACACGGCACTGTCGATATGATCGTCCATCGCAGCGAAATGCGAGCACGGCTTGGCGGCATCTTACGCAAACTGACCCACCACGACCCGGTCACGTCAGTGGTTGAAGTGTCCGACGAGAGCACTATGAGTGAACCGGTGGCCGATGAGCCGTCCGTCGCAAGCGCGGCCGAACACAACGGCGAGCAGGCCGTGCAGAGGCCCGAACCCGATGACACGCCAGCGCCTTCAAGCGATGACAAACCGCGCAATGCCTAACGATTTAGCGGCATGGCTTGAGCATTTAGAGCGGTTACATCCGGTCGGCATCGATATGGGCCTTTCGCGGGTAAAGGAAGTGGCCACGCGCATGGGGCTTTTAGCGTCGCCGCTGGCGCCTAAGGTCGTGACAGTGGCGGGCACCAACGGCAAGGGGTCAACGCTTGCCCTGATGGCGGCGGTCGCCAGTGCGCATGGCCTGAGAGTGGGCACTTATACCTCGCCGCACTTGGTGCGTTACAACGAGCGCGTCACGCTCAATGGCGAACCGGTGAGCGATGAGCGCCTGGTGGCGGGGTTTCAAGCCATTGAGCATGCCCGCCTTAAAGCGCCTGAGGTCAGCTTGACCTACTTTGAAGCCGGCACGCTCTGTGCGCTCTGGTGCTTTGCCCATGCGGACCTCGACCTTGTGCTGCTGGAGGTTGGGCTTGGCGGTCGTCTGGATGCGGTCAACATCATCGATGCCGATATCGGTATCGTGACCACCATCGCATTGGATCACGCCAATTTTTTAGGTACCGATCTTGAGCAGATCGGCCGCGAAAAGGCGGGCATCTTGCGCGCCCGCCGTCCCGCCGTGCTGGGTAGCGAACAGCTACCCGCAAGCGTAGCGGAAACAGCGAACCGGCTTGAGTCGCCGATTTTCCCATTGGGGGAAGCGTTTCGCCCTGAACTTCACGACGATGGGCAGTGGACTTGGCACGGCCAAAAAATGGATGGGTCTGTGTTGACGCTGTCCCCACTTCCGCACCCTTCGTTGCCCCTGGATAACGCCGCCACCGCCCTTCAGGCGCTGGCGCTGGCGGGTGTGACGCTTGAGACCGCAGCGACGCAGGCGGCATTGGCGAGTGTCACGCTTCCAGGGCGCATGCAGTGGATAGGGCAGTGGTGTCTGGACGTAGGGCATAATCCCCACGCCGCTGCCTATGTCGCGAGCCGTTTACCAAAACCTGCGGGAGGCCGCCTCTGGTGCTTGATGGGTATGCTGGATGATAAAGACGCTGACGGGGTAATAGCGAATTTATTACCGGTGGTCACCGACTGGGTATGTGTCTCTCTCGCCGGCCCCCGGGGGCGTTCAGCCGCCACGCTTGCGACAGTCATTGAGCATCACGGGGGGCGGGTTCATTATTGCGCCGCGACCCCAGGGGATGGCGCCGACTGGTTGGGCCACCAATTGGCACCTCATGATGTCGTACTGGCGACAGGGTCGTTTTTTACCGTTGGGGCACTGCTTGAGAGATCATTACCGCAGGCATGCGAGGCACACGGTTGATGGGAGCGCTTTTATAATGTGCCCCCAGGGGAGAAAGGCATGAAATATGGTAAAACGGAGCGCATCAGCGGCATCGTTATTCTGTTATCGCTGGCCGCGATCTTGGTGCCCTGGTTAATGAGCGACCCCGCTCCGCGCGAGGAGCGCCCGCAGCCATCGTTTACCATTGAGCAGCCGATAGACGCGCCCCGTCGCGATGTCGCCGAGCCCAAACCTCCTGAATCGATCGATCTTTCCTCCTTTAACGATCGTACTTCCTCAGACGATGAGGAGCGTTCATCAGAAGAGGTCAGTGAGGCGTCGGCCCCAACCGAAACAGACGCTCCAGAAGCGCCGCGTTCGCAAGAGCAGAGCATAGAAGAGCCAAGTTCAGCGCCCCAAGGTGGAGAAGCGCAAGAAGCGCAAGCACAAGATGGCGCTGCGCAAGTGAAAGACGACCCCATTGCCGCGCTAATGGCGCAATCAGAGAGCCAGCGTGCTGCCGCTGAGAAGGCGATTCCTGCCGCTCAGGCGCAAGGCGAATGGGGCGTTCAGGTTGGCACCTTCGGTAACCCCGATAATGCCGCACGCCTCAAGCGCGAATTAGAAGAGCAAGGATTTCCCGTTTATACCCGTGAGCGCAGCGATGATTTAACCACGGTGATCGTCGGCCCCTTTGCCAGCTCATCCGATGGCGAGCGCGCCTCTGCCCTGATCAAAGAACGTGTGAATCAGCAAGGTTTGCTGGTTCGAGTGAGGGACTAAACGATGGCGTTAACGTGGATCGACGCGCTTTTTTTAGCGGTTCTAGCGCTGTCGATGCTGGCAGGCTTTGTGCGCGGCTTGGTGCGTGAAGCGCTGGGGCTCGCCGCCTGGGTCGTGGCGCTTTTGGTGGCCCGCGTGCTGGCCGAGCCGGTGGCCGACTTAATGACCGGCTTTATTGAAAGCTTTGATGCGCGCTTGGTGCTCGCCTTCGTGTTGGTGATATTCGCTGTGATCCTGCTGTGCGGCATTGTCATTCGTATGGTACATGCCGCGGTGGTGTGGGTAGGGATGGGGTTTTTAAACCGCTTAGCGGGGGCTGCGTTCGGTGCCGCTCGCGGTGTGGCGATTTTGCTTGTCGCCACGGTATTGATCACGCTCACCCCGCTTGGCGAGCTTCAGGCCTGGCAGCAGGCGTCGCTGCGTCCCAGTTTTGAGCAATTGCGTGACTGGGCCGTGAGCCAGCTCGATCAGTGGGAGAGCGAATTGCCCCGCGCGCCTGATTCGCTCAGAGACGTTCCGTTACCGGATTTTCGGCAGCGCGATGAGGGGTGAGGGCTAGTCGTCCTGCGCCTCGGTGGTGCAAGGTTTATCATTCGTTGGCTTATTGCGTAAGCCTGGGTTTCAAGCGAGGTAACAGAGTATGTGCGGTATAGTGGGCCTTCTGGCCAAGCAGACGGTGAATCAGGCGATTTATGATGCCTTGACCGTACTACAGCATCGGGGCCAGGACGCTGCCGGGATGATGACCTGGAGCGAAGGACGCTTTTTACTGCGCAAGAGCAATGGGCTGGTGCGCGATGTTTTTCACACCCGCCACATGGCGCGCCTGAAGGGGAATCTGGGCATTGGTCACGTGCGCTACCCAACGGCCGGTTCGTCGAGCGAGGCGGAGTCGCAGCCGTTTTACGTCAATTCGCCTTACGGTATCGCGCTGGCGCACAACGGTAACCTGACCAACTCCGATCAGCTCAAGCAAGAGCTTTTCTCTACCGATCTGCGCCACATCAACACCAGCTCCGACTCCGAAGTGCTGCTCAATGTGTTCGCCCATGAATTGGGTAAACAAGGGCTGCACTTAGGCGCTGAAGACGTGTTTGATGCGGTGCGTCGGGTGCATCGTCGCTGCAAAGGCGGCTACGCCTCGGTGGCAATCATCAACGGTCTGGGGATGGTGGCTTTCCGTGACCCGCACGGTATTCGCCCGGTGGTGTTTGGTACCCGCGAGTTTGAAGGCCAGCAAGAAGTGATGATCGCCTCCGAATCCGTTGCCCTGGACGTGGGCGGGTTTGAATTAGTGCGCGATATCTCCCCCGGCGAGGCGATATTTGTCGATATGCAGGGCAATATTCATACGCAGGTGTGCGCGGATCGTCCGCAGCTGCGCTCGTGTATTTTTGAGCATGTCTATCTCGCGCGCCCGGACTCGATTCTTGACGGCGCCTACGTCTACGGTACGCGCATGCAGATGGGGCGCAAACTCGGGGATCGCATCCTCAACGAGTGGCCCGAGCACGATATCGACGTGGTCATTCCGATTCCCGATACCTCGCGCACCTCGGCGCTGGAGATGGCGCAGCATCTTGGCGTGACCTATCGCGAAGGCTTTATGAAAAACCGCTATATCGGCCGCACCTTTATCATGCCGGGCCAGACGCAGCGCAAGAAGTCCGTACGGCAAAAGCTCAATGCCATCGATATCGAGTTTAAGGATAAAAACGTCCTGCTAGTCGATGACTCAATCGTGCGCGGCACGACCTGTAAGCAGATTATTCAGATGGCCCGCGACGCCGGCGCGCGCAATGTCTATTTTGCTTCCGCCGCGCCGCCGGTGCGCTACCCCAACGTATACGGCATCGATATGCCCGCGGCCTCGGAGCTTATCGCCCATGGGCGCAGCGAAGCCGAAGTGGGTGAGTTGATTGGCGCTGACCGGATTTTCTATCAAGACTTGGACGATCTCAAAGCCGCTTGCCGCGATGTGAACCCTGAGTTTGATGGCTTCGACTGCTCGGTCTTCGATGGCAATTACGTCACCGACGATATTGATGACGCGTATCTTCAAGCCCTTGAAGCAAGCCGCAGTGATAGTGCCAAGGATCATAGCGCTGGCGACCATGCGCTAGTGGATATGCACAACCAGGACGACGACCTCGACGATTGATGGTAACGGCGGGTTTTATGCGCCGTCTTTATCGTGAGAAGGAGACATAACATGCAAGACGATACGGTAGAGCCGTCGTGGTCATTAGAGACCCTGGCCATTCGCGCCGGGCACGATCGTACCGCTGAGCAGGAGCACGCCGAGCCGATTTTTCCCACGTCAAGCTTTGTGTATGCCAGCGCCGCGGAAGCCGCGCGTAAGTTTGGCGGGGAGGAGCCGGGCAACGTCTACTCGCGCTTTACCAACCCAACGGTAAGAACGTTTGAAAAGCGTCTTGCCGCGCTGGAAGGCGGGGAGCGCTGTGTCGCGACCAGCTCCGGCATGTCCGCGATTTTGGCTACAGCACTGGCGCTTTTGCAGGCCGGTGATGAGATTGTCGCGTCACGCTCGCTGTTTGGCTCCACCGTCAGCTTGTTCGATAAGTATTTGGGTAAGCTCGGGATTATCACCCGCTATGTGGAGCTTTCCGACCTAAAGGCGTGGGAAGCCGCGATGACCCCGGCAACCAAACTGCTGTTTGCCGAAACCCCGTCGAACCCGCTGGCGGAAGTGGCCGATATTGCCGCCCTTGCCGAGTTGGCCAAGCGCCACGATGCCCTCTTGGCGATTGATAACTGCTTTTTAACCCCGGCGCTACAGCAGCCGTTGGCGCTGGGGGCGGATTTGATCATTCACTCGGCGACCAAATACCTGGATGGCCAAGGGCGCGCCGTGGGCGGTGCGGTGGTGGGCAGCCATCAGCTGTTAGAGGAGGTGTTCGGCGTGGTGCGCACCTGCGGGCCGTGTCTTAGCCCGTTTAACGCCTGGGTGTTTACCAAGGGGCTGGAAACCCTATCGCTGCGGATGAAAGCGCATTGCGAGAACGCACAACGGTTGGCGCAGTGGCTAACGGATCATCCCGGCGTTGAGCGGGTATTCTATAGCGGTTTAGAGAGCCACCCTCAGCATGCGCTTGCCAAGCAGCAGCAAAAAGGCTTTGGCGCGGTGCTGGGCTTTGAAGTCAAAGGTGGGCAAAAGGCCGCTTGGCAAGTGATCGATGCCACGCAAATGGTGTCGATCACCGGCAATTTGGGCGATGTCAAAACCACCATCACGCATCCGGCGACGACTACCCATGGTCGCCTTTCCGAGGCGCAAAAATCAGCCGCCGGCATAACGCCAGGGCTGATTCGCGTGGCGGTGGGGCTCGAGAGTCAGGAGGATATTCAGCGCGATTTAGCCCGAGGGCTAGACCGATTAATGCCTCAATAGTGGCTTACGTAAACCGGGACTCAGCGCCCGGTTTATTTTTTTCATGCCTTCGCCGAGTGAGCAACGGTTTTTACGAACGGTGTGTTCTGCTTTTTTCAGCGGTTTTTGGTTTTCGTGGCGGGTATCATCGGCTTCAATTATTAAAGAGCGCAAGTTACTGGAGAAAGGGTCAACACACATGTGGCGCAATACACGTAGCGGGTGGGGCATTGTCAGCATCATTTTGCACTGGTTGAGTGCCATCGCCATTGTCGGGCTTTTTATCCTCGGCTGGTGGATGACCGAGCTGGACTACTACGACCCTTGGTATAACCAAGCGCCTTGGATTCACCGCTCCGTGGGCGTGTTACTGCTTTTGTTAACCGTTTTGCGTCTTGTGTGGCGTTTCATACAGCCCACGCCCCACGACGAGGGGGGCCGCCTGGAAGCCCTTGCCGCCCACGCTGGCCACATCGCCCTTTACGTGCTGTTGTTAACCGTGATGGTCAGCGGTTACCTGATCTCGACCGCGAAAGGCAGCGGCATTGATGTCTTTGGCTGGTTTGAAGTGCCAGCGCTTTTGCACGGCTTACCCAACCAAGCGAGCATCGCGGGGAGTGTCCACTGGTACAGCGCGCTGGCGCTGGTCGTGCTTGCCGCCGGTCACGCGCTCGCTGCCTTTAAACACCATTTTATTGATCACCATAACACCTTGGTGCGAATGCTTACCCCAAGGTATAGCCGCCAAGTTGATGACACATCACACTAACAAGTTGATGACACATCACACGAAGGCGTTATTCCACCCGAAGGAGACAAACGATGTTAAAGAAAACCGCCGTTGCCACTGCTATCGCCGCTGCTAGTTTAGTGCCACTAAGCCAAGCGCAAGCGGATACTTATGTGATTGATACCGAAGGCCAGCACGCCTTTGTGCAGTTTAAAATTAGTCACCTGGGTTTCTCTTACATTCTGGGGAACTTTGAGGAGTTTTCGGGTGAGTTCACTTACGATCCTGAGAACTTGGAAGACGCTTCTGTTGAGATGGAAGTCCAGATTGACAGCCTTAACTCCAACCATGCCGAGCGTGATCGCCATATTTTGAGCGATGATTTCTTAAACGCCGGTGAGTACCCCACCGCGTCCTTCACCTCCACGGGCTTTGAGCTAACGGGCGATAACGAAGGCATCGTGACCGGCGACTTAACGCTGCACGGCGAAACCCAGGAAATTGAAATGCCTGTCTCGCTTGTGGGCGAAGGCAGTGACCCCTGGGGCAACTATCGTGCCGGTTTTGAAGGTAGCACCACGCTTAAGCTATCTGAATTCGGCATGGATATGAGCGCCTTCCCTGAAGTCATGCACGAGCTTGAGCTGTATGTGACATTTGAGGGTATTCGCCAGTAAGCGGTAAACTCAGCGCAGCGCCACCACTCTGAAAAAGGGTGGTGGCGTTTTTGCGTTTTATCGATGTGACATAGGAGTGGGATAAGGTGGTCGCTATAGAGAAACCGCAGGGGTTGGGCAGAACGCTTTGGCAACAAACATGGCCCATGGCGATTGGGGTATTAGCCTTACTGGGGTTTCAGCTGGTAGACAGCGCCTTTATCGCCCGCTTAGGCACGACGCCGCTTGCCGCCCAATCGTTTACCTTTCCGCTGTCGTTTTTCATTATCGGTATTCAAGTGGGGATCGGCATCGCCATCGCGGCGTTGATTTCGCGGGCGATAGGGGCAGGCGAGGATGCACGGGCAAAACGCCTGGGCAGCTTGGTACTCATGGCCGGTGGCGGGGTTATTGGGCTGTTAGCCATCAGCCTCTGGGGGCTGCAAGTGCCTATTTTCAAGCTGTTGGGCGCGGATCAAACCACGCTTGAGCACATCCGCCCTTACTGGGCGCCGCAACTGGTCGCGGCGTGGCTTGGCGCGGTCTTGTATTTTCTTTACAGCCTCTTTCGCGCCCACGGCGATACCAAGCTACCGGGCAAGATGATGGTGTTAAGTAGCCTGGTGAACCTGGCGCTTGATCCGCTACTGATCTTTGGGGTTGGCCCGTGGGAGGGCTTGGGGCTGCCGGGAGCGGCCTGGGCGACCATAGCCGCATTTACAACTGGCTTGGTGATTACATGGAGTAAGCTTGCCAAGCAACGCTGGCTGTCACTGGAAGGGCTGAAAGAGGAGGCGCTGTTCTCTTACAAGCCCTTTGCGGGAATCGCCGGCCCGGCGATGATGAGCCAGCTGATGCCACCGCTTGCGGCGATGTTGGCGATCTCCATCGTCGCGCCGTTGGGGGATACCTATGTGGCGGCGTGGGGCTTGGCGAGCCGTTTAGAGACTCTCTCGCTAATGGTCATTTTAGCCATGACGATGTCACTCCCGCCGTGGCTTGGGCGCTGCTATGGTGCCGGCGATTGGGGGCAAATTCACCGCCTGCTGCGGCTGGCGCTGAAAGTCGCGGTCCTGTGGCAGTTGAGCCTGGGACTATTGATGGCACTCGGTGCCCCTTGGGTCGCGCTGGCGCTTGCCGGCCAGCCGGAAGTCCGCGAAGCGCTGGCACTGTTGATTCGCTTTCTGCTGCCAAGCTACGCCGCGCTCGGCGTTTGCATGTTGGTCGTCTCGGCCGGCAATGCGCTGGGGTGGCCGCTACGGGCAATGCTGCTATCAGGGGCACGGCTTTTTATCTGCTATCTGCCCTGCTTATGGGTGGGGGCGCAGCTAGGGGGCTGGCTGGGGTTAGCATCCGGCGCGGCCATCGGTAATCTGCTGGCCGGATTGACCGCCTGGCGAGTGCTTAAACGGATACTTTCCCGCCCACATCGGCAGGCGGGAGTCGCAAAGCCGGTTTAATGCAGCTCGTTGCGCTGCTGAAAGGCGAAGTAGGCAAATAAAACCGCCATGGCCAGATAGCCCATGACGAAATCCGGCGCGGCGTTGAGGGCTAATTTCGGCGCGTGCATCAGCCCAAGCCATGAGAACCCAGCCGCAATCGCGGCAAAAATGGCGGCGCGCCGGAACTGGTGGTCGATGACGGAAACGGTCATTGCGCCAAGGAAAATCGCCATGAACATGGCGCCCTGGCCCATGATCACAATCGCATTGGAGATATCGCTGACCACCTCTTCGGCACCCCGGTTAAAGCGGGTCATCACATAGTTAGCGAAGTAGGGCAGCATCGCCAGCGCCACTGCCGGATAGTAACGGGTATCGTTAGATTGAAACGCCGTGGCGATCATGGAAATACCCACGAAGACCAAAATCGGCGCTACCACGGAGACCGGAATGATCGCTGCCAGCGCCGCGATCAAGCCGAACATGGTGGCAATGGCGTATACCGCGCCGTTTAAAAGGCTATAGCCGCGTCCGGCGCCCATCCACTTGGCACCGACGGTGGCGATGTAAACCGTGGTAGGGAAGATGCCACCGAACAGGGCGCCGATCATGGTGCCGGCGCCATCCACCGCTTGGCACTCGCGCACATCGTATTTGTCACCCGCCGCTTCCATTGCCTCGACGTTGTTCATGGTTTCGATCGCGTTATACAGCGTGATCGGCAGCACCACGGTAAGCACCGCCAGCATGCCGGTAAAGAGCAGCCCCATGCCCTCAAACCAGGCGAGGTTGGGCAGTAAGGGGTAGAAGCCCAGATGTTGGAAGGCGTCGCTGAAGCGGGCGCTGTCGGCATCGCCAATCAGGTAGGCCATCAGGGTGCCGATGATAATGGCGAAAAGCGAAGTGGGTAAGCGAAAGGGCATGCTCACGCGGGCAATTAAGCCAACGATAATAATGGCGAGCACCACAAGGCCAATAATGGGCATTTCCAAGGTTTTAAACAGCATCTCCCCGGCGATAAAGGTAAGGGCCACTCCGGCGACGGCGCCGAGCATCGCCGCCCGAGGCAGGTGATACTGCACCCAACGACCAATCACGCTAATAGCCGCTTCGATGGCACCGCTGATAAAACATGCCGCGACGGCGATTTTCCACGCAAGCTCAGCATCACCCGTTAGTTGTTTGGCGGGCAGCAGTACCCCAAAGAGGAACACGAACATCACAGGCGTCGAAATGCCGTAGGAGAGCGCGGTGACATCGGTGCGCTGCTCTCGACGGGCCAGGCGCGCCGCGCTAAAGGCGTAGTAGAAGTTGCCCACCATGACGGCCACGGCGGCGCCGGGCAGCACTTGGCCGTATACAATGGACGCGGGAAATCCCATGCCAAGCATGGTGATGGCGATAATGACGAAGTTGGCGATATTGTTCTGGAACAGAGCAAAGAACGCATCGGTGTCTTCTTTTTTATACCACGGGTAGGATAGGCCGGCGGTTGCCATGACGTGCCTCTTGCAGCGGGCTTAAGAATTGGCGATGGAAAAAAAACGCCCAGGCGCTGCCTGGACGTTTAAGGGTTTCGAGACGGTGGGCGCGTTATGCTTTACCGTTTACGGTGGCGATGGCTTTGGCCAAGTAGGGTAGGTTCTCGTGGGAGAAGCCTGCCACGTTGGCACGGCCAGAGCGCACCATATAAATACCGAACTCATCGCGCAGGCGGTCCACTTGCTCCGGCGTTAAACCGGTGTAAGAGAACATGCCGCGCTGTTCGGCCACACAGGCGTATTTTTCAGCGAGTCCGTAAGGCTTCAGTGCTTCAACAAAATCGCGGCGCAGGGTGTTAATACGGTCGCGCATTTCGGTGAGTTCTTCGCGCCAAATGGCGGTGAGCTCGTCGTCATGGAGAATCTCGCTGACAATCGAGCCGCCATGCGCTGGTGGGTTGGAGTAGTTCTCGCGCGCCACGATGGCGATTTGCGAGCGAACATTCTCCATCTGCTCGCTGTCTTTCGCCACCATGATCAAGCAGCCGGTGCGCTCGCAGTAAATGCCAAAGTTCTTGGAGCAGGAGCTGGTAATAATAACTTCATCCAGCGCTTCGGCCATCAGGCGCACGCCATAGGCGTCTTCATCCAAGCCTTCGCCGAAACCCTGGTAAGCGAAGTCAATCAGCGGTAGCAAGTTGCGCTCGCGTACCACGTCAAGCACGAGTTGCCACTGCTCTTGGGAGAGATCAAAGCCTGTCGGGTTGTGGCAGCAAGCGTGGAGAACCACCACATCGCCTTCCGGGATCTGCTTTAGTGCCGCCAACATGCCGTCAAAATCCAGGCGGTTTTCGGCGTCGACATAAGGGTACTTATGCAACGCGATACCGGCGGCGGTAAAAATGCCCAGGTGGTTGGGCCATGTCGGGTCGGATACCCAGATACCCTTATCCGGTAGTTGCGTCGCGATAAAGTCCGCCGCTAGACGCAGAGCACCAGTGCCGCCCGGGGACTGCGTGGCGCTGGCGCGATTGGCTTCAAGCACCGGCGAGTTTTCCCCTAGCACCATGGGGAGTATCACCTCGCCATAGGAAGGAGCGCCGTGCGAGCCAATATAGGTTTTGGTGGTTTCGTTCTTGAGCAGGCGAGCCTCGGCTTCCTTGACGGCGCGCATGACCGGTGTGTTGCCTTCGGCGTCCTTATAAACCCCGACACCTAGGTCGACTTTCTGCGGGTTGGTATCTTTCTTGAAGGCTTCAATCAGCCCGAGGATGGCATCCCCGGGGACTCGCTCGATATGCTCGAACATTTATTCGGCTACCTCGTCAGTTCTGGCGGCTAAAATGAAGTCATTCTGATGCAGGCCGCCGATTTCATGTGACCACCATGTCACGGTGGCTTTTCCGTATTCGGTGGTGATCATGGGGTGATGACCTGCCTCTTCGGCGATGTCGCCAACGCGCTGAGTGAATGCCAAGGCGCCGACAAAATCGTCAAAGTCATAACTTCGCGTGAGCTTCATAATGCCATCGCGGTCGGTAATCTTCCACTGTGGCAGCGCCTTCAGCGCATCGTCAGCCTCTTTTTCAGTCATTGGCGTAGCATTGCCGCTACAAGGTTCACACGTCTGTTGGGCTAGATTGCTCATATTGCCTCCATGGGTTGTGGCGATTGCCTGACTGTCTTCACTCCTCAGGGTAGGAGGCTGATGCGCAGATGCCAAATCGGATATGCCCAGAGCGTTTTATATTCTTTTTTGTGCTTTTAATCTTATTATTTATTCCTTTTTGATCTTTTTTAGATTCGCTAACGTAGTGCCTGATGGAAATCGTTTATCCCACGCGAGGTGTCATTTGGCTCTTTTTGATTCAACTTCCTATCAAGCCCCAGGCATCGTGAGCTTGATGGGCGCGGGTCCCGGCGACCCTGAGCTATTGACGCTGAAGGCGTACCGCCGCCTGCAGTCCGCCGATATCGTGCTGTATGATCGCCTAGTGAGCCAAGAAGTGCTGGATATGATTCCCGAACGAACGCGTCGGTTCTATGTGGGTAAGGCACGTTCGCACCATAGTGTCGCCCAGGGGAGTATCAACCAAGCGCTGGTGGATTGGGCCAAAGCCGGCAATACGGTGGTGCGCTTAAAGGGAGGCGATCCTTTTATCTTTGGCCGTGGCGGCGAGGAGTTGGAAGCCCTCGTAGCAGAGCAGATCCCCGTGGAAGTTATTCCAGGGATCACCGCTGCCTCGGGCTGCGCGGCCTACGCCGGGATTCCGCTAACGCACCGCGATCACGCCCAATCCGTGCGCTTTGTCACCGGGCATTTAAAAAGCGGCCGCTGCGACCTTGACTGGCAATCCCTTGCGCGGCCCGGGCAAACGCTGGTGTTCTACATGAGCCTCGGGAGCCTAAGTGAAATCAGCCAGCAGTTGATGGCGCATGGCTTGTCGAAAAATACGCCGTTGGCGCTGGTGTCGCATGGCACTACCCGCGAGCAGCAGGTGGATATTGGCTCGCTGGGAGCCCTCCCTGAGCGTTTTTTAGCCGGGGAAATCGTCTCACCCGCGCTATTGATCGTGGGTGATGTGGTAACGCTTCACGCGACGTTGGCATGGTTTGACGCGCCAAGGGGAGAGGCGAGCGGTTTTTTTAACCAAAGCCATCCGCCGCTTTTGCAATGTGTCAATTAATTACCTCAATGGCAGCAATAAGTGCAACGAAACGTAAGACGTTTTAACGCTTTGTGGAAAAGCGCGACTGGCCAGATATGTATGGCTGTGTATGCTGTACTAGGTGAGATATTTAAATCGTCATGCATACACTCGTTCGCTGCCGTTTGTGGTAGCGCTTGCCAAAGAGGGACGCACCAATGACAGAAGACAATAAACCCACAGCCAAATCACTTATGTCGGATAATCGCGTAAGGGCTATCGCGGGCATTGCGGCGATTGCGGTGATCTGGGCGATTGTGGCGCAATCCAACGCCGGCGACCGGCTAGATCGCATTGCCGTGTTAGAACAAGACCTCGCTGAGGCCGAGCAGGAGCGTCAAGAGCTGCGCTCGGAGCTCTCCGACGTTGAGCAAGCCGAGATGGACCTGGCATCACTGCGTGAAGAGATGCAGGCGGTGCAGGAAGAGACCGAGCAGGCGCAGGCGACCTTAACCTCGACACAAGACGATATCGCCAGCGCTGAGGAACAGCTAGCCGCGCTGGCGTCCGAGCGGGAGAGCCGCCAAGAAGCGCTCGACGCACTCAACGCCGAAATAGAAGAGACGCAGAGCCGTCTTGATGAGCTACGCACGACGTACGCGGAAGTCGAGGCTGAGAAGGAAGAAGCCGAAGCAGCACGCGACGCCGCTGAGCAAGCACTTCAAGAAGCGGAAGAGGCTCGCCAGCAAGCCATTGACGCGCGCGATCAGGCAGAGCAGGCGCGTGAAGAAGCCGTCGCGGCACGCGAGCAGGCCGAAGCGGACCTTGAAGCGCTGAATGCCGATATTGAAGCGGCCAATGAGGAGCTAACGTCTCTTAACGACGAGCTGAATGCCCTGCAACAGGAGCGCGATGCGCTGGTGGAAGAGCGCGATGCGCTTGCCGCCGAGCGGGATGAACTGCAAAGCGAGGTAGAGTCGCTGCAAGCGCTGCTTGAAGAGGAGCAGCAGAGCCTTTCGGCTACCCGCGACGAGTTAGATGACCTGATGGTCGCGCTCGATATTGGCCGCGATGAACTCGCGGGCCTCAATAGCAAAATTGACGAGCGTGAAACCCAACTTGAACGTCTCAACACCCAGCTTGAAGATTGGCGTGAAGAGCTTGCCGCTTTGCAAGACCGTGTTGATAGCGAAGAAGCAGAAAATGGGCAAAATGAGCAAGCTGATAGCGAGAGCAGCAACGACTAAAAACGCTAAACAGCCCATGAAGAAAAGCTGATAAACGCGTTACACTCGCCATCATGTGGCACAGGCGAGAACAACGGGCACCTGTGAAAGCAGGTGCCCGTTTTGTTATAAATTGATTTTAAAGTGCTTTTTGAGCGGCTCGATTGACGGGGATATTTACCTACAAGAGGTCACTATGGCGTTGGATTTAGGGATAGCGCAAAGCACATGGGTATTTTTTGTGCTGGGACTTACGCTGCTTGCTTTTATGTGGGGGCGCTTTCGCTATGACTTGGTGGCCCTTGCCGCGCTGCTGGGTTCGGTCATGCTGGGGTTGGTCCCGGCGGATGAGGCGTTTAACGGCTTTGGCCACCCCGCGGTGATTACGGTGGTGGCGGTGCTGGTGTTAAGTCGTGGTTTTGAGCGCGCGGGCGTGGTGGATATTATCGCCGATCAAATGCTCAAAGCGGGAGAGCGTTTACTGCTTCAACTGGCTGTGCTGGTGGGCACCGTCGTGGTGCTTTCGGGGGTAATGAATAATGTCGGCGCCTTGGCCCTGCTGCTGCCTGTCGCGATGCGGCTTGCACGTGAGCACAATACCTCGCCCTCGCTTTTGCTCATGCCGCTCGCCTTTGGCTCGCTGCTCGGTGGTTTGACCACGCTGATTGGCACCCCGCCCAATATCATTATCTCCAGCTATCGTGGTGACGTGGCCGGAGAAAATTTCAGCATGTTCAGTTTCTTCCCGGTTGGGGCAAGCGTTGCGCTAGTCGGGTTTCTCTTTATCGTTCTGCTTGGCTGGCGCCTAACCCCCAAACGCACTGGTCAAGCAACCACTGAGGATATGTTTGATACCGCCAACTACCTGGTAGAGCTACAAGTAGGCGGCGATTCAAAAGCGAAGGGATTAACGCTCCAGCAGCTTCGCGACGAAGTGGACGAGACCATTCCCGTTTTGGCCGTCCTGCGTGACGGAGAGCGCCGAGCGGGGAACAACTTCTACGATACTCTGAAAGAAGATGATGTGTTGCTGCTGGAAGCCGATCCTGAAGAGCTAAAAATACTAGAAGAGAAGGTTGGGTTGAGCGTCGTAACCGAGCCGGAAGGTGAGGATGATGAAGGCGATGAAGGCGATAAAAACGAAAAGCAGCGTAAGGGGCGGGTTGACACAAAAGGCTTGCAGCTGGTTGAAGCGGTGGTGCGCACCGACTCCATGATGGTCAATCGCAGCGTGCGTCAGCTGCGGCTGCACCATCAGTTTGGGTTGCATCTGGTCGCGGTAGCGCGCGATGGCTCGCGCCTAAAGAAGCGCTTGCGTGATATACGCTTTCGGGGCGGCGATGTGCTGTTACTCCAAGGCGGGGAGACGGAAATCAACGAGAGTCTCGCCACTCTCGGGTGCCTACCCCTGGCCAAGCGTGAACTCAATCTGGGGCAGCCGCGTAAGTTACTCTTATCGATTACGATTTTTGCTTTAGCCATTGCCGCCATGCTGCTCGATGTTTTGCCCACGGCGGTCGCCCTGAGCACGGCCGCCCTATGCTCCCTGCTAGTGGGAGTGTTACCACTGCGCGAAGGGTATCAGGCCATTGATGGGCCCGTGATAGTGCTATTAGGGGCGATGATCCCCGTCGGTCAGGCGCTGGAAACCAGCGGCGGCGCCAAGCTGATCGCGGATGCATTGCTACAGTTTGGGAGTGAATGGCCCGTGGTCGCGACGCTAGCGGGGCTTTTTATCCTCTCGATGGTGCTCTCCAATATCGTCAACAACGCCGCCGCCGCCGTTTTGATGGCACCCATTGCCGCGAGCCTAGCCAACGGCTTTGACGCTTCTTTGGACCCTTTTTTAATGGTCGTGGCAGTGAGCGCATCGTGTGCGTTTTTGACCCCCATTGGCCATCAGTCCAACACCTTGGTGCTAGGCCCTGGCGGCTACCGATTTGGTGATTTTTGGAAACTGGGCTTGCCGCTCTCGTTGGTGGTGATGGTCGTGGCCTTGCCCATGATTCTCTGGGTCTGGCCGCTCTAGCGAGCGCAGGTTGCCAGCCATCAAACGGCGACGGTGGCTATCAAGGCGCTTTTACTCAAGGTAACGGCTCACTATGTCCACATATTTGCTTGCGATAGATCAAGGTACCACCAGCTCCAGGGCGGTGCTGTTTGACCGCCAGGGACGCATTAAAGCGCTTGCGCAGCGCGAGTTTGCGCAGTCATTCCCCCATGATGGCTGGGTGGAGCATGACCCGGAAGCGATTTGGGACAGCGTTATCGCCACCTGCCGAGACGTGCTCGCGAAAGCGGATGTTCCCGTGGACGCTGTGATTGGGGTGGGGATTACCAATCAGCGCGAAACAACGCTGCTTTGGGATCGCGCCACGGGCACACCGCTTCATAACGCCATTGTATGGCAAGACCGGCGCACGGCGGCGGCGTGTCAAAAGCTGCGTGATGCAGGCCATACCCAAGCCGTGCAAGAGAAAACCGGCCTTTTGATCGACCCCTATTTTTCCGCCACCAAGCTTGCCTGGCTGTTTGATAACGTGCCCGGGGCTCGCGAGCGCGCGGAAAACGGTGAGCTGGCGTTTGGTACCGTGGATAGCTTTCTGATCTGGCGTTTAACCGGCGGCCGGCAACACCTCACCGACGCGACCAACGCCTCGCGCACCGCGCTGTTCAATATTCATACCCAGCAGTGGGATGATGAGCTGCTGGCGCTATTTACTATTCCCAAGGGGGTTCTGCCAGAGGTCAAAGATTCCAGCGACGATTTTGGCACGCTCGACCCAAAGTGGTTGGGTAAGGCGCTGCCGATTGCCGGAGTGGCGGGTGATCAGCAGGCGGCGCTGTTTGGCCAGGCGTGCTTTCAGCCGGGCATGGGCAAAAGCACTTACGGCACCGGCTGCTTCATGATCGTCAATACGGGAGAAACGCCGGCGATATCGCACAACCGTCTGTTGACCACGGTGGGCTATCGCCTCAACGGCACGCCGACGTATGCCCTGGAAGGAAGTATTTTCGTCGCCGGCGCGACCGTTCAATGGCTACGCGACGGCTTGAATCTGTTTGCCGATGCGGCCGAAACCGAAGCCTTGGCGCGTGAAACACGCAGCGGGCATAGCGTCTATCTGGTGCCTGCGTTTACCGGGCTGGGTGCGCCGCATTGGGACCCAAAAGCGCGCGGGGCGATTTTAGGGCTCACCCGCGACACCGGCATTGCTGAAATTGTCGCGGCGGGGCTACAAGCGGTGTGCTACCAGACCCGCGATTTGCAGCACTGCATGCACGATGACATGGGCCTCTCCCCGGGTACACTTCGCGTCGACGGCGGCATGGTCAAGAACAGTTGGTTGATGCAGTTTTTGTCCGATATGCTCGGCGTTCAGGTTGACCGCCCCACGGTGCTTGAAACCACCGCGCTAGGCGTGGCGTATCTGGCCGGGCTGCGGCTGGGTTGGTACGCAAGCCTTGAGGAGATTCAAGGCTTGTGGCAGTGCGAAACAAGCTTTGAGCCCCGGATGAGCGAAAAAAACCGGGAGGCGCTTTATCAGGGCTGGCTCGATGCGGTGGCGCGTGTGCGCACAGGGCCGACCGAGTAAGGGGGCGGCGTAAAAAAAGCCGGCCTTGGTGGCCGGCTATTGATATGGTCAAACGCTATTTGACGTACGCTTCCTCCGCCGCGGGAATGGTCGTGCTAGGTTCGGCATTATGGTTGATCAGCGTCGATTTATCGCTGGCGAACGCGTCGTAGGCGAAGTCATCAACGGTGAGCATTTCCAGCACTTTTGTTTCAAACTCGCGCATGAACGCCGCATCGTCTTCGCTAATCAGGCCTTTTTCCACGCCGGCCTCGATACGCTGCTCCGGGTGTAGCGCCGTCTGGGGCAATTCGCCCTTGGCGTAGGCTTTGTTGAGAGTACGGTAGATCGTTTCGGCGCGCTCGTAATCGTGCAGCAAGGCGTTGTAGCGGGCCAGCGGGTTATTCTCGTCGCCATCGTCTTTATCCCAAGTATTATCCAGCAGCTTAGCGCGCAGGGCTGAGTCGGTGGACACACGCTTGGCGATAGCGCGGGCAAAGTCGTCGTGGGGTTTATCCCAGCGGCGCCCGGTGGGCATCACCATCACTTTTAGCGTTTTGCCCAGCGCCCGATTGGGCAGGTTAGCGAAAATCTCGACGAACGCCTGCTCGGCGCGCTGGAGTAAGAAGCGGCAGCTGTAGTGCAGCAGGGCTTCTTCACCCTCTACGTGTCCACCCTCTGCTTGCTGCCCCGCTTGCCACTGCTTGAGCACCATGGAGGCCAGGTAAAGGTTGGAGAGCACATCGCCCAAGCGCGCGGAGAGCATTTCACGCTTTTTCAAGGCGGAGCCCAGGCTTGCCATGGCCGCATCGGCACACAAACCAAAGCCGGCGGAGAGGCGAGCGATGTCCTGGGCGTACGCTTTGGCGGGGCCTTCAAAGGGAACGGCCGGTTTGCCTAGTCCGAACCCTTGGGTAAAGGCTCGCGCGGCGTTACCGAAGATCAGGCCCGCGTGGCTAAAGAATGCCTTATCGAACGCTTGCATGTCGTTGGCATCTTTCGCGGCGAGCTCGTTGAGAACGTAAGGGTGGCAGCGAATGGCGCCCTGACCAAAGATCATCAAGTTACGCGTCATGATGTTGGCGCCTTCCACCGTGATCGCCACCGGATTGGCGCTATAGCCAATACCCAGATAGTTACGCGGGCCCAGCGTGACCGCTTTACCGCCGTGAACGTCCATCGCGTCGCTTAACAGGTCGCGCTGGAACTCGGTCAGCTGGCTTTTCAAAATTGCCGACGGTACGGCGGGTTTCTCACCGTGATCGATCAGGTTCGCCGTTTGATAGACGGTGGCGGCCGAGATATAGGCCAGAGACGCCATGCGCGCCAAGGGCTCCTGCACCCCCTCCATCTCCGCGACGGGCACGTTGAACTGGCGACGAATGCGGGTAAAACCGCCGCTCCAGCCCAGGGCGTAACGGGCGGTGCCGGCGGCACCGGAAGGCAGCGTGATGCAGCGCCCCACCGAGAGACACTCCACCAGCATGCGCCAGCCTTCGCCGATCATTTTCTCTCCGCCGATGATGGTCGTGAGCGGGACAAATACGTCTTTCCCCTTGATCGGGCCGTTCATGAACGGGCTGCCAATCGGAAAGTGTCGACGACCGATTTCCATGCCCTCGGTATCGCGCGGAATCAGCGCGAGCGTAATGCCGCGATCCTCTTCGTCGCTCAGCAGCTTTTCAGGGTCGAAAAGGCGGAAGGCGAGGCCGACCACGGTGGCGATCGGGGCCAGCGTGATCCAGCGCTTTTCAAAGTTGAGCCGCACGCCGAGCACCTCTTTGCCGTCGATCGTCTGCTTGCAGACCATCCCGGTATCGGGGAGCGAGGTGGCATCAGAGCCCGCACGCGGGCCGGTTAAGCCAAAGCAAGGAATTTCTCGGCCATCGGCTAAGCGTGGCAGGTAATGATCTTTCTGCGCTTGAGTGCCGTATTTCAACAGCAGCTCGCCAGGGCCGAGCGAGTTAGGCACGCCCACGGTCACCATCAGCGTTTCGCTGACCGCGAGCTTTTGCAGCACCAGGGACTGTGCTTTGGCGGAAAAGCCCAAGCCGCCGTACTCCTTCGGGATGATCATGCCGAAGAAGCCCTCTTTTTTCAGGTAGTCCCAAAGCGCTTGAGGGAGATCGGCGCGCTCTTGGGCAATGTTCCAGTCGTTACACATGCCGGCGGCCTTGGCGCATTGCGTCTCAAGAAATCCTTTTTCGTCGTCGCGTAAGCCATCATCCGTAAACGCCAGCAGCTTCTCCCACTGAGGCTTGCCCGAGAAAAGCGCGCCATCCCACGAGACGCTACCCGCTTCAAGCGCGGTGCGTTCGGTATCGGAAACTTTGGGCGCGACTTTCTTGAACAGCGCAAACAGGCGCGGGGTTAGCCACCGGCGGCGCAGGGTGGGTAGGCCGGTAACCGCGATAGCGGCCGCGCCTATCAAGAGCAGTATGGCGATTATGGTGGCATCAACCATCAGGCCAACAACGCCTAGCACGGCGAGTACCGCCAACGCGGCAGCCGCACCCGCCTCGCGGCGCATCACCATCAGCAGGCCGGCAGCGGCCAGGACAATCAGTAGTAGGGTGAACATAGCATCACTCCTTTGTATGTATCATTATGAGGGAGCGCGTTGAGGTGGCACACGCTTTTAAACAGATGTTTGAATACTGGCAGACCGGCGCCATTTAGTGCAAGCGTTGTGTGAGGCTGATGCGCATAAAAAAACGCCGTGGCAAAGGCCACAGCGTTTTGAGGTCGGCGCTAAACGTTAGCGCTGTCGAGCGGGGGCGCCATCGGCAACATAGTAGTCGACGTTGGCGCGGGGCAGCGGGTCGCGGCCTCTGATCCGGTCGGCGATTTTTTCCGCCAGCATAATGGTCGGCGCGTTGAGGTTGCCGGTGGGAATCACGGGGAATAGCGAGGCATCCACCACGCGCAGTCCTTCCAGACCATGGACCCGACCCTCGCCATCGGTGACGGCCATCTCGTCTTCGCCCATCCGGCAGCTGCCGCAGGGGTGATAGGCGGTTTCGGCGTGCTGCTTGACGAAGTTATCAAGCTCGGCATCGCTTTGCACCTCCGGCCCGGGGGAGATTTCGCGGCCGCGATAGGGGTCAAACGCCGGCTGTGCCATGATCTCGCGGGTAATGCGAATCGCATCGCGAAATTCTTGCCAATCTTTGTCCGTCGACATGTAGTTGAACAGAATGCTGGGCGCGGCGTGGGGGTCTTTGGACGTCAAGCGAATTCGCCCACGGCTATCGGAGCGCATGGAGCCGACATGCGCCTGAAAGCCGTGCGCCTGTACCGCGCTTTTGCCGTTGTAGCTAATCGCGATGGGCAGGAAGTGGTACTGCAGGTTGGGCCACGGCTCTTCATCGCTGGTCCGAATAAAGCCACACGCCTCGAACTGGTTGCTAGCGCCGATGCCGGTGCCCTTGAGCAGCCACTCGGCGCCGATTTTGGGCTGGTTGTACCACTTAAGCGCCGGATAGAGCGAAATAGGCTCTTTGCATTCGTACTGAATGTACATTTCCAGGTGGTCTTGCAGGTTTTCCCCAACGCCGGGCAGTGCGTGCACCACCGGGATATCCAGGGCGTTGAGGTGTTCGGGGTTACCCACGCCCGAGCGCTGCAGGATTTGCGGCGAGGCAATGGCACCGCCACAAAGCAGCACTTCTCGCCGCGCAAACGCCTTTTGCGGCTGGCCTTTGCGTTCATAGCGCACGCCGACGGCGTGTTTGCCGTCAAACTCGATCACATCGGTGACCGCGTGGGTCTCGATGGTGAGATTATCGCGCTGCTTAGCCGTGTCGAGATACCCGCGCGCCGTGGAGGCACGGCGCCCGCCGGGCGTAACGAAACGGTCCATGGGGCCAAAGCCCTCTTGCTGGTAGCCGTTCACATCCTCCGTTTCGGGGTAACCCGCCTGCTTGCCGGCTTCGATAAAGGTGCGATACAGCGGGTTGTTCCCCTCTTTGGGCGTGGTGACGCTCACCGGGCCTTCGCCGCCGTGATAAGCATTGGGGCCAATATCGCGGCTTTCGCTTTTTTTGAAGTAGGGCAGACAGCTTAAGTAATCCCAATCCTCAAGCCCTGGCGCTTTCGCCCAGTTGTCGTAATCCAGGGCATTGCCCCGGATATAGCACATGCCGTTGATCAGTGAGGAGCCGCCTAAGCCTTTGCCGCGACCGCACTCCATGCGGCGGCCGTCCATGTGCGGCTCCGGGTCGGTTTCAAACGCCCAGTTATAGCGCTTGCCCTGTAGCGGGTAGGCAAGCGCGGCGGGCATTTGGGTGCGAAAATCAAAGCGGTAGTCCGGCCCACCGGCTTCCAGCAGCAGTACGCTAACGTCGTGGTCTTCGGTAAGGCGTGTGGCCAGGACGTTACCCGCTGAGCCCGCACCGATAATGATGTAGTCGAATTCGCGTGATTGCGACATAAAAGCTCCTTAAAACAGACGTCTTAAAACACCGACTCAAACGGGCCCATTTCGATCTGCACGGATTTGGTCTGGGTGTAGTGGGCAAGTGTCTCAACGCCGTTCTCACGCCCAATACCGGACTCCTTATAACCACCGACCGGCATTTCGGCGGGGGACTCGCCCCAGGTATTGATCCAGCAGATGCCCGCTTCCAGCTGATGAATGACGCGGTGCGCGCGGTTAAGGCTTTCGCTGAAGACACCGGCGGCCAAGCCGTACGGGGTATCGTTGGCGCGGCGGATCACCTCGGCTTCGTCGTCAAACGCCAAGACTGACATCACCGGGCCGAAGATCTCTTCGCGTACGATGCGCATATCGTCGCTGCAGTCGGTAAAGACGGTGGGGGCGGCCCAGGCACCATTCGCGTAGTGGCCGCTGTTCCACTCATCGCCACCGACCAGTACCCGCGCGCCTTCCTCTTTGCCCAACGCAATGTAGGAGAGCACTTTTTCCTGATGCTCAAAACTCACCAGCGGGCCGAAGTTAACCGCGGGGTCCATGGGGTCGCCCGCTTGAATGCGTTCAACGCGCGCTTTGATTTTGGCTTCAAACGCCTCTTTGACGCTTGCCTCGACAAAGACGCGGGTGCCGTTGGTGCAAATTTGTCCGCTGGAGTAAAAATTGGCCATCATGGCGGCGTCCGCTGCGCGGTCAAGGTCGGCATCATGAAAGACGATCAGCGGTGACTTGCCGCCCAACTCCATGGTGACGTCCTTGAGCGTCGAACTCCCGGCGGCGGCCATGACTTTCTTACCGGTGCCCATCTCGCCGGTGAACGTCACTTTGGCGATGTCCGTGTGCTCGGTAAGCATCGCGCCGACGCGGCCGTCGCCTTGCACGACGTTGAACACGCCATCCGGCAGGCCCGCCTCGGTCAATATCTCGGCAAGCTTCATGGTGGTGAGCGGGGTGACTTCGCTAGGCTTGAATACAATCGCGTTGCCGGCGGCCAAGGCGGGCGCGGCTTTCCAGCAGGCGATTTGAATCGGGTAGTTCCACGCGCCGATGGCGCCAATCACACCGAGCGGCTCACGGCGGGTATAGACAAAGGAGCTATCACGCAGTGGGATCTGGCTGCCCTCGATGGCGGGAGCAAGGCCGGCGTAATACTCCAGTGCGTCGGCGCCGGTCACGATGTCCACACTCGCGGTTTCGCTAATCGGCTTGCCGGTGTTGCGGGTTTCAAGTTCCGCTAGCTCATCGTTGCGCTCACGCAAAAGCGCCACGGCGCGCAGCAAAATGCGCGAACGCTGCATACCGTTCATCGCGGCCCATTCGCGCTGGCCACGCTTGGCGGCTGCCACGGCGCTGTCGACGTCAGCTTGGCTTGCTTGGCCTACCGTCGCCAGAAGGCTGCCGTCAAAGGGGTTGGTGATGTTAAATGTCTCACCAGAGGTGGCCTCTACACGGCGGCCGTCGATGTAAAGCGGAAGGGTGTCTTGTGCAGCCATGCGGTGCTCCTTTTCATGTAAAAAATAGGGGGTACGGCGAAGCCTTAAACGCTTTCAAGCCGTTGGCTGAGCGGATGTTTGAGACAACAACTGATCGAGATAGGCGTGGGCCAGCGTGCGCGCTTGTTCAGCGTCCAAGCCTTCTGGCGTTAGCGCGCCGCGCAGCCACAAGCCGTCGATCATGGCGGCCAAGCCGCGTGCCGCGTTACGCGCTTGAGCGCGTGGCATGACGCGTCGAAACTGGTAACAAAGGTTGGCGTAAAGGCGTCGGTCGTTGACGTTTTGCAGCCGCTGAAGCATCGGCTTATGCATGCTGCTGGCCCAGAAGGCGAGCCAGGTTTTGGCCGCGGGCCCGGTCACCTGGGTGCGGTCAAAGTTGCCTTCGATGATGGCGCCAATGTGCGCGCGTGGTGAGTCTTCGCTGAGTACGCGACGACGCGCCGCTACCGCTTCGCTGAGGTCGGTCAGAATCTGGCGCATGGTGGCTTCTAAAAGTCCGTCTTTGCCGCCAAAGTAGTGGCTAATAATGCCTGCCGAGACACCCGCATGACGGGCAATACGCAGCACGGTGGCTTCAGCGAGCCCCACCTCGTCAATCGCGGTCATGGTCGCGTGAATCAATTGCTGGCGGCGGATGGGTTCCATTCCAATTTTCGGCACACTGTTCTCCTGATCAACGTTCGGCAGCAGCGATTATCTGTTCGGTATCGTGAGTGTGTCAGCGTTAAAGGCGCACTAACGGACTTGAAACTCACCTTGAAGCGTGATTACCTGTGTAGTGTGACATTTTTTTATTGAACGTTCAATCAATAAAAAGATTTCAGTAGATGAATCGCTCGGCGTGCCACGCTGGGTCGCTTGCCAACTTGTTTAAGGAGTTTGATATGACACTGCTATCTTCCCGCTATCGTTTGATGGGTACGCTGCTGGTTGCCGCCGGCCTACCGATTACCGCTCAAGCCAACCAGTGTGAAACGGTACGTTTTGCCGAGGTGGGCTGGACCGATATCACCGCCACGACAGCGGTGGCAAGCGAAGTGCTTGAAGCGCTGGGATACGAAACCCGTGTTGATACGGTTTCCGTGCCGATTGCGTATTCGGGAATGAAAAACGGCGATTTTGATGTCTTCTTGGGCAATTGGATGCCGTCAATGGCGTCGATCAGCGACCCCTATGTGGAAGAGGGCAGCGTCGACCGGTTATCCGCCAACCTAGAGGGCGCCAAGTACACCCTGGCCGTACCCCAGTATGTCTATGAAGCAGGCGTGACCTCGGTGGAAGACTTGGACGAGCACGCCGAAAAGTTCGACAGCCAAATTCACGGCATTGAAGCGGGTAACGACGGTAACGAGCTGATTCAGCAAATGATCGATGACGACGCCTTCGGTCTAGGCGATTGGAGCCTCATTGATTCCAGTGAAGCCGGGATGCTGGCTGAGCTGCGCGCGCGAGTGCCCAATGAAGACTGGATGGTGTTTCTGGGCTGGGAGCCGCACCCGATGAACACCAACTTCGATATCGCCTATCTTTCTGACGCCGATGACTACTTCGGCCCGGACTTGGGCGGAGCGACGGTGTATACCAATACTCGCGGTGGCTATGCCGAAGAGTGCCCCAATGTCGGCAGCCTACTCAACAACATGACGTTCACCCTGGAGATGGAAAACCAGCTGATGGGCGAGATCATGGATGAGGGCGAAGACCCGCGCGACGCGGCACGCGACTACCTTCAGGCCCACGATGAGCTTCTGGATGAGTGGCTTGATGGCGTGACCACCATCGACGGTGAGCCGGGCGCGTCGGCTGTTCGCGCTGCTTTGCAGTAAGACCGACTGAGCTTATCGCGTAATGCAGAAAGGCAAGCCAATATCCGGCTTGCCTTTATCTACCAAGATAGGCATAATCTGCACCCGCTGTGACGGAAAGGCTACGTAGCTCAGTTGGTTAGAGCACATCACTCATAATGATGGGGTCCCCTGTTCAAATCAGGGCGTAGCCACCACGTCAAGCGTTTAAGCGCCTGTTTAAGCACAGGGCGCGACTATGGTGGCCCCTTAGGTCCTCCCGCAACGCTAAACTGCAAACCCCGCCAGGCCCGGAAGGGAGCAACGGTAGTGGTGGACGCGTGTGCCGGGATGTGGCTTTTGGGGCCGCCTCCATTTTTGTCGTTTCTCACCTGCCTCACATGAATTCTCCGCTTTTTGACATTAATTGCTTTTCCCGTGGCGTACCTGCTTCCATTTCGACTGCTCTTCCATTGCCATGGCTTTGCTCATCAGTTTTCAAAGCAGTGGCTTATCAGGGATGACGTTCATGCGGGATTTATGTTCTGGTTGATACGAAAGAGATCAGCAGCATGAGAAGGCTCATCCTTTTTCTTGGCACAGTTGCTCACTATTAAAGCGATAAGAGTAGATGATGTCCTTCATAAGAAAGCCGTAACGAGACAGAACCTGTTTCCAATCGCCGTAGTTTTTTAGCTCCCTAAGTTCCCCGTTCACTGCATCGCGTAGCTCTCTGGCATCGTGAGGGAAGGCGAAGCCACCCCAGTAGCGCACCTCCTCACCGTCGATGATAGGGTCAACGAAATTGAATTCCGCCTCCACTGCGGGGCTCATATCCTCCATTTTCGCTACGGTCATGCCGGTGCCGGCGAAGGCATCAACTCGGCCTCGTGTTATGGCATCAACAGCTTCCTTGAGACTCTGCACAATCAGAAGGCGATCCGGGGCGATCCCCATGGCCTTGAACATAGCTTGAGTGGTGGTCCCTTCCTGAACGGCGACCTTGATGTTGTCCGGCCTTTCGATGAAATCTTCGTACGCTATGATGCGGTTGGGGTTTGCGGCGAGTACCAGTAACCCTTCACCGTAAGAGGTGTTGGGATTGGAGAAGAGAACGCGTCGGCAGCGGTGGGGCATAATGGCCATCTCTGCCGCGGCCATGTCGAAACGTCCCACCTCTAGCCCAGGTATAAGGTTCTTAAAGTCCGTTTGCACCCATTCGATACGCTCTATACCAAGACTCTTGAGTATGCGTGTAGCCACTTCCGGCCCCACTCCGAGAGCCTTGCCTTCCTTGTTAAGGTAGCCATACGGCTCTTCGCCAGCGATAGCGATGCGAATAACACCACGGTCTCGTATCTCTTGGAGAGTGGCTGCTTGTGCCAAAGCAGCAAAGGTAAATATGTAAAGCAGAAGGCTTATGAATCCAATGGAAAAAGCCCGGCGGAGTATGGTTGGATAAATCATTGTTATTGCTCCCAAGTATCGGGCGACCCGCCGTTTGTTGTAGGCGGCACTTCTGGTGTCGGATGACGGTGGCGGAGTGCGCCATTATTTATGTCTAGGTATTAATTTTGATTTGTTAAAGCCTTGTTTTGTTATATTCCTATCGACTCTTTTAAGTCGATTCATAAAGCGTAGAACAGCGGATAGAAAAAATCTTTCGGGTGAAAAGCTAAATGTATATGTCAGGTTGAGTGTAATTATAAGCCCCACTTTCGGGCACAAGCTGTGAAGGTAGTTAATCACCAATGTATGTTTATAACGCTACTACTTGCTGTAACAATAGCGTGTCACTTTATTTTAGTTGTATAAGTTGCTGTTTTTTTTAAAAATTTTCGAAATATTAAGTGTTTTCCCAATATAACCGTTTCATAGATGAAGCATTTACACGCCATTGACAAAGATATGTGCCAATGTGTTTTGCATCTTCAAGTGTCAGTCATTTAAATATATTTAACGTTTACAATTAGTTGCAAAGATCAAAGTTTCAGCTGGCATGGATCATGCTCATGAGATGGTGGCTGCGAGCAAGACGCGTTATTCAAGGGCGGGAATTAGCCATTAGGGATAGTGGGTGAGTTCGCAGGCTGCAGCAGACAACTCAAATGGAGATATGGACATGAAAAAGTATCTTATTGTAGCAGGCACGCCTCTGTTGGCCATGGTGATGGCTATTTCAACGGCGCATGCCAATCCAAGTGCAGGATTCGCCGAAGAGGTGGATCAAAACGTGGACGCTCAAGCGACAGCGACTGGAGGCAGCAGTGGTGACGCCAACGGCGGCAAAGGATATGGCAAGGGCTATGGTGGTAGTGTCTATGCCAACGTCGACGGCGAATTCGATGAGAGTTCCGATAACAATACGCTCACCAGTGGTACCGGTACTGGCGGCGCCGCTACCGGCACTGGCACGGGTGGAGCGGGTGGCACTTCAGGCCGGGGCGGTGATGCCTGGGCGATGAGTGAGTCCTACAACACTTCCACTAATGTCATCTCAATGCAGGAGATGAGTTCCGCAGTCAGTGGTGCTCGTATCAATGTCTATGGCGGCAGGGGAGCAGCCGGAGCCGAGGGTGGTGCCGGTGGTGACGCTTATGCCGATAGCTATGGCGAAGGAACCGGTGGCGATGGCGGCAAAGGCCGGGGCGGCTACGGTGGTGAGGCGACTGCCGATGCTGGCGATGGCTATGAGGGTGGCAAAGGTAAAGGCTACGGCAAAGGGTACGGTGAAGGCTTTGGCGAAGGCGGTGACGCTGATGGCACCAATGGAAACACCGATGCCCAAGGTGGTACTGCCCAAGGCTATGCGTCCGTCGCAGCCGACGACTTTGATGACGACAACGCGAATACGGCCACCAATGGTGATAGCACCAATGGCGACGCTACGGCGAGTTCCACAGTGGCGGGTGGAACCGCGGGTAACGGCTCTGGCAGTGGCTCCGGCAGCGGTTCCGGCTCTGGCACCGGCGGTGATGGTGGCGACGGTGGTCAGGCCACGGCTAATAGCGGCAATGGCGGTGCTGGCAGCGGTGGCAACGGTGGCAACGGCCAAGGGACTGGCGGTAGCGCCTCCGCAGTGGCCGGTAACGGTGGAGTGGGTGGCAATGGCGGCAATGGCGGTGCTGCAAGCCTGGCAACCGGTGCGGCCAATGTGTCTGTGGCGGCAGGAGTGTTCGGCGGTATCAACAACATGAACGTCTCCACTGGCCTCTACAACTCGCAGGTGGCGGGTACCAACGTCGCGGCTCACAGCGGCGTGAGTATCGGCAACTGATTAAGGGCGCTAAAAGCGCTTTGCTTTGATGAGCCGGGAGCCGGTGGGGGCGAGTTGATCTCCACCGGCTACCTCAATGCAATAGCCATAGGGACAGGATACGTGGAGCCAAGGCCATGAAAGTGTCAGCAGTCCATTCAGTTCAGTCGACATTAATACGACCCCGCATGCCGTTAGTTGCGATCACACTCATCGTTGTGTTGATCGCTTTCGGGATGACAACAACAAATAGCCACGCCAATGAGCGCCATACGCTTGAGGCGGATGGCTTCGCCACCCTGGAGCGGGTGGATCTTGAGGCAATGGATAAGGCGAGGGCCAGGGAAGGTGAGGGAGTCGTCAATTTCAATACGGTGAAAAGTGTTCAAAACATGAAGGCCTCGGTGACTGATACCGACTTTAATATCGGAGGCGACATGATGTCGGGCAACATTAACTTTGCCTCAGACGCACTGGGAAGCTATAGCGGTACAGGCATCTTTAGCGCCGTGACTGGCAACGGAAACTCTATCAACAATGCCGTAGGCATCAGTGTTTTTATCGCCAATTAAGCCGCGGTAATGCTTGGCACCACCACTTTCTGGCCAAAAGGAAGACTTGCCATGAAATCGATCCGACAACTTTGCTGTGGCATGGCGTCTCTCTCTATCATTGGGGGCGCTCTGATCGCCACTTCACTCGCCCATGGCGGGCAGGTTGCCATCGCCAATCGTTTCGGTAGCTTTCAGGTCGAGGCCAAGAGTCTGCAGGAGAAGGGCTTGGAAAGGGTGGTTTTGCAGCAGTATGACTTCAGTTGTGGTTCTGCGTCTGTTGCGACTCTGCTGACTTTTCATTACCAGCGTGAGACGACCGAGGCAGAAGTCTTTGAGAGTATGATTCGTGCTGGCGATGCTGAGCAGATTCAACGTCATGGCTTTTCCATGCTCGATATGAAGCGGTACTTGGATGCACAGGGGCTTAATGCTGATGGGTTTAAAATCAGTTTGGATGACTTCATTAAAATTGGAGTGCCAGCGATTACCATGGTGGATACAGGGGGCTACAAGCATTTCGTCGTTGTAAAAGGTATCGATGCTAATAATATTTTGGTGGGCGATCCCGCAGTGGGCACCCAGGTGGTGCCCAGGGAGCACTTTGAGTCCATTTGGAACGGCACGGTTCTTGGGGCGCGCGAAGAGATCGAGACTGCCCAGCAATATTTCAACCATGAGCAGGATTGGGCTGTGCGTCCCGATTCACCGCTGGCGAGCGGGGTGAACCGCTCCAACATCGGTGCTAGCCTGCTGACGCTGCCCGCCAGAAATGAGATGGGCCGTTGATAAGGAGATAGAAAATGCCATCTCACACTACGAGTCTGCACAGGCGCATTGGAACACGATGGATTGGGACTATGCTCATGATGGCGGCGGCAGGCACTCAACCTGCTCTGGCAGCAAGTGATGTTGCATTAAAAAAAGACTTATCGTATTGCTTGTGTGATCAATCACCTGTGACTCTCTACACTGAAGTTTTATCATCACCTGCTATAAGAGATGACTTCCATCAAGGCATTGTCATCGCCGAGGCTGAGCTCGATCAGATGCGTGCAGGGTTTAATATCGGTGGGCTCGATGTTGACTTCGGAGCGAGGTTGCAGACGCGCATCGATAACAGTATTGAGCTGGTGTCGGTCGTCAATTTCACGAAAGCGGGAGCCGATATTGTCTCCCAGACATTTCGTAACCCCTCCGGGGCGGCTAGTCAGGTGGGGCCCGGCACGGGGTTATCGGTGACCGATATGACCCCCGCGGGTGTGGAACTCGCGGGACTGGCAGATTTTTCCGGCGCTATTATCAACGACCTCAAGGGGTTCACGGCGGCGCTCCATAATATCACTCAGAACGCTATCGTTAGTGGGGTGGTGAGCAATGCATCCGGGCAAAATATACAACAACGGATCGATATCGATGTGCGGTTAAACAATATTGGAGCACTGCAGGCGGCCAAGCAGCGGGCGGCTATAGTTGACTCCTTTGCAGGTATACTTCGTTGAGGAGGGCTAGCAGATTAATGGCACTGCTTAGCTGACGGGATACTGATTGTTTTGGAGCTGGTGAAGTAGGTGAAGCTGACGTAACGACTGTCTGCAAAGGCAGCCGTTACGTTTTTGCTGATTGGTTAAAAGACGTTCATGCCGATGGGAATGCGCAGCGTTAGGGTGGTATCCGGGGCGTCATCGGTGACACCCAACTCCAAGCCTAGGTTGATGGAGACATCTTGATTTAGTTGATAGGACCAGCCCAGCAAAAGGGAGCCAACATTCAAGGTGTTGGAGTTAACGCGCGTGGTGTTACCGGTGCTGGTATTAAAATATTCCGTCTTGGTCTCGCCAATGAAATCGTTCTTATAGCCTAGGGTAAAGGACGTTTTGGGGTTAATAGAGTAAGCCATACCGAAACTCAGCCGAACGGCATCGCCAGGGTCTACATTGCCTATGCGCAAGTTTTCATCGTCTTGAGTCACTTGTTGGTTGACGTCATCCTCAAGGTGAAAAACGTAACCTAAATTGGCAAAGTAGACGGCTGGGGCAGAGGGAAACAGCACGGTGACGCTGGGTTCGACGGAATGAAAGCCCGTGCCGGTGGTTAATTCAAGGGGAGAGCCGGCACTGTTACGGCGAATATCGAACGGGCCTTCACCGGTGGTGCTTTTGTAGCGCAAATTGCCAATGAAGTAAGGCATTCCATTCAAGCCGCGATTGAGCTGATAGTGCGCGGCTAACTCAATATCACCGAGCGCATCATTAGAGAGTTCCCGATCTAGGGTGAAATCGGGGTCGACTTCAGACACCGTGACGCGGTTCGACTCGTCCCGATAAACATAGGGTACCTTCATCTCAAGCTCTAGGCGGTCGGTAAAGCCCATCCGCCCGGTCAAAGAGGCCGAATAGTTATCCCGGTCAACATCTTGTGCCGTAAAGACCCCGATCAGCAGGGTACTTAATACTTCTACACCTTCGAAGGTCATCCGGTTGATGCTTTCGTGAGAGTATTGAAACTCTGGCTCCAGTACCAGCCTCCCTTTTGGTGTTAGTACACCGCCATACTCTGCCATTGTCTGAACGTCCGGTTGGAGCTCTATCTGCTCGGGTTCCTGACCGACCATCTGGATCTGCATGTCTTGATCTGTTTGCTGGGCAAGTGCCGGCGGGCAACCGATCAAAGATACCAAGCCAATGGTGCAGAGAGTGTTTTTGCCTTGTGAGATCATGGTTCCCTTCCTTTTTTCTTTTTTGCGTAGTGCCTCGCCCTAGCGGGAGAGGTTGGGTTTTGTTCCAGGCGCAATATTTGTTTTGTGTATTAGCAAGATGGGAGAGCTGGCGCCTGTACCGGTTTTTACCATTTTGAGTTAGGTTGCGCGTATGCGGAAATTGCTGGGAATACCCTCTTGCCATCATCGAAACCGGGGGTTTTGTCGATACAATGTTTTTCGAGTAACCGGTATAGCGTCACGCGGGAAACCCCTAGCTCTCGCGCTGTACGCAGCACATTGTGTTTATTGCGTATCAGGGCCGCCTTGATGGCTTCACACTCCGCCATGTCACGCACTTGTTTTAGGGTATCGATATCGCGGAAAAGCATATGACGTCTTTCAAGCCCCATATCGGCAGGTGTGATGAGCCTATGCTCGCACATCACCATGGCGCGCCTGACCCGATTGACCAGTTCGCGTATATTGCCCGGCCAGCAGTGCTGCTTCATGACATTGATACATTCATGGCTGAACCCACGGACCTGAGAGGGTTTTTCGGCGGAGAACTTTTGAAAGAAAAAGTGGGCGAGGGCTTCGATGTCCTCAAGGTGCTCTTTCAGCGCCGGTATCTTGACTTGAAGGACATTGAGCCGATGATAGAGATCCTCGCGAAACTGCTCTCGATCAATCGCTTTCTCAAGGTTAACGTGAGTGGCGGCTAACACCCTCACGTCGACCGCGATCTCCTGGAGCCCACCAACGCGTAGCACCCTGTGGTTTTCCAGAAAACGCAGTAGGTTGACCTGTAGGTTCAAGGGTAGGTCGCCGATCTCGTCGAGAAACAGTGTTCCGCCCTGAGAGTTCTCTATAATGCCGATCTTGCGCTGGCTGGCCCCGGTAAAGGCTCCTTTCTCGTGTCCGAAGAGTTCGGATTGGATAAGCCCCGAGGGTAGAGCCCCACAGTTGACGACATTAAACGGACCATGGCGTCTGGGGGAATGGGTGTGGATAGCGCGTGCTGTGAGCTCCTTTCCCGTTCCCGATTCTCCGGTAATCAAGACGGGTGCATTGGCAGCCGCCACCTTGTGAATAGTCCTATAAAGCTGCTGCATGACCGGACTTTCACCCACCATTTGATATTCATCATCTAGGCAAGAAAGCCGCGGTATCGGATGACCCTCATGGAGGCTTGCCATTGCAAGCGCACTTTGAAGTAGGGTGTCGACTCTTCTCACATCGATGGGATGTACTTGATAGGCATAGCAGGCGCTAAAAATCAGATCGCACGTTTTTACGTGACATAATTCGCTGTGCTTTACGATGGCCACCCATTGCACTAGTGATAAAAGGGAGTTGTTATTGATTTCCAAGGGAAACGCATGTGTGGAAGAGTCGATAGTGATCAGTCCGACTCGAAATACATCATGGTTCAATAACTCTATCGCCCTTTGGGCATTGTCGGCATAACGGATCGTCCAGCCGTAACCAGAAAGCTGTTTTAGGGTGTTCTGAATAGAAGCCGTGTTTCCTACTATCATGAGTTGCCTGGTTGGCTCCATCATCACGTTCCCTCATGGTTTGGCAATATTGCTGATAGTGATTGTCCTGCGAAAGGCGAATACTTTGCCCTGAGCCGGAGGTCTTGACCTTTTTTGTTCACCACCTGCAGCGTCTGCCTTGTTTGCTACTAAAAAAGAATCGCGTAAGGCTTCGAAACGTCGCAGCCATGGTGTGGCTGGAATGGACGGGATTAGTGTTGGTCGTATCAGGGCGATTGTAAAGAGATGTATCAAGCGCTGAAGCACTCCCGTAAGAGGATTAATCCTCCCGATAATTTTAAGAAATTCAAAGCTTAACAGGTGCTTGTAGACGCATTGGATGGCGTTATGGAGAGTTCAAACCGAAATATAAATTAAAAAAATGGTACTTCGACCGAGCAGCATGATCCTGTTGGGTAATGCCGCGGTATAGTTAAATGCGTTGAATGTCTATATTGGCCATCGCCGCGAAGCGCGCTACTGTATGGCGTCGGGTTAGCCAAAATACATCCCATGAAACGCGATGATAGAAAAAGAAGAGGAAACACTATGATGCGGCGTCGAATCCTTTCAGCGGTGCTGGGCTCCATGATGATGGCGGGCGTGGCCCAGGCGGATACCATTAATTTAGGCATTACACAGATTGTCGAGCACCCGGCGTTGGATGCCAGTCGACAAGGTGCGCTTGATGAACTTGCCGAGCGAGGATATGTCGAGGGTGAGAACCTTGATGTAGATTTCCAAAATGCGCAGGGCGATACGGCTATTGCGGCGCAAATCGCGCGCAAATTTGCCGGCGAAAGACCGGATTTAGTGCTGGCGATCAGCACCCCTTCAGCGCAAGCGGCGGCGTCCGCTATGCAGGATACACCGATCGTTTTTACCGCGGTGACAGACCCGCTGATCGCGAAGTTAGTGAGCAATATGGAAGCGCCCGGCGGCCATATCACCGGCGTGGTCGATGCACCGCCCCTAGAAGCACAGCTTCAGCTAATTCGCGATATGTTCCCTGAAGCGGAGCGCTTAGGGGTTATTTATAACCCGGGTGAAGCCAACTCCGTCTCCCAGATCGAGAAACTTCAGGCCATGACGCCGGGGCTTGGTTTTGACCTGGTGGAAGTGACCGCCTCGCGCACTTCAGAAGTGATGGGAGCCGCGCGCAGCCTAGCGGGACGTGCTGATGCGATCTATGTGCCGGTCGACAATACCGTTGTCTCAGCGCTTGAGAGCGTGCTTAAAGTGAGCTATGACGCTGACATTCCCGTGTTCACCGGCGATAACTCCTCCGTGGAGCGGGGGGCGCTGGCCGCCCTCGGCTTTAGTTATTACGATATGGGGCGTCAGACCGGTGAAATGATCGCCCGTATTCTCGAAGGCGAAAACGCCGGCGATATACCGGTCGGCACGGTCGAGAAGCTAGAGCTGATCGTCAACCGTGGCGCCGCCGAGCAGATCGGTTACGAGATTCCCGCCGAGTTCGAAGAGCAAGCCGTCGAGATCTTCGACTAAGGGAATTAGGAAGTACCGATGAGTCTTATCGCTTTTCTTGGGGCCATTGAACTTGGCCTCATTTTTGGGTTTGTGGCGCTTGGCGTCTATCTCTCTTTTCGTGTGCTGGAGTTTCCCGACCTCACCGTCGACGGCAGCTTCCCTCTAGGGGCTGCCGTGGCGGCGGTTTGGATTGTTAACGGGGGTAACCCTTGGGTGGGAACGGCGCTTGCCGTCGTTGCTGGGGGGATGGCCGGTACCGTCACCGCATGGATGGCGGTGAAGCTCAAGATTCTCAATCTATTGGCATCGATTCTGTCGATGATCGCGCTCTACTCGATCAACCTGCGGATAATGGGGCGGCCCAATATTGCCTTGCTGATGGATGACACCATCTTTACCCCGCTGGAAGCGCTGCCGATAAGCCGCTATATCGTCTTTCCGATCGCCATTCTTTTGGGGTTGGCCGTTGTCACGATGCTGCTCAACCGCTTTCTTAACAGCGAAGTGGGCCTGGCCATGCGTGCAACCGGCGAGAATGCCCGCATGGCCTCGGGTAATGGCATCAATACCTCGGTGATGGTGTTGGCTGGCATGGCGCTCTCCAATGCGTTGGTGGCATTGGGTGGTGCGCTTTTTGCTCAAAGCCAGGGCAGTGCCGACGTCACCATGGGGGTGGGCACCATCGTGGTCGGCTTGGCGGCGGTTATCGGCGGCCAATCGCTGATTCCAGGCCGGACGATTTTGGTGGCGACCCTGGCGTGTATCTTCGGCTCTATTCTGTACCGCCTAATGGTGGCGGTGGCACTGAACGCCGATTTTATCGGTCTCAAGGCGCAGGATCTCAACTTGGTGACCGCACTGCTGGTCGGTTTTGCCTTGGTACTGCCTCGGCTTAAGATGGGGAGGCGCGCGGCATGATCGAACTCCAAGATATTCACGTCACCTTTAACCCCGGCACGCCGCTGGAAAACCACGTGCTGAAGGGCGTCAACCTCGCCATCGAGGAAAGCGAGTTTGTCACCGTGATTGGCGGCAATGGTGCCGGGAAATCAACGCTACTCAATGTATTGGCCGGCGAGATCATTGCCCAACCCGGAAAAGTTTTGATCGGAGGCCGCGATGTCACCCGCTTGCCGGCGTTTAAGCGCGCTGATTTGGTCGCGCGGGTCTATCAAGATCCGTTAGCCGGCACCTGCAGCACCCTTACCCTTGAAGAGAACATGGCGTTGGCCTTTTCACGCGGGCGGCGCAGACGACTAGGCCGTGCGCTGGATCGTGCCCTGCGCAGCCGGTTGCGCGACAATCTCGCCCGTTTGGGCCTGGGGCTTGAAAATCGCCTCAATGACAGTATCGGTCTGCTTTCCGGCGGCCAGCGCCAGGCGGTGAGCCTGCTGATGGCGGCGCTACAGCCCATGGAGATTCTGCTACTCGATGAACATACCGCCGCTCTTGATCCGCGCATCGCCAGCTTTGTTCTGGATCTTTCGGCAGAGATCATCCGTGAGCAGCGTCTCACGGCGCTAATGGTGACGCACAGCATGCGCCAGGCATTAGACGTGGGCAGCCGAACCATTATGATGGATCAGGGAGAAGTGGCGTTTGATGTGAAGGGCTATGAGCGCGAGGGCGTTGACGTGCCGGATCTGCTCAAGCTCTTTGAGCGTGCCCGGGGGCAAGAAGTCGACGACGATTCGCTGCTGCTGGGGTGAGTCAAATGGGTGATTAAAAAATGACCCAAGGCACGTTGCGCCATCATAGCATGGTGCGGTGATACAGCGGCAATCGTGTTTGTAGTAGGCTAGTGGGGCTCGTCGGCAGTGGTCGGCGAGCTTTTTTCATCGAAGCTACCAGGATAGGTGTGCGGGAATGCACGATCTAAATTCTGCCCAAGAGGTTGCCGAGCCGGCGTTGCAGCTTGCACTGCCGAAGCGTTTGCAAGCGAAGCTGAATGAGGGATCAAGTTTGCCGTCGATGCCGGCAGCAGTGGGGCGCGTGCTAAGCGTGGCAAGACAGCCCGATGCGGGGTTGGCCGATTTTGCCCGGGCGATCGAAAATGATCCCGCGCTCACCCTGCGTCTACTCTCGCTTGCCAACAGTGCTTTCTATTCGCGCCACCAAATGAAGCTGCATACCTGCTATGAAGCGGTGTCGCGCATAGGGTTGGATGCCACCCTTGCGGCGGTGATGAGCTTTGGCTTATCGCGCACCGGCCATCAAAGCAGTCATTTGGCGCTTTTATGGCAGCGCGCCACGGTCGCGGCCCTGGCCGCCCGCTATCTCGCCCAGCAACTCTGCCCGGTTCAGTCGGGAACCCTCTTCACCATGGCGCTGCTGCAAGATATCGGCGTGTTAGCCCTGGACTCGATTGCCCCCCAAGAGGCTGAAAGGCTCTATGCTAATGTCGTCACTGACCACTCGGCGCTGGAAATAGAGGAAGCCACGCTATTTGGCTCAAACCACGCCGTTGTAGGCGCATGGCTGGCGCAGCGCTGGGGCGTGCCGGAACACCTGGTCAGCGGCATTGAGCAGAGTCATGGCTCGCTTGCCCAGATTCCGGTGGATCTGCTGTGTTTGCGTCTGTCAGGGCCGATCGCCGATGCGTGGCTTTCACCGTCGCCAGCCAAAGCCTTGGTTAACCTGGTGTATCAATTCAAGCTAGTGGATGGCGCGGAGAGTATTTCGATTCATCAGCTGTTAAATGATATTCAAAATCAGCTGCCGGCCATGGCGAGTTTGTTGGATGTCACCGCGCCACCGCAGCACGATAACGAACAGATGCTGCAAGAAGCGCAGCAGCATCTGTTTAAGCAGACGTTAACATTGAGCGCCAGGCTCGATGAGCAGCAAAACGAGATGGACGCGTTGCGCAAGCGCCAGGATGACCTTGAAGCGCTTAGCCGCCAGGACGCGCTAACCGGATTGGCGAACCGGCCATGGCTCGAAGAGCAACTACAGCAACGCTTTACCCTTTGCCAAGCACAAACCCGCACCATGTCGATCGTCTTTATCGACCTTGATCACTTTAAAGATCTTAACGACGAATACGGCCATCAGGTGGGCGATAGGGTGCTGGAGCGGTTTGGCACCTTGCTGAATGCCACCATCCGCGAAGGCGATCTTGCGGGCCGTTATGGCGGCGAGGAGTTCTTGGTGATTCTGCCGGATGAAAATGCCGCCGGGGCCAGAGTGATGGTGGAGCGCTTGCTTAAACGCTTAGCCGAGGAGCCGGTGATCCATGTCCAAGGGAAGCCGCTGTATGTATCGGCATCCGTGGGTATTGCCAGCCACGCGGAAGGCGCGTTCGCCAATATTCGCGAGCTGATCGATGCTGCTGATCAGTGCATGTACGGCGTTAAGCGCTCGGGAAGAAGCGGCGTGGCCATTTACGGCGGTTAACGTAGGCTTATTTTGCCTTCTCATCGGTGTAGCGCTGCATGATGGCGAGTGTTTCGTCGCTCACGTGATGCTCCATGCCTTCGGCGTCAATGCGCGCGGTGGTATCGCTGACGCCAAGTGCGCGCAAAAAATTCAGCACAATGCCGTGGCGTTCGCGTGACGCATTCGCCATGGCTTGCCCTTCCGGTGTGAGAAAAAGCGATCGATAGGGCTGACTTTTCACTAAGCCGAGTTCGTTTAGGCGGCGGATCATTTTCGAGACCGTTGCTTGGCTGACGGCCATGCGGCTGGCGATATCCGCCGCGCGCGCCTCCCCGCGATGTAAAAGCAAATCCCCGATGAGTTCGACATAATCTTCGATAAGCTCCGTCTCGTGGGCGTTACGCACCGTTTCATATTGGCGGGCGTGCTGCTCTACGGGGGGGAGGGCATCGCCGCTTTGCAAAGGCGTTTTTGAGGCCTGTTGTGAAGAGGGTATAGAGTGGCTCATTAGGTAAACGTATCATGATGAATGAAAAATGCTTATTGGCGTTACAACCGTAGCTTAATGCATTATTGTTTGCCAAGGCTAAACTATTTGCACTAAGCTTTTCCAGTAGGCTAAAGTGCTCTTCCATAAAAGCGTTGAACAGCGGAGATTCATCATGCCCCAGCGCCGCCTTTGGATGTGGACTTCTCTAACACTCACACTTGCCACTGCTTCATTCGGTGCGCACGCCCAGTCATCGCTGCAAATCGCGGTGACATTTTCCGTGCTTGGCGATGTCGTGAAGCAAGTCGCGGGCGATGCTGCCGAGGTGTCGGTACTCACGCCGGTGAATGCCGAGGTACACGAGTGGGAGCTCACGCCGCGTAACTTCGCGCACTTAGAGCTTGCCGATATCGTTTTCTATAACGGCTACCAACTAGAGCAGTGGATGGGGCAGGTCGAGTCGACCGTGCGCGATGGCGTGCCTCTCATCGCGGTAGCGGAAGCCTCGGGGTATCCCACACAATCGATTGTCACCGGTGAGCTCTCCGGTGACGTTGATCCGCACTTATGGATGGACCCGCGTGCGGTGGCAGCTTACGCCGAGGTGATTGCAGACACCCTCGCCGACGTCGAGCCCGGACAGGCGCAGGCGTTTGAGCAGCGCGCGCACGCTTTAAGTGAGTCCCTTGATGCGCTCTATGAGGATATCACGCAAACGCTTGCCCCCATCGACGAAGACCAACGCTTTCTGCTCAGCAGTGAGGCGGCTTTTACCTACTTTGCCGATGCGTTCGATTTTGATCATACCGGTATCTGGGGCAACAACGCGGAGTCGGAAGGCTCCCCTAGGCAATTGATGGCGGTGGTGGATAAAATCAACGCGCGCCAGCCCGGGGCGATTTTTTGGGAGAGCACGATTTCCGATCGCCACGTGACAAGCATCGCCCGCGATACCGGCGTCTCGGTTGCCGGCCCGCTTTATGTCGACTCGCTCAGCGAGCCCGACGGCCCAGCCAGCAGCTACCAAGAGATGATGCGCTACAACGCTGATCTGCTGCGCCGCTATCTAGGCTCGGAAGCCGATGATGGCGAATAACGCAGAGAGCGGTGCGATAGCGGTAAGCGGCCTGTATGCCGCCTACCAGCGCCAACCCGTGTTAAGTAATATCAGCGTTCGCTTTCCCAAGGGGCAGTGGACGGCGATTGTGGGTCCCAATGGCGCGGGGAAGTCGACGCTTTTTCATGTCCTGACCGGCAGCATGAAAGCGCTTAGAGGCGAGGTCACGGCGTTCGGCGAGCCCATCGCTAAGCACCGTCGCGCCGGCAGGATTGCCTATATGGCGCAGCGTGATGCCATCGAGTGGGACTTTCCCATTTCCGTTTGGGAAACCGTGATGACCGGGCGCTTTGGCCACATTCGCCACGATGCGTGGTGGCGACGCCTTTTGCCCCTGCGCTTCACCCATCCGCGCCATGCTCGCGCCGTCACAGAGGCGCTTGACGCCGTGGATATGCTGGCCTTCTCCCATCGTCCGATAGGGGCGCTTTCCGGCGGCCAAAAAAAGCGCGTGCTGCTTGCCCGCGCACTGGCCCAACAAGCCGATACCCTGCTACTCGATGAGCCGCTTGCCGGCGTTGACCCGCCCAGTGAGCAGCTGATTTTGGCGGTGCTGGCGAAGCAGCGAAGCGCGGGGCGAACGGTGATTATGGTGACCCACGATATGCCGGGGGCGCGCCGCTTTGTCGATCACGTAGTGCTCATCAACCGTACCATCCGTGGCGAGGGAAGCCCCGAGGAGATGCTTAGCGACGCTAAGCTCGCCGAATTAGCGGTGGGCGCGCCATCCGAATCTTAACACCTATCGACCTGCTAGGAGCTACCGTTGCCAGCGCTGATTGACTCGCTAATCGCTACGTTCATGGCCGGCCTGATGGCGGTGGTGGGCGTGCTGCCCGACAGTGTTGCCGAGGCGTTCCAGTACGCCTTTATGCAGCGGGCGCTTTTGACCTCGATGCTCGTCGGTGCCATTTGCGGCCTGCTCTCGTGCTTTGTGGTATTAAAGCGCTGGTCGCTTTTGGGGGATGCGATTTCTCATGCGGTGCTTCCCGGGGTCGCCGTGGCGTACCTTTTGGGCTGGCCGTTTTTTATCGGCGCGTTCATTACCGGCGCCTTAACGTCGTTAGGGATTGGCGCGATTGAGCGCCATACGCGGATTAAATCCGACGCGGCGATGGGACTGATGTTCACCGGCGCTTTTGCTGTCGGGATTGTGATCGTCAGCAAGATCGCCTCAAGCACTCACCTGTTGCATATTCTCTTTGGGAATGTCTTGGGCGTTCAGCCTTCAGCGCTACTGCTCACCCTGGTGGCGGGTGTCATCACGCTGTTGGTGGTGTGGCTTGCGTATCGCCCCTTGATGCTTTACGCCTTCGACCCGCAACAGGCCCAAGCCCTGGGGTTTAATACCGGTGTGATTCATTACGGGCTGATTTTACTGCTAACGCTGACCATCGTGGCAAGCCTTGAAACGGTGGGGATTATCCTGGTGGTCGCGATGCTGATCACACCCGGTGCCACGGCGCATCTGTTAACCGACCGCTTTGCCACCATGTTGGCGATTTCGGTGATGGTGGGGGTGAGTGCGGCGGTGCTGGGGCTGTGGCTTTCGTTTGTGCTGGATGTGGCCTCAGGCGGCACGATCGTGCTCGTGGCAACGGGGTTATTTTTCTTGGCCCTGCTGTTTTCGCCCAAACACGGGGTGATCATGCGCCAGTGGCGGCGCCGGCGCATGATGTCGTAAGTGCGTACTTAATAGCTGGCCATAAATAAAAAACAGTAATTAAACGCAGATGCCATGCTGTGGGGCGAGGCCATGAAGTATGAGAGTGGAGTAGTCAACAACGCCTACCACTTGGTGTTGTTGATCAATAACGGGAGCAAGCGCTAAACCGAACTGATCGAACAAACGTGCGCAGTAACGAACATTCATCTCGGGCCGAACACCGATCACGGGTTTGCTCATGATCTCATAAAGGTTAATGCGTTCTGCCGCTCGGTTGGGCGCAAGTACTTTTTTCGCAATATCGGACGGCAACACGATGCCATACTCGTCGTTGTCATCGCGTTTTCTTATGATTAAAACGCTTGCCCTGTGTTCACACAACAGCTTGATACCATCCGCCACCGTGGCAAAGCCGTCAACGAGACAGTATTGTTGGTGCATGATGTCTCGGGTAGTGATCGTCTTTTCTTGAGTCGACATTGGGGCTTTTCCTTATATTGCTTGATTAACCGTATCGGAGAGTGATTTGATTTGATGACTCACACCTACGGCGTCTTCGACATCGATTTGAAAAGCGATACCGGTCCCCGATGTTTCGTCAAATTCTCCCACTTCTGCAATCGCCTCAAGGATGGTACGACTGCGGTGCTCTTCGACTAGGAACAACAGCACATCGCGCTGTGCGTTAATTGCCATTCCTAAAATACCTCGTGCTTTCTTTAAGCCTTCTCCACGGGCATTGTTAATCACCGTTGACCCTGTTGCGCCCGCATCACGGGCTGACTCGAGAATCGCATCGGTTCGCTCATCGTCAACGAGCGCCACAATTAGCTTAAAACGCATTCTATTCTCCTTGTAACGCAGGCCCCGGTTAGGCGTACGTATGTTAAGTCGTTTGGTCTGAATGAGTGCTGGTCAGCGCTGGCGAGGTCTTTCTTTTTGCTTTCCATTCAGCAATTTGGGCATACCCCATGACGGTGATAATGGGGAATAGGCAAGCGAGCGCGATCATGCCAAAGCCATCCATAATGGGGCTTCGGCCGGGAATTGCACTGGCGAGCCCCAAGCCTAGCGCGGCAATAATAGGCACGGTGATAGTCGACGTGGTGACCCCGCCTGAATCGAAAGCTAAGGGGATGATGCTGCGAGGGGAGCGGAATGTCTGGACAATCACGAGAATATAAGCCCCCAGGACAAACCACTGCAGCGGCCAGCCCATCACGATCCGCCAAGTGCCCAAGGTAATGCCGAACGCCATACCGAGTGCCACCGAAATGCGCAGCATAAACGGATCAATGGTACCGCCGGAAATTTCACCGGCTTTAAGCGAAACAGCGATAAGCGAAGGCTCGGCAATGGTAGTGCTAGCACCAATCGTGAAGGCAAAAAGATACACCCAATAATAGTGGCTCCAGTGTCGCTCCATATCGGCCGCAAGCTCGGGTAAGAAAGCACTATCTGTGAGCTGTGTAGCCATTAACTCGCCCAGGGGGAAAAGCGCTTGCTCTAATCCGACCAAAAAGAGTGAGAGGCCCACCCAAACCATGAAAAATCCGATCAAAACTTGAGGAAGGTGCTTGATACGCTTGCGAATGACTAAGTATTGAAAGCCAAAGATAATCGCGGCAATTGGCAAAATATCGAGCAGCGTATTCCAGAAAATGGCGATTAAGGTCATTAGGCGCTCCCTGCAACAAAGTTAAGGCCAAAAATTCCGAAAAGCAGCACGAAGATAATCGGCATGACGGAGGCAAATGCAATTAAACCAAAGCCATCCAGCATGGGGTTGCGCCCTTTGATAGCGGTGGCTAAGCCTACACCAAGCGCGGTGACTAATGGGACAGTAATGGTCGAGGTGGTGACCCCGCCTGAGTCGTAAGCGATGCCGATAATTTCACTCGGGGCGAGTAGCGTAAGCAATAGCACCAAGACATACCCACCGATAATCATTAAATGTAATGGCCAGCCTTTGAGTATCCGTACTACCCCTACGACGACCGCCGTGCCGACGGAAACCGCCACTACCATGCGTAAAATAAAGGCAAACGATTGTTGAGCCGATTCGCTACCGCCAATCAGTCCCCCTTGCGATACCACTTCTCCTGCTCGTGCGGCAACGGCAATGAGCGCCGGCTCGGCGACCGTAGAGCCAAACCCTAGCGCAAAGGCAAAGAGTATCAACCAGGAGACGGAGCCTTTTTGCACAAAGGCGTGGGCCAAGTTTTCACCGATGGGAAAGAGCCCGAGTTCTAGGCCCTTAATAAACAGGGTTAACCCCATCACCACGAATACCAACCCCAAGACCAGGTCGAGCAGAGCCAGCGAATCGGGCAAGGGTTGGCGCACCACGACAAGCTGAAAGAACCCCATCACGAGTACGACCGGGGCCAAGTCGCGTAAGCTCTCCTTTAACTGCCGAGAGAGTGAGATAAAAAAGTCCATCGATTGTCCACAAAAGTTAAAGTGAGTCGTTCGTTAAGCTGTCACGATTAGGTGCCATGATGCCTTATGTGATGTCTGCCTGTTTTGACATCACTCATGTTTAGTGCTGCACTGCAGCGTTACAATGTCAGCTTTCATGGGGAGATATTCATGACGCAAGCATTTTCTATGCAGGGAAAAGTCGGCATTGTAGCCGGTCTTGCCAACGAAGACAGTATTGCTTTTGGCTGTGCTCAGGCACTGCACAATGCTGGGGCCGAGTGCATCGTGACCTATGCATCGCCCAAGGCGGAACGTTTTGTCACCCCACTTCTGCCTGACATGGGGGAGCCCGAGCTGATGCTCTGCGATGTGCAGAAGGAAGACCAGCTTGATGCCCTGTTTGAGCGCGCCAACGAGCGCTGGGGACGGGTCGATTTCGTCATCCACTCGATTGCCTTTGCCCCACTTGACGACCTTCACGGCAGGGTCACCGATTGTTCAAAGGAAGGGTTCAATCTGGCGATGGACGTGTCTTGCCACTCCTTTATCCGCATGGCCAAGCGTGCCGAGCCGTTGATGAAAAACGGCGGTGCCCTGCTCAACATGACCTATTATGGTGCCGAAAAGGTCGTCGATCATTACAACATGATGGGCCCGGTAAAAGCGGCGCTGGAATCAACCACCCGCTATATGGCCGAGGAGTTGGGGCCGAAAGGCATTCGCGTCAATGCCGTTTCGCCTGGGCCGATTCGCACCCGTGCCGCCTCTGGCCTTGAGGCATTCGAGGAACTAGCACGAGATGGTGAAAAGCGCTCACCACTGCGCCGGTTGGCGAGTACTCGCGATGTCGGCAACGCTGCGGTGTATCTGGCCTCCAGTGCCGGTGCGGCGATCACTGGTATTACCCACTATGTCGATGCTGGCCACCATATCCGCTTTTAAACGCTTAACGCTATCTATTAAAGGGAGTGCAGAATGAGCGATCTGGATGAGGTGATTGAGAACCGCACCTTTGATGAAATTAGCGAGGGTGAAGAGGCGCACTTAGAAAAGCGCCTGACCATGGAGGACATCAAGCTTTTTGCCATCATGTCCGGCGATGTTAACCCGGCGCACGTGGATGATGCCTTTGCCAAAAGCAGCCGCTTTCAGGAAGTGATCGCCCACGGCATGTGGGGAGGGGCGCTGATTTCGACCGTGCTCGGCACACAGTTACCTGGCCCGGGCACGGTCTATCTTGGGCAAACGCTGCGTTTTAAAGCGCCAGTGCGCCTGGGCGATGTGCTCAAGGTATCGGTTAAGGTGCTGGAGAAAGACGCTGAGCGTCACCAGATCACCTTTGCCTGCCGCTGCGAAAACCAGCGTGGTGACGCGGTGATCGAAGGGGAGGCGCGGGTACTCGCCCCCACCAAAAAGATCCGTCGCCCGCGTACCGTGATGCCCAAAGTGCGCTTGACCGAGCGCGGTCGCTTGCATGAAATTCTGACCGCGGCGGATCACCCTGATCCCATGCGCACCGCGGTGGTTCACCCCGTGGATGAAAGCGCTATTCGCGGGGCGGTGGAGTCCGCCGAACAGCGGCTGATTATCCCGGTATTGGTGGGGCCAGAGAGCAAGATTCGCGCCGCTGCCGATAAGGCCGAAGTGAATATTAGTGATTTCGAGCTAATCGATACGCGCCATAGCCACGCCGCCGCCGAAAAAGCCGTGGCGCTTGCGCGTGAAGGCCGCGTGGATGCACTAATGAAAGGCTCGCTGCACACCGAAGAGCTTCTTCACGAGGTGATGAAACGCGAAGGGGGGTTGCGAACCGAGCGCTGCCTAAGCCATGTAATGGCCTTCGATGTCCCCACCTACCCACGCCCACTTTTGATTACCGATGCGGCGATCAATATCTATCCCAAGCTGGATCAGAAGCGCGACATCGTTCAAAACGCCATCAACCTTGCCCATGCGCTGGGTAACATGGATCCGAAAGTGGCGATTCTTTCCGCCGTTGAGACCATCAACCCCAAAATTTCATCAACCCTGGATGCCGCCGCGCTGTGCAAAATGGCCGACCGGGGCCAGATCACCGGCGGCACCTTGGATGGCCCCTTGGCGTTTGATAATGCCGTCTCGGAGTCTGCGGCCAAAACCAAAGGAATTGTTTCGGACGTGGCGGGATGCGCGGATATTCTGCTCGCGCCCGATCTGGAAGCCGCCAATATGCTCATGAAACAGCTTAGCCATCTGGCCGATGCCACCGGTGCCGGTTTGGTGGTGGGGGCTCGCGTGCCGATTATTCTGACAAGCCGCGCCGATGATGCGTTGACCCGCATGGCGTCGAGTGCGCTGGCGCTGCTGTTGGCGGATTATCAGCAGCGCAGCGCGATGTCCATCGCGCCAGGAGAGTAAACGCCATGAACGAGATTTTGGTACTCAATAGCGGCTCATCCAGCCTAAAGTTTGCCCTGTATGCCGCTGAAGATGCGCCTGAAAGTAATAGCGTCCCGGCCCTCAAGGCGCTTGCACTTCACTATAGCGGCCACTTCTCGGGGATAGGCACGAAGGAAGCCGCGGTTTCACTCAAGGAGGTCGCGGAGAACGGCGAGACACGCAAAAGCGATGATGAGGCGCTAAACGCCTGCGGTTTGCGCGCCGCCGATAACCACAACGATGCAATTACCCAGTTAATGACGTGGCTTGAGAGCCGCGATGATGCGGCGCCCCTAAAGGGGATCGGGCACCGCGTGGTTCACGGCGGGCAGCGTTTTCGTGAAGCCGTGGTGCTTTCCGAGGATGATGTCGCTGAGCTGGAGACGCTCTCAAGCCTGGCGCCGCTTCATCAGCCCCACTGCCTGGCACCGGTAAAGCTCTTGATGCAGCGCTACCCCGATGTACCGCAAGTGGCAAGCTTCGATACGGCGTTTCACGCCGATCAGCCCTGGGTGGCCAAGCAGTTTGCGCTACCTCGCGAGCTAACCCAAAAGGGGTTGATTCGCTACGGCTTTCACGGCTTATCGTACGACTATATCAATCGCACGCTGCCCGATGTCCTGCCCGAGGACGCTGCGCGAGAGCGGGTGATCGTAGCGCATCTGGGTAACGGCGCCAGTCTGTGCGCGATTCATAATGGTAAAAGCGTGGCCTCCACCATGGGCTTTACCGCGCTTGAAGGGCTCGTTATGGGTACGCGCTCGGGTACCCTCGACCCGGGGCTGGTGATGCACTTGATCGAGCAAGAGGGGATGTCGACACAAGAGGTCTCGACGCTTTTATATAAAAAGTCGGGTCTTTTGGGAGTTTCCGGTATCAGCAGCGATATGCGCGAACTTTTGAAAAGCGACGCGCCCGAGGCGCACGAGGCAATCGAACTCTACTGCTACCGCATCGCGCGTGAGATCGGCAGTTTAGTCGCCGCGTTAGGCGGTCTGGATCAGCTGATCTTTACCGCCGGCATTGGGGAACACGCCGCCCGCGTGCGTGAACGCGTTGCCGCTCAGTGCGCGTGGTTGGGCGTGCAGCTTGATAGCGAGGCCAATGCGCGCGACGAGCAGGGCATTGCCAGCGCTGAGAGCCGCGTCGGGGTGTGGGTGATTCCCACCGATGAAGAGCGGGTGATTGCCAGCGACTGCTTAACCCTGCTCGCCTCCGATTAAGCGTGTTTGGCGCTCTAGCGGTGCTTCGCTGATAAACCAGTGCAGCGCCGCCGACCAGCCTAGCCACTCCAGTAACCCCAGCGTGCCGGGTAGCCTGGCGAACTGCCCAAACGAGCCCGCTGCGCTAACAATCCCCATCGCTATGCTGCGCTTCTCGGGGGGAATCGCGCGCCCCTGCTTTGCAAGCGACAAGCTCAGGCCCTTCGACAGGCTCAGGGTGATCGGGTGCTGTGCCATTGAGTGACTCACTGCAATAACCCTGCTTGGGTGTTGTGGGAGGTTTTAATAGTTCTAAGGGTTGAGAGCAGCAAAGAGGCGGGTAAAAGTGACGAGACAGAAGAGAGTTCGAGGATTATTTGCTGGCTTTGGCTTTTTAACGCCGCGCTATCTGCTAAAATCCGGCGCTTTTGCGTTCGCGTTGACTCGTACACTCACTGACTCTTCTAGCTGGGAAATCTCATGAATGCAGTAATTCTTGCCGTACTGGTGATGGTGGCGCTATCGCTGGCGCGCGTCTCCGTGGTTTTTGCGCTGGTGGCGGGCGCCTTGGTCGGCGGTGTGGTTGGCGGTTTATCGCTTGAGCAAACCCTGGCCGCCTTTAACGAAGGGGTTGGTGGCGGCGCTCAGGTCGCTCTGGCGTATGCAACCCTCGGGGCGTTTGCGGTGGCTATTTCCCGCTCGGGCCTGCCAGATATGCTGGCGAAACGCTTGATCGCGCTACTAGGTAGGGAGGCGAGCCCATCGCAGCAGTCGCGGGTAAAAACGCTGCTGTTAACGGCGGTGTTGCTGGTGGCGATTTCATCACAGAACCTGATTCCCGTGCATATCGCCTTTATTCCCATCTTGATTCCGCCGCTTTTAAAGGTAATGAATCAGCTCAACCTTGACCGCCGAGCGGTGGCTTGCGCGCTGACCTTTGGTTTGACCGCACCCTACATGCTGTTGCCAGTGGGTTTTGGCGCTATCTTTTTGAACGATATTCTGCTTGCCAATTTGAATAGCGCCGGCGAGCCGCTGGGGCTTGAGATTTCACGCGGCATGGTGCCGCTTGCCATGGCGATTCCCGTGGGGGGGATGGCCCTTGGGTTGCTGGTGGCGATTTTCTTTAGCTATCGCAAGCCGCGCCATTACGGCAGTGCTGATGTGGTGGTGGCCAATGCCCATGAAGGGCACTCACACCCACAGGAGCCGCACACCCTGGGTTTGGTGATGTCGGGCGTGGCAATTGCTGCGGCATTGGGGCTGCAGCTTTATAGCGGCTCGATGATCCTAGGCGGTTTGGTCGGCGTGGCGCTGCTGTCGCTGGGCGGTATTTTCAAGTGGCGCGAGGCCGATGATCTCTTCACCAGCGGTATGCGCATGATGGCGCTGATCGGTTTTATCATGATCTCCGCCGCCGGCTTTGCCGAAGTGATGAAAACCACCGGTGAGATTGATGCGCTGGTGGAGGGGGCTTTTGCGCTTTTCGGTGATAATCGTGGCTTGGCTGCCTTGGTAATGCTGCTGGTGGGGCTGTTCATCACGCTGGGGATCGGTTCGTCGTTTTCGACGATCCCGATTATCGCGGCGATTTTTGTGCCCTTAGCGGTGCAGTTTGGCTTTTCGCCCATGGCGACAGTGGTGCTGGTGGGGACCGCGGCGGCATTGGGCGATGCCGGCTCTCCCGCCTCGGACTCCACCCTCGGGCCCACCTCAGGGCTAAACGTCGACCGCCAGCACGACCATATCTGGGATAGCGTCGTGCCGACCTTTATTCACTATAACCTTCCGCTTATCGGCTTTGGCTGGCTCGCCGCCATGATGCTATAACGCGGATTGAGGTGCTTAACGGTAGGGGCTCACTCTTTTGGAGTGGGCTCATAAGGTAAGTGCGCCTCGACAGCACTCAAAAAACCGCGCAGCAGCGACAGCTCGCGTCGCGAGAGCTCCGCGCGGGAGAATAGCGCCTGCAATTGCTCTTCGGTACGCGCGTGGGGCTGAGTGATAAAGCCGCTTTTGTGCATGACTTGGCTTAAGTGCTGTTGAAAATAGCCAAACTGCTCGCGACTTGGCGGCGTTGACTCGCTGGGGGCTTGGTAGACAAAGCCGCTGTCAGGGCGTTTGCGAAAGCAGCGATGCACCTCGTAGGCGAGAATCTGCACCGCCTGAGACAGGTTTAGAATGCCATACTCAGGGTTGGCGGGAATGCTGACCTGATGGGTACAGGCCCGTATTTCCTCGTTGGTAAGCCCCGAACGCTCGCGTCCAAACACCAGCGCAACGGGGGCTGCTGTCGCGTTTTCCACCACGCTTTCGGCCATCGTGTCGGGTTCATCAAAATGCGGTAGCGGCATGCTGCGAAGCCGTGCGCTGGCGCCGACGACCTGAACACAGTCACTGACGGCGTCATTTAGCGAGTCAACCACGCGGACGTTTTCCAGTACATCGGTGGCGCCGGCGGCGAGGCGCGTTGCTTCGTCATCGGGGAAGGAGCGCGGGTTGACCAAGACGAGGTTTTCAAGCCCCATGGTTTTCATCGCGCGCGCGGTGGCGCCGATATTGCCGGGGTGGAAAGTCTGCACCAGGATAATGCGAATATTGGAAAGCACGAGTTTCAAACCCTAAAGAGGTGGTGATTAACGCAAGAACCCCGCCGAAGCGGGGTTCTTTGACGTATAGCGTCAAATGAGCGTGTGCTCAGGCAGGCCTTACATCATGCCGCCCATACCGCCCATTCCACCCATGCCGCCCATGTCCGGCGCGGCTTCTTTTTCGTCCGGGTCGTCGGCGATCATGCACTCGGTGGTGATCATCAGGCCGGCGACGGAGCCCGCAGACTGCAGCGCGGTACGCGTGACCTTGGCCGGATCCAGAACACCCATCTCGAACAGGTCGCCGAATTCGTCGGTCTGCGCGTTGTAGCCGAAGTTGCCTTCGCCATCTTTTACGCGGTTGATCACGACCGCCGCTTCGACACCGGCGTTGGTGACGATGTGGCGCATCGGTGCTTCCATGGCGCGGAGGGCCATGTTGATGCCGTGGTTTTGGTCTTCGTTGTCGCCGGTGAGACCTTTCACCTTGGTGAGTACACGGATCAGTGCGGTACCGCCACCGGGCACAACACCCTCTTCAACAGCGGCGCGGGTTGAGTGCAGCGCATCTTCAACGCGAGCTTTCTTCTCTTTCATTTCCACTTCGGTGGCCGCGCCGACGCGGATAACGGCAACGCCGCCTGCCAGCTTCGCCACGCGCTCTTGGAGCTTCTCTTTGTCGTAATCAGAAGAGGTCTCTTCGATTTGCGCGCGGATCTGGCCAACGCGGGCTTCGATGTCGCCTTCAGCACCGGCGCCATCGATGATGGTGGTGTTCTCTTTGGACATGGTCACGCGCTTGGCGGTACCCAGGTGATCCAGGGTCGCTTGCTCAAGCGTGAGGCCCACTTCTTCAGAGATCACGGTGCCGTTGGACAAAATGGCGATATCCTGCAGCATGGCTTTACGACGATCGCCAAAGCCGGGCGCTTTCGCCGCCGCCACTTTCACGATGCCGCGCATGTTGTTGACAACCAACGTAGCCAGCGCTTCGCCTTCGATATCTTCGGCGATGATGACCAGGGGCTTACCGGCTTTCGCGACGGCTTCCAGTGTCGGCAGCAGTTCGCGGATGTTGGAGATCTTCTTGTCCACCAGCAGGATGAACGGATCTTCCAGTTCCACCGCCATGGTGTCCTGGTTGGTCACGAAGTAGGGCGAGAGGTAGCCGCGGTCGAACTGCATACCTTCCACGACTTCCAGCTCGTCTTCAAAACCACGGCCTTCGTCGACGGTGATAACGCCTTCTTTACCCACTTTCTGCATCGCTTCGGCGATGATTTCACCGATACGCGCATCGCCGTTGGCGGAAATAGTACCGACCTGAGCAATGGCTTTTGAGTCGGTGCAGGGCACGGAGAGTGACTGAATCTCTTTCACGGCAGCGTTGACCGCTTGGTCGATGCCACGCTTGAGATCCATCGGGTTCATACCCGCGGTTACGCCTTTCAGGCCTTCGGTCACAATTGCTTGGGCCAGAACGGTAGCGGTGGTGGTGCCGTCGCCTGCGGCGTCGGAGGTTTGTGAAGCGACCTCTTTCACCATTTGCGCACCCATGTTCTCGAACTTGTCTTTGAGTTCGATCTCTTTGGCCACGGAAACGCCGTCTTTAGTGACGGTCGGGGCACCGAAGGACTTCTCTAGCACCACGTTACGGCCTTTCGGGCCGAGGGTGGCTTTTACCGCGTTGGCCAGAACGTCCACGCCGCGCGCCATGCGCTTACGTGCATCATCAGAGAACTTAACTTGTTTAGCTGCCATGTTCTTCACTTCCTAACGGTTAAATACGGGAACTATAAAACGGGTAGCCAGTCGCCGGATTAGCCTTCGACAACGGCCAGAATATCGGCTTCGCTCATGATCAGGACTTCTTCGCCGTCGATTTTTTGCTTCTCGACGCCAAAGCCTTCCTTGAAGATCACGGTATCGCCTACTTTGACATCCAGCGCGCGGACATCGCCGTTTTCAAGAATCCGGCCGTTACCGACAGCCAGGACTTCGCCACGTGTGGGCTTTTCCTGGGCGCTGCCCGGAAGCACGATGCCGCCAGCGGTGGTCTGCTCTTCTTCAACGCGACGGATAACGACGCGATCGTGCAAAGGACGGATATTCATGCTCACGTTCTCCTGAGTATCGTTTTGAGCCCTTATGGGCGGTTTCCAAAGAAAGCTTCTCGTGGCGTGCCTTGAACGCGTTGCCGACAAGAAGTGAAGGTGTTGTCCCTTCGTTGTTAATGGCGAACGCCGTCAGCGTTCGCCGAACTTGTGTGCTGCCTCAAAAGTGGGGGCTGGCGGCATCCTTTCAAGGGGGAAGATGAAAAAAAATGACTTTTTTTATCATCGTCTTAAAAGCCCGCTTTTAGCGACGTTGGTGAGGCTCCTCACGGCTAATGAAGTCACCTTCAAGCGGGGCCTCTTGATGGTCGCTAGTCGATGATGTCGAGCCTGAGTCGGCGCGCTTTTCGCCTCGCCATTCGCTGTGGGAGTGCTGCTGAGAGTGCACGCTGGCTTTAAGCCCAAACCATGTCAGTAGCTTGAGCATGAGTCGGCGCGCGTTGGGCAGTAAGCACGCCAGGCCAATGGCGTCGGAGAGAAAACCCGGCGCCATCAACAGGGCGCCGCCAAAAATCAAGGCGGCACCGGTTAATAGCTCGCTTGACGGGATCTCGCCCGCGTTCATTTTTTCGCGTGCGCGCGCCAGCGTCGAAGCGCCTTCGCGACGAATAAGGTGAAGCCCGCCGATGCCGGTAACCAAAATCAATAACAAGGTAGCAAGCAAGCCAATTTGGCCACCTATTGAAAAGAGGACCACAAAATCGAGCAGCGTGAATAGGGAGATAAAAAGAAGTACGGGCATGGTTGGCTCCAACAATGTGCAGAAGGGAATATGGAGACGCTTTGGTGCTAAAGCAAGCGTCAAAACATGCCAGCCCGCCATTATAGCGGAGCCATCTATAGGTGCGTTTCATGCGTCGGTGCAGGCGATTTTTTGCCGGGTGCTATGCTGCAATGCAATATAGATGCTATGTTGAGTACCCAAACAGCTTAAAAATTGGTGCGTTGGTTAACGCATCGACTCCTATTAATGCTGTTTTAATCCCTGATCAATGCTTAAAGGTGGTGACATATGGAACTCAATAACCAAATTATTGCGATTACAGGCGGCGCCCGAGGCCTTGGGTTTACCACCGCTAGGCGTCTTGGCCAGCAAGGCGCGAAGCCCGCGCTGTTGGATATGAACGCAGAAGCGCTGGACAGCGCTGTCTCAAAACTTGCCAGTGAGGGAATAGACGCCAAAGCGTTTATCATCAATGTGGCCGATGAGGCCTCCGTTCTCCAAGTGTTCGCTGATATCGAAAGGCAGATGGGGGCTATCAGTGCCTTGGTCAACAACGCGGGGATTACTCAAGATGCGCTGCTGGTGAAGGCCAAAGATGGCGAAGTGCATAAGCGTATGTCGCTGGATGCCTGGCAGAGCGTGATTAACGTAAACCTTACAGGCGCTTTTCTGTGTGGCCGTGAAGCCGCCACGCAAATGATCGAAGCCGGGAAAGAGGGCGTTATCGTCAATGTTTCCAGCATTTCCCGTGCCGGCAACATGGGCCAGAGTAACTACTCGGCGGCCAAGGCGGGCATTCATGCACTGACAGTGACCTGGGCGAATGAACTGGCGCGCTATGGTATCCGTACCGGTACCGTGGCACCCGGCTTTATCAATACCGAAATGACCGCCGCGATGCGCCCCGATATGCTGGAGCGCATTGCCTCAAATGTACCGCTTAAACGCCTGGGTGAAGCCGATAATATTGCGCATAGCGTTGAGTTTATTTTAGCCAATGATTACTTCACGGGGCGCATCATCGAGTGCGACGGCGGTCTGCGCTTGTAAAGCTCGCGCGGCGTAGCGTAAGAAAAATAAATGTGCTCTTCCAGAGGGTGGGCAAGCCGTATGGCTTGCCGCAAAGGGGGAGGGCATTAAAAATAGTTACGCTGAATCTGGCGCTGAAAATACATTTCAAGCCGTAACGTCATGGCCCAACGTGGCTCGTAGCTCGATTCCCTTGGGAAGTGGAGCTCAGGAATCACATCGGCAAACAGTACCCCTTTATGCACATCTCGGCGGTAACGTGTCTGCAGATAGTAATTGGTCATATGCGGATTGGAGGCGCTTTCGCCGATAGCGATCGCCGAATAACGCAGAGCGCTACGCTTATTGAGTCGGTGGTTGAGCTCCGCTATTTCGCTGTACTCCAGGGTGTCTTCTTCTTCGCGCCACTGAAACGTGGTGATAAAGCGTAGATGCTGAGATGCGCTCAGCGGTCTACCCACATCCCAGCGCGTTCGCGCAGAGTAACCTTCGTTGTTGAACCAGGAAAGGCGGTTGCTGGATTCCAGTTGCCACGGGCTTTCTCCTAAATCCCACAGCCGCTCGCTAATAAAGCGCACATAAGGATCAAGCGGCAGCCGTAGGCGAACCCCGGCGCTAATATCATTGCTCCAGTGTTCACGCTTATCGCGGTTTTCCAACCACGTTAAGCCTAAAATCGAGTCGCGGTTATCGCGCTGGTCGTTAGCGAGGCGCCCGGAGCCCTGTTCTTCTAATGTGCCTTGTGTCTCTTCGGGATCGCTTTCAATAATCAGTCGTAGGCGCTCTTCTGCCGTTGGCAGATCAATGCGATAGCGCAGATTCACTTCCCCGTCGATACCATCGCCTTCCATCCAATCAAACTCTTGGCCAAGACGTAGATACGAATCGTTTTCGACGTTCATGCCATCACGAGTGCCGAAGAAGCTGTCGATCCTGCGTGAGGTATTATCCACCCAGGTGCCGACCCGTTCACGGGTGGGCTCGATGCGCTCGTTGGCCCATTGGGGTAGGTCGCTATCGTCGTCATTGGCTATCGCCGCATTCATTAAAACGGCGCTGCTAAATACGCTCAGCCAGCCAAGGATCACAGTTTTTTTCATGGGCGAGGCCTCAACGCATACATACTAAAAATAGCTTATTTCACGCTATTTCAGCATAGATCCAACGGGATAGCGATACGCTTCATAAGCGAAATTGGGGATAGAAGACGCGCCAATATTGTGCAAAATCGTTATTCGAACAGAGGTAAACGATGCTGGAGTTGCAGGGCTTGAAATGGTAAACAAAGGGGAGGTATATGATGCGTGTTTAAGCCGCTTGTCACACTTAAGTCTTATGCGGTAGGGGGAAGACTTAAAGCTTAATACATCAAGTTGGTGCGGATGGGGAGACTTGAACTCCCACGCCTTACGGCACTAGAACCTAAATCTAGCGTGTCTACCAATTCCACCACATCCGCAGAACTGGCGCGTATACTATCAGCTCGCTTGATAAAGTCAATAATCGACGCGTGAAAAATCCAGGGAAGGAGTGAAAATGCCAACGTCGCGGCGGGGTCGTAGTGTGATTCAATGGATAGAGCGGCAGCTGCGTTTGGGGCTGCCCGGCTACTGCGCTTTCTGCTTGGGTGAGGTGAAGCCTGGGATGGCCTGGTGTGGGCCATGCTTTGCTGCGTTGCCTTGGAATCACCATGCTTGCCGGCTATGCGCCGAGCCGCTGACTTTTACGGCGGCAACGAGGTGCCGTGAGTGCCTGGCTTTGCCCCCCGCCTTTGCAAGAGCGCACGCGCCGCTTCTGTATCAAGAGCAGATCCGCCCGTTAATGCACGCGTTCAAGTTCAATGGCGAGCCACGCGCGGGGTTACTGCTTATGATGCTTTTTATGCAGACCTTGCAGGGCTGCCCGTCTGAGGCGTTGTTGCCTGTCCCTTTGCATCTCAACCGTTCCCGCGAGCGTGGTTTTAATCAATCTCAGTGGCTAGCGAAACAGTTACACAAAGCTTGGGATCGGCCACTGATGAATGCCAGGCGTGTCGTCGATACCCCTAGCCAACGGCTTTTGGGGCGTTCGGCGCGGCGGCGTAACCTGGAAGGCGTGTTTGCCGTGACCAGTCGTCTGCCAAAGCGCGTGGCGATCATAGATGATGTCCTAACAACAGGGGCGACGGCTCATGCGCTGGCGCTGGCGGCGAAGGAAGCGGGGGCCGAGGAGGTGACTGTTTATGCCTTGGCGCGAACGCCGCGTGGTTAAGAAACGGGTGAATAGACGCTATGCCGAGTTATCCGACTTAGCTGATAGAATGAGCTTCCATCGAAAAGGAGGTCTCTATGTCGCACCCTTATCGCGCACTATCGCCCAATGTGGTGATGTCGGCTATTGAGTCCACCGGCATTTGGCCCGCCGGGGAGCCTTTCGCCCTCAATAGTTATGAAAATCGCGTGCTGCTGTTTCGCGACGATGAGCGCCGCGGCTGGGTGGTGAAGTTTTATCGTCCCGGGCGCTGGTCGAAGGCGACGATTCAAGAGGAGCATGACTTCCTACACGAGCTCAAAAACGCCAAGGTGCCGGTGGTGGCACCTTGGCGAAATAGCGACGGGCACTCGTTGCACCACTTTGAGGGGTACGATTTTGCGCTCTTTCCTCAGTGTGTGGGGCAAGCGCCCGAGTTGGATAATCCCGCCCACCTCTTTGCTTTAGGTGGTTTACTAGCGCGGTTGCACCGCGTGGGGGAGAAAAAAACGTTCCTCCACCGCGGTACGCTGGATATGCCCGAGGGGATTGCTCAGGCGCGTGAGCGAATATTGACCAGTGACTGGTTAACGGTACATCAGCGTCGCGCCTATGAGCGTGTGACGACCCAGTTGCAGGAGCAAGTAGCACCTTATCTGAAAAAAGAGATCGCCATAATCCGCTGCCACGGAGACTGCCATCTGGGCAATATTTTAGGTCGCGAGGAAACGTTTACCCTCGTCGACTTCGATGACTGCTTGATGGCACCGGCGATACAGGATATCTGGATGCTGCTTGCAATGGATGACCCGCAAACCTGGCGAGCGCAGCTTAGTGAAATTTCAGAAGGGTATGAGGAAGAGAGGGCTTTTCCCCATGATCAGCTGACCTTGATAGAGCCATTGCGAAGCTACCGTTTGGTACGCCACAGTGCCTGGCTGGTGGATCGCTGGAGTGACCCTGCGTTTCCGCAAGCCTTTCCTTGGGTGGCGGGTAGTGGTTACTGGGATCAGCATATTCGCCAGCTAGAGCAGCAACGGCTCCAGCTGGCGTCTCCCCGTTGGCTTGCATGAGTGGCTAAGGCAGATTACTGGCTTTCGGGGTCGGGGCGCTCAGACGGGATCGGGTTGGCGACACCATCGCCACTCGCTTGGCGGCGCTGCTCGTTGATTTCCGCCGAGGGATTATCCTGCGCCTCGATTTCTAGTACCTCGCTTAAGGTAAGCAAGAAGCTGCGCCCAGGGGAGGTAGCGCAACGGTCGTTATCGCAGGCCAGCCCATATTGGCCGTCGCTGTCGTAAACACTGGCGTTAATCGCGCCTGAAAAAATGGCGCTGTCCTCGTTATCCGTTTCGATACAGGTGACATCATGCGCGGTAATGCGCATGCGGTTGTCCGAAAGCTGAGCATCGGCGATCAAGACGCAGTACTCAGGCAGTGTATGCGACGCGTTATCGTGATCGCTTGGGCGGAGCAGGATGCTGTCTTGACGTGTTTCTCCTTCGTCGAAAGCGATCGTTTCGACGAACTCGACACCGACGGTGGCGTTATTCGGCAAGGTAAGGGTTTCTTCGGCGGCGTAAAGCGGCATCGCCAGAAACGGTGCAGCTAGCGCGGTGAACCAGGTGGTTGTCAACCTAAAAGTCGGTCTAAATGACATAGCGGGCTCTCGCTGGATGGATAAGGTCTTACTGTGAAAACGCTTACTGGGAAACCTTGCTGGGAAGCATAGTGTAAGCGTTATCAGTGAACGCTCATTCCACTATAACATAGCGCCAACCCACCAGGCTGCGCCAGCGTGTCACTCTGCCACAGGGGTTATATATAAATAATTATTGGTCATCAAGTAAGGCGCCGCCACTAACGAGGCGCTGCCATGACGGTACGGGTGCGATAAAATAGAATCTAAACTGATTTTAGTTGTACATGGAGTTTTAATTGTATACATTTTGTAATGAATTTTGAGTGTTGAAAAGCCGATACCATGGCTTGTGAGTCGAGGTTTACGAATCAGGCGGCCTTTGAGTTTCAGCCGTTTCACTTTTTGTGGCTATGCAGCCGCTATTAACACACAAAACACCCCTGACCGGCTGGCCGACTAACCGAGCAGATCCAACGCCACTAAGCGAGCCGAACTTTACACACGAGGCTGAATATGACCGATGATATCGCCCATCATTACCGCCAAATTATTGGACAGTTAGGCGAAGACCCCGACCGCGAAGGGCTACGCGACACACCCCAGCGCGCCGCCAAAGCCATGCAATTTCTCAATGCGGGTTACCACCAGTCGTTGGAAGGCATTGTTAATGGCGCGGTGTTTGAATCTCAAACCGACGAAATGGTGTTGGTGAAGGATATCGAGCTCTACTCAATGTGCGAGCACCACTTACTGCCTTTTATCGGTAAATGCCACGTCGCCTATCTGCCTAACGGCAAGGTGCTGGGATTATCGAAGTTTGCCCGTATCGTGGACATGTATGCGCGGCGAATGCAGATTCAGGAGAATTTGACGCGCCAGATCGCCGAAGCGGTACAACAGGTAACCAGCGCGCGGGGCGTGGCGGTGGTCGTGGAAGCGCGGCATCTGTGCATGATGATGCGCGGCGTGGAGAAACAAAATTCCAGCATGACCTCATCGGTGATGCTAGGTGATTTCCGCGAAAACCAGGCGACGCGGCAGGAGTTTCTCACCCTGGTCAGCTAGAATAAAGGGAGGCATTCGCTTTTTAATGCGCAAATTTGTCCTTGGTACTTGGTCAAATGAGGCTTTTCGTCTTAGCATGATTTTCACCATTTACCCATGGGGCCATCATTTGGTCAGGAGTTAGTCATGGAAGCGCTAAAAGAAACGCAGCTTTACTGCCCATTTGCCTATATTGATGGCAGTTGGGTAGCCGCCGATAGCGGTGAGCAGATCAATGTCGTTAACCCGGCAACGCAAGAGTTGGTCGGGGACATGCCGCGCTTGGGCAAAGCCGAAACATTACGCGCCGTGGATGCCGCTGACGCGGCACTGCCCGCTTGGCGGGCGATGACCGCCCAGGAGCGCGCGGACCTGCTGATCAAATGGCACGATTTAATGCTGGAGCATCAGCAAGACTTGGCCATGCTGATGACTTTCGAGCAGGGTAAGCCACTGAAAGAAGCGGAAGGCGAGATCGCGTATGCGGCAAGCTTTTTGCGCTGGTTTGCCGAACAAGGACGGCGCATTTATGGCGAAACGATTCCTGCGGCGAAGGCCAGTCAGCGGATTGTGGTGACCAAGCAGCCGGTGGGCGTTGTGGGGGCCATTACCCCATGGAACTTCCCCGCTGCGATGATTACCCGCAAAGCCGGGGCTGCCTTGGCGGCAGGCTGCACGATCGTGGTAAAGCCCGCCAGTCAAACGCCTTTCTCCGCCACCGCCTTGGCCTTTTTAGCCGAGCGTGCAGGAATTCCACGTGGGGTGTTTAACGTCGTGCCGGGGCAAGCCCCCGAGATTGCCCAAGCGCTTACCTCATCGCCCAAGGTGCGCAAAATTACCTTCACGGGTTCGACCGAAGTCGGGCGCAAGCTGATGGCGCAAGCCTCGGAACACATCCAAAAAATCTCTCTGGAGCTTGGCGGCAACGCGCCCTTTATCGTATTTGAAGATGCGGACTTGGATGCCGCGGTCGAAGGTGCGATGGCGGCCAAGTTTCGCAATGCGGGGCAAACGTGTATCTGCACCAACCGCTTTTTGGTCCAGTCCAGCGTGGTGAATGCCTTCTGTGAAAAGTTGGCCGTCGCCATGAACAGCGAGCTGCACGTGGGTAATGGCAGCAAGCCCAATATCAATATCGGGCCGCTGATTGACCAAGACGCCGTACAAAAAGTGAGTGAGCACGTTCAGGACGCGGTCGATCGCGGCGCGGAGCTACTTCTCGGCGGCCATCCCCATTCGCTGGGCGGCAATTTCTTCTCGCCAACCCTGATTAGCTTTGCGACCAGTGAGATGAAGGTTGCCAAAGAAGAGACCTTCGGCCCGCTAGCGGCGGTATTCCCCTTTGATGATGAAGAAACCGCGATCTCAATGGCCAATGACACCCAGTATGGCTTGGCATCCTACTTCTACTCAAAAGATCTCGCGCGTGTGTGGCGCGTCTCTGAAGCCTTGGAGTACGGCATGGTCGGTGTTAACACGGGGTTAATCTCAAACGCGGCGGCACCTTTTGGCGGCGTGAAAGCCTCCGGCATCGGCCGTGAAGGCGGGCATCAAGGGCTTGATGAGTTTCTGGAAACCAAATACGTGTGTATCGACCTGGGGTAAGCCTGGACTCGCTTATGAGAGAAAAAGCCAGCGATGTAACGTCGCTGGCTTTTTTGCGGGCATAAAGCGCGCTTTCGTCAGTGACGGAAGTGACGCATGCCGGTGAATACCATGGCAATGCCGGCTTCGTTGGCGGCGTCGATCACTTCTTGGTCGCGCATGGAGCCGCCGGGCTGAATCACGGCCGTGATGCCTGCCGTAGCGGCGGCGTCGATACCGTCACGGAAGGGGAAAAACGCATCCGACGCCATGACGGAGCCCGGCACCGAAAGCCCTTCGTCGGCGGCTTTAATGCCGGCAATTTTGGCCGAGTAGACCCGGCTCATTTGTCCCGCGCCGACGCCAATGGTGTGACCATCCTTGGCGTAGACAATCGCGTTGGATTTAACGAATTTCGCCACCCGCCAGGCGAAGGCGAGATCCCGAAGTTCCTGCTCGCTGGGCGCGCGCTCACTGACCACAGTGAGATCGTTACGCTCCACCATGCCCTGGTCACGCTCTTGCACCAGTAAGCCGCCGTTAACGCGTTTGAAGTCGAATGCCGGCTGCGGGTCGCCTGGCCAGTGGGCGCTAACGTCGAGCAGGCGTACGTTCTGTTTCTTGGCCACGATGGTGGCGGCGTCATCGCTCACCCCGGGGGCGATAATGACTTCCACAAACTGGCGCTCGATAATCGCACGGGCGGTGTCGGCGTCAAGCGGTGTGTTAAAGGCAATGATGCCGCCGAAGGCGCTGGTGGGGTCGGTGGCAAACGCCTTGTCGTACGCCTCAAGGGCGGTTTGGCCCACGGCGACCCCGCAGGGGTTGGCGTGTTTCACAATTACGCAGGCGGTGTCGTCAAAGGCTTTGACGCACTCAAAGGCGGCATCGGTATCGGCGACGTTATTAAACGAGAGCGGTTTGCCTTGCAGCGTGCGGGCGGTCGCCACACTCGGCTCTTGGGCTGTCGGGTCGACATAAAACGCTGCGTTCTGGTGCGGGTTTTCACCGTAGCGCATGTCCTGCTTTTTGTGTAATTGCAGGTTGAAGGTGCGCGGGAACAGGGCGTCGGAATCACTGACTTGGCGGCCTAAGTAGTCGGCAATCGCGCCATCATAACCGGCGGTGTGTTCAAACGCTTTCACCGCCAGGTCAAAGCGGGTGGTCGCACTGACTTGGCCCGCGTGTGTCGCTAGCTCGTCGAGGATGCGCGCGTAGTCGTCGGCATTCACCACGATGGTGGTGTAGGCGTGGTTTTTGGCGCAGGCTCGCACCATCGTGGGGCCACCGATATCGATGTTTTCGATGGCGTCTTCCAGCGTGCAGTCGTCTTTGGCCACCGTGGCAGCAAAGGGGTAAAGGTTCACCACGACCATATCAATGGGAGCAATGTCATTTTCCGCCATGACCGCGTCGTCCTGCCCGCGGCGGCCCAAAATACCGCCGTGAATTTTCGGGTGCAGCGTTTTGACCCGGCCATCCATGATTTCGGGAAAGCCGGTATGCTCAGAGACTTCTTTAACCGCAATGCTATTTTCTTGCAGTAGGCGGAAGGTACCCCCCGTCGAGAGCAGTTCAACGCCTTGCTCGGTTAAGCCACGAGCGAAGTCGACAATGCCGGTTTTATCAGACACGCTTAGTAAGGCGCGGCGAACGGGGGTTGCAGTGCTATCAGCCATGGGTGTGCTCACGTTGAGGGTCGGTCAATAAAAGCAGCAACGCCCCGATTAAGGGGCGTCACCTTCAAAAAGGCCTGAGTCAAGAAGGCCATAGCATTTCAGTTTTTTGCGCAGGGTGCCGCGGTTTAAGCCGAGCAGGGTGGCGGCTCGGGTCTGGTTGCCTTCGGCATAAGCCATCACCGAGGCCAACAGCGGCGCTTCGACTTCCGCGAGTACCATGGCATAAAGGTCGCTGGTATCGCCGCCATCGAGATGCTCGAAATAGCGCTGCATAGAGACTTCGACGGCTTCGCGCAGGGGTTGCGGCGAGCCAGTCGTATCGGTTGCAGGTTCAGCCGATGAGGTCATCGCGTCACTTGCCGGGTACTGGGATAAAAGATCGCGTTCATTCATGCCGCATGGCTTCCTTTGGCGAAAAGACGCGTGGCTGCATCGCACGCCATGGCGTCGTTGATCCATTCACGCTGAGATTGGGCAGATTCTAACCCATTGAACTGGCGTTTGAGCGTGCGCTGCTCGGTCTCGTCAAAGCGGCTATCGGCACTTAAATACCAGCCGATATGCTTGCGCGCGATTCTGGGACCCATGACAGGGCCATAGAAGGCGTGCAGCTCGGCCAAGTGTTGGCTGAGCACCGTGTGGCGCTCGCTTAACGAGGGTGGAGCCAAATGTTGGCCGTGCGCCAAGAAGTGGGTGATTTGCTGAAAAATCCAGGGGTTACCTTGAGCGCCCCGTCCCACCATGACCGCATCGGCTTGGGTATGGCGAAGCACCTCGGCGGCTTTTTCCGCACTGGTGATATCGCCATTGGCAAATACCGGAATATTAACCCGTGACTTGATCTCGGCGATGGTGTCGTACTCCGCGTGCCCCGTGTAACGCTGCTGACGATGGCGCCCATGCACGGCCAGTGCTTGAATGCCGGCGTCTTCGGCAAGTCTTGCGATGCGCACGCCGTTATTGCTCTTGGCGCACCAGCCAGTGCGAATTTTTAGCGTCACCGGTATCTCGACGGCCGCCACTACCGCGTTAACAATGTCGGCAACCAGGGCCTCGTCGCGCAAGAGCGCCGACCCCGCGGCTTTGTTGCAGACCTTCTTCGCCGGGCAGCCCATGTTGATGTCGATGACCTCGGCCCCAAGCTCGGCGTTGAGGCGGGCGGCCTCGGCGAGCATACGCGCGTCACCGCCGGCGATCTGTACCACTCGGGGAGAAGGCTCCCCGCTATGGTCCATCCGCTGCTGAGATTTGCGGGTGTGCCATAGGCTGGGGTCTGAGGTGACCATCTCGCCGACGACCCAGCCGGCGCCTAAACGGCGACACAACTGGCGAAAAGGGCGGTCGGTGACCCCTGCCATGGGCGCCAAAATCGCGCGATTCATCAGCGTATGGTGGCCAATCGACGGCAGTGGAGAGCGTTCGGTCATAGCAGTGCGAGTCGTGGCAGTGAATCAAATTCGATAAGGGCAGGTATGATACGCCGACTCGCCGCTAGGGTGAAGGCCGACGCGGGGGATTTGCTGATGGCGGGCGATAACAACATTATAACGGCCGCGTGCCGGTCAGTCGCACCCAGCCATCGCGCAGGGCGGGCGCTTGCATCCGCAGGCCTTGGGCCTGGTAGGCCTCCAAGACGTTATCGGCTTGGTTGGCCAAAATGCCCGACAGCGCAAGGTGCCCACCGGGGGCGACATGACCTGCAATCGTCGCGGCCAGTTCTACCAGTGGGCCCGCGAGAATGTTAGCGGTCACCACCGGATACGTGCCGGAAGGCAGCTGTTCGGGGTAGTAAAGCGAAAGTTGCTGCGCTTGAATCGCATTGCGCTCGGCGTTGTCGCGGCTAGCTTGAAGCGCCTGCGGGTCAATATCGGTGGCATCGGCATGCCGAGCACCGAGCTTAAGCGCGGCGATGGCGAGAATCCCCGAGCCGCAGCCCACATCGAGCACCTTTTTATCGGCGAGCGTGCCGTCGACCGCCAAACTATCCAACCACTCTAAACATAGCGCGGTGGTGGGATGGGTGCCGGTGCCAAAGGCCAGGCCTGGGTCTAAAATGAGGTTGACCGCGCCGGGTTGAGGCGGCGTATGCCAGCTCGGCACAATCCACAGGCGCTCGCCCATCGGCAGCGGCGTGAAATCCTCCATCCACTCGCGCTCCCAATCGCGGTCGGCGAGAAGCTCGTATTCAATCTCGGGGCAAGGCTCGCCGGGTATCTGCTGCGCCCAAGCGGAATGAATGCGGCCGAGCATGGCGTCGACCCCTTCGAGATCGTCGTAAAGACCGGTTAATATCGTGTCTTGCCATAGGGGCGTCGTGCCACGCTCCGGTTCAAATACCGGGTCGTCGTGAGCGTCCTGTAAGCCAATCGCGGTGGCGCCTTCCTCTAGCAAAAGCTCTTCTAAAAGCTCGGCTTGCTCGGGGGCGACGTGAGCTTTGAGTTGCAGCCAAGGCATGGTGCGGTCTCCACTGAGTGGGGGTTAAAGGCGAGTCGTGATGCTGAAGTCGGTGAAGCAAGCAAAACGGGGCGGCATGGCCACCCCGTTTTTATGCCGTCTTTGCTGCTCGTTATCAGGCGATTAACCGAGCTTCTTTTCCAGGTAGTGGATGTTAACCCCGCCTTGGCGGAAATAGCTGTCGCGCACCAAATCTTTCTGCAGGTCGATATTGGTTTTGATGCCTTCCACAAGTAGCTCGTCAAGGGCGTTGCGCATGCGAGTCAGGGCAATATCGCGATCCTCACCCCAGGTGATGAGCTTGCCAATCAGCGAGTCGTAGTGCGGCGGCACGGTATAGCCGGTATACAGGTGCGAATCCATCCGCACGCCGAGGCCGCCCGGGGCGTGGTAAAGCGTGACCTTGCCCGGAGAGGGCATGAAGGTGCGCGCGTCTTCGGCGTTAATGCGACACTCAAACGCATGCCCGCTCAGCTTCACGTCTTCTTGCTGGATGGACAGCGGCATGCCGGAGGCGATGCGCAGCTGCTCTTTGACGATATCCACGCCGGTGACCATTTCGGTGACCGGGTGCTCCACCTGGACGCGGGTGTTCATCTCGATAAAGAAGAATTCACCATCTTCGTAGAGAAATTCAAAGGTACCGGCGCCGCGGTAGTTGATTTCCAGGCACGCCTCCCGGCACGCATCCAACACGTTGGCGCGCGCGGCGGGGTCAATGCCAGGGGCCGGGGCTTCCTCGAGCACCTTTTGATGGCGACGCTGCAGCGAGCAGTCGCGGTCATAAAGGTGAATCGCGTTGCCCTGACCATCCGCTAGCACTTGTACTTCCACGTGGCGCGGTTTTTCTAGAAATTTCTCCATGTAGACCGTGCCGTCGCCAAACGAGGAGTGCGCCTCGGTGCGGGTCACGTTGATAGCGGAAAGCAGGTGGCCTTCGGTGTGTACCACGCGCATGCCGCGACCACCGCCGCCAGCGGCGGCTTTGATGATGACGGGGTAGCCAATGCGCCGGGCGGTGGCGAGGTTGATTTCATCGTCTTCGCCAAGAGGCCCGTCGGAGCCGGGCACAGTGGGAACGCCCGCTTTTTTCATTGCCTCAATGGCGCTGACCTTGTCGCCCATTAGGCGGATCGTGTCCGCCTTGGGGCCAATAAACGTGAAGCCCGAGCGCTCGACCTGCTCGGCAAAGTTGGCGTTTTCCGAAAGAAAGCCGTAGCCGGGGTGTATGGCGCTTGAATCGGTGACTTCCGCGGCGCTAATAAGCGCCGGGATGTTGAGATAAGAGAGCGCAGAAGAGGCCGGGCCGATGCAAACGGCTTCATCAGCGAGGCGCACATGCATGAGTTCGCGGTCGGCTTTTGAGTGTACCGCCACGGTTTTAATGCCCAGCTCTTTGCAAGCGCGCAAAATGCGCAGGGCAATCTCGCCGCGGTTGGCGATAAGTACCTTGTCCAGCATGGAGAAGTCCACCCGTGTCAGTAAAAGAAGATCAGGCAATCACGATCATGGGTTGATCAAACTCGACCGGCTCTCCGTCCTCAACCAGGATCGCCTCAATGGTGCCATCGCGGTCAGCTTCGATTTGGTTCATCATTTTCATCGCTTCCACGATGCAGATGGTGTCGCCTTGCTTCACGCTGTCACCCACTTCGACGAAGGATTTCGCTCCCGGCGCCGGGCTGCGGTAGAAGGTGCCTACCATGGGCGAGCTGACCGCTTCACCGCGATATGTCATCGCCGTCTCCGCGGGCTCTTCGCTGGCTGCCGGTGCCGCTTGCGGAGCGGGGGCATGGGTGGGTTGTGGTGCGTATTGCGGCATTGCTGGCGCTGGTTGAGCGCTACCGTTGGGGTGACGGCTAATACGCACGGACTCTTCGCCTTCCTGGATTTCGATTTCGCTGATGTTGGACTCTTCCAGCAGCTCAATGAGTTTTTTGACTTTGCGAATATCCATGAGGTCGCCTTATGGGTTAAAGAGAATAAATAATCGAGAAAACGAATGAATAAAAGCTAGCAAATAGCAGGGCGCTCGGCGTGTGGCCAGCGCCTACTGGTGCAGTAAACCTAGATCAAAATATAAGAGAACGCGACACGTTAGCGCACGTTACCCCTATGCTGGCCGTTTTAGGCGTTACATTTTGACCAATATGCGCAGGAGTGTGCCGAAAAAGGCGGTGCTTGTCCAGCAGAGGCATGGATGCGCCTTGCGGCACGTGTTTAAACGAATGTTTGACGATGTTCGCGGCATAAAGCCCCGTTGGCGGGGCATGAAGCTTGAGGGTCAGCTGGCAAGCCAGTCGCTGAGCGTCTGAAGGTGCTGCTCTAATTGGGCCGCGTTGACTTCCCCTTGAATACGGGCCTCAAGAATTTCTTCGCCTTGGTAAAAAAAGAGCAGGCTCGGCGGGCCAAAGAGACGATAACGCTCAAGCAGCGCGCGACTGTGTTCATTGGTTTGGGTGACATCGGCCTTGATCAGGGTGTAATCCTGAAGGGCGCGTGTGACATCGGGGCTTGGGTAGACCTCACGCTCCATCTGCTTGCAGGTGATGCACCAGTCGGCGGTGAAGTGAACAAAAGCGGGTCGGCCCTGGTCAGTGGCGTCGTTGAGTGCGGCGTCTAACGCGCTAAGCCGATCGACCTCTTGAAACGCCAGCGTTTGCTCGCTATTTGCTTCTGGCGTAGACGCGCTGAATTGCAGCGGGCGCAGCGGGTTGCTGCCGCCCTGCGCAGCGCCGATCACCAGGGCAAGCCCCCAGGCAAGCAGTAAAATACCCAGCGTCTGACGGACCCGTGCCCACCCTTGTGGCTGATTAAGCTGTAGTGCGCCAAGGGCGAGGGCGGTGCCAATGGCAAGCGCTGCCCATAGCAGTAGCGCCACCGTGGCAGGCACCAAGCGCTCAATCATCCAGATCGCCACGCCCAGCAGCAGCAGGCCAAAGGCAATTTTCACCCCGTTCATCCAGGCGCCTGAACGCGGCAGCAGTGTCGCGCCAAACGTGCCCACCAGTAGCAGCGGCACGCCCATGCCGAGGCCCAAGGCAAAGAGGACGGCGCCGCCCAATGCCGCGTCGCCCGTGGAGGAGATAAAAACGAGCGCCCCGGCGAGCGGTGCGGTGACACAAGGCGAGACGACTAGCACCGAAAGTGCCCCGGCAAGCGCCAGCCCAAGGGGGCCGCTTTGCTGGGCGCGTGCTTGCCAGGCATCCACTCGGCCCGCCAAACGCGGTGAAAGGCGCAGGTCAAAGGCGCCAAACATGGCGAGCGCAAAGAGCGTAAACAGCAAGGCGAAGACGGTAAGCACGGGTGCGGATTGCAGGTGCGCTTGCAGGTTCAGTCCGGCGCCAAACAGCCCCATGAGAATGCCCACGAGGGCGTAGGTAGCCGACATGCCCAGGACGTAGCTTACGGAGAGCACGAAAGCGCGCGGTTTTGTCGGGTTTTGCCCCACTACAATCGATGACAAAATCGGAATCATCGGCAGAACGCAAGGGGTGAAGGTTAGCCCGAGCCCGGCGATAAAAAAGAGCCCCAATGCCAGCGGTAGGCTTGCCTCGTTTAACAGGGCGGTAAAGCGACGATCATCGCTTTGCGGGCCGTCAAAACGGCTTGCCTCTGTGGGCTCTGTGGGCTCTGCTGCCGGGTCGCCACCGTTCCAGTCGGCAAAGGCGGGCGGTGCTTCGGACTGTATTGCCTCAAGGGCGGTACGCTCCGGCGGGTAGCAGAGCCCCGCGTCCGCGCAGCCCTGAAACGTCAGCTCAACGGGCAGCGGCCCGCTATGCGCTGGGTCAAACGGCACCTCCAGCACCACCTGCTGGCGGAAGATATACACATCGCCCAGAAACTCATCGGTGGTGAAGCTGCCTTCGGGCAGTTTTGGCGCTTGAAGCGCTACGCCTTGAGTTTGGCTTTCAACGGCGAATTGATGGCGATAGAGGTAGTAGTCGTCAGCGATTTCCATGCCGATAAAGAGCGTCTCGCCATCGTGCCAGGCGCTGGGCTGGAAGGCTTCCATCACCGGCAGAAATTCACCCTCCTGCTCAGAGGAGGAGAACCACTGCGCGCTGGCCACCAGTGGGATCATCAGCAACGTTAGCCAGAGGCTAAGCACGAGCGAGCGTTGACGCGACAGCACAGAATCTCCTCAAATTATCCGTTAGCGTGGGAAGGCAGGAAAAGGGCGCGCCCCTGGAGGGGAGCCGCCAATGCGACAGCTTAACGTAAACAGACTCCCCGCGCGGTGGCTGCGGTGACATGACGCGGGATTTCATCGCAACTTAATGGTCTGCAAAATATAAACGGGCCGCCGTGAAAAGGCAGCCCGTTGGAGGACGATGATGCGTCGGCGTGGTTACGCTTTTTGGTACGCCGCCACCGATTTATCAATCGCTTTACGCGCGGCATCGGCGCCTTCCCAGGACTCCACTTTCACCCATTTGCCTTTTTCGAGGTCTTTGTAGTTTTCGAAGAAGTGGGCGATTTGTTGGCGCAGCAGTTCTGGCAGGTCGGTCACTTCCTGAACGTCGTCGTAAAGGGCTGAGAGCTTGGCGTGGGGGACACACACCAGCTTGGCGTCTTCACCGGCTTCATCGGTCATGTTGAGTACACCCACCGGGCGGGCGCGGATGATACTGCCCGGCTGAACCGGATGCGGAGTGACGACCAAGGCGTCGAGCGGGTCGCCATCGTCGGCCAGGGTGTGCGGGATAAAACCGTAGTTGGCCGGGTAGAACATCGGTGTTGCCATGAAGCGATCAACCAGCAGTGACCCCATGTCTTTGTCGATCTCATACTTGATCGGCGCATGATGGGCCGGGATCTCAATGACCACGTAAATATCGTTGGGCAGATCCTTACCGGCGGGGATGTTGTCAAAGTTCATCGTAATTTCCTTGAGCGTACTTGAAAAATCGTACTGAAAAGCGTGCAACTGGCTGATCGGAAATAAGCCAACATTTATGGCGTGGGATTATACGAACAAGACTCGCGAATTACCAATGCGACCTACGTTTCTAAAACGTAGGTCGGTGGCCATTGTGTAGGCGAATGAGCGCCGCTGTGTTTATGATAGCGCCTGTATTACAGCGAGCGGTATCATAGCGGACACGTAATGCACTAGCCGGTAGGGCATTCGCTTTTGCCCCTTGACCCTCGGTTATCACGCTTTCCAGGAGGAAAACTTGGCGCACGCCCAATTGCTCATCAGTTATGGCCAAGGTTTTGTGGCGCCCGACCGGCGTCAGCACCGCAGCTCCATGTCGGTGCAGATTCCCGAGGCGCCGCTTTTAAAAGCGAAGGGTGGCTGCGCGGTGATTAGTGACTCGATATCCCGCAATACCATGGCGAAGCAGGCGGGCGATCTCAGCGTAAGGGGGTTCTTGGCGGACTACTTCTCCACTCCCGACCACTGGGATGTCAAAACGTCGGCCACCCGCGTGCTACGTGCCCTTAATAGCTGGTGCTATAGCCAGAGCCAGCACGTGCACGAGGGGAGTTTTGTTTCATCGGTGTCGGCACTGGTGTTTCGCCACCGAGAAGCGCACCTGTTTCACATGGGCGATACCTTGGTGTTTCGTCTGCGCGGCGCCGAGTTTGAACAGGTATCGCGGGATCATGTGACCGACCTGGGCGGTTATCGCTACCCCTCGCGGGCCTTGGGGCTGGATGGCAGCGTCGATATCGACTATACCCAGCTCCCCCTCAAGCAGGGGGATATCTTTCTTTTCACGACCCAAGCCGTGCGCGGCACGCTTTTGCCTTCGGACTACGTGCGCTTGATCCGCCTGGATGCCAGCGACTTGGACGCCGCCTGCGAGCGCTTGGCCAATGAGGCCAAAACCCGCGCCCAGGAGCGGGGCTACGGCGGGGATCAATTCTGCTTTCAACTGGTGCGTATCGACGAGCTCCCCGAGGAGGCAAGCGACCATCCCGGCCAAGTATATGGCGATTTGCCTATCCCGCCCGAGTTGAGCCCGGGGGAGCGCTTGGACGGCTTTGAGATTCTGGAGGTGCTATCGCGCACGGCGCAGTCGCGCGTTTATCGAGTGCGCGATACCACTACCCACCGCACCATGGTGATGAAAGCGCCAAGCCCGGAGCTATCGTTGCGCAACGCCTATTTAGAGCATTTTTTGCTGCAGCAGTGGGTGGTCGAGCGGGTGAATTCGCCCTTCGTTGTGCGCGTGGTGGAGCCCTCGCGGCCGCGGCGCTATCTCTATTATCTGATGGCCAATGTGGAAGGGGAGACGCTGCGCCAGTGGGCCGAGCGCCATCCGCAAGCGACACTGATTCAGCGCCTGGAGATCGCCAACCAGCTAGGCAAAGCGGTGCAGGCGCTACACCACCGCGATGTGCTGCACCAACAAGTCAATCCCGATAACGTGCTGATCGATGATCACGGCAAGCTCGTGCTTACCGACTTTAGCGCCTGCCATGTGCGGGAAGTGGATGGCCATCGCCACTCGGGCGAGCTGCTGCAACAAGTGGGCTTTAGTGAGCATACCGCACCGGAGTACGCCCTGGGCGATAGCGTTGGCCGGCGTAGCGATCAATATTCGCTCGCCTCTACCACCTATTGGCTGCTCACCGGACAAATGCCCTATGCGTTGACGCCCGACCGATTGCGTAGCCATACCGATCTGGAAGAGTTGAGCTACCGCAGTGCGCGCGCCGCCAATCCAGAAATATCGCCCGAACTCGACGATGCCCTACGTCGGGCGCTAGACCCGCAACGAGGGCTGCGTTTTCGACGCATGTCGGAATTTTTGCACGCGCTACGTGTGCCGCTAGGGCGGTCGCGCCGGGGCAGTCGGCAAGAGATACGCAGCGATTCCCGCCGTTTTTGGCAAGGGGTGGCGGGAATCTTGCTGCTGCTGTTGGTGCTTTCTTGGCTGCTACGTTAGCGCGTAGCGGCTTAAAGTGTGCCAGTGGTTAAAGGGTGAAAACCGGTAAGCGCTTTTCCACCTTGGCGAGAGTCAGCTTGGCCACCTTGGGCAGGCCGTTCTCAAACGGCGGGAAATCCTCTCCCTGAATCAGCGGCGAGAGGTAGCGCCGGCAGTCCGGGGTGATGGCAAAGCCGTCTTCGCTGATGTAATCCCGCGGCATGAATTTTTCTTGGTTGGCGATCTCGCTTAGCGGAGCCGAAATCACATCCCACTGGTAAGGGGCCTCCGAGGTGCGGCGAATCGCGGGCATCATCGAGTTCTTACCCGCCAACGCCAGCGCCACTGCCTCGCGGCCCACGGCGTAGGCGTGCTCGACATCGGTTTTGGACGCCAAATGGCGCGCGGCGCGCTGCAGGTAGTCAGCCACGGCCCAGTGGTATTTGTAGCCGAGGTCCTGCTTGACCATGCCGGCCAGCGTCGGGGCGACGCCGCCGAGCTGACGGTGGCCAAACGCATCGGTATTGCCCGCGTCGGCCAAGAAAGTGCCGTCTTCGTAGCGTGCCCCCTCGGAAACCACGATGACACAGTAGCCATACTCCTTCACGCACTTATCCACCCGCGCCATGACCGCTTCGCGGTCGAAGGCGATCTCCGGGAAGATGATCAAGTGCGGCGGCTCCCCTTCGCCTTCGCCGGCAAGGCCTCCGGCAGCGGCGATCCACCCGGCGTGGCGGCCCATGACTTCCAGCACAAATACCTTGGTGGAGGTGGCGCACATGGAGGCGATATCAAGCGAGGCTTCGCGGGTGGAGGTGGCGATATACTTGGCCACGCTGCCGAAACCGGGGCTATTGTCGGTCACCGGCAGGTCGTTATCCACGGTTTTGGGCACATGGATCGCGGTGAGGGGATAGCCCATCTTTTCGGAGAGCTGGGAGACTTTCAGGCACGTATCCGCGCTATCGCCGCCGCCGTTATAGAAGAAGTAACGAATGTCGTGGGCTTTAAACACCTCGATTAAGCGCTCGTACTGGGCGCGGTGGGTGTCGATGTCCTTGAGTTTATAGCGGCAAGAGCCAAAGGCGCCGCCGGGAGTATGGCGCAGGGCGGTAATCGATGCGTCGCTCTCTTGGGTAACGTCAATGAGGTCTTCGGTTAACGCCCCGATAATGCCGTTATGGCCGGCGTATACCTTGCCTATTTGATCGGATGCTTCGCGGCAGGCTTCAATAACGCCGCAGGCGCTGGCGTTGATAACGGCGGTGACGCCCCCGGACTGGGCATAAAAGGCATTGTGCTGGGCCATGGAAACGCTCTTTCTCCTGGAAAGGGGCTGATAATTGGAAAGTAAAAAAGCCTGCCCCTCGAAAAGCGCTGAGGCTTTGAGGCGGCGGGCGTGTGCGGTTAACGCAACGTTTAACCTAAATATTTAACGCGCCATTTTAGCGTAAAGGGGCGGTGGCTGCATCTGTGGGGCTCAATCGTCGGCGCGGTCCATCTCTTGTTCGCGCTGGGCGAGTCGCCAGCCGCCAAGATCCTTATAGCGGTTGACCATGGCGCAAAACAGCTCGGCGGTGCGTTCGGTGTCGTAGCGCGCTGAGTGGGCGGCTTTATTATCGAACTCGATCCCCGCCGCACGGCAGGCGCGTGCGAGCACCGTTTGGCCATAGACCAAGCCCGCAAGCGAGGCGGTATCAAAGCTGGAAAAGGGGTGGAACGGATTGCGCTTGACCCCGCAGCGCTCGGCGGCGGCGTTTAAAAAGCCGTGATCGAAGGCGGCATTGTGGCCCACCAGAATCGCGCGGGTACAGCCATGCGCCTTGATCGCTTTTCGCACCGGGCGAAATATCTCGCCCAGGGCCTCGGCTTCGGTCACCGCGATTTGCTGGCGCAGCGGGTCATCCAGCTTGATGCCGGTAAAATCCAGCGCCGCTTGCTCGACGTTAGCGCCCTCAAACGGTTTCAGGTGATAGGCGTAAGTGGCGTCGGGCAGCAGGTTGCCTTCCGGATCCATGGTGAGCGTTACGGCCGCGATCTCCAGCAGGGCATCGCGCTTGGCGTTAAAACCACCCGTCTCTAAATCCACCACGACGGGTAGGTAACTGCGAAACCGCTGGGCCATTAAATCGCGGGCAATTGCCTCGCTCATGCAGCTCTCCTTGTAGCAAATCGTCAATAGCGAGCAGGTAATAGCGCATCATTCTATCAGCTTTAGGCTCGACACGCCGCCGAAGGTATTCGTTGAGGTGTCAGAGCGCTATACTCAGCGTTTCACTGTTTGGCGCATGCGCAAGCGGCGCCGCGTTAGATTAACGAGGAGCTTAGAATGTCCGATGTCAAAAAGGTGGTGCTGGCGTATTCCGGCGGCCTGGATACATCCGTAATCGTCAAGTGGTTGCAAGAGACCTACAACTGCGAGGTGGTGACTTTTACTGCCGACATCGGTCAAGGCGAAGAAGTGGAGCCTGCGCGGGCGAAGGCGGAGGCGCTAGGCGTTAAAGAGATCTATATCGAAGATCTGCGCGAAGAGTTTGTCCGCGACTATGTCTACCCGATGTTTCGTGCCAACACGATTTATGAAGGCGAATACCTGCTCGGCACTTCCATTGCCCGCCCGCTGATCGCCAAGCGCTTGATCGAAATCGCCAACGAAACCGGCGCCGACGCGATCTCCCACGGCGCCACCGGCAAGGGCAACGATCAAGTCCGCTTTGAGCTGGGCGGCTATGCGCTCAAACCCGGTGTAAAAGTGATTGCCCCGTGGCGCGAGTGGGACCTGACCTCGCGTGAAAAGCTGATGGCGTACTGCGAGCAGCACGACATTCCGGTGGATTTCTCCAGCAAGAAGAAAAAATCCCCCTACTCCATGGATGCCAATCTGCTGCACATCTCCTACGAGGGCGGCATTCTGGAAGATCCGTGGGCCGAAGCCGAGGAGGACATGTGGCGTTGGAGTGTCTCGCCAGAAGCCGCGCCGGATACACCCACCTATATCGAGCTCACCTTTGACCAGGGCGACATCGTGGCCATCGACGGCCAAGCAATGAAGCCCCACGCAGTGCTGGAAAAGCTCAACAAGCTCGGTGGCGACAACGGCATCGGCCGCTTGGATATCGTTGAGAACCGCTACGTGGGCATGAAGTCCCGCGGCTGCTACGAAACGCCGGGGGGCACGATCATGCTGCGCGCCCACCGCGCGATTGAGTCCTTGACGCTTGACCGCGAAGAGGCGCACCTGAAAGACGAGTTGATGCCGAAGTACGCCAAGGTGATCTACAACGGCTACTGGTGGAGCCCCGAGCGGCGCATGCTGCAAGCCGCCATCGACGAAACGCAGAAAAACGTTAACGGGGTGGTGCGCATGAAGCTCTACAAAGGCAGCGCGACGGTCGTGGGGCGTAAGTCCGACGATTCGCTGTTTGACGAGTCGATCGCCACCTTTGAAGACGATGCCGGCGCTTACGATCAAAAAGACGCGGAAGGCTTTATTAAGCTCAACGCGCTGCGTCTGCGTATTGCCGCGGGTAAAGGCCGTAAGCAAAGCTGATATAAAAACGCCTGGCCGCAAGGCGAGCGGCAGCCCTCGGGCTGCCGCATGGCGTATAAGGAGCCTTTATGCTGAAAAAGCTATTTGCCGGCCTGTTTGGCGGTGACAAAACAGAGCACGGTAGCCGCGCCCAAGCGGCAGAGGCGGTGGAGTATAACGGCTATGTGATCATCTCCGAACCGGATGACCAGAGCGGCCAATACCGCGTTAGCGGGATTATTCGTCAGCGCCTGGACGATGGTGACGTCCGCGAGCACCGCTTTGAGCGCTCCGATATGCTGCCAAGCCGCGAAGGCTGCGATGAGATGATGGTGGCCAAGGCGAAGCGCTATATCGACGAAGTGGGCGAGGCGATGTTCGAGCCCGACCCGCGGCAAACATCTTCCGACGCCTCCGACAGATAGGTCTACCGTGCGCTGGATTCATCGCTTCTCGCCGTGGCGACGCCTGTTTGACCATGCGCATCCTTCCGCTGTGACCGAGCTTTTCGCGCCGCTAAAGGATGTACTCGACGCGGCGCCGTCAGCCGAAAGCCCGCTCACCCATGCCTACCAGTGGCAGCAGCGCCTGGTGGAGACGCTTTCGCGCTACGATTTGCCCGCCTGGCGAATGGCGCAGCTGATTAGCGACCATAACGCCTGGCTTTACCGCCATGCCATTAGCCGCTCCCTGGAAGAGATGCAGAGCCAGGGCTGGGGCCCCCCGCCAGCGGATTACTGCGTGCTGATTCTAGGGTCTGGCGCTCGCGATGAGAGTCTGCTGGGGCCGGATCAGGACAATGCGTTGATCATCGAGGATTATCCCGATAGCCGCCACGTGGAAATCGACGGTTACTTTCAAGCCCTGGGCGAACGCTTTACCCAGCGTTTGGCCGAGGCGGGGATTCCGCTCTGCCAGGGGCATGTGATGGCGCGCTGGCCGATGTGGCGCAAACGCCTCGGCGAGTGGCGTGCGCAATTGGATTTGTGGACCCAGGAGCGCCGGGTCAAGCGCGTGCAGCAGACCAATATCCTACTGGACTTCACGCCCGTTGCCGGGGAGGCGCGCTTGGCGCAAACGCTATCACAAAGCGCGGCGGATATTGTGCCTAAGCGTGCGCTCTTTATGGATGAGATGGCCGCGCTGCTCGACGAGCTGCCGGTGGCGCTGGATCGCCTGGGGCGTTTGAAAGGCAGCGTCGAGGAAGCGCCTTATGCCGATGCGATCAACCTCAAGCGCCAAGGCTTGATGCCGCTTGTCAGTGCCGTACGGCTTTTAAGCCTTCATGCCGGCGTGAGTGAGGTGAGTACCCGCAAGCGCTTGCAAGCCCTGGGGCATCACAGCGCCAGCGGGCTGACGCGCGGGCAAGCCGAGGAACTCGTGGCCATACTCGAGCGGTTGCAGCAGCTAACGCTAGATCAGCAGCGCCACAATCTTGCGCTTGGCCAAGTGGCCGACGGCTGGGTGGATAGCGCTCGGCTGCGCGATGATCAAACACACATGCTGAAGTACGATCTTAAGCAGATTCGCCACTGCGTGAGTCATGTTAAGTCTCGGGTGCGTGCGGGAGCTCCATGACCAAGCAGGCGCCGCCGAGCGTGGCGCCTTCATCGACCCACAAACGCCCGCCTAAATGGGCGACAATGCCTCGGCTAATGGGTAGCCCCAGCCCACTGCCCTTGGGGCGTCCGCGCTTGGCGCTATCGCTCGACTGCTCGATCTGGTGAAACTTCTCGAATACCCGCTCGCGTTCATTGGCGCTAATGCCGGGGCCGTTATCTTCGACGCTAAGGCGGTAGTTCTTTTTGTGCCGGTAAAGGCGCAGCAACACCTGCGGGTCGTCATGGTCGGCGAACTTACCCGCGTTATCCAGTAAGTTGATAATAACCTGCTCAAGGCGGTCTGGGTCGCCGACAATCATTGCGGGTGTGGCCTCAATGTTGACGTCCAGCGTCACCCCGCGCTTCTCTTGCAAACGCGAGATGGCATCGACGCTATGCTTGGCGAGCGCGGCGAGGTCGAGGGTTTCGGGGTTGAGCGTCAAGCGGCCGCTTTCCAGACGTGCCAGGTCGAGAATTTCTTCGATTAAGCGCGAGAGACGCTGGCTTTCATGCACGATAACACCCAGAAAGTGGCGGCGCTTCTCATCGGTGAGCGTCTCGCCGTCGCGCAGAATTTCGGCGAAAGCGCGGATCGAGGTGAGCGGCGTACGCAGCTCATGGCTCACCATGGCCACAAACTCATCCTTTAGCCGGTCGAGTTCGCGCAGGCGCTCATTGGCCGTGCGCAACTCTTCCCCTATACGGGCAAGCTCCTGGGATTTCTGCTTGAGCTCGCGGTTGTACTCCAGCGTCTGAGACGTGGTATCGAGAATGCTCAAAATTGACTCGAGATCGAGCGCTTCACCGCGCACTACCGAGTTAATCAGCACGCGCGCCGAGGCGCTACCGAGCGACCCCGCCAGTGCCTGCTCGGCCCGGGTGATTAACTCGGTGGTGGCCGGCTCGTTAGTGGCGCTATCGCTTTCCGGCACTTTAGCAAAAACGCGCTGAGTGGCCGTTGCCCCCAAATAACGCTCAAGGAGCTCGCGCAGTTCGCCCTGGGTAGTTTGGCCGCGCCAGAGCGATGTGGTTTGCAGGTTGGGGTGCAGGGCTTGCGTGAACAGCGCGGCTTGGGTTTGTTCCAGCGGCGTCTGCCGGGTGAACAGCGAGACGCCGACCAGTAAGCCCACGTTAGCCAGCATGCTCCACAACAGTGAATGGGTATAAATGTCCCACCCCTCTAGGCCGAACAGCGCGTAAGGCGTGAGCCAGGCGATACTCCCGGGGCCTTCGGTGAGAAGTGTCGCGCTTAGCCAGCCGGACTGTGCAAACCCTGGCAGCAGCAGCGTGTAGCCCCAGACGGCAAAGCCAGCAATGAGCCCAAGCGTTGCCCCTTGGCGGGTAGCCCCGCGCCAATAAAGCCCCAGCAGCAGGGCCGGCGCGAGCTGGGCGGCGCCGGCGAAAGAGACAAGCCCAATGGTGACGAGGCTATAGGAGTCACCAATCAACGCATGGTAGAGGTAGCCCAGCAGCAGAATCAGCACGATCGCGATACGGCGGATACCCAATAGCCAGCCCGCCAGCCGCCCTTGGTGACTGATATGCAGGTGTTTGATCCGTAGCAGTAACGGCATGACGAGTTGGTTGCTCACCATGGTGGAGAGCGCGATGGTTTCGACAATCACCATGCCGGTGGCGGCGGAGAGCCCGCCGATAAACACAAACAGCGGCAGCGCATCAATGCCGGCGAGCAAGGGGAGCGTCAGTACAAAACTATCGGGGTTGCCGGCCGCGTCCCCGAGCAGTAAGCCAGCCATGGCAATAGGGATAACAAAGAGGTTGATCAGCAGCATGTAGAGCGGGAACAGCCAGCTGGCGCGCTTGAGGTGGCGCTCATCGACGTTCTCGACCACCAGTACCTGAAATTGGCGGGGCAGGGTGATAAAAGCCAAGAATGCCAAGACCAGCATGCCTACCCAGCCGGTGGCACCCCCCGGCACGCTCTCCAAGCTCATTAGGTTTTCAAGCTCGGGCGTGAGCGCGACTTGGCGAAACAGATCCCCTGGACCGGCGAATAAGCCGAAAACCACAAATAGCCCCACGGCGAGAAACGCCGCCAGCTTGACCAAGGACTCCAGGGCGATCGCCGCGACCATACCTTCATGCCGCTCGCTGGCATCAAGGTGGCGAGTGCCGAAGAGAATAATGAAAACGGCAAGGACCAGGGCGACCCAGAAGGATTTATCCACCCAGAAGCTCTCATTGGTCAAGGTGGTGTCTGCGCTATCGGGGTAGTTGATCAGTATCGCGTGGCTGACGGTGATCGCTTTAAGCTGCAGGGCGATATACGGTGTGATGGTGATCAGCGCCATCAGGGCGACCAGTGCGCCTAGGCCGGTGCTTTTGCCGTAGCGTGCGCTGACAAAGTCGGCAATCGAGGTGATGCGCTCGCGGGCGGCAATGCGCACCATTTTGCGTAGCAGAAAGGGCGCGGCCAGCATTGCCAGAGTGGGGCCGAGGTAAATCAGCAAGAAGCTCGGCCCATGCGCCGCCGCGCGCCCCACGCTGCCGTAAAACGTCCAGGCGGTGCAGTAAACCGCAATCGAAAGCGCGTAGACCGTCGGCGAGCTAATGACCGTGCGGCCCGCCTCTGCGCGCCGATCACCCCACGCCGCCACCACGAAAAGCAGGGCCAGATAGCCAAAGGCGGCGGTGAGGATAATCGGGTCAGTGCGCATTGGCGCGGCTCCTCAACGGCAGTAGGCAAGCGTCAGTGCTTGGCGGGGCGCTCCATGAGCCAGGCGGCGAGTCCAATCACCAGCGCCCAAGCGCCAAACAGATAAAGCGCCAGGCTTGCCGTGCCGGGAAGGTGGTTAACCACCACCAGCAGCGGCGGGCAAAACAGCAGCAGGGCCAGAAGGATTAGCGCGATCAGGCGCGCATGGTGACGCGAGTCTTGGGTAGGGGTCATGCGCTGCCATCCTCTTTATCAAAGGCGTTGGACTGTAGTGCCAATAGCTTTTCAAGGGTGTCGATACCCCGGGCTTCCAGGCGCGGAAGCAGCGCAAGCCAAAGCTCCGCAGTGACCCGTGCGTCGCCCAGCGCCGTGTGTCGTGTGCCGGGGGGGAAGGTCAGGTCGTATCGCTTGGCCAGGCTGTCGAGGTCGTGGCCATCGATGGCTTCATCCAGCGCGCGGGAAATCAGCAGCGTATCCAGCACCGGAAGGTCGAAATCAACGCCGTGATGGCTGATCGCGAGCATATCAAACGAGGCATTGTGCGCGAGCAGTACCGCATCGCTGACGTACTGGCGAAACCGCGTGAGGACAATATCCAGCGGTGGCGCCCCCTCAACGTCGGCGTCGGTCAGCCCGTGAATCGCCGTGCTCTCTGGGGGGATTGGGCGTTTGGGGTCGACTTTTTGGTCAAATACTTCGCTTGCCAGCAGGCGTGCGTTGACCACGCGGCAGGCGCCCACGCTGATCACGGTATCTCCGCGACGCAGCTCAAGCCCGGTGGTTTCGGTGTCAAAGGCGACGACTTCCAGGCTTCGCAGTGAACGATGCGCGAGCTCCTCGTCGGGTGCGGGTAAATCGGCGATGCCAAAATCGTGGAATTCGGGCCGCGGTGGGGTCGCTTCGCGGGGGGCGCCGACACGCTCCGTGGCGGGGAGAGGCATGCGAATACGCGCGTAGCCGCTGTTTTCGTCGGCCAGGCTCCAGATGTCACTGGCGTGCTGGCGCAGGACGTCGGCGGCGGTCGGCGAGAGAGGAAGGCTCTCGAGTGTTTTCTGTCGCCACTGCGCGAGCTCACGCTCAGGCAGGGGCTTGCCGCGCCAGATAAAGTCGAGATAGACGCGCTTATTGCCAAGACAGACCTCACCTTCAAAGCCGTTATCCGGCAGATAAGCGTTGAGGTGCTGAACCAGCGAGGCCAAAAGCGCAATCAAGGCCGGCGCGTCCCCCTTGAACCAGGCTGGCATGCCGATGGGAGTGATCAGGCGGTGCTCGGGGTCAAGGCGCTCGTCCAGCGCCTGCCAGAAGTCATTCGACCACATCGGGGTTAAGCGCTCGCCCTGATGCTGCATATCATCGAGTAGCGTGCCAATACGCGCGACGCTATCACCAAGCGTTGCCCCCTCTTCCTCGATCACACGCTCAAGGCGGTCGCGCAGGGAGTCGGTCGCCTCGCCGCGTTGGCGAAGCTGAATCAGGGCATCGGCAGCGCTGGTTAGGCTCGCCGTATGCTGACGCAGAGGCGTTAACATGGCGGCGAGTTCCGCGCGCACGCCCATTTCGCTCGACCAGGAGGCCGTGGCATCGGTGAACGTCAGCAACGCCTCGCCGTCGCTACCCGGCACGCGGCGAAGGATGATTTTTAGCCAGCGCTCATCGCACGGCGCGAGTAGCTCGCGCGGTGAGCCGTCGTAGGGGAGCTGGGAAAGCGCGTGTTCCAGGCTGGGGCTTGGCAGCAAGGTCTCGAGCCGCTTGCCAAGACCCAAGCCGTCATGGTTTGAGAAAAAATCTTCCGCCGCCTGATTGAAGAGCATGACGCGACGGTGGTGGTCGCACAGCAGCAGCGGGGTTTCCAATACTTGCAGCAGGGTTTCCAGCTCTTGGCGGATGCGTGCCGCGCTGCGGGCGCCTTCGGCGTGCGCCGTGGCTAAACGCGCGCGGTCGTTACGCCAGCTTTCATGCACCCGCCGAAGGTCGGGACCCAAGCCTTTCAACCAGCCTTCGGGCGGATGCTCGTCGCGGGCGTCGGGGTTGGCGACCAAGCGTGCAAGCTGCACTTGCAGATGGCGAAGGGGGGTAAACAGCATACGCTCAAGCAATAGGCCAACAAGAAAAATCGTACCGCCGCCCGAGAAGCTCCCCAGCCACAGTACGATGCGCTGCCAGCCTTCTGGGTTGAGATGGGTGTCGAGCCAGCCGGCGAAAATCGCACCGCCCAGCAGGCTCACACCGCTTAGCAGCAGCCAAAGGCCAATCAGTCGCTGGCGCTTGGGTAGCCCGCGACGTTTCATGAGGGGGCCTCGTTTAGCAGCCCTTTGACTTTTTCGACCAGCGTTTGGGTCGAAAAGGGTTTGGTGATGTAGTCATCGGCCCCTAGCGCCATGCCCTTTTCACGCTCCACCTCACGGCCGTGGGCCGTGAGCATGATAATGGGCAAACGCTCGGTTTCCGGCTGAGCGCGAAGCTGCTCAAGCACATCGAAACCGCTGATACCCGGTAGGCTAATATCGAGCAAAATTAAATCGGGCTGGGCGCTTTTAACGCTTTCTAAGGCTTGTTCGCCGTCCTCGGCCGTCGTGACCTCAAACCCCGCCTGCTCCATCAAAAACTCTAATGACAGAACGATATTGGGCTCGTCATCGACTACCAACACATTGGCCATGTCGCTCTCCCGGGATGCTATGTTTTATTGTTAAGTCGTACGCTCGCAAAGGCAGTGCGTTATTGCTGTTATAGGGTTAAGTGTATGAGGGGGAGCGCATTCGGCCAAGACGACCTTGGCCGAATGCGGCTAAAGTCGCCCGCGCGTTAGCGGCGGGGGCTGAGCGTATGTAGCTCTCGTGTGGGCCAATGCACAACGGCGGTATGGCGATGCATCTTGGCGGCCAATTCGGGGTGCTGCTGGGTAATCACACCCTCGGCAAAGTCAGAGAGAAAGTGCGATTTGAGCTCAGCGCGTGCTCTATCGACGCCGTTTTGGTGGTAGGGCGTCGAGGCAAGCAGCATAAAACCGTCGTCTGGGATACGCCCACTGCGCATGTTGGCTTCGATGATCGCCGCGGCGGTGCCAATCGGCTTGGCAAGGTCGGGCTCGTAAGGGCCGATAATCAGTGCGGTATTGGGAAGATGCAAAAAATCGAACCCACGCCCAATGCAGATGACCCATTCACGGTGCTCGATGTCGAGCTCACGGGTAGCGCCTTCCAGCGCTGTCACGTGGGCGAGGTTGCCTTCTAGCAGCGGGAGCACGTCGCGGCGAATATCGGCCGGCATATCCGGGCAGACATCCGCCAGGGCGGCGGCTAAGTCGTCACGTGAGTGGCCAATCCAGGTGCTGATATCCAGCGTTTTGTCATTTTCGCCGTGCAGAATCAGCGCGTCTCGGTCCGTCTCAAAGCCGCACACCAGCGGATAGACGTGGTGTCGTTCGTGGCCAAAGAGCGCATCGGCCTGCTCGGCGAGGCGGTAGGCGTGGGCCTTCGCGGCCTCGACATCACACTGAAAACCGGCGCAACCGCGACGCCGCTCGCCGCGTGAAAAGTGATAGGTGATCATCATCAACGAGGCGCTGCCGCGTTTCGCCGCTGAGGTCACGGCCTCGCTGACAAGCTCACCGAGATAGGGCCAGCCGAGGTGGAAAATGCCCCCGAGGTTGCGAAACGGGGTAATAATCCCGAGCGGCGTCCGCGTGGCATGGGGGATATGGATGCGCCCGTCCATGCACTTCATCACCAAAATGTTCGTGGGGTGTTTCGCCAGGTAGCGCTCGCGCGCAAGCCAAGCACCGGGGCTGCCGAAGTGTTTGGCATGCTGGTGCGATAGGGCAAGCAGCGCGTCGATGCGCTGCTCTATAGGTTGGTCGTGCAGCAGTCGGGCGGGGCTAGGCACGCTCACTCCTTGTGGTGGGTCAGGCGATGTCGGTTTTATCTTGATATTCGCACAAATCCTCGATAATGCAGCTACCGCAGCGGGGTTTACGGGCCACACAGGTATAGCGGCCGTGCAGAATCAGCCAGTGGTGGGCGTCTTGCTTGAATTCACGCGGCACGTGGCGCAAAAGCTTTTTTTCGACTTCCACCACATCTTTGCCCTTAGCGATGCCGGTACGGTTGGCAACGCGAAATATGTGCGTGTCCACGGCGATGGTGGGCTGGCCAAAAGCGGTGTTCAAGATCACGTTGGCGGTCTTGCGCCCCACGCCGGGCAGGGCTTCCAGTGCCTTGCGCGTTTTGGGGACCTCGCCGTCATGTTGCTCCACCAAAATATGGCAGGTTTTCATCAGGTTTTCGGCCTTGGTGTTATAAAGCCCGATGGTCTTGATGTGCTCTTTGAGCCCATCGATCCCCAGATCAATGATCGCCTGCGGTGTGTTCGCCACCGGAAAGAGCCGCGCGGTGGCCTTATTGACGCCCACATCCGTGGCCTGGGCGGAGAGCAAAACGGCGGCGAGTAGCTCAAAGGGGGTGGACCAGTTGAGTTCGGTGGTTGGCTGCGGATTTTCTGCCTTGAGGCGAGCAAAAATCGCGTAGCGTTTTTGTGCGTTCATAATGTCCTATGGGCGATTGGCCAGGTTCTATTGGTCGTCGACTCTCTGCGCTGTTGGTCTGCTACTTGATCGTGCCCGTTACGCGCACCCGCCGTTCGGGCTTCGGGGCGGCCTCGATGGGCTTGGCACGTGCGGCGCTGGCCTGATCGATGGCGTTTTTCAGCGCGATGAGCAGGCCCGCGACAAAAAAGGCGCCGGGTGGCAGCAGGAAAAACAGAAATTGGTAGTCGGCGAATAGGATGATTTCCCAGCGGCTGGCGCCGGTGCCAAACAGTAGCTCCATGTCGCTGAACAGCGTGCCTTGTCCGAGACTCTCGCGTAGCGCCCCCAGCACGATCAGTACCGCGGCGAAGCCTAACCCCATCATTAGACCATCCACGGCGGCGGCAAGCGGTGGATGGCGCGAGGCGAAGGCGTCCGCACGACCTAAAATCGCGCAGTTGGTGACGATCAGCGGAATAAAAATACCCAGCACCTGATAGAGCGGATACGCATAGGCAGCCATCAAAAGCTCCGCGCAGGTGACAAAAGCCGCGATGATCATCACGAACGCCGGTAGACGCACGCTACCGGGTACTTGATGGCGCAGCAGCGAGACCGCGCTACTCGACCCCACTAGCACTAGCAGCGTGGCGATGGCAAGCCCCAGTGCGTTCACGACACTGTTGCTAACGGCAAGCAGCGGGCAAAGACCCAGCAGTTGCACCAGTGCGGGGTTGTTGCGCCACAGGCCCTCGCGGGCGAGGTCAGAAAACAGGCTCATAATGCAGACTCCTCTACGTCTTCCCGGTCACTCACGCCAGGCAGCGGGGTGCGGTCGGCATACCGCAGCGCTTGATGCACGGCGTTCACGATGGCGCGAGGGGTGATCGTCGCGCCGGTGAAAGCCTCAAATTCACCGCCCTCCTTTTTGACCGCCCAGCCGCTCGTCGGCAAACTTTCCAGTCGCAAGCCGTTGAAGGTGGTGATCCAGTCGCTGCGGCGGCGTTCGATGTTATCGCCAAGCCCCGGTGTTTCTTGATGCGCCGTCACGCGTACGCCACTTATGCGCTGCTGGTCATCGATCCCCACCAGGAGGCGGATTTCACCGCTGTAGCCTTCACGGGTCACCACCGGCAGAATCACGACGTTTTTGTCTGCGCTTCGCACCGACCAGCCCTGTGTCGGCGCGCGATGACCGAGCGCCTGCGGCTCAGGGAGGGGGAAGGCGCCTTCAAGAATGCGCGGGAGAGGCACGTCCGCGAGTGCCGGCGGCAGCACTTCGCGCAGCTGCTGATGCTGATACACCTGAACATTGGTGGCGATACGCTCGGCGGTGAGCGCGCGAATCAGGCCGACGCTTCCGGCGGTGACCAGGGCAAAGGCCCCGAGCGCGAGCGCTCCCTGCTTGATGGCCGCGTGCAGGTTCATGCCTCACCTTCCGGGGGTCGCTGGCCGCGCACCGCTTGGGTGTGCCCCATGACGCGCGGGTCGCTGTAGAGATCCAAAAGCGGCACGCACAGGTTCATTAATAGCACGGCGAAGGCTACCGCATCGGGGTAGGCGCCGAAGGTGCGAATCAGCATGACCAGCGTGCCGATACCCGCGCCATAAATGAGCTTGCCACGACGGCTGGTGGCGGCCGATACCGGGTCGGTGGCAATAAAAAAAGCGCCAAAAATAGCCGCCCCGGTCAAAAGGTGAAAGCTCGGTGAGGCAAAGTGGCTAGGATCGCCGGCATAAAAAAGCGCACTGAAAAGCGTCATGCTGCCCAGCATCGCCACCGGTATATGCCAGCTAATAATCCGCTTGTAGAGCAGCACGCCCCCGCCTAGTAGCCACGCCCAGCCGGCGTGCTGCCAGGCATCCAGCGTGCCCGCTGGTAACGGCTCGGCGGCCCAAAACTCGCTGGCCAGCACGGCCTCGCCTTTGTGCTTGAAGGCATCCAATGGCGTGGCGCCGCTGAGGGCATCGAGCTCGCTTGCAGGCAACATGCCCGCGACCTGGAGCCACAGCGTGTCGGGTAACAGCGCCTGCGGCGGTGCCCAAAGGGTCATGTAAGTGGGAAACGACACCAACAGCAGCGCGTAGCCCACCATGGCCGGATTAAAAGGGTTTTGCCCCAGCCCACCGTAGAGTTGCTTGGCGACCACCACGGCGGCGACCATGCCGACACCAATAAGCCACCAGGGGCTGGCCGGCGGCAGTGCGACGCCTAGCAGCACGGCGGTGACCAAGGCGCTGGCATCGTTCAACGCCGGGCGCAGCGGGCGATGGCGCAGACGGAGTACTCCCGCTTCCAAGGCCAAACCAAACAGGGCCGCAAGGGCGATATTGGTGAGCACGCCAACACCAAAGTAGACCGTCATCACCACGATGCCCGGTAGCATGGCGAATAGCACCCAACGCATCAGATTTGGGGTGCTGGACGGCGCCTGAGCCGAGGCGGGTGTCGCGCTGTGGTGGAGAAAGCTCATCGCGGAAAACTCATGGTAGTGTGACTCATGGCGAGGTACTTCAAGAGGCGCTCTCCTCACGGGCAGCGTGCAGCTTGGCATCGGCGGCTTTGAGGTTTTCCTGGGCCGTGGCGAGCTGCGTTTCCAGGTCCGTGAGGTCTTGATGCGGGTCCTGTTCGGCGGCGCGGGCGAGGGTTTTTTCCGCTTTGCGCACGGCGGCTTTGGCGGCGGTTTGCGCGATACGCAGGCTGCGCAAATCCGCTTGGGCACTAGCCCCGTCGTTTAGGCCCGTTTGCGCGGGGCGCTTGGCCTTGGCAAGACGCGCTTCGCGCCGGGCCTGTTTTTCTGCTTCCTCGCGGGCCAGGCGCGCTTGGCGGAACTCAAAGCGGTGTTTGGCGTGCTCGGCTTTCGCGGCTTCGATGCGCTTAAGGCGTAGGCGCGCTTTGGCCTCGCGGTAATCCTCTACCAGCGGGATGTGGCTGGGGCAGACATAACTGCAGGCGCCGCACTCGATGCAGTCGAAAAGATGGTAGCGCGTAAGGCGCTCGTCATCCCCCGCGCGGGCGTACCAGTGCAGCAGCTGCGGCAGCAGGGATACCGGGCAGACTGTTTCGCAGGCACCGCAGCGAATGCAAGGCGACTCTGGCGGCGGGGTGGGGAGCTCATCCTTTGTTGCGGCAATCAGGCAGTTGGTGGTTTTGCCCACCGGTACGTCCAGATTCGCGAGCGCCTCACCCATCATCGGCCCGCCGTGAATCACCTGGCTGAGTTGCGTGGCGTTTAAACCCGCATGTTCCAATAGCTCACGAATGGGCGTGCCGATACGCACGCGGTAGTTGCCGGGGCGCTCCAAAGCGTCGCCGGTAAGCGTGACAATCCGAGAGGTCAGGGGGGCGCCGTCGCGCACGGCGTGGAGTGCCGCCAAAAGCGTGCCGGGGTTGTGGCAGAGCACGCCCACATCGGCGGGCAGGCCTTCGCTTGGCACTTCACGACCAAGCAACTTTTGAATCAGCTGGCGCTCGCCCCCGCTGGGGTAGCGGGTTTCGATCACCCGTATTTCGATGGGGTGTGGTGGGCTTTTCGGCAGCGCCGCTTCAAGCGCGGCCAGGGCCTCGGGCTTGTTATCCTCGATACCGATGATAATCCGCGCGGCGCCGGCAAGTGTGGCCATAAGCTGCGCGCCTTCGAGCACGTCATGTGCAAAGTGGCGCAGGGTGATGTCGTCGGCGGTGATGTAGGGTTCGCACTCGGCGGCGTTGACGATCAGCGTATCCAGCGCGTGGCGCTCGCGCACCCGGGCTTTCACCTGAGTGGGGAAGCCCGCGCCGCCTAGCCCGACAAGGCCGCTCGCATCCAGTCTTGCAAGTAGTTCGTCATGGCCTGCCGTACGCCAATCCAGTGGCTCAAAGCGGGTCTCGGCATCGTCGCCGTCGCTTTCGATGACGATCTGAGCGTCGTTTATGGCCACCACGGTACCACTGATGCTCGCATGTAGGGCGCTTGAGATCATGCCGTCGGGCTTGGCGATCAGCGCACCTCGGCGTAACGTATCGCCGACTTGCACGCAGGCAACGGCGGGACGGCCGCTGTGTTGGTTGAGCGGTAGTATCACGCGCCGGGGCAGAGGGGCGTCGCTTAAGGGGCGATCGGTTGAGCGTGCCTTGCGCTCAGGGGGATAAATACCGCCGGGAAAATCGCGTTTGTGAGCGTCAAGTGCGGACGACATGCGGCGGCTCCTCGGTACGGTCGCTGGCAATGATATCGGCGGTGGAGGCACTCACGACCGGTTGCCACCGAGTGAGCGGTGCGCTTCGGGGGAGCATGTCGATGCAGTCAACCGGGCAGGGAGCCACGCACAGATCGCAACCGGTACACTCATCCTCGATCACCGTGTGCATGAGCTTGGCGGCACCAATAATGGCATCCACCGGGCAGGCCTGAAGGCACTTGGTGCAACCGATGCACTCCTCCTCACGGATAAACGCGACCCGCTCCTCGGCGTGGGCTTCGCCGTCTAACGGCTCGGGCTCGCGCCCCAACAGGTCCGCTAGCTCAGCAATGGTGGTCTCGCCGCCGGGCGGGCACTTGTTGATGGCGTCGCCTTGGTTGATGGCCTCGGCGTAGGGGCGACACCCCGGGTAGCCGCACTGGCCGCACTGGGTTTGCGGGAGCAGCGCGTCGATCTTGTCGACCAGCGGGTTGCCTTCCACCTTGAAGCGCTCGCTCACAAACCCCAACAGCGCACCAAAGCCGATGCCCATGCCAGCCAGCACGGCAACGGCGGTGAGCATTGACATCAGCGTGTTGGATTCCAGCATGGCGGCATCCTCGCGGAAGGCATAAACAGTGTCAGAGCTGAACGAGGCCGGAAAAGCCGAGAAACGCCAGCGACATCAGGCTTGCGCTGATCATTGCAATGGCCGCGCCCTGAAAAGGCTTGGGAATATCGGCGCCGCTTAAGCGCTCGCGCAGCGCGGCAAACAGCACCAGGATGAGCGAGAACCCGAGTGCCGCGCCCAAGCCGTAAAGCGTGGTGTGAAAAAAACTCAGCTTGCGATTGAGCGATAACAGCGCCACGCCCAGCACCGCGCAGTTGGTGGTGATCAGCGGCAGAAAGATGCCCAGCACCTGGTGCAAAAGCGGGCTTATGTAGCGCACCATGACCTCGGTGAACTGCACGACCGCCGCGATCACCACGATAAAGCTGATAGTGCGCAGGTAGGTCACGTCCAGCGGCACCAGCACGCCGTGATAAACCACAAAGCTCGCCGCCGAGGCGAGCGTAAGCACAAAGGTCGTTGCCGCCGACATGCCGACCGCGGACTCCAGCTTATTGGAGACGCCCATAAACGGGCAGAGCCCCAAAAACTGGACCAGCACAAAATTGTTCACCAGCGCGGTGCCGATCAGGATGACGAACAGCTCGCTCATGCGGTTTAGGTGACCCGCTGCCCCGGCTCGGCGCCGGCGTCCGGCGAGAGCAGATAAATGCCGTCGTTATTGGCACTGGCGAGCACCATGCCTTCGGAGATGCCAAAGCGCATCTTGCGCGGGGCGAGGTTGGCCACCATCACCGTGAGCCGGCCCTCCAACGCCTCTGGGGCGTAGGAGGAGCGAATGCCGGAAAAGACGTTGCGCGTCTCGCCCCCGAGATCCAGCGTCAGCTGTAACAGCTTGTCGGCGCCTTCGACGTACTGCGCCTTGGCGATACGGGCAATGCGCAGATCCACCTTGATGAAGTCGTCGAAGCTGATTTCAGGGGCAATGGGGTCATCGGCGAGCGCCCCTTTGGGCGCGTCTTTAAGTTTCTGCTCTTCCACTAAATCCTCCTTGGAGGCGTCGATCATGGCGTCGATTTTGTCGCGCTCAACGCGGGTCATCAGCGGCTTGAACTTGTTGATGGTGTGCCCCGTCAGCACGTCGTGGCGGCTGTGCCAGTCGAGGGTATCCACGTTCAAGAATGCTCGGGCTTGCTCGGCCATGGCCGGAACCACCGGCGCGAGGTAGACCATGAGTTGGCGGAACAGGTTGATACCCACCGAGCAGATATCCAGCACCTCTTGCTCGCGACCCTCTTGCTTGGCCAGCACCCACGGCTCGGCGTCGGCGATGTAGGTGTTGGCTTCGTCGGCGAGCTCCATGATGTGGCGCATCGCGCGACTGAACTCGCGGGCTTCATAATCTGCGGCGATCGCATCGCCGGCGGCGATAAAACGCGCCAGCATCTGCGGCTCGGCGCAGCGGGACGCCAGCGTGCCGCCCCCGAGTTTTTTCACGAAGCCGGCGCAGCGGCTGGCGATATTAATGACCTTGCCCACCAGGTCGCTGTTCACTCTCGCGGCGAAGTCGTCCAGGTTCAGGTCGAGATCGTCCACCTTGGAGGTGAGCTTGGCGGCGAAGTAGTAGCGCAGGTACTCGGGGTTGAGGTGGTCGGCGTAGGTGGCGGCCTTGATGAAGGTGCCGCGCGATTTTGACATCTTGGCGCCGTCGACGGTGACAAAGCCGTGGCAGTTGACCGCCGTGGGCGTGCGGAAATCGGCGCCGTGCAGCATGGCGGGCCAAAACAGGGCGTGGAAGTAGACGATGTCCTTGCCGATAAAGTGATACACCTCGGCATCGCTGTCTGGCTGCCAGAAGCTATCGAAGTTGATATTGTCGCGCTCGCACAGGTTTTTAAAACTGGCGAGGTAGCCAATCGGCGCGTCGAGCCAAACGTAAAAATACTTGCCCGGCGCATCGGGAATTTCAAAACCGAAATAGGGCGCATCGCGGGAGATATCCCACTCGTTGAAGCCTGATTCAAACCACTCCATGAGTTTGTTGCGGATCTGCGGCTGTACGTGACCGTCATTGATCCACTGCTGCAGGAATTCGGCGAAATCGGGCAGCTTGAAAAAGTAGTGGGTGGAGCTGCGCACTTCCGGCGTGGCGCCAGAGATCGCCGAGACAGGGTTAATCAGCTCCGCCGGCGTGTAGGTGGCGCCGCACTTTTCGCAGTTATCGCCGTATTGGTCGTCGGCCTTGCACTTTGGGCAAGTGCCTTTGATGAAGCGGTCGGCAAGAAATAGCCCCTTCTGCGGGTCGAACATCTGTTCAATGTCGCGGGTAGCGATATGGCCCTTGTCGCGCAGCCGGGTATAGATCAGCTCGCTGAAGTGGCGGTTCTCGTCGGAGTGAGTGGAGTGGTAGTTGTCGAAGTTGACGCCAAAGCGGGCGAAGTCGGCTTGGTGATCGCGGGAGACGCGTTCGATCAGCGCTTCCGAGGTGATGCCCTCCTGCTCGGCGCGCAGCATGATCGCCGTCCCATGGGCGTCGTCGGCGCAGACGTAGTAGCACTGCTGGCCACGGCTTTTCTGGAAGCGCACCCAGATATCGGTCTGAATGTACTCTAAGAGGTGACCGAGGTGGATGTCGCCGTTGGCGTAGGGGAGGGCGCTTGTGACCAGAATCTTGCGCGTGGCGGTATGAGACATGGGTAATGATACTTCCGTTGACGTCAGCAGACTGTAATCAAAGACGGCGAAGCAGACGCTTCGCCGGTGAAAAGATAAAAGATAAGGCGCCGTTAGTAGAGCGCCTGCTCCTCAAGCACGACTTCGCGCAGCAGGGCCAAAAAGAGCCGGTCGGCTTCAGAGTGCTCGGCCGGATCTTCGGGGATATGCACACTGGTGGTGTCAGATATCTCATTGGCCACCCGTGCCATTACTTCCGGCGAGCTGCCGTTGGCGAACTCTTTACGCGCCACTTCAAGCGACTGCTCAAGAATTTTGGGGTCTTGCAAAAGCTTACGAATGAAGCCTTGCAGTTCGTTGATAATACGTGTTTTTTGAATTTCTGACGCAGACATAAAGGTTCTCCTTAAAGGCCCAGCGTGCCCTTACCCATCAATGCGTTGACCATAGCATTTTTTATCGCCTACGACATGATCGACGCGCGTTTGCTGTCTACAAAGATAGCAGGCTTATAGCTTGAGTCGCCCAGCCTTGTGTTTTACCGGGTTGGCGTATTGCGCAAGCCAGTAGGGCCTTAAGTGCGCGGGTACCGTGGCCAGGCGCGCTTGAATGATCAGGTAATTCATTGTGAGCGCTTACCGCGAGGATGACGCATCGGTTAAGGAGGTGATCCAGCCGCAGGTTCCCCTACGGCTACCTTGTTACGACTTCACCCCAGTCATGAACCACACCGTGGTGATCGCCCTCTTGCGTTAGGCTAACCACTTCTGGTGCAGTCCACTCCCATGGTGTGACGGGCGGTGTGTACAAGGCCCGGGAACGTATTCACCGTGGCATTCTGATCCACGATTACTAGCGATTCCGACTTCACGGAGTCGAGTTGCAGACTCCGATCCGGACTGAGACCGGCTTTAAGGGATTCGCTGACTCTCGCGAGTTCGCCGCCCTTTGTACCGGCCATTGTAGCACGTGTGTAGCCCTACCCGTAAGGGCCATGATGACTTGACGTCGTCCCCACCTTCCTCCGGTTTGTCACCGGCAGTCTCCCTAGAGTTCCCGACCGAATCGCTGGCAAATAGGGACAAGGGTTGCGCTCGTTACGGGACTTAACCCAACATTTCACAACACGAGCTGACGACAGCCATGCAGCACCTGTCTCTGCGTTCCCGAAGGCACCCCGGAATCTCTTCCGGGTTCGCAGGATGTCAAGGGTAGGTAAGGTTCTTCGCGTTGCATCGAATTAAACCACATGCTCCACCGCTTGTGCGGGCCCCCGTCAATTCATTTGAGTTTTAACCTTGCGGCCGTACTCCCCAGGCGGTCGACTTATCGCGTTAACTTCGCCACAAAGTGCTCAAGGCACCCAACGGCTGGTCGACATCGTTTACGGCGTGGACTACCAGGGTATCTAATCCTGTTTGCTACCCACGCTTTCGCACCTCAGCGTCAGTGTCAGTCCAGAAGGCCGCCTTCGCCACTGGTATTCCTCCCGATCTCTACGCATTTCACCGCTACACCGGGAATTCTACCTTCCTCTCCTGCACTCTAGCTTAACAGTTCCGGATGCCGTTCCCAGGTTGAGCCCGGGGCTTTCACAACCGGCTTATTAAGCCGCCTACGCGCGCTTTACGCCCAGTAATTCCGATTAACGCTTGCACCCTCCGTATTACCGCGGCTGCTGGCACGGAGTTAGCCGGTGCTTCTTCTGCGAGTGATGTCTTTCCTAACGGGTATTAACCATTAGGCGTTCTTCCTCGCTGAAAGTGCTTTACAACCCGAGGGCCTTCTTCACACACGCGGCATGGCTGGATCAGGGTTGCCCCCATTGTCCAATATTCCCCACTGCTGCCTCCCGTAGGAGTTCGGGCCGTGTCTCAGTCCCGATGTGGCTGATCATCCTCTCAGACCAGCTACGGATCGTCGCCTTGGTGAGCCATTACCTCACCAACCAGCTAATCCGGCATAGGCTCATCCGATAGCGCGAGGCCGAAACCCCGCTTTCTCCCGTAGGACGTATGCGGTATTAGCCTGGGTTTCCCCAGGTTATCCCCCACTACCGGGCAGATTCCTATGCGTTACTCACCCGTCCGCCGCTCGTCAGCATCTAGCAAGCTAGATCTGTTACCGCTCGACTTGCATGTGTTAGGCCTGCCGCCAGCGTTCAATCTGAGCCATGATCAAACTCTTCAGTTTAAAATCATACAGTTCTTGCCTGCCCGAAGGCAGAAGCGAACCAATCTTGGCTCAAGGTTCAAACGAATTCAGTCAAATTGACATTTGACGAGTCGCTTGCCTTGATAATAGGTGACTTGTCACCCTCATCGGCAAGCGCCCACATGAATTACCTGATCAAATTCTTAAAGAGCTTCAAAAAGGCAGAACGCTCTGCCCTCTCGATGGATGCGTATCATACTAGCTTTTCGATCCAGGTCAAGGCCTGCTAGCGATTTTCGCTTTTTCAATTAGCTATTGACGATGCACTATCGCATCAACCAGCCGGAATCCAAGAAGTCCAAGGAAAATGGCGGCAAAGGTGGTAGGAAGCAAATAGTCAGCACGCGTAAGCACCCATAGATGATAGATGCCCAGCCCTGCTGAAACATAAATAAGACGATGTAACCAATGCCAGGCAGACCATCCCATTTTTTGTGGGGCCCAACGAAAAGACGTCAGCGCGAGCGGAACTAGAAGTAGCCAAGCCAGTACGCCGTATCGAACGTATTCCAACTCCCACATATCATGCCAAATCCAACGCCATGCCCAATATTGATCCCAACCGACCCACGTCAGCATATGCATTGTGAGCCAAAACAAAGCCCACAACCCTATCTGCCTGCGTGCAATCATGATTCCGACCCACCCTGTAAGGCGAAAGGCAGGGCTAAACGCAATGGTCGCAAGCAAAAGTATTAACCCTGTTCGCCCCGTAAAGTGAAGCACCGTTTCTGCAGGATTAACGCCTAAGCCATCCGATAGCCACAGCCATCCTAACCAACAGCCAGGAAGAATGCCTGCCAGCAGAACCAATAGCCGAAAAAGCACGATTTTCGCTTTCGCATCTATCATAGATAAAGCACTTTTAGTCGTAATAGCGATCAGTAGTGGCTCTGTAAGTCCATTCCATCATAGAGATGAGCAACTTCATCTTCATAACCGTTAAACATCATCGTTTCCCGCCGGCCCGGCTCTCCTATACGCCGCTCTCGCGCCTGCGACCATCGGGGATGGTCTACGTTGGGATTAACATTAGCGAAGAAACCATACTCTTCAGGGTTTTTTTCCTCCCAAGAAGTTGTGGGCTTTTGCTCAAGTGCTCGAATGGCTTTTACGGACTTAATGCTTTTGAAGCCATATTTCCAAGGCACCACCAAGCGCATCGGCGCGCCATTTTGATTGGGCATTTTTTCACCGTACATCCCCACGGCAATCATGGTTAACGGATGCATGGCCTCATCTATACGCAAAGCCTCGCGGTAAGGCCATTCAATGATTGAACGGCGTTGACCACGCAAATTTTCGGGATCGTAAATGGCTTCAAACTCAATATATTTAGCCTTTGAAGTTGGATCATGATGCTTTAAAAGATCACGCAGCGGAAAACCTAACCAAGGGATCACCATCGACCAGGCTTCAACGCAACGAAGACGGTAGATTCGCTCCTCCAGACTGAAGCGTTGCAAAATGTCTTCAAAGGCGATATCACCGGTTTTATTGAACTCCCCCTCTATTCGCACGCTCCAGGGGTCCGTAGGCAATTTATGGGCATACACTTCTGGATCACTCTTTCGTGTTCCAAATTCATAAAAATTGTTATAAGAGGTCGCATCGCCGTAATCGGTGATCTCTTCATCGCCGGCAAAATCCTCACGCGGCATATCCTCCGTTAACTGTTTCTTGAAGGCTTCAGACCAGGCTTCTGCTTTGGCAGGCATGAGCAACCCTGAAGGTAGCATCGATGCAGCTCCAAGCGCCGCTCCTTGACGAAGAAAGCGTCTGCGTTTTTCAAAGAGCCTTTTGGGCGTTACTTCTGATTCGGAAATAGCAGGATAGCGGTAACGAGACATTTCACTCGGCTCCTCTGATAAAGCTTTTCGATACCCGTGAGCTATATTTTTTATCTAGACGATAACGCTAGCACGTTAAACTCGTTTGCGATAAGGCAAAAACTGATACAGCTCAATGTAGGCACTTATCCGACTAATTCACTAGGTTGATTTTTATCGTCTCTTCAACCTTACTAGTTAAGTAGAGCTACGCTACATACCACCCTCCGCGCGAGAGGGGCCGTGAATAGCAAGAAAGGGGACGTTTTATGAAAAAGCACCATGCCGTCAAAAAAATATTGCCAGCTCTAATAGCAAGTTCTGCCCTCTTACCAGCGGGTGTCGCCATTGCTGAAGATGGCCTTGAGGATTACCGCGCTCGTTTCGAGCCACTGCCCTATTTCCCCCCTATGCCTGCGGATAACTCCTTGAGCCCTGAAAAGGTTGAGCTCGGCAACATGCTCTTTTTCGAGCCAAGGATTTCCTCCAGTGGCGTTATCAGCTGTGCAACTTGCCATAACCCTGCATTAGGCTGGTCAGACCGTATTCCCCGTGCCACAGGACACGATGGCCAAGTCGGTGAACGTAATACGCCGACCGTTCTGAACAGTGGCTTTTTGGAAGCTCAATTCTGGGATGGTCGCGCACCCGATCTAGAAGCCCAGGCCCTCGGCCCCATTGAAGCAGGCGTCGAAATGGCAATGGATCTAGAAGATGCGCTTGAGCGATTAAATGAATTTGACCTCTATCAGCGCAAGTTTGAGGAGGCATTCCCTGGGGAGGAAAATCCCATTAATGCCGATAACCTCGCACAGTCGCTTGCCTCATTCCAGCGGACACTGAATACGCCGCACTCACCGTTTGATCGCTACTTGCGTGGTGACATGGAGGCGATCAGTGACGAGGCGAAAGATGGCATGGTCGCTTTTGTTGATAATGGCTGCGTTGCTTGCCACCGCGGCCCAGCCCTGACGGATAGCCAATTCCACGCTATTCAAGTCCCCGGCTCAACGGACCTAGGTCGCTACACCGTTACCGAAGAAGAAAGCGATAAGTATCGCTTCAGGACGCCAACGCTACGCAATGTTGCCGTCACTTATCCCTACATGAATAACGGTGCCACTGAGACATTGGAAGAAGCCATATCCATCATGGGTGAAGAAATGCTGGGTCGTGAACTTGAAGAAGGAACTATCAACGACATCACTGCCTTCTTGCATACATTAACAGGTGAGATGCCAGATTTTGATGTACCCGCCCTTCCCTAACGAGCCATAAACCACGCTTTTGAACACAAGCTTTTGAACACAAGCTTTTGAACACAAGCTTTTGAACAACAATAGGCCAGCTAGTCATAGCTGGCCTACTTTTTTGCCTCTAAAAAGCAGGCATCAAGCGCCTATAACCAGCGACACCATGTACGCCGTGTAGGCAACAAAAAGAATGAGTAATACCCCCCCCTCTAACCGGTTAATACGCCGGGGGCGCCCACGCCAAGAAAAGGCAAACAGAACCATTAATAGTGTCATCACGGTCATCACCACCCAATCACGAGATAAAACCTCGCTACCAGTCTGAATCGGGGTAATAACACCCGCCAGCCCCACGACGCCCAGTGTATTAAATAAATTGGAGCCAACAACGTTGCCTAGCACCATGTCGTGCTCTTTGCGTCTTAACGCGCTAATGGACGAGGCAAGCTCTGGCAGCGAGGTGCCAATGGCCACTACGGTAAGACCAATAATAAGTTCACTGACGCCGAAAGCCAGGGCAATTTCAACCGCCCCCCACACCAGAAACCTGGAACTCGCCACCAGGAGCGCAAGACCTACCAGCGTCCATGCTATCGCTTTGCCGCGTGACATAGGATGACTTTCTAACGTAGCGGCAACTTCCTCCACCAGAGCATCATTTTGTTCACCGCGTGACTTCACTATGCTGATGGTCATAAAGGCCAAAAGCACCAACAGCAAAATAACGGCCTCCCACCGCGCTACAAACCCATCCCACAACATCAGGCCTGTGAGCAGCGTAACGGCAAAAAGCACCGGCATCTCTTTACGGATAACGCTAGAGTGCACCGCAAGCGGCGCCAACAGCGCAACAAACCCTAACACCAGACCAATATTGGCAATGTTGGAGCCATAGGCATTCCCCACCGCCAAACCCGGACTCCCTTGCCATGCGGCTAAAACAGAAACTGTCATTTCGGGTGCAGAAGTGCCGAAGCCAATCACCAACATACCAATAAGAAGCGGGGACAACCCTAACCAGCGCGAGGTCGCCGCCGCCCCCTCAATAAATTTTTCAGCGCTCCAAATGAGCAGTATCAATCCTCCAATGACGGAGAGTATGGGCAGCAACATGTTATTTCCTTAAGTGGCAGCAAGCACAATGACGCGAGCATCCTTGTGCAAGCGCGCATTTGGGTCAAGTGCTTCATGCTGTTTTTACTTAGGCTTGACTCACCTGTGTAGGGCGTCATATTAGCAGCATGCATGGCAAAAACTGATGAGGCGCTCATTGCGTAACATACCTCCGGATACTTCACGCTTCCCTGAAAAATACGCCGCTATTTTTCGTGCCGTGCCTGATCGATTGGCAAAACAGCGGTTATTGACACCGCCTATCTCGGACGTTGACCACGCACCGCCTGAAGCACGCACTCAGCGCCGACGCCTAAGAGCCTGCCATGAATGCGACTGGGTCAGTGCACTCCCCCCTCTCAAGCCCGGTGAAAAGGCCAACTGTCCACGTTGTGGCTATACGCTGGTAAGGCGTCATCGCTATCCAGCGCAACGCAGTATGGCGCTGGCGATTACCGCTCTGATAGCACTAATCGCCGCTATTTCTTTTCCGTTTGTGAGCTTTAATGTTAGTGGCGTAAGCAACCGCATTGAGTTAACACAAACAGCCACCACGCTGATTGGCTTTGACCAGCCGCTCGTTGCCATTGCCGTTATCATGACCATTGTAGTGCTACCTGCCGTTTACTTAATGGGCGTGATATGGCTTCAATTTGGCTTACTGAGAGACAGCCCCTTGCCATTTAGTCGCGACATCGCACGTTCGTTATCCCACTTAGCACCGTGGCTGATGGCCGATGTATTCATTATTGGTGCGCTGGTTAGCCTTATTAAAATCGCCAGCATGGCCCAGGTAGAGCTTGGCGTTTCTTTTTGGGCTTTCTGTGCATTTGCGGTATTACTCATTGCCACCACCCAGTCGCTTGATGCCGACTGGATGTGGTTTTCACTCGATGATGGTGAGCCACTCGCTCCAAAAGGCACACGTACAGCAACCACTGCGGCTGCGCAAAATTTGGCCGGATGCCACACGTGCGGCTTGATCAACCCAATGCCTGCGCAAGCCAAAAAAGCACGCTGCATACGCTGTCATGAACCCCTCCACAACCGCATACCCCATAGCTTGCAGCGAACATGGGCTCTCATTATCGCCGCGACGGTCATGTATATTCCTGCTAACCTTTACCCCATAATGATCACCACGAGCCTTGGCGACTCCTCTCCCTCTACGATTATTGGCGGTGTGGTTGAGCTCGCTCAGATGGGCTCATGGCCAATTGCGGCCGTGATTTTTATCGCGAGCGTGATCGTTCCGGTCGGCAAACTGGTAGCCCTGGTGTGGCTTTGCCTAGTGGTGGCTCGCAGCAATGAAATTAACGCCCGCAAACGCACCGTTCTGTATCGCATCACCGAATTCATCGGCCGCTGGTCGATGGTCGATGTTTTTGTTGTGGCCATTCTCGTCGCGTTGATACGCGCGGGCTCTCTGATGTCGATCACACCTGGCCCCGCAGCACTCGCTTTTGGCGCCGTAGTGGTTCTTACCATGCTGGCTGCCATGACGTTTGACCCACGACTTATTTGGGACACACCACCCCCGCGTTACTCAGGAAATGTTGATGACTAACGAGAACTCAACACAAAAGACCAAGGATGAGACGAACCTGCACCGCGCCAAACCCACGCCACAGGCGCGGCTGTCGCCCATCTGGATCATTCCTCTCGTTGCTATTGTCATTGGCCTGTGGCTGGTCTACGACAACTACACAAGCCGCGGCACGCTAATCACCCTTACCACGGAAAACGCAGAAGGGATCGAGGCCGGTAAAACCCTGATTCGCAGCCGCAGTGTCGAGGTTGGCCGGGTAGAAAGCGTTCAGCTTTCAGACGACTTGTCTCATGCAGTCATCACCGCGCGTATTAATCAAAACGCCGAAGCCATGCTCAATGAAGAGAGCCGTTTCTGGGTCGTCAAACCACGTATTGGGCGCGAAGGCATTAGCGGCCTTAACACCGTTTTATCAGGCGCCTATATCCAGCTTGAGCCCGGCAACAGCAATCAACCCAAACGAGAATTTAATGTTAGCGATACACCGCCTGTCGCCTCCGCTGGCATGGCGGGATTACAACTTAGACTGGTCAGTCAACTAGGTAATTCGCTGAACGTTGGCGACCCTGTTGCGTATCAAGGCTATACCGTTGGTCGCGTGGAAGAGGCAAACTTCAACGCTAGAGAGCGCACCATGCACCATCAAATCTTTATCGAAGAGCCCTATGCCAAGTTGGTCACCGATAGCACACGCTTCTGGGTGTCTAGCGGCGTCGATTTTCAACTTGACGCCGACGGTGTGAGCGTCAATCTGGCCTCTCTTGAAACCCTGCTTGGCGGTGGAGCAACGTTTGGCGTCCCTGAAGACCTACCCATGGGGGAACCCGTGGATGCCAATACCCGCTTCAGTCTCTATGCCGATGAACAGAGCGCTCGGGAAGGCACCTTTAACCGCTATTTGGAGTACGTACTATTAGTGGATGAATCCGTGCGTGGCTTGAGCAAAGGCGCACCGGTGGAGTTTCGTGGCGTACGCGTCGGAACGGTTGCCGCAGTACCGTGGAATTTCACCGCGCCACAGCCCGATTCCCGGGCGCGTTTTGCTATTCCCGTGCTTATCCGTATTGAACCACAGCGTTTGGGTATCGAAAGCGCTGATATTGATTTAGAGGAGTGGGATGAGCGTTTTCAGCGCATGTTCAACACTGGCCTTCGCGCCTCTCTAAAAAGCGGCAATTTGCTTACGGGCGCGCTATTTGTCGACCTTAACTTCCAGCGTGATCGCCAGGATGGGTACCAACAAGAGACATTTGCCGGCCACACCGTTTTCCCCACAGTGGCGGGAGATTTTGCGCAAATCCAGGCACAAATCACTGCCTTGTTGGACAAACTTAACGGGCTTGAGGTTGAACCCCTGCTAGCGGGATTAAACCGAAATTTAGAGGCCTCGGAAGCCGTGCTAGAAGAAATAAACACGCTCTCGCAGTCTCTAAATCAGCTATTGACTGACCCCGATACGCAAGCCGTCAGTGGCAATATCAATACGACGCTGAACGCGTTACGCAAGACGCTAGAAGGTTTGTCGCCTAACTCGCCGGCTTATCAAGAGCTTATCTCTACTGCCGATCGAATAGACCGAGTGCTCCGGGATTTACAACCGCTGACGCGAACACTGAATGAAAATCCGCGGGCACTTTTATTCGATAATATCGATACTCAAGACCCCATTCCTCGTGCACCCCGTGATTAAGGCAAGCGTTCGAAAGGGCTAAGGAAATGAAGATGGATAAGGAAAAAAAACCCCAAAGGACACAATGCACTCAACCGGCGTTACTGGCTCTACTTCTCAGCCTGTTGTTGAGTGCTTGTGCAGGCAGTGTTTCACCTTCTACACGTTATGTGCTTCCGAGCACACAGACGCCAAGCTCGCCTCAAACACCTAAGGCTGAGCTGATGAGTATTAGCGCGGTGCGTTTAGCGCACTATCTCGACGTTGAGGGTATTATCATGCAACTCGACGATATCGAAATGCGCGAAGCGCGCGAACACCAATGGGCAGAAGGCCTAAACCGCCAGTTAGCGCGCAACTTACGCGATGATCTTGCTGCTATATTGGACGAGGTACAGGTGGTCAGCAGTAATGCGGGGAGTGAAGACGCTCTCACCTTACGGCTAGATGTCGATGAATTTCATGGCCGTTACGATGGCTACGCCGTAGTGAGCGGGCAATGGCAGTTGCGCGATGGACAAAATAAATTATTGCACCTAGACCGCTTTCAAGTACAAACAGCGTTAGAAACCGACGGTTACCCCGCGCTTGTGAGAGCGCTTAGCCAAAGTTGGACGAGTGTCGCAGACGACATTGCCAACACGCTGATCCAAAGAGGCTATGTACCCCAGTAGCCTCTCGTAAAGCCCCATGCTGGCCCTGTAGGAATCATGCTTTCAGTGTTTCCAGCATGTTATGATGATAGGCGGTTTGAGACTGCCCTCCCCTTATAGACGCTGAGAGCTCAGCGTTACCACTTCAATAGCGTAGCCACTTTTAGCTGCGCGGAGACACTATGCACGCTTCTTCCGCTTTATCCTTTTCTGAGTTATCTCTCTCAGAAGACCTATTAAAAGCCGTGAAAGCCAAGGGCTATACCCACCCTAGCCCGATCCAATCTCAGGCAATTCCCATTATTCTTGAAGGCCGCGATTTGCTCGCCAGTGCACAAACCGGCACCGGCAAAACGGCGGGGTTCACACTACCGCTGCTACAACGCCTCAGCCAGACGCCCAAACGTCGGAAACATGCCATTCGCGCGTTGGTGCTGACACCAACGCGCGAACTCGCCGCGCAAGTGGCCAAAAGTGTCCAAGATTACGGGCGTTACTTACCCCTGACATCGCTGGTAATTTTCGGTGGCGTCGGTCAACAACCCCAAGTCGACGCCCTGAAGCAAGGCGTTGATGTGTTAATTGCTACGCCAGGACGCCTGCTTGACCTGCATCAGCAGGGGCACGTTGATCTCTCGCAAATTGAGACGCTGATATTGGATGAAGCCGATCGCATGCTCGACATGGGCTTTATCCACGACATTAAGCGCTTGCTACGCTTGTTACCCAAACAGCGTCAGAATCTGCTTTTTTCGGCGACATTCTCCAATGAAATCCAAACGCTGGCACAGCAGCTCCTCAACGACCCTGCCTTCATCGAAGTCGCACCACGCAACACCACGGCCGAAAGAGTCGAGCAGTCGGTGTATCGGGTTGACCGGGATAAAAAACGGGAATTACTCGCTCACCTCATTGAGAAGCATCGCTGGTTTCAAGTCCTGGTTTTTACGCGCACAAAACATGGCGCCAATCGCTTAGCAGAACAGCTTTCAAAGCAATCCATCCCCGCAATGGCCATCCATGGCAACAAAAGCCAAGGCGCGCGGACGCGGGCACTCGACTCTTTTAAAAGTGGCGACTTACAAGTTCTTGTCGCCACCGATATTGCCGCGCGCGGGCTCGACATCCATGATTTACCCCACGTGGTCAACTTTGATTTACCCAACGTCGCCGAAGATTACGTGCACCGCATTGGGCGCACAGGCCGTGCAGGCCGGGCTGGCGAGGCGGTATCGCTTGTATGCATTGATGAAAATAGCTTGCTGAAAAACATTGAGCGCCTAATCAAACAGCCACTCACGCATCATACCGAGCCTGGGTTTGAACCCGACCCTAACGCAACGCCACAGCCCATTGAGAACGGCCGCAGGCAGCAGCGCGCCCCGCGGCAACGCAAGCCGAACACGCAACCCAAAAGGCGTACAGGACGCTAGCCTTGTGGCTAGCCCTTGTATAAGGAATATGCGATGGTGTCGTTTACATTCCTTTTAATAATGCTATATCACCACAGTGGGAGTGAATAATGGCGTCGTCTCAACTCATGGCGGAGTATCGCCGCTGGCTCACGTTTCAACGCCAGGAGCAGCTAAGCCGCGAACACCAGGGCATTGAGCAGCGCGTAGCGCAGGCAAGAGTTAGCGCAGCACAAGTCGCCCAAGCCTATCGCAGCATGGCCGAAAAAGCCGCCACCGAGGGCGCCTGCTACCGCACACTATTTCTACGAAGTCTCGACAACCAAGACTCGCTGGTGTGCGAGGGCTGGCTCTTTATCAGGCGCATGTTAAGCGAAGGGAGTCAAACGCGTGTGCGCGCCACGCTTTTAGAGACGTTTACGCTCGAAGACGGCATTATGCAGCCCGGTGATAAGCCGGCAAGAAAAGTGACGTTGGAAATTTATGATCGCTTGCAAATGGGGAAAGGCATGCGTACCAGCCCAAGGGTTGACGCTGGCGAAGCGGCTGAAGGCTATCACTTCCTCACGCTAATGGATGCTGTGCGGGGCGACTTACGCCCGCACATGAAATAGCCGGCGCCTATGTTTTCGCGACGCTCGCTGATTTTTTTACTGTTGATGGTGGTGGTTGGGCTCAACCTGCGTCCGGCGATGTCATCGGTTGCACCTTTGCTCACGCGCCTTCAGGAAACAGCGGGACTCACGGCAGCACAGGCGGGCCTGCTCACCACCCTGCCCGTCCTATTTCTGGGCTTGACGGCTCCGCTTGCGCCACTACTTGCCCTGCGTTTAGGCAGTGAACGTGCGCTAAGCACGGCGCTTATCATACTTGCCACCGGCCTAATATTACGCGGGCTGCCACTGCCGGGGGCACTGTTCATCGGCTCCGCCATGGCTGGAGGTGCGATTGGCTTAGGCGGTACGTTACTGCCGGCGCTGGTAAAACGTGAGCTACCGGCTAGCGCCGACTTGGTAACCGGACTTTATACCATGGCACTTTGTCTCGGCGGTGCGCTTGGCGCTGGGCTGAGTGTGCCTCTTACGGCGCTATTGGGCAGTTGGCAAGCTAGCCTCATGAGCTGGTCGCTGTTAGCCCTCGTCGCACTATTGCTGTGGCATTTCAGTATGCCTAGCCAACCCTCGGGCACCATCACCCAGCCAGAAGCCAGTGGGTTAATGAAACTATTAGGCCAACCGCTCACTTGGTATGTAATGCTCTTCATGGGGCTACAGTCCTCGATGGCCTATGTGGTGTTTGGCTGGCTCCCTTCGCTTCTGGTCAGCCGCGGTTATACGGAAGCCGCTGCCGGGTGGACGATGGCGGTCTCCATTATGTTCCAGCTGGTATCGGCACTCACCGCGCCATGGCTTGCTCGCCTTGGACGAGACCAGCGGCCAGCGCTTCTATTCGTTCAGTGCCTCACTGCTTCAGGGCTCTGGCTCTTACTGATGGCCCCTATGGCGTGGAAGTGGCCAGGCGCTATTCTATTAGGATTGGGCCAAGGGGGAAGTTTCAGTCTTGCTTTGAGCCTGCTGGTATTGCGCACGGCTAATTCACGCCTTGCCGGGCAGCTCTCCGGCTTGGTACAAGGCGGGGGATATACGCTCGCCTCGATGGGACCCTTTCTCGTGGGATTACAGCTTCAAGCAGGCGCAACAACCGCGACCATTACCTGGATGCTCATTACCATTCTCGCCCTATGCAGCGGATTTGCGCTCTTTGCCGGTCGTAACCTCCGGCTGGATAACCTCCATGGCCAGCTAATCGTGCAACGCTATTAGCCCGCGCTACGCCTATCAAACGGGAGTTTTTACCATGAGCATATCCTCTCCTTTAGCCGACTGCGCCCCCTCTGAAGAGCGCATCTTGATTATCTATACCGGCGGTACTATTGGCATGGAAGTCTCGTCGAAAGGCCTACTCCCGGCGGGACATTTCGATAAACGCCTCGACCAAGCGCTGACCCAGCTGTCGCTACCCGAACGCGGGCGCCTTCCGGTGTTTGATCTTATGAGCTACCCGACCCCGATCGATTCCAGTACTGCCACACCCGCTAACTGGCAGCAGATTGCGACTGATATCGACACTCGACTGAGTGATTATCGCGGGTTCGTGATACTCCACGGCACTGATACCTTAAGCTGGACCGCCGCCAGCCTCGCCTATCAGTTGCAAGGGATAGATAGGCCTGTGGTGGTGACCGGCGCCATGCAGCCACTTGGGGTTGCAAATAGCGATGCGCTCGAAAACATACAAGGCGCGTTGCACTTTGCGGCACAGCCCGCCCTACAAGAAGTGGCCATTTATTTCGCGGGGCAGCTATTCAGGGGGGTACGAGCCGTAAAGCAGCACACTGAAGCGCCAGAAGCCTTCGCGAGTCCCAACTACCCCCGGCTAGGCGCGCGCGTCGAAGAGGATTTTGTCTATTACCCAAGCCGGGGCCTGCCCCACCAACAGCGCGGCGCCCCTCGCTTTGAGCTGCCTAGCTACTCGCACCTTGCCCAAGGTGAGGTGATCAGGGTAACGCTTTGGCCGGGCATGGCCGCTTGGCAACTGGCAGCGTGGTTGAACGATGACCGCGTGCGAGGAGCCCTGCTGGAACTCTGGGGAGCGGGCAATATCGCCAATGACCCTGATATCTTAGCGGCTATCGCAGCGGCAAGCGGAGAAGGCAAGCTGATCGCGGCCATTAGCCAAGCGCCTCAAGGCAGTGTTCACCTCGGGGCGTATGCTGCCGGACACGAACTCGTTGAAGCGGGCGTCCTTTCGGGCGATGGCATGACGCCTGAAGCGGCCTATACCAAGCTTATCCATTTACTTGCCCAGCCCCTCACGGAGGCTGAACGACGTCAACAGTTCGTCACTTCATTAGTCGGCGAACGATGACCGCAAAAATGTTGCGTTGGGCGGTCAACATAGTCGTTAAATAGTGTAACCATAGTGGCATAAACGCATAAAAACGCTATGGTGAGAGTAACGATGGATGACACGTTATCGACTGTATCGAAAGGAGAAAACGGATGGAAAAACCGGTTCATCACTTTAGCGAACTGTTTGAACAGCTAGGACTCGCCAACGATGCGGCCTCGATTGAGCGCTTTATCGAACGGCACTCCCCCCTGCCAGAAGAAATGGCCCTCGCGGATGCGCCTTGCTGGAATGAAGGACAAGCCGATTTCTTACGCGAAGCGATTGATGAAGATGCCGATTGGGCCGAGGTCGTGGATCATTTAGACGTCTCCATGCATAAAGGCCAATAGGCTTGCTGTAGACAATAAGCCCTCAAGAAACGCAAATTGACTGAGGCAACTCGCGCTAAGTGATAGGTTTAACCTCATCACTTAGCGCTTTTCATTCTCTGCATTTAGCCTTGCTTCCACACGCTCCAGTATTTGCCGGCTCACCTTCCCTACTAGGGGGTTGGCGGCCTTGTTAACTGCCTTTTCTACCAGCCGATTGCGAATCTCGTAAGTTAAAGTGAGCGAGACTTCCGTACCATTCGGCACGGGCCGAAGCTGATACCGCCCTTGGTTTTTCACACCGTCAAGCGACTTCCACGCCAGCACCTCAGGCGCTTTGGCCTCGGTGACTTCGACGTCAAACGTCCAATCCATACCGACGGCACGCACATACCAGCGATAACGATCATCGCCTAGGGGGTCAATACGCTGAATCAGATCAGAGTAGTCAGCAAAATCCTCCACCCGCCGCAGTAGGGCAAACACTCTATCAGGGGTGGCGGTCAGGATTTCACTGTGTTGAATCGTTGCCATAAGATTATCTCGTGTTTGGCGGAGGTTCAGCGCACACTGGCCGGCTTTGTGACTCTATCTAGCGCAGCACCTCTATTGAGTCGACAGGGCATTCATCTATGCGGCGCTCATTTCAAATCACGCATCAACAAGGCAAACTCGATACGCTCGGGTGAGATGGCATCGCCCGGCACAGGAATACGCACCACATGACCGGAGCCTGGCGCCACACCCACTGACTCTCCGCGCTTATTCTGAATATACGCCAGCACAAAACGGCGATTGCCACCGGGTAGCATCAGCTCTACGCCATCGCCCACTTCAAAACGGTTTTTTACTTCAATCTCAAGCTCACCACGCTCGGGATCATAGCCAATCACCTCTCCAACAAACTGCTGATGCACGCCGATCGAGTTGCCTTGTTGGTAATTCTGGTATTCGTCGTGAACATGGCGGCGATAGAACCCTTCCGTATAGCCGCGATTGGCCAAATTATCGAGCTCATCCATTAAGCGCATATCAAAGGGGCGCCCCGCCACCGCATCATCAATGGCGCGTCGATACACTTGCGCCGTACGCGCCACGTAATAGTGGGACTTGGTACGCCCCTCAATTTTCAGTGACGTTACCCCCATACGGGCCAGCTCCGGTACATGCTGAACCGCGCGCAAATCTTTGGAGTTCATGATATAGGTGCCGTGCTCATCTTCGAAGACCGGCATCAACTCCCCTGGACGCGTGCGATCTTCAATCAACGCGGAGAGCTCGTCTTGTCCTTCAACTCCCCCGGCGGTGGCGGTTGTCTCGGTGACACTGCCACTGCCTGCCGCGATTAACCCACCCTCTCCGGGAGTCCACACTCCGCTTGCCGTATGGGCGCGAGCGGAGTTAGCCGGCACAATATCCCCGGTCTCATCCTGAGCGGCGGCAACGGTGTTGTATTTCCAGCGGCACGCGTTAGTGCACGTTCCTTGGTTGGGGTCGCGGTGATTAAAGTAGCCTGAAAGCAGGCAGCGGCCTGAATACGCGATGCAGAGCGCCCCGTGAACAAAGGTCTCGATTTCTAGATCCGGGCACTGCTCGCGGATCTCCGCGATCTCTGCAAGCGATAACTCGCGCGACAGGATAATGCGGCTAATGCCTTGTTGCTGCCAAAATTTTGCCGCGGCCCAGTTGACCACGTTGGACTGTACCGACAGATGTATCACCTGATCCGGCCAGCGCTCGCGAATCATCATGATCAAGCCGGGATCAGACATGATCAGCGCATCCGGTCCCGCTTCGATTACCGGTTCCATATCGCGAAGATAGGTTTTCAGTTTACTATTATGCGGCGCGATGTTGGAGGCGACGTAAAATTGTTTGCCGCGCGCATGCGCGTAGGCAATGCCTTTATGCAAGTTATCAATTTTGAAGTCGTTGTTACGGACCCGCAGCGAGTAGCGCGGCTGCCCCGCATAAACCGCGTCCGCTCCATAGGCGAAGGCGTACCGCATGTTTTTAAAGGTACCGGCGGGCGAGAGTAGTTCAGGCGCTTTCATCGATCATATCCCCTCAAAAGAGGGGGCGAATAGTACCAAGCTGTCCATTCACTGACTAGGCAACCCTGCCTGGCCAGATATCCGGGCATTGCGTACACTTTCCGCTTCCCAAAGCGGGCCCCATAAACTCTCCGGCCAAGAGACGCCGATATGCCTCACTCCTCTGAAAGTACCGCCGTCATCTACTCCGGTGGCCTGGACTCCTATACCGTTCTCCATCGCGCTCTACGCGAGGGACTCAACGTTCACGCGTTATCCTTTGATTACGGTCAGCGCCATCGTCGCGAGCTTGATGTGGCAACGCACGTTTGCCAGGCGCTTTCGTTACCGCATCAGGTGGTCGATATCCGCGCTATCCACGGCCTGATGGACAGCTCCGCGCTGACCAACTCCCAATACGACATCCCCAGCGATGATTACGCTAGTGAGACTCTAGCCGCGACGGTCGTTCCCAACCGCAATATGGTGCTGCTATCGCTTGCCATTGCTAACGCCGTGAATATCGGGGCCACGCGGGTGGATTACGGCGCTCATGGAGGAGATCACGTGCTATACCCGGATTGTCGTCCTGCGTTTGTCGATGCCATGAACCAGGTCGCGGGTATTGCTAACTTCACGCCGGTCACGATCCACGCGCCTTATCTTTATGCCAGCAAGGCGGATATTGTGCGCGACGGGCTCGCCATGGGGTTGGATTACGCCCACACCTGGACGTGCTACGAGGGCAAAACGCTGGCGTGCGGGGTGTGTGGTAGTTGCCGTGAACGCCTTGCCGCGTTTGCGCAAAACAGCGTTCAAGACCCCCTGCCGTATGCCTTATCCTCTCCTGGCAACTCCTGATGAACGCACTCATTCAAACCGATCAAGCCCACGCGGGTTGCCGCCCTGGCTGCGGCGCCTGCTGTATCGCGCCTTCAATCACCACGCCCATACCGGGAATGCCTAACGGCAAACCGGCTGGGGTGCGCTGCGTGCAACTGGATGAAAATAACTTGTGCCGGTTATTTGGCGACACCACGCGGCCGGCGGTATGCACACGATTCACCTTTGATGCCGCACTTTGCGGCGACAAGCGCGAAGACGCTCTCGCCGCGCTTACCGAACTCGAAGGCGCGACAGGCTAACACTCTCCTTGCACTTACCTTGCAATAGGGCGTAAGCGCTACTCACTCGCTCTCCAAACTCTCCGTTGCTAAGCGACGGTCGAGCAAACTCACCCAACGCACCAATACGGGCGCATCGCTATGGCTGACTTCGCTGAGCAAACGCCGGAAAGTGTCACGGGCAGCCTGATCGCCGGGCGCAATATGCGTTAACCAAAACTCCAACGCGGCTAACTCTTGGTGACGATTGCCGTGCTCCCGGGCCTGCGCAATCGCCAGGCTCGCTAGCGCCTTGACCTCATGAGGCGTGTGCCCTAAACGCTGACGCACGCGTGCTAAGTGAGTCGCTAACTCGGGTAAAAATAGCGTGGCGCGTTCGCGGGCAATTACCAAGCATTGATCGAGATAGTCTTCCGCTGCTTTCCACTCGCCCAAGGCCATACACGCATCGGCGTACCACAGCACTGGCCGTTGGTAACGGTCGCGTCCATTCAGCTCGGCCATTTGATCAAGGCTCTCCTCAATCTTCTGCAAACCGCCCCGGTCACCGCCTAGTGCTTGCTGCCAACCCAAAATGGCTTGGGCTGAAATTTGCCAGAGCTGCAGATCGGGCGTGCCGGTCATGGCTGCCGCCCGCTCTGCATGACGTGTAGCCAAATGCACATGTCCAAGCTGGCGATAAAGCGCCGAGGCAAACATCAAGGCCATGGCCAGCGTCCCCGGGTGACCAATTTTCTCCGCCAGCCGAATGGCCGCAGAGACTTGGTGTTCGGCGCGCTGATAATCACCGCGCAAACAGAGTGCCCAGCCCTGAAAGCACGCAGCCGTGACTTGCGGATGATCCGAGAAGGGAAGCCACTCGATCATCATCGATGCGTTGAGAGGATCAATCTCATCGAGATGGTCATGCGCTTGCTGAATCCGCCCCGCCCAGTACTCGCAATGCGCGCGGGCGTAATCGGCCAAACGCTGATAACGTGGATCTTCCAATTTCGCGGCAATATCGGCCAATGTCGAGGCGAGTGCGAAGGCATCTGCATGGGCGTAACGCTGACTGCGACCTACCCAAAGTCCCCACTTCACCAAAAAGATCTGCTCCAAATCCTCTGGCTCGTCGGTACTCTCCTGATCAGTGCGACGCAGAAGCTCGCGGGCGCGGACAAAGCTTTCATGCGCCGTTGGTGAGCCGTGGCCCTCCAGGGCGAAGGCTGCCTGGCCCCGCACGGTCAGCAAGCTGACCTCGCGTTCGGCCTGATGGTCAACATGGCGCAGGCTGGCAAGGCCAAAGTCAGCCATGCGGAGTGCCGTGCGGTTCGCGCTCACTTTTAGCGCCTCACGCGCGGCAAGCTCAAAGTAGCGCGCACCACGGGCGTAGTGCCCGCTTCGGCGCAGGTGTGTGGCAAAATCCCCGGGGTGGCGACTGATCCACATGGGGAAGCGCTCTTCAATGAGGCTCACCACTTGCTGGTGGAGCTTGACCCGCACATCCCGAGGACACGAAAGGTAAGCAGCTTCTTGTAGCAGCTGGTGGCTAAACTGATACTCGGCATAATCGCCCTCTTTCTCAACCGGCTCGACGATTTCAAGCTGACGCATATGCTCAAGCGCTTGGTGTAGCGCGGGAAGCTCAACGCCACTGCACTCAGCAAGGAAATCTAATCGAAAGCGTTTCCCCAGAACGGCCGCTATATGTGCGAGATGGCGATCCTGCTCTAGCTGATCGATACGGCTAGCAAGCAGTCCCAACAGCCCTTTGGGCAAATCATCGAACTGAATGGTACGCCCCTCGCGACGGTCCATATCAAGCCGCCGGCAAATCTCCTGCATGTAAAGCGGCACGCCATCGCAGCGCTCGGTAATTTGATTGCGCAGCCGAGGGCTAAGATGAATACGGTAGCGGCGCGACAACTGCGAGAGTAGCCGCGACGACTGCAGCGCATCCAAGCGCCCGAGCGTGATCTGCTGATCCCAGTGCAGTTTGACCGGTAGCGCCTCGCGGCCATGATGGCTTGCCACCAGCATAAAGGCGGTGTTGATGGGCAAGCGCGCCTGTAGGCCGGATAGCACTTTAAACGAAGGCTCATCCAGCCACTGCAAGTCATCCAGCATTAATACCAAGGTGCGCTCTGCCGCCTGCCGCTCGATCAAGCGATGCAGCAGGCTTACCACCAGCTCTACGGCCTCACCGTTTTGCGTTAGCTGGGTGATCTCTTGAACGTCACGCACGCCTAGCGCTTCCTCCAACAAGCGTTGGCGGGCGTCGTCGAGCTCCGGCATACCCAGGCGGGCTTGCAGCGCTTTCACCAAGTCGGTATCGGGTTCGGCATCGAGATACCACGCCATCAGCGTGCGGGCCACGCCATACGGCTCCAACACGGACAGACGGGTAGCGGGCTGCCAGCAAATTGCGGCGTCGCGACTAAGCTCCAACTGGCGAAATCCCACCATCAGTGCGGATTTCCCCATACCGGAAGGCCCACGCACAAGCACGCTCTGGCGCAAACCGATACCTGCGCGTGCCAGCGCGTCGCGAAGCGTACGCAGCGCGGTTTCACGCCCAACCAAACTCGGCGGCATGGCATCGCGCCCGCCTTCATTTTTACCTAGCGCCAACGCACGCAGGCGCACGCGACCATCGCTTGCTACCAAGCGCGACGCTAGCCGCGGCTGCAGATCAAGAGCGGGCGGCATATGCTGACTCGCCTCTTGGGAGATCACAAGCTCGCTCCCCTCCGCTGCGCTCATTAACTCGAGCGAAACCTGCGTGACCTGCCCAAGCGGGTCGGCCAGTTGACGCTCGGGCAAATACACCACGCGACCACTGTGCAGCCCTGCCGCGAGTTCAAAACGGGGTGGTTCACCTTCCCCCGTCCACTGACGCTCACACTCTTGCGGCAAGGCGTGGCGGCAATGCTCATAGAGCGCGACCAGTTCCGCGAGCTGATGCGCTGGGCCGTGAGTACCAAAGCAAGCTAGCCCCAGCCCTCCCGTAGCGCCGGGCAACCAGAACCCGCCTAAATGGTGACACTGCTGTTCCAGCCAGCGCAATAACTCTAACTGCAACGCCAGGCAACTACGGGTCGCTCCCCGGTCTTGCCAATCGCCCTGCAAACGCAAACGTATGGCCATGACCGAGAGCTGCCGAAGTTCGATCTCATCCTCGCGCAGAGGCTTACTATCGGCCGCCAACGTGCGTGAATAAGCTCCTTGTGGACTGATCATACGGGGATCGTGATGGCCATCCGACCAGTAGTTGGCAAGCTGTAAAAAACTGGGCTCTGGTTGCTGGCCCGACAGCGCCAATAGCTGCAAGTAGCTATTATACTGTTCGTGAGCGGCGGCGAGCTGATCCTTCTCCGCCAGCTGCTTCACCAGCCTCTCATGGAAAGGCCCGTAACCGGAAAAGCGACTTACCAAGGTTTCCAGCATGACATCCGGCATATCGGTATGCGCATCAAGCACCTGCTCGGCAAAACGAATCACCCGCTGGCGCCACTCGTTACGCACCTGGACCAGCCAACGCTGGAACTCGGCGCAGTTGGTTAGCTGCAGTTCTTCGATCAAATCGCCCTGATAACACGCCAGTACATCGTCAAGCGTTGACAGGTCACGCGGGCCTTCGAGCAAACGTTGCAGCTCGTGCAGATCCACTTGCCAGCAAGAGGGAAGGTGAAAGGCGATCGTTTGGCGGGAAACGCTAAGCACCTGCTCGGCTTTATCCCCCAGCGACTGACGCAGGCAGTGCAATGCGTGCCGCAGATTCGTGCGTCCCGAGGACAATCCCTGGTCCGGCCAGAGAAGCTCGGCAAGCGCTGCGCGATTCACCGGCTGGCGGTGAAGGAGCAGGTACACCAGCAACGCTTTCACTTTGTCATAGCTAAAGTGGGTCAGCACATCTTCGCCCTGGGTGAGAGAGAAGTGGCCGAAAAGGACCAGCTGATCAGACTCAGAAACATCGCGCATGGTACACATCCTGCCTAGGCGAATGGCGGGTTACGCCGGGACACCGCTATGAAAACGAAACACCGTATCAGGCGACATAATTAACGCTTGTTCACGCGCCACGAAAAACGCGATGCGCTCATCAATGCAGGCCTCGGTTTGCTGACGGGCTAGCAGAAGGTAATCCTCGAAATGACGCCCCTCGGATTTCACCAGCGTACGGTAAAACTTAGCCAGCTCGGTATCTAAATAGGGAATCAAACAGGCAAAACGCTCACAGCTACGCGCTTCAATTAAGGCACCAATAATCAGCACATCAATCAACCGTTCGGGTTCATTGGGCCGTACATGCCGGCGTAGTCCTTCGGCATAACGCGAGGCGGTGATATGCCGGTACGCGACGCCGCGCTTCTCCATTAGATTGACCACCTGCTCGAAGTGCAGAAGCTCCTCGCGCGCGAGCTGCGACATTTTGCTCAGCAGTAACGGTTGATCGACATACCGGTAGAGCAGACTCATCGCCGTTGAGGCGGCTTTCTTTTCACACTGCGCATGGTCGATCAGCAGTAGCTCCGGGTTTTCCAGTGCCCAAGCCAACCAGGCGCTGGGTGTAGGGCAAGCCAGGAAGTCCAGCAGGCTTTCGGGCAGCAAATCATCCGCCGTTAGGGAATGATCCGCCTGGTTTAATTCAGCGGCAGATATCGACATAACTTCGGTACTCAAACGACTTTATCACTATTGTACAAGACGTGTATCTGAAACGTCAGCGCTGTGCAACCGCAAACGACAGACGCGAGAGGTAATACACTCTTGATTATTGCGTCATGCTTAATCGCGACATGGTAACGCGGCGGCACTAGAATCACATCTCTTAGGCTAAGCCCACTTTCATCCTGCCATCATTATTACAAAAAGGGTTGTCGCGAAATACTTTCACTCGCATTACTTTTCCCCGTGCTTTCACAAAAGTACTTTCACCAAAGTACAAGGGCATTCCCTGCCCGCTCACTTAACATTGTCGACAGTTTACCGTAGAATCTCGGCCACCTAACCAAGCGCTGTTTGTCAAGCGTATATCGTGTGTCTGGCCAGTGCGCTGCTAGCACATCGCAGCTCCCAGCCAGCCATCATAAAGCAAAATGAGAGGGCCCCAACGTGCTTGAAGCTTACCGCCAACATGTAGAGGAACGCGCTGCTGAGGGCGTCCCACCCAAACCCCTGACCGCTGAGCAGGTTGCTGATCTTGTCGAGTTATTGAAAAACCCACCGGCGGGTGAAGAAGAGTTCATTCTGGACTTGATCACCAACCGCGTTCCCCCCGGCGTTGACGAAGCGGCTTACGTTAAAGCGGGCTTTCTCACCGCCATCGCCAAAGGCGAAACCACTTCTCCGCTGATTGACAAGATTCATGCGGTGAAGCTACTCGGCACCATGCAGGGTGGCTACAACATCGTTTCCCTGGTCGAGCTTTTGGACAATGACGAACTTGCCAAAGAAGTCGGCGAACAGCTCAAGCACACCCTGCTGATGTTTGATGCCTTCCACGACGTGGAAGAGCGTGCCAAAAACGGCAATACCGTCGCGAAGGACGTTATTCAGTCTTGGGCTGACGCGGAGTGGTTCCTCTCCAAGCCGGCGCTAGAAGAGAAGATCACCCTGACCGTGTTTAAGGTCCCGGGTGAGACCAATACCGATGACCTTTCCCCGGCACCGGACGCCTGGTCGCGCCCGGATATTCCGCTGCACGCCCGCGCCATGCTGAAAAACGAGCGCGACGGCATTGAGCCGGTTGAGCCCGGCAAAGTGGGCCCGCTCAAGCAGATCGAGGAAGTGAAAGCGAAAGGCTTCCCGGTGGCTTATGTAGGCGACGTCGTGGGCACCGGCTCCTCGCGCAAGTCCGCGACCAACTCCGTGCTGTGGTTCTTCGGTGACGATATCCCGAACGTCCCCAACAAGCGCGCCGGCGGCTTCTGCTTTGGCGGCAAGATCGCGCCGATTTTCTTCAACACCATGGAAGACTCGGGCGCCCTGCCGGTCGAAATGGATGTTACCCACCTTGAGATGGGCGACGTTATCGACGTTTACCCCTATGAAGGTAAAGTGTGCAAGCACGGCACCGACGAGGTTGTCACGACTTTCGAGCTCAAGACACAGCTAATCCTCGACGAAGTTCGCGCTGGCGGTCGTATTCCGCTAATTATCGGGCGCGGTCTAACCGGCAAGGCGCGCGAATCGCTTGGCCTTGAGCCGTCTGACGTTTTCCGCTTGCCAGAACAGCCGGTCGATACCGGCAAAGGTTACACGCTGGCGCAGAAAATGGTCGGCAAGGCCTGTGGCATGGAAGGTGTTCGCCCCGGTATGTACTGCGAGCCGAAAATGACCACCGTGGGCTCTCAGGACACGACCGGCCCCATGACCCGCGACGAGCTCAAGGATCTTGCGTGCCTCGGTTTCCAGGCCGACCTGGTGATGCAGTCGTTCTGTCACACAGCGGCTTACCCGAAGCCGGTTGACGTCGATACCCACCACACCCTGCCCGACTTCATCATGAACCGTGGCGGTGTATCACTACGCCCGGGTGACGGTATTATCCACAGCTGGCTAAACCGCATGCTGCTGCCTGACACAGTCGGCACCGGTGGCGACTCGCACACCCGCTTCCCGCTGGGCATCTCCTTCCCGGCCGGCTCCGGCCTCGTGGCTTTCGCCGCGGCTACCGGCGTCATGCCGCTGGACATGCCGGAGTCCGTGCTGGTCCGCTTTAAAGGCAAGCGCCAGCCGGGCGTTACCCTGCGCGATCTGGTTCATGCCATTCCGCTCTACGGCATCAAACAGGGCCTATTGACGGTAGAGAAATCGGGCAAGAAAAACGCTTTCTCCGGTCGCGTTCTGGAAATTGAAGGCTTGGAAGACCTGACCGTCGAGCAGGCATTCGAGCTTTCTGATGCCTCTGCAGAGCGCTCCGCGGCGGGCTGTACCATTACGCTAAGCGAAGAGAGCGTAAGCGAGTACCTCAAGTCCAATATCACCCTTCTGAAGTGGATGATCGCCAATGGTTACGGCGACGAGCGCACCATCAGCCGCCGCATCGAAGGCATGGAAGCGTGGCTGGCTAACCCGAGCCTGATGCGCGCCGACAAGGATGCCGATTACGCCGAAGTGATCGAAATCGACCTAAGTGAAATCAAGGAGCCGATCCTCTGCGCCCCCAACGACCCGGATGATGCCCGCCTGCTCTCCGACGTCGCCGGCGAAAAGATCGATGAAGTTTTCATCGGCTCGTGCATGACCAACATTGGCCACTTCCGCGCCGCGGGCAAGCTGCTTGAAAAACAGCCGGCCGGCAGCCTGAAGACGCGCCTATGGCTTGCGCCGCCCACCAAGATGGACCAGCATCAGCTGACCGAAGAGGGTTACTACGGTATCTACGGCCGTGCTGGCGCGCGCATGGAAATGCCGGGCTGCTCGCTGTGCATGGGTAACCAGGCCAGGGTCGCGGCGAAGTCCACGGTGGTGTCGACCTCCACACGTAACTTCCCCAACCGCCTTGGCGATGGCGCCGATGTCTACTTGGCTTCCGCTGAACTGGCGGCGGTTGCCGCGGTGGAAGGCCGCCTGCCCAGCGTCGAGGAGTACCAGCGCTACATGGGCGAGTTCGACGCCATGGCCGGTGAAATCTATCGCTACATGAACTTCCACGAAATCGAGGAGTATCAAAAAATGGCCTCGAACGTGATTCCGGTGGAACAGCAAGCATAAGCGCCCCCACCTGACCAACATCGCCGATGCTCGCACCATCGCAGAAGCCACTGTCACGCTTCTGAGCCGATGACCGAACGCCCCGTTTCTGCTTAAGCAGCCGGGGCGTTTTTTTAACCACTTCTTACCGTGTGACCCGTCTTTTTCGACAGACCAAAAGGAGCTCTTATGGGCCTATCTACGCACATACCTTCGGACGATATCGTGACACCCGATATTTGCGATCGCTACCCCGAGGTCGCCGCCGTCGAGCCGCTTTTCGCCAACTTCGGCGGCCTGGACGCTTTCGGCGGTCCGGTACGCACGATCAAGTGCTTTGAAGACAACTCCATGGTGAAACAAGCCGTCGCCGAACCGGGAAATGGGGCGGTGCTGGTGGTTGATGCAGGTGGCTCGTACCGCTGCGCGATGCTCGGTGACATGCTCGCCGAACAGGCCGTCCAAAACGGCTGGGCGGGCGTCATCATGTACGGCTGCGTGCGCGATGTGGATATCCTCGCCACTCTTTCCCTTGGCGTGCAGGCGCTGGGCAGTCACCCGCGCAAAAGCGAAAAACGCGGTGAAGGGCAGCGCGAGGTAGCCGTGACGTTTGGCGGCATCACTATCGAACCGGGCCAGTGGCTCTACGCCGACAACAATGGCATCGTCATCGCCAAAGAGCGTTTGGAGCTACCTGCTTAAGGTACTCAACTTGCCAGCGGTGGCGCTCCAGTGCCACCCTGGTGGATAGCCCTAAGCATTGAGACGCATGTCTTGCCTATGCAGCCACTAAAAACGCTCGGAAGATTACTGCTGAGAACGTTGCGGGACCATCTTCGCCCGCTCATCGCGTTTCACCTCTTTTTTACCCTGCTCGCTTCTACCCTTCTCCTACCCGCCGTTTTCTGGGCGCTACACACGCTGCTCGCGCGACTCAATCGGGTCGTTGTCACCACCGAAGACCTTGTCACGCTGCTCTTTAGTCCGTTAGGGCTGGCGGTATCGCTGGTGGCGCTGGGGCTTACCTTTATCGTGCTTTATTGGCAGCAGGCGGGCATGCTGCACGTGGCGATTCGACCCCGCGATAATCACTACCGCTTGGCATTGGACGCCTTGTGGCTAAGCACCCGGCGCTTGCCTGCGCTTACCGGCTTGGTGGTGCTTCAGGTAGGGGCGCACATCCTTCTGGTAGCGCCTTTTATGTTCGCTTTAGCGTGGCTTTACGATGTTTGGCTCGGCGGGCTGGACACCTATTACCTGCAGCGCGTCAAACCCGCGGTGCTATGGTATTTCATTGCCTCAGCGCTACCGCTATTCGGGGTGTGGGCGTGGCTGGCGGCCTGGCTCTATTTACGCTGGGTTTTGGCGCTCCCCCTGGTAGCACTCGAAAACATTTCGCCATTGCACGCGCTGAAACGCAGCGTTGTGCATACCCGTGGCTGGCATCGTTCTATCGGCACGGCGGTACTGATTGTGCTGTTGAGCGTTATTGTGCTGCCGATTATCACCACGCTGCTTTTTGACCAACTGTTCACGCCGCTGCTGTGGTGGCTGCCGGAGCATAATGCCGTGCTCATGCCGGCGATGTTGGCGTATCTAACCGGGTATGTGCTCGTTACCCTAGCGATCACCTTCCTGGGTATTGCCGTTAATGCCATGCTCTCGGCCTGTTTATACATGCAACTGGCCCACCGCTCTGCGCATGCCTCTCCGCCACAAGCCTCTCACCCAGGTCGCCTCGCCTGGATGGCGGAGCTTGGCGTGCTGCTATTTGCCGGGTTACAGGCATGGTGGATACTCAATAGTTTCGAGCTCTCCGACGACATCGAGATTATTGCCCACCGCGGCAGTTCCATGGTGGCCCCCGAAAACACCATGGCAGCCATTGATCAAGCGGTGATCGACGGCGCCGACGCCATTGAAATCGATGTTCGCTTAACCGCCGATAAGCACGTCATGCTCTATCACGACCGCACAATGGCTCGCTTAGCGGGTGACCCGCGCGAGTTTGGCGATTTAACACGTGATGAGTTAGCCCGCTTCGATGTCGGCAGCTGGTTTGGCGATGCCTTTCAGGGTGAGCCCATTCCCGGCTTGGACGAAGCCTTGCGTGCCATGCGGGGTAAGGCCAGTTTGATGATCGAAATGAAGCCACTCCCCGGTCAAAGCCGGCAACTCGCTGATGCCGTGATTGAGGTGCTGTTTGAGGAAAGCGAGCAACGCATCGCCTGCTGGGCACAACAAGCAGCGCCCTTGGAGGCTTACGCTCGCTGCGGCTTCCCTAATGCGTTTGCCGACATGAGCGCGGCAACGATGACACCATCGCTTCTGCGCTACTTAAAAGCGCAGGCGCCCGCCCTGCGCACGACACTTTTGGCTCAGCTTATTCTTCCCGGCACCCTCAATAGGCGCGAATTTGACGCACTGGGCCTGCGCCATAACCGCATCACGGAACAGGAAGTACGCTTAGCGCTTTTATACGATTACGAAATTCACGCCTGGACGGTGAATAGCCGTGCACGGATGTCAACGTTGATCGATATGGGCGTCGATGCGATTATCACCGACTATCCCGATCAGTTAGCCGAGCTACTCGCCGACCGTCACGAACTCAGCGACGGCGGCCTCATGCTAGTCAAACTGCGCAATTGGTTACGCCAGTGAAGGGTCCGCTCAATCGCCCATGACCACCCCTTCGCGGCGTGGGTCGGCACCACCGAAAAGCGAGCCATCTTCTTGGCGCATAATCACCTGCAGCCCGCTGGTCAGTTCGCGCTCGTTGACATCATGGCCGTACGCTTCCAGCTTGTTGAGGGTTGGGTCAGGAAAGCGATCCTTCTCGACAAAAACTCCCTCGCCAAGCGTAATGGCGTGGGGAAGCGTGAGTGCTTCTTGCGCATTTAAGCCCCAATCCCGCAGTGCTACCAACGTACGGGCGGTGTAGTGAATAATCGCTGCTCCGCCGGGAGATCCCAGACTCCCCAACAAGGCTCCACTGTCGCGCTCAAAAATGAGCGTTGGGCTCATGCTGGAGCGCGGCCGCTTGCCCGCTTCAACGCGATTGGCCACCGGTTCGCCTTCCACTTCAGGTACAAAAGAGAAATCGGTGAGCTGATTGTTAAGCAGATAGCCACCCGCAAGGCCGGTGCCGCCGTCGGTGAGAATACGCGAACCAAACGCCTGCTCAATCGACGAGGTCATCGCGACCGCCTGCCCATCGGCGTCCACAATACTGATATGACTGGTGCCGTATTCCGGCTGGGAAGGCGCCAGCGCCCAACTAGTCACCAGCTCACCTGGATGACCCGGTTCCGCGCTACCCCCCATGCTTTCATTGGAAGCCACCAGAGCAGCCCGCTTGGCCAAGTACTCAGGCGCAAGCATGCTATCCCACTCACCGCCTGGCGCTTCGACAAAGGCGGGATCGGCGATATAGCGGTTGCGATCGGCAAAGGCGAGACGGGATACTTCTAAAAATTGATGCAACCAACCCGCACTTGGCGCCCCGTTATCAAGCGGTGCTTCTTGCATGGGCTGGTGATCCAGCATTCCGAGTATCTGCATGATGGTTAAGTGCCCCGACGAAGGCGGAGGAAAGCCACACACCTCCCATTGGCGCCAGGGGGTACACAAAGGCGCGCGCTCCAAGGCGTCGTATGCTGCCATATCTTCCAGGCTCAGTTTGCCGGGTCGTTCACGGTGCGAGCTCACCCGCTCGACCACGTCTTCCGCGACCGTTCCCGCGTAGAAGGCATCGCTACCCTCCTTGGCGATTTGGCGCAAAACTTCCGCCAATGCCGGATTTTTCAGCACCGTTCCTACGGGGAGCGCTGAATCCTTATCTTGGTAATAAAACGCTTGTGCCTGCGGATCTTTTCGCAGCGCGTCATCAGATGCGAGACTTTCGTGCAAACGCGGACTAACCGCGAATCCTGCTTCTGCCAAGGAAATCGCTGGGCTGAAAAGCACCTCCCAGTCTAATGCTCCATGCGCTTCATGCGCTTGTTTAAGCATTTTCAATGTGCCCGGCACGCCTACCGACAGCCCGCTTGCCACTGCCTCCATAAACGCTAAAGGCTCACCTTCCTCATCGAGAAAAAGGGTTTCATCGACTGCCGCTGGCGCTTTCTCCCGGCCATCGAAAGCCTGGACGTCGGTGCCGTCGTAATGCATAAGAAAGCTGCCACCGCCGATACCGCTGGACTGGGGCTCGACCAGCGTCAGCACCATCTGTACCGCCACAGCGGCGTCTATGGCATTACCTCCCGCTTTGAGCACCTGATAACCCGCATCTGCCGCGAGCGGATTGGCCGCCGCCACAGCAAACGCTTCTGCCTCCCAACCTGGCTTCTCTTCAAACCCAGAGGCGATTTCCGGTGAGATGGCGGGGGCTTCATAGCGAAAGCCGGCGGCAGTGAGTGGCAACAACAAACACCCTAGCGGCAAGACACGTTTTAAGCGAGGTAACATAAACGCTCCTATTGGGTTCTCTTCATTGCGTCTCACTGTACCTTAGACCAAAACGCCCGGCACTGGGCCGGGCGTATGCAACAGATTCGTGTCAAACAGCGCTGTAGCGCATAGAAAATGGTGCTTCCACCATTTTTAGGCGATTTTTTCTCCAGCGAGCATAAACCAGGTTTCGAGTACGGCATCGGGGTTGAGCGAAACCGAGTCGATCCCCTGCTCCATCAACCACTTCGCCAGGTCGGGGTGATCCGATGGCCCTTGCCCACAAATACCTACGTACTTGCCCTGGGCTTTACATGCCTGAATCGCCATCGACAGCAGTTTTTTCACCGCTTCGTTACGCTCGTCGAAAAGATGCGCCACGATGCCCGAGTCACGATCCAAGCCCAGGGTCAGCTGAGTTAAATCGTTAGAGCCGATGGAGAAGCCGTCAAAGTACTGCAAGAACTCATCCGCCAGCAGCGCATTGGCTGGAAGCTCGCACATCATGATGACCTTTAATCCCCAGTCGCCACGCTTCAGTCCATTGGCGGCCAACAGATCAACCACTTCGCGCGCTTCTTCGGTAGTGCGCACAAAGGGCACCATGATTTCGATGTTATCGAGCCCCATCACTTCACGCACGCGCTTGAGCGCACGGCACTCAAGTTCAAAACAGGGCCGGAACGCTTCGGAAATATAGCGTGAAGCACCACGGAAACCGAGCATCGGGTTCTCTTCGCCGGGCTCGTAAAGCTTACCGCCAATCAGGTTTTCGTACTCATTGGACTTGAAGTCCGAAAGGCGAACAATCACGCGCTGGGGATAGAACGAGGCCGCCAGCGTCGAGATGCCCTCGACCAGCTTATCGACGTAAAAGTTGACCGGGTCGTCGTAACCCGCCGTGCGCAAATCAATAATTTGCTGCAGATCGGACGGCAGGGTGTCGTACTCAAGCAGCGCTTTGGGATGAACGCCAATCATCCGATTAATAATAAACTCTAGGCGCGCCAAGCCAACGCCGGCATTGGGCAGGCTGGCAAAGCTGAAAGCGCGATCCGGGTTACCGATGTTCATCATGATTTTGAACGGAATGTCCGGCATTGCATCGACGCTTGTGACGTTGCGATCGAACGCTAAAAGCCCCTCGTAAACATGGCCAGCGTCGCCTTCGGCGCAGGAAACGGTCACATCGCTACCTTCGTTGAGGAGCTCCGTGGCGTCGCCACAGCCCACCACGGCCGGTATGCCTAGCTCGCGGGCGATGATCGCCGCGTGGCAGGTGCGCCCGCCACGGTTGGTAACGATCGCTGAGGCGCGCTTCATGATCGGTTCCCAGTCCGGGTCGGTCATGTCAGTGACCAGGATGTCACCATCGTGGATCTTGTCCATGTCATCGGGACTAAGCACCACCTTGACCGTACCGCTGCCAATGCGCTGGCCGATCGCGCGACCGGTCACCAGGGTGCGCCCCTTCTCTTTCAAGTTGAAGCGCTCAAGCTTACCGCCTTCCTGCTGAGAGACCACGGTCTCGGGACGCGCCTGAACGATATAGAGCTTGCCATCGTCGCCATCGAGCGCCCACTCGATGTCCATCGGCCGCTGGTAGTGAGCTTCAATGGTCATGGCCTGGCGTGCAAGATCCATGACTTGTTCGTCGGTGATGCAGAAACGGCCGCGGTCTTTGAGCGGCACATCGACGGTTTCCACCGACTTACCTGCGCTTGCGTCTTCACCGTAAACCATCTTGATCAGTTTAGAGCCGAGATTACGGCGTAGCACTGCTGGTCGCCCCGCCGCCAGCGTCGGTTTGTGCACGTAGAATTCGTCCGGGTTTACCGCGCCCTGAACCACGGTCTCGCCCAGCCCCCAGGACGCGGTCACAAACACCGCATCGCGGTAGCCGGACTCGGTATCCAGGGTAAACATTACCCCAGCCGCACCGGTTTCCGAGCGCACCATTTTTTGAATACCGGCGGAGAGGGCGACGTTCTCGTGGGCATAGCCCCGATGAACGCGGTAGGAGATCGCACGGTCATTGAACAGCGAAGCGAACACCTCGTGCACCGCACGCTTGATATTGTCAAAGCCTTCGATGTTTAGGAAAGTCTCTTGCTGACCCGCAAAGGAGGCGTCGGGAAGGTCTTCCGCGGTGGCCGAGCTGCGTACGGCAACTTTTAGCTGAGGGTGGCGCGTTTGCAGCTGCTCGTAGGCTTCACGCAGCGCGGCTTCGAAGGTAGGCGGCAGCGGCGTGTCGATAATCCACTGGCGGATGTTACGCCCGGCTTCGGTTAACGCTTTGACATCATCCACGTCCAAGCGCTTTAGCGTGTCGTTGATGCGCTCGTTGAGGCCTTCGTGAGAGAGGAATTCACGGTAGGCATGCGCGGTGGTTGCAAAGCCGCCGGGAACAGTGACACCAACTTCGGACAGGTTAGAGATCATCTCGCCCAGCGAGGCGTTTTTACCGCCTACGCGCTCGACATCATCCATCCCCAACTGATCAAACCACAGAATGTACTCTTCCACGCAACCCCCTCGCATTTAAACATCCGTACGGCAAGCAAGCCGCCACTGATTGACGCTGCTACCCTAACACCGGTCTATGGTATTCGCCATTGGTCTAACAGCGAAGGGAGTGGAGGATATTTACAACATACGCCAGTTTTCGCCCGGTTATGTAGTCAGCCACTCATATTGCTAGCGGCTGCATAACGCTCGACAATAGCCGCTACTTTTTGACAGCTGAGGCGCATCAACATGACACGCACCGCGTTTTTTATCTCTGACGGCACCGGCATCACGGCCGAGAGCTTGGGTCGCAGCCTCTTGGCACAGTTTGAGAATGTCGATATCAACATGCTAACCAAGCCCTACATCGACACCTTGGAGAAAGCTCATGCGCTGGTAGAAGTGATTGAAGCAACCGCCAATCGCGATGGCGAGCGCCCTATCATCATCGATACCATCGTCGATCAGAATATTCGCGACGTTATTCGCCAAGCATCAGGATTCAAGGTCGATATCTTCTCTACTTTTTTAGAGCCACTGGAGCAGGAACTCGATACGCACTCCTCTTACAGCGTTGGGCGCACACACTCGATCGGCAGCGACGACGTGTACATGGACCGCATCCACTCGGTTCACTTTGCGTTGGATAACGACGATGGCGCGCGAACGCATCAATACGATAAGGCCGATATCATCTTGGTCGGAGTGTCACGCTGTGGCAAAACCCCCACATCGCTCTATCTGGCGCTACAGTTCGGCATTCGCGCGGCGAACTATCCGCTCACCGAAGACGATCAGGATGAGGATGGCGTGCTTAAGCTGCCCAAAGCGTTGGCGCCTTATCGGCATAAACTCTTTGGTTTGACCATCGACGCCCGCCGGCTGGCCGCGATTCGTAATGAACGCCGCCCCAATAGCCGCTATAGCTCGATGGATCAGTGCTTGCAGGAAGTGGAACAGGCCGAGTCGCTCTACCGCTCGATGCATATTCCCTACATCGACACGACGCGCTTCTCGGTAGAAGAGATTTCGACCCGCATGATTGCTGAGACCGGGTTAGCGCGGCGTTTTTCACCGCGCTAACGGACCCACCAGGCGCAATCCTTTAAAGACCTTTAGGGGCAAAAATGCCCGGGGCATTGCGCCAATAGCCTTTGTAATCCATGCCAAAACCAAAGACGAAACGATCCGCGACTTCTAGCCCGCAGTAATCGGCCTTAAGCCCGGGCACTGCCTTGCGGTCGTGTTGTTTATCCACCAGCACGGCAGTACTGATGCTCGCGGCTTGCGCTTCCTTGCAGTACTCCAAGATAGCAGCGAGCGTTGATCCTTCATCCAAAATATCGTCCACAATAACAACGTGGCGACCCGCCATAGGCACTTCGGGTGAGACGCGCCAAAACAGCTCGCCACCCCGCAGTTCGCTGCGATAGCGCGTGGCGTGGATATAGTCGACTTCCAGCGGAAAACCCAGGCGCGTCAGCAGATGCCCGGTGGTAATCAAGCCGCCGTTCATCACGCAGTAGAACACCGGCAGTTTATCCCCGAGATCCCGATTAATTTCCTCCGCCATGCGGTCAAGCGCGTGCTCCACCTGCTCTTGCGTGATCAAGCAGTCAGCGTCGTCCATTAACTCGCGCATGGAGTCGAGCGATGCAAGCGCGTCTTTATCTAGCTTAGCCATGTCTTACTTCCGAAAGTCATAAAGAAAAATTTAGCAGTACTCACTGGCTAGCGCTTCTAGCTGTGCGTGAGTACGACGCCAACGCCCCAGGGCGCTGAGCGCATCGAGATCGGGTCGCGCACGCGCGTAGCGTAATTTCGCCGGTCGCTTGGCACTGATATCGGCGCAGGCTTTGACCACTTCAAGCGCCGCATCGCGGTCGTTGCATACCAGCAGCATATCGCAACCGGCTTGTAGGGCCGCTTGCGCCCGTTGTGCCGGAGCCCCCACCTCTTGGGCGCCTGCCATGCTTAAATCATCGGAGAAAATACAGCCCTTAAAGCCGAGCGATTCTCGTAGCATGCCCAGCCAACTGGGTGAAAAACCCGCGGGTCGATGATCAAAAGCGCGGTAAATCACATGCGCAGGCATGATGCCATCCAAGTCGGCAGCAAGCCGCGCAAAGGGGATCAGGTCGTGCTGCTTGATAGCGTCCAGCGGGCGCTCGTCGACGGGGAGAGCGAGGTGCGAATCCTCCGCGACGCTGCCATGACCGGGGAAGTGCTTGCCGACCGCTGCCATGCCTGCCTCATGGAGGCCATAAATAAAGGCTTCGCCCAGGTCACTCACCTGCTCGGGGTCGGCGCCAAAACTGCGGTCTCCAATGACGCTCGATAGGCCCACGTCGATATCCAGCACCGGCGCAAAGCTGATATCGATCCCGCAAGCCGCCATCTCCATGCCCAATAGCCAACCGGCGTCTTTCGCCAACGCCTTGCCTTCTGCATACCCTGCTTGGTAGCGCTTCCCTATCGCAGCCATGGGCGGCAGGCGTGTCACGCCCTCTTTGAGGCGCTGGACGCGCCCACCCTCCTGATCCACCGCGATCAGAAGCCCTGGCCGTTCGCGGCGGATGGCATCGCAGAGCGCTCGCGCTTGATGAGCACTTTCGACGTTACGCGCAAACAAAATGACGCCGCCCACGCCAGGCGCTTGCAACAGCTTGCGCTCCTCGCGGGTCAAGGAGAGCCCGTCAAGGTCAATCATTACCGGGCCAAAAGGGTGCGACATGGCGAAAGATCCTGAAAAAAGGAGCGCTAATTCTAGACAAACACTCGGCACATGCAACCGTTCGCTACCGCGCTAACCATGCAGCCACACGGGCGTTCCCGGCGGGGCGTGGTCAAATACGTAGCAAAGGTCGTCACGACGCAGGCGAATACAGCCATGAGACCGCGCTTGCCCCATGGGCTCACTCTCCGGTGTTCCATGCAGATAAATATAGCGCCTCTGGGAATCAACGCGCCCACCACGGTTGAAACCTGGCTCTAAGCCGCAAAGCCACAGGATGCGGCTCAGTATCCAGTCGCGCTCAGGGTGCTGCTGCCCCAGCGTGGCCGTGTAGACTTCCCCTGTCCAGCGGCGGCCACGAAATACCGCGTTTGCCGGTGCCTGCCCCCCTATCGCGGCACGCACGTAGTGCCAACCGTGAGGCGTTTTTCCGCTCCCTTCTTCCTGGCCAATCCCGGCTTTTGCCGTCGACACCTGGCAGGAAAAAACCGTTTCGCTCCCCTTCCAGAGAGTCAGCGTCTGACACCCCGTATCAATCTCTAGCCAATAGGCGTGTGCTGGTGGCAACTCACTGAGTTTTGGGGTTCGCATATACCTCCTCATCGACGCTGGGCGGAAGCGGCGCGTTCATCGCGGCCACCACGACGGGACGTAACCGCCTGACAAGCGCGCGCACGGTAACGTGCTCTTGATAATCCTTTTCCGCGATATCGCGCAAGGCATCCAACCCCGAAAGGGTAAAAATGACCGTCCCCAACATGAAGTGCAAACGCCAAAAGCGCTCGGCATCGGGAAGCTCTGGCGTTGCCTGACGCACCAGTTCCGTAAAGCGCGTAAACACCTCGCCATACTCGTCTTGGATAAAGCGCCGCAGGTGCCCTTGAGCCTGGCTATAAGCCAGTCCAAGCAAACGCATAAACACCTTCAAACTATTGCGCTCGGCAGGCACGGCAAGCACCGTGGTGGCCATGGTCTCCAATAGCTCTTCCAGGGGAATCACCTGCCCCTCGTAGCGCTTCTCCAGCTCATCAAGGGCGGAATGAAAGCGCTGCGTAAAGGGGTCAAGGTAGCGCGAGAACACGGCTTGAATCAGGGCTTTTTTGGAGCCGAAGTGATAGTTCACCGCAGCTAAATTAACCCGGGCTTTGCTGGTAATGTTGCGCAGCGATGTTTCCGCAAAACCGCGCTCGGCAAACAGCACTTCGGCGGTATCAAGTATCCGTGTCACCGTATCAGACTGAGCCATGATCGCTCCAAAAAACGAGTGTTTTAAACATGGCCAAATAGTACGCCAAGCTCATTCGAGGCTCAATGCTTGATGCAGCAAGTGCTTTTCGCAGCACAGCCTGATAGGGATCAAACGACCTTCTACCAAAATGAGAAAAAATGCACATAATGGATGTACTGGACAGAGCAACATACTGTATGCTTAATCACACAGTAACCGCATACCGGTTTCATTCGAGCATAGGACGGAATCAATTCGCTCGGTAAGCGCATAAACGAAAAGCGTATGTGGAATAACACCAAGCAACCTACTCGGTATTGACGTTATCGCAGCATTCACACGTCAAAAAGGAGCTAACGATGTCGCGGCCTTTAACTGCTCGCCAGCAGAACGTATATGACTTCATTGTCAAAACCATGGGAGAGTTCGGCTATCCGCCGACGCGCGCCGAGATCGCCAAAGCGCTGGGGTTTCGCTCTCCTAACGCGGCTGAAGAGCACTTGCGCGCGCTAGAGCGCAAAGGCGCCATTCGCATTATCCGCAACACCTCCCGCGGCATCCGCCTGCCCGCGCCGGAAACCACCGATGTCAGCGATCTCGCCCCGGAGAATAACGCTGAAAACACGCCGAACGGTTTGCCGGTCATTGGCGAAGTCGCGGCAGGAAGCCCAGTCTTAGCGGCCGAGCACATTGATCGCTACTGCCCCCTGCCGCCGGAGTACTTCACGCCCAAAGCCGACTACCTGCTCCGCGTTCGCGGGCTCTCGATGAAGGACGTAGGCATATTGGAAGGCGATCTGCTAGCGGTGCACCGTACCGAGCGTGTGCGCGATGGACAAATCGTGGTTGCCCGTATTGAGGATGAAGTGACCGTCAAACGCTTTAAGCGCCAAGGCCACCAGGTTCAACTACTCGCGGAGAACGCCGAGTTTGAGCCTATTGAAATAGACCTGCGCACCCAGGCTCTCGAGATCGAGGGAGTTGGCGTTGGGGTGATTCGTGGCGGCAATGGCCAAGCCTTGGGGTGAAATCGAATAGTTATTGCAGATCGATATAGCGGTGGTCATTAAACGTGGCCACCCAACTTGGGTGATACACCATCAACACGCTTAACAGCATCCCGGTAAGAAAGGCTTCAGACGGCATCAGCAAGGGTAAAAAGCGGGCATACTCCCTAGCCAAATGAACCGCTTCAGGATCGGTACCCGCGGTAACAATGAGGCCCACGGCGGTTAGCCCACCCCCCAATGTCGCCAGTGCCGCGCCGAAAAAACCGCAAACAAACAGAAATATCATTAGATTATCTGGCAGCTTACGATCCACGAAGCGCCAGATAACGCCTACCACCAAGGCAGGGACGATCCCGGTGACGAGCACATTCGCTCCGAGCAAAGCCCAATCATTGCGGCCGACTACCACCATCGCCACGTTAATCATCACATTGCTGATCAAGGCGAGAGGCGCTTTGAAAACCAGCGTCATAAGCGCCGCGAAAACCAGATGTAGGGTCAACCAATCGACCGCTTGAGCGCGTAGCTGCCACATCAACACCACCGCTAAGGTAGCGGCCATCCAACGATGCTGCAGCCCCGTATCCACGAACAGAGGCTGCCACGGCCGCAGTGCCACAACACGCGCTAGCACGGCCAGCGAAATAGCCCCACACAGCCATAATGCCCAAGGCGCCAGCACACTTTCCGCGAATGACATAGCTACCTCAACCGTCGGAATTAGCTAAATACCACCGTCTTATTGCCGTGAATCAGCACCCGATCTTCTAAGTGCCAGCGCAAGCCCCGGGCGAGTACCGCTTTTTCTACATCGCGCCCAAAGCGTACTAAATCAGTGGGTGTATGACAGTGACTCACGCGATGGATGTCTTGTTCAATAATTGGCCCTGCATCGAGCTCTTCGGTCACATAGTGGCAAGTAGCGCCAATCAGTTTCACGCCGCGCTCGTAGGCCTGATGGTACGGCTTGGCTCCGGCGAAGGAGGGCAAGAAGCTATGGTGAATATTGATCACGCGGCCACGGTAACGCTGACATAGCGCCGGTGGCAAAATCTGCATGTAGCGCGCCAGCACCACGCAGTCGGCGTCAAGGGCTTGAATTTGCGCATCGACGGCATCGAAAGCCGGCTGCTTATCCTGCGGGTCAACGGGAATATGGTAATACGGTATCCCGTACCACTCGGTGAGAGAGCGCATGGCATCGTGATTAGAAATCACCCCGACGATGTCACATGCCAACTCTCCCGCTTGCCAACGATAAAGCAGATCCACCAGGCAGTGAGACTCCTTAGAGACCATCAATACAACACGCGGCTTACGCTTAGTATCGGTCAATGCCCACTGCATATTGAACTCTTGGGCTACCGGAGCAAACCCCTCGCGTAGTGCCTGCGCCGTAATACCGAGTGATTCGGCCAAAATTTCATAACGCATGAAAAAACGCCCGGTTTCTAAATCAGAGTGCTGGCTCGCCTCTGTAATAGAGCCCCCCTGCTGGGCGATAAAGCTGGAGACACGCGCCACGATCCCCACCTGATCAGGACAGGAAACCACCAAACGATAAAAGTGTGACTGAGAGAAACTCGACATAATAAACGGACTCTATTAATCAAAACCATCCGCCGCGAGGCGGATAACGCGATTGTCACCCAGCGCAAAAGCGGGAGCATAGCCGACGGCAAAGGGCGCCTCTAACAATAAGGACGATTGTGACACGCCCCCGCAATCCCGTATAGTAAAGGCCCAACTTTCAAGGCTTTTCATCAACATGCAAGCACCGCGCGTACACATTCGTCCTCGTCGTCGCCCCCCGTTGCGCTTACTGCCGCTTGGGGGATGTGGTGAAGTGGGTATGAATTTCACGCTATACGGCTTCGCGCAGCACTGGATCGCCATTGACTGCGGCATGATGATACGTCAAGACTTGCCCAATACCCCGCTGCAAGTTCCCAACCTTGATACGCTCACCACGCTTAATATCACGCCCGAGGCGCTGTTTATTACCCACGGCCACGAAGACCATATTGGCGCGGTCGCTTGGCTGTGGCCACATTGGCAGTGCCCGATCTACGCGACACCACTCGCGGCGGGGCTGTTGCGGCTCAAGTTTGCCGAACATGGGTTAAAACACGATGCCATCAAGGTGGTGGAACCGGGTGAGGCGCTCACATCGGGCCCTTTCACGCTGCGTTATCTCAACCTGACTCACTCCATCCCCGAAAGCTGTGCATTAATGATGCTCGCCGGCGACTATCGCATCCTGCACACCGGGGACTGGAAACTCGATGCCGAGCCGTTGGTGGGCAAGCCGGTCGATGCCGCTCAATTTCGCGCCTTAGCGCCGGTCGATTTAATTGTCGGCGACTCGACCAATGCCCCCATGCCCGGCCACTCCGGCAGTGAAGGGGATGTGGCTCGCGCGTTGGCCAAAACGCTCTCCACCTGCAAGGGGCGCGTGGTGGTGTCGTGCTTTGCCAGCAATGTGGCGCGTATTGTCGCCATCGCCCGCGCGGCCCAACGCTGCGGGCGCCGCATCAGTTTAATGGGCCGTTCGATGGAGCGCATGGTAACGGTCGCGCGTGGCCTTGGGTATTTAGATGAACTGCCGCCGCTGGTACCCGCGCACGATTTGGGGTATTTACCGCCGGAAGAGGTCGTGATTATCGCCACCGGAAGCCAGGGCGAACCCCGCGCGGCACTCCAGCGCTTAGCGCAGGGGCGGCATCCGTTTGTCGATCTCCAGCCGGACGACAGCATTATTTTCTCGGCAAAAGCTATCCCGGGAAATGAGCGTCCTATTGAGCGGCTGAAAAAGCGCTTCACCCAACTCGGCGTGTCGGTTTATGACGAGTTTAACCATCCAGAACTTCACGCCACAGGCCACCCGGCGCATGACGAGCTTTGCACCATGTACCGCTGGGTAAAGCCCAAGCATCTACTACCGGTACACGGCGAGGCGCGCCACCAGCAAGCTCACCAGGCCATCGCCACGGCGCTGGGGATTGAAGCACCCTTGGCACCGCTCAACGGCGATATGGTGCGATTCGACAGCCGCGGGCTGCAATGCGAAGCGCGCTATCCGCAGCCGCCCTGCATTGTGAACCAAAATAATGTGACACCCCACCCAGGACTTGAGGCACCAAGCCATAACCAGCGGCGCGGCAGCCTTTACCTTGCCCTGCCCGTCACCGCAAGCGAGACGGGGTGGTGGCGTATCGGTCGCTTGATGCTGGATAACGCCGGGGCAAGCCCGCTGGATGAAGACAGTTTTAGCGATTGGTTGGACGAGCAGCTAGAAGAGATTCATGCCGATACGCTTGCAGAGCTGCGCCAAGAATTGCAGCCAAGGATAATTGCGTGGCTTGCTGAGCATATGCAGCACCTGCCCGAGGTGCACTTGCAAATCATGGCGGCAGAAATGCCAACCTCTTGATCCCCCTTACCAGCGGGCGGCATCGAATTGATCAGTGTCACGCTCTTTCACCCAGTAGTCGCCTTGCTTGGCGTGCTCTTTCTTCCAGAATGGCGCCTGGGTTTTTAGGTAATCCATTATAAAATCACAGGCCTCAAACGCATCGCGGCGGTGCGCACTGGCCACGGCAACCCGGACAATCGGGTCACCGGGCGCCAGGTAGCCAATACGGTGGACAATACGTACCCCCTGCAAGGACCAGCGCTGCCACGCTTGCTTGCCGATATCCTCTAGCGTGCTCTCGGTCATGCCTGGGTAGTGCTCAAGGGTCAACCCTGTGACATCGGGAGACTCGTTAAAGTCGCGCACCAATCCGGTAAAACTCACCACAGCGCCTATATCGGTGCGCTGGGCAAGCAAATCGTCATAGCCATACGCCATATCGAACGGCACGGACTGCACAGTGACACGAATATCCATGTTATCCCCCGGTGACAGGCGGAAAAAACGCCACTTCGTCATCGTCGGTGACCGGCGCACTGTCGTTGGCCATTACTTGGTTGACAGCACACAGCGTGCGGCGATCACTCAGCGCGGCAAACACGTCGCTACGCTTCGCCAGCGCCGCTTTGAGGCCACCAATGTCACGCGTCTCCATTTCATCCAAGCCGATCACGGCCTCGCTGACGCCCAAGCGCTCGCGTAGCTCGGCGAGAAATTTCACGCGCACGCACGGTGAGGCGCAGCGCTCGCCAATACTGACTTCCCCTGTGGCACTGGTGCCGGTCACAATGGGAGAAACAGCGTCTTCCACATCGTGGCGACGATAGTCACCGCTTTTCCCACCTTGTTTGCTCTCAAGCTGGACTGCCTCGATGCGCATCGATTTATCCACGGCTTTGCACATGTCGTAAAGGGTCAAACACGCGACCGAGACCGCCGTTAACGCCTCCATCTCAACGCCGGTTTGTCCACTCAAGCGACACATCGCTTCAACGTGAACACACCCATGCTGCTCATCAATCTCGAAATCAATCGCGACTTTGGACAGTGCGAGCGAATGGCACAGCGGAATCAATTCATGGGTGCGCTTAGCCGCTTGAATACCGGCAATACGCGCCGTTGCAATGACGTCGCCCTTCGGCAGCGCCCCTTCCGTCAAGAGCTTGAGCGTTTGCGGCTGCATCAGAATGCGCCCAGATGCCACGGCCTCACGGCGAGTTGCTTGCTTGTCGCCCACATCCACCATATTGGCTTCACCTCGGGCATTAAGATGCGTCAGCTGCATGTAAAGTCACCTTAAATCGCTTTAGCGGATAGCATAACAGGCCCAGTGAATGCTCGGCACCCCACCCACGCTCTTTAAGCGTTTGCTTCTCGCGATGCCAGCGCCCACTGCTTCACCCAGAGAGAAATGGCTTCAATATCGTCAATATCGAGCCGCGTGACACCCTTTCTTAGTATGCGCCCATCTTCCGCTTTAAGCGCTGCGGCTCGCACCCACTCATTATCGAGTATGACCGACTCCCCGACGCCGTCGCGGTAGAGCACCAGCTTTGGCAACGGCCAGTCCTTAAACCCCTCAACGATCACCAAGTCAGGTTCATGCGGCACCATTAGGCTGAGCAAGTGATTAAGGTCGGGCTCCTGCTGACCAGGGGTTTCCCGCATCAGGGCAAACCGCTGATGCGAGGCAACCAACATGGGAGACGCCCCTGCTTGGCGTAGCTCATAGCTATCTTTACCCGGCTTATCGACGTCGAAACGGTGATGGGCGTGTTTCACTACGCCCACATCAAGTCCCGACTCGCGCAAATGTGGCAATAACTGGGTGAGCAGCGTGGTTTTGCCCGTCCCACTCCAGGCGGCAACGCCCAAAACGGGGAAAGGCATAGGCGCCACAGCGGCTATATGGGCGGATGACGAAGATGATAACGACATCGTGGCAGGCTCCTGGGTTACCCTAATCAAATTTTGCCAGATAAATAATTACTTATCCTCGCTAGCACCGGGCAACACCCAATTCAGCACAATACCCACCACGGCTGCAAGGCTTACCCCCTGCAGCGTGAATTGGTTGCCTCCGAACTGCATACCGCCAATACCAAAGACCAGTATCAGCGACACCACCACCAAGTTGCGCGGCGCCGTCAACGAATGCCCAGCGCGAACCAGCGTGTTCATCCCCACTACCGCTATAGAGCCGAACAAAAGCGTCATGATCCCGCCCATTACCGGCCCGGGAATGGTCTGCAAAAGCGCGCCCAACTTAGCGACAAAGGCCAGAAGAATGGCGACAACGGCTGCCACGATCATATACATAGGGTTAAACGCACGGGTTAACGTCACCGCCCCGGTGACTTCCGAGTAGGTGGTATTGGGCGGGCCACCAAATAGGGCCGCCACGGTGGTTGCCAAGCCATCGCCTAAAAGTGTTCGATGCAGCCCCGGTTTCTCCAGGTAGTTATTGCGTGTCACCGAGCCAATCGCGATCATATCGCCGATGTGCTCAACCGCCGGCGCGATGGCGACAGGAATCATGAACAAAATCGCCGCCCAGTGGAACTCCGGTGCGGTGAAGCTAGGTAACGCAATCCAACTGGCTTCTGCAACCGGGGAGAAATCCACCACGCCCATCATCAGCGCCAGGGCATAGCCCGTTACGATCCCGCCCATAATCGGCACCAAGCGCAGCAACCCGCGCCCGAAAACGGCGAGCACCAGTGTCACCAAAAGGCTCATCATCGACAGGACAATCGCCCGTGTATAGTCGATGTTTTCGCTCGTTTCGCCGGTGGCCATATCCACTGCCACCGGCGCAAGCGCAAGGCCAATCACCATAATCACCGGCCCTACCACCACAGGGGGCAACAACCGATGCAACCAGCCGGTACCCTTTAGGCGTACCGCCTGGGAAATCACCACATAAACCAAACCGGCTGCCATCAACCCCCCAAGCGTTGCCGGAATACCAAAGTTGGCGATAGAGCCCTGAATAGGCGCAATAAACGCAAACGAAGAGGCCAAAAACACCGGTACGCTCTGCCTGGTGACGGCATGAAACACGAGCGTGCCCGCCCCGGCGGTAAAAAGCGCCACACTCGGATCAAGGCCGGTTAGCAGTGGCACCAAGACTAGCGCCCCAAAGGCGACAAAAAGCATCTGGGTGCCGGTTAATAACATTTTGGGCCATGAATCGGTTTGCGCTGTCGTATCTGTCACGTGGGGCCTCCTCCGTATCGAGTCCAATTAAATATCAAACCGCGTTAGATCATTATCAGGCGGGCAAAAAAATGCCCCCAACGCACGGGGCGAAAGGGGCAATCGAGCTAGGTGCGCTTACCGCGTACCAAAAATTTTATCGCCGGCGTCGCCAAGGCCGGGGACGATATAGCCGTTCTCGTCGAGTCGCTCGTCAACAGCGGCGGTGTAAATCTCAATATCGGGATAGGACTCCTGCACGCGCTTAATACCTTCGGGTGCGGCCACCAGCACGATCACCTTCATGCTTTCACAACCACGCTCACGCAGCATATCCAATGTCGCGACCATCGACCCTCCCGTCGCCAGCATCGGGTCGATCACGATGGCCATACGCTCTTCAATGTCGTTGGCAAACTTAGCAAAGTAAGGGACCGGCTGTAGCGTTTCCTCATCACGATAGAGGCCCACCACGCTAACACGCGCGCTGGGGATCAAATCCGTTACGCCCTCTAGCATGCCTAAACCGGCACGCAGAATCGGCACGACCGTGACTTTTTTCCCTTTAAGACGCCGCGTGGCGATTGGCTCGCCGTTCCAGCCTTGAATTTCGTGATCTTCGATTTCGAGCCCTTGCGTGGCCTCATAAGTGAGAAGCTTTGCCACTTCGCCGGCTAACTCACGGAAGCTTTTGGTGCTAAGGCCAGCTTCGCGCATCAGCCCCAGTTTATGCTGAACAAGCGGATGATTAATGGCATGAACACTCATGGGACTTCCTCGCTACAGGCATTAATTCAACGACTTTCGTCGTCTCGACACGACTACAAAATTGCGCGCCATTCTACCCACAACCGCCCCTAAGGTTAAGGGGTTTCTGGCAATTGCCACTCAATCTGGTCGCGTCCTTGCGATTTAAGGAATTCATTCGCTTGAGAAAAGTGACGCGAGCCAAAAAACCCCCGGTGCGCCGACAGCGGCGAGGGGTGCGGCGCCTCAAGCACGCAATGACGCTGCCGATCGATCAAGCTTTTCTTCTGTCGCGCATGACCGCCCCACAACATAAAAACGCAAGGGGGGGCTTTTTCACTGACCACTTCTATCACACGGTCGGTGAATCGCTCCCACCCTTTTCCGCGATGCGATGCTGCATTGCCCTGCTCAACGGTCAAGGCTGTGTTAAGCAGCAAAACGCCCTGCTTGGCCCAGGCTTCGAGATTACCGTGTTTAACGGGGTCAAACCCGACATCCGCGGCAAGCTCTTTATAGATATTGGCAAGCGATGGCGGTACCGGCACGCCCGGCTGCACGGAGAAGCAGAGCCCGTGCGCCTGGTTCGGCCCGTGATAGGGGTCCTGGCCTAAAATCACGACCTTGACCGCTTCAAGAGGTGTTAGCTCAAAAGCGCGAAACCAGTTCGATGAGTGCGGGTATATCACCTTTTTCGCCGCTTTCTCATCCGCGAGAAACTGCTTGAGCGAGTGCATATATTCAGCATGAAACTCATCGTCTAGGGCTTCACCCCACTCACCGGGTAACGGGTTCTTCATCGCCTTGCCTTGTTCTCTATGCGCCACGGTTATGAGATTACTTTTTAACCTGATCGACGAGCGGCTCGACGTAGGCCACGCCCATATCCCAGGGGAATTGGATCCAGCACTGCTGAGCCACTTCCGTCAGGTACTGGTCGACAAGCGGCCGCCCTTCTGGCTTGGCGTAAATCGTGACAAAGTGCGCTTTAGGCAGCATTTCCCTCACGGCCTTGGCCGTTTTGCCGGTATCCACCAGGTCATCAACCAGAAGCCAGCCGTCGCCGTCATGGTCGACCCCTTTCAGCACATTCAAGCCACTCTGCTCCATGTGGTCATAGCTTTTAATGCAGACCGTATCGATCAAGCGCACATTCAGCTCGCGGGCGATCAGCGCGGCGGGGATCAATCCTCCACGCGTAATGGCCACAATGCCTTTAAAATCGCGCTCAACCAGCTGATGACACAGTTGGCGAACATCGCGGTGGAGCTGATCCCAGGAAACCGTGAAATGCTGGTGGTAGCGGTGAGAACTCATAGAGGATTTACTCGTCTTCGGTGAAAGAACAGACCGCGAACACACCGAAGCCTGAATCGCGAATTTTTTGCGATCCACCTAATTCAGGCAGATCAATGATGGTGGCAGTTTCCACCATGTGGCCACCGCAGCGCTGGATTAAATTCGCCGCGGCCAGCATCGTGCCACCAGTGGCAATGAGATCGTCCATTAGCAAAATACGATCGCCCTGGTTGAACGCATCGGCGTGCAGCTCGACCTCTGAGTGGCCGTATTCCAGGGTGTAAGTTTCACTGACTGTTTTAAACGGCAGCTTCCCTTTCTTGCGTACGGGCACAAAGCTACAGCCAAGCTCATACGCTAACGGCGCCCCAATGATAAAACCCCGCGCGTCAATCGACGCGATGGCATCTAAGTTCATCTCTTGATAACGGTGCACGAAGCTGTCGATCAGCTTGCGAAAGGCGGCACTGTTTTGCAGTAACGGGGTAATATCGCGAAAATTTACCCCCGGTTCAGGCCAATCCGGCACCGTGCGGATAACGGACTTAATATAGTCGCCGTAGATGCTCATCGCGTCTCTCGTTTGGTCGGTAAATGTCGAGTTTTAGTCTAAGAAGAAGAATTTAGCCACGAACAGCAGCGCCAATAACACCACTGCAATATTCAAATCTTTAAAGCGGCCAGACAGCGCTTTAATCGCCACGTAGCTGATAAAGCCTAGCGCAATGCCTTCGGCGATAGAAAACGTCAGCGGCATGGCCAAGGCCGCAATCAAAACAGGGGCCGCCTCGGTAGCGTCATCCCAGTCAGCGTGGGACAGGCTACCCGCCATCAGTACCGCGACATACAACAGTGCACCGGCAGTGGCATAGGCGGGAATCGAGCCTGCCAGCGGAGCAAAGAAGAGGCTCAATAAAAACAGCGCCCCCACCACAACGGCCGTCAGCCCCGTGCGTCCACCCGAGGCGATGCCTGCCGTGGATTCGATATAGCTGGTCGTGGTTGAGGTCCCCAGCGCTGCGCCCGCCATCGACGCGGTACTATCCGCCATCATCGCGCGGCCAATTCGCGGCAACTTACCGTCCTTGTCCAGCAGCTTGCCCCGTTGCGCGACACCCACCAGCGTGCCGGAAGTGTCGAAAAGATCGACAAACAGAAAGGCAAAAATCACGCTCAGCATGGCGACATCCAACGCACCCACAAGGTCCATCTGCATCAGCGTCGGGGCAATCGACGGCGGCATCGACATGAGGCCGCCGTACTCATTATGCCCCAGTAGCATGGCGACGATTGTCACGCCCAAAATACCGATCATTACCGCACCGGTGACGTTTAGATAGGCCAAGGCGGTGATCACAAAAAAGCCGATCAGCGCATAAATCGCCGACGGCTCGCTAAGATCCCCAAGGGCAACGTAGGTGGCTGGATTTGACACCACGATGCCGGCATTTTTAAGCGCCACCATGGCCAGGAAAAGCCCGATCCCCGCCGCGATGCCTAAACGTAGCGACAGCGGAATCGAGTTGATGATCCATTCGCGAATCTTAAAAATACTCAGCAAAAAGAAGCAAAAGCCCGATAAGAAAACCGCGCCAAGCGCCGCTTCCCAGGTGTATCCCATCCCCAGCACGACACCGTAAGTAAAAAAGGCGTTCAACCCCATACCCGGTGCCTGGGCGATTGGATAGTTGGCCCAAATCCCCATCACCAAACAGCCGATAGCCGCGGCCACACAGGTCGCCACAAAGACGGCACCGTAATCCATTCCCGCCTCGGAAAGGATGCTGGGGTTCACGAAGATGATATAGGCCATCGTCAGGAAGGTCGTAACCCCGGCGATCACCTCGGTTTTGATACTCGTTTTGTGCTCAGTGAGCTTGAAGTGTTTATCAAGAAAGTTCATAGGGTTTCTCTATCCTTCGCGCCAACGCGTCGGATCTCTAGGTGCAAGAAAAGCCGCACATCTTATCGAAAGGCACTTGTTATCGAAAGACAATTTGCGATAAGAGCGCCAAAATGCGGCCGAGCGGTTTGGGCATTTGCCCACTTACTCATGATGAGCAAAGAGTGACTAGCAAACTTTAGGCCATTAACTAACCATTCGGTCAAGAACTTCCCAAAGCTATCTACAGGCGGCTCGCCAAAACGCGCTCCACCGTTTCCACGATCACCTGGGTTTGCGGGTCAATTTCGATGTTGACCTCATCGCCCACTTTACGCTCGCTTAGCACCGTCCGCGTTAACGTCTCAGGGATCAGGTTGACGCTGAACTCCACGCCATCCCCCTCATTCGCGCGGCGCACGTCCCCCACGGTCAGGCTAATACCGTCCACACCAATATAGCCTTTTTCAAAAACAAACCGACTGACGCGTTCCGGTAGCGCAAACCACAGGCGACGGTTGTTGGGCGCTTCTTCTAACTCGACCATCTTAGCCATGCAGATAACATGACCGGACATGGCATGACCGCCAATCTCATCGCCAAAGCGCGCGGCACGCTCTATATTAACGCGCTGCCCGGGTGAAATTGCACCAAGGTTGGTCAACCGAAGTGTTTCCCGCATCAAGTCAAAGCTTACGTTGTCGCCCTCGATTGCCGTCACGGTCAGGCAAACGCCGTTATGAGCCACCGAGGCGCCTATCTCAAGCCCTTCGCGCATCGAAGCCGGCATCTCCACCACGTGAGTACGAAATTTATCCAGTTCGCGCACCGCAACCACAACGGCAGTTCCTTGAACAATCCCAGTAAACATCGCTTTCCCCTAACGGTTTGCAATCAGCAAGTTTTTAAATGACACGCCTTTCTTGCCAACACTCGGCAAAAATCGAGGCTCATTGTGCCACTTTTATGCGCCCTGCACTTCCTCGACAATGCGTGTCTGGGAATTTTTCCCAACAGGTGCCAAAGTAGCCCGCACCCAGCACCAAATGCACCCAGCAAAAGCGTATAAAAAAGAAAATAAACCTATAACAATCCTCAATCACGAAAAATAGCGCTAACAAAATTTGACACGGATCGAAGGGGTCATTAGACTTTTGCCGCACATATAAAGACGCCGATTTGTACCCAGATTGCGGGCGTCTACCTAGCGAGTCGTTGGGTAAAATGCAGCTAAAAGGGTGTGTCCAGCGTTGATGGCCACCCGTTTAGGGTGGCCTTTTTTTGTTTCCCGCCCTACGCTCTCCCCTCGCACTCTATTGTCGGCCCATTGATGTCTTTGGCCTCCCATAAGGCAGACGCGATTTATGATCGAACTTAAAAACGTCAGTAAAACCTACTTTACCAAAGCGCGTGGTAGCGACGCGGGCGTCGTGCATGCACTAAAAAACGCCGACTTGCACATCCCCAAGGGCACCATTCACGGCGTAATCGGCTTGTCGGGCGCCGGTAAATCCACCTTGATACGCTGCGTCAATCTGTTGGAGCGCCCGACGGAAGGCAGCGTCGTGGTCAATGGCCAGGAAATGACGCGTTTGAATGCGCAGGAGCTCAATCAGGCGCGACACCGCATTGGCATGATTTTTCAGCATTTTAACCTGCTCACGACACGCAATGTGTTTGACAACGTCGCCTTGCCACTGGAGTTGATGGGGCGCTCCAAAAGCGCTATTCGTAAGCGCGTCCTGCCGCTTTTAGAGCTTGTAGGCCTTAGCGATAAAACCCGCCAGTTTCCTTCCCAGCTCTCCGGCGGGCAAAAGCAACGCGTCGCCATTGCCCGGGCACTGGCCAGTGAGCCCGCGGTGCTACTTTGTGACGAGGCGACGTCAGCCCTTGACCCCCAAACCACCGGCTCTATTTTGGAGCTGCTGCGCGATATCAATCAAACTCTCGGCATCACCATTTTGTTGATCACGCATGAAATGGAAGTCGTGAAGTCGATCTGTCATCGCGTCAGCCTGATTTCCGGCGGGGAGCTTGTGGAGAACGCAGTGGTCGGCGATTTCTTCACCGCCCCGCGTACACAGCTTGGCCGTGAGTTTTTGAACGACTTTCTCCAGCTCTCGCCGCCCAAAGAGCTGGTGGAGCGGTTAGAGGACACACCGAGCGAGGCGACGCACCCGGTGGTCCGCCTCACCTTTTCCGGCGATGCCGTCTCCACGCCGCTTATTTCTCAGCTCGCGCGCGAGTGCGGCGTTGACGTCAGTATTCTTCAAGCCAAAGTGGAGTCGATTCAGGAGCGCACCCTGGGCCTGATGATTGCTGAGCTACTGGGAACACCGGAACAAACCGAACAGGCGATGAACTATCTTGAATCTCACCAGCTACAAGTAGAGGTATTGGGTCATGTCCAGCGCAATGATTAACCTTATTCTGCAGGCAACGCTGGATACGCTCTATATGGTAGCGGTATCCGGCGTGATCTCGACGCTTCTCGGCATACCACTTGGGGTAATGCTCTATGTCACTCGGCCACAGCAAATCTTGCCTAGGCCGATACTCAATTCCGTGCTTGGGGTGATCACCAATATCGGCCGTTCGATCCCGTTTATCATCCTGATGGTGGCCATCATTCCCTTTACGCGAATGCTGGTGGGCACGTCTATCGGCATTAACGCTGCGGTGGTCCCACTGACCATTGCCGCTATCCCTTTTGTCGCCCGCCTGGTGGAGGGCGCACTCAACGAGCTATCCCCGGGGTTGGTGGAAGCCGCACAGGCGATGGGCGCGACACCCTGGCAGATTATTCGCAAGGTATTACTTCCCGAAGCACGCGGTGGCATTATGACGGGCCTGACGATTACGTTGGTGACGCTAGTCAGCTACTCGGCCATGGCAGGTGCTGTGGGCGGCGGTGGTCTCGGAGACTTGGGCATTCGTTACGGCTACAACCGTTTCAATCCTACTATTATGCTTATTACCGTGGTGATTTTGGTGGTCATGGTGCAAGGCTTCCAAAGCATTGGTGACTACTTGGTGCGCAAAAGTGATCGCAAATAACAATCACCAATATAGCTAAAAAGCATTAGACAGCCTGTTTTTATTACCTCAAAATAACCTTAATGCACAACGCGTTAAATTAGGAGGCACAGATGAAAAAGCTTTTGATCGGCGGTCTTTCCGCTTTTGCGTTAACCCTCAACGTGGCGAATGCGGACTCACCCAGCATTAAAGTGGGTACCGTGGCGGGACCGGAAACCGATGTCATGCAGGTTGCAGCAGAGATTGCCCAGCGCGAGTACGGCCTGACTGTCGAAATCATCGAGTTCACCGACTACGTCACGCCCAACGCGGCACTCGCCGATGGCAGCCTGGACGCCAACGCTTACCAACACGAGCCCTACATGCAGGCCATGGTCAACGACCGCGGCTATGACTTCGCCATCGCCGGCTACACCTTTGTGTACCCGATTGGTGCCTATTCGGAAAAGTACGACAGCATCGACGAATTACCCGAAGGGGCTCAAATCGCGCTACCCAACGACCCTTCCAATGAAGGGCGCGCGCTGATTCTCATGCATAACCAGGGTCTGATTACGCTAGAAGACCCGACAAACCTGGAAGCAACCCCCATTGATATCCTCGCCAACCCCAAAAACTTCCGCTTCCGCGAGATTGAAGCCGCGCAGCTTCCCCGCGTACTGCCGGATGTCGATTTGGCCTTTATCAACAACACCTTTGCTCAGCCGGCAGGACTAAGCCTCGATGACGCGCTGATCCAAGAGGGCCCCGAGTCCCCCTACGTCAACCTGATCGTGGTCCGCGACGGCGACGAGGACCGTGACGAAATTCGTCAACTGGTCAACGCTTACCAAACGGAAGCCGTTGTCGAAAAAGCCTCAGAGCTTTTTGGCGGCGCTGCCGTTCCCGGTTGGGTCGACAAGCAATAAGCCATCGATAAGGCTTCGCTTTCAAGCACGATCACCAGGCCGGCAATGCGCCGGCCTGGTGCGTTTTTCAGGAAACGATATGACACACACCACCGATTACGCCTTACTTAATAAACAGCTCCACGCTCTGCTGGACACCCGCGACTGGCTGACCAATAGCGCTCAGCTTAGCGCGTTCATATTTGAGCAAATTCCTGATCTTAACTGGGTAGGGCTTTATCTACACCGCGAACCAGAAACCCTCTGCCTCGGCCCGTTTCAAGGCAAGCCCGCTTGCCACCCTATTCCCTTTAGTAAAGGCGTTTGCGGTGCGGCGGCACGCAGTAGTCAAACCCAGCGGGTGGGTGACGTTCACGCCGTGGCCGACCACATCGCCTGCGATGCGGATTCACGCTCCGAGCTTGTGATCCCGATCGTGGCGGACGAGACGCTTTGGGGCGTACTCGACCTCGATAGCCCCAAGCTCGAGCGCTTCAGCGCAGCGGATCAAGCAGGGCTTGAGTCCCTCGTGGCTCTTTTTACCCAGCGCACAGAACTTCCGCGTTTTATCGAAGCGCCCTGACTAAGCCATCTACAGCCATCTACAAACAAATGCCCTGTGCAAACACAAACGCCCCAACCGCATAGCGGCTGGGGCGTTATCTTGGTAGGACCAGGCGGATTTGAACCGCCGACCTCCACGATGTCAACGTGGCGCTCTAACCAACTGAGCTATGGTCCTGAAAACGGGTTGCAGCAAAGACTTGCCTGCCAAAGGAGCTATCCTATTGGTAGGACCAGGCGGATTTGAACCGCCGACCTCCACGATGTCAACGTGGCGCTCTAACCAACTGAGCTATGGTCCTGCCGCTCCACAACGGATGCGTATTCTACGGCTTTATGACTGAAATGCAAGCACTTTGCGCTTGGCTTTGTCAGCACTCATCCATGAAAGGCAAGCTCACTCCGGCACGCCCCCTTCGGTCAGTTTTTTCGGGTCGAGTAAGCGCTCAAGCGTAGGCCGGTCAAGGTCCGTCTCCTCCTCGGCGACGTCGATAATCGGGCGTCCGGCTTGATACGCTTTTTTGGCAATCGCCGCCGCCGCGTTATAGCCGATGGTGCTATTGAGCGCAGTGACCAAAATCGGGTTTCGAGCCAACGGCTCACGCAGTTGATCTTCCCGCACGTTAAATGTCGCAATCGCCCGATCCGCCAGCAAGCGCGCCGTATTGCTCATCAGCGTAATGGAGGTCAGCAAATTCGAGGCCACCAACGGTAGCATCACATTGAGCTGAAAATTGCCGCTCTGCCCGGCCACGGTGATCGCCGTATCCAGACCGATCACTTGCGCCGCCGCTTGCGCCGCCGACTCCGGAATCACGGGGTTGACCTTGCCCGGCATAATGGAGCTTCCCGGCTGCAGCGCTTCAAGCTCAATTTCGCCCAGCCCGGCAAGGGGGCCGGAATTCATCCAGCGCAAATCGTTGGCGATCTTCATCACCACACAGGCTAGCCCTTTCAGTTGGCCAGAAAGCTCTACCGCCGCATCCTGCGACGCGAGGCTGGCGAAATAGCTATCATTGGGCACAAAGCGTAATTCGGTCTGTTCGCTCAAATGCTCGGCCATCATGGCACCGAACTCCGCCGGGGCGTTAATACCGGTCCCTACCGCGGTTCCCCCTTGGGCCAAGCGTTGTAGGCGCGTCATGGCGCTCTCGATACGCTCAATCGCTTGGCTTAACTGGCTCACCCAGGCACCCAGCTCCTGAGCCATGGTGAGCGGCATGGCATCCATCAAGTGCGTGCGACCGGTTTTGACCACGTCTTCCAACTCGCTGGCGCGCAGGCCAATTGTCTGGCGTAAATGTGTTAGGGCCGGCAGAAGCTGGTGGTCAAGTGCAATCGCTGCGGATACATGAATCGCCGTCGGAATCACATCGTTGCTCGACTGCCCCATATTGACGTGGTCGTTGGGCAGCACCTCTACGCCCGAGCGGCTCGCGAGATTGGCCACGACCTCATTGACGTTCATGTTGCTTGAGGTGCCGGAGCCTGTTTGAAATACATCCACCGGGAAGTGCTCGTCATGCTTGCCGTCGATGACCTCCTGCGCGGCGTCTTTAATAGCGCTGGCACGCGCCTCATCGAGCAACCCCAGCGCATGGTTGGTGTGGGCCGCCGCGAACTTAATCCGCGCGATGGCATGGATAAACGCGGGCGGCATGGGCTGATGCGATACAGGGAAATTATTCACAGCGCGCTGGGTCTGGGCGCCATAAAGCGCGTCACTGGGAACGCTCAACTCGCCCATACTATCGCGCTCGGTACGTGTCGACATGGTGCACTCCTTTTCCTCAATGAAACGAACAGACGTCACTCTCAGCCTAACGCGCTTACCCCAGTAAGCAAATGTGCCGTGAACCGCTTGGCTCTGCCTCTTATTCGGCGATTTAAGATCACACCGCAAATAATGTTGCACTGCACAAAATAACCCTCTATACTGCAACGCAACATGACGAGGATTGAATGGATCTGCCCATCACAACCTTCGTCTTAACGCCACAAACGATCGCCCTAGGAGGGTTTATCATGCGCACTATTAACACTAACGAAATGACTCAGCAGTTCGACAATATGTTCATGGCCCCGGCTCGCGCTTTCGCTGCCTTGAATGTCGATTTCGCTGAAAAGATGTTCAACGCTCAGCTCGACGCCAGCAAAGCCTACTTTGACAACAGCGTTGCCCAGGCGCGCAGCTTCATGAACGTTAAAGACGCTGAAGGCCTGCGTTCTTACATGGAAGGTCAGCAGAAAGTCGCTAAAGAGCTCGCCGAGCGAGTCAAAAGCGATGCCGATAAAGCCGTCGAACTTCAGCAGGACTTCATTCAGAAGAGCCAGAAGCTGACCGAAGATAACGTCAAGCAAGCGCAGGAAACCGCGAGCAAGATGAGCAAATCCGCTTAATCTTCAAGCCCCGCGCTTCAAAACCGCCAATGGCCCCGCCGTTGGCGGTTTTTTTGTGCTTCCCTACCAGCCAAGTGCTTGCTTCACAAAGGGGATGGTCAGCTTTCGTTTTGCAGACAGCGACGCCTGATCCAGGGTCTCCAGCGCGCGGCACAGCTCGCTGAGCTGGCGCGGGCCGCGGTGTAAAATATAGCGCCCAACATCGTCGGGCAGCTGCATCCCGCGACTTTTCGCCCGCAGTTTGAGCGCCTCCAGGCGCTCGTCGTCGTCCAAGGGGTGAATATGGAACGTCACCCCCCAGGTGAGCCGCGAAGCAAGGTCGGGTAGCACAACCGGTAGCTGGCGCGGTGGCGCATTGGCGGCAATCACTAAGCATTTGCCCGCATCGCGCAAACGATTAAATGCGTGGAACAGCCCCTCTTCCCAACGCTTACGCCCCGCCACACACTCCAAGTCGTCGATCACCACCACATCTAAGCGCTCAATCTCTTCCAACATAAGCGGTGGAAAGTGGCCCAAATCGGCCAGGGGTAAATACAGGGCGCGTTTATCATGATCGGATGCGGCGTGACACGCCGCTTGAAGCAGGTGACTTTTACCGCTGCCGGCACTCCCCCAGAGGTACAGATACGGCTCTCCCTGAGCGTCTACTTGGCTCACTAAGGCTTGAACCAGCGTGGCATTCGGCTCGCTGGTGTAATAGTTCTCGAAGGTCGCATCGTCGCGTAAACCGACGCCCAAGGGTAACTGTGCCGGCGCTCGGCTCATGGTGACTCCCTATCGTCATAAAGATCCTGATTGAGCTTGCGCTTCTCTGATGCCCCGCTTTCAGATACCGCTTTGGCATCATAGAGCGAGCTGCTCATATAGCGGTCATAAGCTTCGCGCAAGAGCACCATAATCACCGCGGCGGCAGGCAGTGCTAACAATACACCGATAAAGCCAAACAGCTCCCCGCCGGTCAGCACGGCAAAGATCACCGCTACGGGATGCAGGCCAATTTTGTCGCCTAGCAGTTTGGGCTGAAGCACAACGCTCTCGATCACCTGACCTATCGAAAACACCACGATGACGCCCAATATCGCCCAAAAAGTACCCATCTGAAAAAGAGCCACGATCAAGGCAATGCTCATCCCGACGATAAAGCCCAAAAACGGCACAATGCTGGCCAACCCGGAAATAAAACCAATCAAAAGGCCAAAGTTTAACCCCATTAAACTCAAACCTAGCGCGTAAATAATGCCCAAACAGAGCATAACCAACAGCTGCCCGCGTAAAAATGCCGAAAGCACTTCATCACAGCGGGCGACCAGTCGGTGGGTATCTTCGACCCATTGGCGGGGAATTAGGTTGGCGATATTATCAATGAGCCGGTCCCAGTCGAGCAGTAGGTAAAACGTCACGACGGGAATCAATGCCACGTACGTGACCCATGAGACAAGCGCCATGCTAGAACGCCCTACCTGCCCTAGCGCCTGGGCGAGATAGCCCCCCGCATCCTGCCAGTTCTGAAGCAGCGTTGCGCGTACATTGGCGATTTCCGTCTGCAAATCGTAGCCCGTCCAGTCGCGCAGTTTAGGGGCTAATACCGTTTCCACCCACGCCAAAATGGAAGGCAGGGCTTCGCCGAGCTGTTTCACCTGCTGAACAATCAGTGGCACCACAATCAGCAAACTTACGAGCAGAATCAGAAAGAGCACGAGAAAGACACTCGTCACGGCCAACGGACGCTTCATCCCCCAACGCTCAAAGCGATTGGCCAATGGGTCGGCGAGATAGGCGAGAATCATGCCAGCGACAAACGGCATGAGAACCGCGTCGAGCAAATAGATCATTCCCGCTATAGCAACTAACAGCAGGACTCCCCACCAAGAATGACGCATGCGTCGACTCCTCCGTGAACAAAAGGCTGATTTAGCCTGGCGCGTAATACGGCTTACGGCGATATGGCTTGCAGCGATGCGGCTTTCGCCACTGGGTGTTACAATCCGCCCCGTTATCGCATCGGCGCTGGCGCTTTGCCGGCATTAGCATGGTGACTTACCTCGCGACGCTCACCACGACTTTCACCGCTAATTATTTGCTCCACAGGACCTGCTATGACCGAGACCTCCTCTTCATCCACCAAGCCCTCGCTAAGCTACAAGGATGCGGGCGTTGATATTGACGCCGGCAATGCCCTTGTTGAGCGTATTAAGCACGTAGCAAAGCGTACCTCACGCCCCGAGGTCATGGGTGGCCTAGGTGGTTTTGGCGCCCTGTGTGAGCTGCCCAAAAACTATAAAGAGCCGGTATTGGTCTCAGGCACCGATGGCGTGGGCACAAAATTACGCCTTGCGATGGACCTTGGCAAACACGACACCATTGGTATCGACCTTGTCGCCATGTGCGTCAACGATCTGATTGTCGCCGGCGCCGAGCCGCTGCTCTTTCTTGACTACTATGCCACGGGAAAGCTCAACGTGGATATCGCCGCCGATGTGGTCGAAGGCATTGGCGCCGGTTGTGAGCAGGCAGGCTGCGCGCTCGTCGGTGGTGAAACCGCCGAAATGCCGGGCATGTACGAAGGCGATGATTACGATCTCGCGGGGTTTTGTGTTGGCGTTGTTGAGAAAGCCAACATCCTGGATGGCAGCCGCGTCAGCGAAGGCGACGTGCTTTTAGGACTTGCCTCTTCGGGCCCCCACTCCAACGGCTACTCGCTGATTCGCAAAATTCTGGATGTCAGCGAGGCACCACTCGACACCGTTGTTGACGGCAAAGCCTTAAGCGATGCCCTGATGGCGCCGACGCGGATCTACGTCAAGCCGCTGCTCTCCTTGATGCGCGAAACAGATACCCCCGTGCACGCCCTCTCGCACATCACCGGCGGCGGGCTTTTGGAAAATATTCCACGCGTGCTTCCCGATCACTTGGCCGCGCATATTGATATCGCCAGCTGGCAACGACCGGCGGTTTTCGACTGGTTGAAGCAACAAGGTAACGTCGACGAAACCGAAATGCACCGCGTGCTTAACTGTGGCATCGGGATGGTGATTGTGGTCCCGCAGGCACACGCTGATAAAGCCCGAGCCCACCTGCAAGCCCAAGGGGAGAGCGTGTATACCTTGGGGCGCATCGTGGCCCGCGAAGGCGAGGCCGTGACGCTGGAGAACCTGCCGGCATGAGCAGCACCGACGACACCAATGACACGCTCAATGCGTTTCAGCCCGAACCCATGGACACTCGCCGCGTTGTCGTGCTGATTTCCGGCAGCGGCAGCAACCTACAAGCGTTGATCGAGGCGCAGTCTCACGACCGCCTGGGCGGCGACATCGTCGCGGTGATCTCCAACGAGCCGGACGCCTTCGGATTAAAGCGCGCCCGCGACGCCGGCATCGATGCGGTGGCGCTACCACACCGCGAATACGATAGCCGCGAGGCTTACGACGGCGCACTCATCAAAGTCATCGAACGCCACGAGCCGGATCTTATCGTGCTGGCGGGCTTTATGCGCATCTTGACCCCCCGCTTTGTGCAGCGCTTTCTCGGGCGGATGCTGAATATCCATCCGTCGCTGCTGCCCGCCTATCAAGGCTTGAACACCCACGCCCGCGCCCTGGCGGACGGTGTTTCAAAGCACGGTTGCAGCGTTCACTTTGTGACCGAAGAGCTCGATGGCGGCCCGGTGGTGATACAGGCTGAACTCAACGTCAGCGCCGACGACAGCGCAGAAACCCTGAAAGAGAAAGTCCACGCCCGTGAACACTTGATACTGCCAATTGCCGTTAACTGGTTTTTAGATGGCCGCCTGCAATATAGCGGCACGGGCGCCACGCTAGATGGCACTCCGCTACCCCCGCAGGGCTTACAGTTAAGTCACGAGGACGCGGCCGAAGAGCTGGATGAACTCAGCGACGAGAGTGAATAACGCGCGCTAACATCAGCGCATAAAAAAAACGGCGCCTATTGTTAATGACATAGGCGCCGTTTTATTTTCACGACTGCTTAGCTTTTCTCAAGTGCGCGGCAACGTCACTCCTAGCTGCCCCATATACTTGCCGCCCCGATCTTTATACGACGTCTCACAAATCTCATCGGACTCCAGAAAGAGCATTTGCGCCACGCCTTCATTGGCGTAGATTTTCGCCGGCAGGTTGGTGGTGTTGGAGAATTCCAGCGTGACATGCCCTTCCCACTCGGGCTCAAGCGGTGTCACATTGACGATGATGCCGCAGCGCGCGTAGGTCGACTTCCCCAAGCAGATGGTCAGCACGCTGCGCGGAATACGAAAATACTCCACCGTCCGCGCCAAGGCGAAGGAGTTGGGCGGAATCACACAAACATCGCCTTTCACATCGACAAAGCTTTTATCGTCGAATCCTTTAGGGTCTACCACCGCCGAGTGAATATTGGTAAATACCTTAAACTCATCGGCGCAGCGCACGTCGTAGCCATAGCTTGATGTACCGTAAGAAATCACCCGCTGGCCGTTAACATAACGCACCTGCTCCGACTCAAAAGGCTCAATCATGGCGTCGCTTGCCGCCATGCGACGAATCCATTTATCCGATTTAATGCTCATTGCTTCGCTATCACTCACTAAAAGAAATCGTCGGGCCCTGCTCGGCGGCGGCATCAACCTGTTTTGCCACCCCTTTAGCAATCTCGGCAAATGCTTGGCTCACCGCGCTGTCCGGCTCGGAAACCACGCTTGGATTGCCGGAATCGGCCAATTCGCGAATCGAAAGGCTCAGCGGCAAACGGCCCAACACCTGTGTTTCGTACTCATCGGCGATGCGTTCCCCACCGCCGGTACCAAAAATAGGCGCTTCGTGACCGCAATTTTCGCAGTGGTAGGTGCTCATGTTCTCGACAATACCCAGCACCGGCACATTGACCTTGCGGAACATCTCGATGCCCTTGCGTGCATCAAGCAGCGCAATATCTTGTGGCGTGGTGACGATCACCGCACCGGAAACCGGTACCCGCTGAGAAAGCGTCAACTGAATATCACCGGTGCCGGGCGGCATATCGATGAGCAGGAAATCCAAGTTATCCCACTTCGTCTGGGTTAATAGCTGCTGGAAAGCCCCCACCACCATGGGGCCGCGCCATACCATGGGTTCCCGGGTGTTGACCAGAAACGCCATCGACATGGCTTGAATGCCGTGGGCCTCAAGGGGGAAAAATGTATCCTCCCCGGCGGCCTGCGGGCGGGCGCCCTCTTTCACGCCGAGCATTTGCGCCTGACTCGGGCCGTGGATATCGGCGTCCAATACGCCCACGCGGTAGCCTTGGGCAGAGAGCGCTAGCGCTAAATTGACCGTTACCGTGGATTTACCCACGCCGCCCTTGCCCGAGGCAACGGCGACGATATGTTTTACCCCTTCCATACGTGGCACTCCTCGTCATTTGGTAAAGCGTTCCACTGCGATGATACGCGCAAGCGGTAGATTCATAAACTACGAACGCGTTTGACGAGGCGGCGGTGGTCAGCGCCGCTTTTTCTCCATGCTCTCCAGCATCTTGTTTACCGCTTCCAAATGCTCCGGCTCGTTATGGCACATGCCTTGGAACGTCGCGCACACATCAAGAAAGGCTTTCAGCTGCATATCGGGCGCCATCTTCATCAGCCGCTTGGTCAAGCGTGTGGCTTTGGGCGGCTGCACGGCAATCCGCTCGGCGTGCGCCATGGCGACATCCATCAGCGCCTCGGGTTCGGCTACCTCCAGCACAATGCCATACGCTTTGGCTTCTTCCGCGTCGATGACACGCCCGGAGAGCGTAAGCTCAAAGGCACGCTGATAGCCGATCAGACGCTGCATGAACCAGGCGCCGCCATCGCCGGGAACAATCCCCAAATTGAGAAATGTTTCGCCAAACTTGGCCTTGGTTGAGGCAACGCGGATATCGGCCATGTTCGCCAAATCAAAGCCCGCTCCAATCGCCGGGCCGTTAACCGCCGCGATGACGGGCACTTCCACCGCCGAAAGCGCCAGCGGCATGCGCTGAATACCGCGCCGGTAGCGCTCGGCTACCTCGGCGACGTTACCGGCAAAGTCACCGCCGCGGTTCGCCATGTCTTTGATATTGCCGCCAGCAGAGAACGCGGACCCCGCGCCGGTGATCACTAACACCGACACATCGTCGCAGCGGTTGACCCACTCGGCCACCGCGACGATATCGTCAACCAGCGCCGTGCCGGTCAAGGCATTACGAACATCGTGACGGTTAAGGGTTAACGTCGCGATACGCCGGTCAAGGGTTAACGTGGCGTCGTGTAACGTTGGCAGGGTCATAAAGGCTCCTCAACAATAATGCGCGCATCCACCACGGCGTAGCCGTCGGGATAGGCAATCACCGGATTCAAATCGAGTTCAGCAATGTGGGGGTAGGCCTCTACGATACGCGAAACGCTCAATAGAAGCGCCACGAGAGCCTCTTTATCGATCGCCGATGCGCCGCGCACGCCCTCGAACACTTTTTTCGCTTTGATCTGCTCCACCATGGAGGCGGCATCAAAGCGGCTCAGCGGCACCGCACGGAAGGCGACGTCTTCAAGAATCTCAACGAACACGCCGCCCAGACCAAACATCAGTACCGGACCAAAAATAGGGTCGCGCATCATGCCGATGATCACCTCAACGCCCTTTTCCGCCATGGGGGTGACCAGTACGCCCTCGATCTCCGCCTGTGGGTCGTAGTCGTGGGCCGACGCCACGATCTGCTCGAAACCCGCTTTCAGCGCCGCCTCTCCCACGAGATTTAGCTTAACGCCGCCCGCGTCGGATTTGTGCAGAATATCCTTGGAGACCACCTTCATCGCCAGCGGCTGTTGACCAAACTCGCGGGCGATGTCGGCTAGCTCCTCGACGCGACGAGCAACACGCTCATCGGGCACGCGAACCCCGTGCTCGGCGAGTAGCGCCTTGGCCTCAAACTCCAGCAAATTGCGCCCCTGGGTTTGCGCTTGAAGCAGGAGCATTCGCCCTTTTTCCGTCGCCTGAACCGGCTCTTTGGCTTCCACGACATCGCATTGCGCTAGATACTCGCCTCGCTCCCCGAGTGCGGCGAGGACGCGTACCGCGTGCTCGATCGAGGCATAAATTGGCAGCCCCGCTTCGTGCAAGCGCCGCAGCGCCGGCGGCTTCACCGGTGCATAGAGGCTATAGACGACCAGCGGTTTCGTCGTTTTATGCGACAGCTCCACCATCGCCTCCGCTCCGCGCATCTCATCACCCAGCAGGGATTCCGCAAAGCGCAGGCTGTAGCCGCCAAACATACCCACGAGGAAAACGCTGTCGACGTTATCGTCGGCGGCGACAGTCTCCATACAGGTGGCAAGTAGCGATGGGTTGGCATCGGACGAGCCCGCCACGTCTACCGGGTTAGCGGTGGCGGCTTGCGGGAGCAGAATTTCGCGCAACTTGGCGCGTGTGTCGTCAGAGAGCTCGGCGAGTGTCAGCCCGGCTTCGGCCAAGCGGTCGGAGGCGATGGTGGCCTGACCGCCGCCGTCGGCAATCACCGCCACGCGCTTGCCGTGGGCTTTCTGCAACAGGCCCAAGCCTTCCGCGACGGGCAGAATTTCATCGGAGTACTGCACGACACTCACGCCCGACTGGCGCAGCAGGTCGACCGTCATTTGATAACTCCCCGCAAGCGCACCGGTATGGGAGCTAGCGGCCTTCTGCCCTTGCTCGGTGGAGCCCGATTTGTACACCACCACCGGCTTCATCGCGGTGACATCGCGGGCGACTTGAAGGAATTTGCGCCCGTCACGGAAACCTTCCACATACAGCGTGGCGACCCGGGTATGCTCATCTTCGCCTAGGTAGCGCAGGTAGTCGTTAAAGCCGATATCGCTCTGGTTACCCGGGCCAATGTAAGTACTAAAGCCCACTTGACCATTGTGCTGCGCCTCTAGCGCCAGCGAGAGCAGCATGTTGCCCGACTGCGAGACAATACCTATATCACCCGGTTTGACATGATCCAGCGCCAGCAAATTGACCCGGTGATGGAGGTTGAATATCCCCGAGGTGTTGGGGCCGATAATGCGCACGCCGTGGGCGCGCGCTTTGGCCATCATTTCCTGCTCAAGGCTCGCCCCGGCCTCTCCCATTTCGCCAAAGCCGCTGGCGAGAATCACCGCTCCTTTAATCCCACGCCGGCCACACTCGGTAATTAACTCCGGCACGCTGGCCGCCGGGGTACAAATCAGCGCAAGTTGCGGATTGCCTGGTATCGCCGCGATCGATGGCCAGGCTTTCACCCCCAAAATCATATCGGCCTTGAGGTTAACCGGGTAAATCTCTCCCCGGTAACCGTCCTTAATCAGCCCCACCATGGCTTTGTAGCCACGTTTTGTGGGGTCGGCGGAGGCCCCCACCACGGCGATACCGGAAGGCGCTAAAATATCGTGAAGCGGACTACGTACGGGAAGATGCCCTTCAATCGGATTCATAACTCACCCTTTTTACCTTGTGCAAACCAGCGTCTCTTTTGGTGTCGCTAACCAAGGGCGCTACTGCCCTTTAAAGCGCGGCTTGCGCTTTTGGGCGAAAGCGTCCACGCCCTCCTGCCAATCATCGGTGGTCGAGCAGGTGAAAACGGCATCTAGCTCCTGCTGTAGATGACTGTCGATATCATTGGCGCTGGCAAGGTTGACCAGCCGCTTGAGCATGGCCATCGATACCGGCGCTTGCTCGGCAAGCCGCGCACCTAGCACATGCGCCTCCTTTAGCAATTGATCCTGGGGGTAAGCGGCTAATGCCAGTGCAATACGCACGGCTTCCACACCGTTAATTTTCTCGCCAGTGAAAAGCAGCCGACGCGCCTGGGTAAGCCCGACAATCTGGGGCAATATCTTGGACACACCGCCACCGACGCAGGTGCCAATGCTGGTTTCGGGAAAGCCGATCAGCGCGTCTTCGGCCATGATGATGAAATCGCAGGCAACGGCCATTTCAGCCCCTGCGCCCAAGGCGTAGCCATTAACCGCTGCCACGACGGGCTTTTTCAGCCGGTAGATCGCTTCACAAACATCGTTGCCTAGCTGCAAATACTCACGACGCTGGTAAAGAGTACGCGCGGCGCCGCCATGCTCTTTCATGTCCGCACCAACGCAGAATGCCCGCCCCTGGCCGGTTAACACCACCGCACGCACGTTTTCTGCCTGCTCGGCCAATCCGAGCGCATCGATCAACTCGGTATAAAAGGTCTCGACCACCGCGTTTAGCCGGTGTGGCCGGTTGAAACGGATTTCGAGCACCTGCTCTTGCAGAGAAACCAGCAGCGTTTCATAGGCGGGAAGTGCTTCAGCCGTTAGCGTAAAGCGGGAAGAGGCAGCGGAGAGGGTCGAACGCGACATGATAGTCATCAAAGCTTGCAACAGATGGGAAAGCGGTAACGTGCGTATAGCGAGCGCACAGCGTTAAAACATTTGTGCCAATAAATATAAAAAATGAGCACATACGTTTTGTACGGATAATAGTTAAGACCTTACTTTACGTCAACACGCCTGTACCGATATTTTCACCATTAAGGAACAAATGTATCAGCTGTATGCAATACGACGCCGCGCTGCCCTCTACCCTGAGCGTAGGTTACAATGCACGCGTTTTCGCATGCTGCTAAAGGAGTGAGGAGCCGTGCATGTCAAACCCTACTCAGCATGATCCGACGGAAACTCCGTCAGAAACGCCCCCGTCTGCCCGCCTCGATGAGATTAATCAACAACTGGCAGAGGCATATCCTGACCTTAGCCCTCAGCTCAAGCTGGCGGCGGGCTATGTACTCGAACACCCGATGGACATTGCCTTTCAATCGATTCGTAAATCCGCGGCGGCGGCAGCGGTTACCCCCTCAACCCTCGTCCGCCTCGCCAAGCGGTTAAACTTTGATAGCTACGAGCTATTTCGCGAAGTGTTTCAGTCGGCGGTACAGGCGGGGCCCGTTGAGCTCTCCGGGCGTGCCAGTAAGTTACGCAATTTGGCAAGCCACACCGATGATCAGGTGTTTCTCGATGTGGGCGATGCGGCTTTCGATAATATTGGCCGCTTGTTCACCGCCGATAATCAGTCGCGCGTTCGCGACGCCGCCAAGATGATTCTGGGCGCGCGTAAAGTCGCGGTAGTGGGGTTTCGCGATACGTTTGCTTGCGCCTACCACTTCGCTTACGTAGGCCGCATCGCCATGCCGGAGATTCATCTCATTCGCGGCTTGGAGGGAGGCCTTTTGACCGAACTTGACCGCTTCGATGAAAACGATGTGGTGGTCGCCTTTGGCTTTGAGCCCTACTGCGGCGAAACGGTCAGAGCCCTTGAAGTCACCCGTGCCAACGGGGTGAAAGCCATCGTTGTCACCGACACCATGCGCTCGCCGCTGGTGCCGGGTGCGCAGATCACCTTCAACGTGGCCAACGCCACGCCCCACTTTTTCCCGTCGATTCTGTCCGCAATTACGCTGATTGAAGCTATTCTGGCGGAGTGCGTCGCCTTCGGGCCGGATAACCTCGTCGACAACGTCTCGCAATTTGAGCAGCGGATGCGCCACATGGGGGCCTATGTCGACGTCGATTAGTCGACGAAAATGCTGGCACTTCTAATGGTGACCTTCGTCATACTATCGTCGAGCGTTGAAAATATTAATTGGCTCTAAACTCAGGACTGGCTAAATTCTGTCTAGGTAAAGCCATGCTTTGGCGTAAAGCATGGCTTTACCTGTGCCACAGGGAATGCCTTAGTGGTGCAATGTCCAATACGGGAATACCAAAAACAATTCGTGGTACCACCACTGCTGGAGCTTCCGAGATGCCCAATAATAAGCACGACATTAATACAGAAACGTCTATTTCCACTTCTACCGAGCTGCCCTCTTCTATTACCAACGCATCTAAGGCCCCCACCTCGCGGCGTAATTTTTTGAAAACCGCCGCTGTCGGTTCAGCCGCTGCGGTTGCCGCTCCGTGGATCGGCAATGTTCAGGCACAGGAAGGTATACGCATCCGGATGCAGTCCTCCTGGCAACCCGGCACGACGGGCTACCGAATTTTTGAGCAGTGGGCGGCGGGCGTTGCCGAGGCAACAGGGGGAGAAGTCAACATTGAGCCCTTCCCCGCCGGTGCGGTCGCGGGCGCTTTTGAAGTGGCCGACGCGGTTCGCAACGGGGTGCTGGACGGCCAAAACTGGTTTACCGTCTATTGGCCAGGCAAAATGCCCGCCGGCGTTTTCCTCACCGCCTACCCCATGGGCCTTTCTGTTCCCCACCAGTGGGACATGATGTTCGGCGCTTACGGTGGCATGGGCATCGCCAAGGATCTCTACCGCAAGCAGGGCCAAGAGCTTCTCGGCTATGTGCATCACGACATGAACCTCATCCACTCCAAAGTACCGTTGCGCAGCTTCGACGACTTCAAGGGCGCAAAGATTCGCATGCCCGGGGGGATTGTGGCCGAAACCTTTGCCTCGATTGGCGCCCAAACCACGCTGCTACCGGGGTCAGAGGTTTACCCGGCACTTGAGAAGGGCACCATAGATGCCGCCGATTACGTTGGTGCCGCCGTTAACTACGAGCTAGGCTTCTGGCAGGTCGCCGACTACATCATCATGGGCCCGCCTTCTACGCCTTGCTTGCACCAAGCGGTCGACCTCATGGATATCTCCGTTAACCGCCGCACCTTCGAGCGTATGTCACCGCAGACCCAAGACTTAATGCACGATTTAGTGGCGGCCTACTCCCGGGAGCACTACGCAGCGATCCAGAAGGCCAACGCCGAAGCGTGGCCTAAGTACCGCGAGAAAGGCGTGGAGATCATCCACCTGTCCGAAGATGACGCGACCCGCTTCCGCGACGCCGCCATTCCGCTGTGGTTCAAGTGGGCCAACAAAGACCCCGACGCCGCACGCCTGTTTAAAGCCCACCTTGATACCATGATGGACCCTGCGGTGGCACTGATCACCGAGGAGGACATTCAGGGTTACGAGCTTAATCTCTAATAAGGCGTAACGCTTGGTATTGCGTGCTCAAAAGCGGGTGTTGCGAGACGAAATCGCAGCACCCGTTTTAGCCAATACTCACTATTTTCCGTATCCCCTCGACTCGATGATCCGGAGCCCTTGCCGTTAGGCGATGGTGTCACGGAGGAGTGTCCATGAACCTGAATATCGATTTTGTTCTTCCCCACTGGCTCTACTGGTCAGTGCTGATCTTTCTGCCCCTGGTGGTGATGTTTTTTGTCGACCGTAGCTTTCGCCGTGGGGCTACCGTAGACGGTGGCGACACCGCCGAAATCCCCGCGGGCGAAGAGAGTGAGGCCGCTTACAAGCCCCCGGGCAATGTATTCACCACCGTTGTTGACCGTATCTCCGGATTTTCCGGCCGCTATGTGGCCTACTGGGCGTTGATCGCCCCCTTCATCTTTGCTTACGAAGTGCTTGTACGCTACGCCTTCAACTCGCCGACTAACTGGGTCCATGAGTCGATGACGTTGATGTTCGGTATGCAATATTTGATTGCCGGCGCCTACGCCCTTCGCGAAGGTGGGCATGTGCGTGTCGACATTCTCTACAGCCGTGCCAAGCCGCTTAACAAAGCCGCACTGGATTTAGTGACCTCAGTTTTCTTCTTTATCTTTACCATCGCGCTACTGTTCACGGGCTGGAAGTTCTTTTCCCAGTCAGTCAGCGACGAGTACTTTTTTGGCGCAAGCTACGCCAACGAGACATCTTTCACCGAGTGGGCCATCCAGTTCTACCCAGTGAAATTCATGCTGTTCTTTGGCGCCTTGCTGCTGCTGTTACAAGGGCTTGGCCAGTTCATTCGCGACGCCCAGGCGTATCGCCATCACTGGCGCACGCATGATGGCAGTCGCACCTTCGCTCGCGTGTTGCTGATCATTGCTGTCCTGCTAGCGGCTTGGGTCGGCTTTGAGATCGTCAACATCGCGGTGACCGACTACGACAGTCTGGCGGGCAGTCTTGAAAACAGCCTTGGCTCGGTCGGTATTGGGGCTTTAACGCTGGTGATGTTTGGCTCTTTGATGGTAGTGCTGGTGGCGGGTTTGCCCCTGGCCTTCGTCACCGGGGGTTTAGGGGTAGCTTTCCTCTACCTCATCGGCGATCAGAACATGCTTAATCTGATGCCGTCGCGCATTTTCCCGATGATGACCAACTACCAGCTATCGGCGATTCCGCTGTTCATCTTCATGGCATCGGTGTTGGAGAAGGCCGGTATCATCGAAGAGCTATTTGACGTCGTCTACAAATGGATGGGCGGTCTCAGAGCGGGGCTGGCCATTGCTACCATTATCGCCTCCACCCTATTGGCCGCCATGGTCGGTGTTATCGGGGCAGCGGTGGTCACCATGGGGTTGATTGCCCTGCCGGCGATGCTCAAGCGCCACTACGACCCGGAGATCGCCATCGGCTCCATCATGGCCGGGGGCACTTTGGGCATCCTGATTCCGCCCTCGATTTTGGCCATCATCTACGGCGTTATCGCTCAGCAGTCGGTGGGCGAGCTGTATCTAGGCTCGTTGATTCCGGGCCTGTTGCTTGCCGCGATGTACGGTTTCTACTGCTGGATGCGCGGCACGCTGAACATCAAAATGGCGCCACCGATGCCGGTCGAGGATCGCGTCAGCATGAAAGAGAAGCTGCGCCTGCTGCGTAACATGCTGGCGCCGATTATCTTGGTCATGCTGGTCCTCGGGATCATCTTCACCGGTATTGCCACTCCCGTAGAGGCAGCCGGTATCGGTACCTTTGGCGCGCTGGTGGTGGCCGCGATGCACAAACGCCTAACATGGCCCAACCTACATGCCGCCTGTATGACCACGCTGGTGGCCTCGGCCATGGTGATGTGGATTATCTTCGGTGCCAGCATCTTCGTCGGCTTCTATATTCTGCAGGGCGGTCAAACCTTCGTGCAGGAGCTGATTTCCGGCGCGGGCCTTGGCCCCTATGCGGTACTGTTGCTGATGATGGTACTGCTGGTCGCGCTAGGGATGTTCCTCGACTGGGTGGGCATCCTACTGCTGGCCGTTCCCATCTTCGTGCCGTTGATCAAAGGAATGACCTTTGATGGCGTACTGGGATTACCCGGGGTGGATCCGACCGATGTCTCGCTTTGGTTCGGTGTGATCTATCTGGTCAATATGCAGATGTCGTTTTTGAGTCCGCCGTTTGGCTATGCCCTCTTCTACATCAAAGGGGTGTGTCCGCCGCATATCACCATGGCGCAGATTTTCCGCTCCTCCTTCCCCTTCCTTGGCATTCAGGCACTGGGGTTACTACTGGTGATACTCTTCCCGGCACTGGTCACATGGCTGCCTAACCTGGCGTACGGCTAGTCACTACTACTGCCTGCCAACCTACCGCCCTCGCTTTGCGAGGGCGGTTTTTTCGTTTTAGGTGAGGCGTACGTTAGGGCAATAACACCGTTGACCCGGTGGTTTTACGGCTTTGCACCGCATCTTGCGCCCTACCCGCCTCGGCAAGAGGATAGCGATTGGCCACGTCGACTTGAATCTTGCCACTCTCCAGCATGGCGAAGAAGTCGTCGCACATCATTTCTAAACGCTCACGGGTATCGGCATAACCATTAAGACTGGGGCGGGTCACAAACAGCGAGCCTTTCTGATTGAGAATACCGATATTCACGCCATCCACGGGGCCGGAGGCGTTGCCAAAGCTGACCATCAAAGCGCGCGGCTTTAGGCAGTCTAGCGACATTTCCCAGGTGTCTTTGCCCACCGAGTCGTAAACCACGTCGCACATTTCCCCATGGGTAAGTTCACGCACGCGCTCAACGACATCCTCTTCGGTGTAGTTAATCGTCGCCCAGGCACCGTTCGCCATAGCCAACTCGGCTTTCTCTTTTGAACTCACGGTACCGATCAGTTTTACACCGAGGGCCTTGGCCCACTGGCAGGCAATCGAACCGACTCCGCCGGCGGCAGCGTGGAACAGGATGGTTTCGCCGCCCTTGAGCGCGTAGGTCTGGCGTAGCAAATACTGCACCGTCAGCCCTTTCAACATACTGGCGGCGGCGGTTTCGAAATCGACGAAATCGGGCAGCAAAACGACTTTTTCCGCAGGCAGCGTATGGTGCTCTGCATAAGCGCCTAACGGGCCTTGGGCATAAGCAACGCGATCCCCCACGTTGAGATGTGTGACATCCTCGCCCACGGCCTCAACCACGCCGGCGCCCTCTGTGCCCAACCCCGAGGGCATGGAAGGCGCGGGATAAAGACCGGTACGAAAGTAGATATCAATAAAGTTAAGCCCCACCGCTTTATTGCGGATAAGCACTTCGCCAGGACCCGGCGCGGAGGGCGCCTCATCGACGATTTCCAGCACCTCTGAACCGCCGGTCTGGGAAAATTGGATACGTTGACTCATCGGGGCACTCCTTTTCGTTGGATATTCTGTTTCGACCGTATCTCGTCTGGTATCCAAACCGCTCAAGGGCAATAAATCAAGCGTCTTATGATGGATAACAACCCGCTGCGTCACGGGCACTGAGCGACCGCTAGCGTGCTAAACTCAATCGTCACAAGGAGCAAAAGCGTCCATATGCATAAAACCCACCCTAACATTACGCTAGCGCCTATCATCGGTCACCGAGGCAACAGCGCCGCTGCGCCAGAAAACACCCAGGCCGCGGTTATAGCCGCGCATGACGCGGGCATTGGTTGGGTAGAACTCGACGTGCAGCTTCTAGGCGATGGCACACCGGTCATTTGGCACGATAAAGACGTCGCGCGCTGTTCGGATGGGAAGGGAAATATAGGCCGTTTACACTGGGCGCAGGCGAGCAAGCTCGATGTAGGGGGCTGGTTTGGTGATGCCTTTCGCGGTGAACGCATGGCCAGTTTGCCCTCCATGCTAACGCTTCTCAACGCGCTCGATATGAGCGTCAATATAGAGCTTAAAATTAACCCAGGCCGCGACGTTAAAGCGCTCGTAGAGCGCGTCATGCCTTTGTTGCGATCAGCGCTCTCCCCTGAGCGGCTGATTGTCTCCTCTTTTGATGCGCAGGCCCTTGCGTACTGCCGCCACTATGGCAACGCAAGGGAGCTTGCACTGGGCAAACTCTTTCGCGCACTGCCCGCCGATTGGCGAACGCAGTGCCAGAGTATTGACGCCTACAGCGTGCACTGCCACTGGCCACGGCTAAAGCGCTATCAGATCAGCGCGGTTCGAGACGCGGGCTATCCACTACTTTGCTACACCGTCAACGACCCGAGTGCATTCCACCCCTACTGGGCATTGGGTGTGTCTAGCGTATTCACCGATGACCCGGTCACTTTTCAGCGTTACTTACTCAACCATTCAAACGAACTCAACCACCCAAACGCGAGGAAATAATGAAATATATTGGAGCTCATGTGAGCGCCGCCGGAGGTCCCGATCAGGCCGTCGCGCGCGCCGTTGAGATTGGCGCCGATGCGTTCGCCCTATTTACCAAAAATCAGCGCCAATGGAAGGGAAAGCCGCTGACCGACGAAGCCATCGAGGCGTTTCGCAAGGCCTGCAAGCAGCATGACTTTCAGCCTCAACAGATTTTACCCCACGATAGCTATCTGATTAACCTAGGCCATCCCGAGAAGGAGGGGTTGAGTAAATCCCGGGCCGCCTTTCTGGATGAAATGCAGCGCTGCGAGATGTTGGGCCTTTCGCAACTCAACTTCCATCCGGGTAGCCATCTGAAAAAAATTAGCGAAAGTGACTGCTTGGCACGCATTGCCGAATCGCTTAACGAAGCGCTCAGCGCGACGCAAGGCGTTACCGCCGTGATTGAAAACACCGCAGGCCAAGGCACCAATCTCGGCTGGCGGTTCGAGCACCTAGCGGAAATTATCGAGCAGGTAGACGACAAAAGCCGTGTCGGCGTGTGTATCGATACCTGCCACGCCTTTGCCGCCGGCTACGACCTTCGCACCGCCGACACAGCGCGTGCCACGCTGGATGAGTTCGAGCGCGTGGTGGGTTTCTCCTACCTGCGCGGCATGCACTTAAACGATGCCAAAAGCGACTTTGCCAGCCGGGTAGACCGCCACCACAGCCTGGGCAAAGGCAATATCGGCTTGGCCGGGTTTACCACTATTATGCAAGACGCACGTATTGACGGTATCCCGTTGATTTTAGAAACGGTCGAACCTGAAATATGGACCGATGAAATCCGCTGGCTGCGCTCCCAAGCGGCAAACGCAACCCCCGATAAGTAAGCAATATGCGTAAAGGCAGCGTCCTTGCACCTATTTTGCAGACCTAGAGGTACTTGCTTAGGCTTATACGCGTAACCTAGTCACGTTGCGCAAGGAGCTAAGAGTGAACAATACCGACTTAGGCGAAATGGATGCCCAATCTCTAAGAAGCGTCTTCAAAGCTCGTGACGCCTCGCCCCTGGAAGCCACCCGCGCCGCGCTTGAGCGCATTGCGCGCTTCAATAAAGAGGTCAATGCGTATGTTTTTGTTGATGAGGAGGGGGCCGAACGCGCTGCCAAGGAGGCCGAAAAACGCTGGCAAAAGGGCTCACCCCTCAGCCCCATCGACGGGGTTCCGGTTTCCCTTAAAGACCTTACCTGGGTAGAGGGCATGCCGTGTCGCAGCGGTTCGCTAACCACATCGGATGAACCCTGTGACACCGATGCGCCTCCCACTCGGCTGCTGCGCGAAGCTGGGGCGGTTATTCTAGGAAAGACCAATACGCCGGAGTTTGGCTGGAAAGGCGTTACCGATAATCGCGTCTTTGGCGCCACCGCCAACCCCTGGGATACCCGCTTAACCCCGGGCGGTTCGTCTGGTGGAGCAGCCGTGGCGGCGGCGCTGAATATGGGCGTGCTTCATCAAGGCGGAGACTCGGGCGGCTCGATTCGTATTCCCGCTGCCTTTACCGGCGTGTTTGGTTTTAAACCGACGTTTGGCTGGACACCACAGTGGCCCCCCTCCACGGAACCCACCCTGTCTCACCTTGGGCCCCTTACCCGCTCCGTAGAAGACGCAGCGGAGATGCTCAACGTCATGGGCCGCTACGACTATCGCGACCCCTACGCGAAACGCGGCCAACCCAACGACTGGGGGGAGGATATCGGCAAGGGCCTGAAGGGGTTGCGCATTGGTTTTTCAGCCGACCTGGGATACGCCGAGGTTGATCCCGAGGTCGCGTCCCTTGTGAGGCAGGCAGCCCATCACCTGGCCCAGCTCGGGGCGGAGATTGTCGACGTGGACCCCGGCTTTGCGTCCCCGCTCGATACCTTTCAGAAGATGTGGTTCACCGCCTCGCTGGAAAAGTGCTCGCAGATGAGTAACGCACAGCACGAGCAGCTCGACCCTGGCATGGTCGACAACGCCAGACGGGCCGAAAATTGGTCGGCACTTGAGCTTTTTCGGGCGCTCAAGAACCGCGCCACCCTCACCCAGCGCCTTGAATACTTTAATCAACAGTACCACTTGTTGATGACCCCTGCGGTCACCATACCCGCCTTTGAGATCAATCATCAGGTGCCGCCCGGCAGCAAAATGCGCGGCTGGGAGGAGTGGGCCTCCTTCAGCTACCCCTTTAACCTGAGTCAGCAACCCGCCGCTTCGGTACCCTGCGGGTTTACCCGGCAAGGCCTACCAGTCGGCTTTCAATTAGCAGGCGGCAGTCACGACGATATCCGTATCCTTCGCGCCAGCCATGCTTATATGCAAGCCCATCCCTCGCGTTTTCCCACCCGATTAAACCCTTCGCAGCGCTCGCAATAAAAAACGCCTCCAGCAGGCAGTCTGCTGGAGGCGTTTTCGCCCGTGCTAGCGTTTACATCGTCGCAAGTTTCTCGTCATCCAGCACGCCGGACATACGCACCAGCGCCATGGCAACATCCAGGTTTTCGACCTCTTCTACCATGAGTAACTCACTGTCCAGTCGTATCGGCTGTCCCGCTTTTTGCGACAGCAGTGTTTCCAGTTCGGCCATGTCGTTCACATCCTCCAGACGCTCCACGTCCAGGGATGCCGAGTCACGGCTAGGAAGGTAGATCGTGCCGTTGGAAAAATCCACGGCATAGGCGATCACGCCCGGCACGATAAAAAACAGCAGCCCCACACCATTGGCGATGGCGACTACCGGATCCACGTTGCCACCTATCTGCCCTTTACGCTCAGGGTAGAGAAGCGTTCCACAGCCGCTTAATGTCACCACAAAGGTGGCGACAACAGCGACCTTCAACCAGCGATACCGCGTTTGCATAGCTTTTTCCTCACCGAGGCAAAACGGTTTAATTAGGGAATTTCGCCAATACGCTTAAAAACGCCAATATACTAGCACAGCCTAACGCACGTTTGAGTTTTGCCGCTGTTAACGCTTCGCCGTACAATGTGCGCATTCGTTCGTTGCCAATCTCACCACGGCAACCCCACCGATCGCCGCTTTACATCCATCGCTAAGAATTTCAAGGGATACTTAACCCCATGCGCGCCAGCCAATTACTGATTGCCACTCTTAAAGAAACCCCGGCCGATGCAGAAGTGATCAGCCACCAGTTGATGCTGCGCTCGGGGATGATCCGCCGCTTAACCTCGGGGCTCTACACTTGGCTGCCACTGGGTTTGCGCACACTGCGTAAAGTTGAAACCATCGTTCGCGAAGAGATGGACCGCGCCGGGGCACAAGAGGTCTTGATGCCGGCAGTGCAACCCGCCGAACTATGGCAGGAATCCGGCCGTTGGGAGCAGTACGGCCCGGAACTTTTGCGCCTCAAAGATCGCCACGAGCGCGACTACTGCGTTGGCCCCACCCACGAAGAGGTTATCACCGATCTGGTGCGCAAGGAGATCGCCAGCTACAAACAGCTGCCGGTCAACTTCTACCAGATCCAGACCAAGTTCCGCGATGAAATCCGCCCGCGTTTCGGCGTGATGCGCTCGCGCGAATTCATCATGAAAGACGCCTATTCGTTCCACTTGGACGAAGCGTCGCTAAAAGCAACTTACCAGGATATGTACGACGCCTACTCGCGAATCTTCACGCGTTTAGGGCTCGACTTCCGTCCGGTCATTGCCGATAACGGCTCCATCGGCGGCACCGGCTCTCACGAGTTTCATGTGCTCGCGGATTCGGGAGAGGATGATATTGTCTTCTCAACGCAGTCCAACTACGCCGCCAACATCGAAAAAGCCGAAGCGCTTGCCGCCCCGCTGGATAGCAACCCAGAGCGCCCAGCCGCCAACGAAGCACTGCGTTTGGTCGACACCCCCAATGCCAAAACCATTGCCGCTCTCGTTGAGCAGTTCAAACTACCGATCGAAAAAACGGTAAAAACGCTGATGGTGCATGCCGCGGAAGGCGGTCTTATTGCGCTGTTGGTGCGCGGTGATCACGAGCTCAACGACGTGAAAGCGGAAAATCACCCGGCCGTTGCCGCCCCGCTGACCATGGCCTCCGAAGAAGAGATACGCGCGGCAATCGGCGCAGGGCCTGGCTCGCTAGGCCCGATCAACCTCAACACGCCGATCATTATCGACCGCAGCGTCGCGCTAATGAGTGACTTTGGCGCCGGCGCCAACGTTGATGATAAGCACTACTTCGGCATCAACTGGGAACGCGACGTCGTGCTGCCGGAAGTGGCCGACCTGCGCAACGTCGTCGAGGGCGACCCCTCTCCCGATGGCAAAGGCACGCTTTCTATCAAGCGCGGCATCGAAGTGGGCCACGTTTTTCAGCTGGGAAAAAAATACTCCGAGGCCATGAACGCCACGGTACTCGGTGACAACGGCAAAACCAGCCACCCCTGGATGGGCTGCTACGGCATCGGTGTCACCCGCGTGGTCGCCGCCGCGATCGAGCAGAACCACGACGAGGCGGGTATCATCTGGCCCAACGCCATTGCCCCTTTCCATGTGGCACTCGTGCCGATGAACGCCCATAAATCGCAGCGCGTACGCGAAGAGTCGGAGCGTCTCTACCATACGTTAACCGCCGCCGGACTCGATGTTCTCCTGGACGACCGCGATACCCGCCCGGGCGTTAAATTTGCCGATCTCGAGCTAATGGGCGTGCCGCACCGGATCGTGATCGGTGACCGCGGCTTGGATAATGGCAAACTTGAGTATAAAGGCCGCCGCGATACTGAGGTAACGATGGTTTCCGCCGAAGACGTTGTCGAGTTTTTACGTGAAAAAGCTGGGCTTGCCACGACGCAATAACGTATGGCCCGTGCTTGCGGCAGCGGGATGTATCAGCCTGGCGCCGCAAGCAGCCGAGCCGGCCGGTGGGGTACTACGCCCCACCTTTGAAGCCGCGTCTAAAGCCACTATCGATGATCGATATCAACAGGCGAGAGAGCGCTGGCTAGCGCTTATGGCGCCTGCTTTGACCCACTTTGTCGCAGACGCGTCTACACGCGATCAACTGCTTAAGCGCATCTATCAGGAGGCCCAGCTCGCGGGTTTACCCCCAGCATTGATACTAGCCTTGATTCAGGTGGAAAGTAGCTTTGATGCCAGCGCGGTCTCATCAGCCGGCGCGGTCGGGCTCATGCAGATCATGCCGTTCTGGATCGACGAGCTCGGCGTGCCCGCCGACGATCTCAAAGATCCGTGGCGCAATTTACGCTATGGCTGCACGATTCTAGCCCACTACTTGGCAGTCGAAAGCGGTGACTTTACCCGGGCGCTCGCCCGTTACAATGGAAGCCTGGGAGAGACCTGGTATCCAGAGCGAGTGCTCCGAGCATGGCAGGAAAACTGGCGCTAGGGCGGCGACAACATCATCAGCTAGTTAAGTCACGGACACTTTTTAGCATTTCTATGGCGAACATAAAAAAAACCGGCCCAAATGGGCCGGCAACTGGAAGCTTACCTGTTACAGTAAGCCTCCTCCCCTGACGACTGGTTGCTAAAAGGCTAGCTTACTTCTTGCGACGGGCGTCGTGTATAACAAAACCGATCCATCCCGCCATAAAAACGATGGCTAACCCAACAGCGCTTAATCCAAAAATAACGGCATCATCCCAGTACATGTGCTTGCTCTCCCGCCGCGATGTGATGTGTTCATGGTAGTCACGAATGCGCAGAGGAAAGCTGACCTGAATCAATTTTGCCGGTAGCGCCGCGGGTAGGTGCGAAACAATTTGATATGCGTCATTTTTCCCTTAGCAGCCGAAGCACGTTGTTTTGGGAACCGTGAGGCCTGACTATATTTGGCTTACAGCACCTTGCGATCTTCCACCTTGGCGTGATCAGTTCCCGGTGGTAGGGGGTGTCCCTTCGCCAACTCGGCCCGGGTGGCTTCGCGCACGTCCAGGATGCTCACCTGATACTGTAGCGTTCGCCCTGCCAGCGGATGGTTGGTATCCACGATCACCTGATCGCCGTCTACGCTAACCACCGTGACAATCTGCGGCCCCGCTTCACCTTCGGTTTGAAAGCAACTGCCAGGCTGTATGTCAGCGTTGCCAAACGAGGCTCGGCTCACCGGCTGCACCAATGACTCATTGCGTACGCCGTAAGCATCGGCGGGCATCAACGTCACGCTAAGTTCGGCACCAACCGCTTGGCCTTCGAGAGCGCGCTCAAGCCCCGGCACAATGTTATGATGGCCATGCAGATACTCCAGCGGTCGATGACGCGCCTGGGAGTCGTCAAGCACCTGTTTGCCATCGCTTTGCACGTCGCTCAATACGTAGTGCAGGGTCACCACCTGGTGCGCCGTAATCGACATGGAAAACTCCTCTCCGGTAAGCTGTCGGCGTTTTAAATCGTAGCGGCTCAGTTTACCACCTGCCCAAGCCAACGTCTTTCCAGGAGACTTTATCCATGCCGACCCCGAATCCCCAGCGTAGCTGGCGGGCTGCCCTGGCGATTTACTGGCAAGCGCCGGTTCTCACCATGCTGTTTTTAGGCTTTTCCGCGGGGCTGCCGTTTTTGCTGGTGTTCTCGACCCTGTCGGCATGGCTTCGCAGTGACGGCGTGGAGGTCGCGGCGATCGGCTTTTTCGCCTGGATCGGAATGCTCTATTCGATTAAGTTCTTTTGGGCGCCAGTAGTCGACCGCTTGCCGCTTCCTGTTCTCACGCGCACCTTTGGGCAGCGCCGGGGCTGGATGTTGCTCGCTCAAGTAATGATCGCTTCAGGGCTTATCGGGCTTGCCGGGCTCGAGCCGGTGGGAAACCTGGGTTGGGTGGCGGCGTTTGCGCTACTAGTGGCTTTTGGCTCGGCGACGCAAGATATCGCCATTGATGCCTTTCGTATCGAATCCGCTGACGAAGACGTACAAGCGGCCATGGCGTCGACCTATATCATCGGCTATCGAGGCGGGTTGATGGCCGCCGGCGCCGGTGCGCTCTTTGTCGCCTCGGCACTCTCGTGGGATGCGGCCTATTTGACCATGGCGACCCTGGTTGGGGTCGGCGTCATCACCGTGCTACTGCGCCCTGAACCGCCGCGCGCCGCCCTCAGCATCCAATTGATTCAGGAGCCCAAAGTGCGCGCTTTTATCCGCGCAAGCCAAGGCAAGCCAAAAGTCCTGCGCCGCTTAGGGGCTTGGAGCATCGGCGCGATTGTCTGCCCTTTTACCAATTTTTTCCGCCGCTATGGCGTCAAGGCACTCTGGATACTGGTGTTTATTGCCGTCTTTCGCATCAGCGATTTGGCCATGGCTTCAATGGCGAACCCGCTGTATATCGATCTGGGCTTTTCTCTCGCCACCATCGCCAGTGTCACCAATATCTTTGGCATCGCGATGAGCATTGGCGGCGGCTTATTAGGCGGTTTATTGGTCGCCCGCTTCGGCATTGGCCCGCTTTTGATCTTCGGCGCGGCGATCGTGATGCTTACCAATCTGCTGTTTGTGATGCTGGCGCTGGTGGGGGATCAACTCCCCATGCTGGTGCTCACCATCATGGGCGATAACCTTGCCAACGGCCTGGCCAGCGCGGTGTTTATCGCCTTTCTGTCGAGCCTCACGTCCCGCGCTTACACGGCCACACAGTATGCGCTGTTCTCTTCGCTGATGACGCTACCCGGCAAGTTTTTGAGCGGTTTCGGCGGGCTGGTGGTCAGCGCCCAAGGCTACGCCAGCTTCTTTGTGGTCGCGGCACTGTTGGGCCTGCCCGCCGTGATATTGGCCATCTGGGTCAATCGTGATGCCCAGTTAGTCCCGCCGTCCCAAGCGCGTAACAATGAGGCGCCGAATGGGGCGGCTTAAAAGGCGTTACTTTATCGGCGCGCGCTCAGCCACGCTAGCGCACCGGTAGACGAGCGCCACTGGTCGCGCATCAGTGTCCGATACTGCCACGCCTCTTCGCGACTACCCGGCTTGATGTCGCCGTCCCCGCTAGGGAGCGCAGGGCGTGGCTTATCGGCGCACAGCATCTCCAAGGCGTAGCGATTGTACTGCCTGGCCTCCTGCAGAGCCGCGTCGGCCTCCTCATAGCGAGCGAGTCGATAGAGCGCAAGCGCACGCCCGAGTAGAATGTTCAGTTTCATCGAGCCATCGTCGCTGCGTTCTTCAGCCAAGGCTAATGCGTCTTCATTACGCTCATCGCGCAGCAGCTGATCGAGCACCAGCTCGCGCAGCCCCAAGCTATCCTCCCGGTTGATGGCTAGAAGCTCCTCGGCAAGCTCACGTGAATGCTGGCGCGCGCCGCGCTCCATACCCACCACCAGCGCCAGGCCCGTACGCAGCAGGATGGCATTATCGGCGTCGTCCCAGCATAGGCTGCCATCGCCCTCGGCTCGGGCTTGCTGCAGCCAACGCGAAAGCCTTAAGGCCAAGGGCTCCAAAAGGCTCGGTGCCATCCACGGCAAACTGCCAAAGCGGCTTGTGAGCGCCAGTGTCAGGTCTTGTACCACCTGGGGGGAATCCAGCCACTCGGGGTGAGCACAGAGCAACGACATCCACTCCACCGCATTGCCCCAAGGGTCATCACGAAAGCCCAAGGCAAGCTCTTCATCCACCATCACCTGAAACGGCTCATGCCATTCGGCAAAGAGCGTGGCTTCGCGGGCGCTGACGTGATAGCGCAAACGACCACTCTCTGGCGCCACACTAATATCAAGCTTGGGTGCCGTGGGCAGCGCCGCGAGCAAGGATTGCAAGCCAATCAGCGGCGTGGCGAGATCCTCTTCGGCGCTTAGGAGCTGATCCGCTAACGTGGCGCCTGGGTTTTCCGCCAGCGCGGCGAGGAAGTCGAGCTGATCGTCATCCAGTTCGCCCTGACGCGCCAAGCGCCGATACCAGAAATTGGCCCGCTCTTTGGCCTCTTGCTCGTGGCCTTCGTGAAGCAGCAGCATCGCCTCGATATAGGCCAGCGTCGGCGAGTCGGGTAGCGCCTGCTGCGCGCGAACAAAGGCAGCGCGGGCACTATCAAGGTCATCGCTATCCAAATGCATCAAGCACAAACGCTCAAGCGCCACGCCGCGTAGAAACAGCGGCCCTCGATCCAGCACTTCATCTAAAAGCTCGGCGCGCTTACGGGTAAAGCCACGCTCTTGATAAATATCGAGCAAAATTTCAAACGCGGGCTCAGCCTGCTCGGGCAAACGCGACCAGTCGCTACCGTCAAAAAGGGATTCCAAGATCTGCATGGCCCGGCCCGTCTGCCCGCTCTCCGCGGCTATCAGGCCCGCTTCCAAAAGCGCCTGTGCCGGTGCGCGCTGACTTGCCAGGGCGGCTTTCAGAGTGGCGCCTTTCCAGTCGCGCAGGGACAGCATCCACATCATCTGATCAGGGATTTCGGTCGGGAATTCAACGCGGTAACAACACTGCTTGAACTTGCGCCCGGAGTCGCACCAGCAAGGCTCGTTACGCGCGGGGGTCGCGAGGGGTTCGCAAGCGAAATCCAGGCGCTCAAGCGGTGTTTGCGACCATAAAATCGGCGCCAACGCCTGGGCGATGGCGTCGTCGCCGTTGAAATAGTCGGCGCCCTCGGCGCGCACCCAAGTCATGAAATCGGGATAGTGCTCTTGTTGCCTGATTGCCGAGAGTGCCCCAGAGGCAAATCCCAGCAGCTGATCGACCCATACCGCCAGCATTGCCGTCTCCACGCGATGTTAAAAGCACCGTAGTTTAGCATGTTGGAAGGTTCATACGCAGCGGTACCTTTGGCTCGACGCTACGCTTCACGCGCCCACGCCAGAAGCGGCTGGGCACGTGCGTGCATATCGAGCCGCGCGCCAAGGCGTACCAAGTTCCAGTAGTGGCCATTCAGCGTCCGCGAGAGCAGCAGCGTATCGGCGGGTGGCTGCAGCCGATCCATCGCGGCCCACACCTTTGGGGTGAGCTCGCGAAGACGGCGGTGCACGCGCACATCGTCAAAGTTTTGCTTACCGGGGGCGAAAAGAGGTGCCACGCAATCAGCGGACTCCTTATAAAGGGAAAGCGGCGCGCCCTGCCCTTGGCGGCCGCCCATTTTGAGCAGTGCCTCGTCCATCGCCATGGGATCTTTGGCAAGCGTTGCTTCCAGAAGCTGCATCATCGCTTTCAGACGCGCCTCGGGTACCGGGATCACCGCGCCGAAGTCGTAAATCACCAGCCGCCCCTGGTCATCAGCGGCGAAGTTGCCCGCATGCGGGTCGGCGTGGAGTTCACCATAGGTAAAGAGCTCTTCGGTCACCCAGTCGGCCAATGTCGCCGCTATCTTCTGGCGCGTGGCATCATCGGCGCTTTCCAGTTCGCGCAGCGGCGTGCCCTCCACAAAACGCATGGCCAATACGTGCTTGCCTGTCAGTTCACACAGAGGCTCAGGAATCACCAAGCGCGGCTCATTGCGATAGCGCTCGCGATAGCGCGAAAGCGCCTCGGCTTCGGCGAGGTAATCCAGCTCTTTGCGCAGCCCAGCCGCCAGCTCTTCAAATAGCGCGTCCAAGCGAGCCTGAGGCACCTTGAACCAGCGCCCCAACCGCATGATGCGTTTGACCTGTTTTAAGTCGCTCTCCAGTACCTCGTCCAAGCCGGGGTATTGAATTTTGAGCACCACCGTATCACCGTCGTGGGTGACCGCGCGGTGCACTTGCCCCATGGAGGCGCTGGCGAAGGGGCGCTCTTCAATCTCCTGAAAGTGCGAATCAAGCTCACCGTACTGCGTCACCAAGGTTTCGCGAATGCGCGGCCAGGGCATCGGCTCGGCCTGACGCTGTAGCCGCGAAAGCTCTTCAACTAAATCCGGCGGCAAGAGGTCATCCCACTGCGACATGATCTGCGCCAGCTTCATGGCCGGGCCTTTCAGCTCAGAAAGACCTTCAAACAGCGCTTCGCCTAACGAGCGCCAGTCCGCTTGTCCACCCAATCGGGTTTTGAGCAGCGCACCGCCGGTGCGCGCGCCAAGCCCCATTAAACGCCGTGTCCTGCCTCGTTCGCGCATGCTGTTGCTCCGTTAAAAGCGATACTTGAAGCTTAACCAACTACACCCAATTATACAAAACCTATACGCCAAAAGCGCACGATGCACCGGCTCGCGTCTGTTACCATGAGCGCCACTCTCTCCATCGAGGCACCCCACGTTCGCCATGCGCTTGATCATCGCTGAAAAACCCAGCCTTGCCCGCGCCATCGCCGAGGCGCTACCCGGCAGCATGAACCGCCAAGACGGTGCGATTACCTGTGGAACTACCACCGTGACATGGTGTATCGGTCATCTGCTCGAGCAGGCCCCACCGGATGCCTACGACCCCGCTGATAAGCAGTGGCGGCTCGACCGCTTGCCGATTGTGCCCAAACGCTGGAAGCTCACGCCGCGGCCTCAAGCGCGAGGCCAGCTGGCGGTGATTCGCAAGCTTTTAAAGCAGGCAAAAGAGGTGGTTCACGCCGGCGACCCCGACCGCGAAGGCCAGCTACTGGTTCAGGAAGTGATTGAGCACCTAGGCTATCGCGGCCCAGTGCAGCGGCTATTAATCAGCGACTTGAACCGCCCTGCCGTTAGCCGCGCGCTGACGGTGATGAAAGACAATATAGCTTTTCAGCCCCTTTACCGCGCCGCCGAGGCCCGCGCTCAAGCGGACTGGCTCTACGGCATTAACCTCACCCGCGCCTGGACGCTCACCGGGCGCCAGGCCGGCTTCGATGGCGTGCTCTCCATCGGTCGGGTGCAAACACCGGTGTTGGGGCTGATCGTGCGCCGCGATAATGCGATTCGCGATTTTGTGCCTTATCCCTTCTATCCGCTTTGGGTGGATCTGCAGATAGCGAAAGGGCAACTGCGCGCTTGGTGGGTTCCCAAGGAGACTCAACCTCTGGATGAACAGGGACGCCTGATTGATCGTGCGCCCGCCGATGCCCTCGCCGCACGGCTGCCCGGCGCCACCGGCCAGCTCACTACCCTCAATCAACAGGAGAAACGCCAAAACGCCCCGCTGCCCTACTCGCTTTCGGCATTGCAGGTGGACGCCGCTCGCCGCTTCGGCCTCTCCGCCCAAGCGGTACTCGATACCTGCCAAACGCTGTATGAGCGCCACCGCCTGATTACCTATCCGCGCTCTGATTGCCGCTACCTGCCAGAGGAGCACTTTGCCGGCATGGGCGCGGTACTTAGCGGTGCCTGCCAGCAGGATGCCACGCTTAGCGGCTGGCTTGCTGGCGCGGACTTCACCCGCCGCTCAAAGGCCTGGGACGATAAAAAAGTCGGCGCCCACCATGCGCTTTCCCCTACCGGTAAAACCCCGGATTTCAACGCCCTATCGAAGCAGGAAGGCAACGTGCTGCGGCTGATTATTCGCAACGTAGTCGCGCAGTTCTATCCACCGCTTCGCACCTTCGAGGTCAAAGCCGAGTTCACGCTGCTCGGGGAGGCCTTTCGCGCCAGCGGCCAGCAAGTACTTGATCCCGGCTGGAAGCCGCTTTTTACCACCCGCGAAGAAACACCACCGCTCCCCCCACTGACGCAAGGCGAGCCCTGCCAAGCACAAGATGCCGGGGTAGAGGTGCGCGAAACCCGCCCGCCGGAACCGTTCACCGACGCCAGCCTCATCAAAGCCATGATGAACATTAGCCGCTACGTCGATGACCCTGACGTGCGCCGCACCCTCCGCGACACCGATGGCCTAGGCACCGAAGCGACCCGTGCGGGCATCATCGAAACACTGGTGAAGCGCGGCTACCTGGTGCGCAAACAGAAAGCCCTGCGCGCCACCCAGCTTGGCAGCGCCTTGATCGCAGCGCTACCCAGCGCGGTAAGCACGCCTGAGCGCACCGCCCTTTGGGAGCAGCGCTTGCAAGCGATCGCTGATGCGCAAGACGACCCCGCCACCTTTCAGCATGCCCTGCTTAACGACCTCTTGGCCCTACTCAAACAAAGTGATGCCGGCAGGTTGAGACAGAGTTTGCGCACCGCACAAGGTGAAGCAGGAGCCCCCGCAAAACGCCCCGGTAAAGCGAAGAAGCGCTATACAAAAAATAAGCGCGCTGAAACGCGAAGAAAGGCGCGGTAAGAGAGTTTTTGAGCGGTAACGATGACCACTCGTTCATTAGCCATTGCGTGTTCGCGGCCGCACCACGAACCAGCTGGCCAGCACCAGAGCGGCAAAAGCCGTATACACCAGGGTAAAGACCCAGTCCGGCGGATTGAAGTAAATCAAGTTATGCAGCCAGTGCTGAATAAAAGAGCCGGAGTAGGTCGCCTCACCGGCCTTATCCCTAAGCGCCATTTCCCAGGTAGTTAACGGGCAAATAACGCCTATCCAGGTTTGCACCACCACGACCCCAATCGCGCCGAGATGAATAAAACGGAAGACTCTATTTCTCACCCACTGCCAGTCGAGAAAATAGCCCACGTACACAGCCACTAGCCCGAAGATGACAAAGGCGATAAACAGCACGTGGATGATCAAAACGGTGTCGGCCAATACACTAAACAAGAGCGTTGTTGGCATACTGAGACATCTCCTCCTTACCCGTTATTTTCTTGGCAAAAACTGTCATTCTCACACGGCTTTGATTACAGTCTAGCCCCCCATTTTTGTATCGCTAGCATAGGAAGTTCAGCCTAAATGAACTCTCTTGCCGATTGAGTAAAAAAGGAATATTTTGTACTCATGGATGAGTTTGAATTTGACGGAACCAAAAGCAAAACCAATCTGGACAAGCACGGCATTGACTTCGTGGCTTCCCAGCAGTTGTGGAAAGATCCATATTTGCTGGAAGTAAAGGCAAAGTGCGTGGATGAGCCCCGATATCTGCTGATTGGCAAGATGGGTGACAAACACTGGTCGGCCGTTGCGGCATACCGTGAAGGGCGTATTCGCCTGATTTCGGTTAGGCGTTCCCGCAAGAAAGAGGTTGAGCTTTATGAAAACTAAAGATTTCGACAAGAAGTTTGATGAGGGGCAGGAAGACGTTGTTGAGGATCTTGAACTGTCTTCCGCCAGGCGGGTGAATCAGGAGCAAAAGCGAATCAATGTTGATTTTCCGGCCTGGGTCGTAGAATCTCTGGACCGTGAGGCTGCGCGTATTGGCGTTACCCGTCAATCCATTATCAAGGTCTGGTTGGTTGAACGTTTGCAGGCGGAGGCCGCCCACAAGCCGTTTAATCAGGGCAACGCAGGCGGCGTCCACTAACGGAGAGGCATAACTACGGAGAATCCGTCCGGTTCATTCGGCTAAAGGAAAGCCATCCGAAAGTGTTGGTTCATGACAGGATTGGTGGAAAGATGGCCAGACTCAGCGTGCGGTGAAGGCAGTCATTGCGGAAGTTCTGGATAAAGATCTACCGGAGAGCTATGACAGGATCGCGTTTAAAGAGAAATGTGACAACGTCTTTGAACTGGTGGTTGAGTTCGCTGCTCATCGACAGAAATGGGTGGCGTAGGTGACCCACTGGATACTCGGCCCTGGCGCCATTGGACGCCTTTTGGCCCATTTGCTAGCGCCCCACGCAGACGTCACGCTGATTGGGCGCCGTCTGCTACCGGTTCAACAAACGCTGACCACCCCAGAGGGTGAGCGCCTCGCCCAGCACCTCTCCATCACAACGGCGGCGGCGTTGCACGCGGATAAGCCGCCCCCACCGGCGTTTGTGCATATCACCACGAAAGCCATGACCGCTGAGCCGGCGCTCGAGAGCATCGCCGGCGTTATACCCAGCACGACGCCGCTAGTGCTATGGCAAAACGGTTTTTATGTTCAGCCGCGCCTGACGCACGCGTGGCCGGGGCCGGTACTCTGCGCCACGACGACCGAGGGCGCCTACCTCACCGGCGAGGACGGCGTGGTGCATGCCGGGCGCGGGCAGACGTTTATTGGTGACCTGAATAATCAGCATGGCACCCTGGCACAAACGCTGGCTGAAGCGTTATCGCACGCAGGCTTGAGCAGCACAGCGGTCAGCGATATTCGCCAGCGCCTGTGGCAGAAGCTCGCGGTCAACGCGGCTATCAATCCGCTGGTGGCTCTGCAAGGAATTCGTAACGGTGAGTTGCGTCAAGCCGACCATGCCGCCCGTGTTGACGCGGTTGTAAAAGAGATTGCGCGGATCATGCACGCCGAAGGTATCGCGCCACCCTCTAATGCCCGTGAAGAGCAGGCGTGGCGTGACTGGGTATGGCAGGTCGTGAATAACACCGCCAACAACAAAGCCTCGATGCTGCAGGATATAGAAGCCAACCGTCCCACCGAGCGCGGGGCGATATTAGGCCCTCTATTAGAGAGCGCCAAGCGCCACCGGCTCACCTACCAGGAACTGGCGGCGCTTGATCAAGCACTGACACACAAAGAGGCGGCTCAGGCATCCTTGTCTTGATAGAACTGCATCAGGCTTGAGAAATCGAGCCCACCGTTACCGTTGGCTTTGTGCAAATTAAACAGCGACCGTGCAGCCGAGCCCATGGGTACGGGAGAGGCGCTCTGCTGGCTGACATCCATGGCTAGACCCAAGTCTTTAAACATCAAGTCCACCTGGAAGCCACCCTGATAGCCATTAGAGGCAGGCGCGTTTTCCATAACGCCCGGGTAGGGGTTGTAGACGTTGAGCGCCCAGTTGCCGCCGGAGCTCTGCTTCATAATTTCAGACAGCACCGCCGGGTCGAGGCCGTTTTTCACCCCCATATTGATCGCTTCGCAGGTGCCCGCCATCAGAATCGACAGCAGCATATTGTTGCACACCTTGGCGATTTGTCCGGCACCGTGATCACCGGCGTGGAAGATATTCTTGGCCATCGCCTCCAGCACTGGTTTGGCCTTGGCAAACTGCGCCTCGCTGCCGCCCACGATGAACGTGAGCGTGCCGGCTTTGGCACCCCCCACGCCGCCGGAAACCGGCGCATCCACAAAACCGATGCCCTTCTCTTCACCTGCGGCCGCCACGGCACGCGCCGTATCGGCATCGATCGTGGAGCAGTCGATGATCAACGCATCCGAGTTGACTATATCGAAAAGCGGCGCTTCACCATCCACATACAGCCCACGCACGTGCTTACCCGCCGGAAGCATGGAGATAACAAACTCCGCCCCCGAGGCGGCCTCCTGTGCGGAATTCGCTACGCTACAGCCTTGCGATTTGGCGGTCTCCAGCGCTTGGGAGGAGAGATCAAAAGCGCGCACCTCGTGCCCCGCTTTTGCCAAGTTGGCGGCCATCGGGCCGCCCATGTTACCCAGGCCGATAAATGCAATCGTTGCCATTGTGTCGCGTCCTTATTGTTGTCTGCTTGATGTAAATATGTCGCCCTAAAGGCTCACTCGCCAAGATCGGCCAACGGGTTTTCCGCCCAAGGTGGCGTCAACAGCCCTTCGATAAAGCTGCCTTCCACCTCAGCGACGCTTGAATAGGTCCACTGGGGCTTACCGTCTTTATCGACCAGAAGCGCGCGCACGCCTTCGGGGAATTCACGGTGGCGACAGCACTGCACCGAAAGCTCAAGCTCGGACTGAAACACCTGGGCGAGTGACATATACTTCGCCCGTTTAAGCTGCTCATCGATCAGCTTGACGGAAACAGGGCTGCCGTGGGAGAGCGTTTTCTGCGCTTTACCAAACCACTTGTCGTCACTTTCCACTGCTAGGATCGCCGCAACAACCTGCTCGATGGTGTCGTGATCAATCAACTCGCGTATCAGCGGGCTGAACTTATAGACCGGTGCCTCCATCTCCTTGAATACCGGTTGAGATTGGCGTTCCAGCTCGCGCAGCACCTTATTCACCACGCCTTGGGCATCGGCGCGCTCGTCGTCGCCCCAACTGGCATCGGTTAGCTGATCAATGAGTTCTGCGCGTTTGTCACTGGCGATCATGCGATCGGCAAGCCCTAGGTGATGGGCATCGACGGCATTAATCTGGCTACCGGTAATCGCCAAAAACTCGCCAGTCCCATTAGGCAGGCGGTTCAAGAACCAGCTTGCGCCCACGTCCGGGTAGAGACCGATGGTGACTTCCGGCATCGCCAAGCGAGAGGTTTCCGTCACGATACGGTGGCTGCTTGCATTTAAAAGCCCCATACCGCCGCCCATGACGATGCCGTTGCCCCAACAAATCACCGGCTTTGCAAAGGTGTGCAGGCGGTAATCGAGACGATACTCGCGCTCAAAGAAGTTTTGCGGAAAATCAGGGTCCGCTTCACCAATAATGCCTTTATAGAGATTGACCACGTCTCCACCGGCGCAGAAAGCTTTCTCACCGGCGCTGTCGAGCAGAATCGCCACCACCTTGTCGTCCTGCTCCCAGCGCTCAAGACGCGGTAATATTTCATCGATCATTTCAAGCGTCAGCGCGTTGAGCGAACGCTCGGCATTTAGCTTGATTTCGCCGATGGTATGCCCATCGTGGGTCGGGTGTTCAGTAAAAATCACACTGCTCATTCAGCGCTCCTTCTGGGTTACGGTCTAGCAGAGCTTATAGCTCAGTAGCGCCCTCCGCCAAGACGCGACGAGAAATGATTAAGCGCATGATTTCATTCGTCCCCTCCAGAATGCGATGGACACGCGTATCGCGAACATAGCGCTCCATCGGGTACTCCTTGATGTAGCCGTTGCCGCCGTATAGCTGCAGCGCCTCATCGCAGACGTTAAAGCCTACATCGGTGGCAAAACGTTTCGCCATCGCACAGTACGCACCCGCATCGGCGTGGCCGGCATCCAGCTTGGTGGCCGCCAAGCGAACCATCTGCCGCGCCGCCACAAGCTCGGTGACCATATCCGCCAAGCGGAACTGTAGCGCTTGGAAGTCCGCCAGTTTTCTGCCGAACTGCTTACGCTCCAGCATGTATTCGCGCGCCTTATTAATCGCCTGCTGCGCCGTGCCGATGGAGCACGTCGCGATATTGATACGCCCACCGTCCAGGCCCTTCATGGCAATTTTAAAGCCATCGCCCTCTTTACCCAGCATATTGCTGGCGGGAACACGAACATCTTCAAAGGTGATCATCCGCGTTGGCTGGCTATTCCAGCCCATTTTGTCCTCTTTGCGGCCGTAGCTGATGCCCTCGCTCTTGGCATCCACGGCAAAAGCGGAAACACCGCTTGCCCCTTCACCGCCGGTGCGCGCCATCACCACGAGAAAATCGGTGCTGCCCGCACCGGAGATAAACATCTTGCTGCCGTTGAGGACGAAGTCGTCGCCGTCGCGCTTGGCCGTGGTCTTTAGCGAGGCGGCATCGGAGCCGGCATTGGGCTCGGTCAGGCAGTAAGACCCCAACAGCTCACCGGTGGCAAGCTTCGGCCCCCACTCCTGCACTACTTCGGGCTGGCCAAAATCCGCCAACATCCAAGTCACCATGTTGTGGATGGTGAGATAGGCGGTGGTGGACGTGCAGCCCATAGAGAGCTGCTCAAAAATAATGCTGGCATCCAGGCGCGAAAGCCCCAGTCCCCCGACGCTTTCCGGCGCGTAAAGCGAGCAAAAACCCAGCTCTCCCGCCTTGCGGATCACGTCAACGGGGAAGATGGCGTCTTGATCCCACTCGGCGGCGTGCGGCTCTAACTCATTCTGGGCGAAAGCGCGTGCCATGTCGGCAAAGGCGATTTGATCTTCGTTTAGCTCAAAATTCATGGGGTTCTCCGCTTCGATCAGCCGGTGGCTGACAAGTTGCTTTTATCGTTATCGGCTAGCTAATTGACGTTTACGTTAACTTATTATTTTGTGCTTTCACAAGCAACGCCTTTTAGCCTGCGACCTTTGGCTATGCCCTTATAAAAAAGGCGCCACGCGGGCGCCAAAACAACGGACAGACGAGCAAACAGGGTTATTTAAAGTTTTTGTTATACATACGCGCCAATTCACCGATGATACCGCTACGAAAGCTCAATACGCAGACCACGAAGATAATTCCGAGGATCACACTCACCCAGTTGCCAAGTGGCGACTGCCCCAGCACGTGCTGCAAGCTGACCACGATACCCGCACCAGCGATCGGCCCCAAGAGCGTCCCAACACCACCGAGTAGCGTCATTAGAATGACCTCGCCCGACATGTGCCAGTGCGCATCGGTCAAGGAGGCGAGCTGAAACACCACGGTTTTGGTCGAACCGGCAAGGCCTGCCAACGCAGCGGAGAGGACAAACGCCATCAGCTTATAGGCATCGGTGTTATAGCCCAATGAAACGGCGCGGGGCTCGTTTTCACGGATCGCCTTGAGCACCTGGCCATAAGGCGAATGCACCGTGCGCTGAATCAGCGCGAAGCCGAACAGAAAGACAGCAAACACGAAATAGTACATCGCAAGGTTGCTGCTTAGATCGATGACACCAAATAGCGCTCCGCGCGGGACGCCGTGGAGCCCATCTTCACCGCCGGTGAAAGGCGCCTGGATATAGACAAAGAACACCAGCTGAGCGAGTGCCAGGGTCACCATGGCAAAGTAAATACCTTGACGGCGAATCGACAGCACCCCAAACACGGCCCCTAGCGCGGTAGCCACCAAGGTACCGGCAATAATCCCCAATTCCGGCGTTAACCCTGGGTAGCTTGCCAATAGGTAGCCGGTAATATATCCACCAGTGGCCAGAAACGCGGCATGGCCGAAGGAGAGCAAGCCCGCGTAACCCAGTAGCAAGTTAAACGCACTGGCGAACAAGGCAAAGCAGAGCACCTTCATCAAAAACACGGGGTAGGCAACAAAAGGAGCGACAAGCCCGATCGCCACCAGGGCAAGATAAAACATATTGCGGCGCATTTTGGCGCGACGCTGGCGCTCTAGCACCGCCGACGGCAACGTCGTTGCTTGCGGCGCTGCTTGCGAAAGAGATTGAGAGTCAGCCATGGTTAAGCCTCCTTACCGAACAGCCCAGCGGGGCGTAACATGAGCACCAGGATCATGACTAAGAAGATCACGGTATTAGCAGCTTCCGGGTAATACACCTTGGTCAGCCCCTCGATAATCCCCATGGCCAAGCCGGTCACGATGGCGCCAAAGATGGAGCCCATGCCGCCAATGACCACTACCGCAAACACCACAATCAGAAGACTAGACCCCATGGTCGGGGAAACGGGGTAAAGCGGTGCGGCAAGCACCCCGGCAAAGGCGGCCAACGCCACGCCGAAACCGTAGGTCAGCGTAATCAATAGCGGCACGTTAACGCCAAACGCCTGCATCAACTGAGAGTTTTCCGTCCCGGCGCGCAGATACGCCCCCAGACGAGTGCGCTCGATCATAAACCAGGTAAATAGACACATGGCCAAGGCGGCGACCAGCACCCAGGCACGGTAGGTCGGCAGGAACATAAAGCCTAAGTTCAAGCCGCCTTGCAGCGCTTCAGGCGTGGTATAACGCGCGCCTGATACGCCAAAGAAATTGATCAGCGTGCCTTCGAAAATGAGTGCCAAACCAAAGGTCAAAAGCAGGCCGTATAAGTGGTCCAAGTGCGCAATCCGACGCAACAGATAACGCTCAAGCAGCATGCCAAAGGCGCCCACCACAAGCGGCACTAAAAACAGCGCCAACCAGTAGTTAACACCTAGATACTCAAAGCCCAACAGCGCGGCAAATGCCCCGAGCATGTACTGCGCCCCGTGGGCAAAGTTAACGATTTTAAGCAGGCCGAAAATTACCGCCAGACCCAAGCTGAGCAGCGCGTAAAAGGCACCGTTTACCAGGCCCAGCATGAGCTGCCCCATAAACACCGCCAAAGGCACGCCAAATATCATCGTCATGTTATGACTCTCCTCGCCGTCAAGCGGAGGGGCATGACCAGCAGGCCATACCGCCTCCTTTTTTACTTATCACTGATCAGTGGTGCTGGCTTAGTTCTGCACCAGGTCACACTGACTTTCAGACAGCGGACGATAGGCTTCGTCGGCGGGAATGGTGCTCAGAATCTTGTACAGATCCCACTCACCGGTGGACTCTTCCGGCGTTTTCACCTGGGCGAGATACATATCGTGGACCATGCGACCATCTTCACGAATCTGGCCGTTACGGGCGAAGAAGTCGTTGATCGGCTCGGCAGCCATCTGCGCACGCACGGTTTCAGGGTCATCGGTACCCGCGGCTTCTACCGATTTCAGATAGTGCATGGTGCTGGAGTAAACACCCGCTTGTACCATTGTCGGGCGCTTGCCAACGCGCTCAAAGTAACGATCCGACCACTCACGCGCCTGATCATCCATATCCCAGTACCAGCCGGTGGTGAGAAGCAGGTTTTGCGTCGCTTCAAGCCCCAACGCATGGACGTCGTTAAGGAAGATCAGAAGACCCGCGAGCTGCTGGCCCGACTGCGTCAAGCCGAACTGACTGGCGGTGGTGATCGCGTTAACCGTATCAGAACCGGCATTGGCAAGCCCGACGATATCAGCGCCTGAGCCCTGTGCTTGCAGAATGTAAGAGGAGAAATCATTGGTCGGGAAGGGATGACGCACGCCTCCCACCACTTCACCGCCGTTCTCTTCCACGACCTTGGTGACGTCGGCTTCCAGCGCGTGACCAAAGGCGTAATCGGCGGTGAGCATGAACCAGGTTTCGCCGCCCTGCTCAACAACCGCCTTTGCCGTGCCGTTAGCGAGCGGATAGGTGTCATAAACGTAGTGGATGTGGTTGGGTGTGCAGTGCTCATTGGTGATGCTTGAGGCCGCTGACCCGGAAATAATCGCCAGGCCATCATTCTCCTCCACCACTTTGGACACCGCAATCGAGACCGATGAGGCCACCATACCACCGACCATATCGACGTTTTCTTGATCGATCCAGCCGCGCACGGTGTTGGCACCCACATCGGCGCTGTTGCGGTCATCGGCGCTCATGACTTCGATAGGGACGCCGTTGACGCTGCCCCCGAAGTCTTCAATTGCCATGACCATGGCTTCCAAGCCGCCTGGGCCGGCAAGATCACGATACGTACCCGACATATCCGCCAGATAGCCAATACGCACTTCATCATTGCTCATCTGCGCTTGCGCGGCGCTAACGGCAAAGGTGGAAGCGGCAGCCAGCGCGATGCTGGTAGTGAGTGCTTTTTTCATAAAAGTCATGTTCGTCTCCTACCCCAGAAGGGTATTTGTTGTTGTATTGCGACGCATCAAGTTGTTATGCCGAGTTGGCACACTCATGCGCTTTTACGAATTAGCTGCGTCGGCAGCTTTCTTACTAAAGCGTTACACCCCCAACATGGTGTTGAGATGTTCACGCCGTGATGGCAGCTGCGCCGCCGTAATCTCTTCGACAATTTGGCCGTGATCCATCACAAAGTGACGATCGGCCAAAGGAGCGGCGAAGCGGAAGTTCTGCTCCACCAGCACAATGGTCATACCGCGCTCTTTGAGCATCATCAGCACTTCGCCAAGCTTCTGCACAATGACCGGTGCCAAGCCTTCGGTAATTTCATCGAGCAGCAGAATGCGCGCCCCGGTGCGCAAGATGCGCGCCATGGCGAGCATTTGCTGCTCACCGCCCGAAAGGCGGGTGCCCTGGCTTCTGCGCCGCTCATAAAGATTCGGGAACATGGTGTAAATTTCGTCCAACGTCATTCCGTCGGAGCGAACCGTGGGCGGCAACAGCAGGTTTTCGTGAACGTCAAGGCTGGCAAAAATACCGCGCTCTTCGGGGCAGTAGCCGATACCTAAACGCGGGATGTGGTGTGGCTTCATGCCTAGGGTTTCGTTGCCGTTGACCATAATCGATCCGGTACGTCGCCCCACCATGTTCATGATGGATTTTAGCGTCGTGCTACGCCCGGAGCCGTTACGCCCTAACAGCGTGACTAGCTCGCCGCGTTTGACGTCAAAATCCACGCCATGAAGGATGTGCGATTCGCCGTAAAAGGCATGCAGATCCTGGATGCGCAACATCTCCGCGCCCTGCGGCCGAGTCGCGTCCAGCTGTTCCGGGGTTAGCTGTTCTGCGGTATTCATGCTTGCGCTTCCTCTTCCTCGGCCTCTTCGCTCCCCATATACGCTTCACGCACCAAGGGGTTACTTGAGACGCTCTCGTAGTCGCCCTCCGCCAGCACCGACCCACGCGCCAGCACGGTAATGCGATCACACAGGCGACTGACCACGCTCAAGTTGTGCTCAACCATCAACACGGTGCGCCCTTTGGAGACACGCCGGATCAACTCCACAATGCGGTCGACGTCTTCCGCGCCCATGCCTTGGGTTGGCTCGTCAAGCAGCATCATCTTGGGCTCAAGTGCCAGGGTGGTCGCCACTTCGAGCGCCCGCTTGCGCCCATAAGGCATTTCGACGGTTAGCGTATCGGCATATTCCGCCAGCCCGACTTCGTCTAGCAGCTCCATCGCCCGCTCATTGAGGTGATCAAGCGATTTTTCCGACTTCCAGAAATGGAACGAGGTGCCCAACTCTCGCTGCAGCGCGACGCGCACGTTTTCAAGCGCCGTCATGTGGGCAAATACCGCTGAAATTTGAAAGGAACGCACCAACCCCATCCGCGCAATCTGGTTAGATTTCATGCTGGTAATGGGTTTGCCGCGATAAAGAATCTCACCGCGTGTGGGCGGTAAAAATTTAGTGAGCAGGTTAAACACCGTGGTCTTGCCCGCGCCATTCGGGCCGATCAGGGCATGAATGTGCCCTTCCTGCACCTGAAGATTGACGTCGTCGACCGCAGTGAAGCCACGGAACTCTTTGGTTAGCCCCCGGGTTTCAAGGGCAAAGTTTCCACTGGCAGCTGTCTCACGAGCTTCGTCTGCACTCATAAAGTAACAAGCCTCTTTGTTGTTATTGTGCTGACTTTCACCGAACCGAAAGAAATTCGCTTGCCGGCGCTCAAGCCTTACCTGAACGTAAGGTGTAGGTGCAAACTAGCAACGCTTAAGGGGTTGTGACAATTACAACTTTGGTATACGCAACCTCCTATACAGCTCCAAAAAATGCACTAATTTTATAAAAAACAGAAACTTAACTATTTTCAACGCAATCAAATATCGCACCATTAGCACTTTACGTTAACGTGAACTTGTTTTAGCCTCAGTGACAATGTTCCATAGGGACACTTCCCCTATTGCGAGAAACAACATTATGAGTAAAACCTACTCCATTAGCGAGCTGGCCAATGAGTTTGATGTCACCACTCGCAGCATCCGTTTTTACGAAGATCAAGAACTTCTTCATCCCTCGCGGCGTGGCCAAACGCGCGTCTACAGCAGCAAGGACCGAGTGCGCCTCAAACTGACGCTGCGCGGCAAGCGGTTAGGTTTTTCTCTGGCGGAGATCCGCGAGCTGTTTGAGCTTTGGGATGAAACCCGCAGCGGCAGCGAAAAGCAGCTGCATCTGATGCTAAGCAAAATCTCTGAACGCCGCGCGGCGTTGGAGCAGCAGATGAAAGACATCACCATGGTGCAGCTAGAGCTAGAGAGCGCTGAGATTCGCTGTCGCCAGGCGCTAGAAGAACTGCATCAAAAATTAGAAGAAGAAGAGCGCTCGGCGGATAGCCGCAAAACAGCCAATCCTAAAGGCGCATCAACCTCCGCGACCATGCATTAACGCTACCAACCAAGCAAAGGTGATTGACCATGTTTACCCACTACTCTGAACTCGATTTTGGCCTTGACGACGAACTCAATATGCTGCGTGAGCAGGTCAACGCCTTTGCTCGCGACGAGATCGCCCCGCGCGCCGCTGAAATCGACGAAAAAAACGAATTCCCCAACGATCTGTGGCAGAAGTTTGGCGATATGGGCCTTTTAGGCATTACCGTCTCGGAAGAGGACGGCGGTAGCGGCATGGGCTATCTCGCCCACTGCATTGCCATGGAAGAGATTTCACGGGCCAGCGCCTCGGTGGCGCTCTCCTATGGCGCCCACTCTAACCTGTGCGTCAACCAGCTTAAGATCAACGCCTCAGCCTCCCAGAAAGCCAAGTATCTCCCCAAACTGATTAGCGGCGAGCACGTAGGGGCGCTGGCGATGTCGGAGCCGGGTGCAGGGTCCGATGTCGTCTCCATGCAGCTACGGGCGCGCAAAGAGGGTGATAAGTACATCCTCAACGGTAATAAAATGTGGATCACCAACGGCCCCGACGCCGATGTGCTCGTGGTCTACGCCAAAACCGACCCGGACGCCGGCTCAAAAGGCATCACCGCTTTCATTATCGAAAAGGGCATGCCGGGCTTCTCCACCGCGCAAAAGCTAGACAAGCTGGGCATGCGCGGCTCCAACACCTGTGAGCTGGTATTCCAGGATTGCGAAGTCCCCGAGGAAAACGTACTAGGCGACATCGGTAAAGGCGTGCGCGTCTTGATGAGCGGCTTGGACTACGAGCGCACCGTTCTCGCCGCCGGCCCCATCGGCATCATGCAGGCCGCCATGGATGTGGTGGTGCCCTATATCCATGAGCGCAAGCAGTTCAACCAGTCGATCGGCGAATTCCAACTGGTGCAGGGCAAAATCGCCGATATGTACACCACCATGAACGCCTGTCGCGCCTACCTCTACGCCGTCGCCAGCGCCTGCGATAAAGGCCAAACGTCGCGTAAGGACGCCGCCGGTGTGATCCTTTACTGCGCGGAAAAAGCCACCCAAGTGGCACTCGATGCCATTCAGCTACTCGGTGGCAACGGCTACATCAATGAGTACCCCACCGGGCGCTTGCTGCGCGACGCCAAACTGTATGAGATCGGCGCCGGCACCAGTGAGATTCGTCGCATGCTGATTGGTCGCGAACTCTTCAACGAGTCGAAATAAGGAGTTCGCCATGAGTACGCTAACCACGCAGATCAACCCGCGCAGCGACGCCTTCCAGGCCAACGAAGCCGCCATGCGCGCCGAGGTGATGAAGCTCCGCGAGCTCACCGCCGCCATCAACCAGGGCGGCGGCGAAAAGGCTCGCGCCCGCCACGAATCGCGCGGCAAGCTGTTTGTCCGCGACCGCATCGACCACCTGATCGACGAAGGCTCCCCGTTTCTTGAGTTTTCCGCGCTGGCCGCGCACAACGTTTACGAAACCGAGGTCCCCGCGGCGGGGGTGGTCACGGGGATCGGCCGCGTCAGTGGCGTTGAGTGCGTGATCGTTGCCAACGACGCCACCGTCAAGGGCGGCACCTACTTCCCGATGACGGTAAAAAAACATATCCGCGCCCAGGAGATCGCCCGCAAGCACCGTTTACCGTGTATCTATCTGGTCGACTCCGGCGGCGCCTTTTTGCCCCGTCAGGACGAAGTTTTCCCGGACCGCGATCACTTCGGGCGCATCTTCTATAACCAGGCCACCCTGTCCGCCGAAGGCATTCCGCAAATCGCGGTGGTCATGGGCTCCTGCACCGCCGGCGGTGCCTACGTGCCGGCCATGGCCGATGAATCCATCATCGTCAAGGAGCAGGGCACGATTTTCCTCGGCGGCCCGCCATTGGTGAAAGCCGCCACCGGCGAGTCCATCAGCGCCGAAGACCTCGGCGGCGCGGATGTGCACGCCAAGCTTAGCGGCGTGGCGGACCACTACGCCGAAAACGACGCCCACGCCCTGCAGCTGGCGCGTGCTTGCGTCTCACGGCTGAATTGGCAAAAGCGCGGCGAACTCAAGATGCAGCCGCCCAAGCCACCCAAGCTCGACCCCAGTGAGCTCTACGGCATCGTCGGCACCGACCTGAAAAAGCCCTATGACGTGCGTGAAGTCATCGCCCGCACGGTCGACGACTCCGATTTTGACGAATTCAAGCGCTACTACGGCGACACGCTAGTGACCGGCTTTGCCCATATTCATGGCTACCCGGTGGGTATCGTCGCCAACAACGGCGTGCTCTTCTCGGAATCGGCGGTCAAAGGCGCGCACTTTATTGAGCTCTGCGCCCAGCGCCAGATTCCGCTGATCTTTTTGCAGAACATCACCGGCTTCATGGTCGGCTCCAAGTACGAGCACGAGGGTATCGCCAAGCACGGCGCCAAGCTTGTCACCGCCGTCGCCTGCGCCAAAGTGCCCAAGTTCACCGTACTCATCGGCGGCAGCTTCGGCGCCGGCAACTACGGCATGTGCGGCCGCGCCTATGACCCCAACCTGCTCTTTATGTGGCCCAACGCGCGTATTTCCGTGATGGGCGGTGAGCAAGCTGCCGGCGTCCTCGCGCAGGTCAAGCGCGAGCAGATCGAACGCGAAGGCCGCGAGTGGACCCAAGCCGAGGAAGAGGCGTTCAAACAGCCGACGCGCGAGCAGTACGAGCACCAGGGCCATCCCTATTATGCCAGCGCTCGCCTCTGGGATGACGGCGTGATCGACCCAGCCCAAACTCGCGATGTATTGGGGCTTTCGCTTGCCGCCGCGATGAATGCCGAAATTGAAGAGACACGCTTCGGCGTGTTCCGGATGTAAGGAGCAAACCATGGCTTTCTCATCTCTTGGCATCGATGCCAACGGCGTTGCCTGGCTGACGCTCAACCGCCCGGATGTCCACAACGCCTTCGACGATCACTTGATTGCCGAACTGAACGCCCACCTTGATGAGCTGCATACCCTGGCACAGCAAGGTGAAGTGCGCGCGGTGGTACTGGGTTCGGAGGGCAAGAGCTTCTCGGCCGGGGCGGACCTTAACTGGATGAAGCGCATGGTCGATTACGACCTCGACGATAACCTCGCCGATTCGCGCAAGCTCGCAAAGCTCATGCATGGGCTTGATAGCCTGCCCTGCCCTAGCGTCTGCCGCGTTCAGGGCGCGGCCTTTGGTGGCGCGGTGGGCCTGGCGGCGTGTTGCGATGTGGTAATCGCCTCCGAAAAGGCCAAGTTCTGCCTCTCGGAGGTCAAAATCGGCCTTTCACCCGCCGTTATCAGCCCTTACGTTCAGCGCGCCCTCGGCGAGCGCCAAATGCGCCGCTACGCGTTGACCGCCGAGGTCATGGATGCCACGACCGCGCTCAACCTCGGCCTTGCGCACCAAGTCGTCGCCGCGGAGGAGTTCGACGCTGCCGTCGACGCCATGCTGACAACGCTGCTCGCCGGCTCCCCACAAGCCCAGCGCGCGACCAAGGCCTTGCTAGCGAGCGTGGCAAAGGAACCGGATTCCGAGGCGACCCGTGAGCACACCTGCCAAGTCATTGCGCGCCTGCGGGTAAGCGATGAGGGTCAGGAGGGTCTTGCCAGCTTCTTCGACAAACGCCGCCCGGCCTGGGTTGAACATCACAATAACGCCACGGAGCCCCGTTCATGACCACTCAAGTGAACAAGTTCGATACCCTGCTGATCGCCAACCGTGGCGAAATCGCCTGCCGCGTGATGCGCACCGCCCGCCGTCTGGGGCTGAAAACCGTCGCGGTCTATTCGGATGCCGACGCTACGGCCCGCCATGTGCGTGAAGCCGACGAAGCGGTGCGCCTAGGCCCTGCCTCGGCGCGCGAGAGCTACCTTAACGTCGATGCCGTGATTGAAGCGGCCAAGCGCACCGGCAGCGGCGCCATTCACCCCGGCTACGGTTTTCTCTCCGAAAACGGTGCCTTTGTTAACGCCCTCGATCAGGCCGGCATTACCTTTGTCGGCCCGCCCGCCTCGGCAATCGCCGCCATGGGCGACAAATCCTCCGCCAAGGCGCGCATGCATAACGCCGGTGTCCCGCTGGTGCCAGGCTACCACGGCGACGACCAAGACGATGCTCTGTTGCGCGCGGAAGCCGACAAAATCGGCTACCCGGTGATGCTCAAAGCCAGCGCCGGCGGTGGCGGCAAAGGCATGCGCGTGGTTGAGTCGGGTGACGGCTTCCAAGCCGCGCTCGATGGCTGCCGCCGCGAGTCAAAAGCCGCCTTTGGCGATGACCGCATGCTGATCGAGAAATACCTCGTTCAGCCGCGCCACGTCGAAGTCCAGGTATTCTGTGATACCCACGGCAATGGTGTTTACCTCTTCGAGCGCGACTGCTCTGTGCAGCGCCGCCATCAAAAAGTCCTCGAAGAAGCGCCCGCACCCGGCATGACACCCGAGCTACGCCGCGAGATGGGCGAAGCGGCCGTTCGCGCCGCTCAAGAGATCCATTACGTTGGCGCGGGTACGGTCGAATTTCTGCTCGACGCTGACGGCTCGTTCTACTTCATGGAGATGAACACCCGTTTGCAGGTCGAGCACCCGGTCACCGAGATGATTACCGGGCAAGACCTGGTCGAGTGGCAACTGCGCGTGGCCATGGGCGAGCGCCTGCCGCTGAACCAAGATGAACTCACCATCACTGGCCATAGCTTCGAGGCGCGCCTCTACGCCGAAGATCCCGAGCAGGACTTTCTGCCTGCCACCGGTCGGCTTGAGCGCTTCGCGCTGGATTTGGCCGGTGCCGGTTTGGCGCCCGATCAGGTCCGGCTGGACAGTGGGGTCGAAAGCGGCGATGTGGTCTCCATGCACTACGACCCGATGCTCGCCAAGCTGATTGTTCACGGCGCCGACCGCGATGCGGCTCTGGCGACCCTCAACCGGGCGCTGGCCGCACTCGATGTGCAGGGCGTGGTCACCAACCGCGCATTCCTACAGCGCCTGGCCACTCACCCCGGCTTCAAGAACCTTGAGCTCGATACCCGCTTTATCGAGCGCAATGAAGCGACGCTGTTTGCGCCCAAAGCGTATCGCCTGGAAGAGTACGCCAGCGCGGCGCTGATTGGTCTTGGCCAACTCGCCCGCGAGTGCGAAAGCGACTCGCCTTGGGATCGCCACGACGGCTTTCGCTTGAACGCCCCGCACACCATTCGCATTGCCCTTTGCGACCCGGCCTCTGTTCAGGCTGACGACAGCGATGCCGTGGTGGTCGTCGAAGGCACCCGAGAGAGTGACGCGGACCCGTGGAACTTGACGCTCACCGGGGGCAGCGTGGATGGCGCGACCCTGACTGCCCGGCTTCAGCAGCTCGATGGCGACGCGGTTGCCGTCACGCTAAACGGCCACCGCCGTCGCCTGCAGGCGCGCCGCGATGGCCATGTGGTGGTGCTCTCGGATCCGGCGGGCGAAACGCGCCTCTTCTGGCGCCGCATTGATGCCATCGATCACGGCCACCACGAAGCCGAGTCTACCCTGACCGCGCCCATGCACGGCACCGTGGTGACCCTTCTGGTTGAGCCTGAGCAGCGCGTCGAAAAAGGCATGCCGCTGATGGTGATGGAAGCGATGAAAATGGAGCACACCATGACCGCCCCGGCGGATGGCTATGTCGAATGCTTCCACTTTAACGCCGGTGATACCGTCGGCCAGGGCGATGTGCTTTTGGACTTCGCCGCGGACGCATAAGGCCACTATCAAGGAGAGCATCGATGACCCTTCCTTCTTCCGTACGCCTTTTCGAGATGGCGCCGCGTGACGGGCTGCAGAACGAGCCCGGCGCCCCGGTGCCCACCGCGACCAAAATCGAGCTGGTTGAGCGCCTAGCGAAAGCCGGCATGTCCCACATTGAAGCGGCGAGCTTTGTCTCGCCCAAGTGGGTACCGCAGATGGGCGATGCCACCGAGGTAATGACCGGTATCAACCGACGTCCCGGCGTGGTCTACTCTGCGCTTACGCCCAACCTGAAAGGGCTGGAAAACGCCCTGGCGGCCAAAGCCGATGAAGTGGCGGTGTTCGGCGCCGCCTCGGAGGCGTTTTCACAGAAAAACATCAACTGCTCGGTGAGTGAGTCGCTTGCCCGTTTTGAACCGGTGCTGGAGCGTGCCCGTGAGGCCGGCGTGCGGGTACGCGGCTACGTCTCCTGCGTACTCGGCTGCCCCTACGAAGGCGACATTGCCCCGGCCAAGGTCGCAGAGGTGGCCAAAGCGCTGTACGACATGGGCTGCTACGAAATTTCCCTGGGCGATACTATCGGCGTAGGGACGCCGCTGGCCGCCAAGCGCATGATAGACGCCGTGAGTCGTGAAGTGCCCATGGCATGCCTGGCGGCCCACTTTCACGACACCTACGGTCAAGCGCTGGCCAACCTCTACGCCGTGCTGGAAGAGGGTGTGAGCGTGATCGACGCCTCGACCGCCGGCCTTGGCGGCTGCCCTTACGCCAAGGGCGCCTCAGGCAACGTGGCCACCGAGGACGTGCTTTATCTGCTCAAAGGGTTAGGCATTGAGACCGGCATCGACCTGCAAGCCGTGATCGACACCGGCTATTGGATCACCGCCGAACTGGGCCGTACGCCGAGCTCTAAAGTGGCGCTGGCCAGAGGATGCTCGACGTCGTAATGCCTTTAACCAAGAAAAAAGACAACAGGACACCGCGGACAACGCTTCTTTCTATACGCTTTTAAGACTCTGTTTCTAAGAACCTGTTTCTAAGAACCTGTTTCAAAGACTTTGTTTCTAGGAGCCTGTTTTTTAAAACCGTTTCTTAAGACACTATTAACGAACACAACAAGACGTTGGAGAGACACTCATGGCTTCACAACCACAAGCGCCTACGCTACCCAGCTATACCAGCAGCACCGCGGACAAGCCGCTGCTGGGTATGACCATCGGCGATAAGTTCGACCAGATTGTCGCCCAATATCCCGATAACGACGCGCTGATTGTCCTGCACCAGGATATCCACTGGACCTACCGACAGCTGCAGGAGGAAGTCAATCGTGTCGCGCGTGGGCTTTTGGCGCTCGGCGTGCAAAAGGGTGATCGTGTGGGCATCTGGGCGCCCAACTGCAGCGAGTGGACGCTGACCCAGTTTGCCACCGCCAAGATTGGCGCGATTCTGGTCAACATTAACCCAGCCTACCGTACCCACGAGCTGGAGTATGCGTTGAACCAGTCCGGCGCGCGCTTTTTGATCACCGCCGACAGCTTCAAATCCTCTGACTATCGCGGCATGATCGTTGAACTCGCCCCTGAGCTTAAGGCGAGCGCCGAAGGCAAGCTCAAAGCCCAAAAGCTGCCCGAGCTTGAGGGGGTGATCAATCTAAGCACCGAGAAGTTTGACGGTATGTGGCGCTGGCAAGACCTGCTGGATCACGCCAATCAGGTGAGCCAAACCGACGTCGATGACCTACAGGCCACGCTGCAATTCGACGATCCTATCAATATTCAGTACACCTCAGGCACCACGGGCTTTCCCAAAGGTGCGACCCTCTCGCACCACAACATTCTCAACAACGGCTTTTTCGTCGCCGAAAGCATGGGCTTTACCAGCGACGATCGCCTGGTGATTCCGGTGCCCCTCTACCACTGCTTCGGCATGGTCATGGGCAACCTGGGCTGCATGACCCACGGCGCGGCGATGATCTACCCCGGTGAGGGCTTTGACCCGGAAGCGGTACTCAAGGCCGTTCACGCTCAGCGCGCGACCGCCCTTTACGGCGTGCCTACCATGTTCATCGCCGAGCTGGATCACCCGGAGTTTGAAAGTTTCGATCTCTCTACCCTGCGTACCGGCATCATGGCGGGTTCTATCTGCCCGGCTGAAGTCATGAAGCAGGTCATCGAAAAGATGAACATGAAGGGCGTGCAGATCGCCTACGGCATGACCGAGACCAGCCCGGTTTCCACCCAGACTGGCGCCGACGACAGCATTGAAAAGCGCGTCTCGACCGTGGGCCGCACTCAGCCGCACCTTGAGACCAAAATTGTCGATCCCGGCAGCGGCGGCATTCTTCCGCGTGGTGAAATCGGCGAGCTCTGCACCCGTGGCTATAGCGTGATGCTGAAGTACTGGAACAATGAAAAAGCCACCGATGAAGCCATCGATGAAGCGGGCTGGATGCATACCGGCGACTTGGCCACCATGGATGAAGAGGGCTACCTTCAGATCGTTGGCCGCATCAAGGACATGGTGATTCGCGGCGGTGAGAACGTCTATCCCAAAGAGATCGAGGAGTTTCTTTACACCCACCCCGCGGTGTCGGAAGTCCAAGTGACTGGCGTGCCGGACAAGAAATATGGCGAGGAGTTGATTGCCTGGGTCAAGTTGAACGGCAAGCAGAGCGTGACCGACGAAGACCTGCGCGAATTCTGCAAGGGCAAAATCACCCACTTCAAGATTCCGCGCTACTTCAAGTTTGTCGACGAGTTCCCGATGACGGTGACCGGCAAGATCCAGAAGTTCAAAATGCGTGAAATCTCCATCGAAGAGCTTGGCTTGGAGAAGTGATGACGCTTTCGCATCACTACCAACAGCATTTAAGCGTTGAAGACGTGCTCGGCCAAGTGGCCGAGCACTTCCCTGCGGGTCCATCGTTTTTTGAACTAGCCCCGCTTGATCAGCTGCATATTGGCGGCATCAAAGCTTCCGCCCGGCTAATCGATTTGCTCGATGCCCAAACCCACCCGCGCGTGCTGGATATTGGCGCCGGCGTGGGTGGGCTAATGCGCCAAGCAGCAGAGGTAGGGTTTGAGTTAGTGGGGTTGGATATTACCCACGGGTTTAACCGCTTAAACCAGGGCCTATCTGCGCTCTCCAAGCTTGAAAACCGGGCTCAGTGCGTCACGGGTGATGCCACCCATCTACCGTTTGCCGATGCTAGCCTGGATGCCGTGCTGTTTCAGCACAGCTTTCTGAATATGCCCGACGGCCCGATGGTGCTTAAGGAGTGCCGACGGGTGCTGCGCCCCGGCGGTCGTTTGGTGATGCACGAAGTCGTCAGCGGCCCCAACAGCGATGCGATGACCTATCCGGTGCCATGGGCCGAGGATAGCGCCCACTCACACCTTGTGAGCGCTGATACCCTCAAAACCCAACTGAGCGAGGCGGGATTTTCCCTACTTCACTTCCAAGATTGGAGCCAAGACGCGCTTGCCTGGCGCCAGCGCCAGCGCGAAAAAGAGACGCAAAGCACACGCCAGGCGCGGCTCTCCCCGCAGCTGGTATTTGGCGAGCGTTTTATTACCATGGGGAAAAACCTAGTGACTAACTTGGCAGATGAAGCAATTAAGGTGGTCGAAATCGAAGCGAGTTGCTAGGCTGATGCTCTGGTAATCAAATAAAGCATTTCCGATTTATTGGATTGTCGCCGTGCGTCACCCGGAACGCACTTGGAGTGTCAACGTGAACCGCATCGCCACCACCCTGCTCTGTTGCCTGTTACCGTTAAGCGTTAGCCAAGCCAATGATGATGAATTCGAGGTCGACACCACGGCGTCGCCTCTAGCGTACACGGCCCCCGACAGCGAACTGCTTAAGCTCGACAACGGCGTGATCCTCGAAGGTAGCGATCTCAGCGGTTTAGACACTTACTCGTCTGGCTTTCGCGTTACCGCCGGTTTTTCCCCCTGGTACCTACCCCAACTCGATGTCGGTGCTGAGATTGCGTATCGCGAAAGCGATGAGGTGCCCATCTCCGCGGGCGTCGAATCGCTACTGATGGATACCATGAGCCTTGGCGGCGCCTTAGTCGCCGGCTTGCGTATGGGCACCTTCAGCGTTTATGCCAAATCGGGGCTAACCGAATGGCGTGGAGAAAGCGACAGCGTGCCACAAGGGATGGATGCGGGCGGCACAGCGAGGTTACAGGGAGTGGGGGCCAGCGTCCGGGTCAATCGTCTCGTCAGCCGATTAGAGTACGAACGCATTGACGCGCCAACGCTTAGCCACTTAAACCAGCTAAGTGCCTCCGTGCACTTGCCGTTTTAAGCGCTAAGCGCGACATTATTGGCATTACCCCGTATTACGCAGTCCGGCCGCAATCCCCGCCATGGTCACCATAAGCGCGCGGGAAAGATCGGCACTAATCGCTCCATCGGCATCACGATTACGCTGCAAAAGCTCCGCCTGAAGGCCGTGAAGCGGGTCGATATAGGGGTTGCGCACATCAATCGCTTGGCGAATTAACGGTGTGTTCTCCAACAGCGCCTCCTGCTGTAGCACTTCCAATACCGCTTCCTCCAAGCTTTCAAAACGCTCGCGCAGTTTCTTTCCCAGTGCCTTAAGTGCCGGCTCATCAACCAAGCGGTGCTCGTAGTAGGCCGCGATGCCCACGTCCGCTTTAGCCAACAGCATCTCAAGCATATCTAGGTAGGTGCCAAAAAATGGCCACTGGTTGCGCATCTCCTGCAGCACTTCACGCCCACCGGGCTGCTCTAAGCGCCGCGCGAACGCTTCGCCGCTCCCCAGCCACGCCGGCAGCATCAGGCGGATCTGCGTCCAGGCGAAAATCCACGGGATCGCCCTCAGGGTTTCCACTCCCCCGTCTTGACGGCGTTTGGTCGGGCGCGACCCCAGCGGCAACCTTCCCAGCGCGCCTTCTGGCGTGACCGCGCGGAAATAGGGCACAAAATCAGGGTCCTCGCGCACCACTTTAACGTAGGCGGCGTGGGCGATCTCGGCGAGCTGGTCCATCTCTTCACGCCAGTGCGGCTCCGGCGCCGGCGGTGGCAAAAGCGTCGCTTCGAGCACCGCGCAGGCATAAATTTCCATCGAGCGCAGCGCGATATCGGGTTGGCCGAACTTAAAGCGAATCATCTCGCCTTGCTCGGTGACCCGTAGGCTACCGTTCACCGAGCCCGGCGGCTGGGAAAGAATCGCCGCGTGGGCGGGGCCGCCACCGCGTCCGACCGTACCGCCGCGACCGTGGAAGAGGGTGAGATCCACGCCGTGCTGGTCGCATACGTTGACCAGCGCTTCCTGCGCGCGATACTGCGCCCAGGCGGCGGCGAGCTGTCCGGCGTCTTTGGCCGAATCGGAGTAACCGATCATCACTTCTTGGCGGTCGTGGATCAATGTCCGGTAGCCCGGCAGCGCCAATAGCTGGTCGATCACCTCACCGGCATGATCCAGGTCGTTGAGGGTTTCAAAAAGCGGCGCGATGGGCAGCCCGACTTGGCCGCCGACCTCTTTCATCAGCAGCGCCACGGTAAGTACATCCGAAGGCTCCGCCGCCATGGAGATAATATAGGTGCCGAGGGCTTCGCAGTGCTCTTGGGCGATAACCTTGAAGGTATCCAGTACCTCGCGGGACTCGGCGGAGCAGCCCCAGCGGCGCGGGATAAGCGGGCGCTGCGACTCAAGCTCCGCGAGCAAAAAGCGCTGGCGCTGAGATTCATCCCACTGTTGGTAGTGCCCAAGCCCCAACGCCTCGGTCAACTCCTCCATCACCTGCGCGTGGCGGCTTGCCTCTTGGCGCAAGTCGAGCTTGGCGAGCGTCACGCCGAACACCGCGACGCGGCGCAAGGTATCGAGCAAGGCACCGTTGGCAATGGTGTCGAGCCCCACATCGCACAGCGAGCGATAGCAGGCCAGAAGCGGCGCGTAGAGCTGGTCACGGGTTTCAATAATGGGGCCGCCCTCAAAGCTGCGGCCATCAAGGCGCGCCTTGGCCCAGTCGCGGGTATTTTCCACCCGCACCAGTAAGCGCTTTAATAGCTCACGGTAGGGCTCGGTGACGTCGCCTACTTCGGCTCTGAGTGCGCTATTCGCTTTCCACATCGAGAGCTCGGTTTTGAGCTGCTCCAGATCCCGCAGGTAGAGATCGGCCGCCATCCAGCGACCCAACAGCAGTACCTCGCGGGTCACCTTGGCGGTCACGTTGGGGTTGCCGTCACGATCGCCGCCCATCCAAGAGGCAAAGCGAAGCGGCGCGGCATCCAGCGGCAGGCGTTCGCCCGCGGTATCCAGCAGCAGGTTATCCAGGTCGCGATGGAAATCGGGTACCGCTTGCCACAGCGAGTTTTCGATCACGGCAAAGCCCCACTTGGCTTCGTCCACCGGTGTGGGGCGCTCATGGCGGATTTCATCGGTATGCCACGCTTGGCTGATCAGCTCTTCCAAGCGGCCCTGGGCGCGAATGCCACGCTCGGGATACTCCCCCGAACTCTCGATCGCGGTTAAGCAGTCATCGATGGCATCGTACTTTTGAATCAGCGTGCGGCGGATCACCTCGGTGGGGTGCGCGGTCAGCACGAGCTCAACGCGCATGTTGGCCAGCGTTTCCACCAATTTGCGCGGTGAATGCCCCGCCTGCTTGGCGCGGGATAACAGCTCGCCCAGCGCCGGCTGGGTGCCGGGTTTGTAATCCTCCACGCGGCGAAAACGCGCGCGATAGTGCTGCTCCGCGATATTGGCAAGGTTCAGAAACTGATTGAACGCGCGGGTAACCGGCAGCAGGTCGTGCTCGGGGAGTTGGCGCAAATACTCAATAAGCTCTCGCTGGCGCAGCGAATCTCCTTGGCGTCCCTGCTTGGCGTGAGCCCGTATCGCTTCGATTTTATCGACGAAGGATTGGCCTAAATCATCGGCAATGGTGCGGCCTAGGCTATCACCGAGAATGCGCACATTGTCGCGCAGCGATTCGTGTAAATCGTGACTCATGGCATGGCCTCCTTGCTGGGGTCGCATAGCATGTTAAACATCAAGCGCCTTTGGGTTCTTGGGCTTTGGCTGCTTGCCAGTAGGCTTCCATCTCATCGAGAGAGGCCTCAGCCAAGGGACGGCCCTGGACTGCCAAGGCCCGTTCGACATGGTGAAAGCGACGCTCGAACTTGCTGTTGGTGGCGCGCAGGCACTGCTCGGGGTCGGCCTTGAGCGTGTGCGCCAGATTGGTCACGGCAAACAGCAAATCGCCCACCTCTTCCCGCGCGTGTTGGTTCTCGCCGGCGTTAAGCGCGGCTTCGACTTCATCGATCTCTTCGCGAATTTTGGCCAGCACCCCGTGCGCATCGGGCCACTCAAACCCGACCCGCGCGGCGCGTTTGGAAAGCTTAGCCGCACGTGAAAGCGCCGGCAGCGTTCGCGGTACGTCATCTAGCACCGAAGAGGAGTGCGCGCTACGCTCAGCGCGCTCGTCGGCCTTCAGTGCTTCCCAACGGCGTTTCACGTCTGTGGACTGAACGTCATCCGCATTAACGCCGGGCGGGCGCCGCGACGCTAGCGTGCCATCAGGGAAGACATGCGGGTGGCGGCGCAGCATTTTTTTGACCAACGTATCGACGATATCGCCAAAGTCAAAACGCCGCTCCTCGGCGCCGAACTGCGCGTAGTAGACCACCTGAAAGAGTAAATCCCCCAGTTCACCGGGGAGTTCATCAAAGGCACGTCGTTCGATCGCATCGGCGACCTCATAGGCCTCTTCCAGGGTATGCGGCACGATACTGTTCCAATCCTGCTTGATATCCCACGGACAGCCTTGATCAACGTCGCGCAGCACCCGCATCAGTGTCAGCAGATCCTCTAACTGGTAATGCATCAGGCGCCTCCTTTGCGGGTACTTTTGTCCGGGTCGGCGTTGCGCAGCCGCCGCACTTCGGTGACGTTGGGTAGCTGCTGAATACGGGAAAACAGCCGCCCAAGCGCCTCCAGCCCATCGACTTCCAGCGTGATACGCAGGCGAGCGGTGCCTTCGTCGGTATCGGTGAGCGTGTTGACGGCGAGCACGTTGACCTTTTCATTGCCCAGAAGCCCTGTGACATCGCGCAAGAGCCCAGAGCGGTCCCAGGCTTGAATCTCAATGGTCACCGGATAGCGCGTATGCGACTGCTCGCCCCACTCGACTTCAATGATGCGCTGCGGCTCATCGACGCGCAATTGCAAAATATTGGGGCAGTCTTCGCGGTGTACCGTGACCCCGCGCCCTTGCGTGATGAAGCCCACAATCGGCTCACCCGGCACCGGGCGGCAACAGTTCGCCATGCTGGTCTTCAAGTTGCCCACGCCCAGTACGGTAATATCGCTTTTGTTGGCTTTGCTTGACTGGCGCTTGGGCTTGGCCAGCAAGCGGTCGAGCTGCTCTTGATCGTCGGTTTCACCAAACAGGTGCTGGGCTTGGTTCAGCACCTGCCCGATGCGCAGATCCCCCGCGCCAAGCGCAGCGTACATATCCTCGGCGCTAATGTAGTTGACCGCCGCCGCTAAGCGCTTAAGGTCAAGCCCTTCGACATCCAGGCGTTTCATCTCGCGCTCAAACAGCGCCCGCCCTTCGTCGATATTTTGATCCCGCGCCTGGTGTTTAAACCAAGCTTGGATCTTGGCCCGCGCGCGGGAGGTGCGCACATACCCTAGGCTTGGGTTAAGCCAGTCGCGGCTCGGCCCGCCTTTACTGGCGGTGAGAATCTCGACCTGCTGCCCGGTTTTGAGCTTGTAGGTCAGCGGCACAATGCGCCCGTTGACCTTGGCGCCGCGACAGCGGTGGCCGATCTCGGTGTGTACCCGGTAAGCAAAATCGATCGGCGTGGCGATCCGTGGCAAGTCGATCACATGCCCGTCCGGGGTGAACACATAGATACGATCGGGCGCTACATCGCTTGAGAGCCCCTCGCGCAGATCGCCAAAGTCGCCCACCTCGTCCTGCCACTCCAATACCTGACGCAACCAAGCGATTTTTTCTTCGTAACTGCGGCTTTTGGCGTTGGTATCGTGGCCCTTATAGCGCCAGTGGGCGCATACCCCAAGCTCGGCTTCATCGTGCATGGCAAAGGTTCGGATCTGGATTTCCAGCACCTTGTTTTCGGGTCCGATCACCGCCGTGTGCAGCGACTGGTAGCCGTTGCGCTTAGGGTTGGCGATGTAATCATCGAACTCGCTAGGCACATGATGCCAGCGCGAATGCACGATCCCCAGCACGGTGTAGCAGTCGGTGACTTCCGGCACCAGCACGCGCACGGCTCGGATGTCGTGGACCTGGGAAAAGTCGATCCGCTTGCGCTTCATTTTGCGCCAGATGGAGTAGATGTGCTTGGCACGGCCGCTGACGTCGTAGCGGTGGATGTGCTGCGCCTCCATCAGCTGCTTGAGGGTTTCCACCACATCGTGGATATAGCGGTCGCGGTCGAGTCGCTTTTCCGCCAACTGCTTGGCGATGGTTTTGTAATCGTCTTCATGCAGGTAGCGAAAGGCCAGATCCTCAAGCTCCCACTTGATTTGCCCAATCCCTAAGCGGTGCGCCAACGGCGCATAGATATCGGCCACTTCCCGCGCGACTTGCAAGCACTTTTCTAGCGGCGCGTCCTTGACCTGACGCAGCGCGCAGGTGCGTTCGGCGATCTTAATCAGCGCCACGCGCACGTCATCGACCATGTTCACCAGCATTTTGCGCAGGTTTTCCTGCTGGTTATGCTGGCTCATGCCGTGATTGGGCGTATGCGGGTGGCTTATCGCGGCCATCTGGAGCACACCGTCGATGAGCCCGGCGACCTCGGCGCCAAAGCGCTTGCTCACGGCGTCTAGGCTCAAACGCCCCTCGCGCACGGCGCGGTAGAGTACCGCTGCCTCCAACGCGGGTTGATCGAGCTTGAGTTCGCCAAGAATATCGGCCATCTCAAGCCCCATGCGAAAGCTAGAGCCTGGCGCAAGCCAGGCGCGATGGCCACGCTCGGCTTCCCACTCAAGCGCCTGCGCCAGTTCGCAGGCCTGCGCCAAGCGGTCAGGGTCGCGTAAGCGCACATCCTCCTGCAGACGCGCAAGCCACTGCGGTATGTCGACCCTGCCGCTCGGGGTGAGCGGCTGGTCTTCGCGCACTTTGACCATAATGGTTACTCACCTTCCTCGGTACGCCACTCGCACGGCGTACCCTAAAAATCCTTGCACGGGGGTTGCGGGCAGCTGAACGACTTACACCGGCGGCTCTAAAAGCATTAGCGTTTCCATGTGCGCGGTATGCACAAACATATCCGCCACGGCGACACGGGCAATGCGGTAGCCTCCATGCACAAGGTGTGCCGCATCGCGGGCAAGCGTCGCCGGATCACAAGAAACGTAGGCAACCCTTGGGCGCGGCGCTTCTGGGGCGGGCTTGGCTAACGCCCGGCAGACACTCTCGGCGCCGCTGCGCGGCGGATCAAGAATCACCGCGTCCGCCGCTGTATCGTGTAGCAATGTCTCCACGCTCTCTCGCGCGTTTAAATCGGCCTGTTGCCCGCTTACCGCCAGCTGATGGCGATGCGCATTGGCGGCTAGGCGGGCCACCATCGCGGGATTACCCTCAACCGCATGCACCTTGGCACCCGACGCGGCCATCGGCAGGCTGAAATTGCCAATCCCGGCAAAGAGGTCGAGCAGGGTTTGTCCCGGTTGCGGAGTAAGCCATTGCATCACCCACCCCACCATCTGCTGGTTCACTTCGGCGTTGACCTGAATAAAGTCGCCCGGTGAGAATGCCAGCGTCAAGGTGTCCCCACGAGGCAGCGTAAGCGTGTCGTTCAACGCCGGAGGCGCACCAAACCAGTGCACTTCGGGACCCTGCTGCTGGCCTTTTGCCTCTTCTTGCGCCTCATCGCTATCGCGCCCGGCGCGCATGCCCAACGCAACGCCTTGCGACCGAGCAAACGCCTGCCAGCGCTCGGCGTCTTGCGGTTGCGCCTTGAGCTGCCTTACCACCACCACGCGAGCCTCGGGTGTCGCGAGTAACTCAATATGCCCCACATCGCGAGGGGACTTAAGTGATCCCAGCACGTCGCGTAGAGGGGCAATGAGCGACTGCAGCTCGGGTACCAACACGTGGCAGCTCGCGATATCCACCAAGCGGTGGCTGCGCTGAGCGCGAAACCCCATTAGCACACGACCGTCTCGATCGACATTCACCCCCAAACGTGCGCGCCGGCGGTACGCATCGCTATCGCTTTTTAGCGTGTCGATATCGCCTTGCCACACAAGGCCTTGGCGCGCCAGCAACTCCCGAACCACTTCGCGCTTGTGCGCGCGCTGCGCCGGTACGCTTAAGTGCTGAAGATCGCACCCGCCGCAGTGACCAAAGTAAGGGCACGGGGGCGTAACGCGCTCGTCTGCTCTTAAGTGAAGCTCACGCACGTGCGCCTCGTCAAAGCGCTTGCGCGTACGGTGAGTGGCGATGCCGACGCGCTCACCCGGTAACGCCTGATCGACAAACACCGCTTTGCCCGAGGGTAAGTGCCCTACCCCGCGACCATCGTGGGCGAGACGCTCAATGGTGAGCACCTGCGCGCTGTCGCCGTGGGATGTTGGTGCTTGCCGAGCACTCTCCTGGCGCGCCAAACCCGACTTATTGGAGGCGGGACGTGGCGGGCGCCGCTTACCCAGCATGGCCATCTAACTCTCCACCTCGGGAGCGAAAAGGCCGGTGGAGAGGTAGCGATCGCCGCGGTCGCAGACGATAAATACAATGGTGGCGTTCTCGCACTGCTCAGCGATACGCAGAGCGCCAGCGAGGCTCCCTCCGGAGGAAACACCGGCTAATATGCCCTCTTCACGCGCCAGCCGACGCATGTGCTCTTCGGCCTCCTCCTGATGGATATCCAGGGTGACATCGACCCTTGGCGACTCAAAAATGGCCGGAAGGTAGGCTTCGGGCCAGCGGCGAATGCCCGGAATGCTGGCGCCATCTGCGGGCTGCAAACCGACAATCTGAACATTGGGGTTTTGCTCTTTAAGGTAGCGCGACACGCCCATGATGGTACCCGTCGTGCCCATGGAGCTGACAAAGTGGGTTACCTGACCGCCCGTTTGCTGCCAGACTTCCGGGCCGGTGGTGCGGTAGTGCGCGAGCGGATTATCCGGGTTGGCGAACTGATCAAGCGGTTTGCCTTCCCCGCGCGCGATCATCGCATTGGCGATATCGCGCGCCTCCTCCATGCCACCCGCTTTGCTGGCCGAAATTAGCTTGGCGCCATAGGCCGCCATGGCCTGCTTGCGCTCCGCCGAGGCGTTTTCCGGCATTACCAGTACCATACGGTAGCCTTTGATCGCTGCCGCCATGGCAAGTGCGATGCCGGTATTCCCCGAGGTGGCTTCTATCAGGGTATCGCCCGGGACAATATCGCCGCGTGCTTCGGCTTGTGTCAGCATCGAGAGCGCCGGACGATCCTTCACCGACCCAGCGGGATTATTGCCTTCTAATTTGGCCAGCAGCGTGTTGTTGCGCCCCGCCGTGATACGCTTTAAGCGTACCAGTGGTGTATTACCCACCACATCTTCGAGCGTGGGGTAGCGCTTGGAATCGTTCATCATGCGTTCCTTCTCATTACCGTTATGCGGCATTATATCGGCGCAAGCCTTGGCTTTACAGGCAACCTCTTTGAATCACCGGGCGTTTTTTCATGTCTTTAAATACTCGACTTCTCTTTGCCTTGATGGGCATTCCGCTGTTTGTCTATGCGGCAATGGCCACGCTTTTGGTGGTGGAGAGCGACCACGCCTCACGTCAAGCGCTTAAAGAGCGCCTGCAGGAGAGCAGCGCGCTCATCGCTCCAAGCCTCGGCCAAGCCCTGGGAAACGACAACGCTGAAACACTGATAGCACTCAGCCAACGCCTACTGGAACAAAATAACCTCCGCACGGTGACGCTTTACAATACCAGCGCAGAGCGATTGCTCTCTCTAGGCCATGCATCACCACCAGGGCCCACCACAGAGCCGCCAGAGACGTTTGAGTTGAATACCGACGCCGCGATTTGGCGCCTTAAGCAGCCGCTAAACGCCGAAGGCTCTACAGCGCCCTTGGGCTGGATGGAGGCGGAAGCCAATACCCGTACACTCACGCTCGGACGCTACCGCTGGATTGCCATATTAAGCCTCGGGGGAATGCTGCTGGGTCTTACGCTGTTTTTATTGGCCTTTGCCATTAGCCGCTTCGCCACCCGCCCCCTCGAGGACGCGAACCTCGCCTTGTACCGTTTATCCCGAGGCGACTACCGCATTCAGCTCCCCCCCGTTTCGGCCCATGAGCATCAGCAGTTAGCCGACAACATCCATACCCTGGCCCAGACAATGCAACGGGCACAGCGGGATATGCAGACTCAGATTGAGCATGCCACGAGCGAATTGCAAGAGTCGATGGAGACCATCGAAGAGCAAAATATCGAGCTCGATATCGCCCACCGCAATGCCCTACGCGCCAACGCGGTCAAATCTGAATTTTTGGCCAACATGAGCCATGAAATACGCACACCGCTCAACGGTATCATTGGTTTTTGCCGCTTGCTCGGTCGCTCCAAACTCAATCAGCGCCAGCAGGAGTGGCTACAGCATGTTCACCGCGCTTGCGACAACCTATTGATGCTGGTTAATGATGTGCTGGACTTCTCCAAGCTAGAAGCCAACCGCCTGACGCTCGAAGAGGCCGATGTTGATATGGTCACACTGATTGACGAGGTCGTCGGCCTGCACGCCCCGGAAGCACAGCGCAAGCAGTTACAGTTGGTGGCGATGGTCTACGACGACATTCCCACGCCGCTGCGGGGGGACCCTCTGCGTTTACAGCAAGTGCTGAGCAATCTGCTCAGTAACGCCATTAAGTTCACCCATGAAGGCGACGTGATCGTGCGGGTGATGCTGGATAACGACAACGACGCCGCATCCGAGCGCGCACAGGCGATGCTGCGCATCAGCGTCAGCGACACCGGCATTGGCTTAACCCCGGCGCAACAAAAGCAGCTCTTCAGGGCATTTACCCAGGCCGAGCCCAGCCACTCACGGGAGTTTGGTGGCAGTGGGCTGGGGCTGACGATTTGCCGTCAGCTCATTGAGCACATGGGGGGCGAAATCAGCGTCGAAAGCGAACCCGGCAAAGGCTCCATCTTCGCGCTCACCCTGCCACTGCTAGCGCCCGGGTCGCAAGAGCGCCCGGTGGAGCTTAACCTGTCTGGCGCTACCCTCTGCCTGCACGAGCCCCACGCGCCAACCCGGTTTGTACTCTCTCATCTCATTGAGCGGTGGAGAGGACAGCCGCGCCCTTTGAGCGCGCTGGAAGCCAGCAAGCTACTGATTATCGGCGCCACCGAGCAAGCGCTTTGCGAGCCTGATGTGAATACGCTGCAATCGATCATCGATGCCGCGCCTTGCCGGGTGCTGGTACTGGCCAACATGGCCAATATCGATGCCGTGAAGCTTGCCTTCCCCCGCGGCGGCGAGCTGCTTGCCAAACCTGTCAGCCGCGCGTCATTCGCCAGTGCGCTGAAACGCCAGCTTGCCTCAGCGCCCCAAGCCGCGCTTCCAACGCCTGTTGAAATCCCCCCTTCCGCGTCCCCACTGCACATGCTGGTGGTCGATGACAATACCTCCAACCGTGAACTGCTCAAGGCGCTGCTGGAACGCGATGCGATGGCGGTCACCACGGCCGAAAATGGGCAGCAGGCGTTAGCCCTAGCCAAAAGCGCCCCTAAGCCCTTTGATATGGTGCTGATGGACATCCGCATGCCGGGGCTGGATGGGGTGCAAACCACTCAGGCACTACGCCGATTGGGCGGGCCTTGGGTATCTTGCCCGGTGGTGGCCGTCACCGCCCATGCCCTTAACCACGAGCGCCAGCAGTGGCTCAACGAAGGACTCGATGACGTGATTATCAAACCCATCGATGAAGCGCAGCTTAATCAGCTGATGCAGCGTTTTTTGGGCGTACCCCTCCACATCCCCACCGCGCCGCAGGCCCTCTCTCCTCAGCCCATACGCGAACCAGAAACGCTGGCCATCGTCGATTTAACTCTAGGGGAGCGGCTTGCCGGGGGCAGCCGCGACCGCGCGCGCGACCTGCTGATCGCCTTGATCGACAGCCTCGACGCAAGCGAAGCGAAGATTCGCCAAGCGGTACAGCAAGAGGATGAAACAGCGCTGCTGGACGCGGTTCATCACCTTAACGGCGCCAGCCGCTACTGCGGCGCGCCCGAGCTTGCACTCTTGGTTGAAACCTTGGAAACACGTTTGCGCACGCGGGGACTGGCGCAAGCCTACCCGCTAATAGCGGATTTGTACGTATCGATGCAGCGCTTACGCGGTGAGCGTTCGCGCTTAACGGCACATAGCTGATCCTGCCACCTTTGAGTGGGCAACCTTTAAAGACGCTCCAGGACCACAAACGCCACGGCGTATTCGGCCTCATCGCTAAGGCTTACATGGCTACTGCCTACTCCCGCGGCGGTAGCACACGCAGCGGCTGCACCATGTAGCTGAAGATAAGGTTTTCCCCGCGTATCGTTGAGGATTTCAATCTCACGCCACTGCATGCCTTGCGTGAGCCCAAGCCCCAGGGCTTTCACAAAGGCCTCCTTGGCGGCAAAGCGCTTGGCAAGAAAGGCCGCCGGCTGCGAATGGCCGGCCAAGCGGCGCTGCTCCTCGGGGCCTAATATCCGCGCTGCAAAGCGTGCCCCATGGCGTGCCATTGCCGCTTCAAAGCGCGCCACGCGGGCGATATCGGAGCCAATACCGACAATCATGCGTGTCCGCAGCAGCCGCCGTGATGCTCGCTGCCCTCATCGTGATCGTGCTCATGGTCGTGGGCATCCAGCGCGGCCATCAGTCCTGCCTCTTGTCCCGCCACCATCAAACGCTTCATCTCGGCCACCGCCTCTTTCAACCCGACAAACAGCGCCCGGGCGATGATCGCATGGCCAATGTTCAGCTCATTGATCCCAGGGATGGCGGCAATCGCCTCGGCGTTGTGATAATGCAGGCCGTGGCCGGCATTAACCACCAGACCGGCTTCGTTGGCTTGATGCGCGGCCTGGGTCAAGCGGTGATACGCTTCGTTAGCCGCCTCGCTCCCCGGCCGCGCCTCGGCAAACTCACCGGTGTGCAGCTCAATCGTGGGAGCCCCGGCACGCACCGCCGCCTCTATTTGCGCCTCATCGGGGTCAATAAAGAGTGACACGTCACAGCCAACCGCCGCCAGCCGCTGGCAGGCCTTGGCAATGGCATCGAAGCCACCCACCACATCCAGCCCCCCTTCGGTGGTCAGCTCTTCGCGTTTTTCCGGTACTAAACAGACATGCGCTGGGCGAACTTCCTCGGCCAGGGCCAGCATCTCCTCGGTAACGGCCATTTCCAGGTTCATGCGCGTATTGAGCACCTCAGCCAGCAGGCGCACGTCGCGCGGCTGGATATGACGGCGATCTTCGCGCAGGTGCACGGTGATGCCATCGGCGCCGGCCTCTTCGGCCAGTAACGCCGCCTGAACAGGGTCGGGATAGCGCGTGCCGCGCGCTTGGCGCAGCGTCGCAATGTGGTCGATATTAACGCCTAACAGAATACGCGGGGGGTGCATAACGCCTCCAAAAAAGAAATATCGCGGCCCCAAGAGGAGCTAGGAAGGGGGAAAAGAGTCGGCGGTGACAGCATGGGCGGAAACCTGGCGCCGCTGAGCCAAATCTAGCATGAGCCGTCGCGAGCGTAGCTCTTGCGACCCCAAAAGCGGCGCCAACGACGCCCGCATTAGCGCTTTTAACGCCTTAGCCAAACCGGCCTCGCGCCAATCTCCCTGCTCAATATAGCGCAGCGTGCGGCCTTCCAAACCGCGCTCAGCGGGAATAAACGCGCGGCTTAGCGCGTCAAATTGGTAGCGACCGTGAGGGTCGAGCGCACCCCCGTCAGGCGTGGCAAAGCGCGGGGTGGCATCCAGCGCTTCAAGCAGCGCCCACTCATAGCGGCGCAGCGCGAGCGCCCGCTCGGCGGGGAGCGGCAGTGCTTCCATCAGCGCGGTGTAGAACGCAAAGACCTCTTCCGCCGGCATCTCAATCGGCAGCAGTCGGGTGGCGATTTCATTGGCGTACAAACCGCACAGCAACCCCTCACCCACGAGCAGCGCCGTTTGCCCCCGCGACTCCATCAACATCAGCCGCTTGAGTTCGCGCTCACCGCGCCAGGTGACAAACAGCGGCGTAAACGGCTGAAGACGCTGGCGCGACTTAGACCCCGGCCTTTGTACGCCATGCGCCACCGCGCGCACACGGCCATGATGGAGCGTTAAAAGGTCAATAAGCGCGCTCGTTTCGCGGTAGGGACGCCGATGGAGCAAAAACGCCGGTTCGGGGGTCATAGCGCCCTCCGTGAGAAACGTCGCCGAAATGAGGTACGCGTCTTAATCGAGATCGTAGCCCAAGCTTTTCAGGGCGCGCTCGTCGTCCGACCACCCTCGTTTTACCTTAACCCACAGGTTCAACATCACCTTGGCTCCCAGCACGCGCTCGATATCCAGCCGCGCTTCCCGACCAATGCTCTTGATGCGCTCACCGTTATCGCCAATCAAGATGACTTTCTGTCCTTGGCGCTCGACCAGAATCAGCGCGCTGATATGGGTCACGCGCTCGGTTTCACGAAACTCTTCGATCTCAACGGTCACCTGATACGGAAGCTCGTCGCCGAGCTGGCGCATGATTTTCTCCCGCACCAGTTCCGCCGCCATAAAACGCAGGCTTTTGTCGGTTATCTGGTCCTCGGGGAAGAAGTGCATGCTCTCAGGCAAGTATTTCGACACTTCTTCCTCAAGGGTATCCACTTGTGTGCCGTGCTTGGCTGAAATCGGCACAATGGCGGCAAAATCCCGGCGCGCGCCGACTTCAGACAGCCAGGGTAAAAGCGTCGCTTTGTCCTGCAAACGATCGACTTTGTTGACCGCCAAAATCACCGGCGCTTTAACGTGCTCAAGGCGCTTTAATACCGCCTGATCCTCATCGCTCCAGCGGGTGCGGTCGATGATGAAGACCACGCAATCCACATCGCGCAACGCCTGGGTGGCCGCTTGATTCATAAAGTGGTTGATCGCTTTATTGCGATCCTTTGACATGATGTGCATGCCAGGGGTATCGACGTAGATATACTGCGCATCGCCGTCGGTTTTAATGCCCATCACCTGGTGGCGCGTGGTTTGCGGCCGCCGTGAGGTGATCGAGACTTTTTGCCCCAAAATACGGTTCATCAGGGTTGATTTGCCCACGTTGGGGCGCCCAACGATGGCCACGAATCCGCACGTTTGGCTCATTGGGTTTCTCCACTTTCGTCAGATGAGGGTTCTAAGTGATTGAGGGCTTCGGCGGCCGCTTGCTGCTCCGCGTGCCGCCGGCTTGGCCCTTTGCCCGTGGTGTGCTCATCAAGCAATTCGATGTGGCATTCAACAGTAAAGGTTTGCGCGTGGGCCTCACCTTTCACCGTCACCACTTCATAGCGAGGCAGTGCCGCTTGGCGTGACTGCAGGAACTCTTGCAGCCGCGTTTTGGGGTCTTTTTGCGTGTCTTGCAGCGAGATATTCGCCAGCCGCTGAGCGTACCAAGTCATCACGCGCTCACGCACGGCGTCCATTCCTGCGTCCAGGTAGATGGCGCCAATCACCGCTTCCACGGCATCGGCGAGAATGGATTCGCGCCGATGGCCGCCGCTTTTCATTTCGCCAGACCCTAATCGCAAGCACTCTCCAAACGCCATCTCGCGGGCCAGCTCGGCAAGCGTTTGCCCCTTCACCAAGCGGGCTCTCAGGCGTGATAGCTGCCCTTCACGGGCTTGGGGAAAGCGTTCAAACAGCGCTTCGGCAATCACAAAGTTGACGATGGAGTCACCCAGAAATTCCAGGCGTTCATTGTTACGACCGCCGTAACTGCGATGCGTCATCGCCAGCTCTAACAGCGAGATATCGTTAAACTCATGGCCAATACGTCGGCAAAAAGTGTTCAAGGGATTACTCACGGTGCTCCTACGTCGTTGACGGTTACCATGGGAGTGACAACCAGTGTTCGCCTCTCAGTTAGGCGCTGATTCATTAACAGAGTAGTGACTATCACCGGTTACTCAATGCGCCGTATGCTGGTGAAACTGGGCAAACCGCCATCCCAGTGCATCCACACCGCGAACGCACGGCCAACGATATTCTCTTCTGGTACAAACCCCCAGTAGCGGCTGTCGTTGGAGTGGTCCCGGTTGTCTCCCATCGTGAAGTAGTGACCTTCTGGCACCACGACGGAACGCAGCTGTGGCCCTGGATCACGCGGATTGTTATAAATTTGGTACTCTGCCTCCCCCATGCTTTCCTCCAGCAAGAGCTGTTGGGGAGACGCCTCGGGGCCTTCTTCTAGCAGTGTCTTGGGCACCATTTCGCCGTTGACATAAAGCTGCTTGCCTTCGTAACGAATAAGATCCCCTGGTAGGCCGACAACGCGCTTGATGAAGTTAATCGCGGGCTCTTCAGGAAAGCGAAACACCATCACATCGCCCCGCTCGGGTTCCGCGACATCGAGTATCTCGGTATGCGTCACCGGCAAGCGTAAACCATAGGCAAATTTATTCACCAGGATAAAATCACCCACTTCAAGCGTCGGACGCATGGAGCCGGAGGGGATTTGAAAAGGCTCAACAACAAAGCTGCGCACCACCAATACGACCAGCAGTACCGGGAAAAAAGAGCGCGCATAGTCCACCGGCCATGGCTCTTTAAGCAGCTTCGCGCGACTTTGCGGATCAAGCCCTTGGGTAGTGGCGGCCTCTGCCTTTTCGGCACGTTCGCGGCGGCGCTGGCGCCAGAACAGCACGTCCAGCAGATAGATGACGCCGGATAGCGCCACGGCGAGGACCAGAAGTAGTGAAAAATCCATGGTGGGGTATCGTCCCTAGTCGTTGACCTTGAGCACGGCAAGGAAAGCATCCTGGGGAATTTCGACACGCCCCACCTGCTTCATGCGTTTTTTACCGGCTTTTTGCTTTTCAAGCAGTTTCTTTTTACGCGTGATATCACCGCCGTAGCACTTAGCCGTGACGTTTTTACGCAGCGCTTTAACCGTGGAACGCGCCACGACTTGCCCACCAATCGCCGCCTGAATCGCCACGTCAAACATCTGACGCGGAATCAGCTCTTTCATTTTTTCCACCAACACCCGTCCGCGTGAGTGGGCGTGATCACGGTGAATAATCACCGCCAGCGCGTCAACTTTATCGCCGTTGATTAAGACATCCAGCCGCACCAGTTTGGCCGCTTCAAAACGCTCGAAATTGTACTCAAGCGAAGCGTAGCCTTTGGAAATCGACTTCAGCCGATCGAAGAAGTCCATGACCACTTCGGACATCGGCAGCTCATAGGTGAGCTGAATTTGGTTACCCAAAAACTGCATGTCGAGCTGGGTTCCACGGCGCTGCTCGCACTCGGCGATGACGTTACCCACAAACTCTTGGGGCACCAGGATACTGGCGCGCACGATGGGTTCGCGCATCTCCTCGACATCGGCCAAATCCGGCAGCTTTGAGGGGTTGGAGACATAGCGCACGTCGCCATTTTTCATCGCCAACTCATACACCACCGTAGGCGCCGTGGTCAGCAGATCGAGGTCATACTCGCGCTCCAAGCGCTCCTGAATGATCTCCATGTGCAGGGTGCCTAAAAAGCCCACGCGGAAACCAAAGCCCAGGGCATCGGAGTTTTCCGGCTCGTACTCAAGCGATGCATCGTTAAGCGCTAGCTTCTCCAATGCGTCGCGAAAGTCTTCGTAGTCATCCGCGCTTACCGGGAACATGCCAGCGTAGACCTGCGGTTTCACTTTCTGGAAACCCGGCAGACGCGCGACGTCCGGTGTTTTGGTGTGGGTGATGGTATCGCCCACGGGCGCACCGTGAATGTCCTTGATGCCGGCGACCAAAAAGCCTACTTCACCGGCGCGCAGAATATTGGTTTCTTTACGCAGCGGCGTAAAAATTCCCACTTCGGTGGCGCCCCAGTCACGGCCCGTGGATTTAATCCGTACTTTGTCGCCCTTGCGCAGTGTGCCGTCAAACAGGCGAATCAGCGATACCACGCCCAAATAGTTATCGAACCAGGAGTCGATAATCAGCGCTTGTAGCGGCGCATCGGGATTGCCCTTAGGCGGTGGGATATCACGAACTAACCGCTCCAATAGCGCGTCAATGCCAATACCGCTCTTGGCTGACACCTGGCAGGCATCGGTGGCGTCAATGCCGATAATCTCTTCCACTTCCTGGGCCACGCGATCGGGGTCCGCCTGCGGAAGATCAATCTTGTTAAGCACGGGCAGCACCTCAAGCCCCTGCTCCACGGCGGTATAGCAGTTGGCCACCGACTGGGCTTCTACCCCTTGTGCGGCATCCACGACCAGAAGTGCCCCTTCACACGCATACAGTGAGCGCGACACTTCATAGGAAAAATCCACATGCCCCGGCGTGTCGATGAAGTTGAGCTGATACACCTGCCCGTCAGGGGCGGTATAATCCAGCGTCACCGACTGCGCTTTAATGGTAATCCCGCGTTCGCGCTCAATGTCCATCGAGTCGAGCACCTGCTCTTTAAGCTCACGCTCGGTAAGCCCACCGCACGTTTGAATCAACCGATCCGATAGCGTGGATTTACCATGGTCAATATGCGCGATGATGGAGAAGTTGCGTATATGCTTGAGTTTTTCGCTGGAATCGTCGTGGGACATTGGGTGTATTCTGCCTTATGAAAGTCATGCGCAGGCGCTAGCAAACGCCACTGCGAAAAATCAATGCGCGAAGATAGCCACAACAATAAACGGGCTATTCCGACAAGAAAGATAGGCGCTATTGTAGCGATATGAGGGGGTGAGGAACAGCAGTCCGGCATTTTTGCCGGACTGCGTGGGAGGTGAGAGAAGTGTAGGCCGCCGGCTACTGTAAGCGCAGCGCCACAAAAAGCGAACGGCCATCACGGTAGAGACGCAGCGGAATGGCGCGATCACTGGGTAGCTGCTCGACGATCTCCACCAGCTCTTGGGCTGACGAGACGCTTTGCTGATCAATGCTGACCAGGATATCTCCCGGGCGAATACCAGCTTGAGCCGCGACACTCTGCGGTTCAACCTCGGTCACCTCAACACCGCCTTGGATATTGAGCTGGTCACGCACCGACTCATCCACTTCACGCACGGCAACCCCTAAACGCACCTGGCTGTTATCGGGTTGACCGGCGCCGGCTTCTTCACTGTTGGGCCAGCTTCCCAGCTCGACCTGCTCGCTCACTTCGCGGCCGTCGCGAAGCACGCGTAGATCCACTTCATTGCCTGGCGCCACGCGCCCAATCAAACGCGGCAAGGTGCTTGAGCGCTCAACGTCTTGGCCGTTGACCTCAAGAATCACATCCCCTGCTTGCAAGCCACCTCGCGCGGCAGGGCCTTCCGGATCAAGATCGGCAATCAGCGCGCCGGCCGGCTTATCCATGCCAAACGACTCGGCCAAGTCACGCGATACCGGCTGAATCATCACGCCCAGCCAGCCACGGTTAACGCGGCCGTCATCGCGCAACTGGTCCGCCACGTCCATCGCGACGTTGATCGGAATGGCGAATGAGAGGCCCATGAAGCCGCCACTGCGGGTGAAGATTTGTGAATTAATCCCCACGACTTCGCCATCCAAATTGAACAGCGGCCCACCGGAATTACCCGGGTTGATCGCCACATCGGTTTGGATAAAGGGCACGTACGCATCGCGTGGCAGCGTGCGGTTGATCGCGCTCACGATCCCCGCGGTAACAGAGTGGTCAAAACCAAAGGGCGAACCGATTGCGGCTACCCACTCCCCGACGTTCAAGTCATCCGAGTCACCCAGGTTTAAAGTGGGAAGACCGGTGGCATCGACTTTTAACAGGGCGATGTCGGTTTGTGGATCCGTGCCGACAATGTCAGCTTCCAGTTCACGCCGATCGTTAAAACGCACCAAGACCTCATCGGCATCCTCCACCACGTGAGAGTTAGTCAGGACATAGCCATCTTCGCTGATCACAAAACCCGAGCCTAACGACTGACGCTCTTCGCTACGCCCCTGTCCTGGACCTTGACCACCCGGCGGCACCGGGAATCGGTCGCCGAAGAAGTGGCGAAATATCTCGGGAATGTCTTGCTCACCGAAGCCGTGGAAGGAGGGGCCACCTCGCCTTTCTATCGTACGGCTAGTGGAAATATTCACAACGCCAGGGGCGGCTTCTTCCACAAGCGTCGTGAAATCAGGCAGCTGCTGAGCCTGGGCGTGGCTGCTTAGGGCCAATAAGGCAACCAAGCAAAACCACAGCGTGGAGGGGAGAATCAAGCGCTTCATGCAAGAGCTCCTAACATCAGGATAAGGCCAAACATGGCCATGGATGAGACAATGAATCATCAATGTCCTGGGACTCAATACACTGAGCCATCAGAACAAAGCATCATCGATGTAACGCATTAGAATTGATTGACCAGACGAGGCCGAAAGCGTTCCCCATCGCGTCGATTCTTACATTTGAGGGCGACGGTTGACACTATCAAGGTAGTAAAGAAAAGCGCGGGAGCATGCCAGCCTGAGGCCATATCGAGCACAGATAAAAATCCGACGCCCGATAACGCCGCGACTAGCGGTAGCGCATAAACCCAAAGTGCCAAGCGCGTTAATGAGTGGCGCGGCATGCTGATACGCACACGGCTGCTCAAGGGAAAACGGGCCGCCAATGCGCAAGGGGGGTGGCTCGATACATCCGGGGATGGGGCATCGAAACGAACGGGTACATTGATGTGCAGTCGCCGAGGGCGCTGCAAAAGCCCCGCACCACACCCTTTGCCTTGTTGACAGCGCTCGCAGCCAGCCTCCGCCTGAACCTCTACACGCAGCCCTGCCGCTGTATACCCCACCACCGTGGCATCACGATGCAAATTGGCCGACGCACAGGAAGGTAGTGCCATCGAAGTTACTCCGAGGTCATGTCGACGTGAGCCACGGAACGGACCACACGGCGCAACACCTTAGGCGGCACCTCGCCAATCGCCACCGCCTGGTAGTCATGGCTTTTTCCTGAGAAACGCTCAGCGGCCACTGCCGACACATTCAGCTGATGTACGCCAGGCCGAAGCGACGACGCTGTCACCGGCTCAACAAACACACTAATGGTGGCCAAACCATCGCTATAAAGCTGCTGGGCACGCCCATCAGCCAACTCCCGGGAGACACCGGGCTGCAGTTGAAAGCCCTCGGGAAGCCAGTTCACCTGCCAATCAACGCTGGGCGCATGGCCAGGGCGGCCAATTTCGACATCGCCGTTAAAACGTGTCGGCTCTTGTAGCTGAGTCACTTGAAATGTTTCTAAAATGTCGCCCTCAGCGTTGCGCACAACATGCTTTAACACCAGGCCACTCGCGGTATCGAGCCACCACTGATGCGGATAGCGGTTAGCGTCGCGCGGGTCAAAGGAGATCTGCACTGCATCGCGCCCCGCCACACGCTTTTCCTCTTCAAGCGAAATGGTGTAGATGCGCTCCAGATGCTTGGCCCACTGTGCGGGTACGGAGGCGTCTTCTTCAGGTGCATGTGACCAACCCCAATGACCGATACGCGCGTGCCGCTCGATGCTCATCGAAGGGCCATCCAAGTACTGGACTACCTGTTGGCGAATGCCATCCTGAATACGGTGTGAGAGGGCCAACGTGCGCACTTCGGAGTCGCCAATGGCCACGGCGCGCGCTTGATAGCTGTAACAGTGGCTGGCCCACAGACTATGGGCCAGCCACTGTTGAACATTCTCAGGGGTTTGCTCTTCGAGCGCCTTGCAGCTTAGTGTCCGGGTGTCGCCCTCCGGCTCGGAGGCCACAGCCGAAGTGGTAGCCACCAGCAAAACTTGCAGAGCGCAGCTCAAAGTAAGCACAAGAACATTACGAATCATCGGCAGCGGCATAGCAACATGGTGTCTATCGATTAACGGTAGATATTTTTACGCGCTCTATCGCCCCAGCGACTCTGTCGCCATGGCGGAACGCGTCAGCGGCAGCCAGCTATCGCTGTTACCGTAAGCGGCACCGTGGGCATGCTGCTCAAGATACGAGCGCAGCAGCTGTGTTTGCTCAAGGTCGAGCCCTGCATTTTGCACACTGCTTACCGAGTTGCGCTGGGGCTGAGAGGCTGAGAAGCCGGTTTCGCTGACATTCATAAGCCCACTGTTGACGGGCTGGCCATTGAGCCGAAAGGGGGTAGGCTCAAACATGGGGACATCGCGACTAGCCGGTTTGCCTGAAGACACGGAAGTGGCCAAATTCACAGGCTGTACTTGTTGAGTGGCGCTAGGCGGTACTGCAGGCGCATTGGCCACACGGGAGGAGCCGTTTGCCGGTGAGGCGTTATCACCCCCGTCGAGGCTGTTATTGAAATACTGAACCCCGGTGATCACCATCAACGAAACGGCGGCGGCAACTCCCGCGCCACGAGCAAAAGAGATGGTGGGCACTTTGCGCGCTTCACGCTGGGAGGCCGCCACTTGTGGCGCAGGCTCTTCACGCAACCGCGCCATAATGCCAGCGGAGAGATCGGTACTGACGTCGACACCCTGTTCACGCTGCATCAGGCTGCGTGCTAAATGGTAACGCCGCCACGTATCGGCTGCGTCGGCATTATCAGGAAGTGCCTTTAACACGCGGCGTAGTTCCAACTCGTCGCTCTCACCGTCCATTAAGGCGGAAAGCGATTCCCGTGTGTTCTGACTCATACTTCACACCCTCACACTGTGTTTCAGAGAAGCTAAAACGGGCCTTCGGTCGCGTTAATGACTAACCGGCCCCAATGGCAGTAACGCAATGCGTTTAGTAGCGCCGCTTCTCTGCGGCCAAACCCCATCGTCTTTTTACACTACGATGTCGAAATGTCGCCACCTTCAAGGCGGTCTGCCCTGTATGACGCCGTATCTAGCTGACAGTTCAACACAAGCCCCAAACAAGGCAAAAAAAACGCGCTTACTCTTCTCGACTGTTGCGCGCCGTGCTCACCAAGGGGCGAATATGCTCATCGACGGCTTCACGAGCGCGAAAAATACGCGAGCGAACCGTTCCCACGGGGCACTGCATCACCTGCGCAATATCTTCATACGCGAGGCCGTCGAACTCCCGAAGCGTAATCGCGGTGCGTAAATCCTCGGGCAATTTTTCAATGGCTTCGAACACGGCCGCTTCCAGTTGGTCCCTGGCGATGGACGCCTCTGGCGACTCGCTATCCGCGAGCCGGCCACTCTGGTCGACAACCTCAGCATCGGCCACGTCCATATCGCTACCCGGCGGGCGCCGTCCCCGCGAAACAAGGTGATTTTTTGCGGTATTAATAGCGATGCGGTACATCCAGGTATAAAACGCGCTTTCCGAGCGAAAGTTCGCCAGCGCACGGTAGGCTTTGATGAACGCCTCCTGCGCCACATCCTGCACCTCGGCATGGTCATGCACATAGCGGCCAATCAGCCCCATGATTTTGTGCTGATATTTCTTCACCAGGAGGTCAAACGCTTGGGTGTCACCTTTTTGGGCACGCTCAACAAGCTGTTGGTCGGTTTCACGAGTGCCCATTCACACGCCCCTCCTGCTCGCCTGGGAAAGCATACATTCAGATCGATTTTGTCCCCATTGCGGGTGGGCATTAACAGCAAGCAGCATAGCGTCCCTTGGGAGTTTGATAAGTCGAGTGAAACTAGTGTTACGCGTTCTGCACGAGGCATCAAGCGCTTAGCGCAATGAAAAAATCCATACAGGAAACCCTGGGGCCGACACGCTGCCTTATTCAATAGTTCCGTAACAATTGATTTTTACTGCCTTGGCAAGCGATAGTAGGCGCACCTTTTCGACCACCGCGTAAGCACAGGTAGCACGATGTCTCAACAGCAGGTGAATAACCTTAATGTCCTCGCTCAGGATGTTCTCATTACCCCTGATGCGCTAAAAAAAGCCGTCCCTCTAACGGAAAAAGCCGAACAATCAGTGATTGAAGGCCGTCAAACCATCCAGAACATTCTTGATGGTAAAGACCCGCGCCTGTTGGTGGTCGTGGGCCCATGCTCGATCCACGATGTGGATGCCGCCATGGATTACGCCCGCCGCCTGCGCGAACTTGCCGATAGCGTCAGCGATAGCCTGTATATTGTGATGCGTGTCTATTTTGAAAAGCCACGCACCACGGTGGGCTGGAAAGGCTTAATCAATGACCCGCACTTAAATGGCTCTTTCGAGATCGAGGAGGGCCTGCACATCGCGCGCAAGTTGCTGGTCGACCTCTCCGAACTCGGGTTGCCGCTTGCCACCGAAGCGCTGGACCCCATCTCCCCCCAATATATCCAAGACTGCATCAGCTGGTCAGCCGTGGGCGCACGCACCACCGAATCCCAAACCCACCGTGAAATGGCCTCGGGGCTCTCTGGGCCGGTGGGCTTTAAAAACGGCACCGATGGCAGCCTCGACGTTGCCATCAACGCGCTGCAGTCGGTCGCCAGCCCGCACAACTTCTTGGGTATCAACCACGAAGGGCAAGTGGCGATCATTCGCACGCGGGGCAATGCCTACGGCCATGTGGTGCTGCGTGGTGGCAACGGCAAACCCAATTACGATAGCGTCAGCGTGGCCCTGGCTGAGCAGGAGCTGAAAAAAGCCGATCTCTCACCCAACATCATGATCGACTGCTCCCACGCCAACTCCAACAAAGACCCGGCGCTCCAACCGCTAGTGCTGGAGAACGTGACCAACCAGATACTGGAAGGCAACCGTTCGATTATCGGCTTAATGGTGGAGTCCAATATCGGCTGGGGCAACCAAAAAGTGCCGGACGATATCAGTCAGCTCAAGTACGGGGTGTCGATTACCGATGCCTGCATCGATTGGGAGACCACCGTCGCGTCGTTCACCCGCATGAACGAAAAACTCGCCGATACCTTGGCCAAGCGCATCGCCCAGTAACCTCGTTAAGCGACGCTAAGCAATCTCGCGCCGAAACGGCGGCAAGGCATCGAGCAGTGCCTTGCCGTACCGACGCGTTAACACGCGACGATCGAGCAGCGTAATCCGTCCGCTGTCGCTCTCCTTGCGAATCAGACGGCCGCACGCCTGCACCAGTTTTATCGAGGCATCGGGCACGCTGATGCGCATAAAGGGGTTGCCCCCCTGGCTTTCAATCCACTCCGCCAGTGTCGCCCCCACCGGGTCATCCGGCACCGCAAACGGCAACCGGGTAATCACCACGTGGGTGAGATACTCCCCGGGTAGGTCGATACCTTCGGCAAAACTCGCCAGGCCAAAGATCACGCTCCCCTCGCCGCGGTCCACCGCCGCCCGGTGGCGCTCCAGGAGCTCGCGCTTGGGCAGCGCGTCCTGCGCCAGCACGCGAGCCTTCACCTCAGCGGGCAAGGCTTTTTCTACCGCGCGCAGTTGCGCGCGGGATGAAAACAGCACCAAGGCCGCCTCGCGATCGGTAAGCGCCGTGACAAAATCTATAATCGCTTGCTCGTGGGCCTCGCGATCGCTTGGGTCGGTGGCTGCCTGGGGCACGCTAAGCACGGCATTGGCGTAGTCAAAAGGGCTTGGCAGCGCTTGATAGCGGTAGCGACCGGCCAGTCCCGCTCGCTCCTGCAGGCGCTCGAAACGTCCCAATGCGGTGAGCGTGGCAGAGGTCACCACCGCCCCATGGCAGCGGCCCCACAGGTGTTTGGCCAGGGTGTGCGCGGCCGATACCGGGCTTGCCGAGAACTCCACTTCCGGCTCTCCACCGACACGGCTCAAGGTAACCCAGCGCGCGCAAGGCGGCGCATCGTTTGGGTCCACCGCGCTGATCGCCTCCCACAGCGCATGCGCTTCCAGCGCCCGCCCGTGCAGCAACGCCACCAATGGCAACCAACTTTCCGCTTGCTCGCGATCTAAACCGGTTTGTTTATCCGGATCGAGACTTTCGCGCAGAATATCGCCGATCGTTTCAAGGCTGCGCGATAGCTCGGCAAACAGGGTCGTCAGTTGAAGGGCCTGCTCGCGCAGGGCATCAGGCGCCTGCCCCTTGGCAAAGCGTGTCTGCTTAAACGCCTCCTCGTCGCCCAGCCCATTGGGCCGCTCAGCGAGCTGATGGCCTAGCGAAAACACCTCCTGCAGCGCCGGCTCCAGCGCCTGAAGCATATCGGGGAGCTTGGCGAGCAGTTGACGAACCGTCGACTGTTGGGCTAGCGCCTGATGCAGCTCGGTCAAACTACTCTTTAGCGTTTTCAGCCAACGCAAACAGCCATGCACGGCAAAGCGGTGGGCAAAGTGAGAGAGCGCTTTGTCCGGCAGGTGATGGCCTTCATCGAAGACAAAAATACAGTCGGCGGGGTCCGGCAGTATCGCCCCACCGCCCAGGGCTAGATCGGCCAACACCAGATCGTGATTGGCCACGATCACATCGGCGTCTTCCAACTCGCGGCGCGAGCGAAAAAACGCGCAGGCGCCAAAATGACCACAACGCCTTCCCGTGCACTGCCGGTGATCGACCGTCAAGCGCCGCCAGGTGGGGTCGTCGATGGATTCATGCCAGCTATCGCGATCGCCCTCCCACTCCCCTTGGCCATAGGCCTTGGCCATGTCTTGGGTAAGCTGAGAAAAGTCACTACTGGTCGCGATCAACTCTTGCTGGAAAAGCGACATCGTCGGGTTGGGCTCACTGCCTTCCAGCGCTTGATCCAGACGCGCCACACAGACATAACGCCCGCGCCCTTTTGCCAGCGCGTAACGAAAGGCAATGCCGCTGTGCTGCGCCAAGGAGGGCAGGTCGTGGCCCAGGACCTGCTCCTGCAGCGCGATGGTCGCGGTGGAGATCACCAAGCGCTTGCCTTGGGCTTTGGCGACCGGCAAGGCAGCTAGCAAATAGGCCAGGGTTTTCCCGGTGCCCGTTCCGGCTTCCAGCACGCAGACGTGGGTATCGTTTTGGCGCTTGCCCTCGTCATCCATGTCAATACCGCCAAGCGTGCGAGCGATCTCGGCAATCATTAGCCGCTGGCCGTAACGCGGCGTTAGCCCGAGACGCTCCACGACCTGGCGGTAGGCGTCCTGAATTTCACCTTTCAGCGCATCTTCGAGCATAGCGCTTAAAGCAAGCCTTCCGGTGGGTGCTCACACGGCAACTTGTCGCCAATATAGCGCTCGATCTCCGGCAGCGAGAAGGCGTCCTCTTCGCCGACAAAGCTGATCGAGACGCCCTTGGCCCCGGCGCGCCCGGTACGCCCGATGCGGTGGACGTAATCCTCGGGGTCTTCCGGCAGGGTATAGTTGATCACGTGGCTCACGTCATCGATGTGAATCCCGCGCCCGGCGACATCGGTCGCCACCAGCACTTGGATCTCCCCTTCACGGAAGCGCTCTAGCGTTTTGATACGCTGCGCCTGGGGCACATCGCCCGAGAGCATCGCCGCGCTGATACCGGCTTTTTTGAGCACGTTATCCAGTTTGCGCACCAGATCGCGGCGATTGCCAAAGACCATCACGCGCTCAAAGCTCTCTTGCTCCAATAGCCTCACCAGCAAGCGCTCTTTGTCATCGTCGGCTACCAGGTAGACGCGCTGATCGATATCCGCCTGGTTCTCAACGGTGGCCTCGATCTCGACATGGGCCGGGTCAAGGGTCCATTGGCTGGCGAGGTTGAGAATGTCCTCGGTAAAGGTGGCCGAAAACAGAAACGTTTGGCGCTCCTCTTTCTTTGGCGTGTAGCGAATAATGCGTTTCACATCGGGGATAAACCCCATAGAGAGCATGCGATCGGCTTCATCGAGCACCAGCACTTCCACTTCGTTCAGGTCGATATCGCGTTTCTGATGAAAGTCGAGCAGTCGCCCTGGGGTAGCGACCAGGATATCGACCTTTTTGCCTAGGCTGTCGCGCTGCTTCTGGTAATCCATACCCCCGACGACGCTTGCCACATTAAGTTTGGTGAAGCGCGCAAGGGCCTTGGCATCCTTCTCAATCTGCAGGGCAAGCTCCCGCGTTGGGGCGATAATTAGCGCGCGTGGCGCGCCCTGCTTCTGGCCATCGGGTGCGGGCTCTTCGAGGAAGTACGCCAGCACCGAGATCAAAAATGCCGCGGTTTTGCCCGTGCCGGTCTGCGCCTTACCCACAATATCGCCACCGAGTAGCGTGTGGCGCAGCGCTTCTGCCTGAATCGGCGTGCAGTACTCAAAGCCCTGGGCATGAATGGCACGCATTAGCGGCAGCGGCAGATCGAAATCGTGGAAGCGCCACTTGCCCGCGACCGCGGGAACTTGAAACTGGCGCAAATCCCAGCTCGATTGGCGGCGACGCGGCTTGCGCCGGCGGCGTTTAGGTTTGCGGTTCTGGGCCGATGCGGGGGTCTGTTCCGGCTCGCTCATAGGCTATGTATTCGTCCGTTACGGTGAATGTTTTGCTTAACAAAGGTGCTATTGTACCAGGGCTTCGCGCTAAGGGCGCCCTTCCTGCTCTCTTCCCTATGGCAACGCCCACGCGCCGATTCCTAAGTACAAACGCCTATGTACCAATTCCCATGTGCCAGAGAGAGGAGACTGGTAGAATGGGCAGCTACATTAACGCACTGTATTAGGAGCGCGACATGACGCGTAGAAAAAAGACTCGCTCGCTAGCGGATAAAGTCACCATCCGCACCGGTCGGCGCAAGGATTACAAAAAGTGGCGCCATGATAACCCTGACCAAGTGGCTCCCTCACGCCGCTTCGTGGCGAAAAAACAGCAGCAGCGCAAACTTCAAGCCGCGCGAAAAATGGCACGCCAAGAGAGCGGTCAACCGATTGCCATCCACCCTGAAAAGCAGGATAAGAAAGAGGATTCATAATGCGGTTGGTCTCGTTCAATATCAATGGCATTCGCGCCCGTCTGCATCAACTGCAGGCGCTGATCGATCAGCATCAGCCGGATGTCATTGGTTTGCAGGAAACCAAGGTCCAGGATAGCGAGTTTCCCCTCGCCGCGGTGGAAGCCATGGGCTACCACGTATTTTACTACGGCCAGAAAGGCCACTACGGTGTCGCCCTGCTTTGTCGCCAACCGCCGGAAGCGGTGTTTTACGGCTTTCCCGACGATGAGGAAAACGCTCAGCGCCGCATGATCGGCGTGCGGCTTCGCGCGGAGAGTGGAGAGGCGGTCACGGTGTGGAACGGCTATTTCCCTCAAGGCGAAAACATCACCCACCCCATCAAGTTTCCGCACAAAGAGCGCTTCTACGGTCAACTCTCGCGCCTTCTCGAAGAGCGGCATCGCCCCGATGAACTCGTCGCCGTGATGGGCGATTTCAATATCTCGCCGGAAGACCGGGATATCGGTATTGGTGAGGCGAACCGCAAACGCTGGCTGCGCGAGGGCAAAACCAGCTTCCAACCCGTCGAGCGCGAATGGCTCGCGGGCATTAAAGACTGGGGAATGCAAGACAGCTACCGCGTGTGTCACCCCACGCGCGATGACCGTTTCAGCTGGTTTGATTACCGTTCAAAAGGCTTTGATCGGGACCCCAAGCGTGGGCTTCGAATCGACTATATTTTGGTCACTGAACCACTGGCACGCCTAACCCTCGACGCCGACGTGGACTATGAACTACGGGCCATGGAGCGACCCTCCGACCACGCGCCGACATGGAGCACGTTTGACCTTACCCTGACGGCGGCAGATGCAAACTAGCGAGCCACTGCTGCGCCTGTTCATCGCCTAATGCCACGGCGTGTTCAAAAGCCGTTGCCGCGATCGCATTGCGCCCCCATGCATACGCGTGTTGGCCGAGCAGACGCCACTCGTCGGCATCACGCGTCATTTGTGCTAAGGCGCGTTGGCTAGCAAGGGCCTGCGCGACATCGCGCGCCTGTAGCCAGCTCTGTGCCAGTAGGCGCAGGGTTATCTCGCTACGCACCACCCGGCCATTAGCGAGCGCGGCTTCTAGATATTCCGCCGCGCGGGCGGGCGTGCCGGCCAGCCGGTGCAGCGCGATAAGCTGCCAGAAATCGTCCGAGTCGGTGAAAATATCCAGCCGCCAGGCGGTATCCCAAATCGCCGCCGCTATCGGGATCGCACCGGCACCCTGGGCCAACCGCGCTGCTTGCCGCCACTGGGCCGGTTCTGTCGTTTCGTTAAGCGTGGATAAGAGCCCTTCAAGCGCGCGCTCTGGCTGACCGGCATTAAGGTACACCGCCAACGCCAGCTCGCGCCGCGCTTGACTGCGCTTTGGCTCACTTATCGCGGCGAGCCGATCGGCAGCGACTTGCCACTGTTTGTCTTGCGCCAGCCAGCGCACGAGCCGCCACTGCTCTTCTACTGCGGATCCTGCTTTATCGTGTTCGTCCAGCCAACGGGAGAGCTGCTCGACCGCCTGCTGGCGCTGACCCGCTGCGCGGCGCAGACCGGCCTCTTGCAAACGCCAGCGCTTGGCCGTCTCAGCATCCTCCATGCCCGCACGCGCCGTCGCTAACTGGTCGGCGGCGTCAGCATAACGCCCAACGCTGGATAACGCGCTCGCCGCTAGTTGCCGATACAGCGCACTGGCAAAGCGATCCGCTGCGTTGCCCCCCGCAAAACGCTGCGCTTGCACCATCGCACGCTCAATGACCGCGCCATATTGGCGCGCCTCCAAACGCGCTTCGATGGCGTTGAGATCATTGATCACATCGCGCGGCAGCGCCGGGGCTGCCCAGGCGGGCACGCTAAACAGCACGAAAATAGCGATTAAACCGACACACACTCGGTTTTTCATGAGTATTACCTCAGCTGAAACTCGATGCGCTGAGTGGCAAGCCTGCGCTGACCGCTGGGCGCAAATTGCCACTGCGCAATGGCCTCGCGGGCAGCACGCTCGAATACGCCGCGCGGCCGGGCCTGGGTGACGTCGATCGAGGATGCCTCCACGCTACCATCGCGGCGAATAATGAAGCGCATCTCGACAAAACCCTCTAAACCGCGCCGCTGCGCTCGCGAGGGGTACTCTGGATTAACGCGATTGGCGGGCGAAACTTCGCCTACGCTTACTGGCTCGTTGGATGTACTGTCGCTCGCGACTTCTTGGCTCGCGCTCTCCCCTTGAGCCGACTCCTGCGTCACAGCACGCTCTTCGCTCACTGACTCACGGGGTGCGGGTTCAGGCGCGGGCTCCGGTTGCGGCCTGGGCTCGGGTTCCGGTTCGGGCTCCGGCTCGGGCGCCACATCCAACTCAGGCAAACGGCGATCGAGTTCAACGGGCGGCTCAGGCGTATCGGGCACCTCCATCTCGGGTATCTCGATCTGGCTTTCAGCCACCGGCGAAGGGGACGGCGCCGGAGGAGGCGGTGTTTCGACCGCTGGCGTCTTAGGCTGCGGCGTCTGGGATTGCACTGGGGGCGGGGGCGGCTCCACCAGCGTCATGGCCATCTCCTGCACGGGTTCTGGATCCGCTTCCGGGGGCGCCACCAGCAGCGCCAGCAGCCATAGAAGCCCCAGCGCCAGAAACAGCCCCGAGAGCAACGACACGCCGCTACGAATCATCGCTCGCCCCGGCTGGCCGCCACCGCCACCTGCTCAACACCGGCGCTCCGCAGACGGTCCATGACTTCGATCAACACCCCGGTGGTCGCATCGCGATCGGCCTGAATGACAACCGAGCCCTCATCGGTGACCATATCGGCCACCGTCTGCCCGACGCGATGCAGGTCGACCGGCTTGCCATCAACCCATACCGCCCCTTCCGGGGTGACCGCCACCAGTACCTGGGCATCGGGCCGGGGGGTCGCGGCGCTCGACTCGGGGCGTTCAATTTCCACGCCGCTCTCTTTGATGAAGCTGGTGGTGACAATAAAGAAAATCAGCATGATGAACACCACATCCAGCATCGGCGTGAGGTTCACCTCAGTGCTTTCAGCGGTGGACTCCATGGAACGGCGTCTACGCATGATCCTCCTCCAACGCTTGGGCTAAACGGTCGTGCAGGCGCTGATCCTCGCGGCGTATCACATGCTCAAGTCGGCTGATGAACAAAAGCCCAACAACTGCTATCGCCATACCGGTGAGCGTTGGCAGCGTGGCCCGCGCCACGCCATCGGCCATTGCACGCGCCTGATGCGTATCGCTCAGCGCTAAACTATCAAAGACGGTGATCATACCGGTGACGGTGCCCAAAAGCCCCAGCAGCGGACACAGTGCCACGAGAAGCTTGAGCCACGGCAAGGGGCGGCGCAGGCGCGCCACAAGCTCCTGCGCCCAGACATCGCGCAGCGTGTGAGCGCTCCAGCTGCGATGGTCCCGACGCGCGGCCCAGCGGCGCACCAGCCGCCGGCGCGCGATTTTCCACGTAATACGGTAGAACCACCAACGCTCAATGGCGAGCGCAAACACCACCACCGCGACGACGCCAAGCAGCACCAGTACCGGGCCGCCGGCCTCTATCAGCCGCTCAACCGGCTCGGGTTGAAGGGCCTCAAGCCTGGGAGGCAGAGCGAGCATCGTCGGCCTCCGTGCTTGTCGGGGTGGCATGGGAATCGAGATGATCAGCCAAGGCAGCACTGGCCTGCCCTTCGATCACCTGTGTCAGCGTTCGGCTTCGGCTCGATAGCGCCGTTTGTGCAAACAGCAGCGGCACCACCGTGACCAACCCCAAGACCGTTGTAACCAGCGCCTGGCTGATCCCACCCGCCATCAGTTGCGGGTCACCGGTGCCAAACACGGTGATCGACTGAAATGTCACGATCATACCGGTGACGGTACCCAAGAGCCCTAGTAGTGGTGCAATCGCAGCCAATAGCTTGACCAGCGGCTGGCCTCGCTCGATGCGCGGAAGCTCCGCCAGTACCGCTTCGTCAAGGCGCGCCTCCAGGGCCTCGGGCGGCAAGTGCTTATCGAGCCCCGCGAAGCGTAGCAACACGCGGCCAAGGGGGTTGTCCGCCGCCAGTGTGTCGGGCTGGCGACGTTGGCGGCGTACTTTTATACTCACCGCGACCAGGTAAAGATACTGTATGAGCGCCACCAGCAGCCCTACCGCACCCAGGGCCACGACGACGTAACCCACATACCCCCCTTGGTGGAAACGCTCGATCAGCGTGGGCCGCTGCTGCAGTGCAGCGAATACGCTTCCCTGAGTGGGATCAATGGCCATGGTGCGGCTCTCGCCCGCCGCGAAGGGCGAAAGCCACGATTGCACTTCCGCGGGCGTATCCGACAGGAGCGCCAGGTGCTCCTTGTCATTACCGGGGCGCAGTAGCGCTTGCGGAGTGAACGCCGCGAAATCTCCTAAGCGAATAACCTCCCGCTCGGCCACCTCGCCGCTGGTATCCGCCACCGGCAACGACAATTTCTCTGCTCGACCAGTGGCCGCCGTCAGAGAGGCCAGGCTGTCCACCACGACTTCAACGTGCTGGCGCTCCAGCACATCAGCTTCTTCCAGACGCGGCGGCAATAAGGTCTCGCCCAGCGTCAGCCAGCTGTCGTCTCCCAGCGCATTGCGGACTTCGCTGGCGTGGCGTTTGAGCTCATCCAACAGCCCCGCCATGGTGTCATCCTGCTCGCTCTGGCGGGCGGACAAGTGCGCCTCGACCACGGCCTGCGCGCCCTCTTGCATTCTTAGCAACTGCTGTTTGCGTTCGGCTTCCTGGTGCGCTTCACGCGCCTGTTCCAGCTCGAGCGCCAGCGCCTCCTCGTTCTCCAGCAGGCGCATCAGGCGTTGCTGGTCGCGAAGTTCTGCAGCTTCACGGGCCTCGCGCAGCGAAACCACCTCATCGCTGTCGATTTGTGCCTGGCTCGGCTCTTGAGGCTGTGCCCCGTCCTGCGCCTGGGCAGTAACGGCCGTGCCGATTGAAAGCCCCAGCAGCAGTGCCATCACCAGGGTTGTTACACGGGATGATCTCTTCACGCTCACTGCTCACCCCCTGATTCACGTTCAGCCGCTAACGCGCTGTCGGATGGCTCAGACACGGCAACAGAGAGCGGTAGGGTCAAGAGTGCCGGGGCGCGTTGATCATTGGCGATACGCATGCCATTGCGGACTTCGCGCCGACCTTGTTCCTCTAGTGGCTGCCAGCGCGCCTCTTCGGCGAGCCAAAGGCCCCCCTCTCGGCCATCGGGGCTCAGATAGTAGAAACCGATACGCCCGATACGGAGAAAATCCACCTCGCGCTCGCCGCTTTCGATCGTCAGGCGACCGCGCCAGGTATCCACCTCACGCCCATAGACGAGCTCCTGACGCCACACGCTCAGCAGTTCGCCGATACGCTCAACGCTCTCAAGCCCCTGACTTTCGGCTGATTCGACGCGCGCCATTCGCTCCTCTTGCAAAAACGGCAGATCTCGCTCGATCCACTGGGTCAACTGACGTGCCATGTCGGCTTCTATTTGCGGTAGTGCCGCCCGTGTTTCTTCCAGCGTATCGAGCGCGTCTGACATACGCTGCTGACGGCTCGCCTGGGCATTCAAACGCTCGGAAAGCGCGCTATTTTCCCGCGTCAACAGCCGCGTTTCGCGCTCGAGCTGGCGCAACTCTTCCAAGGTAGCGCGGGTCTGTTCGTCCGCTGCATCGATCTGCGCCTGCAGCGCCGCTTGCACTTGTTGTGCTTCCACACCCTCAAGGACAATGTCCTCGCTCGCCATTAGAGGTGCGCTGAGTACGCTACAGGCGATAGCCGTGCCCGATAGCGCTACGCAAAGCCTGCTGATCACGTTCACTCTCCGCCCCGATATCAAAGTAAAGAAGATGGCAAAGGCGTGCCGGCGACTAATATTAGTCGCCGGCCATATAATAACGCCTTAGATTCAGTAACGATTTTCGTTTATCGCTACAGAGTACCATTTTCTCAATAAATGACAATATTTATCATTAGCGTCGGTTTGTCATTACTACCCCAAGTGCCCACTAAAAATCCCAATCCTCGTCCTCCGTCGCCACTGCCTTGCCGATCACGTAGCTGGAACCACTGCCGGAGAAGAAGTCGTGGTTCTCGTCGGCGCCCGGGGAGAGCGCGGCCATGATGGTGGCGTCCACGTCCGTGGTGCTCTTGGGGAACAGCGGCTCAAAGCCGAGGTTCATCAAGGCTTTGTTGGCGTTGTAGTGCAGGAATTTCTTCACGTCCTCGGTCAGGCCTACCTCGTCATAGAGCGACTCGGTGTACTTGGCCTCGTTGTCGTAAAGCTCGAACATCAGTTCAAAGGCGAACTTTTTGACTCGCTCTTGAACAGCAGCAGGCTGTTTGTTGTAGCGCTGCTGGAACTTGTAGCCGACGTAGTAGCCATGCACCGCCTCATCGCGGATGATCAACCGGATCAGGTCGGCGGTGTTGGTGAGCTTGGCGTGGCTCGACCAGTACATGGGCAAGTAGAAGCCGGAGTAGAACAGGAAGCTCTCCAGAAACACGCTGGCCACTTGCTGCTTCATCACCCCAATATCGCTTAACTCCTCAGCGGGTGCCTTCCGGTACCTATCTACTATTAGGTTGGCTTTCTTCTGCAGCATGGGGTTCTCTTCACTCCAGCGGAAGGCGTCATCGACCTCCCGGGTGGAGCAGAGTGTGGAGAAGATCGAGCTGTACGACCGGGCGTGAACCGACTCCATGAAGGCGATGTTGGTGTAGACCGCCTCTTCGTGAGGCGTCACTGCTGACGCCATGAGAGTAGGGGCACCTACGGTGCCCTGGATGGTGTCGAGCAGGGTCAGCCCGGTGAACACGCGGATCGTGAGCTGTTTTTCGGCCGCGGTCAGGGTCTGCCAAGACGGGATGTCGTTGGACAGCGGCACCTTCTCGGGCAGCCAGAAGTTGCTGGTCAGGCGGTTCCATACCTCCAGGTCCTTGTCGTCCTGAAGGCGGTTCCAGTTGATGGCGTTAACTCTTGATAACATGGTGACTCCTTACAAACTGCACGACACGCAGCCTTCGACTTCGGTACCGTCCAGCGCACTCTGGCGCAGGCGGATGTAGTAGAGCGTCTTGATGCCCTTCTTCCAGGCGTAAATCTGCGCCTTGTTGATGTCCCGGGTGGTGGCGGTATCGGGGAAGAACAGCGTCAGCGAGAGACCTTGGTCGACATGCTGCGTGGCCGCGGCGTAGGTGTCGATGATCTTCTCGGGGCCGATCTCGTAGGCGTCCTTGAAGAACTCGGCGTTCTCGTCGTTAAGGAACGGTGCCGGGTAATAAACGCGACCGAGCTTGCCCTCCTTGCGGACCTCAATCTTGGCAGCAACCGGGTGGATACTGGCCGTGGCGTTGTTGATGTAGCTGATCGAGCCGGTGGGCGGCACGGCCTGGAGGTAGCGGTTGTAGAGTCCGTAGGCCATGACGTCACTCTTCAACACTTCCCAATCACGCTTCGTTGGCAGTGTGACGCCGCAATTCTCTAGTAGATTCCGCACTTGCTTTGTCCTGGGCATCCACGTCCAATCAATGTACTTGTCGAAGTAGCTACCATCGGCGTAGGCCGAGGTCTCAAACCCCTCAAAGGGCTTACCCCTCTCCCTAGCGAGGTTTTTAGATGCCACCAGCGCCCAGAACGTGATGCAGTAGAAATACATATTAGTGAAGTCGATGCCTTCCTCACTGCCGTACTCGATGTGCTCGCGGGCCAAAAAGCCGTGCAGGTTCATCTGCCCCAGGCCGATGGCGTGCGCCTTGTCGTTGCCGTGGACGATGGACGGGACGCTTTCCAGGCGGCTCATCTCGGACACGGCGGTTAGGCCGCGCACCGCGGTATCCACTACGCCGCTGATATCGCCGCTATCCATCACGTTGGCGATGTTCAGGCTGCCCAGGTTGCAGGAGATGTCCTCGCCGATCTCGTCGACGCTGAGGTCGGGGTGGTAGGTCGTCGGCTTGTTGACCTGCAGGATTTCGGTGCAGAGGTTACTCATGTTGATCCGGCCCTCGATGGGGTTGGCCCGGTTAACGGTGTCCTCGAACATCACATACGGGTAGCCCGACTCGAACTGCAGCTCGGCCACGGTCTGGAAGAATGCCCGGGCGTTGGTCTTCGTCTTGCGGATGCGCGGGTCATCGACCATCTCGTGGTACCTTTCAGTGACCGAGATGTCGCTGAAAGGTACACCGTAGACGCGCTCGACGTCGTAAGGCGAGAACAGATACATATCGTCGTTGTTGCGGGCCAGCTCGAAGGTGATATCGGGAATGGTCACGCCCAGCGACAGCGTCTTGATGCGGATTTTCTCGTCCGCGTTTTCCCGCTTAGTGTCGAGGAAGCGCATGATGTCGGGGTGGTGGGCGTTGAGGTAAACCGCGCCGGCCCCCTGGCGGGCACCCAACTGATTAGCGTAGGAGAAGGAATCCTCCAGCAGCTTCATAATCGGTACGATGCCCGAGGACTGGTTCTCGATCTGCTTGATCGGGGCGCCCACCTCGCGGATGTTTGAGAGCACGAAGGCCACCCCGCCGCCGCGCTTGGAGAGCTGTAGCGCCGAGTTGATCGAGCGACCGATGGACTCCATGTTGTCCTCGATCCGCAGCAGGAAGCAGGAGACGTGCTCGCCGCGCTGCTTCTTGCCGCAGTTGAGGAAGGTGGGCGTGGCCGGCTGGAAGCGGCCGGTGAGCATTTCGTTCACCAGTCTCATGGCCAGTAGTTCGTCGCCCTGTGCCAACGTGAGCGCCACCATGCAAACGCGGTCCTCGAAGCGCTCCAGGTAGCGCCGGCCGTCGAAGGTCTTGAGCGTGTAGCTGGTGTAATACTTGAAGGCGCCGAGGAAGGTCGGGAAGCGGAACTTGTAGGCATACGCCTGCTTGAACAACGCCTTGATAAAGGTGAAGTCGTACTGATCAAGGACGCTTTGCTCGTAGTAACCCTCGGTTACCAAGTAGTCGAGTTTTTCTGCCAGCGAGTGGAAGAACACGGTGTTTTGGTTAACGTGCTGCAGGAAGTATTGGCGGGCAGCTTCCTTGTCCTTGTGCAGTTGCAGCTTACCCTCGTCATCGTAGAGGTTCAGCATGGCGTTAAGAGAGTGGTAGTCGGACACGATCTATCTCCTGTTGAAGGGTGGCGACGTCTTCTGGCGTCCCGAGCAGTTCAAAGCAGTGGAGGAGCGGCACCTGACACTTACGCGCCACGATGTGGGCGCCCAGGCAGTAGGCGGTGCCAAAGTTGGTATTGCCGGCCCCGACCACGCCGCGCAGCAGGCGGCGGTTACGCTCGTCGTTGAGGAAGTGGATCACCGGCTTGGGTACCGCACCCTTCACCTCGCCCCCGCCGTAGGTGGGGAAGATCAGGATGTAGGGGCGGGTAGCGACCGGAGTGGGCTCCCCAGACTCAAACGGGATGCGCTGGGCATCCCGTTGGAGCTTCTCGACCAAGCGCCGGGTGTTACCGGACTTCGTTGAGAAGTAGATGACCTGGGTCATAGGGCTTTGATGCGGTCGGGTTGAAAACCTGACCAATGTTGGTCGCCGGCCACGACAACGGGGAGTTGGCGGTGGCCGAGCTTTTTTAGCTCCTCCCTAGCTGATAGTGTTTCATCCACATTGATAACGGTATAAGAAATATTTTGTTGCTCTAACGCTCGATAGGTCGCTTTGCACTGCACACAAGAAGACGCGCTGTAGACGGTAATAGACATGACTCTCCCCTTGCTTAACGCCACTATTTAAGTGTCGCCAAGGCACAACATGTAGTATTAGACTGAGGTTCAAAACGCTACATACCATATATGTAGTGCTTTAAATTTTCAACAGGTACACTATGTTGTAGGGGATTAATTTTTCTCATCATTCCTGAGAGATGCTTTCAAGCCGGGCCGTGCTGTTTCGAAAAGCAGGAGAAGGTTAGGTAAAAAAAAAGCCGCCTGCATTGGCAGACGGCTTTTTTACCTGGCCATTACGTGTCGTAAGGGCCGTTGTGATTTAAATCACAAGGGAGGGGTTACGCCTTGGCAGCCTGATAGCGACGCTCAACGTCGTCCCAGTCGATCACGTTGAAAAAGGCTTCAACGTAGTCCGGGCGCTTGTTCTGGTACTTCAGGTAGTAGGCATGCTCCCAGACGTCGAGGCCCAGAATCGGCGTGTTGCCGTGCATGATCGGGCTATCTTGGTTAAGCGTGTTCTCAACCACTAGCTTATTTTCAGGGGTGACGGAGAGCCAAGCCCAGCCGCTGCCAAAACGACCCAGCGCTGCTTTCTTGAACGCATCCTTGAACGCATCAAAGCCGCCTAGCTCATCATCAATGGCTTTTGCCACATCGCCATGCGGCTGACCGCCACCCTTGGGCGACATCATCTGCCAGAACATGGAGTGGTTGGCGTGACCGCCTCCGTTATTGATCACGGCTTGACGCTTCTCTTCCGGGACGCGATCCAGGTTCGCAATCAGCTCTTCAACGGGAACGTCTTCAAGCCCTGTGCCTTCCAGTGCGGCGTTCAGGTTGTTGACGTAGGTGTTGTGGTGCTTGGAGTGGTGGATTTCCATTGTCGTCGCATCGATATGCGGCTCAAGTGCATCGTAAGCGTACGGAAGTTCGGGAAGAGTATGTGCCATGTTGATCATCTCCTTGAGTGGCTTATGTTGCGTTTATGCGATCTTGCTACTGTTTTTGCTGCGATCTTATGTCCTCTGCGATCTCTATCGCTAGTGAGTAAGTGCGGTCGCCGCAGCGAGATTTCAACTACCCCGATGAGTTCTCACCGTTTATCCGGGTATTTTAGTCAACTATTGGTACTTTATCGAATTTGTCGCGCAGAAAAAAGCCGGCTTTAGGAGCAAGCCGGCTTTGAAGAGGTTGAATAATTCAATCAGTTACAGCTTGCTTTCAAGCTCGGGCAGCGCCTCGAACAGGTCCGCCACCAAGCCGTAATCCGCGACCTGGAAGATCGGGGCCTCTTCGTCTTTGTTGATCGCCACGATCACCTTGGCGTCTTTCATGCCCGCCAGGTGCTGAATGGCGCCCGAGATGCCCACCGCGATGTAGAGATCGGGGGCCACGATCTTGCCCGTCTGGCCCACCTGCATGTCGTTGGGCACAAAGCCGGCGTCCACCGCCGCGCGCGAGGCGCCAATGGCGGCCCCTAGCTTATCGGCGATGCCGTCGAGCAGCTTGAAGTTTTCGCCGTTGCCCATGCCGCGGCCACCCGAGATCACGACCTTGGCGCCGCCGAGTTCGGGGCGGTCGGATTTGGCCAGCTCTTCGCTGACAAACGTCGACTGAGTATTCTCGACCACCACGTCGACCGCTTCGATGGGCGCACTGCCGCCGCTTTCAACGCCGTCAAAGGCGCTGGGGCGCACGGTGATGACTTTCAGCGTGTCGTCGCTTTTGACCGTGGCGATGGCGTTGCCGGCGTAGATCGGGCGGGCGAAGGTGTCGGCGCTCTCCACGGCAATGATGTCGGAGATCTGGGCGACGTCCTTGAGCGCGGCCAAGCGCGGCATCACGTTCTTGCCCGTGGTGGAGGCCGCCGCCAGCACGTGGGTGTAGTCGCCGGCAAGCTCGGCCAGCAGTTTGCCCAGGGGTTCGGCGAGCTGGTGGGCGTAGACGGCGTTATCGGCCACGCGCACTTTAGTGACGCCGTCGAGGGTTGCCGCGGCGTCGGCGGCGGCTTGGACGTTCTCACCGGCCACGAGGACGTCGATATCCCCGCCGATTGCCTGGGCTGCGGCGATGACATGGGCGGTAGCGCCCGCGAGTTGGCCTTCGTGAAGATCAGCCAGTACCAGAATGCTCATGCGTTACGCTCCTCTCAACGCCCCGTGTTACAGGACTTTGGCTTCGTTTTTGAGTTTGTCGATCAGCTCATCCACGGAGCTCACTTTGATGCCGCCTTTGCGCTCGGCGGGCGGCTCGACCTTGACCAGGCTGACGTGGCTTGCAAAGGAGACACCGAGGTCGTCGGGGGTTTTGACGTCCAGCGGCTTTTTCTTGGCCTTCATGATGTCGGGGAGCTTGGCGTAGCGCGGCTCGTTCAGGCGCAGGTCGGTGGTGATGATGGCAGGCAGCGAGAGCTCAAGGGTCTGAAGACCGCCGTCGATTTCCCGGGTGACGGTGACTTTTTCGCCCTCTACCTTCACCTCGGAGGCGAAGGTGCCCTGCGGCAGGTCGGTGAGCGCGGCGAGCATCTGACCGGTCTGGTTGTTGTCGCTGTCGATCGCCTGTTTGCCCAGGATCACCAGGCCCGGCTGCTCGTCTTCCACCAGTTTGGCGAAGGCCTTGGCCGCGCCCAGCGAGTCGACGCGCTCGTCGGTCTGAACGTGAACGGCGCGATCGGCGCCCAGGGCAAGCGCGGTGCGCAGCTGCTCTTGGGCTTGTTTGGGGCCGATGGTGACCGCCACGATCTCGGTCGCCACGCCCTGTTCTTTCAGGCGGACAGCCTCTTCCACGGCGATTTCGCAGAAGGGGTTCATGGCCATTTTGACGTTGGTGAGATCAACGTCGCTGTTATCCGGCTTGACGCGGATTTTGACGTTGTAGTCGATGACGCGTTTCACCGCGACGAGAATTTTCATCAGCCACCTCTTGCATACGGGTTGTGGGATGGAGCCTGGTTGGGGAGCCTACTTTTGCGACGGGCGCTACACCACGCCTTTTTTCTTGAGCGCTTCGACCTCACTCGCCGACTTTTTCAGCACGCGCTCAAGCACGACAGCCGTATCTTCGCCCAACGTGGGAGGCGCTTTGCGGTATTCGAGCGCCGTTTTTGAATACTTAATCGGGTTGGCCACGCCCTTCACCGGCCCATGAGCGGAATCAAGCGTTACCTGCATGCCGCGCGCCTGTACCTGCGGGTCGTCAAAGACCTGGCCGATATCCTGAATGGGGCCGCAGGGCACGCCAATGTCGTTGAGTAGTACCGTCCACTCTTTGAGTGTACGTGTTTTGGTCACACTCACTAACCGCTCAATCAACGCTACCCGGTGTTTAACCCGGTCAGAATTGGTCGCAAAGCGCGCGTCGTCGGCAAGCTCCCCGTGACCGATGGCCGCGCAGAAACGCTGAAACTGGCCGTTATTGCCAATGGCAATAATGATCTGTTCACCATCGGCGGTGGGAAACGGCTGATACGGCACGAGGTTAGGGTGATAATCGCCGGTGCGCGTCGGCGGTTTGCCGCTGCAAAAGTAGTTCTGCGCTTGATTGGCGAGCCAACTCACTTGGACATCGAGCAGCGCCATATCAATGTGCTGCCCTTCGCCGGTCTGGGTGCGGTGATAAAGGGCACCGAGAATGGCAATGGTCGCGTTCATGCCGGTGGTGAGATCCGCCACCGCCACGCCCACGCGTTTCGGGCCGGCGCCCGGCTCGCCGTCCGCCGCGCCGGTAATGCTCATCAACCCGCCCTGAGCTTGAATAAGATAGTCGTAACCCGCCATTTCGGCCATCGGCCCGGTGTGGCCAAAGCCCGTGATCGAGCAGTAGATCAAGCCGGGATTGAGCGCCGAGAGCGTAGCGTAGTCAAGGCCCTTTTTTTTCAGGCCGCCGCTTTTGAAGTTCTCGACCAGAATATCGCATTGAGTGGCGATCTCGCGGATAAGCGCCTGCCCTTCCGGTTGACTGATGTCCACCGTCAGTGAGTGCTTACCGCGGTTAGCAGCGAGGTAATACGCGGACTCTCGTGTCTCGCTGCCATCATCGGTCTGGAACCAAGGCGGCCCCCATTGGCGCGTATCATCGCCGCTGCCGGGCCGCTCAATCTTGATTACCTCAGCCCCCATATCCGCCAGAATCTGGGTACTCCAGGGCCCCGCCAACACGCGGCTAAGGTCAAGTACGCGCAACCCTTGTAAAGGACCTGCCATGCTTCACTCCTGCGCTGAGAACGTAACAAAAAGGTGAAAGAATCAGAAAAAGGCTTGGAGACCGGTTTGCGCCCGCCCCAGAATCAGCGCATGAATATCGTGCGTGCCTTCGTAAGTATTCACCGACTCCAAATTCACCATGTGGCGGATCACACCATACTCATCCGACACGCCGTTGCCGCCGTGCATATCGCGTGAAACACGGGCGATATCCAGCGCCTTACCGCAGTTATTACGCTTGATCAGTGAAATCATTTCCGGCGCCCAGTTGCCGCCATCGAGCAGTCGCCCTACCTGAAGCGCGCTCTGCAGCCCCAAGGTGATTTCGGTCTGCATGTCGGCGAGCTTTTTCTGGATTAGCTGGTTCGCGGCGAGCGGTCGACCGAACTGCTTACGATCCAGCGTGTATTGACGCGCGGCGTGCCAGCAGTACTCCGCGGCGCCCATCGCGCCCCAGGCGATGCCGTAGCGCGCTTTGTTCAAGCAGCCAAATGGACCCTTGAGACCACTAACATTGGGCAAGAGGTTCTCTTCGGGCACGAAGGCATTATCCAGCACGATTTCACCGGTGATCGACGCGCGCAAAGAGACCTTGCCGTCGATTTTCGGCGCGCTGAAGCCCTCGGTGCCGCGCTCTACAATAAAGCCTTTGATCTGATTACCGTGGGCGGCGGACTTGGCCCATACCACCGCGAGGTCGGCGATCGGGCTGTTGGTGATCCAGATCTTGGCGCCGGTGAGGCGATAGCCCCCGTCCACTTTATCGGCACGCGTGACCATCGAGCCAGGATCCGACCCGTGGTCGGGTTCGGTGAGGCCGAAGCAGCCGACCCACTCACCGCTGGCAAGCTTGGGCAAGTACTTCTGCTTCTGCTCTTCGGAGCCATAGGCTTCGATGGGGTACATCACCAGCGACGACTGTACGCTCATGGCCGAGCGATAGCCGGAGTCAACCCGCTCAACCTCACGCGCAATCAGGCCGTAGGCCACGTGATTAACGCCCGCACCGCCGTACTCCGGCGACACCGTCGCCCCCAACAGGCCGAGTTCGCCCATTTCCGACATGATCTCCCGGTCGAAGCGCTCTTCACGAAACGCTGACAAGACCCGCGGCTGCAGGTTTTCTTGGCAGTAATCAAAGGCGGCGTCACGAATCTGACGCTCTTCGTCGGTCAACTGCTGCTCCAGCAGTAGCGGGTCATCCCAATTAAAACGGCTCATCTTAGTAGCTCCTCGGCTGATAGCGGCGATAGGTAGTGCGCCAAGCACCTATGTAGAAAATATCTACATTTTTACAAATCGTCAAAATATTTTTGCGCATCGCCAATAGACACGGCCCCTGCACACGAAGTGCAGGGGCCGGGCGTAGAGGTTTAACCGATGGTGAAAAAATATAAAAGCGAGTTAAGCGCGCGCCTTGATGGCAAGCCACAGTAGACGCAGCGGCGCCAAGGCCAGGAGTAAAAAGCCGACAAGAGTCCAGGCAGGAAGGGAGAGCCCTAACAGGGTGAAGTCGATCTCGGCGCACTCACCGGAGCCGGTGAGCACCATCGCAACGACGTCTTGTAGCGGCAGCATGTCCATCATGTAGTCAAGGTTGGGGCCGCAGCTGGGGACTTCATCGGCGGGCAGTGACTGCAGCCACACATGCCGCCCGGCAACAAAGGCACCGCCCGCCACGGTGATCAAGCTCAACACCCCATAAAAAGCCCGGCCAATGCGTCCAGACGGGTTATGCAGCGCCGCCACCGCCAGCACAATGGCGGTGGCGATCACCCCCACCCGCTGAAAAATACACAGCGGGCAAGGGGCAAGCCCCCCAATATGTTCAAGCGCGAGCGCCACCGCCATCATCAGCACACAAAACGCAAACCCCGCCAGTGCCACGGCGCGTGTGGAAGCGAGCATCAGGAAGACGCCTCGTTGTGCAATGATGTGAGCGCGCGGTTCTCTCGCGCACTGGCAAAGTAGTCCGCCAAAAAGTCACTAAAGCGCTCTTGATCGGCGACTTCAATATCACGCTGCTGTTGGTGCGAGGTTTCCACCAGCTGGTCCAGAAGCGCCTCACGGGCCCGCAGCATGGGCTGATGGCGTAGCTGCTCACCCTGCTCTTTGGCCAAGGTCAGCATCAACTCGCTGAATGAGACCTCGTTTTGCTCAAGGCGCGCCAGGATTTGGGCCGAGGGCGTCAGTGCCGGGTCTTGCAAGCTCGGCGCGAGCGCGGCAATCGCTTCAGCGTGAGGAGCGCCCTCTTCCGTGGCGTCCAGAAGCGTGGCCACTTCGTTCATCTCGGCAAAAATTTGCTCACCCCAAGCCCCCACGCTGGTGGCTTCCCCATCGCGAGTCAGCGTAAGCCTTGGGTCGCGGCCCCGCTCGACGACCAAGCGGCGATTATCGTCCAGGCGATCGCACTCCTCATCGGAGATCCAGGGGCTTTCGCTGAGCAAGCACCACATCAGGAAGGCGTCGATAAAACGAATCTGCGTCTCGGTCACGCCGAGCGGATCGAAGGGATTCAGATCCAGACAGCGTACCTCGATGTACTCCACGCCGCGCGCTTCCAGCGCTTGGCTAGGTGTTTCGTTGTGCTTTGTGACCCGCTTGGGGCGAATATCGCTGTAGTACTCGTTCTCGATCTGCAGAATGTTAGCGTTGAGCTGACGCCAATCGCCGTCGACGTTCACGCCCATCTTTTCGTAATCGGGCCACGGCGAGGAGATCGCATGGCGCAAGGTGTTCACGTAGTTGGACAGCGAATTGAAACAGATCTTCAGCTGCTCCTGCACCTTGTTCTGATAGCCCAGGTCCGACATGCGCAGCGTGGTGGCATAAGGCGCGTAATAGGTTTCGTCATCCAGGGGCTTCAGTTTCTCGGGTACCGTCTCCGGCGCATCACCGCGGGGCAAAAAGCTCTTATCGATGGCCGGCGAGGCGCCGAAAAGATAGAGCAAAAGCCAGCTGTGGCGACGGAAATTGCGAATCAAGCCAAAGTAACGCGTCGAGCGGTAGTCGTTCAGCGATACGCGCTCCTGCCCTTCCAATGTCTGCAGCACCTGCCACATTGAATCCGGCAGCGAGACGTTGTAATGCACGCCGGCAATCGCCTGCATGATACGTCCATAACGCACGTCCAACCCCTTGCGGTAGACGTGCTTCATGGTGCCAATGTTAGAGGTGCCGTAGTCAGCAATCGGCACGCTGTCGTTGCCGCTCAAACGTGCGGGCATACTCGCCGGCCAGATCCACTCATCCTCAAGATAGCGATAGCTGAACGCCTGCAGATCACCCAAAAAAGCCAGCGCTTCACGCGGCTGCGAGTAAACCGGCGTGATGTACTCCAACAGCGCCTCGGAGTAATCGGTGGTGATATGCGGATGGGTCAGCTTGGAGCCGAGCGTTTTCGGGTGCGGGGTTTGGGCGATATGACCTTCTGTATCGACGCGCAACCCCTCTTTCTCAATCCCACGACGCAAACGCCCCAAGCGCCCCTCACGGGCGATGGGGAGCAGGCGCGCCACGTTAGCGGCTAAAAATGGCGGTACAGTGAGAGGTTCAGACAAGGTGAACACTCCTTGTGGAAAAGCCCGCAACAGCGGGCTGGGTGAACTCAGCGATTGTCGCCACGGCGACGCATAAAGCGCAGGATATGGCGCCATTAACGCAACAATCAAGGTAACAGGCTAATCAATTCACGCTATTACGTGCTCACGACTTGCCCTGCCGCGCTTTGAGCAGTGCCGCGCCGAGGGCGCCCACAGGGGCACTATCTTGCGCCGGTTGGGTAGTTTTACGCTTACCGCGACGCGTGTTTTCTTGACCTGATTTCCCCTGACCGGCCTTGCCGTGCCCGGCGTCAGCGCGGGTGTTAGCGCTACCGTTTTGCTGGGCGGATGCTTCGGCATCCGGCTGATCGTCTAAGCGCATGGAGAGCCCCACACGCTTACGCGGGATATCCACGCTCATCACCTTCACGGTGACGATATCCCCGGCTTTGACCACGCTGCGTGGGTCTTCGACAAAGCGATCAGACAGCGCGGAGATATGCACCAAGCCATCCTGATGCACGCCGATATCCACGAAAGCACCGAAATGGGTCACGTTCGTCACGGTGCCTTCGAGCACCATCCCCAGTTTCAGGTCGTTGAGGGTTTCCACTCCCTCGCGGAACTCGGCGGCCTTAAACTCAGGGCGCGGGTCGCGGCCGGGCTTATCCAGCTCGGCGATGATATCGGTCACGGTCGGCACGCCGAAACGCTCGTCGGCAAAATCGGCCGGCTTGAGCGCTTTCAACGCGGCGCTATCGCCAATCAGGCTACGCAGCTCACGCCCGCTCTGTTTGGCAATGCGCTCGGCCAAGGGGTAGGCTTCCGGGTGAACGGCGCTGGCATCCAGCGGATTCTCCGCCTGGGGGATGCGCAAAAAGCCGGCGCACTGCTCGAAGGTTTTCGGCCCCAGCCGGCTGACGTCCAAAAGCGCTTTACGGCTGGCAAAAGCGCCCTTGGCGTTGCGTTGGGCGACGATATTCTCGGCAAGCGTGGTCGAGAGCCCGGCCACCCTCGAAAGCAGCGCGCTAGAGGCGGTGTTCAAATCCACCCCCACGGCGTTCACACAGTCTTCGATCACCGCTTCGAGCGATTTCGATAGCTGCACCTGGGAGACATCGTGCTGGTACTGGCCCACGCCGATCGATTTCGGCTCGATCTTCACCAGCTCCGCGAGTGGGTCCTGCAAACGCCGAGCGATCGATACCGCGCCGCGCACGGTGACATCAAGATCGGGCAGTTCGCGGGAGGCGTACTCGGACGCTGAGTAGACCGATGCCCCGGCCTCCGACACCATGACCTTACTCAGCCGCTGCTCGGGCGCCATGGCTTTCACCAGCTCAGCGGCGAGCTTATCAGTCTCGCGGCTGGCGGTACCGTTACCTACCGCAATCAGCTCGACGTTGTGCTTTTTCACCAAGCGCGCAAGCTCACTGAGTGACTCATCCCAGCGTTTTTGCGGCGCATGGGGGTAAATCGTGGCTTGGTCGACAAACTGACCCGTGGCATCCACCACCGCCACTTTGCAGCCGGTACGCAGTCCCGGGTCGATCGCCAGCGTGACTTTCTGTCCAGCGGGCGCCGCCAACAGCAGGTCTTTCAGGTTCGCGGCAAACACCTCAATGGCGGTGAGTTCGGCCTTTTCACGCAGCTGCCCCAGCAGCTCGGTTTCAAGCGCGGTGTAGAGCTTAACCCGCCATGTCCAGCGCACGACCTCAGAGAGCCATTTATCCGCCGCGCGGCCTTCGTCACGCACCCCCACGTGCCTGGCAATCGCGACCTGGGCGGGATGCACATCGGCTTCATCTTCACCAGGCAAACGAATGGCGAGGCTCAACACGCCCTCGTTGCGGCCGCGAAACATCGCCAGCGCGCGGTGTGAGGGGACTTTGGAGAGTGTCTCGTCGTGCTCGAAGTAGTCAGAGAACTTGGCGCCCTCCTGCGCCTTTCCATCCAGCACGCGAGACGAAAGCTCCCCTTCTTGCCACAGGCGTTCGCGTAGCAGGCCCACCAGCTCCGGGTCTTCGGCGAAACGCTCCATGAGAATCTGCTTGGCGCCATCGAGCGCGGCTTTGGCGTCCTCAATAGCGGGTGTCTCCCCCTCGGCCGGGCGCAGGTAGTTCGCCGCCTCGTTTTCGGGTTCGAGCGTGGGGTCGGCAAGCAGCGCATCCGCCAGCGGCTCCAAGCCGGCTTCACGGGCCATTTGCGCTTTGGTGCGACGTTTTTTCTTAAACGGAAGGTAGAGATCTTCCAGGCGCTGCTTGGTATCTGCCGCGTCGATCTTGCGCGCAAGCTCCGGGCTGAGTTTGCCCTGCTCTTCAATGGCGGCAAGCACCGCACCGCGGCGCTCTTCAAGCTCGCGCAGATAGCGCAAGCGTTCATCAAGTTGGCGCAGTTGTGTGTCATCCAGCGCACCGGTGACTTCTTTACGGTAGCGGGCAATAAAAGGCACCGTAGCACCTTCATCCAGCAACGCCACCGTTGCCGATACCTGTTGCGGGCGAACGCTTAGCTCATCGGCCAAACGGGAGAGAATACGCTGATTGACATCCATATATCGCAACTAACTCATAAAGTCTTTAGTAGAAGCGACAAGGTACCATAATCGCCGCAGGGTCGCTTTACCCAAGAGTGAAAAGCAATATCAGCTCAACGAGCATTAGCGATCGCTCGCTATCCAGGCGCCAAAGCGTTGGCGCAGCTGATGAAGGCGCTCATCGGAAATAGCACCTAACTTACCAATCATCAGTGAGCCATCCAACACGGCAAGCCGGGAAAGTCGAAAGGCACTGGAGACTTTGAGCCCAGAAGCCGAAAAATCTTCCTCGTCAGCCTTCAGCACCCAATCCAAGTGCGGATTAGCCTGGCGCACTTGCGAAGAGACCATGCAAACCAACCAGTCATCCCATGTGTCGTTAAGCTGGCGAAGCAAGAGCACCGGCCGCTTCTTGCTTTGTGCCAGATTGGTGTAGGGAAACGGCCTTAATGCAATCTGCCCAGCCCGCTTCATTGCCAGCGTTCCTGCACGTCGTCGTCAGTATAAAGATCCGGCTCGTTTTCCAGCCCACGCATCGCCTGATCGAGGCTCATCGTTTGAAACTGTTGCTCTGACCAATCAGCGGGTATTTTTCCCGGTGCATTTTCACCATCGCGCTGCTCTAGAAACGTGACAAAGTCCATCACCTCTTGCTGACGAAACGCTGGAAGCCGGCTCACTTTCGCCATTAACTCGTCTAAACGCATAAATTACCTCGTCTCGAAAAGGCTTAATAAACGTCAAGATAGCATAGCTGAGAGTAAAATCTGTCTGACGACTAGGGCGGTAAAAAGCAACCTGGCAATGCGCTATGCCGGAACAAAACGAAGCGCGACACCATTGTTACACCAGCGCAACCCAGTGGGTTCGGGGCCATCACCGAACACATGGCCTTGATGGCCACCACAGCGCGCGCAGTGGTACTCGATTCGCGGCCAGATCATACTGAAGTCAAACTGACTGAGTAAGTGGCCCTCGATATGGGCAAAGAAACTTGGCCAGCCGGTGCCGGAGTCATACTTGGTATCACTGTTAAATAACGGCAAGTCACATCCCGCGCAGCGGTATTCGCCCTTACGCTGCTCATCATTGAGGGGGCTGGAGAACGCCGCCTCGGTGCCGTGCTGACGCAGCACGTAGTACTCTTTTTGCGAGAGCCGTTCGCGCCACTCCTCGTCGCTTAGCGTTATACGCTCTAGCCCCGCAGCCGCTTCGAGCTTAATGCGGGGAAACCCCATGGATACACCTGGCAGCAAAGCCGTTAAACCGGTTAAACCCGACAACCCCAAAAAATGGCGTCGTTTCATCTAAAGCACCTCTAGCACCAAATCGTGAAACTGGCTGGCAATATCAAAACATTCCCTATACAAAAAATGGCCAGCGTATAAAAAACTGCCACATTGGGACTACCATAAGAGCCTTAAGTTCGCATCCAAGACGCACTGTCGAGCTTTGGAAAAATCCACTACTACCTCTTCGGGTCACGTCCAAAAACAAGCGGGGGCAGTGCAATGCACTGCCCCCGCTTGGGCATAACAACATGCGATACGACGTGATCAGGTCAGGCTGGGGCCAGCCTTGATGATGGCATCCGATACACCTTCAAACTTCTTGAAGTTGTCCACGAACTTAGTGGTCAGTTCGCGCAGGTTGCGATCATAAGCGTCCTGGTCTTCCCACGTTTCGCGCGGGTTAAGCAGGCTGGAGTCCACACCGGGTACCGCAGTAGGCACCTGCAGGTTCAACCCGTCAATTTGCTGAGTTTCCACGTCGCGCAATACACCGGACTGAATCGCGCTGATAATTGCGCGGGTCGTCGGGATAGAGAAGCGTGAGCCGCCTTCACCGTAGGAACCACCGGTCCAGCCGGTGTTGACCAGATAGACCTGAGCGTCTTTCTGCTCGACGCGCTTGATCAGCAGATCCGCGTACTCGCGCGCCGGGCGTGGGAAGAACGGCGCCCCAAAGCAGGTAGAGAAGGTGGCGGCTAATCCGTCGGAGGAACCCATTTCCGTTGAGCCGACCTTGGCGGTATAACCAGAAAGGAAGTGATACGCCGCGGCTTCTTTGGAAAGCACTGATACCGGAGGCAGAACGCCTGACATATCGCAGGTCAAAAAGACGATCGCATTCGGCTCGCCGGCGCGGTTTTCCGGCACACGCTTGTCGATGTGCTCAAGCGGGTAAGCGGCGCGCGAGTTCTGGGTCAGGCTGTCGTCGGCATAGTCCGGCTCGCGGCGATCGTCGAGCACGACGTTTTCTAGCACAGTGCCAAACTTGATGGCGTTCCAGATAACCGGCTCGTTTTTCTCGGAGAGGTCAATGCACTTGGCGTAGCAGCCGCCTTCCATGTTGAAAACGGTATCGTCACCCCAACCGTGCTCGTCGTCACCAATCAGGTAGCGTGCAGGGTCAGCGGAAAGCGTGGTTTTACCGGTACCGGAGAGGCCGAAGAAGAGGCACGTTTCACCGTCTTCGCCGACGTTGGCCGAGCAGTGCATCGGCAGTACGTCGGATTCCGGAAGCAGATAGTTCTGCACCGAGAACATGGCTTTTTTCATTTCACCGGCGTAGCGCATGCCGGCAATCAGCACTCTCTTTTCGGCGAAGTTAATGATGACGCACCCTTCAGAGTTGGTGCCATCACGGTTAGGTTCGCACTCAAAATGCGGCGCATTGAGAATTTGCCACGCCTCTTTGGTGCTCGGGTTATACACCTCCGGGCGGACAAACATGGTACGGCCAAACAGATTGTGCCATGCAGTTTCGGTGGTGACCCGTACCGGCAAATAGTGAACTGGGTCGCTGCCTACGTGCAGCTCAGAGACAAAGTTGTCACCACTTTCCAAGTAATCGCTAACGCGCGCCCAGAGTGCGCCGAACTTTTCGGCATCAAACGGACGATTCACACTACCCCAATCGATGCTATCGCGGGTCGACGGCTCGTCGACGATGAAGCGATCTTTCGGTGAGCGGCCGGTGCGCTCGCCGGTGTTCACCACCAGAGCACCGTTGGCCGACAGACGGCCTTCACCACGGGCCACGGCGCGCTCAATCAATTCGGCGCTGGTCAGGTTCACGTGGGCTTGTGGGGCAGCTTGAGTCGTGGTCATGTCGATTCCTGGGCCTTTTGGCCAATTATCTCATTTACCCGGCGTCACCGACGCCTGAAAAAATCATCCCTGCCGCACGGTTGGGCGGTCAGGCGCGCTAAAAACGGGCGCATTATGACAAAAAGAAAGCCCCCGGGAAATGGGGGCTTAAGGCAAATATTTTGTAGTTAAACTACAACAGAACCACTACATTTTGTGTTGCACTGCAGAACAACCATAAAACGGTCGTTCATTCGTGACATGAATCTTATTGATTCTTCGGCTTCTTATGTTAAGCAGGGTATATACCCTGCGTTTTGACGCAGACTACAACATCAGTGAATCGTCGGCGCAGCGGCATCCGGGTCCACCAAAAGTGTTTCTATTTCTGCCGCCGTGTAGTGGTATTCGGAGTGGCAAAAATGGCACTGGGTTTCAATACTGCCCTGCTCGGCGAGGATATCGCGTAGCTCCTCGGCGCCTAAGGTTAAAAGGGCCTTGCTCATCCGCTCGCGTGAGCAGGTGCAGCCAAACGCGAGCGCTTTGGGTTCGAAAACGCGCACTGTCTCTTCGTGATAGAGCCGATAGAGCACATCGCGCTGCTCCAAACCCAGAAGCTCTTCTTGCTTAATGGTGTCGGCCAGCTGAACGCTTCGCTCCCAGGCATCAACATCTTGGTTTTGCGCCTCATGGGGCAGGCGTTGAAGCAATAGCCCTCCGGCGCGTTTGCCATCGGCCGCGAGCCACAGCCGCGTGGGCAGCTGTTCCGACTGACCGAAGTAGGCTTCTAAACAGCCTGCCAGCGAGTCATGATCCAGCGCCACAATACCCTGATAACGGTGCCCCTCTTTGGGGTCGAGCGTGATCACGATCTGACCGTCACCCACTAGCTCGCGAAAACCGGCGGCATCACTCGGCAGGGCGGCATCTTCAGCCACACGCGCAATCGCCCGCAGTTCACCGCCGGGGTTGGATTCCGCCATCAACAGCGAGAGCGCCCCCTGGCCGCGCACCTCAATGCTTAGCGTGCCATCGAGCTTAACGGTATCGGTCAACAGCGCCACGGCAGCCAATAATTCACCCAGCAGCGCGTTTACCGCAGGCGGGTAAGCGTGACGCTCCAGTACTTCTTGATAGGCGCGTTCAAGCGTTACGATCTCACCGCGCACATTGGTTTGGTCAAACAAAAATCGTTGAATCTGATCGGTCATTGCTGTCTCGCTTAATGTACGCTTACTCGCCTTGGTTGCGTTGGAAGCGCTGAATTTCGCGGCGCTGCTTTTTATCCGGACGCTTTAGCGGGTGCTGCATCACTTGATTGGTCAACCGACGTGCTTCAGCTTCACGCTCACGGCGCTCGCGGCTCTCTTCGGTTTCAGCGTAAAGCGTACGCGCTTCCGGGGCGCCGCGACGCTGATCGGAAAGGCGCGTCACCTCGACGTCATAAACATCCCAGCCCTGAGGTACGCGGATAATCGCGCCTACCTCGACGTTTTTGCTGGTTTTAACCCGAGCACCGTCATAGTGGACTTTGCCGCCTTCAATCGCCTTTTTCGCCAGCGCCCGGGTCTTGAAAAAACGCGCGGCCCAAAGCCATTTATCTAACCGTACAGTGTCACTCATCTAGGCGTCTCCAGGGGCATATCGCTGGGCATAAGCTGGGCAAAACGGTCCAAAGCGATAAAAGCCTGCAGCTCTTTCTCCGGTCGCTGGCTATCGGGTTGCTTAATGCCCAGCAGATGCTTAATGCCAAACTCACGAGCACTCTCCAGCACACGCGAATTATCGTCAATAAACAGGGTACGCGCCGGGTCAAAGGGCTCGATCTCCTGTAACGCGAACCAAAAAGCCTGCTCCTCTTTTGCCGCCCCTACGTCTTCCGACGAGACGATGGCATCGAGATACGCTTCCAGCCCCGTAAGTGGCAGCTTAAGCTCCAGGCTCGCGCGATCCGCGTTAGTCGCCAGCACCACGCGCGGGTGGGCGGTTTTCAGCCAGGTAAGAAAGTCGAGCGCATCGCCGCGCAGACCAATAAGGTGCTGCACCTCTCGCTTGAGGGCGACGATATCCACGCCCAGCTCGCGGCTCCAGTACGCCAAGCTGTACCAGTTGAGCGTCCCTTGTTCACCGATGATGCGGGCTTTCAGCGCTTCTTGCGATGCCTCATCAAGCTGGTGCAGTTCGACGTAGCGACGCGGCAAATGTTCCAACCAGAAGTGGCTATCGAAGTGTAAATCCAATAGCGTGCCGTCCATATCCAACAGCACGGTATCGATGCTTTGCCAGTCGATCATGCGCCACTCCAGTCAGTCGGGGAAAGCGTGCTATTGTAGCGCAATCGCCTTTCTTCAGCACGCTTACACACCCTGACCGACTTGGCCACGGAGGCATCGATGTCATCGTCTGACACCTCATTCCATAACGCGACAACGCATCTACAAAAACCCCAGATTTTAACGCGAGAAAGTGTGGCGAAAAGCCGTCTGTTTCAGGTTGAATCGCTGGATTTACGTTTCTCCAACGGCGAAGAGCGCACCTTTGAACGCCTGACCGGAAGCGACCGCGGTGCCGTGATGATTGTCGCCATGCCGGACCCCGAACACGTGCTACTGATTCGCGAGTACGCCGCTGGGTTTGAAGATTATGTACTGACCCTGCCTAAGGGCTTGGTGGACCCTGGCGAAGATGTCGTTACCGCCGCGAACCGCGAACTCATGGAGGAGTGTGGCTTTGGCGCTCACCGAATTGAGCCGCTGGTCGAGCTTTCGCTTGCGCCCAACTACATGCGCCATCGCATGCAGGTGCTGATGGCCACCGACCTCTACCCTAAACGCTTACCCGGCGACGAACCTGAACCGTTGATCGTTGAGACCCATTCTCTTGAAGAACTCCCCATGCTACTAATGCGCGAAGATTTTCATGAAGCACGCGCGATCGCCGCGCTCTACATCGCGCGTGACAAGCTGCGCACCGAACGCGAGAAAGAGAGCGGATTTATTTGAGCGCAAGGGGAGCAGTCAAAACACAACGGGGCCAGCAGTTGACTGCTGGCCCTTTTGTCAATAAAAGCTAATTACTTCTGAACGCTTGCCTGCCCAATGGTACAAAAGCTCAGAATAGGCACACCTGATAGCAGCCGCTTGTTAACCGCTGAGGCCCAAGTCTTCCCGAATAACCTCTGGATGACGGAAAGCAATCTCGATGAGCGCTTTTGCAGGTCCAGAAGGTTTGCGACGACCCTGCTCCCACTCTTGCAAAGTCCGTGGTGAAATATGCAGCACTTCCGCAAATTCCCTTTGTGTCAGGCCAGTTTTACCGCGTGCCTTTGCCACCTCATTAGGTTCCACCCGAGTGACTCGTGCGGCCTGGCCCGCTTTCATTTCTTTGACTGATTGGAGCAGCTTGTTACCAAGCTCCTCGGCGCTAAGGGTGTCTTCACTCATTTGCCAAAACCTCACGAACTGACTTAAGGATATGCGCAGGTATGTTGTCCTTGACGGCTTTTTTGTAGATCACCAACAACCAGATCTCACCATTTGCCAGTCTAGTGAAGTAGATGACTCTCACTCCACCACGCTTCCCTGAGCCTGCTATCGACCAACGAACTTTTCTGCATCCGCCACTACCTGGAATGGGATCACCAATTTCCGGATTGGCTGCCAGCCAGGCAAAGAAAGCGCTTCGCTCTTCCTCAGCCCAAATCTTTCTGGCATCGGCTTCAAAGGTAGGGGTTTCGATGATGGTCAACATGACAATCAATATACGTCAATGACGGATCATTGCAAGCTAAAAATCAATCCCAAAAAAACAGCCCGGCGGTCAACTGCTGGCACCGTCTCCATGAATAGTGGCGATGGATAACAGAGTCAATTAGGTATCTCGACACGATTAACCTGTCGCCCGCGGCGAAGTGGAGCGAGACCTCACCGGCCGAACATTTTCCCTCTCTTTTTCGTACGCGCTATGGCGCACATCCCAAAGCTCCACCGCGTGTTGTGTGTTAAGCCAAAACTCGGGCGTGTTGCCCAGTGCTGTCGCTAGCATCAAGTCACTTCCATCTGAAGAACAGGCAAATGAGCATCCACCTTAAATGACAACGGGCCAGCAGTTGACTGCCGGCCCGTTGTCGCTTTGCGACTCTCTTTAGGTCGTTAATCCAGCTTGGAGAGATCGCGCACGGCGCCTTTATCAGCGGAGGTTGCCAGCAGCGCGTAGGCTTTGAGTGCGGGCGTGACATGACGCGGGCGATGTTCCACGGGCTTCCAGGCATCCTTACCCTTGGCGTTCATCGCCTCACGGCGTGCAGCGAGCTCCGTATCCGAGAGTTTGACGTTAATCGCGCGGTTGGGGATATCGATCAAAATCGTGTCACCGCTCTCCACCAGTCCAATGGCACCGCCAGCAGCGGCTTCCGGCGACACATGGCCGATCGATAGCCCCGATGTACCGCCGGAAAAGCGCCCATCGGTCAGTAGCGCGCAGGCTTTACCCAAACCTTTCGATTTAAGATAAGAGGTTGGGTAGAGCATTTCCTGCATCCCCGGCCCGCCTTTAGGGCCTTCATAACGGATGACCACCACATCGCCCTCTTTGACCTTACCTTCCAGCACGTTGGCCACCGCTTGGTCTTGAGACTCGACCACGTGGGCCTTGCCTTCAAAGACCAGAATCGAGTCATCGACACCGGCGGTTTTCACCACGCAACCATCCTGGGCGATATTGCCGTAAAGCACGGCAAGCCCACCCTCAAGAGAGAAGGCGTTTTCGAGACTGCGGATACAGCCATTGGCGCGGTCGCCATCCAGGCTCGGCCAGCGCGCGCTTTGCGAAAACGCGGTCTGAGTGGGCACACCGCCAGGTCCCGCCTTGTAGAACTCCACCACGGCGGGCGTGGGCGAGCGCATGATATCCCACTCCTCCAGGGCTGCTTTGAGGCTATCGCCGTAAACCGTGGGCACCGAGGTATCCAGCACGTGTGCGCGGTCCAGTTCACCGAGAATCGCCATGATGCCGCCGGCGCGGTGGCAATCTTCAATGTGGTACTGCTGGGTATTGGGCGCGAGCTTGCAAAGCTGCGGCACTTCACGCGAGAGGCGATCAATATCCGCCATGCCAAAGTCGATCTCGGCTTCTTGTGCGGCGGCGAGCAGGTGCAAAATCGTATTGGTCGAGCCGCCCATGGCGATATCCAGCGTCATGGCGTTTTTAAACGCTGCCAAGGAGCCGATCGCGCGCGGCAATAAGTGCGCTTCGTTGCCTTCGTAATAGCGCTTGGCCAGCTCGACGATGCGGCTTCCTGCCGTCTCAAACAGCCGGCGACGGTCGGCGTGAGTGGCGAGCATGGTGCCGTTGCCAGGCAACGCCAGCCCCAGCGCTTCCATTAAGCAGTTCATCGAGTTGGCGGTGAACATGCCCGAACAGCTGCCGCAGGTGGGGCAAGCACTGCGCTCTACTTCCGCCAGCGTTTCGTCATCAACGCTGTCATCCGCGGCCATGACCATGGCATCGACCAGGTCGAGGCCGTGATCCAATAACTTGGTCTTGCCCGCTTCCATCGGCCCGCCGGAAACAAAAATCACCGGAATGTTCAGGCGCATCGCCGCCATCAGCATTCCCGGGGTGATCTTGTCGCAGTTGGAGATACACACCAGCGCATCCGCGCAGTGGGCGTTACACATGTACTCGACGCTATCGGCGATGATGTCGCGGCTGGGCAGCGAATAGAGCATACCGTCGTGGCCCATGGCGATGCCGTCATCCACCGCAATGGTGTTGAACTCCTTGGCCACGCCACCTGCTTTCTCTATCTCCCGCGCCACTAGCTGTCCCATGTCCTTCAAATGGACATGGCCGGGCACGAACTGGGTAAAGGAGTTAGCCACGGCGATGATCGGCTTGTGAAAGTCCTCGTCTTTCATGCCGGTGGCGCGCCATAAAGCGCGGGCGCCGGCCATGTTGCGGCCAGCGGTAGTGGTACGGGAGCGATACTCGGGCATGGTGTCCTCTTATGTCTGCGCTAACGCCACCACAGGCGGCAGCGGGCTCGTTGAATCCAGCGGCAATGATTGTAGCAACAATTCATCGCCGCGGGATGGCGAAACGCGCCCGCGCGCAGCTCACAAAAGGTTAAAAGGTATGCTCGAGTCTAGGCGTTGCGCCGTGAGCCGTACTCTCCAGGCGCGCGAGGGCTTCCTTGACGCTCTCCTCACGCCCGCCTTCAAGGCGGAACGCCGCCACAACGTTGGCCAGTTCGTGCGCTTCATGGGTCAGCTGATTGGCCGCTTCGGCGATCGACTGCACCCGGCTGGCGTTCTGCTGTGTCACTTGGTCCATCTCGGAAACAGCGGAGTTGATCTGCGCGATGCCACTGCTCTGCTCTTCCGAGGCGTGGGTGATCTCCTCCATCAGGTCGCTCACCTTCATTACCTGTGCTACGACGTCTTCAATGGAGGTTTCCGCTGCCTTGGCCTCGCGACGCCCTCCCTGAATTTCGCTATCGGAGGCATCGATAAGCTCGCGGATCTCCTGGGCAGCGTTGGCACTGCGCCCGGCTAACTGGCGCACTTCACTGGCCACCACGGCAAAACCACGCCCTGCTTCCCCGGCTCGGGCGGCCTCGACCGAGGCGTTCAGGGCCAGAATATTGGTCTGGAAGGCGATGCCGTCAATCACACTGATGATATCGGTCATCTTCGAGGAGCGCTCAGAGATGCGCTCCATGCGCTCCACCAGCTTCTGCATTTGCTCGCCCGTCTCACGGGTGGCTTGGGCATTCTTCATGGCGAGTTGGTTCGCTTGGCGCGCGTTGTCCGTATTCTGCTGCACGGTCGCGGTCATTTGATCCATGCTGGAAGCCGTTTGCTGCAGCGACGACGCTTGCTGCTCGGTGCGCGAGGCCAGATCCTCGTTTTCGTGAGCAATGCGCTGCGCGGCGGGGTTCACCACCTGCACTCGTTCATCGACCTCACCCACGATACTCGACAGCGACGCGCGCATGGTGCGAATGGAGTTCAACAAGTCGCCAAGCTCATCCTGGCGCTGCTTGCTCACTCGGGTCGCCAGGTTGCCGGCCGCGATCTGAAAGGTAACGCGCCGGGCATCGTTTAACGAACTGACCAGCGATTTCAGAATCAGCACGCTTAGCACCACCATGATGGCGATCCCGATGATCAGCACCCCCGCCTGGGCGGCCAGCATCTGCGTTTGCCCCGCCTCGGCATCGGCCATTAATTCCGCCGCCAAAGCCCGCTCGCTCTCGACCAGCGCATCGGCGGTGGCTTGCAGGGTGGCGAGCGTCGGCTCTACCTCATCGTTAAAAGCCTCAAACGCCTGGAACCCTTGGCCATCGCCCAAGGCGGCATAGGTCGCGCTGATACCGTCCTGAATCGCTTGTAACTGAGTGCGAAACTCAGCGACATCCTGACGATCGGTCTGTTCCGCATTGCTGTACTGCGTCCAGCGCTCATTCATGCGCGCTACGCTCTCTTCCCAGCCGGCGATCAGCGCCGACAGGTCCACGCCACGCGGGTTGCGCACCGCCGGCGCTAGTGCATTAACTTCTTGATTCAGAAGCCGCTCAATGGCCTGAAGGCTGGCCACATCCTCAAGGCCGGCTTGATTCAAACGCGCCAGCCGCTCTCCCGACACCATTAGCCCGTATACCCCCAGGCCACCGGCAACGGCGAGCAAGAGCACCGCCGCGAGCACCATGCCCATGAGCTTGGCCTGCATGCTGCTGAAACTAAAACGCCCCACCCAACCCGCAAGGCCCGTGCGCTTGATCGCCCCACGCTGGAGCTTGTAACCACGTAGGCTGCCTTTCTGCCGGATGGCCGTGTAGCTGCGCTCGGCGCGCTGAACGGCTTTACGTGTGGCACGCCGCTGCACGGAGGTATACCCCACCACCGTCTCGCCATCGCGCAGCGCCGCGATGGTGGCCTGCACCCAGTAGTAATCGCCGTTTTTACAGCGGTTTTTCAGCGTTCCCTGCCAGGTATGGCCGGCTTTCAGCGTATTCCAAAGATCGTTGAATACCTGCGGCGGCATATCGGGGTGGCGAAAAAGGTTATGCGACGACCCAATCAACTCTGTTTGAGCGTAACCACTCACCCTGACGACGTCGGGATTGGCATAGGTGATGTTACCGTCCAAATCAGAGCGCGAGATCAACACCTCGTCATCTTCTAACGTGTATTCCCTGTCATTAATGGTCTGGTTTTCTCGCATGCGGGCCTCTCCTACGTACCTTTTAACATCATTCGAAAAGGTTAAACGTATAGAGGCTAGCGTTGAGAGACAACGACTTTAGTATCATAAAATCAACGCCGCGCTCGTAGGCGCGGCGTTGACAGGAGCGAAGAGACGGTTTCGGTTAGTCGAACACCACGCGCGCCACATCCCGGTAGCGATTAGCGAAGTGAACCGTCATGCCCTCTTTAAGAAAATCAGGCAGCTCGTCGTAATCGCGGCGATTGGCTTCGGGCAGAATCACCTCGAAGATATCGCTACGCCGCGCGGCGATCACTTTTTCGCGAATACCGCCGACAGGTAGCACCTGCCCGGTTAGCGTCAGCTCACCGGTCATGGCCAGCGGGCGGGGGATCGCCTGGTGTTTTGCCAACGACAGCAGCGCCGTGGTCATGGAGATCCCCGCCGATGGCCCATCTTTAGGCGTGGCACCTTCGGGCACATGCAGATGCACGAACGCAGAATCAAAGAAGTCCACATCCGCCCCGTACTCTTTTAAGTGGCCTAAGGTGTAGCTATAAGCGATGTTGGCGGACTCCTGCATCACATCACCCAGCTTACCGGTCAGCTTAAAGCCTCGATCCAGGGCATGCACCTTAGTCGCCTCAATCGGCAGCGTGGCGCCGCCCATGGACGTCCAGGCAAGCCCGGTAACGACACCTTCGCCCTTAAGCACTTTCTCCTTACGGAAGATTGGCGCGCCTAGGAACTCTTCCAGGTTCTTCACCGAAACCTTGACCGTTTCTTGGTCATTTTCCAGTAGTTTCACCGCGGCTTTACGCACGATGCGGTGCAGCTGCTTCTCCAGCTGGCGCACACCCGCTTCACGCGCATACCCTTCGATCACCTGTCTAAGTGCTGCATCCGTCAAGTTGATGCGTTTTTTGCTTAGGTTGTCGCGTTTAAGCAGTTTCGGCCACAGGTGGTGCTTAGCAATCGCCATTTTCTCCTCGGCGATATACCCCGAGAGGCGAATCTGCTCCATGCGATCCAAGAGCGGCGCGGGAATGGAGTCCAAGGTGTTGGCCGTGCAGACAAACAGCACCTTGGAGAGATCCATGCGCACGTCGAGATAGTGATCCAAAAAGTCGACGTTCTGCTCAGGGTCGAGCACTTCCAACAGCGCCGACGCCGGATCGCCCTGGAACGACTGCCCGAGCTTGTCGATTTCATCGAGCATGATGACCGGGTTTTGAACCTCGACATCCTTGAAGGCCTGCACCATCTTGCCCGGCATGGCGCCGATATAGGTGCGGCGGTGGCCTTTGATCTCCGCCTCGTCGCGCATACCGCCCACCGAGAAGCGGTAAAACTTGCGCCCTAGCGCCTCGGCGATCGAACGTCCGACCGAGGTTTTACCCACCCCGGGCGGGCCGATCAGCAGCAAAATCGAGCCGCCCACGTCGCCTTTAAATTTGCCCTCGGCGAGAAATTCGATGATGCGCTCTTTGACGTCCTTCAAGCCGTCGTGATCGCGATCCAGCACCTCACGGGCGTGGGGCAAATCCAGATTGTCGTCGCTGGTCACGCCCCACGGCAGGCAGGTCAGCCAATCCAAATAGCCGCGCGTCGTGCCGTACTCCGGCGAGCCCGTCTCCAGCACGCTGAGTTTATGCAGCTCTTCGTCAATGCGCTCCTGCACCCGCTCGGGCACGGTCAAGTTTTCCAGCCGCGCGCGGAAGGTATCGACGTCGTTTTCGCGGTCGTCCTTGGAAATCCCCAGTTCACGCTGAATGACTTTCAGCTGCTCGCGAAGGAAAAACTCGCGCTGACGCTCCTGCATCTGCGCGTTGACCTGTTCGCTGATCTCACTTTGCAGCTGCGCCACATCGATCTCTTTACGCAGCAGCGGCAGCACCTTCTGCATGCGCTCCGCCACGGGCAGCGTGGAGAGCACCTCCTGCAGCGCCGGGCCCTTGGCCGAGGTGATCGCCGCGGCAAAGTCGGTCAGCGGCCCCGGCTGATTAGGGCTGAAGCGGTTTAAGTAGTGCTTGAGCTCTTCGCCATACAGCGGATTGATCGGCAAGAGTTCCTTGATGCCGTTGATGATCGCCATGGCGTAGGCGCGCGTCTCTTCGTTCTCAGCATCCACCGGCTCTTTGGGGTAGCTGACTTCCACCAAGTAGGGCGGCTCTTTGGAGAGCCAGCGCTGAATTTTAAAACGCTGCAGGCCCTGGGCGATAAACTGAATTTGCTGATCTTCGCCCTTGAGCTTATGCACCTTGACGGCGGTGCCGATCTCGGGAAAATCATCGGCGCTAAGCGAATCCACGCCCGTTTCACCGACAAAGGCGACCCCGATGGTGTGATGGGGCGTGTTGCCCACCCGGCGCATGGTCTCTTCCCAGCGTTCGCGGTTGATAACCAGCGGCTGTACCTGGGCGGGAAAGAAGGGGCGGTTATGAATCGGCAACAGATAAATGCGCTCTGGCAACATTTCACTTGCCGGCACGATGGAGTGAACCTGCTCACCATCGGAGCGGTACTCCTTTTCATCGCTGTAGGCGTCGTTGTCGTCATTATTATCATCGTGGCCGCGCTCTTGCTCGTACGCCGACGTCTCTTCTTCGGCGACCCACTGTGGCGCGTCTTTATCAAACTCATTATCAAAATCTTGGTCGCTCATGCGCCCTCCCAATAATCAAAAACGGCATACGCCGTCAAGCTCTGACTAGGGAATGCGGGCAGTCGCCCAAAACTTCAAGGCGACACAAGCGCAAAGCGGCTAGAAATCGGGCAGCGGACGCCCGTTAACTCGCCACTGCCCTTGGATAAGATCAAACGTGAGTGAGCGCGTACTCAGCGGCAGCCCTAGCCATAGCGCCGCGACGGGCGGTGCATTGTGCCAGGTAATATCGCCTTCAAAGCGTGAGCGCCAACGCGAGGCCATCGGCTCGCTTGTCGCCGCGGTGAAACTGAGCTGATCTAAACCGCGAGAGTCAAAAAACAGCACGCCATCGGCGTCAATCTCAAGTCCCAAAAGCGGACTCTGCATATCGATGGCGTGAATATCCAAGCGCGGCGACGCTTTAAGCATTTGCAATAGGTTGGGCTCAAGCCGGGTTAACAGCCCCTCTTCCACCGGCATCTCCACGCTTCCCCATGCTGCCTCCTGACGCAGTTGCGCAATCACCTGACGCACGGCATCGGCGTCGATACGCGAAAGCTCAGCCGCTAGACGCCCATTGAGTATCGGTGCCTCCGGCGCTTCATCGGCCAACACGGCATCGCCAAGGATCAGCTCGCTTGCAACGCGCAGCTCCTGCTCATCGAGCACCATATGGCTGGTCAACTCAAGCGGCGTCACTGTCAGGTTGAGCTCGGGGTGTTCAAGGGAGAGCGACGCAATGCGCAGCTGGTCACGCTGGTTAAAGTGGTAGGCATCCTCTGTGTAGGTGTAGCGGCTCTCCAACTCACTAGGCCCAATCGCCAGGCGTGCATCGCGGTCTTTAAGCACCAACTCGTCTAATAGGCCGTGTAAACGCCAATCGCCAAACACCCCTTCCAACCGCACACGAGCGCCGCGTACTTCCAATTGGCGGCCCGCTTGCTCGATCACAAACGGCGCCAAGGCCAGGCGTAACTCGGTGCGCCCGCTGACGGTGTGGTAACGCCCCTGCCAGCGGGGCTCCGACGGCGCCGATACGTCCCCCACAGCGCGCTGCAGTGCGGTGTCTAAGCGAGGCACCACGCGGCCTTCGATCTCGGTATTCAAAACGCCGTGGCGAGCACGGTAGGAGACTTCTAGCCGCCAAGGACGGCCGAGCAGAGGGGAAAGGAGAATCTTGCCATGCGAGGTAAGCCAGCCGGGATCGCTTTCGGTGCGCTGTACGCGCCACTCGCCGCGCGCCTTCAAGTCTTCCAGTGCTTGGCGCATACTGCGCTCAAACAAGACACTCGACAGCAGCTGAGCGGCCATCCATATCACGGCCACCGTCGCGATGATCGGGACAATCAGTCGTTCCTTGCGCATCATGTCACTCCTTGAAGCACGCCCCTACCTACAGCCGATTCGGAAGAGGTATCAATGCAGCCAAAACCAAAGGTGCATCGTACTCCAAGCGTATAACCCCGCCATGACATCATCAATCATAATACCAAAGCCACCGGCCACGCGGCGGTCCGCCCAACGAATCGGCCAGGGCTTAAACACATCGAACACGCGGAAAACCACAAAGCCCCAGAGCGCCGCTTCCCAGGAGAACGGCACCGCCGCCATGGTGATCCAGTAACCGACAAACTCATCCCAGACGATACCCGAGTGGTCATGCACGCCCAGATCGTGTGAGGTTTTATCGCACAGCCATACGCCCACCACGAAGGCCGCCAAGACAATCCCCAGGTACCAACTCAGTGGCAGATCCGCCATGAGCCAAAAAAAAGGAATCGCCGCCAAGGTACCAAAGGTACCCGGCGCGAAGGGTACCGTGCCGCTACCCAGCCCAAAGGCAAAAAAGTGAGTAGGGCGTCGCCAAACGCTAGCCGGCGCTTTATTCATGGCGCTTCTCCCTGCGTCGACTCGGCGACGGCGTGTCTGACGAGACGTGTTCGACAAAGTGTTGCCACCCGGTTTTCACCTCGGCGGGCACGCCACTTACGCCGGGGGCTTCCACACAGTGGCCGATCGCGGTTAACGCAACGCCCAAGGGCTCAAGCGCCGCCTGCGCTTGCCTCCAGCGAGCAGGCGGAAGGGTGACCAGCAGTTCATAATCATCGCCGCCCGAAAGGGCCGCCTTTAGCGCTTTCTCCGAGCCCAGAGCTTCTTTCAGTCCCTCGGCGAGCGGGAGTGATTCGGTGTCAAGCGCGGCACCGACGCCCGATGCCTCACGAATATGCCCCAAATCGGCGAGCAAGCCATCGGAAATATCCAGCGCGCTAGAGGCGATCCCACGCAGCGCCCGCCCTGCGGCAAGGCGCGGAGTCGGCAGCAGGTAGCGCGCCAGCAATGGATGCGAAAGATCGCGCTCGCCCTGCTGCCAAAGCGCCAAGCCCCCTCCCCCGCCGCCGAGTGCGCCGGTGACGGCGATGATATCGCCCACCGTTGCACCGCTGCGCGTGAGCGCCTCGCCGCTCGGCACTTCTCCCATCACGGTCACGCCGATCGATAAAGTACCCGAGGTGACATCGCCGCCGGCCAAGGCCGTCTCGTGCTGCTCGCACAGGGTCAGAAACCCTTGCGCATACGCTTGCAACCACGCATTAGCGGTCGCGTCATCGCCCAGGCGTGACTGGTCGAGCGTTAACGCCATAAAGCACCACCTTGCGTCAGCACCCATCGCGGCAAGGTCCGACAGCGCCACCGCCAGCGCGCGATGGCCGATCGCCCTCGCCGGCGCTTGTGCAGGAAAGTGAACGTCGACAACGGAGGTATCGACGCTGACGACCAACTGCTGCCCCGCCACTGGTGTCAGCAACGCCGCATCGTCCCCCACGCCCAATGCCACACGCTGGCCTGGGGTATGGGGGGTGAAGTAGCGGTGGATTAGGTCAAATTCGGCAAGCACGTAGACCCCTTAACGCCATAAGTCGCCATCACGAGCGCCCTTACTGGCGTCGCGCGACAACCTCAGCACTGCGCAAGCGGTTTGCCAGCTTGTCCAAAATGCCGTTGACGTATTTGTGCCCGTCGGTGGCGCCAAATGACTTGGCCAGCTCCACGCCCTCGTTGATCACCACGCGATACGGCACTTCCAGGCGGTGCGCGAGCTCATAGGCGCCCAAGCGCAAAATCGCCAGCTCCACGGCATCCAGGTCTTCCAAGCGGCGATCGAGCAGCGGCGCGATTTCGCGATCTAGCTCATCCTTGCAACGCGCGACGTTGTGCAACAGCTCATGGAACAGCGCTTTATCGGCGATCTCCATCACCTTGGCCCAGTTCTCATGCTCTTCCAGGTCATCATCGGGCTTTTGGCTACGGAACTCCGCTTCAATGGTGGTCATTGACTTGTGGGTCATCTGCCACTGATAAAGCCCCTGCACCGCCAATTCGCGCGCTGCGTGGCGGCCTTCTTGTGCCCGCGAAGGCTTACGCTGCTGGCTCATTGCCCTGCCTCCGGAGAGAGCGCGCGCAACAGGGATACCATCTCCATGGCCGCCATGGCCGCCTCGGTGCCTTTATTACCGGCTTTGGTGCCCGCACGCTCGATGGCTTGCTCGATCGACTCGACCGTCAGCACGCCGTTAGCGACCGGCGTATCAAACTCAAGCTGAAGGTTATTCATCGCGGCATTACAGCCGCCGGCCACGTATTCAAAGTGCGGCGTACCGCCACGGATCACGGCACCGAGGGCAATCACCGCATCGGGCTGGCTGACTTTCAGCACTCTCTTCACCGCCAGCGGTAGCTCCCAAGCCCCGGGAACGTGCACGATTTGAATCTGCTCTGAATCTACGCCGTGGCGTACCAGGCTATCCACCGCGCCTTCCACGAGGCTATCCACCACGTGATGGTTAAAGCGGCCCACCACGAGAACATAGCGGCCGTTTACGTCGAAAAAGTTGCCTTCCACTTGAGAGAGGGGTTCCATCAATCTGTTCCTGCTGAAATAGAGTTCTGTGGTGAAGGGTTCTGCTGTGAAATGGGCGCCTCGGGCGTATCCGTTGGGCTTAACCGCTCGACGACTTCCAGGTCAAACCCGGAGAGCGCGGAGAATTTCCACGGCGAGCTTAAAAGGCGCATTTTCCCCACGCCCAGGTGGCGAAGAATCTGCGAGCCCGTGCCGATGGTTAAATAGTTGCCCGCGCCATCGGAGTCACTGGTACGCGGCTGACGCACCCTGTCCAAGAAAATATCCAACTGATCTTTCAAATCTTGATGCGGACGCGAATCGTCAATCAAGACAAACACACCGGGTTCGGCACGGGCGATTTCCGCCAAGGCACGCTGCGCGTCCCAGCGATGTTTCCCCTCTTTTAACAGCCCCATGACATCGTGCAGCGTATCCGCTAGGTGCACGCGCACGGTGGTGGGCTGATCCGCGCGCGGCTGACCGTTGACCAACGCTAAATGGTGCGCGCCCTGAATACGGTCGCGGAACACGTGCAGCATCATCTCGCCATGGGCGGTGCTCTGCGGCAGCGCTTCGATATGATCCACGGTCTGCTCGTTAACGATGCGATAATGAATCAGATCGGCAATGGTCCCCATCTTGATACCGTGCGCTTCGGCAAACGCCTCAAGCTCCGGACGACGTGCCATGCTGCCATCATCGTTCATGATCTCGCAGATCACACCGCTAGGGTCACAGCCGGCGAGCGCGGCCAGGTCACACGCCGCTTCGGTATGGCCCGCGCGTCGCAGCACCCCGCCCGGCTCGGCCATGAGCGGAAAAATATGCCCCGGCTGCACGATATCCTCGGGCTTGGCGTTAGCCGCCACCGCCGCTTGCACCGTGCGGGCGCGGTCGGCCGCGGAAATACCGGTGGTGACACCCGTGGTCGCTTCAATCGACAGTGTGAACTTGGTGCCAAACCCTGAGCCGTTGTCGCGCACCATGAGCGGCAAATTAAGCTGCTCACAACGCTGGCGCGTCATCGGCAAGCAGATAAGCCCACGCGCATGACGCGCCATGAAGTTGATATGCTCGGCCTGGACTTTCTCCGCGGCCATGATGATATCGCCTTCGTTTTCTCGATCCTCATCGTCCATGAGGATGACCATTTTGCCTTGGCGGATATCGTCTACCAAGTCAGCGATGGGGGCCAACCCCCCGGAGGTGGAGTGCGCCATGGAATCTCCAAGTCTGTGTCGCAAGCGTGCGATTTCGCGCGTCAGGGTACCTTGCTATCGCTGACGGCGCTAGTCACGAACCGGGGCGGCGATAATTCGCCAGTCATGCCCCACCGCGCGAATATCGTGAATGGTCAGCCGACGCTGGTCGGCCATTTTACTTAAGCCCGGCAGCGCAAAAAGCGGCCGTGCGTCACCGCCTAAGAGAGTAGGTGCGACAAAAAGCTGCATTTCGTCTACCACCTCGGCGGCCAGCATCGCCCCCGCAAGCGTCGCCCCCGTCTCCACCAGCAGTTCATTGACCTGCTCGTTTTCGGCCAACCAGGTCAGCAGCGCACGCAGATCGATTCGCCCTCCTTCGGCAGCGGGAAGAACGCGCACCTCGGCGCCGGCTTGCTCTAGCTTGTCGCGCTTGTCGGGCGAATGGGCCGCCGTGGTGAGAATCAGCGTGCGCCCCGGGGCGGCCAAGCAGGCAGCAGCGAGCGGCATGCGCAAGCGCGTATCCAACACCACCCGTAACGGTTGGCGCTGCACGATGGTTTCGGCATCGGGCAGTTGCAGCTGCTCGGCGCGTAGCGTTAAACGCGAATCGTCCATGATGATCGATTCGACCCCGGTGAGCACCGCGCTTGCGCGCGCGCGTAGCCGCTGAACGTGGCAGCGCGCTTCGGGACCGGTGATCCACTGGGACTCGCCCGACCCCATCGCCGTGCGCCCGTCTAGGCTCATCGCCATTTTCAGCCGCACAAAGGGGCGCCGATGCGCCATGCGCGCGATAAACCCGGGATTAAGCTGCCGTGCATCCTCTTCCAGCAACCCCACGTCCACTTGGATAGCGGCGTCTTTTAACAGGCGGATACCGCGCCCGCTCACCTGCGGATTGGGGTCCACTATGGCCACGACCACCCGGGCGACCCCGGCCTTCACCAACGCCAGCGCACAGGGGCCGGTGCGCCCGGTATGCGAACACGGCTCAAGCGTGACGTAAGCAGTGGCGCCGCGGGCGTTATCCCCGGCATCGGCAAGCGCGTGAATCTCCGCATGCGGCTCACCGGCGCGCAGATGAAAGCCCTCTCCGACAATCTGATCGTCGCGCACGATCACGCAGCCCACCCGTGGGTTGGGGTCGGTCGTGTAGAGGCCACGCTCGGCTAAATGCAGCGCACGCGCCATATAATGGTGATCATCGGGGGTAAAGGGCATCGGTGAGCGACCTTTGGGTCAGGGTTCTTGCGACAGGCGGTCGATTTCAGCGCGAAACTCGTCCAGGTCCTGAAACTTGCGGTATACCGAGGCAAAGCGGATATAGGCCACTTGATCCAGCTGCTTGAGGGCCTGCATCACCGACTCGCCGATTTCACGGGCGTTGATCTCGCGATCCCCTCTCGCGCGCAGCGTTTGGCGAATACGCTCGATAGCGGTTTCGATCGCTTCCGTGCTGACCGGACGCTTCTCTAGCGCCCGCAGCATGCCCGCGCGCAGTTTCTGCTCGTCAAAGGACTCGCGCGAACCGTCAGATTTTACCACGCGCGGCATAATCAGCTCGGCCGTTTCATAGGTGGTAAAACGCTCATGGCATCCCGCACACTGGCGGCGACGGCGAACTTGGTCGCCCTCCGCGACCAGACGGGAGTCGGTGACTCGGGTATCGTTGGCACCACAAAAGGGGCAATGCATTGCGTCGACCTGTTATCAGGCGTGTTAAAAAAGCATACGTTCAGGTTTAGTCTAGTACGCATTGTAACGACTTAAGCGCTCGGATTCATGCAAACTGGCCCAAACGGTTGTCTGCCATGCCACCTCGATAATAATCAGCGCATAATCTTGACCTGCGACAATCGATCGATTTTCCCACTCCCCACGCCTGACAAGCGCCAACGCCCACGAGGACACCATGTTTCGATCGCCGCTACGTTTACCGCCTTTTATACTGCTGTCTTCTGCCCTTTTGACCAGCTTCAGCACCCACGCCATGGCGCAGGAAACGCTGCCTGCCCCTATCCAAGCTCTGGAGGAACAAGGCATTGACATCCACGGGCAATTCAGCGCACCCAGTGGGTTACGCGGTTTCGGGGCAAGCGTACAGGGCCGCGAAATGGCGATCTATCTCACCCCCGATGGCGAGCATGCGATTGTGGGTACGCTGATGGATCGCGAGGGGAATGACCTCACCGAACCACAGCTTGACGAGCACGTTCGCGCACCGCTTGAGGCGCAAACCTGGGCACTGCTAGAAGAGAGCCACTGGATTCAGGACGGCGATCGCGACGCCCCGCGTGTGATTTACACCTTCACCGACCCTAACTGCCCCTACTGCCAACAACTTTGGGAGGCCACGCGCCCCTGGGTAGAAGCCGGCCGCGTTCAACTGCGCCATATCATGGTCGGCATTCTTGCCGCCGACAGCCCCGGAAAAGCCGCCGCGCTGCTGGGCGCAGACAATCCCGAGGCCGCCTTACAAGCGCATAAACGTGGCGATCGTATTGAGGCCAGCGCACAGCCACGCGACATTGAAGAGCAAGTGTATGCCAATAACCAGCTCTTTGAAGCTCTCGGGCTCTACGCAACCCCCACCAGCGCCTTCCAACGCGAAACCGAAAACGGCAGCGTGCGTATTGAGCGTATACAAGGCATGCCCAGCGAAGAGCGCCTCATCGAAATGATGGGTAGCGAAGCGCCTTCGTCGTAATATCTTATCCGTTATAGCGGATATTTAGTTATTTATACCCTGTAGGGGATAAATGACGATTGTCCTGCGTAGCGAGTAAAGTCAGCGTATCGTGCTTCTATTGTCAGTATGCTATGTGTGGGGGTAAGACATCAGAAACCGGCTTCTTTCTGGTGACGGATGGCCAATACCACCACATTGTCCACATCAAGACGATATCGCGCGACGTAACCACTATCGCCAAAATCGATCAGCCAATCACGATACACCTCAGGTAGATCGTCAATCGGGCGACCTATATGGGGATATTTTCTAAGCTCCTGAATGCCGTGAAGAATCTCCCTAGCGGCTCTTTCGGCTGCTGCTGGATTCTTAGCAAACATCCGCGAGAACCCTCGCCCGATTCAGGGCGGGGAGGAAAGCGGGCAGCGCGTTAGCGCTGCTGGGGTTGATCTTCGCCCCTTATCGACTATTATGTATATACATACAGATTAACAAGCCGCGATGCCATGCTGAAAGCCACCAAAGTTCGCATTTATCCAACCCCTGAGCAGGCGGCGTTTTTGAACGCCCAGTTCGGTGCGGTGCGGTTTGTGTACAACAAGGCGCTGCATATCATCCGATCGCAGTACAAACGGCATGGCACCAAACTCCGCGCGAAAAAAGATCTCAAGCCGTTGCTGGCGGTGGCCAAAAAGTCGCGCAAGTACCACTGGCTTAAAGACTATGACTCTATCGCGTTGCAACAAGCGTGCATTAACCTGGATCGGGCTTTCCAGAACTTCTTTGACCCCAAATTACCTGCCCGCTACCCCAGGTTCAAACGCAAGCACGGCAAGCAATCGAGCTATCACTGTACCGGCATCAAGGTCGGTGAGGGTGAGATCAAGATACCCAAACTCGGGCCGGTCAAGGCGCGCCTTCACCGTGAAATAACCGGCACACTGAAAAGCATCACGTTAACCCGCACCACCACCACCGGCAAATACTACGCCTCGGTGCTGGTCGATGACGGTGCGGAAGCCCCGGCGCCGCTTCAAACCGTGCAGTCGGTCATCGGCGTGGACATGGGGCTGACACACCTCGCCATCGACTCCAGTGGCCGTAAGGTCGCCAACCCCCGCTTTCTCAAGCGCGCGCGTGCCAACCTACGCCGCAAACAGAAAGCACTCTCCCGCTGCCAAAAAGGCAGCAAGGGCCGTGCGAAAGCACGGCTGAAGCTGGCCAAGGCGCACGAGCGCCTGGCGAATGCCCGTGCTGACTTCCAGCACAAGCTGTCTCGACAACTCATTGACGACAACCAAGCGGTGATTGTCGAGACCCTGAAAGTCAAAAACCTGCTGAAAAACCGCAAGCTGGCAAAACATATTGCCGATGCGAGTTGGTTCAGCCTGATCCAAAAACTGGACTATAAAGCCAGGGAGCAAGGCAAGCATCTGGTCAAAATCGACCAGTGGTTCGCCAGTTCCAAAACCTGTGCTGGCTGCGGCCATAAGGTTGCGGACATGCCGCTATCGGTACGCCGCTGGGATTGCGAGCACTGCGGCACGAAGGACATTGACCGCGATATCAACGCCGCAATCAACATCCGCCAGCAAGGCATCTTGCAACTCAAGGCCGAAGGACTGTCGGTCTCTGCCCACGGAGGCCTGCGTAAGCCCGGTCACGCACCGGCAGCGGCCTGAGAAGTGGGAAGCCTCGCCCGTGGCGCGTCAGCGCTTAGGGCGGGGAGCAGTCACGTCGTAGGAACTCACGCAATCGTTCAAGATCCCGGACTGCTGCCGGGGCAAGGATCACCTGTGGCATGTGGGAGCCGACACCTCATCGTCCTTCCCCCAACTGACCAGCCACTGCTCCACTTCGTCAGCAGTGACATGCAAACCAGTTGCTTGGTATTCCTCCCAAGCTTTGAGAGTATCCTGCTTAAAAGCCTCGCGTCTTTCCTCACGTTCTATGTACTGCTCAATAGCATCACGCATAAGCCAGTGTGCCGATCGCTGTCGGGCTTCAGCCAGATGCTGCACTCTTTCTTTCAGCGCATCGTCGAGTTTGATGGATGTTGGTTTTGCCATGCCGATCTCCGCAGCAAAAGGTAATACCTATAACTACTTTAGGCTGTTTCAGCTACGCTGTCGACGGCCACGCAGAAGCAAAAATCCCTTTATGTTTCCCTGCCATTGACGAGGCAATGCGATTGCATTACCTTAAGTGCATTACTTCTGCATTGCCACTGTACGGGCCAATCATGAACACGACCATTGAGGATGACTCCACCCTGACGGATCGCTACCAGACGACCATTCCGGCATCGGTTCGTCGTGTGCTGAAGCTGAAACGTCGCGATCGGATTCACTACGTGATTCGCCCCAATGGGGAAGTGGTGCTCACTCGCGCCCGCGATGAGCACAGCCAAGATCCCGTGATGACCAGCTTCCTGGCCTTCCTAGAGCGCGATCTGCAGGAGCACCCGGAAAATATTCGTCCTGTCACTGCAAGCACCTTTGCCGAGGCCGAACGCCTGACGGCAGGCATTGAGGTCGATCTCGATGAGGAACTGCCAGAAGACGACGACACATGAGTCCACTGGAGATAAACGGATGGACGATCTACGCACATCCGCTATTCCTTGAGCAGGTCGATGCGCTCACCAATAAGGTAAAGCAACTCCAGGAAAAGGATCCACTCGGATATCACAGCAAACCGGCCACCAAGCGTCTGGCGGCGATTGTGAAGCTGGCCAAGAACGACATTCCACAGGATCCGGCAGGCCCTCAGTATCGCCAAGGAAACACCCTCGGGTCTGAGCACACCCATTGGTGCCGGGCAAAGTTCTATCAGCAGTACCGGCTATTCTTTCGCTACGACCTTGCGAGCAAGATCCTCATCTACGCCTGGGTCAACGACGAATCCACCAAGCGAGCCTATGACAGCAAACAAGATGCTTACACTATCTTCCGCAAGATGCTCAAGAACGGTAATCCACCGGATAGCTGGAATGATCTGTGGAGAGCGGCCATCAGTGATGGCGAAAATATCAAAGCGCTTCTGGGGGCAGAGGATGATGAGCCTTAATTTCGACATGCTGGGATTGGCACCTCGTAATCGTCCCCATTAGCCGGCCACGTCATCAGCGGTCACGTGCAAGCCGGTTACTGGTCTAGCGAGCGGTTATGCGGATTTTCGCTAAAACCCCGCCCAGCGATATAGCCGGGCGAGGCTGGAGCTACAAAGCGCCTTTTTAACTGTACGGCTCACTCTTCTAGGTCTTCAAAACGCGGCACGCCGACGTTCCAGGGTTTGATCTCATCGCCTTTTTCACCCCAGTTGGCATGATCGCCGAGGCGGTGGCCATCGTGCTCGCGCACTTGGCCGTAGCTTGAGTTTTTGTGGAAGGTCGGGCCGAACTTCTCCAGCACCTCATCGACGCTGCCGTCGTAGCGCGGATCCTGTGGGCGCTCTTGCTGGGTCATGTAGAGCGCTACATCCCACGCTTCTTGGTCGGATAGCGAGAGCGGCTGCCCCAGTGGCATGTTGTTCTTGATAAACCCGGCCGCGGTGTGCGTGCGCACAATACCGGCACCCCAGTTATTCGAGCCGTCGCCCCAGAGGGCCGGAAAGACATACTCGCCATCCTCGTAGTGACCCGAGCCATCTTCCTGGTGGCAAATCGCGCACTGCTCCTGATAAACCGCTTCCCCGCGGGCATAGCTGAGTTCCGCCGGGCGCTCCGGAGCGGGGAAGCCACGGCCGTAAATCGGCTGATCGGGGTAGACCGGTGCGCCAGTGGCCAGCCAGCGGTGATACGCCGAGAGTGCCAACATATCATCGCTGCCATACTCAGGCGGGGTGCCGTTCATCGAGTAAGCAAAACAGCCGGCGATGCGCTCTTCCAGGTTGTTGACGTGCTGGTTTTTGCCGCGGAAGTTCGGCAAGGTCACCGCCGCGGGCCATACCGGCGCGCTAAACGGCTGGCGGCCTTCACCCAGGTGACAGCTTGAACAGTTCATGTCATTGAAGACGTTTTCACCTCGAAGCTGCTGGGTATCGGTGAAAAGCGCATAGCCGCGCCGAATGACGTTTTTGAGTTCGGGGTGAAGGTCGGAGGCTTCCAGATCCGCCATGGTCGGGGGCACATGCACCAGCTCACCCTCCTTGGGTGCCGGGTAGCCCAACTCGACCAAATTTTGATAAGGCATCGCTTGGCTCTGCGCGTTGTCACTCTGCGCCTGGGCGGTGACGACGCCCACACCGACGATAGAGGCGCTAACGACCGCCAGCGCAAGGCTTTTTTTACCCATTACCATGATCACTCCTCCCCTTCTGCGCTAACGGTTTGGCTGGCGTACCAGGCCGCGACCGCTTCGATATCGTCGTCGCTCATGCGCTTGGCAATGGCCCCCATCAAGTTCTGCGGGTCGTTGGAACGCTCGTCATTCTTCCAAGCATGCAGCTGGGTGCGAATATACCCCGCGTGTTGACTCGCTATCCCCGGGAAGTCGCTACCGACCCCTGTGCCGCCAGGACCGTGGCAGCTTTTGCACGACACAATGTACTGATCCCAGTCGCCCCGGTTGGCAAGCTGCTCACCACGCGTGAGCTCTGCCTCTGACGCGCTCTCACCTCCGCCAGCGGGAGTCACCGGCATCTGGCTGTAGTACGCGGCCACATCGGCAATTTGTTGCTCATTGAGCATGTTGGCGAAGGGCATCATGCTGGCGTTTTGACGGCGTCCGGCTTTAAAGTCATGCAGCTGCTTTTCAATATAGCCGGCATCCAGGCCGGCCAAGCGCGGCCACGACTCACCCTTGGGCACGTTCATGCCGCTGCCGTTGGCTTGGTGACAGGCGGTGCAGGTGGCCGCAGCCGCCTGCCCGCGCTCTGGGTCGCCTGGCTCAACGGCGAGCGCGTTGCCAGCGTATAAACCGGCGCCAAGTAGCAGGCCTAGCCCGCCTAATATCCTCTTGCTCATCACGGATTCCCCTTTATGTTGTCGTTATCCTTAAGCCGTTTTTAACCGCTTAAGGTCGTTGGCCAGCGCCGGCTCACGTGAAGCCTTAGCGCTCGCTGGCACAATGAATTCCACCGTCAGGCCTGCCCCCTCCTGGCTTTCAAGCACCAGGCGAGCGCCAAAGCGCTCGGCAATGGCGGCCACAATGGCGAGCCCGAGCCCGCTGCCTTGCTGCTTGCTCGCACGCCAAAAACGCTCAGTTAGTTGGTCGAGCATATCCTGTGAGATGCCCGGTCCTTGGTCGCTTACGCAAAAAGCCACGGCTTGCTCGGCCTCGACCCATCGGGCACTCACGGTGACGGGTTGGTCCTGCGGGCCGTGGCGCAAGGCGTTATCGAGCACATTACGCAGGGCGGTAATCGCCAATTCACGCGGCATCTGCAGCACCGCTTGCGGCCAGCGCTCGGGCAATAAAAACCGCTGTATTGGGTCGGCATTGGTGTCGGCAATCGCGCAGGTGACGATATCGGCCACATCGCTGACCTCACCGTCATCAAAGCGCAAACGCCCTTCCACGCGCGCCAGGGTCAAAAGCTGGTCGAGGGTGCGGCTTAAACGGACAACTCCCTCTTCCGCCTGGGTTATGGCGTCAATCGCCGCGGCCCCTTCGACCCTGCGGGCCACTTGCAGGTGGGTTTTAATCGCGGTCAGCGGGGTGCGCAGCTCGTGGGCGGCGTCGTTGGTAAAGCGCTGCTCGCGTATGATGGCCTGCTGTACCCGTGCCAAAAGGCCGTTTAGCGTCTCAATCAAAGGACGGATTTCAGCCGGCATGGCGTATGTCGTTACCGGTGCAAGGGCATCCGGGTGGCGGCGTGATAGCGATTCGCGCAGACGCGTCAGGGGAGCCAACCCGCGCCAAAGCACCAGCCAAACCACTGTTAGACTCCCGACCAGTGCCACAACAAAAGGCACCACCGCCACCTGGATCACGTCCGACAGCAGCATGTCGCGCTCATCCATGCGGTCAGCGGTGGTGATGGTGAGACCACCGCGCTCATAGGTAAACACACGCCAGGTCATACCGCCCTCTCGGCGATAGGCATGACCACGCTCCCCCGGCATGAGCACCTGCTCCATGTCGGTATGGGTGCGCGCCACGATTTCACCGCGCGGCGAATGCACCTGGCACGCAAGCCCTTCAATCGGGGGAATTGATAGGGCGCGCTGATCGGCTTGCGCCCACACGTCGGTCGGCAGCTGCAGCATTAAGCCTGCGACCATGCGCGCTGACTGGGCTAAACGCTGATCCAGCGTTTCCACCACCTTGTTTTCCAAATCCTGCATCAACCACGCCGCCGCACTGCCCCAAAGAAGCGAAAGGGTTAATCCAAGCGTCAACAGCAGGCGCGCGCGCAAACTCATGACGACGGCGTCCTTCTATTTTCTGAATTCCCCACCTCATCGGGCTTACCCAGCCGGTAACCCAAGCCACGCACGGTCTCGATAACACCGCTCCCGAGCTTGCGCCGCAGATGGTGGATATGCACGTTAAGGGCATTGCTTTCGACATCGTCGTTCATGCCGTAGAGGCTGTCTTTCAGCTGATCGGCGGTTAATACGCTGCGCGGGGCGTATAAAAAGGCTTCCAGCAACACCAGCTCACGACGAGAAAGCGCGACCACCTCCCCTTCCACGCTGACTTGTCTTGACGCCGGATCCAGCGACAGCGCGCCGTGAGTCATCACTCCGCTGCTACGCCCCGCCGCACGCCTAAGCAGGGCGTAAAGCCGTGCGACCAGTTCATCCAGGTCGAACGGCTTTACCAGATAATCGTCCGCCCCGCCCTGCAAGCCATCCACACGATCTCGCACGGCATCGCGTGCAGTGAGAATCAGCACCGGCGTTTCCACACCGCAGCGACGCCACTCTGCCAAGAGCTGGAGTCCGTCACCCTCGGGCATACCACGATCAAGAATCACAGCGTCAGTGGTCACGGATTCCAAGGCCTGGCGCGCTGCTTGCAGGGTTGACACGTGATCCACGACAAAGTCGTAGGTCATTAACCCGGCCCGAATCCCCGAAGCCACCAGCGCATCATCTTCCACCAGCAATATATGCATAACGGTTCCTTTGCTATAACGTTCAGCATGACAAGGCCGCATTAACCGAATGTTAAAAACGCCCGCGCAGTGAACGATAAGGACAAAAAAACCCCTTGCCAGCGCCGCCGACAAGGGGAAAGTAAAACGAACGTCTAGGCGTTAGCGCGTGAGAGCCCGCGCGCCAAACCAGCCCACCACCATCGCGATTAACATGGCGGCAAGCGGTAGTGTCAGACCCGCCACCGAGGCGATGGCCGGACCTGGGCAGTACCCCGACAACCCCCAGCCGATGCCAAACAGCGCCGCCCCACCGAGGAGCTTGATGTCCAGGTCTTGCTTGGTCGGCAGTTGGAAGCGTTCGCCAAGCAAAGGGGCCGAGCGCTTAAACACCAGGCGATAACCGATAAAGCTGGTCACCACGGCCCCGCCAAGGACAAACATCAGCGTGGGATCCCACGCCCCGGCAATGTCCAAAAACCCCAGCACCCGAGCCGGGTCGGTCATCCCCGAAACGGCGAGCCCGAGCCCAAACAGTAAGCCGGCGATATAGCCCATTACGCTTTTCATTTTCCCTACTCCTTCGCTGCTTTCTCTTTCAGTGCGTTTTGAATGCCTTTTGGCGTTCGTTTATGTGTTCTCAACCGCCGTTCACCGCGTTGACTAACAGCAACACGACCCCAAAAAAGTAGAGCACGGTGATGGCGACACTCTCCGCGCCGATGCGCCCAAGCCCCCGCTCCTGGCGCCGGATGAGCCCCATCATCAAAATGCTCGACATCACCAACGTCAGCGTTAACCACAGCGTCACTTCCGCGGTCATGGTGTGGTAGATCGAGCCCGGGCGGTAAGCAATATCCGAGGCGGCGGTGAAGAGCGTATCAAAGGCGTTGCCGCCGATAATGCCGCCCACGGCCAGGGTAAGCGCCCCACGGCGCACCGCCGCCACCGAGGTCACAAGCTCGGGGATCGACGTGCTGACGGCGGTCAACAGCACGCCCACCGCCGTTTGCGACAACCCCGTTTTGAGCGCGATATTGCTGGCCGCGGGCTCCAGCAGCCAGCCGGCAACCCCAAGTCCGCCCATCAACAATAAAAAGGTCACGGCAAGTCTTGGCAGCGATGGCATGGCGCTGGTGTCATCGGGAGTATCTTCCCGCGTCTCCATGGTCATCAACGGGCGCCACATGGGCGCCGAACGCGCTCCTCTGACCATATAGATGCCATAGACATACAGCGCAAACAGCAAGGGCGTGACCGGGTGAACGCCCCACATCGTGATATCGGGCAGCGTCGGAGTGAGCAGGATAATGCCGAGCAGCGTGATCAACAGGGCATTCTGCAGCATATTGGGCACCGACGCGGCGGCGTGCTCCAAGTTGGCGCGCCGATAGGCGAGATCGGCCACCACCAGAAAGAGCGTCTGCACGGCAATCCCGCCGAGGGCATTGCTCACGGCAAGCTCCGGATGGTTGTTCCAGGCGGCGGTGACCGACAGCACGGAGCCGGCAAGCGACGTCGAGGCCCCGAGCAGCAAGGCGCCCGCCACCGCTTCGCCAATGCCGGTGCGATCCGCCAGCTGATCCACCACCCGCGTGATCCATGTGCCCAAGACGGCGATGGCCAGCGCACACCCGGCAAAGACCAGAATGCTGTCGAATAGCGACCAGCTATTAGGGTCAAGCATGGCCAATATGCCCTTTTAACTCACTCAAACACGACGATAACGGCAACGCCATACTCAAAAACCGGCCGCGTTAAGAAGCGGCGAAAGGTCGAGCCGCCCAAAGCGCCGACACTGCGCTTGCCACTGCTCGGCCGGGCTTTGTCTTTCTTCGACAAGGTGCTCAAGAGGCTTAAGATAGACCGTCTCGTCGGTGTGATGCGCATTGCCTTTACGGCGCCGTTCAAGCCCTGCTCGTGCCAGGGTGAGCGTGTACTCAAGCGCCTCGCCCAGCGAATCGGCACGGTACATACCCCTTACCGGTACCGCCGAGCTCTCACTCATCGTCATGCTTGGGAGACGGTGGCGCAGTTCATTGAACACGGCGGCTTCGCCACCCTCGATGAAGGCAAGGGCCGCATCAAGCGAGCTTTCGTCATAAAGAATACCGGTCCAGAAGGCGGCCAGGGCCATGCTCTGCTCAAGGGGGAGGGTATCGTTGCCCCGCAGCTCAATGCGCTCTTTTAAGCGCACCTCAAACATCAAGGTATTGAGGTGGGCTCGCCAATCCGAAAGCGTCGGCCTTTCGCCAGCAAGCTCGGGTAGGCGCCCGTTGAGCATGTCGGCAAAAAAATGTCCAGCAAGGTCCACATGAGCGTCGTCGCGCTTCACTGAGTACATCGGCACCTCAACGGCTCTGCGCACGTAGCGGGCAAAGCTGAGCTCCGGTGACAACGCCAGGGGCAGCACGCCGCAGCGGGCCGAGTCGGTATGCAGCCAAACGTAGTTACGATAGGACGAAAAGCCGCTATCCCGCCCATCAGCAAAGGGCGAGTTCGCCATGGCCAGCATGACCAAGGGTTGCAACGCCGTCGCCACGCGCACCTTGGCCGCCATGTCCGCTTCGCTTTGGTAATCAAAATTCAGCTGAAAAGCGCAGCAGCGGCGCATCATATCAAGACCATGCACTCCGACACGCGGCATATAGCGGCGCATAATGTGGTAGCGGTCATGGGGCATCCACTCCCCTGCGTCCCGGGACCACTGCGGCGCGAACCCCAGCGCCATGACGCCAAGATCCATGTCCGCGCTCAGCTTGGCGAGGCGCTGACGATGCGCGCGCATTTCGTCGTACACGCCGTGCAGATCCGGCCATGGGCTTCCGGAAAGCTCTAGCTGGCCGGCAGGCTCCAAAGTGATGGCCGCCTTATCGCGCTTAAGACCTACCAGTGCCTCACGCTGATAGACCCCTTCCCAGCCCTGGCGCTGAAGGCTGGATAAAAGCGCGTGGATGCTGCACTCACCGTCGTAGGGGAGCGGTGCTTGAGTTTGGCGCGAGAAGATAAACGCCTCGTGCTCGACACCAATCAGGCAGTGGTCATGAGGCTTGCACTGCGCTGCCAAATCCTCAACCAGCGCCTCCTCATCTTTTACCTGCATTTAACACCGCCCCCATTGATGGCCTCCATTTACGACGCTCGCCATAGACGCTCAATATCCGGCGGCAACTGGCTGGCCACGTCTTCCACCTCGCCGTCACTGATTTGGCTTCGCAACGTGGCGAATACCCGTTGTGCGATGGATTCCGCTTCCGTTGGCGTGGTCTCTAGCGCCTCGGCCACCCGCGCGATAAAGGTATCCTTGCCGAAACGCTCCGGCGCTCGCGCCTTGCCGCCCTGGCAGTGATCCAAAAGCGTTTGAAGCTTATCGGGAAGCTGCGCTTCCAGAGTCTTCGACGCGGCGGGTTGGATGCGCTCTTCCAGGGTGCGAAGCACGGCCACGGTGGCGCACTCGGCCTCGCCCCGGCTCATATCCCCGGGCGCGCAGAGCTCACTGATGAACGTGTAATAGGTGGTTTCGGCATGGCCACTGAGCGACGCTTGCGTGGCACTTTCGTGGGGATGATGTGGCGTCGTCATAAGCTAACCTCCTTCTCGGTTGGTGTTCCGACATGGTCGTTAATGACTCCGTCGGCAATCGATCCAAAGTCGCCTTTTTCAGTGTGGACGAAATCTCGCCAGAGGCAAAACGCGGGCCTGTGACACCCCGCGGCTGAGACGATGCAATCAACAAAGGCTAGGCAATCGACAGCACATGGCGCACCACGTAGACGGTGATAATCGCCATGACCAAGAACACCAGCGTGGCGGCCAAGGAGCGTGGTGAGAGGCGCGCTAACCCGCAAACGCCGTGCCCGCTGGTACAGCCGCTACCGATCCCGGTGCCCAAGCCAACGAGCAGCCCCGCGAGCAGCATCAACCCAACACCACCAGCGGGGTCGCCGACAACCGCATTTGGGGTATCGGCCACATTCCCCCACTCTCCGCCCAACACCATGAGCAGCAGAGGGCCGCTGATCAAGCCCAGCACAAACGTCACCCGCCAGGCGCTATCACCCTTGGGGCGCTGAGTCACCAAGTTCCCCACGATGCCGCTAATCCCCGCGATACGTCCCAGGGTGCCCATCAGCCAGATCGCTGAGAGCCCGATCAGTACGCCACCCACAAGGCCTTGTAGACTTGCCGTCCAATCCACGTTGATCTCCTTTTTTGCAGCGCCGATTCGCTATCGGCGCTATGGACTCTTGGCTTACGGATTCTTCGTCTTGCAGGTGCTGATGCCTAGCAGTGAGTAGGCCGGACAGGTATTGAACAGGCCTGTCGCTAGCGGTAACACGCCGATCCAGCCCCACACGCCAATGGTGCCGGTCACAGCCAGCAAAATGAGTAGTGCGCCCACGACAATGCGAGCTATTTTATCGAATCCACCGACGTTCTTTTTCATGGTTGCTCTCCTTAAACCCGTGACTAGGTTGACTATTGCAAAGGGGAAGCGGCGGCCATCGTGGGCGCCGCCTCATGGGTGCCGTTTGCCCACGGCAAGGTTGACGCATTAGGACAAGAGGCGTGCTCGGGATAGCGCGCGTTGGTTGGCTGCGTCAGGGCCACCCAAGCGTGATAGGTGCTTAAATGAACAAAGCCGGTCAATGCCTGGCAGAACGCCGTGTTCTGTAAACGATCCATCACCGGGCCTTTCACCTCGGCCAAATGCAGGCTGACGCCGGCATCACTCAACCGCTGGTTAATCGTCTCCAGACTTTCCAGCGCGGAGGCATCGATGACATTGACCGCCTGGCACGCCAGCACCACGTGTTTTACGTCAGGTTGACGGCTTACCTCGTCCATCACCGTATCTTCAAGATAGCGCGCGTTGGCGAAATAGAGGCTTTCATCGACGCGCAAAATACACAGGTGCGGCACCGTTTCGACCTGATGACGCTCAATGTTGCGAAAATGCTCACTCCCCGGCACCCGGCCAATCACCGCGCTATGCGGGCGGCTCGTGCGATAGAGATGCAGCGCTAAAGAAAGGCCCACCCCAGCGAGAATGCCGCTTTCGACGCCACTGACCAGCGTGACAACAATGGTCGCTAGCATGGCGGCGAAATCACTGCGCGAGTAGCGCCATGTCCGCACGATGGCGGGGAAATCCACCAGGCTCAGCACCGCGATAATGATCGTCGCGGCGAGGGTCGCAACGGGCAAATAGGCAATCAACGGTGTCAAGACCAGTGCTGCGACGCCAATCCCCACGGCGGTAAAAGCCCCGGCCGCCGGTGTTTGGGCGCCGGCATCGAAATTGACCACCGAGCGGGAGAAACCGCCGGTAACCGGCATCCCGCCGGAAAAGGAAGCCGCTAAGTTGGCACCGCCCAAACCAATCAGCTCCTGATTGGGGTCGATGCGCTGGCGGCGTTTCGCCGCTAAAGTTTGCCCGACCGACACCGATTCGACAAAGCCGACAATGCTGATTAAAAGCGCCGCCATCAGTAAGTCACCCCAAAGCCCCGGCTCGAAGCCGGGCAGCGTGATGGGCGGCAGCCCAGCAGGAATATCGCCGACAACATCGACCCCCTGCTTATCCAGACCCAATTGCCACGTCAGTAGCGTGGTCACGGCCACCGCGACAATGGGCGCGGCTTTCGTGAGCATGTCCGCCGTGGCGACCGATACACCCATGGCCGTCAGCGAACCTTTCAGCCAGCGCCGTACCGCATAAAGAAAGAGCAGGCTGCCCCCACCGAGTAGTAAGGTCGCCCCATGGATACTCCCCGCCTGCTCAACCAGCCCGCTGAGCAGGGTGACCATGTTGTGGCCGCTCGCTTCCACCCCGATTAGGTGGCGCAACTGACCTGCCGCAATAATCAAGCCTGAGGCGGTAATAAACCCCGAGATGACCGGGTGACTGAGAAAATTGGCCAAAAACCCCAGTCGCGCCACGCCCATTAACGTCAATATCAGCCCGGAGAGCAGGGCCAGCACCAGCGCGGCCCCCACGTATTCAGGGCTTCCCGGCGTGGCCAAATTGCCCAACGCCGCGGCAGTCATCAGCGACACCACCGCCACCGGCCCCACGGCCAGTGTGCGGCTGGTGCCGAATACCGCATAGGCCACCAGGGGCAAGACGCTGGCATAAAGCCCCACTTCCGCCGGTAACCCTGCCAGCATGGCGTACGCTAGCGACTGCGGGATCAGCATGATGGTCACAATCACCGCGGCTAGCAGGTCGCGCGTCAGGGTTTCCCGGCGATAGTGCGGCAACCACTGGAAAATAGGCAGGTAGCGTTTAGGATTCACTGCATTGCCTCACTGTGTCCACGCTTCTTAAAACGCATTAATCGGCACTTTAAGGTACACCTGACCGTTGTCATCGGCAGGCGGCATTTCACCGGCGCGCATATTGACCTGCACCGAGGGAATAATCAGCCGCGGCATGCCCAGGGTGGCATCACGCTCAGCGCGCATTTTGACGAACGCTTCTTCGCTAATACCGTCGCGCACATGAACGTTTTGCGCCCGCTGCTCGGCCACCGTGGTTTCGTGCTGATAAGCATCACGACCGGGGGCTTTGTAGTCGTGGCACATAAACAGTCGCGTGTGACCGGGCAAGGCGAGCACTTTTTGGATCGAGCGATAAAGCGCCCGCGCGTCGCCTCCGGGGAAGTCACAGCGCGCGGTACCAAAATCCGGCATAAAGAGCGTATCGCCCACAAAGGCGGCATCGCCGATCACATAGGTTAAGCAAGCGGGCGTATGCCCCGGGGTGTGCAGCACGCGTCCTTCCAACCCCCCGATGTGAAAGGTGTCGCCCTCTTCAAACAGGGCATCGAACTGGCTGCCATCGCGGGCAAACTCGGTACCGGCGTTAAACGCCTTACCAAAGACATCCTGCACCACGGTGATGTTGGCGCCGATACCCGTCTTGCCGCCCAACTGCTCATGCAGATAAGGCGCAGCCGAGAGGTGATCGGCGTGCACGTGGGTTTCCAATATCCACTCCACGTTAAGATGGTGCTCACGTACAAAGGCAATAATCTCATCAGCGGAGCGAACGTCGGTGCGCCCAGCGGCGTAGTCGAAATCGAGCACCGAATCCAAGATCGCGCACGCTTGACTATTCGGGTCCTGCACGACGTAGCTAAAGGTGTTGGTGGGCTCGTCAAAAAAGGGAGTGACCAAAGGCGTTGTCATCAGATTTTGCGCGGGATACCCGGTACGTCTAGTGCCGGGAGGAATAGCGCGTCGCTCGCAGAGCGACTGGGTTACGCCACCGCTTGCCCCGCTCCTCCTTTCAGTTGGTGAATAGTCGGGGTGAGGTGATAGCCGTAGCCATCACCGCGTTGGATCACGGTGCAGTGTTTGTGCAAAATGCCTTGGACGGCACCGTGGTCGGTCTGGATATTGAAGCTGCCGGTTTTGCGCACCGCAACACGGCCCGTATGCGTGCCCGCTTTCTTGCCGGTCGGCACAATGGCCTTGACCATGTCGCCGGTCTGGAAGCCGTGTACCTGCTTCTGGCGCATCAGGTAGCCGCGTGAAAAACCGTGTTTCGTTAAGCGGGTACGCTGGTAGCTGCCGCGTCCGGTGCATTTGATGGTGAGGGTTGGCACTCTCCAGTCGTGCAGCATGTCAAAAGCGCCGACGCAGGCCGCGTCCAAGGAGTGAGTCTTGGGAATGTCGAGCCTCTCACGGTTGAATTTGGTGCGACCACCCGTACCCACTGCCACCGGCAGGCCGGTGGCGTTGAGCGCATTAAACAGCGCCCAACGGGTGGCGTTGACCGCACTGGCATCCCGTAGCGGGCGCTTGAGTTCACGCTGCACGCGCTCCAGCCGCGCGTCCGCTGACAGGCCGTTAGCCTTGAGGCGCTTTTTCAGGCCTTTGTCGGAGGCGAAAAAAGTCGCCAAGGGCAGTGAGTCCTTGGCCTGATTGCAGTCGTGGCAGGCTATCGTCAAGTTGCTGACCCGGTCAGAGCCGCCGCTTGAACTCGGCACCACATGCTCAATCTCAAGATGCGTCTCGGTCGCCCCGCAATAGGCACATTCTCGTCCCCACTTCTCCAGCAGGTACTCGCGCACCTCGTAGCCTAGCAGCGTGCCCTGTTGGTACTCGACGCCGCTGATTTCGGGGTTTTCCATCCTTTGGGTATCAAAGCGCACCAACTCCTGGCTGATCGCGGTGATCGGCGCCAGCCGTGACAGCCGCTCCATCCACGCCATCACCGTATCCACCCGGTGCTGCAAGCTGGGTGGCAGCCAACCGGCTTTGCGCGTCCGGTTGTCAAAGCGCGGGGCGCGGTAGCGCAGGTTCTTTGACCGGCGACGACGCCGAAAACCACGGCGCTGTTCCAAGGCTTTCCTGATCTGAAAGCCGCGATGCACCAGATCGAACAGACACAGCACATGCCGCTGTTGGTCGTCTGGTTCGGCACCGTCTGCCTCGCGCATCAGCGCCAGCCCGGTCGTCTTGCTGCCGGGGTCAATACTCAACCGTAGCGGCTGGGTATCGCCACCCACCCGATCTTTCAGCCGAAGGGTGAACGGATAGCGCTTATGCACCACGGCACGCCCGCGCTCCAGCAGCAGCCGAGCGCGCTTTTCGCTGCACGGCATTAACGGCTGCTTCTGTTTATCCAATACGAAAACCGCCATGCGATTTCCTCCTAAAATAGAACCCTTACGGGTCTGGTATCGCGGGGCTTGCGCCCAGTCTCCCCTCGGGAATGTCGATAACCGGCTCCTGCCAACGATACTGCTATCGGCAGCGATCAAGACCTTCGGCGTTTTACCTTGCGCCAGCATGATCCTGACCTTTCAGTGCCCACCGCTGAGGAAGAACGGTGGGGTGAGTCTTGGCGACCTGTTATCAACGTAGCGGGCTGGTTACTGCTCTCCCTGGTCAACCCGGCTTGCTTTCACAAGCCTCTGCCTTCAGGCAGAGGTAGTTGACAGAAAGCCTCCTGAAGAGGGGAAAAACCGGCAACCAATGAATTGGTACCAGTATAACGCAAATAATGTTATATATTTATACTTTTTTTGACTATAAAGCTAGCTGCATAAAACAACACCGCCCAGCCAGGGCTGAGCGGTGTCGATTTTTGGTAGCAATGCGGGAAATGGCTTAAAAGCTAAAGACCGGAATCGCCGGGTCGCGCATCATTTCCGCCATCGGGCCTGGCGTGGCAACGCCGACGCCTTCTAGTAGATCATCCTCTGCGTAATCGGAATTCGGTAGGTAGATCGCACACACATCGACCTCAACGCCTTTACCCATAAGCATTTGCAGTAACCCTTCGGGTTTAATCTGCTCCATGGGGTGTCCAGGCGGTGTGTTGACCGCTTCCTCGCTCGCGTAGCCGTCGACGGCCAAATCACCGGCTTCGTCGCAAAGTAGGATGTGCAGATCCGTGCCCTGCTCCTGCATGGCATTGCTTAAAATCATGGCCATGCTTTGCGTTTGCACTTCATCGCTGGTGACGATGACTAAAGCGCGATCTTGGGACTCGCCGTGATTATCAGCGGTTGCCAGCGTCGGTAGTGCAAAAGCGGCCGCGCTTAGGGCGGTAGCGGCAACGAGTGAATAGCGCATGGTAGAACTCCTCAAAACAGCATAAAGCCAGCACCGCCGTGTGTTGCACGCGGTGCAAGGGGGGGTGAAATTACTCTTCGTCGTACTTGCCTTCGTACCAAGCGACATCCGGGTCAATGTTGTAGCTCCACGGCAACCCGGAGTTGCGCCAACCGTCGCGTGCCCGAACGCCGGCGGAGTCGCCCTCTGCCAGCTTGCCGCCTTCAAAGCCATCGCTCACTGAGTACACTTCGGAGTAGCCCATATCCGCCAAAAGGTCCGCGGCCGGCGCGCTACGTGTCGAACCGGAGCGGCACATCATGATGATAGGGGTATCCTCATCCACATCGTGTGCCTGTAGCTCGGCACGAATCTGATCTTGGAAATCCGGGTTACGGACAATTGGCCAGGTTTTCGCTTCATCATCAAACCGCGCGCGATTCGCCAATACCCAGGGCACGTGGATGTCCGTTGGCTCGGCAAAGCCGGTGAACTTGATCTCGATCGGGTCACGCACATCAATCAGTACCGCATCGCTCTCCTCCTGCATGAGCGCGTAGGCTTCTTTCGCGGTGACGTATAGACCCAACTGGGTTTCACGGTAAGCCGCTGCCTCTTTGTCTTGCGCTTGCGCCACACTACCCCAGCTCATGGCAAGTGCTGCGGCAATCGCCATGGGCAAAGAAGTGCGTGCGAAAAAACGGTGATGCATGACGTTGCTGCCGATCATAATCAAACCCTCTAAGTTAATAACTATATAGTCAGCATAGCCAAAAAAACCGCCAGCAACCTGTGGCGGTTTGTCGCAATACGAAAGAGGCAGAAAGCGCGATCCGCCGATAGAAAAAAAATTTCCCGGAATACTTGGCATCGAGCGCAAAATAGCTATACTCAAATTGTACCCGCTGGCCACCCTGTACACCCTCCCCCTTAGCCAGCGGGCTGCAGTGAGCCAAGCCCTTTTTTGCCCGCCCTCCCCCGGCGGGCTTTTTTTTGGCGCTCTATTGGCCTTGCCGTGAGTGAAACGGCTACTCCACGTGAATCACGACCTCTACACGACGGTTACGCGCGCGCCCCTGGGCCGTGTCGTTATCGGCAAGCGGCTCTGTGGCGGCCAACCCCACGGCGCGAAGGCGCTCCGTTGCCACGCCGGCTGCTTCCAGCGCTTCAACAATCGCGATCGCCCGGGCACTAGAGAGCGCCCAATTGGAGGGGAACTCCTCGGTATTGATCGGGCGACTATCGGAGTGGCCTTCTACGGAGACTTTACCGTCGTAACGCTGGATCGTATCCACAAGGCTCGCCACCAGCGCCTCCCCATCCCCGGTTAGCGCCGCGTCAGAGCTGGGGAACAGCAGCTGATCCTGAACGCGGAGGTTAATGCCTTCCGAGACACGGGAGACTTCCACGCCGGCTAAATCGGGCAGGTATAGCGAGTCCTCCACGCGCTGGGTGAGCGCTTGGTTAAGCGCTTGTGCGCTGGCGATGGCGTCATCCTCGACTTCCACCACATTGGCGGGAGGCCGGTCGGTCAGCACCACCATAAACTCCGCCAGCGGCTGGGTTAAATCAAACCCGGACGGCATCATCAAACGCGGCAGCTCCGGTGCGGGTAACAACGTGGGTTCAGCCTCAAGCTCAGGCCTGGCCAGCAATCGAGGAGGCGCCGGCACGCGCGGCGGCAAACCCGCCACTCCCAACGCGGCACTTATCGCCATGGGGCTAAGCTCTCCGGGAGCGATACGAGGCAGTTGCTGTTTTTTACGCAATTGTGCCAGCGGCTCCGGAAGCGGGACTTCTAAACGCGGCGCGGCGCGCATTGGCTTCACGTCTGGCGCACGCGCGCCTACCAACCACCCTGGGTTAGCCGCTTCCGCCGCCACGATGATAATCACAAACAGCGCCACCAACAGCGTCATGATATCGATGTAGCTGACCATCCATACGCTGTCGCTATCGTCGTCGTGGCGCACTTTCATCAAGGAGTCGTGGCGCGGCCCGCTGCGGTGATCTTCAAGCATTCGCGTTATCGCTCATTCAAGTGTCAGACTCCGTAGCCGATAAGGGGTAAGCATGGCAAACTAGTCTACCAAACGTCGTTTTTATCGCGAGAAGGAACTGCCGGTGCCCGCTTTTTTACGTTCTATGCTTCGACCACAGAATACGCTTCGGTCACGGGCCAGCGCCTTACGCTGGCTGCGCTCCATCGCCGTAGGCGCAGTGGCTATAACGCTTGGCGGCTGCTTTTACGCCAACACCTCACAAGCGCCGATTGCGACCACCTACCCCTACACCGAACAGCAGCGCATGCAGGCCGCTCATCACTGGAATGTGCTCGCGCAGCACGAAGCCGATGGGATTCTCGCCAATAGCCGCGTGCGTTTCCGTGACCTTTACCTGCAACCCGACCCTGATGCCCCCGCCAACGAAAACCACGGCGGCGAATTTGGTCGCGGGTTTCAGGACTTGCTCACCAGCCAGCTCGTCTCTCGCGGCGCGACGGTGACCACCGAACCCAGCGCCCAGAGCGCGACGGTCAGAGTCAATGTGGAAGTGGTGAATCACCGCGACCGCGGCTACATCCGCCCTCCGAGAGGCGCGTTTACTGCCCTGGCCGGCGGTGTGGCGGTGGCAACGCATCCTTTTAACCACTGGAGCGAACCGGCTCTCGCCCTAATACCCGCCGCCATCACGGCCGACATCACCAGCGGTAGCTGGACCTATACGGGCGACGAGGAAATCATCGTCACGACCCAAATTGTCGACGGCGAGCGCATTCTCTACTCCTCATCGAATATTTACTACACCAACCAGGGCGACCGTCGCCACTATGCCCCGCATCGCGTACCTAAGCCGCCGGCCACCCCGACGGTTTCCATCACTGACTCTTGGTAATGCCATGCCTCTGATGCCTTTTTTTCCGCTACGTTCACGTACGGCACGCTTTTTCGCCGTCGGCTGCCTCACACTGCTCTTAAACGCATGCGCCGCGCTCAACCAAAACAGCGCCGACGATGAGCCGGCGCCGGACCTTTCAGAACTTGCCCACCAAGCGGCAGAGCGCATCGTGGCGGGCAACCCCGATATCACCCGCTACAGCCCGATGATTGCAGCCACCTTCGTGGATATCGATAACTTAAGCGAATCATCGACTTTCGGGCGCATCAGCTCGGAAATCATGGCATCCGCACTGGCAAGCCAGGGCATGCAGGTACGCGAAGTCAAAATGCGCGACAGCATGTTCATCGAAGAGAGCGTGGGCGAGCTGATCCTCTCGCGCCAAGTGCAGCGCCTAAGCGCCCAGCACGACGCCCGCTCCATTTTGATGGGCACCTATGCCCAAGGGCAGGAGTTCATCTACGTCAGCGCGCGCGTGGTGAGAACGGGGGATGCGATGGTGCTGGGCACCGCGGATTTTCGCTTGCCGCTAAATAACAATACCCGCAGCTTGCTTGATACGGGAGGGTGGTGATTGCAGGCTCAAGTGTCATTCGCACCGTATAGCGCCTTTGTATCCCCAAAATACCTTTCTACTCGTTAAGGGAAGGTCAAGCTAACGCTAAAAAGGCAGCCTCGGGCTGCCTTAAAAACATAACAGTCACTATCCGTAGAACCTAGAACGTATAGCTAATACCGATTAGTGCTACCGGGAATACCGGTAATTTGTCGATGTCGTCTTTTAGGCTCTCCTCTTCGGCGCGAAGGTCATCGCGCAGCATCGGAGAGCTGTTCTCAAGACCGTTTGTCGTATGCAACGAGACATCAATATCCGTGGCGACAACACCAAACTCAGAGAAAAAGCCAAGGCCGCGCTCGTTAGAGCTGCGCCACCCCCATCCCACGTAAGGCTGAGTGCCATCTGACACGGTCGCGGTGCCCACCACAGAACCGATCGTAGCCGCCGGGTAATTCGTGCCGTTCAATTCGTAGGTCATGCCGCTCTGCGGTGTTCCCGTCACGCTCGCGTCGATGTCCGGCATCATGGCGCCGGCAGTAATGAAGAAACGTCCACCGAACGGGTAGTAATCCAGCTTGAGGCTCGAGGCTTTCATGCCGAAATCGGCCTCGTAGTCGACCCCATCCTCTTCGAGATCAGTGTCCCAATCCAATCCATTGGTGTAGCGGGCGGTTACCGCGAGATTGTTATGGAAGCGGTAAGACACGTCGCCACCGAAGCCTGTTGTACCGGCAATCGCACCGACCGAAATATGCCGCTCAAACTCATCCGCGCTTGCGTTGGCCGCAGAGATTAGTACCAGCGCGCTTGCCACAAGACCTAATGTCGTTTTTTTCATCCCTGTGTATCCCTTGATGCAATCCAGTTAGACCGTTTTTTGTCCTCACTGAGGTGATGGAAGTGCTGAATAATTTTTGGCAGCCAATGCTACCTTACCAAGAGGCAATTTTATGTAGGACATTGACCTACTGCGTGTAAGCCATTTCTTACAAAGGCGAACGCCTCCAGTTTTTTTGCGGCCCGTGACAACAAATTCGCAAGATATCAAAGGGGAAGGTACATCCTCGCCAGAACGGTCAAATAGCTGTAGACGTTCGCCTGCACGAACTGAGGCGGTGATGGAGGAGAACGACCCTGCGCTGCTCGCCGCCGCGCTGGGTGATGTCGCCCGCGCGCGCAACATGAGTCAGCTTGCCAAGGCCCAGGGGCTGCCTCTTTCCATCGAACCGCTCTCGCGACAGTAGGTGGTGGCGCTAGCGCTGCTGGCCGCGGAGCGCTTGCTGAAGGGTGAGTTGATCACCAAGGGAGGGGCGTGGCGGATCGAGCAGTGATCCGCCGGGGAGTTAGTGCTTGAACATTTCTTCAAGGCTAGTGGCGAACAGCACATCGCGCATCCAGTCTTTCAACTGATCATGGTCGGCTTGTGTGAGCCTCTCCTCCACCCACCCAGGCACCTCACCAAACTTAAAGTTGAGCTGGGCCCGCACAACATCGCGGGCCTCTGCCAGGCGGCCTTCCTGACGCCCTTCCTGACGCCCTTCCAAGCGTTCCTTCTTGACCAAATTCTCTAGGTTTTCTGCCAACATATCTTTGTCCTCTACCAGGCTTTCGAGCTGATCCAGGTTGACCCGAGCACCGAGCCGATGCAAATGACGCTTGAGCCAGCGGGTAATGATCCGGTCGATGCGCTCCTTGTTGGGGTCGGCCTGGATGATCGCTACGACACGATCCACCGCCTCCTGCAAGGCTTCCCAGCTCTCCCCGGCGTTCTCGACACTGAACACCCCGCTCAGTGGTGTCTGGCGTAAGCCCAACTCCTCGTCAGTATAGCGACCTTCGTCAATCAGATAGTAGCGCAAGTGTGGCTGGTAGACCTGCAGAAACGCGGGGGTTCCGGGTACACCATGTCGTAGATATCCAGCGGCGGCGTCCAGGACTTCGAGCCGTTGTAGAGCACGATGGGCAGGATAGGTGGCAGGCCTTGGCCGGGAGTGATGACTTTATTTTTGAGCAGTTCGCAGTAGAAACAAGCGACGTAGTGCATCAACCGAATCGGCATGCTGGAATCCACCGCCGACTGAAACTCCAGCAGGATGTACAGGAACACCTGCTGCGTTACCCCCCTCCCAAGTCACTTCGACCGACCACACCACGTCCTCGAACTTCTCTTCAAATAACGGGGTGATGTAGTTACCGCTGTGGTTCGTGAGCGTCGAAAAATCCATCAGCCCGGCAATGTCAGCCGGTGCAAAGCCTTCAATTAGCTGCTGAACAAACTCGGGGTAGCTGAATAGCTCTTTATACCCAGTATCATGATGGTTGGTGGCCATGGCGCGTCCCTACAAATAGTCTGCAGGCAGCTTACCACGCCTGGCCGGATTCGCGGAGACGCCGTGATAGCTCGCGAGGCTAAGCGTCTGATTTAATGGCCATGATTGCTACCTCGGGCTAATCTGATGGCTTTCCGCTACCGAGACCTCGCCATGCCCGAGAGTCATCCTCGCCGTGATGACGCCGGCCAGCCGGTTATCTTTACGGCACCCTCAACACCCACGCCCCTATCCTGCTGGGATGACCCCACTACTATCGCCAGGGTGGTGCCAGATGGGCCACTGCCTGAGCGGCTGAACGGGCTGGCGCTGCCCCCTGGTTCACCCCAAGGCAGCGATGACGCTAACTGGCGTCTGACCTTGCCACCGCTGGCCATCGTACCGGGCAAGGCGCCTGCCGCCGGCGCCGTAGTCATGGAGCCCGACGGCAGGGTATGGGTGATTCATCCCAGCAATGCCTTCGGTGGCTACCGAGCGACGTTCCCCAAGGGCAAGCAGGAGCCGGGGCTGAGCCTGGAACAAACCGCCATCAAAGAGACGTTCGAGGAAGCCGGGCTGGTCATCGCCCTGACCCGCTGGCTAATCGACGTGCCGCGCTCGAGCAGCGTGTGCCGTTACTTCCTGGCAAGACGACTGGGTGGCAGTCCTGCTGATATGGGCTGGGAAAGCCAGGCGGTGAGCCTGGTGCCTATCGCGCGCCTAGATGAGGTGCTGCACCACCCTAACGATCAACCGCTGCGGGAGGCCTTACGCCATGTTTGAAAGATTCTTGTGCACCATCAGCCGCTCAATCCATGCCTATGCCCTGTCGCATCGGCATAAGTGCGGGTTTGCAAAGGGAGCAATGCTTTACGCAGTGAGGTGGTAGTGTCTGTAAGCCCCCATCGCTTGCTAGGGGAATAACGGCCTTGAGTAGGCGTATCGTCATTGCCTAGCAATTGGCGATGGAAGTGACGTGTGAGCGTCTGCAGATGTTTGGCGGTATCTCGTCGACATACCGGATACTGACTAAGCAGCTCAAGGACACAGAGCGTACGCTGAAACGCCTCACGCGGCATCACGCCCTGCAATCGCTCGAGTTCTGCCTGGGTGGGGCAATAACCACGGTACCAGACGGCCTCAGCAAGCTGTTTGGTATCATCGACAGCATGATCAAGGTGACGAAAGCCAACGCGGTATAATCGCTTTCGGGTGTAAGAGGCGGTCATGACTCGCCCTCGCTATGGTAAAAATCGTCAAGCACGACTGTCAGGTTACCCAATATACGAGTTTCGTCGCCAACATAGTAGCCAATCGCTTCTCGCGCCAATCGTTCAAACTCACCGATATCCACATGGGGGGAGCTGGAGTAACGTCTGAATATCATTCTGATCGCGATCCCCAAAACGACCTAGCTTGGAGATGGCGACATCGAGTGCACTGGCGACATAGACTTCGACGTTAGGCACGCTACTTTGCGACACGAGGCGCACGACGCGATCTTCGTAATCTTCATGTAAAGGAGCGAGTGTCGTCGTAAAGCTGGTGTCCAGCTCTAGCATCTGTACCACGCCTTCTTCATCCGTGAACACATAAGCATCATCGCCGAGTAAGGCAACAATCTCGGATTTACTGGCAAAGCCGTGGGATGCCACCTCAGCGTCCACGTCGGCACTCCCTCTTGCCTGGGTGTGAATATGGACCGCACAACCGCCGAAAACGATCACTTGGAAAACCCCCACCTCACCCGCCGCGTATACCGGCGACAGCACGTCAAAAAAAGGCTACAAGCGCGCGACCTAACGCGGTTTCCGGCTCAATGGTCGGGTAGTCACCTGGTTCTATGGGCATCGTAACTCTCTCTCGGAAGGTGCGGCGGATGCCGTGAACCTTGTCCAAAAGCAGACTAACATACCCCTCTCCGTTCTGGTCATCCAAGCCCTTTGTCTACCCGCTAACTGACTGTTTTCATGGCGGTGGTAACCAGGTCCGACTAATGTGAGCGTTGACCGTTCAACTCCACCTGGAGACCTTACACCATGTATGAGCCCCCTTTGCTTCCTCCTACCCCCTTGAGCCGTTATCGCGGCTGCTTGCTTGCCGGAGCGTGCGGCGATGCCCTGGGTGCTCGCGTGGAGTTCTGGCGCCGAACTCAGATTATTGAGCAATTCGGCGAGCCGGGTATCACCGAGTTCTGGCCCGCCTACGGCCATGTGGGCGCGATTACTGATGATACCCAGATGACCCTGTTCACCGTCGAGGGGCTATTGGCAGTCGAGGCCTTGCAGGCGGTGAGGAATATCGACGTGTATCGCCAGGTGGGCGCAGCGGCCTTGCAGCGCTGGTTGATCACCCAGGGCGGGCGGAGCGCACTAACAGAGGCGGTACAGACTGGGGAGAGCAATCTGCTAGCCGAACCGGCCCTGCATCACCGTCGCGCCCCGGGCAACACCTGCCTGTCAGCCCTGCGCGAAATGAAATTGATGGGTGAGCGCGCGGTGAATAACAGCAAGGGCTGCGGCGGGGTGATGCGAATGGCGCCGGTGGGCCTGTTCGGGGCCTGTCACGGCCTTGAGCCCCGCGAGACGTTCACCCTGGGCAAGGAATTAGCCTGGCTGACCCACGGCCACCCCAGCGGCTACCTGACCGGGGGCGTGCTGGCGGTGCTGATTCAGAGGTTGGTCGAGGGCGGGAGCTTAGAGGAAGGCCTGACCCTGAGCCTGGCGCTGCTGAACGACGAAAACGGCCACCCGGAGACGCGAGACGCCTTGCAGCACGCGTGGCGGTTGGCGGGTACCGCTACCCCTTACCCAGAAGCGATCGCGACCCTGGGCGAAGGCTGGGTAGCCGAGGAGGCTCTGGCCATCGCGGTCTACTGCGCGCTGGTCGCCGAGGACCTGCGCCACGGCGTGGTGCTAGCGGTGAACCACGACGGCGACAGTGACTCCACCGGGGCCATCGCCGGCAACCTGCTGGGGGCGATGCAGGGCGAGACTGCCATCACCGACCGGTGGCTGGCTGAGCTGGAGCTGCGCGAGATGATCGCCGGGATGGGCGAGGCGCTGCATGGCGGTGCGCATGCCTAACCCACCTCTTCCTGAGCATCTGCCACCCGGGCAGCGTGAGCGGGTCGCCGTGCTTACCATCATCCATGAGGGCGAGACCTTTTCGCCGGCTGAGGTCTATCGGCGCTTCGATCCTGAGCCCGACCCTGAGCTTGCCCGCCTGCCGACGCTGCTGGAGGGGCTGTGGGCCGCGCTGGCGCCGAGGCATAGTGAGGGCAGCCGTCGCGTGCTGGCGCGCGTCAGCGGGGCACAGCGGCCGTTCCTGGCGGCATGGCAAGGAGAGGACAGCGAGGGCGATGGATTCGCCATGGAGACGCTGGCGCTGTGTGATACCTGCCCGGTACCCGAGGCCTGTGCGCTCAGGGGGCAATGCCGGGTAAACCAGGAGACGCCCGGTGCCATAGAAGCGGAAACGTCAGGGGATCACCACCCCGCGTCGCCGGAAACGGCAGCCAGCAGGGGGCATGAGCGCACCGCTGCCAATCGCGAGCCCCCTACCCTACCCTGGCACACGCTCGCCGCCGTGGACGCCCAGGCGCAGGCCGAGGCCCAAGGGCAGATCTGGCTCAATGCGCCTGGCATGGTGGAGCAGGTGCTGAGCCACATGCAGGCCGCCAACTGGGCGGCATGGCACGCCTGGTGGCGAGGCTGGATCACAAAGGCCGAGGCCCACTATCGCCGTCGCGTCGAGGTCAGCTGGGCCGCAGCGATCTTCGCAGGCCGGCATCCGGGGATTGCCATCCTGCCCGCCTGGCACCTGGAGCAGATGCCGGACTACCTGCGCCGGGTCTATTACCACCAGGCGATGATGGTCGAGTGGGAGGACGTGCCCGATCAGGAGACGGTCGTCCAAGGGGTTTTGGAAGCGTGCGCGGAGGCGGCCGGCTTGCAACTCCAGCGCATTGAGCCGTCCGCGCCCGGAGAGGCCGGTCATCGGTTCATCTATGGACTTGCCGAAGAGGCCGACATGGCCGAGGACGTGGTGATGCACGCGGCCTTTTTCCGCGGCCTGGTCAGGACGAGGGCCCGTAGGACGAGTGAGGCCGGCGGGTCGGTCGAGAGTCTGAGAGGTTCGCCAGGGGGCGCCGATGGCTGACGCCTTTTTTGGTCACGGACCAGGACGGCTCGGTCGTCAACTACTCATCGAGGACACCAGGTGGTGTCCATGGTGTCACGGTGGTGTCCGCCGCGAGCCCAGGCGCCATGCGGGTTTGACACCCGGTACAGTAGGGACACCCCCAACGCCTAACTTTGACGCTGCCCTATATCATGCAACGCTCCCTGCCTACCTCGTTCTGGAAAAGACACTTTTCTCTTGATAGGGGAAAGTTTCAAGAAAGGGGTGTACAGGGTATCCCTCCTGTCCAGGCCAGTAATGGCGCGGCTTTCAGCGTGACACCACCCTGACAGCATGGACAGTACCCCCTGTACAACGGGGCTTCTCATTACAAAAAACCCGGCGCATGGCCGGGTTCAGGGTGGTCACCGCGCCTGATCGTCAGGCATGGAGGCAGGACGCCAAATGGTGGAACGCTTCCCCTTAACTCCGGGGCGAGTTCTGATCCAGCCATGTTGTTTCAGCGCCGTCGCGATCAGCTGACTATCGGCGGAATCCTTGTTTGTCATCGCGCGCCCCATACACGCCTCAAATATCTCGGCGGTTCGCACTTCCTTCAAGGGTGCAGTACGAATGCGATTGAGGTCGGCGCGGGTATCCGTCGTATGTTCTCCCTCCAGGTAGGCAATCACACGGGCCTCCCAGGGATTTTCTACCTGACGATCCGCCTGTTCTTCCTTGGCCAGCGCCTCCGTCGCCTCATCCAGCCAGTAAGGCTCATCCTGGTGATACCTCATGATCGCTTCCGCCCAGAGTTGATCGCGCTCAGCACGAGCCCGCTCCAGATCGACCTTGCCACACTGTACAGGCCAGAAGCGCCGAGCACCGGTCGGGTCTTTCAGGTAGCCGCCTCCTTCGGGGTTGAGGGTACCGATGAAGATGGCTTGACGCGGGAACACCTGGGCGTCCCGTGCATAGGACGGACGGTAGTTGTCCTCGCAGGTGGAGAGGAATTGCTTGACCTTGTCGCTCTTGGAAGGGCGCATATTGGCCAGCTCTGCCATCTCGATGATCCACTTGCCGCGCATGCCTTGCAGCGCGTCCTTGTCACCGATGAGCGCGCCCAGATCCTCGGCGAGCCAGGCCCGATTGGGCACCAGGGCGGCAATCAGCGAGGACTTCCTGAGCCCTTGGGGGCCTTCCAGGACCAGCATGGTATCGACCTTACAGCCGTGGTCCATGGCGCGGGCCACGGCGCCAATTAACGTCTTGGGCCCGACGGCGCGCGTGTAGGGCGTCTCTTCGACCCCGGCGCAGGTGGTCAGCCAGGTATCCAGGCGTGGCGTGCCGTCCCAGGTCAAGGCATTGAGGTATTCGCAAACGGGGTGCCGCTCCCGTTGGTTGGCGACTAACTCAATCGCTTCGGCCGCAAGACGAGCACTGACCCGCGCCCCCCACTGATGGGTGATCCAAGCGCTCAGTTGCTTATCGTGCTCCTCGCCGTAGGCCCCAGCCCCACCTCCCGACGGCGGCGCCCGGTCACAGTGCACCTCGTAAGAAAGTTTGTTTTTCCAGATACCGGTATTTTTCCATTCAGGATGCTGAGACAACACAGCCACCAACTGTCCTGTTGAGGGAAATTGCACCAGCCAGGCTATCGAGAGTGCCAGTTCAATCTCTGCGGGGCTCGCCATGCTGGCGGGAACATGGGCAATGTCGATCTCTCCCAGATGCTGGCAGACCTGGATCAGATGGTTGCCGATAAAGCTGGTGTCCAGCTTGCCGGGGCCCTGCTGACACCACTGTTCCCAGTCAGTCTGGCCGGCCAGGCGGAACAGATGGGCCTTCTTGAGAATATCCCCTTGGCGAATCAGCTCAACGCTCCGCGTACTGCAGCGCCAGAACCCATAGAAGCCCCGGTGGCCCCCATGGGGATCACCCCCACATCGTGCGCGAGCAGTTGCACGGCCTCCTGACTGTAGAGGCTCTCACCCCCAGAATGGCCCAGGGTGCCTTTGCCTACCGTTAAGGCCGGCTTGGGTACCATCAGCGCCGCTGCGCCCGGCGTGGGGCCTTGTGGGCCGTTATCGGGGTCCTGCGGCGCATTCAGGCAGGCCTCTACCACGGCCTTGACGGCATCATCCCCCTGCAGCCGGCGAAGATCATCAAAGTCGGTCGGGCCTTTGCGCTTGCCGGTTTCCGGGTTCAGCTCGCCGGTATCCGGGGCGAAGTCGGGATACACGACGTGCCCACCCACCGCCTCGGCGGCCTGGCGCGCGTAGTAGAGGCCGTGGTTTTCCACCGGCGCCGTCGTCCACTGGTCGTTATCCGCCGCGATCACCAGCAGTGCGTCGGGCTTGGAGGCCGCGATGCGCTTGGCAACGTGGATCAGGTTATTGGCATCGAAGGCCACCACCACGCTGTGCTGGGTCGCGTGGTGCAGCGCAAGCCCGGTGGCGTAGCCTTCGCACACCAGGAACACCTCGCGGCCTTCGTGGGGCTTGGGCTTGCCCAGGGCGCGGTAGGTGCCCTGACGTTGACCGCCCGCCAGGTAGTCGCGGTCGCGGCCGAGGATGTTGTCTTTGTCGGGGAAGATGGCCTGCAGCGACACGATGCGGCCCTTGTCGCCCTGAATGGGGATCAGCAGGGCGTTATCGGACACCAGGCGCTGCTCGCCGTTGTAGACCACCGAGTAAGGGCCGACGAAGGCCTGCACCGGGTTGAGCCCCTTGCGCGTCAGGTAGGGGTGGTCGCTGGCGTCGGTGGCCACCTTGGCGGCTTTGAGCAGCGCCTCGGCACGCACGGCGACCGCGTCATGGCGGGCCTTTTCCTCGGCCTCGCGTTGGGCCTTTTGTTGCGCCTGTTTCTTTTCCAGCCGCTCGCGCTCGGCCGGGGTCAGGGGCTTGACGCCCTTGGCCGAAAACGGCAGCTTGACGTCGGGGCCGTAGGCTTTGTTGCAGCCGAAATTGCCTGCCGGGCGCTCGTCGTCGTGGAAGCAGTACCAGCCGGTGCGTTCGCCTGCCTTGGCGCCCAGGACGCGGTAGCGGTGGATGGTGCCATCGCCAATGATGGGCTTGTCATCGTCGTAAGGGATGCCCGCCGCCGTCATGGCGTCGAGCAGTTGATCAACGGCGGAAAGTGCCGGGGTTCCCCCCGGCGCTGGCGTGTAGGCACTCATGCGACTATGCCCTCTTCCTGGTGCTCAAGGCGTGCCAGTCGTGCGTCGCGACCCCCCCCCAACACTCACCATGGCGCGGCAGCAGCGGTCCGTAACGCACCTGGTGGTAGGGGTTCACGCAGCGCGGGTCCCCACAGTGCTGGCGCAAGAGATCGCCCGGGGGCAAGGGGCCAAACAGCATGCCCCACAGGGCCTCGTGGGCGCGCAGCGTGCGGCTTTCCAGGGGCAAACCAGGGGGCATACGAAACTGGCCCTGGCCTTGGTGGTTGCGACAGCCAAGCCACACCCAGCAACTCTGCTCCAGACGCCCCTCAAGCGTCGCGTCGTACTCTCCTTCGTCAATCCCGACGTGGGTGAGGAAGTTATACAATGGCGGGCGGCCGTTGCTGCCAAGCGGGGGAAGGCAGTAGTCAACCGCCACACGGTCAAGCAACCAATGCACCAGGTCAGCCTGCCCCAGGTCGAGGGTGCCCACAAGGGGAACATAACGATCGTCATGGTAGGTGTTCATGCGACCACCTCCCGACACCCCAAGTAGGCGGTCAGCAGGGCGTCGAGCTGCTCACGGGTATAGAGCCCCAGGGTCGCCGACATGTCCAGGCCGTCGTAGCCGAGAAACTCGATCCACACCTTCCCTTGGGGCGAGCGGTGCAGTCGTGGGGCGTAGGCACTTCCCCCCAAACGAAACTGGGCCCAGCCGGCTTCAATGGGCTCGGGGTCCAGGCCCAAACGGGCGTAAGCGTCCAGCGGAATCGGCACCAGGCTGACGCGGGCCTCCCCCACGATCCAGGTCAGTTCGTTAAGGCGCACCCCACCTCGGCCACCGATATAGGCATCCAGCGCCATGACGGTGCCAAAGTGGTCGATGATCGGTACCAGCGGCGTCGGCGAAACAGCCGCTGTCGCAGACGAAAGCGTTTTAGGGCGCTCATTTTTGAGCGATTGCACTTGCGCGTTAGGACACGCGACTTTATCCTTATTCAAGGATTAAACCTCCGATGTAGGTTGTGTCAGGGATAGCATCTGACATATTCGTGTTCGCTTGCTGGTAACAGGCGCACACACTAACCGGGCCATCACGTTGATGGCGCCGCGTTTCCTTTGCCCCGCCCTTCGGTGGGGCGTTGTCGTTTAGCCTTGTCGCGTTTTTAGCCAGGCATCGAGCTCCTCCTTCAAGATTCCTTTTGACCTAGGCCCAAGCGTTATCACGCCCGGAAATCCCGGCTGCGCCACAAGTTGCTGCGCGGTGCACTGTGACACGCTCAGGTACTCACCCAGGTCTTTGAGCCGTACAATACGCGATCCCACGTTACTCGCTTTCATTGATGCCTCTCCTTGGGGCGTCATTGCCATTCGCTGGCATTAGCCACTGTATTGCTGGTGCTAATAAAAGTCTATAAGCAATTGATATTGCTAAATTTTTACCGCTCATAAATGAGCAATCTCGACGCCACATCATCCCTATTTCAACAACTTACGAGGGATAAAAAAAATTCCATTACTGTGCGCAAGTTGCCTAACCGGGCCTCTTGGCAGCACCTTCCCGGCCTGAACCGGGGAGACGTCCCAGGTCAATGGCCGCCAGGCGGCTCCAGGGCGTCGCCCTTTAGGGGGCTGATCCGCGCCATGAGATCGAGTAACTGGGGCAGACTCTCAACCACTAACCATCTCGGCGCCGTGGGGTCGAGCACGTGCGGACCGGGCTCGTAGATCACGCCGCCATCGGGGCTCAGGTGCAACAGGGGCGCCTGAGTGTCGTCGTGGTACGTGTAGGCGCTGAGTCCTGGCAGGCGCAGTCGCCGCCAGCCGGTGGAGACGCCCTTCTCCTTGCTTTCCCAGGCACAACGAAAACCCGTAACACACCAAGGCGTGTCCGGGGTAACGTCGCGCACGCCATAAGGCACCAGCAGGTCAATCAGGACGAACGTATCGCCATAAGCGTCCATGGCGGGGCAGTCGTTTTCGTCGGGCAACACCTCTTCCGGCAACGTCAGAGACACTACCTGATGAATGCCGGGCAGCGGGATGAAGGCGGGTTCGAGGGTGCGCAGCGCCGTGTAACGGTCGGCAGTGAGGTGCAGGTGAGTCATGGTCGACTCCTTAAGCAGTGGGTGGTGATAAATGTGCCGTCTTGGCACGGGTACAACCTCATTGGCTGTCCTTATATCCTTCCGTCACGACGTCCTGGCACCGAACACTTTTTTTTCGTACTCGCGTCACTTTTCAGGCTAAAATATTGTTTCCTTTGCTTTTTATTTTTTATCGCCGAGGGTTGATGCATGCCTGAACACGCCCACGTAACGCATGAGCCCGTTCGCTATTTCGAGGGGTTTCCTGAGCAGCTCCCGGGCCAGCAACACTTTACCTGTACCCGGCTATCGGCGATCCTTTCCGCCGCCGAGTGCGCCGCTCGCCACGCATTGGCGCAGGATAATCCACGGGCAGACCACCTCACCTGCCGTGCCTGCCCGATCGGCCAGGTGCATGCCAACGGCTTGATCGCGACGCGCGAAACATTGAGCCAGGCGACCCACACGCCCAGGCACTCGCCGGCACGGCTGTGTGTACGTTGCGGACGCTTGAGCCCTAAGCTCGTCAGAAAGACGTTATGCGTGAGTTGCTACAACCGCGAAGGCGAGGCGAAGAAGGGGCGTAATGCCAAGGGCAAGGTGCCGGTGACCTACGCCCCGTTACGCCTGCGCCGGGTGGGCCTTGAGCTGCCCGACGGCGAGATCCGCTGGGCGCTGTTTGAGGCACAGACCTGGCTGGAGCCCTTGCTGCGGGGGCTGAGGGCCTATCCCGGCGCCAAGCTCTACGACGGGCAGCCGAGTGACGATTCACCGTGGAACGTCGAAGCTCAGCGCTTTGAGTACCGCGATGAACAGAGCCAGGCTCTGGCGATGGATGTTGAGGAGCGTGATGGATACCTGGCTGTGCGCTATCGCCCTGCCCTGGCTGGCGAACTACCGGCCCCAGTAGTGGCCCCCGTGAGCCTGTTCGATCCGGGCTTTGTCGCCGAGTGGCTGAGGGTCAGCGAAGAAGGTCATGTGATCGGAAACGCCTGGCGTGCAGTGGCGTATGGCTGCAGTGCGTGTCGCCAAGGGGGATGCAGGCACGGCGTCGCGCGGGACAACTCGAGGTCAGGTGTACGGGGTATGGGGTGGCGAACACCGACTAATCAGAGGCCTGAGCAGCTCATAGCGGCCACAGGGCCGCTTTATGCCGTCAACGTAGAGAAGTCCCCCAGTAGCAGCATAAAACGCCGCACAGAGCGGCAATGAGACCTTAGCTATTACGCCGATCCAGCCACGGTGCTTCTCGCCGGGTTAAAATATGCCACTGCAGCTTCCACCAAGGCGTGTGTTCGATATAGTCTCGAAAGTCATCGGCCAGCTCTATTAGCAAGCCTTCCAGGCCTTCCGTGGGGCTAAACGTGCGACCGTGCAGGGTCAGGGGCGTATCGTTGAGGGCCTCCAATGCTTCGTCGGCTTGGTGGATATCCCGGCAGCGTTCGAAAAGCGCACACGCCATCAGGCAGCGATTGCCTACGTGCTCGGGGACTTTCTCCGTGGTATGCCAGCTGACATCGTCGCCGCTTCGGCTGACGCTGACATTATCCTCCTCCCGATCCGCCGGAAGGTGATATTCAACCGCACTGATGGCGGCATCCCCGATGTGCAAGGCATCTTTGCTCGGGGCAATTACCAGCGCGCAATAGCCTAACTCACCATTGACCAGTAGCCACTCCGATGCCTTGGCAATCGTCACCGGGTACAAGAACCAGGAAAACCCGACACGCGGCTCGTAAGGCGTGAAGGATCGCTCCTGCCTGAATGGCTTGGCATAATCGGGGTGGGTGATGATCTGGTGCTTTAGCATGGCCATGGGGTGCTGGTCCGCTCCTTATCCCAATTCTAAATCAAATGCACGGCACCAACGGCACCCCGCCACAGCCGGTGAGTAGCGTTGCCATGGCGAGTAATAGCGTTACCTTCATCATCGTTTTCCTTAATCGTCGAAGCTAAAATTCAATTCATCGTCTTCCCCAAAGACCTCATCGAGGTTCTCTGGCGCCGCCACGCTGCCGGGGTTTAACCGTGCCAAGCGGGCCAGCAAGTGGGTCTGCTGAATAGAAAGGTTTAAGGCATAGGCCATCGGTAATGCTTGGGCTTGGCGTAGATTCAGAAACGTCTCGTCATCCAGTTGGCTAAGCGCCTTCTCGTCGATCATGTGCAAGCCGTCGATGGATAGCCCCAGCTGGCTGTGTAGGGCTTCCGGCCAAGGTGTAATGACGTTGGCTTTGGCCAATGCCGAGAGCGCTTTCTGAGTCGCCTGGTGTTTACGGTGGCTGATCTTGAGCGCTTCCACGCGGGCAGATACGGCCTCAGTCATCTGACCTTGCTCATCGAAGAAAGACTCGCCTGCGTCGCCTTCATCCAGCAAGCCACTGTTGCGATTAAACGTGACCAGGCCCTTCTCCCCGACCGTCACGATCTCGAAGGGATAGGTGGATAACCACTCAGGCCGATAATGACCCAGCCACTTGCCATTTTTGATGAACAGGTTATGGCCTGACTCGATACCGCATACCCCAACTAACCGCCATTCACGGTTCTCCTTGATGAGCGCTAACGGCATGGTGGTAGGGGCTTTGGCGAGTTCACCAGCGTGTAGCGGGATCAGCGCCTTGTGGGCAGCAAAGCTTAGGTCATGCGGCGGATGCCAAGTTTTGCCTTGGCATTCCTTGGGGCTTAGAGCAAGCGGATTGGACATGAAGGCTCCTTGTCTGTCTGAGGGAGATGCCCGAAACTGGGCCATCAGCGACCACATTGATATTGTACCGATCCCCCTCTAGGATGCGACGCCCTTACACGGGAGGAAACGGAGCCTGAGAGTTGGTCATTGTCGTATTGGTATTTCTATCTGGATTTGGTGGCTTTCTTCTTGGGAATCAGCACGACCATTATCGTCGACTGTCACCGCTGCTGCCCTGGTACCTCGGAACGACTCTGCCCCGCCTCATGACGATCGTGGGATGGCCACATCAGCAGCTACAGCTAATCTGGCATCGCAAGTCTCAGGCGGGACCACGCCGTGGTCGCCCGCCGACACCTGCCTATGTTGAAGACTGGATCCTGACACTGCATCGCAAAAACCGTGGTTATTCCGCTCGCCGCATAGCCTCCATACTGTGGCATGACCTAAGGCATCCCATCGATAAGAATACCGTGACACGAATCCTCAAGGAGCACGGCCTGACGCCACATCCGCCCGGCACCAACACAAGCCGCGACCAAGATCCTGGCTGGCCAACCCTCTTTCATAACCATGCCGTCTGCAGCATGGACTTCATAACCACAAAAGATGCACTTTGTCGCCAGGTGTTTATCCTGAACATCGTCGACCATAAACGCCGTCGGCTGATCTGGTCACGGGCGACCCATAACCCCACCAGCGCCTGGGTGGCTCAGCAGATCCGTGAGGCATTCCCGTTTGACGAGGCTAGAGGCCGTATCATGCTGATGGATCGAGACAGCATCTTTGCACCCATCGCCGCTCATACCCTGCCGAATTTCGGCATGCGTGTTCGGCGAACAGCCTATCGCTGCCCATGGCAAAACGCCGTGGTCGAGCGCTTCAACCGCACCCTGCAAGAAGAATTGCTCTCATCCATCGTGGTGCTGAACCTCCGGCAGCTCAACCGGCTGCTGAGGGAATACCGGGAGTTCTACAATACTGCCCGCCCCCACATGGCCAATGACGGCGAGCCACCTACGCCAATCGATCCGGTAGCCGCGAACGATAGTGACATTGGCCATAATCCAAGCCGCTGTCGCCTGAAAGCCATCCCATGGCTGGGAGGACTTCACCACAGCTACCGGCTGAGCGCTTGATTCGCTAGGCCGACACACCCACTCGCCCCGCTTCCTACACTCAATTGGCGAAAGCCAAGGTGCGCCCCTGCGCACTATTTGCCGCTGAAGCTAAAAAGCAGCGATTCGCCGCTGACTTATCTGCCAGGCACCACCCAAAAGCGCTTTTCATTCGTCAATCGGCTTTCTTTAAGCGCCCAGCTTTGATCACATTTTAACCAAAAAAGCACTGAAGGAGTTTTTCACCAATACAGGCTATTCGGGCATAAAATCGCGTTTAATGTCGATACGAAAGGTAAAGCTTCGTGGCCCGAAATTGGGGGATTTTAAGAGCTTTCCGGTGGGTAAAAGCTTGGTGTCATTCGTTCATTCGGAGACACAACCGTGACCGCTTCTGCCTTCGCCGTTATGCTAGCCGCCACGATACGCCCGATGCAGAGGATAATGCCTGAATGAGCGAAACGGACGAGCAGCGTTCAACGGATCACGATAGCCCGTGGAAAAAGGCCTTAGAAGGCTACTTTGCGGAGTTTTTGGCGTTACTGTTCCCGACCATTCATCAGCAGGTGGATTGGTCAAAAGGCTATACCCCCCTGGATACGGAGCTTCAGCAAATCACGGTCGAAGCGGAAAGCGGACGCCGTTATGCCGATAAGCTGGTGAAGGTGTATGCCAACGATGGCACCGAAACCTGGGTGTTGATTCATGTGGAAGTGCAAGGCGAACCGGAAGACGCGTTTGCCGAACGGATGTATACTTATCAATACCGCTTGCGGGATCGTTACGGCATTGACGTGGTCAGTATTGCGGTACTGGCCGATACGCGAGAAAGCTTTCGACCCACGACGTTTTATTACGAGCGCTGGGGCTGTGAGGTGGCGTTTACCTTCCCCATGGCCAAGTTAATCGATTGGGAAGCGCAGTGGGAGGCCTTGGAAGCCAGCGATAATGTGTTTGCGCTGGTGGTCATGGCGCAATTACGGGCGAAGCGCTTAACCGATGGCAATGCCCGCACCCAAGCCAAAATCAAGCTGGTGCGGTTGATGTTTGAGCGTAACTACAGCCGGGAACAGATCCAGCAGTTATTTATTGTCATCGATTGGATGCTCCAGCTGCCTTACGGGCTGGAACCCACGTTCCGACAAGCGGTCTACGAGATTCAGGAGGCGAAGAAAATGCCCTATATCAACACCTTTGAACGTCATGGTATCGAGAAAGGTTTGCTGCAAGGCGCGCTGATAGGTGAACGTCGCTTCTTGATCAAGCTACTCAATAAGCGCTTTGGCGAGTTACCCGATTGGGCACAGCAGCGTATTGAGGAGGCGGATGAAACCCAGCTAGAGCGTTGGGCTGATGACGTTTTGGATGCGCATAGCTTGGATACCCTGTTGGGTAGCCACTGATTCAATTTTAAGTGTGCAGCGCTCCATCACTAAGCGGTTTCCATCATAAAATCACAGAGCCCCGATCGCTAACGCATTGGGGTTTTGTGTGTAAGCGCCTAACGGACTCGTCACTATCCCGGCATAACAGCCTCTATTAAGCCGATTTTCGCCTGCTTGATGGTGATCGAAGACAAAACCTTACCGCTGCCGACTAGCCCCTGTTTTAGATGCTGTTAGCGCTTTTATCCGTGCTCAGTGTCGTGGGTTAGTTGTCTCCCCCCTGAGGATAGGTTTCATCGTAGATATCTATCATCAGCTTGTCGCCATGGAACCAGTACGGTGCCGGTTGGACGCTGTGGTCAATATTGAGCACTTCGCGTGTGGCTGCCGTAAGCGACACTACCGTTCCGTTAAAGAGCACTTTCTTGTTATTAAAGATCTCTGCCGTGGCTTCACCATTTTTAAACACCAGCTGATCGCCGACCGATAATCCCATTTCAAAGAAGTCCATATTAGGCCGCTTGATCTTTTTACCGGACTCTTTCTCGGCCTGACTCACGTTGGCATTGAGTTCCGCATTAATCTGAGGCGTCACATCGGTACCGCCCAACACCTTGAGAATCGCGACGGCTTGGTCTTCTTCTATCTGAAAAAACTCGCGATTGGGGTTAATACGATTAGGGCCGAAAGCGATATGGAGTGCGCTTTCGACGTTATGATGGCTTTCGACCTCGACGGCATAAACACATTCAAAAGGCGTGGGAACGCCCGTGGTGTAGAGCTGATTCATGCGCAAGGTGACATCTATTTGCGACGTTTTGCCAATTTTGAGCAATCCGGGCATGGCCGGGTTTTTCAGTACATAAATGATCTCTTTGGCCACATCGCAAGCCGGTGTGCTGTGTTGCGGTGAAGCGGTTGCATCTCCCAGTTCCGCAAGCTGTGCCAATAACGCTAATACGAGGCGAGGTGCCCCCTTAAACCCTTCCATGCCTTCATGATGATCCACGGAAAGCATGGCATTCAGCAGTTTATAAGCGGGTCCATCCCCTTCGTATATCTGCGCTTGAATAGCGGGGATATCCAGCACCACTCCTCGCTGTCCGGATGCTATCCATTGTTGATACTTGTCTTGTCCGTCTAACCAATAACGCTCTTCAGACCAATGCGGGGGCTTCATGGAAAACCTATTCCTTTACGTGTTCAGCGGCCAATCCTGCTCGCTAGTGTTCATCCAAGACATAGAATAAACGATGTAAGAATCTTGAAGACGCTATCTTTTGGTATAGACGTCTGGCTATCTCGCCAAAACAGCCTCTATTAAGCCGATTTTCACCTGCTTGATGGTGATCGAAGACAAAACCTTACCGCTGCCGATTAGCCCCTGTTTTACGTGCCATTAGCACTTTTTCTTGATGGTCCAAAAAACCCAACCGTTCATCATTCCCCTAAACGTTGACACATTATGTTTTTCGTCGGCTTGGTCGCTGGTCGTCTTTACAACGGCGATCACGCCGTTAGTTTTCTGGTTAGCTGAAACGCTCAACGTGTAAGAGATCGCTTACAGCATAAAACGGCATTGGATGACAAAAACCTCAGCCTTTGCTTACCCGTGAATAGGGTTTTTAAGTGGTGTTACCTAGCGCTCAGAGACAAAAAAGCCCCCGATTGTGGAGGCTTGCACCGACAGTTCTCCTTACTCAGCTAATCAATTGCCGTACGCATAAGGTCAGTTTCTCCAGGATCAAACGCACTTGGCGCAGCTCTTCTTCCAGGTGGTGGCTGTCATGCACGCCGTCGTGCCAACCATCGGAGAGAATGCGCGCGCCCATGCTGATGCGAAGCGCTGAGGTGTGCTTGCCTTCAATCTTGACCGGCTGGCCTATATGGCAACACTGCGCTGCCAGGGCTTTGTCACTTTCCGTTAGTCCTGGGTGATCGCTCATGTCGCGGTTGAGCTGTTCGTAGAGCGTTTTTACCTGATCTTGGCTTAGGTAGTGGCCTTGCGTATCGCGAATCAAAAACGGGAAGATACTGCGCCGGATGCCCAATTCATCCCCGTGCATTTCAGTACGCGCCCACCAAGGATCGGTGGTATCAAAGAGCGCGTCTAAGTACGGATGCTGGTCGATCATTTGCATCACATTACGACCAAAGCCATCGAGCCCGCTGATGCGTTTATCTTTAGGCACTTGGTAGTAGCGTTTGGCTTCGGTGAGCGCGGCATACCAGCGTAAGTACATGCCAATGGTTAAGGGCGAAGGCGCATCGGGAAGCAGCGTTTCCCAAGTCCCTAAATCCGCTTTCGGCAGGTAATCGGTCAAGCCACTGGGCAGATGTGCTCCCCTTTGAGACAACCGGTGCGAAAACGCTTGAGGGAAAATAGCCGCCCCGCTGAACGGAGGCCCGGTGAAGAACTTGGAGCCGGTAATCAGCACAATATCGCCTTTAGCGAGGTGGTCTCGTAAGTCTTCTGCATCAATGCGCAGCTGACAGGCATCGATAATCACTTGGAGGCGTTCGCCGTAGCGTTGGCGCAACCGGTCCAGCAGCGAGGGCGATGGCGCCCAGCAACCAAACTTGGATTGGTCCATGGCGTGGAGCATCACATGGTGGCCTTTTTCCATTTCGGCCGCGACGCACGCCTCAATACGCTGATCCATTTCCGCTAAGGTATAGAAGCGCCCATCGTCGGCTTTGAAAGGGATACCTTCAAATGCCATCGAGGGCATTCCCGCCAAGCGTTCGCCTTTGGTCACCGAATGTCCTAAACACGTGGTGCCATCAAAGTGACATCCCGTCACCGAAAACGGCGTACCGCTACCGGTTTCATCCGAGCCACACACAATGCTCACCCACTTGCCCGGTGTCGCGGTGGTCACGGCGGCGACAACATGGAGTTGCGCGTCGGTCCCCGACGGCGAGAGATGCAAATCGGGCTCCAGGTCGGTCATGCCCAATGTGCTGGCGATATCCGCTTCCAACGCACGGCAATGCGCCGCCAAGGGGGTGACCTCATTGGCTTGCACACAATCGTGTAATATCCGCTGGCGATAGGCATCCGCCGCTTGATACGCCGGTGTGGAAACAGAGGTGGCGGTAGACGAGGCAAAGGTAAAGGCATTATCACGTGGCGACGGCGAACAGCCATAGCGATTCAGGCCGGTGTCGGGATCGACCAATAACCGCGCATCGCCACCTTGCATCAGATGCCAGTGGGTGGGCTGTAACAAGGGCGCGAAGCGTGCATCAATGCGCTCGCCTAGCGGCTGAATGGCCTCAACAAGTTCCGTCATGTGGGTCATCTCGGTTCGGTGGTTCACAATCGCGATACGGATGGCTAGCTGGCCATGAAGCGTGGTGGTCGAAGGGGCTGCCACCCCCTGTAATTGAAGCTGAGTCACGATGGCTTTATTGAGCGCATCCAGATAAAGAGTCTGTTCGTTCGAGGTGGAAAGCAGTCGACTGGGTACAAAGCGGCAACAGACAATATTCATGGGAACAGGCGCCAATCGTTCCAGCGTGGGTGTCTCATCAATCTGTTGGGCGGTCGCTTGCGCCAACTGACAGTGTTTACGCACGACCGCTGCCATGCGTTCGGCACCCAACCCTTGGAAGGTGAACCACACTTTGAGCGCCAAAAAACCACGTGATAGTTCGGGGCCCAGGTCACAAAACCACGGGGAACCGGCGGAAAGCCGAGTTATGGTCAAGTCTGGTGTACAGCGGTCAAGCGGCGTTGCTGTCTGATTGATCGGTTAAAGGCTCACCATCCTGGAACTTCACGTTATTCACGACGAGTTCCAGTTTGTTGAACCCGGCTATCCGCTTCCAGCGCTTCTGAGCGCTCTGAAGCAGCTTAAACACCATCGCCAAGGTCGTTGCCCTAGAACCGCAATTCCGGCTGCGTTTGCTCCGCAGGCGAACCGTAGCGAAGGTCGATTCGATCGGATTGGTTGTACGAATATGCAACCAGTGCTCTGCCGGATAGTCGTAGAACGCCAGCAGCGCCTCCCGATCCTTCACCAAGCACGCCATGGCGTTGGGGTACTTGGTGTCAAAGCGTTTCACGGTGCGATCAAACGCCTTGTGTGCTTTGTCGCGTGTCTCGGCCATCCATATCTCGTGCAGGTCAGCCTTGACCTTGCGCTGCACGGATTTCGGCAGTTTGTTCAGTACGTTAGCCGTCTTATGTACCCAGCAACGCTGGTGATCCGTTTCCGGGTAGAGCTTGCTCAACGCCGCCCAGAACCCCATGGCACCGTCGCCGATCGCAAGCTTGGGGGCATGGGTGAGTCCGCGTTCCCGTAGTCCCGTGAGCAGCTCTACCCAGCTGGCTTCCGACTCCCGTCGTCCATCTTCGACGGCAACCAGCTCTTTACGGCCATGCTCGGTCACACCGATGATCACCAGCAGGCACAGGCTGTCATCCATGCGCACCTTGCTGTAGATACCGTCGACCCACCAATAGACATAGCGCTGCTCTGATAGGTCGCGTTTCTGCCAGTCAGCATGCTCGTCCTCCCACTGCTTCTTAAGCCGGGACACGGTGTTCGCCGAAAGGCCTTTGGCCTGATCACCCAGCAGCGCGGCCAGTGCCTCTTGGTAGTCGCCGGTGGAGATTCCCTTCAGGTAGAGCCAGGGGATCAACTCCTCGATACTGCGGGTTCGCTTCAAATAGGGCGGTAGCAGGCTGCTGTTAAAGCAAGCGCCATGGCCGCTGCGGTCCCGTACCTTGGGTACTTGCACGCTAACATCACCGATGCCTGTCTGGATCGTGCGCTCGGGCAAGTGGCCGTTGCGGACCACGGCACGACGCCCATCCTCCAGCGTCTTGTCGGCGTATTGCTCCAGAAACGTCGTTAGCTCCGCCTCCACGGCCTTGGCGATTAAGTCTCGGGCTCCCTGGCGTAGCAGCTCATGCAGCGGGTCCGTGATGTCGTTGTCTGGCTGTGTCACGGCTTGGAGGGTAGAATCAGTCATGGCGTATCCACTTTTGTTGGTTGAGATCTTGGTCGTGATCAATCAACAGGATACGCCACCCTTCCTACTTCCTCCCATACACCAGAATCGAGCTTAACTCAGGCTATAACATATGAACCGTGTCCAATACTTCTAACTAAACGTGCCCGACCACCAGTGAAGCTGTAATCACCCCCTTGGCCCGAAACCGAAGAAGACCAAGAAAGTTCCACTCCAACATTGGAAGCGTGACCACCTTCACCTCCTGTTCCAACTAATGAGTATGAACCAAAAGTTGCGGTGGTATCCCCCCCGTCGTTTCCGCTGGCAGCCACAAAAAGGTTATATTGCTCAGCATAGTCTTTTTCAGATACCCCACCCAACCCTATCGAATATGTTACAGGTTCGGCTTTAACTATTTTTGTGGCTGCACAGCCGCCACCGCCACCCCCGCATGCACTAGTCTCCCAATCAGAATTATCGCTCAGTGCCCTGTTTAGTATTGAAGCAGCTCCACCGCCAGCACCAATAGCCGCAACACGCATTGCTTTTGCGCCGGTCGGCGGCTGTAATGTTCCACTGCCGCTAACAATTCTTGTATATTCCGAATACTCCACTTGTATACCTCCAATGCCCGCAACCATTATTTCGAGGCTCATTTCGCCACCCTCACGAATCCAGACCACTCGATGCCATCCCAGAACAAGACGACTTTCGTTTCGTTATCACCCAACTCCGGTGCGGCATCGCTGTCCCAATCAATCCCAGCAGGCCAAGTCACCGCTGAGTTACCAGTGATATGCACCACGACCGTCATCGCCCTGTCGGCGCCCGGCTCATTGGCAAAGGCCAGCGTGCGCGAGCTTGAGGCATCGACGCGGAATATCTGTTGCTGCGCCAAGTCGAGCGTGGCAGTTGTATCGGCGCTGGCGAGGTCGTAGCGTGGGAAAGAGGTGTCTGATATGCCGCGCTTATCACCCAGAGCATTGTCCACGTACTCTTGGTTTGCCATGTACTGCCAAGGTGCGTTGGTCAGCGACGAATGTAGACGACGAACATAGATGCCGCCGCTGCCCACAGCCAACTGAAACGCACGATTGACGCTAATGCTCGCGTGAAGCACACCCATGTAATCTTCGGGTGCCCACCCCTCTGTAATATGCTCGATGACTGCTAAGCCCGCGTCCCAGTTGTTGGAGTCATTGGGGTCAGTAGCGGGCTTTCGTCCCTCGGCACGCACCCAGCGGGCATCCACGTCGCGGAACGTCACGTCCTGCGTGGTGCCTTGGTAAGCAATGTTGCCGGGTTTGCTTGTCACCTGATCCCAAGGCACTTCCATCTGCTCAAGCGATGCCGCCGTCAACCGCGCCTCGGCCCGCTCCAAGGCGTCATGGGCCACGGCACTGCCTTCAAAGCCCCGCTCGACAGTAACCGACGTGGCCCCTACGCCCGTGACCTTCACTACTTCGATGTTCTCACCGTAGCGCGTGGTGTCCGCATAGAGCGTCAACAGGAAAAAGTCGCCCGCCGCAAGTGAGCCAGGAAACCCGTTCATGCCACTCAGTTCGATCTGCGTGTCCGTCGCGGTAATGGCCTGGGCCAACGTCGCGTAGCAGTTGTTCAAAAATATCTGTGCCATTTACATATCCACCACAACGATGAGGAAATCGACTTCCTTTTCGCGGGAGTCGGTGTAGATCAGCGCCGAGAACTTGTAGCTCTGGCCACTGGTACCGCCTTTGATCCAGAACTTCACCCGGTCGGCATCAAAGCCGGTCTGGGTAATCTCGATGCCAGCGGGCGCGGTGACCTCCACCGCTTGCACTTCGTCACCGGGCGGAAGCCAGTCGGATAAATCAAGGTCGTAGTCGAGGTGATCCCTCGGCTGCTTACGGAATGTTTTCATGCGACGCGGTACTCCCGGTTCGAAGCAGGTAATAGAATTTCACGCGGATTGGCGGCAAGGATCACGGTACGAGTAGCAGGGGCCGGAGCGCCGGGGTTAATACGCGGCACGGCCCGCATCACAGACGCATTGCCGAACAGCAACGGTGTCTCGTAGACATGCACGGTGCGAAGGCCATCGGCCTGTGTCCACGCCTCGACCGCTGCTTCCGCCGTGGGATAGTGTATAGTGAACACGGTAAACGCTGACGTTGTTTCGCCCGTGGTCACTGCCTCGCCCGCCATGCCGTTGAGACTGTGGCGTTTGTCCAGCGCACTTTCGGCCCAAGCATATGCCACCCCCGACACGCCAACGGCGACATACGCCGCATCAACGACCGCCGCTTGTGGGTGCAGCTCGCCGGTCACACCCACCCAGCGGTAGCGGGTCGCATCACCACTTCCGCCCGCCATCGCGTCGGTGACACCACTGGTACCCACCCAACGGTAGCGGATAAATTCACCCGTGCTTTGGGCCGTAACCTCCGCAAGCCCCGTGGCAAATGTCCACGGGTTGACATAGCTGTCGCCAAGCGTGCTGGATTGGGCGGTCGAGTACCCCGACATGCCGTGGCGAAGGTAGCTGTTCGCTTCGCCCGCGATCTGGGTTTCCAGCACCGACGCGTTTGCCGCCGTGATCCGCAATGCATCCGCGTGTTCTTCGCCCACCGCCTCGGCCACCGCGTCAAAGTAGCTGTAGCGAACACCGCCGCGCGTGATCGTCGGCGAAGCGACCATGACCGCGCGGCCCAGGGCACCGCCGGTAAGAATCTGGATACGGTTCGAGTCAACCGCCAGTTCGGCGCTCGCCTCAATGGCCCCACGGCCCGAGCGAACGAACCACAGCCGGTCAAGGGTGATATCCGCCGTGCTGGTGGTAACACCCCGGCCCAGCCACTCGTTGGCGATACCGCGTGTCCGACCACGGGCGATAATCGAACCCGTCGCGGCAATCTGGCGCACGCGCAGGCGTTCAATTCGCCCCTCGTCGATCCAGCTAATGCCACGCGCCCGCGCCGCCCGAACATCAGGACGAGCGGTGCGGAGTGCGCCAACGTCAGGCGCTTCCGCCGTGGCGGAAAGCGTGGAGGTAGGCACCACTTGCCGCTCGGCACTGGCCGAAGATTCCGCGACGTTTGCCACGCTCTCCGTGGCCATGTTCGCTAAGCGGGTGGCAGTGATCGAAAGGCCCGCGTCGACCGCCGCCGTTTCGGCGGACATACCCGCCAACCGAACGCCGGTACCTTGTTCTTCGGCCTCGGCAACTAGCTCGCCGCCGTCACGCCAAACAAGGCGGTACGCGGCCAAATCAAACGTGGCGTCGGCAAGCAACTCACCAAACTGCCAGGCGGTGCGGTTAGCTGACGCCGTGCTATCGGCATAAGCGTCGGGCGAGCTTTGCACATAGGCAAAGCCGTAAACTTCGACCGTGCTATCGGCGCGCGCCTCGGCGACGCCGCCAAAGTACGCGTGACGTTCGCCCACGCCACTCGACGTGGACGCCACCACCAAAGACGTTGTGGCAGGCTTGGCCAGCCGCGTGCTATCAAACTGTTCGCTCGCCTGGGCTTCCAGCGTGCCGGTCGGTTTAACGACACGCACCGCCGTCGCCCCGGCCACCGCCGATGATTCAGCGGTGGCCGATACCCATAACCCTGCCGCCCCGCCGTTAAGCGGGGCACCGTTTAGCGGAGCGAACATAAGCAAGCGTCCCTATTAGCGGACGATGACTTTAACGCCACCAATGTCGATGGAGAGTACGTCGTTAATCTCCAGCGTCTTGGCCACGGTGAACGCACCGTGGTACAGCAAGTTGCCGCCCGTTTGTGCGTCATAGAGTCCATAGTGGCTAGCGGTCACGGTGCCATCGGCGACCGGCGGGAACTGAATGACCTTGGCGTTAGACACCTCGGTGCCATCGCCGGAGGTGGACGGTGATGTCCAACCGCTGGAAATGGTTTCGCCCTTGGCCATGTCCTGACGGACATAGGCCGAGTCGGTCACTTCGTTGCCCGAGGCCGCGTCGGTCGGGTCAGTGGTAAACAACGCCATGTAGATCGTGGCGGGGGTGGAAAGCGCCTGACCACGTAGGGTGTGGTTCAAGATGCCTTCTTCAAGATGATCGGAAAATGCTGCCATGATGTACCTCGCGCGAGTTAATTAGCATTGCGTATATTGTACGACATAAAGCCCCGCTGCGACAGCATCGGCACGCACATCTAAACCACCCAACAGTGTTGACAAATAGTCCACTAACAACCAATATGGTTGTAACTAGATGCTAGGTGGGTCAATGCGAGTCATATCACGAGCCCCATTTCTACAAGCTATGGCTAACCACCCTAATGACGCCAAAGCAGTGGATAAGACCTACAAAGCGTTAAAAGCGGCGACTTTTGTCAGTCCCGACGCGATGAAAGCAATGTTTCCGAGCTTAGATAACTTCCGGTACGTCGATAGATGGTGGGTCATAGACATTGGCGGAAACAATCTCAGGCTAATTGCCTTTGTCGATTTTGAAAAGCAGCGGCTTTTTGCTAAGCACTTAGTAACACATGCCGAGTACGACAAGCTGTGCAGCAAATACGCGCAGGAGAAAAGACAATGAACGCTATCGCTTTCGCTCAACCCGCAGCAAAGATTTTCAAGGAAGCTCCTTTCCTTGTACGAATCCACAATGATGTCGAATACCAAGAGGCGCTCGTTCTGGTTGAAACACTGCTGGATGCGGACGACGAGGACAACGATTTCCTAATTGAGCGACTTACCGATGTCATCGAGGAGTGGGAAGACACTGCCCCGGCGTTTGCTGCCTTTAACGAAGCCGTCGCGGCCTTGGACGGTGTCGACATGCTGGAGTTTCTAATGGAGCAACATGGGTTGGGCACAGCCGATCTCCCCGAAATCGGCTCCAAGTCTTACGTGTCCAAAATACTCAATCGCAAACGTGAGCTGACACGCCGCCATATAGAGGCGCTATCAGCCCGCTTTAGCATTGACCCGGCTATCTTTTTTGCTCGCTAAGCACCGTTCATAAGACGAGCGCGTTCGACCACTTCTTTTGCCTTGGCGATATAGGCGTCGTCTTCCGTCTTGTAGGCGTCTTCTAAAAACACCTCGATGGCTTCTTCACTGTTAAGCGACGCCGCTGCATCGTAACTGGTTAGCTTCTCGCCCATAGTCCTTCCTCCTGACCTAATCGAAGATTTTGTTCACCACGCCGGGGAACTGGCTAGCGACCGGAACCATCTGCCGCAGCTTAGTGGCCGCTTCGCCGCTCGACCATTCACCGTCGGCGCCCCAGTCGGTAAGCATCTCCGCCTTGCCAATGACCGGCGACACGGAACCGATGGGCGACCGGCCCCAATCCGATTGCTGCTTCATCGACAGCACCATTTCCAGTGGCCCAAAGCCCCCGGCACGGCTGAATAGGTACTGGCTGTATTTCGCCACGCCGCCGTAATCCTCGATATCTTTGCCTTCTCGCCCGGTCGTTACAGGGCGCATCCATTCACGAATCTCGGTACCCGCTGCGGCCAACGGGATGGTCGCCACGGCAAACGCCATGAACGGCGCGGCGGCGAGGAACGCTTTCTTCTCTGCCGACAGCCCTTGGCCACGTACCCATTGGCGTTTGGCCTGCCGCCACATGCCGAGTAAAATGCCCTCGCCGTAGGCGTACATATAGCGCTTCACCATCCAAAACATCTTAAAGTAGGGGTTGTTGAACCAGCTCGGATTCTGGAACTTGCTTGGGTACGAGCTGCCCTCGTACATGAACTGCGTCAACGCGTTCTGTACCTTCTCGGCGGTGGCATTGCTCGCGGTGTCCGCTTCTGGCGTCCACACCGGGCGACCGTCGCTGTCCCAGTTGCGCACGTCTTCCGCCGTCACACCAAGCTGTTCAAGCGCCTGGGTATCGCCCACTTCGGCACTGCGAAGTAAATACTGAGTGCCGATGGAAATGCCCATAATCCGCGACACGTTCGTCATTGCCGTTTGGCCGTTAAGCTTAAAAAATGCCGTACCGATCTTGTTCAACGTCGACGACTCGTAGTTGTCGCCCATCGTTTGCCACATGATGCGTTCGGCGCTATCGCTCAGCACGTTGCCCGCCGCTTTGGCAAACTCCCGCGCTTCACGATAGCCGCGCACCCCGTCGATCATGCCCGCGCGGCCATGCGCCCGTACCGCCGGTAAGCCCACCTCGGGGATCGACGCGATGCCGGAGAACGCCAAGATTGTCCAGCTAGTGAACGCCGTCACCCAGTCGTTGATGTTGCGCAGTCCGTTAGGCATGGCACTGGTCGTGCGGCCCATGACACCATCAAGCATCTTGAGAATGTCTTCACGCGCTGCCTGCCCATGCTCGGCAACCACCACGTCCATCATCTGGTGAAATTTGCCGTTAGGGTTGTAGTAGCGACCGTCCTTCAAAAAGCCCATCTGCTCCATCTGCGTGCCGTTCGGGTCATCCACGCCCAAAACATTACGGTGATGCGCTTGGCGGTTGGCAATCTGGTCAGTATGCCCGCCGAAGTTCGCTTCCCACGCGGTACGCTTCGCCAACCCGTCGATGAAGTGATAGAACACCGCATCCGACGGCTCGGCCAAAAAACCCAGCTCACGAAGGCGCGCCACGCCAAGCGCATCAACCATGTGGCGGGTAGTGTCGTGGTAAGACACCGGAAGCCCCGGCGCAATCGAAAACTCACTCTGGCCGTGGCTGTCAAGCAACAACTCCAGACGCTTAGCACGTTCCGTGTCCGTCGCCTCGGGAAACGCCTCACGCATTAGCTCGTCAAACGCCTGACGTTCTGCGTCCACCTTGTGGTGGTCGAACGCCACAGGCGGGTTATTACCGTCAAGAATCGACGAGCGAAAACCACTTTGACGCGCGTTATCCGTCATGGCTTTCATGGCCCGTGCCAACGCAGCCGCCCCACGTTTGTGCGTGCGGCCCGCCTCAAAATCACGGAACGCCTCGATCACGGCATCCTGCTTCGCCTTCCCTTTGAACACGCCCTTGATACCCGCTGCCTTGTACACTTCACCAAACGCCCGCTCCATTACACCAACCCATTGATCGCGCTTGGCGTTGGCCATCTGGTCGTAGGCTTGGATACCCTCGACATTGCGGTCTGTGGCATTGCGCTGAAATAGATGCGATGCCAGCTCTGGGCTATAAGATTCAAGCCGCCCCACCACGGTACGGCCCAAGCGGCCCACGGCCTCCGCCACGGTGCCCGGTGCCGTACTTTTCTTGACGAAGTTCTTCGCCCGCGTGTTGAGCAACTTGGCTTGATTGGCCTCGGGCGAGCCGTCGTAAAACTCCAGCGTAAAGTCGCGGGTGGATTGCGGCCCACGCTGTGGGCGAATCGGTTGCTCGCCACGGCGGTAAGAGTCAAACGACACCGTGTCGTACTTCTTACCGTCCCTGCTATTGGTGCGCGTCTGGTACGCCAACGACTGCTTCTGTTGAGTACGAATCGCCTGAGCAAACTGCGAAAAGGCCCGCGTGCGCGTGTAACGGGGCAATAGATACTGAATCCGCTCCCACAGCCCTCGGAGCAAGTTCGCCAGCCGCGTGAACGGTGTCATCTGCTCAGGGTCAGCCATGCCCAATGCCCGGTCGATCATTTCGTTAGCGGCTTGGTCGGCAAACCACTCCTTGAACAGTGCCGGGTCTTTCTCGGGCCGGGTTTCTGTCTGTGCCTCAAACGCCGCGTAAACCGCCTCGCGCTGCGCGTGGTTATTGCTCAATGCCTGGGCGTAGTCATCAAATACCATATGCCCCAGTTCGTGGCCCAACTGGTGATACCACCGCGTTGTTGCCGCCACGCCGCGTTTGGGCTGAGCCGGTAGCGACACCAGTACAAAGTCGCCCATCGGCATGTACATAGGGCGCTCGCCCGCGTGCGCGTGCCAAAGCTGGTCAGCAATGCGATCCCGTTGCTTTTTGCTCAGCAAACTATGCTTGTCGAGGTTAGCGCCGATCTGATCGGCATTTTCGCCCACCGTCACCATCACTGGGCGACCCGTTGAGCGAAAGTCCTCGACCGCTTGGCTAACGAAGGACTCAACTGCGCTGCTGTCTTCAGCCCCAATGACACGCATCCCTTTGTCACCAAACGCCGCGTGAAGAATCTCGGGACGCGTTGTTTCTTGTGTCGTGATGCCGTGGCCCTGCACACGCTTCGCCGCCTGCATCTTCTGGTAGGCCAGTTTGTGCGACTCGGAGGCAAATGACGGCTGCACACCTTTAAGACTCACGGGCAGTGCGTCTTGGGTGACACCGGCATAGTACAAATTGAACATTGTGCTGCGCTTGACAGGTGTGTCGGGGGCCAACTCGGCGTTCTCCACCTGCTCAACTTGGCCGGTCGCTTCCTTGAACGCGGCAACACGCGCCGCTAGCTGCTCACGCATTTGGCGTTTGTAACGAAGCCCCTCGAACCGCGTTTTGGCGGTTTCGTCGGCCTGCTGCGTTTCGTCGCGCGAGTCACGCTCGCCGTCTTGGAAGTTATCGGATTGCTCGTCCGTCGGCACCGGCGCCGCATACTGGTTGCCGTCTTGGTCGACTGCCGCCACCATCGGCTGACCGCCCACGTCAAAGTCTGCTGGGTTTTCGTCATCACCAACACGACCTTCCGCCTCGGAACCCGCCAGCCCCCAAAAGGTTTCGTGGAGTTCAGATGCCTTGTCGCGGGCCGTTTCACGGTCGTAGCCCTCAGCCTCAAGCTGGCGAGCCAGTTCATCCAGCGAACGTTCGGTATAAGACTTCAACCGACCGATTTTGTTGAGTTCACGCGACACCGACGTGGCCCGGTCACGTTCACGGCGGTACTCGGACAGCAGCGTGTTGAAGTTACGCACGCCTTGGGCACCGGGAAGCTTCGACACTTGCTGCTGAGTCAGTGAATAACGGCCCGCCACACTCTTGTTGGTATCAATACCGCGAAGATCAGGCGCGTCATCCGCGTCACGAAACCCTTCGGCCATGGCACGCACATGCTGAAGCGCCTGTGTGCGACGTAAAAGCAAACCTTCCGCCTCGTTCTCCTGTTCGCGCGCCTTGTCCAACGCCATGCGAGCATCGGCCATCGTTGTTTCGTCGCCCAAACGCTCAGCAACACTTACCTCGGCCATCGCCTGCTCGGCGTGAGCAGTCGCTTTGTCGTAGTCGCGCTTGGCCTGTGCCAACCCTTTCTCGCGGGCCGCTAATTGCGTTTGGGCGCGTTCTTTGAACACGCCTTGTTCAGCCGGGTCAAGCGACTCGACCGCACCGACCACATCAGCTACCAACGCGTCATCATCGGTCTGGTAAAGAGCATCATTCAGATCACGGATGGTCGCAAGCCGCGCTTCGCCTTCCAGTTGACCGAGGCCGTTCAGCATTCGGCCAACCAGCGCACGCAAACCACGGCGACGATCCGACTGGCGTTCGTTAATGCTATCCAGTTCCCTCGCCAAGTCAGCCCGAAGCTGATTGTCGCTGCGTTCTTGGAAGTACATCTTGCGGGCTTCGCCATAGGTCACGGGGCCGGAGGTGCCTTCCCAGATAACTTTGTGTTCAGGAATGAACGGTAACTCCCCCATGCCTTGTATGAACGTCGGGTTCTCACCGCCGGGCTGGCTAGCTGCTGCCGCTGGGCCGCGTAGCATACGGCTCAAGTTATCGCGCAAATTGCTGTAAGCATCCAGCGCACTATCAGGTTTACGCTCACCGGCTTGGCCGTACTCCGACATCGCCACCGCGTCAAACAAATACGGTGCCCTAGCCCCGTTACGCGTGGTGATGGTCAAACTGACAAGGTTTTTACCCTCCAAGCGGCTTGCCCGCTCGGACGACTCGATCTGCTGCTGGTACTTGGGCGAGCTTAGCTGACGACGGCGTGTAGTAGGGTCATCGCTAAGGGCCATCGACGTAGCAGGAAACACATCCCCGTTTTCGTCACGAGCGAACCGAGCGCCTTCCAGCATCGTGCCGAAAAACAGAAAGTCGGACGACTCCTGTTCGCTCCTATCTTGTAGCCGAGTATTGGGGAAACCTGACGCCGCTGCCGTTTCCTGCCGAGCTATACCGTCTGCCGTGGAGTCGCGGATAAACGCATCAAGCGGCGTGCGCCGACGCTCAAACGTATTGGCCAAGATCGACGCAAAGTTAGACGGGCTATCGAGAGCCGACTGTGTAAGCTGGTCAATCGCCCCAGGATCGCCTGACGGTACCAAGTGGGCGAGCAACCGGCGACCATCGAACTGCCCCGACGAAATACGCGCGCGTTCGTCGCCCGACAACGACGGAGCGGTTGCATCAACGGCAGCGTTGTAGCCAGCCCCCTCTGTCTGACCCGTTAGCTCGGAATACACGGCGGCGGTAGCCGCACTGGTCAGTGCCTCGCGTTGTTTAGGATCAGGCGCCTCGTTCGCCGCAGCAGTTTCTTGGATGTCTTCTTGGGCGCGCTCACCTTCGGACTCCAAAAACGGCGTGGGATCAAAATCAAACGGCTCGGCGTTGGTGACTTCGCTGTCCCACTGGTCGTCCGCCGACGATGTTTCGCCCTGACGCTCGGCCTGCACCACTTGCTGAAGCTGGCTAACGTCTGCCCGTTCTTCCGTCTCCGCATCAAACTCAAACCCACGGCTATCGGCCCGCGTCAGTTGTGACGCTTCAAGCAGCTCGGCGTCATTAAGCCCCGATAAATACTGACGGAGCGCCGCTTGAGAGGGGAACGCCTCGTTTAGCGCATCGCGGACAGCGGTTTGGTATTCGGCGGCGTTGTCGTAATGGTTGCGGTTAAGCCCCTCAAGGCCCGGTACCAACCCGGCCATCAAGCTCACGTCGCTGGGCGCAAGCTGGTCGACAAACCGACCCTCTTTCGTGCCATCGCGGCCCCGGTCATAGCGTGTGCCGTCACGCCACGCCAACACTTTATCGGCCACGGCGCTAATGGCGCGGTTACGCTGGCCGCGTTGCTCCTGCGGAGTACCCCGAAACGCACGCGCCTTCTCGGGCAAGTCCTTAATGCCCATCGCCTCAGCCACTTGGCGAAGGCGCGAGGCGTCAAGGTCAGATAACCGCTCGCCGCCCAACGCGTCACGCAAGGTCGCGTTGCGCCCCGGTACCACGTCGTTGATCCGACTTTGTAGGTCGCGGCGAAGCACGTTCTCGTTCACTGCCTCGCGGCTACCGACAAACGGCTCAGTGTCGATACCAAGGTCGCGGGCTTCTTGGATCAACGGTGTCACATCAGACGGTGGACGTTCTTCGCGGAATTGAAAACGTGCGGCTTCGCGGCGCTGGGCCGGTGTCTCGTAATCCTCGACCTGGGCCGCATCGTTGGTGCCACGGTTGACCTGCCCCGCCCGAAGTTCCTCCACCTCGCGGCGATACTGCTCAGCACGTTCGGCGCGAGCTTGTTCAACCGGCACCCGACGTTGTGTTGTACGCTGACCGCTACGAGCTTGCCCGCCCATTTTGATCGGCGCGGGTTCCGGTCGCGTCGACACTTGGTCACGAATTACGCGGCCTTGCTCATCCAGCTCTTGGTCGGCGAATAGCTCCGCGCCTTGCTCAGATTCATTCAATGCCTCGGTCTTGTTCTGGTCGTAACCAAGCTCGCTGGCCATTGTCGCTTCGTCGACCGCCGTGGACGCCTTAGCCACTGCCTCCGAGGAAGTCGATACTTTATACCCGCCGTTCTTGGTACGCTTGCCGTGCAGGTTGGGGTACTTTTCTTGCAGATACCGCAATGTCACGCCATCTTTGACGTTGCTTGGCGAGATGTACGTTATGGTATCGGGGCGGGACTCGATGGTGGCGTCAAGGTTGCTCGGCGGCTCGGCGTCCGTCTCAGGGTTCTCAACACCTGCACCCGCTTCTGTATCCGTGCCACGGAAATATTGAAATGTGTTGCCTGCCGCTGCGCCTGTGCCGCTGAGCGTGCCGCCGACTGTCGAGCCCGCTGCCAAACTCTCGATTAGCTGGTCGGTATCTACTTTGTACTCACCGCCAGTCAGGTCGACTTTATTGAGTTCATCAATGAGGGTCTGCGTCATTTCCGTGACGCCCTCTCGCCCACCGCCGGTGGCTACCGCACCTAACGTGGAGCCAAACCATTTGGCGATGGAGTCGACGCTCTCGCCGCCTTCAAAACGCTTGGTGACATCGCCCAAAATGCCTTTGAGCGAGGCGTAGTCAAACGCCGTTTTGACACCGCCTAGTACAAATGCACGGCCCGGATCATCTACGCCGATACCAAGCTGTTCGTTATAAGACTCGCCTGTGCTTTGAACTTGCATCGAGCCGAATGCACCAAGTTTTGCGCCCCGAGAAGCCGCGTCACGCGAAATGCCGCGAGCCGACCCTGCTGCCAGGGGGCCACCTAGCTTGCGTAGCGCCGCTTTACCAATACCTGCCAGCATAAGCGAGCCGCCACCCGTGGCAGCACCCGCCAACGCAGCACCGGCATCAACAAGAAGGCTGGGCATTTCAGCGCCAAGTGTTTCTATTGCATACAGTCCCGCATCGGCGAACCCGTCTACCTCGTCGATACCAGAAACGCGAGCCGGGTTGGATACCGCATCAGCAAGTGCTTCACGAACACCTTGTTCGCCATGGCGCTCTAATGGGTCATGCCCGGTAAAAGAACCCACTGCTTGTAGAAACGCATTGCCTGTAAGGCGAAGCTCCGCTTTACCCCGATCCCATGCGTCGGATAGTGGGCCTTCGGTGCCGTAGGGGGTTTCAACGCCCCCTTGAGATAAGCGCCCTTTGTACTGACCGCCAATGAGCGAATCGAGACGTGCTAAACGAGAACGGCGGGCGCTGGCCTGAAGCTCGTCGATTTCGCCCTCGCCGCCTAGCCGTTCAAACTCATTGGCCAAATTAGTCAGCCGGGACATATCCTGGGGAGTGGTGTCGCCGCCAAAATTCGTAGAACTAGCAAGCCCGCGGCTAATTAGTTCGTCGGAAAGCCGGGTACCGTCCTCGGTATAGATGCCACGAACTTCACGCCCATAGGTTGTGCCTTCTACTCCACCAAAAGAAGCGCCTGGAGACAAACGACCTTTGGCGTAAAGCGTGGCTTGGTAGCCACCCGGCTCGAACGTAAATGCCGTTTCTGGAGTGTCGGAGCCTGAGTCACGGATAGTGCGAACGGAGGAACCGTCTTTGCGAAATACAGTATCGCCATCCGAGACGATTACCTGCTCCAAATTACGTTTATCCATACAGGCTCCAAAAAAAATGAGTGGCGGTTGCCACTCATTGTATCAGCATTGCGTATATTCAGTTAGTAGCCAAACGCCCTCAGCGATGGACGCTGCGACGAACCTGCTCGCTGTGATCCGTCTGCTTGTATCCTGCCTTCTTGGATCTCGGAAATTGCCTGTGTGCGTGCGGTTGTGGGATTGATGCGACGCGTCTCTACAAGCTCCGCAGCACGTTCCGCCGCCCTCAGACGTAGCTCGCGTCCTTGGGTACCATCCGGTGCTGACCCACTATTCCAAAAGTCATCTTCGTAGGCAGATACCATCGCCGTCTTAGCATTAGGGCTGCTGTAGCGCATAGCGCCATTGAGATAAACGCTAACCGGGACACCTGACTCCGATGAAAGGATCGCTGCATCGCCCACCAGCGCCTCCATGACTTGCCTGCCACGCGCCGTGTTAAGACGGCTGAGAAACTCCGGGTTGTCCGCCAGGAAGCCGTCAACCTGAACGCCAACCTGCCCAGCGTTGGTGTTTGGTTTGTAATCATCGCCTTGGGCGTCGATGTGCTTCTCGACAGCAGTGACCGCATTGTCGCGCACTTCGCTATACACTTGGCCGCGTTTGTTCTCTAGCTCAAGCCCAGCGGTTTCTGTTGCGCGGTGATCCGACAAGCTAACCGCCGGATTACCCGTTTCACGTAAGTTGGAGGCAATCTGCGAACCTGTAAGCTCGCCCGCCTGCATATGCTCCAACGCTGTGCCGAGAGTGCGTTGCGCATTTCGTGTCGTCGCAACGGAATCCTGTGCAATGGTGCCTTCTTGGGGCGGCGGTGCCGCAGGAGCCTGTGGCCCCAATTCGCCCAACCGGCGAACAAGCGAGCCGCGTTGAGTTCCATACTCCTCTAAGGAAAATTGATCGAGTCCCTTCGCCCGACCTTCTTCTTCCAGTGCTTCAATCTGTTCGTTTAGCTCAACACGGCGAGCGAGCTGTTCGCTGGTAAATCCACTTCCGCGTGGGCCGAAGTTACCCTCAGTTTCAGCATTTAGAGAAGCAAGTTCCTCCTGCAAAGCAGACAAGTCGGCTTGGTACGCTTGGGCTTCGTCGCGTGTGGCATCCAGGCTTTCAATGGCTGTTTGTGAAGTTTCCGCTTCCTCGACCAACCCGTTTTGCCGTCGAGCAAGGTCGTCGGCAACAGCAGACTCAACAAGATTGTTTTGGGCGACGCTCTCCATGTGACCAGCGATGTTTTCGGTGTCCGAGATAAATGCCATCGCTTCATCTTCGCTAAACCCATGCTCCTTGCCATCAGACGTGGTAAACACAAGACCACCATTCTCGTAACGGGTGTCCGTAACTTCTACACCAAACGACTTCTCCGCCAACGTTTCTACACCGCCGATGAAAAAGTCGTTGGACATAGCGGACTCTAGGTTTTCGCCCGACGCAACCCACGCCTTACTGATTCCGTCCTGCACATCGGCGATGCGTTCACGGTCAGCCTGCATGATAGCGCTTTGACTTTCTGCCCGAGTTTGGCCAATCCTGTCGCCCTCGGTCGCCTGCAACACATTAAGGTTTGACTGGTTAATGTCGCCCGCCAAACGGCGCTGTCTTGCCAACTGTCCAGTGGCAGCGGTAGAGGCTTCTTGAGTAAGCACCGCCTCCTCGGCTTTATCAGCAACAGCGACGCCCTCGCGCTTGGAGTGAGGCTCCAGATACTCAGCAACGCGCGCCTTCACCTCTTTGACGCGATTGTCGAAACGACCACCCTTGTTGCTAATACGCGACCCCTCGTTCATCAACGAGTAGCGCTCCTCTTTCAGCTCACCCAGGCGCCGGTCGCGCTTGTACTCTTGGATGCCCGTAAACGTATCGAGGGCAGACCCTAATGCGGTACCTAATGACATAATGCCCTCCGTTTACATGGCCAGCGCAGCAATCGTGGCAATCGTGCCAATGGTCTGCGCCGTCTGCTGTGATTTTTGTGCGCTGTGCTGCGCCTTGGCTTGCTGGTACGACCGCTGACGTGCTGACGAGTTTTGTGCCGATTCAGTCAGCCCACCCATGGCGCTCGACGACAGGTTATTGCCAATGTTGAGCATCGTCCCTTTTATGTTGAAGTTACGATCCTCGTCCATTTCCCGCCCGGTATTAAGCGCAGACAGCGCCCCCAGTGTCGTGGAGCGTTGGCTCTGGCGGCTTTCGGCCTGTTGCTGGCCACCCGTGAGCGACGTGCCATAACGCTGACGCATCCGTTCAAGGGCTGCGCGGCTACGTTGAGCGTCAGCAGTGGCCGTCGATGCGGCATCTTGCGCGTTGGTGTTATCCAATGTATCCGCCAGGGCTTCTTCCTGCGGCGCAAAGCTCTCCATGTAGCGTTCAAACTGCTCACGGCTTATACGCGCCGCCATGTCGTTGGCTTGGTCGTCAGACACATTGGTGTTCAGGTGGTAGGAACCATCGTCTTGGTAGCCTGACGGTTTAGGCGGGGGTGCAGTGGCCCCGCCAATAAGCCGACCAAGTCTGTCATTGGCGCTCACGCGACCGCCGCCCGCCGATTGGCGACCCAGCGACGCGCGACCGATGCCACCGTCAGCACCCAGATTGGAACCACGACGCCCGCCAGGAGTGTTAGACGGCCCCGGTGTATCACGACCGTCAAAGCCCGTGCCGCGACCGCCGCCGCCACCACGACCAGAACTGCCGCCACCGTAGCCGCCGCCTGTTGCTGAACTTGCCCAGCCCATACTCTACCTCCGGTATTTAGGCGCGGGTGCCCATTGCGACTGCATCTGCGTACTGCTGCGCTGCAACCCCGCATTGGTGTACAAACTGTTGTCCGCCGTCGGCGTGCGCCCACCAGACCCGCCGCCCGCGTACATTGACGCTCCAGCCCCGGCAATCGCACCAAGTGCTTGGCTGCGAGCCGCACTGCGCGCCGAATCCACCTTCAGGTCGTTTTGCATCTTGGATATGGCATCTTGCGACCCACTGCGAGCGAGCCCCGACAATGAGCGGTTGGTGTCCGTCGCAATTTCTCGGCCAATGCCCAGCGCCCCACTCATACGTGAATCCCGCTCAAGCTGCGCCTTGTGCGTCGCGCCGACCTTGGAGCCCGTCAGCGCAGTGCCAATAGCATCCGCTGACGTCGACACGCCGCCACCTAATGCCGCCAATCGTGTGGCCTCAGTGCCTTCGCGCATGACCTTGGACGATGCCTGCGCACGCCCGCGATCCCCGAACTCTTTTTGCGAGTCCTTGAGGTATTCGTCTTCGAGCGGGGCGTAAGTCTCTTTGTAGTGATCCCACTCCGCTGCCGATACCGCGTGTTGCGCCTTCTCGGCCTTCGACATTTCCGGCTTGTCAGGCTTATCCCCACCCTTGCTCATTGGCCCACCTCCCGGCGTAGCTGGATACTGTGTGCGTGAAAGCCTAGCGGGGCCAAGCGGCGCTCCCAGCCGGGGCGTGTGGTGCAGAACTGAACTGCCGTACAACCTTGTTCCGTCGCCATAAAATCTAGCTCCGTCACCACCTCACCAATCGTGTTGGGTACCCCCGGCTCCACGTAAAGCATCCACACGAACAGTGACCGATCCCCATTAAGGCTGGTCGTTGTGGTCGTGGCCAGAAACCCCACCACGCGCTCGTCGATACGGAGCAGTCGAAGCTCACACTCGCCGCGCAACGCCGCAGCATAAAGATCACCGGCGCAGGTCGTCTCGTCAGGGCACCGGGCAAAAATCGCCTCGGTACCTTCGTCGAGCAGTGGGAACACGTCGCGCAGCATCGCCCGCGAGTCCACCAGCACAAAGTCGACCTCAGATGCCGCCATATTTCACCGTCCGGTGAATGGACTGGTTGCGCTGCTGCCCAAACCGGCGTGCCTCGGGCACCCCTGACTGGTACAGCGAGAACATATCGCTCGCCGCATGACGGTTGCCCCACTCAACACTTGGTGTGCTGAGCAAGTACGCCGTGGCAAGTGACTGGATCATGTCGAGAAACGGCTCAAGCTCGTCGGCCAAGACCAACTCACCGCGCTTGGGTACCAACGCCAGATGGGCCACCAACGCTTCTTGCACCACCGTTTCGTCCGGTAGGCAGTCAAGCATCAAGGTACCAGACGGCGAAATCACGTAGCCCGTGGGTGTGCCTTCCTCGGTCGTAATCTTCGACGCGGACACCCCCAACAGCTGGCGATACTTCAACGTCACCCAGTACGGGCGAAGGATCGTCGTGCCCGACGGTATCCCAAGCTCCACGTCACGCAGCCCTTTAATCACCGGCTGTGATTCCGTGGTCACACGCCACGCGTGGCTGTCGTTGCAAAACTGCCGCGCCGCGCGGGCAATGGCTTTCTCGGCGGTCATGTCGGGGCAACCCGGTACCGCGATCAACACATCGCCCAGCAGTTCTTCGCCCAGATCAAGCATCAAGAGCCTCCACCCACCGGCGCGGAACCGACGCGATCCCGCGTGACATGATGCCCTGCGTTACTCGCCGATGCGGTGTATTCACCCGAAATCTTGAGCCCAAGTGACATAGCAAACGCGTTGTAGTGAGCATTGGCCCGCTCAAAGTTCTCCGCGAACGACGCGTCCTTGGAATACGCGCGGTAAAGCACATAATCCAGCACCGCGTTGGCGTACACATCGGGCAGCGGCATATCGACCGCGTAGTCCGCCAGATCAACCCCCGTCGTCTCCACCGGCTCGGGTGAATGCGACACCAGCGCTTCAACATGGCCTTGACCATCGTTACCGGGGTACACGTAAAACGCCGTGGGGTCGGATTCGTCGAACACGAAGTGTTTGACCTGGGGGCCAAATACCGTACTGCCCTCGTCATGCCAGTCGGGGTGTTGGGTGTCCAACACGTCCCGATTCACAATCCGCACCGCGCGACCGCCTAGACGGTTGCTCTCGGTGCTGCCTGACTTGAGGTTACGGATCACCCGCAAGAGCATTAGTGCCCCTGCCGGAATGGTTTGTCGCGTGCCCCGTACCAACGGCAGAACGACGCTTTTCGCCGACGCGGAAGGCTTGTGGATCGCCACTTCACGAGTACCATCGTTGAACCAGCACGCCAACTCGGGCAATGGCCAACGGATACCCGTTTCGTCTTGAATGAGCTTTTGCGCCCGCGAGAGCACGTCCCGCACTTGTACCGGCATCGCTTAGCCCTCGATCAGTGCCGCCGCCGCATCGCGGTCTTCGACAGAAACGTCATAGCCGACTTCGGCTTCGAGCGTCTTCATGCGGATATCGCCGCTGGCCGTCACGTCTTCTTTACGGCCTCGCGCCTTGATGGTCTTGATCGCTTCGGCAATCTGGTCAAGCGACGGCTTGATGTCCTTCTCCGGTAGCGCCGGTGCCTTGCCGTCCGCCGGTCGAACGCCCATGCCAATCGCGGCTTCCACCAGCGATTCACGCAGAGGGCGAGCTACCCCGGCTTTAAAGCGCGCCGTGACACCGTTTTTAACGACCTGAAGGTCTTTGTCAGAAACGTAATTCGTCATCGGTAATCTCCAAAAAGGGGCGGTGGGTTACACCGCCCAAACGCCTACCCTGCCGGGGTATTAGCTATAGACGGAAAGCGCGGTGTCCAACACCATGACGCCAAAGTTCTCCTTGGTGTCGTAGCTGGACAAGTTGCCCTTGAACTGCGGGTTCAGGAAGCCAAAGATTTTGGCGACCGAAATACCCAGCTCGTTCTCGTAGTCGAACACGTCCTCGACCCACTCAGCCGCGCCGATGTCGGCCATACCGAGCGCCTGCGCACCGCAGAACAAGGCACGCTGGCCGGTGTCGGTACCCGTGGTGGCACCAAAGCGATCACCGTCCGCCGCTTGCTCGTTAGAGAAGACGTGGCGGTACTCGTGGATAATCATGCCGTCGACCATGACGCTGGACGCACCCGAGAACAGGTCGTTCGATTTACCGCGAACGCCCGCATGACGAATGTTCTGGATGAAGTCGGGATCGAGGCGCAGATCGGCCATGCCCTGCGGCGTGACAAACACCATGTACAAATCTTCGCCGCCGTTGGAGCGCAGAGGCTTGAGATACGCGTCTTTGGCGTTGGCCTTCATGCGTACCAGCGACTTGTACGTCAGCGGCGTCAGCGAGCCATCCGGTGCGTCAAAGCCCGTGCCCTGTACCAAGTCACCATCGGCGCCCAGATAAAACTGGCGGTTAGTGGTCGGTGCCGGGGTGGCCTCAGCAAATTCCAGATTAGGCAGATTCGAGCCGGTGCGCGTAGCCCCGTTGGTATGCCAAGTGTATGGCAAGCTGGAAGCGGTCAAAAACGCAATCTGGTCGATACGATCGCCGAGCCAATAGGCCAACTTGTCGCGCGACTGGCGGCGGAAGTTGACGATCGACTTTTGATCGGCCATGCGGCCTTCGAGGCGGTTCGCGTTACGAAGCTGGTCAATACCGATCACGGTATCGAACGACTTCATGGATTCCTCGTTGTCTTCCAGACGGCTATCACCAACCACACCGTCGCCTTGTAAATCGGCAACGAGCGTCAGTACCGCACGGGCGCCTTTCTTGTCCTTACGCAGCTCGGTGATGTGATGGATCATCGAGTTGGCGGACTTGCCCAGGAACTTGTTGATAAAGGAGCGGTTACGGGCGTGTGCCCAGAAATCCATGCCCCAAGCGGTTTTTTGCTCGTCGGTCAGGGCCGCAAAATTCGTCTTCGCCATGATTGGCCTCGCTGGTTATTTGCCTGCGAGGAATCAGCCACTCGCTAGGCGTAAAAAATCGGTCATGTTGTGAACCTCTCTGTCCGTATCGGGGACTGCCGTAGCAAGTGCGCTTTTAGAGGGAGCGACCCTGGCCCGTATCGTGGACTATGCGTGGTTATATATTCGCATAGCTTATTAAAAAGAGCAAGCTGTGGGTTAGCTCACCGCAAAACAGTATTCGTTGTACCGTGCTATAATGCGCCAGTGTCCACCAACCAAGGGTGGGAGGCTTAGAATAATGACCACCACACGTATGATCCCGGCGACGAAGCATAGCTTTGTTGAACACCTTGTCGATTTTGCCTTTGAACTCGCCAGTACCACTGGGCGAATGATTCAGGGTGGCTTGGATGCGCGGGAGACTAATACCCCTAGTTATGAAGATTTTCGAAGGCTCGTGCGCAAATCGCAGGTTTCTTTTGACAACGTAATAGACGATGCCAGCCGATATATCGTCGACGTTGAAAACGGAACGAAAGAGCCCCTCGACTACAAGACGATTGAAAACTTTGTAGATCAGTTGAAAAAAATCGAAGCTGATGTGAAAACTGTGTTGGGTGACCCCAGCGTATCCGATGAGGTTACCTCCATCCTTGAGCAGTATGGCTATCGACGCACTGTTGCCAGAGCGCGCAGCCGTGTTGCATTGGCAGCGCATGTCTCCAAACAGAGGCAGTTCGTGCCCAAAACCTACACGCTCGACGTATCCGCAGAAGCGCTCAGCACTGCTACCAAAATAATGTCGCAAGGCATTCGTAAGCAGGCAGAGGGGCAGCATGGTTGAGGTCGTCTTTTTAGAGGAGACGCGGCACTTCTTTGATGAATTGGATAGCCAATTTCCCGGCTTCACACAACAGCTAGTGGAAGCCTTTAGGGATTATATCGAGTCAAAAAGAGAAATTGTCCCCGATATATTCGGCAACGACTGTCCGTACACTCACCCCCATAGCGCCTTTCGTGCGGAACTCATGCATATCCACATTGCGATTCCGCCCAGCAAGTTTCCCGAGAAGCGTCCTCAAGCTGACCGGAAGTGCCCAACAGGCCAGCCCGATAAAGATGCGGCGTTGGTGTATGTCCAAGGCGAGCTGGAAATAGACAGATATTGCCTAGTGGCCTTTCTCTACCCGAGTGCCCACGCTTTGGCCGGGGATGACAAAACAATCGCATATTTAGCAAGATTGGCACAAGATTTTAGAGATACAAACTGAGGTGGGAACGGTCGTGCTCATACCTAACAACGTCGATGGTCGACCAGTTGCTAAAGCTAATCCTTCTCCTGGCAATCACCAAAAGCACGCTAGAAGAAAATCCTTTGTGCGCTATAAAAACGCGTACGAAAAACTTGCCAGGGTGTAAAACGACCCACAACAAAAACCCCGGCTCCTAAGAACCGGGGTTGGCTTCACGACAACAATCGAATCAAACAAAGGAAACAGACTCATGACAAGAGTCAGTCGACGCTCCCCATTCTTTGGGGAGCTAACATCGCAGTGCCCACCACCCGATGTCGACTCTCATACTATACGCTTAGCTGATAGTAAAAAGCAAGCACTCCTTATAACGCATCGCCCATCAGGCGCGAGCGAACCGAGTCAGGCAGCGAGGCCCAATCTTCCACCGTCAAGGAATCCACGTCGACGGAATCCGCGCTCTCGCTGGTACGGCCCGTGGTACCGCTTGTCTCGGGCGGCGCCTTCTTGGCCTTGCTGACCTTCTCCCGCTTGGCCTGCTGCTGCGCCTGCTTGGCCATGCTGGCCTTCTTACTCTGCTGCGGCGCCGGTGCCTCTTGCTGAGCCGACTGCAACCCGTGAATCTTGCTCACTGCCGCCACGGCCCGTTCGGTCGCTTCCGCGCGCGTATGACCCTGCTGGAAGTAGAACGCCTGCAAATCCACCGCTTCCTGGCTGACCGACTCGTCAAACTGGTCGGAGTTCTCGTTCAGCGCCGGGTACTCCGAGTAGATTTTCTCAAGCGTCTGCTCGAAGGTCATCTGGTCGCGCACGTCAGCAGCGATCTTGTTCGGATCAACCTGTTGGGTGTTCTCCGACTCCACCGGCTGACCGCTTTGGCGCAGGGCAGTAAACACCTCCGACTGGAGCTTGGTCGCTTCCTCAGTCTTGCCTTCAAGCAGTGCCGCGTTGGCCGCGTTCATCTTCTCTTGAATCTGCTCGTCCGACAGCGAGTTGGCTTCCCGCTCGGCCTTCTGCTTGGCGCTCTCGACATCGCGGAGCTTGGTACGGGCTTCCTCTAGCTCCCGTTCCGCCGCTCGTAGCTGCGCAGTACGCTGGTCGAAACGCGACTTAGGAATGAAGGGTTCCTTTTCGCGCGGCTTGGGCTTCTCGGCGGGCTCGCCATCAGCCTCCGCGTCAGCCGGATCACCTTCGCCCTCAGCATCCTTATCCGCAGCCTGTGGATCAGCGTCCGCATCGTCCTCGGCAGTCGTATCATCAGCCTCGGCCTCGGTCGTTTCTTCTTCGGCTTCGCCTTCAGCCGCGTCGTCTTCAGCCGGTTCGCCCTCAGACGGTTGGCCCTCATCAGTCGGCTCATCGGGTTCGGTCGGTTCACTCGGCTCTACCTCGTCGCCCAAGTCCAAGTCACCCAGGCTCTCCAGTGGGTTGTCGTCGTTATACAGCCCCTCGTAGTTAAACGGTGTCGGCTCTTTCTCAGCGCTCTGTTTCGCCATGGTTAGGCTCCTTTCTCGGCAGGGTTGGAACGGTTGGCCTGTGCAGCGGCCAGTTGGGTTTCACCTTGGAAACGGGTACGGGCCAGATCAGCCGCCGTGCGTAGCTGCTCGCCTTGGCTCTTGGCGGATAGCGTCATGCCGGAGAGGCGCAGACGCGTAGCCAGCTCCTCGCGCTTGAGGGCAATCTCGGCCTCAAGTTTCTGCTGCTCGAACTGCATTTCGGGTGACTGCATACCGCCGCCCTCTTTCTCAACAGCGGCCATGTCCTTCGCGGCAGATGCCTGAGACTGTTGCGCTTGTGCCTGGAGCTTGGCCAACTCGCCTTCGAGCTTGCCAATCTCAAGCTGCTGCAACTTCTGCTGCATCTGAATTTCTTCGTCGGTCGGCTCGGCCTGACCCAGCATCTTCTGGATACGGTCGGCCAGTTCGTCGCGGTCGGTAAGGTTCGAGCGGCGAATGATCGCGTCGTCGGGAATAGCGACACCGCCTTCGTGGCGCATCTGCATCATCTGGGCAAATTCTTCCTCGTCGACGTTATCGCGCGTCGGCAAGGTCGTAATCGCCACGTCGTACCGGCCAGCGGTCACGTTATTCAGCACGTTGCCTACTTCGTCGATCTGGTTAATCACCAGCTCTTCGTCGCGCTGCTCAGGGTCGTCGGGGTGCAGGATATGCACCGTGCGTTCCTCGGTGTAGAAGTCCTGAATCAGCTCCAACAGCTTCTTGCCGACCAATTTGCGCGAGTACGCAAGGTGCTTGAACGGCTGGCCCATCTGAATCTGACCGCGCTGAGTCTTGCGGTCCATCGCCACGCCCGACACCTCGGCACTGGCTTGACCCATCATGCCGTCGTTCATGCCGCTGATCTGCTGGATCGCCATACCCGTCTTGTCGGAGATACGATCCAGGCCGGTCGGCACATGGTTGGGGCTGATCTTCTGCGGCGGCGTGGAACCACGGGCAAATACCAAGTGCAGGCCAGTTTCGGCGCCCTTCTCGGACAGCTCGTCCTCGGTCATGTTGACCAGCGAGCCGTCTTCCGTGATCCAGCCCGAGTTCGCCGTGGTGTTGACGATGTGCAGCTCTTGGCTCCTGGCCTTGTTGTAGAACTCCTGCGGATTGAGCAGGTTACGGGCCATGCCAAACGGCTTGCCGCGGCGGAAATACGGGAAGTACGGGATGATCGTAAAGCTGCGGTACAGCGACCAGTCATCGTAAAGCACCACATGGTCGGCGGTGACCGTCCAACGTACCTTGCGGCCAGGGCGCTTGATTACCTGGATGCCGTATTTCTCGGCCAGTGCCGTGGCTTCCTCCTCGCCCATGCTCGACGGCGCTTCACGCATGTCACCACTATCCGGGTCAACAAGCACATACTCATCCACCCACTGATAATGCTGACGCTCAATAACCCGCACGCTGCGAATAGTTCGGTCATCGACACCCTCGTAAGTGTGCGACTCCGGCTCCAAAAACGACTCACCGCCGAAGCGGTTGGTGCCAAAACGAATGGAGTCGTAGGCGTAATACTCACCGCTGTTCACCAGGGACGCGACCGAATCAGCCTTCCTCTGGCCGTACTTGGTCTTGATCTCGTCGAGCGACATCCAAGTGGTGACCATCACCTCGTTCCATGTCGAGGGGTCGTACTCCTTCGCTTCGGGATCAGGGATCACCGTCAACGGGTCGAGGTGCTTGATCGACACATCGCCCATCAAGTTTTCCTCGAAACTGATCCGCACGTCAAAAAAGCCACGGTCTTGGATCATGCCGTCGGCGAAGACGAAGTTTTCCGTGAAGTGGTAGTCGTTGGCCTGCATCACGGACTGCGCGACCTTACTCAGCACCAACGCGCCGTCACGGGTGGCCTCACGCTTGGGCAAGAACCCCACCTGCATCTCACGTTGCGACTGCTCCCCCAGTGCCGTGTTAATCGTCGACAGCACCAAGTTGAAGGTCATCGCCGGTCGGCCTTCGTCCTCCAACTTCTTACGGTCGTGCTCTGACCACTGATCCCCGCGATAAAACTCATCGCACTTGATGGCCATCTTCACGTAATCCGCGTGACCGTTGTCACGGGCGCGGACGTAATGACCCCACTGCCGCTGGGCAATCAGGGTGTCGTCGCCGGTTTGTGGGGTCGTCTTCGCCATACGGGATTAGTCCTCCAAATACAAGTCGACAATATCCCAGTCTTCGGAAAGCATGTCGGTTTGGGACGCAAGCCAACCGGGCAGCATGGCGCGTCGGCCTTCGCTGTTGGTTGTCCACATATCAATGTGTGGCAATATTTCACAAGACGGCTGACCAAGCGCCTCGCGGTATGGCGTTCCTTCACTCAGTTGGGCGTCAAGCGTTCCAGGAACCAGCACCAACCACATACCTTTGCCATTCCATCCCTTGCGAGCAACACGGTGACCAGCCTTCAGCGCCTCAATGGCTTGACCAAATGTCATCCCGACGACAGGTCGGTATGCCTTATCAAACACCTCTTTGGGCGACCAACTAACATAGCCAGCATATTCATGGGTGTTGGGCTGTCCGCCGTCGATGTACTCGACCAAATAACCTTCGTCGGCACCGTCTTCATCGTCTGGCAAAACCCAGCCACGAAAATCGTTGTAGGCTTGCCGATTCATTGGCTTGGCATTGATCAGCTTTGTACCGATATACCGCTGCATAAAAACACCTCGCTACGAAGTCATCGCACTACGAGTATTCGCCGTGCGTATAGTTTTAGACAGTTTATCACGCCAAGAGCGTTTTGGCGGCTGCTTTTTCTCCCGTGTCGTGGTAAAGAGCAATAGAAGCTGCCCCAGCCACGCTGCGCTGTCGACCATGTCATCGTGGGTACCGTTGGGAAAGCGCATCATTTCGGCTTGGAGCGCAAGCGTGGCGTCACAGTGGCGACGGAAAAAGACCCGTCCCTGCTGCATCCGGGCCTGTATTGGCCGCGCGCGGGCAATCTTGTCCTGTCGCCCCGGCTTTAGCTCCTCGATCGGCATCATGGTCTTGGTTTCGCGGATCCGCTTCTCCAAGATCGGCCCCATGGTCATCAAAATGTGGCCCCGCTCGATGCCCACGATCTTCGACTGCCACACCTTCTGCACCTCGATCATCTTCTCGACGATCTCAAGCGTCCGCCACCGGCCCCGCTGAATATCGACCACGTAGATGTTGTCCTTGCGATCCACGCCCACGGTGATACCCACGGTAAAATCGTTCTGTTCCTTCTGCCCGATGGCCAAGTCCCAGGCGGTGTAGAAGTTCAGCTCCTCCAGCGGCGGCAAGTCCTGCTGGCGGTACCACTGAAAATCCTCCTTTTTGAAATAATCCCCGTCGTCGGCCACCGGGTTCTGCTGATAAAGCGCCGACCAGTCGCGCGGGCCAATGGTGCGTTTGATCCGCTCCAAGGCTTCCACCGGGTAACGCTCGGGGTGAAGCGCCTCACCCTGGTTGCGGAACAACTCGTCATGCTCGGCGATGGCCGGGTACTTCACCACCTTCCACTCGTCACCCTCGCCATCTTCCATCTGCTGGAGCAACCGCCCGCCGAGGTCGTCATCATGCCAGCGGGTCTGAATCATAATCACGCCGCCACCGGGGGCCAAGCGGGTGTAGGCCGTTGAGGTGTACCAGTCCCAAATCGACTGGCGGGTGCCGTCGCTCTCCGCTTCTTCCCGGTTCTTGATGGGATCATCAATAATTAAGCAATGGCAGCCCCTTCCGGTCACTGGCCCCCCGATGCCAGCCGCTACGTAACCACCATCGTGGTTCGTGTTCCACACCTCAACCGACTGGCTATCCTTGGCTAGCCCCACGTCAGGAAACACCGATTGGTAGCTCTGTTCACGCAGAAGGCCGCGCACCTTGCGGCTAAAGTCATTCGCCAAAGAACCGGCATACGAGCAGGCAATGATTTCGTGGGACGGGTTACGCCCCAAGTGCCACGCGGGAAAGATACGCGACGCAATCTCGGATTTCCCATGCCTTGGTGGAACGAACAGCATCAGCCGGGGCGATTGGCCTGCCGCCACCGCGTTGCTGAACCACTCCAGATGCTCGCAGATGTCCTTATGCACCCATCCCGGCATATAGTCGGGATTCACACGCAGCACCAACGGCAGCAAATGATCCTTGGCCAGTTGGCGGCGGGCCAACTCCTTCCTGGCCTCCTCCTGCTGGTTGAAGACCTCCTGCTCCTTGGCCTTGCGCTCCGCTTCCCGCCGCGCCCGCTCTTGTTCCGCCTCCTGCTTCTGGCGGTACATTTCCTGACGTTCACGTTTCTGGCGCTCCATGCGCTGCTGCGCTTGCCGCTCGGCACTGGCTTCCTCGCCCACTGCCTCGGCTCGACGGGTCGCTTCGTCCGCGCGGCAGGTCACGCAGACCTTCTCCTTCAACAGCGTGCGGGGGGTTGGCTGCCCACATTTCGCACACGGGCTGGTGTGAACCTTGCGATCCTTGCCGCTGGCCACCTTCCGCTTTTGGCGAGGCTCCTTGTAACTCATTCGTCCTCGTCCTCGGTGTACTCCGCGTCGTACACCTCACCGGGGCGCAAGGTATCCATGCCGATGGACGCGAAGCGCAGCAACTCCTGCGTGCTTAGCCCCTCAAGTTGCTTGGCATGAGTTGGCAACGCCCGCTCGCTTTCCGGCTTGTCGAGCAGCCCGTGAAGTTTGACGAGTGAGTCCGTGGCGCGGGTCATTTCGGCACTGGTGCCCGCCGAGTGGTAAGCATTCATGTACATCTGGTGCGCCGTTTCCGTGGTGAACTGGATACGGGGCAACACCTGCTTGGTGAACTCCTCCTCGTAGTGCCGCATGTGGGCCTGTATCTCGGGCTTCTTTTCCCAGCGATAGCCAACATCGCGGTGGCACCCCACTTCCTTCGCCGCTTGGGCCACGTTCATCCCGCCCACGCGCGCGGCAATGAAATAGCGCTGCTGCGCCGTGATCCTGGGCAGATCAACCGCGCCAAGGTCGGCGTCGATCTCCATGTTCTGAAGATTGGCCTGGGTCATTTCTTTCGGGTCGAACGGCATAGACAAGGCTCGGTTATAAGCGATAGGACGTTTAATAACAGCCTATCGGCTATTAGCTATGCGTATATTGTAACTGGCGGGCTGTCAACCGGCAAATGGCGCAAGTCTATGGCCAAAAATATGCAGAAAATTTTTGGGATGGGATTTTGCGTTGTCGCTCATTCAAGGGCGATGGGTGAGCGACAAGAGGTTTGGGTCGAGAGAAAAAGGTACCGGGATTTTTGTCGAGAGTCGTGTGACGTGGTGTGGAGTCCCTGCGCAGCGGGGGCACCGACCCCGATTCGGTTTCTGGTTCCTGCCGATTTCGGTTTCGACTTCAAGGAACCTTGTTTCGACCCCCACCGGGGGGTGCTAGGTGGTGACTGGCTGTTGCTGCAGCCAGTCACCGATGCACGATTACTCAACTACTAGGAAGACTTAACCATGCGTACTCAATTCAACACTAATACTGCACTGATGACAACCATCACTGAGCCATCTATCGCTCGCGGCTCAAGCGTGCGTTGGTTCGTGCCACTGGCCACGCAACAGATGACAGTGGACGAGTGGCTCACCTGGGTAGGCGAGCAGGAAGCGACACGCAAGGACGGCACGACCTACCCCGCCATCTACAGCATCATCGGCGCTGGGCCATACGCAGCCAGTGAGGTGACACGCGCGATCTGGGCCGCTAACAAGATCGGCAAGCTGCCTTACGCCAAGGCAGTGCATCAAGCCGAAGCGTTCCGCGCCCTGGTCGACAGCATCACACACGCCTTTGGGGCCAAGCTCAACCGCGCCGTGCCGGAGGTGCCTGCTGCCTCGGTCAGCATCAAGACCGAGCAACAGGACGCGGGTACAACGCGCAACATGGCTGAGGAGATCGACGAAGCTATCGAGGATATGCGTCAACGGCTGCTGGAGGGGCTGATCGACGACGCGACCTTCGAGGCCAACGTCGGCGCCTTGCTGGCCATTGAGGAGGATGATCGCTGGGCAAGCGAGATGAAAGGCAACGCAGTCACTTCCAGTGACTCGGGTCGCCCTGCCGAAGACGAAGGGCGCGTGACCACGGCTATCCACGCGGTGGCCGATATATGGAACTACGCCGCCCATGACATCCTGTTCAGTGAAGCCTCACTGGTCGAGGCGGTTCACACCTTCGACAAAGTTGATCTGCCCATCGACGACCCAGAGTGGCAGGAGTGGGTGCTCAACCGCCTCGCCGATAGCTGGGCCGCGCGGCTTGAGTACATCGACGACAACACGCTCAAAGCGAAGGAGGAGAAAAAGATCGCCTATCGCGCAGCCGTCGCTGAGGGTGGCATCCTCGCCAACCCGCTCAAGGCACGCTGGGCAGTGAACCACGTCACGCGTCGCATCTGGCGTGACATGCAAGCCCTCAAGGATCGTATCGCCGGGTATGACGAGCGTATCGCACGAATCGGCGAGGCAATGGCGGTCGAGGAACGCTTTAATAAGCCCGCCCGCATGACGCGCATCATCGGCGAGACACCCACGCACATGAACGAAGACGGCACACCACGCCAACACTACCTCGTCTGGGAGGTGATCGACGAGCAAGACTTCGCACCCGAGGTCGAGTACCACGATGGCCGCAGCGTCAAGCGGCTGAGCCAAGGCGAGTACGACATTCTCACTTTCGAGAACATCAAGACACACGCCGAGGCACGCTTGGCACTCATGCAGCGCATGTACGACAAAGCCCGCGCGGTCGACAAGGCGCTCACGCCGGTATGGCAGGAGATGCACGACGCTGAGTCCGACACGATCATGCCGGAACAGCCGCCCATCTACTGGAACCAGAACGGCTTCTACCTCACCGAAGATGAAGCGCTGCTGGCTTATCGCCAAGAGCGTGACGCCCGCCGTGAGGAGCAGCAGGCCAAGACGCTGGAAGGGATCAGCAGCATCCTAACGCAAATGCTCGAAGCGCAAGGTTTCGCGTCATAACACCCACCACCGGAGGGGCTTCGGCCCCTCCACACTCTACTCAGGAGAACCACCATGAACATGACAGAACGTTTGGCCGCATCACGCGCCAAGATCAACGCCATGAAAGAACAACTGCCCGATAAGCCAGTCATCGAACTGCCCACCGGCTGGGTACACATCGGTGAGCGTAACGGTAAGCCACACTACCGCACCACGCCCGGTGTCACGGTACCCAAGCCCAAGCGCAACCCGGTCGCTGACCTGCTCGACCGTCTACCTAAAGAGCGCGGGCATCACAAGGTCGGTAGCACCTGTCCACACTGCCTGGGCAGCGGGCGCTACAGCGCTCACCGTGGGCACTTCCACAACGAGAAGTGCTACCGCTGCGATGGCAAAGGTCTACTCGATGCCAAGGACTTAGCGTATCTCAAGCGCAGGGAGGTGAACCAAGAACCCATCTGCAAAGTCGTTACGGCCTGATCAGCCTGAACAGATCACTCGCCCTTAACCCACCCACCTAGCGTCAGCGTCAACCCCGAGCTGCGCGTCGTTGCGTCAACCCCGAATACCGCGTCTTTGCGTCAGCGTCGCGTCTTGTTTCTTTGTCATTGTGTTTTGTGTTTTGTGTTTTGTGTTTTGTGTTTTGTGTTTTGTGTCAGTTGTCGATTGTTCATTGGCTGCACTGAAGCGTTAAACAGAGGACATTCATCACGGGTCACTTGCCGAGTGTCTTGGAGCATTCATCACGGGTCACTTGGCATTTGCCGAGTATCCCTAAGCCATCCGAACCACTGGAGACGAGGGAACGCTGCAAAAGAATCTGTGGCGGATGGCAAGCGCTAAGGGTCGAGGGTTACACAGCTCTCGGCCCTTTTTTGTGGGCCTTTGGCAATTGTCCCCCGCCATCAGAGCAATCTGCCACCTTCATAACCGATTGCAATCGTCTGCGAAAGCCCATGAACCAAGGGCTAACAGGTTTTTTGATTCCGCCACACTTTTCAGGTTTTCCAAATTTGGGGGACGTGTTTTAGGCCATTTGCTCTGTTACATGGGTTTTTTGGCCCTAAAAACGGGTTTTTTGGCCTTCGACAAAGATAGCTCGGCAATTGTCCCCCGCCATCAGAGCAATCTGCCACCTTCATAACCGATTGTGATTCTTTATGAATGCCCATGAACCAAGGGCTAACAGGCTTTTTGATTCCGCCACACTTTTCAGGTTTTCCAAATTTGGGGAAACAACGTTTATCGGCCCTCGTCCTTTGGCGGGGGTTTTTTGTAACGGAGGTAACAATGCGTAACGTGGACATCATCCAGCAGCACTGGCGGCTCGCCGCTGTTTACCACGACAAGGCTCGCTTGGCCTGGGGCGAGAGTCGAGACGCTTTGGAACGCCTTGCCGCTCGCCACGAGACGGTTGCCAACCAACTCATGCGGAGGGTTACACGATGAAAGGCGATATTCCTGTATCAATCGTGTATGCAGTGGATTCCACTGCCTCAAGCGGCATGAGCAGTGGATTCTTTGCCAATCCGACACGGGCCACGGCACAATTGGCCATTGACCTGCTACCCATGCTGCCGGTGCCCGTGGCAGGTGGCCTGGGCCTCTTGTTCTTTTTCGCGGCGTTAATCACCGTGCCAGCCATCGGTTTACGGCTCATAGGCATACGGCTCTAAAGCCCGGTATAGCGGCCTTTTCGACCGTTTTTTGGCGGTTTGCACCATGGGCGCCGGGGCGGAAGCCCCCACCAAGGGGTGCGATTCGCCACCCAGTTGATTTGAAGCAGGGGAACATTCACTTTGGGAAATCACGTAAGTCATTGATTTTGTTTTTGCTTAATCTTTTCAAATTCGGGTTTTCTAAAAAAGGTGGCAGAATCAAAAAAGAGCCAAAGCCCCATACGCCGGGGGCTAACAAGCAATCGCAATTCTGTATGGAGGTGGCAGATTGCTCTGATAGTGGCAAAGAGTTGTAAAACGCCAACCTGGAATATAAGCTATGAAAATACTCGCACAGCGTATGAAAGAGGTACCCAATGCCAAACCAACTCCGCTTTGACCTCACCAACCCACGCGATGTCGCCAAGGTACGTGCGGCCCACAGCATGTACATGAAGCGTGGGCACGCCATCGACTCGGTGGCGAACACGTACGGAGTGGGACACAACACGCTCCGTTACGCTTTTCGTGACCTCAAACTGCCCACCAAGGTAAACCGCAGGGTCGATCCACAAGAGGCAAAAGAACTTCAACGGCAGCTAGATGCCCCCTTGGACTACATCGCCGCCCGTTATGGTGTACACACCAACACGGTGCGCAAGTGGATGAAACAAAGGCCAGTGAACAAGAAGTTCCAAGGCGCACCTGCCAAGAAATGGTGGCGCGCCATATTGGTGGCCGTCAACAACGACCCCAACGACTTCTATCATGTGCTTATCCAACATCCGCATAGGTTGAAGCCTCATTACATTCCCGACCTATACCGCCGCCATGCCAAACATCGCCAACCGATCCTATGGCAACTGGATCAGACCAACCCAGCGGAAAGCATCACCGCCGACGACCTAGAGATGATGGCATCCGACACAGAACCATGCGACGACCATGCCCCAAGCGTGTTCATCGCCACGCGAGAATACATACGTCCCGTCAAATGGACCAACGAATCCATCGCCAATGACCTAAACGAACTCGACAACGAGTACGACGAAAGTGAATCAGACGCCAATCTCCATGAACTGGCAGAAGAACTAGGGATAGACCTATGACACGCATCAGTCATCTCCATACCAAAGACCCCGATGGCGACCCGATACGCATCCCACTTGGCCGGGAAGTGTCGCTGGTCAACCCCGGCATGTGGCCCGAGTTCATCGGGTTCCGCTTAATCCTCGAAGAAGTCGTGGGCACCGGGGGCAAGTACGCTCTACTACGCGTCAAGGAGTTCCCGTTCAACCACGAACGCCGTGTGTTCCTTGCCGAAACCGTCACCACCGCCATGCCGGAGTTGCCCCCGGCCATGCTCGACGTCGACCAACCCGCCGTTATGTGGGGCTCGCTTGTCACCCTGCGCTCAGGCAAACAGATCGTGGTGACTCACCCCGAAGTGACCCCACTCCAAGGCATCAAAGGCGTGCCCATCGGCATGAAATCTCCCGTTGAAGTGAACCTCGACGAGATCGTCCACATCCGCCACCCACAAGAACTCACCAAGGTAGCGTAACCATGCCCAACCTAAATGTCCCGGTTGTCCTCGCCAACCCCACCGCATGGCCCGAAGCCGACGGCCAAGACCTGCGCCTCGTTGACCTGCCCGACCCCAAGCAAAAGTTCGCCCTGGTGCAGTACGTCGCCGCCACGGGGGCAATCGAACGTCGCCTCTTGATGCGGGCTGACATCCGCAAACGCGACACGCCACCGCCCACGCAACCACTGGCATCACCGCCTCTACGTTGGGGAGCCATCGTCACGCTACGTGACGGCAACAAGGTGATCTGCACGCACCCCTCGCTCGGCTTCAGCCACTCGTGGAAGGGGCTCCCCGTCGGAGGCCGGTCAATGCGCGAATATGACTTCTCACAAATTGCCGATATCGAACACATCAACAGCATCTTATCGGAGGCTGCATGACCACCCCCATGCTGCACATCACACGCGGTGAGTTCGCCCACTCAACCCCCGTGCGCGACTTCACCATCGCCGAACACACCGTCATCACCATGGCCTGCGACATCGCGGTCTTCGACGACGGCGAGGACGACTTCATCCTACGGCCCAAGTACCCCACGAGCCACTTCGACGTGTTCCGCTTCGAAGTGCAAAGCGACGACGGCGAGTTCCACTTAACCTTCTACGCCTTCGACACCATCCATGCGGCCCAGATCGCGGACACCGTGACCGCACACCACCATATCAACAACTGGACGCTCTACGACGAAGAACACGAGCACATCAAGGAGGCCGCATGATTTATCTGGTCAACAAACTCACCAAGGAACACATCATTCACCGAAGCACAAATAGCGCATCTGGCGTAGACCACACTTGCTGGAAAGCCCATGTCGCCGATGATGACGGCTGGATCGACTGGAACGGTGGCGAGTGCCCCTTGCCCGATGGTCACCCGGTCGAAGTGAAGCACCGTAACGGCCTAACGTACACAGAAAAATGCGGTGAATACCATTCACATTCATGGTCCCACATGGACCACAAAGGCGACATCATCGCCTACCGCCCCATCCTTGACGATCAAGAACAACCCGCCACCCCCAAATGGCAAGGGACAAAAGACGGGCCACCCCCGGCAGGAACCCTAGTGACCTGGGGAGATACCAACCAGCTCAAAGTAATAGCCTCATCCAACCCCTGGGTATGGGTCCGCAATGCTGACGCCCCTGCTACACGCGGCTTTGTAATCAAAATGCACTTTTTACGGCCCATCCTCACCGACCAAGAGCAGTGGGCTAAGCAAGCGAAAGAAGTTATGGGCGTCAGCGGAGAAAGCCTAAACGGGTCAATAGACGCCATCTACGACGCGCTACTAAGCGGCGAGCTACCAATGCCGAAGGAGGAATCGTGACCACCCATCACCCGCCCACCATCAACAGACTTCAAACGATCGTCGACGAACACCAGTATGAAGCATTTACTTGGCAAACCGATGACCCTGATGACGAACCGCTGATCGTCGATCCGACTACCGCCGCGCTACTCGTACAAGTCCACAACATGCTCGAAAGACGCGATTCGGCCAAGGCCCAAGAGGCCCGCGCCAAGATGGCCGAGAGCCGTGCCCGTTTCGGCCTGATCGTCGATAAAGCCTGGGCACTCGCCATGAAGCAATAGACGCACGTCCAACTTTTGTCCAGCTTTATTCGCACTGCTGATACCCAACGGAGATTAACCATGACCAAGCCCACCACCGCCCAAAAGAACCCACTCGTCCAAGTCGCCAACAACGCCGCCATTCAGCTAGCGGAAGCACAATTCCGTCTCGCTCGATTCTTTACCCCCTATAGCTACGACCCGAAACGCATCGACTATGACCGCGTAGCCGAGTTCCTCGACGACGTGTTCGTCGCCTTCCCACAACCGACCGCGAATTTGAAACCGCGCCTCGACGATCTGCAAGCGCAAATTGCCCAGCACCGCCAAACCCTCGCCGCGCTAAAGGATGCCGGGGCCGAGCCTGACTTAACCGACGAGCAACTGTTCATCACCGCCCAGGCCAACGTGGTGAATCCGAGCATGGCTGGATACTCACGCGCCGCGTAACCCGCACCCCTCGCCCACTGCCACTCACTGAGGAGCGATCACATGGACTTACTCAACCCCGAAGTCGTTCACGCCGCCAGCATGGAAGATTTGTTCTGGCAGCACGCCTTAACCCCCGCCGAAGTAACCCTGACCCTGGAGCAACTATTCCTGGCCATCGACACCCACCCCGATGTGGGTAAGCTCGGCCTCACAATCGACATCATTGACAGAAGTAACGACGCCACGTTCAACCTGCGCATTGAGTTCAACAACTTCATCCATTGCCAGATGCGCACCCACATCCTGCGAACACTTGACGACCAAAGCCCGCTGAAAAACCGCGACGCTTACGAAACCGTCCCTGGGTTCCTTATCGAGTGTAACTCGACCGGTTTAACCCTCCGCCATGTTCCCAAAACCCGCGAGATGCTGCGGACGCTCAAGCGCGCCTTCGCCACCAGCGGCATGGCACCGTTTGAGGACGCCGTTTGGCGCTTTGACGACATCGCCCCCATCGACCGGCTGTTCGCCGCGATCAACGTCACGCTGCCGCCAAGTTACCATTTCCGCAATATGCCCGACCTCTACCCACGTATGTACGCGGAGCTGGGCAGTTGGCTACGGCTGACCGGCGACATCCCCGCCTCCGAGGTACCGTACTACGCGCTCCGCGAACTGGGTCGCATCAAGAACAACGAGTATCAAGCACTGCCCACCGACATCATCGAGGCGATAGATAAGCTCACCTACATCAAAGAAACCCCGCACCTTGCCATCAAAGGGTCAAACCGAGGCAAGATGGCCTACACCGAGAACAGACGCAAAGGAGCCGCCGACACCCAGAGCGTGATGAAACCCGGCAAGTACCTCCGCCGTGTGCTGAAGGACAACGTGTCCGACCAAAAGCTCAAGGAGATGGTCGCCGAGATGCAGTCCCACGCCAAACACGACGTAAGGATCGTCACGACACCGGGGGAAGCCGCCGATGTCTATATGAACGGGCCAAACAGTTGTATGTCCCACGGCGAAGAACGCTTTGACCGAACCTTCGACCTCGACGACGACTGGCGACACCCCATCGAAGCGCTGTTCTGGCCCGATGGCAGTGGCGATATCCACTTGGTCTATGTCGAGGTGCAAAACCGCCCCGCCGCGCGCGCCCTGATCCATACCAAAAACCGAGCGTACCCGTGCGTTTACGCAAGCGACTGGGCACCGGGCGCGCGTGAAACCTTAGAGGCTTGGCTCGACGAAAACGGCTACCGCCAAGCAAGCGACGCCCTCGACGGTGCCAGAATCCCGCGCATCGAGTTACGCAACGGCACAATCCTCTGCCCTTACATCGACACCCACAACCGCGGCGTGGAAGTTCACAACGACCACCTAGTGATAGATGGCCCTCATGAGGCGGAATACAGCGCCGGGTTCATTGACCCAGACGGCGTAATCGCAGACTGCCTTTGCCAACGCTGCGAAGAACGCGTTGACGAGGATGAAACCACCTACATCGAGCGCGAAGGGATCGACGTTTGTCAAAGCTGCCTTGACGATTATGTCTGGGCACTCACCGATGACGGCGTAGAACTTGTCCGCGAGGACGACTGCGAAATGATCGACGGCTCACACATCTATGGCGGCGTAGAGTTTGGCTACGTCCACGACTCCGCTTCTGACTACGACCTAGAACGCGCGGGCCTGTGCCGCGTGGAACGCACGGGTGAGATCATGGATAAGGATGGCTGTACCCAAACCGATGACGGCGAATGGGTCGAGGACGACGAAATCCGTGACACGCACACCGCGCCCAGCCCCAATCTGCCCGTGTATGAGGACTACATTCGCGTCGACACGGATGACGTACACCGTACCGAAGATTGCGTATGGATGGCCGACCATAACGAATGGTGGTGGGACCAAGATCGCGCCATTGGCGATGAGTACACCATCGAACACGTTCAAAATTACCAAGTGGCCACCGAGGTAGAAGACAATGCCGATGCCGCTTAGTCTTGACCATCATAATCAGCACAGCGTATATTCCGAGTCTGTCGTTGACGGACCCGCCACCACCCAAGGAAGCGATACCATGAGCCAACTTGCCCCCAAACAAAAGCTGCCCGCCCTCAAAGCCGCCGTGTCACCAACACCCGTCTTTGAGAACATCGAAGCGACCCCGGTACCCATCGGCGATCTGTACGACATCCTCAGCTACCGCCGCGTGGCCAATGAGCGCGGGGAACTGGACATGATCGACAAATACATCATGCCACTGAACCCGGTAAAGGATGCCTACGGCAACTACTTCGTCACCATACCAGGGCCACAGGACACAGCGCCGGTAGTTGCCTTCACCGCGCACACCGACTCGGTACACTACGACGGGCACCGTTACTCCTTCGTCGAACCCGCTAAACCGGAACCACACAGACCACGCCAATCGCTCAAGGTCGAGAACCACATCCTGAGCCTCGCGGTACCGGACAACTGCCTCGGGGCCGACGATGGCACAGGCATCTGGGTACTGCTCAACCTAATCAAGGCGGGTGTCCCCGGCCTTTACTGCTTCTACCGTGACGAGGAGTCCGGTCGCCAGGGCAGTGAGTGGTCAGCCAAGCACGAACCCAACCGTTACGCCAACATCGCCGCGATGCTCTCTTTCGACCGCCGCGGTGTCACCGATATCATCACCCACCAGATGGGCCAGCGCTGCTGCTCAGAAGTATTCGCAGAGCATATCGCCAACGCCATCGACCCCGGTGAATGTAGCCCTGACGACGGTGGCTCCTTCACCGACAGCTACTCGTTCCTCGACCTGATACCGGAATGTACCAACGTCTGCGTGGGCTACTACGCCCAACACACCCCCAACGAGTACCAAGACCTGACCTGGGCCGCGTATCTGGTCAACCGCCTGATCACCATGGACTGGAGCATCGTGCCCATCGGACGCGAACCGGGCGAAACCGACAACTACGGCCACCTCTATAGCTGCGCCGACATCGTGAACAGCTTCCCCGACGACGTAGGCGAGGCGCTGGAGCAGTTCTACGGCATCACCAGCGAGGAACTCTTGGACATTATCGCCGAGATCAACTGCACCACGGTTGAGAGAGTCGCTGACCAGATCGACCTTGACCTATCCACCCGCGTTGAACCGTTCGGCCTCAGCCTAACCCGCGACGACGACTACGCCGACTTCCCGTTCGATGATCTGGGGGACTACGACCATGAATAAGCGCCGCGTCCTCAGTCTCAACAAAGCCGCCCGACCGGGGCGGCTCGTTATCACCCGCAAGCACCAAGAGAGCGTGCAAATCGGCGACGACGTAACCGTCACCGTCATCAAACACCACAACGGCGATGTGCGCTTGTCCATCGAAGCGCCGCGCACCACCAAAATCCTACGCACGGAGCTAAGCAGTTAATGACCAACCCCAACCTACTCGTCAAACGTCTCACCAACGACGCCCAACTGCCGACACGCGGCACGCCGCTTTCGGCAGGCTGGGACATCTACTGCACCGAGTCCGTCGACATTCCACCGGGCCGCCGCGCCGTGCTACCCACCGGCCTCGCCATGGCCGTGGAACCGGGCTGGTACCTGCGTATCGCCCCACGCTCAGGGCTTGCCGCCAAGCAGGGCTACAACGTTCACGCCGGAGTCATCGACGCGGACTACCGCGGCGAGGTCAAAGTGGCCCTGATCAATCACGGCGACGAAACCCTCGAATTTCGCCGGGGCGATCGCATCGCACAAGCCATCATGGAGCGCTGCTCCACTGGCGCGTTGATCGAAGTGACTGATCTACCGGAAACCTCACGCGGCACACATGGGCTCGGGAGCACAGGCCGATGACCAACAAAACCTTGACCCACTACACCACCCAGGCCAACGCCATTGCCACCATTTACGCGTACATGGAGGGGTTATGACCCAACAACCTGAGATCGTGGCCTATCGCCACGTCAACAAAAAAGACCCGGCCATGTGCGGCGTAAGCCTGACGCATGACCCCAGTTGCTACAGCACCGAAACCAACATAGAGCCGTTAGTACGCCTAAGCGACTACGAAGCATTGGCGGCGCATGTGGAGCAATTGATAGAACTGGCCAAAGCGCAACAAGAATGGATAGACGCAGTGCCTCAAGACGTGGTGCTGCCCACTATGCCGGGTTTTGACCGCGATTGGGCCGATAGAGTTTTAAGCGACGCGCCCACAACCACGTTCCAAAAAGCCATCATACAAATCGAAAAGCTGGAACGCGAGCAAAACGCCATCGCCCAGGCGCTTAATTACCACATTCTGCTCAAACAAGCCGAAGCGCTTGAGTACGCAGCACGTAACGTAGTCGGGTGGTCATCATGCCAGCGACTAAAAGACCATGCCGCCGAACTCCGCCAGCAAGCCAAAGGAGGAGCAAAATGATCAACGCTAATTATCTGCGGGAAACTGCTCGTGCTATTTGCAGAGACCTACCTGAAGAGGAATTACACAGCCACCCCGCATGGCGGGCGGCTGATCGTATCGAAGAGCTTGAGGGGGTGCGTGACGATATACGCAAGCTGGTCTACATCGGTGAGCATATGCACGAAGACTGCTCATGGAAATACCGCTTCAGTGAAATCAAAGATGAAAAGGATGCCCTGGCCGCGCATGTGAAGCGAATACATGCAGCTTTTTGTAAGTATAAAGACTCCGAGTATGGCAGCGAAGAGGAACTTGAAGCAGAAGCCTATCTGTATGACGTGATAGAGGAAACCCCTGCCACCTCCCTCGCCCACCTAAAAGCTCAGTGGCAAGCGGAAGTATTGGAACAACTGTTTATCGAAATGCAGACCACTAATTGGGGCGCAGAAATTCTTCCCAAGATAAGGGAACTCCGCCAACAAGCCGAAAAACTTACACCATGAAATTCACCAAGTTTGACCGCCCTTTGGCTGACGAAGAAGAACGCTCCGGCACACGTATCCCGGATGACCAGCCGCATGGAAATTTCACTCGGATTAAGAACTTCCCAGGCCGCACGGTACCCGCCAACACCGCCTATCAGCGGTGGGTGCGTAACCCTGAACTGAGTTTGGAACAAGTCTGCACCATGCCGGTTAATAAAGGGCGGCGTCTGTTCGCCCATCGCCAGCACCCCGAGTACCTGGCCGATCTGGCAAGCGACAAACTGCACAAGGACATCGCTCAGAAGTGGGGGCTTAACTACAACACCGTGGCTCGCCACCGCAACGAGGAGAGAAACAAACAATGACCATCAAAGTCGAGTACATCGACCACATGGGCGACGACCTTCGCGTCGTCAACGCCGCTCGTGTCTCGTTCGACAAAGAGAGCGAGCTGATAGACGGACACATGCTGTCCGGAAAGGACGGCAAGCTCCTCAATTACCTGGCCAAGCATGGCCACTTTACCCCGTTCACGCACCCGATGATCACGCTGCGCGAAACCGTGCCGATCTTCGTGGCCCGCCAGCGCTTCAAGCATGTCGTTGGCTTCACCTACAACGAAGTGTCGCGTCGGTACGTCGACGACGAGCCGGAGTTCTTCACGCCTGACGTATGGCGCACTCGTCCAGAGGGCAGCGTGAAGCAAGGATCCGGCGCCCCCATCGACGAGGGCGCCCTTGTTTGGACATGCCCTACAGACGAATACCGGGGCGCCATCTCTCGATGCAAAGAGGCATACCAAGAGATGCTGGCTTGCGGTGTGGCCCCCGAACAGGCCCGCATGGTCTTACCCCAGTCGATGATGACCAGCTACTACGTCACCGGCTCACTTGCCGCCTTCGCCCGTGCCTACAAGCTCCGCGAAGACGGTCACGCGCAGAAGGAAATCCAAGACTTGGCCCATCAATGGGACAAGATCATCCGCCCACTCTTTCCTCATTCCTGGGAGGCACTCACCCAATGAACGCATACACCCACCCCGAACTTCATGCCAACGACATCGTGCAACGTGCCGCTATGCACATGCACAACCGCGCCTCGACCTATGACAAGCCCGGAGGCGAGCGCTCCATGGCCAAAACCGTCGCCATGTTCAACACCCTGGCCGATGCTGACCTAACAGAAGAAGACGGGTGGATGTTCATGGCCATCTTAAAGGTGGTTCGCAGCCAACAAGGCGATTTCCGCCTCGACAACTATGAAGACGGCTGTGCCTACTTCGCCCTCGCCGCCGAAGCCGGTGCCGTTGCCCGAAATTATAAGCATAGCGAGTTACCCGATGCCTAATCCAGCCCTCAACTACGACTCCGATTGGGACTACCACAACAGCAACCTCAGTCCCGAGGATCAAATCGTCCAGGCACTCAGCGATGGAGAGGATCACGCTCTCACCTGCGAGTACATCAACTGGATGATCAAGCAACGCCCTGAGGCGGTCGCCAACTTACTGATCGACACCGCCGAGGCCCACACACACCTCGACGCCTTCGCTCGCCACTACGTCAAATAACAAGACGATATCGAAGGCGAAGCCCAAGCCGAACGACAAGGACTCCTATGACCAGTGCCTCCACCGCCCGCGTCCTCGACAACGCCGCCGCCGACATCGAGAACAACAAGCAGATCGTCGGCCCCTTGATCCAGTACGCGGTTGAACACTTCCCGCGCCTCGACGACCGCCTGCGCTTCATGGCACTGATCACCTTCGCCTGCGCCCGGTTCACCGAAACGGAAAGCGTCGAGGACATCTTACGCGAGCTGCCCGACGCAATCACCGACATTGCCAAGCAGTTCGTCGAGGAAACCAGCACACACCACACTGTACACTGAGACGATCATGCGCATCTTAGGAATAGATCACGACCTCATAACCCTGGACTTTGAAACCTACTACGGTACCGGCTGCTCGTTGAGCCTTCAGTCAATGAACACCTTCAACTACCTCGCCCACCCCGACTTTTCGATCCATGGCGTGGGCATCAAGATCAACGACGCGGACACCGAGTGGGTCGCCCCCGATGAAATCGTCGACCGCCTCGATGAAATCTTCGACGGTAACGGTCGCCCTACGGCCCTGCTGGCTCATAATACGAACTTCGACGCGTTCATCCTACACCACTTCTGGGACATTCACCCCGACCTGTACCTCGACACACTGGCCATGAGCCGGGGCATGTTTCCCGGTCGCAAGCACGGCCTGAAACAACTGGCCGAGCGCCTCTGGCCGAATGACCCGTCGATGCGCAAAGGCGAGGAACTGGTCAACTTTCGCAACGTGACCACCAACGCGCTTTACGACAACGACGCCATGCTCCAGTCGATGATCGACTACTGCATTCAGGACGTTGACCTGACCCATGCCGCCTTCGTCAAGATGCTGCCCTACTACCCCGAGGACGAGCTTGAACTGATCCACCTCACCACACAGATGATGTGCGAGCCGATGTTCGTCCTCGATAGGCAACTGATCACGGAGGCCCGTGACGGCTGGATTGCCGAGCGCCAAGCAAAGATCGAGGCGGCAGGCGTGGCCGAATCGACGCTGAACTCCAACCCCAAGTTCGAGAAGGCGCTGACCAGCCGCGGCGTCAAGATCATCCACAAGGCCGATCTGCGCACCGGCAAAATGAAACCGGCACTGGGCAAAGCTGACCTTGGCTTTCAGCAGATGCGCGCTGCACACCCCGACCTCGATCACTTGTTCGAGGGCCGCGTTGCCGCGAAGTCCGTGACCCAGATTCGCCGTGCCGAGCGCTTCTTGGAAACCGCCGAGATTACCGGCGGCACCATGCCCATGCCCTTGAAGTATTATTCCGCCGCCACGGGGCGCTATGGTGGCGGCGAACTCCTTAACGTCCAGAACATGAACCGAGGGTCGGCACTACGCAAAGCCCTTTGCGCTCCGCCAGGGTATTTGGTCGCCGTCGCGGATTCATCGAACATCGAAGCGCGAATGCTCGCGTGGCTCGCGGGGCAACAAGAACTGCTCGACGTGTTCCGTTCGGGGGGCGATGTGTATTCGTTCTTCGCCAGCAAGCTCTACGGTTTTGAAGTCAACAAGGCCGATCACCCCCACGAACGCTTTGTGGGTAAGGTGTCGGTGCTCGCGCTTGGCTACTCACAAGGCTGGCGACGCTTCCAAGAAGGCATGGCAGCGGGCATGTTGGGGGGCGACCCGGTACTGTTTAGCGACGCCGAAGCCCAAGAGGTGGTGAACACTTACCGGGGCGTCAACTACATGATCCCGCAATATTGGAAGCAGGCACAACAGGCCATCGTCGATATGTACATGGGCAACGAATACGACTGGGGGCCGTTACGAGTCGCTCGCAACGCGCTCATTATGCCCAACGGTATGGCCCTCCAATACCCCGGCCTGCGCCCCGATGACGATGGTGGCTTTGAGTATTACAACGGCAACTTTTACACCCGCCTATATGGCGGAAAGTGCGTCGAAAACATATGTCAGGCGTTATCCCGTATCGTACTTTTCGACCAAATGCTCGACATCAACCGCTACGTGACCCAACACGACGGTCGCGTGGTGCTTAACGTTCACGATGAAATCATCGCCATTGTGCCCGAGGCAACCGCCGAACGTGATTTCGACAAGATGCTGGAGATTATGAAGCAACCGCCCGCGTGGTGTGCTGACCTGCCGCTCGACGCCGAAGGCGGCACGGCGCGGGAATATTCGAAATAACCCACACTAGGCTATCGGCCACCGTGTCGATAGCCTAGAATATTCGCCTTGCGTATCTTTTAACCACGACCGGAGAGGGCTATGTCAGCACCGATCAATTTTATCACGCCCACACGAAACGTCCGGTTATCCAAAACCATCACCGCCAATGACGTTACCCCCTATCCCCGCGTCGCCAGCGTCACCTCGATTAGCCACCACGTCGAGGAAAGCGGCAACGGGTTGGCTGAGCTTTATCGGCTTCTGCTGAACAACGCCGACGCCGGGAATGCGTTGCTCAAAGGCCCGCTCAGAGAGCCCGTCGTAAAAGCCTCGCGCTCGGGCAAAAGTGATAAAACCGCCAGCACCCCTTTCATGGTGCTGGACATTGACGGCTGGATACCCGAAACCAAACTCGAAGCCCCTATCACCCAGGCCGATCTGCTAAAGGTCGCGGAGTCCGTTATTACATTGCTGCCGGAGCCGTTGTGTTCCACCAGTTACATCGTCAACGCCTCAAGCTCCACCGGCATCAAACCCACCGGCGAAGTCGGCCTGCACTTTTTCTTCCTGCTAGACACCGCCATTCACCCCAGCTACTTGGAGGCGTACTTCAAGTCGCTTAACTTCGCGTCCGAGACAATCGCCGAAAAGCTCACGCTCCAGTCGAGCAACATGAGCCTCAAGTGGATTGTCGATCCGGTTGTGGCCCGTAACGCGCAGCTTGTCTACATCGCTCACCCGACATTTGAAGGACGCGACGATCCCTTCGCCAGTCCCACGGATCGCTGGGCGCTCAACCGCAAAGAGCGCGATACGTGCGACATCCACCAACAGATAATGAGCGTTGACCATGCCGAGATTGACGGCAAGGCCAACAAACTGCTCAATAAACTGCGCAACGAGCGTGGCCTGGGCAAGTTCAAACCGCGCACCCGCACCATGACGCTTATGGGACAACAACAGCGGGTGATGGTGAACCCCGACCGGCTCGAAATGGTACACGCGGGCGAAAGTGACGAGTTCGTTTATTGGAACATCAACGGTGGTGACTCCAAGGCGTACTTTAACCCCAAGGCGAACCCCGAGGTTATCTACAACTTCAAGGGCGAGCCGCCGTTTCTGTTCCGCGAGGCCAACAAGGAACTCTACAACCAGTACATCGCCGACTACCAAGAGGTCATAAGCAAGGTACAAGAGACACGCCCGCTGCTAATCCGTGACCCTGACCGCGACGAAATCTTCGCCGTGGAGTACGTGCCCGCGCACAACGAAGTCATGCGCATCAACAAGATCATCCGCCAAAACGCCGAAGACTGGCTGGCCGGGTTCGGCGTGCCGATGGTCGATAGTATCCCGTCGTGGGACGTAACGTTTGACCCCCACAGCGTCAACGAAATCGACTGGGATGGCAAAATCCTCAACACTTACCGGGCCACGGAGTACCTGAAAAACCCACCAATAGTCATGCCGCAGTATCAAAAAGCCACGCGTGAAACCGCCGTCGACAGCCTCAAGGAATTATGCCCCACGATCTTCGATGTGCTGTACCATATCGCAGGCTCAAGCAAGCTGGAGCTGGGGTACTTTCTTAACTGGCTGGCCTTCGGTATCCAGAAGCGCGACAAGACCCGCACCGCATGGGTGTTCTCGGGCGTCCCCGGTACCGGCAAAGGGGTTTTCTACGAGCGTATCTTGCGCCCGATCATGGGCCAGGATTACACCATCCTAAAACGCCTTGACCACTTAGAGGAGCAGTTCAACGCCTATCAGGAGCGCGCCCTGTTCCTGATCTGGGAGGAGTTTCGTCTACAAGACTCCAACCAATCGGGCAAGCTCTTGAACAAAATGAAGGACGACATCGTAGCGGATACCGTCAGCATCCGCGCCATGCGGACAGACGTGCGCCCCGCGCCCAGCTACACCAACTACATCTTCTTCTCCAACCACACTGACGTAATCCCGGTAGAAAAAGGCGACCGGCGCTTTAATATCGCCCCACCCCAGTTGGAACGGCTTGAACACACCTACCCCGACATCCGCCAGCGCATTAACGAGAACCACATCGAGTACGAATTGGGCAGTTTTGCCGGGTTCATGCTCGCCTTCGATATCAACGAGCAGGAGGCCACCACCGAACGCAATAACGAGGCTAAGGAACAGATGCGCCTCGCCTCGATGACCCCCATGGATCAATTCGCCAACGCCATCGTGCAAGGCGATCTGGAGTTCTTCTACCGCGTCGAGGACATCGAGTCTGTCAACTCCGTCGATATGTCGATGCGCGTCAAAGTGGCCCAAGCATCCCTCAACAAATGGAAGGAGGACGCACTTAATAACGCCAGTACCGTGGTCACTATCGACGCGTTGCAGGTCTGCTTTGAAGTCATCTTCAGCGACCGTATCCCGGCCATCCGGTTACAATCAGCCCTTGCCAAACGCGACGTGATATTCAAACGCGAGCGCACCGGCAGCGGGAAACGCAAAAGCTGCGTCAGGGTCGAGTGGAAAGTCACCGACAAAGACGAGCGCGCGCTACTCGCCACGGACATACAGACCTATCATCAGCAACATCCAGCCGACGAACCCAGCGCTCTCATGCACTGAGCCCTAGACAGGGGCCGCTATGGCCCCTAATATCAGCAGTGCTTATTCAAAAAGAGGCCCACCATGACCGACGACACCTTTGACCCAAAGGCGTTTAAGAAACCGACACGCCTAACCCCCGACGAACCCGCCACAACATCCGACGCCGAGACGTTCAACCCCGGTGCCATCAAACAGCGCATGGCCGACAAAGCCGAGGCCGATAAGCAAGAGGAAATTGCCCTGGCCGAACGCCCCTTGGGGCCGGTCAAAACGTGGTCATTCTCACGCCTCATGGCGTTTGAAAATTGCCCCTATTCGGTCTACCTCAAATCCGTGGAGAAAGCCCCCGATCCCTCTGGCCCTGCCGCCGAACGCGGTACCCGTATCCATGAACACATCGAGAACTACATCCAAGGGCTGCACGACGATATCAAAGGGCTGCGTCTTGATCGCGGTATGAAGTCCGTCGACCTGACGCCGTTTATCCCGCTTATCGACCGGCTACGCGAAAACTTCGCCGCAGGCCAAGTGGAGGTCGAAGGCGACTGGGGCTTCACCCGCGATTGGCAAGAAACCGGGTTCTTCGCCCCGGATACCTGGGCACGCGTAAAGCTCGACGCCATCGAGTTTGAAAGCCCTACGTCAGCCAAAGCATTTGACTGGAAGTCGGGGAGGAAATTCGGCAACGAACTCAAACACAACCAGCAAGGCATGGTGTACGCCATCGCCGCGTTCATGCGCTACCCAGAACTTGAGTTTGTCGAAACCAGCTTCGAGTACCTCGACCAGAAAGACCAGATGGGCAACAAGTACACCCGCGACCGGGCCATGCTACTCAAGCCGATGGTCGATAAACGCGCGAACCGGCTCACCACCGCCACCAAGTTTCCACCCAAACCGTCCATGCACGCCTGCAAATGGTGCGCCCATGCCAAAACCCAAGAAGGCGAGGACGCCCCGCGCTGCGCTTACGCATTTCAGGAGATTTAACCCATGACCACCGCCACCTTAACCATCACCCCCGACGTGCAAAAACGCTACCTCAAATCCGTACTGAGCCACCTTGCCGAGTATGGCTTCGACTACCGCTCCGTGTTCGCACCGGACGGCTCGGCACGCCACGGGTTGACCATCGAGCGGGCCACGATCGTCGCGTTCGAGAACGACGCGCCGCATATCAAAGTGACCCATACCGGCAACCGAGGGCGGCAGATCGGGATGATGCTCAACCTCGACGAAGGCACCCCGCCCAGCGAGTTAATAACCGACGTGGGTGCCAAACACGCTGACGACATCGCCATTGGCGAGCGTTGCATTGAAGGAGGAACTTCCGCATGAACTACGTAAGCATCAACACTTGGTACAAACACCATGACATCATCGTCAAGGCCGACACGGCAAAGCTAGCCGCCGCACAGCTCAGCGACATAAAAGCCAGTATCGACGAGCAGGTAAAACAGGAAAAGAAGGAGCAGACCAATGGCTGATATCCAAATATCCTTCGACATCGAAACACTCCACACGCGCGCCGACGGCGTAATCCTATCCATCGCCGCTGCCGCCCGTGTAAACGGTTCGCTTGAGGTTTTTTATTCGCACTGCGGATTAGAGTCGCAACACAACCGCGCCTTTAGCCAAGACACCCTCAACTGGTGGTACAAGCAACCAGAGCTATGGGCCAAGACCCGCGAACTGTGCCAAGAAGCTGAACCGCTCGCCAACGTACTGCGTGACCTGAGCCGGTGGTATAGCGGCCTGGGCGAAGACAAAGACCGACTCTATCCCTGGGGCAATGGGGCCAACTTCGACCTCGCGTTTCTCGAACACGCCTTCGATGAACAAGGGGTGAAGTGCCCTTGGGCATATTGGACAGGACGCGATTTACGCACCTTGGAGCAAATCGCCAAAGACCTCGACGTGTTTGAGTCGGTCGAGCGCGTGGGCACGCATCACGACGCCCGCGACGACGCCATTACCCAACTGTTAAGGATCGAAAAATGCCTGGAGGCCATTCATGGGTGCCGCACTCCCGCCACTGTTTAACCACCAAGCCACCACGGTCGAGCATCTGCTCGCCAATGACCGCTCGCTCGATCTGTCTGACGCCGGTACGGGCAAGACACGATCCCACTTGGAAGCCTTCGCCCGTCGCAAAGCGGCGGGCACCGCCAACAAAATGGTGGTACTGGGCACCTTGTCGATCCTCGAAACGGCGTGGGCCGATGACATCAAGAAGTGGACGCCACACCTGACCAGCGCCGTGGTCTACTCCACCAAACGCAAGCGCGACCTGCCCCGTGCCATCGCCGACGACGTGGACGTGATTATCCTCAACCACGACGCCGTGAAGTGGATGGCCGACGCCAAAGGAAAACTGACCGATGAAGGACGACTTCTTGCCGACTACGCCGATGTGCTCGTCGTCGACGAGTTCACCGCGTTCAAACACCGTACCAGCCAGCGTAGCAAAGCCGCGTCCGCTGTCCGCCACCATTTCCCGATCCGCTGGGCACTCTCAGGCACGCCCAATAGCAATGGAATCTGTGATATTTGGCATCCCGTCTACATCGTTGATGACGGTGAGCGGCTTGGTCGAGCGTTTTGGGGCTTTCGAGCACAAGTATGTACCCCGATCCCCAACCACAATATCCCCGGCGGAAATCATGTCGATTGGGTCGATAAAGAAGACGCCGAACTCATTGTAGCCGACAAAATCCACGACATTTGCGTGCGCCACAAGCTGCGTGAGTGTATCGACATGCCGGAGAACGTCGCCTACACCGTCGAAACGTCACTGCCCAAGAAGCTCATGGCGCAGTACCAGGAAATGCAGAACGAGGCCGTGCTGCTGTTGGAATCCGGCGAAGCGATCAACGCCGTTCACGCCGGGGCCAAGATCAATAAGCTCCTGCAAATCTGTAGCGGCACTTTGTGGGACGGCGATCAGTACCACGTCCTTGATACAGCCCGTGTAAAGCTCGCCCTCGATCTGGCTCAGGAAGCCCCGCAAGCCCTGGTCGCGTTCAACTGGCGACACCAGCGCGACCAGCTCATGGCCGAAGCCGCCAAACGTGGCATGAGCTTCGCCGTAATCGACGGCGATGTGCCGGTGGCTAAACGCGTGGAAACCGTCAACAAGTTCCAGGCCGGTGAGATTCACTACATCTTCGCCCACCCCCAGGCCGCAGGCCACGGGCTGACCTTAACCCAGGGCACACGCACCATCTGGACAAGCCCGACGTACAACGCCGAGTGGTTCCAGCAGTTTAATGCCCGCATCGACCGTGCCGGTCAAACCCAGCGCACGGAAACCATTATGATCGCGGCCAAAGGCACGCGTGAAACCGCTGTATACGAAAAGCTCAGCGGCAAACTGGAACGCATGGGCAACCTGCTCCATGTGTTCGCTGAAACAACTTCCACCCGATAAGGAGAACGACCATGACAACCCGCCTATTCCGCCTCGACGACGCTATCCAAAACGCCGACCTGATCTACGAAGCCGCCAAACGCCTCAAAGCCGCCAAAAGCCGCTTGGGCAACAAGGCCGACAAAGAGCAAGAGGCCCGCGACGCGCTAAAAACGCTCCAGGCCGAGGCCCACAGCATCACCACGGCAATGGTCAATGGCGAGGACATGCGCGACCACCGTGATCTGGCCGACGTTCAACGCGAACTCAAGGCCGCCCACAACAAGGTCGACAAGGCCATCGAAAAAGCCCACGAAGACAAAACCGCCATCCAAGAGGCACTGGACGAACTCACCGTGTTCCTCGAAGGTGACAACATGGACACCACCACTGACCAAGAGCAGGAGGCCGCATGACACTCGGTGAACTGATCGACCAACGCGAGCAGCTACGTGACCAGAAACGGGCGCTCACTGGCGAATTGAAAGGCGTCGACGCCCAACTGTACGCCAACGAGGAAGCCCTGCTCGAAGCCCTCGACGCGGCGGGCCTGGAACACGCCAAGATCGACGGGGTGTCCGTGTCCGTCAGCGAGCAGACCATGCCCAGTGTCACGGACTGGGACAGCCTCTACGACTTCATCAAGCAAAACGACGCCTTCTATATGCTCCAGCGTCGCGTATCGACCGGCCCGTACCGCGAGATGCTGCAAATGGAGCAAGACGTACCGGGCGTGGAGCCCTACGTCCAGCGTAAGGTGAACATGCGATCCGCATGAATACCCCGCAACCCTCGCCATGCTGCGATGAACTATTCGCATGGCGATTATTATACGCCTCGCGTATAATGATCCTTGTGAGGTCGATTGGGCCTCATCTAACTGTGCAACTGAAATAATGGAGATAGCCACATGGCCAACTCAACCAGCAAATCCGTCGCCAACTTCCTGAAAGACCAAGACCAGCTTCCCGCGCACCTTGCCAAAGATGCCGGTTTGGGTAACGAGAACGTCGGCACCGACGACCTCGCCATCCCGCGCATTGACCTGATCCAGCAGCTTTCGCCGCAGATCGACAAGCAATCGCCCAAGTACATCGAGGGCGCCGAAACCGGCCACCTGTTCAACTCGCTGTCGGGCAACGTCCACGACTTCATCTTCGTCATTAACCTGCAATTCGAGCAGAAATGGCAGATTTTCAAGAAGCGTAAGTTCGGTGGCGGCTTTGAAGGCTCCTTCGACTCTGAGGCCGACGCCACGGCGCACTTGGACGCGCAGGGCTTGCCGCATGAGCAGTACGATGTGGTCGACACCGCAATCCACAAGTGCCTCATGCTCGACGAGAACGGCAACCCCGACCAGCCGGTGCTGATCTACATGAGCGGTTCCAAGCAGCGTGTGTCGAAGAACTGGAACACCGCGATCCAGCTCAAGAACCCCAACGCCGCACGCTTCGCAAGCGTCTGGACACTCCAGTCGGTCGGCGAGAAGAACAAGCAGGGTCAGCCCTACTTCAACTTCAAGGTCGACTTCGCCGGTTGGGCCGGTGAAGACCTCTACGCCGAAGCCAAGCGCCTGTACGAAGGGCTCGTGTCCGGTGGCACTGACGCCTTGGCGAAGGACAAAGAAGCCGACAAGGCCGAGACGGCTGACGCGTAAGCATTTGCTTACAACCAAAAGCCGGGGGACGCCCCGGCTTTATTTTTCTCTAAACTGTTTGCACATACAGTATTTACTGGCTAACCTATGAACGAACACGGGTTCATCCGCTCCGTTCACCGCAAGCTCCCAGCCGGGATTTATCGCTGGAAGATCAACGACAACTTTGAAGGCGGCGTGGCGGATGCGTATTACTCAGGCAACAAGGGGGATTTATGGATCGAGTACAAGTACCTCAAAGCACTGCCAAAACGGGGCAGTACACCTATTCGCACCACGCTCAGTGCCCAGCAGCAACTGTGGCTTGCTGACCGCTACCGTGAAGGTCGCCGTGTGGCGCTTGTCATTGGCTCCTCCACCGGTTGTTTAGTTCTCACAACCCCTGACGAATGGAACCGAGACTTGACACGCGACGATTTTATACGCAACGCGATTGAAAAGACGCGGCTTGTATCCTATATTGTTGAAACCACCACCTCGACAACTTAGGTACGCCCCCATGTCCACTCGCACCATAACGGAAGAAGATAAGCAAAACGCCCTTCGTCTTAAAAATCTTTACAACGCGAAGAAAAAAGACTTGGGACTAACGCAGACCTCAATCGGCAATGAACTGGGCATGAAACAAGGGGCCGTCGCGCAATACATTAACGGCCACATTGCCCTTAACTACGAGGCAGTGATTCGTTTCGCTAAAATCTTACAAGTTAAGCCATGGGAAATTGATCCCACGCTAAGTGTGCTTAACCCGGTGGGCGAGATTAAAACTCAGGAAGTAGCGCTTGATGTTAAACAAACGCTATCTGGTTCAGGGAAGCCGCAAACTAAATCCATTACGATTAGGTACGACGGAATGCCCGACCAGTTATACGGCTTTGAAGCAGACAGTGACACTTACAGTCCATTCTTAAAACAAGGCGATATTGCCGTTATCGACCGTTCACTCCAACCCGAGAACGGCGACGACGTGTTGATCGAGTTTGAAAATGGCCATTTGGCGGTCGGCGAACTTGTAAAACAATCGGCCAAAGAAATCACCGTCAAAAGCTACGCGAGCGGTGACGAACGCACCAAGCCGATGGAAGAAATCGCTAACTACGATGTCATCGTCGAAACCAAACGCTCGCAGCGCAATCGTGCTCGTCGGATGAACCGTCGCCCTGAGATGGCTTAGAGACGCAAAATGCGTCATTTGCTAAGTAAACTCATTATAGCAGCGTTATAGCAGAATTATAGCAAAGCACCCCTCAGCGGGTGCTTTTTGCTACCCATCAAAATCAAAACGTAACTCGTCGTCGTCTTCCCCGAAGACCGTATCCAAGTTCTCGGGTACGTCGGTATTGGCGATTTTCCCACTCCACGAAGCACGGCGCTTTAGCACTTCTAGCTGGTTCATGGAGAATAGCTGACCGTACGCTAACGCCATCGGTGCCCCACGCAGCGCATAATACGCTTCACTGCTCAAGGCATTTAGCGCTTGCTCGTCGATGCGATACAGGTTCGTTCTATTGGATGCGTCTTTATCTTCCCATGGGGTTAGCACGCCTTGCCGGTCAAGTTGTTCACAAGCTTTTTGGGTAATCGCTTGCTGGTTCGAAAAATCTTGTAGGCGCTGGAAATGTGCTTTGGCGGCTTCGCTTAGTGCACCGGCTTCGTCAAACAAAGGCGTTCCCCCTTCGAGGGTTAGATGGGACGTCGCCAAACTCAATACACGCTCTCCGTTCTCCATGCGCCCTAATGCAAACGGATAGTGGCGGGCACTCAGTGGCGCATAAGGCCCTAACCATCGACCATCACCGTGCAAATACAAGTGGCCTCCTGCCCTCTGCCCCAAGCACGCAACACACTGCCAGCGCTGGCCTGAACGCATCAACGCCACTAAAAAATGAGGGATTGTCCGACGCAACTCCCCCACCACCACTGTTGCGTAATGCTGATCAGCCGTATGGTAAAAATCTGCCAAGGGCAAAAAACCGCAGCCTTTATGCTGGCTCGGCGATAGCGCGACCCAATCTGTCATGATAGCTCCTCACACAAAAACCCCCGCCGTAGCGGGGGCTCATTAGCGCATTTACCCTAATATTAAGCTGCCGTGTCAGGATCAGCGGCAAAAAACTCGTTGACCGTTGTGCTGTCGGTCAAGCCCTGCACACCTACCAGCTGAATGGTGAAATCTTGAGCAGCTGTCAAGTTTTCAAAACCATTCGGTGCGTCCTGACCCAATACTGTATTGAGCGCTGTCCATTCAGGCGCGTTAAATACCAGTTCCGCAGTATTCGCATCGGCGTTGATGTTGATCAACGACCAGCCGAGGTCTTCAGCAGATACGTCAATGCGGTGCCCATTAGCGGCATCAACAGCTTCAACTGTTGCAGTGCCAGCATTCGCCGCTGTTGCAAACAAATCCTTGAATTGAGATTTATCGGCATTATTTAGACGTTGCGAGCTAGCGATCACGTCTTCGCCAATATGGAAGTTATGAATTGAATCGCTTCCTTGGCCGCTACCGGGCTGATACAGGAACACGTCTTTGGTGCTACTGGCGACCATAATGTCGTCGCCCTGACCGCCTTTTAACACGTTAGCATTGTCAAAGACGCCCGTTTTGTTCAAGCCGGTGCCCATCAATGTGCCGAACGCAGCGTTGCTCTCTGCGATGCTGTCAGCACCTTCGGCAAACACACCGTTAGCATCTTGCTCGGTTTCAGCACCCGCAAAAAGTGAATGCTGCTCACCTGGGGTAGAGTTCGGCCCCGATGTGTAATAAAAGTCTGCGCCTTCGCCGCCCACGAAGTGCTTGCTTGCACCGTCGGCAACGTACACAAAATCTTCGCCTGCCCCACCGAACACATCAACCTCGCCAGACGGTGCGTATAAATTAGCAACACCGCTAGGCAACAAGATGTCAGCGCCGTCCTCACCCACGGTAAGATTCATCAGGTCAATAATCGAAGAGCTGTTCTCTAGACCGTATGCGTTGGTAAAATCAGCGCCGGAAAAATCGAACTTAGTGACATTGATCCCTGAAAAGTCGACATTTCCGTTGAATATGTCGCTAGCACCATTTTCAACACTATCCACTATTTCCACGGATTGTGCGTTTTCGAGGACAGAGCGTTCGTAGGGTAAGGGGGCTTTGGGTGATGGGCCAGTGCCCGCAATGTTAACGAACTCGGCAGCACTTGTAGGCCTAAACACATAATCAGTGATTGCCAGCAATTCGTCAGCGGAGTCGATGTTAGTGGCTCGCGACGCAATATCCTCAAGTGCCGGGACAAGGTGGGCGTAGCTAGGCGGAGTTAGCACGTCATCTGGCGTATAACGCTTAGACGTATCCAGCTCAAACTCGTCAGGCAAATTATCAATGTTCGACAATGCCGATGACAGAACATACGTCGAGCCGCCTTCACTGCCCGCTAAGGGATTCTCGTTGGCGGGCGTATCGTCAGTCTCACCCTGCTCACCGTCTTCTTGACCATCTTCTTCCTGGCCGTTGCCCTCTTCATCGCCTTGACCGGCTTCTTCACGTGCCGCTTCAGCAGCAGCTTGACCAGCGGCAGAGGCGGATTCACGGATGGACTGGGCGAATTCTGCCACTTCTTCGCCGGTGAGGTCTTGGATACTGCGGCCTTCGGCTTCTAGCTGGGCGGCGACGCCGTTGGAGGCTTCCGCGACGGTCGGCACAGCCCCCGTGTTGAAGGCCTGCTCTTCTTCAGTCAGGTCGCCCGGCTCGTTCTGGGCCAGGAACAAGAACTCTTCGGCGAAGTTTTCTTCTGTCACATCGCCGCTTTCAAACTGGTTAATCCAAAACGCTTTACGTTCGGCGGCGTTAGAAAAGTCGCCTTCCAGGCCCAGCAAGTTGGCATACGCCTCATCGACGAGGGCTTCGGTGTCGTCGTTGCCGCTAACCAGCGCGTTAAACAGCGCAATGGCGTTGGCGTTCTGTGCTAATGCTTCTTCGCGTGTCATGACACTTCCTTTCTTTTGGTTTGTCGCAGTGGGTCCGAAATTGGGTTCCGGTCAACCTTCCGGGTCTGCGCGTTACACGATTGCCGCCCCAAGGTGATCACTGGGCAGCAAGTCGTGCCAGTCAACTTGCGCTTGGTGATGGCCAAGCGGTTCCCTTGCCCCAGCCTTTCTTCCTAGGCCGGTAGCAAAACCACCTTAGAACATTACGTCAGATAACGCTACTTAGCCTTTTGGGCAACATAACCGTTCAGCGAAGATCGTGAAATAACGCAGATTTAACGCTACACGTTGGGCGAAGTTAGCGATATTTACCCGTCTATTTATCACCACATCGGTGCAAAGTTTCGCTACTTATTGAGCCTCACTGAATGGGCTGAAAAACGCTGATTTTGTAAGAGATGTCTTACAAATTAAAGCGACAATCTCTTACAAAAACCTCAGCCATTTACACCCGACAAACACAAAAAAGCCCCGCACGCGGCGAGGCTTAAAGGGTCTTGCAAGCTAGAGCGAACAAGGGCTGTTGTTGCCCTAGCGCGTGATCCTTCACAAGAAACCCCCACCGAGGCGGGGGTTTATCTTCAAGTGGGGGTTGCCCCCCACCAAAGAGTTAAGACTGAGCAGTCTTATGCAACGGTCAGGAAGCCAGCAGAGAAGTCGAGGTCTTCTGCATTCACGCCGTTCAGGGTGATCTGTACCAGCTCGTCGTCAGACTGAGCGTTGCCAGCACCTTCGAACTGTTCAACGAACAGGATGGTGTTAGCACCGTCCTGCTGAACGAACACTTCCAGTGCGTCGGCATCGCCTTCGCGAGTTTCGGTCAGATCAACGCCCGCGTCGATGTCGGTGCGAGTGAACTCAGTGCCGAGGAACAACTGATCGTCAGCTTCGAAGTTGGTCATCACAAGGCCGGTGTCTGTGTCTTCAGAGAAGATGTACAGATCGGCTTCGTTGCTGGTGCCCGCTTCGTTGCTGTCAGTCAGGTCAACGATGTTCTCAACGCCGAATTCTTCTGCCAGAACAGTCGCCAGTTCTTCGCGGTTGTCGACAGCGTCTTCGTAAGAAGCCACTAGCGCTTCAACTTCGTCCAGCGCCGCTTGGGCTTCGGCGAGGTCTTCTTCCGCGTCGGCTACGTCTTGGATGTCTTCTTCGCGGGCTTCAACAGCGTTTTCTGCGTCTACGAAGGCTTGACCTAATGTGTCTGCACTAACTTGTGCCACATCGAAGTCTCCAGAATTACCATCGTTGGAATTAGAAATCGTCAACATGTCTTGAACTGTCGCATCGGCATTCGATGAAACAATGGTCAAGGTGTTGTTGGAAATCGTTGCAGATTCAACGCCGTCCAGTGCTTCTACAGCTGTTAGGAAACTTGCTTGATCGCTAAAATCAGTGCCGTTACCAGCGATAGTTGTAGTCGTACCGTTCACTTCGATATCAGCGGCAGCTGAAGCGTCGGTGAAGTCGGCACCGGTTACATCTGCTTCAAGCGTGACAGGCGCGTATACAGGAGCAGTTGTGAAATTGGTATCTGCCGTATTGCGCTCTTCAATAAGACCTGCGCGCTGGCCAACAACAACCGCTGCATCACGCAAGGCAGTGCGCAGATCAGAGTTGGCACCTTCTAACGTTGTGCCGTCGTAGTTGCCATCAGCATCAATCAGGGCAGCTAAGCTGTCATTAAGCTGGTTAACACCTGTAGGCGTTGAGTTACCAACAAGCAGCTCGTCAAATGCTTGGTTGTCAGCTACAACCGTAGACTCAGCTGCGACTTGCGCGACAATATCGCTAAGTGCAGTAGTACCAGTGACGTTAACGTCTGTGCCACCCGCTTCGAGATAGGCGGTAATGGCTGCTGACAGAGCTTCTGATGCAGATAGGTCGCTGCCATCGCTGTTACGATCACTGCTCAGGGCGTTTTCGGCCTGGACCAAATCGTTCTGGAACTCAGAAATTGTTTGCGTCAAACCGCCTTGTGCAACATCAGCATCGCTGCTGTTGATCTGGCTTTGCAGATCAGTCACTTCGGCACGCAATTCGCTGTCAGAATCAGCCGCACGCTGTGTTGCCAGCGTTGATTGAGCGTCACGCAGATCCTGATCTTCCGCAGCAACTGCCGCTTCGGCATCAGCAACTGGGTCGATTGTGCCGTCAGCGATGTTCGCTTTACGCGCATTCAGATCAGCTTCGCTGATGTCAGCTTCCTGACCGTTCATCGCCAGCTCTTCGAGCGCTGCATCTTCAGCGGTCAGAGCGGCTTGGTAATCGGTCACAGCTTCAGTGAGGTCTGAAGGTGCGCCTGGCTCTTCTGCACCGGCTTGTGCGGCTGTTTTCAGGTCAGCCAGCGTAACGTCGCTGCTGGTGGCAGCTGCAGTAACGGCAGCAGTAGCGGACTGGTTGTAAGCAAACTCTTCAGCTGTCAGCTGACCTTGCTCATTTTCGGCCAGATCCATGAAGGTTTCAGCCAGGTCTTCAGCTGCCAGCTGACCACGCTCCAGATCACCATTCAGGTAATCCACCCAGAACTGGATGCGCTCTTGGCTGACGTCTTCAAGACCCAGCAGGTTGGAATAAGTCCACTCAACTAGAGTCGTATAATCTGTAGCCGGGATGTCAGCCATTGCTTCAACTTGAAGCTGTGCTGCAGTATCACGGTTAAAAATCGTTTTAACGTTTTCGATGCTCATTAATCTTAACTCCTTGGTTTGATCCGGCTTGCTCAGCCTGCTGGGGATTTAAGCCATTACATGGCCGTGAGCCTAGCGATTTCTCCCCATCAGTGCGGTTTATAACGTATTGGACACCATGCTTCAAATGCAAATTTAGCAAGGCATCTCGATGCTACGCTCTGATTTGGTCTTCTTACTCGGCTGCCCCGTAATGCTGAACCCGCCCAGCCCCATCAATTGTTGCCGATAAAGTGTTGCTGTCTCATGACATACGTTGAAAACACTGTTTTCGGTTCAGGCATCATGCCAGAGCCTTTACAACGGCTGCAACACCTATCGTATATTTGTTGACGCCGCTCAACCGCTTGCGCAGGCGCTTCGCGGCGATGGAGCAGGCAACTTGGCCCATGGCGGTCTATCGGGTAAATTATGCGCCTTCTCTAACGCCGCGCGGGTGGCCACATGAAAAATGATAATACCTTGAGTTCTCAAGAATTAACGCTAGTAGCCTTGGCAGCCCTGCTGCTCAAGCGCTGGAAGTTGATACTGGTGGTGGCGCTGGCGGTTTTTATTCCTTTCACTGTTTATGGCTTTTTTCTTACGCCTAATGTCGTGCAGTACACCACGCTTTATCATGTCGCCGAACGCGATGCACATACTCCCCTTCGCCCCATCCCCGATACCCAGCGGCGTATGGAAAGCGTTTACAGCCGGGCGGCGCGTGACGATTTAGGGGTTGGCTTCGGGGTAAGCACCGCCCACCCGCGCAATACGCTGCAGATCGCCTTAAAAACCGTGGCGGCACCGGGCAACACCGAGCGGGTCAGTGCCTTTCATCAGCGCATTATTACGCTTTTAGAAGCCTCTGACCGGGAGCGCCTTGAGCGGCGCCAGCAAGCGTGGCGTCATGCGGCCTCGTTTACCCTGCATCCGGAACTGGAAGAAACGGTAAGCCTACGCGGCGCGCAAGAAGCGCGCATGGGCGAAATGCTGCTCACCACCCAAGCCGGCGGCGTGCCGCGCTTGAGCCGCCCCTGGGCATGGCCGATGTTAGGCGCCATACTGGGGGTCATTGTGGGCATCGTCGCCGCTTGCATCGCAAGCTTTGGCGGCCATGTGGCTCGCCACTTACGCGAATCGACATAACAACACGATGTCTGCTTACTCTCCGCCGTTTTGTGCCGAACAGGAGCGCGCCTTTAGCTGGCAAACGCTTTGGCTGTTGCTGTGCTTCTTAGCGGTTGCGTTGGGCGGCGGCGTGTTGGGCTCCCCTTTCGTTACCTACGTATTCACCTTCGGCGTTGCAGGGGCGGGGGTATTGGTCTTCAGCGTTGGCCGCAGTATGAATACCTTACTGGCCATTCTGCTCGTTTATGCGCTGTGCGCCTTTTATTACACGCTGTGGGGGCTGGCGTTTTTTGAGCAGGATACCCGCAACCTACTGGCCGTGTTTAAAAACCTGCTCATCCTGGCGGGCATGGCCTGGGTCGCCGTGCATTTTCGTGGCTTCCCGCGGTGGTTGCCGTTGACGTTAGCCGCCTATTTTTTGCTGCTTACCGTGCAGCCTTGGCAAGCCGCGCGCTTTAGCCTGCCTTGGGCGGGTTATTTGATGAATACCTACGTCCCCTTGGCGGTATTCTTCCTCGCTTTTTACACGGTAACCGCGAAACAGCCGCACCGGGCTTTTATTCCCGCGTCCGGTAGCCTTTATGTGGGTACGCTACTGGTGCTTATTAGCGCGCCGGTCGGGTGGCTGGTGAGCCACATCCTGCTCGATACCGAACTTATTTCGCTTCAGCAAGCGTTAAAAGGGTATTCGCATATAGAGGGTTATCCGCGAAACTGGTGGGCTTATTTAGGCGGTAACCTTTATTTACGTTTAAGTGGCACGGCGGAAGACCCGATTTTTTATGGCTATTTAGCGGGGTTTTTCGCCTACATCTGGCTTGTGCGGGGTGCCCTTGTGTGGGCAGGCTTGCTTACCCTTATCGTCATTGCCGCGGTGGCCAAAGGCGCGATGATGCTGCTGTTGGGGGGGGTGGCCTTTTGGACCGTGTTGCATTTTTTGCACCCTTTAAGCTTTCTGCGCTCGTTACTTGGTGCCTTGTTGCTGGCGGCGTTGGTGGGCTTTTATGTTGTTGCCTCTGGCGTGTCTCAGACAAGCGCGGATATTCATGTGCTCGGGCTGTGGCTGCCGTTTGAGCAAGTGCTTAAAGGCGAGGTAGGCCTGTTTCAGGTGCTCTTCGGGCATGGTATCGGCAGTAGTGGCAATCTTTACAAAGCCATGATGGGCAGCGAGCTTTCCCACCTGCAATGGCTGCAAGGTGGCGCTGAGAGTGGCTTTGGGCTGGTGTTTTACCAAACGGGGGCGGTTGGGTTGGGGCTTTTGCTCGCCCTTATTGCGTGTGGGTTTAAGCGCTGCCAGACAAGCGCGGCCCGTGGGCTTTGGTTAGTGTATTGGGCGAACGCGGCGGTGCAGGAAAACCTCATCAACTTGAACTTCATTACTTTACTGTTAGTTACCGTTGCTATTTTAGAACTTTCAGATTTAAGGCTTTCAGATAAAAAGGATCGTGCGAATGCATCTGGCCATTACCAACCACACCGGCGCGCGTAACCGGGGAGCGGAAGCGCTGGTGCGCTGTATGGCGGATGGCTTTCGTCGTTACTACCCTGAGCTTGCTGTTGCGCTCTATTCCAGCGACCCGCTGTATGATCAGTGGCGCTTTCAACACGATGTCACTGCGTATTGGGGGTATCCACTGCTGACGCCGAACCATGCGCGCGCGATGGCGGTGAACCGCTTGGCTTACCGGGCCGCGTATTGGGCTGAATTCGCCCTGCCGGCGACCCTACGCGGCAGCTGCCTGCGCGTGCAGCGCGATTTACGCCAAGCGGCGGTCTCGGTGGCGGCCGGTGGGGATATTTTCACCTCGGATTATCACAACCTGCGAAAGCATTTGGCCTACCCGTTAATGGCACGCGGCACCCCGATGTATTTGTGCAGCCATTCGATTGGGCCCTTTACCCCGGCGGATCGGGATTACTTTTGCCGCGCGGCCGAGAAGATCGACCTCATCACGGTGCGCGAAGACGATAGCTTTGCGTATTTGCGCTCCCTGGACGTGCAAACGCGGGTCGAGCCAACCGCCGATGTCGCGTTTACCCTCGCCGTGCCTGACAAAGCGAATAGCAAAAGCTGGCTGGCGAAACGCTACGGCTTTGATGACAGCATCCCGTGTGTGGGGCTTTCGATCAGCCAGGGGATCATCCAGTATTCAGGGCTTGATGCTGACGCTTACTACCAGTGCTTTGCCGAGGTGTGCGATGCCTTACTCACAGCGGGCAAACAGATCATGCTAATCCCCCATGTGATGGAGCGCCACCCCGCCAATAATGATGTGATTGCCTGCGATGAGGTGCTCAAACGTATTAGTGCCAACGGCCGGGTAACCGTGCTCAGCGGTGAGCCTGGCGCGGTGGCGTTAAAGGGCGCCATCGGGCAGTGTGAGGCGTTGATTGGCACGCGCACGCACGCGACGATCGCGTCGATGTCGCAGGGCATACCGACGGTTAGCGTTGCCTACAGCCGTAAAGCGTTCGGCATTATGAAAGATGTGTATGGCCACACCGACGGCCCCGCCCTCACCGTGGCGGCTGAGCAGTTATCGCCCAAGGCGCTGTTACACGCGCTGGAAAAGGCAATGGCAACGCCGATTAACGCTTCACATTTAGCGGAGATTAAGCAGCGCGCGGAACGTAATTTCACTCTGTTAAGCACTTTACTATGAGCGCCATGTTGTCGCGATTAACATCGTCACTCGTAACCTTATCGCTGTTAACATTATCCCTGCTAAAGAAGGGGTGGCGCTCATGGCCGGGCCATGTGGTGAAGCTGATTTTTTCGTTTTCGCTAGTGGCGCTACTGATTTACCAAACCGAGCTTGATGCGGTGGCGGGCGCGATGGCCAGCGCGCATTGGGGCTTAATTGTGGCGGCAACGTTAATGGTGTTGCTGGGCGTGGTGGTGCTGCAAGCGTATGAAGTCTTTCTTTCCTTGCCAGTTGCTATGCGCCCTTCTCTGGTGCAGCTTGCCCGCATTAATTTGGCGATGATGTTTTATGCGTTTTTTATGCCCACGGGGCTAACCTTCGCGGTGCGTTGGGCAAAGTATCGCGCGCTTGGGCTTGAGGGCTTACATTCAGCTGCTCTGGTCGGGGTGCATAAGCTTCTGCAGCTGATGGTGGCGCTGGCCTTTTTTGTCGTCGGCTATTTTGCCTTCCCGGTCGCCACGCACCCGGCCGTGGATACCATGATGTTGGGCCTGCTGCTGTTGCTGGCGGGGTTAATCGCGTACTTCGGCTGGCTGAGCTTTCATCCCCGCACGCCTGTCACCCAAGGCCCGGCTATCGTGCAAAAACTGCTGAGCGTGACGTTGCTGTTTCAGCGCCTGCCGGTAGGCGATAAGCTGCGCTGCCTTACCCTGGCGGTAATGCAGCATCTGTGTATCGTGACCAGCGCGTACTGGGTCTTGCTCGCCATCGAGCCGGATACGCCGTTATTCGCGGTGATGATGATTCGCTCTTTATTGGTGGTGTTGCTCGTTGTTCCCCTTACGGTGGCGGGCGTGGGCGTTCGCGAGTTGGTGTTTTTTACCCTGTTCCCGTTTTACGGCGTGGAGGCACAAACAGCGCTCACCGCCTCACTGGTACTGCTGGGTATACAGCTTTTTGTCGCCTGTTTAGGGGCGCTTAGCGAACTCAAGCAACTTGTGCTAAGCCTTAAAGCGTCACTCAAGGTAACGACATAATGCGTTCTTTACTTCAAGATAATGTCTTGCCTAATGACCTGTGCATCGGCTGCGGGGGGTGTACCTTCCATATCGGCGGGGGTAGCAAGATGGCGTTAGATGAACGCGGCCAATACACGCCGGTGATCGCCTCGGATGCCGACGCTTCAGTGGCCGACCCCCTCTGCCCGTTTTCCGGCATGGCGGATGACGAAGATACCCTCGGCCAAGCGTTGTTTGGCGACCGGGGTTGTGGACAAACCGGCCTTACGCATGACGCGCGCCTGGGGTTTTATCGCTCGGTGAGTGTCGGCCATGCGAATGAAGGCGACTTTCGCCTTGCGGGGAGCTCCGGCGGTTTAACCAACTGGCTACTGCATGAACTCTTTCAGCAGGGGGAGATCGATGCGGTCATTGGCGTTGGCGAGCTAGCGCATGCGCCGGGCGGCACGCAGTACGGTTATCAAATCATCGAATCGGCAAGCGAGCTGCACCGCCTGGCGAAGAGCAAATATTACCCGGTCACGCTTGATGAGGTGCTTCGCTCCGTCCATGCGCGCGATTTGCGCTATGCGTTTGTCGGTGTGCCCTGCTTTGTCAAAACGGTGCGCAACCTGTGTCGCCAGCACCCGGTGCTTGAGCAGCGCATTCGCTTTTGTATCGCGATCGTGTGCGGGCATTTGAAAAGCCGCGCCTTTGCCCAGTCCATCGGCTGGGAGCTTGGCGTGGCCCCCGCGACGTTGGAGTCGGTTGATTTTCGCGTCAAGGTGCCGGGGGCGCCTGCTAACCGCTATGCCGTCGAGGTAAAAGGGGCGCATACACGCCGGCAACAACAGGTGTTTGATCTGTTTACCAGCGATTGGGGGCTTGGTTTTTTCAAATATAAAGCGTGCGACTTTTGCGATGACATCGCCGGGGAAACCGCCGACGTTACCTTCGGCGATGCCTGGCTCCCAGAGCCGGTGAAAGCGTGGCAGGGACACAATATCGTGGTGGTGCGACACCCGCTCATTGCGCGCCTTTTGGAACACGCCAACAAGGCAGGTCGCATTACGCTTGAAGGTGTCACAAGCGACGATTTTGTCGCCTCGCAGGGGGCTAACTACCGCCACCGACATGATGGCTTGGCGATTCGCTTGCAAGACGCCAAAGCCGCCGGTGAATGGGTGCCCCAGAAGCGCATCGCTGCGTCCTACGCCCATGCGTCAAAAAAACGCCAACGCGTGATACGGCTGCGTAACCGGCTGCGCGAGGAGAGCCACCGCGCGTTTATCACGGCCAAACAGCGCGGCCGCTTCAAAACGTTTAAACGCAAGATGCAACCTCGCGTTTTGCACTACCACCTTGCGGCGGGAAGTTTGACCAAGTACCTAGTGAAACGTGTGCTGATTAACGTGCGGCGGGTGATAAAAATACGCGTGTGACCGTGTGGCAAATCGACGTTTATTGTCGCTATAGGCGGTGTATATGACCTTTTGGCTGCCTATGATGGTTTAGACCTAATGCCATCTCTCATTCAACTTCTGATTCAGCGTCAGGTGAGTTTTTTATCATTTCGTATGGAGACACCTTTTGAAACCCCCTCGCCTTCACTTCTTGAACACGCCTTTCGATCTGATCAGCCAGCAGGAGACGTTAGAGCTCATTCGCGCTTCACGTGGTAGTGAAAACCTGCACTACATTGTCACTCCCAACGTGGACCATACGCTGCGTTGCCAGTCATCCGCTGAGCTCGCATCCGTGTACCACAATGCTTGGCTTAGCGTATGCGATAGCCAGATCATCGCGAGAATCGCCAGGGCGAAGGGGTACCCTATCGCGCATGTGGTGACAGGTAGCGATTTAACCCGCGCGCTGTTTACGGATGTGTTCACGCCGGATGAAAGGCTGACGGTCATCGGCGGTGAGCATGAGGTGATCGAAGGCTTGCGTGACAGGTTTAAGCTCACATCGCTTAATCATCACAACCCGCCGATGAACTTTATCAACGACGAGGCGGCGATTGATGCTTGCTGCCATTTCGTTGCCGAGCATCCAGCTGATTTTATCTTGATCGCCGTCGGCTCGCCCCAGCAAGAGACTTTAGCCGCCCGGCTAGCGCAGACCCCAGGGGCTCGGGGTGTTGCGTTATGCATTGGCGCCTCCTTACTTTTTCTCACCGGACGGGAAAAACGCGCCCCCCGCTGGATGTCTCGTGTAGGCCTTGAGTGGTTATTCCGGCTAAGCCAAAACCCTAAAAAACTGTGGCGACGTTATGCCAATAACCTGCGTATTTTCCCGCTTGCCTGGCAAGCGCCGCGCTTTGAAAAATCCGCACTGACAACACATTTCAAGGAGAAAGAATAATGCTATTACCGGTCATTATGGCAGGCGGTGCGGGAACCCGGTTGTGGCCATTATCTCGCCAACAGTTACCGAAGCAATTCTTGCCGCTGACCCCTCAGGCAAGCACGTCTCAGCAGAGCACGCTGCAACAAACCCTGCTGCAGCAAACCATACAGCGCTTAGATGGGTTAGAAACCCATCCGCCGATGGTCGTTTGCCACGAAGATCATCGGTTTATTGTCGCAGAACAGCTCCAGCAATGCGGCCGGCTTGATGATAGCCACATCATTTTAGAGGCGTTATCAAAAAGCACCTCGGCAAGTATCGCCCTGGCAGCGTTTACCGCCTTGGAAAAGGGTGGCGATCCAACGCTCGCGGTACTTTCCGCCGACCACTATCTTGACGACACAGCAGGCTTTCATAAAAGTCTGCAACACGCTGAGGCACTTGCCGAACAAGGCTATCTGGTGGCCTTAGGGGTTAAACCGGGTTACGCCGAAACCGGGTACGGGTATATGCACATTGGCAAAGGCATCGCCAATGGCTTTAAGGTCGAAACGTTCAAGGAAAAACCGGATCACGCTACCGCAACCGCTTACCTCGCAAGCGGTGATTACTGGTGGAATACAGGTATTTTTGTCTTTAAAGCCAGCCGCTACCTTGAGGAACTCGAACGTTTCCAGCCTGAAATATTCGCTGCATGCGCTCAAGCGCATCACGACACGACAAAGGACATGGATTTTTTAAGGCCTAGTGCAACAGCGCTGGCGCAGTGCCCGAGTGTGTCGGTTGATTACGCCGTCATGGAGCTGACGCAACATGCAGCGGCGGTGTTGTTGGATAGCGCTTGGAGTGATGTTGGCTCATGGGAGGCATTATGGAAACTGGGCAAAAAAGACCACGCTAACAACGTACAAAACGGCGATGTGGTTTTACTCGACAGCAAAAACAGCTACGTCTCCAGCAGCGGCCCGCTCGTCGCGACGCTGGGTATCGACAACGTGGTGGTCGTGGCAACGGATGACGCGGTTCTCGTCAGCCGCCGCGATCACTTACAGGATGTTAAATCGGTGATCGATGTCCTGCACCAAGCAGGGCGCTCTGAGTTGGTAAAACCCAGCCATGTGTATCGCCCGTGGGGGTACTACCGCGTGCTCAATACCGGTGAGCGGTTCCAGGTTAAACAAATCACCGTCAAACCCGGCAAATCTCTATCGTTGCAGCGTCACCACCACCGCTCAGAGCACTGGGTCGTGGTAAGTGGCACAGCCGAAGTCACGCTGGAAGAAGAGACCTTTTTCATTAGCGAGAATGAATCAACCTATATCCCTTTGGCGAAGGTTCATCGGCTGAAAAACCCAGGCATCATTGATCTTGAGCTAATTGAAACGCAGTCTGGAAGCTATTTAGGCGAGGATGATATTGAGCGCCTTTCAGACGATTACGGGCGTCGCTAGCGGTAGAACAGGGGAGGCTCTCACGGCTGCTTGTTAATAAACCCGCGTGTCAGCGTCATGGCGAGGATGCGTAAATCAAAGCCGAGTGACCAGTTATCGATATAATAAAGGTCGTACGCCACGCGCTGTTTCATAGCGTCGAGGTTTTCCGTATTGCCGCGCCAACCACATACCTGCGCCCAGCCGGTCATGCCCGGTTTGACACGGTGGCGCTGCATGTACATATCGATATGGTCTTTGTAGTGGTCGTTGTGGTCCATCGCGTGGGGACGTGGGCCGACGAGCGACATTCTGCCTTGTAGCACGTTATACAGCTGCGGCAGCTCATCGAGGCTGGTACGGCGTAAAAACGCACCCAGCGGCGTGACACGCGGGTCATCAAAAGCGGCCTGCTCAGTGGTGGCGCTTTGGTGTACGTTCATGGTGCGGAATTTGTAGATTTTAAAACGCTTGCCGTCTAGCCCATGGCGCTCTTGCTTGAAGAGCACCGGGCTTCCCATCGTCCAGCGGATGGCAATGGCAACCGCTAGCATGATCGGCAGAAACGCCATAAAAATCGCTAGCCCCAGCACCCGGTCTTCTAGGTTTTTTACTACCCGCATTGGGCCGCTGAGCGGGGTGTAATTGAGCTCCAATGAGTAAAGCCCCGCTATCTCTGTGATGCGGTGGTTGAGTAGGCGAATATCGGGAAGGTCCGGGAAGTAACGCACGGTCGCGGGTACCCCGGCCAGTAGCGCCATCAGCTGGCGCACGCGCTCGCCGTCTGCAAGCGAGTAACCCAGCCATATTTCATCAAAATCACGCTGAAACACGCAAGTGTGTGCCAGCTTTCTTATCTTGACCAAAAAGCGCTTATCGTTGGTGTCGAGGGCGTCATCAACATAGCGCTTATAGACCACGTAACCGGCGTGGGGGGTATTAATTACGTTACGCTCTAGCAGCGCGAGATTGTCTTCATGCCCGATGAGCAAAATACGCTTGACGTTATGGCCAGAGGTGCGCACGTGGCGTAAATAGAGATAAAGGCCTATACGGGTCACATTGCCTATCGCAAGTACCGTAAGTGCTGCGGTGCCCATCCATACACGCGAGAAGAGCTGAACGCTGTGTAACAGGGTAAGCAACAAGCTGAGCAGCACAATGGTCGCCACCCAGGTTAGGGTGTAAACACCCAACATGGTGTAAAGACTACGACCGCGCCAGGGTTGATAAAGGCTTAAAAGCTCGCCGATAGCGGGAAAAAGCAGGCCGCCAATTAATATCAAAAACAGATAGTCACGATTGGCGGCATCCACGTGCGGCATCAACCAGAGCGATAAATACGCACTGGCAAATATAATCGTAGCGTCCAAACAGCGCATGGCACGCCGCTGCCAATCGCTGCTTGTGAAATTTTTCCCCGATACCATCCGTCGTTATTCCGATGAAGGCGTGCTAACGTTCGCTGTCATCGATGCTAGAAGCTCCATGCTCTTCACCAGGTCATCGCTTTCCAGATTGCCAACGGCGGACTCAAGCGCGAGCCGATCAAGCACGTAGTTGCCCAGTGTGTCCACGTACTTGATACGCTGGTCATAGAGACTGGCGCGGGCATCGAGTACGTCGACCATGTCGCGCAGGCCAAACTGCTCGCCGCGCTCGGCGGCGTCTAAAAAGAGCTGACTGGATTCAATGGCTTGCTTGAGTGCATCCAAGCGGCGAATACCGCCGTTGAGCGAGCGCAGGCGGGTGCGCACTTCTTGAACGGCGAGGTTACGCTCGTTATCCACGGCCGCTTGGCCGGCTTTGATGCGTTTTTCGCCTTGGCGCACGCTGGCGTTGGTGTAGCCGCCACGGTAAATCGGCACGCTAACTTCCATCCTGGCGGTAACGTCTTCGCTGGTGCGCAGCCGGTCGTCACTGTCGCGGTCGGAGTAGCTCAGATTGAGGTTGAGTTCCGGGAAGTAGCCCGCTCGGCGGGTGCTGGTGTCCGCTTCGGTGGCGTTTTGCTCTGCACGCGCAAGCTGTACGTTGAGATTCTGCCCGGTGCGCTCAAGCCAAGCGTTCTCCTCCCCCCATTCGCGTTGCAACGCCACATTGGAGAGCTCGCCCACCGCTAGCCCACGCATATCGGGGCGCGTGCCGGTTAAGCGCTCCAGTTCGCTGAGGGCGTTATCCAGTTCGTTTTCGGCTTCGACGGCATCGGCGATCGCTTGATCGAGGCGCGACTGCGCTTCGAGTAGGTCAACGCGGTTGCCGACCCCCAGGTCATAGGCGCGACTGGCTTGGCGTACTTGTAGCTCTAAAGACGCCTCTTGGGACTCCAGAAGCCCCAACCGCTGTGAGGCCAAGTAAGCCTGCACGTAGGCTTCGCTCACGCTAAGGGCCAGGTCGCGCTCCACCACGGCAAGCTGCATCTCGGCGGCGCTGATCTGCGCATCGGCGACGCTGAGTTTACGCCAGCGCTCTAGGCTAAACAGCGGCTGCTGGAGCTGCACGCTCCAGTAGTGCTCGTCAAACTCGCCGGGGCGTTGCGCGGGCTGATCCAGCCCGAAGTCGTCGGGCTCGGTCTGCACGTTGGTGGAGTCCTGCCATAGATAGCCGCCACTGGCGCTGATTTGCGGCAGCAGCTGCGAGCGCGCCAGCGGGCGCTCTTCGCGGGTGGCTTCTAGTTCATAGCGTTGGCGTGAAAGCTCGGCGTCGTTATCCAGCGCGCGGGTGAAAAGCGCGGGCAACGAAGGCAGCCGCGACGTCGCCACGCTCGCGTCATCCAACGCTTCAAACTCGGCCACTGCCTCATCACCAGCGGGGACGCCCTCTTGAGCGGGCGCGTCGTTTTGAGCGGATACGTCATCTTGAGCGTAAAGGGGAACTGTTATCGCGATGGCCAGTGCAAGCGGCGCGAGACGAAACCCTAAGCGTGTTGTACGCGTCATCAATCCTCCCGAATGGCGCGAGCCAACATGTCGGTGATGGGTTTGGCGATGTAGCTGGCAAAGGTGCGTTCGCCGGTACGGATCATGACTTCGGCGGGCATGCCGGAGAGCAGCTGCATTTGCTCGGTCATCTTCTCGCGTCCTTGTTCGGTCACCCTCACCCGTGCGCGATAGTACTGCTCGCCGGTGGCTTCGTCTTCAAAGCTATCGGCGCTGACGTGAATCACTTCGCCGTCGATCACGTCGGTCAAGCGCTGATTGAAGGCGCTGAAACGAATCTCGGCGAATTGGCCGACAAAAATATTATCAATGTCACGCGTAGGGATACGCGCAGCCACCACGAAGCCGTCATTGGAAGGCACGATATCCATGATCTTGTCGCCGCCGCGAATCACCGCGCCTTCGGTGTGTACTTCAAGCCCGACCACGGTGCCGGACACCGGTGCGGTGATCGTCGTACGCTCGACCTGGTCTTTAAGCGCGACAATCCGCTCTTCGGCCTCGGCGATTTGGGCTTGCGCCTGACGCAGCTGCTCGCCGACCTCTTTTTGGAACTCCTGCTGCTGAATTTCACGCTCCATGCGGTTTTCGCTGATTTGTGATTTCAACTGCGCAATATTAGAGCGGTATTCGGCGTTACTGCCTTCAAGCTGAAGAATCTGGCGCTCAAGCTCGCGCAGGCGCTGGTTGTCGTCGAGCCCCTCTTGAAACAGCGAGCGAAAGTCGTCGGCTTCATCGCGCATGGAGGCGATGCGGCGCGTATTGACGTCGATACGCTCTTCCAGCCCGTCGATCTGCTCGCGCATTTGCACGATCTGCTCATCCAGCGCTTGCAGTGTACTTTCAAGCGACTGCTTACGCGCCACAAAAAGGCTCTGCTGCACGGCGAGCACCTGCTGTACGCGGGGGTTCTCCACGTCTTGCAGATCCTTGGGAACGGTCATCATCTCGGCGCCTTCCTGCTCGGCGAGCAGGCGGGCTTCCATCGCCCGGTTGATCAGGTACTGCGAGCGCGCAATTTCCAGCTGTGAGCGGACCTGGGTATCACTGAGTTCTATCAGCGTATCGCCGGCGTTCACTTTGTCGCCGTCTTCCACGCGTATGGCGTCGACAATACCGCCTTCTAAGTGCTGCACCGTGCGCTTGAACGACTCAATGGAGACGCTGCCCGGTGCCACCACGGCAATGGCGAGCGAGGCCGTGGCCGCCCAGGTGCCAAAACCACCAAAAGCCAGGAGCAAAATGGCAAACCCGAGCTTGCGATAGCCTTTATCGCTGGTCGGCAGTCGCTCTTCTGCCTCGCCCTCTATGGTGGCGGGGCCTTTGGGGGTGACGTCGATCTCAGATTTGGCGGGCACGTTACGCGTGCTATTGGGGCGATCATCGCTCATGGTTTACTTCTCCTCACCGCGGCCACCGGGGATAGCGGATAAACGCGCGGAGTTTTGGCTAACTTGCGCACGCGGCTTCTTGGCGAACTGTGCCAGCACTTCGTCACGCGGGCCGAACATGCTGACCTGGCCTTCTTTCATGACCAGAAGCTTATCCATGTTCTTGAGTACGCTGGTGCGGTGGCTGATCACAAAAAGAGTGGCGCCTTCCGCTTTGAGCTGTCCAATGGCTTGGGCAAGCGCCCGTTCGCCGGCGTCGTCCAGGTTGGCGTTGGGCTCATCTAGCACGACCAGCACCGGGTTGCCGTAAAGCGCCCGCGCGAGGCCCACACGCTGACGCTGGCCGCCAGAGAGGGCGCCGCTGGTCGAGGAGATGACCGTGTCGTAGCCGTTAGGCAACTCCAAAATCATTTCGTGCATGCCGGCTTTTTTCGCGGCGGCCACGACTTTTTCGGGGTCAACATCACCAAAACGGGCGATGTTCTCACTCACCGTGCCGTCGAAAAGCTCGATATCCTGGGGCAAATAGCCAATGTAGGGGCCAATTTCGTCGCGGTTATACTGCGTGATCACGCCGCCATCGAGGCGCACATCGCCCACCTGCGACGGCCAGATACCCAGCAATACCCGGGCGAGCGTGGATTTACCCGCCGCACTGGGGCCAATAATGCCGATATGCTCGCCCTTCTCAACGGCGAAGTTAATGCCACGAATGGTGGCCATGCGTGAACCGGGAGGCGCTGCCGCCACGCCTTCGATGCTGACATTCCCCTTCGGCGCCGGTAGCGACATGCGCTGCTGCTCTTCAGGAATTTGCGTCAACAGCTCGTTTAAGCGGTCATAGGCGCCTCGGGCGTTCACAAAGCCTTTCCACCCCCCGATCATTTGATCGATCGGCGCCAGCGCCCGCCCCATAATGATCGAGCCGGCGATCATCATGCCGGGGGTCATATCCCCCTGCAGCACCAAAAAAGCACCCAAGCCCAGAATCATTGATTGGAACAGTAAACGTAGGACCTTTGAGCTATTGGTCAAGGCGCCGGCGCGATCACTGGCCTGGGACTGCTTGGAGAGAAATTCGTGATGGCGCTTGGACCAGCGACCCATGATGCCGGGCAGCATCCCCATGGCGTGAAGCACTTCGGCATTACGAAGGTTGGAGTTGGCCAGGTTCTGCGCTTGGATATGCTCGCTGTTGGCTTCCGCGAGCAGCTTTTTGGTCGCTTTCTCATTGGCGATGGCAAGTGCGAGCAAAATAATGCCCGCACAGGTGGCGAAAATACCCAGCCAAGGGTGAAAGAGGAAAAGCACGCCGAGATAGACTGGCACCCACGGTGCATCGAAAAACGCGAACAAGCCGTTGCCGGTTAAAAACTGGCGTAGGCTGGTCAAGTCGCTGAGGGGTTGCGCGCTCTGCCCCCCTTGAGCCACCAAACTACGGCGGAACATGGCGCCGTAAAGGCGCTCGTTTATGGTGGTATCCAGCTTGTTGCCCACACGCACTAGCATGCGCGAACGCACCAACTCTAGCCCCCCCATCACCGCAAATAGGAACACGACCAACAGCGTCAACATAATCAGCGTATCAACGCTTTGGGTGCTGAGAACGCGGTCGTAGACCTGGAGCATGTACATGGGGGGAACGAGCATCAGCAGGTTAACAAACATGCTGAAAAAGCCCACCGATGCGAACGAACCTTTGCAGGCTTTTAGCGCACGCTGCAGATCCGTTGCTTCCTGTTGCTTTGCCATGGAGGGTTCACCGTTGAATCAAGTAGACGTCAAGCGCGGAAATGAATCGCGGCAGCATAACAGAAACGCCCCTGTGAAGGGTAGGCCAACCTCCCCTCAAGACGAGGCGCTATGACCTGCGTCACTCGCTGTATCCCCCACAGTGCTTGCTTATTGTCTGATGCCTCCTTCGACAAGCTCAGGATGAGCGGCATGGAAAGACCGCTCGCCCTGAGCCTGTCGAAGGGTGAGCCTGTCGAAGGGTGAGCCTGTCGAAGGGTGAGCCTATCTAAGCCCCCCAAGTGTGAATTACCCACTCGCCGTAAACCGCCTCGTCCTGCCAGATTTTGTCTTCCCACGCCACCTGCTCATCGCGGTTGAACACCACAAGGTGGGCTTCATCCGCGCCTACTTGATCCGCATAGTCGGCGGTCTGTTCCAGCCCCTTGGCGATGGTGGCCTCGCGACTTTGGTGCTGAAGTTTTAGCTCGATCACCACGCGCTGTACCGGGCCGTTAAAGCCCTGCACGATATCCAGTGGCCATTCGATAAAAAGATCCGTGCGCTTGCGCCCCAGCCCATACTCGCGGGTGATACGCCCGCCGCCGTTGATAATGCGCTGCAGAAATGCCTGCATCACAAGTTGCGGCCCGGCTTCTTTGTACTGGAAACGCTCCAGCCAGCTCTCGGCGTGTTCACGGAAGAACTGCTGAAAAGCGGCTAACAGCTTGGGCGTATCAAGCCGGTGATCAGGCCGTAGATACCAGGCCTGCTCCTGGTTGGGGATGCGCGTCTGCATGATCCAGGTCAGATCACGCGGGATCACCTCGCGGTAAATCCGGTTGCTGATGCGCAGCGAAGGGCGTGTTTCGATCAACCCCAAATCTTCAACGTACTGCTGGTCGTCCGGCTTGATCGCGTCAATATCGAGGCTCTCTTCGCTAGAGAGCAGTGCGCTCATCACCCGTTGCACACGCGGCTCGCGCAGCTTGTCGGTGAGCTGATCAAGATGCGTGGCGCGAGACTGAATCAACCGCTCGCGCGCGGCGCGGTAATCCTCCAACGTCAGCGGGCGAGAACGCTCCCGGGCGGGCTTGAACTCCCAGGTCAGCTCATACCCGAGGGCATTGACCAGCCACGGTTGGCCCCGAGTGTCCTCCCAAAGCTCAGGAAAAATCGCCGGGTCCAGGGGTTGGCCGGTTTCCTCCGTATGCTGCAGCCACAGCTGTTCGCACTCTGCATAGGTGAAGTTGCCCATGCGTAGCGACTTCGCCTTGATATTGAACGCACTGCCGCCGGTGATGACCTCCGCGCCATCCTGATGCAGGCGATAGTCACGCACATCGCGCACACCGCATAGGATAATTGACTGCGGAAACGCCGCCGGGCGCTGGGCATAGCCGGCGCGGATCTGGCGTAAGAGCGATATCAGCGTATCGCCCACCAAGGCGTCGACTTCGTCCAGGAACAGCACGGTCGGCTTGTCAGACACCACCGTCCAGTATTCCAGTAACTGTTTGAGCTGGTCTTCGGCGGGCTGGTTGCGGTATTGAGCGAACCACTCCACTAAGCGCGTATCGTGCAAATACAGCCGCAGAGCACCGGCAATAGCACTGCACACCGCCGGTATTCCTTTACTTTCATCGCCCCGGGCCGCCTGCGCCCCTTCGATATTGGCGTAGGCGCAGGCGTAGCGCCCTTCCTCATTGAGCGCCTGCATCATCGCCAATAGCGTGGTGGTCTTGCCCGTCTGGCGCGGCGCATGGAGCACAAAGTAGCGCTTCTGGGCAATCAGGTGCTCGATTTCTTCCCAGTCTACGCGCGACAGCGGGTCAATATGGTAGTGATCCGCTGGCACCGTTGGGCCGGCGTTATTAAAAAAGCGCTCCATGGGGCAATACTCTGCAAAAGAAAACATCGACTACGTTAGCACACGCCGCCCGCTCGCGGCGCCTCCTTCGACACGCGCCGCGCCGCCGATGACGGGTGAAACGAACAGGGCGCCTTTCGGCGCCCTGTTCGTACAGTCCCTCGGTCTCTTGGGTCTTTATCTATACACCGGGAAGCGGGCACAGACGTCAGCGGCTTTGCCCTTTACCTCGGCTTCGATGGCACTGGTATCGCCGCCTTCAGCGAGTACATCGAGGATATCGCAGATCCAGCCGGCGAGCTGGGCGCACTCCTCTTCGCCGAAGCCGCGAGTGGTCACGGCGGGGGTACCGATACGCAGGCCGGAGGTGACAAAGGGGCTTTGCGGGTCATTCGGCACGGCGTTTTTGTTCACCGTGATATGCGCGCGGCCAAGCGCAGCGTCAGCGTCTTTGCCGGTCACCCCTTGCTTGATCAGCGAGAGCAAGAAGAGGTGGTCTTCGGTGCCGCCGGAGACGATATCGTAGCCGCGATCCATAAACACCTTGGCCATCGCCTGGGCATTTTTGACCACCTGCTGCTGGTAAGTCTTGAACTCCGGCGCCATCGCCTCTTTGAAGCAGACCGCTTTAGCGGCGATCGCATGCATCAAAGGGCCACCCTGGCCACCGGGGAAGACGGCGGACTGCAGCTTTTTCTCGATATCCGCATCGCCCTCGGCGGAGAGAATCACGCCGCTACGCGGGCCGCGCAGCGTCTTGTGCGTGGTGGAGGTGACCACGTGAGCGTGTGGCAAGGGGCTCGGGTAAACACCGGCGGCCACCAGCCCAGAGACGTGGGCCATGTCGACCAGCAAGTAAGCGCCCACTTCGTCGGCGATCTCGCGGAACTTGGCCCAATCGACGATTTGCGAGTAAGCGGAGAAGCCGGCGATGATCATCTTGGGCTTGTGCTCGCGGGCAAGCTCGGCGACCTGATCGTAGTCGATCAACCCCTGCTCGTTTAGGCCATACTGCACGGCGTTGTAGTGCTTGCCGGAGAAGTTGGGCTTGGCGCCGTGGGTCAGGTGACCGCCGGCGTCGAGGCTCATGCCGAGAATGGTGTCGCCCGGCTTCACCAGCGCCTGGAACACGGCGCTGTTAGCCTGGGAGCCGGAGTGCGGCTGCACGTTGGCGTAGGTGGCGCCGAACAGCTCCTTGGCGTACTCAATGGCGAGGTTTTCGGCGATATCGACGAACTCGCAGCCGCCGTAGTAACGCTTGCCGGGGTAGCCTTCGGCGTACTTGTTGGTGAGCTGGCTGCCCTGGGCTTCCAGTACGCGCGGGCTGGCGTAGTTTTCGGACGCGATCAATTCGATGTGGGCTTCCTGGCGCTCCACTTCTTTTTGCATGGCGTCAAACAGCACATCATCGAATCCGGCAATTGTCATGTCGCGGCTGAACATCGGCGGTGAACCTCGTAGCGAAGGGTCGATCGGGGAAACGTCGATCCGATAAAAAACGGGAGCGTTATGATAACGCAGCCCGCGCCGGGTTTCATCGCCTCTTGCTCAGGATGGCGATGAATGAGGTTCATGAAGGCGGTTGTCTGCTTCCCCCGCCATACGCAGCGCCATCTCTATCAGTGGCTGGGTGAAGGCACGCCCCGCTTCTAACGCGTCAGCTAGAACATCAAGGTCTTCGATATAATCGTGTACCATTTGGTTTCTTAGTTTGCGATAGAGTAGCCAGTCATCGGCATTATCTATCCAGCCAAACTTTTCCGCTTTGTCTAAATTATCCGCCGCTGGGCCCACCGATTCTCCAACAAACGTCAGCAGTTGAGGCAACAACTTATCTCCAACGGTATCTTGCAGACGACCAAACCGTGCGACAAACGCGTCAAGACGCTCCGCAGCATCGATGTCGTCCACCCACTCGGCCACAAGCCTTCGAGTAACGTGCGCTACACCACCAAACACGCGTGTGCTTGTAAGCTCAAGATAGTTAGCCTCTTTTTTTGCCACCCGGGCCAAAAAAGCCAACCTTTCCGCTTGAGAAACCTCGCGAAAACTCAAAGGTAGACCCCCTGCCGGTTAGCCGTTTCATGAATGGGTTTGCGCTCAAGCGAGGGTGAGTCAATTAGCACATCCACTTTTCTACCCTCTAGTAGGCGAGATACTTTCACTGCGAGTTTTGATGCCATTACAGCCGGTCGCTCTACTGGCAATGGTGTGATAACCAAAAGATCTAAATCACCCCCTTTTGCTTCGTCATTCATTCGAGAACCAAACACTTTGACGTGCGCTTCAGGCCCGAAAACTTCTTGCGTTAACGCTTTTATGCGCTGCTGATATACCTGGCTTAATCTCATAAGTTAGCCCACCCCTGCAAATACGAACTCATTATGACGGACTTTCCAATCGACTCTCTAAAAGGTGGTTGACATGATCGAGCACGGCAAGCCGCGCGCAGCGCTTGTGGTCGGTGTTCACCACGTGCCAGGGCGCGCCGGGCGTGTGGGTATGCGCCAGCATGTCGTCGATGGCGCTTTGGTAGGCGCTCCAGCGTTTGCGGTTACGCCAATCCTCGTCGGTGAGTTTGTGCTGCTTATGCGGCGTTTTGGCGCGGGCATTAAAGCGCTTGAGCTGCTCCTCTTTGCTGATGGCGAGAAAGAACTTACCCACCACGGCCCCATGCGCCAACAGCTGCGCTTCGAAGTGGTTGATTTCGCGATAAGCACGTAGCCAGTCCTGCTCTTCGGCAAAGCCTTCGACACGCTCGACCAACACACGCCCGTACCAGGTACGATCGAAAATCGTCACTCGGCCATCCTGCGGCAAACGGCGCCAGAAGCGCCAAAGCCATGGCTGAAGGCGCTCTTCATCGCTGGGCGCGGCGATGCTGTGAACGCGATAGAAACGCGCATCCAGCGCCGAGGTCACCCGGTGGATACTCCCGCCCTTACCCGCCGCGTCGTGCCCTTCAAACGCCAGCACCACCGGAATGCCGCGCTCCAAACAGCGACGGTGGTGATAGGCCAGCCGCGCTTGGGCGGCGGCGAGCGCTTCCAGGTACTCGCTTTTTGGGGGCTTGGCATCGTCGCTTTTCGACTGTTTCAGCGTCGGGGCATTCGCTTGGGTATGGTTTAGCGCTGGTTGGTCGGGCAGCGTGGGCGGATGCGTGAGCGCGTCTTGCAGTAGCTCGGTGATCTCGCGCAGCTGCTGATCCGGCGACTCGCTGACAATACAGTGCCAAGGGGCGTGCGGTGCGTGTGTCGCCTCGCGCAGGTGCCCCGCATGGCGGTCAATCACCTCGTGCTGGGCATGGCGCTGCCAGTGGTGCTCATTGATCTGCCACGCCTGCGCGGGGTCGGCCTGCATGGCGTGTAGCCGCTTGGCCTGCTGCTCGGCGTCGATATCCAGCCAGATTTTGATCACCACCACATTGTCATGGGCGAGCGTGGCCTCAAAGGCGTTGATCTCGTTTAAGCGATCCTCGAACGCACCAGCCTGAATCCGATGTTCGGCGCGAGCAAAGAGTGCATCGCCGTACCAGCCGTGAACAAAAACTCCTACACGCCCCCGCGCCGGCACGCGGCGCCAGTAGCGCCACCAATAGGGCCGTAGGCGATCTTCTTCGCTGGGCGCCAGCGCGTGTACTTCCGTTTGGCGGTTCTCCAACCAGTGGTTGAGCTGATTCACCAGCAAGCTTTTGTACGTCGCGGCGTGGCCGGCCACCACCAGCAACACGGCTTTATCCTGCTGCCGCGCCATGCTGAGCTGCGCTTTTAACAGTGCATAACGGCGGGCTTTCTCTTCCTGGTTGGTCATTGGCATCCTTTCTCGTTATCGATCACTTGGCGTTATTAAGTTGTCGAGCTAATTGCTGGTTATTAATTCATCCAGCGAGATGGAAGACCCGATATGGCGGTCTGCGAGCTTTTGGTCATCCGTCACCAAAACGAAACCTCCGCTAAGCGCAGAGGCCGAAATAATGCTATCAGGAAGCTTGAGGGACGATGTTCTGCGGATTTTGATGGCTTTGCTTTGAATGGACGTTTCTAGCTGTATCACGGTTAGCTGCTCAATCAGCTTCCTTAGCTTGACTTCATCCTCACGAGTTAAAGAAGGCCATGATAATAGCTCCATTTCCGTAATGACTGAGATCGCATAGCCATTAGCGGGTAGAGTCAGCTTTCGGTTGAGAGCATAAATAATGGCATTCGTATCCAGCAGATAACTACCATTCATCACGCATTTTCCTTTGCACTTCAACGCCATCCTGGTGCTTGAAGGCGGCTATTTCTGTACTGCTAAAATCTAACGGCGAGCCGGATGTTGGCGAAATAGCGCTGTCTTTCACCATTACCACAATATGTACGTGATGGTTTTGCAGCTCTCTGTACTCGGGTGGAATCTTCACCACACCGTTTTTGATATCGGCTTCGAATTCAATCGCGTACATACTCGTCTCCTGTCAATGACTCCAAAACTTTTTTTATAATAGTCATACACTCCTTGACGTCCATATAGTGTGAGCCTCAGCTTATCGCAGCTGGTGACCCAGCGGCACAGCACCCGCTCACCCTGATCTTGCCGGAGGATAGAGAAGTGCAAATGGCGGGTCACCCTTCGACAGGCTCAGGGTGAACGGCTATCTGCCTCCACTCATCCTGAGCTTGTCGAAGGATAGCGCGGTGCCGCGTTGATATGTATCACGCTTCCCCCAACAGCCCTAAGCTCGCGGCGGGGGCTTGACGGCGCAGGCTGTGAGAAAGCGCGTGACCAATCACCCCGATCAACAGCGCCCCACCCAGGGGTAGCAGGGTCCAGAGCCCAAAGTGCAGGCGGGGGGCTAAATCCAGTACCGTGACATAGAGCGCGCCGGTGGCGATTTCCGCCAGCGCCGCGCCCATCAGGCCGCTGGCGAAGCCCAGCAGCGCGTACTCCGCGCCTTGTATCCGCGAGATCATGCGGTTGCCGGCGCCAAAAACCCGCAGCAGGCCGCTTTCGTGGGCGCGCACCGGGCGGCTGGCGGTGAGCGCGGCGTAGAGCACGCTGATACCGGCGAGCAGCACCAGGGCGAGAATCAGCTCGATGGCGCGCGTCACCTGGGTCAGCACGTCACGCACCTGACCTAAAATCGCATCCACATTGAGCAGCGTGACCCCAGGAAACTCCCGCACCAGCTCGCGGTTTACGCCTTGCGCATCGTCGGGCAGGTAAAAGGCGGTGATATAGCTGTGCGCGAATGACTCCAGCACGCCAGGGGGAAAGATCACGTAGAAGTTGGGCTTGAAGCTATCCCAGTTGAGGCTACGCAGGCTGGTGATTGCCGCCGTAATATTGTCACCCCCTACGCTGAAGGTCAGCGTATCGCCAAGCGACAGCCCCAAGCGCTCGGCCAGACCGTCCTCCATCGAGATCGGCACGGGCCGTGCCTGCGGCGTGGCGTCGACCTCGCCCATCCAGCCGCTCGTCTGGCCTGCGCCGTCAGTCTCGGCATCAAACCACTCGCCGGCCACCACTTTGTTGCCCTCGGGCACCTCGGACTGCCAGGTGAGATTCAGTTCTCGGCGCAGGGCGTTATCGCCGCGCGCCTCGGCGGGCACCGCCTCGCGAGGGTCAGCGCCGTTAATCGCGGTAATGCGCCCACGCACCATGGGGTAAAGCGTGCTTTTCTCCTCCACGTGCGGGTCGACAGCGGCTTCGAAGGCATCGCGCTCGCCGGGCTGGATGTTGATCGCGAAGTAGTTGGGGGTGTTCTCCGGCAACTGCGCCTGCCACGCCGTGAGCAGATCGCCACGCACCAGCACCATCATCGCCATGGCAAAAAATGTCACCGAGAATGCCAGCAACTGCCCGAGCCCGGCCTGACGCCGACGCGCTAGCTGGCGCCCGCCCAAACGCAGCGCCTGCGACCACTCGCTTTGCCCGCGCAAGCGCTGCACGATAGCCAGCACGCCGTTCAGCAGCAGGGCACTCAGCCCCCACAGCAGCGCGAGCAGAACGGCACCGCCGACCAGTAACGCCAGCGCCAAGGGCAGGCTGCCGGAGTAGAGCCATAAAAGCCCGCCGAACACCAGCGCCGCCACGCTCACCACCAGCCACGCCGCGGGCGGGATGGGGTCAAGCTCGCGCCTGAGCACTTTCAAGGCACTCACGCGTTTGATGCGCAAAAGCGTCGGCCCGGCAAAGCCCACCAACACCGCCAGGGCCGTGAGCACGCCGAGGAAAAGCGGCATCACCCCGGGCGGCGGCAGCGTCATGGGCAGAAAATTCACCAAGAGCGCCAGCAAGGCCGCCTGCCCCGCAAGGCCCAGCAGCGCGCCCACCAGCGCCGCCACCAGCGCGAGGCCCAGAAGCTGCCAAGCGAAGATCTCCACCAACTGCTGCTGGCTCGCGCCGAAACAGCGCAACAGCGCGGCGGTATCCAAATGGCGCTCGACGTAGCGCCGAGTCGACATCGCCACCGCCACGCCGGCGAGCAGCACGGCGGCAAGCCCCGCGATGCCCAGATAGCTCTCCGCGCGCTCCAGCGCGTTGCCTAGCTGCGGGCGGTCTTGGCGGATATCGCGCACTTCGACGCCGCGCTGACGCAGCTCGGCGAGCAGCGGCTGCACCCGATCCAGCGCCTCGGGCGGGCCGGCGGCGAGAAGCTCAAACTCCACGCGCGAGCCCTCCTGCACTAGCCCTGTCGCCGCCAGGTCGTCGGTGTGCACCATCAAGCGCGGATTAAAGCTGCCAAAGCCCGCGGATTGATCCGCCTCGCGTTCGATAAAGCCGCTCACGGTGAGTTCGGCCTGGCCGACCTGCACACTGTCGCCAATCTCAAGGTCGATCAGCTGCGCCAGGCGCGGGTCAGCCCACGCCTCCCCACGCGGCGGGCCGGACGCGATTTCCTCAGTGCTTGCCTTACGCGCCACGCGCGAGACGCCATAGTGCGGATAGACGTCATCCACCGCCTTGACGCTGGCGGGCTGAAACTGCTCGCCGCGGCGGATCATCGACACCAGGTCGACCTGGTCGCTCAGGGTAAAGCCGGCGTCTTCAAGCGCCCGGCGCAGCTCAGGCGAAAAAGGGTCGCGCTGCTCCAGCACGACGTCGCCACCCAGCAGCTGGCTCGCTTGGCGCTCAAGCCCGCGCTCCAGACGGTCAAGAAAAAACGCGATCATGGTGGACGCCGCCACCGCCAGCGCCAGCGCAACGAAAAGCGCGCGCACGTCGGCGGCGCGCAGATCACGCTTTAAGCTGCGCCACGCCAGGCGGGCGTTTTGCTGCTGACTCATGCCTCCTCCTCAAGCGCTTCGGGCGAAAACGGCGTTAGTTGGCCGTTTTCCAGTCGCAAGCAGCGGTCGCAGCGCCGTGCGAGTGCATGATCGTGGGTGACCAGAACCAGCGTGGTGCCCACCTCCTGGTTGAGCGAAAACAGCAGATCAATCACCTGCCCCCCGGTATCGGGGTCTAGGTTGCCGGTGGGTTCGTCGGCGAACACCAGCTCCGGGTCGGTGACGAAGGCACGGGCAATCGCGACGCGCTGCTGCTCGCCGCCGGATAACTGCTTGGGCAAGTGTCCTGCGCGCTCGCCTAGCCCCACGCGCGAAAGCCACTCTTGGGCGGTGCGCGTTTCGCCGCCGCGCGGAGAGAGTTCTAGCGGCAGCAGCACGTTCTCCAGCGCCGAGAGCGTGGGCAGAAGCTGAAAGTTCTGAAACACAAACCCCACGCGCCCGGCCCTGAGCGCGGCGCGCCCATCCTCATCCAAACGGCTAAGCGGTTTACCAAACAGGATCAACTCGCCGTCGGTCGGGGTATCGAGCCCCGCGAGCAGGCCTAGCAGCGTCGATTTCCCCGCGCCGCTTTTGCCCAAAATCGCCACGCTCTCCCCCGCCGCTACGTCGAGCGACAGCTCGTGTAAGATGCTAAGGGAACGCTCGCCGCTGGTGACACTCTTACACAGCGACTGCGCCTTGAGCACACTGGGTGCAGAAACCGTGCCGGCGTGGGAAGATGACGACGTCCCGGTGTGCGTACGGGTGTGTGAAGCACTGGAGAATGAAGCTGAGGAGTCGGACATGAAGCGAAGCATCCCTGTAAGGTGGCATGACTATCGAAGATCGGTGCTCAAGACGGCCTGGCTGTTGGCGCTGGTTGCCTTCATCCTGCCAAATACGCTCAGCGCTGGCGAGCGTTCCTCCATCTTGGTGATGGGCGACAGCCTGAGCGCCGCGTACAACATTGAGCGCGAGGCGGGCTGGGTCACGCTGTTAGCCGAGCGCTTAGGCGATGATGTGGAGGTGATCAACGCCAGCATCAGCGGTGAAACCACCAGCGGTGGCGCCCAACGTTTCCCGAAGCTTCTCAGACAGCACTCCCCAACGATGGTTCTTCTCGAACTGGGTGGCAACGACGGGCTGCGCGGCCTTTCGCCCCAGCAGATGCGGGCCAATCTCGCCCAGATGATCGAGCAGAGCCAGGCAGCCGGAGCGGAGGTCTTGTTGCTGGGCATTGATATCCCACCCAACTACGGCCAAGCCTACCGCGACGCCTTCAAGGGGGTTTTTACCGAACTTGCGGATACCTACGACGTGCCGCTGGTGCCCTTTCTGCTAGAAGATATTGCCCTCAACGACAGCCTAATGCAGGACGATGATATCCACCCCACCGCCGAGGCGCAGCCGATCATTTTAGACAACGTCTGGCCTAAACTCGCCCCCATGCTAAAAGCCAACGGCACCGACGTCGCCCGGGTCGGTCAGGAGTGAACCGCCGGCGCTGGGGTTTTCTGGTGCTGCTGTACGCCCAGCCCCGCGAGAATCAACACCAGCCCCAATAGCGTCGAGGAGAGAATGGGTTCGCCGACGACCAGGTGCAGCAGCAAAAGCGACACCGGCGGCGAGAGAAAGATCAAATTCGACACCTTGGCGGTGCGCGAGACCTTATGCACCGCCAGCTGCCAGAGAATAAACGCCACGCCCATTTCGAAAAGCCCCACGTAAACGCCCGCGCCCAAGGCGGGCCAGCCGTGCCAGTTCAACCCCGGCCCCCAGAGCAAAAACGCCGTGAGCACCGGCAGGCCGACGCTGAAATTTTGCCACTGCCCCACCAATGGTTCGCGCCTGTCTTTGGCATTGAGCAGCCAGTAAAGCGCCCATAAGAGCGTCGAGGCGAGCGCGAACACCACCCCGAGCGGGTCGGCAAACGCCACATCCAATACCGCCCCGCGCGTGGCAATCACCCACACCCCCGCGTAGGCGATCAGCCCGGCGAGAATATCTACGCGGGTTAAGCGCTGCCCCAGAAGGGGCACCGCCAAAAACGCCATCGCCAGCGCCCAGGTGTAATTGAGCGCCATGGCTTCCTGGCCGGGGAGGCGGTCGTAAGCGGCAAACAGCACCAGATAATACGCCACCGGGTTCATCAGCCCCGCCCAAGCCGCGGTGCGCCAGCCTTGGTTGAGCGCCTGCGCTAAATGGCCGCGCTTGATGACCAGTGCCCCCATCAACGCCCAGGAGACCAGCGAGGCGAGCCACATCAACTCCAGCGGACTCATCCAAGTAAGCGCGACTTTAAACGCCGTCGCCACCGTCGACCACAGCGCCACGGCGCCTAACCCATAAAGAAGCGCGTGCTGGTCCTGGGTCATAACGACATAAGCTTAAAACGTGACATCTGAACGCTCCTTGGCAACACTAGGGGTAACGATAGGCGACAACATACCAGCCACGGAGGTGCAATGGCAGCGCCGGAGATTTCCCAAACTCAGCTCTATGAGCGGTTGACCGGAGATGAAAACAGCCGCATGTGCGATGACATTCCCGAGAGCGCCTGCGAAGATCAGCCACGCAATTTCATGCGTCACTTAGTGGCCGCCCTGGGCAACAAACTGGCGGATGAACTCGCCAACGCTCGGCTGGTGCTGCCGTGGCTGATGGGGATTATCGGCGCCCCCGTGTGGATGGTGGGGCTTTTGGTGCCGATTCGCGAATCCGGCGCCCTGCTGCCGCAACTCTTCGTCGCGGGATTTATCCGCCTAAAGCCCCAGCGTAAATGGGTATGGGTCACCGGCGGTGTACTGCAAGCCGTAAGCGCGCTGGCATTGGCGCTACTGGCGCTACTCGGCAGCGGCACGCTAGGGGGCGCCTTGGTGCTGGTAGTACTGATATTTTTATCGCTGGCGCGGGGCTTATCCTCGATTGCCACCAAGGACGTGATGGGCAAAACCATCGCCAAAAAGCGCCGCGGTACCCTGATGGGATGGAGCGGCAGCGTCGCCGGCGGGGCCACGCTGCTGGCCTTTCTCTTTTACACATCTGCCGCCCACCGTGAGTTCTGCCTGGCCGACCTGCCCACTTTCGCCAATCTCAAGGGCGACCCGCTGCGCCAGGCGCGGGTCATCCCACGCCCCCCCCCTAAATCGCTTATTTTTTTTTTTTAATGATACGGCGACCACCGAGATCTACACTCTTTCCCTACACGACGCTCTTCCGATCTGCACGCAAGGGTATCGCTTTATTGTCGCCGGCATTGGCGTGGGCGCGGTGTTCGGCGCGGTGACGCAGCTGTTGCTCGCGCGGGTGGCGATCGATACCGCCAACGCGGCCTACCCCTGGACGGTGGGGACGCTAAACGCGCGCCCAGCGGGAGCGGTGCCGCTTTTAGCAGCGGGCTTGGCGCTTGGGCTGGGTCTTGCGTTAGCGGGGGCGCGCTCGCTGTCGCTTTTGCGCTTTCACGATGGCGTCGCGTCAGGGCTGGGTATCGCCGTGACCTCGCGGCGTGTTCATATCCTGATGCTGGCGGTGGTGCTGACCGCCCTTGCCGTCGCCGTGGCCGGGCCGGTCGGCATGGTGGGGCTGATTGGCCCGGAAATCGCTCGGGGACTGTCGCGCTCGCGCCATGTTCCGATCATTGCCGCCGCGCTTTCGGGGGCGCTGGTGATGGTGTTGGCCGATTTGGCCGGGCGATGTCTGCTCGCGCCCATTGAAGTGCCTGTGGGGATCGTCACCGCCGTGGTCGGCGGCCCGTGGTTACTGTGGCTATTAATGCGCCCGCAACGGAGGGGACCATGAACGAGACAACGCCCTCGCCGACACTCGTTGCTTCGGCGCTGAGCATGAATTACGGCGCGCGCCGCGTGATCGACGCGCTCGATCTGGCGCTGCCGACCGGGCAAGTAACGGCGATCGTGGGGCCGAACGGCTGCGGGAAATCGACGCTGCTGGCCGGGCTTGCTCGTCTGCACAAACCCGGGGGTGGCGCGGTGCTGCTGGATGGCGGCGATATCCAGCGTCTTTCGGCGCGCACGCTGGCCACGCGCTTGGCGCTGCTGCCTCAAGAGGCGGTAGCACCCGAAGGGCTGACGGTCGCCGAGTTGATTCGCTTTGGCCGCCAACCGCACCAGGGCTGGCTGCGCCAGTGGTCGGCGGAGGATCAGCGCGTGGTGCAGCAGGCGCTCGCGGCAGCAGGGCTTGAAATGCTGGCCGAGCGACCCTTGGATGCGCTTTCGGGAGGCCAGCGCCAGCGCGCGTGGATCGCCATGACCATCGCCCAGCAAACGCCGCTTTTGTTACTCGATGAGCCCACTTCCGCACTGGATTTAGGCCATCAGATCGAAGTGTTTGAGCTAGTAAGGGCGTTGGCGCGCCAGGGCCGCACCGTGGTCATGGTGCTGCATGACCTGGCCAGCGCCTGCCGCTATGCCGACCACTTGATCGCCATGCGCGAGGGGCACATCGTGGCCCAAGGGCCGCCCAGTGAGGTGGTTACCCCGGCGCTGGTGCGAACCCTCTACCAGGTGGAGTGTACCCTTTTGACCGACCCTGAGACCGGTAGCCCGCTGCTGGCGAATATCAAGCGCGCCACCGCGTAATAGAAACTAGGTGGGGCCGAGCGCGTCACCCTTCGACAGGCTCTGGGCGAGCAGGGATAATCGCGCGTAACCCTTCCGTTCGGTCTGCGCGTGTCTAAGACCGAATGGGGCTTCATTTTTTGTATCAACCACTAAGGAACCCCTGTGGCTTCTTCTTCGACAAACAGCTTTCAAGCGCTGGTGCGCCTTTTGCGTTACGCCAAAGGCTATCGGCGCCAAATTATCACCGCCACCCTCTGCTCCATCATCAACAAACTGTTTGATATCGCCCCAGAGATATTGATCGGGGTGGCGATCGACGTGGTCGTGAATCAAGAGCAGAGCTTTGTCGCGTGCCTCGGTTTCGAGACCCCGCAGGAGCAGATCAGCATCCTCGCCGTGCTGACCTTCTTTATCTGGGCGGGGGAGTCGCTGTTTGAGTACCTCTTCCAAGTCTTGTGGCGCAACCTGGCGCAGCGGCTGCAGGCCAATATGCGTCAAGACGCCTATGAGCATGCCCAGCGGCTGGATATGGCGTTCTTTGAAGCCAAAAGCTCCGGCCAGCTGGTGGCCACGATGAACGATGACGTCAACCAGCTGGAGCGCTTTCTGGACGGCGGCGCCAACGCCCTGATTCAGGTCGGTGTGACCGTGTTGGCGGTGGGTGCGGTCTTTTTTGTGCTGTCGCCGCTGATTGCGCTGCTCGCTTTTACCCCGATCCCGCTGATTATCTGGGGCGCGTTCTTCTTTCAGCGCAAAGCCGGCCCGCTGTATAACGACGTGCGCGAAAAGGTGGGCGATCTCTCCAGTCGGCTTTCCAACAACCTAAGCGGTATCGCCACGATCAAAAGCTTCACCAGCGAAGCGCGCGAAGCCGAGCGCTTGCGCGACGCGAGCGAAGCGTATGTTGAGGCCAACCGGCGCGCCATCAAGGTCAGCTCGGCGTTTATTCCCGTGATTCGCATGGCGATTCTGGCCGGCTTTCTCGCGACTTTCACGGTCGGCGGCATGATGGCGCTCAACGGCAACCTGAACGTGGGTGCTTACGGGGTGCTGGTCTTTTTGACCCAGCGTTTGCTCTGGCCGCTAACCGGCCTCGCCCAGGTGATTGATCTGTTCGAGCGCGCGATGGCGAGCACCCGGCGGATTCTCGATCTGCTCGAAGAGCCGATCAAGGTGAAAGAGACAAGCGACCAGCCGTTGGCCACCCCGGTGCGCGGTGAGGTGACTTTCGACGCCGTGAGCTTTCACTACGCGTCGAGCGAGGTCGGTGTCGACGGTATCAACTTGCACGTCCCCGCCGGTAACACCCTGGCGCTGGTGGGCGCGACGGGCTCGGGCAAGTCAACCCTGGTCAAACTGCTGCTGCGCTTTTACGACCCGGAAAGCGGGCGCGTGCTGATCGACGGGCAGCCGATTAACGCGGTGAGCCTTCAGTCGCTGCGCCAGGCCATTGGGCTGGTGAGCCAGGATGTTTATCTGTTCGAGGGCAGCATCCGCGACAATATCGCTTACGGTAAGCCCGATGCCGACGACGCCGCGATCATCGACGCGGCCAAAACGGCCGAGGCGTGGAGTTTTATCGACACGCTACCGCAAGGGCTCGATACCCCCGTGGGCGAGCGCGGCGTGCGCCTCTCCGGCGGCCAGCGACAGCGGCTGTCGCTGGCGCGGGCGCTGCTAAAGGACCCGCCGATTCTGGTGCTTGACGAGGCCACAAGCGCCGTGGATAACGAGACCGAAGCCGCCATTCAGCGCTCGCTCAAGCGTATCGCCCACGGGCGCACGGTGCTGATGATCGCCCACCGCCTCTCAACGATTGTGCACGCCGATGAGATCGTGGTGATCGAAAAAGGCCAAGTGACCGAGCGCGGCACTCACGACGATCTGCTGGACGCTAACGGGCACTACGCCGCTCAGTGGCGCGTGCAAACTGGCGCGGTATAGCCGCCACGACAAACGCTTGTATGCGCGGGAGTTGCGCCGCATAGTATTTGCGTTCCACAGTGGCGGCGTCGTGTAGCGCTCAGAAAGAGAGGGGAGGCCCGTAATGAACGCAAGCAAGATTCTTCAGCAGTTAATGCAGCAGGCCGGCGGTGGTCAAAAGGGCAGCGGTGTCGACGTCCAAGGGATGCTGAACGGCCTCTCAAAGCAGTTTGGCGGCGGCGGTGGCGATGAGCCCCGTCGCGAGCGTCAAGAAAAGCCCAGTGGCGGTAACAGCGGGTTGGATATGAAAAGCCTGCTTGGCGGCGGCGCCATGGGGCTGCTGGTGGGCTCCAAGCGAGGGCGAAAACTGGGCGGCAAGGCGCTGAAGTACGGCGCGATTGCTGGCGTGGGGGTGCTGGCGTGGAAGGCGTGGCAACGCTCGCAGCAAGGCGCTCAAGAAAACGCCCCGCAAGGGCAGGGCGCCTCCGAGGGCGAGCGCGTTGAGGTGCTGGAAGGCGAGTTTCAGGAGCGGCGCAGCCTTGAGCTTCTGCAGGCGATGATCATGGCCGCCTGCGCCGATGGTCATATCGACGAGCAGGAGCAGGCGCTGATTACCCAGCAAATCGACGCGCTGGGTGCCGATCAGGAGATGCACCGCTGGGTCGAGCAGCAGCTACAAGCGCCGCTGGATGCGCAAGCGCTGGCGCGCGAGGCGGATTCGCCCCAGGCGGCCCGCGAGATGTACTTGGTCAGCGTGGCGGTGATCGATGAACAGAACCCCATGGAGCGCGCCTGGTTGGATCAGTTGGCCCATGCCCTGCAGCTACCGGCGCATGTGGCGACTGAACTGGAGCGCCAAGCGCGAGAAGCCAACTGATGGTAGAGACGCTGAATCTTTGGCTTGCCCTGGGGTTGGGCACTGGCCTCTCGCCCATCGCCCCGGGCACGGTGGGGTCGTTGTTGGGTGTGCCCGTGGCGTGGTGGCTGCTGGGGCGGCCGCTTTCGCGGCAGGCGTGGGTCATCGCGCTGCTGTTAGTGCTGGCCGTGCCGGTATGCCACTTCGCATCACTGCAGTTTGCCGGCAGTGACCATGGTGGCATCGTGGCCGACGAAATTGTCGCCTTTCCGCTGGCCGTTATCGGCCTGCGGGCGCTGCGCCATCCGTTGGGTATGGCGCTGGCGTTCGCGGTGTACCGCGTCTTTGATGGGTTAAAGCCGCCGCCGATTCACCTGGCGGAGCGTGTCAGCGGCGGTTTCGGCATTGTGCTGGATGATACCGTCGCGGCCATCGCGACGTGGCTGGTGGTGGCGGCGGGGCTTTTTGTCTGGCAGCGCTATCGGGCACGGGGCTCTGGCGCGATTTAGAACGTTGGGCCGCCCGCTTCCTCTCCCCACACCTCTTCGAGGCGGTCATCGCGGCCGCAGCTAAAGCGGTAGAACTTGTAGCGGACGGGATTTTTCTCGTAGTAGTTCTGGTGGTAGGTCTCGGCTTCCCAGAACGTATCGGCGGGAACAATCTCGGTGGCGATATCGCGCTCAAAGCGCGCTTCCAATTCGGCCTTGCTCTCTTCGGCCAGTTCGCGCTGCTGCTCGTTACGGTAGAAGATCGCCGAGCGGTACTGGCTGCCGACATCGCAAAACTGCCGGCCTTCGGCAAAGGGATCGATATTGCGCCAAAAAATCTCCAGAAGCTGCGCGTAGCTGATCACGTCGGGGTCGTATTCCACTTTCACCGCTTCGGCGTGGCCCGTATCGCCGGCGGTGATCGCTTCGTAGCTAGGGTTTTCCAGTTCGCCACCGATGTAGCCTGAGGTAGTCGCGCTGACACCGGGCTGGCGGTCGTAGGGCGGCTCCATGCACCAGAAACAGCCGCCGGCGAAAATAGCGTGGGCGGTGGCGTCGGCACGGGTGTCGGCGGCAAGCGGGGCGCTTAGGCTTCCCACCGCGGCAAAAAGCATCAGGGTCAGGGGGCGAAAACCTGTCGAAAGCGACATAAACACTCCACGTAGGGTTTGGGTGAAAACGGTCTCCCATGGAGTGTTTTATCGCTGACAGGTTCCCTTTTTCTGTGCTGTTTCTATATAAAGATAAGGTTATGTAGAAGTTGTGTAGGGCGATGCGGGCATGTGCAGATTCACGCCAAGCGCGAGGGCCACACTTCGTCTAAGGTGCTGAGCGCGGCGTGCAGCGTCGGTTCACTCTCGCGCCCGCGCTGCCAGATAAAGCTGAGCGCACAGGGCAGGCGCACATCGCCTGCGACCGCAAGCCCGCTCTCCTGACGCTCGGTCATGGCGAGCGCGTCCCGAGCGAGACTCAAGCCCACCCCCGCGCGCACTAAATCAAGCATGCAGGCCTCTTGATCGACCTGGGCGACGCGGTTGGGCGTGGCGCCGCTTGCGGCAAGTGCTTTATTAAGCAGCCGATGGTGAACCGACACCTCGGGGGTGACGATCCACGGCAGCGCCGCTAGGGTTTCCCAGCGGGTATCGATCAGCCGCGACTCCCAGCCGGGCGGAGCCACCACGTGGTAGTGAAAGTGGGTGAGTTCGCGAAAGGCAAGCGTGGGGTGCTGTGGGCCGGGGCCTTCACCGGGCGGAGCGAGATAGAACCCCACGTCGAGTTCGCCTTGCTCAACGCGCTCGCCCACGCTGCCGCTCATGCCGTGGTGAAGCTCGGTCTCCAACTGCGGTGCGCCTTGCATCAAACGGCGCAGGAAAGCGCCCAGGCGAATAAACTCTGGGTCGACGATGGTGCCGATCTTGAGCTTCCCGCGCACGGTGATATGCAGCGCGCTCGCGGTTTGCTCGAAGGCTTGAGCGCTGGCGAGGGCTTTTTCCGCCGCCGGCAGGAGTGCATGGCCGTCTGGGGTTAGCGCAAGCCCCTGAGGACGGCGGTGAAAAAGCGTTAACCCCAGACGCTGCTGGAGCTGCTTCAACTTTAGGCTGACGGCGGGCTGCGTCAGGTGCAGCTGCGCCGCCGCCCGTGAGACGCTACCCGTTCTTGCCACGGCCACAAACGCCCGCAGCATCGCATACTCTTGCAAAGGGGAGCTCCTTTTGCCGGCGTGATATTTTAAAATCTTATATCGTGGTTAAAAAAGACTCAATTGATTCGCCCTTAAAGCGCGCTAATCTAGCGCTAAACCTAGTCCAACTTTTATTCTTCTTATAAAGGGTGCTCCTATGACCAGTACGGCGAATCCAAAGACCATCGCGCATTTCATCAATGGCCAAGCGGCACCGGGCGAGTCTGGCCAATCTCAGTCGGTTTTCAACCCCGCCACCGGTCAGGTCACCGGCGAGGTGGCGCTGGCGTCGCCTCAGGACGTCAATACCGCCGTTGAGGCAGCCCAGGCGGCCTTTCCATCGTGGGCGGATACTCCGCCGATTCGTCGTGCGCGGGTGATGTTCCGCTTTTTGGAGCTTTTAAACGCGCACAAAGATGAAGTGGCCGAAGCCATCACCAAAGAGCACGGTAAGGTCTTCACCGATGCTCAGGGCGAGGTGGCGCGCGGCATCGATATCGTCGAGTTTGCCTGCGGCATTCCACAGCTCTTGAAGGGCGACTACACCGATCAGGTGAGCACGGGGATCGATAACTGGACCATGCGCCAGCCGCTAGGCGTGGTGGCGGGCATTACGCCGTTTAACTTCCCGGCCATGGTGCCCATGTGGATGTTCCCGGTGGCCATCGCGACCGGTAATACCTTTATCTTAAAACCCAGCCCGCTGGACCCCAGCGCGTCGCTTCTGATCGCGGATCTGCTCAAAAAAGCGGGATTGCCGGATGGTGTGTTTAACGTCTTACAGGGCGGAAAAGAGAGCGTTGAAGCGCTGATCGACCATCCTGACGTGAAGGCGCTGTCGTTTGTCGGCTCCACGCCGATTGCCAATCTGATCTATGAGCGCGGTGCCAAGCACGGTAAGCGGGTGCAGGCGCTGGGTGGGGCGAAAAACCACATGGTGGTCATGCCGGACGCCAACCTAGATAAAGCCGTCGATGCCTTGATCGGTGCGGCTTATGGCTCGGCCGGTGAGCGTTGCATGGCGATCAGTGTCGCGGTGCTGGTCGGCGATGTGGCGGATAAAGTGGTGCCACGTTTGGCCGAGCGCGCCAAGGCGCTGAAAGTAAAAGACGGCATGCAGCTTGATGCCGAAATGGGCCCGATCGTGACGCGGGAAGCGCACCAGCGGATCACCGGCTATATCGACAAAGGGGTAGAAGAGGGCGCCGAACTGGTGGTCGATGGCCGCTCTTTTGATGCCTCGCAAACCGGTGAAGGATGCGGTGATGGTTTCTGGATGGGCGGGACCCTGTTCGACCATGTGACCTCGGAGATGACGATCTACAAAGAAGAGATCTTCGGCCCGGTCCTGGTCTGCGTGCGCGTCCCCGATGTGGCCACCGCCATTGAACTGATCAACGACCACGAATTCGGCAACGGCGTGAGCTGCTTCACCGAAAGCGGCAACGTGGCCCGTGAGTTTGGTCGTCGCATTCAGGTTGGCATGGTGGGCATTAACGTCCCTATTCCGGTGCCGATGGCGTGGCACGGTTTCGGCGGCTGGAAGCGCTCGCTGTTTGGTGACATGCACGCTTACGGCGAAGAGGGCGTGCGTTTTTACACCAAACAGAAGTCCATTATGCAGCGCTGGTCAGACACGATCGATGCCGGCGCTGAATTTGCCATGCCGACGCATAAGTAAGGCTGGCCGGGAGAGCATGCCATGGTGGAACACACATTTGACTACATTATTGTCGGGGCAGGCACCGCGGGGTGCCTGCTGGCTAACCGCCTAAGCGCCGACCCGGCCAACCGGGTGCTGCTGATCGAGGCGGGCGGGCGCGATAACTACCACTGGATTCATATTCCGGTGGGGTATCTCTACTGCATCAACAACCCGCGCACCGATTGGCGCTTTCGCACCGAGCCGGATCAAGGCCTCAATGGCCGCTCGCTTATCTATCCGCGCGGCAAGACATTGGGTGGCTGTTCCAGCATCAACGGCATGCTCTACCTGCGCGGTCAGGCGCGTGACTACGATCAATGGGCCGAGATGACCGGCGATGACGCCTGGCGCTGGGAGAACTGCCTGCCCGACTTTATGAAGCACGAAGACCACTACCGGCTGGATGCGGATGGCGACGGGGATGAGGAGCACCGTCGCTACCACGGCCATGGCGGTGAGTGGCGCATAGAGAAGCAGCGCTTGAGCTGGAAAGTGCTGGACGATTTCGCCGAGGCGGCGGTGCAGGCGGGTATCCCGCGCACCGAGGACTTCAACCGTGGCGATAACGAAGGGGTTAACTATTTTGAGGTGAACCAGCGCAGCGGTTGGCGCTGGAATACCTCCAAAGCGTTCTTAAGGCCCGCGAAAAAGCGCCAGAACTTGACCGTCTGGCACTCGACGCACGTGAATCGGCTGCTGTTTGAACAAGAAAACGGCACGCCGCGCTGCGTGGGGGCTGAGCTTTTGCGCGGCGGTGAAACGCTGACCGTAAGCGCCGATAAAGAGCTTGTGCTGAGCGCGGGCGCGGTCGGCTCACCCCAGATTTTGCAACTCTCCGGCATTGGCCCCGCCGACTTGTTGGCCCAACACGGGATCGACCTGGTGGCGGAGTTACCGGGGGTGGGGGAGAACCTGCAGGATCACCTGCAAATTCGCTCGGTGTATAAGGTGAAGGGCGCCAAAACGCTCAACACCATGGCCGGCTCGCTTATCGGTAAAGCCAAAATTGGGCTTGAGTATGTATTAAAACGCAGAGGCCCAATGAGCATGGCGCCGTCGCAGCTGTGTATCTTTACCCGCAGCTCGGAGGAGTACGAGCACGCCAACATCGAGTATCACGTGCAGCCGTTGAGCCTGGATGCGTTCGGCCAGCCGCTGCACGCCTTCCCGGCGATTACCGCGAGCGTGTGTAACTTAAACCCCACTAGCCGCGGCACGGTGCGGATCAAAAGCCGCGACCCTAAAGCGGCACCCGCCATCGCGCCTAACTATTTAAGTACGCCGGAGGATCGCAAAGTGGCAGCGGATTCGCTGCGCGTTACGCGAAAGATTGCCGAACAGGCGGCTTTTGCCCAGTACGACCCGGAAGAGTTCAAGCCGGGACTTGAGTACCAAACCGACGATGAGCTGGCGAAACTTGCTGGCGATATCGGCACCACGATTTTTCATCCCGTGGGGACTACCAAAATGGGGCCGAGCGATGACCCGATGGCGGTGGTGGATTCCCGCCTCAACGTGCATGGGGTCAAGGGCTTGCGCGTCGTGGATGCGGGCATCATGCCCACGATCACCAGTGGCAACACCAACTCGCCCACGTTGATGATCGCTGAGAAGGCGGCGGGATGGATGTTGAGAGCGTCATCCTCCTGACATTTTTTTAACGTAGCGTATTGACGTGCGCAGATCATAAGCGCATGATGCGTGCAGTTGGTTAGCAAGTCGAACGTTGTCAGCAGTATCAAAGCGCTTAGCGTTGAGTCTGGTGAAAGTTTCTTGTTCTACCCACTGCAACTCGGGTATTTCCCGGCTCTAAATACGCTTAATCGAGGATTTCGATCATGGCAACTGGTACTGTAAAGTGGTTCAACGACACTAAAGGCTTCGGCTTCATTTCTCCGGACGACAACGGCGACGACCTGTTCGCGCACTTCTCCGAGATTCAAGCTGACGGCTTCAAGACTCTGCAAGACGGCCAGAAGGTTTCCTTCGACGTCACTCAGGGTAAAAAAGGCCTTCAGGCTTCTAACATCAAGGTTCTAGGTTAATTCCTAACGACCGATGGATGTTAGCGACCGGCTAAACACCGGTTAGCAGAAAACCCCGCCAATCGCGGGGTTTTTTGCGTTTTTGGGTTTGTAGAGTGGGTGGCGAAAGGGTCGCTGTCAGTGTTGCTTTGCGCTAGGGTAGCGTTTTTTATTTTTAAGGAAGACGTATGAGTGAATCGGGCGAATTGATTATTGAACCGAAAAGTGGCCAACCGGCAAACGCCTGCGTGTTTATTCTTCACGGCCTAGGCGCCGACGGTCACGACTTTGAGCCGCTCGTGCCGGCGATTTCTCTGCCAGAGAGCGCTAACGTACGCTTTATTATGCCCCATGCGCCGCGCTTGCCGGTGACCATCAATGGCGGGATGGTAATGCCAGCCTGGTACGATATTTTGGCAATGGATTTAGGGCGCCGAGTGGATGAGGTGCAGCTGAAAAAATCCGCCCAGCGCATTCAGGCACTGATAGAAGAGCAGATCGACCAGGGCATTGATAGCCGCCGGATTATCATCGCGGGCTTCTCTCAGGGTGGCGCTGTCGCCTACCACGCGACACTCTCTTTTGCACAGCCGCTCGGCGGGCTGCTGGCGATGTCGACCTACTTCGCTACCGCCGACAGTATCGAGCTTGCCGAGGCGAATCGCTCGATTCCCATTGAAGTGCATCACGGCAACTTTGACCCTATCGTGCCGGAAAGCCTGGGGCGCGCCGGGTTTGATAAGGTCAAGGCGCTCGGCTACCCCGCCAATTATCGCCAATACCCCATGGCGCATGCGCTCTGCCCGCAGCAAGTGCAAGATATTGGTAAGTGGTTAAGCGAGCGTTTGGCGACGTAGGCCTCGCCCAAGGTCGTCTCGACAGCGCTGAGGCGACCGGGCAAACTGCCCCAAGATTTCGGTTTGCCGTAAGGAAATGCCATGAGCCACACCCCTTTTGTTAACCTTCCCGATGCGCAGGGCTACTTTGGCCGTTATGGGGGGCAGCACATTCCGCCCGAGTTAAAAGCGGTCATGGATGAGATCGATACCGCCTACGAAAAGATTCGCCAACGCGACGATTTCCAGCAGGAACTGGCCGAGCTGTTTGCGGATTATGTCGGGCGCCCAAGCCCCATCTTTCACGCCCGGCGGCTCTCTTCCAAGCTGGGCGGCGCGCAGATTCACCTCAAGCGCGAAGACCTAAACCACACCGGCGCGCACAAGATCAATCACTGCCTGGGCGAGGCGCTGCTAGCCAAGTTCATGGGCAAGACCAAGGTGATCGCCGAAACCGGTGCGGGCCAGCACGGTGTTGCCCTGGCTACCGCCTGCGCGCTAGTGGGTATTTCTTGCGAAATTCACATGGGGCAGGTCGACATCGAGAAAGAGCACCCCAACGTGACCAAGATGAAGATTCTGGGCTGCACGCTCGTTCCCGTCACCCGGGGCACGGCAACGCTCAAGGACGCGGTGGACAGCGCTTTCGAGGAGTATCTCAAAGACCCGCAACACTTCATCTATGCCATTGGCTCGGTCGTCGGGCCGCACCCGTTTCCCAAGATGGTGCGCGACTTTCAGTCGGTCATTGGTCGCGAGTCGCGGGGTCAGTTCCTTGAGCGTCACGGGCGACTTCCCGACCACGTCACCGCCTGCGTGGGCGGTGGTTCCAACGCGATTGGTATGTTCACCGCTTTTCTCGATGACGCCAGTGTCCATCTGGTAGGCGTGGAGCCGGCGGGTGAGGGGCTCGATACCCAGCGCCACTCCGCCACGCTGACGCTGGGCAAGCCGGGTGAGATCCACGGCATGGCCTGCTACGTGCTCGAGGATGAAGCCGGTAATCCCATGCCGGTACACTCGATCGCCTCGGGACTCGACTATCCCGGCGTAGGCCCTCAGCACAGTCACCTCAAGGAGGTCGGTCGCGTTGACTACCAAAGCGCCACCGATGCGGAGTGCTTGGAGGCTTTTCTAACGCTTTCGCGGGTCGAAGGAATTATCCCGGCGCTGGAGAGCGCCCACGCCGTGGCCTGGGCCATGCGTGAAGCGCCTAAATTACCCGCCGATCAGCATATTCTGGTGAATCTCTCCGGCCGCGGCGATAAAGACGCTGACTATGTCGCCGAGTATCTTGGCCTATAGCGAAATCTGCCTTGACGGATAGCGAATCAGGGCTAGCCTCGCTATCCGTCTTTCGCTATCATATCCGCGCTTTACGGGCCTATAGCTCAGTTGGTTAGAGCAGGGGACTCATAATCCCTTGGTCGTAGGTTCAAGTCCTACTGGGCCCACCATAAATTCAAAGACTTACCCGCCTTACTACCTTTCCTCGCTGTACTTTTTTTGCCGGTATCTACAAAGTGTCTACGGCTTAGAATTTTGGGCTGTATGTGACGGCTTCATGTCAGATGATCCGGCGCGATGTGTGCGTAACGCATGGTCATTTGAATAGGCTGATGCACCAATTTTTTTGCAGCGTTAGCAGGTTCCACCGTTCATCATGAAGTGGCTGGCGAAAGTGTGTCTTAGCACATACGTTCTTTGCCCCTTGGGTAAGGTAATATCGGCAAACCGAAGACTCGGCTTTCGGTTTAAAAGTTGCGCTAAAAGCGGCCTTGAATGGCGATTTTGTGCTTGAAGATAAACCAACGTGGTTTATTCTTCACTCTGAAGACGGAATTTAAGGCCGATTTTTCACGTGAAAATAAACCAGCTGCTGCACAAGATCCCGTATGGCGCCGTTGTGACGACCGCCTGGCTGGCGTCACACGGCGTCACCTCGGATCAGGCGCGTAAGCTGGCCAGCAGTGGCTGGCTTAAGCGCGTGGGGCACGGCGCCTACTGCCAAGCGGGGGAGCCTCTTACCTGGGAGAGCGCTGTTTTCGCCCTGCAGACGAGCGACGACACTGGCTTACCACCGCTGTGGCCGGGTGGCCAGACGGCCCTCGCACTGCATGGCTTTTCCCACTACCTGCCCATGGGGGAGAGCACGACGCACCTGTATGGCAGGGAAGCCGCTCGGCTGCCCCGGTGGTTGAGTGATGCTGAGTGGGCAGGGCGGATGGCACTTCACTCCGAAAAGGGCCTGCCGGTACAGCTTCCCGGCAGCTTCACGGACTACGCGCCGGATAGCAGGGCCTTCAGCTTGCAGGTATCGACCCCCGAGCGAGCGGTCCTGGAGTGGATCGCCGTGACGCCGAATCAGCTGTTGTTCGGCAGTGAGCTGGTGGACACCTTCGGCGGGCTTAACACGCTGCGTCCGCGCCGGCTGCAGGCATTGCTGGAGGGTTGTCGCTCGGTGAGAACGAAGCGTGCCTTTCTGGTGCTGGCTCGCCATGCTGGGCATGCCTGGTACGGTCGTCTGGAACCACGCCGACTTGACCTCGGCAAAGGCAAGCGGCAGCTCTGCCAGGGCGGAAAGCTGGACAGGGAGTATCACGTGACGGTGCCGGAGGCGTTCCTGCATGCCGATTGACGCTCGCTACCATGAACAGGTCAGGCTGTTGGTCTCGCTGCTGCCTTTTATCAATGACGAGCCGTGCTTCGCACTCAAGGGCGGTACGGCCATCAACCTTTTCGTGCAGCCATTACCTCGACGCTGGCCCTGCTCTGCGAGACTGAGCGGCTGCCGCCGCTAGACAATCAAAGGAGGCAATATGGGAAGCCAGAAACCAGTCAAAGTCTGGGTCGATGAAAGTGAGAAGCGAGCGATAGAGAACAACGCCAAAGCCCGGCATGGGGCATGCGTAGATCGCGAAGAGTATCATAGCTGTCACGAGAGAGGGCGGTATCAAACTGTAAGCCGACGAAATCATCATATTGATAGCTTGGTCGGCATCTATTTCATCTCGCTCCCACACTAAGCCTAGTTGACGCCCCTGGTCGCGCTGTTCCAGCAAGCGAAATCAGCGTTTCGCGATCTAGCCCCTCGTACTTGCTCATGAGTTCCTTATGCTCCAACAGCGAGCACAGGTCTCCCTGCCCTCAAAGCCTTTATTACGGGCCAGCATGATACCTATCGCCATGCATAGGCGCACCTGTTAGCGTTATGCTAGCATTGATAGCATTGTAATCACATGGTGAGGTTGGTATGGCATCGATCACAATTCGAAATTTGGACGAGCAGTTGAAAGCTCAGCTTCGCATGGAGGCGGCTAGGCATGGCCATTCCATGGAAGAGGAGGTTCGCGTCATTCTGCGTAGTGCCTTGAACCAGCCTCAAGCAAAGGGGCTAGGGAGTCGCATACGTGAGCGATTCGCAGACGCCGGTGGCATCGAACTGGAAGTGCCGCCTAGGTCCGATAAGCCTCGTGATCCAGGCTTCGGCGCATGATTGTTCTTGATACCAATGTGCTATCCGAGCTGATGCGGCCTGAGCCAGACGCCCGGGTTATCGACTGGCTGGACAGGCAGGATGCTCGTTCCGTGGCTATTTCCGCTATTACGGTTGCTGAAATTCTCTATGGGATCGAGCGCTTGCCCGACGGCAAGCGCAAGCGTGGTTTCGCCGCTATGGTGGCGGCCATGTTCGAGGAAGATTTCTCTGGACGCATCCTATCGTTCGATAGCGGGGCTGCGATTCACTACGCAGAGCAGGTCGCTGCCAGCGAGAGTGCAGGAAGGCAGGTTCACATGGCCGATGCCCAAATTGAGGCTATCTGCATCCAGCATGGAGCGGTGTTGGCTACACGCAATCTAAAGGATTTCGAGATGTTGACCGTCGAGACGATTAACCCCTGGGAAATGGGCTGATATCGGTACACTGACAACACAGTAGCTGGTTCGGGTAGGTTACACTAACCTTCGCTAAGCTACTGATAGTCTGATACTTTGACCTTTGCTAGGTTACGGTGGATTTCGTAGGATATTCCGTATCTTATTGATATGAACTACCACGCCTAAGCGGCTGCGCCGTTAGACGTGGTTTCGCTTGCGCGGTGGCAAGCTTCTAATGACAACCGCGCATCGATGTGCGTGATGGCTATGGGCGTGTCCACAACGCCCTTACCGGCTCGGAGGTGATCGCTGATCCACTCGTTGCCGATTTCTTTTCGCAGGATATTCGCGCTACCGTTGACGTCGGCATTGATCCGCTGACGCGAGGCGGTACGGTAGAGACCGCGCTTGACGCGCCGGCCGCTAAAGGTCGGTTTTTGCTGACGCGCTTCGTCATAGTCGGGAATGGGATCGAGATCCAGGGCGCTGGCTTTGCTGGTGTAGGCTTCGTTCATCAAGACCACCGTGATGCCTTGCGCCTCCGCCTTGTACTGGATCATGTCGATCAGTTTGGCGTGCGGGATTGCGGTGAATTTCTGGTTATTGACGCGGCCGATATTCACGGCCTGTTTCCAGCCGGGGTTTTTACCAATCACCAGCTTGCCCGTGCGGGTGCGCACGCACTCGCTCACGATCCAATGACTGACTTTGTGAAAGTAGTCGTGAATGCGCGCATGGCGTTTCCCAACTTTCGAGCGGATGTGCCGCTTTTTGCCTTTCTTGGCTAATGCCTCCTTGTCCTTGTTGTACTTCGCGTTAATCGACTTGATGACCTTGCCCTTGATCAGAACAGGACGGTAATCCGGCTGATTGGAGGTGATGGCGACAAGGTTATCGATGCCGATGTCCAGCGAAAAGACACGGTTCATATCCAATAGAGGCGTGTTTTTTATCTCCTTGGTGTAGCCGATTTCGATGCAAAAGGACGTGCCTAGCGGCACGATGCGGAGGTCCGTGACCACGGCCTCTGACGCCTTGGCATTGAAGGCTTGGTGTTGGCACACCGTGGTCTTAACGGGCTGAAAGCCGAACGCCTTGGCACCGCTAAGATGGATCATGCCGCCAACAATTTTGTAGCCGTTGCGGTTGACGACGTAGGTGCGGGCGCCCTGGGTATAACCGGGTAGGCGTGGTCGGGCTTTGTACTTTTCAGGATGGCGGGCGTAATCCGCCTTGGCCTTGATCCAGCTTTTCCAGCTATCGCCGACAACCTGGGTTATCCGCTGGGAACCCGCTGAAGGCAGTAAGCTGTAAATATCCTTATGCTCGCGCTTGAGAATCTTGTCGGCTTGGCTGGCACTGATCGGCGCCTCGGCAAAGAGCGCCTGACGCATCTGGTACAGCGTTGCATTGGCCACCTTTCGCGCTGCCACGCATAACCGCCGACACGCGCCATGATTTACGTGGCCGGGGCGAATGACAATGCGCTCAATGCGGTTGACGACCATGACAATGCCTATGAAAAGAACTACCCTGAACGTAGTGAATAAAGGGATTGGTGTCAATGTCAAAAACCGCACTAAGATCACATCCACACTGCGTATTCAACATGAAGTGCCATTTAGTGTTAGTGGTGGCTTACCGGCGCGAGGTCATCACGCCCGCTATCCTTGGGGATTTGGAAAAACACCTGCGTCATGTCTGCGAGCTGTCGGATGTTGGCGTGGTGGAGTTTTCGGGCGAGACGGATCATGTCCATGCGCTACTAGAGATCCACCCTTCGGTAATGCCCGCCAAGTTGATCAACAGCATCAAAACCGTCACCAGTCGTCGCATTCGCAAGGATCACGGCGAGACGATAAAACCGAAACTCTGGGGAGACAGGTTTTGGTCCCGCTCCTACTGCTTACTGAGCGTGGGTGATGGCGCGACCACGGACATCATCAAGCGCTACATCGAAAACCAATCCCGGCCGCCCTGACGGACGGCACGCTATCCATCCACGCCCAATGCGTGGCTTGGACGTGGAATTCCGCGTAAGACGTTAAAAGCACGCTCATAATCCCTTGGGCGTAGGTTCAAGACCTACTGGGCCTACCACTCCCCTTCAAAGATCCTTTCTTAGCCAACCCACTGGCGATGTCTTTTTTATCCTTAGCTTTGCGCGCACTTTCTGAATGCTTTTGAGCGGCAAGTTTTTGCAGTGGTTACTTTGCAAGAAGAAGGGGATGTCTCTTTGTTGTGCTAAACGTGGGGTGGAGCTCGAATCACGGGCTGATGCGCACTACAGTAAGCACTATATTATTAAGGAGCATGCCATGATTGCCGAACACGAAATGCCGTATCTAAAGCGCTGTGTGGCGTTAGCGGAAGAGGCGCTGAAAGCGGGCGATGAGCCGTTTGGTAGCGTGCTGGTGAGCCGTGACGGTGAGGTATTGGCGGAGGATCGCAACCGGATCGCGGGAGGGGATGCGACGCAGCATCCGGAGTTTGCGCTGGCGCGCTGGGCGGCACAAAACATGTCGCCTAGGGCGCGCGCTGAGGCGACCGTTTACACCTCGGGCGAGCACTGCCCGATGTGCGCGGCTGCGCATGGCTGGGTCGGGCTCGGGCGAATTGTCTATGTCAGCTCATCCGCCCAACTCAGCGCATGGCTCAATGAGTTTGGCGTAGCGCCCCCACCCGTGGCCACCCTGCCCATTGAACAGGTTGTGCCGGGGCTTACGGTGGAAGGGCCAGTTTCAGCGCTGGCCGAGACCATGAAGGCGCTCCACCAGCGCTGCCACCAAGGGGCTAAATAGGGCGCTCTTAATCCACGAGGGTGACGAGTACAGGCGCTACGCCGCGTTTGAGCATATCAAGCTCGCGTGCTGCGCGTTTGGAGAGGTCAATGATCCGGCCTTCTACGTAGGGGCCGCGGTCGTTGATGATGACTTCCACTTTTTTCCCGGTATCGGGGCGGGTGACGAGTACTTTTGTCCCAAAGGGTAAGCTGGGATGCGCGGCCGTGAGCGCTTTCTGGTCGAAGGGTTCGCCGCTTGCGGTGGTGGCTCCTTGAAAACGGTCGCTATAGAAAGAGGCTTTACCCCTCTGGCTGGCATTGTCGGTGTCGTGTGCCGAGGCGGCAAAGGATGCACCGAATAGCAGTATGATAAAACACAGTAATGGAGTGAAGCGTTTCATAACGACCATGGAAATCCCTCATGGTGTTGCTTACGTGGTATTTGCATCAATGAGGCTGATGGCAGCGTTTGGATGATAACGGCTGTAGAAGCCTCGGGCAAGACAATATCAAGATCGGCGATTTTAGCTGCAGAATTGCCTAAACTAAGCTCATATCAATTAACGAGGCAAGTCCAAGGAGTCTATTTTTATGCATGAGTTAGATCACTACATTTACCCCCATCGAGTATTGCATTGGTTGGTGGCTCTGGGCGTGGTGCTGTCACTGGCAAGCGGTCTTACGCTGGGCTTTCTAGGGTTTGAACGGTTGGTTGAGCTAATCGGCCAGAGCGTGACCAATGCGCTCTATACGGCGCATAAAACGCTGGGTATCACGCTGTTGCTATTAATGACGCTGCGCATCATTACACGGCTGGCGTTTGTTGTACCGGATCACGATCCACCCCTCAATGCCTTTGAGCGTATCGTCAGCACCAGCGTGCATCATCTGCTTTACTTGGCGCTGGTGGTGATGCCGGTCCTCGGTGCTCTGGCCACCGCGACGGGCGGTTTTCCCGTGCAGTTTTTTCACTGGACGTTGCCCAATATCTTGGGAAAAAACGAAGCGCTCTCAGAGGCGCTGTTTCTTTGGCATGAGCGCTTCGGCTGGGCGATTATCGTGCTGATCACCTTGCACGTGAGCGGCGCGCTTTACCACTGGTGGATCAAGCGCGATAACGTGATGAAGCGTATGAGCCTATTTGATTAAGAGCGCCAGCTTATCGGCGTGAGAAGTAAGCGGCGATTTTCTCGATGACATGATCGATATCGCTGTCACTGATATCGCGATGAATCACTAGGCGTGTTTTGCCATCTGCATAGAGCGGGTCGAGCAAAATATCCTGCTCTTTTAGCCAGGCAGTGAGGGGAGTGGCCTGGCCGTGCGGGAAGCGAACAAACAGCATATTGGTCGCGATATAGGCCAGTTCAACCCCCGGTAGGTCATGTAGCGCCTTGGCGAGCCGCTCGGCGCGTTGGTGGTCGTCGGCGAGCCTATCCACATGGTGCTCCAAGGCGTGCTGGCAAGCGGCCGCGATAACGCCCGCCTGGCGCATGCCGCCGCCGACGACTTTGCGCCAGCGAAGGGCGCGGTCAATCAGTGCCTGTGAGCCGACCAGCGCCGAGCCGATCGGGGCACCCAGCCCTTTGGAGAAGCAAAGCGATACACTGTCAAAAGGAAGGCATAGCGTTTTTAGCGGTGTGTCGGTGGCAACGGCGGCGTTAAACAGGCGAGCCCCATCAAGATGCGTGGCGAGGCCATGCTGGCGGGCAAGGTCGGTGGCTTTTGTGACATAGTCAGCAGGCAGGACTTTGCCGCCGATGGTGTTTTCTAGCGCCAACAGACGTGTGCGAGCAAAGTGAAAATCGTCCGCTTTGACGGCTGCGCTGATTTTTTCTAGGGGAAGGCTGCCATCCGCGGCGTTTTCGATCGGTTGCGGCTGGATGCTGCCTAATACGGCAGCGCCGCCGCCTTCATAGCGGTAGGTGTGGGCGGATTGGCCGACGATATACTCGTCGCCACGTTCACAGTGCGCCATTAAGGCGACTAAATTACTTTGGGTGCCGCTAGGGAAGAGCAGCGCCGCCTCTTTGCCCGTTTTTTCAGCAAGGCGGTGTTGAAACGCATTGACGGTCGGGTCGTCGCCCCAGACATCGTCTCCCACCGGTGCCGCACGCATGGCGTCGTACATTTCCGGTGTCGGCCGAGTGACCGTATCGCTGCGTAAATCAATCATTGTTCCCCCTAGCGGCATGCACCATAAAGGCAACAGAATACTGCAAGTGCTTAGGGTGCGAAAAGCGCTTTCCCGGCGCTAGCGGATAAAGGCCGCGATCGCATCGAAGGCGACACGTTGCTGTTCTGCGCGTTGGGCCCAAACATTAAGGATATCCATCGACATGGCGTGCTCTCCAGAAAATTAATAGTTACCGTTGACGTAAACTGCGTCATATTTATCTCACCGCACCCTGGCATTAAAACGAGCGTAAGAGAGGGTGAGGTCAAATATTAATCGCTTTGGGCGAGGCGCGCTAGCACTAAAGATGTAAGCAAAATCTTACAGCGCGTAAGCGAAAGCGTACAAAATAGGACGTTAACGCTTACCTAACTGAATGGAAAGGGTTTTCATAATCGATAAAAAGCCGGACATTAGTCCGGCTCGGTAATTTTCTACATCTAAAGTCGTAGATTATTTGTCACAATAGGCGCTGAAAGCGTCGACAAAGGCGCGTTGCCACTGGGCTTGACGTAACCAGGCACGTAGCACGTCGCAATCATACAAGGGGTAGTGAGTCATGGGGCATTCCTCCTTTGGGACTGCCTCCACAGTATAGCCGAGTTTTGTTGCGGTGCAGCATGCTATTATTTCACTCTCCTGTTGTTTGTCATGCAAATGCGTCATAAAGAGCGTGAAGAGTCGGGTGCTCGGTAAAGCAGTGTGATTGACGTGCTGGGCAACCCGTTAAGATGAAAAGGAAAATGAGTTTATGCGAAACAAGAGCAGAGAGTGGCCATGCAAAGTACCGGTATGAACCCAGAGTGCCATTGGGTACAAACGCCTGACGGACACCTGTTTGCCCAAACGTGGTCGCCGAGCGCTTTGACATCGCGTGTGCCAATTGTGCTGCTGCACGACTCGCTGGGCTGTGTTGCCCTGTGGCGCAGCTTCCCCGAGGCGCTGTGTGAGGCGACCGGTCATCCAGTCATTGCTTACGACCGGCTCGGGTTTGGCCGTTCAAATGCCAGCCCCAGGCCTCCCTCTTTTAGCTTTATTAACGATGAAGCTACCCATGGGTTTGCTGCGCTGCGAAAAGCATTGAGTATCGAGCGCTTTATTGCTTTAGGCCATAGCGTTGGCGGCGGTATGGCGGTGCATATTGCGGGCACCTATCCAGATAAGTGCCAGGGGCTGGTGACGATTGCCGCGCAGGCATTCAATGAAGGGTGTACGCGGGAGGGGATCATTGCAGCGCAGGAACTCTTTGCTGACCCTGCGCAGTTTGCAAAGCTCACCAAATACCACGGTGACAAAGCCTCTTGGGTGTTAAGTGCCTGGACGAAGACTTGGCTCTCGCCGGCGTTTGCCGATTGGACGCTAGATGCCGCGCTTAAAAACGTCACCTGCCCTGCGCTGGTGCTGCATGGTGAAAAAGATGAATACGGCTCCCTCCGTCAGCCCGAGCGCATTGCGAGCAGAGTAAAAGGGCCTGCTCAATGTGAGATTTTGCCCCATATCCATCATGTGCCACACCGCGAGTGTGAAGCTGACGTCGTGGCGCGTGTGACCCACTTTGTGCGCGCCCTATAGACACAATAAAAAAACGCCCCCAGGTTGGTGGGGGCGTTGTGCTTAGCGCTTGGCGCTTGCAAGTATCACTCGATTTGCGGTAGCAGCGAGTCGATGCTTTCCCGGGCGTCGCCGTAGAACATCCGCGTATTCTCCTTGAAGAACAGCGGGTTCTCAATGCCCGAGTAGCCAGTGCCCTGGCCGCGCTTACACACAAACACCTGCTTGGCTTCCCACACTTTCAACACCGGCATGCCGGCGATGGGGCTGTTAGGATCCTCTTCCGCGGCTGGGTTGACGATGTCGTTGGAGCCAATAACGATCACTACATCGGTGGAAGCGAAATCGTCGTTGATTTCATCCATTTCCAGCACGATATCGTAAGGCACTTTGGCCTCGGCCAGAAGCACGTTCATATGCCCAGGGAGGCGGCCGGCCACCGGGTGAATGCCAAAGCGCACGTTCTTGCCTGCTGCGCGCAGTTTGCGGGTCAACTCGCTGACCGCGTTCTGCGCCTGGGCCACCGCCATGCCGTAGCCCGGCACGATGATAACGCTGTCGGCGTCGTTCAGCGCATTGGCCACGCCGCCGGCATCGATGGCCACCTGCTCGCCTTCGATCTCGGCCGCCGGGCCTATGCTGCCGCCAAAGCCGCCGAGGATGACGTTCAGGAAGTTGCGGTTCATCGCTTTACACATGATGTAAGAGAGAATCGCCCCTGAAGAGCCCACCAGCGCCCCGGTCACGATGAGCAAATCATTGGAGAGGGTGAAACCGATCGCCGCCGCGGCCCAGCCGGAGTAGCTGTTAAGCATCGACACCACCACCGGCATGTCGGCGCCGCCGATACCCATGATCAGGTGGTAGCCGATGAAAAACGCCAGAGCAGCGATCAGAATCAACGTCCAGAAACCGGCGCCGTTGAGATAAAGAATCGCAAACAGTAGCGAAAGCGCCGCAGCTCCTGCGTTGAGCGCATGGCCGCCAGGAAGCTGCTTGGGTTTGCCGTCGATTTTACCCGCTAGCTTGCCAAAGGCGATGATGGAGCCGGTGAACGTAACCGCACCAATGAAGACGCCCAAGACCACCTCGATCTGCAAAAACATCAGCTCATCGGGGGCTTTGGTCGCCACCAGCGCGGCAAAGGCCGAAAACTGCTCGGTGCTAGCCTCCATGGCGCGTGCTGCCAGCACGCGGCGTCGCTCCAGGTCGGCGCTCCAGCCCACGAATACCGCTGCCAGGCCGACGAAACTGTGCAGGGCGGCGACGAGTTGGGGCATTTCGGTCATGTCGACCTTTTTGGCCACGTAAACGCCGATGCCGGCACCGATGATCACCATCGGGATCATCCAGCCATAAGCGCCGATACCAGGGCCAAAGGCGGTGAAAAAGACCGCCACGGCCATACCGACGATGCCGTACCACACCGCCCGTTTGGCTTTTTCTTGATTGCTCAACCCCCCGAGGGAGAGGATGAACAGCACACTTGCCGCGATCGCCGCGGCAGACACGAATCCTTGACTCAGCATGATTGTCTCCGCGGATTAAGATTTCTGGAACATGGCCAGCATACGGCGGGTCACGAGGAAGCCACCGACGATATTGATCGTGGCGATAAGCACCGAGATGGCTGCCATCACCGTCACGATCCCGCTACCCGAGCCGATCTGTAGTATCGCCCCGAGAATGATAATCCCCGAGATGGCGTTAGTGACCGCCATCAACGGCGTGTGCAGCGAGTGGCTGACGCCCCAGATGACTTGGAAACCCACAAAGCAGGCGAGCACGAAGACGATAAAGTGCTGCATGAAAGAGGCCGGCGCGACTTGCCCAAGCAGCAGCATCAGCGCGCCCCCCACGCCAAGTAGCGTTACCTGACGCTTGGTTTGCGCCTTGAAGGTGGCCAGTTCGGCGGCTTTCTTCTCCTCCGGTGTGGGCGCTTTCTCCTTGGGCTTTTGCTTCGCTGCGGCGATAGCCTTCACCTTGGGCGGCGGTGGAGGGAAGGTGATCTCGCCCTTATGGGTCACCGTGGCGCCGCGAATCACATCATCTTCCATGTCATGGATGACCTGGCCATCTTTTTCCGGCGTCAGGTCGGTGAGCATGTGACGGATGTTGGTGGCGTAAAGCAGCGAGGCTTGCGTTGCCATGCGCGAGGGGAAGTCGGTGTAGCCCACCACCACCACGCCGTTGTCGCTCACCACCCGCTCATCGGGCTTGGTTAAATCGCAGTTGCCGCCCTTTTCCGCGGCCAAGTCAATCACCACCGAACCGGGTTTCATCGCCTCTACCATGTCCTCAAGCCACAGCTTAGGCGCGGGCTTGCCGGGAATCAGCGCGGTGGTGATGACGATATCCACATCGGCGGCCTGTTCGCGGAAACACTCAAGCTGCTTCTCGCGAAACTCAGGGCTGGAGGGTGCGGCGTAGCCGCCGGTTTCCGACCCATCTTGGCTTTCGTCGAAGTCGAGAAACAGAAACTCCGCGCCCATGGATTCGATCTGCTCGGCCACCTCGGGGCGCACATCAAATGCGCGCACCACGGCACCGAGGCTTGCGGCCGTGCCGATGGCGGAAAGCCCGGCCACGCCCGCGCCAATCACCAGCACCTTGGCCGGCGGTACTTTGCCGGCGGCCGTCACCTGCCCGGTAAAGAAGCGCCCGAAGTTATTCCCCGCTTCGATCACCGCGCGATAGCCGGCGATGTTGGCCATGGAGGAGAGCGCGTCCATTTTCTGGGCGCGGGAAATGCGTGGCACCATGTCCATGGCGATCACGGTGGCGCCTTGGTTTTTGCACTTCTCCAGAAGCGCCTCGTTCTGGGCGGGCCAGAAAAAGCTGATCAAGGTCTGTCCTTCGCGCAGGTGCTCGGTTTCCTCCTCGCTGGGTTCGCGCACTTTGATCACGGTATCAACGTTTTGCCAAAGTGACTTGGCGTCGTCGAGGATGTTCACGCCGGCATCGCGATAGGCTTGATCCTCAAAGCCTGCCAAAACCCCGGCGCCGGCTTCGAGGTAACACTCATGCCCTAGCTTTTGTAGTTGGAGCGCGCTGTCCGGCGTCAGCGCGACACGCGCCTCGCCCTTGGCGAGCTCTTTGGGTGCACCAATCTTCACGTTGGATCTCCCTAAATAGCGGTTGTTGGTGTTCTACTAACGTCCTGTTAGCTATACCTGACTCTGCGGCTCTGCACAACAGGCAATAACCGTGCCGGATTGCCGGTAACTTAAGAAAAGTCTCTTTACTGGTAGCCTTTTGCCTGTAAATAAAAGAGGCTAGCGTAGCGTCCCTTCTGCGCTAAAAGCGCGTCGTGGGTGCCGTGCTCAATGATGCGCCCTTGATCGATCACCACGATATGCTCGGCGCTTCTCACCGTTGAGAAGCGGTGGGAGATCAAAATGGTCATTTTGTCGCGGCTGTGTTCACGGAAGCGGGCGAAAACTTCCGCTTCGGCGGCGGCGTCCATGGCGGCGGTGGGTTCATCGAGCACGAGAATATCGGCGTTTTTGCGCATGTAGGCGCGCGAGAGGGCAATTTTCTGCCACTGCCCACCGGAAAGTTCCTGACCGTTTTTGAACCAGCGCCCAAGCTGGGTGCGGTAACCGCTGGGCATGCGGTCAATGAACGCATCGGCCATGCCGTGGTGGGCGGCAGCGTGCCAGCGCTGCTCATCGTCAAAGGCGTGAGTATCGCCCACCCCCAAGTTTTCTCCCACCTGCAGTTGGTAGCGCACAAAGTCTTGAAAAATCACCCCGATACGCTCGCGAAGGGCGGTCGCTTCCCAGTCGCGAAGGTCGCTACCGTCGAGCAGAATGCGGCCTTGGGTGGGGTGGTAAAGCCGAGTTAACAGCTTGATCAAGGTGGTTTTGCCCGAGCCGTTTTCTCCCACGAGTGCCAAACTCTGCCCCGGTTGAAGGTGCAGCGAAATGTCATGCAGTACTTCCTGGCCCCCGGGGTAGGCGAAGCTTACGCCCTCAAAGCGCAGGCCGTCGCCGGGTGAAGCGCCCTGCGTGAGTGTGCCGTGCTCGATTTCGGTGGGCTGTTCCAGATACTCGTACAAATTGGAGAGATAAAGGTTGTCTTCGTACATCCCGCTGATGGCGGTCAGGCTGGCCGACAGCGCGGCTTGCCCCTGCTTGAAGACCATTAGGTACATGGTCATCTGCCCAAGCGTCAGTGCCCCGGTGATGGTTTCCACCACCACCCAGCCGTAGGCGCCATAGAAAGTGAGCGTGCCGAGCAAGCCCAGTATGAATCCCCAGCTTTCCCGGCGCAGGGTGAGGCGCCGCTCTTCGCTGAAAAGGCGGGTAAAAATGTCCCGGTAACGGCGTAAAAAGAGCGGCTCCAGGCCGAATAGCTTGACCTCTTTGATGCTGTCTTCGCGGGCAAGCACGGTTTCCAGGTACATCTGCATGCGCGTTTGCGGCGAGCGCCAGCGAAACAGCCGGAACGCATCGCCGGAGAACTTGGCCTCAGAAATAAACACCGGCAGCGCGCCCGCCACGAGAATCAGCAGCGCCCAGGGGGAAAACTGCACCAGGAGCACGCCGAAACTCACCAGCGAAATGGCATTTTGCAGCAAGCTGAAGGTTTTATTGACCAGCCCCAGCGGGCGCGTGGAGGCCTCGCGGCGGGCACGGGTGAGCTTGTCATAAAGCTCGGAGTCCTCAAACTGGCTAAGCGACAGCGTGCCGGCCTTTTCCAGAATCATGACGTTAACTTTTTGCCCCAGCAGCGCGCGCAAAAGCGACTGCTGCGCTGACAGCCCGCGCTGAGCCAGCGCGATCAGCGCGATGATGCCACCTTCCAGCGCGACCCATCCCAATACCGGCGCAAGAATGGCCCCTAAATCGGGCGCCTCGGCTTCCCGGTAAGTCTCCATGGCGTTGACCACACCATCGACGATCAACTGCCCTACCCAGGTCGCAACCGCCGGGAGCACCCCCGCCACCAGAGTGCAGAGCGCTAAACCCAGCATCATCGCGGGAGAGGTTTGCCACACCAGCGAAAGCGCGCGGCGACTGTAGCGGAAGACGCCAAAAAAACCGCTTAGCGGGTTGGCGGGCGGTGGGTAAGGTGCGGCACGGGGCATAAAAGAGGGCAAAGACCTAAAGGAAGTCGGAGAAGAAAGCGCTATCATGCGCGAGTTGGGCGTGAACTGCCAGGCTCAGCCAAGTGAGCAGGGCGCGCTCTTATGATTCACGTTTTGATTGAAACGAGGCTTGCATGCAGCACGGCAATAACACAGCGAACGCACACAACGCGGCCGAGCAGGGTGGCGAGCGTGATAAAGACAGTGCGGTGAAAGCGCAAACGCTGCGTTGGGTACGCGATTTTATCGTGGCGCACACCATTTGCCCGTTTGCTCAGCGTGAGGTCGAGCGCGACAGCGTGCGCATTGAAGTCGTGCGCTCCAAAAAAATGGCGGTCGCGCTTGAAGAGTTGATGGCGGAGATCGCCTGGCTCGATGAACACGCGCAGACCGAAACCTCGCTACTGGTGTTCCCAACGCTGTTCCGCGACTTTGAGCACTATCTGGATTTTGTCGACCTTGCCGAATCGCTGCTGGTGGAGCAGGGGTATGAGGGGGTTTATCAGCTCGCGACCTTCCACCCGGATTACTGCTTTGCCGATGCCGCGCCGGAAGATGCCGCGAATTACACCAATCGCTCGCCTTACCCCATGCTGCACCTGCTGCGCGAGGCGAGCTTGGAGAAAGCCATCGCCGCCTACGGCGACACGGCGCAAATACCCGAGCGCAATATCGCCCACCTCGAAGCGATGGGCGGCGATGCAGCGGAAGCGCTGCTCACGCGCTGCCTGCGCGAAGAGCGTCAATCGTAGCGCCTTAACGGATCAGCTTGTGCATCACATGGATATCCACCAACCCGTGCTGCGGGTGGCGAAACGCCTGGGGCACGGTGCCGACGATATCGAACCCCAGGCGCTGGGCTAAAGGCGATATCTGTCGTTGTTGTCACCGCGCGACCTCCGCGACGATTTCATAGCTACGCAGGCGGTCGGCGTGATCATAAAAATCGCTATTGATCATCAGCTCGTCAGCGCCGGTGCGGGCCTGAATCTCTTCCAGCCCGGCCTTGACGCTCTCCGGCCCGCCAATGACCGCCGCGCCAAGAAATTGCTCCACCTGCGTGCGCTCCATGGGTGTCCAGTCAAGCTGCTCGACCGGGGGAAGCGACTGCGTGCGCTGGCCACGAATCATGTTCAAAAACTTCTGCTGCGCAGTGGTGGCTAGATAGTGCGCCATGGCATCGCTGTCGGCGGCCATGACCGGCAAGCCGACCATGGCGTAGGGGCGCGCTAGGTGCTCGGAAGGGCGGAAGTTGTCGCGATAAAGGCGCAGCGCCTCAAACAGGTAACCCGGGGCGAACTGGGCGGCAAAGGCAAAGGGTAACCCCAGCTGCGCGGCGAGCTGCGCGCTATATCCGCTAGAGCCGAGAAGCCAGACGGGCACGTGGGTATTCTGACCCGGAATGGCTTTAACCCGTTGCTGGGGCTCGGGCGTGCCCAAATAACGGCGCAGCTCCGCCAGCTGGTCGGGGAAAATCCACGCCGCTATCAAGACGGCGGCGCAGCGCACGCATGGTCAAGCCGTCGGAGCCAGGTGCGCGCCCCACGCCCAGGTCTATCCGGCCGGGATAGAGCGTTTCCAGGGTGCCAAACTGCTCGGCAATCAACAGCGGGGCGTGGTTGGGCAGCATGATGCCGCCGCTGCCCACGCGAAGCGTGGAGGTATTGCCGGCGATATGGCCGATCAATACCGAGGTGGCAGCGCTGGCGATGCCCTCAATGTTGTGGTGTTCGGCGAGCCAAAAACGCTTGAAGCCCAATTTTTCCGTGAGCTGAGCGAGTGAGACGCTATGGGCGAAGGTTTCGGCGGCGCTGCCGTTTTGGCGGATTGGGGCGAGATCCAAAACGGAGAGCGCCGTGGACGCGAGTTGGCTCATGCAGCACCTTATGTAATCGATCGGAAGTGGGGTGTCGTGGACGCTACGTTGTCGTGGCGAGTATCTCTCAGATACTGAGTGTTGCCGAGCATAAATGTTAGCACGCTTGCTAAAGGGGTGTTATGCGGCCGGAGAAAGCCGATTGCAAGGCGTTGACGTGCGACGAAGGGGCAGCGTTGAAAGCGCCATTAAAGCGATAAAATTTGCTCCTAGACAAACGACTACGTTGAACCTACACGGTGGGTGTGTAATCGTTGCTGGACTAATAATTTCATACTCGCCAAAGCGCTGGGTAGCGCAAAGCGCATACGTCAGCGTCCCCGCCCATCTAGGCGATGTAAGGGGCGGTGATGTGGCAAGGCTTTCAACGATTAAAAAGGTGGTATAACAAGAATGGCTGATCAACAGGGCTCACGTTTTAATATTAGTTTGCAGACCAAAATCGTCTTTTTGGTGCTCTTTCCCATGCTGGTGCTCGCGGTGGTGTTATCGGTGCTTGAGACGCGTAGCTCCGCCCAGCGCATTCAAGAAACCCTTGATGAGCAGCGCGAGGTGCTCGTTAAGGAGCGTGAAAACACGGTGCGCTATTTGCTTGAGTCGGCGCGCAATGCGATATCGCATTTGGTCGATAATCCCGCGCTCAGTGAAGACGAAGCGCAAGCCCGCGCCCAGGATATTCTGCAAAACTTCCGTTTTGGCGATGAAAACTACGTGTTTGCCTTTGAGTTTGACGGCACGGCGATCGCGCTTGCCGCCGCCCCCGACCGCGTTGGCACCAATATGTCGGGTATGACCGATAGCGAAGGCAATGCGTTCGTGGATGATTTGATCGATCGCGCGCGCGACCGTAATGACAGCTTTTACGACTATCAGTGGATCAACCCGGCGACGGGAGAAACAGAAGCCAAGCACTCGATGGCGGTTCCGATTCCCGAGTGGGACTGGATGATCGGCACCGGCATCTACCTGAGCGATATCGCGAAAGGGCTGGCCGAAGTGGAAGCCTTGGCCTGGGCCGAGTTCCGCCAAGCGCTGGTGATTAAAGGGGTGGTAACGCTGCTGATCCTAATCGGGGTTGGCTTCGTGGCCACCTACTTAGTACACCGCGCGCTGCGCCCGGTGCGTCGTGCCGCAGAGGCGATGCACGGTGTGGCGACGGGCGAAGCCGATTTGACCCAGCGCCTTGCCGTGGAGTCCAACGATGAAGTGGGCAACCTGGCGCGCCAATTCAATGCCTTTGTCGAGCGCATGCAGCTAACCCTGCAAGACGTTCACCGCACTTCGCGCTCCGTGCTTCAGGCATCGCAGGATATCGATCAGGGCACCAATGAGCTTGCGACGCGCACCGAGCAGTCGGCGGCCAACTTACAACAGACCTCTTCCTCGATGGAGGAGATTACGTCGACCGTGCAACACACTACCCAATCGGCAGAGCAAGCCTCGCAGCTTTCGCAAAGCGCGGTGGATGTGGCGCGTCGCGGTAGCGATGCCATGCAGCGGGTGGAAACCACCATGGATACGATTAATGATTCCGCCACGCAGATCGGCGATATCATTACCATGATCGACTCCATCGCCTTCCAAACCAATATTCTCGCCCTCAACGCCTCCGTAGAGGCGGCACGTGCCGGCGAGCACGGGCGTGGCTTCGCCGTGGTAGCGGAAGAAGTGCGCAAGCTCGCCAGCCGCTCCAGCGACGCGGCAAGCGAAATCCGCGAACTGATTGATGGTTCGATGAAGAATACCCGCGAGGGTACTGAGCTTGTGCGTGAGGCGGGCTCCACCATGAAGGAGATCATGGAGAGCGTGACTCGGGTGACCGATGTGATCGCCGAAATCAGCGCAGGCGCCCGCGAGCAGAGCGCGGGTATTGGCGAAATCAACACCGCCGTGGCCGAGATGGACTCGATGACGCAACAGAACTCGTCGATGGTGCAGGAGAGTTCCGCCGCCGCACAAAGCCTGCGCGAAGGGGCGGAGCACCTATCACACCTGCTGGATGCGTTCGTGTTGGGAGACGCTTCGTATGCACCGGCCCTGGAGCGCCCGGCGAACGTCTTACCGTCGAGCAGCGCGCCACAACGCCACGCCTCTACGACGGCGTCCGCTTCACAGCGCCCGTCTCGTAAGGTGACAACCAATGAGCACGATGATTGGGAAGAGTTCTAATTGAGGGAAGGTTCTAAGGTAAAGTTCTAAGGGAGAGCGCTTAGCGAAAACCTGAAAACCCCCTAGTCACGACCGACCGCCGCCTGGAGAGCCAGGCGGCGGTTTTTTTAGCGCTGGGCGAGCTGGGTATCGCTGTCGCAGTTTAAAAACGTCGATGTTGCCATCCACTCTGGGTCGGGATAGTAAGCGAACACGTACTGCTCCTCCTTGAGGCTATTGATCAGCGGGTAGGTGATGTCGGCGCGGACGGCGGGGCAACCCTGGCTACGGCCCAGACGGCCGGTTTGGCGAATAAAATCCTCGCTGACGTAGTCGGCGCCGTGGATCACAATGGCACGCTCAAACGCCAAATCGTTGACCTCAGGCTCAAGGCCATCCAAGCGCAGTGAATAGCCGTTGCGGCCGTAGTAGCTGTTCATGGTGCGAAAAAGCCCCAGGCTTGACTGATGGCTATCGGGGGTGTTGGAGAACGTTTCGGCCAGCGCGTCGCCAGAGCCTTGGCCGTGGGAGACCAGTTCCTCGAAAAGGAGTTCGTGCTGGTGAAGGTCAAACACCCACATCCGCGTTTCGCTGGAGGGGAGCGAAAAATCGATGACCGCCAGGCGCTCGGCATTGGGGTCGGCGCAGGAGAGCGCCTGTGCCGCCATGCGTAACGCGTCAGGTGTCGCCTCGGGGGCTAACTGCTTGAGCTGGTGGTGGAGCGAAGAGGTTTCGAAGGTGGGGGTTGAGGCGACGCTGGCAAAGAAAGTGGCGCCTTGAAGTGGTAACGTTACTAAACTAAGAGGCAAGCTGATCAGTAATGCCGACGTTTTTAAACGAAGCACCATGGTTGTCATCCTGGTTAATCTGAAAGGGGTACAAGCCGTCAAAAGGTGTGGTGTAGCCACCAAGGCCGTTATCGTAACGCAAGGAGAGGGCGATGCACGAGGTTCATCGACAACAACGGTCAACGCTGGCGCGGCAAAGGTGGGGGCCGACGGTTTGTTTGGCGCTGACGCTGCTGGTATCAGCGCCGGTCAGCGCGCAGAAGACACTGCCGGCGAGTGCGCAAACGGCTCTGTTGGAGTTGTCAAACGCAGACATCTCGGCACAACAAAACGAGGGGTTGCCGCTGGCCGCTTTTTACCAACACGTGGGGCAACGGCTTGTCTGGCAGGACGCTGATCGGGTCGAAGCGCTGGTGGCCGCGCTTGAAGGGGTCGCCGACGATGGTCTCACGCCGTCGCATTACGGCGCCGGAAGGTTAAAAGCCAAGTTTCAGCGCAGCCAAAGCCAAGATGTCGCAGCACAGGCAGCGTTTGATCTTAGCGCCACGCGCGCGCTTTTAAAGGCGCTGAATCACCTGCAAAACGGCAAGCTGAACCCGCGTGAGGTAGCGCCTCGATGGGACCGCCCGCCGAGGCTGGATGCGCTACCCGTGGCAAGCATTACCCAGGCCGTTCTTAATGGAGCGGTTGAGCAGGCCTTTGCTCAGGCGCGCCCGCAACGCCCTTATTATCAACCGCTGCGTGAAGCGCTCTCTCGGTACCGGGCGCTTGCCCAGCAGGGCAGTGCGCCCCTCTTCCCTTCGCGCGAGGCAGCATTGCGCCCCGGTGATCGCGACGATGATGTGGTCGCGCTGCGCCAGCGCCTTACCTACTGGGGAGAGTCGGGACTTGTTTCGGGTCGCCCAGAGGCTTACCCGCAAATACGAATCGAAGGGCAGGAGTCGCGCGAATTTGATCGTGAGCTTGAAGCAGCGCTAAAGCGCTTTCAGCGCCGCCATCTTCTGGAGGCCGATGGCGTCGTCGGAGAGAAAACGCGCAGAGCGCTGAATGCCTCGGTAACCACGCGGGTGGAGCAGCTACGCGTCAACTTAGAGCGGGGCCGCTGGATCGCGCCCTGGTTTTCCCATAAGCCCCATGTATGGGTCGATATTGCCGGCTACCGGATGGCGTATCTGCGCCCTAATGGAGAGCGCTGGTCCTCGCGGATCGTGGTGGGCTCGTCGCGTCGCGAAACACCGGTCATTAACTCACGGATCACCCACCTGACGGTGAACCCCTCCTGGACGCTGCCGCCGACGATTATGCGCGAGGATATTCTGCCCGAAGTGCGAAGAGATCCTGATTACCTAGCCGAGCGCGGCATCAATGCGATCAGTTATAGCGGTGAGGTGCTAAACCCCCATGAGATCGATTGGGCGTCACCGGGTAACGTCATGCTGCGCCAACCAGCCGGTCAATCCAATCCGCTGGGTCGCGTGGTGGTGCGCTTTCCGAACAGCGAAATGATTTATCTGCACGATACCCCTGCACAAGGGCTCTTTAGGCGTGACCAACGGGCGCTGAGTTCGGGTTGCGTACGCGTGGAGGGGGTGCGTGAATTGGCTCGGATGCTGTTAAAGGACACCGGAAGCGGCTATCGGCTAGAAACGTTGATCAATAAGCCGCGCAGCGATATTAACGTTAACCTGCCGCAGGCGATTCCGGTGGCGCTGCACTATGTCACCGCATGGCCCGATGAAGCCGGAGAGATGACCTTCCGAGAGGACGTTTACCGGCGTGATCAGCGCGTGCTTAATGCGCTGAACCGGCGCTAGCTTGTTAAATAAACGTTGTCTTTTCTGATGAGGTTAGCGTGAGTCCTGGCTAGGTTCAGTCGCGATTTTCTACGGCGTCATTGTCGTAAGAAGCAACGTTGATGGTACCGGTCTCGCCACTCTCTAGCGCCGCTAGCATCGGCTCCGCCTGGCGTTGGAACGCAATCAGGGTATCGCCGCTTAGGCTCGTGTTTTCGGGAAGATCCACCTTCATGGCGTTAACCGGCGAGTTATTCACATGCACTTCATAATGCAGGTGGGGGCCGGTGCTGCGCCCGGAGTTGCCCGAGAGTGCGATGCGTTCGCCCATTTCCACCCGCTGGCCGCGGCTGACAAGCGGCTTTGACAGGTGCAAATAGCGGGTGCGATAGCCGTTGTCGTGGCGAATCACCACATAGCGGCCCGCCGCATAGTGGCTAGCCACGCGCTCGACGCGGCCGCTGGCCGGAGACGTGATCGGTGTGCCAATCGGCATGGCGAAATCGGTACCGTTGTGGGGGCTAACGCGCCCAGTGACCGGGTGTTTGCGGCGAGGGTTGAAATTCGAGCTTAAGCGATAGCGGCCATCAAAGGGGTAGCGTGAGAAAGCCGGATCCAAACTCTTGCCTTCGGCGGTGTAGAACTTATTGTCGGTGGCATTGCGCACGACGGTTAGATCCATGCGCTCGCCTTCGTAGCGAACGGCTAACACCCGTGAGTCGAGGGTTTCGCCTTCGATCATGTCCGACTCGACAAGCACCTGAAACTTATCGTCCCGGCGGCTATCACGGCGAAAGTCGAGCTTTTTCTCCAGCAGGCGCGTGAGTTCCGTGACCTCGGCGCTGTTTAAGCCAGTGGCCTGAGCAGAGCGCGCAAAGCTGCCGCTAATGCTGCCTGCGTACAAGCGTTGAACCGGTTCGCCCTGACGCTCAATGAGGGTGACGGCGTACTGCTCGTCCGCACGTTCAACCAACACGCCATCGCGGGTGTTTTTCATCATGCGCAGCGATAGCAGGCGATTATCTTCGTCGAGTTGGTAGTCGAAGCTGTGCCCGGCGCGCCAATGGGTCAGAAGGCGGGCGTTGGGTAGTTGGTCGAGCAGCGTTAATACCTCGCTGTAGCCCAAGCCGAGTTTGTTTTGCGCCAGGACCGCAAAGGTGTCGCCGGGTTCGACAATATGGGTTTGCCACTCGGGAACGTACGGCTCCTCGGCGTCAAGCTCCAAGTCGAAGTAGGAGATATCATCAAAGAGGTCGATGCCGTAGTCTTCATACGATGTGGCGTCGTAGGAGGAGGCATCGGCCATCGTGGCGCTGGTCTCGCTTTCGGCGTCCAGCATACCACTGCTTAATGTTCCCACCACCACGGCCATATGCAGGGCGCCGTCATCGATAATGCTATCGGCGGGCGCCGCGGCGTGGCGCGCTTCGGCAGGGGCGGGTTCGGCAGGGGCGGGTTCGGCAGAGAGATCAGGTGAGGTAGCGGCATTTGCCGATGCGCTATCGACCATGTCGAGGTCGATGACTTCCATCGCTTGCAGATGGCTGAGCGGAATGTGATTGCGTGTGGCATCGAGGGCGCGGGATGCTTTGCCAATCGCGTTGGCCATGGGCGTTCGCTCTTCCTGCAGGGAAGGGACGCCGGGGGTCGAGTCGCTAGGGAGCGGAACAAAAACGCTCTCAACCGGGGTGTGTTCTGTGTCCAGACTTTGATACGTCGTGATTAATTTCTGTGTGCCCAGCACCGTGACCATCGTCGCCACAGGTAACAGTAATAATTTATGCGTGCGGGGCAGCGAATGGAGGATTCGCAACATGGGTGGATTGGCCGCCAAAGTTAGGTAATAAAAAAGTAACTAAAAAAGGACTAGTGGCGAAACCTTACCCCATGACGTAACAGGTGCATAGACTGTACGCGTATACACAAAAAGATCGCGCCGCCACGGGCGACGCGTTTTTCACCCTACTATTATTTTCAAACGCTGTTTGTTAACACAATCGGACGAAATACTGACCCAATGGCACAAAACTTTCTTTTTGGCGGCCATTAACAACTCAAGAAGTTGGGGGGGATTGGGTAAAGGTGCCATCGCGATAGTCGCGCAAGGCTTGATCTAGCTCAGCTCGCGTATTCATGACAAAAGGGCCGTAGTGAGCAATGGGTTCATGGTGCGGCTCACCCGCCAGCAGTAACGCCTGCGCCCCTTCCGATGTAGTTAACCTCAGGCTATCGCCGGCGCTGAAGCGGATGAGCTCGCCAGCACTCGCCGTTTCGCCGCCACAGTTAAGTGCGCCTTGAAAAACGTAAGCGCAGAGCGTCGTGGCGGCGATTTTTAGCTCAATTTCCCCTTTAGCGGCAAGCGTCAGGTGGCTGACCCCGCCGTTCCCCGCCAGCGCATCCAGTGGTCCGTTGATGCTCCCCGCGTGGGTTTGCCACTGGCCACCCAGCGCCACCAGTTGACCGTTATCCACTGCCAGTGTCGGCATTTGGGCGTGGCGCACGTCACGATAGGTCGGGGTGCTCATTTTCTCCGTGGCCGGCAAATTAAGCCATAGTTGAAATGCGAGCAAACCGTTCTCGTCGGTCAACGGCATTTCGGAGTGAATCATGCCGTGCCCGGTGTGCATCCACTGCGCGTCGCCTGGATAGATCGTGCTGCGGTGGCTTAAGTGGTCTTCGTGGGTGAGCCCACCATGAATGATATAGGTGAGCGTTTGAATGCCCCGGTGTGGATGTGGCGGGACCCCGCCTATATGCGCATCGTCGGCGCTGGCGCGCAATTCATCCAGCATTAAGAAAGGGTCTAAGCCTCCGCCGAACTCATGGATACGCTTCATTTTAACGCCGTCGCCGTCTTGGCTCGGGTGTGCGGGAATGCGACGCTCAATAGTGCGCTGTTGCGGGACCTTGACATCCTCCCCTCCCTCAGCTTGCGCTGCCGTCTAACGACGGAAAGGAAGGGGATTCCCAGGTTGTCACCTTCCTGGTTTCTGCTTCCAAGACGACTGCCCGAGGGAATGGCTTGGTTATCGCCGTAAAAGTCCCAGTGGGGATTTTTACGGTGACGAACCAACGCCTATCCCCCAGGTCTCACATCGTCTCCACAGACGTATCTTCCCGAGTGCCCCTCGGTAGGTCGTGTCGACATGTGCAGTATAGCACTGTATATGCCGACAGCAAGGGCATCCTGCGGATGCCGCGCTATCCATCCGCTCACTAAAAGTAAGCGGTTTTACGCGCTGGTTGATAAAAAGCCTCCAAGTGACACGCTTTGGGCTAGCCGCGTGCGCGCGGTTAACGATTAAATCGGTGGAAGGTAGGTATAACCAACGGTTTCCTGGCATTCTAGTGAGGTTTTTTCGAAAATTAAGCGCATAGTTTCGCTCTAATGCGTCGAGGAAATCGAAATGTCACGTGTCACCCTTGCCCAGTGGCAAATGTTAGCCGCCGTGGTGGATCACGGGGGGTTTGCCCGCGCGGCGGAAGCCGTGCATAAAAGCCCCTCTACGCTTAACCACGCCGTTCATAAACTCGAAGAGCAGCTTGGCGTGCAGGTACTCGAGCCCGTTGGGCGCCAAGTGCGCTTGACCGAAGCGGGTGAGTTACTGCTGCGCCGCGCCCGCCAGCTGATCGAGAGCGCGGCGTCGCTGGAGGATGTCGCCTCGCGGCTGGCGTCAGGGCTTGAAGCGGAGGTAGTGGTGGCGATCGACCAGACCTTCCCTGAAGCGGCGCAGGCGAAGGCGCTTGAGCACTTCTCTACCACCTACCCGCAGGTACGCGTTCAGCTGCACGAAAGCGTGCTCAATGGCAGTATTGAGATGCTCTACGATGGGCGTGCCGACCTGGTGGTGACAGGGCTGGAGGCGCAGGGGTTCTTAGGCGAGCCGCTGGTGACCGTGCGTTTTATCGCGGTCGCCCACCCCCAGCACGCTTTGCACCAGCTCGGTCGCGCGCTCGACCTGCGCGATCTGGCGCAGTTTCGCCAGTTGGTGGTGCGGGACTCGGCGCTACGTCAATCGGCCAACGCCGGCTGGCTAAAAGCCGAACAGCGCTGGACCGTCAGCCATCTGAATACGTCGCTGGACATGGTCAAGCGTGGCCTGGGCTTTGCCTGGCTACCCGAAACGCGTATTGCCGATGAACTGGCTAGCGGCGAGCTGAAACCGTTGCCGCTAACGGCAGGCGGCGTGCGCGAGGTGCCCATTCAACTGATCTTTCGCGACCGTGACCGTGCCGGTCCCGCTGCCCACGCCATGGCGGTGGCGTTGAAAAAGGCGGTGACCGCATGCGCGGCGGATAATTCGACGCCATCGAACGCTACGCGGTAAAACATCCGCTTGAGCCTTGAGCGCCGGGGCGTATGCTGAAAGCACAAGCAATGCTTACAGGAGACGCCTTATGGGCCTACTTATTAACGGCGAGTGGCACGATCAGTGGTACGACACGAAAAAACACGGCGGGGAGTTCGTACGGGAGTCGGCAAAGTTGCGCGATTGGGTCGGCGACGGTGCGCCCGAAGGTGTCACTTCGCACCCGGCGGAAGCCGACCGCTACCATCTCTATGTTTCCCTTGCCTGCCCTTGGGCGCACCGCACCCTGGTGATGCGTAAGCTTAAAGGGCTGGAATCGCTCATCGGTGTCTCTCACGTTAGCCCCTTGATGCTCGACCAGGGTTGGACCTACCACAAGGGCGAAGGCTCAAGCGGCGATCCCATCAATGGCGTGACCTATCATCGTGAGCTTTATACCCTGACCGACCCCGGCTACACCGGGCGGGTGACGGTGCCGGTGCTGTGGGACAAGAAGCGCCGCTGTATCGTTAACAATGAGTCGGCGGATTTGCTGCGTATTCTCAACCGTGCGTTTGATGGTATCACCGGCAACCGGCTGGATTTCTATCCGGCGGATCTGCGCGAGGAGATCGACGCCGTCAATGCCGACGTTTACGACCATATCAACAACGGCGTGTATAAATCGGGCTTCGCTACCGAGCAAAACGTCTATGAAAAGCATGTGCATGCGCTTTTCGAAGCGCTTGAGCGGATGGAGAAGCGCCTAGGCGAGCAACGCTATCTGGCGGGGAAGTGGTTGACCGAGGCGGATATTCGTCTGTTCACCACGCTGGTGCGCTTCGATGCGGTCTACCACGGGCACTTTAAGTGCAACCTGAAGCGCATCGAGGATTTCCCCCACCTGTCGAACTATCTACGCGAGCTTTATCAGTGGCCGGGTGTCGCCGAGACGGTCAACCTGGACCACATTCAGCGCCACTACTATTACAGTCACGATACCATCAACCCCACCCGTATCGTGCCCGCTGGGCCGCTTTTGGATTTTGAGCGCTCCCACGACCGCGAGCGGCTATTGGGCCAAGGCGTGCGCCAGCAAAAGTAAATAAACGGTGGGATAACCTAAAAGCCACTGAGCAGCTCTTCGCTGCGACAAGTGGCTTTTGCCTTTTGCTTTTCGCGGTTAAAGCGACAAGCGTGTTTACTCTGGGCTATCTGCGTCGGTGTTGATGGCATCGCGTGTGTATTGCCACGCGCTTTCAAGCTCTTGCTCGGTGGTCTCCCACGCATCGCGTGCGTTGGTTTTGGCCTGTTCCCACCAGTCGCGGTCGTAAGCAGGAAAGGACGCTACTTCCTCTTCAGATGCGGTGACCAGAATGCGGTGGTTGGTATCATTCCCGTCTGTATAGGTTTCAAGGCGAAAGTAATCCGAATGGATGACGATTTCACGCCCGCCTAGCCCGAGTACGTCACCGCTCTCAACGACCAGGGAGCTGACCTTCATCGCTTCATTCAGCAGAATATCGTCAACTTCGCCGATACTTTCATTGGTATCGCCTTCAAGATAGACCTCCGCGTCCATGATGTCGTCCGCCGAGTACATGCCTTGTGGCTGGTTGGGAGCTGCATGGGCACTAAAGGCAACCCCGCTGAGCAGAGCGACCCCGATGGCCGGGGTAATGATGAATCTGCGCATAGCATCTCTCCTTGCGGCTACGAAGCTCGGTAATGTTGGAACACTAAAGCGACGATTGAGTAGTAGTAACGATTGGATAGTAGTAACGATTAGATAGTGCTAAGGCAGCGAGTCGTTACCGCCCGTTTACCCACTCGTCCACTTTGCGCTCGGCTTCCTCTTTCGCTAAGCCGTACCTTTGCTGTAGCTTGCCCACCAACTCGTCACGTTTACCGCCGATTTGCTCCAGGTCACCGTCGGTAAGCTCGCCCCAGGTCGCATGTGCTTTGCCCTTCATTTCGGCCCAGCGGCCTTCTATTTGATCCCAGTTCATCGCATTGCTCCTTCAGGTTTCAGGTGCTACGGAATGGATAAGGCTCTTATCAGGCTAGATCAAATACGGCGCGCAGCAAGGAGGAAGGCTTAAAAACAGGCAGAGAAAAACTGGCCAGGGGCCAGCGGTGATGTTAGAATGCGCGCTCCTCGCATGTGCTGACCCCTCCATCATGACGAATGCTTGAGTGCTAAGCGCTTAAGCTAGCGCAGAGCCTACCCCCTACGGGAGCTCATTGATGTGTGAAGATGGTGCGCCGCTTACCAAGCCATGGGCTTGAAGGATAAGCCGGTGCTGAAGGTCGCCACAGCGGTTGGCCCGCAACTGCGGCTAGCCCACCCAATGCTAGGTGCGACCGGTGTCTCCGACTCACTTTGACGCATTCCGCCACAAGCGGAAGCGGTGACTGATTACATACAGCCAGTTTATTGCCTATGGCGTTATGTGAGTCATCGAGTCAGAGACGCTTTTGATGTTTTTTGCCGTGAATGCCACGGCCTACCAAGGTGTGATTAATGTCCTCGACTTCTGTCGTCTCGCCGAGCTTCGGCGATCTGGCTCTATTGCCTGCCGTTTTGTCTGCTGTTGAATCTCTGGGTTACGAAACCCCCTCGCCTATTCAGGCGCAAACCATTCCTGCGCTGCTCGAAGGCCGCGATATGCTCGGCCAAGCGCAAACGGGCACGGGTAAAACGGCGGCGTTCGCCTTACCGCTGCTGTCGCGTTTAGACCTGACACGCCGCGAGCCGCAAGTCTTAGTGCTGGCGCCGACCCGCGAGTTGGCCCAACAAGTCGCGGTCTCTTTCAGCCGCTACGGACAGAAGCTTTCGGGCCTGGAAGTGGCCACCCTGTGCGGCGGCCAAGAGTATCGTGAACAGCTCGGCGCGCTAAAGCGTGGCGCGCAAGTCGTGGTGGGCACACCGGGTCGGGTGATTGATCACCTGGATCGCGGTAGCTTGAAACTCGATGGCCTCTCGGCGCTGGTGCTCGACGAAGCCGACGAAATGCTGCGCATGGGCTTTATCGACGACGTAAAACGTGTCGTGGCCGATACCCCCAAAGAAGCGCAGCGCGTGTTCTTCTCCGCCACCCTGCCGACGGAAATCGAGCGCATCGTCAACCGCTACCTGGTTGACCCGGTGAAAGTCGCGATTGAGTCGCGCACCACCACCGGTGAAAACATCGAACAGCGCCTTGTGCGCGTTGACGGTGGCGCCAAGCTGGAAGCGCTGTCGCGCATTTTAGAAGTAGAGCCGGTGGATGCGGCGATTGTCTTCGTGCGCACCCGTGCCGCCTGCACCACGCTGGTCGAGCAGCTGACCGCGCGTGGCGTCAATGCCGCTGGCCTGTCGGGTGATCTCGACCAGAGCCTGCGTGAGCGCACGATCCAGCGCTTAAAGCGCGGCAAGGTCGACGTGCTGATCGCCACCGACGTTGCCGCACGCGGCCTCGACGTGCCGCGCGTCAGCCACGTCATCAACTACGACCTGCCCCAGGACTCCGAAGCCTATACCCACCGCATCGGGCGTACCGGTCGCGCGGGGCGTAGCGGCATCGCGATTACCTTTGCCGGTTTCCGTGAAGGGCGCAAAGTCGGTTGGATGGAGCAGGCCACCGGTCAGAAAATGGCCGAAATGCCGCTGCCCGATGAGTCCGCGATTCGTGCTCACCGCGATGATGTCTTCCATCAGCGGGTGATCGCCTCGCTGACCAAAGGGGCCGATGAGCAGCGTGCGCTGGTCGAGCGTTTGGTCGCAGAGGGTTACGATCCCGTCGAGCTGGCGTGTGCCTTTGCGGCATTGGCCCGTGCCGACGAAGCGCCGATCGGCCGCTTGCAGGCGCCGCGCAAAGAGCGGGCACCGCGTGACGGTGGCAAGCCGGCGGGTCGTCGCGAACGTGGCGGCGCGCCGAGCGAAGGCATGATCCGTTACCGCGTCTCCGTGGGCCATAAAGACGGCGTTAAGCCGGGTCAGCTGGTGGGCGCGCTGGCCAACGAAGGCGGCATCGAGGGTGCGCGCATCGGTCGTATCGATATTCGCAATGCCTTCTCTGTGGTCGAGCTGCCCAGCGGTTTGCCAAGCTCGATTCTGGCCAAGATGGCGCGTGCCCGTGTGGCCGGTCGTCCGCTGGAAATCAGCGAAGATAGCGCCCCGGAACGCGCGCCGCGCCGTCGTCGTGACGATGGCGATGCGCCCGTGCGCCGCCGTGAGCGTGCTTGATCGTTCCGCTATCGAGCATCCGTGGGACCTCGCGCCTGAAAAGGCGCGAGCGCTGCAGTCCCGTCTAGCACAGCATGTCGTCTGTGCTGACGCCATCGACCCCGTCGGGCATATCGGCGGGGTCGATATTGGTTTTGAGGACGGTGGCGATACCACCCGAGCCGCCGTGGTCGTGGTGAAGTACTCGCCCGAGGGGCCGCCTTTTGAGGTGGTCGAACAGGTGGTGCATCGCGAGCCCACGCGCATGGCGTATGTCCCTGGGCTTTTGTCGTTTCGCGAAGTGCCGGCAGCCTTGGGTGCCTTCGCCAAGCTAGAAACCCAGCCCGAACTCGTCATGGTCGACGGCCAGGGCATTGCCCATCCGCGACGTTTGGGCGTGGCCTCTCATCTGGGGCTATGGCTGGACCTTCCCACCATTGGCGTGGCCAAGTCGCGGTTGTGCGGCACGCACGCGTCAGTCGGCGAGCATCGCGGCGATTGGACACCCCTTGAGCATAAGGGGGAGCGTATCGGCGCGGTACTGCGCTCTCGCGTTAACGTCAAACCCCTCTATATCTCACCTGGACACCGCATCAGTTTTGACTCAGCGCTGACCTGGGTCGTGCGCTGTCTGTATCGCACCAAACTCCCCGAACCCACACGACTCGCCGATCGCCTCGCTTCCCGGCGTGGCCCTATCAACTAAAGCGTGGCGCGGGCACGCTCACAGTAGCGCGATAAAGCGCGGCAGCAGGCTTGTTGCTTCGGGTGTGTCGTGAACGGCGTTGTGCAATACCTGAATATTTTCTCCCTGCTTTTCCAAGGCCTCGCGCTGATGGGCAAGATAGCGCTGCATCACCGGCGGGGTAAACTCCGGATGAAACTGCACGCTCCACTGGCGCGGCCCGTAGCGTAGCGCCTGATACGGATCGTGGGCATTGCACGCGAGCACCGTGGCATCCGCCGGCGGTGTCAATACCGACTGCGCGTGGGTTAAGTGGGCGGCGAACTCTGCGGGTAGCTGCCCGAGTAGCGTATCCTCGCGGCCGGCTGCCGTCAGGCGAACGGGGTAAGTGCCCGATTCGCGTCCCGCTGGGTGATAGCCGCTAACCCCGCCAAAGGCCGCCGCCATGAGTTGGTGCCCGTAGCAAACGCCTAGCATGGGCACATTGGCGGAAAATACCTGGCGTAGCCACGGCTTGAGCCGCTCACTCCAAGGCTCGGCGTCGCTGACCATGCTGTGCGAGCCGGTCACCACGATGCCGGCAAGGGCCGTAGGCTCGGGAAGGGGCTGGCCGCGCGGCGCGTCAACCACCTCTAGCGCCATACCGTCTGTCAGCGCAGGGTTTAGCTGCCGGGCAAACAGCGTTTCAAAATCGCCGTGATGCGCCACCACATCGGGGAAGGCATCGCCGGTTTTGATAATCACGAGGCGCTTGGGAGAAGCGGGCATGGGGCATCCTTGTTGTGCGTTAGCGAGCTAGCTACATTAGCCTCGGTAAGGCCATTTTTCGACCCCATGGCGGCCCTTAGCCATCTGGTATCGCCAAGCTGCTATAGTCGTCTCGGCAGCCATTGGGCTGTTAAGGTAGCAAACGCTACACTCTCCCCATGACGCAAGAGGATTGAACCATGCCCCAAGTGACTCGCGCGGGTGAACCGATGGAAGTGGCCGGGACGTTGCCGGCCAAGGGCGAGGCAGCCCCGGCATTGACGCTGACCAACGTCGAGATGAAAGACGTCACCCTTGACGATTACGCCGGCAAGCGCAAAGTGCTCAATATCATACCCAGCGTCGATACCCCGACGTGCGCGGCCTCGACACGGCACTTTAATGAGGTGGCGTCGACGCTTCCCGACACCGTGGTGCTGGTGATTTCGGCCGATCTGCCGTTCGCCGCGCTACGCTTTTGCGGTGCCGAAGGGCTAGATGACGTGGAGATGCTTTCGACGTTTCGCCACCCGGAGTTCGCCGAAGCGTGGGGCGTGGCGTTTAAGAACAATCCGATGGAGGGGCTCTGCGCGCGCGCGGTCGTGGTGCTGGAGACCGATAACCGCGTGCTCCACAGTGAGCTTGTGAGCGAAATTAAAAACGAGCCGGACTACGACGCGGCACTGGCGGCGCTAAACAAGTAAGCGATAGGCGTTAACGTTTTTCGTCGCTGACACGCCGTTTGGCCGCTCTCACCAGGGCATTGATAAGGCGCTGTTGAGGGCGGTTGAAAATGAGCCACTCCGGATGCCACTGCACCCCGATTAAGAAATCGTGGTGGCGCGACTCGATCCCCTGCACCAAGCCGTCGCGGTCGCGCGCCACAATATCCACCCCTTCCCCCGCTTGGTTGACCGCCTGATGGTGGAGGCTGTTGACGCGGCACCAGGTCACGCCCAACAACCGATGCAGTTTGCTATCGCCGACGATATCCACGGTCTTGCGCGGCAGTACCGTGCGGCGCTGCTTTAGCCCTTCGTGCGTGGTGTAAATATCCGGGTCAAGGGTGCCGCCGAGGTGGACGTTGAGCAGTTGAGCGCCGCGGCAAATCCCCAGCACGGGCGTATGTTGGGGGATAAAGCGCGCCAACAGCTCAAGCTCTAGTTCGTCGCGTTCAGGGTCGACGCGCACATCGAGCTGCACTTCAGCATCGTAAAGGTGGGCTTGTATGTCATCCCCGCCGCCGATGATCAAACCGTCTAGGTGTTCCGGTTTCGGGCGCGAAGGGGAGAGCCGCAGCGGGCGGCCGCCATGTCGCCAGACGGCAAACCAATCGAACCACCAGGCAAGGCGGCTTTTGCGGTCAGACGTGGTAATTCCAATCACAGGACGTGGCATGCAGCGACACTCTCCATCATAACATTCAATAAAAGTTAATTAGTGGCGCTGACGTTGCCACCAGCGGCGAATCCGCTTGGGCCAGCGAATATAAAAAGGGCGTTTCTGCTCGGTAATATACGCCGCGCAGCGGCGCGCCAGTTCTTGGTGGTCGGCTGCCAAATTTTCGACCTCGACCCAGCGGTTCCATTCGGTCACCGACCCCCACTGCGGCTCAGAGAGCTGGGCGTTGGGCAAGCGGTAATGGAAGGTGGGGCGCGGCTTGGTGAGCTTGCTGTGCAAGAGTTTATGCGGGTGATCCGGGCAAGCGTGCGCAAACAGCGGTAGCATGTCCAGCTCTCGGTTGCGCGTGGGGTTATGATCCAAGTAGTCATCGATCAGCGTTTTAAGATCAGGCTGATACGCGGCATCGAGTATCTTGAGGGCATACTCTTTAGGAAATGGGTTGGCGTGGGGCAGCACTTCGCGGGTGATGTCAACGTTGATCTGTTCACGCAGCCAAGGGGCGAGCAGCACATACGCGCGTAGCATCGACAGCAGGTAGTTAACATCGAGCGTTGCCGCCTCGGGATTCAAGTGCAGCCCAAAACCGTAGAGCAGGCTGGCGTCCGTGCCTTTGGCGCCGTGCTCGCGTAGGGCGTCGAAAAGCTGGTCGAGCTCGGGCAACTGCTCCCACGCCACCGGTGGGCAAACAATCTCGGTGGGCACCAGGCCCGTCACCATATCGCCGATCAGTTCGCGGGTTTTTTGGTGGAACTCCACGCGCATCTGGTGCTGTTGGCGTGCCCACTCGGTATCAAGGTGCGCGCTCTCTTCCAGGATTTTGCTGTCTGGGTGGGCAAATTGGGTGTCGAGCTCAATACTGAAATCGCCCCAGCGCGTATTGTTGACCTGTAGCCGGTGAGGGCTGACCACGTTAAGCTCGCCGCCAAAGACGTCATTGACCAGCTGGGCGGTATCTCGGGGCGGCAAGCCGGCAAATTCAATTTCCACGCCCACGCGGCGGATTCGACCGTCGGTGTTAGCTTTGGCGGGAGGGGTTTTGAGCGCCATCTCAACATCCTGTGAGGTGAACAAACGAGGGGCTCAGCCTATCATAGACAGGCGCAGGGCGGTGAATGCCGTCATGATGAGCAAGCGTCAAGAGCAAGGAGAGTTACGTGCGACAGCACACATCGGTCGTCTGTCCGGCGGCCTTCATTGGGCGGGGCGTGGCCGCGTTAATGCTATTTTTCTGCCTGTTCGCGGTCCCGGCTCATGCGCAGTCGGTTTCGATCCCGGGGCTCAGTAGCGGCGGGGAGCCGAGCGAGGAGGTCAGCCGTGAGTCCTTTCAGCAGTCGCTGGATGACGTGGTCACGATGCTGGAGAACGAGCAGCAGCGCGAACAGCTGCTGCAATCGTTAAAAGCGCTGCAAACCGCAACCGAGGCCACCGAGCAGGATGTCGTTGGGCGCCAGGGCTTGTTGGGCGCGCTGGCCGACACACTGACCGACATTGGCGAGCAGGCGCAAGGAGGTGATTCACCGACACAGCAGTGGTCGCAGCAGCTCACCCGCGGCGTGGAAGGGCTTGAAAACCTTGGCGATAGCATCAGCCGGGCAGAGCTAATTCGCACCGTCGCCGATGGTGCCGTGTTGGGCGTGATCTGGGCGGTGCTGCTGGTGGTGATGGTGGCCTCGGGGCGCTTAATCGCCAATCGCAAAGGCTGGCCACTCGACTTGCCTCGGGACCCGCGCGGCTGGCTGCTGGCGGTGCACTTTTTGCGCCGTATGCTGCCGTGGGTCTTGTCGTTTGCGATTGTGCTCGGGTTGGGGCAGATACTGCCCCCTAGCCCGGGACGTACCGCTATCCAAGTGCTGGCGTATGTCTGTGTGTGTGGGCGGGCGCTTTCGGTGGTTTTTGAAACCGTTATCGCCTTCTTTAGCCGCGGCCACCGCTTCACCGCCGTGCGCTTACTTCAGCTTCGTGCGTTGCGAACACTCTTCGTCATCGGGGCGCTTATCGCCCTCGGCGATGCGGTGAGTTCCAACCGCTTGGTGGTCATGCTGGGGGACGAGCTTTCGGGGCTGATCTCGGTGTTCTCAAATATCATGGCCGCGATACTGTCAGCGCGTTTTATCTTTAAGTTTAAACGTCCGATTCGCCATCTTATTTGTAATCGCCCGTATCGTCAGCGCCGCGATGCTAGCACGGCGGTGGAGCTGAGCCGCGCGCTAGGCGGAATGTGGCACATTCCCGCGCTGCTGCTCGTGGTGGGCTCGCTGCTGGCGATTTTTATCACCGCAGGCGATGTTGGCACGGCCCTGGCGCGCTCGATTATTTCCGCTAGCCTGCTGGTGCTCACGCTGGTGGTGACCGGGCTTTTGCGCCGCCACGCCGAGCGGATGAGCAAGCGCCGCCATCGCCATCGCCACCGCTATAGCGAGTACCGTAAACGTTTGGAGCGCTTTGGTTTTGTGCTGGCGCATATTTCTGCGTGGGCGGTGTTTGCCGAGCTCTTTATGCAGGTGTGGGGCGGTTCGCTTTTTGGTCTGGGCCAGCAAGGGGTCACCAGTGCGCGTATTGGCCAGGCGCTTTTAAGCCTGGGGGCGACGGTGCTGCTGGCCTGGCTGGTATGGATTTTTGCCGACACGGCGATTCAGCGCGCGCTGATCTCATCGGCGCGCTCACGCGGGCGCCGGGTGAACAAGGCGCGGGCGCAGACCATCACGCCAATGATCCGCAACGTGATATTTGTCACCATCTTGATTATCGCCGGGATTGTGGGGCTGGCGAATCTAGGGGTTAACGTCACGCCGCTGCTCGCCGGTGCCGGTGTGATCGGTTTGGCGCTGGGTTTCGGGGCGCAAACCCTGGTACAGGATTTGATTACCGGGATCTTTATTTTGATCGAAGACTCCCTGGCGGTGGATGACTTCGTCGAAATCAATGGCCACATGGGCACGGTCGAGGGGTTAACGCTGCGTACGGTGCGCCTGCGCGACCTTGACGGCGTTGTCCACATCATTACCTTCAGCCGTATTCAGTCGATTCATAATATGTCGCGGCAGTTCGGCATTGCGCTAATGAAGATCCGCATTCCCTTTGATATGAAAATCGACGCGGCGATCACACTGATGCAGGAGACCGCCCAAGCGCTGCGCCAAGACCCGATGATGCGTCACTACATCTGGTCGCCGCTGGAGATGCAGGGCATCCACGCCTTTGAAGACGGCTGCCCGATTTTGCGCATGCGCTTTCGCACGGCCCCGGAAATGCAGTGGGACGTCGCGCGGGCCTTTAACTTACTGCTGAAGCAGCGCATGGAAGAGCAAGCGCTTGAGCTGGGCGTACCGCGTATGAGTATCAATATGGAGGCACACTCTAGCGCTCACGCAACAGAGGAGGTGGATGACCATTCAAGCGAATTAAGCCGCCCACCAGCGCATGCACAAGACGAACCCAGCGGCAAGGCCCGCACCAGCGCCAACCCCGAAGGTGGCGACGAGTAGCCAGATGCCGCGAAAGCGCCGCCAGCGGTTATACAGCGTGACAGCGTGACTGACGCGGTCGACGAGTTCATCGTGGCGCGAAATCGCGTTATCCGGCGGCAGGGAGAAGTCGTTGGCGACGTTGCCTTGCCAATGGGCACCATGGGAGAGCCCTAGGCGTGAGCGTAAGCGGCCGATGTCACTTACTGTGGCGTGCAGCTCGTCGTATGCGTCGCGGCGCTCGGGGAGGGCGAGCACCGCTTCGGCATCCTGCTTTAACGCGCTGTGTTGGCACGCCTCAATGGCACGTTGAAGCTCTTGCGGCGTGGCATTGGGCGGCAGCGTCAACCGCTGGTACAAGTCACGCATAGAGGGTCGGTATCCGTGGCTGTCTGTTAACCATAGGTTCACATTATCTATAGGTTTGCATCAGGTAATCATACGCATTTTTGATGCGTTGAAAACGCGCTGAAGCCAACGCGACCTGCTGTTCGCTCTCGGAGAAGAAGCGATCCGGGTGGTGCAGCTGCGCCATACGCCGGTAGGCGCGGCGAATATCACTGCGGTTGGCGCCTTCGGTCAGCCCCAGAACCGCCAATGCCCGCGAGGTGCGATCTGGCGGTGTTTGCTGGCGCTGCCCATCGTGTTGGTGTTGGCCGCGTTGATCATAGCGCTGGCGCTGGTGGGCATCGTGCTGTTTTTGCTGCCGGCGCTGGGCTTTCTCCTGCTGAGCGCGCTCGCGCTTAGCCCGCGCCTGCTCCTCACGCGCCTGGCGGCGGCGCTGTTTTTCTTGCTCTCGCTGCTCTCGCTGCTCTCGCTGCTCTTGCTGCTGCCGCTGGGCTTCTTCCGCGCGTGCCTTAGCCTGCTCTTTTTCCGCGGCTTCCTGCGCTTTACGCTCATAGTATTGTGGGTCATGGCGGCGCCAATACGCCTCGGTACTTATATCCTCCGGCGCCTTGAGGGCTTCACCGGTGAGTTCCTTAAACAGCGTGCCGAGGGTTTCCGGGAGCACGCCTAATAGGTCAGCAAGAAAGCGCAGTATGTAATGGTTGGCCAGCGAGAGCGTACCGTCGTCGGTCGCCACGGTAATCGCCTGATGCATGATGCTTAGGCCACGCTCTTGCGAGCACTCTTTGCGCAGTACCTCAGCGGCGAGCTGTATCGCCTGCAGGTCTTGGCTCCGGGCGATCTGCAGTATCGGGGCTAACTCATGGCCGTGACGAAATTGCGCGGTCACCTGGGCGAGGCGCCTGCGTCGCTGGCCTTCGGTGATCGGCTGGCGGTTAACGAGTACCCACGCTAGCAGCAGCAGCGTTGCCGTATCCACTTGGCTGCGGCTTTGGAGCAGCACCAGCTCAAAAGGGGAAAAACGGGCAATCGACATTCCCGGGCTCCAAGGCAGTGGGGGGGAAACAGCGAGCAATGGTCGCCTTACACGCGGCAGATGGCAAGCCTGACACGCTCCAGGTCACACAAGTATTGATCAAAATGCGCGTCAAACCTCGTACTTCTAGTGCGAGGAAGGAAAGCGCGAGGCGCTCAGCGCCTCCTGGTTGACGTACTATATTTACCGCGTTAACTTTTAATCATGACAACCGTACACCGCGCCTACCGTTATCGGTTCTATCCCACGCCCGAGCAAGCTGACCAGCTTGCCCGGACGTTTGGCTGCGTGCGGTACGTCTACAACCACTTCCTGCGCCAGCGCACCGATGCCTGGTTTGAGCGTCAGGAGCGGATGGGCTACAACGCCACGGCCAAAGCGCTCACCACCCTCAAAAAACAGCCCGACACGGCGTTTCTGGCCGAGGTGTCCAATGTCTGCTTGCAACAATCGCTCCGGCATCTGGATCGGGCGTTTAGCCACTTTTTCAAAGGCCAAGTGCGATACCCCACCTTCAAGAAGAAGCAGCGCAAGCAATCGGCCACTTATATGGCCAACGGTTTTCGCTGGCGCGACGGCAAGCTGTGGCTCGCCAAACACAAAGACCCGCTGGCTATCCGCTGGAGTCGGCATTTTGCCGGCACACCGAGCAGCATCACAGTAAGCTGTGACACCGCTGGCCGTTACCATGTCAGTTTTTTGGTGGAAGAAGCAGCCACACCGCTGCCCGTGACACCGAAGATGGTCGGTATCGACCTGGGGCTGACGCACCGCGTTATTACCAGTGACGGCGACAAAATCCCCAACCCGCGCTTTCTACGCCGTACCGAGCGCAAACTGGCACGGGCGCAACGGAACCTGTCGCGTAAACAAAAAGGCTCGCAAAACCGCGCCAAAGCGCGGCTTCGGGTGGCCAAGGTACATGCCAAACTGGCCGATCAGCGCCGTGACGCCACCCACAAACTCTCCACGCAGCTTATTCACGAGAACCAAGTTATTGCTGCCGAGAGCTTGCAGGTCAAGAACCTGCTGAAAAACCGCTCACTGGCCAAGGCCATTAGCGACGTGGGCTGGCATCAGCTCACCCAACAACTGACCTTTAAGGCCGAGCGCTACGGGCGCGATTTCGTCCAGATCGACAAGTGGTATCCCAGCTCGAAACGCTGTTTTCACTGTGGTCATATCACTGACAAGATGCCGCTCCATACCCGCACCTGGGATTGCCCGAGCTGTGGCACCCAAGGCATCGACCGCGACGTAAACGCCGCTCGCAATATTCTGCAATCGGGAAAAGCGATACTAGCGGGGGCCGACAAGCTCCGTCAGCATGAAAAAACTACCGTGGGGCTCACGGGAGGTTAAGCCTGTGGAGCTTGTGTAAGACCGGCGGTGCTATCACCAAGGGCAACGGGCTGTGAAGCAGGAACCTGGAAGGCGACAACCAGGGAATCCCCTTCCTTTCCGCCGTAGGCGGCAGCTTCCTAAGAAGCTGAGGGAGGGGAGGAGGTCAAGCAAAGTGAACAACATTAACGGAGTGTACGGCCTGCGCTAGGTCAACGTTAAGCCGTTTGAGCGGTTGTGCCAACGTATTGCCTTGGTGTGCAATGGAAACTCGCTTAAGAGCCAACTATGCTCCTATCAAGATGCATTTTTCCGAGCCAAGGAGACCTAGATGCAAGCTGCCGATATTATGACCCACGATGTGATCAGTGTGGGACCCGAAGAGGACGTGAATGCGATTGCCAAGCTGCTGTTGACCCACCACATCAGCGCTGTGCCCGTGGTGGATGACGCGCAGAAAGTGCTGGGCATTGTGTCGGAAGGCGATCTTATGCGGCGCGTCAAAAGCGAAGAGGGCGAAGAGCGTTCCTGGTGGCTTTCACTGTTCGCCGGGCAAAAAAACGCCACGGAGTACGTGAAGTCGCACGGGCGCAAAGCGAGTGAGGTCATGACGCCTGACCCCCTCACCATCGACGAGAGCACACCGCTGCATAAGATTGCGCGTCTGCTTGAAAAGCACCGCATTAAACGTGTTCCGGTGGTGAGCGACGGCAAGCTGGTGGGTATTGTTAGCCGTGCCAACCTGCTTCAAGGACTGGCAAGCTCAGAGGTCACCACTGGCGAAGCGCCGGGCGATGATCGCGCCATACGCGAAGCGATTCTCAAAGAAGTGGAAGAGAATACGGGCGTACGCGTGGCAGGTATTAGCGTCATTGTCAGCGAGGGCGTCGCGGAGCTTTGGGGCTTGGTCGAATCCAATGAGCAGAGAAAGGCGGTGCAAGTGGCCGCGGAGAACACGCCTGGCGTCACTAAGGTGGAAAACAACCTCGGCTTGGTGCCCAAAGGCGTCGGCGGGTACTAGCGCGGAATTTCGTGAAGCCGCTATTCAGCAAGCATGCCGCCGATAAACTCGGCGGTTTTTTATTGGGCGCTTATTAACATAGGCTCTTTTTCCACTGGCGCTATATTTCCTATACAGAATTGTCAATTTTTGAGGCATTGGTGTACAGTGTTTGTACTGATTGCTCTTGCACCCTCAAAGTGACGATGCCATGCGACGCAAAGCCGACCTACCGCAAAAATCGTGTGCATACTGCCAGCGTCCGTTTACCTGGCGTAAAAAGTGGGCGCGCTGCTGGGACGACGTACGCTACTGCAGTGAACGCTGCCGCCGTTCAGCCAAGTTATTTGACCGCGCAAGGGGGGCGAGCGCATGAGACCCTCTTCCCTTGACATTGTCTGGTTGCACAATGAGTTGCGCGTGGCGGACAATCCATTGCTGCACTTTGAACAGCCCCCTGAGCAGCTGTTATGCGTCTATGTGCTCGATCAGCGCTGGCTGCAAGCCCCTTTTCCCGGCGATACCACCCCGCGCATCGGCCCGGCCCGACTGCGGTTTTTATGGCAGAGCTTGATAGAGCTTCGCGGTGAGCTGCTGCGCCGGGGTAGCGATCTTTTGGTGCGTATCGGCTCACCCGCTGAGGAAGTGGCGGCCTTAGCCTGGCAGCTAGGCGCGCGTACCGTGCGCGTTGCCAAGCAAGCCGGCGTTGAGGAAGTCGCTGATATCAAAGCGCTTGCAGCCGAGCTGCCTGAAAGCACTAAGCTTGACATGGTGGAAAGCGGGGTATTGATCGACCTTGAGGCGCTGCCCTTTGCCCTTAATGCGCTACCCCGCAGTTTTTCCGCTTTTCGGCGCCAAGTAGAAGCCCCCTGTACGCTCAATAAACCGCTGCCGGCCCCGGTGACGCTGCCGCCGTGGCCGGAGGCCTCGCGTGGGTTTCCGCCGCTGCAAAACGTTTGTGACATCACCGCCGCCTGGCAGCCGGATGAGCGGCAAGGTTTCGCTTATGAAGGCGGAGAGGCCGCCGGTTTAGCCCGTTTAAAGCACTATGTATGGGCGCAAAACGGCCCCGCCTCCTACAAGGAAACCCGCAATGGCCTGCTGGGGGCGAACTTCTCCACGCGCCTATCGCCTTGGCTTGCCCACGGCTGTATGACACCGAGCCAGGTGCATCACGAAGTGAAAGCCTGGGAAGCAAAAAACGGCAGCAGTGAATCGAGCTACTGGATCACCTTTGAACTGCTGTGGCGCGAATATTTCCATCGCGCTGCCCAGCTTGAACAAGCCGCGATGTTTGGCGCGCATGCGTTGCCCGTGCCGTGTGCGCACTTTACCGCCTGGTGCGAAGGCAAAACCGGCTTGCCTTTCGTGGATGCGGCCATGCATGAGCTACGCCTGACGGGCTGGATTTCCAACCGCGCGCGGCAAAACGTGGCGAGCTTTCTGGTGAAAGACCTAGGGGTTGATTGGCGTTTGGGGGCGGCGTGGTTTGAACACTGCTTAATCGATTACGATGTGGCCAGTAACTGGGGGAATTGGCGCTACATCGCGGGCGTAGGCCGCGATCCGCGTCAGGAGCGCTACTTTAATGTGATAAAGCAGGCGGGCTGCTACGATCCTAAAGGGTTTTACGTCGCCCATTGGCTGCCGGAAATGGCTGCGCTACCCTGCGATTTATCGCGTCAGCAGCCGTGGCGGGTGCGGCCAGACACCTACTCACCGCCCAGAGTCGAGCCTAACGCCTGGCAGCGGTGGTTGATCGACCACCCAGCCGCTGCGCATACCAACGCATAAAAGGAGAGCCGATGTCCGCCCTGGATAAAAAAATCACGCTACATGGCCGGGGTAAAACGGCTTGGTTGCTCGGTTTAGCCGGGTTGCTGCCTTTCGGGTTGACGCTTGGGGTCGCTTTTTTAGGCCCCATGGTATGGCAGGTCAACGCGGTATACGGTTTTCTCTACTACAGCGCCGTGATTCTGTCTTTCCTCGGGGGCGTGCACTGGGGGGCGGTGATTCAGCGTACCGATCATGAGCGCCATCCTGGCGATATTCGCCGTTTGCTCATCGCCATGTTGCCCAGCTTAGTCGCTTGGCCCGCGCTGATGTTAAATCTCGTCACTGGGTTATGGGTGTTGATGATTGGCTTTGTGCTGATTTGGGCGTATGACTTGAGCCGAGAAGGGCGCCTAGGCTGGCCGGCCTGGTACTTACTACTGCGTTCAGTACTGACCGTGGGCGTGGTGCTCGCCCATATTGGTATGATCACTCGCCTAGGTGATAGCGCGTGGTAGTCACGCCGAGGGCTAGCGTTTGTCGCCATTGTGAGTGATCATCGTGCCCACGCTATGGACCGCCAAAGGATCACACTTTATGCCTCTACTCTTCCCGCGCGGCGTGCTCGCGGGCTCCCTGTTGGGTCTGACCCTGGTCGGGCTCCCCGCCGCTGCTGACAGCGTGGGTCAGAACCTCATGACCGAGGTGGATACCCAGGCGGCAGAAGCGGTTCACTACGACGACTTTCGTCAGTGGCGAGAGGCGTTTCGCCACTACGCCGCCTCGCAGGGCATCAGCGAGCGCACGTTGAGCCAAGCGCTGGACAGCGCACGCTATCGCGAGCGTGTGATTGAGCTCGACCGCTACCAGCCCGAGTTCGTCCGCCCGATTTGGGGCTACTTGGACAGCGCCGTCTCTAGCACGCGGATCAATAACGGCCGTGAAAAATTCATTGAGCACCGCGAAACGGCGAAACAAATGGAGCAGCGCTACGGCGTTCCTGCCGAAACTATCGTTGCTATCTGGGGGATTGAGAGCAACTACGGCAGTAACTTTGGCAACTTTTCGGCCATCGACGCCTTTGCCACCCTGGCGTACGACGGCCGACGGCGTGACTTTGCCCGAGGCGAGCTTCTTGCGGCGCTACGCATCATCGACAGGGGTGATATCACCGCCTCCGAGATGGTCGGCTCCTGGGCGGGCGCGATGGGGCACACGCAGTTTATCCCTTCGAGTTTTGAGGCTTACGCCGTGGATGGCGACGGCGATGGTCGGCGCGATATCTGGGGGAGCATGGCCGATGTGATGGCCTCCACCGCGAACTACCTCGCCAAAGCGGGCTGGCAGCCGGGCCAGCCGTGGGGCACCGAGGTGGCCTTGCCGGATGACTTTGACTACGCGCAAACCGAGCGCCTAAGCAGCGATGCGTGGGCGTCTCAAGGCGTGCGCGCCATCGGTGGCGAGCTGCCCCGCTTTGACAGCGCCGCGGTGATCGTGCCTGCCGGTGCCGATGGCCCGGCGTTCATGGTTGGCCCTAACTTCCGCGCCATTTTGCGCTACAACAACGCCACCAGTTACGCGCTCGCCGTGGGTACGCTAAGCGATGCCATCGCCGGCCGTGAAGGCATTCAGCAAAGCTGGCCGCGCGAGCAGGCGCCGCTAACCCGCGATGATGTGCGCAAACTGCAGCGTCAACTCAACGCCGCGGGCTATAGCGCAGGAAGCGCCGACGGCATCATGGGGCCCAATACCCGCCGCGCCTTGCGGGCCTTTCAGCGTGACCAAGACCTGACGCCGGATGGCTTTGCCACCCAGGCGCTTTTAGAGCGATTGCAACCCAATTAAAACCACTTTCAATGGGGGCAGTGAATGCGCCGTTTTGCGCTGCTGGGCCTAATCGGGGCCTTGTTCTGGGCTTTCATGAGCGTCGCCCAAGCCGATGCGTCATCCAAAACGCCCGCCAAGGAGCGTGTATTTGGCTGGGTCGAAAACGCGGTGGTCAAGCCGTGGGGCATTCAAGTCAAAGCCAAACTCGATAGCGGGGCGCTGACCTCCTCGCTTGACGCCCGCAACATCGAGACCTTCAACCAGAACGATGAAGAGTGGGTGCGTTTTCGCCTTAAGCTTGAGGATGAAGCGAGCGGCGACGTGTTCAGCGACATGATCGAGCGCCCGCTGTACCGCGATCTTACGGTTCGGGGCGCCGGCGGGCGCGACGAGCGCCCGGTGGTGCTGCTCGATGTGTGCATTGGCGATACCATCTACGAAGAGCAATTCAGCCTGCGTGACCGGGGCGATATGAACTATCCATTGCTCTTGGGGCGGCGCACGATCAGCCATCTGGGTTTATTGGACGTGCGCGAAACCTTCTTGCAAAAAACGCCTAAGTGCAATGGCGATACGCCGGTGGTTCCCCACGACCCCGACGAGTAACCCGCTATCTTGAACGTTAAAAAAGGCGCGCCAACAGCGCCGTGACGGCGGTTTCCACCCTTAAAATGCGGGGGCCAAGGTGCATGCCCTCGCAGCCCGCTTCAAGCAGTTTTTGCACTTCCCAGTCGATAAAGCCCCCCTCGGGGCCGACCAGCAAAAGCGTGGGCGTATCGATACCGCGCGGGCAGGCCATCGCCATGCCGGGGTGAGCGACTAGCCCGCGCCGATCGGTGAGAAGCGTCGGCAGAATGTCTTCGACAAAAGGGCGAAACCCTTTACGCAGGGTTACCGTGGGCAGCAGCGTATCTTTCGCTTGTTCAAGTCCTAACACCAGGTGCTGGTGGATTTTTTCGGGTGAAAGCTCGGGTGACTGCCAATAGCTCTTTTCCACGCGTTTGGTGTGCAAAAGCGTGATCTTTTTAACGCCCAAGGCCGTGACGTGCTCCAGTGTGCGCGCGAGCATGCGCGGGCGTGGCAGGCCTAGCACCAAATGTACCGGCAGCGCCGCTGGCGGCGGGGTGTCGAGCGTATCCAAGGTAAAGCTTGCGTGCGCGCTATCCAGCGCGGTTAACGTGGCCGTGCCCATCAGCCCACCCTCTAGTCCTACCGTTAGGCGAGCGCCAGGCTCGGCGCGATGCACCTCTTTTAAGTGGCGTAAACGTCGCGAGTCGCGAATAATCACACGGTTTTGCGTGCTCGTGTCCTGCGGGTCTAATAAAATCAAATTCATGGGGTTGCTTTTGCTCTTCGGGGCGAAGCGGCTAATAGACCGTGCTCTGCGCTTGCATGGCAGCGCAGGGCAGGCACAATAGCGGCCAGAGAATAACCGCTTTTTTCGCGTTTTAAGGAGAGTCGCCGTGCGCGTGATTCGTAAGTATGCCAATCGCCGGTTGTACGATACGCAGCAAAGTCGCTACGTCACACTAGAAGATTTGCGCCAGCTTATTCTAGACGAAGAGCCCTTCCGCGTGGAGGAGGCCAAAAGCGGTGAAGACATCACTCGCACCATTTTGCTCTCCATTATTATCGAGCAGGAGCAGGCTGACAGCGAGGCCGAGGTGTTCTCCAACGACCTGCTTGCCAAACTGATACGCGTCTATGACATGTCCTCGCCGCTGCCCCTGGCACGCTACCTTGAGCAGGGCACGCAGCTGATGATGGAGCAGCAAAAGCGCATGCAGGAGCAGTGGCAGCAAGCGATGCGCCACTCGCCCATGGAGCTGATGCGGGAAATGGCCGAGGAGAATATGCGCTTCTGGCAGAAGACCTTTCATCAGACCGGCGATGGCGACGAGAAAAGCGAAAAAAAGAACGCGTCCGAGGCGCCCAAAAAAGACGACAATACCTCGGAGCGTTAGCATCGGCGCGCTGATGACGAACGCTCACCCTAACGTGGCATAAGCACTTTACGTAACATAAGTACTTTACGTGACATAAGTACTTTACGTGGGCATAAGTATCTTGCGTGGGTATATCAACACCCTGGCGCCCATTGAGTAAAAGCCTACGAGTGAAAAAAAGGAACAGCATGAAGGTCTTGATGATCGGCGGCGGTGGTCGCGAACACGCACTGGCGTGGAAATTAGCCCAGTCGGAGCAAGTGGAACAGGTGCTGGTCGCGCCGGGTAACGCCGGCACCGCGCGTGAGCCTAAACTCCAAAACGTAGACGTTGACGCCACCGATCTTGGGGGGCTGGTGGCGCTTGCCACCCGAGAAAAGGTCGGGTTAACGGTGGTAGGGCCGGAAGCACCGCTGGTGGAGGGCGTGGTCGATCGCTTCCAGGCGGCGGGGCTGACCATTTTTGGCCCCACGCAGGCGGCCGCGCAGCTTGAAGGCTCCAAATCGTTCACCAAAGATTTTCTCGCTCGCCATCAGATCCCCACCGCTGATTACCAGCCCTTTACCGCCGTTGAGCCGGCATTGGCCTATTTGCACGAAATGGGCGCGCCGATTGTGATCAAGGCCGATGGCCTTGCGGCGGGTAAGGGCGTTATCGTGGCCGAGACCCTGGCCGACGCCGAGGCCGCCATCCGCGACATGCTTGAAGCCAACGCCTTTGGCGATGCTGGCGCGCGGGTGGTGATCGAGGAGTTCTTGGACGGCGAGGAGGCAAGCTTTATCGTCATGGTCGATGGCGAAAACGTTGTCCCCATGGCGACAAGCCAGGACCATAAGCGCGCCTATGACGGCGATACCGGCCCCAACACCGGCGGCATGGGGGCGTACTCCCCGGCACCGGTGGTGACCCCTGAGGTCGATGCGCGCATCATGGAGCAGGTGATCTTGCCCACTGTGCGCGGCATGGCCGAGGAGGGCAATACGTACACGGGCTTTCTCTATGCCGGCTTGATGATCGACCCTGCCGGCAACCCCAAGGTGATCGAGTACAACTGCCGTTTTGGTGATCCGGAAACCCAGCCGATCATGCTGCGCTTGACCTCTGACCTTGCCGCGCTGTGCCTTGCCGGCGCAGAAGGCAAGCTGGCGGGAATGGCCTGCCAGTGGGATAGCCGCCCGGCGGTGGGCGTGGTGATGGCGGCCGGCGGTTACCCCGGCAGCTACCGCAAAGGCGATGTGATCGCGGGTATCGAGACCGCGGAAAAGCGCGGCTGCAAGGTCTTTCATGCCGGCACGGCGCTTTCCGCGGAGAATGACGTAACCACCGCCGGCGGACGCGTGCTCTGCGTGACCGCGCTGGGGGAGAGCGTTTCAGCTGCACAGCAGCAGGCGTACCAGGGCGTTAGCGCGATTACCTGGGAGGGGGTTGAGTACCGCCGCGATATCGCCTACCGCGCGATTGCACGGGAGCAAGCGCAGGATTAAGGTCGTGGATTGCCCGGGTCGCGTTGATACCGAGCGAACCACCAACAAAAGGAAGCCGCTATGGAGCGTGTAAAGCTCGATTTTCCCGCTGAGGCGCTGATTCACCGTCACCCGCTCGCGGTGCGAGTGACGGATATGAATTACGGCCGTCACCTGGGGCACGATGCGCTGGTCTCGCTTCTGCACGAAGCGCGCCTGCAGGCGTTTTTGGCGCTGGATCTGCCCGAATGGGATATGGCCGGCTACCCTAGCGTTGTCGCGGATCTCACCGTTCAGTACCAAAGCGAGGCGCACTGCCCCGATAGGCTGGTGGTGGAAACCGCGGTACCTATCCTGCGGGGCAAAGCGCTGACGGTCTACCATCGCGTGCGCAAGCAGGATAGCGATCAGGTAGTGGCGACGGCACGGCTCAACGTCCTGCTGATCGACCCCGCGCTTGGGCGTCCTGTCGCCGTGCCCAACGCGGTGACGCAGGCGCTTTTGGGCGCCCAATCAACGGTGGGTGAGCGCTAAATGTCCCGTGAATATCCGATCATTGCCGTGACCGGCTCATCCGGCGCCGGTACGACCACGGTACGGCGCAGCTTCGAGCGCATGTTCCAGCGTGAAGACGTGCATGCGGCGATGGTGGATGGAGACGCATTTCACCGCTATACCCGCAGTGAGCTGCACCGCATGTTTCGCGAGGAGCCCGAGCGTACCGACGAACTCTCGCATTTCGCGGTGGAAGCCAACCTGCTTGACCGGCTCGAAGGGCTGTTTATCGAGTACGGCGAGCACGGCACCGGGCAGTTTCGCCACTACATCCACGCGGAAGATAAACAGAAGATCGAGGCCGGCTACCAAGTCGGCACCTTTACCGAGTGGCAGTCGCTGCCGTGCGGTACCGATCTGCTCTTTTACGAAGGCTTGCACGGCGGCCTGGTGACCCCTGAGTTCGACATTGCCCGCCATGTGGATTTGCTGGTGGGCGTCGCCCCCACGATGAACCTGGAGTGGATCCAGAAAATCGATCGCGATACCAAGATGCGCGGCTATTCGCAGGAGGCGGTGATCGACACCATTTTGGGGCGCATGGACGACTACGTGCGCTACATTCAGCCGCAGTTTTCGCGCACGCACATCAACTTTCAGCGCGTGCCGACGGTGGATACCTCCAACCCCTTTGAGGTGCAGGATATTCCCACTGACTCGGAGTCGTTCGTGGTGATTCGCTTTCGCGACCCGTCGACGGTGGATTTTCCGTGGTTGCTGGCGATGATTCAGGATGCGTTTATGAGCCGGCCGCACACGCTGGTGGTGCCGGGGTCGCGTATGTCGCTGGCGATGGAGCTGATCTTGGCCCCCCTTGTGCGCCATTTGCTTGCTCAGCGCCGCTTTCGCTAAGCTGGTCGATAATAGGGCATCAACAACCACCACCACGACTGCAACAACTCAAGGAGCGTTCCATGGAGTGTCTGTTCTGCAAGATCATCAATCGTGAGATCCCCGGGGATATCGTCTACGAGGACGATGAGGTGCTGGCGTTTAACGACCTGAATCCGCAGGCGCCCACGCATATTCTGATCATTCCCAAGAAGCATATCGCGACGCTGAACGATATCGAAGAGAGCGACCTTGCCACCATCGGCCGGCTGCAATACACCGCCGCGCAGATTGCCAAAGAGAAGGGCTTTGCCGATGAGGGTTACCGCGTGGTGATGAACTGCAACGACATGGGTGGCCAGACGGTCTACCATATCCACATGCACTTGATGGGCGGGCGCGAATTCACCTGGCCGGCGGGGTGATAAGCAATAAGAAGGGGCGACCAGTGGTCGCCCCTTCCCGTGCACGGAGACAGCGAAGCGCTTAGGCGTCGATGCGCTTGTACTTCATCCGCTTGGGCGTGTCGTTACCCACGCGCTTTCTGTGGTCGGCTTCGTACTCGGAGTAGTTACCGGCGAAGAACTCCACGTGCGAATCGCCTTCAAAGGCGAGGATATGCGTGGCGATGCGGTCGAGGAACCAGCGATCGTGAGAGATCACCATGGCGCAACCGGGGAAGGCCAAAAGCGCTTCTTCCAGCGCGCGCAGGGTTTCGATATCCAGATCGTTGGAGGGCTCATCGAGCAGCAGAACGTTGGCACCCTGCTTGAGCGTTTGCGCCAACTGCAAGCGGCCGCGCTCACCCCCCGAGAGTTCATCCAGGCGTTTTTGCTGATCGTTACCCTTGAAGTTAAAACGACCCACGTACGCCCGCGACGGCACCTCGTAGCCATTGATATTGAGAATATCCTGACCGTCGGAGACGGCTTCCCACACGGTTTGCTTGTCATCCAGCGCATCGCGCAGCTGCTCGACGTAGGCGATCTTGACGGTGTCGCCGATCACGACCTCGCCGGCATCAGGCTGCTCTTTGCCGGTAATCAGCTTGAACAGCGTCGATTTACCCGCGCCGTTGCCGCCGATAATCCCCACGATCGCACCGGGCGGTACGGAGAAGGAGAGGTCTTCGTAGAGCAGCTTGTCATCAAAGCGCTTGGTCACGTTGTGGAACTCAATGACCTTGTCGCCAAGGCGCGGACCGGGCGGAATATAGATCTCGTTGGTCTCGTTGCGCTTTTGGAAATCGCCTGACTGCATCTCTTCAAAGCGGTTCAAGCGCGCCTTGCTCTTGGCCTGACGCCCTTTGGTGTTGGAGCGTACCCACTCCAACTCCTGCTTGATCGCCTTCTGGCGCGACGCTTCCTGCTTGGCCTCTTGGCCTAGGCGCTGCTCTTTCTGCTCGAGCCACTGCGAGTAGTTGCCCTCAAAGGGGATCCCCTGACCACGGTCGAGCTCCAGAATCCAGCCCGCGGCATTGTCGAGGAAGTAGCGGTCGTGGGTGATCGCCACTACGGTGCCGTTGTAGTCGTGCAGAAAGCGCTCAAGCCACGCCACCGATTCGGCGTCTAGGTGGTTGGTCGGCTCGTCGAGCAGCAGCATGTCCGGGCTGGAAAGCAGCAGGCGGCAAAGCGCCACGCGGCGACGCTCACCCCCGGAGAGGTGCCCAACCGTGGCCTCCCACGGTGGCAGGCGCAAGGCCTCGGCGGCCACGTCCAGCTTGCGCTCGATATTGTGCGCATCGGCGGCTTCGATAATATTCTCAAGGCGCGCCTGCTCGGCGGCCAGGGCGTCGAAATCGGCATCCGGCTCGGCATAGGCGGCGTAGACGGCGTCGAGTTGCGACTGCGCCTCTTGAAGGGCTCCTAGCGCCTCTTCGACGGTCTCGCGTACGTTTTTCTCGTCGTCGAGCTCCGGCTCCTGAGGCAAGTAGCCCACATTGATGTCCGGCATCGGACGAGCTTCACCTTCAAACTCTTTATCGACACCGGCCATAATGCGCAGCAGTGTGGATTTACCCGCGCCGTTTAAGCCCAGCACGCCGATTTTGGCGCCGGGGAAGAACGACAGCGAGATATCCTTGAGAATTTGCTTTTTGGGCGGCACAACTTTGCCGACCCGATTCATGGTGAATACGTATTGCGCCATGGAAATCCGATAAGTTGGTAAACGAAAGTAGCAGCGTGCCTGAGCACGTCCAGGCTCACGATGATAGTGCCGGCCGCCTGGAAAGGCCAGCGTTGTAGAGAGGAGCGCGACTTAGGGGATGAATAAAGTGAAGACGAACGAGGTCACTCCTCTTCATCCGACCAGTCATCGTCGATGGCGCGGCGAAGGCGACGCTCTTCCAGCAGAGCTTCGACGCGGCGGCGGGCGCGAAGCGTGTCGCTTTTGCTGGAGCGGCTACGGCCATAGTAGTGGTCATTCACCGCGTGGTCATTTGCGGCGTCATCGTTGGCGTCGTCATCGCTATCGAAATCAGCGGCGGCGTTGCCACGGTGGGAGTACAAATCACGACTTAAGGGGTCACGGCTCATAACGATGCCCTCCAACCCAGGCCGGATAACCGGCAACATACGACTTCACAACGCGTAGCGTTTGAAGTACCTAGCACGTTTGCGCATTGCCGCTATATAGCGCCTACCAGGTTGGAGTTCAAGCTTTTCCGCGAATTTTTTTATTCGCTGTTTTGCTGCTGCTTTTGTAGCGCTTCCAAGGCCTGCAAGGCTTCCACCCGTTCGGTGACGTCTTTCTGCACGCCGATGTAGTACATCAGGTTGTCGGCTTCGTCGAACACCGGGGTGATGGAGAGCTCGTTCCAGAACATCGTGCCGTCTTTACGGTAGTTGCGCAGCACCTCGCGCGAGGGGCGGCCCTCTTTAAGTGCCTCGCGTATGGCATTGAGCGCATCCTGGTCGCGGTCGTCGTTTTGTAAAAAACGGCAGTCGCGGTAGAGAATCTCATCGGCGCTGTAGCCGGTTAAGCGTTCAAACCCTTTGTTGACGTAAATCAGGATGTTTTCATCGCCTTCCTGCTCGGCAACCACAATGCCATCTTCGGAAGCGTCAACAATACGTTCTAGCAACTCCGGGCTGATCAAGGGAGATCGTTTCATCAAAAGGTTCCTGTTGCAGCTCCAGTCCTTTCCGAAGGCCATTGATTGAGCGGTATGGCCAAGCGGCATTTCAGTTTGCGCTATCTTTGAGCGTTTTATCCCACATCTTGGCGAGCGCGGCCACGCTTTGCAATCACTGAGTGGGCGCGCACCGGTAGCGTGTCACTCAGTTTCGGGCAGTTGCTGTGCGCTTAGCATAGCGCCAATAGCCGTGACAGCAAGCACGACAAGCAACGCGCTGCTGCCCAGCCACTGGGCCAAGCCGCCCATCACGGCGCCAACCAGCAGCATCAACACGCCGGTTAATGTATTAGAAAGCGCGACATAAAGAGCGCGATTCTCTTGAGTGGCCATGTCCACCAGGTAGGTTTTACGCCCCAAGCGTACGCCGTGGTGAATGATCACCAACAACCCGTAGACCAGCGCATAGGGCCAGATTTGCTCGGTCCAGCTACCCGGCAGCCACGCAAGCAAAGCCCCAAGCAAACAGCACACGGCGGTGCCGAGTGCGGCGTCGCGCATGACCTGGCGGCTAGAGGCATCCGCCCGCTTGCCCCAGACGGGGCTTGCCAGCATCGCGGCGATGCCGGAGACAATCACCATAAACCCCAAGCCGCCGAGTTCCGTGCCGCTTTGGCTCTGACCAAGAAGGGCGATATACGGCAGGGCCAAGGCGCTTGAGAGCAGAAGGGCGCGGGAAGCTCAAGATCGGCACCATCGTCGACCCAGAGTTTATTCGCCTGGGCGCTTTCCTGCGCCGTTTGATGCAAGGCGCACCGCAGTTGGAGACCGAGCTTCACCACGGCATGAGCGGCAGCGTGGGCGAGCGCGTTGAGCAAGGCGAACTCGACGTGGGGTTCTATCTCGCTCCGCCCGGTGAAGGCCCCGGCCCACAGCACCCCACGCTTGCCTTTCGCGAACTCACCCACTTTCACTACCACGTGGTGGCTCCGCCCGGCTGGGAGTCGCGGCTGATCGATACCCGCTGGGAAACCCTAGCGGCGCTGCCGTGGATCGTCACCCCCGAGGTGTCGGTTCACCATCGGCTGCTTAATAAAGCACTTGCCGCAAGCGGCGCCACGCCCAACCGCGTCGCCCAGGTCGATCAAGAGGCCTGCATGCTTGATTTAGTGCGCGCGGGGGTGGGCTTGAGTCTCGCTCGGGACGCGCTCGCCATGACCGAGCGTCAGGAGAGCGGGCTTGCGGTCGCAGGCGATGTGCGCCTGCCCTGTGCGCTCAGCTTTATCTGGCAGCGCGGGCGCGAGAGTGAACCGACGCTGCACGCCGCGCTCAGCACCTTAGACGAAGTGTGGCCCTCGCGCTTGGCGTGAATCTGCACATGCCCGCATCGCCCTACACAACTTCTACATAACCTTATCTTTATATAGAAACAGCACAGAAAAAGGGAACCTGTCAGCGATAAAACACTCCATGGGAGACCGTTTTCACCCAAACCCTACGTGGAGTGTTTATGTCGCTTTCGACAGGTTTTCGCCCCCTGACCCTGATGCTTTTTGCCGCGGTGGGAAGCCTAAGCGCCCCGCTTGCCGCCGACACCCGTGCCGACGCCACCGCCCACGCTATTTTCGCCGGCGGCTGTTTCTGGTGCATGGAGCCGCCCTACGACCGCCAGCCCGGTGTCAGCGCGACTACCTCAGGCTACATCGGTGGCAAACTGGAAACCCCTAGCTACGAAGCGATCACCGCCGGCGATACGGGCCACGCCGAAGCGGTGAAAGTGGAATACGACCCCGACGTGATCAGCTACGCGCAGCTTCTGGAGATTTTTTGGCGCAATATCGATCCCTTTGCCGAAGGCCGGCAGTTTTGCGATGTCGGCAGCCAGTACCGCTCGGCGATCTTCTACCGTAACGAGCAGCAGCGCGAACTGGCCGAAGAGAGCAAGGCCGAATTGGAAGCGCGCTTTGAGCGCGATATCGCCACCGAGATTGTTCCCGCCGATACGTTCTGGGAAGCCGAGACCTACCACCAGAACTACTACGAGAAAAATCCCGTCCGCTACAAGTTCTACCGCTTTAGCTGCGGCCGCGATGACCGCCTCGAAGAGGTGTGGGGAGAGGAAGCGGGCGGCCCAACGTTCTAAATCGCGCCAGAGCCCCGTGCCCGATAGCGCTGCCAGACAAAAAGCCCCGCCGCCACCACCAGCCACGCCGCGATGGCCGCGACGGTATCACCCAGCACAATGCCAAAACCGCCGCTGACACGCTCCGCCAGGTGAATCGGCGGCGGCTTTAACCCATCAAAGACGCGGTACACCGCGAACGCCAGCGCCATACCCAACGGATGGCGCAGCGCCCGCAGGCCGATAACGGCCAGCGGAAAGGCGACAATTTCGTCGGCCACGATGCCACCATGGTCACTGCCGGCAAACTGCAGTGATGCGAAGTGGCATACCGGCACGGCCAGCACTAACAGCAGCGCGATGACCCACGCCTGCCGCGAAAGCGGCCGCCCCAGCAGCCACCACGCCACGGGCACACCCAACAACGACCCCACCGTGCCCGGGGCGATGGGCGAGAGGCCAGTGCCCAACCCCAGGGCAAGCCAAAGATTCAGCGTCTCTACCATCAGTTGGCTTCTCGCGCTTGGCGCTCCAGTTCAGTCGCCACATGCGCCGGTAGCTGCAGGGCATGGGCCAACTGATCCAACCAGGCGCGCTCCATGGGGTTCTGTTCATCGATCACCGCCACGCTGACCAAGTACATCTCGCGGGCCGCCTGGGGCGAATCCGCCTCGCGCGCCAGCGCTTGCGCATCCAGCGGCGCTTGTAGCTGCTGCTCGACCCAGCGGTGCATCTCCTGATCGGCACCCAGCGCGTCGATTTGCTGGGTAATCAGCGCCTGCTCCTGCTCGTCGATATGACCATCGGCGCAGGCGGCCATGATCATCGCCTGCAGAAGCTCAAGGCTGCGCCGCTCCTGAAACTCGCCTTCCAGCACCTCAACGCGCTCGCCCTCGGAGGCGCCCTGCCCTTGCGGGGCGTTTTCTTGAGCGCCTTGCTGCGAGCGTTGCCACGCCTTCCACGCCAGCACCCCCACGCCAGCAATCGCGCCGTACTTCAGCGCCTTGCCGCCCAGTTTTCGCCCTCGCTTGGAGCCCACCAGCAGCCCCATGGCGCCGCCGCCAAGCAGGCTTTTCATATCCACCCCGCTGTTACCGCCACTGGGCTTTTCTTGACGCTCGCGACGGGGCTCATCGCCACCGCCGCCGCCAAACTGCTTTGAGAGGCCGTTCAGCATCCCTTGGACGTCGACACCGCTGCCCTTTTGACCACCGCCGGCCTGCTGCATTAACTGCTGAAGAATCTTGCTTGCGTTCATTACGGGCCTCCCCTCTCTTTCTGAGCGCTACACGACGCCGCCACTGTGGAACGCAAATACTATGCGGCGCAACTCCCGCGCATACAAGCGTTTGTCGTGGCGGCTATACCGCGCCAGTTTGCACGCGCCACTGAGCGGCGTAGTGCCCGTTAGCGTCCAGCAGATCGTCGTGAGTGCCGCGCTCGGTCACTTGGCCTTTTTCGATCACCACGATCTCATCGGCGTGCACAATCGTTGAGAGGCGGTGGGCGATCATCAGCACCGTGCGCCCGTGGGCGATACGCTTGAGCGAGCGCTGAATGGCGGCTTCGGTCTCGTTATCCACGGCGCTTGTGGCCTCGTCAAGCACCAGAATCGGCGGGTCCTTGAGCAGCGCCCGCGCCAGCGACAGCCGCTGTCGCTGGCCGCCGGAGAGGCGCACGCCGCGCTCGCCCACGGGGGTATCGAGCCCTTGCGGTAGCGTGTCGATAAAACTCCACGCCTCGGCCGTTTTGGCCGCGTCGATGATCGCGGCGTCGTCGGCATCGGGCTTACCGTAAGCGATATTGTCGCGGATGCTGCCCTCGAACAGATAAACATCCTGGCTCACCAGCCCAATGGCCTGGCGCAGCGACTGAAGGCTCACCGCGTTAATCGGCTGCCCGTCGATCAGCACGCGCCCGCTTTCCGGGTCGTAAAAGCGCAGCAGCAGTTTGACCAGGGTTGACTTGCCCGAGCCCGTCGCGCCCACCAGCGCCAGGGTGTTACCGGCGGGAACGTGCAAGTTGATACCGTCGACACCGACCTCGCTCGACGCGTAGTGAAAGCTCACGGCGTCGAAAGTCACCTCACCGCGCACCGGGGTGGCCAACGGCTGGTCGCTTGTCTCTTTCACCTTGATCGGCTCTTCGAGCAGATCGAGAATCCGCCGGGTGCTCGCCATCGCGCGCTCGAACAGATCAATCACCTGGGCGAGGCCGGTTAGCGGCCAGAGCAAACGCTGGGTCAAAAAGACCAGCACCCCGTAAGCACCCACGTTCAGGTTGCCGTTGAGCGCCATCATGCCGCCGACCGTGAAAGTCGCGAGAAAGCCGGCCAGAATCGCCATGCGAATCACGGGAATAAACGCCGAGCTGACCTTGATGGCGCGCCGGTTGGCCTCAACATACGCTTCGCTCGCGTCGCGCAAGCGCTCGGCTTCGCGCGCTTCGCTGGTGAAGCTTTTGATCGTGGCGATACCGCTTAGGTTGTTGGAAAGCCGACTGGAGAGATCGCCCACCTTTTCGCGCACGTCGTTATACAGCGGGCCGGCTTTGCGCTGAAAGAAGAACGCGCCCCAGATAATCAGCGGGATCGGGGTAAAAGCGAGCAGCGCAATCAGCGGCGACAGCACAAAAAAGACCGCACCCACCGCCAACACGGTCACACCGACCTGAATCAGGGCGTTGGCGCCGCCGTCCAGAAAGCGCTCCAGCTGGTTGACGTCATCGTTCATCGTGGCCACCAGCTGGCCGGAGCTTTTGGCTTCAAAGAACGCCATATCCAGCCGCTGGGCATGCTCATAGGCGTCTTGACGCATATTGGCCTGCAGCCGCTGCGCCAGGTTGCGCCACAAGACTTGGAAGAGGTACTCAAACAGCGACTCCCCCGCCCAGATAAAGAAGGTCAGCACGGCGAGGATGCTGATCTGCTCCTGCGGGGTCTCGAAACCGAGGCACGCGACAAAGCTCTGCTCTTGATTCACGACCACGTCGATCGCCACCCCGATCAATATCTCTGGGGCGATATCAAACAGTTTGTTGATGATGGAGCAGAGGGTGGCGGTGATAATTTGGCGCCGATAGCCTTTGGCGTAACGCAAAAGGCGCACCAGCGCTTGAAAGCTGTTTGTCGAAGAAGAAGCCACAGGGGTTCCTTAGTGGTTGATACAAAAAATGAAGCCCCATTCGGTCTTAGACACGCGCAGACCGAACGGAAGGGTTACGCGCGATTATCCCTGCTCGCCCAGAGCCTGTCGAAGGGTGACGCGCTCGGCCCCACCTAGTTTCTATTACGCGGTGGCGCGCTTGATATTCGCCAGCAGCGGGCTACCGGTCTCAGGGTCGGTCAAAAGGGTACACTCCACCTGGTAGAGGGTTCGCACCAGCGCCGGGGTAACCACCTCACTGGGCGGCCCTTGGGCCACGATGTGCCCCTCGCGCATGGCGATCAAGTGGTCGGCATAGCGGCAGGCGCTGGCCAGGTCATGCAGCACCATGACCACGGTGCGGCCCTGGCGCGCCAACGCCCTTACTAGCTCAAACACTTCGATCTGATGGCCTAAATCCAGTGCGGAAGTGGGCTCATCGAGTAACAAAAGCGGCGTTTGCTGGGCGATGGTCATGGCGATCCACGCGCGCTGGCGCTGGCCTCCCGAAAGCGCATCCAAGGGTCGCTCGGCCAGCATTTCAAGCCCTGCTGCCGCGAGCGCCTGCTGCACCACGCGCTGATCCTCCGCCGACCACTGGCGCAGCCAGCCCTGGTGCGGTTGGCGGCCAAAGCGAATCAACTCGGCGACCGTCAGCCCTTCGGGTGCTACCGCCTCTTGAGGCAGCAGCGCCAAGCGCGTGGCCAGCGTGCGCGCCGAAAGACGCTGGATATCGCCGCCATCCAGCAGCACCGCGCCACCCCCGGGTTTGTGCAGACGAGCAAGCCCGGCCAGCAGCGTCGATTTCCCGCAGCCGTTCGGCCCCACGATCGCCGTTACTTGCCCGGTCGGCAGCGCCAGATCGAGCGCGTCGATCACGCGGCGCGCGCCGTAATTCATGCTCAGCGCCGAAGCAACGAGTGTCGGCGAGGGCGTTGTCTCGTTCATGGTCCCCTCCGTTGCGGGCGCATTAATAGCCACAGTAACCACGGGCCGCCGACCACGGCGGTGACGATCCCCACAGGCACTTCAATGGGCGCGAGCAGACATCGCCCGGCCAAATCGGCCAACACCATCACCAGCGCCCCCGAAAGCGCGGCGGCAATGATCGGAACATGGCGCGAGCGCGACAGTCCCCGAGCGATTTCCGGGCCAATCAGCCCCACCATGCCGACCGGCCCGGCCACGGCGACGGCAAGGGCGGTCAGCACCACCGCCAGCATCAGGATATGAACACGCCGCGAGGTCACGGCGATACCCAGCCCTGACGCGACGCCATCGTGAAAGCGCAAAAGCGACAGCGAGCGCGCCCCCGCTAACGCAAGACCCAGCCCAAGCGCCAAGCCCGCTGCTAAAAGCGGCACCGCTCCCGCTGGGCGCGCGTTTAGCGTCCCCACCGTCCAGGGGTAGGCCGCGTTGGCGGTATCGATCGCCACCCGCGCGAGCAACAGCTGCGTCACCGCGCCGAACACCGCGCCCACGCCAATGCCGGCGACAATAAAGCGATACCCTTGCGTGCAGATCGGAAGAGCGTCGTGTAGGGAAAGAGTGTAGATCTCGGTGGTCGCCGTATCCACGCTCCCCGGCCCCCCCCCCGACGCCCATCCCCCCTGCCTCTTTCTTTAAACCCCATCTAGTTGTGTAAAAGAGACAGGGGTGGGGGAGAACGGCGGCCAGATCCGCCAACCGCCGCCCGGCCAGGGCACCGATCACCCAAAAACGGATTTCATCCGCGGCGCGCTGATCAAAAAGCAGCAGCAGCGCCGTCAGCGAGCCCAGAAGCCCCGAGAAAGCCGCCCCCGCCAGTACCAAACGCACCGGGTCGTTGCCTACCCCCCGCACCCGGGCAACGCCCAGCACACAGATGCACCCCGCTAACGCGCCCAACTGCGCGACGAAGACTTTCAGCGTGACGGCACTGGCGCCGAGCACCAGCGCCAGCGCCACGGCAAACGCCGCCCCCGCGCTCACGCCCAGAAGCCCTGGCTCCGCCAGCGGGTTACGCGAGACCGCCTGCAAAAGCGCGCCCGCCACGCCCAGCGCCATGCCCACCACGACACCGATGGCGGTACGCGGCGCGCGCAGCTCCCACACCACAAAATGTGCGTCGCCACCGGTGTCTCCGAAAAGCGCCCCCAGCGACTGCCAAGGGCCGACACTGCCCGCCCCGATCAGCAAACTGATACCGCTGACCGCCGCGAGCGCCATCAGCAACAGCGCCAAGGAGCGCCATGGGGCAACCGCGATCACGGCAGCAGCGCGCCTTCTATATCATCGAGAATCGCCTGCGCCGCCAGTGGGCCGTTAGCACTGGTCCATAGCTGCCCATCCACGGGCACCACGCCGCCACGTTTGACCACCTCCAGGCGCGTGAAAGCAGGGCTCTGCTTGGCGCTTTCCAGCGCCGCTTCGCCATCTGCGTTCAATGTGGCAAGAAACAGCCAGTCACCATCCACCCGAGAAAGGTTCTCTAGGCTGAGCACGTCGCTATGCACGCCGCCCTCGCTGACAAGGCCTCCATCCTGGAAATCCAGCCCCACCCGCGCCAAGAGCCCGGAGGTGAAGAGGTTTTTCGACATGACCATCGGCCCACCCGGCATCCAGCGCACCAGAAAGGCGCTGCCGCCCGCCTCTGCCTGCGCCAGGGCGTTAGCCAGTTCCGCCGCGCGCGTATCGACGCCGTTGATCGCCGCCTCGATGGCGTCCTCGCGGCCGAGTGCTTGCCCGTACAACCGCGCTTCGTCGCGCCAGTTGTCCGGGGCGATGGGTTGGGTCGGCGGCACCACGGTCGGCGCCATACGCGACAGCAGCCGATACTGCGCCTCGGGAAGCTGCGGCGGTGCCAGAATAAGATCCGGCTGCTGCATCAGCACGGCCTCAAGATTAATCTCGCGTACCACGCCCATGATCGCCGGGCGCGTGTCGCCAAGATATGTCTCAATGTAGGCCGCCACGTCATTTCCGCCGCGGGTGGTCACCGCCCCGACCGGCATCACGCCCGCCGCGAGCGCGGTATCCAGCGCGCCTTCGTAAAGCGTTACCACGCGCTCGGGTGAGCCTTTTACCTCCACACTGCCAAACGCGGTATCGAGCGTGCGCGCCTCGACGCTTGCGCTGAATACCCCCATGGCCACGCCACCCATCAGCAGCGCGATGAGGCCCTTCGCTTTTAACTTCCCCACCAGCGGTCCCATGCGATACCCCTGCGTTAAAAGAAAAGGATACTAACGATTATCAAAGACATTTTCATCACTATTGCCACGAACGATATGTTCCACGCAATGCAACCACTCCCTGTTGCGTTTTTTGCAACGCGGCGTTCCCTTTTAACACCTCGCATTTGAGAACCCCTCTCCCTAGAATCACCACCTCATTTGATAACCAGTATCATTACTAATTAAAACCGTCTTCAAGGGGATCTCCATGTTGCGCTTTCACCGTTCCGCGCTGGCCAGCGCCATCGCGCTCGCTGTCGCTTCACCCGGCCTCCACGCCCAAGAGAGCGAGCCGTTGAATAATATCGTGGTATCGGCGAGTGGCTTTGAGCAGGCCATGGTCGATGCGCCGGCGAGCATCTCGGTTGTCACCCGCGAGGAGCTAGAGCGCACGCGCGTCAGCAGTATCGCCGATGCACTGCGCGATGTAGAAGGCGTGGACGTAGGGGGCCAAGTCGGCAAAACCGGTGGCCGCACTATCAGCATTCGCGGTATGCCGAGCGACTACACGCTGATTTTGATTGATGGCCGCCGCCAAAATGCCGCCGGTAGCGTCACGCCCAACGGCTTTGGCGAGACCGCCACCAGCTTCTTCCCGCCGGTATCGAGCATCGAGCGGATCGAGGTGATTCGCGGGCCGATGTCGACCCTCTACGGCTCCGATGCCATGGGTGGGGTGATCAACATCATCACGCGCAAAATCGATCAAGAGTGGACAGGCGCCATCGGTGTGGAGAACACCTTCAACCAGGATCGCGACTTCGGCGATCGTCGTGAAATCAACCTCTACACCAGCGGCCCGCTGGTGAAAGACACTTTAGGCGTACAGCTGCGCGGGCGCTTTTTTGAACGCGACGCCTCTGAGCTGACCTACACCGATGCAAGCGGCGACCCGGTTGACGTGAGTCAGCGCGGCCCGAGCCCCGTCGAAGGCGACGTCTATAACCTGGGCGGCAAGCTGACCTGGACCCCCACCGACGACCATAACCTCTGGCTTGACGGCGAAGTCAACCGCCAGCAGTACAATAACGACGAGTGCCAACTCGGCACCCTGGATGGCCGCACGCGCAGCTGTGCGCCCAACCCCGGCGTGGCCAACGGCTATTCGGATGAACTGCGCTTTGAGCGTGAGCAAATAACGCTAGGTCATACCAGCCGCTTTACCGCCGGCACGCTGGAATCCAGCCTGATGCGCAACACCACGGAGACAGAAGGCCGGACGATTCCCGGCGACATGGGCGTGCCCTACGCAGGGTTTCCCAGCATTATCGGCGGCGCCCCGCGCGAGCTGGAAACCACCAACACCGTGCTCGATACCAAGTTCACGCTGCCACTAGGCGATCATATGACCACCCTGGGCGCGCAGTGGTGGGATGCCGAACTGGACGACGGCTTGGCGAACGAAACCTTTGAGCAGACCACTTGGTCGCTGTTCGCCGAGGATGAATGGATGCTGCGCGATGATCTCGCGCTGACGCTGGGCGGGCGCTACGACCACCACGACGCCTTTGGCAGCCAGTTCAGCCCGCGCGGCTATCTGGTGTGGAACACCACGCCTGAATGGACCCTGAAAGGGGGCGTCAGCCGCGGTTATAAAACGCCCTCGCTCAACGATCTTCACGCCGGCATCAACGGCGTGACCGGACAGGGCACGATTTTGACCATCGGCAATCCAAATTTGGAGCCCGAGACCAGTACCAGCAGCGAAATCAGCGCCCACTACGATAATCAGCAAGGCTTTACGGCCAGCGCCACGCTGTTCTACAACCAGTTTAACGACAAGATCGCCAGTGGCAACGATATTCGCGTCGAGAACGACCCCATGATTCCGGATGGCGTTTACGGCCAAGAGATCAACATCGACGAGGCCGTCACTAAGGGGATCGAGCTCTCCACCGGCTATCAATTCGCGCCCGCCTGGCGCTTAAACGCCAACTACACCTATACCGATAGCGAACAGAAAAGCGGCAATAACGAGGGCGAGCCGCTAACCGATACCCCAGAGCACGCGATCAACGCCACCCTGCGCTGGCAGGCTACCGCCAAGCTGGATACCTGGCTCTCCGCCGAGTACCGCAGCGAGCGCTACCGTAACCGTGCGCGCGTACGCGGCGCGCCCTCCTACGAAGACTTGGGCGATTTCAAAGCGTACTCGCTGTTCAACCTCGGCGGTAACTACGCCTTTACCGAGCAGTTCTCCGTCAGCGCGACGATCTATAACCTGCTCGATAAAGACTTTGTTGACTATGAGAGTTACCAGGCGCCCGATCGTAGCGGTAACTTACAAACCTACTACGGCAACCGTTACGCCAACAGCGAAGAAGGCCGCCGCCTCTGGCTCTCGGCGCGCTATGCGTTCTAAGCGCGGGCTGACCTGTTTCGATCTCACCTTCCACCCCGGCTCTGCCGGGGTTTTTTGGCTATTGCGGCAGAAAGTCGAGAACAGCGTCGAGTACCTGACGCGGATGGGACATATGCGGACAGTGGCCGACGGTGTCGATCATAAGCAAGGTACTCTGGGGCATGACGTCGTGCATGTAGTGACCGATGTGCTGCGGCGCTAGGGCGTCGTGCTTACTCTGGACGATCAGCGTCGGACAAGGGGTATCGGGCAGAATATGGCGATAATCGGCGGTAAAGGTCGCCTGGGCAAAGGTCTTTGCCGCCACCGGGTCGATCGAACAGAAACTGTCCGAGAGTTCGTTCACCAAGGTGTCGCCATTTTGCTTGTCCATCACCAAGGGAGCGAGGTAGTTGGCCCAGTCGATGTAATTCATGTCCATCAGATCCAGCAGGTCCTGCAGGTCTTCCTGCTCAAACCCGCCGTAGTAATCCGGCGGGTGATTCTGAAAAGAGGGCGAAGGCGCAATCATCACTAGGCGGCTGAAGCGCTCGGGCGCAGTCTCGCAAGCGATCAACCCAATGATGCTGCTGACAGAGTGGCCGATCAGCGTGACATCCTTAAGGGACAGCGCCTCGCAAATGTCGAGAATATCCTGGGCGTAACCTTCCAAGCGGGCATAACGCTCCACGTCGAAGGCGGACGTATCGGAATTGCCCGAGCCTACATAGTCGAAGAGCACCAGAGTGTAGTGGCGCTCAAGTCGGGGAATCAGAAAGCGCCACATCTTTTGATCGCAGCCAAAGCCGTGCGCCAGCATCAAGGTGCGCTCGCCTTGCCCCCTCACCGTTACGTTGTTACGCCGCCGAATATAAGCACTCTCATCAACATTCTCACAAGAACTGTCACAAGAACTCTTCATCGTGCCTCCTGACAAGGGATATACACTGCCTCGTCTTTCAGCGTAGTTGAGTCAACAGCAGTTGTTGATGATGAGCTGGCGCACTACCCCACGATGGCCTCTATCACAGCGTGATAAACCGGAATACCGATGATGACGTTGAGCGGAAACGTCACCCCGAGTGAGGCCAGCATCGCCAAGCCAATATTGGCTTGCGGGATACTCGCGCGCATCGCGGCGGGGGCGGCGATATAAGAGGCACTGGCGGTCAGGGCGGCGAGAATCACCACCGAGCCGGTGGGAAGGCCCAGCGCCACGCCCATCATGATACCCAGCATCGACAGCAAGGGCGGCGTCACGATGGCAAAGGTCAGCAGGCGCCAGTGGTGCCACGGCAGGGGGCGCAGCGTTTGCGCGGCGGTCAGGCCCATTTCCAGCAAGAAGAGCGCCAGCACCGCCTTGAAGGCATTGGTGAACAGGTTGGTGACATCCTCGCCCTGGGCAGGCCCGTAAAACGCGCCGATCAACACACCGCCCCCGAGCAGGATCACGCCGCGATTGGTCAGGGTTTCGTGCCAGAGTTTGCTAACGCTCTCGTTGACTTCGGCCCCCTGATGGCGGCGAAACAGCGCGATAGCGACCATGATCGCGGGCAGCTCCATCGCCACCAGATACAGCGTCACTTCGCTGCCCACCATTAGGTTGCGCGCCTCGACGTAAGCCAGCGCAACGGCGAAGGTGCCCGCGCTCACCGAGCCGTAGTGCGCCCCGATACTTGCGCTGTCAGCCGCGGATAGGCGCACCATGCGACGCAACACGGGGGTGAGCATTAGCGGAATCAGCGCCGACAGGAGTGCTACGCCAGCAAGCTCCGGCACCAGCCCCCAGTGCAAATTGCCGTAAAGCGCCATGCCGCCTTTCAAGCCGATGGTCAACATCAGCAGCAGGCTCAAGGTGTCGTAGGTGGCTTTGGGCACTTCTAGGTCGGACTTTACCGCACCGGCCACTAGGCCGAGCAGGAAAAACATCACCACAATATCTGGCATAACATCACTCCCCGTTGATTTGGGTCGGAATTCTGCCCACCGTAATCTTAGTCGACCAATAATATATTGGTTATTTACCATAGATGATTTTCTATATAGAGTCATGCGCATGAATATCCGCCACCTCACCTTCCGGCTGCTGCAGGTCTATGTCACCGTGATTCGCTGCGGCTCCATCAGCGAAGCGGCCCGGCAACTTCACCTAACGCAACCTACTGTATCGCAACAGCTCAAGCGGCTAAGCGAGGCGGTGGGCGGGCCGCTTCTGGAGCATCACACCGCGGAACTCCGGATGACCGATACCGGCCAGGCCCTCTATCAGGCCAGCCGTGACGTCCTCGGTCGCTTCGAGGATTTCGCCGATCAACTAGGCGCGCTGCAGCAAGGCAGCAAAGGGCGCTTCAGTATTGCGCTGGTGAATACCGCCCAGTACGTACTACCCCGCCTGCTAGGGCCTTTTAGCCTCGCCTTCCCTGACGTGGATGTGACGGTGAACATCGGCAACCGCCGTCAGGTGCTCACCCGCTTTGAGCGCCAGGACGACGATATTTACGTGTTTAGCCACCCGCCGTCTCTCGACCACGCCGTGGCCGCCCGCTTCATGCGTAACCCGCTGGTGGCGATCGCCTCCACCGCGCACCCGCTGGCGCAGGCGCCGGACGAGCTGTTGATGGAGCAGCTGCTTAGTGAGCGTTTGCTGCTACGCGAGCCGGGCTCCGCGACGCGCATGCTATTGGAAGGCTGGCTACAGGAGCACGGCTTGGCGATGCGCTCGACGCTGCAAATGGCCAGCAACGAGGCGATCAGGGTAGCGGTGGGGGCGCAGATGGGCGTGGCGATTCTTTCGGAGCACGTCCTCCCCAAGGAGCATCCCGAACTTGCGGTACTCAAGGTCAAGGATTTGCCGATCGAAAGCCACTGGCAGCTTATCGTGCGTAACGATCGTCGCCTGCCGCAGCCGGCGCAGCGCTTTTTGCAGTACACCCGGGATCACCTAGAAGAGTGGATTGAGCCACGCTTTGTGTGCAACGAATTGGCGACCCTGTTTAGGCCTCGCCCTTCACCCTGGACGAAGTCAGTCCTGAAGACAACGTCAGCAGATACGCCACCGATTCGCGCGCCCCTCCAAGGTTATAAATAAGAACTTTTTTTATTAAATCGTTAGCTGGCATACTATAGGGGCGTTCTCTGGAAGGGTGACTCCCCTATGCACGATAGCGACGAACTCCTGGCATTCCACACCGTGATGCAAACCGCCAGCCTGACCCAAAGCGCCCGCGAGCTCAACGTGGCCAAATCCACGTTGAGCCGGCGTATCTCTCAGCTTGAGCAGCGCCTTGGGCAGCCGCTACTACGCCGCCAGGCGAATCGCTTGATCCCCACCGAGGCGGGTGAACTCTTTCACCGTTACTGCCAACAGATGCTAAGCCTAGCGGAGCAGAGCCAGAGCGCGCTGGATACCCTGCGCCATGAGGTCAGCGGCGAGCTGGAAGTCCACACCCACAGCGGCCTAGTGCGCGGCTGGCTGGGGCGCTTGGTGTACCGTTTTATGGATGACCACCCCGGTATTTCGGTGACCCTGCGCACCTGCGACGCACCGCCCACGGCCCCCAGTGCCCATCAGGTGACACTCTGGCTAGGCGATGTGCCCGATTCACCGCTGCGCCAAGAGCGCTTGGGCTGGCTGGCCCGCCACCTTTACGCGGCGCCCCGCTACCTCGCCCAGCAACCCGCCCCGAACCACCCGCGCGAGCTGGTGCAGCACCACTGGATCGATCTACTCGGCGATACCCAGGCGGGGCTTGAATTCCACCACCGCGAGTACGGCAGTTACCACTTCTCGCCGCCGCCGACGCGTTACCGCGTCAATCAGCTGGCGCTGCACGCCGATGCGATCGCGCGCGGTCGGGGGATTGGCCTGATGCCTGATTGGCTCGCGGCACAGCGCGAAGCCGCGCACCCGGGTGAGTTGGTGCGCTGCTTGCCTGAGTGGCAGCCGGACGCGCTACCGATCACGCTGGTCTACGCCTACGGCTATCAGCCACGTAAAGTCTCGGCGCTGCTGAACCTGCTGCGCGACGCCGCGCCCCCTGAGTGGCAAAACGGTTTTTGCACCACCACCGCGGCACCTAGCGCGCAGAGCGCGGCGGGGGCAATGTTGCATCATCACTAGGGCATTGCTCAGAATAGCGCGCTTTGCATCGATTTCTTCCCCATTGCCCGCCTAAGGAGGCGCCGTGCTTGCTGAACTCTTCGCCGTGATGGCGCCCGTGCTGGCGGGGGCGGGATTAGGCTTCACCTGGGTTCGGATGGGCCATGCGTATCCGGTCGATTTTATCACCCGCCTGGTGTTCAATATCGGCACGCCCGCGCTGGTGCTCGCCTCGCTGAGTGGCGCCGAGATCGACGCCAGCACCTTTGGCCGCACCATGCTCGCCACCGCGCTGGTGATTATCAGTATGGCCGCAGCGACCTTTGTGGTGGCCAAGCTACTGCGCCACGACTGGCGGGTACTGCTGGCGCCGATGATGTACCCCAACACCGGCAACATGGGCTTGCCCGTGGTGCTCTACGCCTTCGGCAGCGCCGGTTTCGCCTACGGCATCACCATCATGGTGACGGTCTCGCTGTTTCAGTTCACGCTGGGCACTATTTTGGCAAGCCGTGGCAACCCGCTGAAAGCCCTGGCCAAAACGCCCACCGTCTACGCCATCGTCATCGCCATGGCGCTGCTGCTCACCGATACCTCGCTGCCCCTGTGGCTCGCCAACAGCGTGGATTTGATGTCGGGCTTCACCGTACCGCTGATGCTGATCACCCTCGGCGTATCGCTTGCCAGCATTCAGGTGAAAAGCCTGCGCTCGGGCGTTGCTTTCAGCATGGTGCGCATTCCCCTGGCCGCGGCCGCCGCTTGGTTGATTGGCCAAGCGCTCGGCCTGCCGCCGATGGCGCAGAGCATTTTAGTGCTGCAAATGAGCATGCCGGTGGCGGTTTTCAACTACCTTTTCGCCCAAAAATCCGGCCGCGAACCCGCTTACGTGGCGAGCTTGGTCTTTTGCTCGACCCTGTTGGCACTGCTCTATCTCCCCGTACTGCTGGCGCTTTTAATGTGAGCTAGGCTGAAGAGCACGCTATCGCCGACAGGAGACCACCATGTTGCCCCGTGCTTTGACCACCCCTTGCTTCATCACAGCCGCGCTACTGCTCCCCCTCCATGCCCACGCCAGTGACCCGATCGCCACCATTGAAAGCGATCACCTGACGTTTCACATCCAACGCGTGGCGCACGACCTCCACCATCCCTGGGCGGTGGCGTTTCTGCCTGATGGGCGCTACCTCGTCAGCGAACGCAGCGGCGCGCTACTGCTGGTGGAGAGAAACGGTGAGAAACGTACGCTATCCGGGATTCCCGATGTCAGTACCCACGGTCAAGGCGGGTTACTGGACGTCTCGCTACACCCGCGCTTCGGCGAAGAAGGCGGCGGGCATGATTGGGTCTACTTCACCTGGAGTAAGCCCGACGGCAACCGCAGCCGCACGGCGCTATCGCGGGCGAAGTGGCAAAACGATGCCCTTCACGATGTTGAACTTGTGTTTGAACAGAACCTCGCCTCAGCCCCCGGCCGCCATTACGGCTCGCGCATCGCCTGGCTACCCGACGACACGCTGCTCATGAGCATTGGCTGTCTCTTTTACACCCCTTTTTATGTCTAAAAGTGTGGTCCGACACTTCCCCCCCCCATCAGCAAACTTATACCGCTGACTCACTCACCCTCCGCGACGCTCCGCGGATCAGCCGCGCGCAGGCCCGCGACGACCATGCCGGCGCCACCCTACGCCTCACCGCCACCGGCGGCGTTCCCCACGACAACCCATTCGTCGATGACGCCAATACACTCGATGAGATTTACACCCTGGGTAACCGCAACATTCAGGGCCTGACCGTGCGCGACAACGGCGAGCCCTGGGCCTCAGAACACGGCCCGCGTACCGGCGATGAACTCAACTACCTGCAGGCAGGCGAGAACTATGGCTGGCCGAAAGTCAGCCTGGGCAACGACTACGCCACCAACGAGCCCATCGGCGCAGACTCACTGCCGGGGATGGTCGACCCGGTTTACGTCTTCGCGGGCCGCTTCGCGCCCTCCGGCTTGACCGAAGTGGCAAGCAGTGATTTCGCCGCCTGGCAGGGAGACCTGCTCGCCGGCGGGCTTGCCAGCGAAACGCTCATTCGCCTAACCCTCAATGATCAAGAAGTGACGCAGGAGGAAGTGTTGCTTCAAGGGCAGCTTGGGCGTATTCGCGCCGTCAACCAATCCCCGGAGGGGGCTATTTACCTGCTGACCGATGAAGCACAAGGCGCGCTCTACCGTTTAATCCCCCAAACCGAGTAAACGCCATCCCCACGCGCAATCGCGCATAGTGTCGTTCCCACCGCAGACGGCCCCTTTTGGGCCTCTGTGGAAGGGGCCTCTGTGGAAGTTTGTCACTACTTATGTATAATCACTCATAATATTTCTATCTGATTTCATGCCCTTTTATTTATGGTTGAGTAATAACGCAGCGCTAGCCTTGCGTCAGGTTAGCGTTGGCTATTGGCGACCGATCCCCGGGCATGGCGACTTTTCTCTTAATCAAAGGCATAGCCGATGGACGAGACACGCAACGTCAAAATCAAGGTGCGCGGCTTAAGCAAAGTGTTTGGCAAACAGCCCAAAAAAGCGCTTGAGTTACGCGATCAAGGCCTTAAACGCCCGGAAATCTTGGAAAAAACCGGCCAAACACTAGGCCTTTCCAATATCAATTTCGATGTCTACGAAGGTGAGCTGCTCGTGATCATGGGGCTATCGGGTTCGGGCAAGTCGACCCTGATACGCTGCCTCAATCGCCTCATCGACACCACCGAAGGCGAGATCGTCATTGATGGCGAGAACATTCCCGACCTGAGTGAAAAAGCGCTGTTAGAGTGCCGACGGCGCCACTTCTCGATGGTGTTTCAAAACTTTGCCCTCTTCCCTCACCGCACGGTGCAGCAAAACGCTGAATTTGGCTTGGAAATTCGCGGTGTCGATAAGGCGGAGCGGCAAAAAGTCGCCCATGATGCCCTCAAGCAAGTAGGGCTAGATGGCTGGGAAGACGCCTACCCCAATCAGCTCTCCGGCGGGATGCAGCAGCGTGTGGGGCTTGCGCGTGCCCTGGCCAACGATGCCAGCGTCTTGCTGATGGACGAGGCCTTCTCGGCACTCGACCCCTTGATCCGCAAGGACATGCAGCAAGAGCTGTTACAGCTTCAAACCCGCATGAAAAAAACCACCGTCTTTATCACCCACGACCTGGACGAAGCGCTGAGCATTGGCGACCGTATCGTGCTGTTGAAAGACGGGGAGATCGTTCAGATCGGCACGCCCGAAGAGATCCTCACCAAGCCGGCCGATGAGTACGTGCGCCGCTTTATCGAAGGCGTGGATATGTCGCGCATCCTCACCGCCGAGAGCGCCATGCGCAAGGTGCGCTCCACCGCACGCGACACTGACGGCCCGCGCACGGCGCTGCGTAAAATGCGCGATAACAGTATCGACTCCATCTACGTCACCGATCGCGACCGCAAGCTGATGGGGCTTTTGGAAGTCGATGCCGCCAGCCAGGCGATCGAAGCCGGCGCGGAGAGCATTACCGACTACCTCACCCAAGATTTTCGTCGCGTGGCGCCAGATGAGCCGCTGCATAACCTGTTCGCGATGTTTAGCGAGAAAAGCTTCCCCATTGCCGTGGTCGATGAAGAGCAGCGGCTGCTTGGCGTTGTCGTTAAAGGCGCTGTTTTAGACGAACTGGCACGCGCAGGAGATCAATAATGGAAATTGCAAGCATCCCCTTAGGCGCCTGGATCGAAGGCGGCTTGAACTGGCTTACCAGTGAATACTCGGTGGTCACGCGCGGTATTTCACGCGTGACGGAGAGCGGTATTGAAGCGTTAAACGAGGCGCTGATGTGGCTGCCCGAGTGGGCATTGATGGCCATTATCGCGCTTTTGTGCTGGCGCGCTGCCTCTATTCGCCTCGCGATTGGCGCGGTAGCCGGGCTTGCGCTGATCTGGAACCTCGGGCTTTGGCTGCCCATGATCGAGACGCTCACCCTGGTGGTGATCGCCACGCTTGTGGCCGTGGTGATCGCGCTTCCCGTGGGGATCGCCGCCGCGCTCTCGGAGCGGCTTTATCGCGGCATCATGCCGGTTCTCGATTTCATGCAGACCATGCCCGCCTTCGTGTACCTGATCCCGGCGATTCCGTTTTTCGGTATCGGCTCCGTCTCGGCGATCTTCGCCACGGTGATTTTCTCCATGCCGCCGGCGATTCGCTTTACCACCCTGGGGATTCGCCAGGTGCCGGTCGAGCTGATTGAAGCCGCTGACGCCTATGGCGCCACGCGCGGGCAAAAACTCGTCAAGGTTCAGCTGCCGCTATCGCTGCCAACCGTCATGGCGGGTGTCAACCAGACGATTATGCTGGCGCTGTCGATGGTGGTGATCGCGGCGATGATCGGTGCCGATGGCCTGGGTAGCGAAGTGTGGCGTGCTATCCAGCGCCTGCGCCCCGGCGACGGTTTCGAGGCCGGTATCGCCGTGGTGATTCTGGCCATGCTGCTCGACCGGTTAACGCAATCACTACGCCGCTCGCGGGCGAAATAAGCCTCGTTGAGCGCCCCGTTGAGAAGGCCCCTTGATCAGGGGCTTTTTCACAACCATGCTAAGTTAAGCCGTATTCCGTAAATCAGCTTTAACCGACTGACCTCAGTGTTATGTTGCATAACATACGATTTTCAACCCAAAGAAGGATCGCTGAATGAAGAAGCATGCACTCAATCACTCTGTTCGCCTCGCCTCGCTTTCCCTTATTGCCGGTGCTGGCTTAGCGGCCGGCAGCGCTGCCCAAGCAGATAATCACGGCCCTATCACTCTGGCATACGTTGAGTGGTCGGATGCAGTTGCATCGACTAACGTTATGCGCGCTGTGCTAGAGCAAGAGGGGTATGAAGTCGAGACCAAATCGCTCTCCGCTGCGGCTATGTGGCAGGCCGTTGCCACCGGGGACGCCGATGCCATGACCACCGCATGGCTGCCAACGACTCATGAGAACTACAACGAGCGCCTTGGCGATCAAATGGTCGATCTCGGTGTTAACCTAGACGGCACAAAGCTTGGCCTCGTTGTTCCCGCTTACTCTGAAGTTGACTCTATCCCGGAGCTTAACGAACACGTCGAGAGCTTCAACGGTGAGATCATCGGTATCGACCCGGGTGCGGGCCTCATGGGGCTTACCGAAGAGGTGATTGAGGCCTATGACTTAGATTACGACTTGCGCAGCGGCAGTGGCGCGACGATGACGGCAGCGCTCGCCAATGCGATCCAGAACGAAGAGAACATTGTTGTTACCGGCTGGACGCCGCACTGGAAATTCGCCCGCTTTGATCTGAAATACCTCGACGACCCCAAGAATATTTTAGGCGGTGCCGAGCAGATTCATACCTTTGCGCGCGAAGGTCTGGAAGACGATATGCCTGGTGCTTACGCCATTCTGGATGCCTTTGAGTGGACGCCCGAGCAGATGGGTCAGGTACAGCTACTCAACCAAGAAGAGGGTTCAGACCCTTACGAAAACGCCAAGCAGTGGGTAGAAAATAACCCGGATATCGTCAAAGAGTGGATCAACGGCGAATCGTAAAACCCCTTCATCGTTCTGTTAAGCGGCCACCACCCCATAGGGGCGTGGCCGTCTCAGGTAAGGATGACCTACCTAAAACAGCTGAGGAGTTTTCGCATGTTTAAGCACATTATGGTGCCGATTGATCTGGCGCATATCGAAGTGCTAGAGCCATCTCTCGATGTTGTCGCCGATATGGCCAAACACTACGACGCCAAAATCACCTACGTTGGCGTCACCTCCAACACGCCCAATAGCGTGGCGCGCACCCCGGATGAGTACGAGCAAAAGCTCGATGCGTTCGCGCAAAAACGCCATGACGTGCACGGGCAACCCGTCAAAGCCAAAGTATATAGCTCAACGGACCCGGTCGCCGACCTGGACGACATCCTCATTGATGCCATTGAGGAACTCAACGTCGACTTAATCATCATGGCCACTCACCTCCCCAAAAAGCTCGATGCCGTCATCCCCTCCCACGGCGGCAAAGTGGCCACCCACACAGATGTCTCTGTCTTTTTGGTAAGACCGCAAGAACAGTGATTTGCGACTCGCATTTAACGGCGCACGCTTTCGCATCACCTTTGCGCTAACGAAGGCAACGTAAACGTATCGCTACGGAGAAGTCTCGTGGAGAAAAACACACAGAAGCCCGAGGACGACGCGCCAGCGTCAGAGGGTATTCCGGCGCCTGAAGGGGCCGCCAACCTGATTGATACCGATTATGTTATCGGTCAGGACAACATCACCGCCTCGCCCATGGGGATCAACGTGGACCTGCACGGCAAGGTCTTCATGTTCTCCTCCATCGTCATCCTGCTGTTCGTGATTCTCACGCTAGCCATGCAGGCGCAGATGGAGCCGATCTTCAACAGCATGTTCAGCTTTTTGACCACCAAGCTTGGCTGGGTGTTTCTGCTGGGTGCCAATGTCTTTGTTATTCTCGCTTTAGTGCTGATCTTTACGCCATTGGGTAAAGTACGCATCGGTGGCGCCAATGCCACACCGGACTTTGGCTATCTGGGCTGGTTTGCGATGCTATTCGCCGCGGGCATGGGCATCGGCCTTATGTTTTATGGCGTCTCCGAGCCGCTGGGCCACTACGGCACCGCCATGGGCGGTATCAGCGTCGGTGAAGATGGCATACGCACCGACTGGGCACCGTTGGGGGCCGCCGAAGGCGACCAGGCGGGCGCCGTCTCGTTGAGCATGGCCGCCACTATCTTCCACTGGGGGCTTCACCCTTGGGGCGCCTACGCCATTGTCGGCCTGTCACTGGCGATCTTCGCCTTTAATAAGGGCCTGCCGCTCACCATGCGCTCCATCTTTTACCCCATCCTGGGTGAGCGCGTTTGGGGCTGGCCGGGACATGTCATCGATATACTGGCCGTATTCGCCACGCTGTTTGGCCTAACCACCTCGCTGGGGCTAGGCGCGACTCAGGCGTCGGCGGGTCTCAACTACCTGTTCGGCATTCCCGACACCAACGCCACCTTGATCCTGCTGATTCTCGGTATCACCGTGGTCGCGCTGGGTTCGATCATGTTGGGTGTGGATAAAGGCGTGCAGCGCCTCTCGCAGCTCAACATGGCACTGGCGCTGCTGTTGATGCTTTTCGTGATCCTGGTGGGGCCAACGCTGATGATCGCCACCGGTGTGGTCGAGAACCTTATTGGCTATGTGATCAACCTGCCGGCACTCTCCATGCCGTTCGGGCGCGAAGATGCTAACTTTTCGCAGGGCTGGACCGCCTTTTATTGGGCCTGGTGGATCGCATGGTCGCCGTTCGTCGGCATGTTTATTGCCCGCGTTAGCCGTGGCCGCAGCGTGCGCGAATTTTTGATCGCCGTACTGGTGGTTCCCACCCTGGGTTCGGTGATATGGATGACCGCCTTCGGCACCACCGCGATTGACCAGGTCATCAACCAAGGCATCACCGAGGTGCAGGATGCCGCGCTTGAGCTGCAGCTCTTCACGATGCTGGAGCACCTGCCGTTGACGGCCATCACCTCCTTTGTTGGCATTGTCTTGGTCATTGTGTTCTTCGTGACCTCATCGGACTCCGGTTCGCTGGTGATCGACTCTATCACCGCCGGCGGCAAGGTCGATGCGCCTAAACCTCAGCGTATCTTCTGGGCGCTGATCGAGGGCGCGCTCGCCATCGCCCTGCTGCTAGGTGGCGGTCTCGCCGCGCTGCAAACGGCGGCGCTGACAACCGGCCTTCCCTTCACCCTGGTGTTGTTGGTGGGCTGCTACGCCATCGTCAAAGGATTGATGAGCGAGCCTCGCGTGGGCAAAGCGTAACCTTCAATCCCGCATGACTACATGCAACGACAAAGGGCAGCCTTCGGGCTGCCCTTTTTTGTGCCTGCATGCGTTTTATTAACACCAAAGCGCGCGCAGGGGTGTTTTTTCGTCGTAGTTTGTCGCTATTTGCGCCTGCAGTAGCTCGGCGGTCGCCAGCGCATCGACTAACGCATGGTGGCCTTGATAAAGGGGGAGGCCATACCGATCCCGGCTGGCGTTTAAACGGATCGAGACTGGCGGGCGCCCCAACCAGCGGCGAAAGCGCGACCAAAGCGACTGACGGTGCAAGCGCGCCTCCAGCGACATCGTATCGATCACCGGAAACATCACCCCCTCCCCGCGTCTCGCCTTTACCGCGGCATCCAAAAATGGCCGCTCGATGTTGCGAAAGTGGACCACCACCACGCGCCCCGCAAGCGCTTCCAGAAGGGGCTCTAGGATGTCATTCAAATCCGGGGCATGGGCAATTTCTGAGTGAGTAATATGGTGATACGCCACGGAGGAGGCCGACAGCGGGCGCGGCGGTTTCACCACCCAGTAGCGCCGTTCAGCAAGCCTGATGCGATTGAGCGTAAACGGCACCACCCCGATACTCAAAATCGCGTGGCGGCGCTCATCCAGGCCCGTCGTCTCCATATCCAGCGCGGCCATTGGCACATCGCGAATGGGCGTATCGGGCTCGGGCAGCGGTGTGGCAAAAAAGCGGGCGATCGCGGCATCATGGGCGCGTGCCGCACGCGCCTGCATGTAGGCGCTCCAGTCCGCCTGGGTGACTTTTTTTCTTGGCCGAATACCATTCATTAGCGCTGCCCCTGCCGGCTCGCCGGCACCGGATAGCGGAACTTGAGGAACTTCTGCGCATTGCTCAGCACCTGGAAAGCATCTTTCAGCCCGTGGCGCTCTTGGCTCTCGACGTTTTCGGGCTCGATGTTGTTATCCGGTGTGCGCTCCTCTTGCAGATCAATCATCTGGTGGCGAATGCGCGACAGGCATAAAAACTCAAGCGCGTAGCTCAGCTTATCACCGACACCGCTGGCCAGTAGCTGGGTGTTATTGATGGCTTGTAGACGTTCGAAAGAGTTTTGTGCTTTGGCACCGCAGGCAAGCGCATGAACGCGGATGAGGTCGACCATGGGAGCTGTGCCGCGCCGTTTCAGATTGATGGAGTTGTTCTGCTTGCCATCTTTCTCCATCACAAAGGTGCGGAATACCCCAAGCGGCGGCGTGCGGTTGAGCGCATTACGCGCCATGGCGGCAAGAAACAGCGGCGATTTAGGCGCCTGGGTCGCGATAAGATCCTGGAGCTCCTCTATGTAGACATCCTCACCGTAGGCGCTGTCGAGATCGAAGAAAATCGAGCTATGCAGCAGCTTCTCCGGCGTGGGGTTCGCCATCCAGTCGTGAAAGTAGCCCTTCCATACCTTGAGCGGCTGACGCCACTGGGTATTGGTCGCCATCACATCGCCTTTGCAGTAGGTGTAACCGCAGGCATCCAAGCCGTCGCTGACAAATTTGGCCAGTTGGTAAAAGTATTCATCGTGCTGCTCGGGGTCGAACGCGTCTGAAAGAACAAGGGCGTTGTCCTGATCGGTGACGATGGTTTGCTCATTGCGCGCCATCGAGCCGTTGACCATATAACAGTACGGCACCGGCGGCGGCCCAAGCGACTCCTCGGCAAGCTCTAGCAAACGCCGCGTGAAACTGCGCCCGATGGTGGAGAGCGCACTGCCCACCATTTGCGAATTGGCGCCCTCCTGCACCATGCGCACAAAGGCGGCGCGTACGTCGGGCGCTAGGCGTGCAAGCCCCTCAACGCTTGCCTGATTGAAGATATTGCTGACCAGGTACAACCCGCTGTGGGTTTCGTAACGGATAATATCTGAGAGATGCACCACCCCAACCGGGCGCTGGCGATAGAGCACGGGCAGATGATGCACGTTGTTGCGCAGCATGATCAGCATCGCTTCGTAGATCGATACATCCGACTGCACGGTGATCAGCCGGTGAGAAATCACTTTCTCAATCGGCGTTGAAGGGTCAAGGCCTTTCGCCACGACCGCGGTGCGAAAATCGCTATCGGTCATGATCCCGCACATCTGCCACGACTCGCCCTCGCTGTCCTTAAAGCTGTAGCGGGGTTCATCGGCGCCTTGCTTTAGCACTAACAGGGCGGATGCCTGCGCGTCGGTCATCTGCTGGGCAGCCGCTTGCACGCTCGTGGTAACGTCCACCATGACGGGGTAGCGCGTGAGCAGCTTGCGTATCCGCGTCACCATCATGTCATTGGATTTTTTCTGCTCTTCGGCAATGCTCTCTAGCCGCGGCCTTTCCAGTTCGACGAAGTCGGCAAAGTGGTCGTCCTCTTCGCACAGGCGCTGAAAGATGGCGTCGGGGATAAAGTAGATCAGCGTGTCTTCAATCGCTTTGGCGGGAAAGCGCACCCGATGATTACGCAGCAAGCTGAAGTGGCCAAAAATATCGCCTTCGCCTAGCCGGTTGTAGAGATCGCCCTGGCGGCGGTACACCTCAACGGCACCGCTGCGGATGTAGTAGAGATCTTCGACGCGCTCGTTTAGGTACAAAATGTCGCTACCGGTTTTGAAGTAACGCACCTCAACGTTCTCGGCAATGGCGTCCAGCAGCTCGTCCGACAGTGCATCAAACGGCGGAAACTGGCTCATGTGCTGGCGAATTTCAAGCAGTTCAACGTCCATGCGTTCTCCTCATAAAGGGACCATTCGCATCATACCGCTCAGTTTGGAAGGCCTGACTGCAAACGTAAAGCGCGCCCAGCAAAAAGCCCGGCACCCATGAAGGGCCGGGCTTTGAGGCGGACTAGCCGCGCGCTGACGGGATTGCTCTTAAGACGAAATCTGGCAGACTGCCTTAGCCGTCATCGCCGTAACGGGTGTTACGACTGCTTTGCCATTTCCTGAACACGCTGCATCATTTCAGGGTCTTGCTGGATCGCTTGACCAATGGCATTGAAGGTTTCGACATCAAGGCCGCTATCTTCCACAATCTGGATCATTTCGTCATTGGCTTCGGAACGCACTTCTTGTTGCGCTTGCTCACCTTCGGCCGCTTGCAGGCGCTCGGTGTACTCTTGAGAGACAACCGCGATCTCCTGCGAGGCATCGGCGAACTGCTGCAGCTGATCATCGGAGAAGTCTTGTGCCGGTGCTTGCTGGGAGGTCATTGAGTCTTGTGCAGGCTCCTGGGACTGCTGTGCATGAGCTGTGGTTGCCATCAGGCCAGTCGCTAGCAGTGCCGCGGAAAACAGAGCCGTTAAACGTTGCATAAGTACCTCTCGGTTGTTGAAATCTCGGTTGTTGAAATCTCAGTCAGTGAGAAATCGAGACAGTGCGTTGGGTGTGCAGAATATCTGATGGCGGTATTCAGCGCAGGTTCCATCTTTTAAGTAACACATTGTAAACATTAGAACGTAGAAAACAAAGGACCCTATATGGCGACCTCTTCGCTTTCCCGCCTAACCGCCACACTGCGCAATGCCACTCCCGGTGAACTGGGGCTTGCGGCGATGCCCGTGCTGTTTGTGCTGCTCTGGAGCACGGGCTTTATCGGCGCAAAATTCGGCCTGCCCTATGCGGAACCGTTCACGTTCCTATTTATTCGCTTTATCTGCACGCTCGTGCTGCTGGTTCCGCTTATTATCATGCTGCGCGCGTCCTGGCCGACCTCCCCCGCGCTCTGGGGGCATATCGCGGTCACGGGCTGCTTGGTCCACGGCACTTATTTAGGCGGCGTTTTTTACGGCATCTACTTGGGCATGCCGGCGGGGCTGGCGTCTCTATTGGTCGGGCTACAACCGCTTTTAACCGCCGCCTGCGCGGGGCCGCTATTGGGAGAGACACTCACCAAACGGCAATGGCTAGGCCTGGTATTAGGGCTATTGGGCATAAGTCTGGTACTGGGTAGTAAACTCGACCCAAGCGAGTCGCTCTTTGATGGTTTTGGCCTTGGCGCGCTATTTAGCGTTACCGCCGCACTGCTGGGGATTTCCATCGGCACGCTCTACCAAAAGCGCTTCTGTACCCGTATGCCGCTTCTGCCGGGGACGGCCATTCAGTACATCGCGGCCGCGCTACTGCTGGGGTGCGGTGCCTTGCTGTTTGAGACACGCGAGGTCGACTGGACGCCCACCTTTATGCTGACGCTGGCCTGGCTCGTGCTGATTTTGTCTATATCCGCTATTTTGTTACTCATGGCACTGATCAAAAAGGGTGAGGCGTCGCGAGTGGCTAGCCTGTTTTACTTAGTGCCGCCAGTCACCGCGCTACAGGCTTGGTGGCTCTTCGACGAGCGCCTACCCTGGTTGGGTCTTCTGGGGATGGCCATTGCGATTTTTGGCGTGGTATTGGTCGTCAAGACAGCGCAAAATAGCGCTAAAGCATAATATTATGGGTAACTTAGGGCTTCTATGAATATGTCAACGAACCATCACTGCGCGCGGGTCAACGGCCACTGCAACCGCTGCGATAGCGCTGTGCCGTTTGCGTTTACGATGGCGTTTCAACCCATTGTGGATGTCGCCAAGCGGCGCATCGTCTACTACGAAGCGCTGGTGCGCGGCCCGAACGGGGAGTCCGCCGGCAGCATTTTGGCCCGAGTCACCGATGACTTGATGTACCGCTTTGACCAGCAGTGCCGCATTAAAGCGATTGAGCTTGCCAGCGAACTCGGCATGCAGGAGCGGCTTTCGATCAACTTTCTGCCCAATGCGGTGTATGAGCCCGAGGCGTGTATCCAATCGACCCTGGAAACATCAAAGCGGGTCGGCTGGCCGATTGAGCGGCTCAACTTTGAGATTACCGAAACCGAAAAGGTGAAAAATCGCGACCACATGCGCGTGATTATCGATAGCTATCGGGCGATGGGATTCACCACGTCTCTGGACGATTTTGGTAACGGCTACGCGAATCTTGATCTGCTCACCGACCTTCACCCCGATACGCTGAAAATCGACCGCGAACTGGTCATGGGCTGCAATAGCGATACCCGCCGGCAAGCCATTTTAAAAAGCGTGGTCACGCTTGCCGAGCAGCTCAACATCAAGCTGGTGGCCGAAGGGGTGGAAACCCGGGAAGAGTCGCGCTGTTTGCTCGCCATGGGGCTGCCGGTTCAGCAAGGCTTTTACTTTGCCCGCCCCCACTTGGAAGCATTGGCCGAGATTGATGACGCGCTTTACGATTAAAGCGCCACGCCTTAAGGCGTGGAAATACGCTCCAAATAGTGGATGCCGCCTAAATTGCGCATTTGCTGGCGAATCCACTGGCTGCGCTTTTCAACTTCAGCACTCGGCTTTGACGCACTGCGCGTTAGCGGGCTGGGGAGAATCGCGGCCAACAGGCTTGCCTGGCGTTCGGTAAGCGCGCTCGCCGAGACCCCAAAATAGTGCTGGGCCGCGGCTTCCAGGCCAAACACGCCGGCATCCCACTCGGCCACGTTCAAATACACTTCAAGGATACGCTGCTTATCCCAGGCTATTTCGATCAGCAGCGTAAACCAGAACTCCACGCCTTTGCGCACCCAGCTGCGCCCACTCCAGAGAAATACGTTTTTGGCCGTTTGCTGGCTTAGCGTACTCGCGCCGCGCAGGCGCCCACCGGCGAGTTTGCGCTCGATTGCCCGCTTCAGCTCGACCAAATCAACGCCGTGGTGATCGGGAAAACGCTGATCTTCCGCCGCGATCACCGCCAGCTTGGCCACTGCGGCCATATCCTCCCAAGCACGCCAATCGCGGCGCAGGTCGATCGGCTCGCTCGCCAGCCAGCTTTGCACTTTGCGCTCGACCATCACCATCGACCCCGGCGGCGGCACCACGCGAAACAGCAGCACCAAGACCACCGAGAGAAGCATAAACGCCAAAACGCCACGCCAGAGCCAGCGCCATAGCCCGCTTACTACTCGGCGCAGCGTTCGTTTCACCATGGGTACTCCTTCGTCCAAAACCCTCTACGAATAGGCGTTCATGCGCCCTAGCGCTTATACAAATGCTCGGCGTGGTAGCGCAAATGCTCCTCGATAAACGAAGCGATAAAGAAGTAGCTATGGTCATACCCGGGCTGGCGACGCAGCGTCAGCGGGTGATCGTGCGCTTCGCACACGGCTTCTAAACGCTCTGGCTTGAGCTGCTCGTCCAAAAACTGATCAGCGTCGCCCTGGTCGATGAATAGCCGCTGGCGCGAAGCGCCGTTGGCCACGAGCTCGCAGGCATCGTACTGGCGCCAGCGCGAAATATCGTCACCCAGGTAGGCGCCAAAGGCTTTCTGCCCCCAGGGGCTCTCCATGGGATTGACGATAGGCGCAAAGGCCGACACCGAGCGGAAGCGCCCCGGATGGCGCAGCGCTAGAATTAGCGCGCCGTGACCGCCCATGGAGTGCCCACTAATCGATTCGCGGCCGTTAACCGGGAAGTGCTGGCGCACCACCGAGGGCAGCTCTTCGATGATGTAATCGTACATGCGGTAGTGCGGCTTCCAGGGCGCCTGCGTGGCGTTGACGTAAAATCCAGCCCCCGAGCCCAGATCATAGCTATCGTGCTCACCGGGAAGCTCAGTGCCACGCGGGCTGGTGTCGGGGCAGACAATCGCCACGCCAAGCTGTGCTGCCATCCGGTGGGCACCGGCTTTTTGCATGAAGTTTTCATCGTTGCAGGTCAACCCGGAGAGCCACCAGAGCAGCGGCACGCGCTCACTCTCCGCTTGCGGCGGTAAATACACGGCGAAAATCATGTCGCAATCTAGCGCCCGCGAGTAGTGGCGGTAGCGCTTATGCCAACCGCCAAAACTGCGGTTGGCCGAGACCAGTTCTAACGTTTCACTCATGCTCATAGGCGGGCTCCTGGTAACGGGCTTATATTATAAAAGCGAAAAATCAGTCAACAAATCAGACGAAACAAAGGCAAAACGGCGGCTTAGTAGTGCAGCACCGTGCGGATGCTCTTGCCCGCGTGGAGCAGGTCGAACGCTTCGTTGATTTTCGCAAACGGCATGTCGTGGGTGATGAAGTCATCGATATTGATTTCGCCGTTCATATACTGCTCGACGTAGCCGGGCAGCTCGGTACGCCCTTTCACGCCGCCAAAAGCGGACCCCTTCCAGACACGCCCAGTCACCAACTGGAAGGGGCGCGTCGAGATCTCCTCGCCGGCGCCGGCAACGCCGATAATGATCGATTCGCCCCACCCTTTATGGCAGCACTCAAGCGCCGAGCGCATCACGTTGACGTTGCCGATACACTCAAAGGAGTAATCCACGCCGCCATCGGTTAAGTCCACGATCACTTGCTGGATGGGGTCGCTGTACTCCTTGGGGTTTACAAAGTCGGTGGCGCCAAACTGCTTGGCCAACTCGAATTTATCGGGGTTGACGTCGATGGCGATAATCCGCGAGGCCTTGGCCATCATTGCCCCTTGAATCACCGCCAAACCAATCGCGCCGAGGCCAAATACCGCCACCGTCGCGCCCGGCTCCACCTTGGCGGTATTGAGCACCGCACCGATGCCGGTGGTTACCCCGCAGCCAAGCAGGCAAATTTTATCCATCGGCGCCTCTTTCGAGACCACGGCGAGCGAGACCTCCGGCAGCACGGTGTACTCGCTAAAGGTCGAGGTGCCCATGTAGTGGTGGAGCATCTTGCCCTCGAGTGAAAAACGCGAGGTACCATCGGGCATGACACCTTTGCCCTGGGTCGCGCGCACGGCACCGCAGAGGTTGGTTTTGCCCGACAGACAGAACTTACACTTACCGCACTCGGCCGTGTAGAGCGGGATAACGTGATCACCCGGCTTCACGCTGGCGACGCCCTCGCCCACCTCCTGCACCACACCGGCGCCTTCGTGACCCAGCACGGCGGGGAAGTTGCCTTCCGGGTCGGCTCCCGAAAGCGTATAGGCGTCGGTGTGGCAGACGCTGGTGGCCGCCATCTTGACCAAGACTTCGCCCGCCTTGGGGCCTTCCACGTCAATCTCGGTGATTTCAAGCGGCTTTCCGGCCTCCAGTGCGACGGCTGCGCGTGACTTCATCTTTCTCTCCTCTCGTCATTAGGGAATGGCTAGCGCTAGTGTAGGCCAGTCAGGGCAGCGGGATAAACCAGATGCGTACAAAAGTGATACATCAACACTCGATGGCGTTCACCGCAAGCCCCCCTTTTGAGGTCTCTTTGTACTTATCCTGCATGTCGCGGCCGGTATCGCGCATGGTGCGAATCACCTTATCCAGTGAGACAAAGTGTTCGCCATCGCCATTGAGCGCCATACGCGCGGCATTAATTGCTTTCACCGAGGCAATCGCATTGCGCTCGATACACGGCACCTGAACCAGCCCGCCCACCGGATCGCAGGTAAGGCCCAGATTGTGTTCCAGGCCAATTTCAGCGGCGTTCTCGACCTGCGCAGGCACTCCCCCCAAGACTTGAGCAAGCCCGGCGGCGGCCATGGCGCACGCCGAGCCGACCTCCCCCTGGCAGCCAACTTCCGCGCCGGAAATCGACGCGTTTTTCTTACATAAAATGCCGATCGCTCCCGCTGTGAGTAAAAAATCCACCACATCGTCATCGCTGGCATCCGGTTCGAACTTCAGGTAATACGCCAGCACCGCCGGCACAATGCCCGCCGCGCCGTTGGTCGGCGCCGTGACCATCCGCCGCCCGGCGGCGTTCTCTTCGTTCACCGCCAGGGCAAAGAGGTTGACCCAGTCCATCGCGGAGAATGTCGAAACGATCACTCGCTCGTTGTCGGCCGGGTGTAAAAGCCGCTGATGCAGCTCATGAGCACGGCGACGCACACCAAGCCCGCCAGGTAAATGGCCGCGAGCGTGCAGGCCATTATTGATGCTGTCGCGCATCGCCGCCCACAGAGTGAGAAGCCCTTGGCGGATGTCGGTCTCGTCGCGCCAGGCTTTTTCGTTCTCAAGCATCAACTGGCTAATGCTCAGTCCGTGGGTGTTGCACCTCGCCAGCAACTCAGCGGCGCTGTCAAACGGGTAAGGAAGCGGCGTGGTATCTTCCCCGATATCGCCCGCCTGTGCCTGCGCCTGATCGATATAGAACCCGCCACCGAGCGAGTAGTAGGTATTACGCGCCACCTCTTGCTCGCCATTCAATGCCACAAGCTGCAGCGCGTTGGGGTGAAACGCCAAGCAGTTATCGTCCCAGGCAATGTGCTCGCCCATCGAAAACGCCACGGTTTGGCCATGGGGGAGCTCAAGCGGTGCACCACGCTCAAGCGCCTGCAAACGCACGTCAATGTCGTCGGGGTTGAGTGCTTCGGGGGTTTCGCCCATCAACCCCATGACCACGGCGCGGTCGGTGCCGTGGCCTTTTCCGGTGGCAGCGAGCGAGCCGCGTAGCGTCACCTTAATCGCCGTGACCGGCGCATCTCCCAACGACAGCACAAAGTCGCGCGCTGCCCGCATGGGCCCAACGGTGTGCGAGCTTGACGGCCCGATCCCGATACGAAACAAATCAAAGACGCTAATCGCCATAACTCCCCCTTCGCGTTTTTATTCGCGTGCGAACATAAAACAGTGACGATATACTGAACATTCACGCACGCATGCTTTCACTTTATCGCGCAAGCTCTAAGGCTTTTGCGTGTCGTTATGCTCGTCAAGGATGCCATGAAACACCCCACCGACCCCGCTTGGCCAATTGCCATTCGCTCTCTTTTTATCCGCACCGTTCTCTACACCTTCATCATAGGCCTGATCGCGCAGGGGGCTTACTGGGAGGCGCAGTACTTACCCGCCGTGCGCTTTTCGGAGCTGGGCTTTACCGAGTTTACCCAGACCTTGGCGCTCGCCACCGGGTGTTTATTGCTGCTATATGTCCGCCATGTGCTACGTGTATGGCCCAACGTGACGCTGCTGCTGCTGGCCTTTATCGCCGCCTCTCTGATACGCGAGCAAGACCGTTTTCTCGATACTTATGTAGCCGAGCACACGTGGAAAGTGCTGGTATCCCTGGTGGTTATCCCCTCCATCGCGTGGGTGGTCATCCAGCGGCGCCGTTTTCTCGCCGAATTTGCCCACTACAGTAATACCCTCTCGCTGGGTTTATTCATCGCGGGTATACTCACCACCTATATATTCTCTCGCCTCTACGGGCGTCAGACGTTCTGGCAAACCGTCATGCAGGAGAGCTATATGCGTGATGTTAAAAGCATGGCCGAAGAGGTCATCGAGCTTTTGGGCTACGCCATTATATTGATCGCGCTGGTCGAGCTACTGCTCCTTACCCGACGCATTTATCATGCACGCAACGCCGAGACTTAACCGCTTCGACACGGTACGCACTGCTACAAAAAAGCCCCTGCGGTATGGGCTTACCGACAGGGGCTTTTTGCGTCTGGGCGTTTTTAACGCCTCGTTTAACGCTACTCGTCTAAAAACGAGCGCAGCGGCTCCGAGCGGCTGGGATGACGCAGTTTGCGCAGCGCTTTCGCCTCGATCTGGCGAATCCGCTCGCGGGTGACGTCAAACTGCTTGCCGACTTCTTCCAGCGTGTGATCGGTATTCATATCGATACCAAAGCGCATCCGCAGTACTTTCGCCTCGCGGGCGGTGAGCCCCCCTAGCACGTTGCGCGTGGCTTCGATCAAGCCTTCGCCGGTGGCCATGTCGATCGGTAGCAGCATCGTGCTGTCTTCGATGAAATCCCCCAGGTGCGAGTCATCATCATCCCCGATCGGCGTCTCCATGGAGATCGGCTCTTTGGCGATCTTGAGCACCTTGCGCACTTTGTCCTCGGGCATTTCCAGGCGCTCGCCCAGCTCTTCCGGCGTCGGCTCACGGCCCATCTCCTGCAGCATTTGACGCGAGACGCGGTTGAGCTTGTTGATCGTCTCGATCATGTGCACCGGAATACGGATCGTGCGTGCTTGGTCGGCGATGGAGCGGGTGATTGCCTGACGGATCCACCAGGTCGCGTAGGTGGAGAATTTGTAGCCGCGACGGTACTCAAACTTGTCCACGGCTTTCATCAAGCCGATGTTGCCTTCCTGAATCAGGTCCAAGAACTGCAGGCCACGGTTGGTGTACTTCTTAGCGATCGAGATAACCAAGCGCAGGTTCGCCTCGACCATCTCCTTCTTGGCGCGGCGGGCTTTGGCTTCGCCAATGGAGAGCTTGCGGTTCACCTCTTTTAGCTCACCGACGCTAAGCTGCACCATATCCTCTTCGAAGGCGATTTTACGCTGCGAACGGGCAATATCGGCGCGTAGCGGCTCCAAGCGATCGGCGTACTTAGGAAAGCTCTCCTGGAACTCATCCAGCCACGCTTTGCGCGACTCATTGCCGGGGAACGCCTTGATGAAGGTTTTACGCGGCACCTTGGCTTTTTTCACGCACAGCTGCATGATCGCCTTCTCTTGCGCGCGCACCTGCTCAACGCTGATACGAATCTGGCCAACCAAACGCTCGAAGTGCTTGGGTACCAGCTTAATCGGCGAGAAGAGTTCAGCGAGACGCGCTTGCTCCGCCTTCAGCTCGGGGCTTCCGCGTCCGTATTTTTCGAACGCGGCGTCTACCGCGGCATTCTGCTCGCGGATCTGCTCGAAACGCGCGCGCGCCTCTTCCGGGTCGGGGCCGCCCTCGTTGGCGCTAGAGTCTTCTTCGTCCTCGTCGTCGGCGTCGACGTCGCCATCCTCGTCAAGCTCCGTCTCGGCCACAGGCTCTTCCGGCTCGGCTTCGGCAACGCCCGGGATCCCTTCGTCCGGGTCGATAAACCCGGAGAACAAATCCGATAAACGCCCTGGCGCCTCTTCGTCTTGGGTGGCGTCGTAGGCCTCAAGAATAGAGTTTACCGCGCCCGGCAGATACGCCAGCGCCGACATCACCTCGCGGGTGCCCTCTTCGATGCGCTTGGCGATTTCGATCTCGCCTTCGCGGGTCAGAAGCTCGACGGTGCCCATTTCGCGCATGTACATGCGCACGGGGTCGGTGGTGCGCCCCACATCGCTTTCCACCGCGGCGAGTGCCGCCACCGCTTCTTCGGCGGCGGACTCATCGGTAGAGTGATCCGACATCATCAAGGTATCTTCATCGGGCGCTTCTTCAACGACGCTAATGCCCATGTCGTTGATCATGCCGATGATGTCTTCTACTTGATCCGGATCGGCGATATCCTCGGGTAGATGGTCGTTGACCTCAGCGTAGGTAAGGAAGCCTTGCTCCTTGCCCCGCGCGATCAACTCCTTCAGACGTGACTGCTGCTGCGCATTTCCAGCCATAGAAACCCTATCTCGACGAAGAAGAATGAAGCACCTGAAGCGCTGAACGTTTGACGCTCAACAAGCCGAACAGTATAGCGTTAGCAGTGGGTTATTTTCCAGCTTGGCGTATTTGCGCGGTCATTCAGGTGTGTTAGTTTGTTCGGTTCGGCCAGCGCTTGGTGGCTGACCCTTTATCTTGAGGTTAGTGGCCAAAATTCAACCCCCGAGCACCCCGTTAAAGGGCACGCCGGCTTGCTTTCAATAGCGCCGACTTGTCAGCGTTGGGCGAGCTCCACCACCAACCGGGCCAGGCGCGCGCGCTGCTCACCGTTGAGCTTTTGCCCCGCGCGCTCCTGGGCGATCAACGCCTCGTACTCCTGCTCTGGCGAGCGCTTGCGCTGCACCTCGCGCAAGTGGGCTATCAAGCCTTTCAGCTCCTCCTCCCGGGCGGCCCGAGGGATCAAAAGCTCACGCTTGGCAAGCGCCGCCAGCGTCTGCCCCTGCTGGCTGCCCTGAAAGTGCGCCAACAGCACTCGCGAGCTGCGATAACGCCCAGCTTTGAGTAGCGCAACCAACTCTCGGCACAACGTGCCATCGGCGCTATCCGGCAGCCAATCCAGCGGCGTTTCCACGGCGTCGACCAAGCGCGGCTCGTGGAGCAGCAACTGCAGCACCCGCGCCACCGGCGAGAGCGCACCAAGGCGACGCGACCCATCGCCTCCCGCTGATGCCGACATAGGCGCATGTGGCGCTTGCTCACTCGCCTGCGGCTGCGTTTTGGCCGCCTCCGACACGTTCGCATTCGCCCCAGCGGACGCCTTGGCGGTGCGCTTCTCTAACAGGGCTTCAAGCTGCGTTTCTCGCAAGCCGCTGCGTTTTGCCAGCTCTTCCAGCAGCAGCGATTTGAGCATCCCTTCCGGCACGTTCTGCAAGGCCGCCAATACGTGGCTGGCAAAACGCTCGCGCCCCTCGACGCTGTGTAAGTCGCGCCCCTGGCCTGCCTGCTCAAACAGAAACTCCGACAGCGGCATGGCGCAGGTGACGCGATCCTTGAACGCTTGCGCCCCTTCCCGGCGCACCAGGTCATCGGGGTCATCGCCCTCGGGCAGAAACAGAAAGCGCGCCTCGCGGCCATCGATCATCTGCGGCAGCGCCGTCTCCAATGCGCGGCTTGCGGCCTGGCGCCCGGCGCGGTCGCCGTCAAAGCAGAACACCACGCGGTTGACCAAACGAAACAGCCGTTTAAGATGCTCCTCGGTCGTTGCGGTACCCAGGGTCGCCACCGCGTTATGGATGCCAAACTGCGAAAGCGCCACCACGTCCATGTAGCCTTCCACCATCACCAACTGCTCAAGCTTTTCCGGCGCCTGGCGCGCTTCATAAAGGCCATAGAGCTCGCGACCTTTATGGAACACCGGCGTCTCGGGGGAGTTTAAGTACTTGGGTTTGCCATCGCCCAGCACCCGCCCGCCAAAGGCAATGGTGCGCCCGCGCAAATCGCGAATGGGGAACATCACCCGGTCGCGAAAACGATCGTAGCTGCGCCCGGTGTCTTCGCGGTGGATCAAAAGGCCATACTCCACCTGCACCGCCTCGCTAACACCCCGTTCGCCAAGGTGCTGCTTGAGCGCTTCCCAGCCCGGCGGTGCGTAACCGATGCCGTAGGTCTTGATCACTTCCGGCGACAGACCGCGATCCGCGAGATAGCGCTTCGCGGATTGCCCCTCCTGCATCATTAGCCTCTCACGATAGAAGCTTGCCGCTAGCTCTAAGAGGTTAACGCCTTGCTTACGCTTTTTTTCGCGTTCGTGTTCGCGCGGGTCGTTCGCGCCTTCCCGCGGCACCTCCAGCCCCAGGCGGCCGGCTAGCTGCTCAACCGCTTCCGGAAAGGGCAGCTTGTCGTACTCCATCAAAAAGCGCAGCGCATTGCCGTGGGCACCGCAGCCAAAGCAGTGGTAAAACTGCTTATCGGCGCTCACCGTAAATGACGGCGTTTTCTCCTGATGAAAAGGGCAAAGGCCCGAATAGTTGCGCCCCGCCTTTTTGAGCTGGACACGCTCCCCCACCACATCAACCACGTCAACGCGGCCGAGCAGGTCATCGATAAAACGCTGGGGAATCTGGCCGGCCATACGAAAAAAGCCTCACCAACACGAAAAACAAGCGGCTACCCGTGGGCAGCCGCTTGGCATCCTTCTAGAAGAGCCAGGCTCTTCCGGTACGGATCAATAGAGCCGTTCGAAGCGCTTTTGCTCACGCTGAACCTTTTTCGCGTGACGCTTGACGGCCGCAGCCGCTTTGCGCTTGCGCTCTGCGGTCGGCTTTTCGTAATTCTCACGACGGCGTACTTCAGACAGAACGCCGGCTTTTTCGCAAGAACGCTTGAAGCGACGCAGGGCGACGTCAAACGGCTCGTTATCACGTACTTTTACAGAAGGCATTAAGCACTCACCTACCTTAAGGAGTCTTGAGTTCGAATAGCACGTACACCGACTGTGCACGAGCAGTTTTACAGCGCACGGTATTCTAGTCGTCGCGCGAGTGCTTTGCAAACCATTGCGAGTATTTCCACCCGCAGGGCAGCGCACAAAAGCGCGGGAAGCTGCTAGAATGGCGCCTTTTCCGCCGCTTGTGACGGTCGACAATCACGCTTTGGGAATCTCTTTATGCGCGTACTGGGCATCGAAACGTCCTGCGATGAAACCGGCGTTGCCATCTACGATACCGCCTACCCGGGCGGCGATGGCCTGCTTGCCGATGCACTCTATAGCCAAATCGCCATGCACGCCGAGTATGGCGGCGTGGTGCCGGAGCTTGCCTCCCGCGATCACACCCGCAAGTTGCTGCCGCTGGTGGAGCAGGTCTTACACGACGCCCGCTTAACGCGCCAGGACCTCGACGGCATCGCCTATACCGCCGGCCCAGGCCTTGTCGGGGCGTTGATGGTGGGCGCGGCGACGGCGCACGGGATGGCCCGCGCGCTGAACATTCCGGTTCTCGGTGTCCACCACATGGAAGGTCACCTGCTCGCGCCGATGCTGGAGAGCGAGGCGCCCGACTTCCCGTTTGTTGCGCTATTGGTCTCGGGTGGCCACACCCAACTCGTGGCGGTGGAGGGGATCGGGCACTATCAGCTACTGGGGGAGTCCGTGGACGACGCCGCCGGCGAAGCCTTTGATAAAGCTGCCAAAATGCTCGACCTGCCCTACCCCGGCGGCCCCCACGTCGCGCGTTTGGCCGAACAAGGCGACCCGAAACGCTTTCGCTTCCCCCGCCCAATGACCGACCGGCCGGGGCTGGATTTCAGCTTTTCGGGCCTCAAAACCCACACCCTGACCGCCATTCGTGAGCTAGAAGCAAAAGGCGCACTCGACGAGCAGGCCCGCGCCGACGTCGCCCGCGCCTTTGAAGAGGCCGTAGTGGACACACTGGTCATCAAGTGTCGTCGCGCGCTGGATCAAACCGGCCTTAAGCGCATCGTGATGGCCGGCGGCGTGAGCGCCAATACGCGGCTGCGCGAGCGCTTAGCCACCGAGTGCGCGAAGCGTCATGCGCGCGCCTACTACCCACGCGGGCGCTTTTGCACCGACAACGGCGCCATGATCGCTTACGTCGGGGCGCAGCGCCTGGCCGCGGGCGAGGCCGCGGGCGAACGCGACGACGCGGGGCAGATGCGGGCCACGCCGCGCTGGCCCCTTGATCAACTCAGCGCGCCAAATGCTGATGCTGACATTGAGAGCAACGCTTAAGGGCGACGCCTAAGGCGTGCTTCCTCGCCGCGCCGGATACGGCGCAGGTTGGCGCCGTGACGCACCAGTACCATCAGGCTGAAGGCGCCCACCACCGTCACGTACGTCGGCGAGAGCCATAGACACACTAGCGGCGCCGTGACCGCACTGACCAAAGAGGCCGTCGCCGCCGTTCGCAGCTGCCAGGCACAAAGCGACCACAGCGCCGCGCTGACCAGGGCAACCCCGGGGGTCAACACCAGCAGCACGCCAAAGGCACTCGCTACGGCTTTGCCGCCGCGAAAACCGTGCCACAGCGGGTAGCTATGGCCCAGCAGCACCGCAAGCCCCACCACCCCTTGTAGCCATACCGGGTAGCCCAGCGCTTTGGCAGCCAGCACCGCCGGCACGCCCTTGGCCGCATCCAGCAGCAGCGTCAGCGCGGCGAGTCGCGGCCCGTAAAGGCGCAGCATGTTAGAGAAGCCGGGGTTGCACGAGCCGCGCCCCCGAGGGTCGGCCACACCGGCGAGCCGACAAACGCTAAGCGCCGACAGCCAGCTGCCGCTTAGGTAGCCTAAGATCACCCATAGCATGCTGCTCTCCCCCTGTTTACCCCTGCCCATCCGTGCGCGGATTTCGCCGCCGGGTGACTGTCGTTTCCCGGCCGCCTCAAGTACAATCCCCGGCTTATCGTGGGGGAAGGTTTATGGATCGCATCTTTATCGAGGCGCTCGACGTCGACACCGTGATCGGCGTGTATGAGTGGGAGCGCACCATTTTACAGCCACTTAGCCTGGACCTGGTGCTGGCCACCGATATTCGTCCGGCGGCCGCCAGCGACGAGCTGCACCTCACCCTGGATTATGCCGCGATCTGCCAGCGCATTCAGCACTTCGCCCGTGAACAGCGGTTCGCGCTGGTCGAAACCTTCGCTGAGCGCTTAGCGCACACCCTGCGCCGCGAATTCCCCCTCACCTGGCTTGAGCTTACCGTGCGCAAACCAGGGGCTGTGCCCAATGCGCGCAGCGTCGGGCTGACCATCCGCCGCGGCACACTGCCGCAAGAGGAGGCGTGATGCCACAAGTGACCGTTAGCCTGGGCAGTAATATCGACCCTGTACGCCATATTCGCCTCTGCCTGGATGCCCTGGACGCCCGCTTTGGCGCGCTGAATATCTCCCGGATATTTGAGAGCGAACCGGTCGGTTTTGACGACAGCCGTAACTTTTTCAACCTGGTGGTCGCCTTTGAAAGCGACGCCTCCCCCGGCGAGCTACAGGCGTGGGCCAAGCGCCTGGAAGCCGATTGTGGGCGCCGCCCCGACACCCCCAAATTTAGCCCCCGCGCGCTGGATATTGACCTGCTTACCGTGGGCGGCCTGTGCGGCGATATCGAAGGCGTCAGCCTTCCGCGCGGTGAAATCACCCGCAACGCCTTTGTGCTGCAGCCACTCGCCGAGCTTTTACCCGATGACACCCACCCCCTTTGCGGCACGCCCTACGCCACGCTCTGGCAGCGCTTCGACCTTGGCACGCAGCGGCTATGGGCGGTGGATTTTCGCTGGAGGGGCCGCTTGATTTCACAAGCCGACACGCCTCTCGCCCTCGCCGCCGCCCGCTAAGTATCACGTTTTTGCATCGGGTAGCACCCACGCGATAGCGCTCAAGCGCTCGCGATCCAACGCCTTACCGATATCGGCGCCGCGATAGCCCGCCTCTACCAGCGCCTTAGGGCTAACGGCCGCCGCCTCACGCCACGCCTGGCGAAGCACTGCTTGCTGCGTTGGCGCCAGCACCTCCACCAGCGCCAACTGGGCGTCGACCTGCTCGGGCTTACGCCAGGCATCCAGCCGCGAAAGCCATTGCAGCACCGCCTCGGGCGTTATGAGTTGGGCTAAAAAACGCTCGGTGAAGGCGCTATGCGCGGCCAGCCGCGCAACCGCCTTGGGCAGTTTGAGCCGCTCGGCGAGCGCTTCGCGCTGATCGTCGTCAAGCGCTGACACCAGCCGCGCGTAGCGCCAGTGTGGCCGCGCTTCGGGCACCTGCGCCATGGCCGCCAGCCCCGGCGTTAATGCACTACCGCTAAGCTCGGGGAACCACATCGAAAGCGCGCCGCAGGCATCAAGCGCCTGGAAATAAGCCTCGGGCGTTGGCTCACCCAGCGCTTTTTCGCTCTCCACCCAAACCCGCTCGGCGGCCAAGTGCTCAAGCTCGCCGCTCTCGCTCACCTGCGCCATCAGCGCCTGGGTCTCCTCGGCAATGTGAAAGCCGCGCCCGGCGTAGCGGGCCAAAAAGCGCGCGGTGCGCAGTACGCGCAGCGGGTCTTCGCTAAAGGCATCCGAGACATGGCGCAAAAGGCGCGCCTCGATGTCGCGGCGTCCACCATAAGGATCAATGATCTCACCATTGGGCGCTTCGGCCATGGCGTTGATGGTCAAATCGCGGCGCTGCAGATCCTCCTCAAGGGTGACATCGGGGCTTGCGTGCACTTCAAAACCGCCGTAGCCGTGCCCCGCCTTGCGCTCGGTGCGCGCCAGGGCGTACTCCTCGGCGGTTTCCGGGTGTAAAAACACGGGGAAGTCGCGCCCCACCGGTTTGAAACCGCGCGCACGCATCGCCTCGGGCGTGGCGCCCACCACCACCCAGTCGTTGTCATAAACCGGCCAGCCGAGCAGCGCGTCGCGCACCGCCCCGCCAACCCGATACACCTCAAGCCCTTTTAGCCGAGGGTCTCGGCGTGGGTCTTGCTCGGGCGCTGCGCTCATGGCGTGCGTCCCGCGTTTTGGCTAGGCACTGAAGTGAGCGCCCCGGTCTCCAGCGTCAGCGCGGTCAGCGCGCCGCCCCAGGCGCAGCCGGTATCCAGCGCGCGAACGTCAATCGCCGCTTGCGGCGTCTTGCCCGAGAGCGCCGCCCAATGGCCGAACAGCAGCCGCGCCCGATCGTCGCGAGGGTACTGAAACCACGGTGCGAAGCCTTCAGGCGTGCTATCAAGGCCTCGCTTGGCGGCAAAATCGAGCCGCTCATTCGCGGCGATAAAGCGCATGCGCGCCATCACGTTGACGATGCAGCGCAGCCGCGCCACCCCTTCCAAGTCATCCCGCCAGCGATCGGGCTGATCACCAAAGAGATCGCGCAAAAAAGCCCCCGCCTGCTCGCCTTGAAGCGCGGCTTGCACCTCGCTATCCAGCGCTTGCGCTTTTGCCAGTGACCAAGAGGGCAAAATACCGGCATGCACCATGAGTGTGGCGTCTTCGCGTACGGTGAGCGGCTGCTGCTGCAGCCAGTCGAGCAGCGTTTCGCAATCGGGGGCGGCTAAAATGTCATCGAGCGTGTCATTTTTGCGCAGCTTACCGCCGCCGCGCGCCACCACCAGCAGGTGAAAGTCGTGATTGCCCAGCACGCAGCGCGCATCAAGCGCCTGGGCTTCGCGCAGGCAGGCAAGCGAACCGGGGCCGCGATTGACCAGATCGCCCACCAGCCATAGCCGGTCGCGGCCGGGGGTGAAAGCGAGCTTTTCCAGCAGCGCGACGAACTCGGCATGACAGCCGTGGAGGTCGCCGATCACGTAAGTGCTCATCGAGAACTCCCAGGAGTGTTGAGAACAAAAGCGTTGAGATTAATGAATCGCCAGCGGCGCCGCGAGGCTAAACGGCGCGACGGCCACGTCGAAGGCGCGTTGCGTGGAGGTATCGAGCAGCGTGTAGGCGCCCTCCATGGTGCCCACCGGGGTTTGTAGAATCGCCCGGCTAGTGTAGCGAAAGCGCTGACCGGGACCTATCAGCGGCTGCTGGCCAACCACCCCTTTGCCGCGCACCTCTTGGCATGCGCCGCTGCCCTGGGTGATTTTCCAGTAGCGGGCCAACAGCTGAACGCTGTGGGGGCTTTTATTCTCGACGGTGACGCGGTAGCTGAACACATGGCGGGCGTCCGCCACGCTGGACTCGTCAGCGTTGTAGTGCACCGCGATGGCCACGTGAATGGGGAGCTCGTTCACGATGCACTACCTCCCGCGTCATCCGTGGCGACGCGGTTGGCGATGCGCACAAACTCCTCCACCGTCAGGGTTTGCGGGCGGCGGGCAGGATCAATCCCCAGCGCCTGAAGCGTGTCGGCGTCCACTCGGCCCTTAAGGTTGTTGCGCAGGGTTTTGCGCCGCTGGCCAAACGCTTGCTTCACCAATGAAAACAGAAGCTGTGTATCGTGCGCCGTATGGGGAAGCTTGGCGTGCGGGGTCAGCCGCACGATCGCTGAATCCACTTTCGGGCGCGGTACGAACGCTTCCGGTGGCACAATAAAAAGCTGCTCCACCTGGCAGTAGTACTGTGCCATCACCGAAAGACGCCCCCAGTCGGCGCCGCCCGGCTCGGCGGCCAAACGCTCGACCACCTCTTTTTGCAGCATGAAGTGCATGTCCGCCACCGCGTTTTCGGCTTCGAGCAGGTGCACGATCAGCGGTGTGGAGATATTGTAGGGCAGGTTGCCCACCACGCGCAGCGGCGGACCCTCGCCTTTCAGCGCGGCGAAATCAAACGCCAGGGCATCGCCTGCGTGAATGACGAAATCGGGGTAGTTAAAAAACTGCACCCTGAGACCGGGAATCAAGTCGCGGTCGAGCTCGATCACCTCAAGCTTGCCCGTGGCCTCTAATAGGGGCTCGGTCAGCGCGCCTTGGCCGGGGCCAATTTCCACCAGGCGGTCGCCGTCGCGCGGGCCGATGGCGCGGATAATGCGCCCGATAATGCCGGGGTCACGAAGAAAGTTCTGCCCAAAGCGTTTACGGGCGCGGTGTTGCGGCACCTGAGACATGAAGCGAAATTCCTGGGTCAAGGGTGAGTGCAAGAGTGAGTGGTCGTACAGGTGGCACTGCGCTGATCGGCGAGGCGGCGCGCCAAGCGGATGGCCACGGCAAGGCTCGCCGGCGACGCCTTACCCGTGCCCGCGAGATCGAACGCGGTGCCGTGGTCCACCGAGGTGCGCACCAGCGGCAGCCCCAAGGTGATATTGGCGGCGTTACCAAAACCGGCATATTTGAGCACCGCCAGCCCCTGGTCGTGGTACATCGCCAGCACCGCGTCCACCTCGGCGAGGTGGCGCGGGGTGAAGAGCGTATCCGCCGGATAAGGGCCGCGAAGATCCAGCCCTTGTGCGCGCAGCGCGTCAAGGGTGGGCGTGATGATCTCAAGCTCTTCGCGGCCTAAATGCCCCTCCTCCCCGGCGTGGGGGTTTAACCCGCACACGGCGATACGCGGCTTATCAATGCCGAACTGGTGGGACAAATCCGCCGCCAGAATCCGGCTAATGCGGGTCAGCCGCTCAGGCGTGATGGCGTCGGCAACGCCGCGCAGGGGCAAATGCGTGGTGAGAAGCGCCACCCGCAGATCCGCCGCCCCCTGCCAGCCCGGCGCCTGGGCATGCAGCGCGCGATCGGTGGCCAGCATCATCACCACTTCCTCAACGTCGCAGGCGTCGCGCAGCCACTCGGTATGGCCGGTGAAGCTGGCGAAGCCGCCCTCGATGATCACGCCTTTGTGCAGCGGGGCAGTGGTGATCGCCGCCAGTATTTTTCACTTCGGCGAATACACCATTCCCGAAGCCAAACGCTACATGGCTGAGCGCGGTATCGAAATGCGGCTTTAAGGCATGTCACGCATAGCTTATCTGACCGGGGCGGTGTTATTCACCGCGCTGCTGCCGTCCAGCGCGGCGGCAGAGTGGCGTGAGCGCTTCAAGGAGTCTTTCGGCTGGCCTCCCACGCTCACGGTGGACCACGTGCTGGTCCAAACCAGTCTCTACACTCGCCACTTTAATCCAGACCCCGAACACACCGACCAACAGCGATTGATCAGCATTGAAGCACATACACCTGACCGTTGGCATGTGGGCGGCGCACGCTTTAAAAACTCGTTCAACCAGGACAGCGTGTATGTGTACGCAGGCAAATCCTTTCCGCTGTGGCAGCCAAATGCAACCTTTGAGCTACGCGGCAAACTGACCGCGGGGCTGCTGCACGGCTATCGCGGCGAATATCGCGATAAGATTCCTTTCAACCATTATGAAATTGCCCCGGCCGCGATGCCGGCTATTGGCATACGCTGGCACCACGTTGAAAGCGACCTGATTATATTTGGCAAGGCAGGCATGATGCTTACTGCGGGTGTGCGCTTTTAATCCTCCAGCGACAAGCCGAGGTTGCTGATGCCGTCGTTGCGGCCGAGCTGGCGGATGGCCTTAAGGGCGTTTTTATCCAGCGGCTCGGAGACGGCCTCCAATACGGCGTCCTGGAAGTTGTTTTCGTCCTCGGTGAGCGGGTGGTCGCGAATCAACAGCGCGAGTTTCTGCGCGTCCTCCTCGCCTTCGGTGAGTTCGATAAAGGCGCGCACGCCGGCGCGCGAGGTGCGGCTAACATCCAGCACCGCCTCGGGCGCCTCCCCCTGCAGCGTATCCAAAATCGATGACAGCGACACCACCGCATCCAGCGCGCGGCGAGCGCCGAAGCTATCGTCCTCCTCGGGCGGCTCGCACTCGGCGAGCTTCTCCGCCTGGCGAGCGAAATCAATGTTCGCGCCGCGCACGCTCAACTGCTCCCACACCAGGTCCAACACCGTGCGCAGGGTGTGCACATCGCCGTGGCCGGTGGTCTGCGCGTAGAGCGCATAGTTGGGCAACAGCCGCTCGCATAGTGCGGCCATAAAAGCCTGCTGGGCGGGTAGCGGTAGCGCTTGGAGACGCTGATAAAAGCCGGAGGGGGTTGACGCCATGGGGTATCCTATTGGTGAATCCGTATCGGCTAAAGAAACCCTTGTCGATACGTGACTGTCTCACTTTTCCGCCGCTCGTGTGGCAGAAAAGTATGTTATGTGCGGCCGGCGAGGAGATTACCATGCATATTCATCTGCTACAGCACGGCCCGGATCACGGCCCCGCGCGTTTGACCGATTGGCTGACCAGTATGGGCCACAGCCATACCGTGTTTCACCTCTACGACGGCGAGCTGCCGCCGCGCCCGGGCGACTGCGATGCCTTGATCGTGCTCGACGGCCCCGAGGCGCTGCTTAACGCCCCACCCTCTTGGCATAAGGCCGAAGAGAAACTCATCACCCGCTTGCTTGATAGCCACAAGCCCCTGATGGGCATTGGCCTGGGTGCCCACTATATCGCCGAGGCGCTCGGCGCGATCAGCGCACCCGGCACTTATCCGGAGGCGGGCTGGCACTCCGTCAGCTTGGCCGACGACAGCCCTTTCGCGCTGCCCGAGATCTTTGACGCCTTTATGTGGCACCGCTACGTGTTCAGCCTCCCCGATGAAGCCCTGCCGCTTGGGGGCAGCGCCGCCGCGCCGGTGCAGGGGTTTGCCTGGGACGCGGGGCGCGTGGTGGGCCTTTTGTGCCACCTGGAAGCCTCCCACGCCAGCGTCAAACAGCTCATGGCCGGCCAGCCGGTGCCCGAAGGGCGTGATGACTACCTTCAGAGCGAGGCGGCCATTTTTGCCCAGCCCAAGCGCTTTGACCATCTCGCGCCGCTGCTCGATCGGCTGCTAAGCCAGTGGCTGGGCCATGCCTGAGCGCGACCGCTCCGCGACACCGGCGGCGTGCTCGGCCTGCCACTGCTGCGCCGCCGCCAAGACGCTCTCCCAGTCGCCGACGTGTAGCTCAATGGCCCCTGCCTCCTGCTGGCGCTTAAGGTGGTAGCGGTAGAGCGGGTCGTAATACTCGGTTAAAAGCGGCGCCAGCCAGGCTTCATGGGCTTGGCGGTCGCCGCGTTCGTGAGCGGCGAAGGCCAGCGCTTGCATACGTTGCAGACGTTGTAAGCGGGCGTCGCCCAGGCGTTTTTTCAGCCGCAACAGCGAGTTTTCCAGCTGCGTTTGCATACGCTGCCACCCTTCTCCCGGGCCAAGCCGCTGTGCGTAGGCGCGCTCTAAATCGATGATGTAGTCTTGAATCAACTGCGCCAGGCGCCAATCCAGCGGCATCTCGATACGCATACGCGGCGCTTTTTCCATTGCGTGCCAAAAGGCGAGCGGCACGTTGACGCTGCCGACCTGGCGCGACTCATCCTCCACCACCAGCGGCCCGGAAAGCGTCAATAGCCGCTTGGCCAGGGTGTGTTCAAAATCGATCTGCGACGGCGGCGGCTCGGGCATCCGCCCGAACGCCGAGCCTTTATGGCGAGCAAACCCCTCCAAATCGACGCCGCTCTCAAGGCGGTTGATCAGCACCGTTTTGGCGCAGCCGGTCAGCCCGCCGATGATCAGCATCGGCTGCTCGGCGGCGGTGTCGATGCGCGCCGTCAACGCCTGGCGCAGCGCCTTCCAGCCGCCGTCGATGCGCGGACGCGTGACACCCGCCTCGGCCAGCCACGCTTGGGCAATTTGTGAGCGCAACCCGCCGCGAAAGCAGTAGATAACCGCATCGGGATGCTGGGCAACGTAGTCGCGCCAAGCGTTCACTCGGGCGGCTTTTACCGCGCCGCTGACCAGCCGCTCGCCTAGCGCTATCGCCGCCGCTTGCCCCTGCGCTTTATAGGCGATGCCCACCTGATGGCGCTCGTCGTCGTTCATCAGCGGCAGATTCACCGCGCCGGGGAGCGCCCCTTGGGCAAACTCCACCGGAGCGCGAACGTCGATTAGCGGCGTCTGGGCGCTAATCAGACGTGGATCGGCGTCAACGCTGGCAAGGCTTTCCGCGTCGGCTCGCCTCACCCAATCACCTCGATCAGCGCCGCGCCTTCCTGCTTGTGCAGCGTGCCGAAGGGTACCAGCTCAAGCTGGTGCTCGCGGCCAATACGCTCCACGTCGTCCTCCCACGCCGGGTCAACGGCCAGCAGCAGCCCCCCGGAGGTTTGCGGGTCGCACAGCCACTGCCAGTGCGCCTCGTCCATCGCTGGCAACGCCTCGCCGAGCGCCTGGCGATTGCGCTCACAGCCGCCCGGTACCGCGCCCTGGCGACGATACACTTCCGCCTCGGCAAGCCGTGGCAAGCGGCGAAAATCGATCCGTGCACGCACGCCGCTGGCCGCGCAGAGTTCGCTGAGGTGGCCAGCAAGGCCAAAGCCGGTCACATCGGTCATGGCGTTTACGCCTTGCACCTTGCCAAGCGAAATGCCGATATCGTTAGGCTTGAGCATGGTTTCCCGCGCCAAGCCCTCATGGCCGGGCTGCACCAAGCCACGTTTTTCCGCGGTGGTGAGCATGCCCACCCCGAGCGGCTTGGTGAGAAAGAGCAGATCCCCCGGCTTGGCGCCGTTATTGCGCTTGAGCTGATCCAGATCCACCAGGCCATTCACCGCCAGGCCAAAGATCGGCTCCTGGGCATCGATCGAGTGCCCCCCCGCCAGCGCCACGCCCAGCTCGCGGCATACCGCTTGGGCACCGGCGACCACGTCCCCGGCGATATCGGCGCTAAGTTTATCCAGCGGCCAACCGAGAAGGCTCAAGGCCATCACCGGCGTGCCGCCCATGGCGTAGACGTCGCTCAGGGCGTTGGTCGCGGCAATACGGCCAAAATCAAACGGATCATCGACGATGGGCATAAAAAAGTCGGTGGTGGCGATCATGCCGCGCCCGTCACCCAAGTCGTACACGGCGGCGTCTTCGCGCCCTTCGTTCCCCACCACCAGCCGGTGGCTGCCGGCCGGACGGCCCGCTTTAGCCAGAATGCTGTCCAGCACGTCGGGGGCGATCTTGCAGCCGCAGCCGGCCCCGTGGCTGTATTGGGTCAAACGAATGCTGCTCATGGCGTTTTCTCCTTAAACGGGCAGGGTCTTTATTTCGGTCGTTATCCTCAGTCTAACGTAGTCCGCGATCTCCTACAGCGCCTCTAGCGCATCGGAGAGTTTATCCACGGGGATCACCTCCATGCCCGCTGGCGCTTGCTTGGGAGCGTTGGCACGCGGCACGATGGCGCGGGCAAAGCCGTGCTTGGCCGCTTCCGCGATGCGCTCCTGGCCGCTGGGCACCGGGCGAATCTCGCCGGAGAGCCCCACCTCGCCAAACACCACCAGCTCCTTGGGCAGCGCACGGTTTTGCAGGCTCGATACCACGGCGAGCAGCACGGCGAGGTCGGCGCTGGTCTCCAGCACCTTGACGCCGCCCACCACGTTCAAAAACACATCCTGGTCGCCGGTGAAGAGCCCGCCGTGGCGATTGAGCACCGCCAAGAGCATCGCCAATCGGTTCGGGTCGAGCCCCACCGCCACGCGGCGCGGGTTGCCCAGCGCCGACTCATCCACCAGCGCCTGCACCTCCACGAGAATCGGCCGCGTGCCCTCCCACACCACCATGACGAGGCTCCCCGGCGCTTGCTCCTCGTTGCGCGAGAGAAAGATGGCGCTGGGGTTTTTGACCTCTTTGAGCCCCTGCTCCAGCATGGCGAATACGCCGAGCTCATTGACCGCACCGAAGCGGTTTTTCTGCCCGCGCAGGGTGCGAAAGCGCGAATCGGCGCCGCCTTCAAGCAGCAGCGAGGCGTCGATCATATGCTCCAGCACCTTGGGGCCGGCGAGGCTGCCATCTTTGGTCACATGCCCCACCAGCAGCAGCACGGTGTTGCTCTGCTTGGCGAAGCGGGTCAACGCGGCGGCGGATTCGCGCACCTGGGCGACGCCGCCGGGGGCGGAGCTAATGTCCTCCAGGTGCATGGTTTGGATCGAGTCGATCACCAGAATCTCGGGCTTCTCGCGCTCGGCCACGGCGAGAATGGTTTCGATGCTGGTTTCGGCGAGCATTTTCAGCCCTTGGGTGGGGAGCTGCAGGCGGTGGGCGCGCATCGCCACTTGCGACAGCGACTCCTCCCCGGTGACGTACAGAATGCGCCGCTGCTGGGCCAGTTTGCAGGCGGTTTGCAGCAACAGCGTCGATTTACCCGCGCCGGGGTGACCGCCGAGCAGCACCGCCGAGCCGGGCACCAGCCCGCCGCCAAGCACGCGGTCGAACTCGCCGAAGGTGGAGCTAAGCCGCGGCACTTCGCTCAGATCGACGCTGGCAAGGTCCACCACCTCGCGCGAAAGCGCGCCCGAATACCCCCCGCGCCCTGACGGCGCACTCGCGGTACTGCCGGCGCCAGGCCGGGCGGGTGCCAAGCGCACCTCGGTCAGCGTGTTCCACTCCTGGCAGCTGCCGCACTGCCCCTGCCACTTGCGGTACTCGGCGCCGCACTCGGTACATACAAAAGCGCTTTTGGCTTTGGCCACCGCGTTCTCCTCTATGAGCCGTCACCCTTCGACAGGCTCAGGATGATCGGTGTTAGAGCCGTTCACGCTAAAGGCGGCCGCAGCCGCCTTTATACGTTCAAGGTCATTTTGGCGTTAGTGTCGGCGTTAGGATTGACGCTGCAAGCGCAGCATCTCGCCGTTTTCGAAGCGGCGGCGCTCGGGGTCGATCAGCTCCAGCGTCTGCGGGTCGATGCGCAGGAAGTAGTACACCTGGCCATCACCGTTGGGCGTGAGTTCGTAAACGGTCGCATCCGGGTCAGAGGGGGTGCCGTCCAGCACTTCCCAGTTACCGGTATAGTTCTCATCCGGTGGATTTTGCGGGTGATTTCGATACGTGGCATTCAGGGTAAAGGTGCGCGCTTCGGCGGCGTCCGTCTCTTCGCCGCTCATGACGACATCCAAGTCGATGCCATCGCAGTTGCGGCACGGCAGCGTGCCCTGGTAGTTCACCTCGGGCGTTTGGGCGACCTGCTCACCCTGCTCCATCGGGCCTGCCGCGCAGCCGGCCAGTAAGGCCAGCATCGCGGAACCGGCAAACAAGCCTTTTAGCGGCATCGTCTTCAAATTCATGGCGTCTCTCCTTTCTGGAATGTTGAGCGTATGATCTTGAAAATGTAAGAACATGCAGCGCATTTATCGTGCTTAAGACAGCATAACCCCTACAAAGGGCAACGCCCACCCCAATCGCTGGGCGGCGCTTGCGCTTTCCCCTGCGCCAAGCGACCATGAGCGCTATCGATTTCCATGCCTCAGGATATGCTCATGAGCCAATTTTGGAGCCCCGCCGTTCAAGCGCTAACGCCGTATGTGCCCGGCGAGCAGCCCGCCGAACGGGTGATCAAACTCAACACCAATGAAAACCCCTACCCGCCCGCGCCGGGCGTGGGCCGGGTGCTGCGCGACTACGCCACCGACCATCTGCGGCTCTACCCCGACCCCACCTCCCACGCGCTACGCGTGGCCCTAGCCGAGAGCTTCGGGGTGGAGACGCACCAGGTATTCGCCGGTAACGGCTCGGATGAAGTCTTGGCCTTCGCCTTTCAGGCATTTTTCTGCCACGGGGCGCCCTTGGATGTGCCGGCGATTACCTATAGCTTTTACCCGGTCTACGCCAAGCTCTACAACGTTGAGTTGCGCACCCACCCGCTCAACGCGCAGTGGGAGGTCGACCTTGACGCGTTGGCGCAAACGCAACCGCGCAGCGGGATGATTTTTGCCAACCCCAACGCGCCAACCGGTCACGCGCACTCGCTTGCCGCGCTTGAAACGCTGCTTGAGCGCGTCACCGACCGCGTGGTGCTCATCGATGAAGCCTACGTCGACTTCGGCGCCGAGAGTGCCATCGCGCTGACCGAGCGCTACCCCAACCTGCTGGTAACCGGCACCTTCTCCAAATCGCGCAGCCTGGCGGGGATTCGCCTCGGCTACGCGGTGGGCTCGCGGGAGCTGATCGAAGGGCTTGAGCGGGTGAAGGACTCGTTTAACTCCTACCCGGTGGATAGCCTTGCCAGCCGCGTGGGAATGGCCGCACTTGAGGACCGCGCGCACTTTGACGCCTGCCGCGAGCGCGTGATCACCACCCGCGAGCAGACCCGGCAGCGGCTGGAGCGGCTCGGGTTTGAAGTACTGCCGTCAAGCGCCAACTTCGTGCTGGCTCAGCACCCGGCGTTCGACGGCGCCCAGCTTTTCGCCGGCCTGCGCGAGCGCGGCATTCTGGTGCGCCACTTCAATAAAGCCGGGCTTGAGAACTTCCTGCGCATCACCATTGGCACCGACGACGAGATGGATAGCCTGATCGAAGCGCTACAAGCGCTGATCCGCTAAACCGGCACCCACTCGTTGGCGAGCTGCTCGCGGATCAGCTCGCCCAGGCGCCGCGCCGGTTCCGAGGGCCGATGCGGCGCCCAGTGCAGCGCCAGCTCAATCGAGGGCAGCACAGGTAGGCCGCTGCTCTCATCCAACGCCTTGAGCGCGGGAGTGAGCATGCTGCGCGTGACCACCACGATCGCCAACCCCGCCATCACCACCGGCGCAAGGCCGCTCATGGATTGGCTAGTGTACGCCACCCGCCACTGGCGCCCGGCGTTTTGTAGCGCCTGCTCCGCCACTTCACGGAACACATCCGCCCCCGGCGTGTAGAGCGCCAGCGGCAGCGGGTCGCGCAGACGCGGCTGATGACTCAACCCCACGGCCCAATAGAGCGGTTCGCGGCGAATCACCTCGCCCCCCGGCGAGCGGCGCTGGCGCGTGACCAGGGCCAAATCCAGCTCGTCGTTTTTCACCCGCTCGGCTAAATCCGCGCTGGTGCCGCACACCACTTTCAAACCCACGCTGGGGTAAAGCTGGTGGAAGTAAGCGAACACCGAAGGCAGCAGCAGCGCGTAGTCTTCGGGGATGCCCAGCGTCAGCTCGCCGCTGACCTGACGCGCCTGCATATCCCGCCACGCCTCTTCGTTCAGGGTTAACAGCCTGCGCGCGTGAGCGAGCAGGCGCTCCCCCTCGGCGGTAAAGCGCACGCGCCGCCCTTCCCGCGCGTGCAGCGTGAGCCCCAACTGCGCTTCCAAGCGTTTGAGCTGCATGCTCACCGTTGACTGGGTATACGCTAGCCGCTTGGCCGCCGCGGTCACGCTGCCGGTATCGGCAATGGCGACAAAAGTGCGCAGCAGTGTGAGATCAAAGGTGGGCGGGCGCACTCATCACGCTCCTTGATGGATTGCATCAGTAATGATCGATTTTTTGATACGTCTTGGCTGAGTATGCTGCCGCTACCGTCACTCAAGCAAGGAGCGCGCCCATGCAACGCATCCGCTTTACCGCAGCACGCTATCTCGGCGTTCCAGCAGCGCTGATTGCGGTTACCCTGTGGAGTTCGGCACCGCTTTTGGCGGAGCAAGCACGCAGCGTTTCCGCGCTCGCGCTCACCACGCTTTCGCTGTTTGCCGGGGCGCTGGCCACCCTACCGCTTGGCCGGCGCGCGCCGGCGCTCTCCTGCTCCCTGGGCGGGTACTTGAGCGTTTGGCTGGGGGTGCCGCTTTTGATCTTAGGGGCCGTGAGTAGCTACTTCATCGGCATGCGCATCGCCCCCGCCGCGGAAGCCGCACTTGTCACCTACACATGGCCGGTGCTCTTTGTGCTGCTGAGCCAGTGGACACGCTTAGGGCAAGTGCGGCTCAAAAGCCTGACCGGGGCGCTGATCGCTTTTGGCGGGGCCGCGCTTCTGCTCACGCCCCAAGCTGGCGCCGGCATGGCGGACACTTCGCTACTGGGCTACGGCTTTGCGCTTCTGGCGGCGCTGTGCTGGGCGCTCTACTCCTGGGTGGGCCAAGTGGCGCCTATCGCCCTGACGCCGCGGCTCCCGCGGCTTCTGCTCATCGCCGCTTCTCTTAGCGCCGCCGCCACGCTATGGCTTGAAGGCGGCATCACATTGCCGGGCGCGACCGCGCTAAGCGCCGGCATCGCGCTGGGGCTCGGGCCCTTCGGCATTGCCATGGTGGCGTGGGATAACGCACTGCGCCGTGGGCAAGCCAGCGTTGTCGGCAGTCTCGCCTACGGTGTGCCGCTGCTGGCGGCGGCGCTATTGGTCGTGGTGGGCATCAGCCCGCTGGATTGGCGGCTGCCGCTGGCCACCGTGCTGGTGATCATCGGCTGCGTGCAGGCCAGCCGCTAGCGCGCCCGCGTTTTGCGCCGCGAGTAGCGGCGCAGCGCGAATAGCAGCAAAATACCTAGCCCCAAACCGGCCAGCGCCAGCAGCGCATCGCGACGGTCGCTCGCGGTCACAAGCGCGCCGAGCTGACTTCCCAAGAGCGTGACCGCCGCCAGCCCCGGGACGATGCCCAAGGTCGAGCCAATCATGTAATCACGAAACTTGATGTGAAAGGCGCCGGCCATCATGTTGGTTAGCGTGAAGGGTGCCAGCGGCAGCAGATTAATCAGCGTCATCGCTTGGATACCCCGCCGGGACAGGTAGCGTGAAAGGCCCTTCATGTGCCGGCCACCGTAGTTCAACAGCGCCTCGCGCCCCAGGTGATGGCCCACGCCATACGACACCACCGAGGAGGCCAGTGTCCCTAGCGTGGCGTAAACGAATCCCCACACCGGGCCGAAGATCAAGCCGGTCACCGCGACCAGAATGCTCAAGGGAAACATCACCAGCAGGGCGGCCACATAAACGCCCGTGACCAAGGCAAACGCCCAGGGCGAATCGCGCCACTGCGGCGACGCCGCGACCCACGCCACCACCCTTTTGACTGTCACCACGTCATTGACCGTCAGCCACTGCCACAGCCCACCGAGGGCGAGCAGCACCGCTATAACACTTAGCGCTATCGTGATGGAACGCGCCATTCGTTTCTCTCCTGTTGTCGCCGAACGTTTATGCCACGCTTTAATACGCCACTCTGATGATGCCGCGCGACGAATAAAAACGGATGAATAAAAGCGTGTTATCGACGCGCGTAGAGGTTTGTGGCAGCTTACCGTCCTGAAGGCGCCACCCATGTTCATTAACTTTTTCAGGAGACACGCCGCGTGCCTCGCCAGCGACTGATCCCATGGTTCTTTTATCTCAACCTTGCCCTCATCGCTGCGCTGTTGGGTTACAAAGCCTACCTGAATTTTTTTGAACAAGATTTCGCCGGTGATCACGCGGTGCAAGTCACCGCTATCGAGACGCTGCTGGCCGAGCGTGAAACGTACCGTTTCGCGGTGGTAGGCAACATCAACAACTCCGTGGGCATTTTTGAGCGCAAAATTATCCCGCGCTTAAACCGTGAGGGCTACGATTTTATCGTCTCGGCGGGCAATGCCGTGGCCAGCGGCGGCGAAGACAAGTACCGTGCGCTGTTCGGCACGCTAAGCCACCTGGAAATGCCGTACCTATTAACCTTCGGCCCCCACGAGGAGAGCCGCCTTGGGGGGTTTCGCTTTTATGACCACTTCGGCCCCTATCACTTTAGTTTCGTCGCTGGTAAAAGCCGCTTCACCTTCCTAGACAGCACCGGCACCACCGATTTCAGTTGGCAAGCACGCTGGCTTAAGGAAGTGCTCGCCACCGGGCGCGAGCCGAATCATTTCCTGTTCAGCGCCCATCCGCTCTACCCGGTGAATCATGCCGGACTTTTTGGTCTCGACAGTAACGACGACTACCATCTTGAGCATACCGCGCGACAGATGCTTACCCGCTACATCGAGCAGGCCGGCGTGGACGCGGTGTTCTCCTCCCAGGTGCCGCTGTTTGACCGCCAGCGCCACGGCGGTACCGACTACATCGTCACCGGCGGCGCCGGGGGGTTGGTGCTCAACGATGACGAGAGCTACCACCACTTTGTGTCAGTCAGCGTTGACGGCGATGAGATCCAGATCAGCGAACAGCGCCTGGATATTGGCCAACACCCGATCTGGAGTACGTTGGAGAGTTTGTGGTTTTTTATCTACTCACTGTTCTACGTCAGCTACCTGAACTTCATCCTGATTATTGCCACCTTCATCGCCTTCGGGCTCTGGCTACACAAGCGGATCTTCACCGAGCCGCACTACTACCCCGATTTCGATATCGACCCGGACGCCGGCGGTAACGCGCCGCTTAAGGTGGCCATGTTCACCAATAACTACCTGCCCTTTATCGGCGGCGTGCCGATCTCCATCGCGCGCTTAACGCGCGGGCTGACCGCGCTGGGCAGTCGCGTGCTGGTCGTCGCCCCGCGCTACCCGCAGCAAACGGACGAAGCGGAAGAAACGGACGTACTGCGCCTCGCCCCGCTTTTGCCCCTGGGTCGACATAAAGAGTTTCGCTTGGCGAACATTTTCTCTTGGCGTTTGCTTAAGCGCGTGCGCGGCTTTGCCCCACAGGTGATTCACGTTCACCACCCGTTCTGGATCGGCCGCGCCGGCCAGCTATTGGGCCGGCTACTGCGGGTGCCGGTGGTCTACACCTACCACACGCGCCTGGAGCACTACGCTCACTACGTGCCGCTACCCGGCCCGCTGTTTCGCAATTTGATTTCCCACGCGCTGGTCAAGCGCTTTGCCAACGGCTGCGATGCGGTGATTGTGCCGACGAGCTCCGCCGAGGAGTACCTGCGCATTATCGGGGTCAAACAACCCATTTTTATCCAGCCCACGGGCATCGAGTATGCGCGTTTCGCCGCCGCTGACAGCGCCGCGCTCGATACGCTACGAAAGCGCTACCGACTCGAGGGCAAGCGCGTACTGGTGTCGATTTCTCGACTCAGCAAAGAAAAAAATATCGACTTTATGCTCGATGGATTGGCGCTTTTACGCGATAACACGCCGCACGATTTTCATCTGCTGCTGCTCGGTGAAGGCCACGACCGTGACCGGCTGCAGGCGCGTATCGAGGCGCTAGACCTTGGCGAACACGTCACGCTGGTCGGCGCCGTCCCGCCCAACGAGGTGGCGTGCTACTGCCACTTGGCCGAGCTTTTTGTCTTCGCCTCGCGCTCAGAAACCCAAGGCATGGTGGTGCTTGAAGCCATGGCGGCAGGCTTGCCGGTAGTGGTGATTCGCTCCAGCGGCATCGAGGATATCGTCCGCCACGGCCTTAACGGCTACAAGACCGCGCCCGAGCCGCAGGCCTGGAGCCAGCGCATTGACACCATCCTCAGCGATGACGCGCTGAAAACGCGCATGAGTGAGCACGCCTCGCTTAGCGCCGCCGAGCACAGCATCGAAAAATTCGCCACTTCGGTGCTGCGCGTTTACCGCTACGTGATCGAGGCGCGGCAAAAACGCCGGCGTTAGATTCTGGCTCAAATATGGTGGATCTTTTCGTGCGCTGCGCTTGCCAGAAAGGCCGACCGGCTTTTCAATCCGTGCAACACCACGTACTCATCAATCTGGCGCAATACAGTTCCTGGTAGCGTCACCGTCACTTTTTCGGTCTTACCTAGGTAAGGCGTCAGATCAATATCGACCATCCCCCATCCCCAGCCTTTGAAATCTGGATGGCGGCGGTGATCGTCGATACGACCAGGCTTGGGAATGGCTTCTCCAGCGGCAACCCTTTCCTGTAGAACGATATGGGCCACTTCCAAGGCATTATCGTAGGCCTCTTCCGGCGTGTCGCCGGCACTGATTGCGCCGGGAATATCAGGAAACACAATGCCAGTGGCCGTATTGTCATCCCCCCACTCGATGGCGATCGGGTACTGCATGGCTCACCTCCAAAGGGAGTGTCGGTTGATACCCAACAAAAGCTTATAAAAGTCCGGCTTGCTTGCGAATCTGATGGACGGTGCCTTTGGGCAAATCCTTTTTGGGGTGTGGAACAGGCACGATACCGGGCTTCTCAGGATGCTTGAAGACGTGATGACTTCCTCGGATCCGCTCAAGACGCCAGCCATCAGCCTCAAGCTCCCTTATCAGCTCACTGCTTTTCACCGTCTGATCCTTAATGGTGCTCTTCTCTCTAAAGATACGCCCAGCGGTATATTATGCCGAACCCAATCGACCTGACAAGCGGCCCTCATTGCCGGGAAATCCGGAACCAGAGCGCGTAGAGCGCGGGCACGAACAGCAGCGTGATCAGCGTGCCCACCGCGACGCCGCCGATCAGCACGTAGGCCAGCGGCCCCCAGAAGCTGTCAAACGTCAGCGGAATAAACGCCAAAATCGCCGCCAGCGCCGTGAGGATCACCGGGCGGGCGCGCTGCACCCCTGCCTCGGTGACGGCCTCGCGTATCGCCATGCCTTCGTGCGTGTTGTCCGCGACCTGCTGGGTCAAAATCAGCGTGTTGCGCATCAAAATGCCCGCCAAGCCAATTAGCCCCAGCGTGGCGACAAAGCCAAACGGTTGATTGAACAGCAACAGCGCGGCGACCGCGCCAATCAGCCCCAGCGGCGCGGTGGCGACCACGATGAAGGTGCCGGCAAACGAGCGCATCTGCAGCATGATGAAGATCAACATTAACACCACCATCAGTGGCTGCAGCGCTTGGATCGAGGCTTGCGCCTTGTCCGACTGCTCCACCGAGCCGCCGATCTGCAACCGATACTCCTCCGGCAAGCGTGCCCGCACCGCTTCAAGCGCGTCCCACACTTCCAGCGTGACATCATTGGGCTGCGCCCCTTGAATCTCGGCGTTGACGGCGACAAAAGGCGCGCGGTTGTAGCGCTTGATCACCGGCTCCTCGAACGCGGTCTCAAGCTCGCCTAGCTGCATGAGCGGCACGCGCTGGCCGTCGCGGGTCAGGACTTCTAAGCTCTGCAAGTCGCGAATATCCCGGGCCGCCCCACGCCCCACGGCGGGCACCAGGCGAATGCCGTCGCGCAGCTCGGTAACGGTCACGCCATCAAGCTGGAACTGCAGCTGGCGCGCGACCTCATCCGGCGTCAGGCCAATCAACTGCAGACGGTGGTGATCGATCTCAAGGTGCAGCGTGGCGACACGTTCGTCCCACTCCAGGTGCGGGTCGCGGGTGGCCGGGTGCGCGTCAATCACCTCGCGCACCTGGTGGCCGATATCACGCAGCCGGTCGAGGTCGTCGCCAAGCACGCGAATGCTCACCGGCCAATCCACCGGCGGGCCGTAACGCAGCGCCTCCACGCGCACCCGGGCCTCGGGGAAATCCCCCGCCGCGATGCGCTCGCGCAGCATAGCGATCAAGTCGTTGCGCGAGGCCACGTCCTCCGCCACGGCAATCATCTTGGCAAAGGCGGGGTTGGGACGTTCAGGGCTTGCCGAGATAAAAAAGCGCGGCGCACCGCCGCCGACATAGGCCGAAAGCGACGCCACGCCCTTTTTATCTACGATGAGCGCTTCCAATCGCTTTGTGGTGGCGTCCGTCGCGCCAATGGCGCTGCCCTGCGGGTGGTAGACGCTGATCAGCACTTCCGGGCGGTCAGAGCTGGGAAAAAACTGCTGCTGCACCGGCCCGGCCATGCCCGCGATGGCGGCGACCAACAGCGCCACGGTGAGCGCGACCACGCTCTTGCGATAGTGCACGCAGGCGCCAATAACGCCGCGCAGGCGTTGATAGCCACGCGACTGGTACGCGGCGGCGGCCCCCTCATGGCTCTGCTGCTCCGGCAGGAGTTTGACGCCCAAATAGGGCGTAAAGACCACCGCCACCACCCAGGAGAGCAGCAGCGCGATGCCCAGCACCCAGAAGATATTACCGGCGTATTCCCCCACTCCCGACTGGGCGAAGCCGATCGGCACAAACCCGGCCACGGTGACCAGCGTGCCAAACAGCATCGGCGCGGCGGTGACCTTCCAGGCGTGCGACGCGGCACTGATGCGATCCCAGCCCTGCTCCATTTTCACGATCATCATTTCGATGGCGATAATGGCGTCGTCCACCAGCAGCCCCAGCGCGATGATCAGCGCGCCGAGGGTGATACGGTCGAGGTTGATGCCCATCGCCAGCATCACCACAAACGTCAGCGCCAGCGTCACGGGAATGGCAATCCCCACCACGATCCCAGCGCGAAGCCCCACCGCGAGCATGGTGACCAGCATCACCACTACCACCGCGATCAAAAACTTCACCTGAAACAGATTCACCGCGCCGGCGATGGCGTCCGCTTGGTTGGTCATCACGTCAAGCGACATCCCCAGCGGCAGGCGCCCGCGCTCCTGCTGCCAAAAGGCGTCCAAGCGCTCGCCAAACGCAAGGCCGTTTTCGCCCTCCTCCATCACCACGCCCAAGAGCAGCGCCTCTTCGCCAAAGGCGCGTACCAAATAGCTGGGCGGGTCTTCATAGCCGCGCGAGATGTCGGCGATATCCCCCAAGCGTATCAACCGCTCGCCGATACGAATCGGCACCTCGGCCAGCGCTTCGGGGTCCGCTCTATCCTGATCAAGGCGAAGATAGAGCCGCGGCCCCTGGGTCTCCACGCGCCCGGCGGGCAGCAGGCGGCTGTGCGCCTCAATCGCGGCGAATACCGCCTGCGGCGAGATCCCCAGACTCTGCAGTTTGGCCAGGTCAAAATCGAGGTGCATGCGCTCGGCGCGCTCGCCCAGCACTTGGGCTTTGTTCACCCCGTCGACGCGCTGCAACCGGTCGCGAATATCCTCCGCCTCGCGCACCATCTCGCGCATCGGCAGCCCCGGCGCGGTCAGCGCGACAAGGGTAAAGTACACGTCACCGAAATCTTCGTTGATGATGGGTCCGATCACGCCGTCGGGCAGGTGGGGAGCTTCGTCCTGCATGCGGCGGCGCACCTGGTAAAAGCGCTCGGGGACTTGCTCGCCGGGGGTGTGATCCTCAAACTCGACCTGCAGATCGGCGCGCCCGGGGCGAAGGGTGGTTTCAATGCGGTAGAGATCGTCGACCTCCTGGATGCGCTTTTCCAGCCGATCGGCCACGCTATCCTGCATCTGTTCAGGGGTCGCGCCCGGCCACACCACTGAGACCATCATCACTCGCACGGTAAAATCGGGGTCTTCCGCGCGCCCCATGGAGGCGAAGGCGTAAAGCCCCGAGGCCAGCGCGATCAACAGCAGAAACAGCGTCACGGCGCGCTCGCGCACGGCAAGCGCTGAAAAGTTGGGGAAGCTCACTCTGGGGCCTCCTCACCCAGCGGCCGCACCGCCATGCCCGGTGTCAGCAGGTGAGTCCCCAGGGCGATAACCGCTTGACCGTCGCGCAAGGCCTCGCCACGCACCCAGGCGTGCTCGCGGGTCATGCGCTCAAGGGCCACCGGCAGCGGCTCGGCTTGGCCCTCAACGATATGCCACAGCTGCGGGCCGTCGCCGCGCTCATCCAGCGCCGCCACGGGCACCCGAAAGCGGCCGGCGCCCTCCGCCTCGTCCAGGGTAAAACGTGCCTGTACGACTTCACCCAGACCCCGCTCGGTGAGCGCGGTTTCAAGCCGGTAGCGGGCGCGCCAGGTGCGGCTGGCGGGGTCGGCGGCGCCGGCTACTTCGCGGCGAGAAAGGGCAACGCGGCGCTCACCCTGCAAAAGCTCGCCGCTTGGCGGGGGATGNGCGTACTCCAGCGCATGGCGGGCTTGCGCGACGCGGGCGCTGGCGGCATCGCGCTGCATGGCGGCCTCGCGCACGGCAAGCTCAGCACGCTCAAACGCCTGACGGCTCAGGAAGTTTTTCTCCAGCAGTTGGCGGTCGCGCGCAAGATCGGCCCGCACCACCGCAAGGGTTGCTTCGGCGGCGTTCAGCTCGGCCTTGGCAGCAGCGAGGGCCTCTTCCAAATCGCGGGGGTCCAAGGTAAAGAGCACATCCCCCGCGCGAACCCTCTGCCCGGCATCAACGTGGCGGCTTGCGATCTGGCCGCTGACCCGAAAGGCCTGTGGGGTTTCATAGCGCGCGCGCACCACCCCGGTCAGGGAGAGCGTCGATGCGGAAACAGGGCTCACCGGCGCGGTTTTGACCCAACGCGGCGCATCCTTCACCGAGCGCTGTGACGACTCCTCGCTACAGCCGGCAAGCAGCAGCAGTGCCAATAGCACGGCGGTGGCCTTGAACATAAACATTTCCTTTGGGTGAGCGTGAAATCGATGGTGGCGCTACCGAAGGATAAATCAAACGACCGTTTGTGGCCATGCGCTAAGATCATGGAGCCAGGCGTAAACGTCTTCGCTGTGGTAGCAGATAAACCCCGCCCGCTGGTAAAGGCGGCAAGCGGGGAGGTTGGTCGCATCCACCGACAGCAGCACGCGCTCCACCCCGGCCGCTTGCGCTTGATGAAAGGCTTCATTCAGCAACTGCTCGCCGAGCCGCTCGCCGCGCCAAGCGGGTAGAAGGGCCATCAGCATCAGCTCCCAAGCATCGGCCTCGGGGCGCGGGGTCAACAGCAGCACCCCGGCGGTATCCGGCGCCTGCCCAGGGCGGGTAACGTGAACGACGTACCAATGGGCCGCCGCCGCCATGTCTTGCTGATAAAAGCCGGCAATGAGCGCCTCCGTGCCAAGGGCTTCGCGCAGGGCGACACAATCCAGGGAGTCGACCTGCACGGCGCTCATCAATGCGTGCTGCGCCTCTGGGGTCAGCATGGCCCACGGCGTCAGTGTGATGCGCGTCGCTGGCGGCTCGGGTAGCCGCGTGTGGCTGGGTGCCGCCAAATAGCGCAGCGGCGCAATCCGCTGCATGCCGGCATCGACAAGCAGCGCCGCGCGGGCGCTCTGCTCGGGAACGATCACCGTATGGCAGAGCGCAACATCATGTTTTGTGACCCACTGCCGCGCCGCGCTGAGCAGCGCTTGCGCGCTCTCACCTTCACCGGCGGGCTGCCACAGCTGCGCCATGTTGCCCGGCAGCGGCTGCACCCAGGCCGCGCCACACAAGGCATCTCCCTCATCCTCGTTAACCCGCTCCGCAATAAACAGCCCCGCCCAGTCTGGCGATGGCTGCGCCATCTGGCTATCCACCGCTTCCGCCAGTGCTTGCCACCTTGCCGATTCGTGCGCTGCCGCTAGCTGCTGTAGCGCCTCTAAACGGCAGTGAGGGGGGCACGGGCGCACCGTGACCTGACGTGTTTGCATTTCCCTTCTCCTTGCGGTGATTTTTGCCGCGACGCCTTGAATACCGGCGCCCGCGCCTGCATATCCTAGCTAAATTTCCTGTTACCCGAGTGATGCTATGTCCATTATCGACCCGCGTACCGGTGAGGCGTTAACCGCCCCGATTGACTCAGACGATACCGCGAGCGCGCAACAGAGCGCCCCCGCAGGCGGCGGCAGTGTGCGCCCTGAAGACGTGATCATCGACCTCGACGCCAGCAACATTCAGCAGGTACTGGAGGCGTCGATGCAAGTCCCGGTGCTGCTGGACTGCTGGGCGCCGTGGTGCGAGCCGTGCAAAAACTTGATGCCGGTGCTGGAGAAGCTCGCCGTGGAGTACGGCGGGGCATTTCTGCTTGCCAAGCTCGACGTGGAAGCCAACCCGGAAATCGCCGGACAGCTGGGCGTGCGCTCGGTGCCCGACGTAAAACTGGTTAGCCAAGGCGGCCTGGTGGATAGCTTCCAGGGGGCGCTGCCGGAGAAAGAGATCCGCGAGTGGCTCGGCCGCTACTTTCAGGCGCCCGCCGATGCCCCGCCCAGCCCCGAAGAGCAGGCCGAAGCGGCGCTGAAGGCGGGCGATGCGGCGACCGCGCGCGAGACCTACCAGACGCTGGTCAGCCAGTACCCGGAGCATTACGCCTATCAAGTCAGCCTGGCCAAGGCCTTGGTCGCCGAAGGGCGTGGGGAAGAAGCCCGCAGCGTGCTGGATAACCTCCCGCCGGAGGAGCGCGACGCGGCACCCGCCCGCGGCGTACGCGCCAGCATCGCTTTTGGCGAGCAGGCTCTGTCGCACGAGGAGATCGCCGCGCTGGGCGAACGCGACGATAGCGAAGCGCAGTTCCAGCGGGCGCTTCGCCACGTCGCCGATGGCGACTACGAAAGCGGCTTGGAAGGGTTGCTGGCCCTGATGAAGCGCGATCGCGCCTATGGCGACGACGCCGCGCGCAAGACGCTCTTGCAGGTTTTTGACGCGCTAGGCGCCGATCACCCGCTGACCGTCGCCTACCGCCGCAAGCTCTTTGCGCTGCTGTATTAAACCGCTAACGGCAGCTGACAGGCCTTGGCGAGGGCGCTGTAAACCCATCCTTGGGCGCTAAATTTGCCATCCCTGGCAAATAACCCTCGCTACGGCCTGCCCCCTGCCTGCAACTCTCGCTAGCGCTTGAGCACGCTATCCATCCGCGCCAGCGCCGTATCGAGCTGCGCGGCGGTGGTGCCGAAATTAAGCCGCACAAAGCCCGGGTGGCCAAAGGCCGCCCCATCGGAGAGCGCCACGCGCGCCTCTTTTAATAGCGTTTTGTGCGGCGCTTCGCCAAGCCCTGCCTCGCGCATATCCAACCACGCAAGGTACGTCGATGCCGGCGCGTGTAGCGTGACCCCTGGCCACTGGGCGACCGCGTCGATCAGCCGCTCGCGATGCCCGCGCAATACGGAAAGCAGCGCTTGGCGCCACGGTTCGCCTTCACGATAAGCCGCCTCCGCCGCGACTAGCCCCAGCACGTTGCCATCCGGCAGCAATCCTTTACCCGCACGCGCAAAGCGCTCGCGCAGCACCGGGTCAGGGATCACCGCGCAGGCGGTGGTCAACCCCGCCAAATTAAACGTCTTCGAGGGGGCCCAGAGCGTGATGGTCCGCGCGGAAAGCTCAGGAAACGCCGCGGCCAGCGGACGGTGCTGAGCTCCTTTGTCCAGCAGTAGGTCGCAGTGAAGCTCGTCAGAAACCACGTAGAGATCGTGGCGCTCAACCAGCCGAGCAAGTCCTGTGAGTTCCGCTTCACGCCATACCCGCCCGGTGGGGTTATGCGGTTGGCACCACAGCAACAGCCGCGTATTGGGCGTTATCGCCGCCTCCAGCGCGTCAAGGTCTAACTGCCAGCCCTCGTCGGTCAGCGCCATGGAGGCCTGCTGGGGGAGCCTGCCGGTACGCTCGGCCACGGCGAGAAACGGCGGGTAGATCGGTGTGACCGTCAGCACTCCGTCGCCGGGCTGGGTCAGCGCTAGACTCGCCAGGTGCAGCGCCGGCACCACGCCGGGGAGCCACTGCTGCCATTCGGGCAGAATACCCCAGCCGTAGTGCAAGGCGCTCCAGTCGCACAGGGTCTGCTGTAAGCTCGCCGGCACTTCGCCATAGCCATAAACGCCGTGGTCGACGCGCCGGTGAAGCGCCTCCACCACCGCCGGGGGCGAATGATAATCCATGTCCGCCACCCAGAGGGGGAACACATCGTCGCCGTAACGGTGCCATTTTTGCGATGGCCAACCACCTTCGGGGTGTCGTCGCTCAACCGGCGTGGCAAAATCAAACGCCATGGGGTGTCCTTTTGCGTCACTTATCACGTTTTGGGGAGTTGACCAGCATGCCGCAACCTAACGATCTGCCGCAACACGATTTCTATACCCAAGTGCGCCACGGCCTGCCGGCGCTGCTACGCCAGTGGCTAGCCCTGGGCCAAGCCTGTCTCTTATACACATAGATCGGAAGAGCGTCGTGTAGGGAAAGAGTGTAGATCTCGGTGGTCGCCGTATCATTAAAAAAAAAAAAAAAAAAAAAAAAAAAAAAAATAAAAAAAAAAAAAAAAAAAAAAAATAAAAAAAAAAAAAAGCTAGCATGAGAGAACCAATAAAAACCTACCACTCTGGAAGGATATCCAAAAACCATAAGAACACAGTATCAAACAAATAAGCCAAATCAGCATCTGCTGGCGGAAACCGCGCGGGTGGCAAAGCTCGGCACGCCGGAGGCCACGCCCAGCGGCGCCACGCTCAACGCCTGGAGCGCGGCAGAAACCGCCGAGGAGATCCCGCTCTGGGCCCCGCGCACAGCGGTGTTTCTGCTCAACCAGATGCCGGCACGGCCAGTGCCGCAAAGCGACGCGGAAGCGAGCGCCTGGGCCTACTGCTGGCTGCGTAACCGTTCGTTTGACAGCATAGACGCCGCCCAGAAGGCGCTGCCCGAACACCTTCAAGCCCCGCTGCACGCCGCCCTGGATGCCGCCTGGCAAGATCAGCAAGGGCTGCGCCTGGTTTAGCGCTTGGCTTGGATTAGCGCTTGCGCCGCCTTGCTTTGGGCTTAAAGCCCACCGGCTTGGTCGCCAACCACGCGACAAAGGTGCGAATCGCTTCGTCGCACTGTAGCGCCGTCAAGGTGTTCAAGCGATCGGCCAGTTCCCGCTCGCCATAAAGTCGGTGAATATGCTTATGGCACGGACGACAGAGCCAGACGATGGCGGTCAGGCGCTCCTCGCGGGAGTAACGCTTACGGTAGCGCGGCTTGTTGTGCAGCGCGCGCGGGATAAGATGGTGTTTGGTCAGCGCCTCGGCGCGCCCGCACAGCTCGCAGGCATCGGGTTCAGGTGGAGGCGATAATGATGGTGCGGACGTGGGCATAACGATCATTCATGGCAAACACAGTAAGGATACATAATGGCAGACGTTCCTCTGATTTGGCAGCTGGCGAAGCTTGTGGTTTCCATTGGCTTGGTGCTGGGGCTGGGCGCCGTCGCGGTGCGAGTGAGCCCTCGGGTCGCGGGGCTTTTAGCCGGCTATCCGCTGGGAACGGCGCTGGCGCTCTTTTTTATCGGGCTGGAGATTTCGCCTGTCTTCGCCACCCAAAGCGCGGTGCATACGCTGGCGGGGTTTACCGCGACACTGGCGCTGGGTGGCGGCTATCTGCTCTGTGGCCGTCAGGAGGGGCTGAAAGGGGTGTTAAGCGGCATCGCCGGTGGGCTCGCCGCCTGGCTTTTGGTCGGCTGGGGGCTCTCGCAGTTTGACTTTACCCGCCTCAGAGGGACGCTGGTCACACTCGCCGCCATTTTTGTATTTAGCTGGCTGTATCGACGCGTACCGGAAGCCCGCGTCGGTGCGGCTGGCGTGTTCTCCTGGTCGGCGCTAGCCTTTCGCGCGGCGCTCGCCACCGTGATGATTTTTATCATCACCGCCCTGGCCCACGTGGTACCCGCCGCCTGGGCCGGCACACTGGCGGCATTTCCTGTGACCATGCTGCCCTTTTTGCTCATTTTGCATGCCACGCACGGCGCAGCACCAGCGGCAACGGTGATCAAGCACTACCCCATGGGCTTGGGGTCGCTTTTAAGCTACACGCTGTGCGTTTCGCTGACCTACGAGCCTTGGGGCTTGGCGCTGGGTACGCTGGCCGGTTTTGCCGTGGCCACGCTATGGCTGATGGGGTGGATGCGCGTGCAGCTATGGTGGGCCAGTCGTCGGCTAGCGGCTCAAGCCAACACTTGACCAAGCGTTTGCTTGGGTGAATGCTAAGCGGATAGCACGCCCCTCACCCTACAATGAATAAGCGACAACAGGAGCCGCGATGTTTACCCGTACCATTGAGCCCGCGTTCTACGACACCGACGCCTTGGGGCACATCAACAACACCCGCTTACCGGCGTGGTTTGAGCTTGCGCGTAACGACCTTTTCAAGCTTTTCACCCCGGACTTGAACCCCAAGCAGTGGCGGCTAATCATGGCGCGCATGGAGATCGATTATCGTGCTGAACTGTTTTACGGCCACGATATCGAACTGCGTACCTACCTCACGCGTTTGGGTACTAGCTCCTTTACCGTGACGCAAGAAGCGCGCCAGCACGGCACGCTTGCGAACCTTGGCCATACGGTCTTGGTACAATACGATCACCAGGCCAAGCGCGCCATGCCCATTGAGGGCGAGCTGCGTAAGACACTCGAAGCGCACCTTCACGACGCGCCTGAGTGACACATGCCCGACGCAGGGCCAACGGAGAGAGCCTTATGGCGATCCGCTACAACCTCTGGATAGACCCCGATAATACCGAGCAGCATAAAGCCATGGAGGATCAGCTTGAGCGCTACTTTATCGAGCGCTTTGCCGACTACCCCCACATTCGATTGTCCGGTGCCGACCCCTACGATTATGATGCGCCGTTCAATCGCCTCTACGAGGCGTTGATGGCCCGCGCGGCGGAGTACTGCGAACGCACCTGGGGCTATGTCCCCACACCCGAGCAGCTTAACCGCAGCTTCTTTCGCGCCGTTGGCCGCTCCACCAAATTTGTTCAGGATTAGCATCATCCGATGATCATTCGTACCCACCACGCCCCTCAACCGAGCGAGCTTGCGATTATTGCTCAGCAGCTTGGCCGCGCCCCACGGGGTATCGAAGCCATCGCTGCCACCGACGGCGAAGGCACACCGCTTGCGCTGCGCATGGCGCCGATTGTCGACGGCAAACCTTTCCCGACGCTCTACTGGCTCTGCTCCGAGCGCCTCAAAGTGGAAATTTCCCACCTTGAAGCTGCCGGGGTCATCAAGGCGCTAGAGCAGCGTCTTAAGGAGGACGCCGACTTTCTCGCTGCCTACCACCAAAGTCACCGCGACTACGTCGAGGCGCGTTGGCAGTACATGAGTGCCGCGCAAAAAGCCGATGTCATCCAGCGCGGCTACGAAGGCGTGCTCACCGAGCGGGGCGTGGGCGGCATTACCAACTGGGATCAGGTGCGCTGCCTTCACACCCAGTACGCCCACCACTTGGGCCAACATAACGCCATCGGCCAGTGGATGGATGAGGTCCACCAGATCGACCGCTGCCTGCCGTAAACGGTCAGCGGCAGGACAACTTGTAAAGGAGCGTTGCATGTCTCGACTGTGCGTTTATCTCGGCTCCCGCCCCGGCAACAGTCCGATTTTTCGCCAGGCGGCCGTTGAACTCGGCACTCTCCTGGCCGCACGCGGGCATACGCTCGTCTATGGCGGTGCGCGTATCGGCCTGATGGGCGACTTGGCCAATGCGGTATTAGATGCCGGTGGCGATGCGATCGGTGTGATGCCCGACCACCTGGTGGAACGCGAACAGGCCCACTTCGGCCTTACCGAGCTAATTCGTGTAGGCAACATGCACGAGCGCAAGGCGACCATGGCCTCCCAGTCCGAGGGGTTTATCGCCCTTCCCGGCGGTATCGGGACCTTTGAGGAGCTCTTCGAGATCTGGACCTGGGGCTATCTCGGCCTGCACGATAAACCGCTTGGCCTCTTGAATATCAACGATTTCTACTCGCCACTGCTGACGTTTTTGGATAACACCGTGAGTCACGGGTTTCTGGGTGCCACCACCCGCGAGATGCTACTTGACGCCGAGACGCCTAGCGACTTGCTTGACGCTATCCAAGCCCAACTGTGATCCTGTCAAAAAACAGCATTAACCGGGAGAGTGCCATGTACGCGGTCGAGTTCGTCAATAAAAACGCCTGTTGGCAAGAAGCGACGACGCCAAACGGCCCAGAAGCGTGCGAAGTTCGTTTGCGTGTTGCCTGGGCAGGGGTCAATCGCGCCGATCTCATGCAGCGCGCGGGGCACTACCCGCCGCCGCCTGACGTGACCGCTATCCCAGGACTCGAGGTCAGCGGCACCGTGACCGAGGTAGGCGATGACGTCACCCACCTCTCCCGTGGCGACAAGGTGTGCGCGCTGCTGGCCGGGGGTGGCTACGCCGAAGAGGTGGTGGTTGACGCGCGCCAGGTGCTGCCTCTTCCCGACGGACTCAGCCTGCGCGAGGGCGCTGCCCTGCCCGAAGTCTTCGCCACCGCCTGGCTTAACCTCTTTATGGAGGGAGCCTTGCAGCAGGGCGAGCGGGTATTGCTGCACGCCGGCGCCAGCGGCGTGGGCACCGCGGCCATTCAGCTTTGTCGCGCCTTCGAGCATCCCTGCTTTGTCACGGTCGGCAGTCAGGAGAAACTCGACGCCTGCCGCCAACTGGGCGCCAGCGACGGCTGGAACCGCCACGAGGGTAGCTTTGTCGAGGCGGTAAAGGCTTGGGGCGGGGCGGACGTGATTCTTGACCCGGTGGGGGCAAGCTATTTGGCGGATAATCAGAAAGTGCTGAATGCCGATGGCAGGCTGGTATTGATTGGCCTCATGGGCGGTCGCAGCGCGGGGCTGGATATGGGCCGCATGCTCATGAAGCGCCAACGCTTCATCGGCTCAACGCTTAGGGCAAAATCGGCCGCCGCCAAAGGCGAGATCCTAAAAGCCCTGCACCAGCACGTCTGGCCGCGACTTAGCGATGGCGACATTAAGCCGCTGATCGACCGTAGTTGGCCGATTCAAGCCGTGGATGAAGCCCACGCCTATATGGACAAAGACGCCAATATTGGCAAGATACTGCTTGAAGTTAACGCCGATCGTGATTGAGCCCAAGCTAGGCGCGGGGGTCGCTCAATGCCCGCGTCCGGGCATAGGTCAGTTGCAGCAGACGCGCATCGTCACCCGCGCGGTGACGGTGGATGCCTTGCTCGGCAATGATCATTTCTTTGGTCTCGTTCCATAGCGCCAGCTGCGCCTCGTCAAGCAGAATCCGCAGTGCCTCCAACCGAAAACCGGGGATAATGCCCGCGTGATGGAACAGCAGCGACATCCAGGTATTGTCGTACCCCCAGCTATCACTGTACGCCTTGCCGATGGCACTGAGCTCATCGTTAAGCCAGCAGGCGACCTGGCGCACCGGGTGGCCTTCGTGCTTTAACTGCTCGCGGGAAATGCCGTGCAGAAGCTCTGCTTTGGGATCCCAGTGCGTCCACTCTTCTAGCGGCTGAATCAAAAACGCACAGCAGCTGCCGTCCGCGCGGGCGATGCCCACTTCAATCGGGTAGCTGCCGCGCCCGAACCCGGACGCTTCGATGTCTAGCAGTGTCGGTAGCGCTTCGGGCACAGGCTTCCCCATCTAACGCGACGGCAGGTGAAAGTCGGCAGGCAAGACACGCGCTGGCTAGACCGTCGCGGAGGTTTGCAGCTTAGCACGCTGATCGGCAAGGTCTTGCCAATAGGCCGCTTGTTCGGCATCTACGGCTAAGCCTAGTTCACCCTGGCGGTAAGCGCGCGCAAGACGCTCGGCGGCGAGATAGTGGCCTGCCTCGGCGGCGCGGGCATACCACGTGACGGCGTATTCGTCGCGGCGTGGATACTGCGCGCAGCCGTGTTCGTAGATCTTCGCGACCTGATACTGGGCTTTTAAATCACCCGCATGGGCGGCTTCGACAACGTAGCGCGCGCCCCGCGCTTTATCCTGCGGTGATGAGCTGCGGTGAAACAGCATGTGCCCATAAACAGAGAGCGCATCGGGATGCCCCGCCTCGGCGCAACGCTTAAATAGACGCAGCGTAAGACGCTGCGTGCGTGGCGAACGCGGCAGAAGCCAACGGGTATGAAAAAGCCGGTCAGCGACACGGTATTCAAGCCGAGTAAACAAAGATGATGCCTGTGGCATGGCAGACCACCTTGTCGGATGAGTTAACCTCGGAAAGGCTGCCATAAAAGCATTGAGCGGCAGCCAAACCCTAAAAACCGGCGTTCGCCGGCGGATGGGCTGGCAAGCATACGCCTGCCACGCCGCTGACTCAACCCCAACGATTTGCTGCTTTGCCGGGGCCTCGCTAACATGCTCACCATCGACCCCAAATTGCCTCAAAAAAGGAGAGCACGATGCAGACGCGGCCACTCGGCAGAACAGGCATAGAAGTCAGCCGGCTCTGTTTAGGCACGATGACATTTGGCGAGCAAAACAGCGAGGCCGATGCCCATGAGCAACTCGATCGTGCCGTCGCGTTCGGTATCAACTTTATCGACACCGCCGAAATGTACCCGGTACCGCCCAAAGCCGAAACCCAAGGGCTGACCGAGCGCCATATCGGCACCTGGCTCAAACAGCGCGGCTCGCGTGACGATGTGATTATCGCAAGCAAAGCCTCAGGGCCAGGTTTGGATCACATCCGCGGCGGCCCCCGTCTGACTCGCGATCATCTTCGCCACGCCATCGACGATAGCCTTAAACGGCTACAGACCGACTATATCGATCTCTACCAGCTCCACTGGCCGGATCGCAACACCAACTTCTTTGGTAAGCTCGGCTATGTGCATAAAGAGGATGAAGATGCCACGCCGCTAGAAGAGACGCTCTTTGCGCTAAAGGAGTTGGTGGAGGCGGGGAAAATTCGCGCTATCGGCCTCTCCAACGATACCCCTTGGGGAGTGATGAAATCGCTAGAGCTCGCCGATCGCCTGGGCTTGCCGCGCGTCGCGTCGATACAAAATCCGTATAATTTGCTCAATCGCAGCTTTGAGGTAGGGCTTGCGGAGATCGCGCAACGCGAAGATGTGGGCCTGCTCGCGTATTCACCGCTTGGCTTTGGCGTGCTCTCGGGCAAATACCTAAACGGCGCCAAGCCCCCCAAGGGGCGCTTAACCCTGTTTGAGCGCTTTAAGCGCTATACCTCGCCCGAAGCGGAAGCAGCGACGCAAGCCTATGTCGACCTGGCCCACCAACATGAGCTTGATCCCGCCCAGATGGCGTTGGCCTTCGTCAATTCGCGCAGCTTCTTGACCAGCAATATTATCGGCGCCACTACCATGGAGCAGCTGGAAACCAACCTAGAGAGCGAAAGCGTCAAGCTCGATGACGAGGTGCTCGACGCGATTGACGCGATTCATCACCGCATGCCCAACCCCTGCCCTTAACATTTTATCGGCTATCAACCCCATAGCCTCGGCAATTGCCGGGGCTTGATATACTGGTGCGATTCAATAGGCGTCTAACACAGACTCAGGAGTGCGCCATGCTAAGCGTGATTTCCCCTGCCAAAACGCTGGATTTCGACACACCGGCAACCACCAAGCAGGTGACTGAGCCGGATTTTCTGCCGCAAAGCCGAGCGCTCATCGAGATTTTACGCGGCTACTCGCCGCCGCAACTCAGTGAGCTGATGAGTATCAGTGACAAGCTCGCGGGGCTCAACGCCGCGCGCTTTGCCGAGTGGCAGCCGCCCTTCACCCTAGAGAATGCCAAGCCCGCCGCGCAGGCCTTTCAGGGCGATGTCTATACGGGGTTGGAGGCGGACACCTTCAACGCTGATGAAAACCGCTTTGCGCAAGCGCATCTGCGTATTCTTTCCGGGCTTTACGGGCTACTGCGCCCGCTGGACCTTATCCAGCCCTACCGCTTGGAAATGGGCACCAAACTGCCCAATCCGGCGGGCAAAGACCTTTACGCTTACTGGAAACCCACGCTGACCCATGCGCTCAATGAGGCGATAGCCGCTAGTGGCTCCAAGGTACTGGTCAATCTCGCCTCTAATGAATACTTCAAAGCGGTGGATACGAAGAAGCTCGACGCCCGCATAATCAACCCGGTGTTCAAAGACGAAAAAAACGGCAAGGTGAAAATCATCAGTTTCTACGCTAAGAAAGCCCGCGGTCTCATGAGTGCCTGGATCATTCGCCAGCAGCTCAACGACCCGAACGAGCTGAAAGCGTTTGATGTAGCAGGGTATCGCTTTGACCCCGCCACATCCGAGGGCGACACCCTGGTATTCATTCGCCGCGAAGCCGACCGCAGCTAACTGTTAGTTAAATACGACCGGGCGCGCTGAACGGGGTTTCAAAAACTGCCGGTGCGCCTGTTTGAACGTCTCGGTATCGCAGCGGTGCAGCCATTCGTAAGCGACCATATCCGCCGTGACTGCCACGGCGCCGCCCGCACAGGCGCGCTCACGTGCTAGCCGCGCCTCAGCTTGCCGCCGGCTAGCTGCACCCTCGCTAAGCCAATAGAGCTCATAGCCCGCCTCAAGCAAGCCAAGTCCCGTCTGCATGACACAGATATGCGCTTCGGTGCCACACAGTACGATTTGCGTTTTTCCGCTAGCGGCCAAGGCGTCACGAAACTCTGGCTCTTCCATTACGCTAAAATGCACCTTCTGCCACACACGATAATCCCCAAGCGACTCCAGAAGCTGCGGCGCTGTGCCACCGAGTCTTTCTGGGTTCTGCTCGGTCAACCATACCGGCACTTCAAGTAACTGTGCGAGCCCGCCTAGCCAGCTCGCTTCTGTTACAGCCTGCGCACCACCATCAATAACGGGCAGCAATCCGGCTTGAAAATCGACCATTAGCAGCAAACTTTTTTCTCGCTGTAAACGCACGATGACACCTCATTATTGTCTTTATAAGAAATCGAACACTTCTCTAGCATAAGCGCTAAAATAGCGCGTCCCAACCTTTCCCCCCTACCCCTCTTTGGAGTTCTTTCCATGGTGCGACAGTTTTTCATTATGCTGCTTGTCAGCGTGTTAAGTTTTAGTGCGGCGGTTGAGTACGCGGAAGCCCGGAGAATGGGCGGCGGTAGCAGTACGGGCAGCTTCTCGCGCTCGGCTGACCGTCCAGCGTCAACCCCCTCTCAACAGCAGGCACAAAGCGGGCAACAAAGCCAAGCCGGCGCCGCCGCGGCACGCCGTAGCGGTATGGGTGGCATGCTAGGCGGTCTTCTCGCAGGCGGTTTATTCGCCGCGCTATTTTTTGGCGGCGCTTTTGATGAGTTACGCCTGATGGATCTTCTCGTTATGGCGGGAGTCGCCGCCCTAGCGGTCTATGCGTTTCGGGCTCTACGCCAACGGCGGCCACTTGCGGCTTCGTCAGCGGGTCAGCAAGCCTCGACGGCGCCCTCAACCGCGGCGAATTTTGACACCAGCGCCGCACCCGGCAGCCTTGGCGCGGGCTTGCACTCCACTCCAGCATGGTTCGACAAAGAGCGCTTCCTAAGCGGTGCCAAGGAGCACTTTATGACGCTTCAGCGGGCATGGGATAATAACGACTTTAGTCGCATTCAGGAGTACGTGACTCCCGAGCTTTACAACCTTTTGCGTGAAGAGCGCGCCCAGCATCCTGCCAATAACCGCACTGACATTGTGCGGCTCTTTGCCGAACTGGGTGATGTGCAAGAGTTTGGGGGGAAAGCCGAAGCAACGGTTATTTTCCACGGTCTCTTGGAGGAGAATGGCACCGAAACAGAGTTCAATGAAACCTGGCACCTTGTGCGAGATCTACGCGACGAGGCGCCCTGGTACATTCAAGGTATTGAGCAGAATCCCGCTCATTAATCTTGTTATCAAAAGAGGCAAACAGCCCGCATCTTGTGGCTGTTTGCCTGATTCAACCGGGCGACAGTTACTCCTCCGCCGCCTCTTCGATATCCTCTCCCAGCTCTTCAACTCTTTCGCCTGCGCTCTCCATGCTTTCGTCGATCTGCTCACCCGCCTCTTCAGCAGGCCCTTGATCATCATCGTTGCCGCAAGCCGTCAAGCCACCGACTAGCATGGTTACCAGAGTGGCCAACATTAAAGGCTTTAACACGCGAAAATTCATTTACGCCTCCCGAGGTTGCCTCTTTTATGATGGGTTTCCTCACTCAGCGTAGCGGCTATCTATCCCGCTCACCACTGCCCTTCTTTTGTCCTAAGACGGCAAGGACAGGAATAACACCTTATTTTTCCCCACAAAAAAATCCCCCGAGGCGGCTGCCCCGGGGGATTTTTCGGATAAGTGCCTGACGATGACCTACTCTCGCATGGGGAGACCCCACACTACCATCGGCGCTGAGCGGTTTCACTGCTGAGTTCGGCAAGGGATCAGGTGGTTCCCGCTCGCTATGGTCGTCAGGCGTAACTGGCGATATATCATGCTGTGTTTTGTGCGTCTCTTTGATGCGTATCCGGTGTTCGTTTGAACAGCGTTATCATCGGCGACCCAACCCCTTGGGTGTTATAGGGTCAAGCCTCACGGGCCATTAGTATCGGTTAGCTCAACGCCTTGCAGCGCGTCCACATCCGAGGCGAGCAGCGCGACGGCCGCCACGCCCAGCACACCGGCGCCTAACAGTAACCAAATCACGGGGCTACCCAGGTGGCTATGCACCTCGGTGGGGGCGTGCCCCGAGTGCGCGCCGGCGGTGGCGGTTAACGCTAGCGTGATCGCGCCCAGCAGCGACCGGGAAAGCGGTTTTTTCATCGGTGTCATAACGTTCTCCTGTTTCGTTAAAGCCTTTACACCGTGGCGGCGGCCTGCGGGCGGCGCTCGTCGAGCATGCCTTTATCCAGAATGAAGCGGATGATCGTCTCAAGGCCCACCCCGTCGTAGAGGTTGGTGAACACGAAGGGGCGCTCGCCGCGCATCTTTTTCGAGTCACGCGCCATCACCTCAAGGGAGGCGTGAACCTGCTCGGCGATATCGATTTTATTGATGATCAAAAGATCCGACTTGGTGATGCCCGGCCCGCCCTTGCGCGGGATCTTGTCGCCGGCGGAAACATCAATCACATACAGCGTGAGGTCGGAGAGCTCGGGGCTAAAGGTGGCCGAGAGGTTATCCCCGCCGGACTCCACCAGCACCAGCTCAAGGCCGGGGTGGCGCGCCTGCAGCTCGTCGATGGCGGCGAGGTTCATCGAGGCATCCTCGCGAATCGCGGTGTGCGGGCAGCCACCAGTCTCCACCCCCATGATGCGATCGGCCGGGAGCGCATCGTGCTTGAGCAGAAAATCGGCGTCTTCGCGGGTGTAGATATCGTTGGTCACCACGGCGATGTCGTAGTGATCGCGCAGCGCCAGGCAGAGCTGCTTGAGTAGCGCGGTTTTACCCGAGCCGACCGGGCCGCCAACGCCAATACGTAAACAGTGCGTCATGGGGTTCTCCTTATTAACGGGTGACTCTTTTAACTGCTCGTTTTTTAACTTCTAAATAGCCGCGAATACTGGGTTTCGTGCAGGGCACTCGCTAGCGCCACGCCGGGCAGCGCGGGGCCGAGGTCGTCATCATCAAGGCTTAGCGCCCGGTCAACGGCGGACACGAGTTCGGGCCGCAGCCGCTCGATCACCCGCTGCGCGGCGGTGTGGCCCAGCGGCAGCGCTTTGCAGGCCACCGCGAGCTGGTTTTCCAGCCACGCCCAGCCAAAGCCGAGCAGCGTCTGCCGCGGGGTGACACCGCGCACATGAGCGGCGTAGGCGAAGAGCGTGATATAGCCCGCCTTGGGCGGCAGCAGGCTCTCCTCGGGCAGTAGCTCCAGGCTGCCCAACAGGCGCGCAAGCGACGCGCCCAGGCGGCACTCCTCGGCGGCGAGCTCAGCGGTTTCCCGGGTGGCGGCGAGCCAGGCGTCCCACTCGGCGACGCTGGCGCTATCG
>NZ_LT699746.1 GCF_900155385.1 Vreelandella massiliensis
GAGAGGCCATTGGCCTTGGCGGTTTCGATCAGGCTGTAGATTGCCGCGCTGGCTTGAGCGCCGCTCGGTGTGTGGCTGAACAGCCAGTTTTTACGCCCCACCACGAAGGGGCGGATAGCGTTTTCGGCCAGGTTGTTGTCCAGCGGGATTCTGCCGTCCTCAAGGAAGCGGGTCAGGCGCGGCCATTGGCTATCCAGGTAATGCAACGCCTTACCCAGCGCGCTTTTGGGCAGCACTTGCGCCAGGGACTTATCGAGCCAGGTGCGTAGCTGAGCGACCAGTGGACGGCTCTTCTGTTCGCGTAAAGCCTGACGTGCTTCTGGCGCCAACGCTTTGGCTTGTTTTTCGACACCATAGAGCTTGCTGATCTGGTTCAGTGCCCAGTCAGCCTTGCCGGTTTTACCGGCTGGCTGTACTTTCTGGGCCTCGATGAACTTGCGTCTTGCATGTGCCCAGCAACCGGCGTGGGTGATGCCATTACGTCGCACCACCTCGGCGTAGCCTTCATAGCCATCGGTCACTAGGCAACCGGCATAGTGGCCCAGCAGACGCATGGGCACGCTTCCCGCACGGCTGGGGGCATAGCCGAACAGCACCACCTGCTGGCCAGGCGGCCCACCTCGTTGTACCCACATGTACGATTTGGCACTGGCCTTGCGTTCCTCTTCCTGGTTGACCTGGAGGGTGGTCTCATCCATGTGGATCAGAGGCGCTGTTAACAGGTGTTGGCGCAGTGTCTCAATGAGCGGGGTGAGGCGCTCACCGGCTTGCACCATCCAGCGGGCTAGCGTGTTGCGCGGGATCTCCGCGCCGTGTCGGGCAAAGATCTGACTTTGCCGGTAGAGCGGCAAGGCATCCTGGTACTTGGCGGTGGCCACGTAGGCTAACAAGGTGGCGCTGGCATTACTCTTGGGCAGCAGTTTGGCCGGTGCAGGGGCCGTTTTGACGTTTTCTTCGCAGGTTGGGCAGGCATATTTGCGCCGCACATGGCGGATCACTTCGACGCGAGCCGGCACCACATGAAGCTCTTCACTGACGTCTTCACCGATGACCTTAAGCTCGGTTCCGTCTTGGGCACAACAACGTTCTGCTTCGTTTAGCTCATGAACCACCTCGACGCGAGGCAGTTCTGGCGGCAGGGCCACACGCCCACCGCGCGGGCGCTTTTTGACAGGAGCGGTAGCGTTATCGGCCAATGACGTTGCGTCGGCGTTCTCCGTCGCTTCATCATCCGCCGCACTGTCCTCTTCATCAACGGCCAGCTCAGCCTCATTGATCAGCAGGTCACCCTGTTGGATGCCGTACTTTTCCGTGGAGGGACCAAACTGGCGCTCCAATGCCAGGCGGAACTGTTCGTACAGGGATTGCTTGGCCGCTTCCCACTGCGCCTCTTTCTTCTCCATCAGGCGATGCAGCTGCGCGTTCTCTTCCTCCAGCGCCTGAACCTGGCGTTGCAGTTGAGAGACGTCATGGGCGGAAGCAGTGGCGTTTTTCATGCCGCAGAGTATATCAAAAACGCCCGTAAAAAAGGAGCAAGAACATCAGCCAACAGACTGAAAATTCAGTGCTTTATGCGGTTGCATCGCTTTCAGGTCGTAGCCATCCAGCAGCCAGTTAAGTTCCTGGCCACTCAGTGTCACCGAGTCCCCATCCAGGTGGGTTGGCCATTTAAAACGTTCGCGTTCTAGGCGCTTGTACCACACCACAAAACCATTGCGCTCCCAGAACAGCAGTTTCACCTTGTCACGCTGCCGATTACCGAACACAAACAGCGCCTTATCGAACGGATTCAACTCCATGGCTTCCTGAACCAATAAGGCCAGTCCGTCGATCTGCTTGCGCATATCCACCGGTTCGCGGCACAGATATACGTTCAAGTCGGTACTGGGACGGATCATGGCGCCACCGCCACTTCGACAAATCGCGCGGGACGATAGCGTGGTGGCACGGGCAACGCCTGGACCTTGAGCCGCCCTTCCCAGGCCAGCAGATCGGCTAACGTTAATCCCTGATGCGTGGCGTACTGGCTTAGCGGCATCTCCAGTACTGAGGCATGGTAAAGATGACCGAGCCAAAAGGCTTGTGTAGCGTTGAGTTCGCGACTCATGAGGCTCTCCCAAATAAAAGAGAGCCTCAGTGTGGTTGGCAACATTCAGCCTGAGAAGATGTGTTTAGTGGACCGTTTACTGGGCTTGCTCATTGATGATGCGCGCCAGCGGAGAGGAATAGCAGCAATAAGATTCCCGCTCGGTAATACAAAGCCCTCCTACTGTCTCCGTGCTGCAATAAGACCCCACGTAAACACAGGTTTTCATATCGCGTTGGGCAGCCAGTTTGAAATCGTCTTCCGTACATTCCCAAATGATCTGAATGGCCAGCATCGTCATGCTATACAACGTGTACGCCGTTGTCAGAATGGAGAGTGCTTGCGCACCTGTCGCGCCTAGCATTTGCTCAGAAAAGGTTTGTTTAGCGCCTTCAGCCCCCATACCGGCACCGGCACCGGCTGACCCACCAGCCGTAGCGGAACCACCTGACGTAAACCCAATATCGCCAGCGAGCTTGCTTACACCATCTTTGACATACGAAATGGCATCGTCGTAAAACTCAGTTACGGGCTTAGTTACCGGCTCAACAGACCCCGTAATACCTTCCGCTGCGTTTATCACGGGTTTTTTCACCGCTTCAAAGGTATTCATCACCGGATCGCGTAGCGATGTGTAGGAGCCTTTGATGGCGCCAGATGCGGCATTAGTGCCTTCCATGCCCATAATGGCGGCATCGAGGCGCGGCATTTGCGTTACAGCGGTAAGATAATCACCTAAGTTGATGTCGGCGGGTTGTTCACAGCAATCGTGGCCGTGGACACTCGACCCTATGGGGCGCCGGCATTGATACTCGTCGCCTTTGAATACGTGGCACTCCACGTTATCAACGCCGGTTGGTATTCCGTTTTCGTCAGTCCCCGTACATTCCATGTCGGTTGCCATTTGCTCGACGGCTTGTAGCATACTCGCCGCTTCCGCAAAGTCGGCTGACGATGACGACTCCTGGTTGATGTCGACGCACTCCTCACCCGCACAGTTCAGCATACCTTCACAGTTATAAACTTCTTTCACTGTGGAGTTTTCGACCGTGCCAACATCACCACATTCGTAAATGTGGCTTTCGACATAGCAGAAGTCTTCGTGCCCTTCCGCGCCACCAACGCAGCGTGTTTCGACAAATTGGCATTGAGGGTCGTTATTGAGATCGTCGCAGGTATCGTACTCTAATTCTGCTGATTCAATATCTTCGTTATCATACTGTTGCTCATTGCCGTAAATGTCTTCGTAGCTATCGCTTTCTCCCAGCCACATTTCAGCGTTGCCGTCGGTATCAGCATTGTATTCAGCGTGGCCATACCAGCATGAACTTCCCTTCTGATCCGACGACGCCACTGTTTCTGTGTGGGGTGATTGGTACGGATCGTCGGGGTACATGTAGTCCAGCTTTTCCAGGTCGATAGCCGTGATGTTTTTTGGCCCCCACGGGGAGTCAATCGAACGGCTGGCATCGTCCTGGCATTCCCACTGAGTTGACGTGAAATCATCAGACTCAATAATGCACTCCGAAATACCGTCATCGGATGGGAAGTGCTCAAATTCCTGAGCCATGTAGAGCCCTTCGTATTCGAGGGTAAAGCTCAACTCCGGTGCGCTAGCGGTATTGCATGTGCTGTAGGTGCGCGAACAGGTTGTGCCGCTGAGGCTCCAACCGTTCACGACATAGCCACCGTACCCAGGCACGTCGTTGGGAAGGTGCGAGCAGGTATAGTGCTTTTTCTCAACCTTCGACGCCGTTAGCGTAACGGTATTCCCATCTTCATCTTCTTCAGTTTTCTCGCAGCCGGAGCCACTGGACGAGTAACCGGATGGGCAATGGAACGTGCTATGAGTGTACTGAGCAGCGGCAGAATCAGGATACGTTTGCCGTGAACCACTGGCTGTAATGGTCGTTGTCCAATCATTAGCGTCTGATGGGTGGTCAGCGATGGAAACGCTGGCATATTTTTCCTTCTTATTAGTCAGGCTGCTGTAGCCTTCAATCGTGGTGGCAGCATTCGGCGCTGTAAACGTATAAGTACGGTTATCAAAGCACCCTTCTGACCAGCTTTGGCTGCCGGTCGCTTCTTTAATTTCAACCTTGCGCTCCAAGTCACAAGTGTCTAATGCCTTCACCTCATGGCAAGTACGAACATCGCTGATGGTGTAGTCCATATCACCACCATCGGGTGTATGGCCTTGGCAAACCTCACGGTCATCGTCGGGGCCGCAAACGACATATTCCGGCTCACAGTCAGCAAATGCTTCCGGCAAGATGTCGGGTAGATCACATTGGAATCCACCTTGCCCACCGCCGCATTCGTAAGTGTGTCGTTCGACCTCGCAGGCTTCTTCCTCTGACGTAGACCCATCCCCCAGCACGCACTCTGTACTGATTAACGAACATTCGCGGCCTTCCAACGCTGTATCGCAGGAGGGTGCCCCTGCCGTTTGCGGGGCGCTGCTGGCGCCGGACACTGAAACCGACTCACAAAGCGCGGACACGCCAGGAAATTGCGCGTCATTATCAAAATGGTGGCCACAAACCTCGACGCTGCCAACAACAGTGCAGCCGTTACCGTTTAATTCCGGCATCCGCGTGCATTCCACTGACATATCAGGGTTTTGGGCTTGCTCCGCACATAGATCGGAAGTCCAACCTTCCGAGTCGATTACCTTAGAGGGATCATAATGAATGCGAATCTTCGCGTAGGCTTCACCCTTGTCGCCCACGGCGTTCACCATTCGGAAGTTCAGCACGTCTTTCTTCATTTCGCTGGTGACATCCGTATTGGGAGCGATGTCGTGTGACGTGCTTCGCTCGCATCCGGCACCATGCGCCCAGGCATCGCTCCACCCAAATGGTGACTGCCATACGAGGTTTTCTTCACGCTGATAGTTATCATTGAAAACACCCGTGGACACCTCGCCTTGCTGAATATCTAGGCTGTCGAGGTAAATCCGCAGGTGATCGTCATACTTCGCATCAACGATGGTGGCGCTGGTAATCGCTTCGGGATAGAGCACCCGCAAGGAAATGTCTTCGGTGAAGACGGTGCAGCTACCGCCGCTACGGTAGTTATTCCCGACCGTGCCCAGCCAAATATCCATGCAGCCCTCGCCACAACTGCTGAGGTTGTGCGCGCCTTCTAGGTGCTCAATTAACCCTGCCGAGTAGGTATGCGACGCTTCGCAGCTATTACCGCGACTCGCGCCTTGATCGCAGACCACTTCTTGCGTGGATGCGGCACTATCATCTTGGCAAAGGGCGGCGGCTTGATCAGGGTTTTCGATGGCATTGAGCAAATCATCGGCGCTATTGAAAACCGGATCATCACTCATGTCCGGCGCTTGGCGTTTCGCTTGAGCCTCAGCGGTGACAAACGACGCGGCGTTGGCATCAGGCTGGATGGCGTCGCAGTTTTCCTCTCCGTTTGCCTCGCACGCTTCTCGCTCTTGGCGGGCTTGGTCAGCATTGGCGCGGTGCTCGGCAGCCAAGTTGCTTCCCATATTGGCAACGGCGTTTTCCGAATCACTGGCGTTTTCCAGCTCGTCGGGATCAGGAAACGCCCCCTCAAAATTGGCGTTATCGCCTTCGTCGGTAAAAAAATCATCCGGCGACATTTCTTCGGAGTCGCTTTGAAAATCCTTAGCCCAGCCGCCTAAGTCCTGGCCATATCGGCTACTTTCTTCAAACGACAACGAAGCGTCATCATCAATGTCAGGGGCGTCAGGTACGTTTTGTGCGGCAACAGCAAACGGCTGGAACGCCATAACCAGCGAAAGCCCTACCGCGATCACTTTTCTCAGTGGTGGCTTCATCACAATGCTCGCTCTTTTACAGGTTTCGACAGCAATCTTTCCAACGCCAAATCATGTAGACGGGATCAGGCTTTTGCGGCACAAAGCGCCCTGCTCCCCATTTGAGCGGAGATTCACCAAAGGCGTGTGATTCAGACGTTTCGGGGTTGTAGTAGAAGGTGTTGAACTTGTATTGGCTTTTCGGAATCATCGGCTCGGTTTTAGGGCCGCAAACGGCTTCGCTTCCCATTGTTCTCTTGGCCAGCCCACGCCGATGCAGCGTGGCGAGCACACGCGCTTTCTGAAGGCTGGTATTCTCGATGGTGTTGCCCGTGGTAGTGCTGCCGCTGAACGGGTACATGCTGCCCCACGACCCTGCGCACCAGAACATCTTGTCGATGGGGTTGCCCGCTGCCGACGACACGGCATCAGCGCTACACGCCAGCTGTGCGGGTAGATTCGCCACGGCAGCGGATTCGGGATAGGTAAATGAGCCCAACGTGTCATTGTTCCAGGTTGGATCAAGCTCGCTAACGAACATCAGATCGAAATCGAGATAGTTGTCTGAACACGGCATGACCGAAAAGAGATCGAGCATGGCAAACAGCGGAAAGGCGAAGTAGTGATAGTGCATGAACTGTTTTTCGACTTCGTTTGTCGACTCTCCATGCGTGCCCTGGAACTTACGGTCAAAAGGCAATCGCGTACCGCCTAATGAGCTCATGCAGCCAGGGACGCGCTGTAACTCGACCAGACGAGCCGGTTCCCACATTGAGATCACCACGCCAGGCGTCGGAATCCCTAGCGAACCCTCGCAAAAACACAGCGGACTTGAAGCCTTGCCGGATGGAGCGCCGGAATTGCTGCCGTTTAATGGTACGCCCGCAACACGGAGCGGGAACATGCACGACCAGCAGACATTAGAGATCATGTTCGGCCCCAACACACCGGCATCGTTACAGCCAGGGCTGGCCTGTGCGTGTGCTGACAATCCCAGCCAGCAGGCAACAGCGGCGATGGCTAACTTAACCCAGCGCATTGCTCTCCCCTTCTTCCTGTTTCTTCGTTTCGTGATTGAGTGTCCAGGCGGTGTCTTGCATCAGCGACGGGGGTAAAACCAGCGGTCGGTGATGCCAATAGCCCTGCTGAGCGTCGAAGCCCTGACGACGGCAATGGAGGGCGTCTTGGCGAGATTCGATGTTTTCCACAATAACCAGATGATGATTGGCGAGGGCTTCGCTAAAACTTTCTTTGCGTAGCACGTCTGGATGATCCGCTTTACAAATACACCAATCGAAGCGGTTTAGCCGTTCTGGGGTGGAGCCTGCTTTACCGTAGTCATCAAGGGCGATTGAGGTGACGCTTTGGCTCAACGCTTGCCAGTGGCGCTCTATGTCGTAGTCGCAGGCTGATTCGGATACCTCGATAGTTAGGCCGCCGCTAAAGCTCTCGTCCAACTGCGTGTATAGGGGCAAAAGTGCCTGCATAGCCGCAGGATCACGTAGGGTTTCAGCGGCGATATTGATGCTGATAAAGCCGCCAAAATGATCAAAGACGCCGCGTGAATAAAGCTGTTGAACGGTTTTAGCGATGCGCTTATCTATCGCTGGCCATTGCCCCGTCAGATTCGGCTGACACGGAGCGGTAATTTCGCCGCTTGGCGTGATGATCCGCACAAAGATTTCAATACCGATGGACAGTCCTGAAAAGGTATCGACGATGTGCTGTGTAGCGATTGTCGTCCGGTACGGCAGACTAGGCATATCGTGTCCTTATGCTTCATGTTTCAGAATTAGCAGTCAGAAAGTCAGGGCTGGCCTGGGTGGGAGGTACAACTTCTTCCACGATGAAATGCGTATCGTCAGCAGTGACAATCGACGGCACACGCTCAATTTCAAAGCGCTTTTCCACATCTGGGGTCAGCAGATACACATGGCGATCCAGCGTGTCGGATATGGCTTCGTAGCCATCCCAGCCTTTGAGCGTGTCGAAGTGGGTCATCAAGTACATCACCTGATGAATCCCCTCTTGCCGTTCCAGCTCACGCCCGCGTTCATAGGCAATTTCAAGCTGGCCTTCGTCATCGCCGTCGAAAACGACGAGCGCGATGTCGAACGGCATTTGATCCAGTGGGTTAATTTTCGTACCAGCAGGAGTTAGGACGTTGCCTCGGCCATCCACGATGTCTTGCACGACGGTTACAGAGGGGTCGATACGGCGAGTTTCCGCTTCTTTAACGGTGGGTTTCCAAATCAACTGTTCATTTTGACGTGGCCAAAAACGGTCGATGGCCCCTTGCTTTTCCGCATCCCAATCAATCGCCAGCGCTTTTTGCTTCATCACCTTGATTAAATGGGGTTCCTCAATGTCTTCCAGTGGCCCTTGAACCCCCATGTCGCCGCGCTCGCCCGCTTCTAGCTGGCGCTTAATCCACATGGGCTCTGTTAGCCCCTGTACTTTGGCCAGTACATCGCGTGTTTCTGAGCTGCCCAGGGCATCGGCGCCCATCTGGCTTAGTACATCCGGTACGGCTTCACCTTCATCGAGCAGGGTGTCTAGGCTGGGGATGTCATTTGCGGGTGCTTTTTGCGACGAAGACTCCATGACGACGATGGCGGGCACCGCCTCGATGCCATGTTCATCGAACATCGTTGGATCGAGCGCCACCGTGGGCATGGGATCGTACTCATAAGCCAGCTTTTGTATGATTTCCATGCCTTCATCAATCTTCATGCCTTCCGGCACGCCACGGAATACCACCGCAATGCGAGGGTTCGCGGCAGCGGCTTGCAAAATGTCGTCAAGCCCCTGCCCTTCTAGTGATAGTGAGGCAAAAATGATGATTTCATGCTCGCGGTAAAACTTCTCCGAGGCTTCTTGTGCTTTTTGACGCTGGTTCTCGACGGTGCCGCGATCTTCAAGTTCGGGTACACGGGTGCTTTCCTGGTGGCGGTTGACGTTGGCCTGCGCTTGCTGCTCAAGCGCTTCCAGCTCCATGTCGTCGATTACCTTTTCAATCCGCTCGTCGGTTTGCTCTAACAGGGCTCGGTCGTCTTCGCTGATACTTTGCCCTTGCGCCATCAGCGCGACGCTCATGGCCACCGCGCCCGCTAGAAGCGTTTTAGAAAAGGCCGTGGGCTTTGCCGCTGATTTGCTCATGGGTAATTGTTCCCCAGTATCTTGAATCAAATGAGTGGTCGGTATCGCCCATCACCCAGAACTCGCCTTCGGGAATTACCATGCGACCGATCAGGTCTTGTGGATCGAGGTTGACGCCATAGGCATAGGAAAGGCCGCTTTCGATGACCTTCCCGTTGATTACAACGTCATGGTCTTGGGTTATCTCCACGACATCGCCTGGCACGCCGCGAACGTATTTCGCTATTAAGGTGCCATTTTCAAAAATGGGCTCGATGCCTTGCGCGTGAAACGCCACCAGGTCATCACGCGCCACGTCATGCTCATGGTGGTCAACCAGGAATGTTCGGTAATCCGCCAAACAGCGGTTTCGCGCGGTGTCCGCGCCAAAGGTGAAGCGATCAATCAGATAGCTGCCCCCACTGGTCATAACCGCGAGGGCGAGCACCGCTTTTACGAAAAAGGCTTTGCGTGCTTTTAAGAAAGCGGTCACGCGGTTCACTGATCCTCTCCCTGTGGTTGCTGGCTCTCAGGACGAGGGGGTAAGTCGATGTCACGCTTTAGCTCACCGCTCACCTCAATACCGGCGCTTTCAAGCAGGCTTTTCGGCGTTACGATGCTGTCGGCGGGTGCTGTCAGCACTTGCTTTTGATCAATCAGGAGGAACCCTGCGGCGGATAGTGTGCTTAGCGTGTCTGTGATTTTCTCTTGCCGATCACCTATCGACTCACTTTGCGATAGCGCCGTCAGCGTGCCTAACTCGTCGACATCGACGACCGCGACCGTGGGCATCTTTTCGATTTCGGCCTGCAAGCCGGATATTTGCTGATGTTGAAAAATCGTGGCGGCTGATAACGTCGCCATCACCGCCCCGACCACAAAAGATAGTGGGCTCATTCGACCCCCCTATCCGCCATAACGGCACGGATGGCATCGGTCACATTCATGCCACGTTTTTTGTAGGCATTGATGGCGTTCACATCGGTTGGATCGGTGGAATAAAGCAGCTTTTGGAACTCGCCCACGATCAAGCGCCCGACCCCCATGCCTCGCTTGGCCTTGATAAAGATTTCCGAGTAGACGCCAGCAATGGTGTTGACGGTACGCAGCACATCGAAACCGCCTTCCGGCAGTGCCAAATAGCCGGATTTTTTGACTGACTCGACCGTTTCAGCGGTTTGCCCCAAAAGCAACATCGTCGCTGAGTTTTCCGCAATCGCTTGCCCGACGGTGTTTTGGTATAAGTCGTTAATGGACTGCGTACAGATCACCGCGCTGGCGTTGGCTTTACGGAATTTGCGATAGGCGTGCTCCATGAACGTGGCAATCTCGCCTTCTTTGATCAAATCCCAGGCTTCGTCGATCAAAAGGATTTTTCGTTTATTACGATCACCCAGGAAAACCGCTTGTTGGATTTGGTAAATCAACTGCAAAAGAATGACTTGACGTAAGTGCCGACGGCCTTGCAGCTCGTCCAGCTCCAATACGGTAAGGTTGTTTTGAAAATTGATATTGTTGGTGTCGAAATAGCTGCCGTAAGCCCCCTGCATGGTGAAGGGATAAAGCTGAGTGCCAATGTCCGTCACGCGGCGATCATCGGATTGCAGGCAACGATCCGCGATCAGATCAACGGTCATTTTGTTGCCGACTTCATCCCAAAGCTCGGCCATCACGCGCTTCAATGACGCAATTTGGTATTCATCCAAGTTGCCGTCCTGCGACGCCATCGCGGTGACAAGGGATACCAGGGCGTCTTCTTCGTCCTTGTAATCCTGCACCAGCTCAAAGGGATTCAATTTGATGTTTGAGCCTTCCGAGAACTCCAAAAAGTCGCCGTCCAACACTTCGCACAAGTTTTTGTAGGACTTGCCTGCGTCAATAATCCAAACCTGCGCGCCCTCGCTCATGTACGAGATAATCGCGTCGTTGGCGAGGAAAGACTTACCAGAGCCGGATTCAGCGGCAATAACGCAATTTTTGTTGGTGTCGGAATCGTGAAGCGAAAGCGACATCATCTGTCCGTTGCGTGACAGCAGCGACAGGTGGTGTGTGCCAGTGCCCTTCCACTCACCGAAAACAGGCACCAAAACAGCGGCCTGATTGCCGGTCATGGTTTTGTAGCGGTGTAAATCGCTGACCGAGTTGCGATCACAGCAAAAGGGCAAGCTGTTTAGGAACATCGGCAAGTGAACGTAGCGATCTTCCATGAGCGAAAAGCGCTGTTCACTGAAAAAGCCCTTGATGGCCGTTGAGGCACGATCCAAACGTTCTAGTGTCGGCGCGAACATGACGACGCTAAACGACATTTGCAGCGGTGCGGCCCCATTGCCGAGGTCGTTGTAGAGAATGTCGAACGAGTCTTTTTTCTCGGCCAAAATTGGCACGAATTTAAGGATTGGGCCTTGGGCTTGGCTGATCGTAAATTTACGCTTAGCTTCCAGCTTGTCCTTCGACTTTTTGGCCGGTGGGTAGTACACGGTGGCTACCACCATGTAGTTCTCTTTCACCGAGTCACCGCGACCGGAAATATCCCCGATATAACTAATGGCGTTGCCGAAGTAGAACGCGGGCGGCAGCTTTTTAGCAGACAACGTGCGAACGTAGTGATCACCGATTTCAAGATGATCTCTTTTGACTTCCACTGCCGCGTCGAAATCAAGAATCTGCTCGCTTAGCAGGCGTTCTTGCTCCCATTCGTCATAGCCGGTTTTCCAGCTGGCGCTTTGGCCCCAGTTGCAGAGCGTTCCCATGAAACGCTTGTAGCCTTTGGCGTCCATCGCGCGCGGCATCAAGCCCACCATGTTCAGCGATGACTTGGCCCGCCCTTGCATCGTCTTGATGTCACTAATTTCACGGTCGCTAGGCAGTGACGACGCAATCGGCACCTTGAAGGCGACAACCAGCTTGAGGTCTTGTACCAAGCCGTTATCAAACGTGCCTCGATTGGACTTAATCAAAAGCGGCTCATTGGAATAGCGTTTGAAGAAGTTGATGCGTTCTTGGATTGCCGGAGTCAGCAATGGGTGGTCATACACATCGCGTATCTGTAAGGCATGGTTTGTATGTGCCGTAATGTCGGGAGAACGGTACAGCGCTAGCTGAACCATCGTGCCTTCGGGGTAATCGTTGTTGAGAAAGCTCGAAATGCGCTCTTGGACTTTTTCATCGCCGCCAGGCAGGGGCTCGCAGATGAAGGAAAACCCGATGCTGAAATCCTGCATGTAGAACAGTTCATCATCGGGGCTATACGCCAACGCCGGAAACAGCGTTGAGGCTTGCTGATCGTCAGGGATCAGCTGATCATCCATTTGTTTGCGGACAGAAACCGTCGCCATGAAAAAACCTCTCCTACTCTGCGCGGCTGAGTGCCGTTGAAATGTCTTTAGGAATGCCACGAATCACACCGCCGGACGCTGTTGCCGTAAAAGGCACACCGTCGACACGGAGTTGTTCAGCTAAAACGAGGGTTGAGTGATAGGCCGTCAGGTCGCAGTTATCTTCATCGACTCTCGGCAGTGAAGTGATTTCTTGATCCAGCAGTGCGTCTAGCACCTGTTCATCACTTACATCGTCTTTGAGGCAGGCAAAGTGCTCGACGGGGGCATACGACGACTCTCCGAGTGCGGGGATCACGACAAACGACACGCTGCCGTAAGTGCTGGGATCGAGTTCAGCGACTTGCTCAACATATTCCAGGCAGTGCTCGCACATGGGGTCGATGAAGACGTTATGGACTTGCTCAACGGGAAGATCGGGATCGCCAAGCGTTAATGATGTCAGGCGGCGAGTATCAATCCCCATATCCGCGATGTTCAGCTTCGTGGCGCTTTTGTTGATGTTCTCCATGCTGTCGAGCGGCATGTTGTACCAAAGGTCGTGTGCCCGCCCCTGGAAGACGTAGCGCCCGTTATCCGTGATGAACAACACTTCGCCGTCAGACTCCACACCAACAAGCCCTTTCACGGGGAGTTCGGTCATGGCATGAGGCTTGAGGCTGCCCAAGTGCGGGATAAGGGGATTCACTTCGTCACGCACGCCCAAGTTAGGTGTATCAGTGGTTTCGGCGTTGGCGGTCAATGCCAGAGTGGCGGAAAAAACCGCGACAGCGGCGGTTGTCGTCGCTACACGCATAAATACGTCCTTTTGCGGTGTCTATACCGAAAAGTTTACGAGGTGGCAGGGGTTGAGCACGGGCGCTGAGCGTTGGATTTTCAGGTGTTTGCGCGAAAAAAAAGCCCGCCTGGGAACAGAGCGGGCAAAGCATGGTATTTCCATGAAAAAAGAGGTGATGCAGCGAAACGCAAATGTTACTTCAGGCCGTTACCGATCATCTTGACGCCTGTTTCCGCATTGATTGCCATATCTTCAATGCTGGCCCCCATGATGGTGTCGATGATCGTGGGCGCGTTATAAAGACCAAGGCCCATTGCGACGCCGACAACGAACGTAATCAGGGATTGGCGCACTACGCCCATTGCAGCACCTACAAGCACCAACGTTAGCGCGATAATCCGGCCAAAGGTGCCTTGCGTCCAGCCTTTCAGTGTTGTCCACACTTCGCCAAATGTATCTTCGTCTTCGCCCGCTGTCGTGCTGCCCGCAACAGCATCGGAAGCGAGTAGGAAGTAACCCGCCAGCAGCGCTAAAGCAAACAGCACGGTTTTATTACGAGACGCATACAAGCGGGCGGATTGCCAGTTGAGAGCCGCGCTTTGCGTGGCATGATGATTGAGGGTTTCCAAAGTGAATGCCATGACAATCTCCAAATAATACGAGAATCCTAAAGGTGCTCGGCTAGCATAGAGCAGCCCTTTTTGTCAGCACCGCAGCGGAAGGGCGAATTTTTGAGGAATTAGCAGGCGTGGCGCGTTGTTTTTCGTGACGCAAGCGTAAAATCGCCCTGAGCCTTTTGGCGCTCCAGGGCGAGGTCGTGCGTTAATCAAGCGGGTTTTGGGTTCTGTCGTTTTGGCCACCAGGCTGGGCGCCCAACGTCCAGCGTCGCGGCTCGATTTCGGTGTACACGTAGCCGGTGACGTTCAAATCGCCCTGGTCGCTTTCCCACGGCGCCACCCAAATACGCATCACTTCCGCTGGGGTGCGAACCGGCACCGGCTGATCCGGCAATTTAGGCGACACGTAAGTTTCAGCAACATGGCGGGCATTTTCGATGGCCGTTTGGGTCGGAGCCTGCTGATTGTCATCTTCAAGCACATGGGTATTTTCGTAGGCGTCACGCACGGACATACAGCCGTCTTCCGCATCAGCACCCATTCCTTCGCATGAATAATTGCTGTTGCCGCCACTCAAGGCGCTACAACCCGACAAGATAGCGAGCATTCCAGCGGCGGTGATGGTTTTCAGTGTCGGTGTCATCATACGATCCCTTATTCTTCCTCAACGTTCTTTGTCTGCATGGATAGCCCTTGGGTGAGAATGACATCCACCTCACGGCCAGAGTCGACTTCAACAACAGGGAATATGTCTTCGGCCATTTGGATATAAAACTCCGCAATGCGCTCTAGCGCCTGCCCTGCCCCTTGAGCACCCGCGCCTTCCAATAGGTCTGAATCGTAGTTGGATTGATACCGATCACGGCCATCAACATTCTGCGTGTCGATAACGGGGATTGGGCTGACATCAAAAGCGCCAGCAGCACCGGAGAAGAAGCCAGCGACCATCGAACGGGCAATCATCGCGCCCTGCTTGCTCACTAGGCGTCCACGAATACCGGCCTTGCCGTCTTCACCAACGGCGTAGCCACGTAGCTCGGTTTCAATCACGTCGCCGTCGTCTGTCATGCACGATATGTTGTTGCCACGCAGATAAGCGCGTTCAGTCGATAAGTCACCGTGGCCACTCACAAGCAAGAAGCACTCTTTAATGTCAGCGCTAAAATGGTTGGGCAGGATGGCTTCATGCTTTACGCGAACCGTCACGGGGAACGGGTCACGGCGAGCGCCTTGTCCGGTTGGAGCATCAATACCGTTCAACAAGACCCCGCTGACAATAGAGCCGGAGGGTAGATAAACCGGCGCTTCTTCCTCGCCGCCTGTGGCTTGTTCGTCAGGGTGGTTTTCCTGGTAATAGGTGGTGATGCTCAGGCCAGGCGCTTGTTCTTCGCCTTCGCCTTCCCCATCGCCACTTTGCTGCTGCGACTCAGGTGTGACACGGCGTTGGACAGGGCGCTCTTGGAAGACGGACTCACTGGTAAGCGGTTCCGATTCGTCGTTGAAAGTCGGCACCGCCTGATCACTTGGCTGTGGCTCATTTGGGGCCGTCGTATCCGTGTTCAGCTCAAGCTGCGTGTCATCCGGCGAACTAGGTGACTCAGATTCCGTATCCTCGCTGGGTTGCATTTGCGCTACTGCCGTCAAATCGAGGTTTTCTGTTCGATTACGCAGGTCGCGGTTTTCCTCGCGCAAAAGATCAATTTGGCGGGATAGGCTATCCAGCTCACGAGTGACGCTACTAGGGATACCTGACTGACTTTCCGCTGTTACCTCGGCTTGTAAGCGATCAAATCGCTCGCGCAGCTCTTTATTTTCACGCTGCGCGGCGGTTAGCTGTGTCGCTAGAGAGTCCATTGTGACATCGCGGGAATCCCGATCCGTAAGCACATAGCGAATATCACGGTCGGCTCCGCTGCCTGATGATGTTGCCTCTTGCCCTGTCATGGCGACGGTGACAATCAGCATGGCCCCGCCAATCGCCCCGCCCACAGCAAGCATTTGCTTTTGCTTGGGTGACAGTCGTTTGAACGTACTGATCATTAGCGACCTCCTGTAAGCAGAGAGGGCCGTTCACGCTCCGGCGCAATGTCGGGTTCATCGTGACGCAGCACGACATAGACCTCAGTGGCGTCGTCAGGCGCAATCACATTTTCAGGCCATGCAGCGACCGCCCCAACGTTCCAGTTGCCGCAAGAGGCTTCGTTAAACTCGATGGGCTGGCTGCCAGAGGTGTTTTCCGCGACGCCAATGGCCACGGTAAAGTTGTTGCCATGCAGCATTTGGCCATTGGCAAAATCAAAGCTAAGCCCTGCCTGCTGGCATGACGGGAGCATATCGGGCGTGGGATCGTTGAGTGTGTAACCTGATGGGGTATCGCCTAACGCAACGTTGCGAAGCAGATCACGCAGAGTTTCAACATACGGCTGGCTCGTTTCCCACTTCTCCGCACGGCGGTTGGTGCCAATTCCCAGTGAAGCTCGCGTTGTCGTATCCAGATTGACGAACATTTCGCGGGGTGCGATACGGCGCGGCACCAATGTTAAGGAAATGGCCTGACTTTCAGAGTCTTTTTGCGTCACAAATAGCGTTACAGGCGCTTCCGTTTCCGTGCCGACATAGACGACGTTTTCTCGTATTTGCGTCGTCGCTGCCGAGGTGGTCGTCACTTGGGGATGTGAGAACGGCGTAACGATTCGGTTTAGATGATCAATAGCGACAGGCACCAGCGTATTTTCACCAGGCTTCACCGTGATGTGGCTGTCTCGATTTAAGCCGTTGCTGCTGTTGGTACGGTTCTGCTGCGCGCTTGAGTCAGAACTGCCAGGTTCAATCGGCGTTGGCGCATCCGCTAACACTTTGCTTGGCACTACCGGCACGTCCTCGGCACCTGCAACCGCTGGCTGGCTTAAAATGGCAGCGCCCACCGCGAGGGCGAGGGAGCAACGCATTAGTTGGCGTGGTGTCTCCATTCTGATGTTCTCCTGATTAGTCGAGGCGTGGTCGTCCGGTATAGGTATTGATGTAGCTCACCACGGGGGCGTAATTGCGAATATCAATGACGTACTCATAGGTACGACGATCCCGTATCGACTCGCCATTTGGACTGATCATGTAGCTATCGCCCGTCACCAGCACAGTGTTGGAATCTTCGCTGTAAATGACTTCACGCGGCTCAAAGCGCATGGAAATACGGTCATTGCGAATGTAATTTGCCTGTAGCTCTAAGGCTTCCATTGCGTCTTGATAGACATCGGGCGAGAGAAGCGGCTGAATCCGCTCGCGGACGAAATCGAGTGTCGATGGCGTCACGTTGCCGGTCATGGTGGCCAGCATGAGCCCCCACGCCTCTTTATAGGATTGCGAGGCATTGGCCTGAGTGATCCACGCTTCTTCGGTGAGGGTGTATGGTTGGATGGTGACGACCGCATCTTTGTTGAACGATGCCACTGCTGTTACGACTAATGCCGCGCTAAGACCCAGGATAGCGATGCGAGAAAAGCGATTCTCCGACATCGCTCCGTGGAACGTATCGAGATACTTACTTAACTTCATGGCAGGAGTGTCCGAATATAGGGGTTAATCATCAGGCGAGCTTTCTTACGGGTAACGCCGTACCAGTACACGATATGCAGCATGAAGCCGTCGGGATGCAGATCGAGGTACTTTTTGAAGAAGTGCGTGATGATGGCGCCAATGGCCATGCAGAGCATGACTTGGCCAATCAGTAGCCCGAAGCACATGCCCACGAAAACCGGCAACATTTCGTCGAGTCGCCAGAACATGATGTGAACAGGCTCGTCACAGCGCGTTGGTATATTGACAGGCTCCATAGGGCCCTCCTTTTTCTCGGTGTGTTGGCTATTGTCGAGAAAAAGGAGAACCAGCGGCGCCGCTGAAGGCGGGATTTTTAGGGAGTCGCGTTGAGCAATAAGCCGCGCATCCTACGCATCGACGCGTAGCGTGATGCGCTAGTCGAGCGGCTGCCCGAGCTTGCGAGGGTCGTCCTGGTTTTCGATATAGCGCAGCAGTGTCTCGATATTGGCCCGCCCGCCCACGCTAATCAGCGCGTAAGCGCGGTTCCAGAAGTACGGCTTCCAGTAATAAGGCGCCAACTCGTTGGCAAACTCTTTACGCATTCGCCGGGCGGTGACCGATTTTAGGTTTTTGACCAGATCAGATGGTTTGACCGTGGGCGGTGTCTCAAATAGTAAATGCACATGATCCGCCTCGCCGCCAAATTCAACTAGCTCGCAGTCCCACTGATGCAGCAAGTCGCGCAAGATCATTTCGATGCGGTCGAGCATGGGACCCGTCAAGCATTGATGCCGATACTTCATTGATAACACCAAATGATAATACAGCCTGTAAGCACTATGACTACGGGTTCTCAGGCTTGAAGTTTCCATTTTCATCACCTACGATTTGATTATGAAAACCAAGATGATACGCACCGACAAGTGGCCGCTGCAAGCCACCCCACACCAGCAACAGTTGATGCGGAATACACGGGAGGAATACCGTGCGTTTTGTCGGGCGTTATCGGTCGTGGTGTTAAATAACTGGCCTACCTTGCAACAAGCACCCAGCTTTGCGGCAGCGGTCGAGCGGTTGATTCATCCCACCCAAAAGAACCCATCCCCTCGCCATCACTATTTTGCTCAACGGTTCTACAAGTTCCCGTCATATCTACGCCGCGCGGCTATCGAGTTTGTGAAAGGGCAAGTGTCCAGTTATCTCACTCGCTACCGCGAATGGCAGAGCGGACAGCGAAAGCGCCGGGATGCTAATCCACCGCGTTTTAATCCGGTTGCTGGCTGCTATCCGGTGATGTATCGCGGGCAACTGGTCAAGTTTGATGCGAACTTCACCACGGCCAGCCTGAAGTTGTGGGACGGCAAGGAGTGGCTGTGGCACAACGTCTCCATCAAGGCGGTGCGCAAGCGTCACCTTCTAGGCGCTGTGAAATCGCCCACATTGGTACTCAATCGGCACTGCCATTTGGCGGTGCCGGTGGAAATAACACCTGAACGGCTCCCCGATCAACGGCGCGTGTGCGCCGTGGATGTCGGGATCAATACGCTGGCCACGGCCAGCATCGTTTCATCCAACGGCACTGTCGCCGCGAGGCGGTTCTTCCACCCCGCAGCGGACATAGACCGTCGTGATAAACGCGCCGCGATCATTCGTGGCAAAGCGCGCAAGTCCGGCAAGCTATCAAAAGGCTTTGGTCGCCAGTGGTACCGGAAGGTGCAGCGTATTAACGACAACATGGCGCAGCAGGTATCACGCCAACTGGTAGATTTTGCCTTGGCCGCTGGCGCTGATGTCATCGTGCTGGAAGACCTGAAAGGCTGGCGCCCGAAGGCCGGTAAGAAACGTTCAGGTTTGCGCCAGCGCTTCCACCAATGGCTGCATCGGCGCCTCGCCACACTGGTCGAGCAGAAGATGCGCGAGGCCGGTGGCAGGGTTGTTTACGTCTATGCGCGCGGCACATCATCCTGGGCGTTTGATGGCTCTGGGCGCGTAACGCGCGATAAGAAACAGTATGAACGTGCGACGTTTCCCAACGGCAAACACTATAACGCCGATCTTAACGCCAGCTACAACATTGGTGCCCGTTACTGGGCATGGAAACACAAACTGACCCGCCGAAAGGACGGGCAGGTGTCAGGTGGCAAACGCTCCCCTGGCTCACCGAGGACGCCGGTTATTACGCTCTCCACGTTGTGGCGGAGCGATGAAGCCCCGAATCAATGCGCCGCATGATTCGTGGGTGCGTTCACGAAAGGCTGGATACGCCAAGAGTTAAGATCGTTCATCACGCCACTTACCCACGGCTAGGCTGATAGCGGCATACAGGACGGCAGAGCCAATGCCTAATGGGATGATGCCTAATAATCGGGCTAGGCCGGTCGCTTGGTGGTAGCTGTTTGTGCCATTCGCACTTCCTATCGGCAAACCCAACAACACCATGATGCCAAAAGAGATCAAGAGGCCGACAAAGACAAGCAATGCCAGCCAGCCCTTTACGCGATTCCACCGGCTTTTATAGCTTTTCACTGGCACTCCTATAGACGCTTTTGGTAGTTCGCAATCGTCAGCCCCAGCATGACAGACGACAACATCATGCCTAGCGGAATCAACAAGGGATTGAGCGCAAGAGGCAATAGAAAGGCGATCAGCGTAATCTGTCCAATCAGAAATACCCCCCGAACCCCATAGCGGCTAACCACAGGTGAAGCATAATCGAAGTTCGTCTGTTTGATCTTCCAGCGCATGACACCATCGAAAATCGCCGGAACCAACAAAATCAACAGGTAAGGCGCCCATAAAAGTGCCATCGCCACGCGGGCATACACCTGATAGATCACCCGCATCATCGCGGCCAAGCGGTCTTCGGCCCACGCAAATATCGAGGTGCCCAAGTCTTCCATGCCACGGCTTTCTGTCCTTTGTTCTAGCGAGGGGATAACGTGGCTGTGCATCGCCTCATAAGCACCGGACTCGATCATCGACGTGTCATACCAGCGCTGAGCGGTATCGTGAATCCACTGCTGCGTTTCAGTGCCTAACACCCGCTGCACTTTCACGGCTTCTTTTTCGATTACTTGTTCTGTCCATTCACCAGGCACCAGCGTCAGAATCAGTAGCAGCTGCACGGCAAAGATGATCAAAATAGTGCCAAACGATAACTTCATGGCGGCCTCTCCTTTTAATGGTCATCCGAAATCAAAATCGGGAGGCGGCCTTTGATCAGCTTGCCGCCGCTGATATTACCGATGAACTCCAAGTTGGGGAGCATTCCCAATAGCTGCGGTGGGAAAAGCTCGCTTTCTTCTTCCATGAGGCGTTCACCCTGGTTGCCACCATGAAGTACCGGCTCGTCACCGTGGGTATTTTGGCCCTGAGTACGCATGACGTATTGCACCCGCGTTGTGGGGAAGCCTTTGACGATATATTCCTGCGTATCGGCGTCTTTAACGCGCAGCGCCAGCGTGTTGTTGATGTTGCCAAGCACCTGAAGCGCTTTGTCCTGACTTCCCATGCGAGCGGCAAAATCAGCAAACGTCTGCGTTGCCACAAAGAGGCGGAACTTCGATCCGCGCCCCTTGTTCAGTAGCGTAATAAGAGAATCCGAAATCACTTCGGCGGCTTCATCGACAAACAGATTGACCGGCTTGTTATTGACCCCGTAGTTGTAGCGATCCCCTGCTACGGCGGTCAGATCAGCCAAGAACATCGAGCCGATGGCGCTGGCCACGACATTATCCGTTAGAGAGTCCAGTCCAATGTACGCCACCATTGCTTCGTTGATGATCTTGCCGGTGTCCAGAATCTGACGGGTATCGTCGATGTCTTCATAGTCAGGCGACAGCATCTTGCCCAGCTCGCCACTGGTGAGCATGTTCATAATCGGCAGGAGGTTGGCGACCATCTTGCTGAAGTGGGTGCCATCGTGCTCAAACATGGATAACAGCCCTTCCAGCTCGGTGCTGGGTTTTTCGGGCTGCACTTCTTCATAGTAAAACCGCGTCAGCATGAGAGCGCGTTGCTCAACCGTGCCTTTTTTGGCTTTATCGAGATAGGCTTTCGCCGTGGATTCCCAGCCGTCCATATTCGCGTCACAGTGCGCCGTGATGGCTTTAATGACCAGACCAGCCGCCCCACCTTCCAGAAAGCGGCGTAGACGCACTAACGTTGGACGCTCATAGGCAATCATTAACCCTTGAGCAATGTTGTTTAGCGCTTGCCAGCCAAACGCGGTGAATGGGTCAGCGCCCGACTCCGATGGTATGAGCGCGGCGATCCGCGAGGCGATTTCCGTCACTCGCGTAAAATTGCGTAGAGGATCAATACGCACGGAGTCTTCAGGGAAGCCAGGGTGGAATGTCACCATCCTATCCGGCTGCCCTAATGCTTCACACGCCCGACGTGCATTGTCACGCAGTTCACGATCCCCTTTAGGGTCGATGATGATAACGGACTCGCCACGCAGAACCGCTTGACTGATCAATACATCGAACATCCGCGTGTTGTGCGTTGTGATGTAGTTATCCGTGACGTAAAGATGGTCAGGATGATCAATATAAAGGCATTGAGTCTGCGTTTTGCGCGCAAACGTAATGGCTTTGACTTTGATTCGCGGCGAAAAAATGGGCGCATCCAGCAGCGGCAACGCATTAAGGGCATTCCGTAATCGAGAGGTGCTGACAAACTGGTGCAAGCGAGGATGCTGGATTGATAAAACAGGCTGTTTCTCGTTTTCGCTGGTTGATAACCAGGCGGCACCGCCCAACGACCAAACAAGGGTTTGTGCCAGGGTGGCGACATCATCATTCTGGCAAGGCAGCCTCAACTCGCCGTTTTTGACCTGCCCTGCCGTATCGAGGATACCTGACAGCATCGCAGTGCGTTGGGCAATACTGCCTTTTAGGACGATTTCAGCATCATCCAGCGGCCAGGGGGTGTCTTCGGGGCAACATGCCGGAAGCGGCACGCAAATTTCGGTGGTAGTGCTATCGGGTTGGTGCTCTAGGTCTGTGTGGCGCGACAACGTTTGAATGAGCTCATTATCATCGCAGTCGACCGTCAGTTGTGACCCACATTGGCTTAGGCTCGTATTCAGCATCATCAAGCTACCCACCAGATACGGCTCCATGAGCGTATCCACGGGCATTTGTTCGACCGCCTCGGTTAGCGGAAGAAAGCATCGAGCACCGGCCACCATCCGTTTGCGCAAACAGTGGGTACTGATAATTTCTGCGTCGCCCTCGCTATCTCCATAAACAGGCCACAAGTGTTCGGCACAGGCTTGGGTGGTGCGACCATCGGCCAGGGTAATATCAAAAACAGACTTCCACCCTTGCGGATAAATCCCCGCCACGGTAGCGGTTCCCCCGCTTGGCACCGTAACGCTGTCGCCCTCTTTTACCTCCCCCATACGGCGCCAGCCTTGGAGCGTATGAACCTTGGCATCAAGCGGTTGGCATTTTCCGCTGCCGGTGGTGCCCACGATCAACGTGTGCCCTTCGGCATGTTTCAGGGGTTGATAGAGTTTTTCTTCTTTGGGTTCAACGCCATGAATCCAGGTCTGCCCAATGGGGGCTTCCGTATTTTTGGAGACGCGACGACGATCAAACTGCTCCGTAATCGACCAATCACGTTTGAGGATTTCAAAAGCCCGCTGACAATGGCGCTGCTCCCAATGAAAGCCATAACCTAGCCACATTTCATTTGTGCGCTTGGCAATGAGCTTTTGGAGTTCTGGCAGTTTGAGGAATGCAAGATCACGCCCGCCTAAGTGCTTCTGAAGACGCGAGAGCTTTACGGCTTTAGGGATATGGCGCATTGCCATCACGCCGCAAATACCCATCATCCAGTAAAACGGCTGGGGCGGCATCGCACTCAGCATATTAACGCCATACGACACACCAGCCGCCCCCGCCCAAGACGTGCTGATGTAAAGTTCGTAGTTAGGCCGCCAGGGCATTTCGTAATTAACATCCATTACTGATCTCCTGCTTTTTCATCGCTTGATTCGTCGATTGGCTTCACGAAGATTTGTCGATTGCGCCGCTCAATACCGTTTGCCTGTCCACTTCGCCGCATTTCTCGCTTGATAGCGGCGGGCGTCAGCGCGGGGTTTTCCTCACGAATATTCCCCAGCACGACATCGCTGATACGGCGCATATCGCCTTCGTGATGCAGCGTGGCGGTCAGCCAGCGGCCTCGCCCTCGACGCATCTGGTTGGCCAGCTCTTTCACCGCGTCTTCAGTGGTTTGAATACTGCTTGTTGGTAGGTCGTCGTCCTGCTCGTCGGTGACGGTTTCGGTTTGTTGTGCAGGCTTTGCGGTATCGGCTTTGCCAGGTGTCTGCGTGACCGCTTCATCCCGCCACCAAGACGCTTGACTGTCTTCACCAGCGGTAGCTTCATGGGAGGCTGGGGGTGTTTTAGCGCCCTTTGGCGCGGAGCTAGGCTTACTGGCCGCTTTACTCGCAGTCTTCACGGGCGCTTGGTGGTGACTGCTCTTAGACTGAGTTGCCTGATAAGCCGCCGTTTTGCGCAGCGTTTTGATTAAACGCCTGACGGGCTTGCCATCGAGTGTTAGCCAATCAGAGGTAGTGGGTTCTGAAGACAGGAAATCCGTTTTCTGTAGCGCCAGCACAGCATTGTCATGGCTTAACCCCAGCGCTCTCGCTACGTTCGGCACGTTCACGCACACAGCGTCGTCAGTGGTGACATCCACCCGTTCCCCCAGCGAACGTTTTTGATTGTCCAGCCCATCAAGCATCGCCTCGATCAATTCGGGATGCTGAGGCAGGCGTGGCTTGGTCTTTTTCTTAGGGGAGTTGAGGGAGCGCTTTTTAGGCGTCTGCTGCGCATGGGGTTTCTTTGCCTTGCTCGCCCGCGTCGGCATCAAGGCGTCACGGCGAGGCAGCGAGGTTTCCGTTTTCGCCGCCTCAGTCGCATCACTGCTATGCAGGTCGCGTGATTGTGTCAATGGCGAGCTACCCACCCCAGCCGCCCGTTCAGCGCTATCTTGCTTGCCAAGACGAGTCGCCAATGACGAAGAACGCCGGTTGGGCACATTGGCTTGCTTGCGTGATTTAGCGGGTTTGTTGTCCGGTTTGGCTGCCGCTGTACGCGGTGTCTTGTGGTTGCTTTCGTCACCTTCCGCACGTTTCGCCGTCGTCGCCGAGGCTTGGTCATTGTCGGCTTGGCGGGTTGATTTTGACGTTGCCTTGTCCTGGTCGCGGTCTTTGCCTGTGCTTTCGTGGCTGTGTTTCGTTGATGGCGATGGGGTATCCGCTTGCTGAGAGGCCCGTGTTGTTTCACTGGCTGCTGGATCAGCGGGCTCGTCGAATGGCTCGGACGTTTCATCGTTGTCATGCGACGGCGAAGTGGCGCGAGATAAATTTGCCATCAGCCCGCCAAGCGCGGGGGTGCTTTCGGTCGCGGGCGCTGGTGGGGCTTCCTCGTCTTCCTCGACTAATGCCGCGTATTCGTCCACGTCAGCGTCGTCTTCCATATCGAGTTCGATGCTGTCTGGTGCATCACTCTCGACTTCCGGCAGCTCCACCGCTGTCGATTCCGGTTCGTCGGAGGGTGACGTTGCCGCCGTGGGTGTAGCGGTATCCGCCTGTGGCGTTGTTGGAGTGGTATCACCTGCGTCCGATTGGGTTGGCGAATCTGAAGTCACCGCTGGGGTATTTTCAGCGTTGCCGTCACGGTGCTTCGCGGCACCTGCCTTCTTCGCCGCCTTGGTTTGGCGCTTCCGGCGGTTGGGAGTGTCATCAAGGGGTTTACCCAAAGGCCGTTTAAGCAGTTGTTGCCGTCCTGCACCCAGGGGTGAAGCCGTGGCGCTATCCGCGTCCTCTCGGCTCTCACTATCACGGGCGCTGGCATCATGCTTGTCGACTGATTCACTTTCCGTTTCGTCAGTCGACGCTGTTGTTGCGGGTGTTTCGCTGCCCGTCTCCGGCTCTTGCGCGTCCGGCTCGCCGGACTGCTCTACTTCAGTGTCCGTGGCGTCTTGCTCACTATCGGCGGGGCGGTGAGCTTCGGTATGGCCGTTGGTTTCTTCGTCGGGCGCTTGGGCATCTTCTGTTGCCGCGCTTTCCGCATGATCATCTGACTCGGCAGTGTCCGTTTCGCCCTCGCAGGCTTGTCTGCCCTCGTCTTGGTCAGCATTTTCATCATCGGGATGCACAATCTCGATGCCATCCCAGCTAGGCGGCGGCGCCACGCTGCTGTAAAGCAAATCGACCGGCACTTTAAGGGCGAGGAAGTCGATCTTTCCGATGCCGTTGCCTATGTTGATACCGTCAATTTTGACATGCCAATACGGCAGCAAATCGACGCTATCGTTATCACTCACCACCCGCTGCCCCTCTGCAAGCTCCCGCTCCAACAGGATTTCGGCCAGGGATTCCGGCGATTGTGGGATGCCTGGTATTTTGTCTTTAGCCAAGCGCTGGGTAATTTGCTTCACGGCGGGACGCCAGTTGATATAAACCCCGTCTTCCCCGATCCACAGCACGGCCCCAGCGGTATTCGCCTTCCATTCACCATCCGCTACCAGTGAGCGCATGGCACTGATGATGTAGCGCTCAGCGGCCACCCCAACGGCATGTTGATCAACGTGTCCAATATGTTGCTCTCGCAAGTCTTTTTCGACGCTGTTGCTGTCGGCCTGAATAATCAGCTTGCTTAGCGGTGTAGTGACGGAGAGCCCCGTTAGCGCGTCCATCAACGCTTCCGGCACCTCTTTCCCCGCCTCTTGCATGTACCCTTTCATATCAACGGTCATTAGCTGATACAGCGCATGAGGCGTATGACGTTCATGCCGACCGTGACGATTGGCTGTCCAGCGCAGGTGATAGCGCTCGATCCCTAGCCGTGTCGCCCACTCGTAGATCGTGGGGTCGGTAAAGGTATTCCACTCATGCTTTCCGTCTGGTGTGACAACGGTGACATCCGAGATCGGCTTACCCGCATCGTGGAACAACCCGCCCAAAAACGACGCCATACGCCAGCGCGGTTCCAGTGCTTTTGTCGCGCTTGGATATGATTGCCGCGTGAACACCACCGCTTCCGATGCCCGTGCAGCGTAAAAGCCCACTTCTAAACTGTGCCGAAACAAGCCTCCGGCACCGCGATGGTGATGGTTTTCCGACGCGGGCAGTAAGTGGACATATTCAGCAAAGCGGCTGATCACGGGCAAAACCAGCGTGTCGAACTCGTCGCCCAGCGCCAGCCCCTTGCGAATATCCGCAATCAGTGCGGATTGCGTTTCCATGATCTTGTCCGCACTCGCCACCGGCAGCCCCCGTGCAAACGGGGGATAGCGTGGTATGTCGCTCTCGAAATCATCAATGGGGTGCGCTTTCGCCGCCGATGGCGCAAAACGCTTTAAGAGTTTGGTGACAAAGCCCATATCGCCTCCTTTCCCCCTAGTTTTTCACGACTTTTCCTCGCTCCTTGTAGCTAAAGGCTTAATTTTTGGCTGTTCAGCAGCCCTCGATGTTGGGTGATGCCTCATAAACTGGCGAGAACGAGGTGTCTGCGCTGTCGCGCAGCCCATGTTCGTCAATGCAACAGGAGGAAAGCGTCGCCGCTTTGTGACTATGAAGATCAACATGATTGATGATCAGCGCGTCTTGATTGAGCTGGAATCTCCACAGGAAACAGCAGCACTTTGGGCCATTTCAGGACGGATTGGCGGGAACAACACAACGCTGCGAGGGCTGTTTTCGTCTCACCCAAGCGCGCCAGAAAGAACGGTTGGCTTTTATGAAGCCTTAACCCCAATCATCGCGTCGCAAATTGCCCAACGCGAAAGCCGTGATTTTCGACGCTACCCCATGACGATTAGGCATCTCCTGGAAGGGATGTATCAGACCAAGTTAAACGGACGAATCGAGCTCAACCACTCGGAAGGCAATCAAATGATGGGAGGATGTTATGGCTGTTAGAAAACTGCTTGGCATGACGGCAATCAGTCTGGCGGTAGCGGGTTGTTCAACCATGAGCACGGAAAATCGACTCTCTGATGTGCCGGAGCGGCCTTCAAGCGATTGGTTGCAAGAAAACTATCCGCTCTACAAGACTGCCGCCGTGGAGTACCCCACCACGTTAAATGTGAGTCGCTACCACCAACTCAAAGCACACATGGAAAAGCTCGCGCCCGCCGTGGAGCGCGGGCACCGCATTACACGCGGTTTGACGCTCTCGTTTAGCAACGCCAGCCAAGGCGGCGCTGCGATGCGACAGCCAGGCTACGTCCATGTCGTCAATTCGGACTTCAATACCTTGCGTAAGCGGATGCAGGATTTAAGCGACGAAGCAATGGCCCGCCACCTTGTCGATACTGCCGGACTGTCCGAAGTCGAGGCGGAAGACGCGATCCAAGCGCTCAAGTCGATGGAACCCAGCCGAAACCGTCACGCCCGCGACTGGCTTACGTCCGATCCGCAAGGGTATTCCATGTATGAGATTTCGCGCTGGACACGCTTTTGCGATGGGGGAAGCGGCATGGATGAAGCCGATTGGCGCTTTGTGACCGACGAAGGCCGCAGCAATGCGCCTGACCTCATTACCTACTGCGATATGCCAAGCCATGATTACTACGACTACCTACGTGCCTGGGAGCGCTTCTGTGAAATGGACGGCGCCACGCAGCGGGATTTAAGCATTGTGCGCGATTCGGTCAGACCGAAAAGCACCGTAAGCGACTGCAAAGCCTTGAACCTTTAATCAGGGAGCGCCCTCGGCAACGGGGGCGTTGTTCGGATGAATAAGCACTTATCGGGTCTTAAAGCACGCTTATCACACGCTGGCGCTCGCCCATCCCACAAAACGAGTGAGCAACACAGCCACGGTCGAGCGGCAAAATGGCGCCTCACGCCGCTCAATATCGCCATCGTGGGGTCGGCGGGTGCATTGGCCGCATTTATCGGATTGGACATGCTTCAGTCCGAACGCCAAATGACTGATACCGGCGTTGCGGTGCCACAGGCAGAACTTGGGCTAGAGCCCGAAGAAAAAGCCGACTTTGAGAAACTTCTTGTTGAAGCCCAGGATAACGCTGACCGCTATTACGAACAGGGTGTTGCAAGTGAGCTTTCGTTTTTCTCCCCTGAGAGTTTAGAGACAAATAAGCGCAACCTGTCAGTCGGTGAACTGACTGAAGATGTCAGTCGAGAAATTGCCTTTGGTGAGATTGGATCGGCGCCCATCGTCTATGTGCAGGAAGAAAAAAGCGACGAATCCCAGAGTCTTTCCGAGCAAATAGACACCCTATACAAGCGTGTGTCGCGCCTGTTAGGCAGTCACCAGCAAGGCGCCATTCGTCCGGTTGCAATGGAAGCCTCGATGGAAATGGCTTCATGGCAGCTACGAGCCGGTGTGGGGGAAGCTCCCCTTTCCTCAACAGAAATGGAGCGCCAGCAGATTGCGTTTCTATCCAGCGGTCGCCTGAAAGAATTGGCGATTACGCTTGGCGACCGCGTACATGATGTTTGGCAGCCGCCAGAGAACCGCTTTGTGCCCGATGGCGCATTGCTATCCGTGGTGGTTGGTGACGATAAGCGGATTGAATCACTGGCGGTTGAGCACTCCACAGGTCGTACCGCTTATGACCAGAGCGTTATCGAAGCACTGCACCAAGCGGCACCCTTTTACGAAATCAACGAACTTCAGCCTTGGCTGCAAGATACCGTAGAAACCCTGCTTTTCAGTTTCGGGCGTCCACCGGCAAGTCCTGAAGACTTCCGCCGGAGCCAGCAAGTCGGCGAGCATGTTTTTCCCTTTGAGGGCACACAAGACGATAACCGCACAACGGTCGATTACCTTAACGCCGACTATTTCGAGGAAATGTTTGACGACATCGAGCGCGAACTGACGGTGCTCAATGCGTCACGTTGGAATGGCCAGCTCGAAAACGACGCGGAAATCTTAGTCGAAGTGAGCCTGCCCCTCGGCGTTGTCGTGGACGTGCAAGTACAACGTGGTAGTGGTGACTTATCCTTTGATCGGCTAGTGATGCAAGCCGTCGATAATGCGTCGCCCTTCCGTGGTATCCGCCACTTACCAGAGTTTGAACAGCAAAATTTCGATCAATTCATCATTCATGCCCACCCCGACGGCCTGCGTTAAAGGAGAGCAACCGATGTGGAAACGCAAGAAGCCACCTCAGCGTTCGACCGCTGAGGTGCTGGAAGACCTACCGCACGATGCGGAAGCTCTAAGAGAATTGCAGCGTGTTATTCAGCTAGAAAAGGTCGATCAATGGATGGGACAAATGCAGCAGGAACAGCGACGCACAAGGCGAGTGAGTAACTTCTTTCGCTTTGGCCTGCTAACGCTGTTTGCAGCCGGTGTCGCCAACACGTCTTACCTGATCTGTGCCCAAAAAATTACGCTCAAATATCGTCTTATCACGTATCGGGATTTCTAAAAGACACGATATAGCGATAAACACTCGTAAGGGTTGGTTATCTTTACGTGACTCCCCGGACTTTGAGGCTAGTCCATAGGCAGGTATCATCAGCTAGCCAGTGGACAAAGCCGAGAGCTAGAGGATGAACAAGAAGGAAACCACCCGCGCGCGTATTCGTGAAGCTGCCTGGGCACTGTTCGCTGAGCACTCCTTTGCCTCCACCACCACTCGCGAGATCGCCCGTCGCGCTAACGTCGCCGATGGTACGGTGTTCAGTCACTATCCTAATAAGATCGATATCCTGCGAGAAGGCATGGAAGAGCAGCTTAGCCGCATTGCCGATACGTTCCTCGCCAACTGGTCAGGCGGCAGCGAGCGTGAGGCATTAATCGAGCTGGCTTCCTCTTTCTATGGCTATTACTTCGAACATGTCGCCTTGAGCCGCAGCCTTCTGAAAGAAGTGCTTTGGGATCTTGATCATTTCCGGAACTTCGACGACTCCCTGCTGCTACGCATCTTGAGTGCGACAACGGCGAATGACGCTATCCGCACGCGCCTCATCGAAGATAGCTACTTCATGACGCTTGTCCGTCACCTTAGCCACGAGGAGCCGTGCCAAGAGGCCGCCATCAACGACTTCCGAGCCAGGCTCACACTTTTACTACCCACCAGCTGACCCCACTGCCAGCAGCTTGCTAGGCCTCGCTTTGGAGGACACCAGAGAGTAGCTCCTTGAATTTATGAGCGCGCTCAATTTATAATTGAGCACGCTCATAAATGGAGGGGCTCTCATGCGCAAGATCCTTACGAAAACCATCGGCTACCTGATTGGCCTGCCCTTCATCGTGTTATTCTGCTACGTCATCGGCCCCATCGTCGGTCTAGCACTGGGGTTCAGCGGATTGTTTATGCTGACCCTGCTCGCAGGGCGACAGGGTATACAGGCCTTCTATCGGGGCATGATATTGGGAAGGGGTCCTGGCGACCTTCCGGCGGCTGAAAAACAAGTTCAAGGCCACCAGGTGAAGTGATCCCCCTGGCACTACACTGGAGGCAGGCGACGTGCCTGCAGGAGAGGGAGAGGCCCTGATCAACCTAACAGGGCCAGCCCTTTTCCACCTTGATATGGCAATTCAGGACGAGAAAGAAGCGACTGCCTGACAGCGAAATCAGGAGTCGGTTGCACGGTGGGCTTCCGTCCTCCTTGGCGGCGCCCGCCTTGCGGAGCGCATCCATCTCAAGGCGGTGCCCTGCTCCGCCGTCGAGACCCGCGCATAGCCGATCAGTGCCATGGATCGCCTTTTTGTCCGTTAATCTATTGTCCGGCAACCCGTCAAACAAGACTGTTCTCGGACATTGTCCGGCCTCAGCCTGGCGATAACTTTACGATCTGGCTGTAAGTAAATCAGCGAATAACCCAAGAGCCTGCGGCATAGCGGGCTTTTTTGTATCTGTGGAGAAAACCCCACCAGTACTGATGTGCCAGCAACATCTTGATGTGTTTATTAAGGTATACCTTTAACGCTGGCGCCAATGATCCGCTGACAGACGCGCACGTAGGCATGATCAACGTCGACAGCCAGATTGAACCCTCCGACGATTCATTCAACGAATATAATCGCGGATTCTTATCACTCTCACGCGCGCTGTTGCCAGAGCGTAGAGAGCGAGACCGGGGTTCGCGGTGTATGAGTCGACATCTGCGATCTCATACGGGCGGTAGCCTTGCGGCCACGCCCCTGAAAAAACACATGGCCTCGGGCAGCGATGTTATAAGCAGCGTTAAGATCGGCGTGATAGCGCTTGCCAGAGCTAAACGTGCACTGGCTGTAGTTGCCCTTATCGCGCTTTACCGGCCCTGATCCGTCAAACGCTTGGCGGGACGTGCCACGGGCATAGACCGCGACACAACGCAGCCCTATCTCGACGGCCTTGCTATGGATTCGCGCTACTAGCTGACGATGAAACCAGCGGTGAAACCGCGCCTTCATCGGTGTCCGTTTTTTACCCGCTTTAGGCCGCCAGCCCTTCAGGTTTTCTACCGCGATCGCCTGGCAACCATGGTTGAGCGCCATGTTCACCAGTTGTCGACTGATCTGGTGAGCCTGGTTATCGGCGAGACGGGTCAGCCGCTGGTGGTCGCGGCGGCAAAAGCCAGGGGGTAAGCGGCTACCGTGGCGCGTGTGCTTTTTAGCGGCCTGGCGAATGCGGGCCATTAGTCGATACTCCCGGTCTTTATCCGTGCGCGAGATAAAGCCTCGCGCATGGACAGTGCCTTGAGCATCAACCACCGCCCAGGTGGCCGCTGTATTAATGCCTACATCCACTGCTAGCACACGATCAGGGGGAGTGGTTGATCGCTTCGGTGGCTCGAATTGCTCAGGCAACGATAGTTGCCACTGTCGTCCGTTATTGGTCAGCAGTGGCGACTTGGCCTTGCCTTTGCCTCGAAACCGGCAAGTGCCTTTCAGCCTAAACCCCATCCAAAGCCAGTCGTTGCGCTGACGCACCTTGATAAAGGCATAGGTGGCATCGGCGTTGAGCTTGGCGCACTGCCCGCCGTAAAGGCTGGGAAAGGTCTTCGTGCTAGCTGTTAAGCGCGGAGGTTTCGCGTGCGGGTGCTTGCGCCGGCCACATCGCCACTGGTCAAATCGCGTGACGAAAGAGCGGACTTGGCCCACTGCATCCATGATTGCTACGCGGCGAAGATAGGAAGGAAATTTGTAGTAGCGGTTGGCAAAGTATGTATAGCGTACATGCGGGCGCTTGGCGGTTGAATGAATCAGCGCCTCAATTATCTTTACTGCTTCGTTTCCCTGCGAGGCCCCCACCGTCGGCCAGTGGGTATAAGCCACCGTCATCAGATCGCGCACCAGCCGCCGATACAGCGCCAGCGTATTCAGCAGTGCCTGTTGTTGTTCGGCACTGGTGACCTGAAGGGTGAGGATGTCAGAGCGGATAATCGGCATACGGAAACTATATATCCAACCAGCAGCATAAACAAGCAAGGCTAACGCCTTGCCCCGCCTTGACTGACGATCCATTCAAAGAATCGAGTCGCAGAATGCGGCAGTTTTTTGCTCAATCAAATGGTGGTGTCAGCGCTACGCAGATCATTTCCGGCGTTCGTCGTGCGCTCGATAATGACACCACCCAGGCAGTTGTGCTCAATATCAACTCACCTGGCGGCAGCCAGACGGAATCGCAGCGAGTCTTCCATGCCCTGCAAGATTTTCGGGATCGCCATGACGTGCCGATTGTGAGCTATATCGGCGACATGGGAGCGTCAGGGGCTTACTACATTGCAGCGGGCACCGATACCATCTATGCCTCACCGTCCAGCATTGTCGGCTCTATTGGCGTCATCAGTGCCAGCTTTGGCTTTACGGAGGCCATGAAAGACCTCGGCATCGAGCGCCGTGTTTATTCGGCAGGCGAAAATAAAGCCATGCTCGATCCGTTTTTACCCGAAGACGAGCAAACCACCGAGCGATTTTCTGCGTTGATCAGCAATGTGCATGATCAGTTTATTGGGGATGTGCTGGAAGGTCGGGGTGAGGCATTGGCAGGCACGCCTTACGACGACGTAGTGTTTTCCGGTGCGGTATGGAGCGGCGAACAAGCCGTGGGTATGGGGCTTGTCGACGAAACCCTAATGCTGGAAAGCCTGTTTGATCGGCTATTGCCCACAGACAACGGTTTTCCCAAGGTGCGGAACTATAGCGTGAAAGGCAATGCCTTTGAGCGCTTTATGCGTCGGCTACCAAGCGCGATCATGGGCGCACTATCCACTTCTGGACAGAGTGGCGAGTCAATTGTGATGCGCTACTGAGTCAGCGCCCGCCTAGCGGCCTTGTCTGGCACAGGCGGGCAAATGCTGTTTAGCTCGCTTAATCAGGTAGCTGGGGCCACTTACCGCCCCACTCCATGATGCGCTTTATCGTGGCTTCTGGCGCGTCGTGTGAGAACTCCCCCCAATAGCGGGCCGTGTATCGGGCCGTTCCGTCCATCCCTGTATCAATGCACTGAATGAATGCAAAGAGCTTTCCTTGCGACTGCGATAGCACGCACTTGCATAGGTCGTCGGCTTCGTCATAAATCATCTGATTCACTTGTACGCGCATTTCTTCTCCTTTGGCATCCATTCAGAGGGTAATGTGTGGTGAAAATATACCAGAATCACCGCCCTGCTTCTCCTTAACGGCTAAAAAACGTAGTAAGGGAACAGCATTATTCCCAGCGAAAAGCCAATTAAGGTCAGTCTTAAACGGGCAGCATGGTGCGCCGTGTCATATCGTGTTATAGCACCCTCTTATGGGGCGCTTCCGACGATACGGTGTTGTTACGTTGTCAGAACACGCGAGATTACACTCACAACTCCTTTCCTTAGCCTTGCGCGCCAGCGCCACCCATGAGTCCGCCTTTTAGTGCGTTAGAGGCCATTTGGTCACTTGGGTTACCCGCCATTTCACGGAACATCCCCATAGAGCCTAGAAGTGCGCTCGATTCGTAGGGCACAAACACACGCTCGCCCTCTTTGGCCATGTCGGGGAGCGTCTTGATGTAGGTTTGTCCGAGCAGGTAGCCCACCACGGTCTCTTTATTCTTCTCGGAATCCCCGAGTGCTTCCAGCACCAATTTGATGGACTCCTGCTCGCCTTGGGCGCGGAGAATGGCCGACTCTTTATCACCCTCCGCGTTCAAGATGGCGGACTCGCGCTGCCCTTGTGCTTGAGCAATGGCCGCAGCCTTGTCACCCTCAGCCTCGGTCACGGTCGCACGACGCTTGCGCTCAGCAGCCATTTGCAAGCGCATGGCATTTTCGACTTCCTCCGGCATTTGAATATCCTGTAGCTCCACGCGGTTAATCTTGATCCCCCACTTAGAGGCGGGCTCTTCCATTGCCTGTTGAATATCCGCATTGACTTCGGAACGGCTGGCAAAGAGTTTATCGAGCTCCATTTGCCCCACCACGCTACGCAGCGATGTTTTTGCCAGGGTTTCAACCGCCTGGGACATATTCTCCACCTGGTAGACGGCGTTTTCCGGCTTAACGATGGTGTAGTAGAGTGCGCCATCAATTTGGACAGTTACGTTGTCAATGGTCACGACCGGCTGGCCCGGAAAATCCATCACTGTCTCCCTCCGATCAATGCGCGTCTCTTCCTTGGTCTGAGGGATGAACTCCCCTTCCACGCGCTTGTAGCGTGTCATCGTGATGGGGCGGGGTTTGTCGATGAACGGGATGATGATATTCACCCCGCTTTCAAGCACCCGATTGAAGGAGCCCAGGCGCTCGATCACCACGGATTCGGATTGCTGGACGATGACCAATCCCTTTACGATGATAAGAATGGCTATAATCGCGACGATGCCGCTCAATATTAGGCCGGCGCCGATCGTTTGTTCCATGTCGTACTCCTTTCCGTTAGTTAGTCTCTTAGTTTTGAGGGCGTACCTTCGCGGTCGTACCGTCGAAGTGATCGAAAATAACGCGATCACCGGCTTGCAAGTTGTCATCAGTGGAGAGTGCATCAACCCGTTCGGCACGAAAGAAATCGCCGTGGATTTTGATGCCAAGGGCATGGTCAAAATCACGCTCGACAATCTCAAAGAGCTTGCCGTTTTCCGCGCCAGCGCCCACCGACCCATAATCAATCCCAGCGGGTGAAAAGTGCGGGCGTATCACCTTGATGGTGACAGGCACGAAGATAGCGCCACTGACGCCTAACGCGACCAACTGCCCGACAAGGCCGATATTAAAGTAGGCAACACCGGCGGTTAAAAAGGCCGCCAGCGCCAGCGCGAGCAGTAACACGGTGCCTGTCATCAGTTCGGCCAGTACCAAGCACAAGCCAATCAATATCCACCAAAAATGCGCTTCCAGCATCCTGTCGCTCCTTATTTGAGCCTGGGGCGACCACCATCGGCAACCGCCCCAACGCGCGCTATAGCTGAGAGCTTTCCCGCTGTGCTTTTTCTTGCCGCTGTTGCTCCATCCCAAGCTGATACTGACGCGAGAAATCCTCGCTGTGATAGCTCAGTGTCATGGTAAAACTCATGTGCGGAGCGTTTGCTTCAATCGTGACCCCATCCTCACGGAACGTCGCTACCTTGTTGCCCACGAACGGGGCTTGCTCGCCGACCATCGGGTATTGATTTGCGAGCATTTGGCGTAGGTCGTTGTAGCGATTCTTATGCAGCGAGAGAACAACACTAGTAAGCGTGTTGTCCTGATCGAAAATGAACAGCGCTTCTTGAAGCCCGTCCAGCCCCAATCCTGTGCCCGCGCTAGCGATCATCGGACCATTCGACCATTTATTGATGCCCTTACTCTGCAGGGACGTTTTACCCGATAGCTCGGTTCGTGCTTCTTCCAGGGTGGTCTCCCCCACGGATAGGCCAAACGGCCCTGGCCCAGCCTGGGCCATCATCGGCACCAATGCGAGTGCCACACACAGCCAACGTCGTGTTTTACCCATCTTCTTTTCTCCTTTTGGGTGGGTACAGCCAGGCGGACCCCATGCCCGCCATGTTCAGCCAGCGCCGCTGGCGCCAGCAAAAAATCAGTATTTAATCGGTCGATGCAGAGCGCTCGTCGCCAAGCCATTTTACCGCTTGGCACCAGCCACCACAGGGCTTCCCCCGCTGACCCTCGGCGTGGCAGGTGAACCGCGCACGGTGTTTAACGGCATAGGCAAAGTTGCGCTGCGTATACAAGCTCACAGACGCCTCACTGCCCTTCTGCGCCGCGCAGCCGGTACACACAGGGACACCCTGCGCTAAAGCGTCGTGAATCTCTTGAGAGGATAGTGATGGGCGCTCGATGGGCGCATAGCTTAAACAGGTAACGCCCGCACCTGGATCTGTTACCCATCCGCCTTCCGGCCAAGGCTTGCCGTCTTTGGTTTCGTTCATCCCCTCCACCACTTGGAAGGTCGATAGGTGACGGCAGAACTCGCAGAGCAGCCCAAATAGTTCGCACCATTCGCCGGGATCGGGGTAATACGGTAGGCGAGCGGTATCCATCGCAATCTCCAACTCCTAGAAAGCCTTGAGCAGACGGTTATCCGCGACGGCCTGACGCGCAAAGCGCCCAAAGGAGCGCTGATGCCGCGATCAGAAAGCGGTTAACGCACGACGCTCTTGCATCTTCCCCTCGACCGTCTCGGCGCGGCCTCTTTGCATCGGGTTTATCTCAATTATGTCGAAATCTTCGGCATCGACGGGCCTATCTTCATCCCAGTGCGCCAACAGTACATTAGGGGCGAAGCTGGCGCGGGGAACACATGCGACGAGCTTAACCCGCGTTTCCTGCAAAGCCCAGCGCTCCCCCGTCGCTTCTACGTCACCCACCCCATAAGGCATGTCCAGTTCCGTATCGGGGTGCGCTTGGTACACCCAAAACCACGGTGAAATCAGTATGGTAAACCCCAGGGCGGCAAAACAGTGTGCTGGTGTCGGTGCAAGGCATAGGCGCGGCAGGTCGGGCAGCGCCGTGTCAGTTGAGTGCGGCGAGCACGGTGAAAGCGTTATCCAGTTATCGGTAATGAGTCGGTATTTCTCCATCAAAGCCCGCGTAGTCGACGGGGTTCGGCGCACCGTAGTTAGGGTCTTGAGCAGCTTGCTGCGGTGTCGGTTGGCCGCCACGCTGATAGCCCTTTTGCGGCGCAGGTTGCTGTGGCTGACCTTGTGCCTGGGGCTGTGGTGCCGGTTGCTGCGAAGCGGGCGCCTGATAGCCTTGTTGCTGGCCTTGTGGCGGGTAGCCCCCTTGCTGGTTCTGGTTCTGGTTCTGGTTCTGGTTCTGGTTCTGGTTCTGGTTCTGCTGTTGACCGTTGCCGCTAGGGGAGCCAAGCATCTGCATATCGTTGCCGACAATCTCAGTGGTATAACGATCCTGGCCGTTTTGATCCTGCCATTTACGGGTTTGCAGTCGCCCCTCTATATAGACTTGAGCGCCTTTTCTAAGGTACTGCTGGGCAATTTCGGCGGTTTTATTAAAAAGCACGACGCGGTGCCATTCGGTACGATCTTGCCGCTGCCCTGTCTGCCTGTCAGTCCAGCTATCCGTTGTCGCAAGATTGAGGTTTGCAACGGCCATGCCTTGCGGTGTGGCCCGTACTTCTGGGTCTTGGCCAAGTCTGCCGATAAGCGTGACGCGGTTCACCCCTTTGCTCATAATGAAGCCCTCCTTTTGGAGTCATTGGTTTATGGTTCAGAAAATGAAGCGATAGCCAACCTGCGAAAACCCAAGATCAGGGTTATCGTCAATCGCGTACTGCTGGGTGTAGTTAAGGAACAGAACGCCACTGGACAGCCCTTTAGGCGCTACCATGAAACCCGCCATGACGCTTGCGTAGTTACCGTCTAAGCGATCCACTTCATCGTGATAGCTGCGCCCTGCCCCTATGCCGCCATTAAGCAATAGCCGGTCTTGAGGGGTGAGGCTCAAGTACCCTTGAAGGTCGAGGCCATACGAGGTGTTGTGGCTTTCTTGGCGGTGGTGAACCCCAATGCTAAATTGCTGGCGCTCGCCAAAATGCACACCACTCGACACCATGCCCACCCCTTTTTCGTCGTCACCGTTATAGCCGCCGCTTACGGCAAAATAGCGAAAATTAGGTTCAGGCATTGCATCCGCGTCTGACAGGGTATCCCCCGATGCCAGCGCCACCGCTGGGGCGACCAATGCCGCGAGCATCGTGATGCGTAAATGGCCTGCGAGCTGCATGAAGTGTCTCCTTCGTTAGAGGCTGCGTTCCGTTAATTTATGATCAAGCTATCACGGCTTCTGAATCGACCAAGCGCGTCAGATATGCTTTTCAAAGCGTGTTCTATGAGTCGTAGGGGTGAACCCAAAAGGTGACGGCCATGCTGCTTGTACTGCTTGGCTCACTGGAAGATTTAGCACCACAACTGTCATTCACGACATAGCTGGAACCGAATAGATCAATGAGGTTGGAAGCGGCTTTGGCAGGCTCCGTTGAAAAGTCGCCGTGCATACAGAAGTAGGTGCCACCATCTTGCGTACTGAAATCCCAAGACGTCCCGGTTGGCATATACGGTGGTTTCACAAAATGCTCAATCGGCGCGGTAGGGCTAAAGACTTCGTTGTACCAAAACCCGATCAAATCGCCGTCAGCGTTGTAATCGTTTTGCCTGACCATCGTGGTGCCCGCTCGACGGTAGGCTTTGTACCCTTCATCCAAATGCAAAAACGTCGTTTCTAGTCGCTCTTGCCACTCCGCGACACGAACCGCTGAAGGATTGAGGTATGTCACAGAGGCCGTGGCCACCATCGCCATGAGCGCGATGGACATGACCGTGAGTATCAGGTGGAACATGCCGCCCTCCTACCGCGTCTTGAGTCGATCAGACCGGCTAAGGCGGCGCATCATCCTGCCAGCAGGATCAAAAAAGTAGCTCAGGACTGAAAAGGCAGCCGCCGACCACCACAGGATCAACGTCGCGTGGCTATTATCGGTCAGCAGCGTCATGTAGAGCGCTATTAGCACCGATAACGCAGCGGCTATGGCGTCAAGATGGCGACGCCATTGGAAAAAGCGTTTGAGCATCGTCATAACCCCCTTTTGTAGCAACGTGCCGAAATCTTACGGCGCGGTGCGCCAGCGCTATGCAGCTGAGAGGGCTTTTTTTATGCGGTTGCCGCGTATTTCAGCGGCGGAAGGAGGGGGTAGCCGCTTGTCGGCGCAAGCGGCTTTATGGTCGGCGAGACGTGGCTGCTAAAGCACTTGTGTCGTCATTTGCAGCATGGGGAGGATCGTGAGCGCGAACATAAGCAAGCCGGATGCTAGCAGGAATAGCGCACTGATCCCTTGCAATATCGGCACCAGCGACGCCATGCGTGCCGCGTATAAATCACGATATTGAGTGGAAATAGCCGCCATTGCATCGCTGACCTGTGAGCGGTCGAGTGAAGCGCCAAGCGAAGCGCGATCCGTTGCTTCCAGCGAAGTAAATTGCTCGTACCAAGGCTGGCCACGTTTAACGGCCTTGTTGGCGTCGACAAAGTTTTTTCTCAGTGCCCCGCGCTCGGTATTGTCCGCCATGAGCTCAAGCGCCCTCTCCATTGAGACGCCATTTTGAACCAACAGCGACAGCGCGTAGAAAGCGATGAAGTTTTGCCGCGCCAGCACCATTTCTTTGTAGTAAGGGATTTTCAGAATTAGGTTGTCGACGAGCACGGGCGCGACTTTGCGGCCCACGGTGCCCATCAACACGAACACCATAAAAATGGTGAACAATACGGCCATGACATAGCCCACGCCATAGCTAAAGGTCACGGTGGTTTGCATCGTTTCATCCTGCTCTTGGCCCGCCATGCTCATTAGCGGCGAATCCAAGATATAGGGCAGAAAGCCAAAAATAGTCGCCAGGATAAAGAGCAGCGCCACGACGAAGGCCCCTGCCGCTTGCCAGATACCCCGCCCCGACTCTTTACGGACGGTGTGCATGGTGCGCTCAAAATCCATCGCATTGCGGATGGCTTCATGGCTGGCGCCCGTATATGACCCCGCTTGGATCATCGCCACGGTGGCGGGTGGCACCACCTTGCGGCCAAGGTGCTGAAACGCATCGGTCATGTTATCGCCCAGCTCCATGCGATCCAGCAAACGTCCTGCTACCGCGCTTGGTGCGCCGGAAAACGTGGCTTTCAGCAGCCCTAGCGCCTTTCCCGCACTCACGCCGGACGCCAGCATCGCCGCTAGGCGGGATAGAAATGCTTGGCGGTCGCCATAGGACATTCCACGCCTAAACGGTTTACTTTCCCCTTTATTAGTCAGCGAAATAATGCGGCCTAGCCGGTTTGCCCGCTTACGCGCTATTACGTCATTCGGGGCTTCGATTTGGGTTTTGCTTACCTGTTGCTTCTTGGTGGACGCGGGCTGATAACGCACCAGATATACATAGTTGGTTCTATTCCGCCCAAATGTCGTGCTGGCGGGTTGCTGTCTTTTCATTTCACCCTCCATGCCCAACTTTGACTGCTTTGAGAGAGCGCCTGTGATGCTTAACGCTCACTCGCTCGTCTTGTTGGAATTGCGCCTCGACAGCAAAACCGGCTTCGCGCAACGCTTCTTCGCCTTCTGGCCCGAAAACGCGGATAATTTCAGCCGGTGAGGTAACGCCCGCTCTCACTTTCTCGACGCCATCCTCAACCATCAGTGGCCACCAGCGCTCGCCGTTCAGAACGCGGTCAATATCGTCTTCATCGGCAAAATAGGCGCATTCCGAAACAATCGTGCGCCCACTGTATCCACTGTGCTGACAGTTGACGCAGCCGTGGCCCTCGCAGACAACGCAGTAGGTACGCACGAGGCGCTGAACCAGTATCGTGCGGAGGATATAGCGTAATTCGTGACCGGCAACGCCAAGGTCGCGCAGGCGGTTAATCGTGCCGAAAATGCTGGATGTGTGAAGCGTGGCAATCATAACGTGGCCGGTTTCCGCGCCTTTCACTGAAATCCGTGCCGTTTCTTCATCCCGCACCTCACCCGCCACGATGATGTCGGGGTCTTGGCGCATGAAGGCTTTAAGGCCACGGTTAAAGTCCAGGCTGACGGCCTCATTGACGTTCACTTGGCCGGTAAAGGGCGTTTTGTATTCCACGGGGTCTTCAATGGTGAAAACCGCACGTTCGATCCGGTCAATCTCCCTGACCGACGAGTTCAACGTTGTGGTTTTACCGGAACCCGTGGGGCCACAGATCAGGCATAGCCCACTTGAGCGGTGAACCCCTTTACGCCATTCGTTGACGTTAGTAATCCCCAAGCTACCGAGTTTGGGTTGAATCGCATCGGGATCGAGCAAGCGCACCACCACGTACTCGCCCATCGTGGCAGGTGAGGTGGCCACACGGAGGTCGATAGTTCGTTTGTGATGCTCAATAAAGAAAGAGCCGTCCTGGGGCTTTCGCCGCTCGGATAAATCCATGTTGGCGCGGTCTTTGATACGCGCAATCAAGACGTGGTATTCGTCCAGATCGCCTTCGTGTAACCACTCCCTCACACCGTCTCGGCGCTGCAAGATGGTGTAACTCTTTTCACGCGGAATAATGTGTAAATCCGAAGCGTTATGGCTGATGGCCTCTTTGAGAAGGGAGTCCACCAGTGTTGAGTCGGTGGTATCCGCCACCGCTGCCACGTCAGCAAGATAATCATCCAGCAGTTCAATAGAGAGCGGCATGAACACCAGCTTGCGACTGTCGTAATACGCAAACTGCTCACGCACCAGATATTCTTCGCTGAGCGTGCCGACATAGAGGTTTTTTTCGGTTTCCGCCATGATCACGGTTTGCGTGTCGAGAAGCAGCTGAGCCGGAATCCCAGGCACCGTGATATGCACGTCGTACAGCAATTCCTCATTGGTTTTCAAGATAATGTCGGTGAGTTCACGCTGACGAATGAAGCCGTTGCGCACTAATATGTGGGAAAAGTCTTCGTGCGTGACTTCGTGCTCTTTCAGCGCGATGTCGATAAAGCGGGTGTCGATAGCGCCCGAATTGGCCAACATCTTGACCAGGGGCGTTTCACGGGTCAGCAAGTTCATAATCGAGACTCCTTGGGGAAAGGCGTGATGGCGTCGTCGTGATAGCTAGTGGTTAAGGTGTCGCGGGGGTGCAGCACACCATTCGGGAATCCCCAGGATCGACATCGGAGCACGACGGAATAGTGCGGCTTCCCGTCGCCTTTTCGTTCATATCGTGACAAACCTTCGTGTCGCCTTCGTCGGCCAGCATTTCAATATAGCCGTCACCAACGCCCCAGCCGCCTTCAGGCCAATCCGTCAAAAATCCCGTATCCACCAGATTGTCGATGGATGTCACCGGCTCTAAATGGGTGGTGCGGTATAGGGATGCCGCCCCTGCTAGTTGTTCGGCTTCATTATTGACTTGATTGATGCGTGCTTGGTGGGCGGAATCGGTATAGGCATCGCCGCCATAGTAGAAAGAGGCCACAGCGAGCAGCGTTACCAATGAAATCGACATGACCGTGATAATGAGTGAAAACATGCCATTAGCTCCTGACAGTCAGTGACAAAAACGGGGCTCAAAAGCCCCGTTTTTGTGTTCCTTAAATCAGCCAATTATTAGGTGCCACTGCCTTTTAACTGGAATTTGGAGTCAGTGCTATTGCATTCAAAGCTCGGATACGGGGCCTCACTATCACTATCATCAGGATCACCGTCGTTGATGTAAGTACAAAGGTCTGTTTCGATGCCAGAAAGGGAAATATCACCGCTACTAATTTCCCAGTCACCCGATGCGTATTCAGAAGGATCAGGCTGAGTTTCTAGGTACTCAGTGGTTAAATCGCTTATGTCCGTTGGTGCTGACATGTTCTCAATGTGGTAAAGGTCAGCAGCACCCTTAATCTGCTGGTATTGATTTACAAGAGCTGTTACTGATGCTTTTCCTGTGCCCTGACTAAAGGCATCACCACCGTAGTAAATCGAGGCCACGGCCAGCGCCCCCACCAGGGCAATCGAGATAATCGTAATAATCAGTGAAAACATACGTGTGCTTCCTCTTTTCAGTGTTGACGGTAAATTTCATCGCTGATGGGCGATAAGTGCGCGCTGAAGTCTCTTACGTCATTCGCTTCCCTCCTTCCCAGCCGACTCAAGACGCATTTCCAGCCCGCCTTCGCAATCGGCCCCCATACAAAAATGCGTTAACTCGTAACCGCTACAGGCGGCAGCGGCAGCACTGGCCAGCTCAACGGGCATTTCGGTGTCTGCGATGCCTTCCGGCGCCACCTCGACGCTATGCCTGCCATCCATAGCGGCGCTAAAACCCATGATGTCCAACTGCTTCACGCAACTATCTGCTGGGGTTTGCGGTAGCTGGGCTAATTCCTCACTCGACATGCGATTGTCGAAGTAGGCAGCGATGGTCTTCATATTTCCAGCCAGTAGAACCCCGCTGCTGATTAACATGATGCCACCAAGTACCCCCATCACTAGGCCAGCGGAGAGCTTGAAAATTGGGTGTTTACTCATGGATAACTGTCTCCGGCGCTTCGCAACGATCTCCCTGACAGCCAATCACGGTTGTCCACTTTAGACCGTCATAAGTCAGGGCGCGGATATACTCATACAGCCCAGGCTCACGGCGGACTTCATCGTTTTCGATGTACTGGCCTGGAATCTCGGTGTATTGCCTGCTCTGCGCCAAAGCAGCCTTTTGGTGCATATCCTCGATGGCCAAGGATTGTTCCATCGTGTCGGCATTGATCACCAAGGCTAATGTCAGCGCGAAGGTGGATGCCCCAATTAAGAAGGAGAAGCCACCGGCTATCAGCACGTTGTTAAACGAGGGGTAGAGCGAGGATGCCTTTTTACTCGGCGGCAGTTCGGTGTAATTCTGGTGTTCATCTTCGGGCAAGAGGCGATAGACAACGCGCCCGCTATTGGCCACGGATAGCTCCCCAAACCGATGCCCTGCGGGTAATACCAGTCGATCTTCGGTTGTGGCGCTTTCAAGGAAAGATAAAATGCCATCCAGGCGGCTACGGCCATCCCCGCCCAGGCAAAGCTCATAAAGCCACCCGTTTTGATAGCGTTTGAGCGCCACAAAAGCGTGTTCATTGATGTGCTCAGGGAAGTGGCGTTCGATATGGCCTTTCAAGTACGAAAACACGTCACGGCGCGACATATTTTCCAGGTGCCCAACCAATCGCAGGATGGGCCACACGCCTTCTTTCACGCCGATAAAGTGCTTCCACTTTTTTAGGATCGTGCTGTCACTCATAAATCGTCACCGTCGGGCGTAGCACAACGAACAAGGAGTTCTGCTGGCGGGAATACTGTTCATCGTCAAGATCGAGGCTTTCCAGCGGCGTCAGCGTATTGCCGTCGGCGGTGATCTGATCATAAGAAATACCGCCAAGGATGACGGTTTCACCGGCCATCAGGCGTGCCGCGTTGCTAAAGGATTGCTCTTGAATATCCGGCTGAGTGAGCTGACCTACTTGGTCGCCTGCGGACAGGTTGATAAATGAAATAATCGACGACATATCGAGGTCGACATTCATTGTTACCAGCCCCGTCTTGTCGTTGTAGTAGGGTGTGATTTCGAGCGTCAGCCCTGTTTCCGCCACATCGGTTTCCGTGCCACCTGTGAGCGTGTCACCTGTGCTGGATACGTCGATTTCACTGACATACGGCGTTGACTGACCACTGCGAATCTTGACGCTATTCGCCGATAAGGTGCGAAGCACAAGGTTCTGTTTGGTTTCAGTCGTCCCATAACGCGAGAGCATGTTAATCAGCCCACGCAGTTCAAAATCACCGCCCAAGTACGCCAGTGATAAATTGCTGCTGTTGACCACACCCGAAATGCGATTGGCCGCCGACGATACAAGGCCGGTTGTGGGGGATGAATTGTCGCCCTCACCCGCCGCAAGCCTGCTACCATCGGCATCGCCACTCTCTCCGCCGCCATCAGGCACACCGCCATTGGGCACACCGTTATTTCCGTTGGATAAGCTGGCGTTGCCGATAGTGGCTTGTAGTGCCGACCAATCCACGCCGGTATTGCGGTCGCGGTCATGGGATACCGATACCACGGCCACTTGAAGGCCGATCATTGCGTTGTTGCGTTCTAGGCGTTCCATATAGTCACGCAAGACATGATCACGCGATGCACCGGAGTTAAACGTGACGGAACCTGCGTCGATAGAAGTCACCACATTGTTCGCGCCCAGTGCTTCTAAATCGCCAGCGACACGCTTTACCAGTTCTTCATCCTGGGGGAGATCAACGTAATACTCGATGCCTTGTCGTGCGAGGATGTAATTTCCCCGTCCCTTGAAAGAGATGTCTGTCATCATGGAGATAACATCGAGAAGTTCGCGCACAGTGCCGTTAAAGCGAGGAAGCCGAAACGTCTGACTGCCCACATCAGCAACATTGCTACGCCTTGCGCCAGCAGTTGCCATTTCAGCAGCGCCCTGAATGGCCGTGACAAGCTGATCGTCTGGCGTGCTCTCACCATCCATAGAAGCAGCAACGGGGTTAGTAGCTCCCTGTTGTGGGGCAGGTGACGCAGAAGCGTTACTCACGGGGATCACATTCACGCCTTCAAGCGCCAGGGCTTCAACCAGGTCATTGATCGACGTTTGGCCGTGAAACTCCAATGCGACATGCTTTTCACCAATGGCATCGGGCACATCCACGGGGCCATGAATGGAAATGCCCTCGCCATCCAAATGATCGAGCATTTGAATCCCTGGCGACGCATTCCAGCTAGACGTGACGCTATCTATGACGGTATTGGTTGTGGTGTCGATGTCTTTATTGCCTTCTTCTACCAGCCCACCCCCTATTTTGCTGGCACAGCCGGTCATCGAAAGCGTGGCCGCTGCGATGGCACCGGCAATAAGCGTTTTTGAGCGTGGTTTAACATTCATTACTTGGAACACGGCGGAATCCTTCTCTCATGGCTTCGGTGGCGTTCTCAAAAGACACGATGCTGGCACCGCTATTACGACGGTCGTGCATATCGTTGTAAGCACGTTCGCATTGCATATCTGCGAAGCGGTCGTTTGCTGGGTCGGCTAATATGGCGGGGGCATCACGCTCTATCGCGGAGGTGTTTTCGGCTTTATTCCTGGCGCGTGGGCGCTCCAAGACGGGATACTCAACACTGCCATCTTGGTGGATATACCAGCGGTCTTTAATGCGCTGCCAACAGAGGTTGTCGACAAGTTCATAGGTGTCCACTTGCTCCAAGTAACAATCCACGGTGGGCTCATAGAGCAAACGACGACCGTTGCCATGTCTCGAAACGATGCTGGAACGCCGAATGATGGCGTCGGTGATTTCGTCTTTATAAATGCGTTCAAGCAAGTGCTGTGGGTAGTGGACGTTTGGGGCGGATGAAGACTCGTTTTCTGAGGGTGATGCGATAGCCCTTTCCTCATTGCTCCCAGGTGGCGCAAACGGGTTGGCGGTTGCAGCGGTACTAAAGGCAACGCTTGCCCCTAATGCCGCCACCAGCGCCACGCCCTGCGTCCTTTTCGGCCAAAAGTGTTTCATGGATAAAACCATCCAGTTCACGTTAGATAAGGACGATTTTACCCAGCAGGGTTATTTGGCCTTGTCGCTGAGGGGGTGATTTTTACGGTTTCACTCGCGTCAAAAATGGTTTTGCCGACGCGATTCTAACGCCCGAAGGGCGGCGTCTTCCCAGCTATCCCCAGGCACCGCATACTGGTGACTGCTCCCCGCCCGCCGCGCTACGCGCTTTGGGCGAGGCTTCCCACTTCTCAGGCCGCTGCCGGCGCGTGACCGGGCTTACGCAGGCCTCCATTGGGCAGAGACCGACAGTCCTTCGGCCTTTAATTTCAAAATACCTTGCTGGCGGATATTGAGCGCGGCGTTGATGTCGCGGTCGATGCCTTGCGTGCCGCAGCCGGAGCAATCCCAAGTGCGAACCTTCAGCGGCATGTCTGCGACCTTGTGGCCACAGCCAGCGCAGGTTTTGGAACTGGCGAACCATTGGTCGATTTTGACCAGATGCTTGCCTTGGGCGTCTGCCTTGTACGCCAGCTTTTGGATCAGGCTATACCAACTGGCATCGGCAATATGTTTCGCCAGCTTGCGGTTTTTCAGCATGTTCTTGACTTTCAGGGTCTCGACCACCACCGCTTGGTTGTCGTCAATGAGTTGTCGAGACAGCTTATGCTGGAAATCAGCACGGGCGTTGGCCAGGCGCTCGTGCGCCTTGGCCAGCTTCAGCCGTGCTTTCGCACGGCCCTTGCTGCCTTTCTGGCAGCGGGAGAGCGCTTTCTGCTTGCGACGTAGGTTGGTACGCGCGCGCTTGAGAAAGCGGGGGTTAGTGGTCTTGTTACCTTCGGAGTCGATGGCGAGGTGTGTCAGCCCCATGTCCACACCCAGCACGGTGTCCACCGTTTGCAGCGGCTTAGGTGCTTCCTCGCCGTCATCAACCAGCACCGAGGCGTAATAATGGCCGGTGGTGGTGCGGGTTAAGGTGATACTTTTCAGTGTGCCGGTTATTTCACGGTGAAGGCGCGCTTTGATCGGCCCGAGCTTGGGTATCTTGATCTCGCCCTCACCGACCTTGATGCCGGTACAGTGATAGCTCGATTGCTTGCCGTGCTTGCGCTTGAACCTGGGGTAGCGGGCTGGCAGCTTGGGGTCAAAGAAGTTCTGGAAAGCCCGATCCAGGTTAATGCAGGCTTGCTGCAAGGCCATCGAGTCGAAGCCTTTAAGCCAATGGTATTGACGCGACTTTTTTGCCACCGCCAGCAACGGCTTGAGGTCTTTTTTCGCGCGGAGTTTGGTGCCATGCCGCTTGTACTGTGATCGGATGATATGCAGCGCCTTGTTGTACACAAACCGCACCGCGCCGAACTGGGCGTTCAAAAACGCTGCCTGCTCAGGGGTTGGATAAATGCGAACTTTGGTGGCTTTCAACATGGCATCGGGCTTGTTAAGCTGTATGTATATCCATAATATTCGATAAAGGGCGAAGATCAACCCCAGCAGCGCTTACGCGCTGCCCGCTTTCCTCCCCGCCCGATTGGGCGAGGGTTCTCGCGGATTTTTGCTGAAACCCTAAATCCGTCTCCTTCACGCCCTAAATATGTCCCCTTGAAACCCTAAATCCGTCCCCTTAAATTCCAAAAAAAATTTCTATTTCAATTACTTAAAACCGCCGAAAAGGAAAAAGGAAAAAGGAAAAAGTGTTGCTGTTTAGCCAGCTGCTTTTGGCGCTTGGGCGTAGCCGTCGGATCAAGTGCTTCACTTGGCGGTTCGGTTTTACGTTCACGCAACAGCTTCTCGTAGGGCAGCAAACTGTTCGCACTCAGACGCTACCTGGTGATGCTGAAGAAACTGGGAGAACGACCAAGCCCGTGACATCCACGAAAGGCGGTATTCGATATAGAAGACCAGCATCGACCGGCTTTCACTGCCGAGCAGATAGAAATCGCGCTCTAACTGGGTGTGCTTTGGTGGCGCCGCGTGCTGGCGCAGACGATGGGCAATGGCATCGCATATATCGTCGTCACCGAGGAAAACCATTTCGGCACCAGGACGCTTGGCAACCCGCATGGCCCCGTGGGAAGTACGGAAGTGTGCAATCCAGGCGTCGTTATCCCCTTGGAAAGCATCGACATCGAGGGTTAATCCAAAAAGCTGATCCAGGTGAACGGCATCGTCGTATTCGTCGACAGGTGCTAACAGATACTTCGCTACCCGATGACTCAGTGTGATCGTGGTCTGATTGAACATCAGTGGATGCCACAAGCGAAACGTCACCGCGCTACCGGCGACATGTTCGCAGAGCAAATGATGATCACGGGGTACGTTGGTGTTGGCGTCGAGCCTGAAGCACTCTTTTGCCGTCACGATCTCGCCTACCTGGTAAGGCCGGTCAACCAAGGGCTTTTTGCCCGACTTTTCGATTGAGAAGCGATGGCGAATTTCGGCGATCTGAGGATGATCAGAAGGTACGCTGTTAAGCGTGCGTACTTGCTTGGTGGATAGCTTGATTGCCTCGTCGACCTGAAGGCGGTTGTCGATGACCAGCGGATTCGTACCGCCGAGCACTTTCACGCACAGCAAGTAGGTGTTGGCAGGGATGGTCTGCTGCTTGGTTTCCAGCGCGACAGAGGTGATAAAGCCGTCGTATTTGCGGATAGGCATCGTGATCTCCTGGTAGGGATTGCGTTAGTTGCTACCAAGTTATCACTGGGTTTAGATCGACCAAGCGAGCGCAAGTCGGGATTTTTGGGGTAATGTTAGACCTGAGTGACCATTTTAATGTTTGTTGAACGAAATGTTTGCGGCTGATCCGCAAGTAAGTAGGCGGTATGCTCCCTTCAGGAGCATTGCGGTTTCATCATTTTTGACCTCCTCCCCTTCCTCAGCTTCTTAGGAAGCTGCCGCCTGCGGCGGAAAGGAAGGGGATTCCCTGGTTGTCGCCTTCCAGGTTCCTGCTTCGTAGCCCGTTGCCCTTGGTGGTAACACCTCGGGTCTTACACAAGCTCCACAGGCTTAACCTCCCGTGAGCCCCACGGTAGTCGTCTTTTCATGCTGCCGGAGCTTGTCAGCACCGACCAGAATGGCTTTGCCCGATTGCAGAATGTTGCGGGCGGCGTTCACGTCGCGGTCGATGCCTTGGGTGCCACAGCGTGGGCAATCCCAGGTACGGACGTTGAGCGGCATCTTCTCAGTGATGTGGCCACATTGAAAACAGCGTTTCGAGCTGGGATACCACTTGTCGATCTGGACGAAATCGCGCTCGTACCGTTCGGCCTTGTACGCCAGTTGTTGGGTAAGCTGATGCCAACCCACGTCGCTGATGGCTTTGGCCAGTGAGCGGTTTTTGACCATATTCTTAATTTGCAAACTCTCGGCAGCAATGACTTGGTTCTCGTGAATAAGCTGCGTGGAGAGTTTATGGGTGGCGTCGCGGCGCTGATCGGCCAGCTTGGCATGTACCCTGGCCACCCGATGCCGCGCTTTGGCGCGGTTCTGCGAGCCTTTCTGTTTGCGCGACAGGTTCCGTTGTGCCCGCGCCAGCTTGCGCTCGGTACGACGGAGAAAGCGCGGGTTGGGGATTTTGTCGCCGTGACTGGTGATGACGCGGTGCGTCAGCCCCAGGTCGATACCGACCATCTTCGGTGTCACGGGCAGCGGTGTGGCCGCTTCTTCCACCAAAAAGCTGACGTGGTAACGGCCAGCGGTGTCACAGCTTACTGTGATGCTGCTCGGTGTGCCGGAAAAATACCGACTCCAGCGGATATCGAGTGGGGCTTTTTGCTTGGCGAGCCACAGCTTGCCGTCGCGCCAGCGAAAGCCGTTGGCCATGTAGGTGGCCGACTGTTTGCGCTGTTTTTTCTTGAAGGTGGGGTATCGCGCCTGGCCTTTGAAGAAGTTGGAGAAGGCGCGGTCGAGATGCCGGAGCGACTGTTGCAAGCAGACGTTGGACACCTCGGCCAGAAAGGCGGTGTCAGGCTGTTTTTTGAGGGCGGTGAGCGCTTTGGCGGTGGCGCTGTACCCCATGCGCTCCTGTCGCTCAAACCACGCATCGGTGCGCTGACGCAGGAAATGATTGTAAACGTACCGCACACAGCCAAACGTCCGGGCAAGCTGGTCAGCTTGCTCGGGCGTGGGATAGAACCGATAACGGTAGGCACGGTGTACGGTCGTCATGGTTAAAATTTAACGTGGTAAATTTAGTATGTCAACTAAGAGGCGCTGCGCGCCTCGCACTATCCTGCCTCGGCCTAAAAGGCCGAGGTTTGACGCGCATTTTGATCAAGCTAGGGAGAGCCCTGATGGCAAAATTACTTGATCACGAAGCACCGTTCGTTGAGGCGGCGAAAGAGCAGCTGAAAGCGGAGCGGCCCCATATCAGCAATCCCGTCTTTATCGCCTTTGTCGTCTGGCTTCCAGACTCCGACGAGTTTCTAAACACCTACCACAAAAACAGTGATGCAACGGCTTACCAGTGGGCAAAGGGTGTCCCTGGCATGGCGCGTCGGTTTTCTCGTCTAAAGAAAGCTCAGTCGATAGTGGATGAAAAGGAACAAGCCGTCGTGGCTGTTTTATTGGAGACTGCAAAGCAATACGCAGTGGTTCCTATTGAGTAGATCGACCCTCACCGTCAGGTGAGAGCCCACCGTCGTCAAGCCTTTTAGCTCGCGGCCTGAATGGCACCAAAGAGCGTTTTATCGTGTTGTTTCTCGATGTCGATATGGCCCCTAAACACCCACTCTTGGGCAATTTTGGCCCAATGCGGCTGACTTAACCCAATTGGGTGTCGTCTTGTCGCCTCGTCGGCAATGCCTTCCACGACCTTGGCGGGTAACTTCACGCTCAAACCGCCCTGCTCCGCCCATACCGAAGCATGGTCTTCTCCCACAAAGAGCCTCATACGCTTGCCTCGTTGGCTAGTGTGGATCGCCAACGTCGCTGCGTCCTGTGATCCATCAAAGCGGATTGCAGGCATTGTGTCGGTTAGGCGGAATTGGCATATACGCATTAGCAGCTGACTCCTACAAAGCTAAGATATGGTTTTATTTTGCGCTGGTCATACCATGCCAGAACATCCATTTTTACCTAGTCCGTGCGAAAAGATGCTCTCCTAGAAATTTCCTCTCGGTCGTAGATCGGATACCAGAAATGGTGGGTCATATTGTAGCGCTCAGCAGCAGGCGGGAGAGAGTCGATTACGCCGTCTGCATACCCTTCCTCGCGGAGCATCGTGCGAGTACAACACCACTCCGGCGCAGGTGCGAAGCGAAGCCAATACTCTTGCTTGATCTCGTCAAGCTGACTTTTAGCAAACAACGCGCGAGCCGAACGCGGCCCCACAAACGCCGCTACGGGCGTTAGCAGGCGACGAATCCACTTCTCATTGGGAAACCAGTTCATCGTCGCCAGGTGATCGGGAATGTCTCGGTTCCGGTGATAGATGGCCTGAATCTCAACGCCAGCCGCATAGCATTCGGGAGGTAGGTTGTCGGGCAGCCCCAGAAACACCGCCGCTAACTTCGCCTGTGCCTGGTCGGAAGGCAACTGAGACAACCAGTGGCGGGAAGCCGTTTGGCGAAGGAAGAAACGCTGTATTAGCCGCTTGGAGTGCTTTTGGGCAGACCACCAGCGCGTTGCCCGCGCCTCACTGATACGTCGCTCATACTGTTCCAGAGCGCGATTGGCAGCATATAGCGCGTCGGCCCGACGATCCGCCGCCAGACGGCACGCATCGACCTCGGCGCGGTAGGACGCGGAGCCGGTGAGATAGTGCCAAACGGCGCGGCACGCCAGAGCATCGCTGAGGGCTCGATGGGCGGTGCCTTGCCAATCATGGCCGACATAACGCGCTGCCATGTCGAGCGGCTGCCAACGGTAATTGCCGTGATAGTCGCTGTATTCGCCATATTCCACGGCAAAGGCCACCATGCAGCACTCCACCTGGGCAATAGCGTTGGCTGCAACATCGGGCAGAAACCCCATATCGAAAACGGCGTTGTAAATCACGAGGCGGGCACCGGAGATAGCCGCCACTACATCCGGTAATACGTCTTCCAGCGTCGGGGCGCCCCGCACATCACTGGGCTCTATGCCATGTATCCGCTGCGCCTTCTGCCACTGCTTACGGCGCTGAGGGCGAATCAAGGTATTAACCAGTGCATTGCCTTGGTCATCTACGATGGCGATTTCCAGCAACTCGTCACGGCCAGGGTCAAGGCCGGTGGTTTCGGTATCCAAGTAGACAGTCTTCACTTAGCACCTCCGAAATGGGGCCGGTTTCAAGCATTTAATCCGAAGCCGTAAACACCAAAAAGCCTTTAAAAAATATCGCGGATCGCTTGGTCGATAAAAAACCCATGATAGCTTGGTAGTAAATGAAGCCAAAAATCCCTTTTATGGCATATAAAACAGATACTTATACCGATAATACAGGTTTTCGACATGCCGGTTGATCGACATGCCGGTAAAGGATGCTTTCGGTCGGATTCAGCGATGTTTCACTAGGAGATAGCACTATGGCAGAAGTTCAACAAGCACAGGAGCAAGAGGCTGTTTTGCCCAATGGAGGTGACTGTTTCATCGCGGCTGCCAATTTGGTCACAGCAGGCGGGATTAGCCAAAACAGCGCCTTAAACGGTGTGGCGGATGTAACGCTAGTGCATGGCGTGGTAACAGGCCAAGGCCCAGTTGAGGGTATCCAGTTCAGCCATGCCTGGATTGAGGGCGTAAAAGACGGCCAGCCAGTCGTGATCGACACTTCTAACGGTGGCTGCTTCATTGGCCCGCCGGAGCTCTATTACTTGTTGGGTAATATCGACGCTGAGCAGCTATGCCGATATACGCCGCAAGCGGCACGCGAAAAGCTCCTTGATCACAAGCATTTTGGCCCTTGGGAGGGGGCTGCCGAGCAGATCGGCCTTTAATGGCCTTGCCAGAGAAAGAAGGAGGTGTTTCAGCACTTATTCGCAAACACGAAAAAGCCCGCACTGTGGGAGCAGAACGGGCATACCGCAACGTATGAATACGTGGAGGATACGATGCAGTCAACGAAGCATATCACGATTCCCGCTATGTCGGGAGCCGACTTTACAGGCTTTCTTAACGTCTTACGCGCTTTGACAAGTCAGGGTTGGTCACTGGAATCCGTCGAGTCACACAACGCTTTCTCAATGGCGCTAAGGGCCGGTAAGACCACGCCTGCGTGACTCAGTAGAAAATCAGACTTCACAAGCACGAAGGCGCGTTCATCGCTGATAGCGTTGGCCGCGCCCTTTTCTGCCTTTCTGCCATTTGGAGTGCCAGATATGCCTATCTCACGCGCCTCGGCAACGAAGCTCAAGCGCGATCACCTGCCCTATACCACCGTGCCTAACGCGACAATTGACCGTATCGGCAACCCTGACGCCTTGGCTATATGGGTGCATCTTCAAACCAAGCCGACCGGCTGGACAGTACGACCCACCGAGCTGCGCAAACGCTTCAGCCTGGGTCGCAATCGTTTCTCTAATGCGATGAATGAGCTTAAAGCGCTAGGGCTGATTACCCAGGAGCCCTTGCGCGGTGAATCCGGTCAACTTGCAGGCACGGTTTTGCATGTGCATTACAAGGTCGACGACGAACTAGACGACGACTATCCGTTAGCATCGGAGGATGAAACAGTCCCCAGGATGCCCGCTGATGATGCCAAGGCCCAAAACCCTGCCTCAGCCCAGACGGATCACGCCGCCCACCAGGAAGAAGATTTGCTAGGTGTGGTGCCGACCGAGAATCAGCGCTTAGAGGAAGCATTTGAGGTCTTTTATAACGCAGGACTGCCCAAGAAAAAGCGCAAGTACGCACAAAAAGCCTTTGAGCGTGCCGCGAAGCGCCAGCCCGACCCGATGCCGTTTGCGGAAATGCTCGCCGCCAATATCCAGACGCGACTTCTTGCCGGTGAAGTGGGCTTTGCCCAACTCCACCCCAGCACTTACTTAAATCAAGAGCGCTGGCTTGATGAAATCAACGAAGATGGGGCGCTTTCGAGCCTGCATGGCTGTCCTGACAAGGCGCTATACGACCTTTTCGGCGAGGTGATGCGAGAACAAAACCTGCCCCAGAAAGCCCCCACCCAAGGCTTCGACATTTTCCGTGGTAGTCGTGCCCATCAAGACATGCTGGCGCGTTGGGACAAGCTCTTTAATACCCGAAACCCCAAAGGCCGCGTGCGTTACGACGATACGGAAAGCGGCCTGCGTTTTTGGCGCTATGCGTTTGAAGTGGTGGCGAAAAAGCAAAACTTTCGCCAAAGCGACGTGACGATCAGCAACTTCTTCCACCCCGATGTGTTTCATCGGGCGATTGAGGGCACCTTACGGCAACACGGAGCAGCACGATAATGGATTCCATGCCCACCACCACGCACATGCCCGATGATACGAACGAGGTCATCACACACGAACTGATCTACCTGGAAACGCAGGTGATTGGTGCCTGCCTGCTGAATAACGGACACATAGCGCAGGCTCATTTGGAACCCCAGCACTTCACTCAGGCGCAGTGCAGTCTCGCTTGGTCGGCGATTTTGAGTTTGTTTCACGAAGGCAAAGTGGCCGACCTTGTGGCGGTGACGGCAGCAGCCCCACACCTTGAAGTGGCGATGCTGGCCGAAGCGCAGCGAAACTCGATCCAGCCAAATAGCGAGCAAATCAAAGGCTGGGGCGACGCCATGCGCCAGCAACACTACGTCCGGCAGACACGCCAGCAGGTACAGCGACTAGCGGTTCAAGCAGGGTCGATGAAAAGTGCGGAAGCGCTGCAAGACGCGATCCAAGACCTAGCGATGAACTCGCTACAGCAAGACAAGAGTGCTGAGCGCCCCACGATGGAAGATCACTTCAAGGGGATCGTCGATCATCTCGATGACCTGATGAACGGCAACGCCCACCCCATCGGCCTCTCTTGTGGTGTCACCGACTTCGATAAACTCACCGACGGTTTGCATCCGACAGAACTTATTATCGTCGCTGGGCGCCCAGGTATGGGCAAGTCAGCTTTTGCTAGCCAGATCAGCCAGCTCGCCGCGCTCGATGGGAAGCGATCTGCCTTTTTCACGTTGGAAATGAGCGCGGAAGAAGTGTCCAAGCGCCAACTCGTCAATCAGGCGCGAGTGCATAACAACGTCCTCAAGTACCCTGCTGACCACACGCATGAGTTGAACTTGCTTGGCCCTGCCATCAACGCACTCAAAGGCATGGATCAGGTCGTGATCGACGACGTTTTCGACATCGAGGATGTGATTCAAGAGTGCTATCGGCTGCACGCACAGCGCCCTCTTGATCTTGTCGTCGTGGACTACCTACAGCTGCTCGGCAGTCGTGATCCCAAGATTGCGAGCCAAAGCAAACATCACGAAGTGGCCTATTACAGCCGTGCGCTCAAGCGCCTGGCGATGACGCTGCGCATCCCTGTCGTGGCGCTATCGCAACTTAACCGTGGCGTCGAACAGCGCCCCGACAAGCGCCCGCTCATGTCCGATCTCAAAGAGTCGGGCAATATCGAGCAAGATGCCAATAAAATCATCATGCTGTATCGAGACGAGGTGTATGACGAGCACTCGGAAGCGCGGGGCATGTGCGAGTTAATCTTGCGTAAGAAACGCGACGGGGAGTTAGGCACGGTGCTGGCCTCATGCCTGATGCAGCACTACCTGTTTGCCGACCTGGATCACCAGGCTATGCAGCAGTATTACGCTAGCGGGTCGAGTGCGAAAGCGGGTAACTATGGCAGCACCGTTGGCGGATCAGGAGCCGTATATTCGGCGGACGCCGCAGACGGCGTGCTTTAGGGGGGGCACGGCTGCATGACAACGCTGAAAAAAGGCGCTTTTAGGGCTTGGTCGCTTGAAAAGCCGTGAGACAGTAAAGATATCCATACACGACACAGGAGAGAGACATGGCAGCTTGCACCCACGCGCACAAAACCTACACCACCGCTTTCGAGATTGTTGATATGGACACTTGGGATGGCCATTCACCGGATCATATCGCCATCGAGGTATCACGCGCAGACGTGGAAAACTGGCTATTTCTGGCAGGTTTTGCCAAGCAACAAAACCTTGCTTCTATGGAGCGCTTCGATTTTCGGTGTGAGTTTCTGTTTGACGCAGGCGACGACGCCGACGCCCCCTTCCGCGCCGACATGCAGCGCCTTGTCATCGACGACACAGACGCCTTCTTTGCTGGCGAGCAGAAGCACAATCCGTCCGGCCTCTGGCAAAGCGGCAGGCTGTCGCTGAAACAACTGGCCAGCGACTTCGGCTTTGCCGCCGATCACCTTTAACGCCAAAGCACACTGCTTACTGGCTCGCCAGTATTGCGCTGACGAGTCAACCCCGAAAAAAACCAGCGAGGAACGATCATGGATTTTCTCGCCAATCCCCTTCCAGCCGCGATGACGCACGATGCAGAGCTGTTCGCCGAATACGCCCAGAAAGTCGTGGAGGGCTTGGACATCGAGGATTTGATGGATGCCGTTAAGGAAAGCATCGAGCTGCGTCTGGCCGACCTGCCTGTATCCGAGGCGCTGGAAGAAATCGACGAGTCCGAATACAGCGCGACGTTGGCCGAACCGATAGCAGCAGCGTACACGCGAAACGACCTCACGTTGTGACCACCACTTAACGCCCACTTTGCCACTGACAGACCAGGGATAACCCCATGTCTATGTTTCTGATTCGCGCCTTCGCAACACAAGTCTCTTGCCAGAGCCTCGCCGAACTCGGCGGGGTATTGCACCGCGATTTTGTAGGCCAATCGGTCACTGTGCAGTTTGATCGTCCTAGCGGGCTGCGTCATGTCGCGTTTGTCGATGTCAACGAGAGCGGACTGGTCAGTAGTTACGGCGCACCGCTGCCCGCCGAGCTGGCACCCTTGGCTGCCACCAAGCGCACTTATGTTGGCTGAGAAAGCAACATCCACGGGAAGCTGCGTTTAACGAATATCGAAATCGAGCGTCACTCGACAAATTCAGCCCAGCGCTCCACTTCATCGCTGCCATGCTCGTCTTTCCAGGCGCGGATCGTCTTATGATTACCCCCTCTGGTTTCGACTACATGGTTGGTATGCGGATTAGTGTAACGCTTTAAGCGACGTTTTTTTCGACCGTCTTCTTTTTGCGGGGCGGCCTTATTATAATTGGGATCAAGCAACTGAATTACCTCTTTGGGCTTCTTGTCGTATTTCTCCATTAGGGAGAGCAAGTCGTCCTTAAAGGCTAGCTCTGTTTGAAGTCGGTCATCTTGTTTAAGGGAGTCCAGTTCCTTTTGAAGCTGGTCGAGTTGTTGCTGCTTGGTCAAATATTTGGATAAGACTGACATACTAGCGACCTCATATTTATTGAATATCCCTAGCATGTTAATGAAGTTGTCAGCATAAATAAAGGCACTTATGAATTGAGTTTTAATACCGACGGGATAACCCGTTAAGGCTCTCCTAGTGCTAGGTTAATCTGTCTCTCTTTTCGCGTTCGTGGCGACAATTTCAACTCTTGTTCGGCTTTCATTTGCCGGACATTGGCAGCCTTGATTTCAGATACCAGTTTATCGCTTGGATATAAAACAAATTCCGCATCCACAATGGCCGGTCGTCCGCCTTTCGGGGGTTTTTTCTTAATTAAATGCTTTTCATAGCCCGCTAGTGTGCCATCCGCCTTTAAGCGCTTAATCTCTTTTTCCAAATACGCCACACCATCGGAAGTGCGTGCGAAGTTAAGCCCGCTCGTTGTTTCCCTTAGATGGCTAAACAGAACTTTCAGCGGTGCCGTGGGAGATAGGTTGGATGTAAAAATGAGTCGCTTTACAAGCGTAATCCCGTAGCTACGCCGAGAATGTAGCCGCGACAAGTCGTACTGCCGATATTGGGCGGATTCGATGGCCTTGGCCACAACACTATGAAAAAACACACGCCATCGTGCTTCGGGCGCGTGGCGTGCATTGCCTGTCACGGACGCGGCCTGGTATTCGGAGATGATGCGGCTACGGGCAACTGCCTTGCCATTTTCGGATTCCAGCAAAAACTCGGACGAGGTGAGAATGTCGATAGCCGACACTATCTGATAGTGATTATAGCTGTGGCCCATCGCTTCCAGTTCGCGCTTGAGTTGCCGTATGGAAAACACCACGCCATAGCGCCGTTCGCCCTGTTGTCGATCACACACGCCGTTTCGGTCTGAAGCCAGCTTCATTAGGGCTAGCTCTACCGCTTCTTCTTTAACCCCAGGATAGCGCCGAACCCACACCTCTTGCTTTACGGTATAGTCTCGACAGGTGCCTGGAAACTGTGTGAAGTCGAACCGTTGCCCCATATAAGAGAATTGAGACTTAATGGCCGTTGGCAACTCGTCCTGGTCATTGGCGCTCTCATTCACGTATTTGGGCAGCCAATCCCAGAATACGACGGCATTTGAAATCGACTGTCGATCTGCACTTTGATTGTAGAGAAACGACTGAAAGACGGTGAGCGGCAAGCGCTCCGCATCCACGGCAGCTGTGGGTAGCGGTATCTCGTCTGGGCCATACAGCGTGCCCGTCTGTTTGCTGGTATCCATACGTTTTATTGCCCTGCTTTATTGTGGTGGCAGCGTATCGGATTTTGACCGCGAAGGGTGGTTGCTGCGACTCGCAAAACTCAGTGCTTTTCACGCTTAAATGGCGCCTGTGCCTCACCTAAGACACCGCAAGACCTTAAAAACGCTTGAAGGTGGTTGCTGTAGCTCGCAAAACTCCCCTCTTTTTCTACCTGCCGCGTACAAAGCACCGCTGGGTGAGTGGTTGCTGTGGCTCGCAGAACTTGGCAAGTCACCTCAACGCTAGCTTTAGCCACTACACTTCACCAATACCCTTTCAAGGGTGGTTGCTGTGACTCGCAAAAGGTGGTTGCTGTGGCTCGCAGAACTCAAAAATCAGCCTCAAGTGGAAAGATAGAAAGGAGTTATCCACAAAAACCCGACATAGAGGTGGTTGCTGGGGCTCGCAATACCCGATCTGGGTGGTTGCTGTGGCTCGCAAAACACCCCACAAGACACTTTCCCTCCCTGCAAAGGTGGTTGCTATGGCTCGCAATACTCAACGGTACTGATTGCTGCGACTCGCAAAAGGCGGTTGCTGTGACTCGCAAAACTCCCCTTCTTCTCCCATATTTTCAGATACTTAACCATTCGCTTCTTTTTATCCCTTCTCCTTATATTCCCTTACCAAATAGCGCGTAAAGCATCGCCCAATCGGGCGGTGATACAAGCGCGCACCGCGCAGCGGTGCCTGTATTGATGTTGCCACCAACCCCTGATATTTTCTCAGTATGACAAAACGTGCCTACAAAGAGCGGTTCTATCCTACTTCCGAACAGGCTGAGCTATTAGCGCAGTCGTTTGGGTGTGCCCGTTTTGTCTGGAACAATACCTTGGCTTATCGCACCGAGGCGTATAAGCAGCGCGGCGAGTCGGTATCGCATTCAGCAGCGGAAAAGCGGCTGGTGGGCTTGAAGGCAGAGTTTCCGTGGCTCAAGGACGTATCGAGCGTGATCCTGCAGCAAACGCTCCGAGATCAGAAAGCCGCCTTCGACAATTTCTTCAATCCCAAGCTCAAGGCGCGGTATCCGCGCTTCAAGCGCAAGGATGGCCGGCAGTCGATCCGGTTGACCAAAGCGGCCTTTCGCTATCGGGATGGCGAGATCACCATCGCCAAGACCCGGACGCCGCTACCCATCCGGTGGAGTCGGCCACTGCCCTCTGCACCCTCTACCATCACGCTTTCATGCGATCGGGCAGGCCGCTACTTCATCAGCTGCCTGTGCGAGTTCACACCGCAAGCGCTACCGATCACGCCCAAGACCGTGGGGATTGATCTTGGGCTGACTGACCTGTTCATCACCAGCGACGGCGTAAAATCCGGCAATCCGCGCCATTTGAAGCGTTATGAGGCTAAGCTCGCCTTTCTGCAACGCCGGCTGGCGAAGAAGCAAAAAGGCTCAAAAAACCGCGCCAAAGCCAAGCAGAAAGTGGCGCGGCTACATGCCAAAATCGCGGATTGCCGCCGTGATGCCGCCCACAAAGCGACCCGAACCTTGATTAACGAAAACCAAGTGCTGTGTATCGAGTCGCTGAACATCGCGGGCATGGTCAAGAACCGTCATTTGGCAAAAGCCATCAGCGATGCAGGGTGGGGTGAGTTCGTCCGCCAGTTGGACTATAAGGCCACCTGGGCGGGGCGGCAGGTGGTAAAAGTCAGTCAGTGGTTCCCCAGCAGCAAACGGTGCCATGGCTGCGGCCACAAGGTCGAGAAGCTGCCGCTGTCGCAACGTCATTGGCACTGTCAAGGCTGTGGCGAACCCATCGACCGCGACATCAACGCGGCCAACAATATCAAAACCGCCGGGCTGGCGGGGTTCGCCTGTGGAGCGACCGGAGCGGGGGCAGCGGCCTAGCCGCTGCCTAGTGAAGGCGTGTGGAAGCAGGAAGGTTTTTGGGGCGACTCAAGAACCCTCGCCCAAAGCGCGAAGCGCGGCGGGCGGGGAGTGTCAGAAAACAGAATGGCCTTACCGCTTGGTCGATCAGAAAACCGTGAGACATTGAGTGTGAGTTCGATATTCACGGAGACAATCTATGGCCGTTTTTAATCACCTGTTTTCTATCGCATTTAGCCTTAACAGCTACGCAGAAGATGGCAACGATATTACGCCCGCACAAATACGACGCGCTTTGCTGGAACGCCTTGCTAGCGTGGATGACTCCGAGTTATTGGAAGCTATCGGAGCGCCAGAGGACACCTACGAAGAAGATAAGCTGTTCTGCGTCACTATTACCAAAACCATTGGTGAGCATCAGGTGGACGTTAAGGCAGCCGTAGCTGCTGATAACGAAGATGATGCAATTGAGCGTGCTATCGAGGACTGCGCTCAAGCTGACGAGCTAGAACCTGCCGGTCTGAACCGTTGGTGGGATTGTGGCGGCGACATCCTGTTAAAAGCCAAAACAGTCATTCCGATTTCCACTGAAGCGTACCGGCTGCTTCAGTACAACGAGAGCCTTTAAGAGAAACCCATTCGCTGGCCAGGAGTAATACCATGTCACTCAAACCGCTTTTCCGTGTCGATGTTGATGCAATCCAATACGATGCTGACGAGAAAGCGCCCAAGCTGCCCGACACGCTACAATTTGTATTTGACGAGGCACTTGATCCAGAGGCGCTTGAAGAAGCCGTCAGCGACCGTATCAGCGAGGTATCGGGCTATTGCCATAAAGGGTTTTCGATGACACTTGCTGACTGCGTAGCGCGGGATGTGTTTGTCGAGTTCGCCGAGGATCACTACAAGCACTTTGGTTGCTACCCTGGCGACGTTGCGCTGGAAGATCAGCATGGGGTTGAAGCGATCTACGGCTTCGATAGCTATATGGCGCTGGCACGTATCGGAGGTGGTGCATGAAGTTCACTATCGACATGCAATGGAACGGCACGGCCAGCGTCGATAATCACGATCACTTGGAGCAGCTTAAAGAAACGGGTATTGAGCGAGTGGCGCAACTGGTCAACGAAGGTTACATAGCGGGTGAGCTGTCTGCTGAGATTGCCGATCTTGAAACCGATGAAACGACACCCTATCGAGGATGGTGGAGCATTCGGGTAGACAACACAGATAGTAACTAGGCATTTCGACGAAGATAATTGATCACGCGCAAGGTAATTGACCTCATATCCTCAAAAGAGGCTCTACTCATTCTCGCTCGCTTGCCCAAATTAAAACCTGTGGTATTCCTATTCATAATCAATAAACGAAGGAATAGGAAGCCACCGTTATGCCGTTTTTCTCGCCTCGATGCTCCCTGTTGGCGCTCACATTGGCTCTTGCCGGTTGCGCCTCGACACCAACGCCGCCCACCGAGACACCGGACGCCGATAGCGGCGAAGTTGAGCAACGCCCTACCCCTGAACGCGACCAGATCACACATACTGGGCTGTACCAAGAGGGGCAGTACGATGGGGAAACATCGCGCTTGTCTGGCCATTTTGAAAAAGAAGCCGGTGACGGGCGTTACGCCGTTCAAGATGCGTACTTGCTAGGGGATCGTGACACCCTACAAACCGCTCGACGGGTACTGACCGAGCGCTTGAAAAAACAGGCGCTTGAGCAAGCAGGGGTTTATCGTGCTTTTGAAGAACGGCTGACCGAAGATCAACAGCTATCCGCAACATCCGTGCTGGTATCCGGCAGCATCGTGAAAATGCACGGCGTTGAAGAAGAAATGCGTGCCGTCGGCAATGATCGTGTCGAAATGGTCATGCAAGCCGTGGCCAGCGTCGATAGTTCAGGCTTGCAACAACATTTGGATGCGCTGTACGACAATAACGCCCTGGCAGCCGCCAATGAACACTTGCAGCGTGAAAACCTGCGGCTGCGGTCAGGTGTGACCGCAAAGGCATCGCCCGACGGCAACGGCCAAAATCGTGTGTCTGTCTCGGCAGCCCAAGTCGCTGCTCCCGACGCGCCTGCGACAATGGCTTTTGGTGCCTACAAATACGCTGCCGACTTAGCGCCGTGGCTCAAGAAAGACACCCTGGCGCCGTGGCTCCACGATTATAATATGTCGCAAATGTACGCCCTCGGTACTTATCCCTATCGCTACGATTGGGTCGAGGCATTTGAGGTTCACGATCCATCCCATTACAACATGAGCTACCGTTCGGTCTATAAGCCCGAAGGGGTCGAAGCCATCCCGCAACAATATGACGCATTGGATTCGCTTCGCCGAAAGCTCTCCGATGATATGTCATCACTCATTGACGACTACAACGCCGCGCTCGATGTTCGTGTGCTTTCCCGTTCGCCAAGCCCTAACGGGAAAGGCACTCGATACAAAGTGGCCATCAGCGGGTTCAGTGGCTTTGTCGAAAGCCTATTGGACGCCACGGGCTTACCCTTCGCACATGGCCAGCTAACACCAGAGCAGATCGAGGCGCTTGATCCGTGGAGTGCCCTCAACTACTGGGTGCTAGCGGATAAAATGGCGCTGAAACCGCTTATGTTGACACTGAGAGTCAATGCCAACATGGATGCGCCTGGTCGGGAGAGTGAAGCGGCAGCTTTCCACCAGGCCGTGCTATCCCCCGTGGTGTTCAATGGAAATCGGCGTGACGCCTCACTTTTGGCATTCTCACCACTAGAGCACTATCTATGGTATCTCGGTGGACGGCACCTACCCAATATGGGCTTAAAAGCCCCACAGTCAGCCTATGAAATTGACGGGGAGCGCCATAGTGACTCCGATATACCGTCGTTCCGCCGCGACGTGACGAGAAAACACATGAACAATCTCGGTACTTATCGGGAAGTGCTTAATGGCAGCGCCCATTCGATGACAGCATCTTTTCACTCTAAGGTGCTGGATTGGTTTCAGGTAGAGGATTACGACCCTGCCGAGGGTAAGGCCATCTTTGCTTTCACGATGCCAAATGATCATCCCCCTATAGAGAGCTTGTCGGCAGTTTTTGAGCGCAAGCGCAGCAGCGAACTCCTGCCTTTAGCGACCCGCGATCCGCGAAAACAGTACAGCCAGCGAGACATGAACATTGAGCGCTACAAGTGGTTTTTCTAGCCACTCACGACCCTGGCGAAGATCACAAAATGGGTAAGATTGGGGTAGATGCTCCAAAGACAGTTGAGCCAAAACCTCCGGTGAGGCACGCCAGCGTGGGTGCTTCGCCGTCATTCAATTTAGCTTTAACTTTACAAGGAGAAGTCACGATGGGCCATAACCGGACACTGCTTTGCCGTTCCGTTTTTGTAGGTGGTGCCAGCATGATGCTGATGCTTGCCGGTTGCGCGGGGCAAACCGCCACAGAGAAGGCATTGGATCGTGAAGCAGCCTTGCACGAACGCGCAGAACAGCGTGTGGCTGAGAGGGAGTCGCGTCAGAGTGACGTAATTGAAACCCTACCGGATTGGATCGTGAAAAAGCCCTCACCAGACGCCACAGGCGTTTATGGTGCCGGTATTGGCACCAGTGAGTCGATTTCACTGGCGCTGCAAAAAGCCAATATCGACGCTCGCCGCGATATGGCGCAAGAGATCGACCAAGTGTTGTCGGCTGAGACAACAATGGCCGGTGATAGTGATGCGAGCTTTAAGAGTATCGTTAATACCTTCATCGACAGCGTGGACGTAGCCGGTGCTGAGGACGTGGATCGTGTGATTCAATCCGGTCGTGAAGGGTATCGAGTCTATACCCTGTTGAAACTGCCCTACCCTGAGTTTAATCGCGCGTTGTCAGAGTTTTCACGCCAAGACGAATCAGCGGCACAGGCGATGCAGTCGCAATACGATCAGTTAATGGCCCGTGTGAGCGACACCCCAGCATTTGAGTCTGAGGCGTCAGAACAAAACGCCCCGTCGGATCAGCAAAGCCGCCGCCGCGTGACCCCGATTGACGGCGAAATGCCCGATGAAGCGCTTGTGAGGGCACTGCAAGAGTCGCGTTAGCAGGATCACGGACAATTTGCTGAAGGAACCAGGGTATGCCAATACAGGAGTTGCGTGTTCCATTCGGTGAGCGACACGGCGAAATGGTGGCACCAGCCGATGTGCCGCGCGGGCTAGCGTGTGGGTGTTTTTGCCCCAGCTGCGGTGCTTCGCTGGTTGCTAAACGAATGCAAAAGTCGGGTTTGTGCTTTTTTGCCCATCACAATGCGCCTGAATGCCCTGGTGGTTACGAAACAGCTTTGCACCGAATGGCAAAACAGATCATTCAAGAGGCTGGGTATGTCACCCTCGCTGCGAAAAAAAAGCCCGTTAGTGTGACCTATCAAGGGTTAACGCACCGCGATACGCTCGTATTTCCCGAAAAGCGAGCTGGTCTAACTCACATTGTTCAAGAACAGCGGGTGGAACAATGGGTGCCAGACGTATCAGCCAAGCTACTAGGTAACGGCATCCCTGTTTTCATTGAAATTCGCGTTACCCACGAGGTCGAGGATAACAAAGCGCAAGGGCTTAATAACGTCATAGAGATTGATTTAAGAGGGTTATATAAGGAAACAACATTAGACGTGGCGGCGGTGAGTGAAGCGGTGCTACACGACGCGCCGAGAAAATGGCATCGCTGTTCCTTATACGACCACTCGCCTGCGATACAGAAGGCAAAAGATGCGCTACTAGCCAAGGCAAAAGAAGAATGGATAGCGCAGCAAAAGGCGCAACAGTTTATGCGCTATCAAGATCAAAAACGAAGGGACTTCCAAAAAGAATTGGAACAGCTTGCCGTGATGCAAACCTCCGAAACAGTTGAGCAAAGGCAAGCCGTCTTACGGTGCGATGAAAGATACGCGAAAGCAACCTCATGGCTCGCCAGTAGGCTCAATGAGCACCCCAAGGCGCAAGATGCCAACAAGGTTATGCCGCTATGGGATATTCCCCAAAAAAACGACTGGATTTTCTCGGTTCATCGGCTTGTTTGGCAGGCCAAGGTCGTGTTTGGTTTGATATTCAAGAAGTCCATCAATCAGCGTATTACTGTGCCGGAAGTCTTAGCCTTCCTTGAAAGCGAATACCCCCTTCTGCCTTGGGTCAGTCGACTCGATAAGATGAAACGTGACTACAAAAAGCAAGGCAAAAATCGCCAGCAGTGGTATGGCGAAGAAGGAGCTTGGTTTCTCGATCATCAAGAGAATAGGGCTATTATTTCGCCGTATCGCGTCGTTATCCAATACCTCGATCATCTTGCAGCCTCCAAGGCAAACTTGCTGACAAAGCACGCGGATAAGCCTGTTTTCTTTGTCCGTGGTAACTCCATAGCGTACTGGATTGCTCAATATGAAAAAAACCGACGCGCTGAAGAACAGATAAGGAAAGCGGCATTAGAGCAAGCCCGTAAAGCACAAGAGGCCCATGCGAAACAACAAGAGTGCCGACAGGCGACACGAGATCAACGCAACAAAGACGCTGAATATTGCGCGGCACAACTCACGGTTTATGCAGAAAGTGGAGCCAAAGCCCTCAGTTTTTGCTGCCATTGCCGAGCGGCTTACGGGTATGCCGTTACCCCCAATCAGTGTTTAAAATGCGGACAGCCGACGATCTATATTCTCAACACTGATGATATTGAGCTTGCCTCGATTTACCCTCGCGTCAAAAGTGTTTCCGCTTCACCTGCTCAACTCACCTCGTCGTCGACCTGACTGCGGTTGCCCAGCATGGCAACATAGTGCGTGACAATAACGAAACGGAAAAGGGATAAAAAAACGTGAAAATTCACCACATCAAACTTGATCCATCATCGAAAACAGCCTTGGAAGCGCTGATTTCGGTTGCGCAAACCGATACCGGACAGGCCAAAGTCTGCGCGGACTTCCTTTTGGCTTGGCACAACCCTGACGAAAATGGCGGATTTGCGATCACTGACCTGTGGGGGCTTGATGCTGAGCTGGCGGACGCTTGCACAAAGGTTTTCCAATGGCTGTGTGAGCATTCGGTTTATCCCGACGAGCTTGGATATGGTGATGAAATGAAGTTGATATGGACGCGCTGGCGCAGCCACGCTTAACCCCCTTCTCTCCGGCCTTGGTCGATGCCAACTCCGTGCGATACTGCCCATGAATACACCCGCAGGAGCGCACAATGGATATGCCCAAGGCCAATGCCCCAGAGCTTGACCCCCAAAACCCCAAGCACACACTCCCCCCAGGCTATCGTGTCGTCGAATCGGCTTTTGGCGGTTTCTATTTTGAGGCACCCGTTCACATTGGCGGTGCCAGCGACGATTTCAAACACCTAGAAGATGCCTGCCAGAAAGCCCGCGGGCACTATCGCCGCTGGCGAGGTACTCAGCGCCAGCGTCAGAAATCAACGCAAAGATAACGCGGCCAATTACACCTATCTATCTGATATAGTTGCTTTTCGATAGCCAGGAGAGAAGAACGCATGGCCAAGAAGAAGCCTGCTCGCAAGCACGTCAAAGCGCAACACAAACCAATATCGGCGCGTGAGCGCAACAAACTGCATCAAATGACGCGGTTGGTCTATAGCTGGCGCTACATCGACCATGCAAGAGCCGAGGCGGGTGATCCGATTGCTGACAAGCACCACGGCTTCAATCTTTTAGCTATAGCTACGCAGGAAAAAATCGAGGCGGCGTACACGGTGGCCACCAGCACGCCGAGGCATTGGCAGGCTATTGTAATTGCGTATGTGCGCGAGGGAGAGGGCGAATACCGAAACTGGGCATGGGTTAAGACACAATCCCCCATCGTTGCGGCTGGTGACGGCATTACGCCGCTTTTGGCACAAGCGAATGACATTGCACTAGAGGGGCTAGAGGAAAACGACAACTGCTACGCGCGTGCTACGATCATGGCGCCTTTTGATGCTAACCATCCGATTCGACCTGACCGCTATGCCGCCCGCCTTCAAAGCCGATTAGCGCTCACAAAAGATGAAGTGCTGGCGTTAGCAGAGTGGGACGAACCGGAAACGATGGAGGTAGACGCGGAAAACCTAGATCTCGCGCTGGCGAAGGCGTTAAGTGAGGAGGATAGCGCGTGAGTATCCCCTCCCCGCTGGCGCAAGACTATCCCTGATTAACGGAAAATGCCTAGATACGGTCACCCTCTATGTGTCGAGCACAGCCCGCGCCTGTGGGAAGGGTTTTACCAGCGCAAGTCCGTGGGCCGGCTGCCCGGTAGAGGGCCGGTATGTCGCCGGGGTGCCCGCCTGGGAGACGGAAAACGCCCTTGCTCAACAAAAGCAGCGATTGACCAAGATCCTCAAGGAGTGGGCGGCTTTCCAAGCGAAGTTCTTTGCCGAGGCGTCCATTCGCTCCACGACGGCGCCAGCGCCAGCTAATGGGGATGTCGCGCCAGCCGCAAGAAACCCGTTGTTGGAGCGGGTGCATTAAGCGGCTGTCTCGGCATAGGAGCGGAGCGTGCGTCAAAGCGCTAGAGAATCACTCAGTCAGTAAAGTCTTTAACAGGCGTTCTTCTGAAGCAGGAATTTCTAGCTGCTCGCACAGCTGAGTCAGTAGCGTCAATCGGGTTTCAAGGGGCAGCCCTGCCAGCATCGAGGGAAAAAGCATCACCAAGGCATCGACCCATACTTGACGAACGGTATCATCTGTCAGGGACTGCCAATCGGTATGCGGGGCATGATGCAGACATACTTGATAGAACTCCCCCAGGATGCGTGATGTCATAGCGCCGGCCGTTTCCGCTTTCATGATCTTGGCTGTTCGGAGCAGGGCATGAAGGCGTAAAGCCGATTCGTCGGGGACTTCAATACCATTCTGGGTATAGGCTTTCTTGAGCAGACTGAGCTCATCAAACGCGTTCGGAATCGTCAGCCAAATGACAGTCTGATCCACGCGCGCCCTGTCCAGCACCCTCAATGCCTCTTGTTGTCGCGCGGTGTGTAGTATCCAGCATGCCGATGGTACAAGCGACGCTATATCATTGTGCTCTGAATACGCGAGATCATCCCCCATCGCGTGCAAGCGGCTAACCTGAACGGGGTGCACCTCTAAATGTGAGGCCAGCATATCGCCCAAGGCGTAAGAAAGCGAAGGCTCCAGGGATACGATGACAAACCGCTGAAAACCATCCCGAAGCGCTTTGCGAGCGCGCCTGAGTGTATCCGGGGGGATTTCCTTTTCCCGCTGCGTCTCGGGCGCAGCGATATTGCCTTCCGCTATTGTCTCGGCCAGCGCGGGCGCTTCCAGTGCATCAAATGCCCGCGCAAAAGACATCGCTGCCTTGCTGCTTTTCTCTCCCCGCCAGACAGATGGTGACCATTGCGTGAGAGCCTTGAGAAGCTCTTCTTCAAGGCAACACTGATGGGCTTGGGAAAGCCCTTCGATACTCCCTGTGGGGGGTGACAGCAATAGAGATGCTTCGACGCAGACCTGCTGGGCAGGGCCATTTCGGCGCTGCAACCACAGATCATCACTTAAAGGAGCAGGCTCTCCGATCCGTGCGGGCTCTTCATCTTCGCAGTCGGGGCTTTTCTCTCCTGTTTTAAGCGGGTGTGCCGCTGACATGCAATGGACCGTGTTACTTGAAGATCCGGTAGGAAATGGCGGGCGGGACAGTATCAATAGCCGATGCTCGTATTTCGGCACCGCCACCCAAGGGTCATCTGGTGTGCGGCGATGTAAAAGCAATACGCGCACACCGATTAAATCCGCGCCTCCGTTAAGATTAAAGCTCCCGATACACCGCTCGGCATGGGTGTTCAGGTCGTCGGGTTTATCGAGATCGCCTTCAATACGCACAATCCACCGCGTTGGCTTGCTAAGCATTGCATTGGGAAGGCGCCCTGTTGCAGGATGATACGTCACATCATCGCGTGAACCACATGTGCGCAGGCGGGCATTTTTGCGCTTAATCACCGGCTTGATCATTTCATTGAACGCCTTAAATGACGCTTCCACCGTTTCATTCCGGCTCTCAACAACATCCATATCATTCATCCTCTTCGGTATCCGGTTCCGCCAGGCCGTATATTTCATCGACAGACAGGCCAAGCGATGCTGCTAATGTGCGTAAGCGGGAAGCGCCCCCCCCTTGGTCAGCGGCATGTTCAGCAAACTCAATGGCTCGCAATAGCTCAGAGCGTGTCAACGAGCCGTGGATATCATTTTCCGTATCAGGGGGCAAAACCAGCGCATCCCAAATGTGGGCGCGATGTTTCCCGGGGGAGCGTCGCAATACACGCCCGCGACGTTGAATGAACTGTCGAGGATTCTGGCTAGATGCGAGAATGATGGCGTGAGAAATCTCAGGAATATCCACGCCTTCATCCAGGCAGCGTATAGACACGATAACGCCGCTATGGCGCCGGAACGCCGCCAGGGTGGCATCCGGGTCGCCCGCCATATCCGCGTAATACACCCAAGGGGCAATCCCCGTTTCCGCAATGGCAGCCGCCACTTCTCCTAATTGCTCCTGATCTTCACAATACACAAGCCAGTGCTGCCCCGGTGCGTAATGCGCTTCAATAATCTCTTTGGCAATACGTGTTTTTGCCGCGGCTTTTTTCGCAATGCGAGAGCGCTTGATCTTTAACAACCGTGTGCGCTGATTATCCTGTGGCTTGCCGTTTTCATCACGCGGCCCCTTCTGTATCGCCTCCCGTAACTGCTCGGTTAGCTCTTCCCAGGCGTCGGCTTCTTCTGCGTTGAGCGATAATGTCTCGGGATGGTAGTGGTATTGCGTCAAGCGCCCAGCGCTCATGGCATCGGACAAGGTAAAAGGGGCGCCGACGATACCCCCAAAGTAATGCATCAAGATCGCCGTGCCGTCGGGGTCGCCGAATCGCTCTGGTGTCGCGGACAACCCAAGGCGTGACCCCATGTTCAGATTAAGCAGTTGGCGATGAAGGTCGCTGCCCAACTGATGCACTTCATCAGCGACCAGCAGGATATTACTCAGACGACGTAATCGGTCCCGGAAGGCTTTTTTGGCCGCTGTTTGCATGGTGGCTAACATGACCAACGGATGCTTCTGAGAGGGGCGCTGCATTCGCCACTCAAGATCCCCTGGGGAGCGCCAACGATTGTGACCACCCCCGACGCGAACGACATTGGCATCCGGTATTTCAAGGGATAGCTCAGCAAACCAGCCTTTCATCAGGAGGGTGCTGGGAACGACGATAAGCACAACGCCTTGCTGGCGCAAATGGTCACGGATGATATGCAGGGCTGTAAATGTCTTACCCGAGCCCGTGGCGTGCTCAAAGATGCCACGTTGCCCGGCCTCGTACCAAGCCTTTATTGCCACGGCTTGATGGGGTGCGGCGACACGACCGCTTGGCCATTGGTTGGTCTTGTCAGGAGCTTGGTCGTCCTCTTGTTCTGAGAGGGTAAGCGTTTTGGCGGCGTTGTCGGGCGGGTGCATCACGCCGACGATTCGCACCCCGCTCTTGGCACGATAAGATTGGTACCGCGCCAGCAGCGCCCGCGCCTCTTCAGGGTCGTCCGGTGCTTTTTCGAGAATGGCGGCATCAATCGCCTCCCCCAACGTCAGGGTGCTTACCTTTTGATAGCGTCCTTCCCACACGTCCAGGAAATCCTTGTGGTGATCATCGACACGCGGGGCATCTTCGGGCAACCAGCTGTAAAAGGTATCAATCGACTCAATGTTGCCCTGCAACCCCCAGCCGCTAAACGTTTCATTGACCGACCCTTTAAAGCTTATACGATGACCATGGGCATCATGAAAGACCCCTAGCTTTTCATGGAACAACCCATTGCCTGCGCGCAACACACCAATACGAATATCCAGAAAGCCATGGCGCACCATTCCACCTAAAATTTTCTGGTGCCAGTCTCCGTGTGCGCCATTGAACAGGGCCTTCACCTCGGACAGAAACGCCTGCCGAGAAAACGCGGTTAAGGCCTCTTGGCCATCATTACGCTGGCGCAGCAAGGCATGAAAAGTCTCGGTATCATCCGGTGACAAATAAGGGGAGCAAAGAATAGAGAGGTGCCCATTACGGGCAAGAAACCCCTGTAGAGGTTCGTACAGCAAGGCAAACACGGTCGAACGAAAGTACCCTGATGTTCGCTCGATGCGCGTGGCGCGCGCCATGGCGGGGGCATAGAAATCGGTCGCCAGATCATCGCGGCCCGTTCGATAAGAGGGCTGCCAGGCGTGGTCGGTAAACGTCGGTAGATTCGATGAGGTTAAAGTGGTGGCGTCGTTTTGATAAGGCTTATCCATGTCCATGTAATCTTCCCCTAGTGAGTCCTTGCGTGTTTCGACGGGCCACGCTATAAGTGATATCATATCATATATAGCACAAATTACACTGGACACAACCTGGACAAGGAGGTCTGATATGTCACCGCCACAGGACTTGCAGGGGCTGACCCCCGGGGCCGTTAGAGCGCTTCAGCACATGGCGCGTCAATCGGGTTACGAAAGCCCGGAAGCGTACCTCGATGCCCTGGAGGTGCGTGATAAAAATATCCAGCGAACCTTGATGGCGGCTCGGGCGCAACCACTAAATCCGGTGCAGCGAACAGCCTATGGCACCCTGTACCACTGCAATGCCCTGACGTACATGCAAGCACAGCCTGAAGCCTCACACGATCTGATCATAACCTCCCCGCCATTTGGGCTGGTGCGTAAAAAGGAGTACGGCAACGCCGCTTCAACCCACTATTGCGACTGGTTCCGCCCATTTGCGCAGGAAATGCACCGCCTGCTAAGGGAGAGCGGAAGCCTGGTGATTGATATCGGCGGTTCATGGGTCAAGGGGCAGCCGACACGTTCGCTATATCACTTTGATCTTCTGACCATGCTAGTGAAGGAGTACGGCTTCCATCTCTGTCTTGAGCATTTCTGGTACAACCCAAGTAAGCTCCCAAGCCCGGCCGAGTGGGTCACCATTCGCCGAGTACGCCCAAAAGACGCGGTGAATTGCGTTTGGTGGTTATCCAAGTCACCTTATCCAAAAGCGAGCAACAAACGGGTCGTATCGCCCTACTCCGGTCGCATGGAAAAACTGTTGGAAGATGGTTACGAGGGGCGCAAACGGCCCAGCGGGCACAATATCAGCCAGGGTTTCTCCCAGCGCCAGCAAGGCGCCATTCCCTCTAATTTGTTAGCCATCGCCAATACCGAGAGCAACTCCGCGTATTCGGCATATTGTCGTGAAAACGACTTGCCGATTCATCCAGCGCGCTTTCCCGCCAAACTTCCCGAGTATTTTATTCGGATGCTGACCGACCCTGGCGATAAAGTATTTGATCCTTTTTCTGGCTCATTTTTAACCGGACGTGTGTGTGAGGAACTGGGGAGATCCTGGGCCGGCACGGAGTTGGAGTGGGACTATGTGCAAGGCGGAAAATCGCGTTTTCTACCGGAAGCGCCCGATGTTGTCCGACCGGGCATAACGTCTTACACCCTAACAGCCCCCTGCTCATTCGATGATACCGATGATATCGCCCTACCGCCGGATGGGGGTAAAAAGCGACAGAAGAAACCCGCCAAGACCGAGAAAACGACTGACAACACCATCAATGATATAGCCGATCAAGCCTGTACCAAGGAGGCCGACAATGGATGAGAACTTTGACCCCGCCGCGTTTGATGCACTGGCAGCGGAAAGCGAGCGCCCGCTGGAAGAAGTATCGAGCCGAGATATCGCGCTTGAAACGCTTGAAGCGGTTTGTCGTGAGATGGCGGACACGCCCGAAGATGCCGAGTCGCTTTGGTCTGACGTTCGCCATCTTTATAAGGTGGCAGCGGTCATCGAAGATGAAACCCTGGGGCGCGATACCGTTCAGCAAGGAAAATCGGAAGCGCGAAGCTTGATTGAACGCGAAGGCGCCGACCTTTTCGATCAATTTAATGGCGAAGTCGGGAGGGAGCCACATGCATAAGCTTACCCTTTCATTTAACCACGTCATTGTTCAGAACGTCGGCGGGTACTACGGCGAACATCGCCTGGACTTCCCCAGCGGCCAACGCAATATGTTGATGGTCTCCGGTGATAACACGGCAGGCAAGACGAGTCTGATCAACGGCTTGAAATGGTGCCTGTTTAACCAAATCGCCGGTAGTAGAGACCGGTTGCTTGACCCCTATACGCTTTACAACAGGAAGGCCTTGCGCTCTGGGGCTGACCACCCTATGTCGGTCACGATTGCAGGGCATTACAACGGGCGGCCGATCATTATTGAGCGCCGGGCGGACTGGCTTTACCCCAAAACGCCACCCGCCAATATGAGCGAGATGGAAATCGCCTTTACGGTTACACAATATGATGAGAACGGCGTCAAAAACGTACTTGATCAGGACAAGTCTGAGCGCTTTATCAGCCGAATTGCCCCGCCCATCTTGGCACGCTTCTTTTTATTCGATGGTGAGTTGCTGGATGAATACAGGGATTTAGTCAGTGCGTCACAGATGGAAAACCGAGCCTTGGCAAAAGCCATCGAAGGGGTTCTTGGCTTACCCGTGATCAGTAAGGCGCAGAGCATCGTCAAGAGTGCCACTAACAGAGGCCGGAAAGTCTCAACGCGCCTGGCCAAGGGGCAACGCGCCGAACAGACCGCCGCCTTGATTGATGCCATGCAGGAGGATAATCGACGGTTTGAGAGCGAAGCTGATGAAATGGATGACACCCTGGATCAGGTACAGAAAAGCTACCATAAGGCGAGCAACGAACTGGAAAAGCATCTTGAGGACGAGCGTATTCAGCATCAGCTAAGCGTCCAAAAGAATAACCTGGATACCGTGACCGCTCGTATTCAGCAGCATCGTGAAACGCTAAGCCAGTACGGGGGCTTTGCATGGCATGATCTCGCGCTACAAGGGTTAGCGCAGTATCGCGATACCGTCACCCAGCGCACCGACCGTCTCGCCCGGGCGTCACAAAACGCCACACAAAAGGATTATTTAGAATCACTGCGCCGTGAGGTGCTCGCCAATGATCAGTGTCCGGTCTGCGATCAAGCGCCCGACACCCATGCTCGTGAGCGCCTTGCTCGCCTTATCGATGAACTCGATGCCGACCGTAACCAGCAGGCGTCTCATGAGGCCGAGCTTGAAGGTCTGATCAGTACACGAAATCGAATACAGGGACTGCTGAGTCACTTGACGCCTGTGAAGGATCGCTACATGAGCCTGCTAGAGACGATTGACGACGAGCAGGACCAAAAGTCGAGCGCCGAAAGTGCCATTGAAGCGCTTTACCATCACCATACGCACAAGTCTCCAGAGGAGATTGCGAAGTTACGCAATGCGTGTCATGCCTACTCAAAAGAAATTGGCGTCCTTGAAAACAAGATCAAGACGCTAAAGCAGACAATGGCCGGCAACGAGCAGCAGATTCAAAAGCTAGATGACAAGCTTCAGCAAGAATCTGAGCAAAATGAAAAATCCAAGCAAGCCCGCAAAGTGGTTAAACGGCTGGAAAAAATCGAAGCCGTCATTGAAAAAGCCCGTGAGCGCCAGGCCGAAGCTATGCGCCAGAAAGTTGAGGAATACACCAGTCATGCATACGCCGCCATGACGCATGAGGCGCATCACGAACGTGTTGAGATTGCCAAAGACACCTTTTGCATGACCATTATTGATGATGCCGGTGACCCGGTATCCGTGCCGTCTGCAGGCGCTACACAGATTCTCGCTCTCTCTCTGATCATTTCCCTGGGGCAAATTGGCCGCAAGATTGGGCCGCTTATCATGGATACCCCGCTAGGACGCCTGGATAGCACTCACCGCTTGAAGGTTCTCGAATACCTGCCCAAGCACTCCCATCAGGTCGCCATGTTTTATCACAATGGCGAAATTGATGGCGCCATGTATGACCGGATTGCCGACAAGGTGGGCAAGTCCTATCTCATCCGGAAAGACGATCGTGAAAACAGTTCGCGTTTTGAAGCCCTTTAACTCGGAGAGAGAGGCCATGGACAACGAAAAATCTCAAGCCTTGGATGAGGTTAAACAGGAGCGCGGCAGCACTATCAGCATGTCTCCTCGGGCACGCATGACGATGAAATCGCTATCTGACGCCGACGCGACTTTTGACAGTGGGGATGTCCCGCCCTTTCAGCGAGAAATCGATGTGTTGCGCTTTGCCTGCATTTTGGCGATCAGGGCAAACGGCGACACCCTGCTCCCCATCGCCAATGAAGCCAATAGCGAAACGTATATCAACATCGGCTCACTCGATAGTGGCGATACGGGCGCGACGTTCTCCGATACCGTGTCATTGCTGGCGCCCCAGGCAGTCGCCCAGGAACGCTTTACACGGGTAGTCCGCCGTTATGCAGAATGGGGGATTGCTAAGATGCAAATGTGGCACGAAGACGCCATGCAGAACCAATCCTCGCTGACACTACTGGACTTCATCGAGAACAGCGAGACGTTGATTGCCGAGACTCAGGCAGACGAAAGCCAAGACCGCTAAGACAGGAGGTGTGCATGACAGGGATAGTGACTAACGCCTATTTCTATCTCCACGGCGAACGTGGGCTTCAACTCTCCACTGTTTTAAAGACAGCAGATGGCCTGCGTCGATTCATGGACTCCCACGACCGGGGTGTGGTGCTCTACTCCGACTACACGCTATCCGACAAAAAAGAGTGGGCGGCTGTTTGCCACACGGATGCCTTACTGGATGCAGCGGCCAGCGGCATAGCGGTCTGTCCGATCACAGCCGCCATTCTTGAACGTTTGTCATATCCTCTTGACGAGATCGTGGGGCTGGACGGGCAACCACTAGGCGCAACGCCCACCTCTCCTTCGGTCGATAAACCGATGGCCGATAGCGACAGCATGACAGATGGGCGCCCACATGGGATGCACCCCCCCAGGATGCAGGCGGATCGTCAGCTACAACAAGTCTTCAAGGATGCACCGGATGTCGCTGACGAGATGGTGGAAAAAGGCATTGAAACCCTTTCCGACTTCCGCCAACACTGGGAAACACTGACGACGGAAACCGCAGAGAAAATCGCCATAACGCACTATCAGCAAGTGTGCGAAAACGTATTAACGCACGTCCGATGGAAGAGTCAAGAAAGTGTTGCCATGGGCTGCAAGGATATCGCTGCAGCAATACCCCCTTGGTGTGACAGCCTGACACCCTTTATGCCGCACTTTGCTAATCGCACTCACAATGTACTTATCCGAGAAGGTATCACAAGCCCAGCCAAACTCAGCACCCTCTCTATTCGGAGTTATTTGAGTTGGAAACATTCGGGCATCACGACGCTTCAAAATTTGCTGAAGGCTCTTGCTTCTTATCAGAACAGTTCCTCGGCCTCCCCTTCCTTCAGCGACCCATGGGGTGTAGAAGGCGATATCGGTCATGCCGCTGATGAATCAAAGGTCAACGCTGCACTGCCCTCTATTACCGACATAAACGGCGAGAACCTTGTCGACATTGTGTTCAACGGCCTCAATGCCATCAAAGACGCGGCGAATATCCTGCTCAAAACGGGAAAAGAGCGCGCTAAATGTGGCCGGGGCGTGGATATACTCATCAAGCGCGCCGAAGGATTAACCCTGGAAGATGTTGGGCAGTTGCATAACGTAACGCGGGAGCGTATCCGGCAATTAGAAGCCGACGCAAGGCGTGATATGCCGGCCATCATGCTGAGAGTGTTTAGCGATCTTCAACCCAGGCTCACACAGCTTTCAGACGCCCATGCTTCGGACGACATGAAAAAATGGCTGCGTATTCATAACCAGATCGGCGCTTTCTTAACACTTAAAAAGGGATTGGCTGGAATTGCTCAAGGCGACCAGTGTGATAGCGCCACTCTTGCCGTATGGTCAAAGCTCCTTATCGTGACTCCACAGCAATTAAACGAGGTGGATGTCAAAAGCCTTATCAGCATTCTGGAGCAACCGCTTTGGCACGACAAAACCACGATGACAATGGCGTTGGTGTATCCCGGCGAGTTCTTTTCACGCCCTTTGGTACCTCGTGCCGAAATGCCCTCTGAAATATTGCTGGCGCCATTCCCAAAGGGAATAGACGGCACCGTGGAATCTCAGTTTATCACCGATACCGTTCTCCCCATGCTCGACGGGCTGGACGTTGAATCGGCCACTTCCCGAATTCCTACCCAGTTCACCTTGCGAGGATGGCCGCCCGTCACGACCTCCTTGGTCTCCGAATGCCTGATGCTATATTGGATGGCACGGGATGGCGCAACACTTCACGCGATTGATACTGATTCAAGCGCTAAACAAGAGCGTAAGCGCTTTATTGAGTTATTGAGAGAAAGCCCTCGACCCCTTCACGATGCTGATGAAATTTTTGCGGCGATTCGTCCCGACGCATCTGATCATCCTAACCCAAAGTCCATCGTTCATAATTGGATCATCTCTGTCCACGCGAATTACCTCTCGACAGATGATGAGGATTTCCCGGTCAAAATAGGCAAATCCATGATCGCAACGATGCGCCATGCGCGCGCAATCGGTATCACCGATCAAAAAGCGGCTGAGATCACCGCGTTTATTGAAAAAACGCTGGCGTCTCACCCAGAGCGTCAATTTTCTGTGACAGCGCTTTTCGCCAAATTGAAGAAAAATGGCTATCTCACTGGGTTACGTTGGCCTGATGAGTGGGATCACCCTAATGTCACAGCGGATCGTTTTCCCAATATGCTTAAAGTGGTTCTTTATAACCAGCGTCCGCGAAATGTCCGCTACATGGGGCGCTTTATCTGGAAGTACGGTCCATGGACGGACTCACCTGACACAGAGAATCGCCAGCATGTGTATGATTTTTACCGGAGCCTTTTTCTTCAACAGCGACGGCCGCTGACGGCACGCAAAATGCTCCAAGAATTAAAGAAGCAGCGCGATATTGTCGGCGTCAACCAAAACCAGATTTTGGAGGACCAAGGGTTAATCAAGCTCAGAGGTAACGGCCTCGATGCGGTCTACTGGCATGAGGATCTGGGAGACTTAAACGGCGTTGACGCCAGTATCAACGAGGAAGCGGATTCATCGTCAGGAAAAGTCGAGAAGGAAGAGCAGAGCAGCGGCGTGTCCGACGCTGAGGAAGCGAGGACGAAGCCTAATCCTCCGGCTGAGAGCGATGAACAGCCCTCTTCCCCGGCTGTGCATACGCCGCCTCCTGTATTTCGTGACCATGAAGCGGAAAGCCATGACCCTTCATCGCCACTCACCTCAACGGTACCCGACCGCCTTAACAAGAAAGTCGTGTACAAAAGTGAGATTGTGGCGGCGATTGATTCCATGATTCAGGCAAAAAAGCGCCCGATGCGAGCACGCGAAATCAGAAGGAAGCTTGAAGCCGACTATGGTAGGGCACCCAGCCAAATAGAGCCAAGCGGGCCTCTGGTTGTCCTGCAGGGGGAAGGACCGTCGGCACTTTTCTGGTCGCGCTCACTCAACAAAGAAAGTGATGACGATATCAATGCCCTTCAGCAAGATGCGCTCAACTGGCTGAATGAAAAGGACGAAGGATTGCCTGTCGATAAGCTGATGTCTCTTTTTCCCAGGCATCAGAAAATGTTGACCCGCCATGACGTCATCGTGTGGGCCGCTTGGCTTGCTCAACACGAAGCCATGGAGATCACCCTATCAAGAAAGTCTCGCCCTTTGATTTACAAGCGTATCGACACATAAAAGGTGCCCATAATGGCAGAGAATACAAGCGAACAGTCTGTGGTGTACCAGCACCAGAAGGCGCTATCACAATGCCTCAAGGGTAAGCCAACCGAGGGCGTATTGATGCGCTTTAACGAGCAAGAGTTTTACCTGCTCAATCTCGCCTCTCGCGTGGCGGCCAAAAAAGGGTTTTCCTCACGCCAAGCCTGGATGCGCCATGTGATCTTAAACGCCGTCCGTGAAGAGTTAGCTCAAGATGATGCGCTACACCCGTTTGTGTCGGTTCTGGAAAATCCATAACAGCGAGGAAGCAAGATGGCATTAAGCGCCGAGGAAAAAGAACGGATCATGGCCGAGCGCGGTGAGTCAGGCCGCGTGGCCACTGGCAAGATGCGCCGCTTCTCGATCAAGTTCACGGACGGCAAATCGACCACGATGCTCGACCCCAAAGGCGGCACCGTGGGCGATATCTGGGAGAGTGCCGAAGCCCGATTTGGCCGTGGTAAAGTGCTGGATGTGATTGTCCAGGGAGAAGACGATGAGTGACGCAGCCCCCGAGATCGTGAACGTCGAGGCCGATGCTGAGGTGTTTGTGGTAGATTTCGCCAATGGCTGGCGCTTGCAAATCCCCTATGCCCGGTATGCCTGCCTGCGCGATGCAGCTCCAAACCAGCGTCAGCACTTTACGTTCAACGTCAAAGGCATCCACTGGCCGGAGGTGGAGGAGGATTTGAGCGATGAGGGGTTAATCCGGGAATTGTTTAAGTATCACGTCGATCCCAAACACTACGACCGCTGTCATACTTAAACGATTCCCGGATTAAATATGATAGCGGTCGTAGTGCAGGCATCTCTCGATGACCCGCGCCCCGGTATCCCCCACGAACAGGTGATGGCCGAGATGAAGGCGATGCTCGCAAAAAAATAAAAGGAGGTAACCATGCCAAAAGTCAATCACCTCGCGGGCATCGCCTGCCCTGATTGCGGACACTCTCAGGATCTTGATATCGAGGTGCTTGCCACCTGGCGGGTATCCCAAGCTGGACCACAACGACTACGCGGTAAATGCGAGTGGAACGACGACAGTCGTATCACCTGCCCTATCTGCAAGACCACCGGCACGGCCGGCACGGTCCGCGATTTCCGTCAAGCACAGCCTTGAACATAGTGCCGTTTGCTTTGAGAGCGGGGGTATCCCAGTCGCGTGATTTTATCGATAACGAAGCGGGCTTCTCTGTGCGCGTCATGGGCGAATGGTACCGGGATGAGGCCAATACGGGGATGCGCGAAACCGCTGAGCATCTCGCCGAGGTCAAAGCGCTATATGGGCTCTACAAACGCTTCCATGAGCCAGACTGGGTCCTTCAAGGCAATAAGCCGCCAAGGAGCGCGCGTTCAAAATTCTGCGGGATACCGGCAGCGTAGAAGCGGCTGTCACGACGCTTGACAGGTTGGCGCAAGATGAGATGCACGCCACTTTTACAAAGCTTTTTGCCCGCGGGAAATAGCCGTAACGCAAACGGGTTACACCTTGAGCTTGAGTTCCGCCCCCGTGACACTGGCGGCACCCTATCTCAAACGGCCGCCCGGGCGACCACCGGAGACGCCGCGGGAGTGCTGCCATGACCTGGACTAGCAGGCCGGTAGTTGGGAGTCTCCGCGACGTGTGGTCGTTCAGTAGCTCTAAGTCTATGCACGTTTATTTTTGCAAAGTCATTTAGCGCAACAGCCAACTAAATACGAACCTTTTCTTGGGATGAGTCGTTTGACAACGATGAGCAGGTATTAAATGATGCTAAGCATAATCTAGAGAAATATGAGTTAGAGGCATGCAAACAAACCAAGAACAGCAATTTAGAGAGCAATGGCCTGCGTGTCTGGATGCGATGGAAGCGCTGTATGGCAAACGGATGCCTCTACCCGATCATCGTTATGAGGCCACAAGGGAGCAATTGCAACGCTTGCGCCAACGTCCAGAAGCCAATGAGATTGAAAAGGCAGTGCGTCAGCTTTTTGACTTTGATGGGCGGTTTTGCGGCCTATTGATGGGTTATGATTACGAATGGACGGTCTATTCCCTCTGCTACCTTTGCAAGGATGAAGCGTTCATCAAGGACTTGCTGAACATCTATGTTCCTCTGCTTGGAGGATATATGCAGGAGTCTTTGGGTAGGAGTTTTCATCTCATGACCGGATCGACTTTCATGGACGATGTAGGTCACGTACTGTGGGATGTCGAGGGGCTTATTGAATTCGAGGACCATGACCTATTCGATTGGCATGGCAACCGGAACGATCTGTCCAACAAGCAGATCGAAGCATGGTTGCGTTTGGCAGACTTGCCGCCGCTACCTAATCCCAGCTTTCCGCCGCGCAGGATTTTGCTGCAATTTACCGATCTGCTAGACCATTTTGATTCCGAAGATGAGTACTTAAGGGACTTGAAAAATTTTTACGACGAGCGAGGCTATACTATTGAATAATATTGTCAATCCATAAAATCTAGCTAAGGTCTTTAATGACGCCCCCCTTGAAAAAGGGATTAACCAACTGCGAAGGCGTGACTCGGGGTATCTATTGCTACGCTCTTCAACTTACTCCCGATTCATACCAGCTGGAACGAATCGCTCGCGCTATGCGCCGTGGCGTGTAAAGCTACGTGTCGTTGGAGTCCGCCCTATCAGAATACGGGGCGATCTCACATACCCCCGTCGATCGCCTGAACGATAATGACAACAGACCAGAAAGCGAAACACCGTACACCTTATGGAACGATTGAGTGAACCGTACCGGCTTTATCGGAGATCCGTTTGTTTGAGTCAGGCCGCTTTATCGGTGATTTTTAACCCTGTTGCTCATAATACAGAGCTTCTCGATCTTCCGGTGGTATATGTTGACTCCAATAGACGCCGATGATTGAACCAGGCGACCCACTCCAGTAACGGCAACATCATGGTAAGAGTGATTGGCCGGCACGGCGGAAGTATTGCCTGACAAATGGTTGATAGATGACTGGATCAGCAAAGGCTTTGACGACTACATGTCGTTCTTCCCGCCTCAAATTTAACCAAGATTAGCTCTCGCTTGTTACATACCTCGCATTTTCCGTTACACAATCTGCCTTCGACAATCGCTGCCATAACTGTGCTTTCGCTCGCCGCAAGCACACTTGCTGCCCTTTACAAAGACGTTTTTGTTTCGCATCGTTGGCGAGCCATGCGAGCAGGTCATCCAGCGTTTTAAAGTCCAGGCAAAACGGCTTTGACGGCCAGTCACCTGACCAGAACCCGCGCATTTCCCCTGTCACTTGCACCACCAGCGCCCCGTTAGTTTCCCGATACAGCGCGAGCGTAACGTTGTTACCGTCGCTCGCCGTGTCCGAATACTCGCCTGCTGGCCGACCGTGGATCACGCGCTGTTTTCTTCCCTCTTTCAATCCGATGTTGTGATTGCCTTCAGCGTCTAGCGTTTTGGGATCAACCTTTAACGCATAATACATAAACGTGTCATAGTCTATTGGCATGCATTATCTCCGTTATCCGTACTTCTTTTTCGGCGATCCGAGCTTTAATTGTCGGTTTTTTTACAGTTCGGCAAGTCGTCACCCCACATGACGTCATCCAAGCAACTGGCTTCCACCGATCAATTTTTTTATCCGTGAATTTATGTTCGCGCTTTAAGCGCTTGCAAGATATGACCTTTTTGTTTGCCTCAATGTGCCCGGCTAACCTAACTAAGTCGAGCAGATCGTTTTTATGGGGTTGACCAGAAAATTTTCCGCCTTTATCAAGCAAGCTGCCTGACTGGCGTAGTCGCTGCTGGTGACTACGTCAGTCAGGCAAATGTCGTGGCTAGGCCTCGGTGCTGAGCTATAACTTGGTTTAGCTTACGAAATTTGGACCGACTTATCCCTAAGGTGCACCCGAAAAAACGACCAAACCAATGGAATAAGCGGTTTAATTCACGCGCATGGTCGAAATTCGGGCACCTGGCCTATGATGGCCAAGCCAGTCAGTATTGTGAGTCGACCTTGTGCTTCTTTAAGGTGCTCACCTCAACATCTACTACAAGAAGTCCTTTGCAGTGACTGAAAAAGCATGTTTTGGATAGGCACTAATTACCAAGGAATGTAGCTTGTTGCTGAGCTATCCACGCACGATCTTCGTCAGTAATGATTGGTCGAATATTTCCAACATCATCCTCATAAAGAATAGTCACAACACAGAGGGGATCTTCAGGAACAGTCTGCGTTACATTCGTAACATCCTGACCAGAGAAGTCGGGCAATGGTGGTAGTTCAGCCTCGATATTTTTAAACACCTCTTCGAAGAGTTGAGCATTCGGATCATTTATCGTACTAAGATAGGTAACTTCGTGCCGAATCTCTCCGTCCGGGAACGAAATACTGAACCGCTCTGGAACCCTGTAGCGATTCACGGTTACATAATCAGTTCCTGAAGCAACCTTTAAAAAATCAAGTTTTTCTTTATCAGTACCTGCAATGTTATACGCCTTTCCGGACAGCCCATAAACAGTACCGGAGGCTGAGTCATACAATGCCCATAGGTTAAAAACCAATTCAGAATTCATATTTTTTCCTTTTTTCCTGGGTTTATTCACTCATTCAGTAACATCTATTACATTCCGTCCTGCTTGTGCTTAACTACTTCCCAGAGTGGCATAGCTTAATAGATCATAGAATCTTGGGCTGTGGCAGTGCTCTTCCAGATGGCAAAGTTCGCAGTAACTATACATAGTATGGGCTTTCATCAGGTGTGGATTTAGCAACTTATCACTTTAGGCCGAGGCTGTGTGAAAATGCTCGGAAAGTCTCGGACCAGTCAAAAAATGACTGAAAATGACGCTTTCTTGCTCATTCTGAGGCATCGCGTCTTTACAAAGCTTCGCCAGATTTCGCGTATGGAGGCCTTGTTCTGGACGGCTCGGGAGTTTTCACACAGACTCGGTTGTCAGCCGTCATTCCTAGGTTTTGTCTGAAAAGTTAGCTCGCAAGCAGCGATCTATGCACCCTAGGCATACCATCGCCTTGAAGCTGCTTTCGAGCTTATCGTAGCGCGTGCAAATATGGCGTAGTTCTTTCACCCATCCAATGCAGCGCTCAATGATATTTCTTTCTCGGTATTTGGGCTTATCAAAGCCTCTTGGCAGTCCGGGACGAGATTTACGCTGCATGTTTCGGCTCGCGATAATCGGCTTTATCCCGCGTCTATCACAGTAACGGCGAAGAAAATCACTGTCGTAGCCCTTATCGCCCACGATAAACCGGCAGCGCTTTCGAGGACGCCCTAAGAAGCCGGGCAAACGTATACACTCCAGAGTGGAAATGAAGTGCTGTGTATCCGAATGCTGTCCGGGTGATAGCGTAAATGCCAAAGGCCAGCCGTTTCGAACACAGACCATATGAATTTTGGTCGTTAAGCCACCTCGGCTACGTCCCAGCGCATGATCTATGGGTTCTCCCTGGCCCCCTTTTTGCCGCCTCCCGAGGCAGCACGTGTGGCACGAATTGACGTTGAATCGATCATCCATGTATCTAGATCCATCAAACCGTCTTCACGCAATCGTAGCTGCAAACGCGCTAAAACCGCTTCAAAAGTGCCATCATCGCGCCATTGTCGAAATCGGTCATAAACCGTTTTCCAAGGGCCATAACGGTCGGGTAAATCCCGCCATTTGGCCCCAGAACAAAGGATCCAAAAAATGCCGTTTAACATTTGGCGATCATCACGACGGGGGCGGCCAGTCATTTTTGCTGGCGATACCACAAGATCTTTGATGAGCTCCCAGCCCTGTTCAGAGATTTCGTAACGTCCTGCCATACATCACCTATGCAACTGCTGCATAGAAAACATTAGCAAATTCAGGTTTTCAGACAAAGCCTAAATTTTTAAAAGACACTTTGTTAGCCTAAAAACGCCCCTACCCCTTCTTCATCGACGCTGTGTTTTGCTTCATTTAGCGCCTGATCATCAGTCTCAAACGACTCATCCCAAACGAAGGATGTTCCCGACTCATTAACGATTTCAAGTGTCCAAGATGCTTCCGTTTCTAGTCGGTAAATATTTATCTGAAGCACGTTGTCTTCAATTTCCAGCGTTTGATTGAACGGGCTATCGACTAGATCAGGTTCGCCTTGCATATTGATTCTCCTTTTCGGTGCGAAACTATCCGTTCGTTTTCTCAATCGAGGCTCGAACCTGGCGACGCTGCTGCAATATGTTGGCACGCTTATGCGAGGCTTTCATATCACGGACGAGGGAGCTAGAGGCAAACATTCGCGCCTCGATGTCGACAACGCGCTTGCCACGACGCTTTTCGATAAATTCGATTTTGGAAAGCAGCCCTTCAGCTTCAAGCCTTTTGACATGCTCTCGGAATTTACGTCGCGCATGGTAAGGGCTCTTATAGTTCAATAGCCCCGTGGCTTCCTGAAGGTACGAAAGTGACAGTGAATACGGTGTTTGCTCAGAGATATTCCGGCCATTGAGTATCACCATCTTGATGATGGCATGACCCACATGCGTCTTGATCTGTGTAACACGAAACACGTTGTATTGCTGATAAAGCCCTGCGTGTATCCCTAAGCTAATGATGGGGTGAAACCGTGCCGTCCAGAACCCATTTCGGTCATGCGCGTCAAAGCCGTTCTGCTCAAACGACACCAGCTCCGGCAGAATCGCACCTCGCGCATTGATACCGCCTTTCGATGTCGACTTTACTGACAGGTTGCATTTGTTCAGTACATCGAGTGACTGCATGAGAGCCCCGTGGCTGCGCCCTCTCCCCCACTGCTTGAGCTGTTGCATGAGCTGGTTGATCGTGAAATGGACGCCGTAACTAGGTAGCGGGCTATGCCCCTTAGCTGATTTCTGGGATATGTCGGCGGGGGGTAAAATATCTCCGTTATCTAAGGCAATTTTGATCAGCGCCAGCTCCACCAGTTCGTCAGTGCTGTCTGGATAACAAAAAACGGTTTGCTGAACCCCATCCGTTTCGACACGAACCTGAGCGGGCGTCATTTCCAAGGTGTAGCGTTCACCATTGTCTTCAAACGAGTAATTGACGATCCCCATTTGCTTAACGTCAGTGCTATTGTTGACGCCCTGGATGTCACCGCAGTTATAACGCGGTATGCGCTCCCAAAAATGAAGCAGATTGGACGTGTTTTCTCGCTCTTGGGGGGTATTGGTCAGCGTTGACTGAAAATCCCGAAGTGGTTGCCCTTCCGGTGTTTCCGCTGACTGAGGCAAAGTGTCAGGCTCGGCTAGCCTAAGTGATGAGACGTTTGCGACATCTTCGACACGCCCGCTTTCTGGCATCAATGTGTCAAGATCGAGCGAAAGGTTGGTTGGCGTATCAGTCTGCTTTGCTTTCGGTGATTTTCGCAGTTCGCTGACCGTCTTCTCCCAATCCGTGCGAGGATGCTTAGCCATGACAATCTCTATGGTTGAGTGGTTCTAGCTTTTTTCCGAGTGTAGCTGAGCCAGCAAGCCGCTTCTATGGACGCTCTGTACAGGTTTGCCCTTTTTTTGCGGGTGCCACCGCGATTTTCTATGGACGCTCTGTACGGGTTTGCCGCTTTTATTGCGGGGCCACCGCGATTTTCTATGGATGATCTGTACGGGTTTGCCGTTTTTATCGCGGTGGGCATCTCAATTTTCTATGGATGATCTGTACAGTTTTCTATGGACGCTCTGTAAACATGGCAAATTATCCACAGATTTTGGGGATAACCCAGTGAAGAAATCCGGTTCCTCTATGGACGCTCTGTACGGGTTTCCTCTTATCGGATGTTTTCTATAGACGCTGTGTACAGGTTTCTATAGACGCTGCGGACAGGTTTTCTATGAATGAACTGTACAGGTTTTATGATTTGACCCCGATGAAGGCCTCTTTCTATAGATGCTCTGTACAGGTTGCTATGGACGATCCGAACGAGTTTCTATGGATTCTCTGTACAGCTTTCTATGTATCAATAGAACGGGTTTGGTCAGTAACACACTGATTAATAGCGTTAATTTTGTGCTCCCTTTAGTCCTTTAATCCTTTTATCCTTTCCTCATATCCTTTAAGACTGCTTGCGTCCCTGGCCAAGCCGCGCGGTGACAAACCACATTTAGCGTTCCACTCTTATGAGTGCTGAAAAAAATCAATGCGTAAGCCTTGGCTTACAAAAATTTAGGAGAAAACTGACAACCCAAAGCTCAAATCCCTGCCATGCTGAAAACGTCGCCTAAAAGCACGCGTGACCTAGAGGTTTCGCCAGAAGAATGCGACAGATGAAGTAAAACCCCGGCCATTTCTGGCCGGGGTTCTATGTTGAAACTGCATACATTGAAGCGCTTAGGAGAGGCGAAACACCGAGTGGTTAGCTCGCTTTTGGGCTTCTTCTGCGGAAAGGCTGATTTTGACCAACCCCTGTTTTTTAGCCGTAATATAACGCTTACGTGCAGCGTTGATCTTGGCTGCTTTACGCTGCTGGGTTGTTACCGTGGTATTAGTCGCGTAGGAATGCATAGCATGTCCCCCTTGTGGAGGTATGGGGCATTAGACCGCACTCGATGAAGTAGTTCCCGTAACGCCGGTAAAGCCTCTTGTAATAGTGGCATAGCTGCGGGTTGTCATCAACGGCACAACCATAATAACCGGAACCACGAAAGTCCTGGTCAAACAGGATAATCGACTCAAGTAACCCCGCGCCTAAAAGGTTGAGCTCTTTGAAGGTAAATGGGCGCAAGCCAAGCTGATGACGAGAGCGAAAACCATGTGCTGGGGTGTCATCTAACAGGCTATCCAACGTATCAAATTTGATTTCGTAGGCATCTACTGGCAAGTGAATGCCAAGCTCTCGATTAACTTTTTGCGCAGTGCTGTCATCCCAAGCTTGTCGAGGAATGAATAATGCACCGTAGCGGGTGCCCTCAAGCGAAAAATGCTGAACCTGTGCCCCTGGGAGGGTCACATCATCAATAAACTCCCGATTGCCGAAAATAACACCCATGCCACCTCCATATAACGGGGCGAGTATTATGACATGAAAGCACGGCTCTCAAGCCGTTGAGTGCCTAATGACATAGCAACCCAGATGACATGATTTCCTCGACCCTGCCAGCACTCAGTCCATTCACCCTTATCAAATTACTCGCTGACGACCAGGGACGACCTTCTATAACCTCCTGAGCACGGCTTCCCCCTACGTGCGGTAGCTGATCCAAAGCGCTCACAGGCGATTCGTTCAGATCAATACAAGTGCTTTCTGAACTTGCAGTCACGCCTATTTCGTCAAGCTCAGCGTTTGTACGAAGACTTGCGCTATTCAATGCTATCCAAACCGGCACATGGTCAGAGATAGAATCTCGCGCAACGTCATGGGTAATCCCCCACTTCTCAGGGAAGCGTAATATGCCCTGATCCGTCACATTCAGCGCTGAGCCACGCTGGAGAAAAATATGGTCATAGTGGTTGGGGTATCGGCCCTCCGTGGTGCTGATCGTTGTTCCGCGTCCATCGCTGTAGCTAGGCTCGACACCTAGTTGTTCTAACGTATCGAATCCTAAATGCTCACTATCTAGGTTAAAGTCGCCCACCAATATACGGGGTACGTCAGGATAGACTTCATCACCAAGCCACTGCCAATAATCTGATAGAGCCTCGATTTCGGGCAGCCGATCACTCACGCCGTCACCGTACAGAATATGGACATTTGAGAGAGCGAATGTCTCGTTGGTATCACGATCAGTAAACAGCGCAGAATACGGCTCGCGAGCAAAAACATCGCCACCATCAAAGAAAACGACATCACCACCGGCACTTGCGACCTCGGATTCACGCCAAAAAAAAGCGTAGGCTTCTTTGTAACTGCTACGCCCGATTAAGTGGCTCATGGTGTAAGCCCATGATTCATTAGATGCGGCTTCCAAGGAACGGTGCAATTTTGCTGCACCTTCCTCACTCATTACTTCTTGCACCGCCAACAAATCAAATACGCTGCCGATTTCGCCCAAGACGGCGTAGTTCTTCCCATTTTTCCAACCTAAGTGCTTGATATTCCAGGTCGCTATCGTGACATCTGCATGGAGATACGGTGCCAACATCGAGGCAGCCGCAAAACCTGTAAAACTCAAAACCTTAAATATTTTATTCATCAAATACTCATAACCTCAAACGAGTTTAAACGGTTCAATCTGGCGGAAGATTCCCGTCTTTGTCATATCTCGCCGCAACGTGAAGGCTTCAACGGCTGCCACCGGATCAACTTGGTCTAGCTTGTCAAACTCAATACGATTCCACTGCTCCCGCGACACTTTGATGCTGTAAATATATTCGTCCTTTTCAGCACCCGTCGCAGGTGATACTACCTGTCGATAGCCCGACACCCTCGCTTCTTTTACGTTGGGCAAGCGCGTGAACACAGCCCCCAGTACACGAAACGCAATGCCATGCACATGATCTCGATAGAGCTTACGTTGCCGTGTGGCACTGATCTCTTTTGGGGTCAATTTGAGTCGCTTTTTCGGCATCGTCCATTCTTGGCACGGCATTTCGTCTTCGCTTGGCAAATCTATATCTACCGCGATGGTGCTTTCATCGGAACCCAAGTCAAAATCAATAACCGTTTCGCGTGGCCAGTCGATTTCCTCTAATCGCTCTTTTAGGGTTAGCTCCATCGCATCTATGCTTTCGTATACGCCCTGCTGTTCTCGTTGTTGACGCGCAAACTCACTGGCATCGAACTCAGCTTTTCGCCACTCCCACAATCGGTAGGATTCATCGAAGTCGTGTTGTCGCTGGGTATTTTCGTTCTGAATTTGGCGATACAGGGGTGGCCACAAGTGATGCCACCAACGTTCAGACGTAAGAGAGGGGGCTGAGGGCGCTGGCTCTGTAAAGGATTCTGGCTTGTAACCTATGGTGTCAGGTGCAGGGGTTTCGCAATGGAGCTGGCCAAGGTGTTCCAAGTCAGCGTTTAAGTCATCGCACAGATTTCGTAATTTAGCCCGAATAGCCTCTCCCGCATGACGCTTAACAGCCCGTTCTTCTTTCTCGGTCATCCGAGTGCCATCAGCGAACAAATAACGAACATCTCCATGTTCATCGACTTTGAGCGTCATTGCCAATGTGCTGCCTTTGGTCAGCTGCGAGTCTACAGAAGATGGAAAATCTTTCTCTCTTGATGATTGTTGTTTGCGGTTGATCTTTGTCCGGTATGAAAGACCTGTTCCTGGGATACCCGCGTGTGCATGAGCACCGCTTGGGCCAATGCTGACACTAGCCCCACGGGGGCCAACAGAGAAACCAATTCCCCGCTTGCTGAGATTTAGCCTCACGCCTGGGGCGAGCGTAATTCGACGTTGGAAACGGAATGCCATAGGGGTGCTATCCTTTGCCGACCTCAAGACCTCAAGACCTCAAGACCTCAAGACCTCAAGACCTCAAGACCTCAAAAGTGTTTTGTGGTTTAGGGTTTTTCTCCAAAAGGCCTATCGTTGTGGATTTTTTCTGTAAGCCCTAGTGCCCACCAATATGGCTCAAAACTACGCTGTACGGTGTCACTGAGTAGGTCTATAAACGGGTCATAGTCACCGCTACAGTGCGCCGTATCCAGTGCTTCATAATAAGCTAAGCGCTGATCCACCTGGATTAAGGCCGCTGGAAAACCGGATTTCATCAATTCCAAATTCATCAGCAATCGTGAAGTCCGCCCGTTGCCATCAACAAAGGGGTGAATCTTCACGAACTCACCATGTACACGAGCTGCACGTTCGACGGGATGTAATGCGCCAGCCTCATTGCGATACCAAGTAATAAAGTCATTCATCGCCTGGGCAACCATATAGGCTTCTGGTGGCCGATGCTCGGCACCTGAAATCATCACATTGACTTGACGATAGACACCGGCATTCTCGTCGTCGATGTTTTTCAATACCAGCTGGTGAAGTGACTTAATCAACCACTCTGAAAGCGGCTCATTTTGGGCCACTAAATCCTCAACCATCAGGATCGCTTCACGGTGGTTAATGACTTCAAAATGCTCGCGGAGAGTCTTACCGCCTACGGTGATCCCTTCCAGGGCCACCTTGGTTTCTTTAAGGGTAAGCGTGTTCCCCTCTATGGCGTTGCTATGGTATGTCCATTGCAAAACCAGCGATTCATGTAGGTTACTGACAACATGCCGAGATAATGGTCGATGCTGATCTAGCTGCTCCTTCAGCCAATCTAGTCGTGCAAAGCGCTTAGGCATCTATGCTTCCTTTTTGGCCATGCGAATATGAAGGAAACCTCAAAACTTCAAAACCTCAAAAACATATATGAGCTTTAAGGTGAAAGCGTTTTATAGCTCTCGGCCATTTTTACTCCCCGTCTATGAGCTTGTCGATTTGCTCACGGAGAATATCTTTGATCGTCATGCCATTCTGAGCGGCATATATCTTGAGCCTTTGATGTTCTTCATACGTCAGGTCGATGTTCACACGCTTCTTCGCTGGCTTGTCTGACAAGCTAGCTAACGTGGCTTCTTTCCGCTTATCTGCTGCTTTTGCGCTGGGGCGTCCAGCGCTGAGTACACTTTTAGTCATCACTTGAACCTCAAAAACTCATAACCGCTTTGGAGTATTGCGCCATCCGTGCAAAAACTCAATAACTTAAAGCATCAAAGCCTTAAATGAGTTTTTGCAACATTTCATCCATTAGCGCATTGATTTCGGCTGCCGCTGGGCCATTGGGGTCTTCCTCGAAAACGGAGGTGCCTGTAGCAGCGGTCGTGGGATAAATCACCCGTTGGGTGATCCGGCTTTCAAGAACAGGTAGCTCGTATTCATATAAAGCGTTGCTGACTTCTGATCCGATACGGGTGCCCTTAATAGCCCGTGATACGACGAAGGCCGCTTGCAATTTTCCGTCTGTAATCTCGATGCGCTGTTTTACAAGCTCAACCAAGTCCGATGTTGCCCAAATGTCATAAGGGCTGGGTTGGACGGGGATTAAAACAAAGTCAGCGGCTTTGATGGCTGACGCCGCCAGGTCGGCGGCTTGGGGAGCGCCGTCGATAACGATGAACTCTTTGCGTGCCAGGTTCTTTAAGTCGCGGCCTATCGTTGGACGGTCAATGCCAACAACCGGCACGGGCTGATCTTCCCTCACAGCTGCCCAGTCTCGCGCGCTGCCCTGTGGGTCAGAATCGACAAGCAGGATGTCATGGCCTGCTCTGTGTAGGGCGGTGGCAAGATGCGTCGCAATCGTGGTTTTGCCTGAGCCACCTTTCTGGTTCAACACCGCTATCGTCTTCATTGTCGCACTCTCCTTTCAAATTACCGTACTGAGAACAATCCTAGCGGCTATACGCAAAAACTCAAAAACTTATAGGTTTCTTTAAGTATTTGATGTTTTGAGGTTGGCCGTTTTATCGTTTTTGATGATATGGGCTAATGGGCTAATGGGCTAATCATTCAATGAGCTAATAAATAAATGAGGTAATGAGGCTAAAAGGTAATGAGGTTTGAAGATTAGGATAGCTGCCACCGTTGCATGTATGTTTAAACAGCCTATACTGTTTTTTTATCCACGCTATCGGTGTCGTTATGCAAACATTAGCCTGCGTTGTTGGCGGAGCTGCCTTCGATAATTCAACAACGATGTCGCCGCTATTGGGCTGTGCGGTGAGAGCCGGTTTTCCGAGCCCTGCGGATGATCATCTCGACAGTGAATTAAACCTGCATCGCTATGTTGTGAAACGTCCAGCCGCGACGTTTTTTGTTCGGGCGGAAGGGGATTCGATGGTTGGTGATGGCATATATCACGGTGATCTTTTGGTCGTGGACAGGAGCCTAGAAGCAATGCCTGGCCGCATTATTATTGTGGCCTTGGAAGGTGAGCTAACAGTAAAGCGCTTGGAGCGAGTGGATGACAACCTGCACCTGGTCGCCAGTAACCCCAAGTTTGCACCTATCACGCTTGAAGACAAAGACGCGCACGTATGGGGCGTTGTCACCCATGTCGTGCATAGCTTACCAGGAGCATCGCCGTGATCAGTCTGGTGGATTGCAATAATTTCTACGTCAGCTGTGAGCGGGTATTTGATCCATCGCTAGAAGGTCGTCCGGTAGGCGTACTGTCAAATAATGACGGTTGCATTGTGGCACGCTCAAACGAACTGAAAGCGCTTGGCGTGGAAATGGGGGCGGCTCAACACCATCTTGCGCCTGAGATACGGCGTCAAACCGTTTTGCTATCGAGCAACTATGCCCTCTACGGAGACATGTCTAAGCGTGTGACCGATGTATTAGCGCAATTTTCACCGCATGTAGAGCCGTATTCCATCGACGAATCATTTGTTGGGTTTCAGGGATTCGATCCTGACACGCTACTAGAGCGTGGCCATCAAATGCGAAACACCGTCAGACAGTGGACAGGGATACCCGTTTCGGTTGGTTTTGCGCCGACGAGGGTGCTAGCGAAACTGGCGAATCAGGTGGCGAAAAAAGTACCGGCTCACGAAGGCGTCTGCCGATTGGAAGCAGATAGCCATACGACAAAAACCATCCTCAAGCAGCTGCCCGTGACAGAAATATGGGGTGTAGCTAGAAGGACGGCTGAACGCCTTAAACTTATGGGCATCGAGTCAGCGTGGGAGTTTCGGCAAGCTGATCCTAAGCACATACGCAGTCGGTTTTCCGTGGTGCAGGAGCGTATTGTTTGGGAGTTACGGGGGCAACCCGTCATCCGGTTAGACGATATGGATGCGCCCAAAAAGCAGATCATGGTGTCTCGCTCGTTCGGCAGGGTGACAAACAATCCGCACGATCTCCGCGAAGCGCTCCGGCATCATGCTGCCAGGGCGAGTGAAAAGCTGCGTCTTCAGCGTGGTGTGTCTAGTGGGATCATGGTGTTTGTGCGTACCAATCCTTTTCGCACCGATTTACCTCAGTACCGGAACCGTATCGTGGTAACGCTGGATCGTCCCACAGACGACAGCCGCGACATCGTGGCTGCCGCCATTGAAGGACTGAGACACCTGTGGCGAAAGGGTTACGCCTTCCAAAAAGTCGGTGTCATGTTGCTCGACATTACCCCCAAAGCGAATCGCCAACTAACACTCACGGAAACCCCTCAGTGCGAATTGGAAAGTCAACGCAGCGAGCGATTGATGGCAACCGTCGATAAGCTCAACCGAGAGCTGGGGAAAGGCACAGTGCAGCTCGGCTTGCCAAGAAAGGGCAACGCTTGGTCATTGCGAAGCGAGCGCCGGACGCCGCGATATACAACTCAATGGCAGGAGCTTGTCACGGTTTCAGCATGAAAAGGCGATGGTGAAATACGCAAATCATCAAAAGCTCATTGCCTTAAAAAAGCATGACCTCATTCTGCCAAAGGCGCAAAGGCGCAAAGGCGCAAAGGCGCAAAGGCGCAAAGGCGCAAAGGCGCATAATCGCTTAACCAGAAAGCCCCATAAACTTAAAAGTGCCAAAGTGCAAAACCACAAAACACCAAAGCTACATTTCCGTTTAGACGCAAAAACTCATAACCTCATTTGAGTTTTAGAGGCTTTATCATTCGCGGAAAGATAGCCGATAAAGCGCTTTGACCCGATCCTGGTGCGTCGGGTGAGTGCGTACCAGCACCTTGAATGGCATCGGCTCAAACGACGCCTCGCTTGCCAGTGAGCGGAATAGCGTAACACCTGGCTCCACGCCCTCATGTGCCGCAGCAAACGCATCCGCACGAAACTCAATACGGCGCGACGCCCAGCGAGACATCACTTCATACCAGGCGCCAGCGACCTTCATGCCAGCCGAGAAGGTTCTTTGGAATAGCCGCTCAATGCCGATGGCCACCCGCATGGATGGACGCCCCAGTAAGGGGATAAACCGCAGCACGTTGGCAATACGGGCCAAAATACGAAAGCGTAGCCGGTGGAGCATCGTCAAGCTGTCGAGGAAGCACCACCAGGCGTAGATATGTTTGGCGTCACGATGCACCAAATGGCCAATTTCGTGAGCGATAATCCAACGCAAAAGGTCGGGAGGTAAGCGTAAGACGCCTTGTGACAGAACGAGCTGAGGCTTTCGCAGTGGCGGTGCAAATACAAACGCAGCGATGTTTTCCGACGGGGCCGCCAATATGGCCGGACGGCGGATAGCGTGCTTCAGGCAAAGTTGCTCAACATACTCAGAAATGGCGTTGTCCGAAGGAATTTTCATTAGTCTTCCGCCAGCAAGGCGCCGCAGCTGTGCTTTTCTAGGCGTCAGCGCTTGTTTCGTCCACGCCAAAGCCGCAAGGCCCATGACAAGCGTGAAGACCCAATATGCGATCTCATTCAGGTCGCTCATAAGGATATATGAGTGTGTTGGCATGGCGGATAATGAAGGAAGCAACCTGCCAACAAAGTAAGCCAGAAGATCAAAGAAGGAGAACAGGATAAATAGCGGCGTAAAGACACATAAAAAGCATAAAAGCATAACGCCACCTAGTAAGGCTGTATTGTGCAAAAAAGCACAAGAAGTGCCGTTCAAATTTGCTTTAACTGGCATGTAAGGCCACCTTAATAGCTTTGTATGCCTTTAGGTTTATTCGTTTTCGGCTAAACCCCTTAATTTATCAACCAAAGGGAATATGAAGCCCTTAACAGCATTATTTATGCGAGGTAGCCATTCTTGTGCTTTTTCATCCGCTTTGCGCACAACCGCTTCCGGTGACATGGTTTGCAGTTCTCGCAGGTGTGCTCCGTACTGCCAGTCCGTATCCAGGAATCCAGAAGCCGCCTTTTTCGTAGACGACAATCCTTTTGCCAGTAATTCGTCGTTGACCCATGATTGCGATGATCCCGTGGCACCTGGACGGCTACGGCCAGCAGCCAGCGGAGTTAAGCGTCGATCCGGCTCAGCAAAGGGATTGTGGCTGGCAGTCGTATTAAGTGCGGTAATGGCGCGGGATGGCGATTCGTTGGCCGCTGCCTGTCGGTTAAAAACCTGCACTTTCATCCTTTCCCCAACGTCAGGACACCAGCGCCGTTCGCAACTATGGCTGACCACAACTTTGACGGTGCTGTTATTGGTTGTCTGAGAGGTCGTATCTGACGAATCACGGATGGTTGTTGCTTCTGCGTTTGTGCCAGCACAAAGAACGAGGCTGGCCAGGAGTGACGCTGGCAACATGCGGGAGTTCTGCATAGCTCACCTACAAAAAACGCCCATTGAAGGGCGTTGTGTCGTATTAAGATGGTGTGTCGATTAGGAACCGTCCTGGCTTAAATCCTGCTCGGCTTCGCTGATCATCGAACTGAGCCCGCTAGCTTCCAGAAAACTACCTACCCAGTCGTAGATCGGCATGAAGGTATCAGGCCAAAGCTGCATTAACGCCATCGTGAGCAATCCACCGCCTATCAAGCCTGCTACGTTAGATCGGCTTAAAAATATAGCGGCACCAATCGCGGCGGTTAAAGGCGAAATAGGAAGCATAATTAGCCCTCTTGCGCTTCAGCAGTGCTACTTGCCTCGCTTGCCGTCCGTTCTTGAAGCATGTCACGCAATGCGGAAATAATCGCGCCTGGGGGCTGAGCACCGGCAAGGCGTACTGAGTCGCCTGTCTTATTGTCGATCAAGAATGATGTGGGTGTACCCGTCACGTCCTTGTCTTTCGCTTGCTGAGCACGCTTAGCGACATGGCGATTGACCTCAGAATCATTCATGCAGCTTTCAAATTGGTCTTGATCAAATCCTAGCGTTTCAGCGACATCCAGAAGCCCATTCTTACGCACCTGATGGTTTTCGTAGATAAAGTCGTTCATGGCCCAAAATACCTGATTGTCACCCAAGCGACCCGCGCACTCGCTTGCTAGCGCCTGTGTGGTCGAGTTCGCATCCATGATTGTCATGTGGTGGTACTGCGTATTCAGCACACCGTCACTGCTATCGACTAGCTGCTTTGGCGTGCCGTGAAATTGGCGGCAGTAAGGGCAGTTGGGATCAGAGTAGGTGTATAGGGTGAACCGAGCGTCAACATCCCCATACGTCCATTTGCCGGTTTCGGGAATGTCCTTGGGCGCATTATCGAAATCAGCGAGCAATGCCTGTTGTTGGGCTTCACGTTCAGCTTGCTCTCGTTTATCCATCACCATGTCTATCGCGGCAACCAGCTCTTGTTCGTCTGCTTGACCGTTTTGGTTTGATGACTCAATCGCGGACGCCAGTGCCGATAACTTCTGATTCGTTTCGTTAAGGTGATCGTTCGTTTGCAATTGCGCGTTGACCACCAGGCCAAACGCAAACGTAGCAAGAAGACCGCTACCGATTACGCCGCCTAACGCCAAGTAGGGTGTATTTCGGCCTGTGTTCTGATTGACATTTTTCCGTGCCATGCTTTTTGCCCAAGGTTGTGAATTTCACAACAGGTTAGCGCTCCACTGATATGGGTAATGCGATCTGACAGCCGTTTTTTTGGGGAGTCACGCACAAAAAAGCGCCCGTCGATGGGGCGCTGAATGTAGGCTGGTGAGGGTGGTATCAGGGTGGTATCAGGGTGATAGCAAGGGGATCAAGCAAGCGGCTACCGCGACCAAGCTCCAAAGGCCCAGTGATACGAGCAAATGGCGAGCAAAAACGCCGCCAAGCCCCGCTTTTAGATGCCCCCAAACTGCGCTGATCAGAAGCATTAGGCTCGCCAGATAGAAACTCGCCACGATAGGCAGGATCAACGACGGTTTTGCGTCGGCAAATGCTGCCCACAACACCACGGCCACCATGACGGCGATTGATCCGGCGCTGTTTAATAGCTCCGCAGCAGCAAATTGCTTCACTTTCCGGTACGGCGCGTCCTCAGCGATGAAATGACGGCCCATACGGAAGTGACCGGCGAAGAACTTTTTAACATCGAGGCGAAGACTACGGATTGCATCAGACATGGTATTCCTCCGTTGTGCTGTCTCTTTCGTTACTAACAGAATACCCCAACTGTTGAAATGGCCGAGCACATGAGAAAATCACCCCGTACCCCGTGGTATCTCCAATACCGCTGACCAAGACGGTGGTAGCATCATCACGGCATCCATCAGCACTTGCATGTCGATTGTCTCAATCGGAATACCAAGCCGATCTTCTAAGACTGAGGGGCGCAGGGTGCGCTGCCCCCACAGCTGGATGCGACCACTCTCTGATTCGATAGGTTCGTCTGAGAGCGTGACCAGTGGGAATCTGGGGCTAAGTTGATCCAGCTTCACTTGCAGACGTACCGCACGCACAGCATCGAGCCATTCGTCATCGTCCAAGCCATATAGAGCAATGCTTTCAATCGAGGGCTGATCTCGTACCGACGGGATAAGCCGGTTTTCGCCAGCTAAAAGATGATGTGCGTATTGAAGCGTCGACGAATCCGGTTCGTAATGGCGCAGAAACGCTAAGGTATGGCGAGTGGCTTTCGACATAACAGGGCTCGCTTACTTCAACCGTTCGTAGTTGCGAATTAAGCCGTCACAGAAACGGCATTCAGGGTACAAGGAAATCGCAGAGCTATCGGCTTGACCCACCAGCTCAGGAAAGTCGATTTGCTCTCCATGATAGATACGGCCTCGATGATCACTCAGCTTCTTGATCAGCACCGTCGGGATGTCAAAGTTGGTCATTTCGGCATCGGGATCAGTCAGCCAGTAGGGAAGCGTCAGATCAACGATGATCTTGGTATCTCGTAGTGGTAACTCCAACCAGTAGTGCGGACGCAAGATAATCTTTTCGCCTTCCTCGGCGGTATGTAGCTCTCCAAAGTGCAGCTCACGCGGCATACCCGCATAAGCGAAAAAGGCGGCTGCTTCGTGCGCAATGTCAGCGCAGTCCGCTTTTTCGGTAATGTCCGGTGTCAGGTTGAAAAAGGCCATGCAGATTTCGTCGGCAAGATTCTGCTGTTCTTCCTCAAGCTCAGTGAGTTCTGTAAAAGGTTTGTCGATGATGGTGCTGTCACTCATGCAAAGCCCTCATAGTGAATGTATCCGCTTATTGTACTGATCAGAAAAAAACGGCCAGTGACTTGAGAGGCATTTTTTTGAGGTTTCACGCATGATTGGCATCAGCAGGCGAATTTAAAACCTAATGGTATAGGTTGTGCTTTTATGCTTGTAATACGCCTAAAAGCATCTTCGTGCTCATGAAGCGCACTTTAGACTGAAATGAGTACCATGTATTTTTATGTCTCCTTTGCGACCCAAAGGCTACAAGCATCATTCGCGCATAGTGATCCTTGGTTATTCGCTCACCGGATATGCAGCCCAGAGATATTCAGTTTAAGCGCCAATCTAGGCTTGAATATAAAATGAGAGGCTATTTAGCGATAGTGACGAAAGTGATGATAAATATGATGATTCAGTATCTATTGTTTTTATCTACTTATTGCAAAAGGGGGGTTCCGAAAAACGTCTATGTGTTTTGTAAAGCATGTTTGCAGAGGGTCAGCATAAACGTATGTAAAAATAGTCAAGAGAATAGGGCAGCCAGCCATAAATCACTGTACTAAGGCTGACATAGTTGCTAGCCATTCAATGAAGTCACTACTCGCCAAGCAATCATTTATCTAATGCCTTCTTAATCGCTTTAAGTGAACGCCTAGCCTTTGAAAGCTCATTAAATAACTTCCTGTTTCTGGCGTGGTCAACTTCGTGCGTTAGTGCCAGTTCGTGCTCCCAGGCTTCAGCACCATTAAAGTCTCTTGAGTTGTAATGATAGCGCCCTGAACGGGGAATGTGCTTAGCATAAAACGCTTTACCGTCGCGGCGCTTTGAACCGCCATTACGAGTGAAGGCGTTACGGAAATACATTATCTCTAGCGACCCCTTATGTACACGAACCCGCAAGCCGAGCTTTCCAGGCTCGTTCTGCTCAAAATGCTCGATTTGTTCTTCCCAAAACAAGTCAGCAATGATCCTTGAGTCCAGCGCCAACAGATAGATCGAACGCTCAACTTCTTCCAGCATTGCATCCACTTTGTCGCTTAGCATCGAGGATAACTGCAAAGGATCAATGCCTTCCCTATCCTCAGCAGCATTCGGGTTAAGAAGCGATTTCAAAACCTCAATTTCGTCTAGCTGGCTCCGCTCCAAAATTAGCCCCTTATACGCGGTTTTTACGGTGAATTTCCCTTAAAAATCCCTGGGGAAAAAAGCCTTCCTACCCATGATATTACTTACTGGGGAATTTCGTAAATAAAAACCGCAAATTTTCGCTATACCCTGTACCAAAATCCCCACTGGGGAAAATCGCATAGATCACCTGGGGAATAACTGTTATTCCCCAATAGTGGAAAATACAAAAATTCCCCAGATAGATAAGGGAATCAATAAAAATTCCCCATGAGCGCGTTGGGCCGTTGTCAAGCCTTCACTAAAATGCCAAAATGACTTCAACAAACCGAAGGGTTTGTGATAAACACTCAAGGTCAAAAGCGTATTAGGCTGTTCTGACTTCTTTTTTGACGCAAAACGTGGAGGTTTGCATGGGAACGAACGTCGGGCTGGACATTGGCTACAGTAATGCCAAGGCCGTTTTTTCAGGCGGAGAAGAAGGCTATCAAGAGGTGGTTTTTCCGGTGGGTGTATCCCGCCTGGATCAGTTCAACCGGCAGATTAAAGGCATCACGGGCGGCAATGTAGAGACAACAACTGTACTCATTGATGGGGTGGAATATGCCGCTGGTATTGAGCCAGGAAAGGTAGTTGGAAGTGCCCGCGATATTACGGAAAACTATTCAAAGACGATGCAATATCGCGCCTTGTTTTATGCCGCATTGTTGCATGCCAATGATACAGAGATTGATCGTTTGGTTACGGGTTTACCCGTTTCGCATTGGCAAAATGAGGAATTAAAAAACCAAATTAAAGAAATGATGCAAGGTCAGCATCAAGTGGCGAATAAGCGCACTGTGACAGTTAATGAGGTGGAAATTATACCGCAACCAGGCGGTGCCTTTTTAGACGCGATTCACTTTGCGGAAACAGAAGGGGATCAAGAAACAGTCGATGACCTTACAGAAGGTAGTGTACTTATCATTGATCCAGGATTTTATAGCACCGACTTTGTTGTATTTGACGAAGGTGAGTTAAACGCAGAACTTTCAGGTACAACGCTGCAAGCGACATCAAGAATTATAGATCGTGTCGCTGAGCTTATTAGTCAAGACTATGGCGCGGCGCCAGGAAAGAGCTTAAAGCCTGAAAAAATCGAAAGCATGTTACGTGCTAATTCACTCACAGCACGCTACGCAGGACAAAAGATAGACATTTCGCCTTACAAGCATCAAAGCTCTGAAGAAGTCTCTGAGGTGGCTATAAGCGAAATCGCGGGTAGTATGCGTAATGCCGTGATTGATACCGTTGTGATTGCAGGGGGCGGTGGCGAGTATTTTGAGCCTCAAGCACGCAGGATTTTTTCACATTGCGGCGTGGTAAAAGCGGCTGATCCTGTATTAGCCATTGCACGCGGCTACCACGGCTGGGCGGCACGATAACCCAAGCCACACCCGAAATAGCTGTCTGTTGCTGGGGTAATAGGCAGCTTTTCTCTGACGAAGGGGAATCGTTATGCAAGACCTATATCATCCGCTGATCGTCAATATCATGGTTTACCGCCGCCGTGATCGTGCTCTTTATCGTGAATTGACTTCCGTGCCTAATAAGTACCGTTCCGAACGTCTGCGCAATTTGGCTAACCAGTGCTGTCTATTGCGAGAAATGGGTGGACTGTCGATTGATGCGGCAACGCTCAATGGATTGGCATCGAGGTACGCGCATGAAATTGATGATGTCGAGGAAGCTGAGGTTGGCGATGAAGGGCAGGGGAAAGACGTATCTATGCCGATAAAGCTCACCGTCAATGTCTATAACTACCCTGAGCTTTACCGTGACTTGATGGCTGTGCCGAATGGCAGTATATCTAGCCGAATTAAGCAACTGGCATCCGCAGGGGCTTTATTGGATCGTCTTTCACGCCTGGTTCAACGAGAAGGGCGGGAGCCAAGAATGGCCACACAAGCGCCGCTAACTGAGCCAGATACATCGCCAGAGCCGCTAAACCAGCAAAGGCGGCCAGAAGCCCAAGGTAGTGAGCACGTCGCATCTGCGTCAGCTCCGGCACCCGTAACGGCACCTGTTGAGGCTGACCATAGTGAAGCCATAAACGAGACGCCAGCAGGGGGAAATGTTCAGGAGCATGAGCAGACGCAAGCAGACGAAAAAAGCGATCAGCCACCCAATAAGCCTCAAGAACACCCTCGCAAATCCAGTGCAATCGGTAAGATTAAAATGTAGAGAGTGAAAGAAGCCAGCTTTAAGCTGGCTTCTTTGGGTTTGAGACTATATCGAGAAGGGCGGTTATACCGCTGTGGCGGATTTCTCTGAAAACCACGTAGCGCCAGTGGTGATCCCTCGTTCGTTGCAATACGGGCAACGCTCAGCGGATGTCGGCGTATCAATGGCAAGCAACGACCATGATTGACATGTCGGGCATTGACGAAAGCAAACAGTGCCTTGATTCCAACCTTCGGCAAGCGCATGTAGATCGTTAATCTCAATGCCTTTTGCATTTCCGGCGATCTCCATCTGCGCTGTGACCGTGCGAAACGCCATGACAAGCTGATAAGCGTCAACGCGCTCATGCACCGTTTGTTCCGCGTTGCAGTAAATGTGCATCGCTGGGCTATAGCGTCGTATTTCCGAGTGAGTGCGCAAGATGGCATACGGATCACGTATACACCGTCTTTTCTCAAAAGCAGGGCATTCGCCGCGCTCAACCAGCAGGCGCCGGTTCTTACGGATACGGTCTGTCGTGACCATGACGCCCTCATGCTCATTAAGCATTTTTTCGATCACCGCATCCGTAAAACCCGCGCGTAGCAGGAGTTGTATCGCTTCTGGCATATTTAAGTAGCAAAGCATTCACGGCTCTCCTTCTTACGCTTTCCACGCTTTCCACGCTTTGCTTTTTGCTGGATAGAAGTCACCGTTGAGCCTGTAGGCTGCTCAACTTCTGTCAACCATGCCATACCATCTTCGTCAGGCGCCCCAAGGGTAACTTGCCTTTGTTCGTACCACTCGGCTGCCCGAAAAAACTTGTTTATGCAGAATTTAACCTTGTTATCGTCGTCGAGTACCGAGGCTAAGAGAAGATTGTAGGAACGAATCAGCGCTACTACATCCACAGCCTGTTCGGACAACGGAGTTCGTAACTGAGCGTACATAGCGATAGCAATGGAGTATTGCCGGTGCGCTTGTTTGCAGCGCATCAGTGATCGAGGTGCGATACGACCGACTTGATAGGGGCGAGGTAGCCCCATCTCGGTTTCCATCTGCTTACGGTTATCATCAATCCTCGATGGGTTGACGCCTAAAGCGCGCTGAATGTGAGGGTTGCTAAGGCCGCCGCGTAGCAATGTGCGAATAGCGGCATTCGACTCGCGCTGATCTACTTTTGCATTTTGAGACATGGCGGACAGAGCTTAAAGGGGTTGAGTGGTTACGAGTTGGGCCAGCCGCATTTCTGAGAAAGATTGCGGATTGCGTGATGCAATGACAAGCAAACTGGGGTCATACCGTAGTTCAAACAGTGGTTTACCATTTTTCTCGCAGCTATCCACGATAGCCTTGGCGGCATCGCGTAGAGCAGGGAAGGTCGTTGACACAAGCGCATCGGTGTCGTCTTCACAAAGGCCCGTTTTCGCTTGCATGAGATCGGGTGACGGTGCTTTCTCCCCCAAGTTGCGAAGCGTCAGTAAGAAGTCACTGGCCAACATTTCTTTCCCATTTGCGCTAGCGGCGCTGATTTCTTGAAGGGGGCAAAATTCACTAACAGATTGCATTGGCATATTGTCGATGAACGCTGAAATATCGGCATTTACGCGAAACGATGCGCAGACCGCAGAGGCTATCTGCTGGATTTCGCCATGCGTCATGCGACGAAGTGCTCGCAAACCGCGTGGGTGCTGGATGGATACCACATCGTCATAACTCTCTTGCTGCGCAATCATAAAAAGGCGCGTTTCGAGCAAGTGCAGATTAGGATCAATTTCGGCACAGGGGTCTGGGGGTGTGCGGTTAAGCTCAAAAATTTTCTGACTCACTTTCATCAGATTTTGCGCGGGATACCCGGTATTTTTAGTGCCGGGGGGATAGCGCGTCGCCCACAAGGCGACCTGGATCACGCCACCGCGTGTCCCGCTCCTCCTTTTATTGGTTGATGGATCGTCGGCGTGACATGATAGCCGTAGCCATCACCTCGCTGGATCACGGTGCAGTGTTTGTGCGAAATGCCTTGCACGGCACCGTGCTCGGTCTGGATGTTGAAGCTGCCTGTCTTGCGCACCGCGACACGGCCCGTATGGGTGCCCGTTTTCTTGCCGGCAGGCACCACGGCTCTCACCATGTCGCCGGTTTGAAAGCCGTGTACCTGCTTTTGCCGCATCAACACACCGCGCGGAAAGCCATGCTTTGTCAAACGCGTGCGCTGGTAGCTGCCGCGTCCGGTGGCTTTGATCGTCAGCGTCGGCACTGTCCAGTCATGCAGCGTCTCAAAAGCACCGACACAGGCGGCATCCAGGGCATGGGTTTTGGGAATGTCGAGGAGATTACGGTTGAATTTGGTGCGGCCACCACTGGCTACTGTCACCGGCAGGCCGGTGGCTTTGAGCGCATTAAACAGCGCCCAACGAGTGGCATTGACCGCACTGGCATCCCGTAGCGGGCGCTTGAGTTCACGCTGCACGCGCTCCAGCCGTGTGTCCGCCGACAAGCCGTTGGCCTTGAGGCGCTTTTTCAGGCCTTTGTCACGCGCAAAGAAGTCCGCCAGAGGCAACGCATTCTTGGCCTGGTTGCAGTTGTGACAGCTTAGCGTCAAATTACTGACGCGGTTGGAGCCACCGCGCGAGCGTGGCACTACATGCTCGATTTCCAGCGGTGTATCGGCGGTGCCGCAGTAGGCACACTCGCGGCCCCACTTCTCCAACAGGTACTCGCGCACCTCGTAACCGAGCAAGGTTCCCTGCTGGTACTCGACGCCGCTGATCTCGGGGTTGTCGAGTTGCTGGGTATCAAAGCGCACCAACTCCTGACTGATTGCGGTGATCGGCGTCAGCCGAGACAGCCGATCCACCCACGCCATGACGGTATCCACCCGATGCTGCAAGCTGGGTGGCTGCCAGCCGGCTTTGCGCGTCCGGTTGTCAAAACGTGGCGCCCGGTAGCGCAAATTGGCCGACCGGCGGCGACGACGAAAGCCCCGGCGCTGCTCCAATGCCTTTTTGATCTGAAAGCCGCGATGCACCAGATCAAACAGGCACAGTACATGGCGCTGCTCACCCTCCGACTCGCGCATCAGCGCCAGCCCCGTGGTCTTGCTGCCGGGATCGAGCCCTAAGCGAAGCGGTTGCGTCTCACCGCCCACCCGATCCTTAAGCCGGATCGTGAACGGGTAGCGTTTATGCACCACGGCACGACCGCGCTCTAGCAGCAACCGCGCGCGCTTTTCGCAACACGGCATCAACGGCTGCTTCTGTTTATCCCATACGAAAACCGCCATGAGATTTCCTCCTTAAAACATGCCCTTACGGGCCTCGTGTCGCGGGGCTTGCGCCCCGTCTCCCCTCGGGAATGTCGATAACCGGCTCCTGCCGACGATACTGCTATCGGCAGCGATCAAGACCTTCGGCGTTTTACCTTGCGCCAGCATGATCCTGACCTTTCAGAGCAGCGGACTGAGGAAGCATCCACTGGTGAGTCTTGGCGACCTGTTATCAACGTAGCGGCCATACGGCCCGCTCTCCCTGGTCAACCCGGCTTGTGGTTACAAGCCTCTGTATTCAGGCAGAGGTAGTTGACCATCCCTTGTCTCCCTGTGCTCAAAACTGCTGTTGCAGTTGTCGATAGAAATGTGTGACGCGCTCGCCGTACCGGCGCGAGGCGTTATCGTCGCTATATGTGTAGTAGCGACCTATCCCAATCAAAGGATCGTCCGTACTGTTCATGGCCTCTTGTAGAATTTCAGCGCCTACTTCCAGGTTGGTGCGAACATCGAGTAGGTCGGTTGGGTCATCTACTCGATGGCCGTGCCAATGAAGATTGATTTGCAACATTCCCACGTCAATGCTTCGGTGCGATTGCAAAAGCTCGGTGAGCTGGCGTTCTGCTTCTTCACGGCTGTCTGGGTATTGACCTGGCAACGAGGCAACGCGCAGAGCGAAAGGGTGGGGGGAAACACCACTCTTGTCGCCGTGTGCAGATTCAGCCAGCGCCACGGAGTACAAAAGCATTGGATCAATACCGACTTGTTCTCCGACGGTGCCGAACACGCTGTTTTCGATGGGGTTGGCGGAAGTTAATGAGCTTCCCATAAGAGAGACTACAAGCACCCCGCTTGACCAAGTGTGAGTCCTTATATTCATAGCTGATAAGCCTTTCCAATTTCTATTTCGTTATAAAAATGGAGGCAGCCTGGTGTCAGTGGGATTATCTATATCCGTGTGCTTAGCGCTGCTTTACCTTTCTGGGTATTAGGCTAACCCGCTATCAAAAGCGACCAAGTGTGTGAGACAAGGGCGTTCATCCTGAACGTATCGGCGGGAACACTGGTGCCTTCGGGGTTGAGCCTTTTTTTTAATATAAATCAAGGGGATGCAGATATATAAGCTAACAAAAAATTGTCTTTTAAGGAAGGTGTAAAATTGACATATCTCAAATTAGGTCGTCACCGGAAGGCTGCTAAAATGGAAAGTAGGAAGCACTAAGGAGAGGAAATTATGCAGTGGTTAAATCCCGATGCCGTTAGACAAAAAGATCATCGTCGATTGCTGATGTACGCCGGTATTTTCAGTGCAGTGTTGCTTGTAATGGGTGGCTGGCTATACGCGGGTGGACTGGTGTACCACGGTCATTTGGTTTTTGCAGGCGTTGTTATTTTTGGTGCTATCACACTGATCAGTGGCGTTATGCACGTTTTCCCCGTCGTCCATTGGGCATTGTTGCCCCTCGTCTTGGCGGGAATGGCACTACCCTTGTTCCCGACGTTCCAATACGAAATCCTGCGTTTAACCGATATTGACTTGATCGGTATGAAGTCGCTCATGGTTGCTATACCGGCAGCGATGATGCTGTTTGGTCGTGTGGTTTGGTCAGGCTACTTATCTGATCCTCGCTATGTGAAGATCATTGATAGCAACTAGCGAAAAGATCACATACCGAAAAAACCCGCCTCGGCGGGTTTTTTCATTGGAGAGTTAAGGCTTATCCGTTATGTAATCGCATGATTTCAGAATGTTCGTAAGCCGCTCTAGCCCCACCTTCTCTTTGCTCGCTTGTGAGCCCTGTTGCTACGGAGTCAGCGACGTTAGTGGCCCAGTTGTCATAACGGCTTTGGTCTTGTGGTGAAAGCTGATCATAATTCACTCCTTCCGCAGTGGCCGCTTCGCGTGCAACGGCGTCAATACCACTCTGGAAAAGCGCTTGACGCTGATCCGCATCGCTTGAATGGAGTGCCGAGGCGATAGTGCCTACACCCGCTGAATCAAACTGGCTGGCATAGTAATCACGCGCATTTTCAACACGGCCTTGGTTATATGCTCCCCGTGCTTCATTGATGTCGCCGGTATCACGGTACGTTTGGCCAGCATTGAACGCAGCTTGTGCTGCCGGTGAACTCAGGTCGACCGACCCACCACCGGCTTCAAAGGCTTGACGCTGATCTTCGTTCATAGAGCCGTAACCGAAGGCTTGGGCTTGATGATCCGGTAGCCCCAGTCCTTGTCCGACTGAAGAAACAGCACCACCACCCGTCGGGTTTTGAAGCATGGTGGGCGCCATCATATCGCCGCTGCTGCTAGTAGGGTCGTTACCCGACCACCCGCCACCTGGCATGATTCGATCCGACGCGCCAGCAAAGCCGCCTTGCACATCGGCGGTTGCGCTTTCGCCTAGCACCGCTGATGCGAGTTTATTGCCAGCCCAGGTATTCGACGGTGATCCAGCCCCATCTATACGAGAGCTAATCGCATCGCCAGCTTGTTTTTGCTGGTTATCGGAGTTGGTCTGGCGTGCAGCGTCGGCATTGGCCCCGTAATGGGATTCGACAAGGCCACGATCCCCATTGGGGCCGAGGCTATGTTCAGGCGTCGGAGTGCTTTGATAAGCACCGCCACCGACATCCGCAGGCTGATCAATACCGTCACCAATACCTTCATTACGGCCAGCCCCCGATCCAGGCATGGTGTCACCGTAGCTACCGCCGGATGCGTCACCCAGTACGCTAAGAAATTCCGCTTGATGTTCTGAATCGCCATGATAAAGCTCGTACATTTGCGCAGCAGCCTTCGCGTCGGTGCTCGACATGCCATAACCGCCATCATCTTTATCCGCTGCATACCGAATGGCCCGCTCATTAGCGGACTGTTTCATATCGCTGGACGCATTGGTGTTGAAGTAGCCATCCAGTTTAGCGGATGCGCCGCTGTCGGTCAGCATTTTACCAACGCGATCAGCGCGGAAAGATTCGCTGGCACCGAATTGCTCGCTGGCTTGTTCTAGCTTCTGAAAACTCTTGGAAGTCGACGTTACTTCACTGGCAGAAGACTGCATGGAGTGAGCACGTTCAGCCCCCCATGTTTGAGCCAGCTGTTCCTGCGAGGTGCCCTGTAGCTGATGCGAAAGCGATTCAGCAAGTGCGGCTGTATCCGATTCGCTCCAACTGCTACCCGCCGTGCTTTGAAGTGTATCGCTAACCGTTTGGTCAACAGAAAAGCCTTGAGAGGCCGCAGCGGAAACACTGATGCCCATTTTGCTGAGAATGCCGCCCAGTGTTTTTCCTGTCCCTGCGCTGGCGTTGGCCGCCATTTCAGAACGCAGTGCTTCCGTTTGTGTCTTGGAAAGATCGAGCTTTTCCCCAATCTGCGAGGCTGTGTCATTAAGCGCGTTGACGCCTTCCGTGCTGGTACTATTAAGCGCACTATTAAATGATTCGACGCGCCCTTGCGAGCTAGATAGTGTTTCACCTTCTTTATAGCCCGTTGTGGCAGAGCCCATAAGCGATTCCGACGCCTGCACCTGCTCTTGCCGTGCTGACTGCATGGAGCTTTGTGATAGCTGCCCCACATCGAACTTGAATAAGCTATCTTCAGCCCCAGAGAGGACTCGACCAGAACCGGCGCTATGTTGGTACATCGCCGCGCTTTGCATGACAGCGCCAGGCTGAACCGCATCGGGAGAAGCGACTTTTTCATTTACATGGTCAGCACCTTGCATACGCTGGGCGAGCGATGTCATGGCGTATGCCGAGCCGGTCAACAGCACAAGCGTTAAGATTGGTGTTGAAGCAGCGAGCATCCCCCCAACCGCAATCCAGTGTGATAGGCGTTTATCTGCTTGATCGAGTGCATAGAACGACGAGGAAAAGTTGTCGATTTGCGCCAGCTCGCCAGCGGCGACGGTATGCAAGTACAAATTTGTCATGGCTAATACTGGCATCCAAAGTTGTACCCACAACAACATTTGCCCGTATTTCATGGCGAGCTTCATCCCGATACCGCCCAGCACAAGGATGAAGGCAGCAAAAGGCAGGATGGAGTACGCAAATCCCTCGATGAACGTCATCATCGGCCTAACTGTTGACATAAAGATGGTCTGTTCACTGGCCCATTGCACATTACGCTGATCAAGCGCCTGATTCACCATGACAGCCGTATTGGTATCGAGAAAGTCCTTATAGCGATCCCCCATTGATTGAATAAAAATGGGTTCCAAAAGGGACAATTTCACAAAATCTTGAGCATCTTCAGTGCCCAGACCCAACATATCGAGTGAGTCCGATATTTCCTCAGAAGGGGTGTTGCCACTGGGGCCAGCGCTCATACCGCCTTCGGGCTTGATAAGTCGTTCCAAAACATCGTCGAGGTCATGGCCACTGCTGACCGAATCCGTCCAGCTAATGAGCTTAGGGTAGGCAGCGGTGCAAGTTTTATTGACAGGCGAGCTTAATCCACCCGTTTCATAATAGGGTGTCGAAAACGTCTTTGAGTTAAATTTGATGCCTTCCGTCTCGTCGAAAGGGTCGTCGTAGATTTCCTCAATCGTCGCTTCACCGCGCAGAATCTTTTGTGAGGTGCAGTTACGAAGGTATTGATCCCAGCTTTCACGAAAACCTGGCTCTGCCTCGTCCAGTGCGGCTAATAGGGCTGTATCAGAGCCACCACGGCGGACAGTGTTAAGCACCTTCAGGGCGTCAACAAAACCGCCGCCTTGTGATAGGCCCGTGGGAGCAGTCGAGGCGTTCAATGGGGCAAAGGCGGTTTCAAACATTTCGGTTAACCCTAGCCCGACTTGTGACACCATCGCGCCAGGAGCCGCGATACCCAGTGGTACATCACCCACCGTTTCATCGTGATTGTCGTAAACGCCGTGGACAGCCACATCCACGGTGGGGCCAAACATCAGGGCATAGAGCAAAAAGGCAGCAGCAATCTGACCGACGCTGATCTCCTTGCCGCCGTTCATAATGGTCTGAAAGCCTAAAATAATGATGCCCAGCACCATGCCGATTTGAATCAACTGGGAAAAGTCACCGCTGCCGGTAATGGACGCGACGGCTTTTAATACTTCGGCTAAGTAGGCACCGGAGCCGATAGAATAAATCACATAATCCATAGAGCCTCCTTAGTTTGTGCCTACTACATCAGGGTTGGTGTTGCTTAGATGGTGGCGAGGCACGTCCGCTTCTTGTAAAAGCGCACGGTACATCGCTTCCATATCCGCTACGTTTTGATCCACCTGAATTTCACGGGTTTGCGCGTGGAGCAGGTCAGTCGCCTCAGTGATTAAATCCATCACGCGGCTTCGATGTGGAGAGTCCATATTGTTAGCAGCGGTGCGCGCCGCACGAAGTTGCGCACGAACCAAGTTGACTGACATTTCAAGAGACAGGAGTGGTAGAAACTCACGGGCGAGGTGTTCGGCGGCGGCCTGGTTGATAGGTGCTAAACGTGCCATGCGAGCGCCAAACTCAAACGGCAACGATGTCATTAGGTTTTGCTGCGACTGAGGTACGGCGCTATCGGGATTGTGTTCTTCACCATAAGCGGCAATGAGGCCGGAGCTTGAAGACGAACCAAGAAGTGCGTCTTCTAGTAATTGCGACATCCCTTCAACGTCTTGCGTCGTTGCGGTAGGGGAGTCGCATTCGCTGTAATTGTTGCAAGAGACGACCTGTTCGTTATCGCCGCCAAAAACGAAAGAGTAGAGGTTGAGTTGTCCGTTTATCGTGTCGACATCGCGTTCTTCGTCGGGACTGCCTTTTTGTCCGACAATCACGGTGCCGGTGACGGACTGCACCATTTCCATGATTTCATTGTTGCTGCCATTGCCGACCCATGACCAACTGCCAACATCGGCATCCTGCAAAGCCGTCCAAAAGATATTGCCGACCATTTCGTTGTAGTCGTCTTGGGTTTGAGTGTTGGTGCTAATAGCGGATTCGGTATTGCTGCCGTCGCCGATATTGCTGAAAGAGTCAAAGAAGTCGTCGAACGCCTGTCCTTCTTGCCCTGTCAGGCCCATGTCGACATTGAAACTACGCTCAATCGCTTGCGCCCCTGGTGCCATGATCCCTTGTGCCATTTCACAAGAGTTCATTGATAACGCATTGAGTTCCCTGACGGTATTTTCAATTTCTTGCATCAAACCCGCGATTTTGGGGGATACCACTTCCAGGCCGAGTTTAAAGGCCATGTTTTTCGCGTTACTGATGATGGCACGGCCAATTTGCGTTAGCTGGTCAGAGTCAACGAACGAGAACGAGCCGCCAAATAAGTCGATGCCGCCGCAAGAAGCATCGGCGCTGGGCATTTGAATATTGACTAGCTGTTCTTCCATCACGGGTGAGCGCACGCGCATTCCGCCGCCGGAAATGACACCACGAGACTGGGTTTCCCATTTCCCCGCAGGTGAATGAGACACCATGCCGTCAAACATGCCGCTAATCGTTTCGTTCACGCCTGTTGCCTGAGCTGTTGCGCTTATTAAAGTGAAGCTAGCAAGGGCGATGGCACCGGCTAGCGGTTTCACACGTAGCGTCATTGGCTTTGCTCCTCAAAAAAACTGTTTTCAGCCTCTTTCACGACACGCATGAGTTCATTGGGTGGAATGAAATTGGTGTCGCTGTCGCGCTGCAAGTCTGAAAGGTCTTCGTTGGCTAGCATCCGTGTCAGGTCGACATCCAAGTTTTCGATGGGGCGTGCGCTGTTATATTCCTCTTGTGTTACCCAGCCCTGACGGTATGCGCCGATCAAAATACGGTGGCGTGCATCGTCGACGGACACAGGAGAGTGAGCGATGGGTTCAAAGATTTCGCCAGGCGCAGCGAGATAGAGTGCAGGCGCACGCGGCACACCGATTTGCTCAGCGTGGCCCTGGTCGCGTCGCATATTGGGAAAGGGATTACCAGGCAGGTGTTTACCGTCTAGCGAGATAGGGATAACGGCGAAGTCTTTTTCCAGCTCCCGTATAACAGGCGCCATCGTGGCGCAGGCTTCACAAGTGGAGGAATAGAAAAAGAACATGCCGACTTCCTCAGCGAGTTCACTGACAAGCCGATTACGTGTGCGGTTGGCGCGCTCTGTCTGGCGTTGTGCGGCTGCGCTGGCGCTGGGTCGCCGGTTGGTTTCATCCAGCACAGGATCACCCAATACGGCGAGTTGAGCACTTTGGGCAAACTGCTCACTGCGATCCATGACGTAGCGCTGCAAATACATGTACGCCCTGACGTTCTCCACTGTCGGGTTGTTCCAGGCGGCGTCTTCGTATTTTTCGAGGTTTTCCCGAAACCATGCCGCCGACAAAGCCGGTGGCCCTTCGGGCTGTTGAGCCTCTTGAGGCTTAGGTGTTTGTTTTTTCGGTTCCGGTGCCGGTGGCGGTGTTTTTTTTGCGACCGTCTCCGGCTCTTTGTTAGGTTCCTTTTCGGGTTCTGGCTCTGGTTCCGGTGGTGACTCATAGAAAAACCAGCCGTCGCGACCATCTTCCCAAAAGGTTGATTGCTGGGGGGCATTGTCTAGCGCCAGTGCTGGCGCTGGCATCGTCAGGGCTAAAGCCAACGCGAACGTGCGTAAGCGAAGATTAGGTAGCGCCATCGTAGACCTCTTTGGTGTGTCACTTACCGTCGATGGTACGAGGCCGTTACGAAAACGAGTGCGGCTGAAGTTGGAAAAAACAGGTATTCAGTGGCGAAACGCCGGTGAGGTGGACCCAAAGTGACTCGCGGGCCTGAGATGCCTTTCCATAAAGGAGCGTTGATGATCTACCTTGAAAAAACGGCGTATTGATCACGACATCGAAAAGGGGAGTCAATTACAATACAAAGTACAAAATACACTATAGCACCCTTGCCCAAGGAACCGGCAGCAGTGGTGTAGGCTGACTTGCAGACAATATAAGGGAGAGTACGGAAATGGCCCCCGCACGTCATATACTTGAGAGTGTTAAAGCGATAGAGAATAACGATCCAACCAAGGGGGAGGCCGCAAGTTATACCGATGATGTTGATTTGCTAAAATCGGCAGCACTATCTGTACTTGCTGGTGTTTATCAGATGCGAAGTGCTGCGTTGCCGCCGATGACAACGCCAGCCTTGTCAGCTAATCCGCCTTTTGGCGATTGGCCAAGCGCGTTTCAGCACAGTCTTGTGCTGGGCGAATTTGAAGTGCTGGAAGATTTTTTACACCTAGACGTGTGTATCGCGCCTTTTTGGCCGGTCGGTAACGCCGGTTGTCCTCTCTATCGTATCGCCTCGGTCTACGATGCGGTAAGAAGCATCAAGGCTGTTGAGTATGCCTTCACGACTAGACGTGGGCCACCCAATAAAATCGAAGATGCGGGTTCGCAGCGGATTATCGAGCGAGCTTATGAGCGGATGGCGCTTTTACCCAAAGATACATTTCTATTTTGGCAGCCAGAAGCAAAACAGCTCGCTGATACCTTTGCGCATGAACAGCAAGAGCGACTTCATGCCCATGAGAAACGGGCCGAAGAAACCATGCGCCATCCGGTAGGCCGTCGCCTTCACGAACGCCTGGTGGCCGCTCTCTCTGATGTACCTTATTTATTGGATCAGACAGTGCCCGATGCCGCATGGCAAGAACTAGACACCTTCGCGGGTATCGTGGGAACACAGCGAGTCGCGGATATGGTGGAGTCCATGACGCTGCCGACAAGCCCTGTCATCTGGGAAACGATGGTCGACACCATGAGAAAACGTGCAGAAACGGAGCTAAAAAGTATCTCAGGCGGCGCTTAGCCCTTTGGCTCTGTTGTGCCGCGTGACCACTTTTTGCAATTGCGTATTGATCGCCAGCAGTGTCTTTGCCCGCGTAGCCGCGACATACATGAGGTTAATTTCAGCGTCACGTTCGGCTGGATCGAGGTCGTCGAATAGATCAGGAAAATCATCGACGAGGTAGACGCACTCCCATTCCAACCCCTTAGCGCGATGCGCAGTCGTTACGACTATATCGGCGTCGTCTGGCGATGCCGATAGCCGCTTTTCCAGCATTTTCATTTCCTGATCGAAGTGCGGATAGGTATCGAGCACTTTGATAGCGCGGAGCATTTCGGGGTCTTTGGTTTCCTCGGCAATGGCTTTGTACTGCGTGAAATCATTGAAATCCCGTAGCAGCTGCTTATTGCGGATATGGTCACGCTTGTTACGTGAAAGCCAGAACAAGTCTTCCATGTCGGCGAGTGGATACGAGTCACCGCCACCGACAAGATGCACCGATAATTTGCGACGTGAGAAATGCAGGGCTGTTTGCATAACGCCCATCATGGTGCGGGCCAAGAACGTCACCTGCGGCACGGGCGACTGTTTGAGCTGGAATTGATTGCTGGGGATAACGCAATCCTGGCGTTGGCTCAATCCGCGCAGCGGCACTTTTTCCCCGCGTAGCGCCAGCAAAGCGTTCGCCGTGGCACTAATACGCTCACCGAACCGAAACGATGTGGCGATCCGCATCACCTTGGCGTCTTTAACTCGATGTGAGGCCATTGCGTCTTGAGCCCCACGCCACTGATAAATCGCTTGATAGGGATCACCCGCCAGCAACACGCGGCACCTGGGCTGGTCTATGACAATGGCCTCAGCGCATGGGTTGGAGTCCTGAGCTTCATCAAGCAGCACGATGTCATAGCGCGAAGATAAGTCCGGCTGGCTTAGCTGGTAGAGCTTAAAGTAGCCGTCGTGGGTCATAGATACTTCGCGGTTTTCTACATCGCACATCGCTTTCCATAAGCGTTTAGCGTGATGAATCACAATCGCTTGGCGATCTTTGGCCTTGCTGGTGGCATCGAGAGAAATGGGCCAATGATGGCGATCAATCGTTTTGTCGGCGCTAATGGCAAACGCATGAATCGTGGCGCGAATGTCTTGTGCCAGCGACCAATCAAACGTATTTACCGCGTCGGTAATGTCGCGTAAACGCAGGTTGGGAGAGAGCTTGTGCCGGTAATCTTTCCCGATAGCAGCATACGCGAGCTGGTGCGTGGTTTTGCAAGTGACGTTTGACGGAAATCGAGCCTGCGCGTCTTCCCGAATCGCACGGTTATAGGCGACGTAGAGTATCCGAGCATCGGGATTCGCCTTGGCAAACGCCACAAGCGTTGTGGTCTTACCTGTACCGGCATACGCCTTAACGACGAGCTTTTGCCCCTTAAAGTTAGCCACGGGCTGCTGTTCTTCTGTTAGGGCATGAGACACCGCTACCCCTCCTTCTGACGATTTTTGCCAACGTTAGCACGGCATTCGGAGCGACCTAGCAGGTGAGAGGCGGCTTTTTGGGGTTGTGCGCGGGGCTTTCACCGAGGCAACAGGTTTTCGACAAGTCGGCAAACCGTCGTGTCGGTAATCCGTCGTGTCGGAAAACCGACATGTCGATAATCCGCGCTCTTAGTAATGTATCTATTAGTAGAAATGTAAGGAGTCCTAAAAATGGCCATTTGCGCACAGCGCAAATGGTTTTCTTGGCCAACACCCCAGTTTTCCCTTTCTCAGCGACGTGGCCATTTCGGCGCCGTGCTTACACTGGCGCTCAACGAAGGCAGCGACGATAAATAGGAGGCAAGGATGGCGATGTTTGGCACTCACTTAGGCGCCGCCGTGGTTGGTGGTACGGTGCTGGCCAACGCGGGGTATGCGGCCCACATCTGGCGAGCCAGTGAAATGCTGCCTGTCATCGCTTTGGTCATCATTGGTGGCTTGCTGCCGGACATTGACGCGAAGAAGTCGCATTCCGTGAAATTGATCTTTTCGGTGCTAGGGCTGATGGCAATGGTGGCCATGTCATTTTCCTTGCGTGAGGACATGGCGTTGTTACCGGCGTTACTCGCCAGTATTGGTGCTTATGTTGCAGTGCGACATGGGTTTTTCCATGCGTTTAACGCCATCACTGTGCATCGCGGAAATGCTCACTCTCTCGTCGCGTTGCTTTTTTCCAGCACGGCTACGACGGTTTTAACGCACTCTCTCACTGGTGCCTCGATTTTGAGTTGGTCATACGGATTCGCCTTGCTGGCTGGCGGGCTAATTCATTTGGTGCTTGATGAAATTTACTCGGTCGACCTGGCGGGAGCACGATTAAAAAAATCGTTTGGTTCGGCACTGAAATTCATGGATAAAAACTCGCCGGTTCCAGGGCTGGCAATGCTACTGGCGTCGCTTGTGATGTTGCCTGCGATGCCGCCTTTGCGCGACGGCGTGACAATTCTCGCTGCCTTTGTCGATGCCTTCTCTCGTATAGGGTGAAAAGCAGACCTAGCGGAATTTAGGAGGCAAGACATGGGTGCCCTTAACGATGCTGTGCTGAATACAACACCTGTTGCAGCGTGTGATGTTGATGGCGATGACGAGGCAATGGGTGGGGAGGCTATCAGCCATGATGCCTTTGATAGCCTCATTCGACGGTACGATAAATCCTATCGAGAGCTGAAAGCCATAGCAGAATTTATGGCGCACCACGGCCACGACACGCAGCTACTTGATATGTTCTTCAAGGGAAATATCACGGATCACCGTGTCAATTCCGTATCGTCTTTGTATTACGACCGCATTTTCCAGCTTGAAGGGGCCGTGAAGGCGCTTGATGCGCGGTTCTGGCAAGAGGCGCTAGCGCTGACCAATGTGATGTCTTTATTGCCTGCAAAACGCCGAAACGAGTGGAACGACGTGATAAGTCGCATGAAGACGCCTCCTTTTACCGCTGACAACCTGCGGGCTACGTTTACGGAGCTTTTCGCGCAGCGGAAAAATTACTTTGCAGAGCGTGTTGATGGTATTTTTCGAGCCCTTAGCCATGAGCATGTCACAAATCGACCCGAAGGCTTCTCTAAGCGACTGATCACCTATGTTTCACGTTGCGTTAGCCTCCTGGTGCCGTCCGATACGGCTTATCTGGAAGACCTCAGACAAGTCATCGCTATCGTGTTAAAGCGCGAGATACCCAAGGATTTTTCAACCGGCATTTACTGGTTGCTGGATCGCATTATCAAAACCAATCGAACGGGCGAGTGGTTTCCCGTTGATGGAAACGCCTTTCGACTTCGTTTCTACAAGAAGGGAACCGTACACGTTGAGATACATCCTGATGTGGCTTGGCAGCTGAACAAGGTGCTGGCGCATCTATATCCAGAGGCTATCCCGAATCAGCACAAGACGCCGCGTAAACGCAGTAAGGCTATCCAAGTAAAACCGCTAACGACACCTTTGCCTCGCCCTGTTCTGTCCGCGCTTTACAATGATTTTTATGGCCAGCGATCCCCTTGCCGGTTTGTCATTTCGCGGGCAAACAATCGTTTCGTGCGTGAGCAGCTAATTGACGTGCTGACGCAGATTGGTGGTCAGTCAGAGGATGGGAGGGTCTTTGATTTTGACTATCCAATCGGCCCCGTGGTGGACGATATTGTATTTTCGGGCTGTATCCCCAATGCCAAAAGCCACCAGTTTTACCCCACACCGGAAACTTTGGCCGCTTCGGTCGTAAATTTGCTGGACATACAGACCGAGGATCGAGTGTTGGAGCCCAGTGCTGGCACAGGCGCGATTGCCGAGCGCCTGCCTTCGGAACAGCTAACGTGTGTGGAATATGCGCCGCTTCATTGCGGCATTCTGAAGGCAAAGGGCATCACCGATGTTGTAGAGGCCGATTTTCTTGAGTGGTCGGCAAGCCAGCACCGCTGCTTTGATAAAATTGGGCTGAATCCGCCATATACCGGCGGGCAAGCAGAAGCACACCTCGATGCGGCTATTCGGTGTCTGGCTCCTGGCGGGCGGTTGGTCGCCATCCTGCCCCATAGCCTTTCATCGAGCTGGCAGCCCGAATGTGAACAAAGGGTGTCGGTTGAATGGCAGTCACCAATGCACGATGCGTTCCCTGGTGTTGCCATAAGCACCGCGATAGCGGTTGTCAAAAAGAAGGCGCAATAAGCCCATAAACTTGAGGAAGGAGAGGTGTCGTGCTGAAAGCAGATTTTTCAGTGGTGTGTGTCACCGATATGTTGGTCTTGATTGTCGATAACGACAGAGGTGGGCCAAGCGTGACCAATGATGCAGCTAACGTGATTGAGCGTGTTGATGCAGTCGTCGGGGGGCTTGCTAGGCGCAGAGTGTATTACCGCGATAGTGATTGGCGCTTTGATGAATTAGTCCATGAAAACGGTCAATTCAAAGGCTTTCAGCGTTGCACTGATGACCAGCAAGATTTTCTCAATGATGTCATGGCCTCTCAAGTGAGCGGATAGGTTCAGCCAGGCGTGCTAGGTCAGGTTGCGAGGGGCGCGGTCACAACACTTAACCGCCATAACAGAAGTCGATACATTGAAGCGCAGAGGGCTGATAAAACATGAGGGTGAAGCTACATGGGAAATCCATTGCAGGCGTCGTTTTAGCAGGCATTGTGGCGGGCTGTGCAGGGCAAACGCCTTATGAGCCAGAGGATCATCCCTTAATGGGGATGCCATCGGCATCGCATGACGAAATGGAAAATATGTTTGAGCTACCGGACAAGTGGCCAGATGGGGCGCCCACCACGGCGATGTATAACGGAAAGGAAATGGGAAGATGGCAACCCATAGGGCGAACGGATAACGGCTGCATCGAGTACCAGTTGCTACCCGAAGATACGCGCTATATTGCGCCCGATGTAACGCACTATTGGCATGGCGACATGTACCGGACGGAAAGCAAAGGGTGTGTGCCTGTCGAAGCAGTCGAGCACTCTGACATTAACCACAACGGCGGCAATAATGCCGCCGCTGGGGATTAAGCCGCTGACGAATCGGCTGTGTAGTAGCGATGCACGCAGATAGAAGGTAGGAAGGGGGAATCCTCCACCTTCGTATCTTTACGGCGCTGGCTCTCGCCGCGAGGCTCATGCGGTTGAGCAGGGGGCGTGCGCAGCGGTGGCAAAAGCCCTGTATGCAGGTCAGGTGGCACAATCAGGGGCATGGATGAATTAAAGGCCACCGGACGCGGTTTAGGGTTCTCGTCTGTCTCGGCAAACTGGATATTGCACCGCAATAGGGGGCTTTGCTTGCGTACTAGCGCCAATGGCTCCCCAGGCGGGAGATTCGCCAGCTTCTTGAGCTGAATCGCCACATGGGGCTGATCAGCGCCGAGCTTGATCAACCGCTTTTCCGCGTCTTCCACACTGATTTTTACGATAGAGCGCCCACTGACATACCAGCCGATGCCCACATGCCGCACAGGTTCATCGAATACAAACAGTCGCCGCCACGTTTTCTTCAAACTCAGCCGTGCGAGCCCCGCCGTATTCAAGTGCGCCCGTAGCTGCGGGTGTTGCTTGGCAATTTCTTCTTTGAGCACCGACTGAGAGTTGTACGTCGGTTGCGTGCCCTTCATTTCGTCAGCAATCTCGTGAAATTCGCCTTTGAGTTCGTTCAGAGTGTGGAATGCCTCGCGCAGCTCCGGCGATGCCGCGATCACAGCGGTATGTTTCGACGTGGCATTTCCGGCAACACCCGCGTCATGCCACATATCAGACAGCACGCGACGCAGCCAATCCGCGTTTGTATGGACGGTATTCATCGCCCAGGCGTGGGGCTGCTCTTTCTCATAACGCTCACAAACCGTATCAATCGCCGCCAGGATGCGATCAAAGCATTCGCTGGCCTGATGGATCAGCTCAAAACGCCGACGATCATTATCGAGCAGGTCGTTGGTTGGTATTGGCATAGAGACTCCCCGCCGAAACTAATCTGTTACCTACTATCAGTATAGCAGGTTGACAATGACATGCAGCGTCGCAGTGACGCCGAGTGAACACCTAAAAATCACGATCTGAGAAGGGCTGAACACAGGGTTGGCTTGCGTAAAGTTATCCAGTGGAAACAACCGTTAAATCCGAATCCATAACGAAAGCGGGAGTGACGACATGGCGGGAAACGGGAAACAGCCTTTTATGCTCATGCCGCTGGCGGCAGCGATCATGCTGTCTGCTGGCCAGTACGCGGGCGCTTCAGACGATCCAATGGTATTTCGGTACTACTCAACTGAATTTAGTAGCAGCTCGGCACCCGATTGGGACGGCGCTTTTGGTGGCTCAGGCTCAGGTGATGATGATTTCGGGGGCAACTTGGGCTCTGGTGGTGATGGCACGGGGGATGACTCTGATACTTCCGGCCCCGATGGCTCCGACGTGGAAGAACCTACAACGTCTTATATTGCCGATGTTTCGGTTAATACCGATGGCACAGTCTTAACAGGGCGCGGGCGTGAAGAAGAAACTGTTAGCGTGAAACGAGAAGGAGCTAGCCTGGGTAGCGCTGCCGTTGTGACCGGCAATCAATTTACGGTGATGCTGAACGAGGTTGTCACTAGTGGCGAGGTCTTGAACCTTGAAGCGTCTGGCGGCGCAACGGAAGATTACATTGTACCCCCTGGCATAAATGCACCGGATAAGCCGAGCAACATCCGTGTTGATGCCAGCGGTGAATACGCGATGGGTAAGGCGTTAGCAGATCAAGAGGTTGTCGCTGAAGACGAAGCGGATACCGAAGTTGGGCGTGTCATGGCTGACTCTAACGGCGATTTCCTCATGGAGCTAACGCCGGAAATGTCAGGCGGCGAGCTTTTGGGGTTTTATACCGAACGCGATGATGGAGCCACCAGTGAGAAAACCTTTTACTTGGTCAGCGAGGATATAGGACTGCCAGATTTTGGCGATTCGACCGACCCGCTTACTGACTTCAACATTACATTTTCGGAAGAAGGCGACTCTCTCACCGGCACGTTCTGGTCGCAAACGGAAGTCATTGTTAAAAATGATAGCGGCGTAGAGATAGGTAGGGGCAATACATATTCGGACGATAGGATCACGATCCCGCTTGATCCGCGAGTGATTGGTGGTGATGTCCTAACACTATCGGCACCTGGACGTGGTGACGTGACGGTAGTAGTACCGGATTACGTTAATGTGCCAGAAGATTATGTTTCACCCGAATGTAAAGCAGCACCAACACGCTCAATCGGCGAGTGGCCAGGGTGTGACGGCATGTTGATTGTGGAAGACCATCAAATGCTTTTAGATATTGCTGATGGAGCAGCGTATAAAGATGAGTATGGAAATTTTAGAGAGTGGCGCCTAGACGAACTTTATGTTGGAAACGTAGAAAAATTCAGCGAATTACTTTATACAAACGAACGCTTACTAAGAAATTCAGATGCAGATATATCTTACTGGGATATGTCGAACGCAAAAAATTTCCAGGAAATTTTTGCTTTTGAGAATAGTAATTATGCTGGTGTAGAAAGAGATCATTGGAAAAGGTTTTGGAATACAACAGATATAAGTAATTGGCGGCCGGGTAAACTTGATAATCTATTATCGGCATTTCGATATAACAAATATTTCAATCAGAATATAAATAATTGGGATGTGTCAGGAGTTACAGATTTTAGGCGTGCATTTTGGGGTGCTGAAAAATTTAACAAACCTCTTTGGAAATGGAATGTTGAAAATGCTAATACAATGAGATACATGTTTCGAGAAGCAGAATCATTTAATCAAGATATTTCAAAGTGGGCGCTTAAAGGCCCAATTACAATAAAGGATATGTTTGATCGCGCATCAAGCTTCAATCAAGATTTGTCAAGGTGGAATGTTAAAAATGCAGATTCACACCATGAGTTTCGTAGAATGTTTAATGAAACTTCTATGTATCAGGACTTATCTTGCTGGAACGTAGAGAATTATGAAAGTAAAGAAGAATATAATAGTTGGCAAGGTGAGTGGCAACACACTACTGAATGGACATTTAGCGGAACACCAATGGAAGACGTTACCTCTCTGCATCCTAAATGGGGAGAAAATGGGCGAGATTTACTTGATAACGACGGCAAAAGGCTTTGCGAAGAAGCTATAACGTCGTATTACTATGAAAATGTTGAAATTGATGAAAATTTTGGCTTTAACCAGCTAAACCATGCTCCTAACCCGTTGAGTGATTTCGATATTCAGTTTAATGAAGATGGCGATCTTATTACACTAACATTATGGCCAGACACAGAAATTGACGTACTGCTGGATAATAGTGTTATAGGTTCAGGTGATACAACCATTAGTGATCGAATCTCGATAGCGCTAGACCCAGCTGTATTTGCAGGTGATACTTTGACACTTCGCTCTGTTGAGAGAGATTCAGTTGATATTACTGTGCCAAATGGGATTGGTAAGATTACATGGGCGATGTATGCTGATGAAAATGGCTATGAACCATCACTTTACTCTTCATATCCTGACTGGGCATATCCTGTTTGGAGTGCAATTTCCGGAGATTTGCCAACTTCAGAATATCCAATAGAAACTGGTATAAATTCGCTTATTTTTAAAGGTAATTTCTCAACAGTAAAAGGTCTTTCTAACATTAAAGAAGTAGAGCGTATTCATTTCGTTAGCGATGAACTTACGGACTTGAAAGGTTTAGAAAATCTAACGAAATTGGAAAAATTGAGGATAGAAGGGGACAGCATAACTTCACTTTCAGGTCTTTCTGACGCAGTTAATCCACATAATTTATGGTTTGAAAATGCCACTAGCCTTTCTGATCCTGGTAGTCTAGCACCAACAGGAGAATTTACTTTTGTAGCTATAGACGGTACAAATCTCACTAATGTAGACTTTTTATCAGGCTATACGCATAATAATCCAGATGAAGGTAACGGGTTTGTCTATATTCGGAACAATAGGAACTTGGAAAACCTTGATGGATTATCCAATATCACAGAAACAAATAGGATAGGAATATACGATTCAAACCCAAGTTTGAACGATATTTCTGGTATAGAGAATATGAAAGTTAATGATTCCGTTCACATTGCTGACGATAGCTTTCCAGGCCCCATTGATGGAAGTTCGACGCTTTGTTCAACAACACCTTCAAGTTATTTTACTGGTGATGTTTCAAAATACGAACTCTGTAATTAATAAAGCGTAGTCCACCCTAAACTTCTACTAAAAGTATTTGGTAGGGGTTTAGGGGTTATATCCAAACCTACCGGCCTGTAACCGAGCGGCTTTCTCCCGATGATCTTTGGTTTCGTCGAGAACATACCGCTCGGTTGTTACCACCGACGCATGACCTAGCACTACCTGGATTTCCCGCATCGACATACCGGCTTCACGCAGATCGGTCGCGCAAGTGCGGCGTAGATCGTGCGGCGCCAGCTGTAGATCGTTAGGCAGCATAAGGCGCAAGCGCTCCAAGCGCTCATTCACACTGCGTAGACTCAGTGGCTTTTTCAGATAATCACGAGCCGGTGCTTTCTGCTTCACCCAGATAGGATTGAACAGGTATCCGGCGTCACGGCCACGATAGCGATCCAGGTATTCGTTTAAGCGCCATAACACGCAGTCGGGCAGGGTGAGCGTGCGTTGCTTTTGGCCTTTACCCTCGACGGTGATCTCACCGTTGGAAAAGTCGATGTCTTTCAATTGCATACTGACGGCCTCGGCGCGGCGTAAGCCGACGGCAGCCATTATCGAAATCATCAACCCATCCCGAAAGGCGCGAGCACTGGGCTCTTGATCACAAAGATCGAGTAGAGCGCGGATGGTTTCAGCGCTATGGGCTTTACCCGCACGTTTGGCGTATGAATACCGCGCTGCCTTAATTTGCTTGATCCGATCCAGCGTGGCGTGACTCATTTGATCGAGCATCCAGGCTTCGGTGGCGATACCGCGTATCACGGAACGGACGGCATTTCGCTTTGCGGGTGAAACGCCGCCATCGCGGTACGTTGCCAATATCTCGCTGACCACATCGGGCGTGAGGCTTGCCCAATCCACATAATCATAGGGGAAGGCTTGCTGCGGGTGCAGGGCTCGCTGATCACCGTTCGGCGCCAGCAGCTTAGGTGGCTTTGGAGCACCGAGCGCTTTGGTGGCAATTTCGTTAATGAGGCTCCGCTTTGAAGATGCGCTGGCCGCTGATTCCTGGTTGCGCAAATGTCGGTGCGCCGCATTGGTGCCACGGGGGAACGGATGGTTGATGTCATGGCGCACACGAATGGGCGGCGCTTCGTAATCGACCAAGCCGGACTGCGGCTGTTGCAACACAGTCAATGAATGATCAGCGGTGTCGACGTGCTTGATGTCTTGCTTCATGCCAAAACTCCAAAGGGTCTGAGCAAATTTCCGTATCCGGCGGTACGAGAATACTTAACGATATTCTTACAGCCCGTTATCAACATGGAGGCTCAGTACCAATCGTGCCTCGATCCAGAGATCGTCAGCACGGGAAAGAGGGCTGCTGTGCCCATATTATAACTGCATTTAATGAACCTTAAAGGTAGTTATAAAAATAAGTGGCTGACGAGCGGCCTGTATTTTGTTGGAGACATAAAAGGTTTGAGTTAGGTGCTCCATGTAGATAACGAGCTAGTGTGATACCCATAGGCAAAAAAAGACCCCGTACATGGTTTCCATGTCGGGGGAAGCACCAAGAAAGAAACTGCACAAGGAAGGGTTATTTATTCCGGTAGTCGTCGTGGCAGCTTTTGCATGAAGAACCGACTTTCGATAACAAGCCCGCCAAGGTACGCATATCGGCATCGTTGGCGCTAGCTGCTTCTAAGTCTGAAGCTGTGGTAACAAGCTCATTCGCTATTTCGTTAAAGTGCCCGCGATCATCGGCGATCTTTGCGGAAGCCGTGGTTTTGAACCCATGTTGCCCATCGTAGGATTCATCTATAAAGCCTTCCCACGGCATATCGGCCAGCTCGGACACGCGGTTGGCATGGTGATCAAACCGCTCGGCATCAAACTCGATCTCGCCACGGAGCATGTCGCTCATGGGGGAAAAATGATAGCCAATGGCGGTAAAAACCGACTGGCGGTAATCTATAGCATCTTCGATCTTTTCAGAATCGGCGCTCGAAACCGAAGTCATGGCGAGCGACATTGCGGTAGCGGCCAGCGCGGATGTCAGTGCTTTTGCTTTCATTTTAAGCTCCCTGCCAAATGGAACCCCCAGTTTACGGGACAAATTGGCCATAGAAGCCCGCTGAATGGGGAAAAATTCAGGTTTCACCAGGCATTGAGCCCTTTTGAGCTATATTTCACGCCTATTTAGCGCCACTTAGATAAGGCCGATAGGTTCGATTAAGTATTAAATATCAATGCTTTAGGCTATATTTTTGTGTTGATTTACACCCTCATACGCGAAATCTGAGAGTTTGTGGCGCTCACTGCCCGCTAGATTTTGCGTTTGAGCGCCGTTTTTGGCGGCTAGAACACCCTACTGAAAGGCCAATCAAGAGTAATAGTAGTGTGTCACCTGCTCACCTTCATCTTTGTCTGGACTAAACACCTTGACCATGACATCAGGCGGTTTATCCCCTTTGGGCACTTCATGGCCCTTCTTAGTCACCTTCCGCGTATTTTGGCTTTTACCCTTTTGCGTCTTCGGCTCAATCAGCATTTCACCCCGCTCTTTAAAAGGTGGTTTCGCCTGATCATCATCGTCCCGCACGCCCATCGAATCACAGGCTTCGCATATCCATAGCGGCGTCCGCTTAGCCTTCTTAGAGGCGGCTTTTGCGGTTTTGGGTGCATCGCACACTGGGCATGGTGGCCCATCCAAAGGTTTCTTTACCCATTCGCCCCGCTCTTTGAACACGCGCCCTGGTGAGCCATCGGCTTCGGCATAGCACATCGAATCACATGCCTTGCAGATCAGTAATGGTTGCTTATCTTTCCTCGTTTGACCACGGAAGGTTTCGCTCTCTTGGCATACCGGACACAGCGGGCCATCCGGTTTTCGCTCAACTTTCTCACCGCGCACCACGAATGCAGCCCCAGGCGTACCGTCGTTGTCTCCAAATAATGAGTCGCACGACACCGTGCCCTGGTAATCTTGGCACCGCCAGAAATAGGCGTCTTTGCCCTTCTGCTTGAATCGGCGTAGAGGGTTTTGACACTCAGGGCATTGCGGCGCGGTGGCGAGTTCTTCCTCGCGTTGACGTTGCATTTCGGCATCGTCATGCGACTTTAACGGCCCTTTGAAGCAGGTGGTTGGTTTGCCATTTTCAGTGCGGAAGTGGCAGCCGCAGTCAGGTGCCAGGCAGACATAAAAGGTAAGCTGCTTTTTCTGCTTGGTCTTGGCCGTGCGCTGATAAAGTGGCTCATTGCAGTGGCGGCACTGATATTGCGAGGGTTTTTCCGTGGGCGCCAGCTCCCTTGCCTGCTTCAGCCATCGCTGTTGAGCCTCAGTATCGAGTTGTGACTGTACAAACGAATCCACCTGCCCAAGAAAGTCAGCCATCGGCAAGCTGCCATCTTCGACGTTGCGCAAAGCCGCTTCAAAAATACCGGCCATGTCGGGTGTGCTGAGTTCTGGCGGCATGAGTCGATAATGGAACAGTCCGTTGGCTGTGACGCGGATAGTTTTCTTCTCACGCTTCAAGTGCTTGTGGTGCTCAATCAGTTTTTTGACGATACCGGCTCTTGTCGCTTCGGTGCCAATGCCGTCATTTTCGCGCAAGTTCTTCTTGGTTTCGGGGTTTTTGACGAATCGGTGAATGTTCGTCATTGCCGTAATAAGCGTGCTATCAGTGTACGGTTTGGGCGGTTTCGTGACCTTCTTTTCACCGATTATATCGGTGCCCTCGGCCTGGTCGCCTTTCTGCGTCGCCGGTAAGGATTGATCTTTTTCTTCGCTCTCACCCTCGCCATCGTCGTCTTTTGTGTCTGCAAGACCGGCATACACGACTTCACGCCACCCCTGCTGTATCCACACCTTGCCGCGAGCCACGAAACGCTCACCAGCGGCGTCGGGTAAGCCAACCTCAATTTGCGTGGCGTCATAGACAGCATCGGGCATAAATTGCGCGATATACCGGCGGCACACCAGCTCATAAACTGCTCGCTCATTGGAATTGAGGTTCGCTATATCATCGGGAGCAGCGCGTTCCGTTGGGATAATCCCGTGGTGTGCCCCTACCTTATTGTCGTTGAAGGCACGCGACTTCTTCGTGGGGTCAGCTTTTTCGGCGGCGTCATTGAGTGCAACTACGTTGGTGGCCACCGCCTGTAGCGTCGAGCTTGCTGCACCATGCTGATCACTCGGCAGGTAGCCGGTGTCGGTTCGCGGGTACGTCAGCAACCTATCCTTATCGTAGAGCTTTTGCGCAATATCGAGGACAGCCTGCATATCGAGGCCGAGTTGTTGGTTGGCGGCCTTCTGCAAGTCGCTCAGCGAGTACGGCAGCGGTGCTCGCTGCTTTTTGCGGTCGGTTTGCGACTCTAAAATGGTGACGTGATCCGGCACTTGGGCGGCCAGCCCGTCCAGCACAGCAGAATCGGTTAAACGCCCCGCTTCATCGAGGCCCGCCTGGTCGTCGCGTGGCTGCCATTTGGCCATGAAGTCACCATTGGGATGTGACACGGCCAGTTGGACGGTGTAGTAGTCGTGCGGCTTAAAGTGTTGGATGTCGAGATCACGCTGGGCCACCAGCCCCAAGACGGCGCTCTGCACTCGCCCGACAGATAGCGTGGCTTTGACACCGGCTTGGTCAGCGAGCTTGCTATAAAGGCGGCTACAGTTCATCCCCAGGAGCCAATCAGCCCGTGAACGTGTCAGGGCGCGGCGCGTGAGGTGAGCAAAATTGCTATTAGGCTTTAGGTTCTGAAAGGCTTTGCGAATGGGATCAGGGTTCAGGTCTGAAATCAGTACGCGGCTTACCGGCCCTTGCCATCCCAAGTAGTCAATCACCTCGTCGACCAGCAAATTTCCCTCGGCATCAATATCGCCAGCGTTACAGACTTCTTCGACGCCCTTCATCCCCTTCTTAATCTGCGCCAGCATCTTCTTCTTGCCCGCGTCTTTTGGTGGTTTGAGCTTCCAGGGATCAGGGTGAATCGGCAAGTCGTCGATGCGCCAGCTCTTATAACGCTCGTCGTAATCCTGGGGGTCATACTGTTCCAGAATGTGCCCCGCACACGCCACAATACGGTTTTCTCCGACTTCAAAAAGGCCGTCGCCATTCCGTTTTGCACGGCCATTACCGAGCGCTTCTGCAATCGCTTTGGCAACGTTCGGTTTTTCGGCAATCACAAGGCGTTTTGGCATGATATAGCGACTCCCTAGACGGTATTTTTATCGGTTTCTGAGGCGCAAGCACGCTCCAAGATAGGTGATGCGTCTCCGCTATGATGCTCGATGCCGATCCGTTGGGGTTGGCGTAGCTTAGGTGTAAGGCGCCTCTCATTAGGCACGCCTTGGAGTTTTCGCCTGGCTAAAACGGGCTCGCTATGGTGGTTTTCTTGCCCGAATGCGTTAGAGGTATCAGTGGGCGTACCCACTAGCTTATTTTTTAATTCCGTTACCTCCGCGATGGTATCTTTGAGGGTGCTTTCTAACCTGTCGACATCATTACGCAAATTTTCTAATTGCCTGCTTTCCATATCGAGACATTTCAGTGTTGTCGACCAGCCTTTATCGAGCTCTTGGTGGCGGCGTTCGATAGCAGGTAATCGTCTGTAGAGGTAGGCGTCTATCCGGCTTAGCGTGCGCTGGGCATCTTCCTTTTCCGCCTGTTGAATCATGCGGCGCTCTTTCCATTTTCTCAGCATTTTTAAATCCATTGGCAGAGGGTGATATAAGCCACTCTACCAAGGCCGTATCAGCGCCAAGGCTTGCTGAACACCTCAAAAATCAGCTTTTGCGCCATTAATTGCGCACCAAAAAACCCGCTACCGCTTGCGCGATAACGGGTTCATCCGATGCCTCAGCCCTGCCCATGAACTAAGGCGACTTTTCATGCCATTGGTTTAGCACTATGCCTGTAGTGCTGCCATCAGCTTACTGCCCCTATCCTTCGTCTTCAAGACGTGGCCATTTGGCGTTGCAAATGGGTATCGGGCGGCATAAGCGCTTTTGTCTCGCCTGCATCAAACAATTCGGTGCTGCTTTTAAGCGTCCAGGCTTCTCTACGCAATTCAACAGCATCCTGTTCAAAACGATCCATGAGGTGAGTTGACGATTGTGTGGCTACGTCGATCTCCTGGATGGCATTGTTGATTTCCGATACGCCTTTTTCTTGCTCGCTGAAGGCCGAATTTATCTCTCCCATAAGGTCGTTGACGCGATGCGAACTCTCCCGAATGTTGCTAACGGCATCATCGACAATAGACGTGATGCTGGCGCCTGACACGACGGATTCGCGCGTTTTTTCGATACGGTTACGCACCTCTTGGGCCGCGTCGGCGCTGTTTTGCGCCAGCTTTCTTACTTCTTCCGCGACCACGGCAAAGCCTCGGCCATGCTCACCAGCGCGGGCAGCTTCCACGGAGGCATTAAGAGCCAGGATATTGGTTTGGAAGGCAATGCCGTCAATTCTATCTACCAACACTTCCATTTGCTCGGTGTTGTCGGTGATATGCGCTATAGCGTCATTGAGTTTTTGCATTTGAGCCTCAGCGTTATCCACGCTTTCTGTATTACCAATGCTGGCTTTAGAGGCTTGATCCGTATTTTGGGCAGAAGACTCCATAACAGCGGTAATTTGCTCGATGCTCGCTGCCGTTTGCTGAATGGCACTTGCCTGCTGTTGCACCTTAGAGGATAAATCCTGAGAGCCACCGGCAAATTCGTCAGCCGTGCCGTCGACTTGCTGGATGCTGGTCTTCACTTCACGAACAAGCCCGCCCAGCGATAGCCGCGCCAGCTCCATTGCATCCATTGTCTGCCCTACTTCATCGTTGTCAAAGCGGCCAAACCGGCTTCCCTTGAGCTTGCCAGCGGCCATTTCCAGCGTGGCGCGACGTAATGCTTCCGTTGGCTTGCTGAGTCGACTATAGAGGTAGAGGCCCATAGCTAAAATCACTGCCGAACCGGATAACCCCATGCTGAGCATGATGTTGCGTGAGGTGACTTGCTGGCTAACCGCTTGCGCGATGTCGTCGTCGACGACCGCATTTACGCGATCAGAGAGCGCTGTAAGCGTTTCACCCCAGGCTGGGGTTGTGGTCGCTAGAAACTCATTGTGGTGCGTTGTAGCCCCTTCAATGTTGCCCTCAGCCATCATCGCCACAGTGCGATCCACCCCATCCTCAAAATAGCGCTCTAGTTCGCGGGTTTCATCGACAATCGTAATGCCGTTCGCATCAGCGTGTTCGGCGAATTGCTCCCAATGCGCCATCGCTTCGCTTTTTATACTGGCGGCACGATTTTGAAAGGTGGTGGGATTGATGGTGTCTGGTTGGCTCAGCGTCGTGTTGATGTTTCGTCGAGCCTTAACGGTTTCAGCGCGAATGGCGCCGAGCGTATTGATGGAATCGAGGTGGGATTGTGAAGACTCTAGCGCTTCACCGCCGCTGTTCACCATGCTCGCGCCCACTCCGGCGATGCCTAGCAGAAACGCTATCGCTAGGGTATTGGCAAAGGCGGTTTTCGTAACCAGTGATCGAGGATTGAAGGGAATCAGCCGACTCAGGCTATACCGCTTTTGAACCTTGCCTTGCCGGATAGTCCAGGCCGAACGTTGGCCGTTTTCCTTCATATCGGCATAAGCACTGAGCGCACGCGCTTTTTCTTTGTCGTCCGGTTTATGCCGAATCGAGCAAAAGCCTTTGATCTCGCCGTGATCTGTCAGTGGCGTCACATTGGCTTTGACGACGTAGTAGCCGCCATGTTTTCGCCGATTCATCACGATCCCCGACCACGGGCGCCCTCGCTGTAGGTTATCCCACATGTCTTTGAAGACCGCTTTGGGCACATCAGGGTGTCGGACGATATTGTGATAAGAGCCGATAAGCTCGTCACGACTGAAACCGCTGGCTTCTACGAAGGCGTCATTGGCTTGCGTGATCGTGCTATCGGATTGGGTTTGACTGATCAACACATCATTGTCATGGAGGATATATTCTGAAGTCATGGCATTCTGCACGGTCGATGAATGGAAAAGCCACACAAGGGTATCGTGGCCATCGGCGAGAAAAGCCGTGCTGAAATGCGTAAAAATGGTGCTTGGCTAGAAAGCTGGGGCTGGGAAAGAAGTTGCCTAAAAGACAAAAACCCCAAGCCGGAGGCAAGGGGTTTTAGTCGTGCTTGTCGCTGTCAGCAATAATGCGAAAGGCGATGATCACTCCATAGCCAGCGATGCTTAAAAATAGCATTGCTAGGATGAAGATCGTCACGTTGAGGGCCATATCAAGACTCCTTTTTGGCAACCTCGTCTGCATGTCGAGCAGCCGCATCGAGAACGATAGCGCCAACCCATACTAACGCGCCAGCGAGTAGTAGCAATATCGCGGTGATAGCGCTAACCAACCCGCCACCGACGGCAAAAATGCCACCTGCGCCAGCGAATAATCCACCTAGACCGATTTTGCGGAGGTCTTTAGAGACTTCCAATAGGGTTTTAGGTGGAACATGCAGCGGGGGTGCCTTGGCCCCGCCTAGCTTCAATGCTTTCCAGCGTTTTTTTAATGATTTCATACGCATTACCTCGCTTCTGGTTAATTGAAGGGGCAATGCGCCCACAGGGGCGCCATTACCCCCGTGGGTTAAGATGAAGTGATAGCGAACACCGACCTTCATGTTGCGTTGGCGATGCTATCGAGAATGATTTGGCGTGATGGAAACGACATGGCCCCGTGTTGCAGCAGCATGTCATTCCAGTCCACGCCCTTTTCGTCGGCAGGGATAATCGCGTCAGGCAGCATAATGACGACCTTGACGCCTTTCTCCTTCATGCGCGACTTGAGCTGTTCCGCCGCCACCTCACCCGCTTTAGAGCGGTCACGGTCGGCCCACACGACCAGCGTGTGAACGTCAGGCGGTGGATTGAAGCCCGCCAGCAGCGTTGCGTTCACGCACGACCACGTAGGTAGCCTTGTTGCGTTGTACGCCGCTGTGGCTGTCTCCAAGCCTTCAGCAAGGCCCAGGATGCCGCGTGGCATCGCTAATGGAATGGCACCCCCTGTCACGCTTACCCCTTCGGGCAATGCGAGCATTTTGCGAGGATGGTCAACATCCGCCTTCCCAGCGCCATCATGGGCTAGGTAAGTGCGATGCAGCGTTGTGATGTTGCCGTGCTCGTCACGAATAGCCGCAATAAGCGCAGGATAATGCCCTAAAGCGGCTATTTGTTCATGGATGATGGCCTCACCTGATGCCGTCATTTCCTGGCGCTCGATAACACCGTAGTAAGCCAGTGCTGGGTGAAAGCGCAGTGAGTCACCTGTAGCGAGCGCGTTTAGCATGGCGTCACTATGGGCAATGCCACGATTTCCCAGGTACGCCTTAACGGTCACGGCCTGAGCGTCGGTCAGCGGCAGGGTTTCATCCCATAGCGCTTGAAGCCGTTGCTGATGTTGTTGCCGATCCACATGCTGTTGCTGGGCGAGCTTACGCTGAGCCGCTTTTGCTACGGATTCGGCATCATGGTTTAACCGACGCGGTGCAGTATGCACACGACGCGGCTGGCCACCTTTCTTGCGATACGGCTCCATCCCCAGGATTAGCGCCACTTCCGTTACGGTCGTGCGAAAATCCCAGTCATTGAGCCACATAAGGAGTGAAAAACCGTCGGTCATTGAGCCGATATTCGGGTCATTGTGGATACCACCCCCGCGCTCATTAAGATCACGGGGAAACAACCGGAAACCGTCTTTACCTTGTCCCGACTTCGGGCACGGTACATGACGGCCAGGCTTATTGAGGGCAGGTGCGAGCGCACCGAACTGACTCAAAATGGCGATCCAGTTGCCTCTAGCCGACTGCTTTACCTCGTCGGTTTTGAAAAACTCGTTATCACGATCAATCATCATGGGCGATGTCTCCATTGGTTTTCGGGGCTTCCGAAAACCACCGCGCTAGGCGCAGGGGCTTTAGTGAAGCCCCGAAGGGAGACAAACGCCCCCATAGGGAGTGTTTATCTCCCCTTGGGGTGAATCATCGTTGTCGTTACGACGCCAAAGACGTGATACGACGGCTGCGCAATTCAGGATCAGCTTCGCGGATCACCTCATAGAGCTCGCGGACTTTGTAGATCGGGATGGCACCAGCAAAGCGATATTGCTGGCCATGTCCCATCAAAAAGGCCGGAGTAAGAGGCACCCAGCGGGCATTGTCGATCTTGAACTTGGTTGGCTGCTGTAACCCCTGACCGTCATGGATTTTGTCGATCAGGATTTGCCCCCGCAGCACGCTATCGAGCTTCTGCGTGGTGCCTGGCGCGATACACAAAGAACCGCTTTCGTCATCGACACCCACCACCAAAACGGGCCGATATTTCGGGCCAGGTTGGTGGGGCGTCTCGCTGTGCGGCATCCAGGCATAAATCACGCTGCCAACGAAATGATGTTTAGACGGCACCATAGCGCACCCCCTTTTGGCAGGACGGTGGCATGAGAGCGCCATTGTTGCGCCAGAATGCTTCACGGCATGTTTCGCGCTTGAGGGATGATGCTGATAGATCAACATCGCCCAACTCGCGTGCGAGAACGCGCCTGATTAGCTGTTCCGGTGTGATATGAAGCCGACGGGCGTGTTTGGTCAGCACATCGCCCATCACCTCATGCTCGTCGTACTTGACGACAAACTGCTTAGTATTCATGGGAGCCTCCAATCGAGTGAAAGCGAGCACTCCCACACCCTTACGGGCGCGAAAAGTGCCCGCATTGGGTTGGGTGAATTAACCGGCTTTAAGATGCTTGCCAAGCAATTCATCTATCCGGCTTTCAGCGGCAACGGCTTTTTTATAAGCCGATTCCCAGCTTTTGAGCGTTTGCTGTTCCCGAAATGTCAGCAATCCATCACGCCTTGGGGCGTAGCGTTTGCGCATTTTTAGGAGTGACAGCATTTCTTGGATGCGGTCAGCCAGCTGCGAGGCTGGTTGCCCTGGTGTTGGGTTTACCGGCACTTCCCAGACAATGCGGCCTTGCGGCGCGTCAACGTCGATACGGAGCGTGTCGGCAGAGCCAAAAGTGGTGTGTGTCATGGCGAACCTCATGTGCAATGGGGAACGCCAGCCCAGAAGGAGGCGAACCCCCTAGTGGGTAGAGTGAAGCTACTTATTTAGCGTGGTGAAGCGACCACGATCACTGCCAACGGCAGAGAAACTTGCTTGCCTGGGGATACGTCACGGCATACCGCCAGGCAAGCAAGGTGGGGGATTCCCCCCCACGCCTGCCTGCCACTACCAATCGCGGAATGCCACATTTTTGCAAGTGAGCAGAACCCGCGACCGCAGTTCGTCATGGTCATAACCGAGCATGGCGCAGCAATTCACAAATGACAGCGGGTATGCCGTGTCATCGGAAAGCAACCATCCTCGCGCTTCGTCCCGTGCCTTATGCCCCGCAAAAGGGCTACCTAGCGTGGAAATCGACGCGGTAAAAAAGCGCTCGACGAATTGATAAACGTCATCGTTTGACCAAGATTCCTGATTGGGTGCATTTGAAAAAGCGTCTAACTCGACAAGTTCGCCTTTATCCCCTGTATCGCGGGAGTGCAGCGTGTCGGGGTCGACACCTAGCTCCAAAAAGCTATCAAACAAAAGACCCATTTGATCTACATCGTGGTGTGCAGTCATAAAAGACCTCGCCTCATACATCAGGCACACCACGCCCAAAGGGGGTGGTGTACCCCCTTTGGGTGGATGCAGTGGTAGCGTCAAGCCGCCACTGCGCGTTGCGTCACTTCAGGATGGAGGCGCGAGCCACATCCATCAGTGTTTTCTCTAACTCGCCAAGCTCGTTGACGACGGTAGAGTTGTCGATGTAATTGACAATCGCATCGTCCAAGATGCCAATGCCAACAAGTTCAACGGATTTGGAAAGCTGCTTGATAGCTTGATGGGTCGCCAACGGGCTGTCGGGAGAACCATCGGACAAGACAATCAAGACCTTGCGTTCCTCTTGCGTTTTGTTGAGCTCAACCGCGCTGTACCAAAGGGCTTCGGCCAACGCTGTCGTCCCAACGGGATGCACTGCAAAACGCTGAATCGTTTTATGATTAAGCGTTTCACCATGCTTGAGCATCGGCGTAATGTCGTTTACTGACGAAAACCCCGTAGCGGCGACATTGACCCCTTTGATGCGTTCAAGCGCCTGTGTGAGCGCCAGTGTTGCGTTACGCGCCACCTGAAAGGGCAGCCTAACGCCCCAACGATGGGTTGAATCCACTTCCGCAAACGCCTCGGTAAAATCATCGACATTCTCGACGTTGCAGAACGGAACATCACGTTGCGACATACACATGGAGCCGGACATATCCACTAGAATATGAATCGCCGCGTTGGGCTTCTTAACACGGTCTTTAGCGCTGAAGACGCGGGTATCGCCCACGGCCATGCGCGCTAAATTCTTCGTGTTAATGCGCTTACCGCGACGGGAAGGCCGCACTGCTTGACGCTGTGTTGCCTGCACCAAACCGGCGAGACGGTGCTGTAACTTGTGCGAAGTGGCATGGACATGGTTCTTAATTCCCTGCCCCAAGCCACTTTCTTCAACAAGTAAGGTGTCGCTAACACCATCAGGGATCGTCACGGGAAAAGAATACGACACCGCTTCTGTTTCCGCATCCATGTCAGCGCGAAGCGTTCTCATGGGGTCGGGCAGTTCATCACCCCGACCGGCACTCAGCACTTGCTGGGTATTGGTTTGTGCTTTGTCTTGATCGACATCGCCATCACCGCTACCACTGGGTTTCGTCGTGGAGTCGCCATTGGCATCTTCCTCTCCGTCACCCTCAGCGCTGTTAGTGCTTTTGCTGTCGTTGTCGCTGGTGTCAGCATCGTCGCTTTGACCATTCGCTCCACCGCTGCTGTCCGATTCATCATCGCCTTCGTCGTCACCCGCGTTACCGCTGGTGTTGTCGTCAGCTTTCGAATCCTCGGCTTCGCTGCTGCCGTCGCTACCTGCTGCGTCACTGTCATCACCATCGCTGGCATCATCGCTTTCGCCACTCGATGTTGAATCATCCGATGCCTGGTCATCTTCATCACTGGATGTTTCCGACTGAGCATCATCAGTGTCGTCAGCACTGTTGCTTTCGTCAGTATCGCCATCATCGCTTGAGTCGTTACTGTCGTCAGCATCATCGGTTTCCGACGGGTTGTTGGCTTCTTCTTCCAGCATGTCCATGATCTGTTCTGCAAGATCAGCGGCACCTCTGGTTGAAGTGAGCGTGGGCACTTGGCTAAGCAGTCCTTTCAGTCGGATACGCGCACCCTTCTGGAAAGTGTTGCAAAGCGCTGCCTCTGCTTTTTTCAGCGCATCCTGAAGCATGGTTTGCTTGAGATAATTGCACCGCAAAAAATAGAGGCAATACATTTGAAGAATGCCGATAGCAGGCGTTTCATCGGAAACGTCTTGAACATAACCGGCTTTTTTCAAATAGTGCCAAATGGCGTCGAGTTCTTTGGCCACGCCTGGATAAGCCTGTGCCATTTCCCGCTCGATGCGGGCATCCTCGATGATATTGGTGAGCGCGGCATGTGCCCCAGGAATGCGACGAACATTAAAGTTCGTAAAGCGCACATGCGAGGCTTCATGCGCCAAGTAGCCCCAAATCACGTCTTTCGGATAATCCGAGGAAATGTTGGGTACTACGATGGTTTCCCCATCCGTATATGCCGAGCTGTCATCGTTGCCAATCGCCACTTTGACGCCCAGTTTGCGGCCATAAGCGGCGGCTACAATCGGAAGGGCTTTCTGTAGTGTTGAGGCTTGCTTGCTCATTGTGTACTCCTAGCATCATGTTAAGAGCACACCCACCCGAACGGGTGGGTGTGCCCGTTCTGGGTGGTGAGAGAGCGTGCTGGTGCTTACCAGGCGCCCCAATCAACAGACGCGACCTTTTGGGTTTCAGGCTGGGTTGTTGACGTTGAATCGTCTTCGCCCTGCTCCTGATCCGCTTCGGTCGGCGCGTCGGTGTCAGCACTTTCGTCGCCGGATAGCAGGCTATCCAAGTCGCCGAACATGCTGTCGAAATCATCCCCGTCGTCACCGTCAGCGTTAGCTTCAGAGTCGGCAGCGTCAGCATCGGCAGTCGATGTGGACGCGCTTTCGGAAGCATCGGCATGAGCGGGTTGAGAGGATGTATCCGTGGTGTGAGCTTCACTGCTGTCAGAAGCGTCTGCTGTTTCATCAGCATCGTCCTGGTCAGCATCATCTGTTGGTGTTGCCGTAGCGCCACCAGACAGATAGGTGTGAATCTCGTCTGTGCTCAATACAAGCGCGTTGTGCTTGAGTTGAGCGAGGTTGGTGCCTGTTACACTCGCATCGCCATAAAGGTCGATTGTCTCCTGCAACAGATCGTTCAGTGCATCAAACTTGGCATCCAAGAACGTCAACCCACTCACCTTGAAACGCAGGTTTTGCCACGTTGCCACGGTGCGCGGATCAACTTTTGATACACTTGCCTTGCCGTACTTGTCGTAAAACTTTCGGGCCGTTTTTTGAATTTCGGTAATGAGCGAATCGCTCATTTCCACTTTACCGCCAACGTGTTCTTCCGCACCTGCCACGGGGGCAAGTTGGTAGATTTTAAAGCTGGCGGAAATCCTGTCTCTCACGTCTTCGACCGGAAGCGCTGAACGGCGAATCTCATTGGAAAAGCCAGGATTTTCAGCGATCCAATCTTCAAGAGACTGATCGTAAGAGGCCAAGAATTTTTCCTTGGCGTCCTCAAACTTCTTGATCAGCATTTCCAGTTTAGGCACCACTTTGGAAACGACATCCTGCGGGATGGCATAGCCGCCCATCAGCGGTACGCCGTGGTCTGTGACCGTGTTGCGGATGGTTTCGCGCAGCGTGCGGAACACCTTGAGATCATCGGGATTGCAGATTTTTTTGTTGCCAATCTGCGCCACCTTGGCGGGAGGCAGCTTGCCGCCATCACCAAGCCGGATGTCTTCGGCTTTCAACTGGGTTTGGCCTGACCAAACCGAAACGTTTAATTGAACCAGGGCGACCTGATCCAGTGTTTCAGTGTTGGTGTCGGCAGCTTTTGCGTTGTTGCGAGTCATCATGCGGAGTCTCCTAAGAGAAATTGCGCGCACGACACCCAAGCGACACACACAACTCTCCCGCAACGGGATAAGTTATCGTGTCCCGTTGGGAGGAAGTGCGTAGTGGTGAAGGTAACAATGCCAGAGCGGCATTGTTGAACTGAGAAGGGCTAAACAGCAGTGAGCTGTTAGCAAAGATGAATCCGTATGTTTTGAGTGTTCGGCAAACACTATCGCTCAAAGAGCAACAATTTGAGTCTATCGGCGTCAGCGGCAATCTTCAACCCAAAAAAAACCCGCCAGCGGCGGGTTTTAAAGGGCTTAGAAAAAGGCATCGGGAATGACTTTCGTAGGCTTGTTGGATTGCTCCACCACCTCTTTGTCATTGATATTCCGAGGCGCTTCTTCTGTCACCGTGACGCGGTGGCGCATGGAACTGGGTTTGCGGTAAGCGTTTAACGTTTCATCATCAAGATCAAGCTGATCGTCGACGATTTTGCGATAGTTGACGCTCCCCTCTTGCTCGTACTGCGTGACCATAACACCCGCGAACTCGCCGCGTTTGTACTCGTCACCTAGCAAGCCCAGCATGGTATCCACCAGCGGTTTTTGCTGTTCCTGAAGCTGTTTGATACGGGCCTTCATATCGTCAATTTCTTTCTGATACGTCCGGTAATACGCAGCGGCTTGGCGCCACGCTTCCGCATCTTCTCCTTCAGGGATGTAGTGATCCAGCACAGGGTCTTTCTCCGGTGCGGATCGGGTTTGCACCTGCTTCCAGAACGCCGCCACGTCGCGCAAAAGCTGCTTGGCAAACGCCGCGTCGCGCTGGATTTCAAACGACCGCAACGTAATGCTGCCATCGCTTTCTTCTTTGCCAAACACCAGCGTCCCTTTGGGCGCCAGCAAGCAAAGCATTTGAAACTGCATCTGCACCCAGTACATGCGAAACGCAGTTGATTGCTCCCCCTGGTCTTCGATCTCTTTCCACACCTTTTGTCCTGGTGCCTTAATCTCGACAGGGTGATTATCATCATTGATGCCGTCCAACGACGCCCGCAGTAGCGGTGACTTCTTGGACTGCACGCAGACGGGCAACATCATGTCGCCGGTTTGCTGTTCCCACTCAGCGCGGATTTTGGCCTCGATGGCGTTGCCACGCTGTACGTTGGGGTTTTGCGACAGGTCGGGCGCACTGGCGTAACCCGTCTTTTCTGCCCAAAGCTGCCATTTTGACTTGTACGGACTGATGCCAGCCAGCACGACCGCATCGGTAGCGGTAATGCCTTCCTGGCGCCAATCCAGCCAATCTTGCTCGCCTTGTGTGACGTTGATGGTGTCGTAGTGCAGTGCCATTTGGATAACTCCTTCATCATGTTATCCCTACGGACACACAAGCCCCCAGTGGGCAATGTATGTCCACTAGGGGTTATTGCGATTCGATCACTGCCGCGATGGCGACAGCCCCGATTAAGGCGATAGTCGATAGCGTACCCAGGATTAACGGCATCATGCGGCATCATCCTCACGCTGAGAATGAGCCGTTTGAGCCAACAGCGCTTGATAGCGTTGCTCGCCTTCTCGATAAGAAAGCGTGCCGCTATTGATACGCTGTAAGATCGAGGTGACTTCGCAACCGACCTGCCATTCCGATGTAGCGCTCATGCGCTCTAAAGCCCCGTTATCAAGCGTTTGAAACCCCGAACGAATAAGCTCGTCCAGTGTTTCAATGGCATTTTGATAGCAGGCGTGTCCTTGAAATCCATTGGCCGCGTAATACTGCGCACGGAAAATGGATGGGTTCGTTGGATCGACCAAAATGGTCGCCCACTGCTGGATGCGATCATTGCGCAGCTCAATGCCGCACAGATTTGTCAGCTCACCTTGGCAGTGCTCGCGCACGGCGTCCCAGGCGGCTTGAAAAGGTGTCGCATCTACCTCACTAGCAAAACCGATTAAGTCGGTATCACCCGTGGATTCCGCTTCCTCAATCAGCTCCATGACAGAGAGATAAAAGGAATGGTGCAGGGGAAAAGTGGTTGTCGACATGGTGTGCCTCATTGAAATCAATGCAGGCACACCCCTCCCCTAGCGGGAAGGTGTATGCCCGCTAGGGATGGGTGTTTGAGCCAAAGGCTCGATATGAAGATGCGGTTACGCTTGCTCGTCAGGCGCTTCAGGTGCCGGATCGGCATCATTGGCGCTATCAGCGTTTGGCGTTTCCGCACGCTTTTGTGTGGGTTCTACTTCGTCGTCGCTTAGCGGCGTGTGCATAAGCTCTGACTCCGATAGATCATTCACAAAGCGCTTTTTGACCGCTTCGCTCAAGTTTGGGTGCTTTTGCACCCATTCCATCGCAGCGCGCCAGCACTGCTTTGATTCAGCCCGTTGCAAAAGCTGCTTGCGCATACTTTTCTCGCTATCGCTTAGCTCACTATCAGAAGCGGGCGGCAACAGCGTCGGGGATGGTGAGTTCGGGGTAATGTCGACCTCATTGCCATCGCTTGAACGATTATTGCGGATGTTGTCGGCTTCATCGGCGTCATAGACACCGGAGAAGCCAAAGGCCATGCGAATAGCCTGGATCAAGACCTTGTGACGGTGCATACGCTTGGTATGCGTTTGCCACGGCCCAGAGCGGCCTTTGCGCGGCGGCTTGTAGACTTCATCCAAGTGCTCGCGCACCGTGATCGAAGTCATGCCTTTAATGTGCATGGTGCATTCAATCCATTCGTAGCCGTCTACTTCCGCCCCCTGCATTCGAATCATGTTGTCGGAATACCGGAACTCGTAGCCCTGAAAATCAGGTTGGCGCCGCAAGATTGATACCCAGCCATCCACGCCAATCACGGGAATAATGCCGCCCTTGTCGGGGAAGGCATAAATCTCCTTGGTCAGCGGGTTAAGCCCATACTGCTCAGAGACAATGCAGAGCATCATCAGCTGTTCATTCGTGGGCTGTTGGCCGTAAGGCACCTTGAAGCAGTCGTTTTTCAGCACATTCCACAGTTTTTCCGGCTCGACGTTCCCCAGGCGTTCGGCCATGCGAACGATTAAGGATTTGTCGTTATCGCCGTTCGGCTGCGAAGTGGCTGGTTGCTGCTGTTGCTGGATAGGTGATTGCATCATGGTTTCCTTCTTTCAGAATGAAAAAAGGGGCATCACCTATCCCCAGTGGGGCATCAGTGATACCCCATCAGGGTGGAGGGTCTAGCTAGAAAAACGCATCGGGTATCCGACTAGATCGAATATCCAATGGCTCACCAGCCAGCCCTAATTGAATAGCGAGGCCATATCGGTACTCGTCGATTAGCGTGTCAGAAACATCGCCAAGTCGAAGTAGTTCCGCAACCTCGATCCAGCATCGCTTTGCATCCGGCAACTGTTCGTTGTCGTCGTAGCTAAACTGGATTTGCGGCTCATTCTCCAAACGGAACGTCTGGTGAAAGCTATTGCTAATCGCAACAAGCGCTATGAGCAGTTTGTGATCATGGGGTAACGACAACATCCCACTGCCGGACATATCCGACGGGTTAATGACGTTTGGCCCCATCATCGTATCGAGCGTAATCACGGCACTTTCAGCGCGTAGCAGCTCCCCCTTGTCGGGGGAACATACAAGCTGAGAGGCGTGGGCGACTTCTTGGCAGCTTTCCCAGAGCACGTCCAGGTAAGCCGTCATATTGGGCTTGTCGATAGATTGCGACTCCCAATACACCCATTTGTCGGTAAGCGTCTCCATCACTGCCCTCCTTAATCATGCCATTCAGGAAAGATGGCATTGCACAGTTGCAGGATGGCTTCACGCTCGTAGTCGTTGAGGCGGCGCAGATGCGCAATATGCAGCGCATACGACAAGGCATTGCGCTCACCTTCAGCATTGGTGCTAGAACGAAACTGAACAGCCAGTTGCGCCCACAACACCATTTTGCGTGTCGAGATGGGTTCGGACATCGCCACAGATTCTTCGCCGTATTCGGTTTTGACGGAAAGCGTCTGTTCGCCCTTAAACACCTCGCGCACTTCGTTGGCCACGCCAATCATCGCTTTATGGATAGCCTCACCAAGTTCCGGCGCCACTTTGGCGAGAATGGCGGCTTCCACGTCTTCATGCGGATAGTCGACGGTCATAAACCGATAACGATCCATCGCGGCCATGTTTTGCATGGTAATACCGGCGTATTGGCCGGTTTCGTCACCATTACCCATTGAGTTCGCCGTGGCGACAATACGAAACGCAGGGTGAGGATGGATCACCTCGCCTGCATTTTGCGCAATCACCAAGGGGCGACCTTCAAGAATGTCATTCAGGCCGGTCAGTTCCGCCGGTTCCATCATGTCAATCTCGTTAAGCACCAGTACATGCCCTTCCTTCATGGCCAGCGCCAGCGGGCCATATTGGAATTGCATTTCAGGCGGCGCACCAGGCGTTGTCGACATCATGGCGTGATAGCCCACAAGGTCGGTCATTTCGGTGCGGCTGGTGCAAGTGATTTGTTGCACAGGCCAGTTCAAACGGGCGCAGACTTCCGTAATCAGTGAAGTCTTACCCGTGCCTTTATGGCCAGAAATGAACAGCCCAGTGTTCATCGGGCATTCCAAAAACGCCAACGCTTCACGCAAGGGCTCCTTACGAAAAACATAGTTGTCGTCGGATTTCGGAATGGCAACGTGGTTGGGATCAGCAAACCCATTCACCGCAAATCCTTTTGGTGCATCAATGCCGAACGTGTCAGCAACGATAAAGGCTTTCTGGGCGGCGTGGAATTGCTCTTGCTGCATAGCGGTCATGGTAGGTTCCTCATTAGTAGAAATGAAAAAACCCTGCCACGACACAAACCACCCCGAAGGGGCGTGTTTATGCCCCGACAGGGTGATCTGCAAGAACGCGCAAGCAGTGAGCTTGGCGTCGTAGGTGAGTCTGTATGTTTTAAGTGTTCAGCAAACACTATCGCTCAAAGAGCAACACAATCAGTCTATTTGATAGGGGTCGTGGCCTTCAAGACGATGCGAATGGGCGGCAGTCTTAGACGGTTTCGCTGGTTGCGTATCCCGCTTCTGCGCTTCACTTTGCTGACGTTTCTGCCATCGACGATAGCGAATCAGCATGGAAACAGCGAAAAACGCGGCCAGTGCCATACCAAGGACAACATGTAGCCCTTGGGTGCCCGAAATGCCTAATTCATTGAGCACCCATCCATACGAGTGATCCGTTACCCAAAGATTGTCGTCCACCCACGTTTCGATTGTTGGGCTGACTTCATAATCTTCCGGTAGCTCCGTGGCCTCAAACATGCGTTCTCCGGCAGCACGGCGTTCTTCTGCTAAAGACATCGCTATCTCCAAGGAAAGCTAGCGTACCCGCTGCTTTGAACGGGTACGGTCATCATGGTGGGAAGTGAACGCCAAAAGGCGGCTCATTTCCGATAAAAGCGGCCATCGGCCACCACATTTTCATTGCCCAGCAAGCGAGCCACATCACGACCCAGATGGTCAGTGAAGTCGCAATTAAATTGCGCCAAGCGCTCGGCTTCTGTTTTCAGACGTTTAGCGAAGGCATCCGCTGATTGACGAAACAACCGCTCCGTCACCGGCTTCATCAGCTCACGCGGCGCTTTGCGATGCGTAAAGTCTGATTGTCGACGCAAAATCGTCGGAATGTCGTAGATAGCAAGCTCGTCATCGCTAAGCGATGGGCAGGCTTGCGGTTGAGGCTCCGGCTTGGGCGTGGCTTGCGTCACCGTCTGGGGTGAAGCAGGCGTCGCGCCTTTTGCCTTTTCTTCTGCCTTAGTTGCCGCTTTGTCTATCGCATTAGCGTGTCGATTGTAAGCGCGAATGAGCGCGTAACTAACAACGCATAATACGGCGACCATCAGGAATCCCTGAAGAAACGCGGGCAAGCCAAAGTAGAAGTGCGGAATGGTCATCATGGTAGTGTCTCCATCAAGATTGCATGAAGCAACGCAGAGACACACCACCCCCAAGCGGAGTGATATTTCTCCGCGTTGCGGGGGATGAGAAAAGTGACCAGCGGGTAGCAATACCCGATGGACAAGCCGTTAAGGCTGGAATGGCCATTCGCGGTGAGCGAATAGCAGGATGAATTTGTATGTTTTGAGTGCTCAGCAAACACTATCGCCAAAAGGCAACGTTTTTACTCTAGCGACTCCCCCGCTTGGCTTCAAGTGCCGTTAAGCAACGCCCCAAAAATCACGCCTTCAGCCCATCATTGCGACCGCCATGACCTTTTAAGCTGGCATTGCAGTCTCATTAAGGAGGGTTTTATGGCTGACAATGAAACGCAGCGCGTGATTGCAATGACGCCTGCGACATCCGACTTATCCCGACCTGTGCTACACCGGAACATCGAGCTTTATTCTCTTGAAGCTCAGCGTGTTGCAGAGAGAGTGCTGGATCGTGTGGGCTACAGCTTATTCTCGATTGAAGTCATTTTGCAGTTGATCGCCGAGCCTGACGAAATCGAGGAAGTGGAAGACATCATCAAGCAAGACCTCGAAAAGTCAGGTAATGCCTTGTCGGGGGAATGCGAACGTCTGCACAAAATGATGGCAGACGCAGGGATCACGAAAGCCGATATTCCAACCTATACCCGCCCTGCCAAGGTGGAAATGGAAATCAGCTCGCCCCTGGTCGTCAATTACGGGCAGCTGCTTATCCAGCTCGATGAACTCATAGGGTTTGTCGACGCCCTTTGGATTAACAGCATCCTCAGCAATAAGCAGAAGCGTCAAGCGAAATACCAATGGCACCGGCATTTGAACAAGGTGTCAGGCCGGATTATTGATATTGAAGGCCGAACACGACGCCATGCCAAAGCCAAAGGTCGCAATGACGACGTGAATAAGAGTGCGCCAGCACGCCATCAGTCCCAAGACGATGGTGAGAAAGCGCGTGACGAGGAATCGAAAGGCAAAGGTAAGGATACCGGCGCACCTGACGATACCGAAGCGAAAACCCCAGGCGCTAAGGCGGAAAAAGCGCCAGCACAGAATCAACCGGAAACCGCCGCGCTCTAGCACTCCCAACATCCCTGCCACGGGCACGGCATCCCCTTGCTTCCTTTGCGCCCGTGGCACCCTCAACACAGCTGCATTAACACTATTGACTATGGCGGGCTGCCGTTTATGGCACGCGCTGGCATGTTACTATTAGTTACAAGAAGGACTGATTTTATCAATCAGCGCGGAAAACTGCTTCCTTTTGATGAGCGGATGAATAGCGCGGCGCCCGGAAGGCCGCCTTGTGTTTCTTGACTTCTTACATAAATTGCGCCAAATTGTAAATATGAAAACCGAACGCGCCTTCAAGTACCGTTTCTATCCCACGCCTGAGCAGGAAGCTCTGCTGGCGCGGACGTTTGGGTGCGTTCGGTTTGTTTGGAACGTGGTGTTGCGCTACCGCACCGATGCGTTTTACGAGCGCAAAGAGAAGATCGGTTATACCAACGCCAGTGCGTATTTAACGCAACTCAAAAAGGCACCAGAAACCGCCTTTTTGGCGGAGGTCAGCTCGGTGGCTTTGCAGCAATGTCTCCGCCATCAGCAATCCGCGTTCAAACACTTCTTTGCTAAGCGCGCTAAATACCCGCGCTTCAAGTCAAAGAAGCATCGGCAGTCTGCTACCTTTGCCAATTCGGCGTTTTCGTATCGCAACGGTGAAATCACGCTGGCCAAGTGCAGCGAACCGCTCGCTATCCGTTGGAGCCGTGCGCTTCCATCGGCCCCTAGCACCGTGACCGTTTCAAAAGACCGTGCTGGCCGTTACTTCATTAGCTGCCTATGCAAAGTGGATACGGAGGCGCTACCGATCACGCCTAAGATGGTGGGCATTGATCTCGGGCTGAAAGACCTGTTCGTGACCAGTGACGGCACAAAGGTCAATAACCCACGCCACACGGCACGTTACGAGCTCAAGCTGGCTCGTGCCCAACGGCGACTAAGCCGCAAGCAAAAAGGCTCAAACAATCGCGCTAAAGCGAAGCAGAAAGTGGCCAAGTGCCACGCCAAAATTGCCGACACACGGCTTGACCATCTCCACAAACTCACCCGGCAGATCGTTAACGAGAACCAAGTGATCTGTCTTGAAAGCCTCGCGGTGAAAAATATGGTCAAGAACCGGCATTTGGCAAAAGCCATCAGCGATGTGGGGTGGGGAGAGCTGGCACGCCAGCTTGACTACAAAGCCGAGTGGGCGGGGCGTCAGTTCGTCCAGATCGACCGCTGGTATCCCAGCTCGAAACGCTGTCATAGCTGCGGGTTTGTGCTGGAGTCGCTACAGCTCTATGTGCGCACCTGGGATTGCCCTGACTGTGGCACCCAAGGCATCGACCGTGACGTGAACGCCGCCTGCAACATCTTGCAAGCCGGTACCGCGCTGTTAGCCGGTGCCGAGAGTTGAGGTAATACCGAGGGGCACTCGGGAATCAACGCCTGTGGAGTTTGTGTAAGACCGGCAATGCCAAGGCATTGAGGCGACGAACAACGAAGCAGGAACCAGGAAGGTGACAACCTGGGAATCCCCTTCTTTTCCGTCGTCAGACGGCAGCGCAAGCTGAGGAAGGGGAGGATGTCAATGGCATCATGCTCGCGGTGCTTTAGTGCAATCAGGTAGTTTCTCACTGCCTTGGACGATTTTGCCGCCATCATACGATATAGAAAAGGATGCTTTAAGGAGATTCACGTCATGGCTGCCCTGTCACGTCGCGCCAGTGTGATGCTGTTTGCCGCCCTATCGTTTTCCTCGGCACACGCAGAAGAACGAATCGACTGTCTGACGAGCGAATTGCAGGGCGACGACAATGCCCGTGCTGAGTATATCGCCGCGCTCAAAGAAACCACTGAGTTGTACGACATCGCCCCTGAAATCATGGTGGCCATCAAGCTCACGGAGTCTGGGCGGTCGCTGAATCCTGCTGTCAAAAATGTGAACCGCAATCGCACGGTCGACCGCGGCTACTACCAAGTCAACGCCGATGTTTGGTTGCCGGTGATGCGTGACCTGGGGTTAAACGTCGGTGATAGCGATATGCACGATGTCAGAAAAAACTCGCTGATCGCCGGTTGGGTATTGCGACGCCAATTTAATCGTTTCCCCGACTCTCCTTATGAGGGTGTTGGCCATTATCATCGCGGTGGCGGCACCGATGAACATGCTAACGGGATACGGGCACGGTATATGAGCAAGTTCATGCCGCACTTGCGCCGTCTTATCAGCCGGTGCCAGTGATAACCCCCTAATAATCCCCCTTACAGGCCGCCTTGGTGCGGCTTCCCTTGTGCGAAAGTGCTTGTGTCTTTATTGACACGTCATAGCAACTTGACATCCTCCCGCCACCTGCAGCGCTAAAGCTCTTGTGGTGGGGGATTCCCAGGTCGTCGCCTTCCTGGTTTCTGCTTCCAAGACGATTGCCCAAGGGAATGGCTTAGTTATCACCGCAAAAATCCCAGTGGGGATTTTTACGGTGGCGAGCCAACTCATATCCCCCAGGTCCCACATCGTCTCCACAGACGTGACTTTCCGAGTGCCCCTCGGTAGGCCGTGTTGGCATATTCATCATAACACTGTGCAAATAAGGCTCTGTTGGTATCTGTTGTTGGCGTTCTCTAAAAGCACTGCATAAACTACTGTATATGCGGTTTTCTGGAGAACGTTATGAAACGTCCAAATATCAAAGCGCTCGAACAGACGCTAACCCGCCTTCCTGTTGATCTTAAAAAATACTGTTCCAATCAATTTCTTGAGCAAATCAACTCCCAGGCAGATGCGCTGCTCGAGACGGCCAATCCTCACCATCCATGTCCCCATTGCGGCAAAATGATCATCCTGCTAAATGGGGTCGTGCTAGTGGCTTGATAGCCTGACGTTACGTGTCTGTGCCGAGCGTGTGGGGATTGATTTAAAAACGGCCTTCCGATGGCGTCATCGCTTTCTACATGAGAGCGCCCGTGCTAACGATAATGCCTTATCGGGTATCATTGAGGTAGATGAGACCTTCTGCGTTGAGTCATGTAGAGGCAAGCGCCAAATCACGCACCGCCAGCCTCGGAAACGTGGAAGCCAAGGTAATAAAAGAGTTATGGTCAAGTCTGGTGTATAGCGGTCAAGCGGCGTTGCTGTCTGATTGATCCGTTAAAGGCTCACCATCCTGGAACTTCACGTTATTCACGACGAGCTCCAGTTTGTTGAACCCTGCTATCCGCTTCCAGCACTTCTGGGCGCTCTGAAGCAGCTTAAATACCATCGCCAAGGTCGTTGCTCGAGAACCGCAGTTCCGGCTGCGTTTACTCCGCAGGCGAACTGTGGCGAAGGTTGATTCGATCGGGTTGGTCGTGCGGATATGCAACCAGTGCTCTGCTGGGTAGTCGTAGAACGCCAGCAGTGCCTCCCGATCTTTCACCAAGCACGCCATGGCGTTGGGGTACTTGGCGTCAAAGCGTTTCACAGTGCGATCAAACGCCTTGTGGGCATCAACGCGTGTCTCGGCCATCCATATCTCGTGTAGGTCAGCCTTGACCTTGCGCTGCACGGATTTCGGCAGCTTGTTCAGTATGTTAGCTGTCTTATGCACCCAGCAACGCTGGTGATCCGTTTCCGGATAGATCTTGCTCAATGCCGCCCAGAACCCCATGGCACCGTCGCCGATCGCAAGCTTGGGGGCATGAGTTAGTCCGCGCTCCCGTAGCCCTGTGAGCAGCTCTACCCAGCTGGCCTCCGATTCACGTCGTCCATCCTCAACGGCCACCAGCTCTTTACGGCCATGCTCGGTCACACCGATGATCACCAGCAGGCACAAGCTGTCATCCATGCGCACCTTGCTGTAGATACCGTCGACCCACCAGTAGACATAGCGCTGCTCTGATAGGTCGCGTTTCTGCCAGTCAGCATGCTCATCCTCCCACTGCTTCTTGAGCCGAGACACAGTGTTCGCCGAGAGCCCTTTGGCCTGATCACCCAGCAGCGCAGCCAGCGCCTCTTGGTAGTCGCCGGTGGAGATCCCCTTTAGATAGAGCCAGGGGATCAACTCCTCGATACTGCGGGTCCGCTTCAAATAGGGCGGTAGCAGGTTGCTATTAAAGCAAGCGCCATGGCCGCTGCGGTCCCGCACCTTGGGTACTTGCACGCTAACATCACCGATGCCTGTCTGGATCGTGCGCTCGGGTAAGTGGCCGTTGCGGACCACGGCACGACGCCCATCCTCCAGCGTCTTATCGGCGTATTGCTCCAGAAACGTCGTTAACTCCGCCTCCACGGCCTTGGTGATTAAGTCTCGGGCTCCCTGGCGTAGCAGTTCATGCAGCGGGTCAGTGATGTCGTTTTCTGGCTGCGTCACGGCTTGGAGGGTAGAATCCGTCATGGCGTATCCACTTGTGTTGGTTGAGATCTTGGTCGTGATCAATCAACAGGATACGCTACCCTTCCTACTTCCTCTCATACACCAGAATCGAGCTTAACTCGTAATAAAAAGAAAAAAGCGGATAAAGTTTCGGTTGTTATCGTGCGTGACCGCAATGGCCATGTCAGTGACTTGGTAAACCGAGGCTCCAAAAGTCCACTGTCCATGCTTTTCTGGCACCGATCATCGATCGCGATTCGATTTTATGTTCGGACGGGTACAGCTGGTACAGGTCTTTCTCTGCGGAACATGGCATTGCCCACCATCGACTAATCACACTCGATAACCAACGAGTCATTGGCAAGGAATATCACATTCAGAACGTTAACAGTTACATCAGCCGACTGAAGGGCTGGATGAAGTGTTTTAAGGGGGGGGACAGCATATTTACCCAATTACCTAGCATGGCGACGATTGTTTGAAACAGCGAAACCAGCCGAAGAGGCGTGGCTACCGGCGGTGATTGGCGCTGACCAACAACAGATACCAACATAGCCAAATAAAAACAATATAGAGAAGTGTCGCCAAGGTACAACCCCAACATTACGCGGTAAGGACGTACGTCAGTCTTCCCCTGCCCAAATTCACGCGCTGTCTGGGTAGCGATCTCATCGGCATGCGACGTCTCAGGCATAAAATCTGTTCATCACTTAAAAGCCGTATACAACCGACGCGCCAACCCAAACCCTGCTCGGGTACGGTTCGATATCGGCAGCACTCAGTTGCTCGAATAAGTGCACGGAAAGCCTTTACCAGATAAAATGCGTTCAGATTGCCACTACCCATAAACCGGTCAGCATTACCGCAAGGCTAAGCGCTTTGAGCATCGACACCCGTTCCCTTAGCCACATAATGCCGATCAAAGCGCCTAGTGGAATGGACAGCTGGCGAAGCGCTACCACATGACTGACGTCATCACTTAACGCCAGTGCTATCAACACAAACCCGTAGGTGACGGTGATCATCAGCCCTGTCAGCAGCATCGTCTGCCGTTCATTGCGCCACAACATGGGTAGCCGATTTCGCTCTACAGGCATGACAAGCACCAGCGGCAAAGCCCATAAGGGCGTCGCCAATGCCTGCAATACCATAAATTGCGCGCCAGCTATCAGTGCGCTGTAACCTGCTTCCTCCTGCATCAGCATCAATGCTTGATGATCAATCAGCGAATAGCCCATGGTGGCTACCGCCGCCAGCAGCGCAAACCCCAACGCCGGGCTGAAATAGGTTGATAAGCGCTGTGCCGCCGGATCGCTAAGGGGCAGGCACAGGGCGCCGACCACAATCAAAAGCATGCCGACAAGGTCACCAAAAGCGATCCCGTCTCTCCCAAGCAGCAGTATCGAAACAACCGGCACCATCACCACCGGCAAGGCCCGGGCAATCGGATAGAGCACGCTGACCTCACCCCGCGCATAGGCCCATGCCAGCCCGCCCATATATAGCATCTGGCAGAGCCCTGATGCCGCTAGCCAGCCCCAGAACGTCCCTGGCAGCTGCGTGACCGATGGCCCAATGAACAAAAGCGGCAGAAACGTCAGTCCGCCGGCAGCAATCGACAAGCTGAAAAAAGCAAGCGACGGTGCCCGCCGCTTGCCCAATACGTTCCATCCTGCGTGCAGGCCAACCGAGATGGCGATCAGCGTCAGCGCCACTGGGCTCAAGGCCGATCCCCATTGGCCATACGCACATTGATCTCATCAATGACGCGGGGCAGCTGTTCAATGGTTTTAATACAAAAATGCGGCTGGCTGGCAGAAAACTGCCCGGCAATCCGCTGATGGGCTTCCGTGCGCTCACTTTTTGGCATTGCCCGATAAGTAGCGTAGTCAACGCCCAGGGCGTTACCAGAACAGGTCAACGCCACTGTCCACATACCTGCGCTACGCCCTTCGACAATGCCAGGTGCAGTGTCATCCACCTTGACACAAGCTGCCACATCGCGAATACCGAGAGCGATAACGTTAGCCAATGACTGGGCAGGGTTTGGACGCCCGTTAGGCACCTGATCAGTCGCGACAACGTGATCCAGTTGAACGCCACCCTGTTTGGCCAGCGCCACTACTTTTTCTAGCACGACTGCGGGGTAGCCGGAACACGATCCCAGTTGCATGCCTTTACCGCGGAGTGCTTCCAGCACATCCAGCACACCAGGTATCAGCGCTGAATGCTCAGCAATTTTCTCAATCTGCAGTGGCATGAAACGTTCATACAAAGCGGTTACATCGTCATCACTGGGGGCACGGCCGACGACCTGAAAAAAACGCTTGGCGATTGCCGGTTCATTACACAGAGCGCGGATATGGTCCCACTTACCCATGCCCATTGGGCCACGGGCTTCCTCCAGCGAAATGACCACACCCATCTCGGCAAATGCTTCAACAAAAATTTGGGTAGGCGCAAAGGAGCCAAAATCGACCAAAGTGCCCGCCCAGTCAAAAATGGCGGCTTCCAGCTGCTGCGGGGTCTGATAATGCATTGTCTATTCCTTGTTCAGGAAAGTTGGGGGGATTTAGCAGGGCTTGTGCAGCTCACCTGCATCGTATTCAAACTGTCCTCAACTGCTCCAAGCAGTGCATGCATCACGCGGCTATTCACTTGGCCGATATGGCCAATGCGAAAGCTATCCACCGCCGTCAGCTTACCGGGATAAATCACAAACCCGCGGGCTTTGAGCTCGGCATAAAATGTCTTAAAGTCAAAATTCGCATCGTCAGGGCTCAGGAAGGTAGTGATGATCGGCGACAACCAGGCATCGTTGAGCAACGTCTGAAACCCGAGATGACGCATTCCGCTGACCAGCACATCACGATTCTGGCTATAACGAGCCAAACGCCCGGCAACACCGCCTTCGGCACGGTGCTGCGCCAAGGCACTATGGAAGGCCACTACAGTGTGGGTCGGCGGTGTGAACCGCCATTGCCCGGTACGCTCCATATAGGCCCACTGGGCGTGTAGATCAAGGCTCAACGAGTGTGAACGCCCATCGCTGGCTTCCAGCACGCAGCGGCGGATGATCACAAATCCAAAACCGGGGACGCCTTCGATGCATTTATTGGCAGAAGATACCAAAGCATCCAGCGGCACCTGATCGAGATCAATCGGCACGCCACCAAAGGAGCTCATGGCGTCCACGATAAACCGCTTGCCATGCTTTTCTACCACACTGGCGATCGCTTCCAGCGGGTTCAGAATGCCGGAGCTGGTTTCACAGTGAATCAATACCACGCTGACCACTTCAGGATGCTCGGTTAGCCAGGTATCTACTTCTTCCGGCAAGGGTGGCAGGTAGTCGCCTTTGTCCATCACCTGAACGTCACGCCCTAGATAGCGCAGGATCTCTACCGCCCGTTTGCCATAGGCGCCATTGCTGAGAACCAGCGTCGGTTCAGATTCCGTAGTCATACTGGCTAGGGTCGCTTCAACGGCAAAGGTGCCGCTGCCCTGCATTGGCACACATACAAACGTCTCTGGATCGGCGCCAGCCATGGCCAGTAACTGCCGGCGAATATCCGCCGTCAGCACGTTGAAGCTGCTGTCCCAGGAACCCCAGTCTTCCAACATGGCAGCCTTGGTCTCTGGCGAGGTGGTTAACGGACCAGGCGTCAGCAGGTAAGGCATGGTGTTTCCCGTGAAATTATCATCTATCACTTTCATTGGTATATACCAGTAAATAAGCTCAAAAAAATTACCCTTTATCGATCGTTTACCTGTTAAGCATCCTTTTGATGGCAGGTAAAAACTCATGAAATGCCACACCACTTAGTTGCTCGCACTTGCCTACGTCGTCCCAGCGCCGAAGTGTAACGGCCGCTTCAAAATGCTGGGAAGCTGCGAAATGGTGACATTCTTTTTTTGTCATGATCCCTCCCTGATGCGTCAAGGAATGCTTGGAAGCCTCGGAAAGCGCCTCATAATATCCAGACTCAATGGCACATAAATAACGTTTTGCCTGAGCGTGTAGGCGTATCGGTTGGCATATAGCGTCATCAAAAAAGTTTTCCAGTAACTTGGCCCCGATATCATCATGTTGATTTTTGTCACGCCAATCATGAGGTCCGACCAGATGACCGATGTCGTGAAGCAATGCCGCTACGATCAGTTCATCTGATGCGTCTGATTGACGCGCTAGAGAGGCGCATTGAACGGCGTGCTCTAACTGCGTTACGTCTTCACCGTAGTGAATATTCCCTGCCCGTTGATACAACGACTGCAAGGCTTTCACAACGTCGTCCTGACTTGCATCAGCAGTGGGTAAGGCGTCTTCGAAAGCAAGAGGGGTTATATCATTCATGGCATTGGCCACTCCTAAAGTTAAAAAATCTCAGCCAGCCTGACGCCAGCGCTGGGCACGGGTCAGCAGCACGTGAGTAAGCAGCACATGCAGCAACTTAACCACCAGCGAAGTAAAGAAGATAAGCACCGCCATGGCTGCCGCACTGGCAAAGTAACCGGCTTCATCCAGATGCAGCACCGCAACCGATGCCAGGCGTGTATCACTGTTGTAAAGAAACACAACAGCAGAGACCGTGGTCATGGCGTTGACGAACAGATAGACCGACATATCAAGTACCGCAGGCAGCGACACCGGGACGGTTACACGCCAGAAAGTTTTCCAGAAAGGTACCTTGAGCGAGGCGCCCACGGCTTCAAATTCAGGGTCTAACTGCTTGAGGGCGGTGACCGAGGTGAGATGACAGACCGTATAGAAGTGAACCAGGGTATTGAGCACCAGGATCGCCAGGGTACCGTAAAGCCAGTTAAAGGGATTCCCGGCCTGATTAAAGAAGAAGATATAGGCCAGCCCCAGTACCATTCCCGGTACCGCCATGGGCAACATGGCCAGAAAGTGCAGCCCTTGACGTAACGGCGCATATCCTTCGGTTTTTTCAATCAGCCAAGCATTGAAGAACACCACCAGAGTGCCGATCACTGCAACGCTAAACGCTAGCTTCAGCGAGTTGAACCAGGCTGGCCAGCCGCCACCCGCTAAGCCATCAAAGCCATAATGATCCAGCGTCAATGACAGATTATAGGGCCAGAATTGCACCAGTGAGGCATAAATAGCAGTGCCAATCACCAATAGGATAATACCGGCCACGCTATAGCAGATCAGCGTAAAAACAACGTCGCGCAGCGGTTCAGGCGTGGCTTGCCACGGCACGGCTCGCGCTGAAAGCTGAGCTACCTGACGACGCTGTATTAAGCGGTCGACAATAAATGAAATCACCGCGGGCAAGAGTAGTATCACGCTGACAACCGCACCCATCTGAAAATTCTGCTGGCCTACCACCTGACGGTAGACATCTGTTGCCAACACGCTGTATTGACCGCCAATAATCTTGGGCACGCCAAAATCGGTGACCGCCAGCGTGAACACCACAAAGGCGCAGGAGATCAGCCCGTAGCGCACACCCGGCAAAGTAATGGTTAGAAATGTCCGCCACTTGGGCGTTCCCAGTGCTTCGGCGGCTTCATAAAGGCGCGCATCGCTGTTAGAAAGCGCCGTGGTCAGGATCATCAGGGCGTGAGGAAAAATCCAGAAGCTCATGCCCATCACAATGCCGATCGGACCATAGATGCTCTGCCCCATCAATGCATCACGAAACCAACCCTGATTGCCGAATAGATACACTAGACTAATCGCTGGTAGCAGCGATGGGGCCAAAATAGGGAGGATCGCCAGCACGCGGAAAACACGTTTGCCGGGCATACAGGTGCGCGTGATGCCGTAAGCACACAGAAACGCTAGACTGACGACGATAGCGGTGCTGAGCAATGCGACAAAAAGCGACTGAACAATGGAATTGGCCAGTGCAGGCGTTTGAAAATAGTCAGCAAAATTCGCCAGCCCAACAAAGTCACCGGCGCGGTCCTGCAGACTTTTGATCAGCATGGTCAAAAGCGGCATCAATAGCCCCAAGACCAGTAAAGCAACGGCCAGTAGCAATACGATCAAGCGCACCAGGGACTCACGTGAGCGCAGACTTTGCGGAAATACCGAGAGTACAGCGTTCATGCAGCGCCTCCACCAGCGGGATATAACCGCATGGCTTCGTCAGGGAAAAAAACGCTAACGCGTTGATGTAAACTCAATTCGACGCATTGGGCATCACGAGCAGAAATATCGGCCAGCAGCGGCTGGACACAGCCTTCCAGATGCAGATGCACTCGCAGAAACGCTCCAAGAAATTCAATATTGGCCACCTCTGCCTGCAAACCTTCCTGACGCTGCGATAAGGTCACAGCCTCTGGGCGCACCGCCAAACGCGCACGTCCGGAGATTCCTTTTGACACATGGTTAGGGCACTCCAGCTGCTGATGCCCTAAACGCCAGACTCCCATCGATTCAGAGGTGACATCCAGCAGGTTCATGCTACCCACAAAGGTAGCGACAAACTCGCTGGCAGGGTGCTGGTAGATTTCGGCGGGCGTTCCCACCTGCTCAATCCCGCCTTGGTTCATGACCACGATGCGATCTGCCATGGTGAGGGCTTCTTCCTGATCATGAGTGACCATGATGGTCGTCACTCCAAGGCGCTGTTGAAGCGCTTTAATCTGGCTTCGCAAATGTACACGTACCCGGGCATCAAGCGCTGAAAGTGGCTCATCGAGGAGTAGCAAGCCAGGTTCAGTCGCCAAAGCGCGGCTCAATGCCACACGCTGCTGCTGTCCACCCGATAGCGCCGCCGGATATTTTCTTTCGCTGCCGGTCAAATCAACCAGCGCCAGCAACGCGTCGACCCGCGCACGGATCTGCTGGCGATCCTGGCGCTGGTTGCGTAACCCATAGGCTACGTTGTCGTAGACCGTCAGGTTCGGGAATAGCGCATAGGACTGAAACACGATCCCGAAATCCCGCGCTTGAGGCGGCAAGGCTGAAACATCCCGGCCGCGCTGAACAATGGTGCCTTCCGTTTGTGGCGCCAGCCCCGCAATGGCTCGCAACAGAGTGGTTTTCCCGCAGCCAGAAGGCCCCAGAAAACACACGAACTCGCCTTCCTGAATCGTCAGGTCAATTTGCTTAAGAGCGGTAAAATCACCAAATTGCTTGGTCAGGCCAGCGATCGACAAGTGAGCTTCATCCGCGCTGACGTCTGTGTAGGCACCAGGTGACAGCGCAGCAGTCAAGCTTTGCATAACAATCTCTCCTGGCCCGGCGCCAACAGGCGCCGAGCACTTATGTTGTGCTTACTCTTCTGTTTTGCCGTCGTAGCGACTCTGCCATTCTTCCAATACGCGAGAACGGTTGACGGCGGCCCACTGAAAATCGGCATCGATCATCCGCTCGACGATATCGGAAGGGTAGTTCTCGATCGGCTGAGCTACGCCCGGATAAGCCACTACAGCGTAGCCTTCGTTATAAAGCTCGTTTGCATCCTCAGAGACGGCCCAGTCCATCAATGCCTGTGCAGCTTCTCGTTTTTCGGTACCGGCCATAATGGCAGCCGCTTCCATATCCCAACCCAGCCCTTCTTTGGGAAAGATTAACTCTAATGGGGCACCCTGTGACTTCAAGCGAGCTCCACGGAAAGCAAAGGAAACACCAACTGTTGTTTCACCGGTGGCTGCGAGGCTACAAGGCGCGGATCCAGAATGGGTATAGCGGGCGATATTGTCATGCAGGCTATCCATATACTCCCAACCTTGATCTTCTCCCCAAAGCTGCAGCCAGCTGACCACGTCCAGATAGCCGGTACCAGAAGAGTTTGGGTTGGGCATGATCACCTGATCAGCGTATTCCGGCTTGGTCAGATCAGCCCATGAAGTTGGTTTGGGAACGCCGTTACGCTCTCCTTCGATCGTGTTGTAGCAGATCGCAGCTACCCAGGCGTCCATCCCTACCCAGGCAGGATCCTGGCCATCACGCGTATAAGCAGCATCGACAAATTTCGGATCCAGATTCTCCACACCGGCAGGTGCGTAGCGTTCCAGCATGCCCTCTTCTTCCAAAACAAGAAGGCTCGTGGCGGCAAGTCCCCAGATGACATCTGCCTGGGGATTATCTTTTTCAGCGAGCAAGCGAGCGGTGATAACACCAGTGGAGTCACGTACCCAGCGGATATCAATGTCAGGATGCGCCTGATTAAACCGCTCAGCATATTTTTGCAGATCATCAGATTCGACGGCGGTGTAAACCGTCAGCTCTGTGGCTTGTGCACTGGACAGTGTAGCAGCGGTCAAAATGGCAGCCGAGAACAAGGAGCGTTGAAGATTCATAGTCATCTCTCTCATGTAAATGAATAGCACAATGGGTGGCTTACCCTTCCTGGTATAGACCAGAATTTTCACCCAGTAAGATGACGCGGCAATGACATTCACATGAAGAGAATTTGACGGTGTATGATTTGGCTGAGCGAAGACGTATGCATCAATCAGATCGGCTGATGCAGTCTTGCAGTTCTAAACAGGGAACTTAGTGCGTGCCCTTGAGCTCCACACGAATACTAAGCGCATCATGCAGCCAGTGCTCTTCGTCGTATTCCACCGGCAGATGGGCGTCGTCGAAAATTGTGCGGCAAATATTCAGCCCAGCGGTGCCGGAAGCCACGCCAAGCTCACTGGCATCCGTTCCCTGCAAAGCTTCTGATACCATGCTGATGGAACGGTGCGAGAGGCTTAGGTGCCACTGTTCCCTCAACAATTTCCATAGCGAGAACTCAAAACGCTCTTCGAGAAGGCCTGGCGCCCTTTCCGGCACCACCCAGAGTGATTCAACCAAGACAGCACGCTCGTCCACATAGCGTCGACGGCGAATATGGTAAAATGGGTGGTTAACTGATAGGCCCAAAGCATTGGCAGCTGGCGCGTGGGGCGATGTCGCCAAACTCAACACTTCAGTGCGCGGTAAACGTCCTTGGGCGGTCACATAATCATTGAAGCCAGCATCCCGAGTCGGGTCATACTCCAGGCGCAGTGGAGACACAAACCAGCCACGGCGATTGCTACGATGAATGCGTCCCTCCCCTTCAAGCTGAGCCAATGCCTGACGCAATGTGACCCGGGTGGTTTTGAAGCGTTGTGCCAAGATACGCTCGGCAGGCAGTTTGCCATCGGCATCAACCCAAGATGAATGCTCTAGCAATAGTGCGTCACGCAGCCTGTCGGTCAAACGCTGGTAATAAGCCTCGGCCATTCGTATCTCTTTTGTATCTTTTAAGATTTAATCGAACTGGCATACAGCGCTTGTTTTTGATCGGCATTTTCGCGCCAATCAAGACGCTGCCAGCCTTCTTTTTCCGCAATTTCTGCCAACACCGGGTCGGGATTAACCGCCACAGGCTTATTGACAGCATTCAATAGTGGCACATCGTTGCGTGAATCCGAATAAAAAGTGGTATACAACATGCCAAGGCCTTGCTGCTCTTTCCATTGTTGAAAGCGCGTGACCTTGCCACTGCGATAGGACAATACGCCGGTCGTCGCGCCAGTGTAGCGCCCTTCCAATACCGTAGGCTCTACGGCAATCACATGGGGCACACCCAGGGCTGCTGCAATCGGGCCAACCAAGTGCTTAGATGAGGCTGAAATAATCACCAAGGTATCACCTTCTACGCGATGTGCTTCAATCGTTTCTCGTGCCTGCGCAAACATTCTCGGCATTACATGGCGAGCTACAAAATCTGTAGCACAGGCAGCAACATCATCGACATAGCGTCCCTTTAGAGGTTCCAGCGTCGTTTCAAGATAGGTTTCAAGTTTAAGCTTTCCGGCGTGATACGCTTCTTGCATGTTCTGGGTAGCTGCTAAAAATTGCTCAGAATTATCTATCCAACCGAGATCAATCATTTTCCAGTTCCACTGCTCACTGCAGTCACCGTCTAGCAGGGTGTCATCCAAATCAAACAGCGTTAAACGTTGCATAGCACCCACCCGTTTATTAAAGCGATATAGCTTAAAGTGAACGCATTACAATGAAATGACTAATACTACTGTGCCATAAACATCGTGAACTACTACCCAGCGCTATCATGATCGCTCGATTTAGCTCCCATCGCAGGATGACGATGGAGTTAACCACATTGTCCCGTCGGATGTCACCGGCTTCTCATGGAACAGCGGCAACCTACCAAGATATTTATCACTGGACAGCACGACTGGCCAACTGTCGGGCACACCTGATGCCAGCGATGAAGGCGAGGGCTCGCGTTCGACATTACAGCGGAGCGTGAAAGCGAAACTGATAATGCGTCATTTACGATTGAGGTAGAGGACATGGCATTCACCGCCACCGATTCTTCGGCGGGCGGGGATCATACATACGCCATCACGTCAAAAGGCGGTGTGAAGTGCTGAGGAAGCAACAGCCACGGTCAGCTTGGAGGTGGCCCCACGAAAAACCGCAGCAGCATTTTGCCGTTCGACGGCAATAAGATGCATACAGTCATTTAAAGCAGTCCTCTTGGCTCAATGAGCACTGCGATGAATATCCTTAAAAATCAAAAACTTATTTACACAAAATCTTTGTAAATCATGTTCTCAAGCATTTTTGACCTATTTTTTGGCAAAAAATGGCAAAAAATGGTATTTTAAAGGTAATGGTATGTTTTTTTGTAATTAAATTATTTTTAAGAGGCATGATACATGTTAATCGAGTTTAGCGTGGCCAACTATCGTTCGTTTAATGAGCGCCAGACGCTAAGCTTAGCGATGGCTAAAGGGAATGAGCATTCTAAGGATAATACATTTGAAGTAAATGCAGTAAATAAGTTCGATTTATTAAGGTCGGCAGCTATTTATGGTGCAAATGCTAGTGGCAAAACAAATTTTCTACGTTCCCTACAAGTAATGAAAGAAATTGTGGTTAATTCCGCATCAAGCCACCAAAGGGGTGACAAACTTCCAATCACACCTTTTAGGCTTAGTGAAAAAACTTACAATGCCCCAAGTGAGTTTGAAACTACATTTGTTGTTAAAAACGTCCGTTATCAATATGGCTTTACGGCTACAGAAAATAAAATCTATGAAGAATGGCTATTAGCTTATCCCAAAGGAAGAGCACAAAGATGGTTTTCTAGAGAGTGGAGTGAAAGCGAACAGGAATATGACTGGGAATTAGGAAGCAACTTACTTGGTGAAAAACAACTGTGGGTTAAATCAACACGGGAAAATGCTCTTTTCTTATCTACTGCCGTTCAGTTGAACAGCAAACAGTTACAGCCAGTGTATGATTGGTTTAAAGATACTTTAAGAATGAGTGGGGTCGGTGGATGGGGCATTGGTTTTAGTGCTTCACTCTGTGAAAAAAAAGAGAAAAATAAGATCCTTGAATTTATTAAGGCAGCCGACCTAGCTATCAATGATATTCAAGTCGAAAGCCAACCTTTTGATCCAGGTTCATTGCCCGACGACATGCCAGAAAGCATTAAAGATCAAATTTCTCAAGATATGAAAGGTAAGAAGGTACTAGATATCAAAACCATCCATAAAACTTCGGATGGTAATGAGGTTGCATTTGATATTGATGATGAATCAGACGGCACACAGAGGCTTTTTGGTTTCGCTGGACCTTGGGTAGATAGCTTAGCCAACGGATACATTCTTTTCATCGATGAGCTTCATGATAACCTACATCCAAAGCTTGTAAATTTTCTAGTTTCGCTATTTCATGATAAAAACACTAACCCTAAAAATGCTCAGTTAATTTTTACTACCCATGAAACGTCTATCCTCAACCAGGATGTTTTTAGGCGTGACCAAATTTGGTTTTGTGAAAAAAATAAAGATCAATCCACTGAGCTTTATCCCTTAACAGACTTTAGCCCACGAAAAGGAAGAGAAAACCTAGAGCTTTCTTACTTGTCTGGACGCTATGGGGCCCTACCCTTTATTAAAAGCATGAATTTTAAGGTTGAGGCAAAATAATGGGTACAGACGATCTTTTTCATAAACGTAAAGCTAGGGCTAGATCAGCAAAGCAATTATCCCGGCGTAGTCCCAAAAGGGCTCCTTATGCTAAAATACTTATAGTTTGTGAGGGCGAAAAAACAGAACCTAACTATTTCTCCGAAATTCAAGAGTATTATGAAATTAGCACTGCTAACGTCGAAATTGCTGGTGAATCGGGGTCAAGTCCAAAAAGTATATTTCAATACGCTAGAAGACGTTACCTTGAAGCAAAAGATAAAGGTGACAGATTTGACAAGGTTTTTTGTGTTTTTGATAAAGACACCCATGAAACCTACAACGATGCATGTAAAGCAATTAAAAACGCGACTCCAAAAAATACATTTTATTCCATAACATCTGTGCCTAGTTTTGAATACTGGCTATTGTTACATTTCATTTATACAACAAAGCCTTATACTGAACTTCCTGGTAAGAGCTCTGGAAAGCAGGTTATCAATGATTTAAAAAGCTATATGCCTGATTATAATAAAAGTAACAAAGGAATATTCTTAGACCTCATTGATCAGTTGCCACAGGCTAAAGCTTATGCGAAAAAAACACTGGAAATAGCCATAAAAAATAATACCGATAACCCAACTACTCATATTCATTGTTTAGTTGAATTTATGGAAAATATCAAAAACCAATGATATATATTTAATATGTAATTTTAATTATCAAATTTTAATGTGGCTGATCAACCATACAGAATGGTTGATCAGCCAGCGTCAATAATTGCTGATAGCAATTATTGTTAAATTTTGAATTACCATTCAGGAATCGTTGCGTTATCGTCCGCGTCACGGCGCAATTCATCCACGTCCATGCCGTCAAAGCGCTGTTCGGTACGATCCGTTACCGATTCACGACTTCCATCATGGTTGAAGGGATTGCGCTCGTTCATCATGGCTTCCGTTTCATCGGGGCTCATGCCAGTAAGCATATCCACGTTGGGCGTGATGTCGTGGGCATCGAGCATCCCAATCCACTCGCTCAAGTCGATGTCATCCCAGTTGAGGTTGGCAAATTCTTCAATCGAAAAGCCCTTACACTGGGGGTCTTTTGCCGAACCAAACGTGGGCTGGGCTTGGTAAACGATCCACTAACCACATCTGGGCAGGCATCGCTCAGTCGGGTAACGTTTTCTTCCAGTGCCAGGGTAGCAGCGTAGTGAGCTCGTCATCATTGAGCGTGGGCAGCGTTTCGAAGACGTACTGCAAGTAGTCGTAGGGTGAGAGGCCATTGGCCTTGGCGGTTTCGATCAGGCTGTAGATTGCCGCGCTGGCTTGAGCGCCGCTCGGTGTGTGGCTGAACAGCCAGTTTTTACGCCCCACCACGAAGGGGCGGATAGCGTTTTCGG
>NZ_LT699747.1 GCF_900155385.1 Vreelandella massiliensis
GCCTCATCCACGGCCCGCGCCGAGCGACGCACGCTGCGCGGCAGCCAGTCGCGGGTGCGCAGCTCATCCACCATCGCGCCGCGAATCCGCTGACTGGCGAAGGTGGCAAACGTTGCCCCTTGGCTGGCATCAAAGCGGCTCAGCGCTTCCAGAAGCCCCACCGTGCCGGCCTGAATCAAATCATCGAGTTCGATACTCGCCGGCAGCCGCACCTGCAGCGATAACGCCTGGCGTCGCACCAATGGCATGTATTGGACCAACTGATCTTGCTGTTCGAATCTGCCCTGTGCTGTGTACATCGTTTCGCCTCGCGGCTGACTACCTTCACTGGTAATTGACGATCACTTGCATGCCCTGTACCCGTACCGGCGGCTCGCCCGCTGGCAAGGTGAAGCGAAAGTGCAGCGGCTTGGAGGCGCGCTCCCCGGCAAAGGCTTGGGTACTCCCTCGCATACCGGTTAAGGCGGTGCAGCGCTCGGCCTGGCACAGCCAGGCATTCACCGGCTGCCCCGGCGGATGTTGATAGCGCCACTGAATGCGGTTGATCTCCCCTCCTTGAACCGGCGCGCCCGGCGGCGGCGCGGCGCGACGCGATGTGCTCTGGCGGTCGCTCATCGCCACCATCATACCCGGCACCTTAGCCACCCAGCTACCCGAGGCGACCGCCACGTTACCCACGAATAGCGCGGCGAACAAAACAAGCAAGCTTGCCCAGCGCTTTCGTTGCGTGTGTCGTTGCATGGCGTTTGCCTCGCTGTGGTTGTCTCATCTCTTTAGCTTACGCCAAACGGCCCCTATTGGGCCAAAATCAGTAGTTCAATGTCCAAATAGGACCGTGCCGCCGCGTGCAAGTTTTCCAACAGGCCGGCGCGCGAAAGATGCGGCTCGTGAAGCGCTAACAGCCGCCTGGGACCGCCCACCTCGCGTAGCTGGCGCAGCGTGCGGTAAGTGTCGGCGAAGGCATCGGCGTGGCTGCTTACCCAGAGCGCCCAGCGCGACTGCTCGCGCGCCAGCCGCGGAAGCGCGGGATCATCGGGCATGACCACGCGTATGTCCCAGTCATCCGGGTCGCCGGCCCACTGCCGACCCAGCGCTGACCACTGGCCTAAGCGCGCCTTAACGCGATTGGCCTGCAGCGTGCTCGGCGACGGAAGCCCCACGACCATCAATACCGTTTTGGGTTTGGGCGGCGTGACCGTTTTCGGTTCGGCGGCGGCCGCAACGGTCGGTGGAGGCGAATCAGCGACGGGCTCTTCTGTTTCGACAGAAACGTCGGTGTTTTCCGACGTCTCTTCGACGGCGTCCTCTTCCTGCGCCTGCGTGGTATCTAGCGTCTCATCCGCTTCATCGGCGGCTTGCGTCTGCTGCTGGCGCTGCAGGTTGGCCCATTTACGCAGTCCCGCCGCTTGATCCTGCGCGCCCGTCACACAACGCCCTCCCGGTTGACGCTACCCAGCTGGCGAATCGCATCGCGGGCCATCAAGGCATACAGCAGCGCATCCAAAAGCGCCGTGTCGCGCCGCCGACGCCGGCCGCCGAGCAGGCCCAGCAGATCGCTACGCAGCGCGACGGCCGCCTCATCGGTGGCCACATCCAGATTCCCCGCCACCGCCGCGCAGCCGCTGGCCATCAGTAAGCGCACTTCGGCACTGACCTCGCCGCCGTCGTCGCGCTTGAGCTCTCGCCAGGCGCGACGGGTCAAGGGTGCAAGCCCCTCGCCCTGTAGCTGAGTGACCAACAGCGACAGCGCATCCGCGCCCAAGTGTCGCGGCGTGAGCCAGTAGCGGCGCACCACGGTTTTGGCGCTTTCGGGGTCGCGCGCCTCGCCGTACCACGCCAAAAGCGGCTGGCCGTCGTCGCTCTCCACTTCGGTGTAGACGTTCCAAAGCGCCAGCGGCTGTCCGCGAAAACGCACATCCACGCTGTGGGTCAGGGTGCTTTCGGCGAACAGCGGCTTCAGCGCGGTGCGCTCGCCTTGGCAGACGACCCGCTGCGAGGCGCGCACCTGGCTGACCCAAGTGAGACGCTGCGCATCGAGCCACTCCCGCGTCGACGCCTCCGGCAGCAGCGGCAGCAAATGCACCGCCACACCGCTTTGCGCCGTGACCGCCGCCAACCGGGGCTGCCACCCCGCCGGCTGGCGATGCTGTAGCCAAGAGAGCGCCAGCCACGCGCCATCCGGGTCGAGGCCAATATCGGGCATCGACCAGTCGCAACCGCGCTCGTTGCGCCGCGGCGACCACTGCATCCCCAGCGTCGCCTCGGCGGGCGGGTACTCCGCCAAGAGCCGGTCGAGGCGCTGATCTTGCACCACTGCCGGCAGCGCGGCTAAATCCCAGCTCGCTTCTAAATGGGCAAAGCCCCCGATGCGCTTGCGCAGTCGGCTCAAAAGCGATGACAAACGCCGCCCCTGGCCGAGCACATCCCGCGACCAGCGCGGCAGCGCCAGCGCCGATTCACTTGGGGAGTCGTCGGCATGGGGGGAGCGCGGCGTGCGGGTTTTGAGCGCTTGCTCGATGAGCCCGCCGGCATCGGCCACGCTCATGTCTTCCGGCACCTGCTGGCCGTGGGAGCCAAACAGTACGCGCAAGCCGTGGCGCATAATCATATCCAGCACCGGGGCTAAACGGCCGGCCTCGTCCTGCTTGGTGATGATGCAGTCGTCGAGCTCTGCACCGGCGGCGCGCGCGGCCTGGCGATAGCGTAGCACCACCTCTTCCAGGGTTTCCGGCTGGCTGGCCGCGTTGAGCAGCAGCACTAGGCGTACCCGTGAGCGACCGCCTTGCAGGTGAGCGATCTGCTCGATCACGCGCTGGTCGCGCTGGCTCATGCCCACGGTGTCGATAATCACCCACTGCTTGCCTTGAAGGCGCCCCAACAGCGAGTCGATGGGCTGCTCGGCGTCCAGCGCGTACATGGGGATATCCAGCAAGCGGGCATAGATGCGCAGCTGTTCGTGCGCGCCGATACGAAAGCTATCGGTGGTCACCAGCGCCACCGGGCGGGTGCCGTGGCGCATCACAAAACGTGCGGCGAGCTTGGCCGTGGTGGTGGTTTTGCCCACGCCGGTGGGGCCTACCAGCGCCACGATGCCGGTTTGGTCAAAAAAGGCGTTCTCCTCATTGAGCACCGACAGCCGCTCGATGAGTTGCTCGCGCAGCCAGGTAAGCGGGCGCTCACTCTCCTCGGGCAGCGCTGCGAAGTCCGGCGGCATTCCCGCTAGGATTTCGTTGGCGATCTCGACGCTAAAGCCCACTTCAAACAGCAGTTGGTGAAGGCGCTGCGCCCAGCCTTTGGGCGGCGCCTGCGCCTCCACCGGCTGGCCGCTGCTGGCGAGCAGCGCGCGCATATCCTGCATCTCTTTGAGCAGCCGCTCGCTCATCGCCTGTAGGGGGTCGGGGGCAGCCGGTGCGGCGGAAGGGGGCGATTCGGGCGCGGGCGATGGTGCCTGCGCAGGCGCCTGTGAAACGGCCGGCGTGGG
>NZ_LT699748.1 GCF_900155385.1 Vreelandella massiliensis
TTTTTTGTCATTTGCCAAATGGTGCTGCCATGAAGGCTGCTGTAAGGAAGCAGCACTCCCTGCGTAAAAACACTGATGGATCAACAAGGGACCCCCATCTGTCTCTTATCCAAATCTAGATGTTTATAAGAGACACCCATCTGGGGGTCCGCTGCGGCACTGCCGGTCAGCGCGGCGAACACCTCGGCAAGAGGCACAGGATAACTGCCGTTGGCCACACTCAAGCCGATCACCGCTAGCAGTGCGACGGCGAGGCCAAGGAGCACGATTAGCGAGCGCAGCGGCAGCAGCAGCGCGATACGCTGCCCGCGGCTGCGCACGCGCAGCTGTCGTGAGCCGTGGAAGGCGGTGCGGAACGCGGACATCAGCGCACCTGCCAGCGCACGAGGGCGACGAAGATCGGCGCCCCCACCAGCGCGGTGACGATACCGGTGGCGAGCTCCTGCGGCGCCAGCAGAACGCGTGCAACGATATCCGCCGCCGTGAGCACCGCCGCGCCGACTAGCGCCGAAAGCGGCACGACCCAGCGGTAGTCGAGCCCGGCGAGGGTGCGCACCATGTGCGGCACCACCAGACCGATGAAGCCGATCGGGCCGGTGACGGTAACCGCGGCGCCACACAGCAGCACCACGCAGCCAAGCGCCAAGATTCGCAGCCGCGCCGTGTGAATGCCGAGCCCGCGGGCGACATCCGCCCCCAGGCCCAGTGCCGTGACCTGGCGCGCCAGCAGCAGCGCAAGGATGAACCCCAGGGCAAGGTAGGGCAGCGCCGCCGCAAAGACGTCCATGTCGCGCCCGGCAAGGGTGCCGGCGAGCCACACGCGCAGGCGCTCGAAGCCCGCTTCGTGCAGCAGGTGACCGGCGCTCATCACCGCGCCGAGAAACGCCGAGACCGCCACCCCGGCCAGAGTGAGCTTGAGCGGGGTAGCACCGCTGCGGCCCAGCGAGCCGATCAGGTAAACCAGAAGGCTAGTAAAAAGCGCACCGCCGAAGGCAAACCACGGCAGCGCCTCCAGGCTACCGAGGCCGAAGGCGGTAGCCAGCACCACCGCCAGGGAGGCGCCCAGGTTCACCCCGAGGATGTCCGGCGCGGCGAGCGGATTGAGGGTGACGCCTTGCATAAGGGCTCCGGCCACCGCCAGCGCCGCCCCGACCACCAGCGCGATCAGCAGGCGCGGCAGGCGCATCTCGCGGATGATGAAGTGCTCAAACTGCTCGGGGTTATAGGCCATCAGCGCCTCGACCAAGGTGGCAAGCGGCACGTCGCGAGCGCCGAGTCCCAAATGGGCGAAAGCGAGCAGAAGTAGCACGACGAGCGCCAGCGCACTGGCACCAAGCCGCCCTACCCGCCCGGCTGCCGGACGCTTTGCGACCAGCGACGTCATGGCCCAACCGCCTGATGTTGCGCGACAGGCACAGCCCCACCCCTTGCCGGCGCGCAGAGCAGATGCCCGCTCGCCGGGTCGCGCAGGATGCTACAGGCCACGCCGAACACCGCCTCGATGTTTTTCGCGGTAAACACCGCCTCGGGCGGCCCCTCGGCATATACCTTCCCCTCACGCAGCAGCACCAGGTTGTCGGCATGGGCCGCCGCCTGGTTCAAGTCGTGCAGCACCGCCACCACGGTGCGGCCGTGGCGGTGGGTGAGCTGCACCATCAGCTCGAGGATTTCCAGCTGGTAGCGCAGGTCGAGAAAGGTGGTGGGTTCGTCGAGCAGGATCAGCGGCGTTTCCTGAGCCAGCGTCATTGCGATCCAGCAGCGCTGGCGCTGCCCGCCGGAGAGCGTGCCCAGCGGTCGTTCGGCCAGTGCCTCGACGCCGGTGATGGCGAGCGCCCGGGCAACGGCCGCCTCATCCTGCGTGGTCCACTGGCGCAGCAGGCTCTGGTGCGGAAAGCGTCCCTGTGCCACCAGCTCCCGCACGCGCAGCCCTTCCGGCGCCGCCGGCGACTGGG
>NZ_LT699749.1 GCF_900155385.1 Vreelandella massiliensis
CCATCGGCTTGCCGCTGCGGCGCGCCCGGCTTTCGCTTCTCGCGCTGGTGGCCGTGCTGACCGCCAGCGCCACCCTGGTGGTCGGCCCGCTCTCCTTTGTGGGGCTACTCGCGCCGCATCTCGCCAAGATGCTCGGCTTTCAGCACGCCCGCGCACATCTATTGGGGGCGGGGTTAATCGGAGCGCTGATCATGACCAGCGCGGACTGGGTGGGGCGCCAGTGGCTTTTCCCCCAAGAGATCCCCGCAGGCTTGGTCGCCTCGCTAATCGGCGGTGCTTACTTTATGTGGCGCTTGGCGCGCCTTTAAGCCGCGCCGCTTGCTATCTACCCAGCCTGGGCTAAATAGGCTAAGTTGACGGCATGGATCAGCAAATCGAGCGAGGGAGCGCGCGTCATGACATTAGCCATTGTGGCCACCCGGGCGGGGCTTGGGCTGGAAGCCCCGCCGGTGCATGTGGAAGTTCATTTAGCCAACGGGCTGCCGGGGCTGACCCTCGTCGGCTTGCCCGAGGCTGCCGTCAAGGAGAGCCGCGAGCGGGTACGCAGCGCGCTGGTCAACGCCGGCTTCGATTTCCCCAACACACGGCGCATCACCCTGAACTTGGCCCCCGCCGACCTGCCCAAAGAGGGCGGGCGCTTCGATCTGCCCATTGCCCTGGGCATTCTGGCCGCTTCGGGCCAAGTGCCGGTCGAGGCTTTGGAGGGCATTGAGTGCGCCGGCGAGTTGGCACTCGACGGCAAGCTGCGCGCCGTTTCAGGTGTTTTGCCCTTCGCGCTGGCCACCAAAGCCGCAAGGCGCGCGCTGATCGTGCCTCGCGCCTGCGCCGATGAAGCGGCACTGGCGGGGGGGAAGCCCACCCTGCTGCCCGCCGATTCGCCGTGGGAAGTGGTCTCGCACCCGCTCGACCAGGAGCGCATTGCCCCGCACCTTTCCCCTTTTCAAATCTAGACGGGTTTAAAAGACAGGCCTTAACGCGGTTTACGTCCCCCCCCCCCGGGCGGGTCCCCCCCTGCCGCTGGCTCCCCGCGGCGCGCTTA
>NZ_LT699750.1 GCF_900155385.1 Vreelandella massiliensis
TGCGCCAATGCAGGCGCTCGGCGCGCTGGCGGCAGAAGCGGGCGCGTCGCGCCACTGGCGGCTTTTGGGCGTGTTCGGTGCCTTTACCGTGTTCTGTATTTTGTCGTTCTACTCGGTGGTGTCGGGCTGGTCGATCGAATTTCTCGTCGCCTCGATCAATGGCAACTTCCAAGGTGCCTCGGCGGCGGAAATCGGCGCCGGCTTCGAGGCGTTTCTGGCCAACCCTGGGCTTTTGGTGTTTAACCACACGCTGTTTCTGTTCATGACCATGTCGGTGGTGGCTGCAGGTGTGGCGAAGGGGCTTGAGCGGCTCAATAACGTATTGATGCCTCTGCTCTATGTGTTGCTGCTGCTGTTGGCGGGCTACGCCAGCACCACCGACGGTTTTGCCACCGCGCTGGCGTGGCTGTTTCTGCCGGAGTTCGGCGCTGTCACGCCTAGCGTGATATTGCATGCGATGGGGCACGCCTTTTTCACCTTAGCCGTCGGCGCGTGCGCGCTGATGGCGTACGGCGCCTATATGCCCGCTGACCAACACCTACCCAAAGCCGCCGGGGCCGTGGCCGTGCTCGATATTAGCGTGGCGCTACTCGCTGGCATTGCGATTTTCTCGGTGGTGTTTGCCCAGGGGATGGATCCTGCCAGTGGGCCAGGGCTGATGTTCGTGACATTGCCGATCGCGTTTTCTGAACTGCCGGGCGGCTCGCTATGGCTAAGTGTGTTTTTTATCCTGCTGCTGCTTGCGACGTGGACATCGGCGATCAATCTCGCCGAGCCGATGGTCGCCACGCTTGAAGGGCTGGGGATGCGGCGCAGCCGCTCAACGGCAGTGGTGGCCCTGGGCGTTTGGCTATTGGGCCTGTTATCGGCGTTCTCTTTCTCGTTTATGGCGGATTTCCGGCCGCTTTTCGGGCGCAATATGTTTGAACTGGTCAGCAGCATTCCGCCGGATATTTTCCTGCCGATCGGGGGGCTTTTGATCGCGATATTTGCCGCTTGGGTGATGCCGCGTGCCACCGTTGTGCATGCTTTGGGGGTAAACGAGCGCGGCTTTGTCGTATGGCAAACCATCGTGCGTTGGATTGCCATTCCATTGACCTTTATCGTGTTAATAGGCGCGCTGGTGTAACACCACTAGAGTTCTAAAGCCCATCGTGAATCGAGAGGAGAGAGCAATGAGCACAGCATTACGTTCTTATCAGGGTAAAACGCCAACGCTTGGCGAGCGCGTCTATATCGACCCGGCAAGCGTTGTGATCGGCGACGTGGCCCTTGGCGATGACTGCTCGGTGTGGCCGATGACGGTGATTCGCGGCGATATGCACCGCATTCGCATTGGCGCACGGGTGAGCGTGCAGGATGGCAGCGTGCTGCATATTACCCACGCCAGCGACTATAACCCCGATGGTTTTCCGCTCACCGTGGGCGATGATGTCACGATCGGCCACAAGGCGATTTTGCATGGTGCGACCCTAGGTAGCCGCATCCTGGTTGGCATGGGCGCGATCGTGATGGATGGCGCGGTGGTGGAAGACGATGTGATCATCGCCGCGGGCGCGGTGGTAACGCCGGGCAAGCGCCTTGAAAGCGGTCACGTTTACGCCGGTAATCCAGCCAAGGCCATGCGCCCGCTTAAAGAGCAGGAGTACACCTTCTTTCCCTATACCGCGGGCAATTACGTCAAACTCAAAGACCGTTTCTTAGCTGAGGCAGCGCAATAAGCAACGTACGCGGTGTCTATGCGGCTAACCCAAGGTAGTGCGGCACTTTTTCCCGCTAATTTTCTGCTTTATTGGGTCATTTGCCATGTCGCGGCGAGCTGAAATCTGGTAATTTATCCAGTTTTCTAGGGTGCCACGACATGGCAAATTTTCGCACGCATATCAGCGTCGCCACGGCGGGCGGCATGCTGTTGGCCTATGCGGGCTGGCAGGCACAGTGGTGGCCCTCTTCACAGGCCATACTGATCTGCGCGCTGACCGCTTTTGGCGGCATTCTGCCCGATATTGATGCCGACCGCTCGCACTCTATTCGGTTGATTTTTAATCTGCTCTCGGTGCCCGCGCTGGTGCTGGGGGTGGTGCTACTGCAGGCGTGGCTCACGCCGGGAATGCTGATGGTGGCGTGCGGCGGGATCTACTTTGGCGTGCGCTATTTAGTCGGCCTGCTGTTTTCGCGACTCACCGTGCATCGGGGGATTTGGCATTCACTGCTAGCCGGGATGCTGTGCGCAATGCTGGCAGCGGCGCTGAGCTTTCAGTTGCTGGCACAATCGGCGTGGCTGGCGTGGTCCCACGGTGTAGCGGTGTTAATCGGGTTCATTATTCACCTGCTGCTGGATGAGCTTTACAGCGTTGATCTCGAAGGGGCACGGCTTAAGCGCTCTTTTGGCACGGCGCTTAAGCTCACCGACGGCCGTCGGCCGATGTCGAGCCTTCTGATGTTAATCGCGACGCTGACGCTGCTTCCCTGGCTGCCGCCGTGGGCCGAGCTCGGTGAGCTCTTGCGTCAAGGCTCGCTGCTGTGGCGGTAATCCTCGGCGCGTAAGCCGTGTTTTTTGAGCTTGTCGTAGAGCGTTTTACGCGGAATGCCTAAGTGCTCGCACACCGTCGTCGCCCGCCCGTGATGGCGGGCGAGCGACTGACTGATCAAGCTTTTTTCAAAAAGCTCCACCTGACGCGGAAGCGACGCGGCTTGGGTGTCGGCGTTTTCCCCCTCAAGCAGCGCATCCAGGCGGTAGTCGAATGCCGCGCCGAGCAGCACGTAGCGCTCGGCGAGATTACGCAGCTCGCGCACGTTACCCGGCCAATCGTGCGCGAGCAGGGTTGCCACGGCATGACTCTCTAGCGGTGGTGCTTCAAGCCCGCTGCGGTTGGCCGCGACAACGGCAAAATGCTGAAAAAGAAGCGGAATATCCTCGCGCCGTTCGCGCAGGGCAGGCAGCGGCAGCGTGACCACGTTAAGGCGGTAGTAAAGGTCTTCGCGGAAGTTGCCGCTCTCGGCGGCGGCTTTTAAGTCCACCTTGGTAGCGGCAATCACGCGAATATCCAGCGGAATCGTGTCGTTGGCGCCGAGGCGTTCAATGGAGCGCTCTTGCAGCACGCGCAGGAGCTTGACCTGCAGCGACAGCGGCATCGACTCGATTTCATCCAGAAACACCGTGCCACCATTGGCGTGCTCGAACTTGCCGATGCGGCGTTCAACGGCACCGGTGAAGGCGCCTTTCTCGTGGCCAAAAAGCTCCGACTCAATGGTGTTTTCGGGGACCGCGCCGCAGTTGATCGCCATAAAGGGGTGGTTGCGCCGTGCGCTGCGCTCGTGAATCGCGCGGGCGACAAGGTCTTTACCGGTGCCGGTCTCGCCAAACAGCAGCACGTCGGCTTCAACCTGGCTGATACGCTGGATCATCGCGGCCAAGCGGGAGATGACCTCGGTTCGCCCGACTAGCCGGGGGCCAAGCGCTGCCTGCTGCACTTCCAGTTCGGCTTTTAGGCGGTGGTTTTCCAAGCTTAGCTGGCGCTTTTCAATGCCGCGGCGCACCACGTCGAGCAGTTGATCCCCGGCGAAGGGCTTTTCCAGAAAATCCCAGGCACCGGCGCGCATCGCCTCCACGGCAGTGGAGATATCGCCGTGGCCGGTAATCAAGATAATCGGAAGCGTAGGGTCACGCTCACGCAGCGTGCGCAATAGGGTCATGCCATCCATGCCGGGCATGCGGATATCGCTAACGACCACGCCGGGAAAGTCGAATGTCAGGGCGTCAAGAGCCTGTTCGGCGGACTCAAAACAGTGCGGTGTGTAGCCGGCAAGCGCTAGCGTTTGGCTTGCGGTAATGCGCAGGTGCGGCTCATCGTCGATCACCATGACCGGCAGCGTCGACGCTTCATGCATGGGGTGGTTTCTCCAAGACGGTAGAGGGCGCGGCGGCAAGCGGCAGCGTCACATTGAATTCGGCCCCGCCCTGGGGGCGGTTGCGGGCATGGAGCTTGCCACCCAAGTCTTCCATGATACGCGATGAGATCGAAAGGCCCAGCCCTAAACCGCTACCCGGCGCTTTGGTGGTGAAAAAGGGCTCGAATATTTGCCCCAAATGCGCTTCATCGATGCCGGGGCCGTTATCGGCAACATGAATCGCGACGTGATGGGCATCGGCTGTCACCGTGATAGTGAGCGTCGGCGCGGGAGTCTCTTTCATCGCCTGCAGCGCATTGCTGATGAGATTGACGATCACCTGCTCCAGGCGCACCAGGTCGCCTTTGACCCAAAGGGTGTCGTG
>NZ_LT699751.1 GCF_900155385.1 Vreelandella massiliensis
CGCTCATTCAGGCATTATCCTCTGCATCGGGCGTATCGTGGCGGCTAGCATAACGGCGAAGGCAGAAGCGGTCACGGTTGTGTCTCCGAATGAACGAATGACACCAAGCTTTTACCCACCGGAAAGCTCTTAAAATCCCCCAATCTCGTGCCACGAAGCTTTTACCTTTCGTATCGACATTAAACGCGATTTTATGCCCGAATAGCCCCCGTTTTGCTGTGTTCCTATGTTCCGAAGGTGACGCTTTTGGCGGAGAAGCTTGTAAGCTATCGCGTAAATCTGGGTAAGTGATGTCGTACATACGCAGAGTAAGGCCCTTGCGAATGGGATCGCTATTTTATTCTTTTAAAGGGGGGCGATTAGACCCGCTACTTGAAGCCCATATGCCTTGTTAGACTGCTAAAACCATTTTCAAACGCAGGCAAGGCAGGGAATAACCACATGCTACAAAAACTGGAAAATATTTATTTAGGTATCCTACGCGGTGTGGTGCTGATTATTTCAGGAGGGCTATTACTGGGCGCCATTTTCTTTGGTCTTAATGCCTTAAAGGTCATTAGTGGACCCCCCACATTCGATCCCTATACACCCGAGATAGAAGCAAATACGGGGTATAAGCAATCGCTGATTACCCAATATCAACCAACGGACAACGCCTCGGAGCGCTCAACAGCGGAGGCTTCCCCCGACAATGCCTCGCCAGCATCCCAAGGCTCAACGGAAGAAAATCCCCTTCAATCGCAATATGAAGACGTCGCCAATTTGGTCGATGAGTTCGCAACCGAAGTAACAGGGGAAACGGGCTGGATTAATAAAGACTTTGTGATTAACCATATACGTACTCGTGCTGAAGCCTATAACACGTCACGCCTTACACAAGCGTATGCCAATGATATTGTGCCCTATGTCCGCAATGTTCTGCAGGATGAACAGGTTATCGACGTCGCTGACAGCCAAAATTTAATTGATATCGTCAATGAGGTGCTCGATGACTTCGATCGTCAATTTGATCAAGCCCTCAGTGCAGAAGACCGACGCCGCAATCAAGCGCAGCGAGAACATGCCCAAGGCAAAGTGGAAGGAATGCAAAGCCTCTACATAGCAGGTGGCACTTTTGGCGCTTTCTTGTTTATTGTCTTCCTCTCCATCTTTATCAAGATAGAACGTAATTTGCGCCATCTGGCGGAGCTACCTTCAGGCCGGAATAAAAACACGTGAACACGCGCTGCCACGTGCTGAATGAATTTAATGGCTGATGCGGAAGGCAGGCAGGAAGTCATCCTGTCTGCCTGATCTCCCTCAGGTAACCGTGGTCATCTCTCAGACGTCATAAAGCCCTGTCATAAATACATATTATTCCTTTGCCCACTAGGTAAAGGAACCTTTTATGACCACGATTGACTCCCCGCAGCACATCCCATCGCTAGCGGTATCACCTCAGCTAAAAACCTTTCTGGAAGATCAGCTTATCCACACCCCGTTTGAGGGTGATCTCCATGCGGCTCAGCAATTCTGGCAAAGCACAGGAACGCAGCTGCACTATCTGACAGCCTCCAACGTCCTGTCAGATTTACCCGGCATCGATAAGCTCAAACGCTTTCAGCTGATCCATTTAAGCGAGATGTTGCTCGAGTTATGGTCAAGTCTGGTGTACAGCGGTCAAGCGGCGTTGCTGTCTGATTGATCGGTTAAAGGCTCACCATCCTGGAACTTCACGTTATTCACGACGAGTTCCAGTTTGTTGAACCCGGCTATC
>NZ_LT699752.1 GCF_900155385.1 Vreelandella massiliensis
TCGGATGTGGACGCGCTGCAAGGCGTTGAGCTAACCGATACTAATGGCCCGTGAGGCTTGACCCTATAACACCCAAGGGGTTGGGTCGCCAATGATAACGACTGTTCAAACGAACACCGGATACGCAGACGTAGCGAAAAACGCTAGGTGAAAGAGACGCACAAAACACAGCATGATATATCGCCAGTTACGCCTGACGACCATAGCGAGCGGGAACCACCTGATCCCTTGCCGAACTCAGCAGTGAAACCGCTCAGCGCCGATGGTAGTGTGGGGCCTCCCCATGCGAGAGTAGGTCATCGTCAGGCAATTATCCGAAAAATCCCCCGGGGCAGCCGCCTCGGGGGATTTTTTTGTGGGGTAATTAAAGAGCCATTACCACTCAATGGGTTCACCCGCCCAGTCCCAAAAGCTGCCAGTATCGTCGGGTGTTCGTTTTGCCATCACCCCGATAAGGCTTTCCGCAACAAAACTTGGGCTAAAGAGTTTGTTTTCGGGTACGCGTGCTTGGAACGGTTTAGAGAGATCTGTATCCGTGGTGCCCGGATGTAGGCACAGCACGATCGATTGCTTATTAAGCCGTTTAAGCTCAATCGATGCTGTCTTGAGCAGCATGTTATGGGCGGCTTTGCTTGCACGGTAGCTGTACCAGCCGCCAAAGCCATTATCACCAATTGAGCCAACGCGAGCGGAAAGGCTTGCAATAATGGTGGGATGCTTACCTTGTAGCGAGTCTTTCACTGCCGCGATCAGCAGCGCTGGCGTTGCGGCATTAATGTGCATCACCTGAGCGAAAGCCTCGCTGTCCAGCTCTTCTAAGCGCTTTTCAGGTTCGAGCGCATTGTCATGATCATGCAGGATACCGATAGCGTTAAACAGCAGATGCACAGGCTCGCCATCGAGCTGCTCTCTCAGCTGCTGCCGCCCCCTTTCTTGGCTTACATCCGCCGTAAGGGGAGTGACGCGTGAGTCGGAAAAGGTCTGGGGCGCGCGGCTAACCGCGATGAGCTTACCCATTTGGGAAGTGTTTAATAGGGATTCCACCACAGCGTGACCGATACCACCACTGGCACCCGTTACCACGGCTGTGAAATGACTCGGAAGATGGGGCAGCATACGAAGCACCTAAATGAGAACTGTGTGTTTCCATTGAAGCGTCTTGTACACGTTTTGTCTATATTTCAGGCGGCGCTATTTAAAAATGGCGCGAAGAGGCTCAAGCGGAGGCGTTGATGCGGCCAGGCTGGGCGCTGTTGCGTCCATCGGGCTTGTACAATGTTTTTTCAGCGATTTGGCGAATATAGTCCAGCATTTGCTGATTGTGCTTCATGCGCAGCGAGAGCATCTGGCCGGTTAGCTCATTCATGCGTGCAACGCGCTCACTTTTGGCCAGTAGCTGCTGCCAGTCAGATTGGCAGTTGGCGTCTTTGGCAGCCTTTATAGCCCCTTCAGCGCCTTTTTCGTAGCCAAGGCGACTTTGCACATCACGGCGCAGGCTTTCCATGCGGTCGAGTTCTGCCAGTAAGGATTGCTTCTCTTTGGCTAATGTCGCCAATGCGTCGCCATCAATGTCGCCCTGGGTAAGTAGCGACTGCTCTTTTTCCATTAATGCAATCAACGTATTCATACGCTCTTGTTGATCGCTAAGTAGGCGCGCGAGACTCATGAGGGCGTCTCCTTACAGAATCGGTGGTAGTTACTGGCTACCCAGGCTTGCCAATAGGCCGTTGGCAATACGTTCAGGGTCGACTTCTAGCCGGCCTTCGCGAATGGCGTCGCGGATCTCATCGACTTTGGTTTGGTCGATATCTTGCGAGGTATCCACGCTTTGCTGGCTCAAACGGGTTGCATCGGCTGATGCTTGGTTAACGTTTGCCGCGCTGGCCGCTTGGGGTTTCTGCGCTTCGTCGCGCGACTGTGTCTGCTGATTGGGGCGCAGCAGCGAATTTAGAGCATCGACTTTCATGTGGGTGGCCTCCGGTAACTGGGTGGCGTTTTGCGCCAATTACCTACGCTATCGGCGGCGCCTAGCAAAACTTTAGCGCTGAATGGCAAAAGTCGCGCTAAAAATCGACCCGCAAAACACCCTTGTCGATAACGCGTGCCTCCATGATTTCACGGGAGCCAAAACGGACGCGAACACGCTCGTTTAGGCCACCGTCATCCATGGCCTCGCCCTCGCGCGCGACGCGAAAGGAAGCGCCTTCGGCAATCACGGTGACGCGCTCTCCCCGTTCGACCAAGCGTGGCGCTTGAAGGTCGTGCGCTTGAAAGGTGCTGCCACGACTGATGGGTCGGCGTGTCATGTTGCCGATAATAGCCTCGGCGTCGGTCACCGTGCGCGATGAGAGTTCACCCAGGTTGCCGTGTTGCGTATCGAGCATCGCTTGCGTAATGCGTGTGCCGCGGGGAATATCTTCCGCAGCCACGGCGTAAGGGCCGATAACGTCAATCTGAGCCTGTAGATAGCGAACTTGGCGCTGCTGCTCGCCACAACGAACGCCGACTGAAACGCGCCCCAAGGGAGCCTGATTAGCATTGGGAAGAAAGGGCTCGGGATCAAGGCAAGGCGGTAAATGGGGGGAAGGCGGGCGCAAATCAATCACCACTTCTTCGCCGAGCGCCTGGGTCTTTTCGTACAAAAATTGATGGACTCGCTCAGTTAGCGCTGCGTCGTCAGCGAACACGGAGAGTGGCTGTAAAACCAGGCTGCCTAGCATTGCAAAAAACAGCGCCACCGCAAATCGGGACACCCCTCGGAAATTAACGGGCAGCAGTGCCAGCATGTGCGTCGTCTCGGTCGTCGGCTGAATCTAAGGCTAAGGAGAAGTGCCTGTGGAGTGTAACGAAACGGCTTAGTGGGTATCAGCCGAAATACCGGGTGAAAAAAGGGCTGTTCCATGCTTTAGAATGACAGGATGGAGGGTATTCTTCATCATCAGTAAATTCCCATTTAATTCGCCTCTCAGAGAGGATGGGCATGATCGATCAACTGGAAGCGTCATTTAACCATCACCAGCAGGCACTTAGCTTACGCCACGCGCGTCACGAAGTGCTAGCGGCTAATATCGCCAACGCGGATACACCTAACTACAAAGCGCGCGATATTGATTTCGGCAGTGAGTACAAAAAAGCGGTCAAGAACAGCGAGCGCGCGCAGGGTAACCGCGAAGGCCTGGCGCTTGAGCGCACCTCGGCGAGTCACCTGCCGGGGGAAGGCCCAGCGTTGCGCAGCGGCGCTGGCAATCTGGATTTGCTCTATCGCATACCCGACCAGCCCAGTTTGGATGGCAACACGGTGGATATGGACCGTGAACGCTCTCAGTTTGCCGATAACGCCGTGCGTTATCGCGCCGCGATCACCATGCTTAATAGCCGCATCCAAGGGCTGAAAAATGCCATGCAGCCTGAATAATTCTACTAAGTCAGGCGAGGAGTCTTAGCACTATGTTTTCCGCATTTGATATCTCCAGTTCCGCGATGAGTGCGCAGTCGCAGCGCATGAACGTGACCGCAAGCAACATGGCCAATGCCGACAGCGTGGCGGGGCCGGACGGCGAAACCTACCGCGCCAAGCAGGTAATGTTTGAAACCCAAGCGAACAATAACCGCTATGGTGTCGGTGGCGTGCGCGTGACGGAAGTGGTGGAAAACGACTCGCCGCTGCGCATGGAGTACATGCCCAACCACCCCGCCGCGGATGAAGACGGCTACGTTGCCAAGCCCAATGTCGAGCCGGCGCACGAAATGGTGAACATGATCTCCGCTTCGCGGTCCTATCAGGCCAACGTCGAGGTGTTCAACACCAGCAAGCAGATGCTGATGCAGACGCTCTCGCTCGGTCAGAACTAAGGAGTAGGCAATGATTGACGGTCTCAATAGCGCTGCGCTAGATCGCATTAACGGTAATGGTGGCAACCCAAAGCTCACTCAAAACCAGTCAGATGAACTACGGGAAAGCTTTCTGACCATGCTAGTGACGCAGCTGCAAAATCAGGACCCCATGGATCCGATGAAAAACGAGGAAATGACCTCGCAGCTTGCGCAGATCAATACAGTCAGCGGCATTGAACAACTCAATGATACGCTTAACGGCATTACCCAGCAGATGGATGCCGGCAAGATGCTGCAAGCATCGGGCTTGATCGGCAACGCGGTGTTGGTACCGGGCAATAGCGTCAAAGTGAATGTTGACGACGAAGGCGCCTCTCACGCCACTCCGTTTGGCCTTGAATTGGATACGCCCGCTGAACGTGTCGAAATTAGCGTACGCAGTAAAGGCGGTGAGGTGGTTTACACCGAACAAGTGAATAATGTCAGTGCTGGGGTTCAGTCCTTTAGCTGGGATGGCTTAAACAGCGATGGTGAGCCACTAGCACCCGGCGATTACCGCGTCAGCCTTAAGGCCTTTGATGCTGATGGTGAAGAGATGAGCGCTCAGTCACTTAATTACGCGATGGTTCAAGGCGTGACACCCGCTAACGATGACGGCGATGTGCGCTTAGATCTGGGCGCCATTTATGGCCAGGTCGGCATCGACCAAGTTAAACAAATTCTGTAATTAAAAAGTTTCAGGGGAAAGAGAATGAGTTTTTCACAAGCGCTTAGCGGCTTGAACGCCCAGCAACAAAAGCTCGGTGCCGTCGGCAACAACATTGCCAACTCGCAAACGGTCGGTTTTAAAAGCTCCAACGTGCAGTTTGCCGATGTATTCGCTCAGTCGCGCATTGGGCTGGGTACACGGGTGTCTGGCGTGCTGCAGGATTTTAGCCAGGGTAATGTCGAATCCACCAACCGTAACATGGACTTGGCCATTGCCGGCGAAGGCTTCTTCCGCTTCCAGCAGCCTGGTGGTGAAGTGGGCTATTCGCGCAACGGTCAGTTGACTATGACTCCCGAGGGTGAACTGGTAAATGCCCAAGGCGCTCGGATTATGGGTTACGCTGCAAATGCTGATGGCGAAGTACAGCCAGGAGGCGATGTAGAAGCTTTCACGGTGGATACGGATGACATGGAGGCGAGTGCTACAGATAATGTAAGTATGACGCTGAATCTTGATTCGGGAGAGCCAGCTATCACTGGGGGTATCGATACTGCTGAGCCCTCAACGTATAACTTTTCTACAAATGCCACTGTTTTTGATTCCCAAGGTAATGGCCGAAACCTAACAGTTTATTTCCAAAGACAGTTTGTCGATGATACAGCTAACCCATTGGTTACAACCAATAATTGGGCTGTTCATGGCCGACTAAGTGGAGGGCCGGATGGTGGAGGAGAATATGAAGGTCCGATTGGAACTTTAAGTTTCAATGAGAGTGGCACGCTACCAGAAGATGGTTTTGACTTTGTTGATCCCGGGGATAGCGATATTGTAGCTAATGATGCGGATGGAAACCCACAAGTAAGCTTCACTGAAGGTGAGTTTGATCAGGGTAATGATGGCCTTTTTGAAAACTTAGAGTTTTCTTTAAACTTCAATGGATCTTCTCAGTTTGCAAATGACTCTACAGTAAATAACGTCAATCAGGATGGCTATACTTCTGGCTCGCTGGTTGGTGTGATTATCGAAGATGACGGCACCGTAGTGCGAAATTACTCCAATGAGCAGTCTCTTGCCGCAGGGCAGATCGCACTCGTTAGTTTCCGCAACCCGGAAGGCTTGCGCCCAGTAGGTGACAACCTCTGGTCGGCAACCGGCTCTTCTGGCCAGGAGCTTGTGGGTGCACCGGGCACCGGACAGCGCGGTTTGATTGAGGCGAGCGCGATTGAAACCTCTAACGTGGATCTCGCGGCGGAACTGGTGGATATGATCGTCTCGCAGCGGGCGTATCAGGCCAACTCGCAGACCATCAGCACCCAGGACGAACTGCTACAGACCATCATAAACCTCTGATCGGTATAACAAAATAAGCGCCTTGGGCGACGCATAAGGAGTCAACCGTGGATCGGATGCTTTATACCGCGATGAGCGGTGCCAAACACAGCATGGATCAGCAGGCGGTGGTCAGTAATAACTTGGCCAACGTCTCGACTACCGGCTTTCGTGCTCAGCTAGATGCTGTGCGCGCGGTGCCGCTTCAGGGTGAGGCACGGTTAGACTCGCGCACTCACGCGGTGACCACCACGCCGGGCACGGATTACTCTCAAGGCCCGTTGATGCAGACCGGGCGCGCGCTTGATGTGGCGATGGAAGGTGACGCATGGATGGCCGTGCAAGCGGAAGACGGCAGCGAAACCTATACCCGCCGCGGTGATTTGCAGGTCGATGCAGACGGCATTGTATTGAACGTTGGTCGCCCAGTGATCGGTGATGGTGGCCCTATCAATGTGCCCCAGGGAGCTGAGCTTTTTATCGGTGCTGATGGCACTATCAGCGCCATTCCCGAAGGGGAGGGTCCCGAAGCGCTGGTAGATGTGGGTCGTATTAAGTTGGTAACCCCTGAGCCTAACGAGCTCACTCGCGGTGAAGATGGCCTCTTCCGCGCGCCCGAGAATGAAGAGGGTGAACCAGGGGCATTGGACGCTAACGAAGATGCCTCATTGGTGAGCGGTGTGCTTGAGGGCAGTAACGTCAGCGCCGTGGATGCCATGGTGTCAATGATCGACGTCGCGCGCCGCTACGATATGCAGATGAAAGTGATCACCACCGCCGATGAAAATGCTCAAAGTGCCAACAGTATGCTCTCTATTCAGGGGTGATACGCCTGATAGCCAAAGGAATTTTTCATGATTAAATCGCTCTGGACGGCCAAGACCGGCCTTGAGTCGCAGCAGACCAAGCTGGATGTTATCTCTAACAATTTGGCTAACGTCAGCACCAACGGGTTTAAGCGCTCGCGCCCGGTGTTCGAAGATTTGCTGTACCAAAACATGCGCCAACCCGGTGCGCAGAATAATATCCAGGATCGCCTGCCCTCCGGGATGCAGGTGGGTACTGGCGTGCGCCCAGTGGCGACGGAGCGCTTGCATTCGCAAGGCGGGCTTGAACAAACTGAAAACTCGCGCGACTTGGCGATTAGCGGCAAAGGGTTTTTCCAAGTATTGATGCCCGATGGCACTACGGCGTACACCCGCGACGGCAGCTTTCAGCTGAACGAGAACGGCCAAATGGTGACAGCCAACGGTTATCCGCTTGAGCCGGCTATTTTTATTCCCGAAAACGCGCTCTCCGTCACCATCGGTGAAGACGGCACCGTCAGCGTACGTGAGCCGGGTAACCCGATTGATAATGAAATTGGCCAGGTAAACCTCGCTTCCTTTATCAACCCGACCGGTTTAGAAAGCATCGGGGGTAATCTCTACCTTGAAACAGGCTCTTCGGGCGCGCCAAACCAAAATATTCCCGGCCAAAACGGCATTGGTACGCTCTTCCAGGGTTATGTGGAAACCTCCAATGTGAGCGTTGTCGAAGAGATGGTGAGCATGATCCAGACTCAGCGTGCCTATGAGATCAATAGCAAGGCGATTACCACTAGCGATGAGATGTTGGCCCGTTTGAGCCAGCTATAACGTGATCGGTTACAACGTGAAGAGTGCAGTACAGCGTATGCGGCAGTGGGGAGTATGGGGGCGCTACCTTAGGTTATGGGGGGTGGCCCTCTTTTTCGTTGCGCTAGCGGGTTGTGCGCAAGTGCCTCGGGCCTCGGTGGTGGGCGAGCAGGAGAGAATCGAGGTAATCGATCGCCCGCCGCCCATTCCCAACGGGTCTATTTACCAAACACGACGTGGCCATGAACCGCTTTTCGAGGATCGCCGCCCCCGTGCCATCGGCGATATTTTGACCATTGTGCTCGATGAGCAGGTGAGTGCCAGCAAGTCGTCACAATCCAACGCTAACCGTGATGGCAGTGCAGGGTTGGAGCTTGCACAGTTGCCCGATGTGCTCGATACGCTGGCGGAATACGGCTTTGATGTCTCGGGCAATAACGAATTTAACGGCGGGGGCGGCTCCCAGGCGACCAACTCCTTTACTGGTACTATCACGGTCTCCGTGCTTGAAGTGATGAACAACGGCAACTTGCGGGTGCGCGGCGAAAAACAGATCGCGATCAATCAGGGCACTGAGTTTATCCGTTTCTCGGGCGTGGTGAACCCCCGGACGATTACCGCGCAAAACAGCGTGCCCTCCACGCAAGTCGCCGATGCGCGGATTGAGTACGTGGGCGATGGCTATATCAATGAAGCGCAGCACATGGGGTGGTTGCAGCGCTTCTTCTTGAACGTATCGCCGTTCTAACGCATAGGGTGACTGATGACAAAGCGGGCTAAAATAGAGCAAACAACCCCCTTAGGCTGGCGACGTTTTTGGCGTTCACTTACGGCGGCGATGCTAATGTGCGCCATCATCCTGCCCGCCCAGGCAGAGCAAGTGCGTGAATTGGCAGGTTTTGCCGGGGTGCGTAATAACCAACTGGTGGGTTACGGGCTTGTCGTGGGGTTAGACGGTACCGGTGACCAAACCACGCAAGCGCCGTTTACCAGCCAGAGCCTGGCTAACATGCTCTCGCAGCTGGGGGTGACCATCCCCCAAGGCACCAATATGCAGCTACGCAATGTCGCGGCGGTGATGGTGACCGCGAATTTGCCTCCTTTTGCTCGCCCTGGGCAAGAGATGGATATTGTCGTCTCATCCATTGCCAATGCCAGTAGCCTGCGCGGCGGCACGCTGCTGATGACCCCGCTTAAAGGCGCGGATGGCGATACCTACGCCATGGCGCAGGGCAATATGCTGGTCGGTGGAGCCGGCGCCCAGGCGGGCGGCAGTAGCGTTCAAATAAATCAGCAAGCCGTGGGTCGTATTCCCAACGGCGCCACGGTGGAGCGCGAGGTGCCGCTCAACCTGGGCGCCAATGGCGGCACGCTGGAGCTTCAGCTGGATGAAGCCGATTTTGGCACCGCTCAGCGTATGGTCACCGCGATTAATAATGAGTTTGGGCGCTCCGTGGCTTATGCGCGTAACGGCGGGGTGATCGCGCTCGATGGCCCGGCGGATGCCAATGAGCGAGTGAATTTCATGGCGCGTGTGGAGAGCGTCGATGTGACGCCAACACGTGCACCGGCCAAAGTGGTGGTGAATGCGCGCACGGGCTCGGTGGTGATGAATCAATCGGTAACACTGCGCCAAGCCGCCGTGGCGCACGGCAATCTCTCCATTACGATCGACACCAACTTCGGGGTCAGTCAGCCCAATCCTTTGGGAGAGGGAGAGACGGTGGTGGTGCCAGACACTGATATCGAAGTCGAGCAGCAAGAAGCCTACCTAAGAATGGTGGAAGGAGCTCAGCTCAGCGAGGTGGTGAACGCACTCAATGCGCTAGGGGCAACGCCACAGGATCTGATGTCAATTCTTGAAGCCTTGAAGCAGGCGGGTGCCCTGCGCGCCGAGCTGGAGGTGATCTAGTGAGCGTTAGCAACGACATGACCGGCCAGTTCGCGCTGGATATGCAGGGCTTTCAGCGCCTACAGCACACCGCGCGGACGAACCCGGAAGAGGGCGTCGAGAGTGCCGCACAACAGTTTGAGGCGCTGTTTGTGAAGATGATGGTCAAAAGCATGCGCGATGCCATTCCCACGTCGGGGTTGATGAGCAGCCGCCAAACGGATTTTTATCAGTCGATGCTGGATCAGCAGTGGTCACAAGTCATTGCCTCGCGCGGCATGGGCTTAGCGGATTCGCTGGTCGATCAACTAGAGCGCCAAGGGGCGTTTAAACGCAGTGAGACTTCAACGGGTGGTGACAGCGCAACGCAAGAGTTGATCGCTGGCATTCCGCGCGGTACTCCGCTCGCGCTAGGGAGTGCTAATCCGCTACCCGATGAAAGTAGCGTGGGCGTGACTCAAGACGATTTGAAAGGATTTTTGTCTGAACTCGATGCGGTAAGGAAATCAGCGCCGCAAGAGAGAGGGGTAGAAGGGGGTATTGTCGATGAGATACCCGCAAAAAGTGGCGTGGGTGATCACGTCCAGCAGTTTAAAGATCGATTGGCCGAGCCCGCTCAGGTGGCGAGCCAAGCAACCGGTGTGCCGGCTGAACTGATTCTTGCCCAAGCCGCGCTAGAAACCGGCTGGGGGCGGCATGAGATCACCACCCGCGAGGGGCGCAATAGCCATAACCTCTTCGGCATAAAAGCGGGCAGCCAGTGGCAGGGGGAAACGACTGATATTGTCACCCATGAGTACATCAATGGCCGCCGCACCCAGGTCGTGGATACCTTCCGGGTCTACGACTCCTTTGAGCAGGCGTTTACCGACTATGCGTCCCTGATTGGCAGTAATCCCCGCTATGCAGGCGTGCTGAATGCCCCGGATGCCCAAAGCGCCGCCCAAGAACTCCAAGCGGGCGGCTATGCGACTGACCCCCGCTATGCCAATAAACTCGTTGCGGTCATGCAAACCTTGGGCGCATTGGATTCAAGCAATTTGCTGGCTTCATCGCGCTGAACCCTTAAGTTTTTCTGCGCTTAGCCGATAGGTAAAAGATCGGCTTAAGGAATCGAACCATGAGCATGTTTTCTACCGGGCTAAGCGGCCTCAGTGCGGCGCAAAGCGCCCTCAACACCACGAGCAATAACATTAGCAATGTCTACACCCCGGGCTATAACCGCGAGCTCACCCAACTTGGTGAAGGTTCCGCGGGTACTCGCGGTGTGCAGGTCGATGATATTGAGCGCCAGTTTAATCGCTACGTCGCGGATCAGCTCAATAGCGCCAAAACACAGTCGAGCGCGCTGGAAAAATACGCGGAGCAAGTCAGCCAGATTGATAATTTGCTGGCGGATCGTGATGCGGGTTTGGCGCCGCTGATGCAGAACTTTTTCTCCTCGCTGGAAGACTTGGCCAGCGCGCCCTCAGACCCCGCTTCACGCCAGGGCGTATTGGGCACGGCGCAAACGTTAAGCGCGCAGTTCCGTTCGTTTGACGGTTATCTGCAAGACATGCAGAGCAATATCAATAGCGAAATCCAAGACGAAGTTACCCAGATCAATAACACCACCGAACAAGTCGCCGGGTTGAACCGCGAGATTGCGCTTGCCCGAGCGCGTACCGGGGAAGCTCCTAACAGCTTGCTCAATCAACGCGATAAGCTGATAACGGATCTAAACGAGCGGATGGATCTGCGTCTTAATATTCAGGATGGCAAAACCTATAACGTCAGTTTGCCCAATGGCCAGCCTCTGGTGACAGGCACCGACTCGTTTCAGCTAGAGTCGATAAAGTCAGAAATTGACCCGCAGCGTACCGTTGTCGGCTACCGTGATGGTGGCGGGAACTTGGTTGAGCTAGAGGAAGACGTGATCACTGGCGGGGCATTAGGTGGTTTGATGACATTCCGCCAAGAGACGCTGGATAAAACCCAGAACCAGATCGGCCAGTTGGGCGTCTCCCTGTCCATCGCTTTCAACGAGCAGCATAAGCAGGGCGTTGACCTTAACGGCGAGCAAGGGGGTGACTTCTTTAATGTTCGTCAGCCGCAGACGTATAGTTACGAAAACAATAGCGCGGACGATCTTTTAACCTCGGCTGAGTTTAACGTTGATTCTATCGATGACTTGCGTGCGACGGATTATACCGTGCGGGTAGTTAGCGATAATCCAACGGAAAGCGCTGACTTCGAAGTTGTGCGTAAAGACAATGGTGAACCTGTCGCGCTAGAAGATGATGATTTCGACGCCACCGAGAATACGCTTAGGTTTGGTGGTATCACTCTTACATTTAACGAGAGTACTAGCCTTCAAGCAGACGATCGTTTCGAGGTACAGCCCGTGCGCCGTGCCGGCGCCGGAATGGAAGCTAATATCGCCGATTTGGATAAAATTGCGGCCGCATCCATGTACGAGCGCAGTGGAGATATGGCAGTGAGTGACTTGCGATTTACAGGTGGCTCACTAGCAGCAATTGATGCCGAAGTGGGGGGACTAGAGTCAAGTGACAAACTTGAGTTATCTCTTGACGAGAATGGTCAACTGACAGGCTTTCCTAGTGGAGTTGAGGTTACACGTACCAATGAAGTTAATGGTACAACAGAGTTTACTCCTGGTAGTGATCAGCTAGAGGCAGGTGATAGAGTTAATGTAGTTTACGATGGCAAAGCACTACTTAGTTTTAGTGTCGATGACTTACCTGAGGAGGGTGAAGTAACTACGTTAACGCTTTCACCAAGCGCGGCCAATTCCGGCGATAATCGTAACGCCCTCGCCCTTCAAGACTTACAAAGCCAAAGCGTCGTGGGCGGTAGCGCCTCTGTAAGCGGCGCCTACGGCGCGATGGTCAGCGATGTGGGTAACCGGACCAACATCACCCAAGTCAACTTGGACGCGCGCCAAGGCCTGACCGACCAGTTGGAAGCGGTTCAGCAGTCTGAATCAGGTGTTAATTTAGATGAAGAAGCGGCCAATCTGATTCGTTACCAGCAGTATTACCAAGCCAATGCTAAGGTGATCGATTCGGCGACCACCATCATGGACACTATTTTGGGTCTACGCGGTTAACTCGGGAGCTTAAGTCATGCGTATTAGTTCGGTCACCATGTTTGAGCAGGGCACTGCGTCGATTAACCAGCAGCAGAGCGACTTTCTCAACGTTAGTAAGCAAATTGCCAGCGGCCGCCGTGTGGTTAACCCTTCTGATGATCCTCAGGCGGCGTCCCGTGCGGTTCGTGTTGATCAGTCGAAAGCGGTCACGCAGCAGTTTGAAGATGCCCGCGTTTCAGCACGCAACTCCTTATCGCAGACGGAAAGCGTCCTTAATAGCGTTAGCGATGCTGTCACCAGCGCCAAGACGCTGTTGGTGCAGGCGTCAAGCGATACCTTAAGCGATGTGGACCGTGAATCCGTTGCCAGTGAGCTGCGCGGTATCTACGAAACCATGATCGGCCAGGCGAATGCCACCGATGGCAACGGTCGCTATTTATTCGGCGGCTATGCGGATAATGCCCCGCCGTTTGTTAAAGAAACGAATGCTGCCGGAGACGAATTTGTTACCTACCAAGGTGATAACAACAAACGCGAACAGCGTATTGATGCTTCCCGTTTGATGCCGGTCACGGAAAACGGCGACTCTATCTTTAAAAGCGTACCCAGCGGTGCGGGATATGTGGCTGAGGCCAAAAAATTTGATTTTGATGCCGAAGGGAAAGTTACAGATTCAGAGCAAAATAGCGGGAGTGTGACTTTTGGCGGACCGCAAGTTACTAACGTCAACGATGTTGACGGAGGTAGCTTCCGTATCAATTACAGCGGCACAGATCCCGAAGTGATGGATTTCACTATGGAGCGCTATGATTCTGAAAATGGTTGGGAGAATTTTACTGATTTCGAGGTAAATGGAGACACCGTCTCTTTTGGCGGCTTGAGTATTACTCTCAATGGTGAGCCAGAAGCAGGCGATGAAATTCTAGTCGCCCAGGCGGGTAGCGAGCAGCGTGAGCCAAACCTCTTCCGCACCATGGAAGAAGCTATCCGTGTATTGGAAAACCCAGTAGAAACCGACGCTGATAAGGCGGAGTTGCGCAACACGCTCAATACCTCGATGCGTGATCTGGATAATGCCCTAGATAATGTACTCACCGTGCGTGCCTCCGCTGGCGCGCGGCTTAATGAGCTGGATGTGGTGGATGCCGTAGGTAGTAACCGGATGCTCAACTATGAGCAAACGCTTTCGGATCTTGTCGATTTAGACTACGTCGATGCCATTTCGGAATACAGCTTGCGCCAAGTGGGTCTGCAGGCGTCGCAGCAAGCCTTTGCCGATATTAAGGGCATGTCGCTATTTGATTTCTTACGTTAAGCGTTAATGCGCATAACCTATAGGTTGTAAGCAAAACCCCAGGTCATCAGCCTGGGGTTTTTGCGTTTAAGAGACTTGCGCCATTAACTCGATCAAGCCCTGCATAAAGGAAACGCCATCGCTGAAAAGGCGCTGTAAAAAGCGACCAATGTCGGTCATTAGTACCATCAGCAGTATGAGCCCTACTGTCAGCGAGGTAGGAAAGCCGATATTGAACACGGTGAGCTGGGGGGCTGAGCGGTTCAAAATCCCCAGGGCGAGGTTGATGATCAGCAGAGAGCCAACCAAAGGGAGCGCCAACAGCATACCGGAGGCAAAGATAGTACCGCCGTAGCGGGCGAGCACTTCAAAGGCGTTGGCGTTAATGAGATCGACCCCAATGGGCAGCGTTTGAAAGCTCATCACCAAGACTTCCAGTACCATCAGGTGGCCATTGAAGGCCAGAAACATCAACAGCGTCACCATATAGAGAATCCGCGATAACACCATGATGTTCGTGCCACTGGCGGCATCAAAAAAGCTCGCGAATGCTAGCCCCATCTGTAGCCCAATGAACTCCCCTGCGGCTTGGACGACGGCAAAGACGATGTGCATGACGATGCCAATGGCCGCGCCGATCACGATCTGCTCAACTACAATGCCGGCGCCTGCCCATGACATGATCGGTACATCTGGCATGGCGGGCAAAACGGGCGCAATGACCACCGCTACCACCGCGGCAAGGGCGACTTTAGCTTGGTTGGGCACGCTAGAGTGGCCCCATAGCGGGGTGGCGGCCATAAACGCGGTGATACGAACGAACGGCCACAAAAAAGCCACAAGCCAGCCGTGTAACTGGTCGTAGGTGACCTCGACCATGCGCCTACATCACCATGCTGGGGATATTGGTAAACAAGCGCTCGGTAAAATCGGTAATCAAGCCTATCAACCAGGGGCCCGCGAGTACCAAGGTGGCAAATACGGCCAGAATTTTAGGAATAAACGTGAGGGTCATCTCGTTGATTTGTGTCGCTGCCTGGAACAGGCTGATCACAAGCCCTGTGGCAAGCGCGGCAAGCAGAAGCGGGCCGGCCAGAAACAGCGTGACGCGCATTCCTTGGTAGGCAATGCTCATGACCATTTCGGGTGTCATGGAGAAACTCCTGCACCGCTGAGGGCGGTGTATATTTATACTATATAGAAACTTTCGGCCATTGAGCCGATGATGAGCTGCCAGCCATCGACGAGAACAAAGAGCATCAGTTTAAAAGGCAGTGAAATCGTAATCGGCGGTACCATCATCATACCCAGAGCCATCAAGGTGCTGGCCACGACGAGGTCGATGATCAAGAACGGAATAAAAATCGTAAAGCCGATTTGAAATGCCGTTTTGAGTTCGCTGGTGACAAAGGAGGGTAGCAGCACGCGCATCGGCAGCTCTTCTGGCCCCTCCATCGGGCCAATATCGGCCAAACGTGCGAAAAGGGCGATATCCGGCTCGCGGGTTTGCGCCAACATAAACTCGCGGAAGGGCTCCTGAGCAAGCCGCAAAAACTCCTCAAAATTAATATCTTCTTCCGAGAGCGGTACCCAAGCCGTTTGATAGACCTGGTCCAGCACCGGCGACATGATAAAAAACGTCAAAAAGAGCGCAATACCCAGAAGCACTTGGTTAGGCGGCGTGGCCTGGGTGCCCATCGCGGTGCGCAGCAGGCTGAGCACGATAATGATGCGGGTAAAGCTGGTCATCATTAAGAGCAAGGCCGGCAGAAACGCCAGCGAGCTTAAAAAGAGCAGCGTTTGCAGCGAAACCGACCACTGCTGGCCCCCATCTTCCATGGGTTCGCTGACGATACCAGGGATCTCCTGGGCATAACTCAGGCTCGGCAGCCATAACAGCGCCACGAGCCCGAATAATGCCATCAAAGCGGGAAGATATTTGGACGGCGGTGTTGGCATGGACGTGAAAGCGGGCATCCTATGGGTCATGGCGCTGTATCTGAATCGGAGGATGCGGAGCCACCCTGGCTTGTGCGCTGCTTTTGGAGCGCTTTAGCAAAGCGTTGCGAGAAACGCGAGCTTGGCGCGTTATCGTTGGCAGAAGGACTAGGGGCGGAAAGTTCGTGCAGTTTGCTAATGTGCCCATTACCTACTCCTAACACGAGCCAAGTGCCTTCAACATCCACGATCACCACACGCTCGCGGTTGCCAACCGCCGTGCTGCCCACTACTTTGAGGTTGGCGCTTTGGTGCGAACCCTGCCGTGACCAGCGTTTGAGAAACGCCGAGCAGATAAAAATGATGGCCAGAACAAGCGCTAGCGCCGCTGCGGTTTTTCCCAACGCCGCCATACCAATGAGAGCATCGCTGCTCCCGGCAGAAGAGATGGCGCTGTTGGTTGTGGCCTCTGTGCTCATCGGTTCAGCTTATGAATCCGCTCAGAGGGGGTGATAATTTCGGTAATACGAATGCCGTATTTGTCTTCGATGACCACGACTTCGCCCTGGGCAATCAAATAGCCGTTGATCAGAATATCCATCGGCTCGCCGGCCAAGCCATCAAGCTCAATGACCGAGCCCTGGGCGAGTTCGAGCAGTTGTTTGATGGTGAGTTTGGTGCGCCCTAACTCAACGGTTAGCTTGACCGGGATATCCATGATCATTTCAAGATCACGGGAAGCGCCGTTGCCGTTTTGTTGATTCAGCGGAGGAAAGACATCGCTACTGGCCTCTTTTGCTTTGGGTGGCTCAGGGGCTGGCGCTTCTTCTTCCTGCTCAGAGGCGTCTTCTTCGGCCGCCTGCTGCTCGGCCATTGCGGCCGCCCAAGGGTCATCCTCTTCAGCGCTGTCGGCATCGCTATCGCTGGTCTCTTGCTCAGACATCGCGGCGGCCCAATCGTCATCAGAGATGTTCTGATCATCCGTTTCTTGGTTGTCGGCGTTTTGATTGTCGGCGCTCTGATCGTCCGGCTTGTTGGGATCAGTCATGCTTTCGATTCCTTGGCTTTCTGTCGCGTAGACTCGTTAATAAAGTCGTTGGACGAGACGTTATTCATGGCGGCGTGGTCATACATACGCAAAACACGTAGGGCGCGCTGCTGATTCTGGCTACCGAACTGGCACTCCATGACGGGCACCCCATCGACATGGGCATTGACTGTTTCGGGGATCTCAACCGGGAGAACATCGCCTTTTTTCAGTCCCATGATCTCGGCAATACGGCTAGGGATGTGGGCAAACTCCGCCACCAGCTCCACTTCCGACTGTCTTAGTTCGCTCGCCATGCGCTTGCTCCAGGTGCCATCCTGGTCATGGTTGCTGTCATTGATCGGGTTGGCGAGCAGGTCGCGCAAAGGCTCGATCATCGCATACGGCATGCAGACCTGAAAGTTACTGGCCAAGTTGCCCACTTCAAGGTTGAACTTGGTATTGACCACTATCTCATTGGGCGAGTTGGTGATATTGGCGAATTTGGATTGCACCTCGGAGCGTAAGAAATTGATATCCAAAGGGTAGACAACTTTCCATGCCTCTTCGTACGCCTCGATTGCCAGGTTGAGCAAACGCTGGATAATGCGCTGTTCAGTATTGGTGAACTCGCGCCCGTCGGACTTGGTGACAAAACGGCCATCACCGCCAAACAAGTTATCCACCACCATAAAAACCAGATTAGGCGGAAAGACGAAGAGGGCGGAGCCGCGCAGCGGTTTCATGGCGACGATATTAAGGTTGGTCGGCACCGGCACATTGCGCGCAAAATCGCTGAAACTCTGGTAGCGCACGGACTCAACGGTGATATCCGCGCTGCGCCGGATCAAGTTGAAGAGCCCGGTACGGAAATAGCGGGCAAAACGCTCGTTGATAAAGTCCAGCGCATGCAGGCGCTCGCGGATGACACGGTGCTGCGTGGAAGGGTCATAGGGGCGAATACGTGATTCGTCATCCCGCTGCTGACCCGACGATGAAGAGGACTCCTCGTCACCGCTGACCCCTTTGAGCAAGGCATCAATTTCTTCCTGGGACAGTAGATCGTCCTGTGACATGACGGCTCCGAGTTCCCGGGTTATTGCACAATGAATTCAGTGAAAAGCACTTCACGTAAATCCAAAGGCGCTTGGTTTTCAGCGAGTGGCTCACTCAGGGCGTCGATGATCTCTCGTGAAAGCGCACGCTTGCCCTCTGGAGAGGTGAGTTCACTGGCTTTTTTGCCTGACAACAGCATGAGTAAACGGCTGCGTACTTGGGGCATATGCTCTGCTAGGATCTCTTTGCTCTGCTCGTTGCCAACCCGCAGCGTAATGCCGGTATAGAGCAGCCGCGAGCCGCCGCGGTCGCTCTCAAGGTTGACCGTAAAGGGTTCGATATCAAGAAAAATAGGCGATTGGCGCTCGGGCTGAACCTGGGCCTGAGCCTCGGCGCTACTGCCGTTACCCTCCTGGTTCATGACCATATAGATGGCCGCTGCGGCTCCCGCGGAGGAGAGCAGTACGAGGAGTATCATTACCCAAAGCAGTTTTTTGGATCCGCCGCTTGTCTCTGCCATTGTGTTTCCCGTGATGCTTAGGCGCGAGCGGGCATTATGCCCAATGCGCTTATTCGTGATGAAATGAACAGGCTCGCTACGCGAGCCTATCTTTTAGCTTAAGAGTGAGAAGATGACCCATTAGGCATATAAGTCCACGCGGCCGTCGATGGCTACTGTTCTCGACGGTAATGGCGCTTCGCTTATGTCTTCACCATCGCCTTCCAGCATATTGCCCGCCTGGCCGGGGGTGCCACCGCCACCGGCGAGTTCGGCATCACCGTTTTGTTGGCGCTGCTCGCCCACCGAGGTTTCGGCCAAGGAGATACCTTGCTCGGCCAGCGCCTCACGCAGCTGAGGAATGGCTTGTTCGATGACCTGGCGAACCTGTGCATGGGACGAGAGGAAGTGGGCCTGCGTGCCCTGCTCGCTCATCTTGAGTGAAATCGACAGTGGCCCCAGCTCCACCGGGTTTAGCTGTAGCTGAACGTGCTGCTCCCCGCCGCGCTGGGCAAACTGCACCAGTCGCTGGCCGAGCTGTTGTGGCCAAGCGGGACTTGTCACCGGCGTGGCAACGCTGCTTTGTGCCGCGCCTTGGGAGAGGCCGCTGGCGCTATTTTGCAGCGCGGCGGCAGAAGAGCCGGGCCCATTTAACCCCGCTTGAAGGGTGCTAGGCAGCTCAAAATTAGGTGTCTGCGTCGCACTGTTACTGCTGCTAGAAAGAGCCGCAAGCAGCGCCTCGCTGCTGATACGGGGGCTATTCGTCGCCGTGCCATCAAGAAGCGACAGCGCTCGGTTAGCTGTCTCACCTTGAGATGTGTCACCTGATGCCTGGGCACTCGCGCGCATCGCCGCGAGTGACGGCGAAAAGAGCGTAGAAGCGTTCGACGCCTTGTTGCTATTCGTTGCTGCCCCCTGTGCCGTGCTGTTTTGCAGCGCGGCGACACCGCTAAGCAGAGCCGCTAGTTGATCGGCGACCTCATTCCCTTCGCCACTAAGACCCTCCAGAGCCGTAGCAAGTGTTTGTTGTTCCTGCTGTAAGCCTGCAGCATCACTTGCATTAGCACTTTCAGATGACACATCAAAAGCCGACATCAACTGAAGCCGTTGAGCGATTTCAGATAGCGGTGAGGCTGTATCTGATTGCTCACCGTTTATCCACTCAGCGCCAAGGAGGGCCTCGGCTCCTGCGCTGGCATTAAGGGAGTCCGTCAGCGCTTGTAGCGCATCCATCAGCGCGGGCTGCTGGCGAATCTGCTCCATCAGCGCCTGCATGTCGGCTTGCTGGAGCTGCTCTTCGCTGAGGCCGAGTGCTTGGAGTTGGCCCGCAATCTGCTCAAGCGACACGGCGCTGCCGCTGCTTTTGGCTTGGCCGCTGGCGGCTTGTGCGAGGGAGCTAGGCGAGGTGCGGCTAAGCGAGGTGTGCGATGCTTGACTAAAGGCCTGCAAGAAACCGTTTGCCTGCGCATCGCCTGAGCGACCGGCAGACGCGGCGGTATTGGGTTGGCCTGGTTGCATCGAAAGCAGTGCATGAATGTTCATAATGCGTCCCTGACACCGTTACTGCGGTGTCTCAGATTGCTGGCGCGCCAAACGGCTGGTCACCAGATCGTCGTTAATCTTCTGTTCTTGGCGCGCGCTGCGACGCTGCGCTTCGAGTAAACGGCGCGAAGCCAGCGTATCGTAGGAGGAGAGCTTGCGCTGTTCTTGGCGCCACTGCTCTTGGCTTTTCTCTACGCGTCTTTGCTGGTCTGCAAGCGCTTGCTGGGCGCGGCTTAAGGCGGCGTCCAACGAAGCGAGAAATTGCTGATAATTGTACATGCTGGCCGGGTCAATGCCCTGGCGCATCGCGCTTTGCAGCCGCTCGCTGTACTCCGCCCGGTAGCGGTGTAGCGCTTGCAGCTGCGCATGCGTTTGCTGCTCGGTTTGACGCTCTTTCGCCAGCAGTTGCCCGGCTTGGTCGCGGGCATCCTTGGCGAGCTCCGAGAGCATCTCAAGTTGTGATGTGCCTGATGGGGATGTACTCATGCTTTCCCTCCAGTGGCCTGCTTACCGGCCACGGCGTCTAAGGCTTGCCGCGATGCTTCCATCGTCGCACACTCGTCAATATTTTGTTGTAAGAAGTGCTCAAGCTCAGGGAACCGCTTGACCGCTTCATCGAGCTGCGGGTCGTGCCCCGGCGTGTACGCGCCAACGCTGATCAAATCGCGGTTGCGCTGGTAGCGCGAAAACAGGCGCTTAAAGTTACGCGCATTACGTTGCTGCTGTTCATCCGTGATCGCTGTCATGGCGCGACTAATAGAGGCCTCTATGTCGATTGCCGGATAGTGTCCCGCCTCGGCTAATGAGCGTGATAGTACAATATGACCATCTAGAATAGCACGTGCTGAATCGGCGATGGGATCCTGTTGGTCATCACCTTCGGTGAGCACCGTATAAAACGCGGTAATCGAGCCGCCACCGCGCTCCGCATTCCCCGCCCGCTCGACCAGGCTTGGCAACTTGGCGAACACCGACGGCGGATAGCCCTTAGTGGCGGGGGGCTCGCCGATCGCCAGCGCAATCTCACGCTGCGCCATGGCGTAACGGGTGAGCGAATCCATGATCAGCAGGACATTACGCCCCTCATCGCGGAAGCCCTCGGCTAAGCGCGTGGCGTAGGCCGCCCCCTGCAGGCGCTGCAGCGGTGAGGTGTCGGCAGGGGCGGCAACCACGACGGCGCGCCGACGCCCTTCAGGGCCGAGAATATTGTCGATAAAGTCTTGGACTTCGCGGCCACGCTCACCGATAAGCCCCACCACGATCACATCGGCCCGCGTATAGCGGGCCATCATGCCGAGAAGCACGGATTTACCCACCCCGGAGCCGGCAAATAGCCCCATGCGCTGGCCACGCCCAACGCTTAAGAGCGCGTTGATCGCACGGATACCCACGTCGATCTGCTCATCGATCGGCGCGCGCGAGAGCGGGTTTAACGGCGCGGTGCTGAGCGTTGCCCTTGGTGCCTCTTCAACGCTTTCGCGGTCATCCAGCGGGTTGCCGTTGCCATCGAGCACGCGCCCCAAAAGGCTTTCGCCTAGCGGAAAGCGGCGGGCACTGTGTCCGGCGTCGCTCAGCGGCGAGACGCGCGCGCCGGGCATTAATCCCGAAATCTCTTCCAGCGGCATCAAGTAGAGCTTGTCACCGGCGAAGCCCACCACCTCGGCTTCAGCGTAGAGGGCGCTTTGGCCTAAACGACCGTCGCTGCCGGGTAGTTCGATGCGACAGGCGCTCCCCACCGCGACTTTGAGCCCCACCACTTCGATCACCATGCCGGTGGCGCGCACCACCCGCCCGCTTATGCGGTAGTGTGGCAGCTGCTCGACGCGTTTGTGCGTGCGTCGCAGTGCCGTTTGCCAGCGCTGGTGATGGAGGGAGGTCGCGGTCGTCATGGCGTTACTCGGCCGTGTTATCTGGCGATGCGTGATCGCGGGAGGCTGGCGTGTGCCGCTGGCGGGTTTGCGACTGTATCGCCTGCCAGCGACTCTCAAAGGTGGCGTCCAGTTCTCCTTGAGCGCTCGTCACACGGCATCCGCCACGCGCGAGCTGATCATCGGGTTGCAGTTTCCAGTTGGCGGCACGCAGCTCGTCACCTAGGTGCTGCTCGACAATGTCATGGTCGTCAGGGTGTAGCCACAGGCGCTGCTGGCCCACTAAAGGGGGCTCGGTATGCAGTAGTTGCCGCACGGTATCGAGAATATGCTCGGGCGAGGCCTTGAGTGCGTCGCTGGCGAGCTGCTTGCCGGTGGCAAGGGCCAAGTCGACGAGGTCGTGGGCGACGGTGTCGTCAAGGCGGGCGAGCGCCTCGTGAAACTGCTTGGCCAGCGTTTTCAAGGGGGCAATGGTCTGCTTTACCTGTTGCTCAAGCTCCTTGTCCGCTTGCTCGCGCCCCTCTTGAAGGCCTTGTTCATGCCCCCTTTGTTGCCCGCGCTCAAAGCCAGCTTGGTAGCCTTCCTCTTCGGCCTGACGGCGAACCTTGTCGTAAAGGGCTTGGCGCTCTTGCTCTTCGCGTTTACGCGCCGCTTCGGCGGCTTTTTTCGCGGCCGCCACCCTGCGCTTGTGCTCGTCAGCGGGAGACGTTTGCTCGCCGGATTTGCGCCGAACGGGCTCGCTCAGCTCGTCCATTTGCCAGCGCCGCCAATTGCCATGGCGGTCAAACTCGGCGGTCTGAAAATCAGACATATTCGTCGTCCCCGCCGGCTAAGACGATTTCGCCCGCATCGGCTAGGCGGCGTACCACCTGAAGAATGGCTTTTTGCTCGGTTTCCACTTGTGAAACTCGGATAGGGCCGCGGGCTTCCATGTCTTCCCGCACAAGATCTGCCGCGCGCTGCGACATATTGCGCAGGAATTTGTCGACCAGCTCGTCTTCGGCACCCTTGAGCGCGACCACCAGCGAGTTGGTGTCGACCTCTTGAAGGACCATCTGAATCGCCCGGTTGTCGAGGTCGAGCAGGTTTTCGAACAGGAACATCTCGTCGATGATCTTTTGCGCCAAGTCCTCGCTGTGGGAGCGCACGGTCTCGATGGCGGTCTCTTCCTGAGAAGAGTTCATCAGGTTGAGAATCTCGGCCGCGGTTCTTACGCCACCCATTTTGCTGCGCTTGAGGTTTTGACCTTCGAGCATGCTGCTAAGCACTTCGGTTAACTCCTGCAGCGCCGCTGGCTGGACACCGCTGAATGTGGCGACACGCAGGACAACGTCGTTACGCAGTTTCTCATCAAACAGCTCCAGAATATCGGCGGCTTGGTGACGCTCAAGGTGAACCAAAATAGTGGCGATGATCTGCGGGTGCTCGTCGCGGATCAGCTCGGACACCATCGAGGCTTCCATGAGATTCAGCGCATCAATGCCCGAGTTCTCGCCGGTGGTTTCGAGAATATCCTCAATCAGACTCGACGCACGCTCGCTGCCGAGCGCTTTCGTGAGTACCGAGCGGATATGGTCGCTGGAGTTGAGGTTCAGCGCCACGAACTCCTCGGTCTCTTCATGGAACGCTTCCAGCACCGCCTTCATGTCTTCATGCGAGACCTGCTGCAGCTTTGTCATCTCCATACTGATCTCTTGCACCTCGTTAGCACCGAGGTACTTAAACACTTCCGCGGCACTGTCCTCGTCGAGGGCGAGAAGTAGGATGGCGCTTTTACGAGCGCCGCTCATTTCTGCGACTGCGCTACTCATTTCGAATGCATCCAGCTGCGAATGATCATGGCCACCATACGGGGGTCTTCTTGGGCCATTTCACGAAGATCATTGAGGTTGTGCTCATAAAGCGACGTTTTACGCTTGCGCTTGGGCTTGCGATACGTCTCTTCCGCTTCTTCACCGCCCTCGGCGCCCTCCTCGCCTTCTTCATCGTCTCCGCCTACGCTGGCGTGAAGGGTGCCGCCGCCCGGCAAGGCGGTCGCCACGACCGGCGGCTGCGTGTAACGCTTGATCAGCGGACGCAGAATCAGCAAGTAGAGCAGCAGCGCGGCTAGGCCCACGAGCAAGTAGCGACCTAAATTCGCTGCCATCTCAAGCACCTCGGGGCGTTGCCACCACTCGGTTGTGTCTTCCTCTTCGCGCGGCTGGGCAAACGGCGTGTTAACCACGTCGATGGCATCGTCGCGCGCGGGTGAAAAGCCAATCGCTTGGCGAACCAGGCGTTCGATTTGCTGCACTTCCTGGTCGCTGAGGGCAACCTGCTCCCACTCACCCTCTTCGTTCATCTCTTCGCGGTAGTTGACCACGACGGCGGCGGTCAAGCGCTCAATTTGCCCTAGGCGGTGCTGAATATGCTCGACGCTGCGGTCAACTTCGTAATTGACGACGTCGTCTTGGTTCAGGCGGCGCAGGTTGCCGGTGTTATTTTCGCCATCCTCGCCTTCAGCCTCTCCATCGCCTTCTTCGTCTTCCGGCGCATTGATGGGGGAGGGTGCGACACCCGGGGGTGTGTTGCTCAGCGCACCCGGGATCCCGGTGGCGAGGGGGTTTTCGCCATCAAGCGAGAGGCTCGTCTGGCGGCTGCGCACGGCGGCTTCGTTGGGCGGCTGGTTGGGGCCATACGTTTCAGAGGTTTGCTCGCGGCGCGAAAAGTCGATTTTCGCCGCCACCTGTGCGCGAATGTTATCACCGCCCAGAATGGGCGTGAGGATGTTCTCGATGCGTCGCTGATAGGAGCGCTCGACCTCTGCGATGTACTCCAACTGAGAGCCGTCTAAATCATTACTGCCCCCTGTATCCGCAGAGAGTAGGCGGCCATCTTGATTGACCACGGAAACATCTTCGGCAGCAAGCTCCGGCACGCTGCTCGAGACCATGTGAACAATGGCGCTCACTTGGCCCTGGCCCAATACCCGCCCCGGCAGCAGGGTAAGAACCACCGAAGCTTTGGCGGCTTCGCGGTCACGGATAAATACCGACGGCTTGGCCATCGACAAGTGAACGCGGGCATCCTCAACGGGGGCCAGCGATTCAATCGACTGGGCGAGCTCGCCCTCAAGGCCACGCTGATAATTGACCTGTTCGGCAAATTGACTGATACCGAACGCCTGGTCGTCCATGAGTTCCAGGCCGATATTGCCGCCACGAGGCAGACCTTGCTCGGCGAGCTGCAGGCGCAGGGTGTGCACGTTTTCGCTGGGCACCAGCAAGGCTTGTCCGCCGTCGCTAAAACGGTAAGGGACGCCGCGGGTATCAAGTTCGCTGATGATGCGCCCGCCATCGGCTTCGCTGAGGTTGCTATAGAGCACGCGGTATTCTGGGCTACTTGCCCACATAAACAGCGCCGCGATGATCGCCACGCTCGCCGCGCCCGCAATGAGGAGAACGACCAGCGGGTTGCCCCGCAGCTGCTGTGTGACGCGCTCAAACGCAGACGGGGCAGGCTGATGGCTCGCCTGCCCACTGTCTTGCTGAGAGGATTGTGTCGTGCTGTTTTGACGGCCCGTTGCTGTGCCGGTTTCGCTCATGCGCTCCTCCGAGAAGGCAAGCAAAACCGGTCACGGCCCAGGCGCATCACCAAAGAAGGCATAGGCTGTATCCGTCAATCGCGATTGTCCGCCATTGTGCTGATGCGGAATTATGATGGACGCCATTATCCGGTGGCACGTCGAGCCTAAAGGAACGAAAAGCCTAGGTTTTTATACGCATTTGTTCGCATGAGGAGAGTGGTACCGGTGTTAGGCTTTGTCCATTATTCCATTTTTTAGCGCTTAAGGCATGTTTATGAGCTCACCGGCGATTCAATCCGCGTTGCAGCAGATGCAACAGCTAGCTAGCCAAGCCAGTCAGCAGCCCCTTCAGGGGTCGCAAGTCTCAACAGCGGTGGGTCAAGGAAGTTTCGGTAGTGAGCTGCAAGCGTCTATTCAGCGTATTAATCGTCTGCAGCAAACCGCTAACAGCCAAGCCGTGGCGTTCCAGTCGGGGGAGTCCGATCTGGCGCTTAACGAAGTCATGGCGGATATGCAGAAGGCAAGCGTTGCTTTCCAGATGGGCATGCAGGTGCGTAACCGCTTGGTGACGGCCTACAAGGATGTGATGAACATGCAGGTGTAGCGCGTGGGTAGGGGGCTTAAGCGCTTAAATCAATTAGCCCGCCTTGCAACTCATTGAGTCGCTCGGCGATGCGTAACACCTCTTCCGCAGGAATCTGCCGGATAACCTCGCCCGACTCACGGTCAACGACCCGCGTAATCACGCGCGAACTCTCATCGCTTAAATCAAACTCCAGACCGCGTTGACTCATTACCTCATTGATTCTTTGCAGCGGCTCAACGAGCGCGCCTGGCGTCGTCGCATCGGTGTTGCTCTCCGCTTGGGCAAGCTGCGAGCCAGCAGCGGGCAGTTTATCCAGCACGCTCTCTAAGCGTTGGCGAGGTGTGACATCGTGTAGTGATGACATTGAAAGCGTATGAGTCGCATCGATTAAGGGTGAGCTCATATCGGATTCCTCTTTTTAGTGCCCCTATAGCCGCCTAGTGGGTCATCAAGGCAGCTAACCGGTAGGGCGTTTATTTTTTTATGGCCTCGTAGGTCCTATCGGCAGCAACGCCCAGATCTTTAAATTTTGTAACGCCAATAACAGAGCGTCAAAACAGTATAGTGAATAACGCTCAAGCTGCCAGATAGCCCAACGCGTAACGCGACGGTATGCGTTACGCGTTGGGTGCCGCTAACCGTTGATGGGCATGGTGTAAGTCACTATCGGGTAGAAAGGCAAACGTGCTGTGTGCTAGACCATTGATTTCCGTATTAAGCGAGTTTGCGGACTGGTTGTAATGCTGCATGCAGGCGGCGCTATCCTGGGTGGTGCGCTCGATGTCATTGATCGCTTGGCTGATTTGCTGAACCCCGATGCTTTGCTCCTGGGTCGCCGCGCTGATTTCCCCCATTAAGTCGTTCACGCGATAGCTCGCCTCCCGAATGCTGTCCATAACCTCGGCGGCTTCGTCGGCGCTGGTGCAGCCGGCTTTTACGCTGGCCTGCGCTTGGGCAATCAACGCTTGAACTTGCTTCGCCGCGTGGGCGGATTGCTCGGCAAGCCCGCGAACCTCTTGCGCGACCACGGAGAAGCCCCGTCCATGCTCGCCCGCGCGCGCGGCTTCCACTGAGGCATTGAGCGCTAATAAATTGGTCTGAAACGCAATTTTGTCGATGGTGTCGACCATGCCCGCCATGTTTTGCGTCTGCTGCGTCATGTTGGCAATGGCGTCGTTAAGTTGCGCCACGATGCGGTGACCGCGGTCCACTTCCTCGACGTTGCTTAGGGAGGCTTGACTGGCAAGCTGTGCGTTTTCAGCGCTTTGCGCCACGGTGGAGGAGATTTGCTCGGCGCTGGCCGCGGTTTGTTGCACAGCACTTGCTTGCTTCTCAATTCGGCTCCCCATGGCGTGATTGCTGTGGGCGAGGTCAGAGACAGACGGACGCACGACCTCCACCCGATGGCTGATGGAGTTGATCAGCGCCTCTAATGATTGGCGCATAAAACTCATGGTGTTAAGGGTGTGGTTCATATCGCTGCGGCCGACGTTGTCCGGTTGAGCGGTGAGATTGCCCGCCGCGAGCTGGAGCGAAAAGTCGGCGGCAAGCTCCATAAAACGCACTTGGCGTCGATGGTTCAGCCAGTGATGCGCGCCTAGGACAACCCCCGCTACCGTGCCGAGGGCGGCTGTCCATCCGGTGGGGCTGGTCATGGTCACGCTTGCGCTGGCGCCGACCGCGGCAACCGTCAGTGCAATGGCGGCGCTGGTGAGCGCGGCGCGATGGTCTTGATTGCCGGGCGATGAGCGTGCCGGGAGTAACCAGCGGGCCAAGCCGCGCCGGTAAGCGGTGCCGTGTTTGACCACGTAGCGCTTTTCCCCTTGCTGAAGGCTTTGATACACCTTGGCGGCGTGGGCGATTTCCGTCTCATTGGCTTTCACGCGAATGGAAACATAGCCGGTAACCGCGCCTTGGCTTCTCACCGGAACCACGTTCGCGCGTACCCAGTAGTGGCTGCCATCTTTGCGCCGGTTTTTGACCACACCGGTCCAGTAGTGCCCCTTTTGTAAGTCGTGCCACATGTCCGCAAAGACAATGGCGGGCATATCGGGGGGGCGCACAATGTTATGCAACGAGCCGTGCAGCTCCGCATAAGAGTAGCCGGAAATATCGATAAAGCGCTGATTGGCATAGGTAATCCGACTCGTGAGATCCGTTTTGGAAATGAGAACATCGTCTTCCTGGATCTCTTGGAGCGCCGGGTCGGTATCAAGCGTGCTGAGGGAGTGCATCAAAAACGTCCTTGCGCGAGCAACTCGCTGAAGTGGGTAATGACATTGAGTGAGAGCTAGTCAATAAAGCCTAAAACCTGATTGTTATATTTAGTAAAAAGCGTGACCTTTTGTACATGGATGTGGGCGATTTGAGGCGTTGAACCTACAAAAGGTTGACCTATGTCAGACTGTTTTACACGTCTGTTGGCGGTGACGAGTATTAGCCTAAGTGTTCTGCGTTTTTGCGTTAGAAATGTTGCGCTGGCTATGCGCTAGGTGAAGGGGTTCTGGTATCCTTCAGCGCGGCATTAAGGCATTCGCCTTAACCGCTTGGTTTATCGTTAAGGGATATTGGGAAGCGAGGCGAGGATGTCAGCGCACGAAGATGAATATGAGCGGGTCGCCGGGGCGATTGCGATTGAGTCTCTGCTTGAGGGGTTGATCGAAAGCGGCGGCGTCTCGCTGTGCTTGAATGAGCCTGACGCACGCCCGGAGCCGATTGTGCTGATGGAGCAGCACGCCGGCGAAACGCTGGTGATGGACCTCTCCTCGGTCGATTATCTGCTATCCCGCCTGCAAGATGGCGCCACTTTCTTCTTGCGCGGTCAGTCGCAGGGAAAAGTGGTACGCACGCCATCGCTCGAACTGACCGAAGTGCGCCACGCCGGAGGGCGCTATTTATGCTGTAGCGATTACCCGGCGTATCTCGATGTGCTCCAGCGGCGTGAGTCATTCCGCGCCGAGCTGCGAATGGGCATGGAAGTGCCGGTGACGCTGTTTGGCCATGACGATTTGGCCGTCCAGGGGGAACTAAAAGATTTATCCCAGGAGGGGTGTCAGGTCGAGCTACCCCTGACAGCCACTGGCATTCTCGCGCAGGCGGACGCCGAGCCGATTAAGATGGCGTTTAAGTTTCCCGATGGCACCTATTTTGAAGTCCAAGGCGAGGTGCGCCATCAAAAAACCGACCCTGACCAGCAACTGCTGCGGATTGGTTTCCGCTTTACCCACTGCAGCGCCGACCAAGAGCGGCAAATTTGGTATTTCGTCTGCGAAATTGAGCGTGAAGCGTCGCGCTACAAGAAAGATAACCAAGCGGGACGGCAGCCATCTCCCCTATTTGAGGCGCCACAAAAGCGTGCCAGCGGCGATCATATTGGCCGGCGCGAATTAAAGCATTACGCCACGCCGATGGCGCGGCGCTTAGCCAAAGTGGCGGCCTATCTCGATTCGCAGATGCTGCTGTTGCAAAATGGCAGCGATGTCAATTCGCGCCAGCTTTCGCGCTACGCCGACCGGTTGATGACGCTGCACGAAGAGGACCGCGAGGCCCTGCTGTTCGCCACTCGCTGCATGACGCGCGAGCCGCTCCTGGTGCGGCATAGCCTCTCGGTAGCCGTGCATCTATTGGATTTGGTGGGCACCCATATTCCCCACGATCTGCGCAAAGCCATCACAGCGAGCGCCATGGTGCATGATTTGGGTAAAGCGCTCGTGCCCCAAGTGCTGTTTCAGGCGGCGAAGTTTGAAGGCACGCACCGCAGCGCGATGAGCGAGCACGTCGACCTGATTATGTCGCGGCTCAACAACTGCCACTGGCTATCGGCGCGTATTGCCCAGGCGGTCATTGGCGGTATCAATGAGCGCATGGACGGTAGCGGCTACCCGAAAGGGCTTAACGGTGATCAGCTGCACGAGTTGGCAAAAGCCAGCGCCATTGTCGATGTGGTGGAGGCGATGCGTCGGGACCGGGCCGACCGACCGGCGCGCACCGTGCAGCAAATTTATCGCCACCTGTTAAAGAACCCGCATCAGTTTGATCCGCGCTGGATAAAGCGTTACGTCGAGCACTTTAAAGCCCTCCCGATCGGCTCTTTGGTGCGCTTTTCCAGCGAACAATTGGCCTGGGTGCTGCGTTTGGATGCCAAAGGTAACCCCACAGAGGTGCAAGTGGCCAAGTGCGCCGAGCCGCCTTCCAACGATAACTTAGGCGGCCTCATTCGTGGCAATGTGACCGAGCGCCTCGGGCGGCCGGTGGGCGAAGTGGCGGTGTCGACCTAAGGCCGGCGTAAGGCGTAAGTAAAAAACAGCGCCTGGCGTTAAAGTCACCTGAGTAAGCGCCGATATAAAAAGGGTACCAGCGGTTTACTTCATGATAGGAGTTTGTATTTATGACTTACTCACGCGGCGCCAGTGCCTACGGCCGAGGAGCCAACGCCTATGCAAGGGTCGGTGTCGAGAGCGGGGTGATGTCGGCGAACCCGCATCAGCTGATTGTGATGCTGTTTGACGGCGCTCAGGCGGCTATTCGTGCGGCACGCATTCACATGCAGTCGGGTAATATCGGCGAGAAGGGCAAGTCGATCTCGAAAGCGCTAGATATTATCAACAACGGCCTTGCCGCAGCGCTCGACCAAGAAAAGGGCGGTGAAATTGCGGAACGGCTGGGCTCGCTTTATGAGTACATTGTCAGGCTCTTGTTGGCGGCCAATTTGCGTAACGATGAGGAGAGCCTCGATCAAGCGGAGAAGCTGCTTGAAGATATCGCCTCCGCATGGCGAGAAATTGGCCAACAGCAAAGCGCATGAGGCATGCATGTCAGCGTCTAATCCCCGCCACGACCCGGTGACACCGCAGGCTTTGCTGGATGCGTATGCCGTACTGCTGGATAGTGCCGCGCACATGCATGAGCTGGCGAATGCGGAAGAGTGGGCGTCGCTTATCGAGCAGCGCACTCACTACGTCATGCTGGTGGATAAGTTGCGACAGCTCGACGCGGCGGTGACGCTAGATGAGCGCATGCAGCAGCGCAAAGCGGAGCTTCTGGAGGCGATTCTTGAGCACGATGTCGAGATTCGTCGCCAGCTGGTGGCGCGCCGAGACGAGCTGGGGAAGTTGATCGGTGTCTCTCAGAGTCAGCGCCGTTTACACCGCGCTTATGCACCGCAACAGGGCAATTCAGAAGCATTTTATGCGCTAGGTGAGGCGGATACCAAGAGGTCCACGTGAGCGGTATCACGCCGTTAATCGACACCTTGATGCACCAAGTGCTGGGCAAGCGCGCGGACGGCTCACCGCGGGTTCTCAACGAGCCCGTGCGCCCTGTCGACCCGGGCGAAGGGCCGCGCCCCCTGCACAGTGATTCACGTCTAGACGCCCGCTCGGATCCGCGATTAAACGACCTACGCCGATTACCCCCGCAGCTCGATTTGCCTCGCCAGGGCGCGCGTGGTGACCTCCCACCGCAGGGCCAAAGTTCCATCCAGACGCACTTTAGCCCCGCTGCGCGCAGCATTGCCGATCTTCTCCTGCGCTTTCCCGCGCCCCCTTCCGTGTTACGGACCGAAGCGCCTTTGATGTCGACATCCGAAACCGCATCACCGCAAACCCTGGCGACGCGGTTGGAGTCGAGCATCCGCGATAGTGGTCTATTTTACGAATCGCATCTAAAGCGCTGGTTTCAAGGCGAAGGCTCGCGGCAGCAGTTATTGCGCGAGCCCCAGATGCAGCCCGGTATTCGGCCGCCGCCGCCCTCGCTGGCGAACTTGGCGCTAGGGGGCGCTGGGAGTGCCGGTTGGGGCGTGGTCAACAACCCTCAGGCCCCCAATGCGCCTGCGCTTTTACTCCCCTCTCCTGTGCCTTTTGTGGTGCCGGAAAGGTCAAGCCTGAACCTGATACTCCAGGGCCTTCAAGGCGGTCAGCTGGGCCAGGGCGGGCAAAGCAGTCAAGGCGGCGGAAGCGCATTGATCCAGCCTGGTAGCGTGTTATTGCCCGTTGCCAGCAGCGTGGAGGGCGCCGCGTCGCGTGGGCCCAACGCACAGGGTGGCGTGGCGCTCAATGTCACGCCGGATGCCTCGCGTGGCGAACTCGCCGGTGCCCGCGAAATGCTTGAGATGGGCTCGGCGCGTCAGTCGCGAGATGTTGTCCATGAGAGCCTGCAGAGTATGGTGCGCCAGCAGTTGGAAATGCTGGTAATGCCGACGATCCGCTGGGAGGGCGACGTTTGGGCGGGGATCTTCATGGCCCTGGTGGTCAATCTCCCCACCCGGGAAGAGGAGTCGGGCGGCGAAGAGAAAAGCGGCGAGGAGCGAGATGGCTGGCGCTCTGAAATGCGCCTTGAGGTGCCGAACCTGGGCGATTTAGAGGTCGCCCTGTGGCTCTATCGGGGTGTGTTAAGCGTTGACCTCACCACGGAGAGCGAAGCGGTTCACCAGCGCTTGGAGGAGGGTGTGCCCGCCCTTGAAGAGCGTCTCTCGGCGCTGGATTTGCGCAAAGTGCAGGTGCGGGCGCGCTATATAACGCAGGAGGATTCCCATGAGCTCTCCGGGTGAGCGCCGGCGCCAGGCCGTTGCGCTTGCGTACCAAAGCGATGAGGGTGCGCCGCGCGTTGTGGCCAAAGGGTACGGCGAGTTGGCCGAGCGGATCATGGCCGAAGCGCAGCGCCAGGGCATCTACGTTCACGATGCGCCGGAGCTGGTCGCGCTTTTGATGCAGCTCGATCTGGATGAAGAGATACCCGCAAGCCTTTACCAAGTCGTGGCCGAGCTTTTGGTGTGGGTATTTGAGCTTTCCGAAGGCGGCGTGCGCCCCCGCGATGCGCCCGAGTAGCCAATATAGCCATTGTATGCAACCATGCAGCTGATAGGTTTACCTATAAAGGGTGCATATAGAGCGGGTGAACCATGGACTTACCGGGTCGTTTCCATAGGGCAGCATGAGTCAAACCAGCTTTCTCGACGAAATTCAAGAAATCAACTTAGCCTACTTGCTTCTTGCCCAGCGCCTGCTGGGAGAGGATCGCGAGGCGGGCATGTTTCGTCTCAAAATTGACACCGAGATGGCGGATCTTCTCTTGGCGCTCAATGCAAGGCAGTTAACCCAGCTGGCGCGGACCAACCAGCTGCTGTGCCGGCTGACCCCCCTCAGTGCCGAGCAGATACGCCAAGTGACGCACAACCCCCGTGACCAGGGCTTGGCGGGGTTACATACCTCGCTGCTGTTGGCCGGTGAGGCGCCTAAGGCCCCGGCTAAGCGCCAAACGCAGACGCCGCCGACAACGCCACCCAAGGCGCCCGACCCAGATGAGGAGCCGCAGTGAGCCAGAAAAGCTTGGTGGATGAGATGCACCAGGTGCAGCTGGCCATCGAGTTAATTGAGCTAGGTGCACGGCTACAGGTGCTGGAGACAGAGACGGAGTTAAGCCGCACGCGGTTAATTAAGCTTTATAAAGAGGTGCGTGGTATGTCGCCGCCGAAGGGGATGCTGCCCTTCTCCGCCGACTGGTTCATCACTTGGCTACCCAACATCCACTCATCGCTTTTTTACAATATCTATCTCAGCCTGATTGAGGGTGAGGAGTGTGAACGCATCGATGCGTTTGTCAAAGCGTTCCGCCTCTATGATGAGCAAATTACCCTTGAGGGCGTTGAGCCGGCGCTAGGACTGACGCGCGCCTGGACCCTAGTGCGTTTTTTCGAAAGCGATCTGTTACAGCTAAACGCGTGTACCCGCTGTAGCGGTCGCTTTGTGGCGCACGCGCACAGCCCTGCGCAGGATTACGTCTGCGGCATTTGTCAGCCCCCCTCGCGTGCAGGAAAAACCCGCAAGGCCTCCGACAAAAAAACATCGCGCTAGCGGCTTAAGCCTGCATGGCCGTTTAAGTCGTGCAAAAAAGCGCCGATTATATGGATGCAGCGCAACGGGGATGGTACTTTTTCATCAGCGCCGGTATTAAAGCGTTGCGCATTGATTCGCTGCCGAAAAGGCTTTTCTGGCGACAAAAGACTAGCAAGGAAACTGCTTGTGCTTATTCCTCTAGGATATTTAGTAGTGCTGCTCTCGGTATTTGGCGGCTATGTATTAGCGGGTGGCAGCCTTGGGCCGCTGTTCCAGCCAACGGAGCTGTTGATGATTGGTGGCGCGGGGGTTGGGGCCTTCATTGCGGCCAACAACGGCAAAGCGCTGAAGGCGACCTTCAAAATCTTTCCCAAGTTAAAGCGGACAAAAAAATACAACAAAGCCATGTACATGGAGCTCATGGCGCTGCAGTTTAAGCTGCTTTCCAAGATTCGCCGCGAAGGGATGCTCGGCATCGAGCGGGATATTGATAACCCGCAAGAGAGCCCGCTGTTCCAAGAGCACCCCAAGCTGCTGGCCGATCCGCATATCATGAATTTTCTCACCGACTATTTACGTTTGATGGTGAGTGGCGGCATGGAGCCGATGGAAATCGACGAACTCATGCTGCACGAAATTGAGGCGTTTGAGCAGGAGTCTCACATTCCCATTGATGCGATTGCCAAAGTAGGGGACGCCATGCCCGCCTTTGGTATCGTTGCCGCCGTCATGGGGGTCGTAAAGGCGCTGACCTATGCCGATGCCAGCCCGGAGCAGTTAGGTGTCATGATTGCCCATGCGCTGGTGGGCACCTTCTTGGGTATTTTGCTCGGTTATGGCTTTGTGAATCCCGTCGCGAGCTACCTCGACCGTCAGGCCAAAGAGGCCGAAAAGATGCTGCAATGCATCCGCGTGACGCTGCTGGCGAGCCTGCACGGCTATGCGCCCCAGATCGCCGTGGAGTTTGGTCGCAAAGCGCTGTTCACCGCTGAGCGTCCAAGCTTCACGGAGCTTGAAGAGTACGTACGCGACGCCAAGAAGGCAGGCGGTGCATGAGCCAGGGCGGTGATAAGCGCCCCATTGTGATTCGGCGCAAGAAAGTGGTTCACGCCCACCACGGCGGGTCGTGGAAGATCGCGTTGGCAGACTTTATGACCGCGCTCATGGCGCTTTTTTTGGTGATGTGGATATTGGCCACCGCCAGCGAGGAGCAGCGCCAGGGGGTTTCAGAATATTTTAGCATGCCGCTAACCGTTGCCATCACAGGAGGGGATCGCTCCGGTAGTACCAGTGCGATCCCCGGCGGTGGCCCGGATCCGGCCCATTCCGACGGCGAGCGCGCCCGCATCGATACGCTGCAACACACGCGCCCCAGCAGCCAGCAGCGGCGCTTTTTTCGTAATGTGCAAGAGCGCATTGAGCAAGCTATCGCCTTGGACCCCGAGCTTAACCAGCTGCGCAATCAGATGCGCTTTGACCTTACTCGCGAAGGGCTGCGGATTCAGCTACTCGATACCGAACAGCGCCCCATGTTTGAGCTAGGCAGCGATCAGGTCGCGCCCTATATGCGCGATCTGTTGCGCACGATCGCCCCCCTTTTGAATGACCTGCCCAATGATCTGAGTATCGGTGGCCATACGGATAGCGTGCCGTATAGCGGGGGGTATCGCGGTTACAGCAACTGGGAGCTCTCCAGCGACCGGGCTAACGCCTCACGACGCGAACTTATTGCCGGCGGTCTTGACCCGGGTCAATTGCTGCGGGTTTCAGGCTTTGCCGACCGCGTTACTCTACCGGATACAGAGCCAGATGATCCGGTCAATCGCCGCATTGAGCTTGTGGTGCTGCTGCCAGAGATCGCTGAGGCGATCCGCAACCCCAGCGTGACGGCAGAGATGCCGTCACCGGTTCCCATGCCGGTTCCCGGCTTGGAGGAGAATGCAAGCACAGACGAGTCGAGAGACAACTTTCCACAACTGCCACAAAGCAATGAGTAGCGGGCGGTTGACATAAAATACGACGTACAAGGTGGGATGGTGCATGGATATCACGGATTTTTTTGACACCTTTTTTGAAGAAGCCGAAGAGCTGCTTGCGGATATGGAGCAGCACTTGCTGGAGCTGGATGTCGAAGATCCGGACAGCGAACAGCTAAACGCCATTTTCCGCGCCGCCCACTCGATTAAAGGCGGGGCGGGCACGTTCGGCTTCACGGCGCTGCAAAAAACAACGCATATTTTTGAGAACCTGCTCGACCATGCACGCAAAGGCGAGCTTGCGTTGCGAGCTGACCTCGTTGACACGTTTTTAGAGGCGAAAGACATCATGCACGAACAACTCGATGCCTACCGCAACGAGGAAGAGCCCGATCAGGAGGCTTTTGAGCGCATTTGCCAAACGCTGCAGCAGATTGCCCTTGAAGAGATCGGCAAAGGCCTGGAAGCGGCGGAAGGTGCCCCCATTGCCAATGCCACGTCTTCAAGCGAGGCCGATAAGGCGCCTGCTGAAAAAGCGCCCCAGAGTGAGCCGGCTGCCGATACAAGCGGCGAAGAGGAGAAGCCCGCCGCCTCCGGCGACATGCTCAAAGTCGCGCTGCTCAACGTGGGTGAAAAAGACCGCGACCTGCTAGTGGAGGAGCTTGAGCAGCTTGGCGAGGTAGTGTCCCACTCGGGAGACGAAGCGCGCTACGAAGTCATTCTCCAGGGCAATACCAGCGCCGACGATATTGAAGCGGTGATGTGCTTTATTATCGAGCCTGAGCAGGTGGAAGTCACCGCCCTTGAAGGCGAGACCCCCACGCCCGCGGAGAGCGCCCCGCAGGAGCCGGCGAAGGACCAGTCGAAGGAGCCGGCGCCGGCGCGAGAGAAAGCGCCCGCCGAAGCACCCGCTCAACCCGCGCCCAACGCCGAGAAAAAGCCGGAGAAGAAACCCGAGAAAAAAGCTGAAAAACCCAAGTCCAAAAAAGCCGCCGCGGAGTCCTCATCGATTCGGGTGTCCGTCGACAAGGTGGACCAGATCATCAACCTGGTCGGCGAGTTGATTATTACCCAGTCCATGCTCGATCAGACGGTGAGCGACCTGGATGAGCAGAACAGTTCGCTGCAAAACGGCATGAGCCTGCTCCAGCGTAACGCGCGGGATCTGCAAGAGTCGGTGATGTCGATTCGTATGATTCCGATGGAGTTTGTCTTCAGCCGTTTCCCTCGCGTGGTACGCGATACGGCGGGCAAGTTGGGCAAAGATATCGAGCTTGTCACCGAAGGCAAGTCCACCGAGCTCGACAAAAGCCTGGTTGAGCGCATTACCGACCCGCTAACGCACTTGGTGCGTAATAGCCTGGATCACGGCATCGAAATGCCTGACGAGCGTGAGGCGGCGGGTAAGCCGCGAACCGGCAAGTTGACGCTCTCGGCTCGTCATCAGGGCGGCAACATCCTCATCGAGGTCAAAGACGATGGCGCCGGCATGGATCGCGAAAAACTCTTGGAAAAAGCCCGAGAAAACGGCCTTAACGTCTCCGACACCATGACGGACGAAGACGTTTGGCAGCTGATTTTCGCCCCCGGTTTTTCCACCGCCAAAGAAGTGACCGATGTGTCCGGGCGGGGCGTGGGCATGGACGTGGTGAAGCGTAATATCCAAGGCATGGGCGGCCGCGTGGAAATTCAGTCGAAAAAGGGCGAAGGCACCAACACGCGTATTGTCCTGCCATTGACGCTGGCGATTCTGGACGGCATGTCGATCAAGGTCGGCGCCGAGACCTTTATCCTGCCGCTGTCCGCGGTGCTTGAGTCGCTGCAGCCCGCCAAGGAAGATATGTACGCCATGGCCGGCGACGACGTGGTGCTTAAAGTGCGCGACGAATACTTACCCGTGATCGCCATCCACGAAGTGCTCGACGTGGAGAATGCGATCACCGATCCGACCAAAAGCATTGCCGTCATCGTTCAAGGTGAAGGGCGCCGCTATGCCATGCTGGTTGACGAGTTGATCGGCCAGCAGCAAGTGGTGGTGAAAAATCTAGAAGATAATTACCGCAAAGTGCCAGGCATCTCAGCAGCGACCATCCTCGGCGATGGCAGCGTGTCGTTGATTCTGGATATTACCGGGCTACACCGCTTAAGCCGGGCGAAAAAAGAGTCAGGCAAACAACCGGTCAATCAACAAAATTCGATGTTCTTTAAGGAGGCAGAGCCGTCATGAGCCAGGCTAACAACGATGCGGTGCTGGCCGCCGCAGAAGCAGAAAACCGTGAATTTTTGGTCTTCTCGCTAGGGGATGAAGAGTACGCGATCGATATCCTTAAAGTGCAGGAGATTCGCGGTTATGAAAACGTCACACGGATTGCCAATGCCCCCGATTTTATCAAAGGGGTCACCAACCTGCGTGGCGTGATCGTGCCCATTGTCGATTTGCGCATTAAGTTTCACTTGGACAGCGTTGAGTACGGTGGCCAAACCGTGGTCATCGTGGTCAACGTCGCCGATCGCATTGTCGGCATCGTGGTGGATGGCGTCTCGGATGTGATGACACTCACGCCGGAGCAAATCAAGCCCGCCCCCGAGTTTGGCGTCACCCTCTCATCCGACTTCCTCAGTGGCTTGGGCAGTCTCGAGGATCGCATGCTGGTGCTGGTGGATATCGACAAACTGCTGACCAGTGAAGAGATGGCGCTAGTGGATAGCACCAGCAATCGCTAAGCGTACGGTGAAATAGCCGTACCTAATGAACCGTACGAATAGGCCACGAATCGACCCGTACCCATAACGCAGGGACGCGTTAGCACGCCGCTTTTCATGTATTGCCGCTGTTTCTTGAGCATAAAGGCGGCACCATGCGCCGTTGTGGAGCGGTCACGGTGCATGACTACCCCTACGGCTGACACAAAACGTGTCGCCCTATAAAAATTAAAACCCCGACGAAATAACGCGAACGTAAGGCATAACAATGCGAAATAACCAACCGGTGACTCAACGCGAAGTTGAGCTCAACGATGACGACTTTTTGGTTTCCCGAACCGATTTAAAGGGTTGCCTCACTTATGCCAATCCGGCTTTTATTGAGATTAGCGGCTTTGAGCACGACGAATTGATAGGGTCGCCGCACAATGTGATTCGTCACCCGGATATGCCGCCCGCTGCGTTTGAGAACCTCTGGCGCACCATTAAAGCGGGCGACACCTGGCAGGGGTTGGTTAAGAACCGTTGCAAAAACGGTGACCACTACTGGGTGGATGCCAGTGTGTCACCGATTACCGAAGGCGATGACGTGATTGGTTACGCCTCCGTGCGGGTAAAGGCAAGCCGCGACGCCATCGCCCGCGCCGAGCGCGTTTACGCCGCCATGCGTGACGGCCGAAACGCAAAGGTGTATTTAGATAAAGGGCGCATCCGTCAGCGCGGACTTGTTGCCCGCTTATCGCGTGTACGTCTCGATACCATTCGAGCCAAGCTAACGGGCATGATCGCGGTGGCGGGCATTTTGCTACTCGCTACCAGCGGGATGGGGCTATACGGCCTGCAGGAAGCAGGGGATCGCTTGGAGCGACTCAACAACGACGGCCTACGCGATGTGATCCGCCTGCAGCAGATTGATCAAACCATCGCCCAGGCGCGCCAAGCGATGATTGAGCCGGAGCGGATGGCGCTGATCGATCAGCGCTTTGAGATGGGCGAAGAGATACAAGCGCAAGCCGGTGAAGTGGAGGCCGCGTGGGAGGCGTACTACTCCCGCGAGGTGAATAGCGGCGAGCTCACGCAGGAATTTGATCAGCAGCTGCAAGCGTTTCTACAGCAAGGCATGAACCGCGCCGCCGACGTGCTGCAAGCGGAAGATACCTACGTCGCGTTCACCGGCCTCGATGAAGTGATCAACGTGATGAATCGCGACGGGAAGACGATCTCGACGCTGGTGAACCAGCTGATTGGGCAGAAACAGCGCGCGGCGGAAGCCATGGCGGTCGAGGCGGAAGAGGGCCAAACGCTGATGCTCTCGGCGCAATCGGTGGTGCTGATCGTGGGCTTAGTGGTGCTGGCGCTACTCGGTGCGCTGACCCTACGGGCGATTACACGGCCGTTGAAAAGCGCCGCGCGCTTTACCCTGCAAATCGCGGGCGGCAATTTGGCGGTGAAAGTGCCCCCGCCGCGCCGGGATGAAGTGGGCCATCTGATGGATACGCTGAACACCATGCGCAAAAGCCTCAACAGCATCATTGGCGACGTGAAAAGCGGCATCGACGTGGTGACCCCCTCGGCACGGGATATCGCCAGCGGCAATGAAGAGTTGTCAGCCCGCACCGAGCAGCAGGCGGCGTCTTTGCAGCAAACGGCGTCGAGCATGGAAGAGATGACCACCACGGTGCGCCAGAATAGCGACAACGCGCAACAAGCGCGGCGTCTGGCGCAAAATAACAATGCCCGCGTGACGCAAACCAACGAATTGATGGGCGAGCTGGTGGCCAATATGGATCGCATCACCCATAGCGCCAAAAAGATGACCGACATCATTGATGTGATCGACTCCATCGCCTTCCAAACCAATATACTCGCGCTGAATGCATCGGTTGAGGCCGCGCGGGCCGGCGAGCACGGGCGGGGCTTTGCCGTTGTCGCTGACGAAGTACGCAAACTCGCCGGGCGCAGCGCCGACGCTTCGGGTGAAATTCGCCAGCTTATTGACGGCTCTAACCGCGATATTAACGACGGCGCCGGGCTGGTGAAAAGAGCCGAAGAGGCGATCGCCGAGGTCATTCAAGCGACACAAGGCGTGACGCAAATCATGAATGAAATCTCCTCCGCCTCTGAAGAGCAGAGTCGCGGTATTGCGGAAGTTAACCAGGCCGTGGTCGAGATGGATCAAGCCACCCAGCAAAATGCAGTGCGCGTACAGGAAACAGCGCGTGCGGCGGTGGCACTTGAACAGCAGGCATCGCTGCTCTCGCTATCGGTGGAAGCCTTCCGCTTGAATTCGAGCGGCTCGTTGCGTCCGGTTGCATTGCAGCATACTGTAAACGCGAGCGCGAAGCCGTCTGGCCGCCTACCGGATCGCCAAAGCGATAGCGATGAGCGCCGCGAAACTCGGTCGACGCTGTTAGAAAACCGGTCGGAAAAACGGCCGGATAAACGGCAGCCGGCCGTTGTGGATGATTGGGAGGAGTTTTGACACAGCAACGTGAAGGAACGGACGCCGGCCAGTGGGCGTCAAGTAGCCAAATCGAACGCGATCTGGTACTGACAGACGCCGATTTTACCCGGATCCGCGAGCTGATTTATCAGCGCGCGGGTATCGTATTGGCCGAGCATAAGCGTGAAATGGTCTACAGCCGCTTAGCCAAGCGGCTGCGTCACCATGGCCTGACACGCTTTAGCGACTACCTTTCGCGTCTTGAGCGTCAGCCGGATGCGAAAGAGTGGGAAGCGTTCACCAACGCGTTGACCACCAACCTCACGGCGTTTTTCCGTGAGGCGCACCACTTTCCGCTGTTAGCGGAGCACATTAAGCACAGAACCGGCCCGGTCAATATCTGGTGCGCGGCGGCGTCGACCGGCGAAGAGCCCTACTCCATCGCCATGACGCTCTTGGAGACCCTCGGCCCTAAGGCCAGCCAGGCCAAAGTGGTGGCGACCGATATCGATACCGAGGCGCTGCAGAAGGCGCGCACGGGGGTCTACCCCCTTGAACAGGTGAATAAGCTGGACGAAGTGCGCATTAAGCGCTTCTTTCAAAAGGGAACCGGGCGTCGTATCGGCTTGGCGCGGGTACGGCCCGAGGTTTCCGAGCTGGTCGAGTTCCTGCCGCTGAACTTGCTGGCCCCTAAGTGGCCGGTGAAAGGCCCGTTTGATGCGATTTTTTGTCGCAACATCATGATCTATTTCGACAAAGACACCCAGGCCAAAATCCTTAAGCGCTTTGCGCCGCTGCTAAAACCCGACGGTATTTTGTTTGCCGGGCACTCCGAGAACTTTTCCTATATCAGCAGCGAATTCAAGCTACGCGGGCAGACAGTGTATACATTGGCGCCCAAATAGCGGGTGCTTAGACGGTTTAACTCTCGATATTAGTTGGGGCGTGTCAACCGACGGCGGTGGCCAGCTTAACTCTCGTATTCACACGAAAGGAGGCGTGCATTGAGCGCATCTAAAATTAAAGTCTTATGTGTCGATGATTCAGCACTCATTCGCGACTTGCTCACGGAAATCATCAACTCCCAGCCGGATATGGAAGTGGTGGCGGTGGCCCCCGACCCTATCGCGGCGCGGGATCTCATCAAGCAGCATAACCCGGACGTGCTCACGCTTGACGTGGAAATGCCGCGCATGGACGGGCTGGATTTTCTTGAGCGCCTGATGCGCCTGCGTCCCATGCCGGTCCTGATGGTCTCTTCGCTGACACAGGCAGGGTCCGAAATCACCCTGCGTGCCCTAGAGTTGGGGGCGCTGGATTTTGTCGCCAAGCCAAGCCTCGGGATTCGCACAGGCATGATGGAGTATGCCAACGAGATCGCCGAGAAGCTGCGCGCGGCTGCCCGCTCGCGCCCCCGCCAGGCGCGGCACAAGAACACCCCGCCGAAACAGGAGTTGAAGGCGCCGCTGGTCTCGAGTGAAAAGCTCATTATCATCGGCGCCTCCACCGGCGGTACCGAGGCGATCCGTTCGGTACTGGAGCCGCTGCCGGCGAACGCCCCGGCTATTTTGATTACCCAGCACATGCCCGGTGGCTTTACCCGTTCGTTTGCCGAGCGGCTGGACCGCATATGCCGCATTACCGTGAAAGAGGCGAGCGACGGCGAGCGTGTCCTGCCTGGCCATGCTTATATTGCCCCCGGCGATCAACACTTAGAACTGGCGCGCAGCGGGGCGAACTACGTCGCACGCTTAAACGACGGCCCGCCGGTCAATCGCCACCGCCCCTCGGTGGATGTTCTGTTTCACTCGGCGTCCAAGCACGCGGGGAAAAACGCCATCGGCGTGATTTTGACCGGCATGGGCAAAGATGGCGCCACGGGGCTGATGGAAATGCGCCAAGCCGGCGCGGCCACCATCGCGCAAAACGAAGAGACCTGTGTGGTCTTTGGTATGCCGCGTGAGGCGATTGCCATTGGGGGCGCCACCGAAGTGGCGGCGCTGGACGATATCCCTGACCGTTTGATGTCGCTTATCGCCGCATCCGGCCGCGCGCAGCGGGTGTAAGTATGAGCAGGGTGTTGAACAGCCTGTGCTGGATATCGCCCAAGACGCCGCCAATCAGGCGGTAGCGATTTTTTGTCCAGTAGCGGCGTCAGCGCGCATCCTGCGTTATCATCGCCCAAGCCCGCGTTGGCGCGTAGCAAACTCACACCATCGTCAGTGCCAGCGCATGACGACTGGGAAGAATTTAATAGCTGATAGACATAGAGGATGACCCATGGCCGATAAGAACATGAGCTTTCTGGTAGTCGACGACTTTCCCACGATGCGCCGCATTGTGCGTAGCCTACTCAAAGAGCTTGGCTTTACCAACGTGGAAGAGGCCGAAGATGGCCAGGACGCGCTTAACAAGCTGCGCGCCGGCAACTTTGAGTTTGTGGTATCCGACTGGAACATGCCCAACTTGGACGGACTCGAAATGCTTAAGGAGATCCGCCAGGATGATCAACTCAAGGATTTGCCCGTGTTGATGGTGACCGCGGAAGCCAAGAAAGAGAACATCATTGCGGCTGCTCAGGCGGGCGCGAACGGCTACGTGGTGAAGCCCTTTACCGCTGCTACCCTTGAAGAGAAGCTGAACAAAATCTTCGAAAAAATGGGCAAGTGAGTGGAAAGGCGCCAAAGCGCCTGTATAACAAGGAGACAACACCATGAGTCAGAATGAGCAGGCCGGCTCCGGCAAGCTGTCCGAGGAAGCCTCCGAAGACCTGATTCATCGTATCGGCAAGCTGACGCGAATGCTGCGTGAGAACATGCGCGAGCTAGGTCTCGATAAAGAGATCGAGAAAGCGGCCGAAGCGATTCCCGATGCCCGCGACCGCCTGCACTACGTTGCGGCGATGACCGAGCAGGCCGCCGAGCGCGCGCTCAATGCCATCGACCGCGCACAGCCGATGCAGGATCAGCTCACCGAGCGCGCCGAAGCGCTGGATAAGCGCTGGGCGGAGTGGTTCGAAGCGCCCAAGGAGCTCGACGACGCCAAGGCGCTGGTGAAAGAGACGCGCCGCTATTTAAGCGATGTACCGGAGATGACCGGCGCGACCAATAAAGAGCTTCTCGAGATCATGATGGCCCAGGACTTCCAAGACCTGACCGGCCAGGTGATCAAGAAGATGATGGACGTGATCCGCGAGATCGAACACCAGTTGGTGCAGGTACTGATTGATAACGTGCCCGAAGCGCAAGCGCGTGAAACCATGCAGCGCAAGGCCGAAGATCAGTGGGAAAGTGACAAGGCACGGCGCAATGAAGAACTGCTCAACGGTCCGCAAATCAAGGATGATGCGCCTGATGTTGTCTCCGGCCAAGACCAAGTGGATGACCTGCTCGATGAGCTTGGGTTCTAGTCGCGACATGCGTTGAGCGCCGCTGTGTACGTCACACCTTGGTCACTGGCTTCAGCCGCCCCTTGGGCGGCTGAGTCCGTGTACGCCTCGCCGAATGGCAAAGACCTCTATGACGAAAGACCTCCATGGCAGATAACGATAGCGACGAGGAAAAGACCGAAGAGGCCACGCCCCGACGCGAGGAAAAGGCGCGCGAAGAAGGGCAGGTGCCGCGTTCGCGCGAGCTCACCACTTTTTTGATGCTGCTCGGTGGCGTTATCGGCCTGTGGAGCATGGGCATGATGCTGTATGACCAGCTCGGCACGGTCATGGAGCAAGCATTTCTGTTTGAGCGCCGGGAAGCATTGGAAACCACGCCCATGCTAGTGTCGGCGCTGGATTTAGGCGAGCGCACGCTGTACGCGATTCTGCCGCTTTTTTTGCTGCTGACGATCATTGCGCTGGTCGCGCCGGCGCTACTGGGGGGCTGGCTGATCTCCGCCAAGTCGCTGCAGCCCAAGCTGTCCAAACTCAACCCGGCGAAAGGGTTAAAGCGTATTTTTTCCTTGCAGGCGCTGATCGAGCTGGCGAAAGCGCTGGCCAAGACCGGGTTGGTCGGCGGTGTGGGCGCGGCGTTTCTTTACTTTAATATCGGCAAGTTTCTGTCGCTGATGGATCAGCCGGTGCAGCAGGCGCTGACCAACGCCTTGAACATGGCGGCGCAGGCGGCGGGGCTGATGGTACTGACGCTGCTCGTGGTCATTTTGATCGACGTGCCATTTCAACTCTATAACCATGCCAAGCAGCTACGCATGACCAAAGAGGAAGTCAAACGCGAGCACAAAGAGTCAGAGGGGGACCCGCAGGTGAAAGCGCGCATTCGTCAGCAGCAGCAGGCGATGGCGCGTGGCCGGATGATGAGTAAAGTTCCCGACGCCGATGTTATCATTACCAACCCGACGCACTACGCCGTCGCGCTGGTTTACCAGGAAGGTGCGATGGGCGCGCCGCGCCTGGTGGCCAAGGGGGCCGATGCCGTCGCGGCGAAAATTCGCGAAGTAGGCGAAGAAGCCGGCGTGCCGCGTCTGGAAGCCGCGCCCTTGGCGCGGGCGCTGTATCACCACGTGGATTTAGATGAGGAAGTACCGGCACAGCTGTATACCGCTGTGGCGGAAGTCATGGCTTGGGCGTATCGCTTGAAGCACGTAACCGATCAAGGAGGCGAGGTGCCCCCCACCCCCGACAACCTTCCGGTACCGCCGGAATTAGATAGCCGCACCGATCGCGGCAATGAGACGCCATCATGAAAGGGCTGAGTCAACTGCTGAGCCAGCGCGACCGTTTAAGTGATGTGCGCATGAAAGTGCTCGCCGGCCCGGTGTTGATCATCATGATTCTCGGCATGATGATCGTGCCGCTGCCGCCGTTCGTGCTCGATTTACTCTTTACCTTCAATATTGCCCTGGCGGTCATGGTGCTGCTGGTTAGCATGTTCACGCAAAAACCGCTCGATTTTGCCGCTTTTCCGGCGGTGCTGCTGTTTACCACGCTGCTGCGCCTGTCGTTGAACGTCGCCTCCACTCGGGTGGTTTTAATGAATGGCCACGAAGGGGGCGACGCGGCGGGTAAAGTGATCGAGGCGTTCGGTACCTTCCTCGTCGGCGGTAACTTTGCCGTGGGCTTGGTGGTGTTTCTGATTTTGGTGGTGATCAACTTTATGGTCATCACCAAGGGCGCCGGGCGTATCGCCGAAGTCGGCGCGCGCTTTATGCTCGACGCCATGCCGGGTAAGCAGATGGCGATCGACGCCGACCTGAACGCCGGGCTGATCGGCGAAGAGGACGCCAAAAAGCGCCGTGCCGAAGTCTCCCAGGAAGCGGATTTCTACGGCTCCATGGACGGTGCCAGTAAATTCGTGCGCGGTGATGCCATGGCGGGTCTGGTGATCATGGTGGTCAATATCATCGGCGGGCTTTTGATCGGCATGATGCAGCACGACATGAGCTTTGCCGCGGCGGGGGAGACCTACACGCTGTTGACCATTGGCGATGGCCTGGTGGCGCAAATTCCCGCCTTGGTGATCTCCACCGCCGCCGGTGTGACGGTCTCGCGGGTCACCACCGACCAGGACGTGGGCCAGCAGATGCTGAGCCAGCTGTTCGTTAATCCGCAGGTGATGATCCTCGCCGCCGCGGTAATGGGGCTTTTGGGGTTGGTGCCGGGCATGCCCAACCTGGTGTTTTTGATTTTCACCGCGCTGCTCGGCGGCTTGGCGTGGTTTTTGATTCGTCAGCAGAACCAGCTGTTGGTCAAAGAGGAGATCGCCGCGGCACCGCCGCCGCCCACGCAGGAGGCGCCCGAAGCCAGTTGGGAAGACGTGCAGCTGGTCGATACCCTGGGGCTGGAAGTGGGCCACCGCTTGATTCCGCTGGTCGATTCGCGCCAGAAGGGCGAGCTTCTGGGGCGGATCAAGAGTGTGCGCAAAAAGTTCGCCCAGGAAGTGGGCTTTTTGCCGCCGGTGGTGCATATCCGCGATAACTTGGAGCTTGCGCCCAACGACTATGTGTTGACCATGAAAGGCGCGGAGATCGGCCGCGCCGAGGCGCACCCGGGCAAGTGGCTGGCGATTGACCCCGGCCAGGTCTCCGGTGAGCTGCAGGGCACGCCGACGCAGGACCCGGCGTTTGGCCTGCCAGCGGTGTGGATCGACGGCAACCAGCGTGAACATGCTCAGGTCTACGGCTACACGGTGGTGGATGCCAGCACCGTGATTGCCACGCACCTCAACCACCTGCTGCACCGCCACTCGCCCGAAATGCTGGGCCGCGCCGAGGTGCAGAAGCTGCTCGACAAACTCAGCGACGAACAGAAGTCGCTGGTCGAAGAGGTGGTGCCGAAGGCGATTTCGCTGACGGTGCTGCAGCGCATCTTGCAGAACCTGCTCGACGAGGATGTCTCCATCCGCGATATGCGCACCATTCTCGATACCCTGGCCGAGTACGCCCCGCAGCAGCAAGACGCCAACGAACTCACCGCGCTGGTGCGCGTGGCGCTAGGCCGTGCGATTACCCAGCAGTGGTTCGCCGGGCAGGAGACGCTTAACGTGATGGGCCTCGACGCGCAGCTTGAGCAAGTCCTGCTGCAGGCCATGAACGGCAACGGCTGTCACCGTGATAGTGAGCGTCGGCGCGGGAGTCTCTTTCATCGCCTGCAGCGCATTGCTGATGAGATTGACGATCACCTGCTCCAGGCGCACCAGGTCGCCTTTGACCCAAAGGGTGTCGTGGGGGAGGTGCTGTTCCACGTTAATCTGCCCCGCCCGCAGGCGACTGTGAAAGAGCCGCAGTGCATACTCAACGCAGGACTGCACCGAAATCGTCTCCTGGCGCTCGCTGCTTTTGCGTGAGAACTGGCGTAGCTGGGCGCTAATGTCCGCCATGCGTTGGGTAAGCTCGATAATTTGAGCCAGATTGGCGTCGGCTTGCTCCACGCGGGAGAGTTCAAGAAAGCGACGCGCGTTTTCGCCGTAGGCGCGAATGGCGGCTAGAGGCTGGTTGAGTTCGTGGTTGATGCCCGCGGCGAGCTGGCCGATCACGGCAAGCTTCGCGGCTTGAATCAGCTCATCCTGCGTTTGCCGCAAATTGGCTTCCGCACGGCGCCGCTCTTCGATCTCCGCCGATAAACGCTGATTGCTGGCGACTAAATCCCGGGTGCGCCGCTCGACGCTGATTTCCAGCTCATCGCGCACCCGTGCCAGCGTCTGGCGTTCGCGGTCTGCAAAGGCTTCGCGCTCGCGGCGAAGGCGCAGACGCTGCCAACCGATGCCGCCACCGAGCGCGACGACACCGTAAAGCCCACCCGCCATTAGCGCCGTCATCCACTGCGCGTTAACCACCGGGTCGATCGGCTTAAGGATGTGCATGTCCCACTCGAATTCAGGCAGTTGGCGGGTCAAGCTCAGGTAGCGATGGTTGCTAAGCGGCCCGCTGTCGAAACTGACGATGTGAGTGCCGGGGGCGTATTGCGCTTCTTGACGGATCCCGGAGGCATCAAGGGGTTCAACGGCGTAGCGGCGGGTTTCACGCAGTGCTTCGCGCTGCTCATCGGAGAGCGGGTGGAGCGCATTCATGCGCAGTTCCGGTTCGCTTGCCAGAAAAATGATGTCGTCGGTAGCGGTGACAAAGAGCGTGGCGTCCTGTTCCGCCCAGCTCTCTTCCACATCGTTTAGCAGCACTTTCACTACCATCACGCCGTCGGGGCGTGCATCGGGGGAGGTGGTGTCGAGCCATACCGGGGCGGAGAAGTAGTAGCCGCGCTCAAGCGATTGCACCCCCAGGCCGTAGAAGCGCCCCTGGCCCCCGCCGATCGCGTCGGTGTAGTAGCTGCGAAAGGCGTAATTCTGGCCGATAAAAGTGTTGGGGCGATGCCAGTTGCTGGCGGCAATGGTGGTGCCTTCGCGGTCCAGCAGGTAGACATCCGACACGCCGGCGGTAAAGCGAAAACGGTCGAGCAGCAGGTTGAGCGGCATCACGTCTTGTCGCTCGGGAGAGGCGAGAAAACGCTGTACGCCTTCGCGGGTGGCGAGTAGTTGCGGCAAATAATCGTAGCGCAGCAAGTAACCGTTTAGGTTGGCGGCAGAGAGGCGCAGCTCATTTTCGGCATCCTCTTGAAGGTTGGTGAGCGCTTGCTCGCGAGCGAATCGAGCGGCCTGCCACATCATTAGCACCAGGCCGAGCGCTACCATAAGCCAGACCACGTGCCGCCACTTATTAAGCTGACGCGGTTTCCAGTGACGAAACTGCATCATGCCGGTGAGGAGACGCTCTGAGCGCGGCGCAAGGCGCGTTGGGCACGGGTTTCGGCGCGTGCCATTTCCAAAAGACCCTCTTCGACGAAGACAAGATGTTCGTGGGCACGGGTGCGAGCGTCTTCGGCGCGGCCTTCTAAAATGGCATCAAGCAGCGCGCGGTGCTGCTGCATTAACTGGCGGCGCGAGCCGGGCTTCGCGAACAGATGCGCGAGGTTATCGACGATACTCTGCTCCAGCAGGTGGAAAATGCCGCGAATGGTATGCAGCAGCAGGACATTATGCGCGGCTTCGGCAATCGCCAGGTGAAAAGCGGCGTCTAGCTTGGCTTCTTGCGCGGGGTCGGCGCCGGCAAAACCACCGTCCAGTTCTTCAAAGCGCTGAATCAACACCGCTTTATCCGCAGGTGTGGAGCGCAGCGCTGCGTAATAGGCCGAAATACCCTCCATCGCATCGCGAAACTCTAGCAGGTCAAGGTGGAACTCTTTGTGGCGCGAGAGCATTTCCAGCAGCGGGTCGGTGTAGCCGCTATTGAGAGTATCGTTGACGAAGGTACCGCCCCCTTGGCGGCTGTTCAGCAGCCCCCGCGCGGCAAGCTTTTGAATGGCCTCGCGCAATGAAGGGCGCGAGACGCCAAAGCGTTCGGCCAACTCGCGCTCCGGCGGCAAGCGCTGTCCAGGCTTTAGGCTGCCTTCTAAAATCATTGCCTCCAAGCGTTCGGTAATGACATCGGCTAAACGGGGCTGGCGAAGCGGCGAGTAGTTCATAAACGGCTCCTTAATTGGTAAGACCAATGTTAAGCAATTTGCGTAGCGTCTTCAACCGATTTGGCGGGAACGTGGAAGGAAAGGTATTTTTGCTGATGAGGCTTTCTCAGTGAGCCTAAAACTAAAGTATAGGTGAGAAAGCCGCGATAAGAGAGTGCCTTGATTTGACACCTTAATGGCGTTTCACTACCGTTGTGTCTGATTTTTTTGTTAATTGGTAAAACCAATTTTAAGTGCGGTGCACCGGCCTAGATAGCATGTGTGGCACCGGATAGCCGCCGTCAGTCGCCTCTTTGGTAACGGCTTTACACAGTGCACTCATTGCATAGGGCTCGTCATGATCATTTCAGCACCCACAGACTACCGCCAAGCAGCCAAGCGTCGCCTCCCTCCTTTCCTGTTTCATTACGCAGACGGCGGGTCATACGCGGAACGTACATTGCGTCGTAACGTCGAGGATCTTGCGGATATCGGGTTGCGACAGCGCGTGCTCAAGGATATGTCGTCGCTCTCGTTGGAAACCGAGCTGTTTGGCGAAAAGCTTTCCATGCCGGTTGCCTTGGCGCCCGTCGGATTAACAGGCATGTACGCTAAGCGTGGCGAGGTTCAAGCGGCGCGAGCGGCCACTAAGAAAGGTATACCCTTTACCCTCTCGACGGTATCGGTGTGTCCCATTGCCGAAGTCGCGGGCGCCGTTGAGCGCCCGATCTGGTTTCAGCTCTATGTGCTTAAGGATCGCGGCTTTATGAAGCATGTCCTTGAGCGTGCCAAAGAGGCAGGCGTCAAAACACTGGTCTTTACTGTCGATATGCCCGTGCCAGGAGCGCGCTACCGCGACGCGCATTCAGGCATGAGTGGCAAACACGGGCCAATGAGGCGCGTTCTTCAGGCGGCGATGCATCCTCTTTGGGCGTGGGACGTGGGGCTCAATGGTCGCCCTCACGACTTGGGCAATGTTTCTGATTATCGCGGGCAGCCGACCGAGCTTGAGGATTACATTGCCTGGTTGGGGGATAACTTTGATCCCGCCATTTCGTGGAAAGATCTGGAGTGGATTCGCGAGTTTTGGGATGGTCCCATGATTATTAAGGGTATCTTGGATCCTGAAGACGCTCGAGATGCGGTGCGCTTCGGTGCCGATGGTATTGTTGTTTCCAACCATGGCGGTCGTCAGCTAGATGGCGTTCCTTCCACGGCGCGGGCCTTGCCGGCGATAGCGGATGCCGTTAAAGGCGACTTGAAGATTCTGGCCGACTCCGGTGTGCGCAACGGACTGGATGTCGTGAGAATGATTGCGATGGGGGCTGACACGGCGCTAATTGGCCGCGCCTTTATTTACGCGCTCGCGACCTCTGGGGAGTCTGGCGTCTCGCATTTGCTGGAGCTGTTTGAAAAAGAGATGCGAGTGGCAATGACCCTGACGGGCGCGCGCAGCATTGCGGATCTTACGCAAGATTCTCTGGTATCGGAGGCATGGTGAACCTCCTAGCGCTTGGCAGTGAAAAAGTGGCCCGCTAAAAGCGTGGCGAGGCAGGCATGAAATTTTTTTACACACGCCTCTTGCCAATCCGGCGTTGAGCCCGTAAAGTACGCATCCGCTGCCGGGGACGCCAAGCGTTTCCAGCGGTGAATGAAGGTAAAAACCTTCGGTTTGTCAGTAGGTTAGAGCGATTGTCTGCTCACCTACATTGCTGAATTCAGCCACTGAAAATAGCGATTGACAAACACCACGGAAGGCGTAGAATACGCCTTCCTCGCTGAGGCCAAGCAGTACAGCAGTTGGCCGGTAATACAGCGACACGCTCTTTAAGAATTTGATCAGGTAATTCATGTGGGCGCTTGCCGATGAGGGTGACAAATCACCTATTATCAAGGCAAGCGACTCGTCAAGCCTGTTCTCAGGAACAGGATTTATGAATTCGTTTGAAACCTTGAGCCAAGATTGGTTCGCTTCTGCCTTCGGGCAGGCAAGAACTGTATGATTTTAAACTGAAGAGTTTGATCATGGCTCAGATTGAACGCTGGCGGCAGGCCTAACACA
>NZ_LT699753.1 GCF_900155385.1 Vreelandella massiliensis
CGCCGCCCTCCCGATCTTTCTCGTCGATGAGCAGTGGGCTGGATGGTGCCGCAATAACTTTTTGCCTCCTTACTAACCGGCCCCGGGGCGGGCCCCTGTCTCTTATACCCATGGCGCACATCGCCCGCCAGCCGCGCTTCGTGGTCGCGGTGGTGGCTGGCGCGATCGGCTACGGCGTCATGGTGCTCGTGATGACCGCCACGCCGCTGGCGATGCGCGCCCAAGGGTTTGAGATGTCGCAAGTGGCGTTCATCATGCAGTGGCATGTGCTGGGCATGTACGCACCGTCGTTTTTTACCGGCAGCCTGATCGCCCGCTTCGGCGTTGAGCGCATCCTTACCGCCGGTGTGGTGATTCTTCTCGCCACCGTGGCCGTGACCAACCTGGGTATGAGCCTAGCTCACTTCTGGACCGGACTGGTGCTGCTGGGCGTGGGCTGGAACTTTCTGTTCGTTGGCGGGAGTGCGCTGCTCGCCTCGGTTCACAGCGAAGCCGAACGGGGTAAAGTGCAGGGCGTTAACGATCTGATTATCTTCTCGCTAGTGGCCATCGGCTCGCTGATGTCCGGTCAACTGCTGCACCGACTGGGTTGGGAAACCCTTAACATTGTCATGCTCGCGCCGATTTTGCTGGTGGCTATCGCGCTGATCGGGTGGAAAGTGCGTTTTTCCTCCGAACGTCTGGCCTAACGCATGCGGCCCGATCGATTGACCGGGCCGCTTAGCTTGCAGTGAAACGACTGGCGGATTATTCGACCAGCGTTTGCGCCGCTTCCAGATAATCCGCGCCATTGGTGGTGACACGCGCTTGATCCAGCGTTTCAGAGCCTAGGTGAACTTCTTCCAGCGAAATGGCCATGGCCTCCACTTCGGCATCGATCTTCTGCAGCGCGTTTTCGATGGTGTAAGTGAGCATGTGGATTTCACCCATCTGCTCGTTGGAGATGGTATCGGCGGCAAGGATTTCCGCCAGCTCCGCATTACCCTCGGAGAAGTTCTTAACGGCCTCTTCCAGGGTCTCAGACGGTTTGCCTTCGAAGTGGTCGGCGCGATCGTGGTCGTGCTCATCCGCCACGGCAATACCACTGCTCATCATACCCGCGAGAACTAGGGCAGCGACTCGTTTCATAACACACTCCTTGATGATTCCGGCTGCGACCGGGTTGGGCTGATCGGCCAATTCCAACCAGCGAGACAATGAATACTAACAATTTGCATTAACAATCTAGCATCCATAACCACCAATGAGAAGCGTTACAATTCACAATTGCAAAAGCTAAGCGCAAAAACTTGCCGAATAGTTGACCTCGCTCAATCCCCCGGTCCGCACTCCATGCAGCGCTCGGTAATCGCCGGGCCTTGCTTCAAAGCCGCATTCAAGTCGCTCAAGCCGGTGCGCAGCCCCTCTTCTAGCACCGGGTGGTAAAACGGCATCGCCAGCATCTCACTCACGGTGAGCTTCTGCTCCAGTGCCCAGGCCAACAGATGGGCCATGTGCTCCACGCGCGGTCCCAAAAGCTCCGCGCCCAAAAACGCGCCGCTGCCGTGCTCGGCAAAAAGCGCCATGTAGCCGTGATTTTCGCCCATCACGGTGGCGCGGCCTTGATCGTCGAACGATACGCCGCCTTCGGCGATGCAGTCGCAGCCGCCGTAGCGCGCTTCAAGCGACGGGCGGTTATCCCCCACGATGGCGATTTGCGGTTCGGTAAAGATGACCGATAACGGCACGTTGCGCCTGCCAACCTGCACATCATCCAAGTTGGCGGCGTTACGTGCGGCAATCTTCCCTTCGCTAACGGCTTCGTGCAAAAGCGGCACCGCCTGGTTGGCGTCACCGGTGATAAAAATATGGCTCTCACTGTCGTCGGCGTTCACGCACTGGAGGGTAAAGCGGTTGAAATGGGGCACGCCATGCTCATCCAAAGAGAGCTCGGCGCTTTCGATATCGAGCCGGTCGATATTGGCTTGCCGCCCGGTGGCGGCGAGCACGTAGTCAAAGGTTTCCGTGAGCTCGCGTCCGCTGTCGCGCTCGATGAACGTGATCGCGACGCCCTCGCCTTGCCGCTCAATATGCTTTACGTCAGCGTCAGCATCGAGATAGAACTCATGGTTGAACACCTCGTCCGCCGTTTGGCGCACCTTCTCTGATTGCAGCGGCCCGATCGACCCGCCCACGCCGAACATACGAGTACGCACGCCTAGGCGGCTCAGGGCTTGACCTAGCTCCAGGCCAATCACGCCGGGGCCAAAAACCGCAACCGATTCGGGCAGCGTGTCCCGCTCGAAGACGTCATCGTTCACGATCAAGCGGTCGCCGGCGGGTTCGAGCATCCCTGGCCAGCTCGGGCGCGAGCCGGTAGCGATAATGATCGCGTTGGCAGTCAGCTGAGTGTGGTCGTCGACTTGAAGCGTATGCGGCTGGATAAAGCGTGCGTGCCCGCGGATCCGGTGGGAGGCGGGAATACGCTTCATGGAGTCGAGTACACCTGCGACGAAGCGGTCGCGTTCGCGCTTGACCCGCGCCATCACCGCGCTGCCATCCACCTCGACGGCGCCGACGTTAACGCCAAACACGTCCGCCTGACGTGCCCGGTGCGCGGCATCCGCGGCGGCAATCAGTAGTTTGGAGGGCATGCACCCCACGCGGGCGCAGGTGGTGCCGTACTCACCGGCTTCGACCAAGACCACGTCATCGGTATGTTTTTTGGCCGCGTGCCAGGCGCTCAACCCCGCGCTGCCGGCGCCAATGATGGCGATATCGGTATGGCGCTGCTGCATATCGTGTCCTCCTGATAATGGTATCGACACCTCACGGTGACATGTCGATGCATAACCTTATACCAGGATAGACAAAATGCCGCGTGCTGCGGCTTCTCTCGTCTAGGGAGTTAGGCGAGACGCTAATTAACGCCGCTGCCAGGGCCAGCTACGTTTTTCCGGGTAGCTCAGAAGGGAAATGGCCGCGTTCAGCGGTTTCAACACGCCTTCCAGCTGGCGAAAGCAGACTGCGCTGCTCATGACGCCGGGACACTGTCGCAGCAGCAGATCGCTGTGCTGGGACGCGATCAGCACCTGTTTCGCGAGGGGCGGGTTCACCAAGGCGGCCTCGTGATAACAGCGCTTGAGTTCGCGGCTCAGCATGGCGAGCAGGCTGGCATCGAGCCAGCACGGCAGCGGATCATCAAGGCGGCCGGCAATGGAGTGCTGCACGGCTTCAAACGAGGTACGGAGAAAAATAAGCGTTTGACGAAGCTGACGCAGTTCAGTAGCCATATCAGTAACCCCCTGGGTATGACGCCCCTTTCTCAAACAAAAATAATTCTCATTAATTTACCCGCCACGATTCTCCCCGTCAAGTGCCGGCGCCCCCGGGATGAACAGCGCTGCCAGGCTGTCTACGATGTTTTTGCTACAGAGATATTTGGCGGGCTGAAACCGCTTGTTCCGGCCTTTCGTTCGCCTCGGCCTGACGCCGCCACATCGCGGCGTAGCCGCCGTTACGTCGCAGCAACTCGGCGTGGCTGCCGGCTTCCACGATGCGCCCGGCCTCCATGTAGAGAATCCGGTCCATCCGCGTGACGGTGGAGAGGCGGTGGGCGATGGCGATCACCGTGCGGCCTTCCATCAGCCGCCACAGCGCGGCTTGGATCGCCGCTTCGCTCTCGCTGTCAAGCGACGCCGTCGCCTCGTCCAGCAGCAGGATGGGGGCATCCTTGAGCAACGCCCGGGCGATGGTGATACGCTGACGCTCACCGCCGGAGAGCTTCACCCCGCGCTCGCCCACCACAGCGTCGTAGCCGCCCGGCCGGGAAGCGATGAAGTCGTGGCAATGGGCGGCGCGGGCGGCTTCTTCCACTTCTCTGTCGGTGGCCTCTGGGCGGGCATAGCGGATGTTGTCGCGGATGCTGCGGTGGAACAGCTCATTACTCTGGGAGACCTTGGCGAGCTTGCGGTGCAGGCTCTCCCACTCGACGGCGGCGATGTCCTGGCCATCGATGCGGATGCCCCCCTCTTCAAGGGTGTGATGGCGGGCCAGCAGCTTGAGCAGTGTGCTCTTGCCCGCGCCTGACGGGCCGACCAGCCCCACCCGCTCTCCCGCGCCGATAGTGAGAGTGAGGCCGTCGAACACGCGGGTGCCATCGGCGTAGCCGTAGCGCACTTTGTCCAGTTCGATGACACCATCCGTCACCTCGAGCGGCGGCGCCCCCGGGGCATCGACGATGGCATGGGGAGCGGCGAGCGAACCGAGGCTCTCGCGCAGGATGCCGACGAACTCGAAGCACTCCAGCACGTCGTCGCCGAGCTCGGTGATCACCATGGCCAGGTTGACGCCGATGGTGAGCAGCATGGCGATGTCGCCGGCGCTGAGCGTACCTTCACTGGCATGCCCCAGCGCGACCCAGGTCAGCCCGGTCATGAAGCCCACGGTGATGAGCAGCAGCGCCACGCGCATGGCGGTGAAATAGAGCCGGGCGTTGCGGGTCCAGCGGTACTCTTCGGCGACGACGCCGTCGAGCACTCTCTGTTCGTACCGCGCGCCGGCGAAGTCGCGCATGACCTCGGCATTGCCGAAGCTGTCCGCCAGGCGCCCGCTCACCCGGGAGCGCGCTTCGGCCATGCGCCGCGAGAACTCGACGCCGAAATACGCCATTACCACGGCCACGGCGACAAAGAGCCCGGCAAAAACGACATAGGCGACCACGAACTGCGGCAACGTCGTGGCGATCAGCCCACCGGAGACCAGCAGCGTGACGAAGGTTCGCGGCCCCGCTGCGGCCACCTCGTTCAACAGCCAACCGGCACCGTCGGCGGCCTGACGCACGCGCTGGGTAAGCGCACCGGCAAAGCGGTCGTGGAAGAACTGCGGTGCGTGGCCGGTGGTCCAGGCGAACAGGCGGTTGGTAACATCAGCGCGCAGGCGCGGCACCGTGTAGGCGTTGACCAGCACGTAGAGGCGCTGAAACAGCGGGCCAAGCAGCCAGCACGCCACCAGCGCCGCGAACAACCAAGCGATCTCCTGCGGCGCTGTCGTGCCCTCGGCGACCGCCGTCACGGCATCGACAAGGCGCCCGATGACAAAAGGGATGAACGCCTGCAAGCCGGCCGCGAGCACGGCCGTCAGCACCATGAGACAGGCGCGGCGGGGGATAAACCGCCGCACCGCCCAGGCGGTGAAGGCGATGGGGCTGCCCGGGAACGGCGGCTGGCCGGAAGGCTGGGGCATGGGGGCTCTCCGTGAGTCAGTCCTGCAATACGTAGTCGCGGCCGGCGATGTGGGTGGTGAGCTGGTCGAGCACGTAGTGGTAGGCGTCGAAACTCTCCCCCATGATCTTGCTGCGCTCGAGCAGCACGTACTGCCGGTTGCGGCAGGCGAAGAGCCATTCGCACCAGCCCGGCAGCGCCTGTTCGAAGCGCTTGGCGGGGTCTTCGGGCGTATCGCCGAAATTCGGCTCAAAGGTGTCGAAGACAAAATCCGCCTCAAGGTCAGGCAAAAGTTCCGAACTCAGGCGCAACTCGGCCCCCGCGTAATCACCCACCAGAGCGGGAGCGCCAAAGCCGACATCCTCGGCCACCTGGCTGAACGCGCCGTAGTCCCCGTAGAGCGAGACCTGGCTGTCCTGCGCCTGCAGCATGGCAACGCGGATCGCCGAGGAGTCGCCGAGCCAGTCGCGCAACTCGTCGACGCGCTCACGATAGCCCGCAAGCAGGTGTTCGTACTGCTCCAGACGCCCGGCCGCCTCGGCGATCAGCCGGTACACCTCCAGACTGCCCTGCTCCGACCAGGGCAGGATGACCACCGGGGCGATGCGCTCAAGGCCGGGCAATACCTCCTGCTGCCAGGGCGGTGCGATGATCAAATCCGGCGCGAGGGCTGCAATGCGCTCGACGTCGAGCTGGTTGAAGGCGCCGAGGAAAGCGATGTCGTGATCCTCGAACCCCTCGCCGCGTAAATCGCGAACGCCGCGCAAATAGGGCGTGCCGTCGGATTCGAGCCGCCCGTGGCTGGCCACCACCGGCGCCCCCAGCTCGATCAGCGGGTGGGTGATGGATGCGTCGTTGAGGGAGACGATCCGCTTCGGCTCGGCGGGCACTTCGATACTGCCGTTGGCACCTTCGACGGTACGCGTCTCGGCGACGGCGCTCGTGGCCATCGCCAGGCCGGCAAGAAAGAGGACTAGACGCATGACGATGCCTCCCCGGCTGGCACGTGGGTAACCGACTCGGCCCACCAGGAAAGTATGGTATTGACCTCACCGATGGCCATGTCGCCGCAGTTGCCATAACCGGTCAGCTCCTGCGAGCGGCAGCGAACGGTCAAGGCGCCCGCCTGCGGCCCGGCCTGCCAGCGAACGGTGACCGGCACCGTGCAGGGCGTTTCCGGTGCCTCGACGGCGTCCACCGCCAGCTCCGCCTCGAGCCCCCGCTCGGCGAGCCACTG
>NZ_LT699754.1 GCF_900155385.1 Vreelandella massiliensis
ATGCCCGCACCCAAGCCAAAATCAAGCTGGTGCGGTTGATGTTTGAGCGTAACTACAGCCGGGAACAGATCCAGCAGTTATTTATTGTCATCGATTGGATGCTCCAGCTGCCTTACGGGCTGGAACCCACGTTCCGACAAGCGGTCTACGAGATTCAGGAGGCGAAGAAAATGCCCTATATCAACACCTTTGAACGTCATGGTATCGAGAAAGGTTTGCTGCAAGGCCGAGAAGAAGGTCATAAAGCAGGCTTAGAGCAAGGCACCCTATTGGGAGAGCGCCGCTTTTTAACCAAGCTACTCAATAAGCGTTTTGGTGAGCTACCCGACTGGGCTCAGCAACGCATTGAGGAAGCAGATGCCGTACAGCTAGATCGCTGGACGGATGATGTTCTGGACGCCCACAATTTGGATACCCTGTTGGGTAGCCACTGATTCAATTTTAAGTGTGCAGCGCTCCATCACTAAGCGGTTTCCATCATAAAATCATAGACCCCGATGCGTTAGCGATCGGGGGTTTGTGTGTAAGCGCCTAACGGACTCGTCACTATCCCGGCATAACAGCCTCTATTAAGCCGATTTTCGCCTGCTTGATGGTGATCGAAGACAAAACCTTACCGCTGCCGATTAGCCCCTGTTTTACGTGCCATTAGCGCTTTTATCCGTGCTCAGTGTCGTGGGTTAGTTGTCTGAGTTAAGCTCGATTCTGGTGTATGGGAGGAAGTAGGAAGGGTGGCGTATCCTGTTGATTGATCACGACCAAGATCTCAACCAACAAAAGTGGATACGCCATGACTGATTCTACCCTCCAAGCCG
>NZ_LT699755.1 GCF_900155385.1 Vreelandella massiliensis
ATAGCCGGGTTCAACAAACTGGAACTCGTCGTGAATAACGTGAAGTTCCAGGATGGTGAGCCTTTAACCGATCAATCAGACAGCAACGCCGCTTGACCGCTGTACACCAGACTTGACCATAACTCTGCCATGCAGGGTCTGCAATAAGTTGCTCATTCCCTGCCAAGGCGGGGAATGCCGGTGGCAATCCCTCTCCTCCTGGTTGGTGACAAGAAGCACAAATGGCCTCATAAGTTGCTTTTCCACGCACCATCAACTCTGCAATGTCCCACTCTCGGTCAACACCGCTTGCTTCTCGCTCCGCAGACGATTTACGTTCAGCAAACCACTCATCGAATGCTTCTTCTTCCATCGCATGGACTACGATGGGCATAAACCCATGATCCATGCCACAGAGTTCAGCGCACTGACCTCGATAAACACCAGGCTCGTTGATACGTACCCAATTCTCATTAATGAAACCCGGCACTGTGTCTTGCTTAACGGCTAACTCAGGCACCCACCAAGAGTGAATCACATCATCAGAAGTCATCAAAAAACGCACCTTGCGATTTATTGGCAGAACCAACGGATTATCAACATCTAATAAGTAGGTATCCCCACGCTCCTCTTCTCCGCTAATCTGTAGCCGTGGTGTGCTTAAGCTGGAGTTGAATGCGACATTTTCTCCCATGTATTCATAACGCCAACGCCACTGCTGACCGGTAATCATGACGTCTAGTTCTGCATTAGAAGGTTCATACATCTGCTTCAAGGTGGCTGTCGCAGGTACTGCCATTCCAACCAGAATTAAGACCGGAATCGCTGTCCAAAGCACCTCAACAAGCGTATTTTCATGAAAATGGGCGGCTTTAGCCCCTTTTGAGTGGCGATAGCGAAAAAGCGAGTAGAACATCACACCAAAGACAAGCAGACCAATGACAACGCAGATCCAAAATATGGTCATGTGAAGGCGATAAATTTCACTGCTCACATCGGTGACACCGACTGGCATATTCCATCCATAGGAAACCGTCGGTACAAGACAAGGTAAAACTGCAATCCCCCTCCACCCATGCCTTAACAAACGCATAGCCACCCCCACTGTTATTGTTTTTTTTGCGCTTTATGGCGTCAGGATTAACGAAGATAACTGCAGTATAGGTCAGATCAACGTTACGTCACGGACAGCCATGATTAAATTTACTTGTCAACCTTTCGCGGCCAGGCGTGCAACAGCAACTAGCAGCAGCACAAAAAGTATGGTGATGACGACCCCCGTCACGATAAATGCCATAGGTTTATCGCTATTAAAATCCTCTTCACGGTGTTGGTTTTTCTGAACCCCTACCAAAGCGGCTAAAACAGACCTTACCACCCTCCACATACCACCTCCTGAGGAGCCATTCTTCAATCACATGACCTGGGACAAAGGTTGACGACACCACGCAACGCGTACTTGACTATACTCAGTGTGGATCACTCCTTCGTGATCAAATTCAACGCAACATATTGGAGGTCATCATGGCCACGCCAACTCATAAAAACCCTTTTGATTCCCCCTCACTAGCGTCTGGTTCACTAACACCATGGCTCTCTATTAGCCAACCTATATTGCAGTGGTGGATGGAGCAAAGCTGGCAAAGTGGTCAACCGCTCCTCAATGTTCAACTTGCCTGGCTTGAAAGCGTATCGACTGCGATGCAGATGGAAATGCAGTTTTGCCAAGCGATCGCAGAGAGCAATGAAAAAATCACGAGCTGCTTCTTGACACATCCGCATTCACCCAAATCGACGGAAGAAATCACCAATTGCTACCAAGAGGCAATGCAAGGGTTGACTGATGCCCACCTAGAGAGACTGAAAAAGGTGACGGAGCTGAGCCTAGATTTCCGTAAGGCGCTTTGGGAAGAAATATGATTTATGAACTTACTAACTTACTAATTTAGAAAGATTTCTATATCGTTAGAGGGTTAGATTTGACTAAACTTACATTAAAGCTTTCACTGGCAGTTACGGCTATAAGTTTATCGCTTAGTCTGTCAGGGTGTACTACCTATACATGGCCCGATGGTAAGCGAAAAACGGTGCTTGGCGTTCCTGCGCAAGAAGAAAATAAGCGCTATGAGGAGCGCCAAGGCGACCCAATCGAATACCGCATTCCCGGCAAAATCCCCCCGCCCCAAACCAATCCGGAGGGCTGATAGCACCCTCCTATGGATGCAAAGTAAGTAATTTATGCTTTTTATGGGTTGGGACTTGTCTCCTCGGGAGGACCACCCCCACCTCACGCTTCCCCGCGTTGCCTTTGTCAAGCCTTTCTCTTTTCCAGTAGCTAATAGGGCTTTCCTTTCGGCTTTAGCCATGCAGTAGTGATAGTTTATTGGATCTTAACTTGCGCACGATCACTGCAGTGCAGCATGATAATGCTTTAAGCTCGGTCATATGTTCATCATAGGGAGTTCTAGGATGGAAAGCCGTCATTCCTCCAACGAGTCACAACCTCTTTGGCACAGCACCAGCGTTGAAGAAGCACTTAAGCAGCAAGATTCGTCCATTGAGGGGCTATCTACACAAGAGTCCCAAGGGCGTCTTGAAAGATACGGGCTAAATCGCCTTCAACAAGAGCAAGGCCGCCCTTGGTACCGACGCTTGTTCGATCAGCTCAACAATATTTTAATTTTTATCCTGCTTGTTGCCGCTGTAGCCAGTTTTTTTCTTGGCCATTCTATCGATGCAGCCGCTATCGTTGGGGTTGTTGTCATCATCGCTCTAATAGGATTCATCCAAGAAGGCAAAGCCGAGCAAGCCCTTGATAGCATACGCAATATGCTATCTCCCCAAGCAAATGTCTTACGTGACGGTAAACGTGCCACTATACCTGCTGAAGAACTAGTACCCGGCGACATCGTACTTGTAGAAAGCGGCGACCGTATTCCCGCGGATTTGCGGTTAATTGAAGCTCGACGCTTTCGTACGGAAGAGGCCGCCCTAACGGGCGAATCTGTTCCCGTTGAAAAGCAGTCCGAACCTGTCGGAGACGATACAGATCTGGCGGAACGAAGAAGCATGGCGTTTGCCAGTACTATTGTGGTCCAAGGCAACGCACGCGGGTTGGTCGTTGAAACAGGCAGCAGGACAGAAATCGGTAAGATTTCAGAGCTTCTGCGTGGGGTAGAACAAATCAAAACCCCTCTACTGCAGCAGCTAGATCGCGCAGGTAGAGTACTTGCGTTTTTCATCTTAGGCGCTGCCGCTATTACCGCCTTACTAGGCACATTAATTCATAAGCAGCCTGTGGCCGATATGTTTATGGCGGCAGTTGGATTAGCGGTAGCCGCAATCCCGGAAGGTTTACCCGCTATTGTCACTATTGGTTTAGCGCTTGGTGTCCAGAGTATGGCTCGACGTAAAGCCATCATACGTCGTCTTCCTGCCGTTGAAACATTAGGCTCTATCTCTACCATCTTTTCCGATAAAACCGGCACGCTAACGCGCAATGAAATGACAGCCCAGGCTATCTGGCTAGGCGATCAGCAATACTTTATTGATGGCATTGGCTTTGCTCCAGATGGCAGTTTCCACCGTATTTTATCCAATGGCGACAAAGAGAGAGTTGAGCTAAAAGAAAACTCGACACTAACGTATTTTTTACGCGCGGGCGCTCTGTGTAACGATACAGAACTGCACCAGCAAGAGGGGCGCTATCAAATACATGGCGATCCAACGGAGGGCGCTTTAGTTGTTGCAGCAGAAAAAGCCTGCATCGATACAGCAAAGTTGCGCAAAGAGTTTGTGCGATTAGATGCCATTCCTTTTGAGTCAGAACACAAGTACATGGCAACGTTGCACAAAGACGGCGACTCACAGTATGTGCTTGTAAAAGGGGCTCCAGACCGGCTTCTAGAAATGTGTAGCAGTGTGATCACCGCGGAAGGCGACGCTGATATACACCACAAGGAATGGGAAAAGCGCATTCATGACCTCTCCTCGCGCGGCCTACGGGTACTTGCCATTGCGGATAGACGTGCTACCTCCATTGATAGTCTCGATCATCACCATGTTGAAAAAGGGCTTCGCCTACTTGGCATTATTGGGCTTCTTGACCCCCCGCGGGATGAAGCAATTGACGCAGTAAAACTTTGTCAACAAGCAGGCATACGACCCGTCATGATCACCGGCGACCATGGTTCTACCGCGCTTGCCATCGCCAAACAGCTAGGCTTTTCACAGACAGAAAAAGCACTCACTGGACGTGAAATAGAATCAATGTCGGACCAGGCGCTTGAAGATGTCATTTTAGATATTGATGTTTTTGCCCGCGCTTCTCCGGAGCATAAATTACGCTTGGTCAAAGCTATGCAAGCACAGGGCGGCGTATGCTCTATGACAGGAGACGGTGTTAACGATGGTCCGGCGCTGAAACGTGCTGATGTCGGGGTCGCAATGGGTGTACAAGGTACGGAAGCGGCTAAAGACGCCTCTGAAATGGTGCTAGCAGATGATAACTTCGCCACCATTGTGAATGCCGTCGAAGAGGGACGTAAAGTTTATGACAACATTCGCAAAACAATCACTTTCATCCTTCCGACCAACGGCGCTCAAGGTCTAGCCATTATGCTTGCAGTGCTGTCTGGCTCAATCTTGCCAGTCACACCGTTACAAGCCTTGTGGGTCAACATGGTTGTCGCCATTACGTTAGGGTTAGCACTGGCTTTTGAAGAAGGAGAAAAGGACTTAATGCAGCGAAAGCCACGTGATCCTAAAGCGCCTCTGCTCGATCTTTTTTTACTTTGGCGGGTTGTTTTCGTCTCGGTACTGCTGCTGATCGGTGTTTTCAGCATGTTTTCGTGGATTCTCCACCAGGGCGGTAGCGAAGAATTAGCTCGGGCAGGTGCCGTTAATATGCTCGTAACGGGAAGTGCTGCATATTTAATAAACAGCCGCTTTTTGATCAACAGCACTCTATCGCTATCTGGCATATTGGGTAGCCGCCCCGTTTGGATCGCGATCATCATGGTTATGCTGTTCCAAATGGCCTTTACTTACCTACCCTTTATGCAGCTTATATTGGGTAGTGACGCCCTTTCTTTGACACATTGGTTAGCCATCCTTAGCAGCAGTATCTTGATTTATCTAGTTATCGAAGCTGAGAAAAAAATGTGGCGCCGTTTTAAAGGCTGATAAGGCTCGCTGCCACTGCCTCAATAACCTAAGAGGCAGTGGCAGCCTTACAGCTAACTTTTTTATCTCTCTAAAGGGCTCTCATTACGCTTTATTTGCCCACAAAAAATCCCCCGAGGCGGCTGCCCCGGGGGATTTTTCGGATAAGTGCCTGACGATGACCTACTCTCGCATGGGGAGGCCCCACACTACCATCGGCGCTGAGCGGTTTCACTGCTGAGTTCGGCAAG
>NZ_LT699756.1 GCF_900155385.1 Vreelandella massiliensis
TACCCCGATCGCACTCCCTGGGGAAAGCCTAAAAAAATAAATTCCGTAATAAGGAAAAAGAAAAAAGGTAAATTATTTGTTTTCTTATAAACATATATAGGGGTAAACCTGCGAGCAGTGCGGCCGCGCGGTGGTGCCGCCGGTCCACCCGCCACTGCCGCTTGAGGCGTGGCTTTCCGAGCGTCGCGAGCCGCTACGGCTGATGCTGCACTTAGCCACTGGCAATGCGTTTGAGTGCGCCCAGCCACCGGCAACCGCCGCACTTTTGATCGGCCCGGAGGGCGGCTTGACGCCGGATGACATCGCCACGGCCGAGGCAGCCGCCTTCACGCCCTTGACCCTGGGGCCTCGGGTGCTGCGCACCGAGACGGCGCCGGTGGTGGCGTTGACGCTTCTACAGCACCATTTTGGCGACCTATAAGCGCCCCGACGCTGTTTTACCCCCTCTTCTTATCTCTTTTCAGGACGGCTTGGCCATGACACGCGATGCACGACCTTCTCACCTGTCTGCCATCGACGCGGCCGCGCGTATGGGCGACGTGGCGTACTTGACGGTGACGGCGGTGAACAATACCGGCGCCTTTCTGCGCTGGGGGCAGCCGAAGGATGTGCTGCTCCCCTACAGCGAGCAGTCGTTTCGCCCGGAGGTGGGCAAGCGCGTGCTGGTTAAGCTCTATGAGGATGACCAAGGCCGCCCGGTGGCGTCGATGCGGCTTGAGCGCTTTGTGACCGATGAGGCGTGGGAGCTCGCGCGTGGTGATCAGGTCACGCTGGTGGTCGCCGAGCGCACGGATCTGGGCATGAAAGTGGTAGTCAATCACCGCTACTGGGGGTTGGTCTACCAAGATGACCTTACCCAGCCGCTGCGCCGTGGGCAAACGCTTGCCGGCTACGTGAAGCAGCGCCGTGACGATGGCCGGCTGGATATTTCGCTGCTCCCGCCCGGTGAGGCACGCCTGGATGTCGTCGGTGATAAGGTGCTTCAAGCACTGCGTGAAAGCGGCGGCTACCTTCCACTGGGGGATAAAAGCCCGGCCCATGAGATCAAAGCCCGGCTGGGCGTGAGCAAAAGCGCCTATAAACAGGCGATTGGCCGCCTTTACAAGCGCGAGCTGATCACCCTGGAGCCGTACGCCATTCGCCTAGTGCCAGGCGCGCTCACCTCGTGAGCCGGCGCTTGCGGTTGGAGGCAGGCGCGCCGTGCGGCATACTGGCCGATTGTTTAACGACTCGTTGACCCTGGGGATAGCGACCTGATGAGCCAATCTAGCCTTCATCTTGGCGTGGTGATGGACTCCATTGCCGATATTGCTTACAAAAAAGACTCCACCATGGCCCTGCTGTGGGCGGCGCAAGACCGCGGCTATACCCTGTACTACATGGAGCAGGAAGACCTCTTTTTGAACGCAGGGCAGGCTTACGCGCGTATCCGCCCGCTCACCGTGCAGCGCGACCCGGTGCGCTGGTTTGAGCTGGGGGAAGCGGACGCTCGCCCGCTTGCCGAGCTCGATGCGATCCTGATGCGTAAAGACCCGCCGGTGGATGCCGATTTCATCAACGCCGTGCATCTTCTGGGGTTTGCCGAGCGTGAGGGCGTGCTGGTGGTGAACCCCACCACGGCGCTTTTGCAGTGCAACGAGAAGCTTTTCGCCCAGCAGTTCCCGCAGTGCTGCGCGCCCACGCTGGTCTCAAGCCAGGCGGATGTGTTGCGCGCGTTTCACGCCGAGCATGGCGATGTGATTTTCAAGCCGCTGGATGGCATGGGCGGCACCGGCATTTTTCACATTGGCCCGGAAGGGCGCAATCTAGGGGCGGTGATTGAGCAGCTCTCGCTGCGCGGTAAGCGCCAAATCATGGCGCAGCGCTACCTGCCAGAAATAAAGGATGGCGACACGCGCATTCTGCTGGTCGACGGCGAGCCGGTGCCCTATGGGCTAGCGCGTATCCCCTCGGCAGGCGAAACGCGCGGCAACCTAGCCGCCGGTGGACGTGGCGTTACCCGGGAATTGACCCAGCGCGATCACTGGCTCATCGAGCAGGTGCAGCCGATGATTCGTGAAAAGGGCCTGCTGTTTGTCGGCCTCGATGTGATCGGTGATTACATCACCGAAATCAACGTCACCAGCCCCACCTGTGTGCGCGAAATTGATGACCAGCGTGGCACCAATGTCGCGGGCTTACTGCTGGATGCCATCGAGCGCCGCCTAACGGCGATGGCTTGAATGATTACAGACGCCTACCCGCGCGAGGAGGCGCTAGGAGACGCATGCAAAGCTTGAAACATCACTTCCTGTTGGCCATGCCGCATATGGAAGAAGCCAACTTCACCGGTAGCTTGGTCTATCTGTGTGACCACGATGACAACGGCTGCATGGGGGTTATCGTCAACCACCCGCTCGATATCACCTTGGATGCCCTCTTTGAGCAGCTATCGCTAGGCGGGGAAACAAGCCTGCATCGCAATGCGCCTGTTTACTACGGCGGCCCCATGCACAAGGATCGCGGCTTTATCCTGCATCGTGGCAACAGTGCTGAGTGGGACTCCAGTATTCAGGTAACCGATGAAATTGCACTGACCACTTCGATGGATATGCTCCAAGCGCTGGCCAATAACACTGGCCCCGAGCACTACATCATTTGCCTTGGCTGCTCCGGTTGGGACGTTGGGCAACTGGAAGAGGAGCTTAAAGAGAACGCTTGGCTGACCGTTGAGGCGGATGCAGGCGTGCTTTTCGAGACGCCGCCTGCTGAGCGCTTAAGTGCCGCCGCCGGCATTCTCGGTGTCGATCTTAATCTGATGACGCGAGACGCAGGGCACGCCTGATGGCAATTCTCGGCCAGCGCCTCGTCTTGGCGTTTGATTTCGGCACGCGGCGTATCGGGGTGGCGGTTGGCAATGAGCTTTTGCACAGCGCCCGCGAGTTGGAGCCACTGCCCGCGCGTGACGGCATTCCCGATTGGCAGGTGGTGACACGGCTAGTCAGCGAATGGCAGCCGGATCTGTTCGTGGTCGGCTTGCCGCTCAACATGGACGGCAGTGAGTCGGAAATGAGCACCCGGGCACGCAAGTTCGGCAACCGCTTGCATGGGCGCTACGGTAAACCCTGCGAGATGGTCGACGAGCGGGGCTCTACCCGGGAAGCCAAGCAGATTGCCCGCGAAGCCGGGCACCGGGGCAATTACCGCGAGCAGAGCGTCGATGGGATTGCCGCCGTGCTGATTCTGGAGGGCTGGTTTGCCCACCAAGAAGGGCTTCCCGGCGGGCGAACCTCAGGCTAAATTTTATACCCCTTCATCCTATTACACCCTCAGCGATCGAGGGTGCCGGTTTGGGCGGGCACAAACCAACGTACCGGGCGCAGATCTTTCTCGATGAGCTCATCGACCTGCAGCAGGGTGGCAAAAATCGCCATCCGCATCGGGATGCCGTTATCGGTCTGGCGGAAGATCGCCAGACGCGGGTCGCCGTTAAGGTCCACGTTTAAATCATTGGCGCCAGGGCGGCTGTCGCGGGGCAGCGGGTGCATGATAATCGTGCTCGGTGAGCAGTGCTGATCCATAAAGCGCTTGTGAACGGTAAAGTCATCCGACACGCCGGCAAAAGTTTCGCTCATTTCGGCGGTAAAGCGCTCCTTCTGAATCCGCGTGGTGTACACCACATCCAAATCGCTGAAATCGCTGGTCAGGCTGTCGCGAACCTCAACGCGGTGGCCGCGCGAGGTCACGAGGTCAATCAGCGCGGCGGGCATTTCAAGCCCGGGCGGGGAGACCAGCGTGATGCGCATCGGATCATAAAGCGAGAGCAGTTTGATCAATGAGTGGACAGTACGCCCATGCAGCAGATCGCCGGTGAGTAGAATGTGCGCGCCTTTTAACGCTTTACCCAACCGGGCAAACTCTTTATCAATGGTGTAAAGGTCAAGTAGTGCCTGGCTTGGGTGCTCACCCGGGCCGTCTCCGCCGTTGATGACCGGCACGTGCGTCGCGGCGGCAAATTCTGCCACCGAGCCCTGTTCGGGGTGGCGCATCACAATGGCGTCGCAGTAACCGCTCATCACTCGGCTGGTGTCGTAAAGCGACTCCCCCTTGGCCATGGAAGAGAAGGTGAAGCCCGTGGTATCGCAGACGCTGCCGCCTAATCGGCAAAACGCCGCATTGAAACTGACACGGGTACGCGTGCTGGCCTCAAAGAAGAGGTTGCCCAAAACGGCGCCTTCCAAGACGCGAGTGACTTTCTGCCGCCCGGCAATCGGCTCCATCCGCGCGGCAACACGCAGCAAGTGGTCAACGCGGTCGCGGTTTAGCGAGTCGACAGATAACAGGTGGTGGCTCATCTCTGACCTCGGGTAACGTAAAGCACAGGGGTAAATCGCAGACGCAATAGTGTAACCGCCTTGTGGCTAGCTGCCGACGCCTTTCCCTCTCTATTGGCGAAACACGGTTATTGGCGAAGTCCGTGAAAGAAATTTATAAAAGCCCTTGCCAACCCGACGTTGAGCCCGTAAAGTACGCATCCGCTGCCGGGGACGCCAAGCGTTTCCAGCGGTGGAAGAAGGTGAAAACCTTCGGTTTGTCAGTAGGTTAGAGCGGTTGTCTGCTCACCTGGCGCTGATTTCAGTCACTGAAAATAGCGTTTGACAAACACCACGGAAGGCGTAGAATACGCCTTCCTCGCTGAGGCCAAGCAGTACAGCAGTTGGCCGGTAATACAGCGACACGCTCTTTAAGAATTTGATCAGGTAATTCATGTGGGCGCTTGCC
>NZ_LT699757.1 GCF_900155385.1 Vreelandella massiliensis
GATATTGGAGCCGATTGGCAACATGCCACCGGCAGAGAGAGAAGCCCTGTATTATGAGCACCAGGGTCAGGCTAATAAAGCTGCCTGACTCAAACAAACGGGTCTCCGAGAAAGCCGGTACGGTTCAGCCCCACTAACGTCACCTTGGCGCCATCAATGGGCGTATGCCTCGGTTGAACGAGCACAGGCGCTGCATCTTTACGGGCCAATAATTTGCGCTTGTCATCAGCGCGATCCCACTGCCATATTCCTAACCAGATCCCTAATGACACTAAAACACTCCAGAACAGCAACCACACGACATACCGTCTTGATCGCTTAGAGGTCTTTATGTTGCTTAAAATATTGATTGTCATTGTGTTTTCAGCCATTGTTATCAGCCTGGCCTTAGGGTCACGCTTTTTACTTTATGATAGCCCCACATCACGGCGCCTTCTTACTGCACTCAAGTGGCGTATCGGACTAACCGTCTGTCTAATAATTTTAATTATATATGGTTTTTGGTCGGGTATATTAGTTTAAGGCCAAATGAAAAATACCTGTAAAAAAACTACAAGACATAAACAAATATAAATAGCCCAACCCATACCACGTCGACAAAGTGCCAGTACCAACAAGCGGCTTCAAAACCAAAATGTTGTTGTGGTTCAAAGTGCTTTTTATAGATGCGGAGTAACATTACGGCCAAGATAATGGTACCAATAATGACATGAAGCCCATGGAAACCGGTTAAAATAAAGAAAGTGGCCCCAAATACCCCTGCCTCTAATGTAATGCCATAATGTGAATAGGCCTCATAATACTCCACGCCTTGAATAAAAATAAAAAAACACCCCAATATTACGGTACCCGCGAGCCAATTACGGCACGTCTGGCGATAACCTAACTTAAAGCTCTCATGTGCAATGGTTAGCGTAATGCTGGATGACACCAAAATTAGCGTATTAACTAAAGGGAGCTGCCAGGGACTAAAAACCTCTTTAGGACCCGCGATAGAAGAACCTGGAGGGTTGAGCAAGGGCCAATGAGCGGCAAAATCTGGCCACAGCAAAGCTGATACACCTTTTGCACCCTCCCCACCAAGCCAAGGTATCGCATAATTACGAATATAAAAAAGCGCTCCAAAAAATGCAGCAAAAAACATAATCTCAGAAAAAATAAACCAGCCCATTCCCCACCGAAAAGAGCGATCCATTTGTTCGTCGTAGAGTCCATGTCGAGATTCTTTTATGACATCACAAAACCATAAAGCCATGACAGTCAGCACACCGATGGCACCTAATAAAACCACAATGCTACCATTGCCATGAACAAGCTGTATCCCTGTGCCAACCATTAGAGCACCCAGGGCCAACGACCCTAGTATGGGCCAGCGGCTAGATGCTGGTACATAATAGCTACCACTACTCATATCATTTCCCCTTTTTGATCAAGATAACCGTAGACGAAGGAAATATCTTTTTCATCAACTGGGTATAGAGTATAAACAAGAGTGACAGTATTAATATCCTGGGGCAAATCTCTTACCAGTTGAAAAATAAGAGGCAACTTTAACTTTTCGTTTGCTTTTAGCATTTGCTTATCAAAACAAAAGCAATTTATTTTACGCAAATATTGAGAAGCCCTAGATGGTGAGACGCTTGGCACAGCCCTTCCCCAGCTTTCTTGCTCGCTATAATTTGTAAATACAAAGTCGACTTCAGTGACTTGTCCGGGATGAAGCCTTACTTGTTGTGTAGCAATATCCATTTTCCACGGCAAGCCTGCACTGCCCCGCGTAATAAACTGAACAGTTACGTAGCGATTCTCATCAACACCTTGAGATGTCATTTGCTGAGCGCTTGTACTTACCTTGCCATTGAGTCCCGTAATTTGACAAAAGACGTCATAGAGCGGCACTAAGGCAAAGGCAAACATGCCGATCAGCGCCGCACCCGTTCTTATCACCGTTCGCCTAACCGCTCTGTCTTGTTCTTGCTGACGATTTTTCATGTGCTTTCCCTAACATTTAGTTATTCATTTTATGAAGTCGAGCGTTCTAAATTTGGTGGCGTCTCGAAAGTATGAAGAGGCGCTGGGCTTGGGACACTCCACTCTAGGTCTTCGGCCCCTTCCCACGCTTTTGCAGGAGCTTTTTTTCCTCCACGAACACATAAAATAACAACGAGGACAAAGAGAAGCTGGGAGATACCAAAGAAAAAAGCACCAACACTAGAGATCATATTAAAATCGGTAAATTGCAATGCATAGTCGGGGATACGCCTTGGCATACCCGCTAGCCCTGCAAAATGCATCGGAAAAAACGTTAAATTGACACCAATGACTGATAACCAAAAATGCCACTGTGCAAGCCGTTCATTAGGATAATACCCTGTCCATTTCGGGAGCCAGTAATAAGCGCCTGCCATAATCGCAAATAAAGCGCCAGGAACAAGCACATAATGAAAGTGGGCCACTACGAAATAGGTATCATGGTATTGAAAATCAGCGGGCGCAATAGCTAACATTAGTCCAGAAAAACCACCAATTGTAAAAAGCACAATAAAGGCAAGAGCAAATAGCATCGGGGCTTCAAAACTAATCGAGCCTCTAAAAAGAGTGGTTACCCAGTTAAAAATTTTAACACCTGTTGGTACCGCAATAAGCATGGTTGAATACATGAAGAAAAGCTCTGCTACCAGGGGCAAGCCGACTACAAACATATGATGTGCCCATACTAAAAATGAAAGTAAGGCAATTGCGGCTGTCGCATATACCATCGAAGCGTAACCAAATAAAGGTTTACGAGCAAAAGTGGGCACAATGGCAGAAACAATGCCAAACGCAGGTAAAATCATGATATAAACTTCAGGGTGGCCAAAAAACCAAAAAAGATGTTGAAACAAAACAGGATCACCCCCGCCTGCCGCATTAAAAAAACTGGTACCAAAGTTAATATCCATCAACATCATCGTAATCACACCAGCTAAGACAGGCATGACAGCAATTAACAAAAAAGCGGTAATTAACCACCCCCATACAAATAGGGGCATATCCATCAACCGCATGCCAGGAGCTCGCATATTAAGAATCGTAGCGATAATATTAATTGCCCCTAAAATTGAGCTTATACCGGCTATATGCAGGGCGAGGATAAAAAAGGTAGTCGAGGCGGGAGCGTAAGTAGTCGACAGCGGTGCATAAAATGTCCAGCCAAAGTTTGGCCCTCCTCCCGGCATCAATAAAGTGGAAAGCAACAGCGTGAAAGCGACGGGAAGCAACCAAAAACTGAAATTATTCAGCCTTGGCAATGCCATGTCAGGTGCCCCAATCTGCAAGGGAATCATCCAGTTAGCAAGACCAGTAAAAGCCGGCATTATCGCAGCAAACACCATAATCAGGCCATGCATGGTTGTCATCTGATTAAAAAACTCTGGTTGGATAAGCTGTAATCCAGGTTGAAATAACTCTGCCCGCACCACTAACGCGAAAACACCGCCTACAAAGAACATACTTAGAGAAAACAACAAATAAAGCGTGCCAATCTCTTTATGGTTAGTGGTCAACAACCATCGCAAAAGCCCTTTGGGCTCAGTCGCGTACGGAGTTAACTGGCCACCAGCAGCGGCTGGTGTACTGTTTAGAGGCATGGGCTTAGGAGGTAGCTTAGCCATATAATGCTCCATTTAGTTATTGTTGTAGTCAGGTAATGTTTACTCAGCGGTATACGATCGCTTATCAATCTATCAATTCGGCTACCTCAGCAGGCTGAATCACATCACCCGCACTGTTACCCCAAGCGTTACGCGTATAAGTAACCACTGCGGCGATATCAACAGGGCTGAGAGTATTGCGGAATGCGGGCATTGCTGCTCCCGAGACCCCATTAATCACCTTATCCAAATGCCATGCAGAGTTAAGCTCGATTCTGGTGTATGGGAGGAAGTAGGAAGGGTGGCGTATCCTGTTGATTGATCACGACCAAGATCTCAACCAACAAAAGTGGATACGCCATGACTGATTCTACCCTCCAAGCCG
>NZ_LT699758.1 GCF_900155385.1 Vreelandella massiliensis
GAGCGGGAACCACCTGATCCCTTGCCGAACTCAGCAGTGAAACCGCTCAGCGCCGATGGTAGTGTGGGGCCTCCCCATGCGAGAGTAGGTCATCGTCAGGCACTTATCCGAAAAATCCCCCGGGGCAACCGCCTCGGGGGATTTTTTTGTGCTGGCATAGGGCATTACCCTGCCTATTTTTTGTGTCAGAATGCCCTCTCCAAGGAGGAGTGACATGACCCAAATGCACTGGGAGCGACTGCTTTCACCACGACGCCTTCACGATAAACGCTCAGAGACTCATTTAGACAGTGGGCGTGAAATTGGCCGCAGCCCTTTTCACAAAGATCACGATCGTATCGTTTTTTCCGGCTCTTTTCGGCGTCTGGGCCGAAAAACGCAAGTGCATCCCCTTACCGAAAATGACCATATCCACACTCGCTTGACGCACTCGCTCGAAGTGGGGTGTGTTGGACGTTCGTTGGGGATGATCGTAGGTGAGCTTTTGCAGGAGCGTTTGCCGTCCTGGATTTCTCCGGCCGATATGGGCGTGATTGTGCAGACAGCGTGCCTGGGCCACGATATTGGCAATCCGCCGTTTGGCCATGCCGGTGAATATGCCATCCGCGACTGGTTCCAACGAGCTCAAGTCAGCGGCTGGCTGGATGGACTGACAGAAGCCGAGCGCAATGACCTGCTGACATACGAAGGCAATGCCCAAGGCTTTCGCGTGATTACGCAAATCGAGTACAACCAGTTTCAGGGCGGCATGCGCCTGACCACGGCCACTCTCGGCACGCTATTAAAGTACCCATGGGCAGTAACGCACCGCAGTCAAGAGGGGAAATTCGGCGCTTATCAATCCGAGTTACCCTTATTGCGTGATGTCGCAAGCGCTCTTGGTTTGCTACCGCAAGGCGAAGGGCGTTGGTGTCGCCATCCCCTCGCATGGCTAGTCGAAGCGGCGGACGATATTTGCTATGCCTTGCTGGATTTGGAAGACGGTTTGGAAATGGGCATCCTGCGCTATGAGGAAGTGTCAGATATTCTTCAGCACATCGCCGGGGAGGTGCCGGCGGAATACGCGCAGATGCGCGAGCGTGGCGTATCGCAGCGGCGCTGTATAGCGCTGCTACGTGGAGCCGCCATGGAGCGAGCGGTCAACGAAGTGGGTGCGGTGTTTGTGCAGCAGGAGCAAGCCCTGTTGAATGGCCGCTTGGATGCCGACTTATTGGAGCTCTGCCATCCTGATTTGGGCTGGGGGGTGCAGGCAGCCAAACAGCTGGCTCGTGAGCGGATCTTCCAGAATGAGCGCAAAGCGAAGCTGGAAATCGGGGCTTACACCACGCTAGGCATTCTCCTTGAAGCATTTATTGGCGCGGCGCATGAGCTGCACCTCAGCGGTCGGACATCGTTCAAGCATCAGCGCGTCTTGGCGCTAATCGGAGAAAACCGGCCGCAGCGAGACTGGACGCTGTACGATAGCTATCGCCGCATGCTCGATTTTATCGGTGGCATGACGGATCACTACGCGGTGGATTTAGCCCAGGAGATGGGCGGGAAGTTGAAAGGTGATTAAAACGATAGAACTATACGGAGGGTTGGCGTAAGTGTTTAAGTTCCATCTGACGCGCCCGCTCAAGCAGAAGATAGATGACTTTATCGTGGGTCGTATCGCTTAACTCGCCGAGTTTTAGCTCGGCCAGCTGACGCGACAAGGCTTCACCGCTGACAACGAGCACATCCTTAGCCGCATCAGTGGTATCAATGTGCCAGCCAGGCAGCACCAACACACCCCGTACCGGGACCCGTAGACCGCAGCGTTTTTCCAGCCACTGACTTAGCCACAGCGTCGCTTGGCGGGTTTTATACAGCGGGCGACGTTCTTGCCAGTGCGGGAAACGTAGGCGCTCTCGCTCAACAAAAACGTCGTTCAATTCGCGCCCATCGGAGCCAATTGCCCGGGTGCGTGCCCGCGTCTCGACGACAAATACACCGTGAGGCGTTACCACCACATGGTCGATGGTAAAGCTATCGGTAGGCACGTCGTGGAAAACGTAGAAAGGGTGCGCATCGGGGCGAATGAGGCGCTCAAGCTCTTGGCCCACCGCTAGATCGCACGCTAACCCTAGCTTTAAGCGCCGAATGCGCTGGTAGTCGCGGATAAGAAGTAGCGAAAACAGCAGCACTAACAAGGTACTCAACAAGCCATATAGCGCCCACTCGATCCAGTCTTGGCGCTCCACAAACAGCATCCGCCCCATGCCATACACCAGCGGAGCTAGGCTGATAAGCGGGCCTAGAGCGCCGTTTAAAAAAAGGCTGGAAAAGGCAGCGTCGAGTCGGTTACGCAGTGCTTGGCCGGGTGCACGCAAAAGGTGGGCATCAAAAGGCGAGTGGACGCGGGCATCGTGCAGGCTACGCAGTGCCAGCACAATGCCCCCCATGGCCGCCATGGGGAAAAGAAAAATCAGCGGTAATAGGTATTCCAGCCAAACCATGCCAGTGCCTTGTCGCGTTGCGGCTATTGTCACGCTGAGGTTAAAGGGGAAAGGCTTTAACCGCCAGCCAATTTGACGGTATAACCTAACTCGGTCAGTGCTTGTTTCAGCGCTTCGCGTTGATCGCCTTGGATTTCAATGACGCCGTTTTTGACCGAACCGCCGGTGCCGCAACGCTTTTTTAACCGCTTGGCCAAGGCCGTGAGTTCGCTTTCCGGTAGCGGAATGCCGGTTAAGGTGGTGACCCCTTTGCCTTTGCGCCCGCTGGTTTCGCGTCGAATGCGCACGATGCCATCCAGCGCAGCGATACGTTCTTGCTCGGCCAGCTCCTCGCAGCGGCACTTATCCAGCGGTTCGCGGCACGCGGGGCATGTGTCGCCCTGGTCGGTTGAGTAGACCAGCCCGCCGAGCTGATCGCGTAATGAGGGCATGGCTACGCTCCTGTAATCTAAACGTCTTGGTATTTTATACGGCTTTTGGACCTAAGTGCCTTTGGCGCTTATCGCTTGAGGGTGTGTGCCGGCTCCCCAATGCAGCCGCGTCAAGCGCTCCACCACGGTGGGCAGCTGATACATACTGCTGATCATGATGGCGCCCTCCGGCGTTATTTCCGCATCGGGGAAGCGGTTTAAATGGATGACCGTCATGCCGGCCTCAAGCGCGGCGTTGACGCCCACCTGCGCATCATCGATGGCAATACAGTCACGCGCGTCAAACCCCATGATGCTGGCCGCGTGAAGATGTAGGCAGGGCTCTGGCTTCCAGCAGTTGGCGGTGTAGCCGCTAAACAGCCGCTCATCAAAATAGTTGCTAAGCCCCGTCGTGCGCAGGGCGGTGCGGATTTTGCTTTCGGGTCCATTGGAAACAACAGCGCTTGGGTAGGCGGAAAGCTGGGTTAACGCTTCCCGAACGCCGCTAATGGTGGTCAGCTCGCGCGCGAGACGCTCGGCGAGGTTGGCGCGCATGGCGCTTTCCATAATATCGAGCTGATCAGCGGCCACGTCGCCGTGACGTTTTTGCAGCTCTGCCACGATGCGACGAAAACGTGCGCCCCGAAACTCCCCCATATAGTCAGAGGCGGCAAAGGGTAAGCCAACCGCGTTTAGGCCGAGCGCCATCTCTTCTGCCAGTAGTGGCTCGCTATCCACTAACGTGCCATCGCAATCAAATAGCAGAAGAGGCAAAAACATCGTCAATCCTTGCAACGCTCCAGGCGTGCCTACCTGACAAAGAAACAGAAACGCTCTATTAATGGATCATTTTACGCCGTTGGCGAACAGTGTTCTATCTCTTTTGCCGTCCACTTTGTCGCCATAAAAAAAGGCAGCCCGGCTGGACTGCCCTTGAGTGCGACTATTGCAGCGCGTTATTTCACTTTGGGGTCAAGCTCGCCGCTCTCGTAGCGCTTGAACATCGCTTCCAGGCTGATCGGCTGAATTTTTGACGCATTGCCCGCAGCACCAAAGGCTTCGTAACGAGCGATACACAGATCGCGCATGGCCGAGACAGTTTCCTTGAGGAATTTGCGCGGGTCGAACTCCGCCGGGTTCTCGGCGAGAAAACGGCGTACTGCCCCGGTCGATGCCAGACGCAGGTCGGTATCGATGTTGACCTTACGCACACCGTGCTTGATGCCTTCGACAATCTCTTCCACGGGCACGCCGTAGGTTTCGGGGATCTCACCGCCGTAGCGGTTGATCACGTCGAGCCACTCCTGGGGTACCGAGGAGGAGCCGTGCATCACCAGATGGGTATCTGGAATACGCGCGTGGATCTCCTTGATACGCTGGATAGAGAGCGTGTCGCCGGTGGGCGGCTGGGTGAATTTGTAAGCGCCGTGGCTGGTGCCAATGGCAATGGCAAGCGCGTCCACATGGGTGGCTTTGACGAATTCCGCGGCCTCTTCTGGGTCGGTGAGAAGCTGCTCCATGTCGAGCTTGCCTTCCGCGCCGATACCGTCTTCTTCCCCCGCCATGCCGGTTTCCAGGCTACCCAGGCAGCCCAGCTCACCCTCGACGGAGACGCCGCAAGCGTGCGCCATTTCCACCGTGCGGCGGGTCACATCGACATTGTAGGCGTAATCCATCGGTGTTTTGCCGTCTTCGCCGAGCGAACCGTCCATCATCACCGACGAGAAGCCGAGTTGAATCGAGCGCTGGCATACCGCGGGGCTGGTGCCGTGATCCTGGTGCATGGCGACCGGGATATGCGGAAACTCTTCAACGGCGGCGAGAATCAAGTGGCGCAGAAACGGCGCGCCGGCGTATTTACGCGCCCCGGCGGAGGCCTGAATAATGACCGGTGAATCGGTCTTATCGGCGGCTTCCATGATCGCGCGCATCTGCTCGAGGTTGTTGACGTTGAATGCCGGAATGCCGTAGCCGTACTCGGCAGCGTGATCCAGCATTTGGCGCATGCTGATTAAAGCCATAGGGTCACCTTACTTCGGTTGTCTGTGAATATAGTGGTCTGTATGCGTGCGTAAGCGCAAATAATGACGTTTAACCGCGCTGAGCGGCGGCTTCAAGCGCGGCGACGGCGGGCAGCGTTTTGCCTTCGACGTACTCTAAAAACGCGCCCCCGCCGGTGGAAATATAAGAAACGCGCTCAGCGATGGCGTATTTATCAATGGCCGCCAGGGTATCGCCGCCGCCTGCGATCGAGAAGGCCGGGCTTTCGGCGATGGCCTTCGACAGCACTTCGGTGCCTTTGCCAAACTGATCAATCTCAAACACACCCACTGGCCCGTTCCATAAAATCGTGCCGGCCTCTTTCAAAAGCGTTGCCAAGTGCGCGGCGGTAACGGGGCCGATATCCAGAATCATCTCGTCGCCATTCACCTCGCCCACCGGCTTCACCGTGGCCGTGGCTGACTCGGAAAACTCGGTGGCGACGACCACGTCGGTGGGCAGCGGGATATCGACGGTTTCCATCAGCGCTTTGGCCTGGGGAATTAAATCGGCTTCGTGAAGCGATTGCCCCACATTATAACCCGCCGCGGCAATGAAGGTGTTGGCGATGCCGCCGCCTACGATGAGCTGGTCGCACTTCTCGGAGAGCGCGTTCAGCACGTCAAGTTTCGTCGATACTTTGGAGCCGCCCACGATCGCCGCCATCGGCCGTGCCGGATTGGCCAGTGCTTTTTCCAGCGCTTCCAGTTCGTTGGCGAGTAGCGGGCCGGCGCACGCCTGAGGCGCAAAGCGGGCAACGCCGTGAGTTGATGCTTGGGCGCGGTGAGCGGTGCCGAAAGCGTCCATCACGAAAATATCGCACAGGGCGGCGTACTGCTTGGAAAGCGCCTCGTCGTCTCTCTTTTCGCCCTTATTGAAGCGCACGTTCTCCAGTAAGACGACCTCGCCTTCGGCCAGTTCCAGGTCACCACCGCCGAGGTACGTTTCTTCCAGCTTAACAGGACGCCCCAGTAGCTCGCCAAGATGGGCGGCGACAGGGGCAAGCGAGAACTCCTCGGCGGGTTCGCCCTCGTTGGGGCGGCCAAGGTGGCTCATCAGCAGCACCTTTGCACCGGCGTCCACGGCGGCTTGAATCGTGGGTAAGGCGGCGCGCAAACGGGCATCGCTTGAGACCTTGCCGTTTTTGATGGGTACGTTCAGATCTTCACGAATCAGTACGCGTTGGCCTTTGAGGGGCAGGTCGGTCATTTTTTGTACGTTCATGCGAAGCTGTCCTCGTGTTGATAGCAATAAATAGCGTCAATCGGGTCGTTGAGAGTGCGCGCTGGAGGGCGCCCGAAGGCTCGCGAGCCGCTCGCTGATATCCAGCATGCGGTTGGCGAACCCCCACTCGTTGTCGAACCAGCAAAAGAGTTTTATCAGCCGCCCGCCGGCGACGCGGGTTTGGGTGGCGTCCAGAATGCCGGAGCGCGGGTCATGGTTGAAATCGACCGAGGCCATGGGCGCTTCGGTATAGCCAAGGACACCCGCTAGCCGGGTCTGGCTGGCGGCTTTTAGCAGGCGGTTTACCTCTTCCACCTGGGTATCGCGGCGTACCGTGATCGCGACATCCATGGCTGAGACGTTGATGGTGGGCACGCGCATGTGCAGGCACTCAAAGCGGTCGGCAAGCGTTGGCATCAAACGGCTAATACCGCGAGCAAGCCCGGTATCCACCGGTACAATCGAGTGCATGGCCGAGCGCGTCAGGCGTAGGTCGGTCTGATGATGCGCGTCGATTACCGGCTGATCGTTCATCGCGGAGTGAATGGTGGTGGTAACGCCATGTTCAACCCCGAGCGCCTCATCCAGTACCGTGAGCAGCGGCACCAAGCAGTTCGTGGTGCAGGAGGCCGCTGAGATAACGCGCTGATCGCCGCTTAACGTCGCCTGATTGATGCCCCAGACAATGGTGGCGTCTACGTCGCTTTCCGCTGGCTGGGAGAAAAGCAGCTGCTTGGCCCCTGCCGTTAGGTGGCGCTCTGCGGTGGCACGGTCTTTAAAACTCCCCGAGCACTCCAGCACCAAGTCCACGTCGAGCGAGCGCCAAGGAAGCTTGGTGGGATCGGGTTCATTCAACACGCGAATACGCTGACCGTTGACGATCAGGTGATCGTTTGCGTGCTCCACGCTGCCGGGGAAGCGCCCATGGGTGGTGTCGAAGCGGGTAAGGTAGGCGATGGTGGCAAGGTCGGAAAGTTCGTTGATGGCGACGACCTGGAGATGGGGTAGCGCGCGCTCGACCAAGGCACGCAGCACGCACTGGCCAATGCGGCCGTAGCCATTGATCGCGATGCGGTAGGGGGCTGCCATCTCGTTACTCAATCGCTTGGGCTCCTAAATCCGTGTTGTTGGGTCATCCGCCGAATAAACGCCAGGCAAGGGGGAGTAAAAGCGCGGTAAAAATCCCCGTTAAGCTCATGCCCAGCGAAGCAAACGCGCCGGCAGTGGGGCTGATTTCAAATGCGCGCACCGTGCCTAACGCATGGCCATTGAGGCCGAGCGCAAAGCCAATCAGGCGCTCGTCATCAATCCCCATCATCCGCGCCACCAGGCTCACAAAGGCGATGGCGGCGACACCGGTTACCAGCAGTGCCCCCATCAGCAGCGCCACCGAGCCGCCAAGCTGTTCGGTGATGCCGATGGCGATGGGTGCTGTGACCGACTTCGCGGCCAACGAGGCCAGGACGTGATCGGATGCGCCCAACAGCCAGGCGATGCCCACGGCATACAGGGCGGCAAGGCTTGCGCTGAGGGGCAAACAGACGGCCAGCGGCCGCCAGAGCTCACGAATCCGCGGCAGCTGTTGGTAGAGCGGCATCCCTAAGGCCACGGTGGCCGGGCCTAGAAGCACCGAGAGCCAAGTAGCACCGTCTTGATAGGCGGTATAGTGAACCCCGCTGATGGCAAGAAAGCCCGCGAGTAACAGCGCCGCGATCAAGATGGCCGGGAGCCAGGGCGGCTGTTTCAGGCGCCGAAATAGCGCTGTGCCCACCAAGTAGGCGGCAAGCGTGAGCCCGATGGCAAATAGCGGTGTCGCGGTTAGCCGTTCGATAAGCGGCTCACTCAGCATGGTGGCCTCGCATCAGGCGCTTCATCAGCCAGAGAGTGGTCGCCACGCTCAGCAGCGTGCCCAGCACCAAGCCCACCAGAATCGCCGCCCACTGTCCGGCGAGTTCGCCGACAATAAAGAACACCCCGACCACGCCGGGCATGATCAGCATCGCCAACAGGGCAATCAGCGGTTGCGCGGCGGCGGCCACACTGTCGGGCACGCCGCCGCGAAGGGTGAGCGTGGCGCATAGCAGCAGCATCCCGATCACCCCGGCGGAAACCGGCAAAGCGGTGAAGTGGATAATCACTTCACCGCCAAGCCAGAAGCTAATCAGCCAGAGAAAGCCGCTCAGTACGGGCATAAGCACCGGCATATTGTCGGCGCGTTAGGGTTGGTTGAGCAGTTCGTTGGCTTGCTTCACCACGTTATCGACGGTAAAGCCGAAGTGCTTGAACAAATCCCCCGCCGGCGCGGATTCACCGTACGTGGTCATGCCAATCACGCGGCCATCCAAGCCCACGTATTTGTACCAGTAGTCGGCGTGGCCCGCTTCGATGGCAATGCGCTTGGTGACATGGCGCGGCAGAACGCGTTCGCGGTACTCGGCGTCTTGACCGTTGAAGCGGTAGGTGGACGGCATCGACACCACCCGCACGGCGCGCCCGGCGCTTTCGAGTTCGGCGGCGGCATCCATGGCCAGCGCCACTTCCGAGCCGGTGGCGATTAATATCAGCTCCGGCGTGCCTTCGCACTCTTTCAACACATAACCGCCGCGCTGAATATCGGCCAGCTGCGCTTTACTGCGTGCTTGATGGGGCAGGTTCTGACGCGAGAGCACTAGCGCCGAGGGCCCCGACTGACGCTTGAGCGCCGCATCCCAGGAGGCGGCCGTTTCGGCGGCGTCGCAAGGGCGCCAAGTGCATAAATTGGGCGTGGTGCGCAGGCTGGTGAGCTGCTCGATAGGCTGGTGGGTCGGGCCATCTTCGCCCAGGCCGATCGAGTCATGGGTGAAGACGTAGATCGCCTGCTGCCCCATCAACGCGGCCATCCGCACTGCGTTGCGCATGTACTCCATGAAGATCAAGAACGTCGCGCCATAAGGCACGAAACCGCCGTGAAGGGCGATGCCATTCATGATCGCGCCCATGCCGAATTCGCGCACGCCGTAGTGCAGGTAGTTACCGCTGGCGTCTTCCGGTGTGATCGCGCGGGCGCCGTCCCAGAAGGTGAGGTTGGAGGGCGCGAGGTCGGCGCTGCCGCCAAGAAGCTCGGGCATTTGCGGGCCGAGCGTGTTGAGCACCCCAAGCGAGGCCTTGCGCGAGGCGATGTTCTCGCTTTTCTCTTGCGACTGCTGCACCAGGGCTTCGGTAGAGAGCTCCGCGGGTAGCTGCCCCTTGAGTCGACGCTTGAACTCGCGCGCTTCGGTGGGGAAGGCTTCGGCGTAACGGCTAAAGCGCTCTTCCCACTCTTGCTGGCGGTTTTTGCCGGCGTCGCGGGCGTCCCAAGCGGTGTAAATCGGCTCAGGGATGTGGAAGGGCGCGTGGGGCCAGTCGAGCTCTTTGCGGGCGGCGGCGATTTCGTCGTCGCCGAGCGGCGCACCGTGCGCCTCCTCTTTGCCCTGCTTGTTGGGCGCGCCAAAGCCGATCACGGTTTTGCAAATAATCAGGCTGGGTTTGTCGTCGTTCTGCTTGGCCAGCTCAATCGCGGCGTGTACTTCTTCGGGCTTGTGGCCATCGACGTCAGGTACCACGTGCCAGCCGTAAGCTTCAAAGCGTTTGGCGGTGTCGTCGGTGAACCAACCCTCGACTTCGCCGTCGATGGAGATGCCGTTATCGTCGTAAAACGCCGTGAGCTTGCCCAACTGCTGCGTGCCGGCGAGCGAGGCGACCTCGTGGGAGATGCCTTCCATCAAGCAGCCGTCGCCCAAAAAGCACCAGGTGCGGTGGTCGACAATGGTGTGGCCCGGACGGTTGAACTGGGCGGCGAGGGTTTTTTCGGCAACGGCCATCCCCACGGCGTTGGCAAAGCCCTGCCCCAGCGGGCCGGTGGTGGTTTCAATGCCCGGCGCGTAGCCGTACTCAGGGTGACCCGCGGTGGCCGAGTGAAGCTGGCGGAAGTTGCGCAGCTGTTCAAGGCTTAGATCGTAACCGCTTAAGTGCAAAAGCGAATAAAGCAGCATCGAGCCGTGGCCGTTAGAGAGCACAAAACGGTCGCGGTCGGCCCATTTTGGGTCTTCGGGATTATGCTTGAGGTAGTCATTCCAAAGCACCTCGGCGATATCCGCCATACCCATGGGCGCGCCAGGGTGGCCAGATTTGGCTTTCTGAACGGCATCCATGGAAAGGGCGCGAATGGCATTGGCCAGCTCAAAACGGGACGGCATGGGGTGCTCCTCGCCTGCAAACGGAAATAATAGGGCCGCTATTGTCGCTGACTTCGGCAGCGGCGGCAAATTCTACCGCGCTCTTGCAGGGGTAGAGTCTGGGAAGCGCTGCCAACAGTGTGTAAACTCTGCCCCCCGAAGCGCTAAAACCGCTTCTCTTTATTTAAGTAGGCAGGGCACTCCTGCCATGATTTCCCGCTGATGCTGTCTGTTGCAGCCGTCACACGAGGGTCCAGAGCGCGATGAGCGAATATTCCCTGTTTACCTCCGAGTCTGTTTCCGAAGGCCATCCCGATAAGATCGCGGATCAGATTTCTGATGCGGTGTTGGATGCCATTATCGCCCGCGATAAACAGGCACGCGTAGCCTGCGAAACGTTGGTCAAAACCGGTGTCGCGATTATCGCCGGCGAAATCAGTACCACCGCCTGGGTCGACCTCGAAACCTTGGTCCGCGAGGTCATTACCGATATCGGCTACACCTCGTCCGAGGTAGGCTTCGATGGCGGTACCTGCGGGGTGGTTAACCTGATTGGCAAACAGAGTGTCGATATCGCTCAGGGCGTTGATCGCAGTAAGCCGGAAGATCAAGGCGCGGGGGATCAGGGCTTGATGTTTGGCTATGCCACCAACGAGACGGATTCGTTCATGCCGGCGCCGATCCACTATTCGCACCGTCTGGTGGAGCGTCAGGCTGAGCTGCGTAAGAACGGCCTGTTGCCGTGGCTGCGCCCGGATGCCAAAAGCCAGGTGACGTTCCGCTACGATACTAACGGCCAGCCCTGCGGCGTGGATGCGGTGGTGCTGTCGACCCAGCACGACCCGGAGATCGACCAGGAAGACCTGCGCAAAATGGTCAAGCGCGAGATCATCGAGCAGGTGATTCCCGCCGAATGGCTAGACGACAAGACGCAGTACCACATCAACCCGACCGGTAAGTTTGTGATCGGCGGCCCGGTAGGCGATTGCGGCTTGACCGGGCGTAAAATCATCGTCGATACCTATGGTGGCATGGCGCGCCACGGCGGCGGCGCCTTCTCGGGCAAAGACCCCTCAAAAGTGGACCGCAGCGCCGCATACGCGGGCCGTTATGTAGCCAAAAACATCGTCGTCGCCGGGCTTGCCGATAAGTGCGAAATCCAAGTGTCGTACGCCATCGGGGTGGCCGAACCGACCTCGGTGTCCATCGACACCTTCGGCACCGGTAAGATTGATGACGCCGAGATCGTCAAACTGGTGCGTGAGCACTTCGATCTGCGCCCTTTCGCCATCACCAAAATGCTCGATCTGCTCCACCCCATGTATCAGCTCACCGCAGCCTACGGCCACTTCGGCCGCGAGCCGTTCGAGCACCGCTACCACTGGGTCAATGACAAAGGCGAAGAGCAGGTCGAGACCTTCACGGCCTTCCCCTGGGAGAAGACCGACAAAGCGGAAGCGCTTGCCAAGGCGGCTGGCGTGTAAGCCACTCCTTGCTGTGTAAGTTATTTCTCACATAGCTGTAAGCGAAGGCGGAAAATCGCCTGAAACGCCCCTTTGGCCCGCGCCGAGGGGCGTTTTTGTTTCCGCGTTTTGCGTCGCTGGGCTAGGCTTACGGAAAGTTATCAGAGGCGATGCAATGCGTACGTGGGGCTCCGTTGGTATCGGGTTTGTCGCGATGCTACTTGTGGCGCTGTCCGCTTGGGCAGCGCCCGTTCAAGAAGGCGAGTGCCCCGGATGGTCTGATGCGCGTCTGGAGGATGAGATTCAAGCGCTCGAAGAGCGCGTGACGCGCTGGGACCGCGCTTACTATTCACTCGATCATCAAGACGATGCCTCGCCGGTGGCCGATGAGATTTACGACCAAGCGGTGGCACGCTTAGCGCAGTGGCGCCACTGCGCGGGGGCGCCTTCGCCTCACACGCCCAAACGGCGTGTGACTTCAAGCGAGGGCGTGCGCGAACACCCCGTGGCGCAAACCGGGCTGAATAAGCGCGACGCCGCCGGCGTTCAGCGCTGGACGAGCCGCCGCGATCACCTCTGGATTCAGCCCAAGGTAGATGGGGTGGCGGTCACGCTGCACTACGTCGACGGCGCGCTTCACGCGGCGGTAAGCCGCGGTGATGGCAAGCAAGGCCAGGACTGGACCGAGCGCGCCCGTCAGATCCCCGCGATCCCCAAGACGCTTCCCGAGCCACTCTCCGCCGTGCTGCAAGGTGAGCTTTACTGGCGAATGGAAGGGCACATTCAGGCGCAGCACGCCCATCGTCGCGCGCGCAGCCAAGTGGCGGGCGCGTTGGCGCAACACGCCCCAGATGACCAAACGCTGGCGCGTATCGGGCTCTTTGTATAGGGCTGGCCCGATGGCCCAGTCACAATGCAGGCGCGGCTAGCGCGTTTGACCGCGTTGGGGTTTGATAGCGCCGATTACACCCACGAATTGAACGAGCAACGCGATGCGGCTTTCTGGCGCGAGCGCTGGTTTCGTGAGCCGCTGCCCTTTGCCACCGATGGCGTGGTCATCAAGCAAGACGAGCGCCCCGGTGTTCGACACTGGTCAAGCGGCCCGCCCGAATGGGCGTTGGCGTGGAAATACCCCGCCCAGCAAGCGCTGGCTGAAGTGCGTGGCATTGAGTTTCGGGTTGGGCGTACCGGGCGCGTGACGCCGCTGGTGTGGCTCACTCCGGTCGTGCTAGAAGGCCGGCGGATTAGCCGCGTGTCGCTGGGCTCGCTCTCCCGGTGGCACGCGCTCGACGTGCGCCCCGGCGATCATGTAGCGGTAACGCTGGGTGGGCTGACCATCCCGCAGTTGGATGCGGTGGTGTGGCCCGCGCAAGCGCGCATGGCGCTAACGGTACCGAAGGAGGACGACTACCACGAGCTAAGCTGCTTCACGCTGGAGGCAAAAAACGCCTACTGTCAAAGCCAGTTGCTGGCGCGGTTAACGCACTTGGGAGAGGCACTGGGGATGCACGGCGTGGGGGAGGGCACGTGGCAGGCGCTGCTGGAAGCCAAGGCGGTAACGTCGCTGCTCGATTGGTTGTGGTTGGACCGTGCTGATCTGATCCGCGTGCCGGGCATTGGCGACGTGACCGCCAATGAGCTGATGGCGCGCTTTCAGGCCGCCCGCGCGCAGCCGTTTCGCATCTGGTTAGATGCCCTCGGCGTGCCGCCGGGCAGCGAGCGGGCCAGCGGCGATTGGGCAACGCTTGCCGCTTACCGGCGTGATCAGTGGCAAGCGCTGCCGGGGGTGGGGCCGGTGCGCGGCGAGGCCCTGCGTGCGTTTTTCCGCCACCCAGCGCTCAACCGCTTCGCTAGCGTGTTAGGAGACGCGGGCGTGGACGGATTTCCCCCACGCTAAGCAAGCCCCGCCAGATTCAGCATCGCGCGCAGATACAGCGGGATCAAAAAGGGGGCCATCAAGGTAGTGATCAACACCGCAAGCGCCCCTTTTTGCGGCGCAATGCCAAGCTCCATCGCCACCACCACGACATTTGCCGCCATGGGCACCACACCGAGCAACAAAATCGCCATGGCAAGCGCTGGTGATAGCGCCACGACGTGTTGCAGCAGCAAGACAATGGCGAGTGTGGCCAGCGGCCAGAGCCCGTAGCGCAGCACCACGCAAGCGGCCACCAGGCGGGGGTCCCAGGCGGCGAGGGTGACTTGGCTTAGCGTCATGCCGATGATCATCATGCCCAGCAGCGTGTAGGTGGCAGGAAACACGTCAAGCGAGGTCATCAACGCGGTGGGCAGGGCGACGTTGAGGTGCGAGAGCAGAAGCGCCGCCAAAAAAGCGTAGACCAGCGGCAGGCGCGCAATTTTCGTCAGGCTCTGGCGTACTGAAAATTGGCCGCGGGCGCTGACGTAGAAGCCCACGGTAAACTCATACAGCGTGATCCCTAGAATGCAGAACAAATAAAGCGTAACGCCCTCGGGCGGCAGCACAATCATCGCCACCGGCAAGCCAAAGTAGCCGGTATTGCCCGTGCCGGCGGAAAAGGCCAACAGCGCGCCTTCCTGCGCCCCAAAGTGTCGGCCCGCGAGTGCGCGAACGCTAAGGGCAATGGCGCTGCTGACCGTAAAGAGAATCAGCGTCAAAAGCAGGTAATCGGGCGTGGGGCCGCCCGCCATTAGCGCGCGAAAAAACGTCAACGGCGCCACCAAGTAGACCAGCAGCGTGGCGATGGGGCGCGGATCCACGCGCAGCGTTTGGGCGGCAAGCCAACCTAGGCCCACATAGGCGAGCAGCATCAATAAGGGGCCGGTTAACGTGGTAGCGGCGAGGTTCTCCATGCGTTTTTCCTACGGTGGTGTCGGGTAGGGTTCCCTTAAGATTTGCCTACGGGTGGCTCAACATGAGCCAAATTAACGTTGTCACGTGGAATCTTTCATTGGCCGGCGCGTGGTCAAACGGCCAAAATAGACCTCAATACCGCGCTATTCTACGACCCGGCGCCTAAACTGACTGACCACGAGGATATTCCATGAGCCGTCAAGAGCATCCCCTCGGCATTAGCTTTGAATTTTTTCCGCCCAACACCGAAGCGGGCCGGGCGAAACTGATGCATACCCGGGATCAGCTGGCGGCGCGTCGCCCGCGCTTTTTCTCGGTCACCTATGGCGCCGGCGGCTCTACCCAGGCGCGCACCCGCGAAGTCGTCCGCGAGATTGGCCAAAGCGGCATTACCACCGCGCCGCACCTCTCCTGTATCGGCAGCGAAAAAACGCAGCTGCGTGACCTGCTGGCGCAGTATCGGGAAGAAGGCATCGATAGCCTGGTGGCGCTGCGCGGTGACATGCCGTCGGGGATGGCGAGTATCGGCGAGCTGCGCTATGCCAACGAGCTGGTCGAGTTTATCCGCGATGAGACTGGCGATCACTTCGAAATCGCGGTGGCCGCCTACCCCGAGTCGCATCCACAGGCGCCCAACCTGGATAAGGATGTGGAAAACTTCGCGCGGAAAATGCAAGCGGGCGCCGACATGGCGATCACCCAATACTTTTTCACCGCCGATGCCTACTTCCATTTCGCCGACAAGGCGCGTGCCCTCGGCGTAGAGCAGCCGATTATCCCCGGCATCATGCCGATCACCAACTATACCAAGCTGGCGCGCTTTTCCGACGCTTGCGGTGCGGAGATTCCCCGCTGGATCCGTAAGCAGCTAGAGAGCTACGGCGACGATAGCGAGGCGATCGCGGCCTTTGGCACCGAGGTAGTAAGCCGCCTATGCCAGCGCCTCCTTGAGGGCGGCGCACCGGGGCTGCATTTCTACACGCTCAATCAGGCCGCGCCGGTCCTCAAGATTGTCGATAACCTCGGCTAAGCCTTCGCCACGGCCATCTAACATCAGCCTAAAAGAAAACCCCGCCTCAACGAATTGAGCGCGGGGTTTTTTTCGGGGCTTTACGTTAACCGGGGCTAACCAGCCGTGGCGGTTTCTTTACCGTTGCCGTAGAGCCTGCGCTGCATCACAAACAGCACAATACCGATGGCAAGACCCGCGATATCGGTATAGATACCGCCGTAAATCATGAAGATAGCACCGACAAGCATCACTACGCGCTGCCAGGCTTTGACCGGACCGAAGAACCACGCCTGCACCACGGCGGCGAGCAGCACGATGCCCAAGGTCGCGGTCACACCGACGCGCAAGATCTGCATCCCGCTACCTTCCATCAGCATGGCCGGGCTGTAGAAGAACATAAACGGCACGATAAAGGCGGCAAGGCCAATCTTGAACGAGGCCACCGAGGTGCCCATGGCGTTATCCCCGGAGATCCCCGCAGCGGCGTAAGAGGCGAGCGCCACCGGCGGTGTGATGGCCGAGACCACCGCGAAGTAGAACACGAAGAAGTGCGCCACCAGCGGCTGGATACCGATCTCGATCAAGCCCGGTGCCACCACCGAGGCGGCCACCGCGTAGGCGGCGGTGGTGGGCATGCCCATCCCCAGCAGAATCGAGATACACATGGCGAAAAACAGCGCCAGCAGTTGGCTAACACCCGCCAAATTCAGCAGCAGCGACGAGAAGCGCGCCCCCACGCCGGTCAAAGCGATCACGCCCACGATCAGGCCGGCGCAGGCGCATACGGCGATAATCTGGATCGACATGGCGCCCGCAAGCTGCAGCGCGCGCAAAATAGCCTGCACCCCCATCCGGTGCGGCGTTAGCCAGCTCACCACCGCGGCAGAAGCCGTGGCAAGCGTGCCGGCACGAATCACCGAGTAGCCCATAAAGAGCGCGACGATCAGAATAATGATCGGCGCGAAGAGGTAGACCTGCTTGACCAGGCGACGGAACTGCGGGATCTCCTCCTTGCGCATGCCGCGCATGCCCTTTTTCGCCGCTTCAAAGTCGACCATGCAGTAGATCGAGAGGAAGTAGAGAATTGCCGGAATCAGCGCCGCTACGGCGATATCGGTATAGGGAATGCCGGTGACCTCCGCCATGATGAACGCACCCGCGCCCATGATCGGCGGCATGATCTGACCGCCCGTCGAGGCTGCGGCCTCAATCGCCCCGGCGCTGCGCGAAGGGTAGCCGACTTTTTTCATCAGCGGAATGGTCAGCGAACCGGTGGAGACCACGTTACCTGCCGAGGTGCCGTTGATCATGCCCATGAGGCCGGAAGCGAAAATCGACACTTTGGCGGGGCCGCCGCGCGCGCGGCCGGCGGCGGCAAAGGCGAAGTTGACGAAGTAGTCCCCCACCTTGGACGCCTGCAGAAAGGCCGCGAAGATAATGAACAGAATAATGTACGTGGACGAGACCGCCGTGGTGGGGCCAAGGATGCCGGCATCGGTGTAGACCTGGCTAAAAAAGCGTCCCACCGAAAGCCCCGGATAACCGAGAAAGCCGGGTAAGTAGGGTCCCGCGAAGACGTAGACCAAAAATACTGCCGAAATCACCACCAGCGCCATGCCGGCCACGCGCCGGGTTAGCTCAAGAATCAGTAGTGAACCGGCGATGGCCGCGTAGGAGATGCCCATCGGCGCAAAGGGCGTCCCGGTAGATGCGCGCAGCGGGGTGTTGAAGATAAGCAGCAAATACGCGGCCACGGCCAGCGAACAGACCATCAGCACCAAATCCGCCGGTGATAGCGTCTCGCGTACCTGACGGTAGGCCCAGGAGAGCAAAATGCCCGCCACGGTGGCAAGAATCAGCGGATAGCCGAAGTGCCACGCCTCTATCTCAGGGGCAATACGCATGGCGCCATCGTTGATGGTTTGATACATCATGGCGACGCGGATCAGCGCATAAAGCGCCGGGAGCAACAGCGCGTAGCTGAGCCAGCGCATCCAGGCGGCTGAGCGCTCGCGGTCACTATCGGCAAAGCGGGTGCCGGCATAGAGGCTGTAACCCAATACCAGCGCGCCGGCGATATGCACGATGCGAAACGACCAGGTTTCCAACGGGTAGACGTTCAGCGAGATCAGGTGAAACAGCGAGTAGCCCACCGCGAGCGCGCTGAACACCAACCACTGCCAGCCGGTGTAAAGGCGCCGATTGGACTCGACCGCCGCCTCGTCAACACCCTCGGCGTTGATCGGCTCGACAGCATCATCGTGCTCGGTATGGCTGTCATGAGAAGGAGTATGTGACATGGGGAACACCCTTGGGTGTGAATCGGGACGATAAACATAGCGCCCCGCGCCGAAACGACGCGGGGCGCGATCGGGTAAAACGCCGTATTACAGTTTCAGGTCTTCAGGTACGTCGTAACCGTTCTCTTCGTACCAGCGCACCGCACCCGGATGGAACGGCAGTACGGTGTTGTACTCGATGTTCTCCGGCACAGAAGTCGCGGCGCTGCGATGGATATCGCGCATTTTGTCGTTATTCTCCAGACTCAGCTTGGTGATTTCGTAGACGAAATCTTCCGGCAGGTCACAGCCAGCAATGGTGAAGTTCCACATGGAGACCGCGCGTGCATCCTCTTCCAGCGTTTGATAGGTGCTCGCCGGAATCTGGAACGGTGAGACCGGGAAGGACTCGATGATTTGCTGCTGCTCTTCTTCGGTGAACTCGATGATATTGACATCGGTTTGCACTTCAAGCTGGCTCACGGCGGGAACCGGAATACCGGCCGCGAAGGCGATGACGTCAATCAGGCCGTCTTGCAGCTGGCCACCAAGGTCGTTCCAGCCGCCATTACGACGATCGAACTCGACGCCAAGCTCTTCAAGAATGCGCGGGAAGTAGGTATCGGAGGTGGAGGCTGCCGGGCCAAAGCCGATGCTGGCGCCATCGGGGATATCAGAGATCGACTCGATACCGCTGTTCTCAAGCGCGGTGATGGAGAACGGGGTCTCATACATCGGGAAAAGCGCGCAGACGTTATCCATCGGGATACCAGGGGCCAGCGGGCTTTCACCAGCGAGCGCCTCGGCAGCCGGCCCCATGGTGGTCAGGCCCAGCGCGATATCGCCCGTATGCACTAGAGCTAAGTTCTGGTTGGGGCCGCCGGTCACTTCGCCGCCGCCGGAGATGCCCAGTTCGTCGGCGATCAAGTTAGCCCAGCCGGAGCCATAGACGAAGTAAGTGCCGCCTTGGCTGGCCGTACCGACGGTGAAGTTATCGGGCCAGTCCGAGCGGTCCGCTTGAACGCTACCGGCGACAAGCAGAGCGCTACCGGCGAGCAGGAGCGCTGATTTAGGCATTGTGTTGCGCATGGCGAGTTTCCCTTAATGCTATTGTTGGTTGAGTGCAGAATGAGGTAGAGAATCGCTGGGCGATCCCATTAAGCGTAGACGCAGTAGCGATTGCCGTGCCACTTTTATTTTTCCAATTAAAAATCAATAGGTTAATTTTTCATATTTAAACTTTGGTCTATATTGTTGCAAAGGGAATTGTCCGAGGTTTCGCACATAAAAAAAGAAAGCCTGTGCGGTTTTTCGCACAGGCTTGGTGTGGGATGGGAGGAAAAGCGGTGTCGCTGTCGCTTATGGGTCAGAGCGGCCCGGGTCGAGAATACGCACGGGCTGCACGTCCCGCTGCTTTTGTTCCTCGCGCACTTGGTTCACGCGCGTCTCCAATTCGGGGGCGGCTTCGTCTTCAATGGGTAGCTGCTCAAAAAAGTCGCAGCTGACGCACTCGCGGTAGCGGATACCGTTCTGCTCCCAGGCGCGGATGCGATCCATCGCCGCGCAGCGCGGGCAGGTGACACCGGCAATAAAGCGTTTGACGGTTGATGACATCGTCGTCTCCTAGGCGGCACGGATACCGCTGTGGCGTAAAAGCGGCTCGACGCTGGGTTCGCGGCCACGGAAGTCGCGGAACAGGTCCGCGGCATTGCGGGCGCCGCCTTGCTCAAGAATGTGGACGCGAAAACGCTGCCCGGCTTCCGGGTCGAAGATACCCGCCTCTTCAAAAACGCTCCAGGCGTCGGCAGAAAGCACCTCGGCCCATTTGTAGCTGTAGTAGCCCGCCGCGTAGCCGCCGGCGAAAATGTGCCCAAAGCTATTCTGGAAGCGGTTGAACGGCACTTTCGGCACCACGGAAACGTGTTCGCGCACGTCATCGAGCAGTGCCTGGATCTGTGTGGCGCTAGGCGCCTCAAGCTCCCGATGCAGGCGCAGATCGAAGAGCGAGAATTCAATTTGGCGCACCATGCCCATTGCCGATTGAAAGTTCTTCGCCGCTTGCAGGCGCTCTAGCAGCTCGGCAGGCAGCCGCTCGCCGGTGTCGACGTGCTGGGCCAAAAGGTCGAGCCCTTCGCGCTCCCAGCAGTAGTTCTCCATGAACTGACTGGGAAGCTCCACCGCATCCCAGGCCACCCCGTTGATGCCGGAAATATCGGCGATCTGCTGCCGGGTAAGCATGTGATGAAGACCGTGGCCGAACTCATGGAACAGCGTGGTGACCTCGTCGTGGGTCAATAGCGCCGGTTGATCGCCGACCGGTGGGGTGAAGTTGCAGGTCAGAAAGGCTACCGGCAACTGCAGGCCACTTTGCGCCTGGCGCCGCACGCGGCAGTCCGCCATCCAGGCGCCGCCGCGCTTGCCCTCGCGGGCGTACAAGTCAAGGTAGAAGCTGGCAATGGGCGTGCCGTTTTCCAGGATGCGGAAGTAGCGCACGTCATCGTGGTAGCGCGGCACGTCGTTGTCTTCTTCAAAGCGTACGCCGTAAAGGCGCTCCACGACCTGAAAGAGCCCATCGACGACCCGAGGCGCGGGAAAGTAAGGACGCAGCTGCTCTTGGGAGATCGCGTGACGCGCCTCGCGCAGCTTCTCGCTGGCGTAGGCGACATCCCAGGGCTCAAGCGTTTCAAGCCCCAGCTCGTCACGGGCAAAGGCGGCAAGCTCGGCGAACTCCTCCTTGGCTTGGGGCACGGCGCGACGGGCGAGGTCGTTGAGAAAGTCGAGCACTTGCGCCGGGGAGTCGGCCATTTTGGTCGTCAGCGAGTAGTCGGCGTAGGTCTCAAAGCCTAGCAAGGTGGCAAGCTCATGGCGCAGCGCCAGAATCTCTTCCATGATCTTGGCGTTATCGAATTTTCCCGCATCCGGGCCTTGATCGGAGGCGCGGGTGACAAACGCCGTGTACACCTCGCGGCGCAAATCACGATTATCGGCGTAGCTCACCACCGGGAAAAAACTCGGAAAATCGAGCGTGATGCGGTAGCCGTCGATGCCTTTGGCCTCGGCGGTAGCTTTGAGGGTGCCAAGGGCACTTTCCGGGACGCCGGCGAGCAGGTCTGGGTCGTGAATATCTTTGTGCCACGCCTGGGTGGCGTCGAGCACGTTATTGGAAAACTGGTTGGAGAGACGGGATAAGCGCGACTGAATCTCGCCGTAACGGGCTTTCTCTTCGGCGGGAAGGTCAACGCCGGCAAGGCGGAAATCGCGCAGGGTATTCTCAACCGTGCGACGTTGCCCGGCGTCAAGCGCCTGCCAGGCAGGACCCTCTTTCAGCGCTTGCCAGGCGGCAAACAGCCCTTCGTGCTGGCTCACCCAGGTGCTAAACGCGGAGAGCTTGCTAATACAGGCTTCGTACGCCTCGCGCATTTCGGGGCTGTTCATGGTGCCATTGAGATGCGCAATCGGCGACCAGACGTTGGAGAGACGATCATTGATCGCTTCCAGCGGGGCGGCGAAATTTTCCCAAGTCGCCGTGGTGGTTTGCGCCTGTTGGGCAAGTGCGTCGATCTCTTTGCGGCTCTCGTCGAGGAGCGTCTCGATGGCGGGTACCACATGGTCGGCACGAATCTCGTCAAACGGCGGGAGTTCATGCGCTTCAAGCAGGGGATTGCGGGACATAGCGACCTCGATTGGGAAAGCGTGGGTGATAGATTTCTATAGAGTGTGGGCACAACGGCAGCGTTTCAATCCTCAAGCCGCGAGGTAGGATTGGCCTGAGGCCAGGCGCCTGCTAGGCTTGCCGGCTTTATCACGCCATTCATACGCGGTTTAGCGCCGCCAAGGCGGCATTTTCGATGATGTTGACAAGCAGACGGGACAGGCAATGAGCGAGACGCTAGAGCGCTGGGGTTCAAAACGCGCCTTCATTTTAGCCGTGACGGGCGCGGCGGTGGGGCTGGGCAATATCTGGCGCTTCCCTTATGTGGCGGGCGAAAACGGCGGCGCGGCGTTTTTGCTGATTTATATCGCCTTTGTGCTACTGCTCCTGTCCCTTTTAAACCCCTAAATGTGGTTAAGAGACAGGGTGTCGCGCCCGCAAAAAAACCCGCCCCCCCCACCCGGGCCGCGCCACCCAGCCCCCCCCCCCGGCAGAAGCCCCGCCCAGCGCGCCGGCA
>NZ_LT699759.1 GCF_900155385.1 Vreelandella massiliensis
CCACCCCCTCCCCCGCCAGCCCCACCACCCCTGTAGGGGGTCGCACTGCCGAGCGGAGCGACGGCGGGGCGGGGGGCATCCAACAACGGCAGGGGGGCTAACGGATGGCACGGAGCATGGAGGATTCGGAGCAAGGTGTAAACTGCGCTTCGCTTGTTTCACCCCTCGCTGACGCTCGGCCTGGTCAGCGCTCCGCTTGCCAGGTTGACGCAGGCTCTAACGAGCCTGCTGATGCCGCTGAAGGCGGCAAAAAGGGCGCAGTGCAATACTTCGACCCCAAAACAATGATGGGCGGAAAAGCGGCGGGGTGGAAAGGTGGCGCGCCTGCGCTGCCTGACGAGCAGCGCCGCAGGCACACGGTATCGACTCGCTTTAACCCTGTTGAACTTCACGAGCTTGATCGGCTTTCAACAAGTGTTGGTCTGCGCCGTGGCGAGTACCTGCGCCTTGCGGCTTTTCAGTCTCTACCAGCAACTATTCCAGAGTTAAATAAGCAGGCATGGCAAGAACTATCTAAAGCTGCGAGCAATCTTAACCAGATTGCTTATCAGCTAAATAGAAAGGGCGTTGAGGTTGATGTGGATATAGAAGAAGTAGGCAATATGCTTGCCTACTTCCGGCAGATTCTTATTGAAGTGGGGGAGGGGTATGAAGGCGAAAGTTAGTCGGGGGAGTGGTTTTCGCGGTGCCCTTTCTTATTTGTTTGATGAAGGGCCGAAAGCCGTTGGCAATAAAAATGCTGAAGTTGTTGGCGGCAATATGTCTGGTCGTACAATTTGGGAATTGTCGCGTGAGTTTGGCGTTACCAGGGCTTTACGCCCTGACGTTAAGAAGCCGGTATGGCATGCCAGTCTTTCACTACCGGCTGGTGAGACTCTTGAAGCGGAAGGTTGGAACGACATTTCTAAGGCTTTTCTACGGGAAATGGGCTTTACCGAGAGAACGCCCTATACCGTTATTCGGCACAGTGACACGAACTACGATCACGTCCACATCCTACTCTCCCGAATCGACCTTGACGCGACGTTGTGGCATGGACAATGGGAAGCCCGGACAGCGATCAATGCGACTCAGAAGCTAGAAAAGGACTTTGGCCTACGGCTCACACCAGGTCTTGGTTCTGCCCGTGCTGAGCGCAAGAAACCTTCCTCCCAGGAGATCAATAAGGCGGTTCGTACAGGCGAGCAGGCACCAAGATCGGTTATCCAGCAGGCGATTGACGACTTGCTGGATGGTGAGGCAATCAGCGCCCTTGAGTTCGCGGAAGGGCTGGAGGTTTCCGGTATCGGCGTCAAGGCGAATATCGCCAGTACAGGCCGCCTCAACGGTTTCAGCTTTGAATACGGTGGTGTGCATTTTAAAGCCTCACAGCTTGGCAAAGCCTATGGCTGGAAGAAGCTCCAAGAAAGAGGGGTAGTCTATGAGCAAACTAGAGACAGCGACGGGCTCCAGCGCTTCCGCACCCAGTCAGCTGATAAAGCAGATCAAGGAGCTCCAGCAGCAAATGGAGCAGAACCGGTTGGAGATCGAGGCGCTCCCTCCGGCGATAGCCCAGCAAGTCAGCGAGGCTCTGGCACCGCTGGAAGGGTTGAGCTTGGGGGAGATCGAGAAGCTCGCCCAGATTCAGCGGACGACGCTCGATACGATGTCTCAAGAGATGACGACCAAAGCGACAGCGAGCTTCGAGAAATCGACGCGGCAATTAGTCAGGACGATCAACGAGACAGCTCAACAGCTCCAGCAGAGCACAGCGAGCCTGGAGGCGACCGCTATGGCAGCCTCCAGGCTGACAGAGGCGGCCAACCAGCTCCAGGAGCAAGCGCAGGCGGCACGCCCGAGGTGGTGGAAGATGCCGGCCTTAGCGGTGAGCAGCGCGCTTCTCAGCGCCCTTCTGGTGGTGGCACTGATTGGGATTCTCGATTCAAGCAGTTTAGCGCTGCTAAACGCGGACGACCCGAGGCTGGATCAACTACTGGAGCGGGCAACACAGGCGGAATTCGAGTTGCTGAAGGAGATTTACAATCGGCCCGCACCGTAGACCCCACGCCCTACCTCGAAAGTCACGGCTTTCGCGTTCGCTGGGAAGGCAAGCATGGCAGCGTGCGCGATGAGCGCGGCGACGAACACTATCGTCTGACGCGAAAGCACGATGGTCGAATCCTATGGTGCGACCTGTACGGCAATGATGGCGGCGACTCTATTGCTCTTGCGCGTGAACTGGAACCAGACCTGCCCTTTGTTGAAGCGGTATACCGGCTCCTGGTCGGCACCGGCTCAACTGCTCCTATAACCCGGCAGCAGCGGCAAACGCCGCGGCCGCAGCAGTATCCCTCTATGAAGCTGGGGGGTGCCCAAGCAGTAGAAGCGGGGCGTGCATACCTGCGTGATCGGCGACTGATTGATGACGACAGCATCGGCTATGCCGAGCAGTCGCAGATGCTTCGGTATGACCCTGATGGGCGACTTCTGTTTGCTGGGTACGACGATCAAGGTAGAGCGCGAAACGTCACACGCAGGGCGATCAACAAAGCAGAAACTGTGCAGAAACGGGATCTCAAAGGCTCTGATAAGAGCTTTCCGCCCATATTGCCCGGTGATGACGGGGCGCCAGTGTGGATTGTCGAGGGCGGCGTTGACGCCATCGCCCTGCATGCCGAAGCGAGAACCAAGGGCAGACAAATACCACAGATCATCGTCAGCGGTGGTAGCGGGGTGAGGTCATTTATTGAAAATCCGGCTGTTCAGCAGCTATTGCGGGATGCGCCTCGCGTGACCATCGCGTGTGATAACGAGCCAAACCCCGCGAATCAGCCGCGCACGGATGCTGACCATGCGGCCCAGCAGCAGGCCGTGGCAGCGATCAACCCCAACGTGCGGCTATGGCATCCACCGTCTCAGCATAAAGACATCGGAAAGCTTAGAGAGGGCAATGAGATTCGGAGGCGTGAAGCAGCTGAAGAACGCGCCGCTGAGGAGCGGTTAGCTGCTACTGAGGCACACGTCGCGAGGATGCAGGCTAAACCGCCAAGGCCAAGGGAGAGCGAAAAAGCTGAGAAAAATGCCGATTCTGTCCCTTCAGATCGGGGGCGTTCGGTAAACTGGAAGAAGCCGACAGGCCCAAAAGGGCCAGGCATGTAACTACGGCGATGCAGCAGGGCGGGCACCCTGCTCACCGCCTAACCACAACGACTGAACAGGAGTCGCAATGGCTATCGATATCTTAGCACTGGCACAGCAGAAACCCGAGCGCATTGATTATGTGCTATCTGGCTTGGTAGCTGGCACCGTGGGCGCAATCATCAGCCCAGGCGGTGCCGGTAAAAGTGCACTAGCATTGCAAATCGCGGCGCAAGTCGCCGGTGGCCCCGACCTTCTTGGGCTTGGTGAAATCAAGCACGGGAGCGTCGCTTATTTGCCGGGTGAAGACCCGCAGTTAATCATCGAGCACCGGCTTTTCGCGCTCTTAGAGCACTGTTCCCCGGAGCACAGGCAGAACCTCGCAGATCACCTACTTGTCGAGCCTCTCGACAAGTGCGATGTCGATATTCTCAATGTGGCATGGATGCAGTTCTTTATGGAAGTTGCGGAAAACCGGCGGCTAATGATACTCGACACGCTGCGCATGACGCACAATCTTGATGAGTCTGACAGCGGCGACATGAAGCAAGTGGTGGGCAAATTTCGCATGATCGCAGCGCGGACAGGCTGCACGATCATCTTCCTACACCACACCAACAAAGCCAGCATGTTCAGCGGCGCCGGCGGCGAGCAACAGGCGAGCCGCGGCTCAAGCGTGCTGGTCGATAACATTCGGTGGCAAGGGTATCTGCGCAGCATGACGTCGGATGAGTCCGAGCGGCACAGCGTTGATGAAAATCGCCGGGGTTATTTCGTTGAGTTTGGTGTATCCAAACAGAACTACGGCAAGCCGTTCGCCCCGCGTTGGTTCCGTAAAGTCTCGGCCATGGACGAGGAAATCGAGGGCGGCTACACGCTGCAACCAGCCGTGCTTGAGAAGCCAAAAGGCAAAGGAGGGCGCAATGGCTCATTCAGTGGCTGAATATGCGCGAATCGACCCCGCCTTGGCGATTGCATCGCTATTTCGACCCGTCACACGGGGGCGTCGCCCCCGTGCCTTAGAACTGATAACTGAGCATAACGGTGCAACAGTAACTTGGCGTTCGTTTGAGTACCTAGACAGCCGCGATCAGTCAATTCTCTATGCGATATGCGCATTAGCAGCAATGGAGTATGCGGGCGATCTGGACGCAGATAGCGACGTAGCCGTTGGACAAGAACTGTGGTCTGCACTAAAGGCCGATGGTGATGCAAAAGCTGACACAGCCGCCGCATTTTCAACAACCGCTTATCGAATCCTGACAACGGCAGGGATGCCCGATAACGGCCAAAATTATGAACGGCTGAACGAAATTCTTAGCCGCCTCAGTGACGTATCTATTCGCATACAACGTGACGGTTACGACTGGAAAATGCACCTACTCAGCTACCGATCGAAGCCCGACGGTGGCGTCTATATCGCATTGAATGGACGCCTGGCGGCCGCGCTGGTTGAGCAACATATACGGATCAATTTAGAGGAGCGCCGCAGCTTGGGGCACACCGACACCGATTTAATCTGTCACTCCTGGTTGTCGGCATGGATTCGACCTGGACGCACTCAGCGCATCGGCCTCGACAAGCTCGCCATCCAGGTCTGGGGTGGCTCCAGCAAGAACGCCAGCACAACGCGCAAGCGTCGGGAACGAATTTCAAAAGCGCTTAAGCATTTGAATACGTTGGATAGTTGGGATATTGCAGTCACCGGGTCTGGAAAATCGGCAATCGCACATATCCAGCGATCGAAAATACCGACTTAACGGTCACACTTTACCGACTTAACGGTCACGCTTTACCGACTTAACGGTCACACTTTTAATCTCAAAAACCGGCTGAAAGCCCCGCCACGCGGAGCTTTCAGCGATTCGCCAAAAATCCGTACTAGTAGTTACTAAGAACTACTAGGGCCGAAGGCCCCTAGTGGGCCTTCAACCCATTAAAACCCTCTCCCCCCGTCCCTTCCGCTTCGCTCCAGGGCCGACCCCCTCCGGGGGTGAAGGCAAGCGGGGGAAGGGGTCGTTAATACCTTCCCTCCTGCGCATTTCTCTTTTTGTGCCCCTTATAGTGTATGACTAACCTGTATTGTTGTTTTGTTGTATGTTGTGTTATAATACAACATACAACATGATACATAGCGGAGCACACCATGGCACTGACTAAAGAAGATATCTTTAACGTGGCTGAACGTTTGGCCGCTGAGGGCACGAACCCAACACAGACTGCCGTTCGTGAAGCCCTGGGTGGCGGTTCATTCGCTACTATTGGGCCAGCACTCAAGGAATGGAAAGACGCTCAACGTGAAGATCATGCACTTGCTGAGGTCGTCGTGCCTGACGCACTCAACGAACGCGTTGAGCAAATGAAAGCGGAAGCATGGAAAGCCGCTATCAGTGAAGCGGAGCGCCGTTTGTCGGCAGAGCGTGATGCTTTGCACGAAGCCCAGGAAGCTGCTGATGCAGCGGTTGTCGAAGCTCAAGAGGCCGTCACGACTCTCGAACGTGAAGCTGAAGAGCGAGAGCGAGAAATATCGACCTTAAAAAATCAATTAATAGATGCTGAGAGTGTCGCTAAAGAAGCCTTGGCTTCTAAGCGTGAAGCAGAGCAGTCATTCGTGTCTGAACAGTCACGTCTTAAAGAGAAGATTGATGGTTTAGAGTCACGCTTGGCCGATGCTAAAGACGTCATTGATCGCTTAACGGCATTGGAAGATCAGCAAGCAGCTATCAACAAGAGGCGCCGCAGCGAAGACGAAGAGCAACCGAGTCTTCCTCTGGATAATGATAGGGATTAAACCATTATTGTTACCGGAAATGGTATAATGAAAATATACTCAACATAGTCTTATCGATAAAGTTAATTAACGAGGGAGTGATAAGCAATGTCAGAAAAAACAAAACGGACAGTTAGCATTAGTTTTGACCAGTCGCAGATTGCTCAATTGGATGAAATTGCTAGAAATCATCGGAAAGAGACTGGTGAAAATGTAACGCGGTCGGAGGTGGTACGGCAGATTGTCGATAAAGTGCTAAATGGTGGACAGGCTGCCAGCAGCGCGATCACCACCCCCTCCCCCGCCAGCCCCACCACCCCTGTAGGGGGTCGCACTGCCGAGCGGAGCGACGGCGGGGCGGGGGGCATCCAACAACGGCAGGGGGGCTAACGGATGGCACGGAGCATGGAGGATTC
>NZ_LT699760.1 GCF_900155385.1 Vreelandella massiliensis
CCCCCAGGAGGCCCGCCCGCGCAGCTGTGCACCAACCCCGGGGGTGGCCAGCGGCCTGTCTCTTACAAAAATCAAAAGGTGTAAAAGAGACGGGCGATACCCCAAGCCCGACAATGGAGGTCACGGCAAAGGCGGTCGCCCCGTTGTCGATGCCGATAATCCCGGGGGTCGCCAGCCGGTTGCGGGCCAGCGTCTGCATCAGGATACCCGCCAGCGCGAACGCCGCTCCGGTGAGACAGGCGGCGGCCAGTCGCGGCAGGCGAAGTTCCTGCACCATAAACGTCGCCATCGCCTCACCCTGGCCAAGCAGTGCCCTGAAAACCGTCCCGGGGGCCAGGGAGACGCTGCCCACGCTCAGATAGAGCAGACAAACGCCGATCAAGGCAGCGCAAAGCCCCGCATTCACAGCGAACGCGCGCTTTTCGATCAGTACGCTATACGTGCCGCGCCCGGGTGGGGCCAAGCGCCAATAGCCAGAAGGCGCCACCACGGCGCCCGCATGCCATGAAGCAGGCAATGCCGTCGGCTGAAGCTCGCTTGCGCTGGATTTCATCATCGTCCGTCACTCGAGATCATAAGGTGGGCAAGCGCCGCGCGCGCACCACGGCCACCAGCACCGGCGCGCCGCACAGCGCGGTCAACACCCCGATGGGGAGCTCCGAGGGAGCCACCAGCACCCGTGAAAAAATGTCCGCGCTGAGCACCATCAGCGGACCCAGGGGTAAACAGAGCCACAGGGTATGGCGGATGTCCGGCCCGGCCAGCGCCCGCGCCACAAAGGGCACCACCAGGCCTACGAACGCCATCGGGCCGGCGATCGCCGTGGCGCCCCCACCCCGAACGGCCCCCCGGCAATCACCCTGCCCTTTTACACCACTTGATTTGGTTTAAAGGCCAGCATTCGGGCTTCCCGTAACCGTATTTTCGCGGACGGTGCCCCTCGAACAATAAAAATCCCGGGTCAACCACCCCAAGGCCTGG
>NZ_LT699761.1 GCF_900155385.1 Vreelandella massiliensis
CCCGCCACGCCTTTGGATGTACTCATCCACCGCTTCGGTGAAAATGTCGACCATCGATTTATCGTGAGCGGCAGCGAAAGACTTCAAGCGACGACGAAATTCGGGCGAAACACGGAAATTGCACGGCACCTGTTCGCCTGCTTCCGGCTTGCTAGTTGCATTTCCCACCACATGAGTCGTCTCTTGTGGTGTCGGTGGTAATCCTTTGCCGCTGGGCTTCTTGCTTGGTGAGGCCATCTGTTGCGCTCCTGGTAGTTCGCGTTAAAGCGTCAAAGCGTTATTTCTTTACTAGCTTATCGCTTCTAGACGGTCGATTAATGACTGGATCAAGGCGTCAGCTTGCTCGCGCGGGCCTTTGTAGGGGCTTTCCACAACCGACTGACCGCCATCTTGCGCACGCCGGAAAGCTGTCTTCTCAGGGATCTGGGAGTCGAGCACGTAATAGGGGGTGGCGGCGAGATAGCTGCGCGCTTCATCCAGCTCGCGCGGGCTATCGCCAGTCTTCACCAAGGCGACAGCGATGCGCTCCACTGAGACGCCATGCTCACCGGTCAACGCATTCGCCAGCAGCACGGTCGGCTCCAGGTCATCGAGGGAAAGCCCTGTTGGCAGCACTGTAAGGTGCGCACGCTTGGCTATTTCCACCGTCGCTCGGGTTGCGTGTGGAGCACCGTCCATCACCATCAGGTCATAGGCATCCGCCAGCTTCAGTGCTTGCCCCACAGTACCGAAGGTTTCCACTGCCACCACCGGCTCAACTTCTCGCGCAAGTCGACGCTGAAGCCAAGAAAAGCTAGTCGCCTGGTTAATGTCGAGATCCGCCACTTTCACGTTCCAACCGGCAGCCGCGTACGTCGTCGCCACCGCCCTGGCTAAGGTCGATTTTCCCACGCCACCTTTCTGGCTGATCACACCAACAACGTAACCCATGTCATCGCCTATTCAGTTCGATTTCGTTTCGGTGGGCAGACGATACCACCCATAAATAAATGACGCTATAACGCAATGACGCAATAAACGTAGTAGCTAGCGAGAAAGGGTAAGAGCTATTGATATAAACGGTTTTACTCAATCTGAGTAAAAGTGAAGGCGTTAACCTTCAATGCTAAGACGGAGAACACTCTTAAATTAGTGATGACCTGGCACCCAAAAGTGACCCCAAGTTGGGGTAAGTGACCGACCCCATTTTGGTAAGAGTCATACCGTTATTGGTGACAATCATGCGAGCGTTTAACCCAAAGATTCAGATGGAATACAGCGAGAAAATAATCACCGCAGAGCATTAAAAAACGACGACCATCCGCGCAAGCCAGCAGCCGTTGGGACGCTCAACTACGAAGGTATCGTAGTGAAAGACACAGATCGGAAAAATATCCGACCCTGAAGTGCCATAGGGGCAATGAAACCTACCTTTTGCAGATACGCTGAAAGGCCCTACTCCACATCAGGCCTCTCCAAGCGATACACCGCAGAAGGTCCCTAGGCGAGAGGAGTATCCATAACAGAAACCCCCTATTGGGCAGGAAAGCGCTCGGCTGAAGGTAGGTAACTCACTAGATAGCTTCCGTTGGCATTATCTTCAAATATCGACAGCGCGCTGATAGCACTTCAAAGCGCGCGTATAGGTGCCAAGCCCTGGACGATCCACCGGCACTTCACGCACCACCGACACGACAAGGCCCTGATCTTCCATCAGCCGCAATGTGCGAGCAACATCCGTCATCCGCTTCCCCAGACGCTCAGCCACGGCGGCGGCAGGGAGGTATTCATCCTCAGGCTCACTGGCTAACAGATCCAAGATCATTTGCTTGTTTCGTGTCATCCGCATGAATTATCACCTAATGCCATAGGGCTCTGCCTCAAGTAGTACGCATGGACCACTGCCCAACGTCTTATGATTACCTAATCCTGAAAAGTGATCGAATAAAACATCTCAATAAATAACAACGGTCACGCCCCTATAGGCTTCGCCCCAAGTAGTACGCATGGACCGGTTATCACTTTCTCGATTAACTAAATCCAGTCCTGTTACAAGCGAATCAAAGCAGTACACATAACCGATTGTCACGTTGAAACCATGAGCCTTAACCCCTTACAGGCTTCGCCCCCAAGTAGTACGCACGCACTAGTTATCACTTTTAAGCAGCTTCACGACACGAGGTTGTGAAATACCCAATTCTTTCGCAATGGCTCGCTGTGAAAGACCCTTGGCGCGTAACGCTAACGCAGCTTCACGGCGCCGTTTCGTTGTGTCCGCCATGTTCTCCAGGTATTCGCTCCTCTCCGCTATGCCGGCCAGTCTGCGCCGCTGTCGCTCACGTTCAGCGTGACGTTCGGCTGCTTCCGTTTTGCTGATGATGGTTTTAAGCTTTTTCTGCTCTTCATCAGTGATTTTCAGCGCTTGAATCAGCGTGTCATTGCGCGGAGTGTACAGCGGAGGATATTTGCGTCCGTTGAACTCAACCTGCTCACCTTGTGCGTACGCCGTCGCACGCCGGAAGGTGGTGCCAAGGTCGCAATCTTGATACGTCCAGCCAGGGGCGATCTCTTTGGCGAGAGAGCGGGCTTCGTAGTGAAGTTGATTTGCCTTGGTAGGCTCGGCGAGGGCGAGGAAGTTTGTCGTCCAAAACAAAAACAGCATCCGCTGCCCTTCAATGTTGCCTGAGCGCATACTGGCAAGCGTGCGAAGGTCTTCTAGGCGATCCCAGGCAAGCTGACGGTCGCTGAGGCGTCGTAGGCCGTATTTCCCACCCCGGATAAGGGTAAAGCTCTTGCGGCGCCTCTGACGCTCCTCACGGGCCTTCTGCTCGGCTTCTCGCTCCGCCTCATAGATATGCCTCGGCACATCCACCAGCTCATCAAACAGCGTATCGAAGCTGTAACGCACCAACTCGCCATCTCGTGGGTCTCGATCTTCCCAAATGACTTCACAGCGCTTTTGGTTTTTCTGATTGATCGTGCCTTCAAGGCGGAGAACGCGAGAGGCGTCACGCGCGCCTGCATCAGCACCAATGTGCTCAAATCGCTTCACTAGGCATTTTTGCGCATGGTTCCAGCGCATGACCGCCGCGCGAGGAATGGGCCTATCCAGCAGCCACTTCATGTGTACACCGCGACCACTGAACACAATTAGGCTCGGCGCTGGCACGCCTTCGTCTTGGCATGCTATCAAGCAGCGCATCGACCACTGGTCGCCATCGAGGTGCGTGGCTGGCCCCGGGTCAATATCGACAAACATCAGGCCGACGCGCGCTAAATTAACGACGCGCCGATTGGGCTTGGTGAACTCAGCTTGACTGATGTAAGTATCGCGATCGCGCGGAACCGTCGAGAGCACTTCCGGCAGCATGCGAAGTGGATAGGATTTCTGGAGCATCCCTTTATGAGGATGCCGGGACACGACAGAGAAAAAGCCCCACTGCGAGCTGTGATAGCTCTCGGGCTCAGAAATAAGCTCAATCTGCGTATTGGGCGTGCGTTTAACGCACACTGGGGCTATACTGGGCATACGGCAATCGCGCCCTCCCGGCGCTTGTCTCCGCCCCCAGGTTCCTCTTCTGCCGCCAAGCTCCGAGGATCTGGGGGTTTGCTTTTTTATGGGGCTAACCTACCCCGACTCTTATTGCTTACCTCACCTAGCTTACATCATCTTTTTGTGTTCTGCCCGCACTGATTCATTGATAGCAGTGGTCCGCTGCGACGCGCCAAGGGTGTCGATAGTATCTACCCCCCGTTCATCATCATCCAGCCTGCTCGCAGCGTTGCGGTGCGAGCATGAATATCTCGGCTAAGTCTTCAGCCAAACACTAGAAAACGGGAAAGCGTGATGCTCAATCGGCGAAATTTTCCGCTGATTGCCAATATGCGCCCTGCCATCCATAGAAATGCCCGCCTCAAACAGAGCGCTACAATCTGAGTGGGAGCAAAATGCTCTGAGTGAGAGCGAGCCGTACCCCGTCGAGGCAGCACGAGCGCAACTCTGCGCTGGTTATTGCGGCATAGAAAAGTCAGCTCAGCGCAATTTTCCGCTCAGTACCATGAGCAGCCGCGAGATTGCGGAGCTGACTGGTAAGCAGCACAAGCATGTGATGCGCGACATCGAGAAGATGTGCATCCAGCTGGAAATTGACTCGGCCCAATTCTGGGCTGAGTACCGGGACAGCACAGGACGCTCTCTGCCGTGCTTCAACCTCGACCGCTACCACGCCGAAGTCTGGGTTGCTGGCTATGAGCAGGCAATTAAAAAAAAGGTGGCACGATATTGGTCGCGCCACCTTTTTCTCGTTATCGGCTATTGAACTGTATTAAAACGGACCGTCCTTGGTGTGATACTCGATCCAGCTTTCCCTATCTTCTTGCTCTTCTTCATCGACGCTAGACTCTCCAGCGTGCTCCGGGCACTCGCCTGCTGCGTTGAGATCCTCAGCGCGGTGAATAATATGGTCGCCGCAACACCAGCAGGTTCCATAACCTTCATCATCGGATGCGCATTGTTGAGACACCCAGCCCTCCGGAGTGTCCCCGTTGTACGGATCTCCGATCGGCATAATATCGAGGCTCTTTTCTCCACAACACTCGCAGGGCGGCGCCAGGCCAGCATATACGACGTCAGCGAGATACTCGGTGGGAGCTTCCTTTAGAGGCGATGACTTCATGGCAGTGACCCGTTCTTTTACGTGTTTCAGGTCAGGGTCGTAGGAGTCGAGCCCATTGCCTTCATCATCTACCCAGCAATCTCCATCATCTATCATTGCCTTCTTGCTGTTATACCCAAAGTAGTGGGAAATCAGCGCATGAGCATGAGAAGGCTTGACCTTGCGGTTGTCTGCGGCAAACGTTTTGATGATGAAGTCGGCCGCTTCTTTGGTGACATCGGTATCGGTAGTCATGATTGCGATCCTATCTATCCGGCACCGGCAGAAGCCTGAAAGGCTATGTTGAGCATTTAAACAATCTGCCAGAGCCTATAAATAGGTGCTTAGCGGAGGGTAACTCGGGTTCTGAATGCCTGATTAGGTTGCTCAAATCCAAGGTCGGCACAAACCTAGCTAGAAGCCAATACCCGGATATTATGAAGTCACGCTGCCAAAGTCAAACCTGACGCCAGCGCTAAAATAGCCTGAGCTAGTGACAAACGAAAAGGGCCGAATCGGCTCAACATGGGCCGACTCGGCGCAGTTTTGCGCTAAGCACCAGGCGTGCCTTACCATCCATGGAAACGTCCGCGCACATGGACCAGTTCAGTCACTGGCCTTTTGCTCAGAATTGAGTAAAACCTCTTAAATTATTGATTGTAGGGCTTCATTTTTTTGTGAGCCCATTTTAAAGCCTTTTCCGGGCTCCATTTCGTGAGCCACAAAGTCTTGCTCTTCCAGAAACCTATATTGATCAATACGGGTTTACTGAGGGCCGAGACTTTCTCCCGATTCTGGGTAAAAACCCTAACGGCGGGCGTCCTAGCAAGGAATACGCTATTTCCCTCGACACGGCCCCGTGGTTAACCAATGACAGCGCCTTACTGATCGCGGCGTACCGGTATTCCACCAGCGGTGGAAATCTCCACAAAGCCACACATAAACCCACGTGGCTATGGGCTTCAGAAGGGTAACAGGGCCACGACAGGGCCACGGTAAAACCGGTATATCAACGGCTGATACAGGGGGTGGGTCAACGGCTGATATATGTCAGCGGCTGTACTACCCCTGATTTGCGTTATAGCCACCGACGAGAGGTACAAACGTTGTCACCCTCATGGGTGATAGTGTCTCCCCTTTGATGACGTGACCGATGCTTTCGACCTACATATCCGTCATGGATATTCAGCTCCCCGGCGAATCGCAGCATCGCTCAGTCGATAGCTGAATTTGTTGCTGGCAGTTCATTTGTAGCGTGTTGATCTCGACCTCGGTGTGGTTATTGGCGCGCCTTTGGCGCCAACTACCCGGGGTGGCCTGAAACACAGGTCTCCCCCGTAGGGGCAGAAAAACAAGGCCAGTCAAAGCCACGTGTCATGCGGGTTTCAGTGGCCTTGTGGCCTGATTTTACTTTTAGGCCAGCACTCCTCACGGAAGCCTCAACCATGCGGGTTTATGTGGACTGGCCTTGTGGAGTGGCCTGATTCAGGCCAGCAGGCCAGGCCAATCATTCAGGCCAGCTATCGGATTAATAATGGTTGGGTGCTAGGCTTTTTATTAGCGTTACCGCACCATCAATCCTCATAGCCTGCGGAGCCCTCATGAAAACCAAAACCTTGGAGGATCGTCTAACTTCTGGCCACTCGCGTAAGCCTGTGCGTGCCCAGACTGCAAAGCCTTACCGCTTAACGCCGTCTGAGATTGAGAGGTTGCGCAGTGATTCTGTCAGGGCGATGGAAAAGCTAATGCGATAATTGGGCGAGCTGTGCGCCTCATTATGGTTTTTATCATTCATGGTCTTCCGATCGGTGGTGTCACTGACTCGAGATAAGACCTCTCGCCTATTGGCCGAGGTTGCTAAGCTTCCGCTCTCGATTCAGTTCAGCTTTGAGCTTTTGGACTTTGGGGCTCATGGCGAACATCTCAGCCATCCTGCGTTCAGCGAGCAGCATTTCCTTGCGTAATGACGCCACTTCCTCGGCGGTCAGGCGCTGAGTGATATCGTGTTTTGTTTTGTTCATGGGTTATCCCTGTTCTGGCCCTATCTCTCTAAAACAGCGTCAGCTTTGTAATCGCAGCCGTTGCGCTTTGTGGCCTTCTGGTTGCGGTGCTCGCCCTTTTTATAGTGTCAAGAAACTCGGTCTCTCTCGCCCGCGCGTACTGCTCCGAAAGCTACGGCCCGCCCTTTCATGCGTAAATAGCGGTAGCCCATAGCAATCCTCCTACGCCCATAAAAATCCAGGCGGCAACGCTGTTTTTATCTTCATACTGGAGGTACGCCCCAATAAGAAACAGCGCTATTCCGATTACAAGTACCAGTAGGCTCATTGTGTAAGACCTTTTCCGCTTGAATATAATGCGCACCATAATCGGTCCAATGCGAGCCTTTGAACTCGTGCTAAACCATTGGCTCAGTGCGTGACCAAGTCCGTGCCAGCACGAACAGCGCAATTCGTACTAGAGCCTCGTACCTTGAGTTTTCCCTAGTATCACAGCGCCAGCAATAGCTGGTTTTCGCAGGTTCCTATGATTGGTTTCGTTGGGGTGAGACTGCGCGCTTATTACGTTTTATAACGGTTCGAGGCCGGGTATTCGAATCCCAGCTATTCGAACCAAGTTCGCGCGAACAATGCGAACCTAAGCTGCGAACCAATGAACCGCGTTGAGGTTTTATGAGGTTTGACACCCTATTTATCCCTACCTGAATGACGCCTGATAAAGCCAGCGCAGCGTTTCCAGAAGGAAGTCTTTGCAGGTCTGGCATAGACGATACAGGGAACCTCTATCTGATTACCTGCTTCCTTGCACTGGGATTGCTGGTGGCATGTGGGATTGGTGTCCGTTCGTGGGTACAAGGGCGGCAAAGGTAGGTATTCGGGTTCCTGCTCGTGGTTATCCATCATGGTGTCGCCCTACTGGTGAATGTCTCGTCACGCTATCAGGATCGGCCAGTATTGGCATTTACCCTTGGGGTTTAGTTGCGCTCTTATCTTAGCGCTCTGGGCATGATAACCCTTGCCTAAACCTTGCCATCAGCGAAAATCTCAAAGGCTCACTCCCAGTCGTCAGCCACACCGCTGTAAATGGGCTTTCTCGATACGGCTGCAATTTTGGGTTATAAGCCCTCAACAGTACATCGCGGATGTAACCCTTACCGCGCCGGCGCACCCGCTCAGCCTTCCCCACATGAGCAACTTATTGATTAATTCGGGCTGTAAAATTAACCTGCTCCCTTTCGATTTTAGGTATAGGCATGAAAGCACTAACCGCCATTATTGACTGGTTTGGTCCATATACCCTGGAGCAGGTTCGGGAGGTCACTAAGTTCGATTTCGATGATGGCTTGTATGTGCTAATCGGCAAACAGCCATTCCAGCGAAAATCCTGGATTCAGTACATAGGTATTGCGAAAAGCTTGAAGACTCGCCTGACATCACAGCATCCAGCAGTTGGGCACATCCCCCGTGATTTAGAGATTTGGTTAGGCGAAGTCGCATCGCCTCGAACCCCGGGCAGAAAGATGAAAGTCACAGACAACATGCTGGATTTGGCGGAATGGTCGCATGCTTATTATCTTCAGCTGCCGCTGAACAAAAATAAACGCAAAACACCTCCCTTCAGACCAATTACCACCTATAACCGCTGGTGGAGAATTGATTACGAGACCCCCTATCTAAAACGACCTCACGCCGACTGGCCTGACTTTATCGACCACCTAGGAGAGGATTATCTCGCCAAAGTCGTATGGTTTGGTGGCAAGCAGATAAAAGGGCCTGTTTCTGATTTCAAAAAATGAACAACGTCATATATCAGCTAAACCTGCAGTTGCCAATCTTTCCCTGAGCCGTTTGCTCTAAGCAGCCTGTTGCCATAGAAGGGCGATATAACCGTAGGCAATCACTTACGTACTCATTCGGTGATTTCCTACAGACAGCCTTCACTCAATGGACCATGCTTCGTGTGACGCCTTAACACCTCACGTTGTGGCAAGGAGGCCATTTCGTCTGCAGTCACGCGAGCCAGGGAGGGTTCTTGCGAACACCCGACAGCGACGGGAGTGAACATGGATTCAGCAATACGACGTGCTATCGGAGCAGGGTGTGTGTTTGCCCTTCTGCCACTGACATCTCAGGCCGAGGTAATCGACGTCGCAGGGAAAGTGGAGGCATTTTTCCCGGGCGGCACATATGAAAACGTCTTTGAGAATGCCAACATTACTCATGTTGCCCATACGTCCGAAGAGGATTGGACGTTCTATACGCTGACTCTTTACCAAGACCACAAACAAAAGCCTTCTCGGCAGTGGTTCCGCAGCTTCGTGAAAGGTCAGGAAGATTCAGTTCAGGAGGGTACAGCCAGCGTAATAAATAGCTCTGCGGAAGGTGGCGACATTTATGGCACTTTCAGCCTCGCCGGCGAGATGGAAGGAGCGCCCTATGAAAAGCTATGCCGGTTCATCATGAATTCCAACGATTACGCAACATGGTGCGTAGCCGCAATTATTGACCGCGCCGACACTCTCAAGGCCCGTCAGCACTTCGACCAGTACAAGAACCAGTTCGCGTTGCGTGACTGATCCAAGTTGGGATAATAAGTCATATTACGCGACGCTAGCCGATAACTGCTCAATACGTGCCTCTAGCTCTTCATCCGTTAGACGGCGCTCTGGTGGCTCGTCATTCTGCTCTTTGTCGTCCAGCCCAAAGGCTTGGCGCTCAAGGCGTATACACTTGCCTAGGGCGTCCACGCCACTATTAAGCGTGCGCGCAAAGTCGGCGACGTTATTGTCGTTCACGTCCATCTCAGTCAGAACGGCAGCGAGCTTGCTGGCGATTCCCTTCCAGCGGCGTATAGCCTCCCTGTGTTCCAACACCACAGCGACGTTGGAGTCGGCAGCGGCCTCTATCAGGGCGTTATCGTCGTCGGGCAGGTTCTCGTCCAGGTGCGTGCTTTTGCTGCGTACCAACTTGGCGTTGGTAGCCGCTCTGACGTGCTGAGATAGATCACGCTGCCAGCCTTCCGCCTTGGCACGCTTACGGATCGTGGCTTCATGCGCGCCGTGCTTGGTGGCGATAGCGCGAATACTTAAAACACCAGCCCTGAAATCATCATGAATAGCGTCCCAGTCTCTTTTCATCCTCACTCCCTATTGCATTGCAGTGGCAACGGACATCTTCACCACAGATGGAGCGTTCCATCCTCGTGTAGCTTTAAAGCCCTTTCTTCTAAAGCTTGATTCGCCATTTTTTCCAACAGGTCCTTACCGACACCAAAGTCGTTTTCTTTCCCGCCATACAGCCGACGTAGCTTGCTACGTGTTAACGGATCCCCCGACTCAGCTTTTCGGCCAATGAGTTCTTTCAGCCGGGGTAGGACCTCTTGATAGCGGTCTTCGCTACGCTGCTGGACGGCTACGGACTCTCGCTTAGGTGTCTCTATCGGCTTGAGCACACCTCCCACGCTGCGGCGCATCCACTGCTCATCAACGTCGGTGCGGTAATTCGATTTCACGACGCTGAACCGGACCAAGTTCTTTAAATCGTCCTCATTGATCCCTTTACCCGGCTGTGGCTTGGCCAGGGTGGCCGCAAATCGGAGGGCGTCGACGAACGCACTGGCGCCGCGTATATCGTTAACATCCTCGCCGGTGCTGCCTTTTCGGCTGTGGTGAGCGCATAGCACCGTGACACCGGTCTCCTCACGGATCTGCTCGAGCACTTCAACAAATCGCGTCGCCGCTTCATTGTCGTTTTCATCGCCAGAGCGAAAGCGCGATACAGGGTCGATGATGATCATGCGGAGATCGGGAATTGCTTTTGCCATCCGGATTAAGCGAGAGATGCGCTCTTCGTGTCGCACGATGTCACGGCCGTCATGTATGGTTAGGCGGTTATCTTTACCCAAAACCGAAACGGGGTAGTACCGCTCACCCAAAGTTTTTGAGTCGAGACGACATCCATCCCATTCACTTTCATTCACGATGCTATGTAGCCGACGAGACATTTCGTCCTTGCTATCTTCCGCACCAAACATAAGAACAGATCCGGGTCGCTCGATCTTTCTGCCCATGAAAGGCATCCCGGTAGTCACAGACGCCGCCAGTTGCATCAGCCAATAAGATTTACCAGTTGAACCAGGAGCGACAATTGCCGCAGCCACTGGTTCGGGTATTAAACCATCCACCACATAACGCTGTGGCGGCGGCTCTTTGGCGAGCAGATGCTTAGCTTTCGACTGTTCGAGGAAGGCCAGAATATCGTCCTCTTCATCGTTCATCGGCACCAAAGCGTCCCGCAGAGCATCAAGCCCTCGGATAGCGTGATAATCGTTCCAGTCGCTGCCCGCCTCGCTATCAGCAAACTCAGGTAGCAGCATCTCGCCTCCAGTCGCATCAGCGGCTTTCTCGGCGGCATGGCGGCCTGGATTGCTGCCGTCACCCTTACGGTCGTTGTCCCCTGCAATCACTAAATGCGCCCCGGGTGCTTCACTTCTGACGCGTTTGGCAGTAGGAAGAAGTGCGCCGGAGGTGAAGCTAACGGCTACCGTAGCCCCGGTGGCCGCGTGGACGCTGGCCCCTGTGGCCCACCCCTCTACTACATAAATCGACTCGGAGGAGCCTGAGATTACGTGGTAGCCGCCTTTCATCTGCCCGCCAGCCATAAAGAGCTTGTCACCGCGCGGTGTGATTGCCTCAAGCGTCTGAATTCCCGAAGGCCCTTCTACGCTGACCAGCAAACAGTTTGGCAGTGTGCCGGTACGATTCTGGTCGTCGAACCAGATTGCTTCGCTAATATCGGCTTGCCGTAGGTCGCCGCAGGGTTGAATACCTTTACGCATGAGGTAGGGGTGGTTAGAGGAAGCTGGTTTTGCAGACTCCCAAATGCTGTTCGCAATTTCGGCACGCTGAGCCTGGTATTTGCGCCGATGCCGCTCTTCCGCTTCCATACTCTGACGCAGCTGATCTAGCTCTTCTCGATTAAGCTTGCTGCCTTTATGAGCACTCCATGTTTGCCGAATACCGTTGCGCCAGCATCCAAAATGCCCCGCCGCTACTCCATCGAGATGAAGGGCGTAAAAACCTGCCTTATCGCCGCTCTTTCCGTTCGTGGGATAGCGGTGTAACTGGCCATCTGGGATGACCCTTTGAGGCACTGGTAACCCCGCTTCTGCGATTGCAGCGACAAAGCTTTCAACGGGATCTTCCGTGCGGTTTTCGGTATTGCTGCGTATAATATGAGTCACAATTTCGCGCCTCCAGCGCTTTTCAGCAGCCTCGCCTCCCGCCAGCCACAGCACGGAGACGAGGCTTTTTGTTACTAGGCTTGTTGGCGGTGAGGCAGTGAAAGTTGCGCTACGACGGGGCCCAGCAAACCGCGCAGGTCTTGCTCGACGTGATAAAGCCGATCCGCTAACCCATTAAGGGCCTCTCGACTATTTACCGGCGTCGACTGACTTTGCTGGTGTTGCTCAACGATGTCGGCAGCCCTCTCAATCGTTTCCAGCGCATGCCGGATAAGATCGATTGGACGAAACCACCGACCGCCGATGGACACGGGGCGCGTGAAGGAATTTGTCCGTTCAACACTGCCACCTGCTGTCTGTAGCGCTTCAAGACCACAGCGGCAGCAGCGAACAGCACGCCACGTTGGCAGATAAGGAACCTCTTCTGCCGGCATGACATCAGCGAGGCCGATAGCGATGCTCAACAACTCGGCATAGCTATCGATCATGTCGATCACGTCATCAATATGGGGCACTGTTACACTCCTGCTGTGGTTCACACCTGTACCAATAATTAAAAAGGGGTACGGGCTGAGGTTTTTGTCCTGCTTTCCTGATTTTTTTTCTTCACAGGCTTATTTCGTTCAGCCTCATCCACCATTTGCAGCAAAGAGGCCGCGCTTTGCGCTAGCACGGGTAGCGCAACATCAGGCATATCTAGAGCAAATGCTTGCTCAGCTGCATCCAAGAGGTCGGCCGCCTGTTGAAGCAAGAAACCCCACTTTTTAAGCGGGGCTTCGTTATCTAACGGAGGTGTTGAAGAGGCTTTGGAAGCGCATGTGTGCGTAATTTGTCGCGACCTTATTATTGCCACGACCCTGTTTTTGTTGGTTTTTTGTAACTGATAAAGATCGCTCCCTTGATGGGTAAAGGTCAGCGCTTCAACCAAACGGTCGATGCGATCACTGGTCGCTTTTGCGGCACTCAACATGTCTGAGAGAGGCACCTGGCTTGCAACGGATGTCATAAGCTTCCCCCACGCATGGCGGCGTAATGATTGGCGAGATTGAGCGCCGCGGCGCGGCTTTTAGGGGAAATTCGGTAAGACTGGAAGTGGGCGGTACCACCGTGACGATGTGTGTGTTTATAAGGGAGCTGAAGAAAATCGATACCTTTGTCCCGCAAGGTCGAAATCGTTGTGTGAAAGCACGTTTCGCCATATTCGTCTGACGCGTCATATTGCATGACATAACGACTTTCTCGGTCGGCACGAATAAGCATGTCGAGCGCGAGCTCGATTTTTAGTGGCTTGGCTGTTTTGCGGCTCTCACGAGCGGCATTGGCTGCTGACATAACGCTTATCTCCGTTTGCTTTTTACGATGCTGTTAGTTGCTCTTCTTCCCAGCGCTTTACGTCCGCAATCCGCCAGCGGGAGAAGCGATACCCCACCCGCAATGGCTTCGGAAAGCGCCCTTCCCGCACCCAGCGAAATAACGTCGATTGACCGATACCCAGCCGCTCAACGATTTCCCGGCTGTTCAAGTAGCCTTCGTCGTTCATTTTTTTACCTCCAGACACGAAAAAAACCCCGCGCGCAGGCAGGGTTAGAAGAGTTGTGTAATAAATTTTAGGCACAAAAAAACCGCCCTTTCGGCGGCTTATTAGCGCGATGGATTATTTACCTATGCAAAAATCCCATCCTAGGGAAAATAATACTTCAAAGGCTCATTACTTGCAAGATGAACTGAGAGCTTTTGGGCGTAATTGGCAGCAAGCGAGCCTAGAGCGAGCGCCACTTCATCTGATAATGGAGGCATTCAAAACAGATACGCTCTTTCTTAACGACATCGGACGCTTCGCGCGTGGTGAGTTGGCGGCAAACTACACAGCGCATAGGCCTGCCTCGCCCGGGCTTTTCCCGCTTTAGAAGGTTTTCAGCACGTAAGTCACCAGGGTTCTGGTTCTTCAGCAATGGCGGAATGCTTGCATCAGACAAACGGGATGCCAGTGGTGTGAAGCTCTCCTGGCACGCCTGTTCAGCGTTCAATATCCATTCATTGAAGCTAGGCCATGAGCGAGCCACAACCCCCAGGGAGGATGTCAGCTCATCTGGCTTGTCCGCTGCCATCCACACATGGCCGTAATACACCTTGCGGTTCGGCGTGGAGAAAATTGTATAGCTCTGCCAGCTATAAAAATTGAGCAGCAACAAATCCATAAGTCGTTCAGGTGTCGGCAAATCTATCGTCACCTGACCATGCTTTTCTCCCAGGTCGACCGTGTACGGCACGCGCTCTGTTGACGCCTCGCCAACTAGATCAGAAAAACGCGGATAAACGTACACCCTATTCATTTGCTGGATGAACAGGGCTTCCCCTTCAGCTGTCTCCAGCATACGAAGAACGCGACCCTTTGCCATTCCGCGAAGCCGATGTATCAACTCGCCACGCAGGTACGGAAGATCATCGCCAAGATCATCAATTAGCGATACCTGCTGAAACCCACGGCTCATAGCGCCACCTCATGGCCTGATTTACGTCGCATCGGCGTCACGTTATCGCCGGGCTGATTCGCTACATGATCCAGCACTAGGGCGCCCCACGCCTCAATAATGCGGCGTTGCTGCCGCTCATACGTTTGGTGCTGGTAGGCCGCTTCGATCGGGTTACGGCGCGCGTGTCCCAGCATACGGTCAATCAGTTCAGGTTGTGCGTCGAGGCACTCACCCCAAGCGGTAGCGGCACTACGGCGCAAATCGTGGATAGTGAAAGGCTTCCTCTGCCCTAGCTCGTTGAGCTTCCCGCGACGTAAACGCGTCATGGCCGTTGTCAGGCTGTCTGCGTGAATACCGTCGCCGGTTCTGCCCGACAATACTGGACCGCTAGTGCGCTGTTTAATGCGCTCACGGATCAGCGATACTGCCATTGAGGGAAGGTATATCGTGCGAGCGGTGGAGGTTTTCGCGCGCGCCGCCGGTAGATGCCAGGCCGCATTGTCGAGGTCTAATTCCTCGATGCGCATACCGGCCACCTCATCACGCCGTGCCCCGGTCAAAACAAGCAGCTGGATTGCCGCTTTGGTCCAAGGGTCCATACGTGAGGCGGTCACTGCCTGCCATACGGTCCGAAGCTCTTCCAGTGTCAGCACCACATCGCGCGGCTTACTTGTACCCGCACCGTACGCACCGGCCTTCATGCCATCAGCCGGGTTATCATCGATCCATCCCTGGTGACATGCCCACGCAAGCGCGGCCTTCAACGTGATAAGGCTTGCTCTTGCCTGCGCGGGTGCCTTTTCCGCAATGCGTGTCAGCACCGGGGCTATCACTGCCCGGGTTAACTGATCCACCGAGAAGGTGTTCAGCCTATTAAGGTGAAGACGCCAGCGACGACGGTGCGCCTCTAGGGTGCGAGGGGTTAGCGACTTGTTACGCTCGATATGATCCAGCCATCGCTCCATGAGTTCGCTGAATAGCGGCACGATAAGGCGCGCTTGCTTCTCTGCGCGTGGATCACAACCAGAAGCGACTATTGCGGCGTTTTTACGGTGAAGCGCATGGGCCGTTTCAATATCAATGGCCGGCCACTGGCCGAGCGTAATATCCACGCGACGCGCACGACGCTTGATCAACTCACCGCTGTCGCTTTTCTCGTGACCGCCGCCAATGCTTACCCGCGAGATCCACGACTTGCCACCCGTAGGGCGAACCTCCAGCAGTAAACCTCCGGGCGTGGCAGAGCCATCGGTCACACGATAGGGCTTATCGCTAGGCTTTAGCGTTTCGATACGGCGCGGGCTTAACCGCGTGGTGGGCTGTCGTGCCATGAGAAAGTCCTCGCCACTACTCAACCAGAGATGGTTGCGTCGTCACGACGAGAACCCATGAAGCGACTTTAATCATAGCCAAAAAACGACCGTATTTCATGTAAGGAATACGGTCTTTAGCGATTAAATCAAATATATAAGGCAATTTTTTCATAAGATGGCATTGATAACACCACTTGAAACACCACTTCAGCGAGCGGTTACGAGTTCAGCGCGTCAAAGTTAGGCTCTACTCGGCGCCTCTCTCGTTTGCCGTAACCACCGAACACCTCTTCAACATGCTTACGCCCGACCAGCAGTTTGCCTGCCGCATTGATCTTCCAATAGATGCCCATGGCATCCAGGGCTTCACGCTGGCTCTTGGTCTGCTTTCTGCCGGTCAGTTGTATTAGCTCTTCCGCCGTCAAAAACAAATCCTTCACTTTTACTTCCTAGCCTCTTTGTTATCTCGAATCAGGGCTTCCCATGCCATGACATCATCGACATGCCAGCGTGCCGGGGTCCCATGACCGCCTGGCATAACTGCCTCAGGGAATCCTCTCGTCTTAGTCCAGCGCTTCAAGGTTGCACGCGAGACTCCGTAGCGATCACACAGGTAGGTTGAGGGCCAATACGTTGAGGCGGGCGGCGACTTCCAGGCGGACTCCGGATTAGGTGGCGTCGGCGGGGGCAATGTTTCGGTGGGCGCCTCAGGCTGAGGCTTCTTCGAGGTATCCTCAATTTGGTCAGACGAAGCGTCCTTCCAAACACGCTCTATCCATGCGTCGATTTCGCTCTCACGCCACAGGCGCTTTCCGAAGATCAGTTTGCCAGGGGGAAACTCACCCTCGCGGATCAGAACGTAAATCTTCGTGTGCTTGAAACCTACCTTGTCCTGGAGGGCAGGCAGGGGGAGTAGACGCTCGCCTGATTTCAATCTCGGTCTCCACTTGGCAATATTTTCCTAATAGCGCGGTATTAAGTTTCTGTCGTACTGATACTCAATGCGTCACGTTTTAAGCACATCTTATTTTTGATTGTTTTGCTTATCACGTTCGACCTTTTGCTCATTCAATAACTGACAGATAGTCTCCGCAGTAACTTTTCTATGCCGCCTAGAGGGCGGTCGAGGGACGTTAGAGGTATAGTGGGTTTCCGGCTGAACAGGAGGTTGTCTGCATTTTTTGAGGTAAGCTTCGATAGCGCTCTGTTCAAACCGGACATTGCCACCCAGCTTTATAAAGCCAATCTCGCGCTTCATTGAATATGCCTTTCTCTCACTGATGCTGAGCCACTCAGCAAGCTCTGATGCTGTCAGCAAGCGCTCCATAAAAACCTCACCCTATGCGCCAAAATTTAAAGCGTTAAAGCGTTAAAGCGTTAAAGCGTTAAAGCGTTAAAGCGTTAAAATTTTCAGGCAATTTATAGATGCTACGTGAAAAATATTAAAAAACATCGGCTTGTTGTTTTGCCTCAGTAAGGCGCTGCGTCATAAACCTCTTGACCTAAGTCTTTCAGCATGCCTGATATTTCCTTAAAACGACCCCTCACTTTCAACCAAGATCCAGATGATCCAACTCGTTTTTGATCTATTGCATTCAAAGCTGCTCGCTTCGATTGAATACTTTCATGCGCTGCAAAGTTGCGCAGAGCTGTTAGTCTTTCAAGCGCTTGCCTATACTTCGTTTTTTTAATTATGTCGACCAAATAATGATCGTCTGGGACAAATTTTTTGAGCTCTTTGATCAATCCACCACGTCCCCTGAAATCAAAATACCCGCCTTTGAGCACGAGATATTCACAAACCTCGTCTGTTAGGTGCTTCGGAAATTCAACACCAGTAGAATCAGAGATTGCCTTGGTATCGTTGTTGATTGCGCAAACGAGAGCAACCAGCATTAGTTGCTCAAACTCTCGATAGAGTCTGATTATCGCGTAGTCATAGCACCAACTCTTCTCTTTTTCAGAGAGCCCTGATGCAGAAAATTCGGTGAACGTCTCAAGCTCAATGACTTTATCCTGAAAGCTAGCAGCTGATTTTTTCAGGCTCTTCTTCTTAGGCATCAATGCCTCCCATTTGGTTAACACGTCAATTGCTAGGTGTTGGGTTACTAACTACTATCAAAATCCAGAAACAGACCATTGCTGTAGTAGGTTAGTGAAGCACATTACACATCACATACTTGCCAAGTAACCTAGCAGCGCAGTATCAGATATGGCGTAGAGTATAGGAGGGCAAAAAATGCCGCTGAAGTGCAAGCTCGACGGCGAGCCCTGCTTCTCGTTCACCTACACCACCGAGGACTGGGAGGCGCTTAAGGCTGCTAGAAAGCAGCACGATATGCGCATGCCATGCTGTGGTAGAAGAGCTATCCCTAAAACCAGCTCTCTCGGCACACCGTTCTTCGCCCATACCCGTCGCGGTGAATGCGTCTCTGGCCAGGAAACCCGTGAGCATTTATTGGCGAAGTACCTAGTTGCTCGCGGTGCTTACGCAGCTGGATGGAGTGTAGATGTAGAACATAGGGGGGAGACACCCGATGGCGAGGCCTGGGTGGCAGATGTATTTGCCACCAAGGGAAAGGCTAAAGTAGCCCTTGAGGTTCAGTGGTCTCCGCAAAGCGAAGATGAGACACGCCGCCGGCAAGAGCGGTACCGGGCGTCAGGTGTCCGCGGCGCATGGTTCCTGCGAGAAACGCGGCAATACAATCCCTCCTTCCTGAGCATCCTGTCAGAGCGCGCCACGCCATCCTTCGTGGTCCGGCTCGACGACAGTGGGCAAGACTTCCGAATCGGTTGGTCACGGGTGTCGCTTTCAGACTTCGTCGCGGACCTGCTCTCAGGAAAGGTTCGATGGTCCCCGCTTCCAGGTGAGCAAGGGCGTGTGGGCCCTGTAGTGCTCGAAGAGTCTTGCTGGAAGTGTCATCAACCGACAGGCATCGTTGCCAGCATGGTGATGGAAGATTCCCAAGGCATTAGGGTAGGGGCGTTGGATTACGATGATATAAGAATCCGAGAAGATCTTATCCGTGTGGTTTCAGAGTCTGATCTAAGGCGCCGACATCAAATCGGCCCCCTTAAGCACAGATTTAGCCGCACAGAAGGGCGCTCCTACTTCTCCAATGGCTGCTTCCACTGTGGAGCGCTACAGGGGCGCTTCTTCATCCGTGAAGCCCTGCTTGAGGTCTTGGTAACGGACGATCCTGATCCGGTCAGCTGGACCTCCTTCGTGTTCTCGGAGGCAATGGCCAAGGAGTTAGGCGGGTGGCGGAGTATCCGTCTCGCAGACATCAGTGCTGATGAGTAACGTTATTGCGTTAAAGCGTTCTTTAACGCTGGAATAAATCAGTCAAATCCTAAAATAGTGGCCTTCTCCTAGAAAGGATCACGCTCAGCAACTATCAATTCTTCATGGGTTTTACCACCTAGCGGTAAAACTACTAGGGCAATTTTTTATCGCAACTGCCAGCGCAACACAGCGATTCTGCGATTAAGAACCTCCGTTTCCGCTGGTAGGAAACAAGCCGCGGATGACGCCTAAAAAGGCTGCAAACAAGTTGACACAAGTAGCCGTCGTAATAGCAATCATCACCCTGTCAGAGAAGACTGGTCGCGCCTTGTAGTAGCTTGCCCACCCAAGCCACACTACGATGATCATCCAGAACGCAACGCAACCAACGGCAAAGAAGAATGCGTATCTCGCGTACTGTTCTCGGAGCTGCCTATATGAGCGCAGATCGTTGGCCTGTTCTTCATTGATATCCGAACGATAGGGCCTCTCCGCCTGCGGTTGGTTATCATCGCTAGCAGGGTCTTCTTCAGCCCCCTCTAGATTGACGTTAAACCGTTTCCGCATCTGACTCTGGCATCCTTTCTGGCGGATGAATATGTAACGCCATATGGTCGTGAGGAATGAAACCGCCATCAGGTGGGCCCATTGACCAAGCTGTTCCAGGCTCATGTGTCAGCCAAGATAGGCGCGGGCCGCTGAGACCTCCATAGGTTTCGATCACAAGATCAATGTACTCTTGGGCCTCTTCATCATCGTCCATAATGCTGGGAGTAACGATTTTGAAATCACCGTCTTTTTTTAAGGCCGTACTAATCTTGCTCGTGACGGGCCGGGCTCCATAATACTTAATGTCATGATATAGCGACGGAATTACGGGGCCATATGTCCAGCGAGCGAAGTGATCATCCATGAGAGGGGTGCCTTCATGGTCTCGTAGATACCAGGACTGAACATAGAAGAGCAGCTTTTGCAGCTTCATCGGCGTAAGATCGCGAATCTCGCCTTTCTGAGCACGCTCAATGAAGGCGTTCGCAACCGCTTGTGCTGAATAAGCCACGCCAACCTCCTTAGTGCCAGACGATTCGATATCTAAAAAATGAGGGACACCGAGGATAAATGCAAGGTATCCCGGTAGCAATACACCACTCGTCATGAGTCTCCCGCCAAGAACGATATCGCTTGCGTAACTCACCTTTATTGATCCACCGACTCGGTGAATCAGTTCTCTACGTCGCCCTCACCAGCGGCAACCAGCCTGATCTCAGTAACAGCCTCAATCGGCCCCTCCTCAGGTCCCGCTACTTGATGCCGAGGCGAATGCGCCTTGGGTGACATGCGCTCGGCTGACCACTTCAGGCCATCCATCACCGCCTTGGCCACGTCAGGCTTAAGTTCATTAGCCAACAATTTCTCAATCGTCTCCACGATCCGATCAGCATGGGCATAGCCCGCGGCTTCTCGCGCACGCACGTACTGCTCCGAAAACTCAGGGTGTTTCCCATCGACCACCCACAGCAACACGGTCGAAACAGATGGGAATTTATCACTCGAACAAATCGAGCGGAGAGATTCACCAGCGGCTAGGTTTTGGCATAACCGGTTGGCTAACGCTTTGTTGTACTTCGTCGGCCGCGCCATGGTCACACCTCCATCATATCGGTGATATGGACTTGATCAACTATCAACGAGCCGGGTGTAACGGGGGTCAAATAGGGCATGTCGCGCTCCTCACGGATGGCGTAGATATAAAGGCCGGGTATCACTCTAGCTTCTCAAGAGCGTCTTCATGGGTAAGGGTTAGGCTGCCAGACACCTCCTTCTGATCCTTCCAAGCCTGGACGTAGGAGTGCCGGCCAATCATCTCGAGGTTTTTATGCTTGTCGGGCCAGCGAATCTTCTTCAGAAGGCCTTTAACTTCCCGGTCATCGCCAGCGCCGTCCGCTATCTCACTCACATCTACGCCGGAGACGCAGCGGCGCCACACGCTCGGCCATTGCTTTACCGGGAGCACGCGGCCGTCGTCATCCAGGATGTCGGCAACGTCCATTTCGTCGATTTCGATCAAGCGCTGGAGAACACGATCCGCATCCATTTCAACTCGGCGGCTTCGCTCTTCTCGATACTGTTCTAGCAACTCTCGTATCTGAGGTTTTTTGAGGTTGTCAGCCCCCGTGCGATACGCCGTTTTTTTGCTATATCCAGCACGAATTGCCGCCTGGGTGGCGTTAAGGTCGACTAAATACTCTTCGACGAAACGTGCCTGCTTGGGAGGCAGAGAGGGGTTGGTCATGTGGCGATCCTCACGGATGGCTAAAGCGTTAATACGTTAATGCGTTATTTCGTTACTGTGTAGTTTATCAGCTTACGCCGCCATGCGCTGACACGGCGTATGGCACGATACCCGGCGCACTTGATGTCACGATAACAGCGAAGAGGAAAAGCGTCGGGTGTCACCACGATAGGGCGCGGCGGGAGAGCAGAAAACCGTAAGCAGCCGGTTTTCGTCTGGTAGCGTATCTCGGTGTCCACGAAGCGGCGGGGCATTGCATTTCTCCTGTAGCGTTCATACGCCTACTATAGGAAGTCACTGCAAACCCTGCGAGGGTCCGGTATGTGTCGACAGCCTCATTTTCATACGTACGGCTTGATATTCAACAATTCCCCGAACGCCTCGTTGTCTTTCCTCAGTCTCCCCGGATCGGCTATTTCATTATTTTCCAGGCGCCTAACCTCCTGATGGGTAAATTCCGATGCCTTTGACCAATGAATCTCTTCCAGCGTTAACCCATCAAGGAAGAACTCTTTAGAGCAGCTTCGCTCTGGGTCGAAGGGATCGTAGAAAGTTACCCGAGTCAGCCCATTTATCTGAGCGCCACAGACAGTGCTGAAATCTACCAACCAGTCATCGTCAATAGAGCCGCTGGCCATACTCACCTCATCAACTGCTGCGCTGAGCCAGCCTGAAGACCGACAGCATGATCACGCTAAAGCCGGCCTGTAGGTAATACAGGTGCCCGGTGTTCTCCATGAAGTAGTCCAGGCTCATTGAGGGAATGATCAGCGAGGTAATCACCCAAGCCCCCAGGAAAGCAAAGAAGATCGAGAACTTTCTTAACTGCCTGAACCAGGGAGTAAGCGACAAGGCGAAAAGCGCGACCAGAAATATCAGCACCATGCTGACCAGTGAGAATGCCATCGATACCCCAAGGGATCTAAAGACCACTTCCATGCTTACCCCCCCCCCCTTGCCACAATTCAACAACTATCCATAACACCTATTATATCTAGTTAGCGATACCGCCCCTTTATCACCGCTTATCCATGTGGCTTTGAGCCATTTTCCTAAAATACCTTTAATCTACATTAAATGTAATTAAGGTGTGGCAGATAGGCGGGTCTCAGGCGGTTTCTCGTTTCGCATTTTCTTCTTCCATTGAGTTTCTCGGACCCCGCAGAAATGCTGGACAAGCTTGTGGCCGTGCGCTCTTATTGGCAGTTGCTCGCATCGAAGCGCGGCATAACAGAAGAGGCATCATGGCACGTATGAGTAACACCGATAGATTGATCGCAGAGGCCCGCCTGGCTCAGGGCATGACAGAGGAGGAGGCAATACGCGATAAAGAATTTACTGAGTGGGCTCGTTTGCTACGCTCGACTATCACTATGACTGCCTTTGTGTATGGCAGCGGTGGCCTAATCATTGGCTCACTATTCTCATGGCTTCTTAGCAACTAACTACAATCACACCCTAGAGCAGCAGTTGGCACTGACGACTGTCTCTAACCGCAATGGACAGCAGTTAATAATACGGCACCTATGAGAAGTACGGATAAAAGAGCGCGACATCATGGTCCGGTCGCGCTCATCTCGCCATTTTTATGGGAACGTAGTGACGTCTTCCTCAGTCGGTAACGGATCTCCGTAAGACCAATGCGCAGCTAGGGACTCTGCTTCAACGCGCTGCTCCGGAGACAAGTAATACTTGTTATTCAGGTAGCCCATGAAGATCTTTCGCTTGTATGGGTGATCAAGCATCTCCTCGTTCGTCTGTGTCAACGGGCCAAGCGCCATCGTGTATAGAGCCCCGGACAGAACCCTGTTGTAGTATGGGTTTTGGTTGCGCATGCTATACATATTAGCAAGAGAGTTCCTTGCGCTAGAATCACCATGCTCATGTGCCAAGCGCATATACTCGACCGCTTTTTTCATGTCGCGCTCCACCACATCCCCCCTGCGGTAGAGATGTCCAAGCTTATAGTATGCAAAACCACTGCCAGCTTCGGCAGCTTGGGTGTACCAGTAGATGACCTTGTCGATACTCTGAAACGAGCCTGGCTTTATATAGGCTTCCGCTAACTGATGCTGAGCACTCTGAATTCCGTCGTTTGCCGCTTGCTCCATGAGATCCAAGCCCTTGGCAAAAATTGCAGTTACTCCCTCAGGCAGATTGTTATTGTGCAAGTGAGAGTATCCCATCCAATAAATTGAATTTATTTCGCCAGCTTCAACACCTCGCTGAAGAATTTGGTAGGCCTGTTTGAGATTGCCGTCAGATTTCCAAATCTCGCGTACTTGGTCCATGTAGGGGCTTTTCGAGTCCTCAGCTAGTGCCCCTGAAGCAAGTGGCAGAGCCACCAAGCAAACCAACGCAGCACGACGAAAGATTGGAATGATAGGGTTCATCATGATGAGACGTTCCTTTGTCATCTAGTGGGTGGAATCGCCTAGTTTATATTTAACTCTGCTTCGCTTCATCACCAGCCATGAGATAAGTAACATTGAGAAGCTCCAGGGGCTGCCAACGGGGAGCGTCACGGCACGGATGCCGACCACGGATGGTCAGCCCCACCTAAACAAAAACGCCCGCTCGGTGGCGGGCATTTCAAACTAATCATAACCGCAATTATGTTCGGTTTGCCCCGGCACGATGGATTAGGCCGGGTTGTGGTGCGTTCAGTCGGCGGGCTTCTCTGTTATGTCGTCGGCCACCGTGCGCAGCTTGTTGGCGGCATCGTTAAGCACCTGAGCAACTTGCTCTGCCACAGCGGTGCGCTCGTCGGTGTACATCATGCCGAGCCGTCCGTTTGGATGATCGGGGTTCATCACGCGGCGCTGAATCTTCGCGTTAGCGGCTTCGTCTATCAAGTCGCTAGCCAGTGCCCGCACAATGTCGGCTGTCCGGTTCACCTGGGTTAGATTCTCGCTGCTAGCATCGCGGCCCGGCACCCATGAAATAGGCACCACGGCGGGCTGCCTACGCTCTGATGCTCCGTTTTGGATGGCCTCCCAGCGTTCGGCACCGTCATAGTCATTGCCGCCAACGGCCTGCCAGACGCTACCATCCTCCGCGACTGCGTAGGTGCCGGGGCGCTCGCTTTGCGGGTCGCGTAGTTCGTTCTTCCATCCGCAAACTTCGCCCTGGTAAATCAGCACGACGCCATCCACGTTATCGGGGTTCTCTTGCCGGTACTGCGCAGCGGCTTGTTTGATTGCGTTCATTGGGCAGACTCCATTAAGCGAAACAACAAGTCACGAGCGGCATCCGTATCCTCCTCCCCGCCTTTGAACAGCAGTTCAAAAAACGCTTCCTCAATGTCCGCGCTGATCACGTCATGTTCTAAGGCAAGCCGCAATGCTCGGCATATATCGCCATCCTGGTAATGAAAAGCCACTTTTTTTGGGCGCCTGGCGTTCAAGTCTATAACGGTCATTGCAGCGTCACTCCCTTGCCCTTGATGTCGTTTGATAAAGCGCGGTATTCCTCTTCGCTAATCTCTCCGTAAGACTTCATTAGGAATGCCATGCCAGTGCAAAAAGCTTGGTAACGTGCCAATTCTTCGGCGGTTTTGCTTGCTTCCATAACGTTCAGCGCCGCGGTTAACGGATGGGATGGATAGCTTGCCAAGAACTGTTCGATCGTCATTGGGTAACCTCGCGATGATTGTTTTGTGATACGAGAGAGAGCCCACCGTTACGCGGGCTACGCTCAGCCTTAATCAGCTACGCAGCTTCCTGCGCAGTGATTTCACGGATCGTCTCTAACCGTTCGCAGAGGTTTTCCAACAGCCCGGACACTATCTCGTTAGACATCGCGCAACGGGCTCCGTCTGCCGTGTCGTTATGGTAGGCCAGCAAGAACTCCGAAAGCGCCCACGCTTGGCGCGCCTGATCCTCAATACGGTCCGTTAGATTTACTTGATCCTGGGTATTCTGCGCGATCATTGAGCAGCTCCTTCTGCGTTATCGAGGCGGTTTAAGATGTCAGTTTGGTTGTGAAATATATCAGCGGCTGCTCCCGCTTCCATGCTACCCAGTTTCGCCAAATGAATAGCATGGGACGTTGCGCTGCTGCTCGCTTCCTTTAGCAATACGCTGATTGCGTAAAAGAGGCTTTCATCGAACTCGGCACGCTCCCTGGCTAGCGTCGTGGTGTCGTACCAATCATTTATATTCGATTGCGTGGCTACGTTGGCAGCGTCCTCCATCACCTGCTTGGCGGTACGGATTGATTGAGTGCTAAACTTCTGTGGCATATCGGCATTTCTCCTTCTTAGCGGTAGGTGTTGCCGGTGTGTTAAGCCCTGACCTGTGTCCGCAGGTTGGGGCTCCTTTCTTAGGCGACCTTGATCGCCTCATTCAGTCGATTGATAAAAGGCCGCAACGCTTCAAGACGCGGATCGTCGGTCGCTGTACGCCAGACTGCCATACCTAACTCTTGGCTATCCTCTAACCCTAGGCGTCGCGCCTCTTTCTCTAACTCCTCAAGGGCATCCAGTACGTGAGTGCCAAACGCCTCGTTGCTGATAGGGGCCGGCTCTGGGCTATCAGTGGGCGCCTTGCTGAGGTAAAGCGCCAATGCCTCTCGTACTAGATCCGCTAGGCGAATGGCATCCCCTGTCTCCATGCGCCGCTCCCGCGCAATTGCTTCCAGAGCGTCACGCATCTGCGTCGGTATGCGCGCATTGATTGTTGAGTTGTGGTCTGCCATTCCTGTATTCCTTTTTTGTATCACAATATCACGTTATCACAAATAGAAAGGCACACAAGCCCTTTCCTCAAATTTTCTTTATTTAACGCAATAACGTTTTAACGCCAAAAGGGGCTCACTTGACTATAGCCTATTTGCTATATACCTTATGAGCTATAAAGCTTGGAGATTTTATGTGGGAAGTTAAGCAGACAGCGCTATTTGAGCAGTGGTTTAAGGAACTGGATGAGACGGACCGACGCAAAGCTACTGTTGGTCTGCTTTTGCTAGAAAGCCAAGGGCCTCATCTGCCTAGGCCATATGCGGACACCGTCAACGACTCCAAGCACGCCAATATGAAAGAGTTGCGAATACAAAGCCAAGGAAAGCCATTAAGAGCATTCTTCGCGTTTGATCCGGAGAGAACAGGCATCCTCTTATGTGCTGGCGACAAAGGGAAGAATGACAAACGCTTCTATCAGGAAATGATCCCCATCGCAGACGGGGAATACGATAAGCACCTAGAAACACTGAAGTGAAGAAGGCCCACCACCATGACACGCACATTGAAAGAGCTGTTAGCAGAGGAAAAACCTGAGCTTGTTGCGTCTGCCCGTGAAGAGGCTGACCGCATTCTGATGGATATTCATCTCGCTGAAATTCGTCGCCGGGCGGAAAAGACTCAAACAGAGCTTGCCGCCGCCATGGGCGTTAAGCAGCCTACTATCGCTAAAATGGAGAGAGACGGCCAAGACGTACGTCTCAGCTCGCTCAAGCGCTACATCGAATCCCTGGGTGGACGTATGAGTATCGATGTTGAGCTGCCTGACGGTAGTCACCACGGCTTCTCGGTTTAGCACCTTGTAGGTCATGAGCCTCCTGGGTACTATCCCGATCTCACTCCGACAAAGGCCGGCTCAATCAGGCGCGAGCGAGTTGTTGCGTCAGTGATTGCACTCTCTGCGTTAAAGCGTCAAAGCGTTTTTTTAACGCATCAGGGCGAAGGCGAGCGTTGCTCTTCCGGTGCGACGCTCAGCGTGATTCGCGGAAGACTGCCATGCTCTCCACCCCCGTTTTTATCCATATGCCGGCTAGCGATGCGACAGCAAAGGCTCGCCCGGTCACCTTGCCCTTTTTCGACATCCACGCCCTAGGTATCACGCATCTTAACGGTAAGCTTATACAACAATTTGTCGTCATACCTCCGACCGAGCCCGGCGTCTATTTTGAGATCGCAGAGGGGCAGGGGCAGGCCGTTCTAATCGAGATGGAGTCCAACACATCTAGCTTGCTACCCGGGCCGGTGATCCTCATTTGTGACTCAGCAGGCAGCGAGGGAGAGGTGGCTATAGTCAGTTTGTTCACCTCTATGCCTTAGCGTTATAGAACGCAATAACGCAATAACGATAGCCTGTGATTTGTACTGATGAACCTCGTACTGCTAGCAATCACGGCCCAATATATCGACAGCAGCCGTAGCCAGTCTTACCTTATTGAGCAAAAAGACAGAGAGTTTTTGCCTCACTAAGCAAACAGTGTAGTTAGCCGCTATGCTTTTATCTCCTCCCTCTTTCATAAGGAGAACTTCATGTCTGATTCAGGCAACAAAGAAGTGAATGCTGGCAATGCGCTCCGGCTCAAAACAGCTAGCAAGCTCAACCGTCTCCCTAAAGACCTGCGTAATGATATGCTTCGCTCGTCACAGTCCGGTCTAGATTTTCATAACAACGAGTTAGCAAGTGAAGAACTCGCTAAGCGCGCCGATAGTGCTCTAGCGGTGATTCCTGAAGGCTTAGAGACACAAGACAAAAGCAGCGCTGCCTACCAAAGCATTCACAATGGTGTAGTCGAAATTAATGATGATGGAAGCTGGTCAGCTGTCACATACCTTGGCGATGACATCACAGAAATGAGCCACCAGGACCAAGACGCTTTTCTAAAAGAACGCGAGCGCCGGCAAGGTGGCAGCAACACCTCGATAGACGAACTTTAGTGCTTCACGTTGTTGTACCAACGATTGACGCATCCTTATCATCGCCCAATTAGATGCCGCCACCAAGAGCGCTTTTTCGTTTTGGCTATGGCCGCCCCATCATCGGGGTGGCCTATATAAAAGCGATCTCCGTTAGGCAACGTCACACATCGCCGATCGCCGGGATTGAAGCGTCCAGCGGCAATATCGTCATCCAGGCGACGTTTATGCGCCTTAAGCGCCTCTATCGACTCCTCTGACAGCGTGAGGTCGTTATGCTCACCGCCCTCCATACGAACTCCTTACGATGCGTGGTGCGCCCTGAGAGGCGCATTACCTCTAAAGTCAGGAATGATTCACCATAATGCCGAACGAATGATTCACGATAATGGTGAACAACCCACTGGATTCAATAAGGTTACTGACCTTGTTGTTCAGGGCGCACCCGAGATTAACGGTATACCCTACATTGACGGTCCTGGGTTACCGGACGGCTTCAACCAATCGGGCGTTTCAGGCCCTGGTTTTGGCGCGCTTGATGCCTGCGCCGGTGCCTCTTCAGGTGTGCGAATAACAGCGCCATTGGTATGGAATAATTCACTGTCAAAAAACTTATCTTGAAGCTCGGTTAAATCGCGGCGTTTAGTCAAGAATCGCCAAAGCGGAAGCCTGTCTTCGTCCGGCAAGGTCGCCAGCACTTCGGGTGATAACTGCTGGAGACGAGTGATCATCGCTGCCTCCCTGTCTCTTTGCTGCTTTTCGATCCGCGCTTTCTCTTCTGCTTCGCGCTGCTGTTTCGCTTCCTTGCGTTTACGCAGTATCCCTTGCCGAAACTCTGAGACTTTTTGAAGCTGGTCATCGGTCAACCCGCCTACCAGGCCTTCCATCGTCTTTTTCGTCGTTTGATGCGCGTCTTTCTCAGCTTTTAGTTCTTCCTGCGCCTGAGCAGCGGTTTGCTCCCACTCCCACGCCCTCTGACGATCAATTTTAGCCGTCGCCAGCTGCGCCATCAGGCCCTCTACTTGCGACTGTAGCGCCTCGGTCACACGCGCTGCTAAATCTTCCGGCGATTCGCTGCGTATCCCGAGCATGTTCGACTTTGGCTTTAACAAGTCAGCCGGTATATTAAGTCGCTGCTGTACACCTTTCATTAACGCATCGTGGTATTTTTTGAGATCGATATGAGTGAGCGCGCTGCGCTCAACACCGCGGCGCAGCCCATGCTTCTTACCCACCTGCTCTGCAAAATTGCTTTGTAGCCGGGTTAGCTTATCTCGGCCCCCCATAAAAAAATTTGAACTCAACTTGATATGCGCAGGCTCCACGAACTCTCGCATTTCGCGGTTTTGCCTCCCCGTTACGGGATCCTTTCCTCCCATCACCCAGCGCCGCCGGGTCTTCTCGGCATAATGGACAAGCGGGCACACATAGACAACGAGGTGTGGCGTACGCTCATCGAGCTGGATATTCGCCGCGACCACATTGTCAGCACCATGACGCTGCTCTAGCCACTTGAGCGCGTCCTGAAAATAAGCTCTCCAGGCAACTGGGCCTCCCTGTTCTTCAAACGCTTCGTGCGGCGCTGACACCAAGTATTCCAGCGCCACAACGGCCTTCGGATGAACCTTGTCAGCTAGTTTGATGCGCTGCTTAATTGCCGCTTTGATAGCGCTTGGGGTGCTTGCGTCTTTCCAATCTTCGTTGAGATGTGTACGGCTCTTGTCAGCATGCGGCACGGACATTGTCCGATAATTGTGCGCTAAGCTAGAGCCTAGCGTGGCAAACGAGTTGAGCTTGATTGCGCGGATGATCGCGGGGTATTGAGCTGCCATAACGCTTTTCCTCTTGTGTTGATATGAGTAATAAGGGGTGGATCACTGGTGTGTGCCCCAATGACTCGGTTTTTTTGGCCCTTAACAACGGAAGAGGGGTTTAGCGTTCAGAATTTGAGAAAGGTGGTTTTGATCTATTGAGGACAAGGAGGCTCACGCTATGAAAGACACCATCATCGTGGTCTTAGGGCTGGCTGTTTTGGCTCTCTTCACGCTTTATCATGGCGCCAAAAGCGATTTTGAGGAGGCGCAACGATACGGCCGCATGCTGTTCAACCAGCTGCCAGCCAGTGAACAGCAGCGTCTCCGCGATCAGTGGGAAACTCGCCAGGATATGCTCGACCCGGGTGATAGGCATGACAGATTCTGACGTCCAATAAAAAAGGGCGAAGCCTCTCAGCCTCACCCCTCAGCCAGCGCAATATCGCGCCATTGCGAAAACCCTACCACTACCCGAAATAGGGTAGTGGTTTTAAAGGGCGTTATTCGGCGAGCAGCTCCGGTGCCAACGCTTCGTTATAGAGCCTGTTAAAGCGATCAACACGCCGCTCCATCGCCTCCTCGATGCGCTCAACGCGTGTGCGTCGCGCTTTATCACTCAGCCGCTCGTTGGCTTCCAGGCGGTCTTTCACCTTGCGCAACTCTTCCAGCCGCGTTGCCGTTGCTTTGGCTTGCTCAAACAGCCGCAACTCATCGCGATGATCTATACGAAAGCGCATTCCCTCGCGCCCTTTGAGACTGTCCGCCTCCTCGCGCATCTGCCACAGCTCGTTACGACGCTGATAGAACTGCTGCTGATCAGGATGCGGTGTCACGTTGCTCACCACTCGGCCGGCAAAGGGAATACGGTAATTTTCGATCTCCTGCCCGGTCACGCTACGCACGGCAAAGTCGGCGGTTTTCTCCGCAAAGCCCCAAGCACCGCCACCGTAGTAGTTCACCAAGTGCTGGATAACGTCGGGGTTTATGTCCACCTTCCCGGAGATATTCTCGGTACCGCCGGTGATGTCGTTGAGAACGCGCGTAAGAGTCTTGTAGGCCTCCGGTGTGCTGCGGAAAGACAGCGAGCTCTCCGGCTTCGGCGCTCCGAACGGCAAGTTCTCCTGGTAGATCGGACGTGCCGCAAAGTCCTCATTCCATCCCAGTTGAGTCAGTGAGCGTGCCAGCGTGGGCGTTAGGTTTTTCACCGTAATGCCGCTTAGCGACTCAGAATCCTCCCAGCCGATCGGTGAAAAGCTGCCGACGACCGCCAAGCCCAGATTCTTCGCTGCCTCAACCGGGCTTTCGGTGCCCGCCATGACTGACTCAGCATGCGTTCCGGCCACGGCGAATACGTTATAGCCGTAGGGCAACGGAATCTTGATGTAGTCCTCCGGGTTGCCCGTCGCCCACCCTGTCATCAGCACATAATGACGCTCCTTAACGTGGTCGGGGATCTTGTCGTAGAACAACACACCGTCATCATCTTCGTCGGAGAGCCAACGGTTGAGCAAAGCTAGTGCGAAAGCACCCGACGCCATGCCCATGCCGATCTTCTGGCCCAGGTTCATACGGCTCCATACGTTCAGCGGGCTATTACCTTTGGGCGTATCCTTCAGCGTGACCATGACGCGAGCGAAGTTCATCGAGCCCTGGATAGAGGCGTTGGCGAACATATAGGCCGCATTCAGCGCCGTACCAATCTCACCACGGCGATTGAAGTTGACGGTCAGGTTTTTCGCCAAGCTCGCCGCTTGCCGACGCGATAACCCATTACGGCGGGCATTAGCGTATGACGACAGGCGCACTGCGTTCTCGACAGCGCCATTGACGTTCTCCACGAGGTCAGCGGTTTTGCGTCCGAAGCGGCGCATATGGCCCATCGTCGTGCCGTCCGCGCGTCTCACCATGGCGGCGATCTCTTTCGCCTGGGCGTCGATGTCCTTCATATCGAAATAGCCGGTCTTCGCCCCGTCCTCAATGAACTCCTTAAACCACTGGTCCCACTCCTTTACCTGCGGGTTACGGCTCGCCTCGCTCCGGTTGAGGCCACGCCAAGCAGCCCGCATGGCAGGTCGCACATCGCGTGCGGTATCCCACAGGATTCGCTGCCCTTTGATCTTGCCGTCATCCCGAGTCTGCTCGGCGCCTATGTTGAGCAGCGCCGTCTGAATGTCGCGCTCAAAGTTGGTCACCAAAAACTCAGGGTTCAAAGAAGTCACCAGCGAGGACATTACCCGCGTGGCCGCGCCGGCCGTACGGGTTAGCCAACCGTTGCTTTCCGGCCCCACGTTACGCATGGCGTTCAACAGGCGCTGGTCTTTCACCTTGATGTAAAAGGTACGGCCGGCCCGCTTCGTTTTGAAGTAACGATCGTCGCGACCCATTTGAACGGGGCGCTCACGTACCTCCCAGCGCTTCTCTCCGGTCTCGGGATCGCTCACCCGGACGGTGGACGTTTCAGAGTCCGGGCTATCGTCGGTAAAAACCTCCCATAGCGCCGGGTTTGGGTGGTCCGTCACCATGGACAAGAAGGCGTTACCCACTTCGTTTTTACGGCGACGAATCAGCGCTAGGTTCGCATCCACAATAGCCTGAGTAGACGGTGACGCCGCCCGATCACGGCGCCCCTTCACCAAGAAGGACTCCTTGCCTGTGATCTGGAAGCCCTTACCGATACGCGGCGCTTCCGGCTCGTCGTTGGCGAACCCCTTGAGCGGCACGTAGTTTTCGTAGGTCGCTTCCCAAGCGTCCAGCACATCGTCGGTTTCCAGCCCACCATCACGGATGGCGTCACGACGCACCGCCGTAATGTCTTGGACAATTTTCGCCAAACGCTGATAGTCAGACTTCTTGCCGGAGCGCTCCACCTTTTTGATGATGTCGGCCGCTTCCGCATTGGACATCCCAGAACCACCGTCCTGAAGAGAGTCGTCATTAGGATTACGCGCCGCCACAACGGCGTTACGTTCCGGCGCATGGAGCGCGTAAACGTACTCATCAAGGTCCGCCTGGCTGATCTTGGCCTTGGCTAACCCTTGAGCCAGCGGTTCAACGTACTCATTACGCAAGGCATCCAGGTCATTTTCCAGACGACCGTGATAAAGCTCCTCGTTCAGATAAGGATCAGCCTCTTCTTCGATGTTGCCACCGGCCTGCTGAATAGCCCGGCGCAAACGTAACAAGGGGCGCATTTTGTCGGCTCCACGCCTTAGCGCCACATCCAGAAGGCTTTCGTCAGGTAGCGAAAACCCCGTGGAGTCGTTGGGGCCGTAGGGTCCAGCAACGCTTTCAGGCTGCTCGCTTTTAAGGCTAAAACGAATCCCCTCGACATCACCGGCCGCCTCACGGCTGAACTGCGATTGATCGTTCTCGGGAAAAATCCGTTGGGGACGACGCCCTTCACGTATACCCTCGCCAATGCGGCGTGCCAGGTCGTGAAGTTCGTTATGGCTCAAGGGGTGCTTAATCAAGCCGCGGCGACGAAGCGTGCGCTGGAGGGCTGACAAAACGCGATCCCACGCTTTGCCTAGGGTGCCTCGCTCCACTTCCGCAATATGCGCGAAGACTTCCTCTGCCTGAATATCGAGCGGCGCATCCGCATAGTTACGCCGCACCTCCTCCCAGACTTTAGCCATTGAGCGCACGTTCTGTGTCTCTAGGATGCGATCAAGCAAGGCGCGCTTTTCGCGCTGCGTGAAGGTGTTAAGCCCATAATGCCCCAGCACCTCGTGTCGCAATGTGCGCTGGATATCGCGTTTATTCGTGGCATTGCTCGCCACCACCGTCATCACGTCACGTGAAGGATGGTAAGCCCCTTTGAGGCGCCCTACGCGCTCCACGGTTGCCTGTGGCCCGTAGAGTTCTTCTTGCGTTGCACCCACACGCACTTCAAGCGGAAGGTTGCCGTTATAGTCACGGATGAACTCATCAACCGCACTCCGCGCTTCATCCACCTTAACGCCGGCGGCTGCGCTATCACCGCGCACTACGCTCTTCAGACCAAGGGTTTCAGCGGGATTGCTAGGCCCATTTTTCTGAATACTCTGGCGAACCTCCATATAACGACGTGCCCGATCACCCAGCGCTCTCACGTCGGCATCGGTCCACGCCACACCAGGAAACACAGTACGTAGCGCACGACGGATGGCCGCCATCACGCGCTCTCGCAGCTCTGACCGGCCGTTTGCTTCCTCGACAACGCGCGCCACCAGCTCTTCAGCAACCTCCAGCCGGCCTTCTCGCGTGGTTGTGTCCAAGAAAGGATACGCCTCACGCACTTCCCGTAGCGTTTGTCGGCTGGCCTCGCTTCCCAGGTAGCTGCGATAGACCTCCATCATTACCTTGTTGAGATCCTTGCCGAGGACGCCGCGAATACCTTGGTGAGCCACCGCTTCATGAACCGCGCGGCGAACCCCTTCCTGGTCGTCCATCAGATTGTCAGCAACAACAAAGCTCTCTCCGCTGGTCGGGTCGTAAACCCCCGCCACTTTTCCGGCATCGATGCCGCGTTCCTCCATGGCGGTAAGCACATGCGAGGGTAGCTCGGTAACAGACTGAACCGCCCGCACCGCGGCTAAAGCCGGATGTTCGGAAAGGCGTTGAGCAACATCGCTCACGTACGGCGCACTATTAGGGGGCGGTGCCGGCTCCGCATTGGCGGGAGGAGGCGCTTGCTCCAAGGCGCGACCGTTATAAACCACGACCACCTCACTCGGCGGTACGTCTGCGGTGTCCAGTGGTGAGGTAGCATCCCGCTCCTCAGCGGTCATACCTTGTCGGGCCTGAGTGTTACGCGCCTCCACTTCTCCGGCTAAACGCTGATAGTAGCGATAAGCTCCACGTTCATCGCCTTCGCGTAGTTGCCGACGAAGCTCGTTGAGGCCAATTTTATCGGCGTACTGGCGAATACCTTGTTGAACCTGATCAAGGGTTAAGTCGCCGGCACGGTATTGCTCCTTCAGCTTAGCGGCATTCTCACCGGATTGGCGGCCTAGTGCGTGAACGCGGTCCTTGAGCCACTTCTCCTTCAGTGGCGGCAATCGGTAGCTGCTTGGGTCTCCTCCCGTGGCAAACCCTTCCAAGTGCTGAATACCATGCTGGATCTCATGAAGTAGCGTGCTGAACTGATCGAGAGGGCTGCGCTCAGCGTTCAAGATGATCTCGCTGTTGCTAGCACTGAACTGGCCGCGCCGCTCTCCCATACCGCGTGCCGACACAACATCGAGGGATCGAAGTCCTGGATAAGCTGCGAAGAGCGCAGGGTGATCGATCACGCGATCCAGCGACTCCGTCCACAATTCGCCAGCCGTTCCATTGGCCACGGGTAGATAGCGAGCACCACTGTCGTTAATTTCAAAGCGCCAGCGCTCGTCAGGCCCACGGAACCAGCCCGTTTCTTGGCGCACGGTTTCAGGATCATCACCGCGCTCAATGCGTTCTTGGGCGCTACCTAGTGCGCGAGCATCGGCTGTTGCCGCACCTTCGCCGGCAAAGGCGAACTGCGGGCCTTGCTGTGATTCCCTGTTTTGTCCTTCTGCGCTTTGCTCAACACGCCCATTCGATGTATCTGCCGCATCATCTTGCGTCGATTGCGCACCAAGTAAATCATCCTGCCCGCCAGTGGTGGCCACATCAGCGGGGCGGTCGCTGCCGCTTGGCGTAAAGCTATCGACTTCGGTGTCGGTCTGGGCGCGACGCGCTCGCTCAATGTCTGCTTCTTCACCCGCTTGCGGATCGCCCTCCTGCTCGATGGTGGTATCGCGCAGTGGCGTGCTGTTGTCAGCTTCACTGCTGGGAAACTCACGCGCCGCCTCAAGCACGTCATTAATGGGAGCATCCAGGCGAATCACCCGAACGTCTTCACCTTGGTCGGCCTTCGCCAACCATTGATGGTGGCCATCCACCACATGGCCATCGGCAGACACAAGAATGGCACGGTCGCCGCCCTCACGGCCCTTTGCGGCCTGGACGCGCTGCTCGGAAAATTCTTGCTGGGTCGGGCGCAGAGAGAGCGCCGGTACCGTGTCCTCGGCACTGTTGATGCCGCGTGCCGACAAGAAATTGGCCAGGGCGCCGCGATGCTCGGCTTTGATCTGCGGCATTTCTGCGCGCGGTATTCTCCGTGTACCGGATCCCGAAGAGAACGCTGTCCATTCGCTATCAATCGGCTCGCCGCGCAGTTGCGTCACTTCCTGAACCTGAGCCTCTTGCCCAGCGGTATTTGCGCCAGGCGCTACCTGTTGGGCGGGAGGATCGCCTCGCGTAATGTTTAGCGCGAAACCGCCTTCAACACGCACCGGCCTTACCGTCTGGCTATTCCGCTCAGCATCCTTGGCAAAGCGACTCATCATCGCTTCACGCGGCGTTGCAAAGGCCCTGCCATTTGATCGGTACTGCAAAGCCCGAAGCTCGGACGTCTCAGACTGCGCAGACTCCTGACTGGCTGGTGGCGTGCTGCCATTCAAATCCAGAGCAAAGCCACCCTCTACCGGTACGGCCGTCACCGGCTGATTGCTGCGCTGTGCGTTGCGAGCGAAGCCACTAGCCATGGCGGCGCGTTCTGAGGGGAAGGGGTCGCCATTGGTGCGATACTGAAGGTCTTGGGCTGCCTGGCTGTTAACCGGTGTAGTGTCGGTCGCCATGGCATCAGCAACTCCCCCCACTCGTACGGCAAAGCCTCCCTCTACGGGTACCGCTTCGACCGTCTGCCCCTGAGATTGGCCGCGTCGCGCTATACCACTCATCATTGCTGATGGCTGGGTAGCGAAAGGCTGGCCGTTGGACCGATAGCTTAGCCGAGCCTCTTGGCCACCCTCGGGGGCCTGAGTTTCTCCCTCAGGAACAGACACTCGGTTGCTTCCAGCAACGCCCCCCGGGGCAGCGTCTTCAAATATCGGCGCCTCGCGGCGTTGCGCTTCTGCCGGCTCATTACTCGGTAGGTAAGCGGCCTCTCTTTGCGCCGGCTCCTGGCCTAAGGGCGACTGCGGAACCCCTTCCTCGCCGCTGCGTTCGACCACCCCCTGCTGGCTTTCAGGTAGTGGTGCCACCGAAACAGCTTGCAAGTCACGCTGAAGATTTGCCGTGACCGTGTCGGCTCGCTGGAGAAGGCGCTGTGCTTGCTCGGTCTTTCCCTGATCCAGGGCGGCTTCTGCGCGATTCAGCACAGCTTTTAGCCGCTTTTGACGCTCTCCTGTTTCGACGCCGACTTCTCGTGATAGCTGGCTGAGGCGATCCGATTCGGCAGTAGCCGTATCAAGCAGATAGGTTAACTGGTCTGCCAGCACGCCCTTTTGTTCAGGCGATACGGTGGTGGCTTGTCTTGCCGAGCTTTGTGCTGTTTGCTCAGCCTGTTGACCGGCCACCGTCTGAGCCAGCACATCACCGCCCTGCGCAGCAGCCACCTGTCGCGCCTGCTCTACGGAAACCTCGGTCAATCGGCCTTCTGCGTTACCGTCACGAACCTCGGGGCGTCCAGGCGCAATATCGATGGTCGTATCAGGCAGGTTCTCGTTAGGGTTCTCCATGCCGTGATCGCGCCAGGCCTGCTCCCAAGCCGCTTGCCCGTCCTGCTGCTGGTTCTCCCCCTGCTGACCATTGATGCGCCCTGTCGCACCAGTGAAGCGCTGAGCCACGTCGGCAAGTCTTTCTCGCACCGCGCCCATTGCTTGCTCGTCGCCCCGGGTGCGCGCCAGCGTCTCTTCACCCAGGAGGTCGGACGCCTCTTCGCTTAACGCATCCAGCTCAGCCACCGCCTGAGCATCACCGCGTGCTTTGGCAGTAGCACGCAACGACTTGAACCCATCGCCATAAAGCAGTGAGTCACGCGCTTCCCGCTCGCTTGAAGGTAGTGCTGAGCGCGGGCTTCCAATCAATTCTGCCGCTGTTCGTGCGCTTTCGGTCACGCCTGGTTCTGGAGCTGTCGGTGTCGCGGCCCCTTCAGTCGTGTCGGTGGGTTGAGGGTCAGAGGAACCGCCGCCTGCTGCGGCCCCTATGCCGGCCCCCATACCCGCACCAATGGCAAGACCGCCTGCTGCCGCATTGGGCACGCCGGCCAGAGCTTCAACGGAAGGATCGGCACTTTGCATCGCCAGGTTTTCAGATAGCTGCTGCCCCGCTTCCTGGGGCATTTCTTCAAATATGCCTTCCCCGATACCACCACGGACAGCGGCCCCCAGGCGAGTCGTGGACCCTCCGGTGATGATTTTCGCCAGCGCCCGATCACCCATGCCGCCGAAGGCCCCTGTGATAACGGCCGACGTGACAAAGGCCTGGCTAGACGCATCGTCCGCCAGCTTGCTGCGAGCCTCTTCAAAGCTCATGCCGCCTTCGTTCATCAGGGTTTGAACAGCCTGGGAGTCTGCCAACTGATCTTCCGGCATGCCGAGGATGCTATCGCGCACTTCCCGGGAAGATGCCGCACCACCCAGCATCCCCTCACTCAGCCCGCCAGCCAGTGTGGCCGTTGTTGCGGCACGTTTAGCCGCTAGCTTCGGCGCTACCCCTCTTGCCACGTTCCAGGCGTACACGCCTTTTGATAGCGCCATCGCAGGCGCCATTGTCATCGCGGTTTCAGGGATGGATTCAGTCATGCCGGCCGCATAGCTACGCCAATCGCCCCAAGCCGGCCCAAGGCTATAACCGTCTTCACCTTCATTGATCCACGCTTTCTGGCGCGCTTCGCGTGTCTCTTGGGTCAGATCTTCCTCGTTGCGCTCAATACGTCCTGTGAGAAGAGCTTCGGACTCTTTGCCGTTTGCCCACTCATCAACGCGGTCGATCGCCTTTACCACGTCCTCGCCAAAGGTCTTTCGTACCGCTTCGCGAACATTAAGCGCTGCGCGATCAGCGCCCATGACGAGTAAGTTACCGAAGTCCGTGAGCACAGAACCTTGGTCAGTCTCGCCTGCGGCGCTATTCTGCGCGTTACGCTCTGGCTGACGCTCGTTGCGACCTTTTAGTGCTCGCTGATCGGCTAGACCGCCGGCATAACCGAAGTTGAGAGCGTTGCTGGGCGCATCACGCTCACCAAAAACGTCGGCTTGTGTGCGGTTAAAGAACTCGCTTTTAGCATCATTCAGCTTGTCGGCGGGCACTTTAGGGCGAACTTCCTTATCAAAGTAATCAGCGCGCATTCGCTGCCGGGTTTGCCAGTCAGCTGATTGAAAAGCATCACTGCTAGCGATATCCGACCACGCATCATCTCCCTGCGTTTTCGCCGCCATAGCGCCGTCGTCAACAGATTCACTCCCGGCCGTATCGAACTGATCGAAGATGTTCGCCCGCCCAACAGGCTCGTTTGCAGGCGCGTCGAACTGATCGAAGATGTTGCCAGACGGCGCACCCTGCTGAGCCTGCTGCGCTTCATCAAACTGATCAAACACGTTCGCACTCATTAGAGCCCCTCCGGAAGATACCCGTACTTGGCTTCAAACGCCTGACGTATCTCTGGTGTGTCATTGTTACGAAGGAAGTTGATTGCGGCGCTAGGCGGGGAGGTCTTCGGTTGCGGGTTACGAGTGGAAGATGACCCTGGTGGCTGAAGGCCGTACCGCTCGCTGGCGATTTGGTCGCGCCGGCTTTGGTAGTAGTCGCGCTCTTCACGCATACGCTGACGGCGGCGATTTAGATCTTCTTCAGTGCCGTTCAGGTTCATTCCAAAATCTGGGTCTTCTAACGCTTCGTTTAGCTCACTTAAGCGATTTTCGACGTAATCCATCTCACCATTTTGATTACGCGAGCTCGCCACCATCGGCCAAGCTTCTTCGATACTCGACGCGATACCATTATCCACCAACCACTGCGCTTCTTTTTGATTGGCAGTAGGCCGATTGCCATAGCCGCCTTGATTGCGCACTTTCTGAAGTTGGATTGCGCGATTGTGCTCTCTCTCGGCGTCCCCTAGTTCCCATTTACGGTCTTGCAAGCGATGACGCTCTTCTCGCTTCACCGTCGCTGCGGCTGCCTGCTGCTCGCGCTTCCATTCGGTATCCTTGATCTCCTGCTGATAATCCCGACGAATCTTCAAAAGCGCCCGTTCGCGTCTTTCTTTCAAGCTTTCCTGAGCGATTTCTTGTGCGGCATCAGCACCGCCTTTCAGCGCCGCTCCAATTAGTCCTAAAGCCATGTAACTACCCTCACTTAATAACCTTGAGTTTTTGCGGACTCGTTTCGTTATCGTCGTAATGACAGGCGTCTAACCCACAGTCATAAGCAGCACATCGAATAAGGTCGAGGGTCAGCTCAGAGGCGGCCATGAATAGGATATCGAACGCAAAACCACAGCCGCGTGACGTCGCCTCACTGGCTTTGTCCAGCAAGAGAACAGCGCTCTCCACCTGAAAAGGCCAATCAAACGTACTGACGAACGGTTTTGTGTGATCTTGAGCGATGCGGTCTGCGAGATCCGTTAGCGATGAGATCAGTACATCTGGGTGCGCTTTAGGACGGTTAGAATCTTCGTAGGCGGGTTTTGATGCGTCGATTTTAGAAGCGATATCCCTGAGCAGCTCGGCTGCCTTTTGGGGATGGATAGGCATTGATGTTGCTTTCATTTTGGGGCACCTCACGGTGAGCCGGATTGTTAATGTTAACCATCATATTGTAGCATAAAAAGGGCTGATTTTTCAGTTTAAACCACTGTTGTGTATAGACTTTTTTTAAAATAAAGGCTGTTTTTATAGAAGCTTTTTAGCCCTCTTGGGACGCCTCTATATTTGCGTGTTTGCAGATCGATAGCGCGGTTATGACAGCGTTTCTCTGCTATCCAGTGCAAAAAATCCCAGCCGCCCTACAACACTCACGCACACACACAGCACTCTGACATGGCGTTCGATTTTATTCACTCTTACCCGCCACGCCTTTGGATGTACTCATCCACCGCTTCGGTGAAAATGTCGACCATCGATTTATCGTGAGCGGCAGCGAAAGACTTCAAGCGACGACGAAATTCGGGCGAAACACGGAAATTGCACGGC
>NZ_LT699762.1 GCF_900155385.1 Vreelandella massiliensis
GTGCAGGGCCACCGCCTGCTTTCCGCGCTGCGACAAGAGCGCCTGCTCCCCGCCTCCGTAGTTAAGGAAGAGCTGGATGAGCAGGTGGCAGATATTGAGGCCAGCGAAGGCCGCAAGGTCACCCGCAAAGAGAAAACCGCGCTCAAAGAGCAGATCACCGAAGAGCTGCTACCCCGGGCCTTTGTCCGCAGTCAAAAAATCGACCTGTGGTGGGATACGCGCCGAGGTCTTATCGGTATCAACGCAAGCTCCCGCGCCCGCGCCGAAGAAATTCTGGATTTGCTGCGGGAAACCTTGGGCAGCTTGAAAGTCACGCCGCTAGCGGTTCAGACGCTGCCTATCCGGGCGATGACGACCTGGCTTAACGACCCGACAACGCGACCCTCGGATATGCAGCTTGGCGATCAGGTCGAGCTCAAAGCCAAGGGCGACGATGGCGTGCTACGCGCCCGCCAAGTCGACCTCGACAGCGACGATATTCAAACGCTGCTGGAAAGCGGCCGCCAAGCAAGTAAGCTGGCGCTTGGCATCGAAGGCCGGCTAAGCTTTGTCTTACACGACGACCTTGCGCTGAAGTCGCTGCGTTTTGGCGACGCGCTGATCGAGGAAGCGGATCACGCTGACGATGGCGACGACGCCCTCCTTCGACTAGAGACCGATTTTATCTTGATGGCGCAGTCGTTAAGCGACGACATTGAGCGCTTAATCGATTGGCTCGGCGGTGAAACCGAGACGGCGCAGCCCAGCTAGCCCCGCCAGCAGTACAACGCCTGGATTACACTTTTTTCGCATCGCTTTCTTTTTTGACGGATCGCATGACTGAGACGAACGCTACCAACGCGACAACGCGCGCTGATACACACACCGCAAGCACCGACGACCCTTGGGCCGATATTCGCCCCTATATGGATCACGAAGTGGCTCAAGTGCTTGCCCGCCTTTCCCGCGATAGCGAGCTTCTCGATGCCCTGACGCGCTTTCGCCTTCCGAGGCTGGCCCGATTCGCGCCCCCTTTGGCGCGCATGCTTGCAAGCCATGCCGTACGCCGTGAAGTCAAAGGCGTCAACACCGTGCGCGATTTTCAAATGCGCATCGCCAGCTACATGGAGCGCATGATCCGCACCACAACGGATGCATTCGAGGTTTCGGGGCTGGATAAGCTGGAGGAAAACGGCGCCTATCTTTTCATTGGCAACCACCGGGATATTTCGCTCGATCCAGCCTTTGTCAACTACGCACTGTACCAAGCGAAGCGCGACACCGTGCGTATCGCCATCGGCGACAACCTGCTGAAAAAGCCCTATGTCACGGACCTGATGCGGCTTAATAAAAGCTTTATTGTGCCACGCAGCGCACGCGGCAAACGCGCCATGCTCGCCGCCTATCAGCAGCTTTCGGCCTACATCCGCCACTCTATTACCGAGGATAAACACTCCATTTGGATGGCGCAGCGAGAGGGGCGCGCCAAAAACGGCATTGATCTCACGGATCCGGCGATTATCAAGATGCTCACCATGGCGCGGCGTGGCGCTGATCGTGAGGCCAATGTCGGTGACGCCATCGCCGAACTCAAGCTGGTGCCGGTGTCGATCAGCTACGAGTTTGACCCTTGCGATACGCAAAAAGCTCAAGAGCTTTATGATATCGACACCAAAGGCAGCTACGCCAAAAGCGAGTTTGAGGATATTCAATCCATCGTGGCGGGTATCACCGGTGAAAAAGGCCGCGTGCAGCTACGTTTTGGCACGCCGATCGGCACCGACATGGCGACCCCGGATGAAGTAGCCGCCGAGATCGACCGCCAAGTGATCGGCGGCTATCGCCTCTATCCAAGCCACTACCTCGCCCTGGAAGCGCTTGGCGATGCGCCCGAACTGGTCGCCCGCAAGGCCATTACCCGCCAGGATCGCGACCGTT
>NZ_LT699763.1 GCF_900155385.1 Vreelandella massiliensis
GCGGTTTGCTGCGGGAGGGCAATGCTGGCCCGGCCGAGAATGCCGACACCTGGGTCCCGCATCTGGTACGGCGACTCAACGAGAGCACCGGCGCCCAGGTGCGAGTGCGCATTGACGCTGGCTTCACCGACAACGACACGCTGGAGGCCCTGGAAGACCGCAACATCGAGTACCTGGGCCGACTGCGCAGTCACACGGGACTGCAGAAGCTGGCAGCGCCGTACCTGAAACGGCCACGGGGCCGGCCACCCGAGCAACCTCGGGAGTGGTGCCACGACCTGGAGTACCAAGCCGGTTCCTGGCCGTCGTCACGGCGCGTGGTGCTGGTGGTGCAGGAACGTCCCGATGATCTGCTGCTGCATGCCTTCTTCCTGGTCACCAACCTCAACAAGTTCCACTGGCCGCCGGAGAAAGTCCTGGCGCTCTACCGCAAACGCGGCAGCGCCGAGGCGCACATGGGCGAAGTGAAGTCAGCACTCGACGTACATCTCTCCTCGACCGACCGCGGCGCTTCTACTGTTCAGGAGGTGATGGCTCGCAACGAAGTGAGTCTGCTACTGAGCCTCTACGCCTACCAGACCCTGCATGGCCTGCGCTGCCTACTCACGCGGCAAACCCGCCAAGGCTGGAGCCTGAGCCGGATGCGCGAGCAGGTGCTCAAGGTCGCTGCCACTATCTCACGGCACGCTCGGCGCATTACTGTTCACCTCGGTGACGCTGCTGACAAATGGTGGCCCACTTTACTGAAAGGGCTGCCGAAGCTGACTGCGCTAAGCTGACCTTCCGGCGATACTGACTGAGGCAAGATCAAGGCGGCCACAACGGTGGCCGGCGGATATGGCTACCCTGATGGCCGAGATCAATGCCAGAAAGTTATAAATAGCTGAGTTAAGATCACCATTGGAGCATTAGTCAGCAGATGCACACGCCATAAATACGGCTACTGAAGACCGAAGCTGGCAACCCGGGGCTGTAAAAATGCTCAATCGGCGTTCTCATGAATGAGGCGGGGTCAATCCTCCCAAGACGCTCTTAAACGCATAATCACACTTATGGGTGAAGTTATGGCCGAAGAAGAACAAAACTTCGTTAGCCCGCTAAAAATAATGTTGATATTAAACAATTTTATAGAAATTTTTATGGCACGATCGCTTTACGTGTGATTACACTGAGAACGCCTAACGTGCTCTGGACATACACGTCATTAAAGAACTGGGCATTAAAGACCAAAAATATCAACTGCATGAAAAGGTCCTAATATGAAGCTCTCTGCATTCGTGAAAAGTGCTCTTGCCACCTCCATCGCCACGTCCGTGTTGGCGAGCCAAGCCATTTACGCCGATACGGTGCGCTTGCGTATGCATACGTTCTACGGCACCGAAGTCGACGAGATGGCCGAAGATCTGCGCGAGCGCGTCGAACAAGCCAGCGACGGCTCCATCCGTATTCAATTCTTCCGCGGCGGTGAGCTGGTCGACAGCGACCAGTTCGTCGAAGCCGTTGCCCGTGGCAGTATCGATCTTGCCCACGGTGTAGGGAGCTACTGGCCTGGTACGGTGGGTATCGGCACCATCGAAGGCGGCCTTCCCGGTGCCTGGGTCAATGTCGAAGAAGCACGCGACATCTTCGCTAACCAAGGCCTGGATGAGCTGGTGGCAGAAGCCTATGAAGAGCAGGGTGTTAAGCTGATCGGGCGCGGTTTTGGCAGCGATTATGGGCTGGTGACGCGTGAGCCGGTCAATAGCCTGGAAGACCTGCAGGATATGCGTATCCGCGCTACCAGCTCCATTGCCACGGTGCTGGAGAAGTTTGATATCCCGACCGCCTTCATTCCCGGTGAAGAGCTTTACGTCGCCCTCTCCACAGGGGTGATCGATGGCGCTGTCTACGGCGGCCCGATCGAGTATGAACAGCTGCGCATCAACGAAGTCGCCGGCTACTACACCGACATCAACCTGCTCAACCCAGGCTGGACGGAAAACGCCTTCATCAACCCCACCACCTGGGAGCAGATGAGCGAAGAGCAGCAGGAGATTCTCACCGCGGAAGTCGACCAGTACCTGCTGGATGTCCACAACTGGCTGGAAGAGGGCAACCAGCGCCTTATCGATGAAGGCGAGTTGTTTGAATTTTCCACGCTGCCGGAAGAAGACTCGCGCCGCCTAGCCGAAGCTTCATTGCCGATCTGGAAAGAAGAGGCGGAGCGTTCCGAGCGCAACGCAAAAGCCGTGGATATTTTGATCGAAAACGCCAAAGCGCAAGGACGTTTGAGTGAGTAAGATTACCCGCTATCTACGTTTTCAGGATGGGCTTTCCGACTGGGTCGGCAAAGCTACCTCCTGGCTGACGCTAGGTATTATCGGTGTACTGCTCTACGAGGTCGTTGCACGCTACATTCTCAATGCCCCCACGGTGTGGGGGCACGAGCTTGCGACCATGTTTTTTGGTGCGCTGAGTATCCTGGCCGGAAGCTACACCCTACGTCACCAGCAGCATGTGCGCAGCGACGTGATCTATCGCTTGTTGCCGCTGCGCGCTCAAGCCTTTTGCGATGTGATCGTGTTCGCACTGGGCATTGTCGTGCTGGCCATTTTTTTCAAGCTATCGGTCGATTTTGCCTACCGCTCTTGGGAAATCGGCGAATACTCCAACAGCAGTATTTGGCGCCCGCAGGTGTGGCCGATTAAATCCACGATCCCCATCGCGGTGGGTCTTTTGATCCTGCAGTGCTTCGCTGAGCTGGTTCGCGCGATGGCCAGTCTATTTGGCGTGTCGTATAAGGACCCTCGGGATGAGGCAAGCGAAGACGAATAACCCCTGTGGTCGCAATGACAGGCATCACCGCGACACCTGTGATGCAACACGCAACATTCCCTGGTGTGTCCCGCGTGACACAGCCAGTTTAAGGGCTTTTCTATGGCAAATTTAGACCCCCTTACCGTAACGGCCATCATGTTTTTCTCCATGATTATTTTGATGGCCATGGGTTCGCCGCTCGCCTGGGCACTCATGATATCGGGCATGGGCAGTGCTTATGTGATGTTTGGCCCCGGCGGGTTGGATTTTTTGCTCTCGTCAGCCTACAGCACCATGGACAACTTCCTCCTAGTCGCCCTACCGCTGTTCATTTTTATGGGGCTGGTACTAGAGCGCTCGGGCATCACTGACGACCTGTTTGAGATGATCCACAAGCTGATGGGCAGCCTTCCCGGCGGGTTGGGCGTCGGCACGATTTTGATTTGCGCACTGATCGCCGCCATGGCGGGGGTATCCGGGGCGGCCACGGTGAGCCTGGGCATCATCGCCCTGCCGGCCATGCTCAAGCGCGGCTACCACAAGCGCTTGGTGACCGGCACCATTATGGCGGGCGGTGCACTGGGCTTTCTGATTCCCCCTAGCGTGCTGATGATCGTCTATGCGTTTCTCGCGCGGGAATCCGTCGGCAAGCTGTTTGCGGCGGGCCTGGTGCCCGGCTTGATGCTCGCGGGCATCTACATGGCCTACGTGCTGATACGCTGTCGCTTGAACCCGGCACTTGGCCCTGCCGCCCCGGTTGAAGAGCGCTTCACCGCCAAGGAGAAGCTGATCTCGCTGCGCCATGTGGTGGCACCGGGCCTTTTGGTCACGACCGTACTGGGCTGCATTATCGGCGGTGTCACCTCCCCGTCGGAGGCTTCAGCCGTGGGTGCCGCGGGGGCGATGCTCATTGCCGCCCTACGTGGGCGCCTCAACCTGAAACTGCTGCTTTATGTCATGCAAAGCACGACGAAAATCACCGGCATGCTGCTCTGGATTGCCATTGCAGCGGTGTTTTTCAGCAAGATTTACATGGGGTTGGGCGCCGGCATGATCATCGGGGATTTTATCAACGACTTTGATCTCTCGCCCTATGTGGTCATTATCATCATGTTGGCGAGCTTTTTCATGCTAGGGATGTTTTTGGATGACTTTGCCATCCTGTTCATCACCATCCCACTTTACGTGCCCATCGTCCGCGACCTAGGCTTTGATACCACGTGGTTTGCGGTGCTGTTTATCATTAGCATGCAGTCGGCGTATCTCACCCCGCCGTTTGGCTACAACCTGTTCTACATGCGTTCGGTCGCGCCAAAGTCCATCACCATTGTGGACATTTACTACTCGGCGCTGCCTTATGTCGCCCTGCAGATCCTCGGTCTTGCCCTGATTGTCGCGTTCCCCAGCATTGCGCTTTGGCTGCCCAATCTGCTGTTCTAGGGACGATGCAACACTCGTGCAAACTTGACGCTGAAAGACAGAAAGAGGGAGGGCAGCAGTGCCCTCCCTCTTTCTGTATTCGCCGCTTAGCTGGCTGTCTTTAGGCGATTCCTTGCTGCTGCATGACGGCGGTGATGATCGGCACGGGCGTCATCAAGTGCTCACGCATCATCGGCTCGGCCTCTTCCTTGCGACGCGCAAGCGTCACTACCACCAGCGCATCGTGCTCCTGGCGTTTTTTCTCTAATGCTTGCTCGGAAAAAACGGTCTCTTTGAGCCAGAAATGGCGGTAGCGCTGAACTTTATCGAAGAGGCCGTCGCGCACTTTCATTAGTTGCGGAGAGCGACAGCCGCGCACCAAGGCCGTGTGAAATGCACTATGGCGCGCATCCCAAACCTCCAGAAGTGAGTGAGGCGTATTGGCCTCGCTCACTTTGGATAGCTGATAGGATTTCGCCAAAATATCCGCTTCCCAGGCGTCGTCACCGCGTTCGATCGCCAAGCCCAGCAGCATCGCTTCCAGCTGTGCCCGCGCGTCATAAATGTCGTGCAGCTCCGCGAGTGACATCGGCGCCACGCGATAACCGCGCTGGCTGATCGCCACGACCAGGTGCTCGGCCACCAGCTGCGACAGCGCCTCACGCAGCGGCCCAATACCCAGGTCGTAGCGCTCCTTAAGCACACTCATGCGTAACTTCTCATCAGGACGAAATGCCCCTTTGATAATGTCGTTTTTGAGCTGCTTGTAAGCGCGGATACCCAGGTTTTCCTTGGTATCGGCAGAATCGTCTTGGCGTGCAGTTAGGCTCATGGTGGGAATATTCGCAAAATTGATCGGCAAGCATAGCATAATTTGGAACGCCTGTTTTACGACCTAGTGTTAAGCGGACTTTACCGGCGTTCATATCGAAAATACTGGTCAAAAACATGCATCGTGCTATATTTAGTACCTAAAAATGGTACTAAAATGAAGCGTAAAAACGAACGAACACTCGCCGCGATTTTTAGCCGCCCGGTCTCTGGCTCTATCCCATGGGGAGACATTGAGTCGCTTTTCAAGGCACTTGGCGCCAACGTTGAAGAGCGCGAAGGTTCCCGTATCGCAGTCGTGTTGTTTGGTGAAGTTCGGGTCTTTCATCGCCCTCATCCTTCGCCTGATACCGACAAGGGTGCTGTCGCGAGTGTTCGCAAATGGTTGCATGAAAATGGAGTAACGCCATGAATAACCTCATGGTCATTGAGGGTTATCGCGCCATCATCGAGTACGATCCTGACATCGAGATGTTTCGCGGCGAATTTACCGGCTTAAATGGTAGCGCTGATTTCTACGCCGATAGCGTAGAAGCGTTGCGACATGAAGGTAAGGTATCGCTGCAGACTTTCCTCGACGTATGTCAGGAACAGGGCATAACGCCTTTTAAGGCATACTCAGGAAAGTTTCAGGTACGTTTGCCGGAAGAGCTACACCGAGATGCAGTGGATGCCGCGAAAGCTCGTGGCGAAAGCCTAAACCAATTTGTGGCTCACGCTATTCAACACGAGTTGTCGCCCTAGAATACAAAGCCGGTGCGATTAACGCTGCACCGGCTCGTGTTGCTTTTAAGGTAGGGCATTTAGCGTGGGAGAGGCTTACCCCGCGAGCTCCGCGAGACACGCTTCAACGATCGCCAGGCCTTCTTCGAGCACTTCCTCTTCAATGGTGACCGGCATGAGAAAGCGGATCGTGTTGCCGAAAAGGCCGCAGGAGAGCAGGATTAACCCTTTCTCACGCGCGCGTTTGCAGAGCGCGGCGGCGAGGTCCGCATCCGGGGTTCGATCGGCAGAGACGATATCCATCGCCGCCATCGAGCCTAAGTGACGCACGTTCTCGACACAGGTAAAGCGCTCCTGCCACTGCGCAAAGCGCCGGCCTAGCGTTTCTCCCAGGGCTTGGCTTTTGCCGAGGATATTCTCCTCTTCAAACACCTCAAGCACCGCCAGTACCGCGGCGCAGGACACCGGGCTGCCGGAATAGGTGCCGCCTAGCGAGTTGGGGCCGGAGGCGTCCATGTGGGTATCCGTGCCGACAATGGCTGAAATCGGCATGCCTGCCGCCATGCTCTTCGCCATGGTGATCAGGTCCGGCTCGACGCCGCTGTGTTCGATGGCAAACATCTTGCCGGTGCGCCCAAAGCCGGACTGCACTTCATCGACGATCATCAGCATGCCGTGCTCGTCGCAGATCTCGCGCACGGCTTTGAGGAAACTCGCCGGCGCGGGGTAAAAACCGCCCTCGCCGAGTACCGGCTCAATCACGATGGCCGCGGTATCGCGGGGGTTCGCATCGGTCTTCAGCGTCATTTTCAGGCCACGAATCGCGTCTTCCTCGCTGACACCGTGGAACGGCACCGGATAGGGCGCACGGAACACGTTACCCGGCATGCTGCCGAAATCCGCCGCGTAGGGCGCGACTTTGCCGTTCATCGCCATGGTCATGAACGTGCGGCCGTGATAGCCGCCGTCAAAGCAGATCACGTTGTTTTTACCCGTCGCCGCCCGCGCAATCTTGACGGCATTCTCCAGGGCTTCGGCACCGGAGTTCACCAGCATGACCTTACCGTGACCGCGCACCGGGGCAATCTGGCTAAGCTTTTCTGACACCTTGACGTACCCTTCATAGGGGATAACCGTCTGACAGGTATGCATCACGCGGCCCAACTGCTCTCTCACCGCCTCGACCACCTTGGGGTGGCAGTGGCCAATGTTGAGCACGCCAATGCCACCGGCAAAGTCGATAATACGGTTGCCATCCGCATCCCAAATCAGCGCATTCTCCGCACGGTCGGCAAACTGTGTGGCGGGGCTGGCGGCGCCGTTGGCAACATATTTCTGCTTCAGTTCGTTCAATTGCGCGTTGTTCATCAACGTTTTTCCTTCACCTTGAATAGCGGCGCTTATAAGCCGCCCACACAGACGTATTTCAGTTCGGTAAATTCATCCAGCCCATGGCGTGAACCTTCACGTCCAAGCCCTGACTCTTTCACCCCACCAAAGGGCGCCAACTCGGTCGAGAGAATGCCTTCATTGATCGCGACCATGCCGTACTCCAAGCCTTCCATGACGTGCCAAATACGCCGATAGTCGCGCGCATAAAAGTAAGCGGCCAAGCCAAACTCGGTGGCATTCGCCATGGCAATGGCTTGTTCATCGGTCTCGAAGCGAAACACCGGCGCCAGCGGGCCAAACGTCTCTTCACGCGCGACCCGCATCTCATCGGAGACATCGGCGATGATGGTCGGCTCGAAGAACGTACCGCCCAAGGCGTGAGCGCTACCGCCGCACATCAGCCGCCCGCCTTTCTCTAGCGCGTCAGCGATGTGGGCTTGTACTTTTTCTACTGCGGCCTGGTTGATCAGCGGTCCCTGCATCACCCCTTCCTCTAAGCCGCTGCCAACTTTCAGTTGCTTGACGCGCGCGGCCAGCTTTTCAACGAAGGCGTCGTATACACCGGACTGCACCAGAAAACGGTTGGTGCAGACGCAGGTTTGACCGGAGTTGCGGTACTTGGAGGCAATGGCGCCCTCGACGGCCGCATCAAGGTCGGCGTCATCGAAGACGATAAAGGGGGCGTTGCCGCCTAGCTCCATAGAGGCTTTTTTGACGGTCCCCGCGCATTGGGCCAGGAGCTTCTTGCCCACCGGCGTCGAACCCGTAAAGGAGAACTTGCGCACGCGCGGGTCGGTGGTTAGTACCTCGCCCACCTCTGCTGGGCGACTCGCGGTGACCACGTTGATCACGCCTGCCGGGATACCGGCGAGCTCAGCCAATCGTGCCACCGCCAGCGCTGTCAGCGGCGTGGCCTCGGCGGGCTTGATCACCACCGGGCAGCCCGCGGCCATCGCCGGGGCGCACTTGCGCGGAATCATGGCCAGCGGGAAGTTCCAGGGCGTCACCGCCGCGACCACGCCGATCGATTCGCGAAAGACCAGAATGCGCTTGTCGACGCCGTGGCTTTGCAGGGTTTCCCCCGCCATGCGTTTGGCTTCTTCGGCGTAGAACTCGACAAACGACGCGCCGTAAGCGACTTCGCCCCGCGACTCGGCAATCGGCTTACCCTGCTCCAGCGTCATCAGCCGGGCGAGGTCTTCCTGGTGCGCCATGATGGCATCGAACCAAGCGCGTAAAAGGTTGGCGCGCTCTTTGGCGGTGCGCTTGCGCCATGCGGGCCAGGCCGCTTCGGCCGCCGCCACGGCA
>NZ_LT699764.1 GCF_900155385.1 Vreelandella massiliensis
CCCCATCCAAAGCCCCCAGGCGGGCGCACGGCCCCCCCTCCCGGCGCGGCGAATTGCGAAAAGTTTTGGAGGCGGCTTGACCCTGTCTTTTATACACATCAAGGTGTGTAAAAGAGCCAGGCCCCTGAATGGCCGCACCGCTTGCCGCAAGCGCCGCTCCCACTAGCATGCCAAGCAGCGCGCGAGGCAGGCGAATGGAGGTAATGATGGTGTCCAGGTGCGCCCCGCCGCTGGCGCTGCCCATGCCCAGCAGCACCCTGAGGCTGTCCTGCCACATGATGCTCATGGGCCCGACCGTGGTAGAAAACACAAGCATGGCCGCCGACAGCAGCGTAAGCGCTACCAGCACCTTCTGGCCAATCTGCGCCCTAGCGTGCATGGCCACCCTCCGGTGCGTACAGCGCCTGATTCAGCCAGCCGATGGCTTCGCCGATGCGCGGCCCAAAGCCCAGCAGAAACGTGCCGTTGTGTTTGATCAAACGCTGCTTCTCTGCCGCCGGCAGCGCGGCAAAACCGGGCCGGGCAAACAGCTCAGCGGCGCTGGCGGCGTGCTCCTCACGCTCCATCATCAGCACCACGTCGGCCCCGGTCATGGCGATGCCTTCGGTGGAAATCGGCTTGTAGCCCTCGAAGCTTTCGATCACGTTGACCCCGCCGGCTAGCTCGATCATGGCGTTGGCTTCGGTGTTCGTCCCCGCCACCAGCGGACTGCGGTCGTTCAGGCCAAGCACAAACAGCACCCGCGCCGGTTCATCCAGGCGCTCGCTTGACACCCTGGCGGCCTCGACATCGGCTTGAATACGCGCCCACAGCGTGCGGCCGGCCTCCGGTTTGTCCAGCAGTTCGGCCACGCCCAACACCTTGTGCTTTACCGCCTCCAGGGTCGGCTCGGTGGCGAAGGTGTGCAGCTCAAGACCGCTGTTGTTCAGCTGGCGCACGGCGGTATCCGGCCCGGCGTCGTCGGTCATCAGCAAAAGGTCAGGATTGAGCGAGAGCACGCCCTCCACCGAAAGCGCTCGCTTGTAGCCGATCTGGGGAAGCTCGGTGACCGCTTCGGGAAACTGCGAGGTGGTATCCACGCCTACCAGGCGCTCGCCCTCGCCCAGCGCATGAACGATTTCGGTCAGCGCGCCGTCGGCGCTGACGATGCGCTCGGGGGCCGCCTGTGCCGCCGCGGCCCCCACCAGGGC
>NZ_LT699765.1 GCF_900155385.1 Vreelandella massiliensis
CGGGGGCAGTCTCCGTCGTCGGCACCCTGGGCTTCGTCGGCCTGGTGGCGCCGCATGTCGCCCGGCTGCTGGTGGGCGAGCGCCAGGGTACGCTGCTCATCGCCAGCGCGCTGATCGGGGCGGTACTGGTGGCGGCGGCGGACGCGGTGGGGCGGCTCGCCTTCGCCCCGGTGCAGTTTCCCGCCGGCATCGTCACCGCGCTCATCGGCGTGCCCTATTTCATTGCGCTGCTCTGGCAGCGCCGCCACACACTCTAACCGGAGGCGTCATGGGCGCTTTGAAGCACCGTTTTTGCTCGGTGGAAAACCAACAAGGCGGCGAGCCGCTGGTGGGCAAGGGGGGCACGTTTCAGCCCCACCTGCTACTGACTTGGCCGCGCCGTAAATGGGACGATCATGTCTTTGCGGCCAAGGACATGCCCGAAATGGTAGCCGCGCGCCTGGAAGCCCTGCGCAAACAGGGTTGGCGGGTGCAGCTGATCGACCGGCGCGGCCACAACCACGCCGAGCGCCGGCTGCTCGCTCCCATGTCCGGGCACGAATACGCCGCCTCGGACACCGAACTGCCAAACCTGCTGGAGGCACTGCTTGCGGGCGAGGCGGAGGCCGCGAACTGGCGCTGTGGTCACACGGCGCAGCGGCTTTTGCTCTGCTGCACCCATGGCAAGATCGACCGCTGCTGCGCCAAGTTCGGCAACGCCGCCTACCAGGCGCTCTGCACCGAGAACGCGGACCGAGGGTTTGGCTTTGACGTCTGGGAGAGCTCGCACGTGGGTGGTTGCCGGCTGGCGGCCAACGTGGTGTCGCTGCCGGCGCTGCATCGCTACGGCCGTGTCACCCCGGAGAGCGTGCCGGCACTGCTCGAGGCC
>NZ_LT699766.1 GCF_900155385.1 Vreelandella massiliensis
TGAGCTCAAAATTCAACGCGACAGCCGGGAGGCCACCGTAGCGAAGGGCGTCGCGCAAACAGCCGGTTATGCGGACCAAGTGGGTGCCGATGAAGCCCATCTTGTGGTGTTCAACCGCGCGGATGATATTTCATGGGAAGAGAAAATCTGGCAGGGCACTGAACACCACGGTGATAGAGCTATTCACACCTGGGGCGCTTAAACTGTCTTTGTTAATGACGATATAGAATGTCTCGCTGCCTGCTACGTAGTACCTCAGTATCAGTTAGGGGGGGGCAGTAGGATCGCGCACTAACCCGGTCTGGCTACGATAGGCAGTCACCCATGCTAAAGTGGAGAAAGTTTCTCCCTTTCAAGGTGCTATTCGATGGAACGCTTTTTTAATAACGCGGGGCCGACCATACCGGAAGATCACTACCATATTGATCCGCTTAGCCGCGTGGATTGGGATGAAGTTGAGAATCTAATCGCCCAGAAACGTTATTTTGTTCTTCATGCACCCCGGCAGACAGGCAAGACCACCACACTGTTGGCGATGATGCAGGCGCTCAATGAAGAAGGTCGTTATGCATGTGCTTACGCCAATATCGAAGGCGCCCAAGCCGCTCGGGGAGACGAAGAAAAAGGCATGCGAGCAGTGTGTGATGCGGTGGTCAATGCCATTCAGCTCTATCTTGATGATGATACACTGGTCACGTGGTATGAAGCCAAGCAATACACAATTTCGCCCCAGCAACGACTGTCTAGATTACTGCAGACGTGGACACAGCATGCCGCTAAGCCTACCGTTCTGTTTCTCGACGAAGTCGATGCCTTAGTCGGCGATACGCTGATTTCGCTCTTGCGCCAAATCCGTGCGGGGTACGCCCAGCGGCCGAAAGCCTTCCCCCAGTCGATCATTCTATGCGGTGTACGCGATGTGCGCGATTACCGCATGCATCAGGACGGGGCCGAAGTCATCACTGGCGGCAGCGCGTTCAATATCAAAGCTGAATCGCTGCGTATGGGCAGCTTTTCCTATGAAGAGTGTGAGCAACTGTGGTGTCAGCATACCGAAGCCACCGGCCAGCCATTAGATCCCGCCATTTTTCCTGAACTTTGGGAAGACACCCGAGGCCAGCCTTGGCTGGTCAACGCCTTGGGTTACGAGCTGACTTGGCGTTTTAAACCGGCGCGCGAGCGCTCGCGAACACTGACGCTGGAGGATTACCGTGCCGCCAGGGAAAGACTCATTCAATCCCGTGCCACGCACCTTGATCAGCTGACCGACAAGCTGCGCGAGCCTCGGGTGCAGCGGGTGATGAGTGCGCTGCTCTCCAGCGAAGAGAGTGTCGATATCGATGCGATCAAGCCGGACGACCAGCAGTATGTCGAAGACTTGGGCCTGATCGAGACGTACCCGTCCCTGCGTATCAGTAACCGTATCTATCGCGAAGTCATCCCGCGCGATCTTACCTGGATCATGC